>JBCAXA010000002.1:810-797136 GCA_038534295.1 Pseudomonadota bacterium
TTCGGTGCGGCGAAACGCCGCAATCGCGCCCGGAAGGGCGCTCCTACATCTCCGTTTATTGCGGCGTTGAACTTGATGCGGGAGCGGGCTTCCGCCCGCGATGGCCGACACGGCGAGGCTGATCGAAGGGATGGTTCGGTGCGGCGAAACGCCGCAATCGCGCCCGGAAGGGCGCTCCTACATCTCCGTTTATTGCGGCGTTGAACTTGATGTGGGAGCGGTTTTAAGGCCGCGATGGCCGGTCGGACGGGCCCAATCCGCCGCCCGGCAAAAAATTCAGCAATTCCGGGCTTCCCGGGTGTTGCAGTAGTGTGAACCAAGCCGCATAATACGCGGCTCCGTCGATGAGGCCGTTCCAGGGCTCGGCTCATCGGCTAAATCGCCCGCAAACTGTCAACTGCACAGCTTCCGGCACGCGGCCGCAGAGAACGGCGGCCTCGGCAAACCTTGGGAATCCGGCCACCGTGCCGGCGTGGGGTTCAGCACCGCAATCCCGCCAGCTTTGCTGGCCGCGTTAGCTGAGCCCCTTTCGCGTGCCTGAGGGTCGCGAAAACAACGTCCGGCGCCCCTGAAGGTGGTGCCGGTCAACACAGACGAATGAGTATCTGCCGACCCGCGGAGCGGGTTGGCGCTGGTTTTAGGAAAGTGCCATGACGATTGGAATCGTGGGTCGCAAACGCGGTATGACGCGTGTCTTCACCGACGCCGGAGCATCGGTCCCGGTCACGGTGATCGAGGCCCTGCCGAATCGCGTAACGCGGATCAAAGACGTCGAGTCTGACGGCTACCGGGCGGTGCAGGTCACGACCGGCACCGTTAAACCGTCGCGGGTGTCGAAACCCGAAGCGGGACAGTTCGCAGCATCGTCGGTTGAAGCGGGCGATATCGTCCGTGAGTTCCGCGTCGCCGACGGCGCCGAGGTCGATTTCGAGGCCGGCGCCGAACTGAAGGTCGGTCGTTTCGAAGCGGGTCAGAAAGTCGATGTGGTCGGCACGTCGATCGGTAAGGGCTTCGCCGGTACGGTCAAACGGCACAACTTCCGAACTCAGGACGCCACGCACGGTAACTCGCTGGCGCACCGTGCACCGGGTTCCATCGGCCAGAACCAGACGCCAGGCCGCGTCTTCAAAGGCAAGAAGATGGCCGGTCAGATGGGCAATGTGCGTACGACGGTGCAAAACCTCGAAGTCGTTCGCGTCGACGAAGAGCGCAACCTGCTCCTGATCAAAGGCGCAGTGCCGGGCCATGACGGCGGCAACGTCATCGTGCGGCCGTCCGTCAAAAGCCGGAATAAGGGGTAAGCGTCGATGAGTGTCAGCATCAAACTGGCCGGTGGCAAAGACAGCGTTGATCTCGCGCCCGAGGCCTTCGGCGTCGAATTCAACGAAGCGCTCGTTCACCAGGTAGTAACCGCCTATCTCGCCGGTTCGCGGCAGGGCACCAAGGCACAGAAAAACCGCTCTCAAGTGCGCGGCGGCGGCGCCAAGCCGTGGCGCCAGAAAGGCACAGGTCGCGCTCGTGCGGGAACCATCCGCAGCCCGATTTGGGTTGGTGGTGGTCGCGCGTTCGCAGCACGACCGCGTGACTACACGCAGAAGGTCAACAAGAAAATGTACCGTGGCGCGCTGCGCTCGGTGCTGTCGGAATTGGTCCGCCAGGATCGTTTGGTCATCGTTGACGAGCTCAAACTCGACGCACCGAAGACCCGCCAGTTGGCCGACCGCTTGCGTGAACTCGAACTTGGCAGCGTGCTCATCGTCAACGATGCGTTCGACGAGAATCTGTTCCTCGCGGCGCGCAACCTTGCGGACGTCGGGATCATCACCGTTGTCGACGTCGATCCGGTCACGCTGATCCGCTTCGAGAAGGTGCTTATGACGATCGGCGCGCTGAAGACACTGGAGGAGCGGCTGCGATGAGTTCCAAGCAACACGAAGCGCGGCTCTACGACGTGTTGGTGAGCCCGCACGTTTCCGAGAAGGCAACGCTGCTCGCCGAAAAGAGCAATCAGGTCGTTTTCAAAGTCCGCGGTGACGCGACCAAGCCTGAAATCAAGCAAGCGGTCGAAAAACTGTTCGACGTCTCGGTCGAAAGCGTTCGCACCGTCAATCACAACGGTAAGAACAAGCGCTACGGTCAGACGGCCGGCCGCCGTGCCGACTGGAAAAAAGCGTACGTGCGCCTCGCCGAGGGCCATGACATCGACTTCCTCGGTGTGGAGTAAGTAATGGCGATTCAAAAATCCAAACCGACTTCTGCCGGGCGCCGATTCGTCGTTGCGGTCCGCACGCCCGGTCTGCACAAAGGCAAGCCAGTCGCTGCGCTTCTTGAGAAGAAATCCAAGACGGGCGGTCGCAACAACAAAGGCCGGATTACCACGCGGCATCGCGGTGGCGGTCACAAGCAGCAGTACCGTGTCGTCGACTTCAAGCGCGACAAGATCGGTGTTCCGGGCTCGGTCGAGCGTCTCGAGTATGACCCGAACCGCTCGGCACACCTGGCGCTGATCAAGTACGTCGACGGCGAACGTCGCTACATCCTGGCGCCGAAAGGTGTCGAGGCCGGCGCGCCGATCGTCAGTGGCGATGACGCGCCGATTAAGCCCGGCAACAGCCTGCCGCTGCGCAACATTCCGGTCGGTACGCTCGTGCACTGCATTGAGCTCAAGCCGGGCAAAGGCGCCCAGCTGATTCGCTCGGCCGGTGGCACGGCGCAGCTTGCCGCACGCGAAGGCGCTTACGTCACACTGCGACTGCGCAGCGGCGAAATGCGCAAGGTGCACGTCGAGTGCCGCGCCACCGTCGGTGAGGTCGGCCACGGCGATCACAACCTTCGCAAGCTCGGTAAAGCGGGCGCCAAACGCTGGCGCGGCGTGCGACCAACGGTCCGCGGTGTTGCCATGAACCCGGTCGATCACCCGCATGGCGGCGGTGAAGGTCGTACCTCGGGCGGTCGCCATCCGGTGTCGCCGTGGGGCACGCCGACCAAAGGTCACAAAACGCGCAGCAACAAGCGGACCGATTCGATGATCGTTCGCCGTCGCCGCGCTCGTAAGTAGTAAGGACGAATTGCTATGCCGCGTTCGGTTAAGAAAGGCCCGTTCATCGACACGCACCTCGCGAAGAAGGTGGCCGTGGCCCAGGAAAAAAACGATCGACGCCCGATCAAGACCTGGTCGCGTCGTTCAATGATTCTTCCCGACATGGTCGGGCTGACGATTGCCATTCACAACGGACGCCAGCACGTACCCGTGCTGATTTCCGAAAACATGGTCGGCCACAAGCTGGGCGAGTTCGCCGTGACCCGCACGTTTAAGGGTCACTCGGGCGATCGCAAGACCAAACGATAGTTAAGGACGGAAGACGATGCAGGTTGCTGCCAAACTTCGCTACGCGCGCATCTCACCGCAGAAATGCCGGCTGGTTGCCGACGTCATTCGCGGCAAGCGCGTTGACCAGGCGCTGAACACGTTGGCCTTCATGCCGAAGAAAGGCGCGCGCATCGTCAAGAAGGTACTCGAGTCGGCGATTGCCAATGCCGAACACAACCACGGTGCTGATATCGACGAGCTGCGCGTTGCCGCCGTCGAAGTCAATGAAGCGCCTACTTTTCGCCGTTATCGGGCACGCGCAAAGGGTCGCGGCACGCGCATCATCAAGCGCAACAGCCACATAACGATCCAGGTCGCCGACGAGTAATCAGTATGGGACAGAAAGTACATCCAACCGGTATTCGCCTGGGTATCACCACCGACTGGACGTCGAAGTGGTACGCCGATTCGCAAACGTATCCGGATTTCGTCTACGCCGACCATCAAGTTCGCGGCTTTATCAAGAAAAAGCTCAAGGACGCGTCGGTCAGTCGCATCCAGATCGAACGCCCGGCCAAGAAAGCCAACATCACGATTCATACGGCGCGGCCGGGTATCGTCATCGGCAAGAAGGGCGAAGACATCGAGCGTCTGCGGATCCAGGTTGCGCGCATGCTGAATATGCCGATTCAGGACGTTCGTTTGAACATCTCCGAAATCCGCAAGCCCGAGCTCGATGCGCAGCTCGTCGCCGAGGGCATCGCTCAGCAGCTCGAGCGCCGCGTGATGTTCCGCCGTGCCATGAAGCGCGCGGTTACGAACACGATGCGTCTCGGTGCCGGCGGCATCAAGGTCAAAGTCAGCGGTCGCCTGAACGGCGCGGAAATCGCACGCTCGGAGTGGTACCGCGAAGGCCGTGTGCCACTGCACACGCTGCGTGCCGAAATCGATTATGGCTTTGCGGAAGCCGCGACGACGTACGGGATCATCGGCGTCAAAGTCTGGGTATTCAAAGGCGAAGTATTCGAGCGTAAAGAGGCTGCACCGGCAGAGGCGCCGGCGGCTGAAGCTACGCGCGCCTAACGGAAGGCAAGATCAGTCATGCTGCAACCGAAACGCACAAAATTTCGCAAACAGATGAAAGGCCGCAACCGCGGGCTCGCCATTCGTGGTGGCTCCGTATCGTTCGGCGAGTTCGGTCTGAAAGCCATAGGTCGCGGCCGGCTCACGGCTCGACAGATCGAGGCGGCGCGGCGTGCCATGACCCGTCACATCAAACGTGGCGGCAAGATCTGGATCCGGGTGTTCCCCGACAAGCCGATTTCGAAGAAGCCGCTGGAAGTTCGTCAAGGTAAAGGTAAAGGCAACGTCGAGTACTGGGTTGCTCAGATTCAGCCGGGCCGCGTCCTGTACGAAATGGAAGGCGTAAGCGAAGAGATTGCGCGCGAGGCGTTTCGACTGGCGGCGGCCAAGCTGCCGATGGCGACTGCGTTCGTCGCAAGGCAGGTGATGTGATGAAAACGGAAGACCTGCGCGGTAAGTCGCGCGACGAATTACTCGAAGAGCTCGTCAACTTGCGGCGCGAGCAATTCAACCTGCGCTTGCAGCGGGCCACGGGTCAGCTCGCGCAGAACCACCAGTTTCGTGAAGTGCGCCGCAACATTGCGCGCGTGAGCACGATTCTCAACGAACAAGCCGCGGCCGGAAAAGACGCATGAGCGAAGCAGCAGCACAAGACCAGAAGATCGAGCGCACCGTCGTCGGTCGAGTCGTGTCGAACAAGATGGATAAGACCGTCTCGGTGGCAATCGAGCGCTTGGTCAAACACCCGATGTACGGCAAGTACATTCGGCGTACGACCAAAGTTCTCGCGCACGATGAGAACAACGAATGTCAGATCGGCGATACCGTGTCGATTCGCGAAACTCGTCCGACGTCAAAACGTAAGTCGTGGGCGGTCGTTCGTGTAAACGAGCGCACGACCGAAGTCTGACGACCCGCGAGCCGGAAGCTTAGAGAGCAATACCATGATTCAGATGCAGTCCATCCTCAGCGCTGCGGATAACAGTGGAGCCCGCCGCCTGATGTGTATCAAGGTGCTCGGTGGGTCGAAGCGTCGGTATGCCGGTGTCGGAGACATCATCAAGGTGAGCGTCAAAGACGCGATTCCGCGCGGCAAAGTAAAAAAAGGCGAGGTGTATAACGCCGTCGTCGTTCGCACACGCAAAGGTGTGCGTCGACCCGACGGCTCGCTCATCCGCTTCGACGGCAATGCAGCGGTGCTGCTGAACGCCCGCCACGAACCGATCGGTACGCGTATTTTTGGTCCGGTTACACGTGAACTTCGCACGAGCAAGTTCATGAAGATTATTTCCCTCGCGCCGGAAGTGCTCTAGGCGCAAGGCAGGTTACGAGCATGATGAAAATTCGCAAAGGCGACGAAGTCGTCGTCATCACCGGCAAGGACAAGGGCCGTCAGGGCATCGTTCTGCAGGTGATTGACCAAGACCGACTGATTGTCGAGGGCATCAACATCGCGAAGAAGCACCAGAAGGGCAACCCGCAGGTGGGCGAGCCCGGCGGGATCATCGACAAAGCGATGCCGATCCACATTTCGAACGTCATGCTTTACAACCCGAAAACCCAGAAGGGCGATCGCGTTGGTGTCCGCACTGAAGACGGCACCAAGGTGCGCTTTTTCAAATCGAACAACGAAACGGTCTGACGCTGAGCGCGACCGGAGTTCATAGAGATGGCCAGATTATTTGACCTTTATCGCGACACCATTCGTCCGAAACTCAAAGAAGAGCTCGGGCTGGCAAACATCATGCAGGTGCCGCGGATCGAAAAGATCACGCTCAACATGGGCGTCGGCGAAGCGCTTGGTGACCGTAAGGTGATGGAGCACGCCGTGTCGGACATGACCAAGATTGCCGGTCAGAAGCCGGTGATTCGTAACGCACGCAAGTCGGTGGCCGGCTTCAAGATCCGCGAGGGTTTTCCGATCGGCTGCAAGGTAACGCTGCGTCGTGAGCGTATGTACGAGTTTTTGGACCGGCTCGTGAACATTGCGATACCGCGTGTCCGTGACTTTCGAGGCTTAAACGCACGATCGTTCGACCGCCAGGGCAACTACAGCATGGGTGTCAGCGAGCAGATCATCTTTCCCGAGATCGACTACGACCAGATCGACACGATTCGCGGCATGGACATCACAATTACTACGACGGCTCGGACTCCAGAAGAAGGTCGGGCGCTGTTGAACGCATTTAACTTCCCGTTCCGGAAGTAACGGAACATAAGAGCAACGTACATGGCTAAGAAATCGATGCTCCAGCGTGAGCGCAAACGCGAAAAGCTGGTCAAACGCTACGCCGCCAAGCGCGCGAAGCTAAAAGAGATCATTCGTAACCCGAACTCGAGTGACCAGGAGCGTGACGACGCGCAGGTCAAGCTGCAGTCGCTGCCGCGCAATTCGTCACGGGTTCGCATGCACAACCGTTGCGCAATCTCGGGTCGTCCGCACGGCTACTACCGCAAGTTCGGTCTTGGTCGTAACAAGCTGCGCGAAGCCACGATGCGCGGCGAGATTCCGGGCTTAACGAAAGCCAGCTGGTGACGGAGAAGTAACGATGAGTATGACCGACCCGATCGCCGATATGCTGACGCGTATCCGCAACGCCCAGCGTGCCAACAAAGCGACCGTCACGATGCCGGCCTCGAAGCAAAAAGAAGCGATTGCCCGTGTGTTGGAAAGCGAAGGCTACATCGCTGGCTTTGAAAGTGATGCCGCCGGAGCCCTGAGCTCACTGACGATCGACTTGAAGTACTTCGAAGGCCAGCCGGTCATCGAGAAGATCGAGCGTATTTCCAAGCCGGGGCGCCGCGTTTATCGGCCGAACGGCGATCTGCCGCGTGTCATTGGTGGTCTCGGCATAGCCGTCGTCTCGACGTCGAACGGCGTGATGAGCGATCGCGAAGCGCGTAAGCATGGAATTGGTGGTGAGGTGCTGTGCATCGTTTCGTGATGCCGGCCGCCATTTGAGGAATTAACCAGGACCGACCCATGTCCAGAGTTGCTAAACAACCGGTAGCGCTGCCGAAGGGCGTTGAATTTTCGCAGGCCGGCCGCACCGTCAACATCAAGGGCCCGAAAGGTGCTTTGTCGTTGGAGCTGAACACTGAAGTGATGCTCGAGGAGAACGACGCGGCACTGAACATCGCGCCACGCAGTCATTCGCGGTTCGCTACGGCAATTGCCGGTACGACGCGCGCCTTGCTGCAGAACATGGTGACCGGTGTCTCCGACGGTTTCGAACGCAAGTTGGAGCTCGTCGGTGTTGGGTATCGCGCGCAGGCGCAGGGCAACAAATTGAATCTCTCGCTCGGGTTTTCGCACCCGGTCGAGTATCCGGTGCCGGAAGGCATTCAGATCGAGACGCCCAGCCAGACGGAAGTTGTCGTCAAGGGCATCGACAAACAGCGCGTCGGCCAAGTTGCCGCGGAGATTCGGCGCTACCGGCCGCCCGAGCCTTACAAAGGCAAGGGTGTGCGTTACGCCGGCGAACGGGTTGCGCTGAAAGAAGCCAAGAAGAAGTAATCACCGATGAAACTGGATCCCAAACAAAGCCGCCTGCGTCGTTCGCGTCGCACGCGCGCAAAAATTCGCGAATTAGAGGCGACGCGGTTGACCGTGCATCGCACGCCGCGGCACATCTACGCGCAGATCATCGCGCCCGATGGTGCCCGGGTGATCGCCAGCGCATCAACCGTGCAAAAGCAGGTTCGCGACGCCGTCAAAAATACCGGCAACTGCGAGGCCGCTACGGCCGTCGGCAAATTAATCGCCGAACGCGCCAAAGAAGCCGGCGTCGAAACGGTCGCGTTTGACCGTTCCGGTTTCCGTTACCACGGCCGCGTCAAGGCGCTGGCCGATGCGGCCCGCGAAGCTGGCCTCAAGTTCTAGACGAGCATTCGATATGGCAAGAAACGAGCAAGGCAACTCTGCGAACGACGACCTCCTCGAGAAGTTGGTCGCCGTCAATCGCGTCGCCAAGGTCATCAAAGGTGGCCGTCAGTTCGGCTTCACCGCGTTGACGGTGGTCGGTGACGGCGCCGGTCGAGTCGGTTTCGGCTATGGCAAGGCACGCGAGGTACCGGTTGCCATCCAGAAAGCGATGCAGTCTGCACGCAAGAACCTGCAAGACGTGCATCTGCGGGACGAAACGTTGCAGTACGAAATGAAAGGCCGTCACGGTGCGACCAAGGTGTACGTGCAGCCGGCTTCCGACGGTACTGGCGTCATTGCCGGTGGTGCAATGCGTGCTGTGCTGGAGTGCGCGGGCGTTCGCAACGTTTTGGCCAAGTCGTATGGCTCGCGTAATCCGATCAACGTCGTACGGGCAACGATCAACGCATTGACGTCGATCCATTCGCCGCAGGCGATTGCCGCGAAACGCGGCAAGCGTATCGAAGACATCCTGGGTTAGGGATATGGCTGATAACGCAAAAGTCCGGGTCACGCTCATCAAGAGCAAACACGGACGGCTGAAAAACCACCAAGCCTGTGTATCGGGCCTGGGACTGCGCCGCATGCACCAGTCGGTTGTCGTTGACGATACGCCTGAGAACCGCGGCATGATCAACACGATTTCGTACCTGCTGAAGGTCGAGGAGGCCTGACGTGCGCCTGAACGACATCAAACCGGGCAAGGGCTCCAAGCCAGCCGGCAAACGCCTCGGTCGCGGCCACGCCGCGGGTCAGGGCAAGACCAGCGGCCGCGGCCAAAAAGGCCAGCACGCGCGCTCGGGCGGCTACCACAAGGTCGGTTTCGAGGGCGGTCAGATGCCGCTGCAGCGTCGGCTGCCGAAAGTAGGCTTCACGTCGCGGCTTGCGCCGCTGTCGGCCGAAGTACGACTGCACGAATTGACCAAAGTCGATGCGGACGTCATCACGCTGGCCGAGCTGAAAGACGCCGGCGTCGTAGGCGCCAACATCAAAAAGGCCAAAGTGATCGCATCGGGCAAGATCGACACGGCGGTCAAACTCTCCGGCATCGCAGTGACGCCGGGTGCACGTGCCGCTATTGAGGCGGCAGGCGGCAGCATCGAGTCCTGAGAACCGAGATGGCCAAAACCAAACCGAACAACCCGCGCGGCGGCGCCCCGGACACGAGCAAGCTCTCGGAGCTGCGCGCGCGTCTGTTGTTCTTGGTTGGCGCGCTCATCGTCTATCGGGTCGGAACCTTTATTCCGGTGCCCGGCGTCGATCCGCTTGCGCTCGCGGAATTCTTCGAGTCACAGGGCGACAACATCCTTGCTGTCCTGAGTATTTTCTCGGGCGGCGCGCTCGAGCGATTCGGTGTTTTTGCGCTCGGGATCATGCCGTATATCTCGGCATCGATCATCATGCAGCTTGCGGCTGCCGTGATTCCGGAACTCGAGAAAATCAAGAAGGAAGGCGAGGCCGGTCGACGCAAGATCACGCAGTACACGCGTTACGGTACGGTGATTCTCGCGCTGTTCCAGTCCATCGGCGCGGCCTACGCGTTGCAACAGCAGCCAAACCTGGTGATCAATCCGGGACCTGGCTTTGTGTTCGTGGCGGTCGTGTCGCTGGTAACGGGCACTATGTTCCTGATGTGGCTCGGCGAGCAGATCACTGAGCGCGGTATCGGTAACGGTATCTCGATGATTATTCTCGCGAGCATCATTTCCAGCATGCCAGGTGCGATCGCGGCCATCGCCGAGTTGGTGAGCAACGGCTCGATGTCGCCGGCGATCGCAATTCTGATCGTGTTGGCAGTACTCGCAATGACGGTGGGCGTGGTCTATATGGAACGCGCGCAACGGCGAATAACGGTGAACTACGCGCGGCGACAGCAAGGGCGCAAGCAGTTCGCTGCCCAGAGCATGCACCTGCCGTTCAAGATCAACATGTCGGGTGTGATTCCGCCGATCTTCGCATCCAGCATATTGCTGTTCCCGGCGACGCTCGCGCAGTTCGCCGGTACGAGTCCGGACCCGAATTGGTGGCAGCGGACCCTGCAAAACGTCGGTGCCAGTATCGGTCCCGGACAGCCGGTGTATATCGTGCTGTACGGCGCACTGATCATTTTCTTCTGCTTCTTCTACACCGCGATGATGTACAAGTCGCGCGACACGGCAGATCAGTTGAAACGGTCCGGTGCATTCATTCCTGGAATCCGACCTGGTGCGCAGACCGCCGAGTACATCGACAAAGTACTCACTCGGCTAACGTTCTGGGGCGCGATTTACATTACGGCCGTGTGCCTCGTGCCGGAGTTCGTGCGGCTGTTTTACTCGTCGATTCCGTTCAACTTTGGCGGTACGTCGATTCTGATTCTCGTCGTCGTCACGATGGACTTCATGTCACAGCTGCAGGCTCACATGATGTCGCAGCAGTACGAGGGCATGATGAAAAAGGCCAACCTGCGTAACTACGGACGCTCGGGCGTCGTTCGCTAGGCAGGCGGGCAAGGAGCAGGACTATGAAAGTACGTGCATCGGTGAAGAAGATTTGCCGCAACTGCAAGATTATTCGTCGCAATCGCGTGATTCGCGTGATTTGCACTGACCCGCGCCACAAGCAGCGTCAGGGTTAGGACACTTAAGGGAAAAGACTCGTGGCTCGTATAGCAGGCATAAACATCCCGGCCGGTAAACACGTCGTCATCGCACTGACGTCGATTTACGGCATCGGTCGCACGCGCGCGCACAAGATCTGTGACGCGGCGAATGTCGCGCCCGAATCCATCGTCAAGAATCTGGCCGAACCGGAAGTCGCTCGGCTGCGTACTGAAGTAGCCCGTTTCACGGTAGAGGGTGATCTACGCCGTGAAGTATCAATGAACATTAAGCGACTGATGGATCTCGGCTGCTACCGCGGTATTCGTCATCGCCGTGGCCTGCCGCTGCGTGGTCAGCGTACGCGAACCAACGCGCGCACCCGTAAGGGCCCGCGCCGTCCGGTCCGCAAGTAAACGTCGACACGGCATAGATTTAGGAACAGGTACCAATAATGGCAACAGCTTCCAAACCGCGTAAGCGAGTGAAAAAGGTCGTGCAGGACGCGGTCGCGCATATTCACGCGAGCTTCAACAACACGATCATTACGATCACCGACCGGCAGGGCAACACGCTGTCGTGGGCTACGGCTGGCGGCTGTGGCTTCAAGGGTTCGCGAAAATCGACTCCGTTTGCTGCTCAGGTTGCATCGGAGAAGGCCGCTCGTGCAGCCGCTGACTACGGCGTCAAGAATGTCGACGTCAAAGTCCGCGGTCCAGGCCCGGGTCGAGAGTCAGCCGTACGCGCATTGAATGCCGTTGGCTTCAAAGTTCAAAACATCGAGGACGTAACGCCGATTCCCCACAACGGCTGCCGTCCCCCAAAGAAACGCCGAGTGTAGGTTAACGAGATGGCGAGATATCTAGGACCGAAGTGCAAGCTGTCACGTCGCGAAGGAACGGATCTGTTCCTGAAGAGCGGCGTTAAACCGCTCGAGTCCAAATGCAAGTTGGATATACCACCCGGTGGCGCACCGCAGCGTCGGCCGCGTCTGTCCGACTATGGTTTGCAGCTGCGCGAGAAGCAGAAGCTGCGCCGTATGTACGGCGTGCTTGAGCGGCAGTTCCGCAACTACTACAAGAAGGCGGCACGCTTGAAAGGCTCGACGGGTGAAAACCTGTTGCGCCTGTTGGAGGGCCGCCTAGACAACACGGTTTACCGGATGGGCTTTGCGGCGACTCGTGCCGAAGCGCGCCAACTGGTGAGCCACAAAGGTGTCAACGTTAACGGCACGGTCGTTAACATTCCTTCGTACCAGGTGAAGGCAGGCGATGCGATCGAGATTCGTGAGAAAGCGAAGAAACAGGTTCGCATTCAGAACGCGCTCGAAATCGCCGGCCAGGTGGGATTCCCTGACTGGGTCGATGTCGATCCAAAGAAAATGGGCGGTCTTTTGAAAGCGCTGCCAGAGCGCGAAGACATCCTGCCGGATATCAACGAAAACCTCGTTGTCGAGTTGTATTCGAAGTAATCCGGCCCAACGTCTACCGACTGCCTTCTCCTTACGTATTCCAGGAGCACTTACCCGATGATGGATTCTGTCAGCGAATTTCTGAAACCCCGAGTCGTCAAGGTCAATCCGATCGACGACCAGCGCGCCCGGGTAACCATCGAACCGTTCGAGCGCGGCTTTGGCCATACGCTCGGCAATGCACTGCGCCGTATTCTGTTGTCGTCAATGCCGGGTGCGGCCATTGTCGAAGCTGAGATCGATGGCGTTCTGCACGAGTACACGAGCATCGAAGGCGTCCAAGAAGACGTCGTCGATATCCTCTTGAATCTTAAGCAAGTTGCGGTTCGCATGGGCACCCGCGACAGCGCCGAGCTGGTGCTGGCCAAGAAAGGCCCGGGTGCCGTGACTGCCGGTGACATTCAGCTTGACCACGACGTTGAGATCCTCAACCCGAACTTGGTCATTGCCAACCTCACTCAGGCGGGCGAGCTGAAAATGATTCTGAAAGCCGTGCGTGGCCGCGGCTACCGTCCGGCGCTGCAGCGTCTGAATTTCGAGGAGCATGCCGGTCCGATCGGCCGCCTGCAGCTCGATGCGACTTTCAGCCCGATTAGCCGTGTCACGTATACGGTCGAAGCGGCTCGGGTCGAGCAGCGCACCGACCTCGACAAGCTGCTCATCGACATTGAGACCAACGGCACCATCGATCCGGAAGAAGCGATTCGCCGTGCCGGCAGTATCCTCAAGGACCAACTCAGCGTCTTTGTCGACCTGCAGGGTAAGGACGAGTCGACCGCCGGTGTCGCCGAAGCACAGGTCGATCCGATCCTGCTGCGCCCGGTCGACGAACTGGAGCTGACGGTACGTTCGGCCAACTGCTTGAAAGCCGAAAGCATCAACTACATTGGCGATCTCGTGCAGCGCACCGAAGTGGAGTTGCTGCGCACACCGAACCTCGGGAAGAAATCGCTGACTGAAATCAAGGAAGTGCTCGAGAGCCACAACCTCACGCTCGGCATGCAGATTGACAACTGGCCGCCGGCCAGTCTGCGGCCGGATCGCGGTACGGCTCTGGCTTCCTGACCGACTGACTTGACGGACAACGACCATGCGCCACCAAAAATCGGGCCGTAAGCTCAATCGCAACTCGACGCATCGCAAAGCCATGTTTCGCAACATGGCTGCGTCGCTCGTGCGCCATGAGACGATTCGTACAACGCTGCCGAAAGCCAAAGAGCTACGGCGTGTGGTCGAGCCGCTGATCACGCTTGCAAAGGAAGATGGCGTTGCGAAGCGCCGTCTCGCCTTTGATCGCCTGCGCGATAAGGAAGCCGTCGGCAAGCTCTTCAACGAGCTTGGCCCGCGTTTCAAAGAGCGCCCGGGCGGCTATCTGCGCATCCTGAAAATGGGTTTTCGTGCCGGTGATGCAGCGCCAATGGCGATTGTGCAGCTGCTCGATCAGCCCGAAACAAGCGACGCGGCCGCCGAATAATTTTGCGCGCGGCCCGAGGCCATGCCTAAGCGCATCGATCAATGGCGCGATAAGGCCGTCATCGTTACGGGTGCGTCGGCCGGTGTCGGTTTGGCCTGCGCGCAAGCCTTTGCACGGCTTGGCGCCAACCTCGTGCTGGTTGCCCGCGGACCTAAGGCGCTAAAAGCCGCCGCAGAGCGACTCGAGTCACTCACGCGCGTTGAGACGGTTGCTATGGATGTCGCCGACGCGTCCGAGTGCACCAACCTTTTGCGTAAGACTGAATTCGAATTCGGTCACGTTCACGCGCTGATCAATAACGCCGGTTTTCACCAGCGCGGCCCGGTTGAGACCATCGATGCGGCTGATCTAGGCCAGATGATCGACGTCAATTTGCGTGCGCCAATCGTGCTGTCACGGCTGGCACTGCCGTACCTTCGGAAAACCGGTGAGGGTGCGATTGTCAATGTGGCGTCGCTGGCCGGGTGCACGCCGGTAGAAGGCGCCGCAGCGTATTCAGCCAGCAAATTCGGTCTGCGCGCGTTTTCGATGGCGCTGGCGGACGAGATTCGCGACACGGCCATTAATATCGGCTTGGTATCGCCCGGTCCGATCGACACCGGCTTCATCATGGATCAGATCGACGAGGTCACGGACATCACCTTTTCACAGCCCATGAGCACCTCCGAGGATGTTGCCGAGGCGATAGTCAAAGTGGCTAGCGGTCGGGCGTTTGAGATCAAGATGCCGGCGGTCAGCGGTCCGCTGACGACGATGAGCTACCTGTTCCCGGCACTCCGTCGCGCACTCAAGCCGCTGCTCGATGCGCGTGGTCGAAAGGCCAAGGCATACTATCGCCAGCGGGCCCGCGACGCCGAGGCGGACTAATGCGGTTTGCGTTTCTCCGGCGTGCTTCGATCGTTAGCCACCAGACGTCCCAAAGCCTCGCTGCGCTCCTCGCGAGGCGCTGATCGGATGGAGCGGCCGATTCGGATTGGCGCTCTTTTTGGGATCGGCTTTGCGATCACCGTTTCAATAACGATTTTCGTCCTGGAATACGTTGTGTTCTCGGCCATCGAACAGTTGTATCCGGAAACCGAGTACGGCAAGCCGGACGTTGTTAGCAGCGACGCAGCCGTCCGCGACGGCTTCATCGTCGTCCTTGCGACCGTGGCCAACAGCGGCCAAGAGGACATCAGTTTCGATGCGCAGGGCGTGCTGTATGGCGACGACGGTCGGCTCTTGGATACGTGCGATACCGACCGAATTTTCGATCTCGAACCGGCCGCAGAAGTCAGTTTCAAGGCCGTGTGCTCTGCGCCAGTCGACACCGACTATTCGTTGGCCGACATCGATCGCGCGACCGTCCAGTTTCTTAATTGATCGATGCGCAAACCGCACGCAATGGCGGTCGGTAATAGGGCAAATGCCGACGAGCGAAAAGCCCCCGACGGCAAACCGGCGTATTGTTTAACACCCTAGTCCGTTAAACGCATTGCGCGTCAGATTCTCGCGCCCACCGTCGAGAACGCGCACATCGTCCTCGATTCGGATGCCGCCAAAGGGCGTGAGTTTGTCGATCAGCGGCCAATTGAGCAGCGCCGCCGTCTCGCTGTCGGCGCGCAGTGGCTCGAGCAGCAGCGGTATGAAGTAGCAGCCCGGCTCAATCGTCAGTACCTCGTCCGCGGCCAAGGTGCGGGTCAAGCGCAGCGCCTCATGACCCTCTGGCTTTGCGATCAGCTCCTTCGCGCTCGCTTTCGACAAACCGCCAACGTCGTGTACCTGCAGGCCAAGGAAATGGCCTAGTCCGTGCGGAAACATGGCCCAAGTAACGCGATCGTCGACCAGCTGCTCGGCGCTGACACCCGACTTGGCGATGCCTGTGTCGAGCAGCACGTTGGCTAGGCGTTCATGACAGCCAAGGTGCAGCGAGCGGTAGTCGATACCGGCCCGAACGTCGTCGCACATGGCTAACTGGAGCGTTTCCATCGCGTCCAGCAGCCCACCAAAATCCGCGTCGCCGTTGCCGTAGGTACGGGTGATGTCCGCAGCATAGCCGGCATAAGATGCGCCGGCATCGATGAGAAACGCGCGGTGTTCATCCGGCGCATCGCGATCCAGATACTGGTAGTGCAGCACGGCGGCGTGTTCGTTCAACGCAACGATACTGTTGTACGGCAGTTCGTTTTCGCGTTGCCGCATCGCATCGAGGTAGGCGGCGTGAATGTCGTATTCGCTGCAGCCGTCGGCAAACGCGTTGGCTGCGGCAATGTGGCCATGACAGGCCATTTGCTGGGCAGCGCGCATACAGGCGAGCTCATATTCCGTCTTGATCGTACGCGCTTCATGCAGCTGGTCGAAAACCTCTTTTGCCGCGGCTTCGGCGCCATTGAAAAACTCCGCGTCGCGCGACTCGCCGATTACGATCGCGTCGTCGGCGAGTTTTGCTGCTGTCGCTTTGAGCTCGTCGTCATCGCGACACACATGAATGTCGAATGCACCGACCCAGACGCCGTCCGGATCGCTCGGCGGCAGATGCCAGTAATCAGCCTCTTGGAAGTACAACAGCGCCGGACGTGCGCCCTGCGTGTAGATCACCGCGCACTTCGGGTGTGCCGTCAACGGTAGCCAGTGTTTGAAATGCGGATTGGCCGCAAAGTCGTAATCGCGGTCGTCCAGAAACTGATAGCGCAGCTGGCCCGCGGTAACGATGGCACTACGCACGTCAGCCTCGATGAGTATGCGGTCATAGTTGGCGCACAGCGTTGCGACGTGATTGGCGTAGAGGGTCGAGTCGTTTGGATGGGTCATCGATACGGTCGTTGGCCTTGCCGGGCAGCCGAGTATACCGAAGCTACCCTCCGGCTCGCCGCCGAGACGCGGTATTATCGCCGCCGACGAACACGAGCCGGCGCGACCGGCGGAGATTGATGAGCGCAACCCGCGAGACCTGGCTGACCGGCATTACGACGACCGGCACCCCGCACATTGGTAACTACGTCGGGGCGATTCGCCCCGGTATCGCGGCGAGTCGCGATACGTCCAAGATCAACTACTACTTTCTGGCCGATTTGCACGCGCTGGTGAAAAGCGAAGACCCCGACGCGATCCAGCAATCGACACAGGAGATCGCGGCATCCTGGTTAGCGTTGGGCCTCGATCCCGAGACCAGCTATTTTTATCGGCAATCGGACATTCCCGAAATCCCAGCATTGACCTGGATACTCTCCAGCCAGACCGCGAAGGGTCTGATGAACCGCGCCCATGCCTATAAGGCAGCGGTGCAGGTCAATGAGGAGGCCGGTGGGCGTGATCCCGATAAAGGCATCACGATGGCGCTGTTCGGCTATCCGGTCCTTATGGCAGCCGACATCATTATGTTCGGTGCGCACAAGGTTCCGGTCGGGCGCGATCAAAAGCAGCACGTTGAAATGGCCCGCGACATCGCGAATCGGTTTAACCATCATTATGGCGAGCTGCTGGTCGTTCCCGACGCCGTGATCAGCGATTCAACGGCCGTCTTGACCGGGCTGGACGGCCGCAAGATGTCAAAAAGCTACAACAACACCATTCCGTTGTTTGTGCCGTCAAAGAAACTTCGTAAGCTGATCATGAAAATCAAAACGAATTCGCTCGAACCTGGCGAACCCAAGGAATCCGAGGGCTCAACGTTGTTCGATATCTACCAGGCGTTCGCGACGCCCGCGGAGACCGACGCCTACGCACAAAAATTTCGCGACGGTGTGGGTTGGGGCGACCTCAAGCAGGAGCTTTTTGAGTACCTTGATGCGCACCTGAGTGATGCGCGCGACGAATACGATCGGCTCATGGCCGACCCAGGGTTCATAGAGCAGACCTTGCTTCGCGGCGCCGAAAAAGCGCGCGAGCAAAGCGCGGCGTTGCTGGCCCGTGTTCGCCACGCCATCGGAATTCGGCCGCTGGCCTAGGAGAGTTGTTATGAGAATGACGCTGTTTGCGATTTTGGCGCTGTGCGCGCTAATTGGCTGTCAAAAAGCCGATGCGCCGGCACCGGTCGAGACCCCTCCGGCGGATGCCGCGGTGGCCAGCGATAAACGTGACGCTGCTGACGCCAAAAAGCCGATCGAGCTGCCCAGCGATCGCTGCGCGAAACTCGATGGCTTCGAGAAGCTGACTTGCGCTGACAGCGAACTGAAACGCATGGACGACGAACTCGCGTCGTTGGTGGCCCGACTGATTGCTCACTCGGACCACAATGGCAAGGCCGATGTCCGCGCGGCGCAATCAAAATGGCAGCGCGAGGTGCGCAATCCATGCATGGAACTCGGCCCGCCGAAACGTCAGCAGTGTTTCGCGGCGGCGTACACGGCGCGCATGAATGAGGTGCGTGACGCCCTGTAGACGCCGGAAAAAACAGCCAGCTACGCGATTGCTTTTTCGACGCCAAGCATTGACGCAAGGAACCGACCGGTGTGCGAGCCGGCGGTTGTGGCGACATCCTCTGGCGTGCCAGCTGCGACGATTTCGCCGCCGCCATCGCCGCCTTCTGGACCGAGATCAACCACCCAGTCGGCGCACTTGATCACGTCGAGGTTGTGCTCGATGACGATGATCGTGTTGCCGCGATCGCGCAGACTCATCAACACGCCGAGCAGTTGCGCGACATCGTGAAAGTGCAGGCCGGTGGTCGGCTCGTCGAGCACGTACAGCGTTTTGCCGGTGTCGCGCTTCGACAGCTCGCGGGCCAGCTTGATCCGCTGTGCTTCGCCGCCTGACAGCGTCGTCGCGTTCTGGCCGATGCGAATGTAGGTGAGGCCAACGTCCGCGAGCGTGTCGAGTTTGCGTTTCAGTACCGGAACCTTATCGAAGAATTTCAACGCGTCCTCGACCGTCATCTCGAGCACGTCGTGAATGGTTTTGCCCTTGTAGCGAATCTCTAGTGTTTCTCGGTTATAGCGCTTGCCTTTGCAGACGTCGCAGTCGACGTAGACGTCTGGCAGGAAGTGCATTTCTACCTTCAGTACGCCGTCGCCCTGGCAGGCTTCGCAGCGGCCGCCCTTGACGTTGAAGCTGAATCGGCCCGGTGTGTAGCCGCGGGCGCGCGCTTCCTGCGTACCGGCAAACAGTTCGCGTATCGGCGTGAACAGGCCGGAATAGGTTGCCGGATTCGAGCGCGGCGTTCGGCCGATCGGCGATTGGCTGATTTCGATGACGCGGTCGAATTTTTCCGCGCCGATCAGTGTGTCAAAGGGGGCGTGATTGCGGGTGCTCTTGTTGACACGCGACGCAACGGCCTGGAATAGGGTGTCGTTAATCAACGTCGACTTGCCCGAGCCGGACACGCCGGTGACGCAGGTCAAAAGACCGACCGGAATATCGACGTTCACCTCTTTCAGGTTGTTGCCGGTGGCGCCTTTGAGACTCAACCAGCCGCTTTTCGACGGCTTGCGGCGCTCGTTCGGAACGACGATACGCTTGCGCCCAGCGAGGTATTGGCCGGTTAGCGATGCTGGATTGTCGGTGATTTCGGTGGGCGTGCCTTGCGCCACGACGCGGCCGCCGTGCACGCCGGCGCCCGGGCCCAGGTCGACAACGTGATCAGCCGCGCGAATGGCGTCTTCGTCGTGCTCGACGACGATGACGGTGTTGCCAAGATCGCGTAGGCCTTTCAATGTCCCGAGGAGGCGCTCGTTATCGCGCTGGTGCAGACCGATCGACGGCTCGTCCAGCACATACATCACCCCCATTAGCCCCGAGCCAATCTGGCTCGCCAAGCGGATGCGCTGCGCCTCGCCGCCGGACAGGGTCTCTGCGCTGCGCGCCAACGACAAATACGACAGTCCCACGTCGTCGAGAAAACGCAGCCGATCACCAATCTCCTTGACGACACGGTTGACGATTTCGCCGCGCCATCCTGGCAGCTCTAGCGTTTCAAAAAACCGTCGCGCTTCGACCACCGATAGGTTGGCAATACTCGGTAGATTGCGATCGGCCACAAAGACGTTGCGCGCCGCGCGATTCAACCGCGTGCCGCCGCAGTCGGGGCAATCTTGTTGGCTTAGAAAGCGCGACAACTCCTCGCGTACGGTCGATGACTCGGTTTCGCGATAACGCCGCTCGAGGTTCGGGATCACGCCTTCGAAGACGTGGCTCTGGCGGATCTCAGCGCCACGTGTGTTGGTGTACGTGAAATCAATGACTTCGTCACCACTGCCGTACAGTACGGCCTGGCGGTGCGCCGGCGACAGCGAGCGGAACGGCGCCTCGACGTCAAACCCGTAATGCGCCGCGAGGTTTGAGATCATTTGAAAGTAATAGGTCGTTTTGCGATCCCAGCCGCGAATGGCGCCGCCGGCAAGGCTGATGTCGTTGTTGACGACGACCCGCTCCGGGTCGAAATACGGTCGTTGGCCCAGCCCATCGCACGCCTCACAGGCGCCAATCGGCGAGTTGAACGAAAACAGCCGCGGCTCTAGCTCAGCCAGCGAGTAGCCACAGATCGGGCACGCATACCGATCGGAGAACGTCAGTTCGATGCCGTCGGCGGGGTCCATAGACACCACACGCACCACGCCGTCGCCGAGTCCGAGCGCCGTCTCAAACGATTCGGCGAGCCGCTGCTGCAGGCCTTCGCGGACCCGGAAACGATCGACGATGACGTCGATACTGTGGCGGGTTTTCGGATCGAGTCCCTCGACCTCATTGAGTTCAACCGTCTCGCCGTCGATGCGGGCACGCACGTAACCCTGATTGCGAAGCTCGGCCAAGAGATCTTTATGGGCGCCTTTGCGTTCGGCCACGACCGGCGCCAGGAGCAGCAGCCGAATTGCCGGGTCGACTTCCAGCACGCGATCGACCATTTCACTGACGGTCTGCGCGTCGAGGTCGAGATGGTGATCCGGGCAGCGCGGCCGCCCGGTGCGCGCAAACAAGAGCCGCAGGTAGTCGTAGATTTCGGTGACCGTGCCGACCGTCGAACGCGGATTGTGCGACGTTGACTTTTGCTCAATGGATATTGCCGGTGACAAGCCGTCGATGTGGTCGACGTCCGGCTTATCCATCATCGACAAAAACTGACGCGCGTATGTCGACAGCGATTCGACGTAACGGCGTTGGCCTTCGGCGTAAATCGTGTCGAACGCCAGCGACGATTTGCCCGAGCCGGACAAGCCGGTGAGTACGATCAAACGCTCGCGCGGTAACGTTACGTCAACGTTCGCGAGGTTATGTGTACGTGCGCCGCGTATCTGAATGACTGCCATCAGTGCTACATACTGGGAGGTGGGCAACCTGTTACTATACCCAGCCGTCGACCGCAGAGCCAAAACCCGCGTCCATGGCGGAGTCTCCTACCGCGCTCTCACTAACCCGTTCGGAAGTTCGCACCGCTTTGACACTGTCAGGTGCCGCGGTGTTGCGAATGATCGGTTTATTTATGCTGCTGCCGGTGCTGGCGCTGTGGGCACGCGAGCTCGACGGTGCGACGCCGTGGCTGGTAGGCGTCGCCGTCAGCGCCTACGGTTTGTCGCAGGCGGCGCTGCAGATCCCTTTTGGCGCACTGTCCGACCGCATTGGTCGGCGTACTGTAGTCATGGGCGCGCTGGCTATATTTGTGGTCGGCAGCGTAATTGCAGGCCTTGCCAACGACGTTACGACATTGATCGCCGGGCGGATTTTGCAGGGTGCCGGCGCCGTCTCGGCCGCGCTAACGGCGTGGCTAGCCGATGCCAGCCGTCCGGGCGTGCGGGTTCGCGTCAACGCCATTTTCGGCGCCAGTATTGGTGCATCGTTCGCGCTGGCGCTCGTCATCGGACCGCTGCTCGCCGCGGCTCTGTCGATTCGCGCGCTGTTTTGGTGCGCGGCCGGATTGGGTCTGCTGGCAATGTTGCTGGTTACCGTGGTGCCGTCGGTTCCGCGTCGGGACAAGGTGCGCGCAACGCCAGCTGAACTCTGGCAGGCGTTTCGCGAGCCCAGCCTGCGCGCACTCGTGGTCTCCGTGTGGGCTCTGCATGCACTCTTGATTGCATTGTTTGTGGCGTTCCCGCTAGTGATCGAGCGCTACGGCTTCGCCGCCGAATCGCAGTGGCGCATCTATCTGGTCGCGCTATTTGCATCACTCGCGTTTGTCGTGCCGATGCTGCGCCGCGCCGAAGGTGACGGTGCACAGCGCCTCGCAACACCGGCGTGGCTGGTCATGGCGCTGGGTCTCAGCCTCGTGGCGGTCGCGCTCCCCGATTTATGGGGCGTAACGGCCGCGCTCACGGTGTTTTTCGCCGGGTTTAATTTTCTCGAGGCGAGTCTGCCAGCTTGGATCAGCTTGCTGGCGCCGGCGGCGCTACGCGGTGCATGCCTCGGCGTTTTTTCGACGGCGCAGTTTTTCGGCGCCTTCTGCGGCGGTGTGCTGGGGGCGGTGTTGCTGCGAGTCGACATGCCTGGCGACGGTCTGCTGGTGTTGGCGCTGGTAGCGCTGGGCCCTGCGCTCGCGTTGCGGCCGCGCCGCCGCTTGGCGAGTGAGCCCGCCGAGTCGCGCGACGCCAGTTAAAGCGCCGCTCAGAATCCCATTCGCATCGATTCGACGTGCTCCGTCGCCGTCAGCGCGCGGAGCTCATCACGCCTTGCCGGCAACGACGCTTGCTTGCGGCTTACCCAAAAAAGGTGCTTACAGAACAACGTCGTAGGCGCGAGGTTCAGCTTCAGGCGAGCGGCGAACACGGCCTCACGACGGGTCGCGTCGACGTGCCCGACCTTGCGCCGGTACGAGCGTCGGGTCAGCAACGATGCAAGCGCCAGAAGCGGATACGTGACCCCGAGTAACACGCTGGTGGTGCCGACATCGGTCTTGACGCGTTGCTCAACCTCGAAGCCGGCCAGCGTCAGCAGCGTTGCGAGCTTTTGTGCGCCGATAAGAAACAGGTGGCCAAAGTAGAGCTTGTCGGCGTTCTTTTCCGAGAACCACACGCTGTCGACTTCCGTCGGCGGCATGCGCTTCCAGAAGTCGGTTTCGAACAGAAATTGCGAAAGTCGCGCCCGCAGGTGCGAGTAGTTCGGCGTCGTCAACAGCAGTTGACCGCCGGGCTTCAGCACCCGATTGAACTCTTCGAGCACGAAGAGCTGGTTTGGCACGTGCTCGATACCCTCCTGGCAGACGATCAAGTCACAGCTCTCATCGGCGAGCGGTAAGCGCTCGGACAAGTCGGCATAACGCGCCGGCTGGCCGTCGACCTTGAAGAACTCCGGAAACAGATCCAGCGAAACGACGTCGGCACCGCGCGCAAGAAACTCGCGCGTCGTGCGTCCGTCGCCACAAGGGATATCAACGACCGTCTTCCCGGTGAGGTCAGGCATCGCGCGCACGTATTTGGCGACGAAACCATGAATGCCGCGAAAGGTCGCGGGCAACGTCTGCTCGCTCATCGACAAACGCGTCCTGGCGAATAAACACGAGTGAGCATTCTAGAGGTCGCGACCGAACGTTGACACTTCTTTACAAGATAAGCGTCCACGCACGGGCACCTGCAGCGTTAGCAGTCGGTCACATCCATAGCTGACCCAAGGAGAGCCACCGTGACTCAGCCAAGCAATAAGACCGTGCGACGTTTGCTCCTAACGGTAACGACCGTGTTCCTAGCTTCTGCATCGATTGCCGATGCGCAGTCGTCGGACGGCAAGAAAAACCGTACCAACCCGGACACGAACGGCGACGGATTGATCTCGCGCGAAGAATTCGAGGCGGTCAGCCAGGGTCGTCTCGCGTTCGAGGATATCGATACCAACGGCGACGGCTACATCGATGCCGATGAGCGCGCCACGCTCCGCGAACGGATGCGTGAGCGCATGCGCGATCGCGAACGCAATCCATCGCTCTAGCGTGATCTCTGCTTAGCCGGCGGCGCCCAGCGCTGCCGGCGTTTCGTCGTGACGGTGTGCGCGACGTTCTTTCCCGCCCGGGGGACGGGCCAAACACAGGACCACTACAATGAATAACGCAACGCTCTGGATCGTGCTTGTATCTGGTGTGATCGCCGCGGGGTGCACTACGAGTTCATCCGAAGAAGAGGCAACCGGTACCGGATTCATTCGTGCCGTCCACGCCATTGATGACCTTGGCCAAGTCAATTTTCTAATTGAGGAGGTCACGCTCGCGACCGTCGATTTCAAACAGGTCAGCGGCGTTAGCGAGTACGACGATCTCGAATATGACTTCAATTTCGATATCTTCCTGCCGGATGACACCGACGCGACGCGGCTGATTACGGAAACTCTGTCGGTGGTTCGCGGTACCGAATACACGTTCGCGTTAACCGGGACACTGGATGCGCCGAACGTCGTCTTATGGCAGCAAACCAGCCGCGACTGGGATACGGAGCTTGACGAAGCCGCCGATGCGGGTACCGAAGTGACCGTGCTCGAAATGTCGGTTGGCCATTTGGCGGCATCGGCGCCGGCCGTCGATGTCTATGTGAGCGAACCGGGTACCGTACCGGTTGCCGGGACGGCGCTTGCGTCGGTGAGCTTCGGCGACTACGTCGGGCCGTTCGAAATGCCAGTGGACGATTATCAGGTGGTGATTACACCCGCCGGCGATCCGGCGACTTTTTTGTACGCGTCCGATGCGTTCGGAGCGCCGGCTGCGATCAGTCTGGCCGTCACGCTGTTCGACAGCACCGATCCGGAATTGTCCGCGTACTCAGTCCGGTTGCTCGGCGCGGGAACGGCAACGGAACTCATAGACTTGAATGCCGGGTCAACGCTCGACGTCGTGCACGCGGCCTTCAACACCGATCCGGTGGATATCGTTCTCGAGGATGGTTTCGCGACGCCGATCGTGCCTGGACTCGTGTTCGCGGCGCGTTCGTCGCCGGTTGAGCTCGACGTCGGTGAGCGCAATTTGAACATTACGCCTGCCGGCGATCCGGGCGTATTCCTGACCGAAGAGCAGGTGCAGATCTCAGACAACCAGCGCCACACGCTGTACCTGACCGGGTTGCCGGGGTTACTCGACGGTGTGCTGGTCACCGGCAGCGGGCGCCGCCTGAGCACCCACGCTCGGCTCCGCATCTATCAGGGCGCCGCGCGCTTTGCCAGCGTCGATTTGTATCTGGCGCCACGGGACGGTGACATCGCGCTGCTGTCGGCTTCGGTTCCTAGCCTCCCTTACACCGGGGTGACCGACTACCTCACGGTGGAACCGGATGCGTATGACATCTATTACACCGAACCAGGCACCAAGACCGTCATTGCGGGACCCTTGCCTGTCGATCTCGAGGCGAGCGGGCGTTACGACTTGGTCACCACCGATACCGCCCAAACCAGCCTCGTGGACATTCTGTTTTTCGAGGATGCCGCCGAGCAGTGATTGCTTGCGCCCCGCGAAATCCCGCTCAATGCGGATTTTTTGCTGCGTCTGCGATGGGGCGACGGGTTACAATATCCGGCTCCGAGCAAACGAGGTAACGCCATGGCGCGCGGCATCAACAAAGTAATTTTAATTGGCAATCTGGGTCAGGATCCGGAATCGCGGACCATGCCGAGCGGGTCCATGGTGACCAATCTGCGGCTGGCGACCGCCGAACAGTGGAAAGACAAGCAATCCGGCGAGCGCCAGGAGCGCACCGAATGGCACAGCGTTGCGATGTTCGGCCGACTGGCAGAAATTGCCGCGGAGTATCTGCGGAAGGGCTCGCAGGTCTATATCGAAGGTCGGCTGCAGACGCGCAAATGGCAGGACAAGCAGGGCAACGATCGCTACACGACGGAGATCGTTGCCAACGAAATGCAGATGCTCGGCGGCCGCGGCGGATCCGCGCCGATGGCAGAACCGCCACCGGCGTCGGCACCGCGTACTGCGCCAGTCGGCGGCAACGACTTCGACGACGAGATTCCGTTCTAGCCAGGTACCCTCGTGAGTAAGCGGGTTTACATCAAGACGTACGGCTGCCAGATGAACGAGTACGACTCGGACAAAATGGCAGACGTTTTACGCGAGTCGCACGGGCTTACCCGGGTTGGCGATCCGGACAGCGCCGACGTTTTGTTGATGAACACCTGCTCGATTCGCGAGAAAGCGCAGGAAAAAGTCTTTTCCGAGCTGGGTCGTTGGCGCGCGCTGAAAGCGGCGCGCCCGGATGTGTTGATCGGTGTCGGCGGCTGCGTTGCAAGCCAAGAGGGCGACAACATTCGGCAGCGTGCGCCGTTTGTCGACGTCGTATTCGGGCCGCAAACGCTGCACCGCTTGCCCGCACTGCTCGACAGCGTTCGCGACAATGGCCGCGCCGCGGTCGACGTATCGTTTCCGGAAATCGAGAAATTCGACAAGCTGCCCGAGCCGCGCGCCGAAGGGCCCACCGCGTTCGTATCGATCATGGAAGGTTGCAGCAAATACTGCACGTTCTGCGTCGTTCCTTACACGCGCGGTGAGGAAATCTCGCGGCCCTTCGACGACGTCATTACCGAGGTGGTGGAGTTGGCCGAACAAGGCGTTCGCGAGGTCAATCTGCTCGGCCAGAACGTCAACGCATTCCGCGGCCCGATGAACGACGGCACGCTTGCCGATTTGGCCACGCTGATTTACTACGTCGCCGAAGTGCCGGGTATCGAGCGCATTCGCTTCACGACGTCGCACCCGGTGGAATTTACCGATGCGCTGATCGATGCGTATCGCGATGTGCCGGCGCTTGCGAACTATCTGCATTTGCCCGTGCAGAGCGGCTCCGACCGCATCCTCGCGCGAATGAAGCGCGGCCATACGGTGCTCGAATACAAAAGCAAGATTCGACGCCTACGCGAGGCCCGACCCGACATCAGTCTGTCGTCGGATTTCATCATCGGCTTCCCGGGCGAAAGCGATGCCGATCACGCGGCAACCATGGCACTGGTGCGCGAGATCGGCTTCGATCAGTCGTTCAGCTTTATCTACAGCCAGCGTCCCGGCACGCCGGCGGCGTCGTTGCCAGACGACGTCAGCGCCGAGTCAAAAAAAGCGCGGCTTGCTGAGTTGCAAAGCGCGATTACCCAGCAGGCGGCGGCTATTTCCGAGGCCATGGTTGGGCGCGTCGAGCGCGTCCTGGTCGAGCGCGTCTCGAAGAAATCAGCGGACGAGCTAACCGGCCGCACCGAAAACATGCGGTGGGTCAATTTCAAAGCGCCGACCTCGTTGATTGGCCAGTTCGTCGACGTACGCATTACTGCTGCGTTACCCAACTCGCTGCGCGGCCGCCTCGAGGCGGTCCGGCGCTCGGCGTGACCGCCATCGCGATGCTACGACGGCGTTACCCAAGCATGGCGTTGGTAGGGGTTTTCAACGTTCTAGGCCCGAGTTACCCTCGGCGTTAAATCCTTTCGGAGCGTCGCACCCTCTTGCAAGCAGCTGTGCAATCCCGCGATCTCGTGCTCGAGCCTGCGGATAACGAACGTCTCGCCAATCTTTGCGGCCAATTTGACGAGCACCTGCGGCAGATCGAACAGCGGCTCGATGTCCAGATCGCCAATCGTGGCAACCAGTTCCGCGTCGTCGGTTCGGCGCAGGCGGCGCTGCGCTCCGAGGCCGTGCTACGCGCGCTGTATCGCGACACGGTGGAAGGCGAACTTGACCCACAGCGCGTGCACATGGCGTTACAGGAAGCCACGATGACCGAACCCGTCGCACGTGCGGACAGCGTCGAGTCGGTCGAGACCGGCGACGCTGACGAAGAAGTACTCATTCGTACGCCGAAAAAGCTCATCCGACCGCGCGGCGATAACCAGCGCGGGTACGTGCGCCAGATGCAGGCATTCGATTTGACGTTTGGTATCGGCCCGGCCGGTACGGGCAAAACGTATCTGGCCGTGGCAGCCGCAATCGAAGCGCTCGAGTCCGACGAGGTTCGACGCATCGTGCTCGTGCGCCCCGCGGTAGAGGCCGGCGAGCGGCTCGGTTTTTTGCCGGGCGACATGTCGCAAAAAGTCGATCCGTACTTGCGGCCGATGTACGACGCACTGTACGAGATGTTGGGCTACGACGCTGTTGCGCGTATGACCGAGCGCAACGTCATCGAAATTGCGCCGCTGGCATTCATGCGCGGCCGCTCGTTGAACGAATCGTTCATCATTCTGGACGAAGCGCAAAATACGAGCCGCTCGCAGATGAAAATGTTCCTGACCCGGATCGGCTTCGGGTCGCGAGCGGTCGTCACCGGCGACATCACGCAGGTCGATCTGCCCAAAGGCCAACCGTCGGGGCTCAATCAGGCGCTTGCGATTCTCGCCGACGTCGACGCTGTTGCGTTTACGCGATTCCAGCCCCGCGATGTTGTTCGCCATGAGCTGGTCAAGCGCATCGTGCGCGCTTATGAATCAAACGAGGACTGAGCTGGCGCCGCTGACGGTCGACGTCGCCTACGTTGTTGAAGACCGGGCCGGCGTTCCCGACAGCGACAGTTTGCATGCTTGGTGCGAACGAGCGCTCGCGCTGTCAAGGCCACCCGACGGTCCCGCCGACATCGCCGTACGGATTGTTGGAACGGATGAAAGCCGCCAACTCAACCGGCAGTTCCGCCAGCGCGACGCGGCGACCAACGTGCTGTCGTTCCCATCCGGTATGACGGCGCCGCCGCCCGGCGAAGCGCTGCCGCTTGGCGATTTGGTGGTGTGCGCGCCGCTGGTGGTCAGCGAAGCCGCGGCGCAAGACAAACCGCCGCACCACCACTGGTGCCATTTGATTGTCCACGGCACGCTGCACTTGGTCGGCTACGATCATCAAACAGCCGACGAAGCGCGGCAAATGGCAGGTCTCGAGTGTCAAGTGCTTGAATTTTTTGAAATTCCAGACCCGTACCAGTTCACACCGACAGTCGCATTCGACTGATATACTCGACCATCCGCGATCGCCCGACGCCATAATGGACGCCGACAAACCTCCTAGTAGCAACGGTACCGTCAAACCCGGTTTATGGCGGCGCCTCAGCCAAGCCTTCCGCAGCCAGCCTCCCAGCCGCGACGAGCTGCTCAACCAAATACGCGAAGCCAAAGAAGACCCGACCTTCGACCGCGAAGAGCAAGCCATGCTCGAAGGGGTTATGGACGTGTCTGAAACGCAGGTGCGCGAAGTCATGGTGCCGCGCTCGCAAATGGTTGTGCTCGAACACGATCAATCGTTCGAAGACATGCTCGAGACCATTATCGAATCCGGTCACTCGCGCTTTCCGGTGCTCGGGGCCGATCGCGATGAGGTACTCGGCGTGCTGCTCGCAAAGGACTTGCTGCGTTACGTCGGTGCCGGCGATGACGTCGATCGCGACGTCACGCGGTTTTTGCGACCGGTCGCATTGATTCCGGAATCAAAACGGCTAAACGCGTTATTGAAAGACTTTCGCGCGAGTCGCAGCCATATGGCTGTCGTGGTCGACGAGTACGGCGGAATCTCCGGTCTCGCCACGATCGAGGACGTGCTCGAGGAAATCGTCGGCGAAATCGACGATGAGCACGACATCGAAGAAGACGCGTTCATTCGCGAAGACGACGCGCTGGCCGACGGCACGACGCAACACACGGTCCGGGCGATCACCCGCATCGACGAATTCAACGAGTACTTTCGTACGGAGTTCGACGACGAAGACTACGATACCGTTGGCGGCCTGGTCATTCACGAGTTGGGTCATGTGCCGCGACGCGGCGAGTCCATCGAGTTCGGCGGTTTCATGTTCACCGTCGCTCGCGCGGATCGGCGGCGCGTCGACATGCTGAAGGTGCGCCGCTTGGACGACTCGCGCGCCGCCTGAACGCGTGTCTGTCGTTCGACGCCACGAGAATAATCCGCCCCAAACTGCGTACCGAGCCATAGCAATCATGTTGAACGACGTCCTGCGCCGCTGGCCGGTGTCGCAGTCGATCCTTGCCGGGTTCGTGTTGCCGCTCGCGTTCGCGCCGTTCAATTTTTGGTGGTTAGCGCCACTGGTCGTCGCGTGGTCGACGATGCTGTGGACGCCGCTGTCATCGCGTGATGCTTTCCGCGCGGGTTTCGCCTTCGGATTCGCGGCGTTCTTGTTTGGCACCTACTGGATTTACAACGCCGTAGCCGTGTTCGGCGGTGCGCCGCTATGGCTCGCGATTGTCCTGATGCTCGGCTTGGTGCTGATCATGGCGCTGTACTATGGACTCATTGCGCTCGGTATCGCGCGGCTCAGGCCGACAGTGCCTGTTTGGGCAGCACCGTTTGCCATCGCATCACTGTGGGTGCTCGCGGAATGGTGCCGCGGTTGGATACTCAGCGGGTTTCCCTGGCTATCGCTTGGTTACAGCCAGTTGAGCTCACCGTTCGCCGGCTTCGCGCCGCTCGTGGGTGTTTACGGCGTCAGCGCGGCTGTCGTGGTTGTTGGCGTTGCGCTATTGGCAGTGCCGATGCGCCCACGAGCTACAGCCGCGGTTGCCACGGCGACAATTGTCGTCGTCATTGTGGGCGGCTGGCTGGCCAGCCTGCGCGAATGGAGTGAGCCAAGCGGCGAGCGGGTTCGCGTGGCGCTCGTGCAGGGCGCCATTACGCAGGACCGTAAGTGGCTGCCGGAATCGTTTGAACCGACCCTGCGCCTCTATCGGGATCTGACGCTACGCAACACCGCCGCAGACGTCGTGGTTTGGCCGGAAGTGGCGCTGCCGGCCAGGCGCCAGAATTTGGGTCCGTACCTTGCGAACCTCGACGTGCAGCTTCGTCGCACCAACACAGCGCTCGCGTACGGCATCATCGACTACGACGCCGCAGCCGAGCGTTACTACAACGCGCTGGTCGCGCTGGGTGAGGGCAGCGGCAACTATCGCAAACATCACCTCGTGCCGTTCGGAGAGTACTTCCCGGTGCCGCCATTCATCCGCGAATGGATGAAAATGATGAGTTTGCCGTACGCCGACATGAGTGCCGGTCCGGCGAGTCAGGCGCCGTTGATACTGAGCGGTCGACCGGTGGCGGTCAGCATTTGCTACGAAGATGCGTTTGCGACCGAGCAGCATCACATGTTTCCGGACGCCGAATACATCGTCAATGTCACTAACGACGCTTGGTTCGGTGAGACCATTGCCCCTTACCATCACCTCGACATCGCCCGCTTTCGCTCGCTAGAAAGCGGTCGGGCACAGCTGCGCGTCGCCAACACCGGCGTTACCGCGATTATCGGTCCGGATGGCGCTTTGGTGGCCGAGCTCGGATTGTTTGAGCAGGGCGTGCTCGACGGCAGCATCGAACCGCGCCGCGGCAATACCCCATATCTCGTGGTCGGCAATTGGCCGATCATTGTCGCCGCAGCGTTACTGCTTGCCGTACTGATCGCGCGCCGGCGCACGGTGTCTTGAGGCAAGGCGAACGTGTATTCTCAGCCGTTTCACGAACACCCGCAGTTAACCGATGGACGCAACGTACGACCCAGCCACGATAGAGGCTGAGGCGCAAAAGTACTGGCACGACAACCGCAGTTTCGAGGTCGACGAGAAACCGGGTGCCGACAAGTTTTATTGCCTGACGATGTTCCCTTATCCGTCGGGCAAGCTCCACATGGGGCACGTCCGCGTTCTGACGATCTCTGATGTCATCGCAAGGTTCCATCGCATGCAGGGCCGACACGTGCTGCAACCGATGGGTTGGGATGCCTTCGGAATGCCGGCCGAAAACGCGGCCATTAAGCACGATCTTGCGCCGTCGGATTGGACCTACGCAAACATCGATCAGATGCGCGCGCAAATGGATCGGCTCGGTTTCGCGTACGACTGGTCACGTGAGCTGACGACCTGTCGTCCCGAGTACTATCGCTGGGAGCAGTGGTTGTTTACCAAGCTGTTCGAAAAGGGCTTGGTGTACCGACAGAACTCGGTCGTCAACTGGGACCCAGTTGATCAGACGGTGCTCGCCAACGAACAGGTCATTGACGGTCGTGGCTGGCGATCGGGCGCACTGGTCGAACGTCGCGAGATTCCGCAGTGGTTCATGCGGATCACTGCCTATGCCGATGAGCTGCTCGATGAACTCGACCGTATGGACGGCTGGCCGACCTCCGTTCGCACGATGCAACGCAATTGGATCGGACGGTCGGAAGGCATCGAAATCAGTTTTGACGTCGTCGATCACGACGAGCCGTTGACGGTCTACACGACGAGGCCCGATACGCTGTACGGAGCCACCTACCTCGCGGTGGCCGCTGAACACCCGCTGGCCGTCGAAGCGGCCGCTGATCGACCTGAACTCGCCGCCTTCTTGCAGGAGTGCCAGCAAACCGCATCGTCGGAAGCGGTGCTGGAGACCATGGCGAAAAAGGGCATGCCGCTCGGGATCGATGTCGTGCATCCGTTGACCGGCGAACGCGTGCCGCTGTGGGTTGCGAACTTTGTGTTGATGGCCTACGGCACCGGCGCCGTGATGGCGGTGCCGGCACACGACCAGCGCGATTGGGAGTTTGCGCGGCAATACGATCTGCCGATTCGCCAGGTTATCGAGCCGGCTGACGGCAGCGCTGTCGATATCGATGCTGCGGCCTGGACGAGCAAAGAGGGTCGCTGTATCAACTCAGATCGTTTCGACGGGCTGGCTTTCCAGGAGGCGTTCGACGCGATTGCCGATCAGCTCGAAGCCGACGGGCGCGGTCGTCGCACGATTAACTACCGACTGCGTGACTGGGGTGTTTCGCGACAGCGTTACTGGGGAACGCCGATTCCCATCATCTACTGCGATCATTGCGGTGCGGTGCCCGTTCCGGAGGAAGACCTGCCGGTGGTGTTGCCGGAGGGTCTGAAAGTCACCGGCGCCGGTTCACCGCTCGTCACGCACGAGGCGTTCGTCTCGGTGCCGTGCCCGACGTGTGGCAGACCGGCCCGTCGGGAGACGGACACCTTCGATACCTTCGTTGAATCGTCCTGGTATTTCGCGCGCTACGCGTCACCGGACGCCGATCGAATGGTCGACGAGCGCGAGGCGTATTGGATGCCTGTCGATCAGTACATCGGCGGCGTCGAACACGCAATCTTGCACTTGTTGTACGCTCGTTTTTTCCAAAAACTGATGCGCGACGTCGGCCTATCGACCGTCGACGAGCCGTTCGCGCGACTGCTGACTCAGGGTATGGTGCTTAAGGACGGCGCCAAGATGTCCAAGAACAAGGGCAATACCGTCGATCCGCAGGAATTGGTTGACCGCTACGGCGCCGATACAGTGCGGCTGTTCATGATTTTCGCGGCGCCGCCCGAGCAATCGTTGGAATGGTCGGACGACGGTGTCGCCGGTTCGTCACGCTTTCTGAAGCGGCTGTGGAACGCGGTGCACACGCACGTGAGCAGCGACACTCCGGTCGCTGGTGCACTCAGCGATAGCGGCAAAGACGTGCGCCGTAAAACACACGAAACCATCGCCAAAGTCGGCGACGACTACGGTCGCCGGATGACGTTCAACACTGCGGTCGCGGCCGTCATGGAGCTGACCAATGCGATTGGTCGCTTTGATCCGGCCACAAAAGACGATCACGACGCACGCCAAGAAGCGCTAGAGGCCGCGGTGCTGATGCTGACGCCGGTCGTGCCACATATCGCGCACGGTCTTTGGCACGATCTGGGACATGCTGAGCCGGTCATCGATGCGCCGTGGCCAGTGGTCGACGAGACCGCACTCGAGCGCGATGAAATGGAAATCGTGCTGCAGGTCAATGGCAAGCTGCGTGGCCGCCTGCGCGTGCCCACCGATGCGTCGCGCGACGCAATCATCGACGCCGCACAGGCCGATGAGAACGTGCAACGGTTCGTGCAGGATCAAGCCGTACGCAAAACCATTTACGTTCCCGGCAAGCTGGTGAACCTTGTCGTATAGCCGGCATTTGGCGCTGGCGTTGGCGCTGCTGCTCGCCGGCTGTGGATTTCAGCTGGTTGGATCTCTCGGTGAGATTGACGTTACCCCGCCGGTATATATTTCGGCGGCCGATCGCTACACGCCGTTTTATCTCGGTGTCGAGCAGCGACTTCGCAATAGCGGTATCGCGACTACCGAAGATCTGAACGCCGCTACGTCCATACTGGCAATTCGCCGTGACGATACGGGGCAGCGTGTACTCAGCGTGTCAGCCAACAACGTGCCACGGGAGTACGAGGTCTTCTACACCGTTTCGTACGATCTAACCGTTGCCGGCAACATTACGGCGGTAGCGACCGATCTGACGTTGACGCGTGACTACACATGGAACGAGAGCCAGGTGCTCGGCAAGGCGCGCGAGGAACGTATCATTCGCGACGACCTCGCTACGTTGCTCATTGATGATTTCGTGCGGCGCGCGGCCGGACAACGATAATCGAACATCGTGAAGACCGTCGCCGATCTCGATCGTGACGCGCTCGAGCGTTTTGCTGTGGGCTTTGGTTTCGAGCTGCGTGTCGTTGCTGACGACGTGGCTATTCCCGGCAGCTATTGGGGTGCGCCGGAAGCCGGTCTCGAAGGCAACGCAGTCATCGTGCAACACGCCACGCCGATCCATTCGCTGCTGCATGAAACGTCCCATTGGCTGATGTGCACGCCAGAGCGGCGCGCCCAGCTGTTCGTCGATGCCGGTGGCACAGACGCCGAGGAAGAGGCCGTGTGCGCGCTACAGCTCGAGTTGGCCGGGCGATTGCCGGCATACAGTGGCGACGAGTGTCTCGCCGACATGGACGCGTGGGGATACAGTTTTCGCCAGGGGCATGCGGCAGCCTGGTTACGCGAGGATGGGCCGCTCGCAAGGCGTCGCTGGCCCGCGCACGTACACGCCGCACTCAACGGTCGAGGTAGCGTTCCAGCCAGGCGCTGACCGCAAGGCGTCGCTGGCGTTGCGCAGTCGGCGTGGTATCAGCGCGGTCCGCGGGCTCGATGACGAGCAGCTCGCTCGCGATGCCGAGGCGCTGCAGAGCGCCAAAGGTCGCAAGGCTCTGCGCTGGCGGCATCGGGCTGTAGCTTGCGTCGTGCAGGACGAGCATCGGCGTCGTCCAATCGGCGACCGCGCGCGCCGGATTCTGGCTTTCGTAACTGGCCGTGGCGGCATGATATGGCCCGTCGAACAGGTACTCGATCCCAGCCATCGATGCGGTCGTGTACGCCGCCATTCGCAGATCAAAAATGCCGCTGTCGCTGACCAGACAGCGAAAGCCATCTTGCCAGTGGCCGGCAATCCAATTAACGAGGTAAGCGCCGTACCCGCTGCCTATCGCGCAAAGCCGTTCGCTATCGAGCCACGGATAGCGCTCGACCGCCGCAGCGAGGCCGCGACGCAAATCGGTGACGGCGCCGGTGGCCGCCGCGCTGCGTAGTGCGGCCATGTGCGCGCGTCCGTACCCGTCGGCACCGCGGTGATCGATCATCAGCACGGCATAACCGGCTGCGGCAAAACGCTGCGGGTGCCAGCGCGCAGAAAATCGGTCAGCAAGGCTGCCATGGACCGCTTCGCGCAGCAGTACGACACCGGGTACCGAGCGCACGCCGTCATGACCGGGCGGGCGCATTAGAAACCCGAACAGGGTCTCGCCATCTGGGCCACTGAAGCGAAACTGCTCGTAGACACCGAAAGTCGTATCGTCGAGTCGAGTCGCATTGATCGACGTGAGCTGGTACAGGGCACTGTCTTCTGCACCGATTCGGTACAGCTCGATTGGCCGGTGAAACGAATCCATCGCGGCAATCGGTCCGCGCGACGAGTCGACCACGTCACTGACCCAACCGAACGCGGTGCGTGGCTCGACGACACCTGTGGCAAGGTCGATTTCGAACAAACGCTGCCGACCTTCATCGCGGGCGATGGCATATAGCCGATTCGGGTCGCGGGTAGCGATGAGCTTTGACGGCGACCGGTCCCAACCGTCAGCAACGATCGTCTCTGAGCTTGAGCTGCCAGCGCGGCGACGTATGCGCCGGCTGGCCGCCGGCGACGGTGCATCCGCCGTCGCCGCAGCCCCGCTCAACCAAACCAGGTCGCCATTCGGCAGGTACGTCGGTGCGACATCGGCGGCCGGGCTGTCTGCGGTCAAGTTGCGCAGGCGCCCGCCGCTGAGGCGCACCGAGTAAAGATCAAAGTTTCCCGTCCACGCCTGATCTTCATCGGCGAGCGCGGCGCTAAATACCAAGGCATCGCTGCGCGGTGACACCGCCACAGCGTCGAGACGCTCGGTGCGTATGGGCACGTCGGCGTCGAGCGCCGCGGTCAGGTCAACGGCTGGGCCATTCGGCAGGCCGTCGTCACCAAGGGCAAACGCAAACAGACCGCTGTGCAAATCGTTCGCCGCGGCGCTGTCGACGGGCAGACGGTCGACACGGGCGAGCGCCGGCGCGTCCTGCCGCCCATCCGCGCTGCACGCAAAGTCGGTACCGCAGCGTTTCAGGGTTCGCAGCTGAACGACCAGGTGTGCGCCATCCGGTGCCAGGCGAAATCCGAGCACTGGCAGCGGCAAGCGTGTTACGGGCTCAGCATCTCCGCCGGCAACGTGCAGCCGGAACACTTGCGCCGATCCACTGCGATCGGAAAGAAAGTGAATCCATTGGCCGTCCGGTGAAAATTGCGCGGCTCGGTCGTTGCTGTCGCCGCCGGTCAGGCGCCACGGCTCGCTCTGCGGTTCGTCAAGCCGCAGTTGCCACAGACTGACGCGCCGGCGATCGGCGTCGGCATCCGTTTCGACCGACGAAAATACGAGCCGAGTTTCGTCGGGCGACAACGCTGGATCGTCAATGCCGACGAGTGCGTCGAGTTGCTCCGCCGTCAGGCCGCGCGCCGCCGCGCTGCCGGCCATGAGCAGCAGTGCAAGACTAAAGAATCGTTGGATTCGGCGCATCGCCATAGACGTCGGTCGGGTCGAAGACTTTCTCGGTCTCCGTAAACTCGAGATCGACAGCGCCATTGTCCTGGCGATCGGCGAACTCGTTACCCACCGGGATGCGGCGATAAAAACAAGAGCGGTAACCCACATGGCAGCTCGCGCCGCCAATGACGTCGACCCGCAGCCAGACGCAATCCTGATCGTCATCGATGAGACATTCGCGCACTTTTTGAACCAGTCCGCTGGTCGCGCCTTTGTGCCAAAGCACTCGCCGCGAGCGGCTGAAATAGTGTGCTTCGCCAGTGGCAATGGTGCGCTCGAGGGCTTCGGCGTTCATGTAGCCCTGCATCAGGACTTCGCCGGAATCGGCGTCGGTCGTAACGACGGGGATTAGCCCGTGTTCGTCGAATTTCGGCGCGAAATCGGTACTTTCTTCAACTTGTTCGACGCTGCGACGCGCCTGGAACTGGGGTCGGTCGGCGGCCATGGCTATCCGCTATGCTGTCCTAAGATCGCACAGTATAAGCCGCCCGCGGCCTGCTATCATTCGCCGCTGCCTAACCACCTTAATCTTTCGATGAAGCTCACGCTGCATGACACGCTGGCAGGGGAGAAGCGCCGCTTTGAGCCGTTGGCTCCCGGCCAGGTCACGATGTATCTCTGCGGCCCGACGGTCTACAACTACGCGCACATCGGTAATGCGCGTCCGGCGGTCGTCTTTGACGTGCTCGCGCGGCTGCTGCGGCGCGAGTACCAGCTGACGTTTGCTCGCAACCTCACGGATGTCGACGACAAGATCAATCAGGCGTCGATAGAGACGGGCCGACCGATCGAAGAAATTACCGCGAAATTCATCGCCGCGTACAACGAAGACATGGGCGCGCTTGGCGTCCTGCCGCCGGATATCGAGCCGAGAGCGACTGAACATATTGGCGCGATGATCGCGATGATCGAGCGTCTGATCGATGGCGGCTACGCTTACGAAGCCGACGGACACGTTCTGTTTGAAGTCGATCGCTACAACGACTATGGCGATCTGTCACGGCGCGATACGGCGGAGATGCTAGCTGGCGCTCGTGTTGAAGTAGCACCTTACAAGCGTTCGGCCGGCGACTTTGTGCTGTGGAAACCGTCGTCTCCGGAGTTGCCGGGTTGGGACAGTCCATGGGGTCGAGGGCGTCCCGGCTGGCACCTCGAGTGTTCGGCAATGTGCCTAAATCACCTCGGGCCGGTTATCGACATTCACTGCGGTGGTGCGGATCTGGTGTTTCCGCATCACGAGAACGAAGTTGCGCAAAGCCGTTGTGCGAATGGCACGGACTCGCTCGCGCGCTACTGGCTGCACAACGGTTACCTGAACATCGACAACACCAAGATGTCCAAATCGCTCGGCAATGTTTTTCTCGTACGCGAGCTGCTCGCCGAGAACCCGGGCGAAGTGCTGCGTCTGGCCCTGCTGTCGGCGCACTATCGGCAGCCGTTGGATTGGAGCGCGACGCTGTTAGCCGATTCGCGTCGCAAGCTCGATCGGCTGTATGGCGCGTTACGCAACGCTGGCGATCCGTCGGCTGGCGACGAGCCGGCGACCGCCGTGCTCGAAGCGCTGGCGGACGACATCAATACACCTGCCGCTATCGCCGAGTTGTTTGAGATCGCGCGGGCGATCAACCGGTCTGAAGACGACGCCGAACGCGTTGCGCTGGCCGCTACGCTGCGCGCCAGCGGCGCGCTGTTAGGCTTGTTGGGCTCGACGGCCGCCGACTGGTTCGGGACCGGCGCGAGCGCCAACGGGGTCGCGAGCGGCGACATTGAGCAGTTACTGGCTGAACGCGAGCGCGCCAAAGCGGACAAAGACTATTCGCGAGCCGATGCCATTCGCGATCAGCTGACCGAGGCCGGTATCCTTGTCGAAGACACGCCGAGCGGGCCGCGCTGGCGCCGGCGTTAACGACGTTGTTGCGGCCAAACTACGCCGTCGGAAACTTACCAGTGACCACGATCGACGACACCGAATCTGAATTGATCGATGAATTCCAGCTGCTCGATGGTTGGATGGACCGCTATCAGTATCTGATCGACCTGGGTCGGCGCCTGCCCGAACTCGACGTTGCCGACAAGCTGGATGAGAACCGATTGGCCGGCTGTCAGTCTCAAGTCTGGCTCGCTTCGGAGTATCGCGATGGCCGGGTGCATTTCCGAGCGGCCAGCGATGCGGCGATCGTCTCGGGGCTAATCGCGCTGCTGATGCGTATCTACGACCAGCGTACGCCGGCAGAAATCATCGCAACCGAACCACGCTTCGTACGCGAGCTCGCGTTCGACGAGCACTTGAGTCCGACGCGCAGCAATGGCCTGGCCGCAATGCTCGCGGCGATCAAGCAACACGCTGCCGGGTACCTCAATGCCCCGGCGGCGTAGCAGTCTGGCAGCCAGTGCGGCGATTGGTCTGATTCGATTCTACCAACGCTTCGTTTCACCGTTCTTTGCCAGCCATTGTCGGTTTCAGCCTACATGCTCGGCGTATGCCGTCGAAGCGATTGAGCGCCATGGGGCAGCGCGCGGGAGTTGGCTAGCGATTCGTCGTATCGGTCGCTGCCACCCGTGGGGCGGCCAAGGCTACGATCCGGTGCCTGAATCCCGTGACGAACCGAGCCTATGAGCCGTCCGGTTGGCTGGCCGAGCTCTGGCTACCGCTGAGTCCGCGTGGCGGCTTAGCCGCCGTTCTCGCCTTCGCGTTGCTCACTTGGCTCGCTCAAGCGGCCGGCCTGCTGGGTATTTTTCTTGCGTGGGTCTTGTTGTTCGGCTTCGCTCGGCATCTCATTGATGTGCTCGTTGCACGGGCCGAGGCACGGCCCTGGCCGGTGCCTAGCGCGGAGTCGTTCAATCCTTTCCATGAAGCATGGCGGTTTCAAATCGCGATCTTGGCATTTGCAACGCTGGTCGCAGCGCTCGTACTGCTCGCCGGCGGCTTTTGGCAAAAGCTGGCTGCAGCTGTTCTTTTAGGCGCGTTGCCGGCCAACCTCGCGCTCGCCGCCGTGCAGGCCAACCCATGGCGCTGGTTCGATTTGCCGGCGGTTTGGCGTCTCATAACGAAGTTGGGCGTCGACTATCTCGTACTGCTTTCGTTCTGTATCGGCATCGTCGTTTTGGCGTTGTTTGTGATCGGTGACGTGTCGCGGCCGCTCGGCCATGTCGTCGAAACGTATGCGCTGGTGTTTGCGTTCTCATCCGTTGGCGCGCTGCTGTATCGATCGCGTGAGCGCCTTGGGCTCGATGTGCGCCGAGCGCCGGAGAAAATGGCCGAGCGCGCCGACGCTCGGGTCGCGAAGCGCTGGCAGGATTCGCTGCAGCTTGGCTATCACTATTTCAGTCGCGGCAATGAGACCGGCGGGCGCACCGTGCTGCGCGATCTCATGCAGGGCGAAAACGAATCGCCGGAGTTGATCAGTTGGCTCGTCGGGGAAATCTCGCAGTGGGAAAATCCGCGCCCGCTGCTACTGTTGGCGCCGCGGGTAATCGAATTGCAGCTCGAACGCGGCAACCAGGCGGACGCGTTCTTCGTACTCGAAATGTGTCTCGAACGCGATGCGGTGTTCACCCGTCAGTTTCGCAACCGTCGTGAGATTGCGGACGCAGCGTCCGCTGCGGGACGCCTTGATCTTGCGGACGCGCTGCTGGGATCGCTCTAGCCGCTCGTTGTCTCAGGCGGCGCCGCTGGCGGCCCGCGCCAAGCGAACATTGTCGCGGTGCGCGAGGATCAACAGCACCGAGCCGGCAATGTTGATGATCGACTCGAGCACCGGGCCCAGCATGTGATGGCCGACCGTCGCCGCGAACGTGACAATGAGCAAACCGATACCGCCTCGAAACAAAATGCCGCGATTCTGATGACGACGGTAGCCGACCCCAAAGGCGATTGCGCTGATCGGCAATAGGGCTAGCAACAGCACTTCGTGGAAGTGCTGATCGACGGCAAATAGGCCACCCAGAAGGTGGCTGCTGACGAGCAGCACGGGAATGCTGATGCAATGCACGATGCACAGCCCCGACAAAGCCACGGCGAGGCGGTCGGCATGCGCGTTGTAACGTTGCGCGAGGCGGCTTACCATCGGCTCGATTCGGGGCGTTGCGCGGAACGATATACTATATCGCAGCCCTGCATGCGCCAACGCTTTTTGTTAAGAAAATCATATGAATCAACAACTTCTTGACGTTATCTGCTGCCCGGCGACACACAAGGCGCTAGAGCCCGTGTCTGAACGGACCTTGGGCGCGCTGAACCGGGCTATTGAGCGTGGCGCCGTCAATACTCGTGATGGGCGCGCCGTCGCTACCGCGCTGGACGGCGGTCTCGTGACAGTCGATGGGCGTATTCTCTACCCAATCGACGACGGGATCCCGGTGCTCCTTGAGAGCGAATCTGTGTTGCTCGCGCAACTGGATGGAATGTAGTCATTTTGTGCGCTATGGACTGGCCCGTGCCCAAGTCCTTGGTTACTATCACCGCATGCGTTGCCGAATAGCGCCCTGTTGAAGCTGAGATCCGACCAGCTTGCCGCGTCCACGGCCAAGTCCCTGAGTCCGGTCTATTTGCTCAGCGGCGACGAAACCCTGCTTCTCAACGAATGTGCGGACACCGTTCGCGCCGCCTGTCGCGCCGCGGGCTACACCGAGCGTGTATTGCTGAACGTTGATCGCAGTTTTGACTGGCGCGATCTCAATGCCGAACTGGCGGGTATGTCGTTGTTTGTCGAACGGCGGCTCATCGAGCTTCGCATGGCAACTGTGAAGCCTGGCAAAAAGGGTCAGGAAGCCCTGTTGAGCGCTTGTGAGAATCTCCCCCCAGACACCGTGCTGCTGATTCAGGCGCCGCGACTCGACAAGACCGTCCTCAAAACAGCGTGGGTCAGCGCCGTCGAGCGTGCTGGCGTACTGGTACAAGTCTGGCCCATTGACGACAGTGAATTCTCGACCTGGGTCGCCGCACGCATGCGCCAGCGCGGCTTAGCGCCGGAGCGCGACGCTGTGCTTGCTTTTTGCGCTCGCGTCGAGGGCAACTTGCTGGCGGCCGCCCAGGAGATCGACAAGCTTTGGCTGCTGAACGGCGAAGGTCCGCTCAGTGCCGAAACGGTCGCGGAGCAAGTTGGCGACAACGCTCGCTTTAATGTTTACAAGTTGGCCGATACAACGCTGGCCGGTCAGCACCGTAAGGCCTTTCGCGTATTGCGCTCGCTGCGTCTCGAGGGCGTAGAGCCGGTATTGCTGCTGTGGGCACTAGGACGCGAGATTCGCGCGCTCTACGCAATCCAGGTTGCGGTAGACGGTGGCGCCGATGTTGGATCGGCGATGAAAAAGGCCCGCGTGTGGGGGCAGCGACAGGGGCTCGTGCGCGGCGCGCTGGCACGCCATGACACCGCCTCGTTGGCCGAATTGCTGGTCGCGACTGAGCGGGCCGATCGCGCCGCGCGCGGCCGCGGACAGGTCGACGTATGGGATCACATTACCGGGATCGTCTTTGCGCTGGCCGCCGGTCGAGAGTCGACCGTTCGAGGTGCAGCGTGAGGCGTCGTTTTGGCTGATTCCGTTATGGGTGTATTCGGCGGCACATTCGACCCGATTCACTTTGGCCATTTACGAACTGCACACGAACTCCTGAAGGCCTTGTCGCTCTCCGAGGTGCGCTTCCTGCCGTGTGGTTTGCCGCCACATCGGGCGCGACCCGTAGCGAGCGCACCGGAACGCCTCGCGATGGTTGGCGTGGCCCTCGAGGGCCAACAAGGTTTCGTGCTAGACGATCGTGAGCTCGAACGCGACGGACCGTCATATTCAGTCGATACCCTGGAGTCGTTAAAACAAGATTTTCCGGACACCGCCCTTTGCCTGATCGTCGGCATGGATGCGTTCCTAGGTCTGCCGCGCTGGCACCGTTGGCAACGTATCGTCGAACTTGCCCACATCGTTGTTGCCCATCGTCCCGGCTGGCGCGTCCCTTACCGCGGCCCGCTCGGCGAGATACTGCGGGAACGACGTTCGCGGCAACCACAGGAACTGCGTGGTGTCGACGCGGGTCGTATTTATGTGCACCCGGTCACCCAGCTCGAGATCTCCTCGACCGAAATCCGCGATCTGATTCGCTCTGGCAACGACCCCAGGTTTTTGTTGCCGGAGAAGGTCAGGGAGCGCATTAGCCAAAGCGGCTGTTATTCACGTTCACACTAGCGAGGTACATATTGTTGACTCACTCCATGCAAACTCCGGTAGACGTTAAGGCACTCGTGCTCGAAGCGCTGTCGGATCGCAAGGCACGCGACATCGTTGCACTGGACGTTACCGAAATCACCACCATTGCCGATCACATGATCCTTGGAAGCGGCACATCCGATCGTCACGTCAAATCCATTGCGGAACACGTGGTACAGATCCTGCGTGACCATGGCGTCAAGGCCGGTGGGGTAGAAGGCGCTGATCTTGGTGAATGGGTGTTGGTTGATATCGGTGACGTAATAGTTCACGTCATGCAGCCGCGTGTCCGGGAGTTCTACAATCTGGAGAAGCTCTGGGGCATCAACGAGGAGCTTCAGGCCGTCATCGAACACTAAGCGTCGCCGCGACGCGCCCTATACGGCTAGGTCCTCACCGACATGCATGTTCGTTTATTAGCGGTCGGTGCCCGCCAACCGACTTGGGTCCGCGACGCCGTCGATACCTACGTTCAGCGTCTGCCGCGGGCCTGGCGCTTCGAGGTGATCGAAATCGATGCTGGCAAAGGTGCCGCGGCTACGCCGCAGCGTCAGGGCCAGCGCTTGCTCGGTGCGCTTGGTGCAGGTGAAAGGCTGGTGACGCTCGCTGAGGACGGTCGCGCCCTGGCTAGCGCCGAATTCGCAGCGCAACTCGATCGCTGGCTCGGTGATGGCGTCGATATCGCTCTCGCGATCGGCGGCGCTGACGGTCTGAGCGCCGAGGTCAGAGGACGCGAGTTTTTCTCTTTGTCGCTATCGGCGATGACGCTACCGCACGCCCTGGCTAGGGTGCTGCTCGTTGAGCAACTGTACCGGGCTCATACGCTGTTATCGGGCCATCCGTATCACCGCGCGTAACCTTGAACGACACAATGAAAAGACTGATCTTGGCTTCAGCATCGCCCCGCCGCACGAGTATCCTCCGCGGACTCGACGTTTCGCACGACGTCGCCGCCGCCGATATCGACGAGTCCAAACATGCCAATGAAACGCCGGAGCACTACGCACTGCGCATGGCGCGCGAGAAAGCGTTGTGCGTGCAGTCGAGAATCGGTGACGACAATATGGCCGTGATGGGCGCGGACACCGTGGTGAGTTTAGACGGTGTCGTCTTTGGCAAGCCCGCGAATGAAGCGGAGGCGGTGGCCGCACTGACCGCGCTGGGCGGTCGCGAGCATCGGGTGATTTCGGCGCTTGCGCTTGCTTGTGGGCGTGACCTTGCGACCCGAGTCGTTGCGTCGACGGTGCGTATGCGACCGATAGCCGATGCCGAGGCGAAGAGTTACTGGGCCACCGGCGAGCCCACCGACAAGGCGGGCGGCTATGCCATTCAGGGACGTGCCGCCGCATTTGTCGAATCCATCGATGGCAGCTACTCGGGCATCGTCGGTTTGCCGGCGTATGAGTCACTAGCGTTGTTGGCAACGGTTGGCATCACGCCGGGTTGGCTAAGTGGAGCAAACCATGGGTGAGGAACTGCTGGTCAATGTAACGCCGCGGGAAACGCGCGCTGCGCTGCTCGAGTCGGGCGTACTGCAAGAGATATTCATTGAGCGCGAAGCGCGCCGTGGCTTTCTCAGCAACATCTACAAAGGGCAGGTGTCGCGTGTTTTGCCGGGCATGCAGGCAGCATTCATCGACATCGGTTTGCAGCGAACCGGCTTTTTGCACGCGTCGGATATCAGCATCACCGCCGATGGCGAAGCGGCGCCAGACAACGGCGATGATGTCGATATTCGCAACCTGGTGCGCGAAGGCGGTCCGGTGCTGGTACAAGTCATCAAGGACCCGCTGGGTACCAAGGGCGCAAGGCTGACGACGTCGGTGACATTGCCGTCCCGTTACCTGGTCATGATGCCCGACAAGCCGTCGCTCGGTGTGTCGTCGCGAATCGACGATATCGAGGAACGCGAGCGGCTGCGCAGCACCATGGAGCTGTTGGTGCCCGACGATTGCCCGCACGGATTTATCGTCCGGACCGCGGCTGAGGGTGCTCCGCTCGAAGCACTGAACGCCGACATGATGTTTCTGACCCGGCTTTGGGAAGCGATTTGTAAAGAGGCCGAAGGCGGCGAAGTACCGCGATTGGTGCACGATGATCTGCCGCTTACGGTTCGCGTCCTGCGAGACCTCGTAAGCGCAGATATCGAACGCATTCGCGTCGACTCGGAACCGGCCTACGAGCGTATGAAGCGATTCGCCTCGATGTTTCTGCCAGAGATGGAGCCGATCATCGAGCACTACAAAAGCCGTCGACCGATTTTCGACCTATACGGTGTTGAAGATGAGATCTCACGCGCGCTGCAGCGCCGCGTCGAATTGAAGTCGGGTGGCTACATCATCGTTGATCAAACCGAAGCCATGACGACGATTGACGTCAATACAGGCGGCTTCGTCGGCACTCGAAATCTCGAGGACACGATCTATCGTACCAATCTCGAAGCCGCCGTCGCGATCGCTCGTCAGCTGCGTCTGCGCAATCTCGGCGGCATCATTATCATTGATTTCATCGACATGAATGACGCCGAGCATCGCGAACAGGTGATGGCGCTGCTGGATCGGTCACTGGCCCAGGATCACGCCCGCTATCAAATCATGCCGGTGTCGAATCTCGGTCTTGTCGAAATGACTCGCAAGCGCACGCGCGAAAGCCTGGAACATGTGCTCTGTATGCCTTGTCCAAGCTGTAAGGGCAGCGGGTCCGTACGCACTCCCGAGACGGTTTGCTACGAGATCTACCGCGAGATTTTGCGCCAGCATCGGCAGTTCACCTTTGACGAACTGCTGATCCTGGCACACCAGGACGTCATCGAGCTGTTTCTCGACGACGAATCGGCGGCTTTGGCCGAGCTCGAGGACATTACCGGCAAGCCGATGCGGCTGCAGGCGGAGTCGCTGTACAAGCAACACCAGTTTGACGTCGTACTGATCTGACTATGCCTCGACTGCTTCGCATCCTGTTGCGCTGGCTCGGCTATTTCGCTGCAACCCTGGTGGTGCTGCTGGCGATAGCGGTGGGTTTATTCCGGCTATTGGTGCCGGAGCTGCCCGAGTACCGCGAGGATATCGAGCGGCGCGTCAGCGAAGCGATCGGTCTCGACGTACGCTTTGCGGGACTCGACGCGCGCTGGCGTCTGCACGGTCCGGAACTCATCGGTACGGCGGTCGTCGTGACCGAACCGATCGAGTCCGCCGAAGTGCTGAGCGCCGAGCGTATTGTCGTTGGCGCGAGCGTGACGCGGCTGATATTTGATCGGCGCATCGTCATCAACCGATTCGAGTTCGAGCAGGTCGATATTGATGTCGCGCGCGATGAAAACGGTGCGTGGCGGCTCGGTGCAACGAAAGTGGACGACCTGCTCGCCTCGATGCGCGGCTCTGGCGACGATAGCGGCGCGCTGCCGTTGGCCGTCAGCATCGACGATCTTTACGTTCACTACCGCGATCCCAACGCTCGGCGCGATCGCTCCGAGATTCTTGTGCCGCATCTCGAATGGAGCAGCAATCGTTCGTCGGCATCGCTAACGGCAGAACTTGCGCTCGCAGACGCCGGCGGTACACCGCTCAGCCTCACGGTCGATCGCGAAGCGGCGGACGCACCGTGGAACCTGTATTTGAACGCCGTCGACACGGACTTCGGCGCCTATCTGCGGACGCTACCGGCCGCATGGCCGGTCCCGGACACGGGCTTTGGCACCTTAGAGCTGTGGTTGACGTTGGGTGGTAATCGCGCGCTCAGCGCCAGCGCGAATGTCGATCTGAGCGATGTTGCCGTGCCGCTACCGGGCGAGGCGGCGCCAATCGCGGTTGGTATCAAGGGACACGCCGAGTGGCAGGACAACGATGAGGCGCTGTTGGTCGGGTTCGATATCGATTCGCTGGCCGTTCGCGACTCGACCTGGCCCGCGACCCGCGGTGAGCTGCGGCTCGGCCGTACCGATCGCGGCGATCTCACGCTGAAGCTGAGCTACCTGCGATTCGACGACCTCATGGTGTTCGCCGATTGGTTGCCCGACGAATGGCGCGAACAAGTCGTCAGTGCGTCGCCTCAGGGTGACTTGATTGATACCGAGCTCGAGGTGTCCGGTTGGTCGAACAGTGAGTTGCTGTACTCGCTGGACAGTCGTTTTCGCGACCTCACGTGGCAACCGGTGTACGGCGTGCCTGGCGTCTCGGGTTTATCGGGCCAACTCTCGATGGACCGGGCGAGCGGTCGCCTAGGACTGGACATGGGTGCGTTGACCGTAACGGACCCGCGGCTGTTTCCGGCACCGTTGGATTTCTCGGCCATCGACGGCTCGTTGAGCTGGACCCGCAGCCGACAGGGACTGACCTTGATCGGCAACGCGTTGCGACTGCGCTCGGTCGCGTTCGAAGCTGAATCGGATATCGAACTGATCGTGCCGGAGGCGGCGACTGACGTCAGTATCGACCTAGCGACGCGTTTTACCGTCACGGACCTCAATACGGCCCGCGATTTCCTGCCGCGCGGCGTGATGAAGGCACCCCTGCAGCGCTGGTTCGACGACGCACTGATCGCCGGTCGACTAGAAAACGGCGAACTGAACCTGTCGGGTCGACTCGCCGATTTCCCGTATCGCGACGGCAACGGTCGCTTCGAAGTGAAAGCCGTCGTTACCGATACGACGCTCCAGTTCGCGCGAAACTGGCCGGCGGCGGAGGTCGATTCGGCCGATATCTCGATGGTCGGACTCAGGCTCTTCTCTGACCGCAATCGAGGCAACCTATTGGGCAACCCAACGGAGAACGTTCGCGTCGAAATCGCCGATGTCACTGAGGGCGTGTTGACCTTAGTCGCTAATGCATCGACGCGCGTGCCGGACGGGCTCAACCTCATTCGCAACTCGCCGATCCGGCAGGTTTTTGGCGATGCGATCGAGCGTGTGTCCGGTGATGGCCAAATCGACTACAGCATCGATGTGGTCTATCCGATCAAGACCAAAACAGACTGGACCATCGACGCCCGCATCGGGACACCGGGCGCCGAGCTTGCGCTCGCGCCGATCGAGCAGCGCCTGACCGAACTCAACGGCGAGGTGCTCATGACCCGCGACAGCTTGAGCTCGAACGAGCTGCGCGGCGTCTTGCTCGGATCGCCGATCGCAATCGAGTTACTGAGCGGAGACCGCGAAGCCGGCTTGGCGGCGCTCGCGGTAATCAACGGCGCCGTTAGCGCCGACGGCCTGCGTGCCGAGATCGGCGGTGCAGCGCTAGACCGGCTCGAAGGTCAGGCCGATTATCGGGCGACGGTGCGCTTCCCATCTCGCGAGCGACAGGATGCCGCTCTGTCGATTCGACTGGATTCGGATTTGGAAGGCCTTGGCGTGAGCGCGCCATATCCACTCGGCAAATTCGCAGACGCCGCGCGCCGCTTGCAGGCGGATGTCTCGTTTCCGGCAGAAGGACGTATTGACCTCAGCGGCGAACTCGAGGAGACCGGGTCATGGCAGCTCGAGACCGCGACGATCGATGGCGTTTTTACCGTAGAACGCGGCCGATTGACCGTCGGCGAACGGCTATCCGACCTGCCGTTGAGCGACGGCCTTTGGGTTGACGGGCGCATTGAATCGCTGCGTGTCATCGCCGGGCTCGACTTCGTGCAATCACTGGATCTCCCTACCGGCGCGGCGCCGGTACTGCGAGGTCTGCGCTTCGAGGCCGATGAAGTCTTCGCGTACGGCCAGCGTGTCGCCGACGCTGTGCTGCAAGTCGATCGCAATCCGCGCGAGTGGTTGATTCAAGTAACCGCGCCTACCGCCGACGGCGCGATATTCGTGCCTATCGACCTCGAATCCGGTGATCCGATCGTGCTGCGGATGAACAAGATGCATCTGATCGAAGACGACCCGGAAAGCAGCGGCAAAACCGATCCGCGCGGTGTGCCGCCGATTATTGTCGACGCCGAAGACTTCGCCCTCGGCGATCAACACTACGGGCGTTTGTTCGCTCAGATTGAAGCGACCGAGACTGGCCTCGTTGCAACTCGCCTCGAAACGACCGCGCCGAGTTTCCAGAGCGCCGGCTCGGGCAGCTGGGAGATGACCGAAGCCGAGGGCGAGGTCTCGAAACTGAGAATTGACATCACGAGCACCGACACCGAAGCGACCGCCACATCGCTGGGGCTCGATATGGGTGTCATCGCTGAAAGCGCGACGGCCAGTATCGACGTGCTCTGGCATGGCCCGCCGAGTGCCGAGTTGTTCGAGTCGCTCGACGGCGAGTTCTCGGTTCGGGTCGGCGACGGCAGACTGGACGAGGTCGACCCGGGAGCCGGCCGCGTACTCGGACTCATGAGCGTCGTCGAGATTCCGCGGCGCCTGTCGCTCGATTTTCGCGACGTGTTTGCAAAAGGTTTGACGTTCAGCGAGATCACGGCGGACTTCCGGCTGGTCAACGGCGAAGCATTCACCTGCAATCTGTCGCTGCGTGCACCGTCCGCAGACATTGCGTTGATTGGGCGCGCGAGCCTGACGCGTCGCGACTATAATCAGACGGTTGTCGTCAGCGCGAACGTTGGCGACACGCTGCCTGCCGTTGGTGCAGTTGTTGGCGGCCCACAGGTCGCTGCAGCAATGCTCGTCATTTCGCGGATTCTCAGGAAACCGCTGAAGGGCCTTGGCCAGGCGTACTACCAGATCAACGGCAGTTGGGACGATCCGAGCATCGAGCGGACCACCGTTGAGCGTTTTTATGCGACGAGTCAGTTGGCCGATTGCCTGCAGCCGTCGCCGCAATGAGTGAATGACGTGACCAGCAACGCACTGACAGAGGCGTCCGAGCAACTGCTTGCTCCGGGCGATATCGACCCGCGGCAAATCGAAAGCGTGCTAGGTGCTTTGATGACCCGCCAGGTCGACAACGCCGACATCTATTTTCAGCACGCGACGCTCGAATCGTGGGTCCTCGAGGACGGCATCGTCAAAGACGCCTCGTTCACCGAGGATCACGGTGTCGGAGTGCGCGCGATGAGCGGCGAGAAAACCGGTTTCGCGTATTCAGACGACATCGCGCTGCCGGCGCTAAAGAATGCGGCGGCAGCTGCTCGTGCCATTGTGCGCGGTGGCCAGGACGGTCAGACACCGGCGTTAACCGGTCGGGCCGCGGAACCGTTGTACCCGGCATCGAATCCGCTGGTCAGCTGGGACGACATACGCAAGACCGACTTGCTGCGTGAGCTCGATGCATACTTGCGCGACCGCGATCCACGCGTTCGTGAGGTCGTGCTGAGCTTGGTTGCGCATCGTGACGTCTGTCTCATTGCGGCGAGCGACGGCACGTTGGCGGGCGACGTGCGCCCGCTGGTTCGCTTGAACGCCAGTATCATCGTTGAGGAAAACGGCCGCCGCGAGCAGGGCTATGCGGGCGGTGGCTGGCGTGGTTCGCTCGATTATTTGACCGAGGACAGGCGGGCACACGGCTTCGCCGACGAGGCGCTACGTCAGGCCTTGGTCCAGCTCGATGCGCGGCCCGCGCCAGCCGGTACGATGCCGGTCGTGCTGGGCCCCGGTTGGCCGGGCGTGCTGCTGCACGAAGCGGTTGGCCACGGCCTCGAAGGCGATTTCAATCGCAAAGGGACGTCGGCCTTTAGCGGTCGGATCGGCGAGAGGGTCGCGTCACCGCTTTGCACGGTGATCGACGACGGCACGCTGCCGGGACGCCGCGGCTCGCTGACCATCGACGATGAGGGCACGCCAACGGAGCACACGGTGCTCATCGAGAATGGCGTACTGCGCGGGTACATGCAGGACAAACGCAACGCACGGCTTGCGGGACAGCAGTCGACCGGTAACGGCCGTCGCGAATCGTACGCGCATTTGCCGATGCCGCGCATGACGAATACGTACATGCTGGGCGGCGAGCACGAGCCCGAGGAAATTCTCGCGTCGGTCAAACAGGGCATCTACGCTCCAAATTTTGGCGGCGGCCAGGTTGATATCACGTCGGGGAAATTCGTCTTCTCAGCGAGCGAAGCGTATTTGATCGAAGACGGTCGCATCACGACGCCGATCAAGGGCGCGACGCTGATCGGCAACGGTCCCGAAGCGATGAATCGCATCAGCATGGTCGGCAACGATCTCAAACTCGATTCAGGCGTCGGTGTCTGCGGCAAAGAAGGCCAATCGGTCCCGGTGGGTGTCGGTCAACCGACGCTGAAGCTAGACGAACTGACGGTTGGCGGCACGGCAGCCTGACAAACTGACGACGCCGTGCGTGCTGAACGCGCGCAGAGCGGTTTTAGTGCGTAGTTGTTTGGCTGAACCTTAGTAGCGTCGAGGGCCGGCGCCAGCTAGAACCATTTTCCTCTGCAGCTGAGGCTCTAGAAAAAGACACTCGATTGCCGGCGCGACATCGAACCGAGGCACGGTTGCGAAACCGGCTACCTGCCGTGTCGAAGTCTGCGCCAGCGACGCCCATTTTTCTTTGCGGCCGAGCGCGAACGAAGACCACTTCTCTTTGTGGCCGAGCGCCGAAACAAGATACTCGGTTGCCGGCGCGACATCGAACCCAGGCACGGTTGCGGAACCGGCTAACTGCCGTGTCGAAGTCCGCGCCAACGACGCCCATTTTTCCTTGCGGCCGAGCGCGAACGACGACCACTTCTCTTTGCGGCTGAGCGCCAAAACAAGATACTCGGTTGCCGGCGCGACATCGAACCGAGGCACGATTGCGGAACCGGCCAACTGCAGTGTCGAAGTCCAACGCCAGCTACTCCCACAACCTTTCTTACGTAATGTCTTGACGTAATGTCGGCAAAATTGCGCAGGCTGTGATTGGCTTCACTGCGCGGAATATGGCAACTGCGTATCGTTGGTGCCGGGTCTGAGGAGGCACTAATAATGAGTTTTGATCCCGGCGCAACTGAACACGATCTCGATCCGGCAGCCATGCAGTTCGGCGAAGAACTTCGTCGCACGAACAAAGGTGGTCCGCGTGACGATGATTTCGACGTAGACGGTTTCGACGAATCGTTCGGCCGGCGCATTTTGCGCTTGTTCCGCCGCGACGGCGACTAATGCCGAAAGACGTCGACCCGCAAAAATCTACGTCGGCGCTTTGCACCGTCAAGGCCGAGCCGCGCAAGTCGAAAGCGACTTGCCGGGGCGGCACGGACGTTTTTGAGATCCGCGACAGCTGGGCACCTGAGCTCGGCCGGAAGATGGCCAAGGTCCACAAACCGCCTACTCGTCGCTAGTTCCGAGCAATGCCGTAGCCCCATACGGTATTATCGACGCATAACGATAAAACCGAAGAGCGTCGCCGTTTATGTGGTTGTCGAAACCGGTCTACGAGAGCATCCCGTACTTCTACTTCGTAGCAGGTATCTGCGCGCTGGCCGCGTCGGCGTGGCTGGATTACTCGTATTGGCCGTTGCTGTGTGTCGGCATCGGCGCAAGCTGCATAGTCGCCGGGCTGGTGGTTTGGCTGCGCCGGCGGGACTTTCGACGCAGTTACCAAACTGCCGACCCGGATGAGCTCGACTAACGACGCGCTTCGCGGCAGGCGCGGGCCTGCCAGGTCCTTCAAGCGATTTGGTCTTCCGCGGCGAGGTTCTCGCCGCTGGCTTCACTCAGCGGCGAATTGCGTAAATCGTAGTAGCGCAGTTCGTGTTTGCCAATGGTAATAACGTCGCCATCCTGCAGAACTCGTTTCTTAATGCGCTTACCGCCCAAATAGAGACCGTTGGTGCTGTTCAGGTCCTCCAGCACACAGGACTGCAGCGACGAAACGATTTGCGCATGGTGGCGACTGACGAATTTGCTCTCGAGACGCACGTCATTGTCTGGCGTTCGGCCTATGATCAATCGTCCGGCACCGAAGTGCTCGGTCGACGCCAGTTTGCCATCGTGCAGGATGTCGAGTTTCCCGAACAACACGTTGCCGGTTGACGCAGCCGGCGTATCGTCACTCGGTTCGATCGGCTCCGATTTCTTCGCCGCCGCTGGCGCTGGCCCTGTGGCAGGCTCCCAATCCAGCTCATCGATGGCGGCACGAATGACAGCCGCATCGACTGAGCGTTTTTCGTCGGCAAAGGCCACAAGCAGCGCGGTATCGCAAAGCGTGTTGGTCAGCCGCGGAACGCCGCCGCTGAAGCGGTAGACCTCATCGATGGCGTCTTCGGTAAACAACTCGTCCGGATTACCGCCGGCGACGCGCACGCGATGCTGCACGTATTCGTGCAGCTCGCGCTTGGACAACGGCCCGAGGTGAAACCGGAGGCGAACGCGCTGGGTCAGCTGTTTGAGTTTTGGCGAGGCGATTTTGTCACGCAATTCCGGCTGCCCAGCGAGAATTATGCGTAGCACCTTTTCTTTATGGGTCTCGATGCCGCTTATTAGGCGTATCTCTTCGAGTACCTTGAGTGAGAGGTTTTGTGCCTCGTCAACGATCATCATGACCTTTTTGCCGGCCGCGTATTGTTCGACGAGAAACGTATTCAACATGTCGAGCAGTTCGGGCTTCTGCTTGTCGAACGGCTTGAAGCCGAACTCAACCAGCAGTGCCTGGAGAAACTGCGTCGCGGACAGCTGGGTCTGGGAAATCAACGCGAAGACGACATCGTCGCCAAGCTCCGACAAGAACGATTGCAGCATCGTGGTCTTGCCGGAACCAATTTCGCCGGTAATAACCACGAAACCGTCGGCGAGCCAAATCGTCGATTCCATATACGACTTGGCGCGAGCGTGCTGCTTGCTCCAGTAGACGAACTCCGGGTCGGGCGTCAGTCGGAACGGCGGTTCCTGAAGATTGAAGTGCTCGAGATAAGACATCCGTAGTTCAAAAAGCGGCGGCTCGGAATACTGCTGTTGTCGTCCCTGTAACGCTCAACTGTACCATTATCCCCGAAACCGACTACAGGGTCCGGGTCTCATATCGCGATGTGACGTTCGCCAGGGTCTCCAGGCTGCTATCGCGCTGCGCCGCACTGTCGGCCACGACGTTCGCATGGCCGACTTTACGGCCATTACGCGCTTGCTTGCCGTAGGCGTGCAGACGAACGGCGGGGTCCGCCAAGATCTCCGCCGTGGGCGGCACATTGCCAATGAAGTTCTGCATGCCGGCGGACCCGAGCAACCGCGCACTGCCCAACGGGAGGCCGGCGACCGCGCGCATATGATTCTCAAATTGGCTCGTCACGGCGCCGTCGAGGGTCCAATGCCCGCTGTTGTGCACGCGGGGCGCGAACTCGTTCACGAGCAAGCGCTCGCCGACGACAAAGAACTCGATCGCCAACGTGCCGACATAGTCCAGCGCCGCCGTCGTTGCCAGAAATGCTTGTCGCGCCACGTCGGCCAGCCTGGCCTGGTCCGCTACCGTGCGCGACTGCCACAGGATGCCGTCACGGTGGCGATTCTCGGTCAACGCATAGACTTCGGTCGACGCGTCGATGCCGCGACTGCCGATGACGCTGACTTCGAAATCGAACGGCACGACGCCTTCGACGCAGATCGGCACACCGCCGAGTCGTTCAAAAGCCGCTGCCGCTTGGGACGCCTCGGTAATCCGAACCTGGCCTTTTCCGTCGTAGCCCAGTCGATCGGTCTTCAGGATGGCCGGCAAGCCGGTCGTGGCGAGGGCGCCATCGAGGTCTGCCGACGACTCGGCGTAGGCCCACGGCGCCACGTCGAGGCCCAGCCCCTCAAAAAAAGCTTTCTCGCGATGCCGCTGTTGACTGACTTCTACCGCTCGCACGCTAGGACGCACGGTCGTGTTGACGGCGATTCGTTGCAGCTCGGCCACATCGACGTTTTCGAACTCATACGTGAGAACGTCGCAGGATGCCGCCAACCGGTCGAGCGCCGACGGGTCGCTGAATTCGCCGATCAGTTGTTCGCCAACCACGCGGGCGCACGCGTCTTCGGCCGGATCGAGAAACACGGTTGCCACATTCAGTGGTACCGCGGCCAGACCCAGCATTCGGCCGAGCTGACCGCCGCCTACGATCCCGACGCGCAAACCCTGTCGCTCACTCAGTGTGCGGTACCGGCTGCGAGAGCACGCGCTGAGTTTGCGCCTGGCGCCAGTCGTCTAACCGCACCGCGAGCTCGTCGTCTGATACCGCCAGAATTGCTGCCGCAAGCAAGGCGGCGTTGACGGCGCCGGCTTTGCCGATTGCCAGCGTGCCGACCGGCACGCCAGCGGGCATTTGCACGATCGACAGCAACGAGTCGACGCCCGCAAGAATGCTCGATTTGACCGGCACGCCAAGCACTGGCAGCGATGTCTTTGCGGCCGCCATACCCGGCAGATGGGCCGCACCGCCGGCGCCGGCGATGATGACGGCAAGGCCGCGGTCGCGTGCCGATGCGCAGTATTCGAACAATCGGTCCGGCGTTCGATGCGCAGAGACGATGGCCGTTTCGTGCACGACATCGAGTTCATTGAGGGTCTCGCTCGACGCCGCAAGCGTTGGCCAGTCGCTTTGCGAGCCCATGATGATGCCGACTCTCGTACGCATAGCCTGCATGGTACCGGCACTCATGCGTCTGCTCCACGTTGGTTCTCCAGAGCGCGCAACACGCCGCGAAACAGTTCGCGATAGCAGTGCTTGAGCTCGCGCTCGTTGCGTGCGTCGCGATAGCGCTGCAGCAGCGCCGCAAGCGTGGCTTGGTCGTCGGCATTTCCGGGCAGCGTCGTCGGTACGTCCCGTAGCATCGCGTCGCGGATCGATTCGGCGCGTTTGAAGAGCTGGCGCTGCGCTGTGTCCGTTCGCTGCTCTGCATCGCGGGCGGCCGCTAGGGCAGAAACGGCGTCTGGGTCGGCGCGAAGTCGTTTGGCGAGACTGAGCCGCTCACGCCGCGCAGCGCCGCGGCTTATGCTAGCGGCGAGCTCCGCCGATTCGATCAAGCGTTGATCAAGGTCGAGTTTGCGTCGCTGCTCCGGCGAAAGCTCGATCAAGTAAGCAGCGAGGGCCTCGATCGCCTTGGCCTCGCGCTTCGCCTGCGATTTGCTGACGCGCCCGGTGCGCGATTGCGATTCGTCGTTCACGCGGCAAGCAGTTGATCCAGCGCGTCCGAGAATCGCCCAATTTCCTCGCGCGTGTTGTAGTGTGCCAGCGACAGCCGAACAACGCCGTCATCTGGGTCGAGTCCGCAGGCGCGAACGAGCCGAGGCGCATAGAAGTGGCCAAACCGCAGAGCGATACCGTGTTCAATGAAAGCGCGTGCAAGCGCTGCTGATGAGTGTCCCTCGGCGACGAAACTAATGATCGGCAGCCGGTTGGCCGTGGCTGTCGCGGCGCCAATCACCCGGACAGCAGATCGCGCACTCAGCGCGTTCAATGCCAACTGCGCGAGCTCATGCTCATGCGTCTGGATCTTGCGCCACGCCGACGCGTACGTTGCGTCGCCCACCTGCCGCGCTAACTGCATCAAGTAATGCATGAGCCCGCTTGTGCCCGCGGCGAGCTCATAAGGAAAAGCCCCCGGTGCGAGCCGCAGCGCCGGCGAAGCTGCGCCATGAAATTCGTGATTGAGGTTGCCGGTCGATTGCATGGCCGCGTCGCGGCCATACAGAATTGCGCAATGCGGTCCGAAGACCTTATACAAACTGAACACGTAAAAGTCGCAGTTCCAAGCCGTGACATTGAGCGCGCGGTGCGGCGCATACCCCACGCCGTCGACGCAGCTCAAGGCCCCAGCCTCACGCACCATGGCGCAGAGCTCGCCGATCGGCAGCGCATCGCCAAGTATGTTGCTCGCGTGAGTGAACGCGACCAGCCGCGTTTTGGTCGACAGCAAGGCCTTAAGCGCCGCCGGGTCCGCTCGTAGCGTCTCCGAATCAATCTGCCACTCGCGCACCGTGAGGCCGCGATCGGCAAGTCGACGCCAGGCGCCGATGTTTGCTTCGTGGTCGAAGTTGGTGACGATCACTTCGTCGCCAGCGGACCATTGCGGCGCGAGCGCCAGCGCGAGCTTACCGATCAGATCAGTCGTCGAGCTGCCAAATACGATGTTGCCGCTGTCGATCGAATCGGCGTCGTCGCCTGCCAGCATCACGGCAGCGTCGCGGCTCGCCTGTTCCAGTCGTCGCGTGGCTTCGACGGACATTGGGTAGTCGGCGCCCAGCTGTACCGGACATTCGTGCTGGTACCGCGAAATCGTTTCGATGACCGCCCGGCAGGGTGCGGTGCCGCCGGCGTTGTCGAACAGTGCAAGCTCGCTGTGCGCGAGCGACGGAAACTCGGCGCGAATCAAATCTGGCAGTTCGGGCATTGCGGTGCGCGCGGGCGGTTCAACCGGTGATCGCTGGCGACGCGAGATGGTAGCATGCGCGCACGCCGCAAACTGTACGCACCGCCAATGAACACACACGATCAGTCCGACGACTCAGCATCACGCACGCAGCTCGAATCACTCGCCAGTGCTGCGCTCGAGCGCGCCGCAACAGGTGGTGCCGAGCAGGCGGAGGTGGCGGTGAGCCGCGATACCGGCCTCAGCGTGACGGCGCGCCTTCGCGATATTGAAACACTGGAGTACCAAGCCGACCGAGGGCTCGGAGTTACCGTCTACGTCGCCGGTAGCAAAGGTAGCGCCAGTTCTGGCGACTTCTCTGCCGAGGCGCTGGATCGGGCCGTCGACAAGGCGCTTAGCATCGCGCGCCAAACCAGCGCCGATCCCTGCGCAGGATTGGCCGATGCCGAGCGGCTCTGTGAGAAACCCTTGTCGATCGCGCTCGATTTTCCGTGGGCGCTGTCGCCGGAAGATGCGCGTGAGCTCGCCATCGCAAGCGAATCGGCGGCACTTGATACGGATCCGCGTATTCAGAATTCCGAGGGTGCACAAGTCTCGACGCACCGCTCGATGCGCGTTTATGCCAATAGCCACGGGTTTGTCGGCTTCGATCAACGCAGTAGGCACAGCATCAGCTGTTCGGTGATCGGCGCCGATGATGCCGGCGGCATGGAGCGCGACTACGAATACACGCTTGCTCGCGACCCGGCGGAATTGGTTGATGGCCTTGCTGTTGGCCGCGAGGCCGCGACCCGAGCCGTGCGCCGTCTCGGCAGTCGGCAGCTGTCGACGCAACGCTGCCCGGTTGTCTATTCGGCGGACATGGCCCGCGGTTTACTTGGGCATGCGGTCAGCGCAATGAGCGGGGCGGCGCAGTATCGTAAGGCGTCGTTTTTGCAGGATGCGGTTGGCGAGCGGCTGTTTCCCGCCTGGCTGCAGTGGCACGAACGCCCGCATCTCGATCGCGGTCTCGGCAGCGCTGCGTTCGACAACGAAGGCGTAACGACGGTCGATCGCCATCTCGTTGCCGACGGTAAATTCTCGTCCTATATCTTGTCGTCTTACTCGGCGCGGCGCCTTGGTCTCGAAACCACCGGGCACGCCGGCGGTTTGCACAACGTCGATGTGCTTGCCAATGGCCATACGTCCGACCGCCTGCTCGCCGAGGTCGGCAGCGGCTTCTTGGTCACCGAGCTAATGGGGCAAGGCGTCAACATGCTGACCGGCGATTACAGTCGTGGCGCTGCCGGCTATTGGTTCGAGGACGGCGAGATTCGCTTTCCGGTCAGCGAAGTCACCGTGGCCGGCAATTTGCGCGATATCTACGCGAGTATTCGCGCCATTGGTACCGATCGTGACCTGCGTGGCCTGATTCGCACCGGGTCCGTCTGGGTCGATGGGATGACGGTCGCCGGCAGCTGAGTGGCGCTCGCTGGTCTAATCGCGCGCGGCGGCCGATTTCGCACTAGCGGTGCGGTCAAGCCAGTCGGCCAGACTGAGTTCACCAAAGACGCCGACGCCGGCTGAGTCGAGATCGGTAAACAGGTGCTGCACCGGCGCAGACCACACCGGTGTACCGGTGAATTCCTCGTTGCCGTGTCGGCGGATGCTGTCATACACATCGCGAATTCGTAGTCGACTGAGTTCGCGGCCCGGCAACAGCGTGCCCTGCTCGGTGAAACGGACCAAGCCATCAGCGGCGAGGTCGGCCAGTACCGCACCAAGCGACAGCGTCGGCACGTTCAATTGCGCTGCGACCGAGTCAACATCCAACTGGTTCTCGCCGCTGCGAAACGAGTCCGCAACGAGGAACATGACATTGAGCGCCAGGCGCTCGCGAAACTCATTTGACAGCGTCGGCGACGTTCGGCCGAGTTTCAGGAACACCGGGTGTTGCGCGTAAAAAGCAATCTGCGCACCGATCAGCAAAATCAACCAGCTCACGTACAGCCAGAGCAACGCGGAGATCGCGACGGCAAACGTACTGTAGATGGCATTGCGTGTTGTCGAGACGGCGACAAACGAGGCGAACAGAGAGCCCGCTGTCGCCCAGAAAATTCCGCTTGCGACGCCTCCGGTCAACGCGGCGCGGAAACTCACGGTAGCGTTCGGCAGAAATTTAAAAAGAAACGTGAACACGCCGATAACGAGCAGAACGGGCAGGATTTTGCCAAGCATCACCATGGCCGAACCAAACGGCTCGATGCTCGCAAGGCGCATGACCAGCGTGTTGCTACTGATCGATGCGATCAGCGTGAGGGCGATCGCCATCGCCAGCGGGCCGATTAGGAGGACGCTGATGTACTCGGTGATTCGCCGTGCGAGATTTCGCACGTGCTCGACTTGCCAAACAAAGTTGAAGCTCGATTCCACCTTTTGCACCATCGCAATTGCGGTGTAGATGAAGAACGCGAGGCTGATGGTGCCGAGGACGCTGCCTTCGACATTATCGACGGTGGTAATGACCCAATCGGTGATTTCTTTGCCTTTCTCACCGAGCGGCGCCATGACGTTGTAGAGTTCGGTTTCCAGGTTGTTGTGAATACCGAAGCCTTTGAACAGCGAAAACGAGAACGCGAGTAGCGGCACGATCGACAGCAAGGTCGTGTAGACGAGGCTCATTGCGCGCAACGTCAGCTGGCCACCCAACAAATCTCGTGACAGGGCGTACAGGTACTGACCGACGGTCAAAAGCAGCCGTTGCCAGCGCGGTCGCGGTGCATCCGGCTGCCGGAAAAGCCACGTTTCAAGCGTTGTCGTGATTGCGTTCATGCCGTCAACAGCCGCAATGCGTCAATGTACCGCTCGCGTGTCTGCTCAACGATCTCCGCTGGAAGGGTCGGTCCTGGCGGTTGGCGATCCCAGCCAATCCGGTTGAGATAGTCGCGGACGAACTGCTTGTCGAAACTGGGCTGTGCGGAACCGGGCCGGTATTCAGCGAGTGGCCAGAACCGGGACGAGTCCGGGGTCAGCACTTCGTCGATCAGGATCAGATTGTCGTCGTCGTCGAGGCCAAACTCGAACTTGGTGTCGGCGATGATGATGCCGCGCTCACACGCGGTGTCGGCGGCGAACCGGTACAGCGCGAGCGCCATCTCGCGCACTTCGTCGGCACGCGATGCGCCGATGATGTCGACGAGCGTCGCATAGTCGATATTCTCATCGTGGGCGCCGACGGCGGCTTTTGTCGCCGGCGTAAAAATAGCGCTCGGTAACTCGTCGGCTTCGATCAGGCCAGTCGGCAAGCTGACGCCGCTGACTGCGCCGCAGCGCTGATAGTCTTGCCAGCCGCTGCCGACGAGATAGCCGCGCACGACGGCTTCGACCGGCAGCGGTCGAGTCTTGCGAACGATTCGTGCGCGCGAGTCGAGCTGTGCAGCCGTTGTCGGCTCGAGACCCAAGTCGCTGATGCGCCGCGCGGTTGCGTGGTTCGTACAAAGATGAGCTGTCTTCGCCAGCCAATGGTCGGACATGGCGGTCAGGACCGCGCCTTTGCCGGGAATCGGATCCGGCAACACGACGTCGTAAGCGGAAAGCCGATCGGTCGCGACGATCAGCAGGTGCCCAGCGTCGATCGCATAAACGTCGCGCACCTTGCCGCGGGCCAGCAGATTCAGCTCCGCCAGCTCGGTCCGTGCGACAGCGGTATTCGGTATAGTCGGGATCACTGGCTCAGCCTCGCGCCCGGCGATAATGCAGCGCGCCAGGCGGGCAGGCAAGCAACTCCATCGGCCGCCGCGCGAGGGCTCTCGGTTGGTGTATTTCGGAAAACTGTTGGGCGGCCTCGCCGGCGCGGCGACCGGACGTTGGTGGCTGGCGTTGCTCGGCGTCGTGCTGGGCCACCAGTTTGATCGCGGCTATGCCAATCGTAGGCGTGGCGAGCTGAGCGTTGACACGCGCGCACGCGACATGTTGTTCACGTCGCTGGGCGCCTTGGCGAAAGCCGATGGCGTCGTCCGGCCGGCGGAAATCAGCGCAGCGCGTAAATTGATGCATCGGCTGCAGCTCTCGGCGGACGAGGTCGAAGCGTCGATCGCGGCGTTTCGGCGCGGCAAATCGCCGGCGCTCGATCTTGGCGAGCTGGTGCGCAATTTTTGCAAGGAGGCGCGGCCATCGACGGAGACGCGCAGCTCGTTGTTGCGGCTGATTCTGGCGGCGGTTATCGAAGGCGGATCGATGAATAAGCCGGTTCGCGCGCGGCTGTGGGTCATCGCGCAAGCGCTCGACGTCGGCCGCGTCGAACTCGTGCAAATCGAAGCGCTGTTGCGAGCGGAAGCCGGCGTCGGTGAAGCCCGCCGCGCGCGCGGCGTTGAGGCCGAATTGCGCGATGCGTACCAGACCTTGGAACTCGATCCTGCTGCGAGCGACAAGGACGTTAAAAAGGCCTATCGACGCCTGATGAACCGTCACCACCCGGACAAGCTCGAGGGTCGTGGTGCCGACACGGCGTCGGTCGAGCAAGCGGAACAGATCAGCCGCGACATCATCCGCGCTTACGAGCGAATCCGCCGCCAGCGTCGATTGCGGTAACGCACGTATACTAGCGGCCGTTTTTCCAATTAGAGTTTGCTGATGGCCGCTGCCGATCCTGTTATCGCTCCGTCGATTCTGTCTGCCGATTTCGCGCGCTTGGGGGCGGACGTCGCAGCCGTACTCGAGGCCGGTGCCGACATGGTTCATTTCGACGTCATGGACAATCATTACGTGCCGAATTTGACCGTCGGACCGGTCGTGTGCGCGGCGCTGCGTAACTTCGGCATTGCTGCGCCCATCGACGTTCACCTTATGGTCGAACCGGTCGATCGGCTGATTCCGGATTTCGCAAAAGCCGGTGCAAGCATGATCACGTTTCATCCGGAGGCGTCGAATCACGTTGACCGGACACTCGGTTTGATTCGAGATGCTGGCTTGCAAGCCGGCTTGGTGTTCAATCCAGCGACGCCGCTGAGCTGGCTCGACCACGTGATCGACAAGCTCGACATGATCCTCATCATGTCCGTCAATCCCGGTTTCGGCGGGCAATCGTTCATCGAATCGAGTATCGCCAAACTCGCCGCATGTCGCGCGCTCATCGATGAGCGCGGTCACGCGATCCGACTGGAAATCGACGGTGGTGTGAAAGTCGACAACATTGGCCGCATAGCCGCGGCTGGCGCGGATACGTTTGTCGCCGGTTCAGCGATATTCGGCAGCGACGATTACGCCGCGACGATCGCGGCGATGCGGCGCGAGATTGCCGCGTCGTCTTGAGCGACCCGTTGGGCGCGGCGACTGCGTAATGTCAGGCTTTGCGGACGGGACGGGCACCGTAGACGACGATGGTCTTACCGTTCGCGGTCACTAGCCCCTGTTCTTCGAGCACCTTTAGGACTCGGCCAGCCATCTCACGCGAACAGCCGACCAGTCGCGAGAGTTCCTGACGGCTCACCTTGATCTGCATTCCGTCGGGATGGGTCATGGCATCCGGCTCGTTGCAGAGGTCCATGATCGCGTGCGCGACGCGTCCGGTGACGTCAACAAATGCGAGATCGCCGAGTTTGCGGTTGGTGCGGTCGAGACGGGTGGCGAGCTGTGTTGCCAGCTCAAAGACGAGCCCCGGGCTTTCGCTCGCAATTTGGCGAAATCTCGGGTAGGTCATTTCGGCTATCTCACACTCGGTACGCGTGCGTACCCAGGCACTGCGCGTCGGCTGTTCGTAGAACAAACCCATCTCGCCGAAAAACTGGCCTTTGTTGAGGTACGCGAGGACCATTTCGTTGCCGTCCTCGTCCTCGATCATCACCTCGACGGAGCCGTCGACGATGTAGTAAAGAATATCCGGCAGATCGCCGGCGTGGATCATGACGGTCTTCGAGGGCACCGTCCGAACGCGACAGTAGCTCAGGAAGCGATTAATCGCCGGCACGTCACTCAACGTTTTTGCCGTTGTCGCCATACGTTATGTCCTGTTCTAGGCCGACGCCATTAAAATACAGACCGTACGTCAGTACAAGCTAGCCGACAATTTTAGACCCAATACGCACCGCGCGTCATGAGCTTCGAAACACGGCGCATTAAGCCGCGTACCGGTGCTGGCAGGTCAGTGCCGCCTGCCTTACTAGCATCGTCACCATGACCGGCTTCCTCATCGCGCATGGTTTCGAGTATCCGTCGACTGCGGCTATCCGCATCAGGCAGTCGTTTGAGGTGCTCGTTGAGATGCTCGACGACCTGTTTTTCGGTTTCGGCGATGAAACCGAGACTGTAGCGGTCGCCCGCGATACCGCTGAGTGCACCCATAGCGAACGCACCTCCATACCAAACCAGATTCAGTGCGCTGGGTCGGCCATCGAGCTCTTGTAGCCGTTCGGTGCACCAGTTGAGGTGGTCCCATTCTTCCTCGGCGGCGTGCTCGAGTTTTTCGGTCACGGCCGGATCTCGCGACACCATGGCGTGCCCTTGGTAGAGACCTTGCGCGGCAACTTCACCGGCCTGGTTGACGCGCATCAGACCCGCCACGTGACGTTTGGTCGCCGCATCTAACGGCGCATCGGGCGCATCGCCCGCTGGATTATGTCTGCGTCCACCGCTTGCCGGCGCGAACAGCGAGCGCAGTGCGTTGTCGACGGCACCGATTAGACGGTCTTCGAGCGTGTGTTTCTTGTTCATATCTCTATTATAGCGGCCCGTTCGAGCGTTCCTTGACTAACGACGACCGCGCTACGTCCTTGTCGAAGACGTGCGTTTGCGGTGTCGATTGCTTAGGATCGCGCCGCGATAGGGTCGTCGCCGCATTCCTGCCGGCTGCACCGCTAACTCGGTTGAGGGAGAACGTCATGCCGAAATCAGTATTGAAGCTAGGACTGGCTGCACTGTTGAGTGCGAATTTCGCTGCGGCGCAGAACGCACCGCCGCCGGACCCATGGAGCGGTACCGTGAGTTTCGGGTACTTGGCGACCACCGGGAACTCCGAATCGGTCAGTGTCAACGGTGCGACCGAGATCATCTACGAGAAAGGTCGCTGGAAGCACACGCTCGATGCGTCCGCGTTGGGATCTCAGGACGACGCCGATACGACGGCCGAGGCGTACCAGTTCGGCTGGAAGAGCGACTTCAAGTTTAATGAGTACAACTACCTATTCTTGGACTTGCGTTGGCAAAAAGACCTTTTCAGCGGCTATGAGCAGCAGACGGCCGAATCGCTGGGTTATGGCCGGCGACTGATTAACACCGACAAACACGTTCTGAATGCCGAGCTCGGTATCGGTGCCAAGCAGGCCGATCTCATCGGCGGCGTTAGTCAGGACGAGACCATCGCGCTGGGTTTGCTCGACTACACATGGCAGCTCAGTGAAACGGCGAGCTTTTCTCAGGACGTCCGTGTGGAAGCCGGCGAGGAGAACACCTACCTCGAGTCGGTAACCGCGCTGAACACCAAGGTTTTTAAGAATCTGGGGCTGGTTTTGTCGTATACGGTTCGCAACAACAGCGACGTGCCGACCGATACGGAAAGCACAGATACCTTTACGGCGATTTCGCTAGAGTACGTTTTCTAGCAAAAACAATTACTTATTAAGCTTTTTGCGGGCTAATTTGAGGCCCGCAAAGCGTTGCAAACCCCGGGCGGCTTAAGTACACTTTGCGCCCTTTGCTCGCGCCAACGCGCGGGCTACTCCGCGCCTTGGTGCCGGAGCAGACTCACGAGCGACACAGATGATGAAAACCTTTGTAGCCAAGCCGGCTGAGGTCCAACGCGATTGGTATCTCATCGACGCCGACGGCAAGACACTTGGCCGATTAGCGACCGAAGTGGCGCGCCGCCTGCGTGGTAAGCACAAACCAACTTACACGCCGAACGTCGATACTGGCGACTACATCGTCGTCGTCAACGCCCGCAAAGTGCGCGTAACCGGCAACAAGCTGCGCGACAAGATGTACCACCATCACACGGGCTACATCGGCAACTTGCGGTCGATCTCGCTGCAGAAACTGCTGGAAAAAGCGCCGGAGCGCGTTATTCGCAATGCCGTTAAAGGCATGCTGCCGAAGAACGCGCTGGGTCGCCAGATGATTGGCAAACTGAAGATTTATGCCGACGCTGAGCACGCACACGCTGCCCAACAGCCTGTCGCGCTCGAAATCAACGCTTAGGATCGTAGATAAATGGCAACGACTTCTTACTACGGAACCGGTCGCCGCAAGACTTCGACGGCACGCGTGTTCCTGACGCCGGGTAACGGTGAGATCACGGTCAACAATCGTCCGCTGGACGTGTTTTTCGGTCGCAAGACTGCACGCATGATTGTTCGTCAGCCTCTCGAAGTGGCCAATCTGGTCGACAACTTCGATGTTCAGGTCACAGTAACCGGCGGCGGAACCACCGGTCAGGCTGGCGCAATTCGCCACGGCCTGACGCGTGCGCTGATGGAATACGACGAAAATCTGCGTCCCGCACTGCGTTCGGCCGGTTTCGTTACGCGCGACGCGCGGGAAGTGGAACGCAAGAAAGTGGGCCTACGCAAAGCCCGCCGCGCCACGCAGTTCTCGAAACGCTAATTCGTCGGCCGCCGTCCCACTTTTGGGGGATCGTCTAGCGGTAGGACTACGGACTCTGACTCCGTCAACCCAGGTTCGAATCCTGGTCCCCCAGCCAATCAACAAAAAGAGCCCCCGCAAGGGGGCTTTTTTTGTTGATCGTTTCGAGGTCAGGGTTCGAACCTGGAAGGTTCGAACCGAGCTCGGCGTAGCCGAGCGACAGACGACATCGCGAAGCGATGGTCGCCCGAAGGGCAAGCCGCGTAGCGGCGCAGTCAATCCTGGTCCCCATTTATCCAACGCGCCGCAGGCGCGGTGACAACGACTTCGCCAAGATTTGGTCGATTTCGGCGTTTGTATGTTCGGCCTTCGTGGCGTCCAGAGCCTTCCTATTTAGGCTTTGGAATCGCGGCGGAGCTCAGCACAGCCTTGTTGATGCGCGTTTCCGTCTCAGCGGTTTGCAGCGCGTTGCTAGCGCGTCGGTTCGGCCACAGCCCGCACATTAGGCAATATTCGGAATCCCTCCAACCTGACGCGCTCGCTCGGTCGATAATGTCGGGCGGACAGATTGAACACGCCGGATTCGTTCGCCGTCTGTAGGTTGTTCGGTGCGTCCTCTCCGCAACCGAAGCTAACCGTGTACGTTCCGTCTGGATTTGGCGTGGCAAGATTGGAATTCACGTTGGCCACGTCATTGAACATGAAACCGGCCTTGTCATAGACCGTGATAGACCAGAAAGCCTCATTCTGGGGATCTGAAAACGTCGCCTGGTAGCAAGCAGCGACCGGGTAGTCACCGGAAACTTCGTAGATGTTGTCGACGATTTGGGCGCCACCCCAGCCGACGGCGGCACCGATTTCATACTTTTCCTGATCAAACAGGCTACTAGACTCGTCGTCAGGCGCGGTCAGCATGCCAACTGAGGCCTTGCGTCCATCGCGTGCGATCAACGCTGGCAACTTCGCGCGCAGCGCATTCTCAACGGCGACGAAGGACTCTTTATCGATCGGCATCGCCGTGAAGCGATTGTTGCTCGCTGCTTCAATTTTCATCTGGTCTTGAATGCTCGCCGCCTCTGTCGCGGCGATCGTTCCATCGAGGCGGACAACGACACCTAAATGCGTGCCCGTATGCGTGGCAAGCTCGAATGTCCCTGGCCCGTAGGACATTCGCTGTATTCGGTGATCCTCGGTAATGGGTTGAACGGATACGTATCTGCCGTCTCCGACCTCGGGAATGGTCACCGTTGCGCCCTTGGACACGTCGACGACCGCGATTGAATAGTACGTATCGCGGTTCATACGCACGACAGGTTGATTGTCCGTCGGCGTCAGTTCTCGATTGTGCCGAAACGTGTTGATACCGGCCCGGCCTTGATTGATCAGCAATTGACGCGAGGTTTCATCCGTCGGGTAGCTGGCTGCGGTCACGACTCTGCCGCCTTCGGCGAAGAATTGCGCGATTGAATCGACCGGCTCGGTGCCTTCATCGGAAGTCTCGTCTGGCGCGGAACAACCCGCTGCGCAGAAGGCCATAGTCACGGTTGCGGCGATCGCCGTGCGAACTTCGGATCTTTCCATGGATGGGCCCCCTCAACGTCGAGGTTACATCAACTGCATCGCCAGGCCGAGGCGGGTGCAGCCGAGGTCCTCCGGTTGGCTTAACTGCAAGCGCTAGCGTCGCGACCCCGGCACGACGGTGTTTGCGTTCGAGAGTGTGTGCCAAACACTTGCCGTCGTGCTACGACGTATCCTGGTTTTCATCTTCGGCGCCTTACCCGCCGCAACACTCGCTGCAGCAGCGTGTCTGCCGGCCGCGGTCATTGGCTTCGTCCTGCTGGCTTTACCGGCGTGGGCGTGGGGCCTGCTCTACGTTGCTATGGGCTGCTCAGGTACCGCCGGGTCGTTCGGCCGTACGGAAGTCGTCGGCCTGATTTGAATCGAAGTAGGGCGTCGCCCCTACCGTTCCAACGTTCGGGTACCGTCGCGTCCGCCGATGATCAGCATGTCGGCGGCGCGCTGAGCGAACAAACCGACCGTGACGACACCGGGAAGAAGGCCAAACCGCGATTCCATCTCGACCGGATTGGCAATCCGCAGGTTATGGACGTCGATAATGTGGTTGCCGTTATCGGTTACGAAATCTTCGCGCCAGATCGGCTGACCGCGCGCGCGAATGACCTGTCGCGCGACATACGATTGCGCCATCGGAATCACTTCGATAGGCAACGGAAACTCACCGAGCATGCCGACGAGCTTGGTCTCGTCAATGATGCAAACGAATCGTCGTGCAGCCGCTGCAAGCACTTTTTCGCGGGTCAGAGCACCGCCGCCGCCTTTAATAAGCTGCAGGTGTTTGGTCGCTTCGTCGGCACCGTCTACGTAGACGTCAAGATCGCCGACGCTGTTGAGTTCAGCAACCTCAATGCCTCGATCCTCGAGTTTGCGGGTGGTATCAATCGAGCTCGAGACGACAGCGCCCAGTTTTGAGGCGATTTCCGGCAGCGCGTTGATCAGATGCTCAACAGTGCTGCCCGTGCCAACGCCCAAATTGGCTCCTGGCGGGATGTGTTCCAGTGCCGCTTCGGCGGCGCGACGTTTTGCTTCTCGTGTATCCATCAGGACTGAATATCGGGCCCCATCAAACCGTTTCGCTCAGCCTATAAACGTGTGCCCGCACGAGGCGGGCACACAGTTGACTCGGATCTCGGCGGTGACACTACGATCTCAGGGACCGCGTTCCCGCCTTTCAGAGCCTAGCGCTTCTTCTTGGTTGCGCGCCTGCGCGTCGCGGAAGTTTTGCGAGCGGTACGCTTCTTAGCGACCTTTTTCTTCGCTTTCTTCTTAGTAGCTTTCTTTTTGGTCTTCTTCTTGGCTACTTTTTTCTTAGCCTTCTTCTTAGTGACCTTTTTCTTTTTCTTCGCTACCCGTTTCTTGGCAACTTTTTTCTTGGCCTTCTTCTTGGTGGCCTTTTTCTTGGTCTTTCTCTTAGCGGTTTTCTTCTTCGCTACTTTCTTCCGAGCGGTCGTCTTACGACGCGTTGCCGTTTTCTTCTTGGCAACTTTCTTGCGAGCAGCCGTCTTGCGCGTTGTTTTGCGCTTCGAAGGTGCCTTCTTTCGAGTGGTCTTCTTTGCTGCGGTAGCCATCAAACATATCTCCGTGTCGGGTACCCGACGCCGAGTATATACATAACCACTACAAAATCCAGCAAGTTAAGTGATCTGGTTAACACTATCGACGCTACGAAAACGCTGCTATTCAAGCGCCATTTGCGGTCGTGTTTTGCGTCGTCGTCGTTGCGATACGTCATCGTCGCGCAACGAACGTAGTAGACGCATCACGTTGTGCGACGCTTCGCCGCGTCGCTGTTGTAAACAACGCGCTGTTCGGTGATGACAGCGTCGAGTTGCACGTCCCAACTCTGTGGGCGAACAACTGCCGTGCATTGAGATGCGTACGCAACACCAATCAGCATTGGGAAATGCTGCGGATTGACAGTGACTTCGGCGAGCGCTCGGTCGTAAAACCCTTTACCCATGCCTATTCGGTGGCAATTCCGGTCGAACACGACGAGCGGCACGATGAACAAGTCAATGTCTCGCGTAGCGACCACGGTTGACTCGTCCACGTTGGGTTCCAGTATTCCAAAAGGTCCGCGTCGCATGTTCGACATTGTCTTAACCGAGCGAAACTCGAGCATATGGTCAGCGCAGATTCGGGGGTAGCAGTACTCTCGGTCAGCGTGCCGACGCATGATCGCCGTTGCATCCACTTCGTTATTGATGGGTGCGTAAAGAGCGATACGACGGTAGTGCGGCTTGGCGATGTACGGTTCGAGGCGCGCGACGATTTTGGCCGAGTCGTCCCGACAGCGTGCCGGATCGCGCGCGCGACGCGCGGCGAGGTGCTGCTTGCGGAGCTGTGAGGCGTCGTATTTGTCGTTCAACGCAAGGCGCGGTGAGGGATTTTAAAGAGTGTCTCCCGCCTGTGCCGTATCAGACCGTCGCTCTCGAACCGGAGAGACAGGTGGGGTCAGACGTAGCGACCCAGGCTCACCGTCTAGCGGCACAGCACACTAGTCGCAGAACAGTACGCGACCCCAAGGTTGAGTAATTAGGGTCGAGAGGTATCCAGGGCATCCTCGAACACCGCAGGAGACACGCGTTAATAATAGGCTATCGCCGGGTCGAAACGCTATCGCTGTCTAACTGAGCTGCGACCCAGTTCGCGCTTCGGAAACGCTACAGCTCCAGTTGGCCGCTGCCGCCAATCGCGCTGTCGAGTCGCTCGGCCATGGATTTGATGCGAGTACCCAGCGTCGCTTCGAGGTCTTCGCCGCGTACTCTGGTCTTCAAAAGTTCGTTGGCCATGTTGAGTGCAGCCATGACCGCGATACGGTCGAGACCGACAACCTTGCCGCTATCGCGAATCTCGCGCATCTGTCGGTTCAACAGCTCCGCGGATTCCAGCAGGTCGTTGCGTTCATTCGCCGGACACGACACCTGGTACTCTTTTTCCAGGATCCGGACCGTTACGTGTGCATAGATTTCGCTCATGAGCGCATGCCGTGCGGGCTCAGGTGCCCGTCTCCATTGCTTTTAATCGGCCAATCATTGCTTCGACACGGGCCCGGACTTGCTCGTTCTTTTGTAGCAGCGTCGCGCGCTCACCGATCAAGGTGTCCTGGCGTTGCTTCAAGGAACGATTCTCTTCCTTGAGCTGCGCGCAGATATCGACGAGTTCATCCAGCCGCCGTTCTAGGCGCTTGAGATCGTGCTCGAAATCAGCCTGCGTTTGGTCCCCCATCACTCAAATATAGAGCCGGCCCGTTAGCGGGTCAATTACTCGCTCAAGTGCTACGATTTCGGTTTTTCCCAAAGGGGTCACGGTGCAAGCAGTAAGCAGCGAACAGCGCTTTGCCGATCTTGAGGTCGCATTGGCCGATGCCGATGCTTCGATCGGCCCCGCCGAGGTTCACGGATTGGTTTGTGCCTTGCTTGCGATTGCCGGGACCGATGCCGACGCGCAAGTCGTCCGTGAGGTGTTGCCGAACGCCGACAGTGCATCGCAAATCGCAGCACGAGCACTGTCCGAATTGACGGCAGCGACCAACAACGAGCTCAGTGACGATGCATTTTCGTTTGCGCCGCTGCTCCTATCCGACGACGCGCCCGCGGTAGACCGATTGCAGACCATCGTGGATTGGGCAAGCGGTTTTTTGCACGGCCTCGGTCACGCGGCAGGCCAGCCGACTATGCGGCAACGGCTCGGTCAGGAGCCCTTGAGCGAGATGATGCAGGATCTGGTCGAAATCACCCGCGCCGACGTCGCAGACGCTGCAGAATCCGCCGATGCCGACGAGTCGCTGATGCACCTAACCGAGTATCTACGCGTCGTCGCACAGATGTTCTTCGATGAGTTTTTGCCGCTGCGTAGCAGCGGCCCCGTCGGCGCAGCGCCCGTTCCCGATGACGCCTGAGGAGTTCGCTGCGCGCCGACGGCAGCTAATGCGGATGATTGGCGAGGACGGAATCGCGATTTTTCCGGCCGCACCGCGCCGCAAACGCAACCGTGATATCGACTACCCGTTCCGCCAAGACAGCGATTTCTTTTATTTGACCGGCTTCGCCGAGCCGGATGCGGTCGGGGTATTAATGCCGGGCCGCGAGCAAGGCGAGTTTTTGTTGTTTTGTCGCGAGCGCGATCCCGCTCATGAGGCGTGGCACGGCGCAGTCACCGGTCCAGATGCGGCGCCGTCGAGTCTCATGGCCGACGATGCATTTCCGATCGACGATATCGACGACATTCTGCCAGGCTTGCTCGAAGCGCGACCGCGGGTGTACGTAACCATGGGTCAGTACGCCGAGTTCGATGGCCGGCTTACCGAGTGGCTCAACATGCTGCGTCGTATGGCGCGAAGTGGCAGTGCACATACACCGCAGGAGTTCGTCGCGCTCGATCATCTGTTGCACGATATGCGTCTTTACAAGAGCCGCCGCGAGCTGTCCGCCCTGCGTCGGTCGGCGCGCGTGACTGTAGCTGCGCATGAACGAGCAATGCAGAACGTACGACCCGGATGGTTTGAGTTTCAGCTCGAGGCTGAATTCGACCACGAGTTTCGTGGCGCCAACGCGCGGCATGCATATCCGCCGATCGTCGGCGGCGGTACGAACGCGTGCATTTTGCACTACACGGCCAATGACTCGGAGCTCGCAGCTGGCGATCTCGTACTCGTCGATGCCGGCTGCGAACTCGACTACTACGCCGCTGACGTCACGCGAACGTACCCCGTCAGCGGTCGTTATTCGTCCGAGCAGGCAGCGATTTACGAGGTTGTGCTCGCCGCTCAGCTCGCGGCAATAGAGATGCTGCGCGCTGGCAATCATTGGAACGATCCACACGATGCGGCGCGCAAGGCCATCGCAGAAGGACTCATCGATTTGGGATTGCTGCACGGTTCGACCGATGCTGCGCTGGAAACCGACGCGGTCGACGAGTTTTTTATGCATCGCACCGGACACTGGCTGGGAATCGACGTGCACGATGTCGGTGACTATCGCGTTGGCGATCAATGGCGCGTGCTCGAGCCTGGGATGGTGTCGACTGTAGAACCGGGTGTTTACGTGTCGCACCAAGCTGATGTCGACGAGCGTTGGCACGGCATCGCAGTCCGAATCGAGGATGTCGTCGCGGTTACGCGCGACGCGCCGGACGTACTCACTGGAACGCTAGTGAAGCGTGTCGATGACATTGAGGCAGTCATGAATGGTTGACGATATCGACATTATCGTCGTCGGCAGCGGTGTCGTTGGCCTTGCAGCCGCGGCTGCCCTGAACGTTTCGCCCGGCGCCCAGTGGCGCATCGTCGTGATCGATTCGGGCGAAGCGCCTGCGGAGTCAGCAGCAAGCATCTCGAGTTTGCGCGTCTCCGCGCTGTCGCCGACGAGTATCGATGTGCTCGACAAGGCGGGCGCCTGGGCAGGCATCGCGGCGCTGGCGCAACCGTTCACCGACATGCGCGTGTGGGATGCCGAAACCAGTCCGTTTGCCGGTGCAGCGGTGCACTTCGATGCGACCGATATCGGCGTAGCCGCGCTCGGGTCAATCGTCGAAAACGACCGCGTTCGCGCCGCGCTAATCGGCGCGCTGACGTCCGCCGGCGTAGCGATTCGGTTCGGCCAACGGCTGGTTGGCCTACGGCGTAATCGCAGCAGCGTCTCGGTGGAGCTTGCCGACGGACAGGCGCTTACCGCGCGGCTCGTGATCGCTGCCGACGGTGCCAATTCGCAGGTTCGTCGTTGGCTACGAATACCAAGCGCGACCAAGCACTACGAACAGCACGCCCTTGTTTGTCACGTCGAGTCTCAGCACCCGCACGAGCAGACCGCCTGGCAGCAGTTTAATACGGACGGTCCGCTGGCTTTGCTGCCGCTCGCTGACGGGCGCAGTTCGGTGGTGTATTCGACTACGCAGCAACGTGCCGCTGAGCTTGCCGGTGCAGCCGATGACGAATTGGGCGCTGCGTTAACTGCTGCCAGCAATGCGGCCTTAGGCACGCTTACCGTCGCGAGTCGTCGCGCTAGTTTTCCGTTGGCCGCAGCGCAAGCCGACCGCTACGTGGCTGATCGTGTGGCGTTGATTGGCGATGCTGCGCACCGCGTGCACCCGCTCGCCGGACAAGGCGCTAACCTCGGCGTTGCTGACGCCGAACTGCTCGCCGCGTCGCTCGCCGCGGCTGGGCGGAACGCCGATCCTGGCGATGCTGCGCTGTTGGCCGGGTTTGCGCGTGCGCGCCGTCGCGAGGCGAAGCAGATGATCATAGCGCTCGATGTGTTGCAACGTTTATTCACCAATGAGTCGACAACGCTGCAGCGCTTGCGCACGACCGGCATGCGCTGGTTCAACGCAAACTCGACCATGAAGCGGCTGGTGGCACGCTCGGCAATGGGGCTCGGTTGAGCATTTCGATGCCGCTGGCCATTTCACGGTATGCTCTCGGCCGGGGAGACGCTGACCAGGCAGGGTTTGCGCTGATTTCGGAGCGCGCGTGAAACGACATTTCGTCTATTTGCTCGCGGCCGTATTTGCACTGGCCGGGTTGAGCTTGTTTGCGTTCAAGGCCTATTCATTGGGCCTGCCGCTGTTGCCTGGGCAAACCGCAGGCGCGTGGCGGGTCGAGGCGACGGTGCGTTTTCAAAGCGGTCCCGGCTCGATTCGTGCCACGCTGCGCGTGCCGACTTTGACACCGGGTTATCTGTTGGCCGACGAGATTTCCGTCGCGCCCGGCTATGGATTCTCGATCGACTACACCACTGGCGGTCGCGAGGCGCAGTGGGCGATTCGTCGCGCCGACGGTCCGCAAGCACTTTACTATCGGGCGTTGTTGTACGAGGACCGCAGCCGCGATCGTGGCGATACGACACCGCCGTTTCCGCCGCCGCCACAGCTCGAAGAGCCCTATAAGACTGCCACCGAAACGCTTATTCGTGACGTCCATGCGCGCTCGGCAGAGCCGGTGTCATTTACCACCGAGCTGCTGCGGCAGCTAAACGATTCAGCGCCTGAGCCGCACGTATCTTTGCTGCTCAGCCGCGCCAATAATCGTACCGATTTCGTCAACGTCGCCGTGCAGGTACTGGCGGCCGCGCGCTACCCGGCGCGTCTAGTGCGCGGTATCGAATTGAGCGATCGGCAGCGCAACGCCGACGTGTTGCCATTTCTCGAAATGCACGACAGCGAACGTTGGATTTATTTCGATCCGATATCGGGCGAGCCCAGCTTACCGGACGATTTTTTGGTGTGGTGGCGCGGCCAAGACCCGCTCGTGCAGGTCGACGGTGGCAGCAACGTCGAAGTAAACCTGGCGGTGCAGCGTGATCAATTGGGAGCCGAAGCCGTTGCCGAGGAACGCGCGCGCCTAACACGCTCGCGTGCGCTCGAGTTCTCCGTGTTTGGGTTGCCGATCAAGACACAGGCGGTCTATGCCGTGTTGCTGACGATTCCGATCGGCGCGCTGGTCATGGTTTTTTTGCGTAACATCGTCGGGCTCGAGAGCTTCGGAACATTTCTACCGGTGCTCGTCGCGTTGGCGTTTCGAGAAACCCAGCTGCTGTGGGGTCTCATACTCTTTACGCTTTTGCTGTCACTCGGATTGACCATCCGGTTCTTGCTCGAACGATTGCGCCTGTTGCTGGTGCCGCGACTAACAGCGGTGCTGGTTATCGTTGTGCTTCTGATGCTTGCTATCAGCGTGTTGTCGCATCGGCTCGGCATCGAGTCGGGGCTGTCCGTCGCACTTTTTCCAATGGTCATCATCGCCATGGCGATCGAGCGAATGTCGGTGCTCTGGGAAGAACGCGGCGCGGGCGACGCGATAAAAGCGGCGATCGGAACGTTGATCGTTGCCGCGCTTGCGTATCTCGTAATGGGTCTCGATGTCGTCGAACACCTCGTCGTCACCTTCCCGGAATTGTTGCTTGTGGTGCTGGCAATCGTGCTGGTGATCGGTCGCTACACCGGCTTTCGCCTGACCGAATTGACGCGTTTCAAGGCCCTGGCCAAAGACAATGCTGGCTAGGCTGCGCGATTTACGCCACTCGGGCGTGCTCGGGATCAACGAGCGCAACAGCGACTACATCATGCGCTGCAATCCGCGGCGGCTGTTTCCGCTCGTCGACAACAAGGTCAACACCAAGAATCTCGCCATCGGAGCGGAGATGGCGGTCCCCGAGTTGTACGGGCTCGTGCAGAGTCAGGCCGATGCGCGCCGGCTCGGCGAGATCATCAACACCCGCGAATCGTTTGTCATCAAACCGGCAAGCGGCAGCGGCGGTGACGGCATTGTCGTGATCGACGGCAGGCGCAAAGGGCGATTTCGCACCATAGGTGGCCGGCTGGTAGCGCTCGACGATTTGGTCCACCACGTCTCAAACATTGTCGGCGGTCAGTACAGCCTGACGGGCGCGCCGGATAGCGCCATTGTCGAGTATTGCGTGCGCTTCGATCCGCTCTTTGAACAAGTCAGTTTCCGCGGTGTACCGGACGTTCGAGTCGTCGTGTATCGCGGTTATCCGGTGATGGCAATGGTGCGTATGCCGACTCAGGCGTCAGACGGCAAGGCGAATCTGCATCAAGGTGCGGTCGGGGCTGGAGTAGATCTTGCGACCGGACTGACCTTGCGAGGCGTGCAGGGCAATTCACCGATCGACGAGCATCCGGATACCGGTTATCCAATTGCCGGCGTTGCGATACGCCGCTGGCCATTCATCCTCGAGTCGGCCGCCCGTTGTTACGACGTTACCGGGCTTGGCTACCTTGGCGTCGATATGGTGATCGATCGCGATCTCGGTCCGCTGATTCTGGAGCTCAACGCGCGACCTGGTCTCAATATTCAAATTGCCAATGCCTCCGGTTTACGGCCACGCTTGGACATCGTCGACCGCGAGTTCGAGCCCGCGGCCGACGCTTCGGCGCGCGCGGATTATTCCGCCGAACGCTTTGGCGTTGCCAGCTCGTAGCGGCTGGCGACACCGACCGCGCAACGGTATGATTCGCGTTCGATCGTAAACGACGCTGGGAGAGAGCCCGCTAGACGGGCCGCCGAAGGCGCAACTCGCCCGGAAACGCTCAGGCAAAAGGACCCGCGTCGCTGATTGGCTCTGGAGAGCGGTGCCTTACGGCACCCACCGAAGGTGAGCGACGTCTCGTCGCCTCTATCTCTCAGGTACCCGGACAGAGGGGCGACGGAACGATGTGTTTTCTGTCGCCTCGGGAAAGAGAGACATGGGCCAAAAGACTCCTTTATATGAGGCGCACGTAGCGGCCGGCGCTCGCATGGTCGACTTCGGTGGTTGGGATATGCCGCTCAACTACGGCTCGCAGCTCACCGAACATGAAGCCGTTCGGTCGGCGAGCGGCGTTTTCGACGTTAGCCATATGACCGTCGTCGACGTCAGCGGTGCGGATGCCGAAGCCTATATGCGCACCGTGTTCGCCAATGACGTTGCCCGGCTGCGCAAACCGGGTCGGGCCCTGTATGGCTGCCTGCTGAACGAAGCTGGCGGCATTGTCGACGATTTGATCGTCTACCGCTGTGGCGACGCGGACTTCCGGCTCGTCGTCAACGCGGCGACCCGCGACAAGGACCTAGGCTGGCTGGCCGAATGCGCCGCTAACGTCGATGTCGCGATACTCGAGCGCGCGGATCTTGCCATGCTCGCGGTACAGGGGCCCGACGCACGCAGTATCGCGGCTGATCTCATTGAAATTCCTGATCTCATGAGCGTACGGCGCTTCGGTTTCGAACGCGCGGACGACGTCTTCGTCGCGCGAACCGGCTACACCGGCGAGGACGGCTTTGAGATCATCGTGCCGGAGGACGTCGTCGGCCACCTGTGGCAGCAGTTACTGGCGGCGGACGTAGCGCCATGCGGCTTGGGTGCGCGCGATTCGCTGCGCTTAGAGGCTGGGCTCGGGCTCTACGGGTCGGACATGACCGACGCGACGCATCCGTATGAATGCAACCTAGGCTGGACCGTCGACACGAGCGATCCGGACCGACATTTCATCGGTCGCGATGCGCTTGCGAAGGTCGGCGACGGCGAGCGGGTTCTGACCGGGCTCGTATTGCCTAGCGGCGGCGTATTGCGTGCCGGCCAGAGAGTGATCACCGACGCGGGCGATGGTGTCATTACCAGCGGCGGATTTTCGCCGACGCTCAAAGTGTCGGTGGCATTGGCGCGAACTCCCCGCGGCGCTGACGTCTCGACGGTTCGCGTCGAAATACGCAACAAGACACTGAACGTGCACGTGGTCGAACCACCATTCGTGCGCGGCGGTGCGGCGACATTTTCCCTGAGCTGACACTGGAGGCAGCCATGAGCAACGTTCCCGGCGATCTCAAGTACACCAAAGATCATGAGTGGGTACGCATTGAGGAGGACGGTAGTGTCGTCATCGGCATCACCGATCATGCGCAGCAAGCGCTCGGCGATCTCGTTTTTGTCGAGGTTCCCGAGGTCGACCAGACGCTCACGAGCGGCGAAGGTGTAGCCGTTGTCGAGTCCGTCAAAGCCGCGTCGGACGTTTACGCGCCGTGCGCCGGCACGGTTGTCGAGGTCAACGGCGCGCTGGCCGACCAACCTGAGTTGATTAACAGCGATCCTTATGGCGAAGGCTGGATTGCGCGTTTAACGCCTGCCGACAAAGGCGAAGTTGACGCCATGATGGACGCAGCCACCTACGACCAATTCCTTATCGAAACCGAGGACGCCTAGCGTACCGATTGTCGATGCCTTTCATACCGCACACTGAAGCCGATATCCGGCACATGCTCGATGCCATTGGTGCATCGTCCATCGATGACCTGTTTGACGAGATCCCGCCCGCGCTGCGCATCGATGGCCTCGATGACATACCGCCGGCGATGTCCGAGATGCAGGTGACCCGACTGATGCACGAGCGCGCGGCGGCAGACGCCGGGCTCGCTTGTTTCATCGGTGCCGGTGCGTACGAACATCACGTTCCGGCGGCGGTTTGGCAGCTCGCGACGCGCGGTGAGTTTTACAGCGCGTACACGCCGTACCAGGCTGAGGCCAGCCAGGGCACGCTGCAGCTCATTTACGAGTATCAGTCGATGATGGCTGGCTTGACCGGGATGGACGTCAGCAATGCGTCGCTCTACGACGGTGCCTCCGCCATGGCCGAGGCAGCGCTAATGGCCGTGCGAGCCAACCGCCGATCGAAGTCGCGAACCGTGCTGTGTGCAGCTGGCACGAGTGATATTTACCGCCGTGTTGCGGTGGCAATCGCTGGTACCCAAGGACTGGAATTTGACACGCTTCCGATGCTGGCGTCCGGGCAAACCGACGTCGATGCCGTCGCTAGCGGGCCGGCGCCGGTCGCGGTCGTTATCCAACAACCGGGGTTCTTCGGCACGCTCGATGAGGTCGATCGACTAACGGACGCGGCTCATGCCGTCGGCGCGTTGGTCATCGCGGTCGTAAACCCACTGTCGTTGGCGCTACTGAAGCCGCCGGGCGAGTGGGGCGAACAAGGTGCGGACATTGTTTGCGGTGAGGGTCAGCCCCTCGGCGTGCCGCTGTCCTCGGGTGGACCGTATTTCGGCTTCTTGACCACGCGGAAATCGTACGTGCGGCAGATGCCGGGACGTCTGGTCGGCCGGACTATCGACAAAAACGGCAACGCCGGCTACGCGCTGACACTGCAAGCGCGCGAGCAGCATATTCGGCGGTCCAAGGCGACGTCGAATATCTGTACGAACCAAGGTTTGGCGGTAACCGCAGCGACGATCCACATGGGCTTACTTGGCGAGCCGGGACTGAGCGAAACGGCATCTCGTTGTGTTGCCGGTACCCAGCGACTCGTCGATGGAATGGTGCGTGACATCGGCGCGCGGCGCGTATTCTCAGCGGCGTTTTTCCACGAGGCGCTGCTCGAGCTGCCGATGACGGCGGCTGCCTTCAATGTCGCGATGGCCGAACGCGGTTACGCGGCAGGCTACGACGCCGGGCAGCTCGATCGCGAGCGCGCCAACCAGTTGCTGGTTTGCGTCACGGAAACCAAGACAGACGAGGACATCGACGGCTATTTGTCCGCGGCCCGAGAGGTCGTCGATGCGCACGTTTGATTACGACGGTATCGCGTGTCCGGTTGATTTGACGCCGCCGGAAGTGGGCGACAACGCGCCGGACTTCACGCTGCTCGACGTCGATTTCAACGACTACACGCTGGCGCGCTGTCACGGCCTGCGCAAAGTGCTGCTAACCGTACCGAGTGTCGACGAAGCGGCGCCAGCCGATGCCGTACTCGGCGTCAGTGCGTTGGTCGATGACCCCGACGTTGCATTACTCGTGATCTCGCGCGACACGCCGGTCACGCTGCGGCGTTTTCTTGCCGACCGCGAACTCATGAACGTAACCGCACTGTCGGCGTTTCGCAGCGAAAACTTTGGCGCTTCGTATGGAGCGATGATCACCGACGGGCGTTACGCTGCACTTTTTGCAACCTGCGTGTTCGTGATCGACGAGAACGACACGCTGGTCCACGAACAATTTGTCGAGAAACTGAGTCAGGCGCCGGACTACGCGGCGTTGGCAGCCAGTCTCGGCCTCGAACGAGCTGAAGCCTCATGACTGAACCGAATCGCACTGAACCTTTGATTTTCGATCACTCATCGCCTGGGCGGCGTGCCGCTGCATTCACGGTTGACGCCGAGTTGCCGGCCGACGCGTTACCGGCCGAATTGCGGCGCTCATCGTCCACGGGGCTGCCGGCGGTATCCGAACTCGACGTGGTTCGCCATTACACGCGGCTGTCGCAAAAGAATTTTTGTATCGACACGCAGTTCTATCCGCTAGGGTCGTGCACGATGAAATACAACCCGCGGGCCTGCAATTCGCTCGCGATGCTGCCGGGTTTTTTGAATCGCCATCCGCTAGCGCCAGAGTCGCACGGTCAGGGTTATCTCAGCTGCATGTTTGAGCTGCAGAACATGCTCAAGTCGGTAACCGGCATGCAGGGCGTGTCGTTGACGCCGATGGCGGGTGCTCAGGGCGAGCTCGCGGGTGTTGCCATGATCATGGCGTATCACCGTTCGCGCGACGATCATGAACGTCGCGAGATCATCGTGCCGGATGCGGCACACGGCACGAACCCGGCGACTGCCACGATGTGCGGGTGTGTTGTGCGGGAAGTGCCGACTGGCGCCGAAGGCGATGTCGATCTCGACGCGCTACGCGCCGCGGTCGGTCCGCAAACGGCTGGGATCATGCTGACCAATCCGTCGACGCTAGGGGTGTTCGAGCGCAACATCAGCGAGATTGCCGGTATCGTTCACGACGCCGGCGGACTCTTGTACTACGACGGGGCAAACCTCAACGCGATCCTTGGCAAATGCCGGCCGGGTGACATGGGATTCGACGTCATCCACATGAATCTGCACAAGACGTTTTCGACCCCGCACGGCGGCGGCGGGCCTGGCTCTGGCGCGGTCGGCGTGGCGGAACGCTTGCTGCCGTTTTTGCCAATTCCGGTCGTTGTCGAGCACCAAATTTCCGACGCGACCGCCTACCGCTACGCGGACGAGCATGATTATCCGCAGTCGATCGGCCGTCTGTCGGGATTCATGGGCAACAGTGGCGTGCTTTTGCGTGCCTACATTTACATGCGCATGCTGGGTCCTGACGGTATGCGGCGGGTTGCTGAATTTGCGACCTTGAACGCGAATTACCTGCAGGCGCGACTGCGTGATGCAGGCTACGAACTCGCCTTTCCGACCCGTCGAGCGAGTCACGAGTTCATCGTGACGCTGAAGCGCACGTCACGCGAGTACGGCATCACCGCAATGGATGTGGCAAAAGCGCTGCTCGACTACGATATGCACGCGCCCACGACCTACTTTCCGCTGCTCGTGCCGGAATGCCTGCTCATCGAGCCGACCGAAACCGAATCGCTCGAGACATTGGACAAGTTTGTGGACGCGATGGTTTCGATCGCCGAGCGTGCGGCAAGCGATGCCGACGGGCTCCGCGAGGCCCCGGTTTCAACGCCGATCGGCCGCCTAGACGACGTTCGTGCAGCCCGCGAACTTGATCTGACTTACCGAAAGGCAGGCTAAGGAGCGGCACCCGGCTGCGAACTTGTTCCGGATTTTCCTGCCTATACTTGGCATAGTGGTGCGCTAGCGGCGCTGTCGGGCGGTGCGCGCCCGCCGCGACCTGCGCTTTTGGAGTCTGGAACAAAGTATGCTGCGACACGTTCGTTTTCTGATCACGTCTCTCATCGGTGCCGGTCTGGCGTCGAACGTTGCTGCCGAAACCCCGAACGGCTGGAACAAAACCCTACAAAACATAGCGAGTGGCGTGGTCTCGATCCGCGTTGATTCCACGCGCGCTTTCGATACCGACTGGAACTCTTCCACCCAAGCCACCGGTTTCGTGGTCGATGCCGAGCACGGTCTCATCGTCACCAACCGGCACGTCGTCACGCCAGGGCCAGTCACCGCTGAAGCGGTTTTTCGCAACAACGAAGAAGTTGCGCTGACCCCGGTATATCGCGATCCGGTGCATGACTTCGGGCTGTTCCGTTACGACCCGTCGAAGCTGCGCTACATCGAGCCAACCGAGCTGTCGTTGGATCCTCGTGGAGCGCGCATCGGTCGGGAGATTCGGGTTGTCGGCAACGATGCCGGCGAGCAATTGTCCATTTTGGCCGGCACCATTGCCCGTCTCGATCGGCGTGCGCCGGCATACGGTCGCGGCAAGTACAACGACTTCAACACCTACTATTTGCAGGCCGCCAGCGGGACGTCCGGCGGCTCGTCCGGCTCGCCGGTCATCGGTATAGACGGCAAAGTCGTCGCGCTAAACGCGGGCGGCAGCACCCAGGCCGCCAGCAGTTTTTTCCTGCCGCTCGATCGAGTCGCGCGCGCTGTCGATCTGGTGCGACAGGGCGAATCGGTCAGTAGAGGGACGCTGCAAACGGTGTTTGTGGCGGAACCCTATGACGAACTGCGCCGGCTCGGCCTAACGGAGGACGCGGAAGCGAAGATTCGGGCGGAGTTTCCCGACAACACCGGTTCGCTGGTCGTCACGCAAGTCATACCGGACTCGCCGGCCGATGCCATGCTGGAGCCGGGCGACATTCTGTTGCGAGTCAACGATCGCTGGCTGGCAGGATTTGTCGAATTAGCCGACGTGCTGGACTCCAATGTCGGCCAGCGTGTCGTCCTCGATGTACAGCGAGGTGGAGTGGCGCATCGATTTGACGTGCCGGTGACGGACTTGCACGGGATCTCTCCGGCGTCCTACGTTCATTTCGGCGACGCGATCGTGCACAGCCTGTCGTATCAGCAAGCGCGGCACTACAACCGACCGCTGACCGGCGTTTACGTCGCCAACCCAGGCTACATCTTCTCGACGGTCGCCGTGCCCCGCGGCGCGATCATCACCGAGTTCGCCGGGAAGAGCGTTGCGACACTCGAAGACTTTGAGGCCGTACTTGCAACGCTTGCCGACGGGACGCGTGCGCCGATTCGCTATGTCACGCTGGACTCGCCGCAGACCGAAAACCTACGAATCCTGCGGATCGAGCGGCGCTGGTTTCCCTCGCAGCACTGCCTGCGCAACGACGCCCTCGGTGCGTGGCCTTGCCGCACTCTAGCTGGCGGGCCACCGCCGGAAGCGCCGACACCGGCGTCGACGGAATTCTCGCCGTCCGACGATCCGGTTGAGCAAGCGCTCGCCGCATCCATGGTGCTCGTCAATTTCGATATGCCGTATTCCGTCTCTGGTGTCGGCGATCGGCACTTTTACGGCACCGGATTGATCGTTGACGTGGAACGCGGTCTGGTCGTTGTCGACCGCAATACTGTGCCGGTCGCGATGGGTGACGTTACGTTGACCTTTGCAGGGTCGCTGGAGATTCCAGGCCGCGTCGAGTACGTCCACCCGCTGCACAATCTGACCATGGTCTCCTACGACCCAGCGCTGATCGGCGCGACACCGGTACGCGCGGCGCAGCTGTCGCAGCGTACCGCGAAAGCGGGCGACGACGTTTGGGTGGTCGGTCTTGGCGGCAACCACCGCCTTTCCAGTCAGAAGACGGTGATCGCGTCGCTGGACGCTCTCGCGTTGCCGACAACGCGCACAATGCGCTTTCGCGATACCAATCTCGAGGCGATTTCCGTGGTCAACGCGCCCGGCAACGTTGACGGTGTGCTCGCCGACGCCCGTGGCCGCGTGGCGGCGCTGTGGTCGAGTTTTGCCGCGCAATCCGGCAACAACGTCACGCAAATCTACCGCGGCATACCGGTCGACGTTGTGCGCGATTTTGTCGAGCTCGTGCAAAACAGCCAGGACTTGTACTCACTCGAAGCCGAACTCGGCTACACGCCGCTGGCGACCGCTCGAAAACTCGGGCTCTCGGATGACTGGTCAAAAAAGCTGGAGCGGCACGATCCGCGGCGCCGCCAAGTCTTAGCGGTTACACGCCTGGTGGGTGGCTCGCCGGCTGCCGAACGCCTGCGAATTGGCGATTTGATCCTTGCGATTGACGGCGAGGTCGTCAATACCTTCCGCGAGCTCGAGCGCGCGACGCAGCGGCCGTCGGTGACGCTTAGTCTTTGGCGCAACGAGCAATTCGAGGAAATCGAGGTTGCAACCGTGGCTCTGCCGGGTGGTGGCATCGATCGGATCGTCGTGTGGGCGGGTGCGCTGCTGCAGGACACGCATCGGGAGGTCGCGGCACAGCGCGGCATTGAGCCACACGGCGTCTACGTTGCGTTCTTCAATTACGGCTCGCCAGCAACCCGCTACGGGCTTTGGGGCGGACGTCGTATCATCGAAATAGACGGCGTGCCTACCCCTGATCTCGACGCATTCGTCGATGCGGTTGCCGGCAAGCGGGACCGCGAGTCACTGCGGGTCAAAACGCTGAACTTCAACGATGCCGTCGAGGTGACTACACTTAAGCTCGACGAGCGTTATTGGCCTGCGTACGAGCTTACGCGTGACGATGACGGTTGGACACGGCGGAGCCTGGGAGGTACATGAACCCGCTGCCTTTACGTATCGTCTGCGGCGGTCAAACCGGCACCGATCGCGGTGCCATGCTCGCCGCGCTCGATCGCGGCGTGCCGATTGGCGGTTGGTGTCCCGACGGGCGCAAGGCTGAGGATGGCCCGATCCCGCTCTTTTACCCGTTGCGTGAGTTGCCTGGCAGCGACTATCCGGAGCGCACATTGCGCAATGTGCTCGACAGCGACGCGACCTGTATCGTGCGCTTTGACGGCGTCGACGCTGGCTCAAAACTGGCGGCGGCGGCGTGTCGCCGCGAAGGCAAGCCATATACCTACCTGGACGCGCATACCATCGACAGCGACGATGCGGCGGCCGAGCTCGAGAGTTTTATTCGAGAGCACAAGATCAAAGTGCTGAACGTCTCCGGACCGCGCGCCAGCGCGCATCCGGCAGCAGAGGCTTGGACGCGCGCGGCGCTTCGCAGTTGCCTGACGACGCTGCAAATGAGTCGCGGCGGTAGACTCTGAGTGCCCGGCAGGGCGCGGCGGTAAGAGTGTCAGTGATAAACTAACGGGATGCTTACGTATCCTGAGATCGACGAGATTGCCTTCTCGATCGACGTCCGTTGGTACGGCCTCATGTATCTCGCTGGCTTCGCTTGCGCGTGGTACCTGGCCAACCTTCGCGCCCGCAAGCCCGACGCGCTCATGTCAGAAGAGCAGGTCGGTGATCTCATTTTCTACGGTGCTATCGGCGTTATCGCCGGTGGCCGCCTAGGCTATGTGCTGTTCTACGGTCTCGACCAATGGGCCGACGACTGGCTGTTCCCGATCAAGATCAATGAAGGCGGCATGTCTTTCCATGGCGGCTTGCTCGGTGTCATTTTTGCGATGTGGCTGTTTGCTCGGCAAAACCGCGTTGGCGCATGGCCAATGCTCGACTTTATTGCGCCGATCGTCCCGCCAGGTCTGTTCTTTGGTCGAATCGGTAATTTCATAAACAACGAGCTCTGGGGCAAGCAGACTGACGTGCCGTGGGGCTTTAAAGTCGACGGCGTCGTCAAACATCCGACCCAGCTCTACGAAGCGGCGCTGGAAGGTCTCGCGCTGTTCCTGATTCTCTGGCTGTATTCATCGCGGCCACGGCCCGTCAAAGCCGTCAGCGGCCTGTTTCTGATCGGTTACGGCGTGTTTCGATCGTTGGTCGAATTCGTTCGAATTCCGGACGAACATATCGGCTACTTGGCCTTCGGCTGGCTGACAATGGGGCATATTTTGTCGCTGCCGATGGTGCTTTTCGGCGTTTATCTGATGGCCACGGCGTACCGCTCGCAACAATCCTCGTAATCGATGCAAACCTATCTGGATTTTATGCGCCACGTGCGCGAACACGGCGTGCGCAAAGAGGATCGCACCGGCACCGGCACCTTGTCGGTGTTCGGCTACCAGATGCGGTTTGACCTCTCCGCTGGATTCCCGCTGGTAACAACCAAAAAGCTACACCTGCGTTCGATCATTCACGAATTGCTGTGGTTCTTGCAGGGCGACACGAACATTCGCTACCTCAAGGACAACGGCGTAACGATCTGGGACGAGTGGGCAGACGCGAACGGCGATCTCGGGCCCGTGTACGGCCACCAATGGCGTTCATGGCCGACGCCGGACGGGCGCAATATCGATCAGCTGAGCGATGTGCTCGCGACCCTACGCAGCGACCCAGACTCACGGCGGATCATCGTCAGCGCCTGGAACGTCGGTGATCTCGACCGCATGGCGCTCGCGCCGTGCCACGCGTTCTTTCAGTTTTACGTGGCCGCGGGCCGCTTGTCGTGTCAGCTCTATCAGCGCAGCGCCGATATTTTTCTGGGCGTGCCGTTCAACATTGCGTCCTACGCGTTGTTGACCCATATGGTGGCCGAGCAATGCGAGCTCGAGCCCGGCGATTTCATCTGGACTGGCGGCGATTGCCATTTGTATGTCAATCATCTCGAGCAAGCGGACGAACAGTTGAGTCGCGCGCCGCATCCGCTGCCGCAACTCGCGTTTGCGAGGCGCCCGGCCAGCCTATTCGATTACGAGTTCGACGACATCGTGATAACCGGCTACAAATCGCACGCAGCGATTCGTGCGCCGGTGGCGGTTTGACCGAGCGCTTGCCGAGGACAGCATGAACATCTTGTTTCTGTGTACGGGTAACTCGGCGCGTAGCGTGATCGGCGAGTGCTTGATGACGGCACGCGGTGGGCCAGAGCACCGCGGCTACAGTGCCGGCAGCCAACCGGTCGGCCGCGTCAACCCAGGCGCCGAACGCGTGCTGGCGCGCCATGGCATCGCGCTGGACGGCGTGCGGTCCAAGCGTTGGGACGAGTTTGCCGGTCCCGATGCCGTGCCGATGGACGCCATCATTACGGTCTGCGACAACGCCGCGGGCGAGACCTGTCCGATCTGGCCAGGTCACCCAACAACCGCGCATTGGGGCCTGCCGGATCCGGCGGCCGTCGCGGGCGATACCGACGCGATTGACGCGGCGTTTGAAACCACGTTTGCCGTTCTTGACCGGCGTGTTACGGCGCTGGTTGATTGTTTGAACGCTGGCCCCGACTCACGCACACTGTCGGCCGCGTTGCGCGAGCTTGCCACCGTCGACTAGCAAGCCGCACAGGCGCACGGAAAGCAAAACAGCAACCAGGGAGCAGTGCGGTGGGGGCGATTGCCCGCGACGCCGACGCGCCAGCGCCGGCGGGTATCGGTTTTTTCGAAAAGTGGCTGTCGGTTTGGGTCGCGCTGGCGATCGTGGCCGGCCTTTTCTTCGGCAATGTGTTCCCCGATGTATTTGCGGCGCTTGCCAAGCTCGAATACGCGTCGGTGAATTTTGTCGTTGCCGTGCTGATTTGGGCGATGGTCTACCCAATGATGGTCGACGTCGACTTTGCGAGTTTGCGGCACGTCGGCGAACGTCCTAAGGGCCTCCTCATTACCGTCATCGTCAATTGGCTGATCAAGCCATTCACGATGGCGGCGCTCGGGGTGTTGTTTTTCGAGGTGCTATTCGGCGCGTACTTCGCGCCGGAAGATGCGGCGCAGTATATCGCCGGTATGATTTTGCTCGGTGCGGCACCGTGTACGGCGATGGTGTTTGTTTGGTCGAAGCTGACCCGTGGCGACTCGACTTACACGCTCGTGCAGGTTTCGCTGAACGACGTCATTATGGTGTTTGCGTTTGCGCCGATCGTCGCGCTCCTGCTCGGCGTGACGGATATTGAGGTGCCTTGGTCAACGCTGCTGTTGTCCGTGGCGCTTTACGTCATAGCGCCGCTGGTGGCCGGAATCTTGACCCGGCGTCTGTTGTTCGGTGGCCGTGACAAGGACGATCCGGCAGCGCTTGCCTCGCTGGCGCGTTTCGATGCGACCGTCAAACCGATTTCGATTATCGGTTTGCTCGCCACCATCGTGTTGCTGTTCGGTTTTCAGGGCGAGCTGATCCTGGCTCAGCCGTTGCTGATCGCGATTCTGGCCGTGCCGCTGTTGATCCAGTCCTACGGCATTTTCGCCGTCGCGTTCGCTGCCGCGTGGTGGTGGCGATTGCCGTACAACGTGGCGGCGCCGTGCGCGTTGATCGGCACGTCAAATTTCTTCGAGCTTGCGGTTGCGGTGGCGATTAGCGTCTTCGGTCTCGACTCTGGCGCCGCGCTCGTCACGGTCGTTGGCGTGCTCGTCGAAGTGCCGGTGATGCTGTCGCTGGTGGCGTTGGCGAATCGGTTGCAGCATCGTTTCGGCTGACAACTTGGCCTCTAGAATGTCGTCTTCGAAGCAGAAAAGCGGCGTTCGCCAGCGTGCAGACGCTATCAAACCCTACCGTTGCAAGAATCTTATCGCCGTGTTGGAAGACCCCCACGACATAAGAAACATCGGCACGGTGATTCGAAACGTCAATGCGCTCGGTGTGGAGAAGACCTATGTCATCGACCCGCGCCGCGCACTTCCCGATGATTGGGAGGAAATGCGAGAGCGTCGTTCTTTGTCCAAGACATCCGTTTCCGCCATCAAATGGAGTTTTGTGAGGCGTTTCGACAGCACGCAGGACTGCGTCGATCATCTGAAAAAGAATCTCTACACGCCAGTCGTTACGTCGCCGCATCAGAAAGGACGCAAAAACTTTGTCTTGGATGAGGCCGACTACACGGTGTTCACGAAACTGGCAGTTTGGTTTGGCAACGAATCTCGAGGCATTAGTGAGCTGGCCGTCGAGAGCAGTGAATTTTGTGTCAGTATTCCGATGTTCGGCATGATCGAGAGCTTGAATCTTGGGACCACGTCGGGAATCGTCCTGTACGAGGTAACCAAGCAGCGACGGGACTACCAGAGCAAGTTCAAGCGCAGTAAAAAACGCCGCCCGGTACGCAAAACCGACTGATAGATCCATGCAGCGACCAATCGCTGTAGACTAGCCACCGATGTTTCATATTTCTTTGATCGTTGCGGTCGCCGACAATGGCGTTATTGGACGCGACAATGATTTGCCGTGGCGCCTATCGGCCGACCTCAAGCATTTCAAACGGCTTACCATGGGTAAGCCAATGATCATGGGCCGGCGCACGTTTGAGTCGATCGGCAAGCCGTTGCCGGGTCGGCGCAGCATTGTGCTGACACGGGATGCGGAGTGGCAGCATGCGGGCGTAGACGTCTATCGCAACCTCGATGACGCCATCGGCGCCTGTGTGGCATCTGCTGTCGATGAGTGCATGGTGATCGGCGGCGCGAGCGTTTATGCCAGCGCGCTACCGCACGCTGCTCGACTGTATCTGACGCAAGTGCATGCCGATATCGATGGCGATACGTTTTTCCCAGCCATTGCGGTGAGCGACTGGCGCGAAACCGAGCGAGAAACCGTTGCGCCGTCGGACGATACGCCGTTTGCGTACAGTTTTGTTACGCTCGAGCGTGCTATGCGCTAACTCCTCATCGGCGCGAGACGCTCTTTTACCTCCGCCAACGCCTGCTCAATATCCACGTCCTCAATGCTGGCGGCGCCTGCGGTGTGTCGCGCAAGCAGCTCTGCTTGGGTTGCGCCGCGTTGCTGCGCGTCCGCGTAGGCGATTTCCGGATGAAACATCACCATCGAGTAGCGCGGGATGAAATGTTCGGGGGCGCGCTGTTCCAACTCGAAGGCCAGCGCTTTGCGGACAAAAAATAACGGGTCACGAACGCTGTCGCGCATTTCTGTGTAGTTCTCGAGCGCCATGTCGGCTATCGCGTTGGCGTTGCCTCGGCGAGCGGTTTCGAATCGTTCGTACAGGGCTGGCCATTGCGGGCCAATTTCGTCGAGCAGTTCGTCGAACACGCGGCAATCCTCGAAAGCGGCGTTCATGCCCTGGCCGTGGAAAGGGACGATGGCATGTGCTGCGTCGCCGATGAGTAGAACATCGCCTGCGTGGTGCCAGCGGCGGCAGCGTACCGTTCCCATGATGCCGGTTGGATTTGTCATGAAGTCTTGGCGTAACTTCGGCATGAGGGTGCCGGCATCCGCGTAGTGTTTCGCAAAGAAATGCTCGATGGCAGGCTCCGAATTCAGCGTTGCGAAACTCGGATCGCCGTCGTTTGCGAGGAATAGCGTCGCCGTGAAATCGCCACCGAGGTTCGGTAGCGCGATCAGCATGTGGCCGCCGCGCGGCCAGATATGCAGCGCGTTGGGATTGGCCCGATACCAGCCGTACGCGGTCGCCGGAATCGACAACTCTTTGTAGCCGTGGTCGAGCAGCGACTCATCGGCTGCAAATCCAGCGGTATCGTTTAGTGTTCGGCGAACGATCGATCCCGCCCCATCGGCGGCGATCAGGGTTTGCGCCAGGCAATGGTGCTGTGTCTTGTCCGGTGCTTCGAACGTGGCCGAGCGCGCTGCGGCATCGACACCGACACAGCGCTGATTGAAATGCAGGCGTACATCGGTAGCGGCACAAGCCCGCGCTAGCGCGACGGTCAAATCGTGCCTGCCAATCGAGTAAATCTGCTCGCCAGCAAACTGACCGTAGGCCTGCAGCTGACGGCCGCCGTCTGCGTCGTGAATCTCTCGGCCCTGCATCGGCACCGTTAAGGGCATGACATCGGCCAAGAGGCCGACGCGTTGCAACGCCAGGCGACCCCGTTCGGCAAGCGCCAGATTGATCGAGCGGCCACCACCCGGTGTTGAACGGCGCGGGTCCGGGCCGCGATCGTACACCTCTACCGGCAGACCGCGACGCGCAATATAAAGCGCAAGCAGCAGTCCCGTCAGGCCGCCGCCGAGCACGACGATGGGTTTGTCGTCAGCGACGGCGCTCACGCTGCCTCCGCGGTCAACACCTGTTCGAGTCGCTGGCAAAACGTGACGACATCACCGAAGCTGTTGTAGAGCGGCACCGGCGCAAATCGCAGGATGTCTGGTTCGCGCCAATCACCGACGACGTTCGCCGCATCCAAGGCATCGAACAGCAAGCGTGCGTGCTGCGACCCGCTTGGCGAGCGCAACGACAATTGGCAGCCGTGCTCGTTATCGTCGGCCGGGGTCGAAACGGTGAGTACGTCGGCGAAGTGTTCGTTGATGAGTGCTCTCATTAGGCCCGTCAGTGCGAGCGACTTGCGGCGCAGCTTCGTCATGCCAACTGCATCGAACAGCTCGAGTGACGCGATTACCGGTGCGAGACCCAGAATTGGTGGGTTCGACAGTTGCCAGGCGTCGACTCCCGGCGCCGCATCAAAGCGATCGCGCATCAGGAAGCGCGAGTCGGATCGATTGCCCCACCAACCTTCCAAGCGCGGCAGCGCGGCCGTATGGTGGCGCTCGTGTACGTATGCACCGGCGACAGCGCCGGGACCGCTATTGAGATACTTATAGCTACACCAGACGGCAAAATCGACGCCGTCATCGCTGAGCGTTAACGGTACGTTGCCGATCGCATGCGCAAGGTCGAGACCAATCGTGATGTTGTGGCGGCGGAGCAGCCGACAGGCGTCAGCAATGGGCAAGAGTTGGCCAGTGGCGTACTGCACGCCCGGCAGCAACGCCAGCGCGATTCGGGCGCCGTCGCGCTCGAGTAGCGCGTCGAGTGCCGCAAGATCGAGCAGACCGGTGTCAGGGTCGGCTGGCCATTCAAGCAACGCGTCGTCGCCAAAACCGTGCCAAGCCAACTGCGAGCGGACCGCGTAGCGATCCGATGGAAACGCGCCTGCTTCAATGAGTATCGCGTTGCGATCGGCCGTCGGGCGGAAAAAGCTCGCCATTAACAAATGCAGGTTTACGGTCAGCGAGTTCATTGCGACGACTTCGTGTTCGTCCGCGCCACATAAACGTGCCAACGGACCGCGTGCGGCCTCGTGGTAGTCGAGCCAAGGCGTGCCGCCCTCGAAATGGCCGCGTACGGCGCGCTCACGCCAGTCGTCCAGCACCGTGCCGACGGCTGCTCCTGCGGCGATCGGCATCAAGCCGAGCGAGTTGCCGCAAAAATACACGACTTCACGGCCGCTTCGGGGCGCCGGCAAGTGAAACTTGCTGCGATATACCGTCAATGGATCCGCTGCGTCGCGTTGCCGAGCGTCGCCAAGCGCCGCGGTCAACGCGCTACGCCGATTGTGAGGCATCAACGCGTTCCTCGAGTGGATACAAGACCGGTCGACTGGGTGCGGCGTCACTCAGCCAATTGGCGCAGCCGATGCACAACAGGTAGTCGCCATCGGCAGCGTAACGTGGCACATGAATGAACTCCGTGACGGTGCGTGTCGGATGCCGAACTTCAGCGACACGGCGCTCGTTCTCAGCAAGTCCCCAATAGCGCCGGTGATTGCGAAGATGCACGTCGTTGCTGCGGTCGAGCGACGGCGTATCGATCAATAGATGCTCGACCGCCGAGTCGGCGATAGCCGCCATGGCTGCATCCGTTAGCACAGCGTAGTCATCGTTGCGCAAATCGTGCGATTGCGTACGCAGTACCAGCGCCGGAAGCGCCGCCGCCACGAATGGCGCAACAGCCGCTGCGTCGATTTCCTTGTGCGAGTTTGCTGCAACGCTGACCAGCGTTGCCGGAATTGGCTGTGACGGCAGCCGCGGACCGATCGGTACGGAATCGTCGACGATATGGCCGACAGACTCGGTGTGCGTGCCGTTGCAATGCGGCGTAATGCGCCAGCTCCTCACGTTGCAGCTGCCACCTGAGCGAGTGTCGCCGACGAAGTCGCTGCTAACGAAGACGTCGGCTCGAGCCGCGTCCGCGCCAAAAAACGCCGGTGCGCTTTGTTCGTGCTCGAGCGGCAGCGCGAGATCGACGGCCGCCGCGACGTCGACGCGGTACCAGCGCTCGCGCAACTGCAGTTCGAGGTTAATCGTCATTCGCAGGAGCAGGAGTTTGGCACTTAGGGCACGGCGTGCCCGCGATGAGCTTGTCGTATCGCGCAAGTACCGGCGGGAGGTCAGTCTCGATGTTGGCGATGTGCAGGTACTCCTCATAAAGCAGGGCGTTGCACTCGTCGCAATACCATTGAAAACCGTCTTTCTCGTCAGGCCGCCGCTTGCGCTCGACGACGAGACCAACGGTATCGGCATAACGCTGCGGCGAATGCGGTACCCGCGGCGGCAGCAGCAACATCTCGCCGGAGCGAATCGAGATGGCCTCACGTTCGCCGTCGCGGATGGTGTGCAGCGTCATATCCCCTTCGAGCTGATAGAAAAGCTCCTCACCTTCGTCGTAATGGAAATCGCGCCGAGCATTCGGCCCGCCAACCACCATGACGATGAAGTCGGTATCCTCGAACACTTGCTTGTTGCACACTGGCGGTTGCAGCAAATGCCGGTGTTCGTCTATCCAGCGTTGAAAATTGAATGGTTTTAGAGTTTGCATGACGCTCGGGTTTGCTTCAGCAGCACTGGCACTCAATGCTGATGGGGCGAGTTTTGGCTTTATCGATACGCAGTGCCGTCAAGTGTCGGCCCCAGACGCAACCGGTGTCCAGCGAGATTAGGTTCTTGCGCCGCATGTAGCCCAACGCGGCCCAGTGGCCGAACACAATTCTCGTAGATCGTGCGGCCCGTTTGTGGACATCAAACCACGGCGTGAGATCAGCTTCGGCCGCGGCGGGTGGACCCTTGTACGCAAACTGCAAGCTACCATCGGCATCGAGCATGCGCATTCGTGTAAATGCATTGACGATAAACCGCAATCGGTCATGGCCGCCGAGTCGCGGCGACCACTGTGCGGGCAACTCACCGTACATGTCGCGGAGAAAAGCGCTAGCGCGATTTCCCGTCAGGACTTTTTTTACCTCGCGGCCGCGAGCGCACGCATAGTCCACACTCCAGCCAGGCGGGATGCCGGCGTGAACCAGCACGGCGTTGTATTTTTTGCTGCGATGGATTAACGGTTGGTCGATTAACCAGTTCAGGAGCTCATCGGCATCCGGCGCGCGCAATACCTCGCGAAGCTCGCTGTTGGCGCGACTCGATGGCCCGACTTTCCATAGCCGCAATAGCGCGAGGTCGTGGTTGCCGAGCACGACTTTGATGCGTTTGCGGAGCTTGTAAACGGTGCGGAGCGTCTTTAGAGATTGTTTGCCGCGATTGACGAGGTCACCGGTCAGCCACAGGCGGTCGTTTGCCGGATCGAAGTCGATTCGCTCGAGAAGCGTCGCAAAAGGGTCGTAGCAACCCTGCAGGTCGCCAATCGCATAAAGGGCCACGCGTTAATGCCGTTCGTCGCAGGACCTTTAGTGCAGCAGACCGGGAACGGCGAGGGTGAACGGCTCGATGGCGGCGTCGAAGCGCTGTCCGTCGTCGGCGATCATTTGGTAGCTGCCCTGCATTGCCCCAACTGGCGTATTCAGAACGGCGCCGCTCGAGTAACGAAATTCCTCACCGGGCTCGAGGTAGGGCTGCTCGCCGACCACGCCGTCGCCGCGTACCTCCTGCACGTTACCGTTAGCATCGGTAATCAACCAGTGCCGAGTCAGGAGTTTGGCCGGTACGCTGCCGGTATTCGATATTGTTATTGTGTACGAAAAGACGTAACGGTCGCGGTCCGGCTCAGATTGACCATCGACAAAGTCGGTCGCTACGTCAACCTCGATACGGTGCAACGAATCTTGGTCCATGTGCGCGCTCGATCGGATTTTTCTGTCCCCCGCGAGCGATTATACCCGCGAAGCACTCAGCATTGCAGAGACAGTCGGGCGAAATCCTCGACGGCCAGTGTCTCCGGTCGCACGCTCGGGTCTATGTCGCATTGCCGTATCGCCTGTTCTGACATAAGCGGCGCAAGGGAGCGCCGTAACGTTTTGCGACGTTGCCCAAAAGCGGTTCTGACGAGCGTCTCGAAACTCGAATCGTGCTTGGCATCAATGACAGGGTCACGGTAGCTCAGTCGCACAATTGCCGATTCGACCCGCGGCGGGGGTTGAAACGCCCCTGCCGGGACGCGAAACAGCGCTTCGACATGCCAGTAGCACTGCAACATGACGCTGAGACGGCCGTACGTCTTGTTGCCAGGCACTGCAACGATTCGGTCGACCACCTCTTTCTGCAGCATGAAAACGGCGTCGCTCACGTACTGACGCTGCGCGGTCAAGCGAAACAGCAGTGGCGTCGAAATGTTATACGGCAGATTGCCGACAACGCGTAAGCGCTCGCCAAAGTTGGCAAAGTCGATTGCGAGTGCGTCTGCTTCGACGATGCTGACATTGTCATTGCTTGCAAACACATGGCGCAAATGCGCGGCGAGGTCTCGATCGATTTCGACCGCGATCAAGCGCCCGGCCTGTGTCGACAGCGGTTTGGTCAAGACACCGCCGCCGGGCCCAATTTCAACGACGATGTCGTTCTCGCGCGGCGAGATTGCTTTGACGATGCGATCGACATAGCCGCGGTCGTGCAAAAAATGTTGGCCGAAGCGTTTGCGCTTCGGCCGAGGATCAGGCGGCATGACTCGCGGTATGCAGTCGTCCCAATCGAATCGCTTCGTCCACGGCAGCCAGGAGGCTAGCCGGGTCGGCGTCACCACTGCCGGCAAGTGCCAGTGCAGTGCCGTGATCAACTGACGTGCGGACAATGGGCAGGCCGAGTGTGACGTTTACGGCATTGCCGAAACCGGCGTGCTTAATCACCGGTAGGCCCTGGTCATGGTACATCGCGAGTACCGCATCAACGTGGCCGACCGCCGCGGTAAAGGCCGTATCCGCTGGCACCGGGCCGAATGCATCAATGCCGGCACGTTGCGCTGCTGCTATGGCTGGCGCTATCGATGCATCGTCTTCTGCGCCGAGATGACCGCCTTCGCCAGCGTGCGGATTCAGTCCGCAAACCGCAATGCGGGGCTGCTGGAGTGCGTAACGTTGACTCAGATCGTCGTGCAGCACACCGAGCACACTTTCGACCAGCGCCGGCGTGATCGCGTCGGGGACCGCGCGTAGCGGTATGTGGGTCGTCGCCAGCGCGACACGCAGGGCCCCAGCGACCAACAGCATGACCGGTTGTGGTGTGCCGCAAAGCTCGGCAAGAAACTCTGTGTGGCCGCTGAAACTAATCCCCGCGTCGATGATGGCGCTCTTCTGAATGGGTGCGGTGACCAACGCATCGGCCGTGTCGGCGAGCAACAGCCCGGTCGCCGTGCGCAGGCTGTCGAGTAGCGCATGCGAGTTTTCGGGGCTGGGTTGGCCGGGCACGACCGCTTGCGGGAAATGTATCGGCAACAGAGCAACGCCCGGTTCCGCATCGGCGGGGAAAGGATCGCTCCAATCGCGAAGCGGCAGCGCGACATGGCTGAGACCGAGCTGGCGGGCGCGCCCCGCAAAGACGCTTGGATCGCCAATAACCGCGATGTTCGCGGCGGGTGGCTGCTCGGCAAGGCTAAGACAAATGTCCGGCCCGATTCCGGCAGGCTCGCCGGCACTGACGAGCAACCGTGGCTGCACAGTGATCATCGTTGGTGCGCCACAGTAGGGCTACTTATGTAACGGCTCCCTAGATGCGCTTGTCGACAAATGCATCGTCGCGCAGACGACGCAGCCACAGTTCGGTTTCCTCGTCCACGCGGGCGTTGCGAAGATTAACTTCGCAGCTGCGCTGACGCATCTCATCGGTGTTGTCGTAAACACGTCGTTCCATGACCTCGAGCACGTGCCAACCAAATCGCGACTTGAACGGCTGACTCATTTCGCCGATTTCTGAGCGATTGACGACCGCTTCGAACTCCGGCACGAACGTTCCGGGTTCGGTCCAACCCATATCGCCACCGCTGGTTGCCGAGCCGGGATCATCCGACAATTCTCGTGCGAGCTCGCCGAACTCCTCACCGGCTTCGATGCGCTCGAGCGCTTGCGCCAGCTTTAATTCGGCGGTTCGATCGTCGACGATCTCGTTGGTGGTAACCAGGATGTGGCGCACGCGGTTCTGTTGTACCTCGCTTTTGAGTACGGCGCCGCGCTGATCGTTGAGACGAACGAGATGGAAGCCACTCGGACTGCGCAACGGGTTAGAAATCTCACCGGCGTCCAGATCGGCGACCACCGTCGAAAACAAAGTCGGAATTTGATCGCCGCGACGCCAACCGAGTGCGCCGCCTTCGAGGGCGGTCTGCGCGTCGGAATAACGGACGGCCATTTCGCCGAAGTTGGCGCCGTTGCGAATCTCCTCGAGCACCCGGACAGCCTCTGCTTCGGCTTCGGCAAACTGCGCGGCGGTGGCAGAGGGTGGGACGCTAATCAGTATGTGCGAGAGATCGTACTCGGCGTTTACGTTGGCCTGACCCATTTGTTGTTCGAGGCACTGCTCGACTTCGCGTTCAGATACCTGGATTCGGCTGACGACCTCGATTTGCCGTAGCTGTTGCAACGCAATCTGATCGCGGACTTGCGTTCGGTACTCGGTGTAGTCGATGCCGTCTGCCGCGAGTGCGGCTGGCAGGTCGTTGATTGTCATGCCCTGCTGTTCGGCGATTCGACCGAGCGCGTTATTCAACATCTCGTCAGGGATGCGAATCTGCATTCGAGCGGCTCGCTGCAGCTGAATTTGGTTGACGATGAGGCGCTCGAGAACCTGGTCGACGAGAATCGTATCCGGCGGTGCCGGAACGTTCTCGGCGGCGAGGCGCCGGCGGATGAGGCCGGCTTCGGTGTCGAGTTCACTCTGCAGCACGACGCCGTCGTTGACGATCGCAACGATGCCATCGAGGAACATGGTGGTTGGCGAGGCGTCCTGAGCAACGACAGCGCCGCTGGCCAGCGCGAGCACGGCCGCACCGCACCGGGTCAGTAGTTTGGGCATGGATTAGTCCCGTCGGTCTTTGTAACCAAGTATACCGCGCTCGAGGCGGCGATCGGCTGGGTCTCCGACACTGGTGAGGCCCCGGAGTTCCAGCTGCAGCGCGACCGTCGTGTCCGAGCGGCCGTCACGACGGCTGATAAAGCGCCGCGACACGATCCGCGCCGCCCAGCAGCAGCTCTCGTACTCGAGTCCGACGAAGCGATCGAGCGTGGTCTTGTCACGCAGCGAATAATTGTATCGACCGACGAAGTTCCAGCGTTCGTCGACCGGCCAAGACCAAGAGATGTCAGCCTGCTCGAGCGAGGCTTCGCGATACCGGTAGCCGAGATTTAGGACCCGATCTTCCTTCGGCTGGTACTGTAGGCGAAACTCTGACTTAACGGTGTTTGCCGAGTCCGAGTTCCACTGGTGACCGAGCTCCATGTTCCATTTCTCAGAAAGACGAATATCGACTTCGGCGATGTAGTCCGATGATTCCGACGTGCGTGCCGGTTGGTCGGTTAGCGACACGCCTTGCTCGCTGAAGTAGCGTGTTTGTCCTAACGTCGCCGTCAGAACGTTCACACCGCTCTGCGGGTCAATAAATCGACTTACCAGGCCTAGGCTGACCTGATCCAAATCGGCGATCCGGTCCGGTCCGACGAACGGAGTCGTGCGAAAAATCTGCACGAGATTGAAATCTGGATCGACCGTGTCAAAAACCGGCAGCCCACTTTGTTCTTCGAACGGCGTGTGGGTGAACAGCAGTCTTGGTTCGAGCGTCTGGCGCCACGTACGATCGCGATTTTTCCAAAGTCGTTCGAAACGTGCACCGACGTCGAGGCTGAAACGCGGTAATGCCCGGTCCGGCGTGTCGTCGGCGCCGTTCTCGACGTTATCCAAGCGGTATGCCGTGTACAGCATCGACGCCTCGGGGCGAACAAAAAACGCGCCGTTATCGAAATTCCAATACAGGCCGGGTTCGGAATGCAGTCGCCAGCCGGTTACGCCGGTGTCGCGATCGAAACGCGTCAACTCGTTCGGTGCGCGAACGCCGAGTCGACGCCAAAGGCCCGGCCAGTTGCCGTCGACCGTGATTTCGGGCAGGCGACGATAAGGTCGGTCATCGATGGCGAGCGTCGGGTCTAGTACCTGGAATGCCTGTGCGGTAATGCGCGTCGAGATGTGTCGGCCGGGTCGTTCGAGCACAAACAGGCGGTCGAGGAAAATCGTGCTGGCTTCCGTCTGGCTTTCACCGATGTCTTCGAAGTACTGAACATCGCTGACGTCCTGCGCATCGATGCGCAAACGCCAATTGTCGCCAAGACGAGTGACGTTACGGAGCGTTGCATAGGTGCGATCGTCGCCAAACTCGTTGTCGCTGGGAAGATAGCGCACGTCGGCAATGGCCTCGGTCCGCCGCGACAAGTAACGACCCTCCGTATTTAGCTGCAAGCCGCGTCGAGACAGCAGTCGCGGGGTAATGGTTGCGTCGTAATTTGGCGCAATGTTCCAGTAGACCGGCACACTGATTTCGGTGCCGTTGCGCCCGCTGGTGCCAAAGTCCGGGATCAGGATGCCGGACTTGCGCGCGTCGGAAATCGGGAACGACAGCCATGGCGCATAAATGATCGGTACGCCCTGAAACTCGAGCCGGAGACTGCGCGCAGTGCCAACGCCACTGACGGTATCGAGGTCGATATTCTCGGCCTTGATCTGCCAATCGGCATTGCCGGCGGGGCAGGACGTGTACGCGACCCCGCCGAGCTCGATCGTGCCGGCTTGGTCGATACGCAGGCGCTCAGCTTCGCCGTGTCCGCGGTTTTCCGGCAGCGTGAACTCGGACTCGTCGAACTGCGCAATACCGCGTTCAATGTCAAAGCTCGCGCGAGTGCCGCGGACCACGGACGCTAATCCCGAATAGCGAACGTCGCCGGCTAACGTCAGGCGACCGGCCGCCGGATCGTATTCGGCCGACTCTGCCGCAATGTAGTCGTTGTTGCGGCGGATCTGGACGCCATCGGACAGCAATGCCTTGCCGCCAAGTGTCAGGTCAGCCGAACCCGCCTCAAACTCGATCGCATCGGCGGTGCTGGGTTCTTCGTCAAAGAGATCGGCCGCAAAGAAGTCGTTGCTGTCGATAACATCCGGTGCTCGGCAGAACGCCGGCACGTCGACTGCCTCCGCCATGGCGCACGACAGCACAGCGATAGCGCCGAACCCGAGACGCGGGGATTTGCGAGCCAAAAGTCTTTGCCAACCGCCGTGATATCCTGAAACCTTCGCACAGTTTGCCAACACCAGCAATCCGAGATCCGACTGCCCATGTCGCTGCCCAGCGGTGCCGATCACTTCCCCAATCACGGCGCCGATCGAGAACTGATCATCGAACAATGGCTCGACCGGGTATTGCCCGCAGCCGAGCGTCAGCGTTCGTTTGCCTCTGATGACGCCAGCTTTCGCCGCTACTTTCGGGTAGCGTTCGCAGACCGTCGTGTCATCGTTATGGACGCGCCGCCGATGCTCGAAGACAGTCGGCCGTTCGTTCGCCTGGCAGCGGCCTTTCGACAGGTCGGCATGCGTACGCCAGAGATCTTTGCGATTGATTTGTCCGCCGGGCTGCTACTGCTCGAGGACTTCGGCTCGATGACGCTGTTTGACGCACTGGATAGCACCGAATTCCAGGTCGACGAGCGCCTCGACTACGCCGTTGACCGGCTTGCCGAGCTCAGCCGTCGCAGTGGCAAGTTTTCGGTCTGCGTTCCGGCCTACGACGAGGCCGCTGTGCGTCGTGAACTCGGGCTGTTTCCGACGTGGTTCGTTGAGCGGCATTTAGGTACACAGCTGCCCGCGCAAGTATGGACCGACGCCTGTCGGTTCCTGGTCGAGCGTTGGCAGCGAATGCCGACGGCCATTGTTCACCGGGATTATCACAGTCGTAATCTAATGGTGCTGCCGGGAGTTGCGCTTGGCGTCATCGACTTTCAAGACGCCTGCCGCGGACCGGCAGCCTACGATCTCGTGTCGCTGCTCAAAGATTGCTACGTACGCTGGTCGGACGAGACCTGCGAACGACTGCTTGCGCGGTACCATGCAGGCGCAGCACTGCCGAGTGATTACGACCTCACTGGCTTGCGTCGCGACGTCGAACTGTGCGGCATCCAACGACACCTCAAAGTCGCCGGAATCTTCTCGCGCCTCTACTACCGTGACGGAAAAGAGCGCTATCTCCACGATCTGCCGCGTGTCATCGACTATTTGCGTCGCGCGCTGCCCGCTTTTTCGGAACTGGAGCGCTTGCTGGACTGCTTGCCCGACGACGCAACGCTGTCGGCACTAAGCCCGTGCGCGCGCTGATACTTGCTGCGGGTCGCGGCGAACGGTTACGACCGTTGACCGACCACACGCCAAAGCCGTTAATTCAGATCGGTAAAGAGACCTTACTCGAACGACATCTGCGCCGGTTAGCCGCGGTCGGCGTCGATACGGTCTTCATCAACGTTGCGTGGCTCGCAGAGCGCATCGTGGCGGCCATCGGCGATGGCCGTCGGTTCGGTCTTCGTGTCGTCTTTAGCCACGAACGTCCGGGCGCGCTCGAGACCTTGGGCGGTATTCGTCAGGTGTTGCCGTGGCTTGGCGATGAGCCCTTTTGGCTGGTTAATGGCGACGTCTTCAGCGACTTCGATTTTTCCGACCAAATCACCGACTTGCCTACGAATGTCGACGCGCGCCTGGTCCTCGTGCCAAATCCTTCGCACAAGCCGCAAGGCGACTTTGACATCGATGGCGAATTTGCGACGCGTGCTGAGTCGAAGCCGCGGCCCTATACATACAGCGGTATCGGCTTGTATCGACCGGTACTGTTTGCCGGTGTCACAGCAGGTCGTGCGCCGTTGGCACCGCTCTTGTTTGCGGCGGCGAACGCCGGTCGCATCGCGGCGGTCGTTCACCGCGGGCGCTGGGACGACGTCGGCACGGCCGAGCGGCTCGCGCGCCTCAGGCAGTGGCTGGAAGTGGCGCCGACCGGCTGAGTTCGTTCGAAAAATTTTGCGCTAGCTGAGATGCGGTCTCGCGTAACGTAGTCGACACGCCGAGTCGCGCAAGATCGATCATTTCGAGGTTGCTGAAGCCGCACGGGTTGATGCGCGCGAATGGCTCTAGGTCCATATCGACGTTCAATGCCAAGCCGTGGTAGCTCGCGCCGCGTCGGATGCGAATGCCGATGCTCGCCAGTTTGCGGCCATCAACATAGACGCCCGGCGCGTCACGTCGACCGACCGCTTCGATGCCGTGCCTAGCGCACAGCGTTATGACGGAGCGTTCCAGCGCACATACGAGGGCGCGCACGCCGAGACGTGCGCGACGCACGTCAAGCAACGGGTACATCATTAGCTGACCGGGCCCGTGGTACGTGACTTCGCCGCCGCGATCAGTCTTTACTACGGGAATGTCGCCGGCACCGAGCACGTGCGACGGATCCGCAGCCAAACCAAGGGTGAATACCGGCGGGTGCTCGGTGAACCAGATCTCATCGGCGCTCTCGCTGTTTCGCGCATCGGTATGTTGCTGCATGCGTTCCCACAACGGTACATAGGGTTGTCGATCCAGCCAGGACCAGGGGATGGCCGAGTCGATCATTATTGCGAAAACAACACGTCGTCCGAGGAGGAAAGCGCGAAGTACACCTTATCGAGCTGTTCGCGGCTGGTCGCCGTAAACGTCACGGTTAGCGCAATGTAAGTACCTTCGCGGCTGTGCGATTCGGTGATCGCCTCGTCCGGCACCGGCCCGATAATCGGTTCGAGCAGCTCCCGTGCGATGCTATGAAAGCGCCCGTCATCACGCCCGATCAGCTTGATCGGAAAGTCCATCGGAAATTGCATGATGTCGCTGTCGTTGTTGGCGTCTTCCGTCATTATTCAAACCACAGTCCGATTTCGTCGGTCATTCGCTTCCAAAGGCCGCCACTGGCCACTGCATTGGCGGCGACAAGATCAATGCTCTCTAAGGTATTGCCATCGTGTTCGATGATGAGCTGGCCAACCGTGTCGCCAGCCGACAGCGGTGCCAACACGGTCGCCGGCAATTCGACTCGTGCTGTGACTTCATCAAAACGACCGCGCGGTAGGGTGATCGCAACGCTGCGCGAAGCAAGCAAGGCAACCGTCTCGGCGTTGCCTTTCCAAATGCGTGCCTCGCGGACCGGCGTGCCATCTTCGTAGAGCATGCGAGTCTCGTAAAACCGAAAGCCGTAATTGAGCAAGGCCTGACTCGCATCGATACGCGCCTTCGGGCTCTTGGCGCCCATGACGGCGGCAATCAATCGCATGTCGTTGCGTTGTGCCGACGAGACGAGGCAATAGCCGGCGGCGTCAGTGTGGCCGGTTTTCATGCCGTCCACACTGCTGTCGCGCCACAGCAGTTGATTGCGGTTTTCCTGTCGTATGCCTGCGTACGTGAACTCCCGCTGCGAATACCAACCGTAGTAGTCCGGAAACTCCGTTACGATGGCGCGGGCGAGGCGCGCGATGTCGCGAGCCGTTGTGAAGTGTTGATCCGCGGGCAAGCCGGTCGAGTTTTGGAAACGCGTTGCGGCCATGCCGAGTTGCCCGGCAAAGGTATTCATCAACTCGGCGAACGTGGCTTCGGTGCCGGCAATATGTTCGGCGAGCGCCACGCTAGCGTCGTTGCCCGACTGGACGATCATGCCTTGGATCAGCTCATCTACACTGACCTCGCTGGCCTCTTCGATAAACATGCGAGAGCCGGGCGTCTTGTACGCTTGGCGCGAGACGCGGACCTGATCGTCAAGCGCAATCTGGCCGGCGCGTAGGTACTGAAAAACAACGTACGCCGTCATGAGCTTGGTCAGACTGGCCGGTGCGACCTGTTTGTCCGGATCTTGATTAGCGAGGACGAAGCCAGTCTCGGCGTCGACAACGATGTAACTCGTTGCGCCGACTTGCGGTGCGGCCGGAATCGGTACGCGAGCCAGCTGGGCGGCAACCGGCGTGGCTAGAAAACCCGCCATTACTATCGTTGCCGCCGTGTAGCGCAAAAGGTCGCGCAAGCGTTGCGCTGAAAGCTCTAGCCCCATTATTCGATTACCACCTGTACCTCGCCGATGCCGCTGGCCTTGAGACGTTCGACGGTAGCGTCGAGTTCAATCGCGTTCGCCACCGGCCCGACGCGAACCCGATACAGCTCCGGTTGTTCGTTGACTCTCGTAACGATGTCCACGGGGGCGAAACCTGTCTCACGCAGTCGAATGAACATCCCTTCAGCGTTATCGAGACTTGCAAAAGCCCCGACTTGCGCAAACAGGCGCGCCGCTGGCGCGTCGCTGTCGAGTGGCGTGTTCACGCCAGCGGATGCAATTTCAGCGGTCGGTTCAGCCACGGCCGCGGAGTCGTCTTGTACCGGCGGCGTTGTGACATCAGGCGCTGCCGCCGTCGTTTGCCGGACAACGGTCTCCGGCAACGGTTCGTTCGGCCGCGCAGCCTGCAGCACGCCACCGGAATCAAACTCGAGCGCACGAACTTCTACGAGACCCGTGCCGTCGCGAACGATATCGAGTCGTTTGGCTGCCTCGTAGGACAAATCAATCACGCGATTGGCCACGAACGGGCCGCGATCATTGATGCGCACGACAATCCGCCGGTTGTTTTTGAGATTACGCACCTCGACCCAGGTTGGCAAAGGCAGCGTTTTGTGCGCCGCAGACATAGCAAACATGTCGTAGGTCTCACCGCTGCTCGTGCGCCGGCCATGAAACTTCTCGCCGTACCACGACGCGATCCCGCGCTCGCGAAAACCGTCCGCGGTAGACAGCACGCGATAACGGCGACCGAACTGCGTGTAGCTTTCTGGATTGCCGTAACGGCTGCGCGGTTCTGGTCTGGGCGTTGGATCGGTTGGGTCCGCTGGCACGCTTACCGGCGGAAGCGGTGTTGCGCGCGGTTGGAAACTGCAGCCGGCGAGCAGCGCCAGTGCCATGCACGCTAACGTCCGCATCAGTTGCGTTGTCGCGCGGCAGCGATGGCGTCGCCAAGCTGCCATACCGCCAGCGCATACATCACGCTGCGGTTGTAGCGCGTAATTACGTAGAAGTTGTGCATGCCAACCCAGTACTCGTTGCGGCCTTTGCCGTCCAAGCGAATTAGCGTTGCCGGTTCAGCATCGGGCGCCTTGCTCGTCGTGCGCACGCCGCCTGAGCGAAGCTCACCAAGCGTCGAGTTGAGTTTTAGCTCGTTCTTTTTCGGCGGATAGATCGTGAAAGGCTTAACGATAGAGGCACGGCTAAGCGTAGGCTTGTCGGCGCGCCAGCGATGTCGTCGCAGATAATTGGCGACGCTGCCGATCGCGTCTGGCCAGCTGTTGAATAAATCGCGTCGACCGTCTTTGTCAAAGTCGACCGCGTATTCGCGATAACTGGTCGGTATGAACTGGCCTCGCCCCATCGCTCCTGCATACGAACCGCGGACCTCGTCGACCGACCAACCTTCAGCTCTAGACAGCAGAAAGTACGCTTCGAGTTCGGCCGTAAAAAAACGGCTGCGCGGCGGGTAGTCGAAAGCGAGTGTGGCCAGCGCATCGCGGACCCGGTAGCTGCCGACGATACGCCCGTAGTATGTCTCGACGCCGATGATTCCGACGATGATCTCAGCCGGGACGCCGTACGCCTCTTCGGCCGCCGCCAGCGTTGCAGCGTGCTCGTTCCAAAACTCAACTCCGGCCTTGATGCGCTCCGGTGTCAAGAATATCTCCCGGTACTCATGCCAGGGTCGGACGCGTTCCGCCGGTTTACTGATCGCCGCAATGATGCGGGGTTGCAGCTCGGCCGCAGCCAGCCAATCGGCGACGATTTGGCGCTCGACCTGGTGCGTTTCGGCGACTCGATCGATAAACGCACGAACGTCGTCGCGCGTCGTATCGATTGCGGCGAGCGGCGGGGCGGAAAGAAGTAGCAGCGCGGCCGCAAGGGCGCGCCGGCTGTGACCTGAGATCGTAGGATTCAATGCGGCAGTAGTTTGCGGCGAGTGTGAATCGACATGAGAATACCGAAACCCGCCAACAGGGTCACCATCGACGTGCCGCCGAAACTGACCAACGGTAGCGGGACACCGACGACCGGCAAAATGCCGCTCACCATTCCGATGTTGACGAACACATAGACAAAGAACGTCACGCTGATGCTGCCGGCTACCAAGCGGGAAAAGGTGTCGCGCGCCACCAACGCAATGTAGAGACCGCGCCCGACCACGAATAGATACGCTGCCAGCAAAGCCAACACGCCGAGCAGGCCGAATTCCTCGGCCAACACGGCAAAGATGAAATCGGTATCGCGTTCCGGCAAGAACCCGAGCGTGCCTTGCGTGCCATTGGTCCAACCGCGACCAAAGAGCCCCCCAGAGCCGATGGCGATTTTCGATTGAATGATGTTGTAGCCGGCGCCGAGCGGGTCCGAGGATGGGTCGAGCATCGTCAATACGCGCTGCTGCTGATACGGGTGCATGTTTTCCCAGATGATGGGCAGCGCGGCGGCCAGCAGCACACTGCCACCGACGATAATGCGGACGCTGAGACCGGCCAGCAGCAGCACCAAAGCGCCGGCAGTCGCGATCAGAATAGCCGTACCGAGGTCCGGCTGGACCGCTATCAGCGCGGTCGGTATTGCAATCAACACGACCAGCAGCGCCGTGCTTCGCAGCGAAGGCGGCAGCGGCTCGGTGTGCAGATACCACGCCAGCAGCATTGGCACAGCGAGCTTCATGATCTCGGACGGCTGGAAGCGGATACCGAGATCGAGCCAGCGCTGGGCGCCGTGGCCGATTTCACCGATGGCGAGAACTAACACCAGCAGCGCAAGGCCAACGCCGTACGCGAGGGGTGTCCAGCGGCGCATCAGTGCCGGCGAGAACTGCGCGACGACGATCATTGCGGCGAAGGCAACGCCAAGCCGTATGACTTGCGCTTGGAGCAGTGCACCGCGCTGCCCGACGGCGCTGTACAGGACGGCGAGGCCAATCGCCATGATGACGAGGAGGCCAGCGAGTAACGGACCGTCGATATGTACGCGCCGCAATGCGCTGGCAAAGCGTCCGCCCGTCGATGGTTCGGGTAGGGCGACCCACGTGCTCATTCAGCGCGAGTCTCAGACGCTTGCAGCGACGGGCGATCCAGCAGCCAGTAGTCGAGCAGCTTGCGCGCCACCGGTGCCGCTACCCGACTGCCACTAGAGCCGTTTTCGATGACCACGGCTACCGCGATCTGCGGATCGTCGATCGGCGCAAAAGCGATAAACAGTGCGTGATCGCGCAGCCGTTCGTCGAGCTCTTCCTCGTCGTACTCCTCTTCTTGCGCGACGCTGAAAACCTGTGCCGTACCGCTTTTGCCGGCCATCGAGTACGGTGCGCCAGCGCCAACGTGCCGAGCGGATCCATTTGGCCCCTGCAATACGTCGCGCATCGCGTTAACAATCGCCTCCCAATGCACCGGCGCTTCGAGACGGACCGGCTCAAGGGTCTGCGCTTCGGTCATCGTCATCGAGCCGTCGGCCGCGCGTTCGACGCCGCGCACTAGAAACGGCCGGTACCGCTGTCCGCGCAGCGCCAGCGCGGCCGTTGCATGGGCGAGCTGCAGTGGCGTTGCGAGCATGTAACCCTGACCAATCGAGGCGATAACGGTTTCGCCAGGGAACCAAACCTGGTCTTCGCGGCGCGCGAAACTGTCGCGTTTCCACTGCCGAGACGGCACGATCCCGGCCTTCTCGCCATCGACGTCGATGCCCGTCAGCGCGCCGAGTCCGAAGCGGGTCAGGTAGTCGTGCATTCGATCTATGCCGAGCGATGGCGCTAGCTCGTAGAAATACACGTCGCACGACTCGGCAATGGCATCGTGCAAATCCACCAGCTTGTGACCTTCGGGTTTCCAGTCGCGGTACCGGTGTGTGCTGCCGGGCAGGCTGAACGAGCCTTTGCAATGAATCTGATGGGCAAGGCTGGTCATGTGCGTGTCGAGTGCGGCCAGGCCCAGCATCGGCTTTATGGTTGAGCCCGGCGGATAACGACCGCGAATGGCGCGATTGAATAGCGGCCGATCGAGATCATCGCGCAGCCGCTCGAATGCGTCGGTATCGAAGCCCGTCGCAAACGCGTTCGGGTCGAAGCTGGGGCTGCTGGCCATCGCGAGCACTTCGCCGCTGGTCGGCTGGACGGCGACAATCGCCCCGCGAACACCTGCCAGCGCGGTTTCGGCCTGTTCCTGCAAACCCAGATCCAGCGTCAGCCACACGTTGTCGCCCGGCTCCGGAGCCGCGCCCGGCACCGAACCCAGCGTGCGTCCCGTAGCGGTCGTCAGCAGTTGATGATGGCCGACGCGGCCGTGCAGCGCGTCTTCGTAGCGCTGTTCTACGCCGACTTTGCCGATGTGCTTGGTCGCCGCGTATTCGTCCGGCTTGGTCAGTCCGGCAAGATCCGCCGCACTCAAGCCACCGACATAGCCAATTGCGTGGGCAGCCAGCGAGCCGTGCGGATAGTGACGCAGCAGCCTCGCTTCGATCGCAACACCCGGAAATCGAGGTCGCAGCACGGCAAATCGTGCAACGTCGGTTTCACTGAGATCGCTAGCCAGGGTCACGCTGGCAAAGCGTTGACTGGCAGCGATACGCTCGTCGATGGCGTTCATGTCGCCATCGGCCAGCAGACCTTCGCGGCGCAGGGCTGCGAGCGTTGCCGGCAGGTCTGGAACTTGCTCCGGAACGAGCGTTAGCTGCCAAACCGGTCGGTTGTCGGCCAGTACCGCACCGTTGCGGTCCAGAATCAGGCCCCGGGTCGGCGCCAAAGGCGCGACTCGCAGACTGTTGTCGGTCGACAGCGCGCTGTATTCGCGGTGCTCGACGATTTGCAGTTGCGCAAGTCGAGACACCAGTGCCACGCACCCGACGATAATAAAACCGATCGTTATCAGCGTCCGGGTCCGAAAGACCCGCGTTTCGCGGCCAGCGTCCTTTATTGGCGTGCGGCCGTTGAGCCCTTGCCTGGTCACGTGTCGTCTCTCGCTACAACCGCATCGAGTATATAAAGGACCAGCGGCCATGCGATGGCACTGGTCACGATTGGCAGCCAATAGTCGATGCCGCGCATCGACAGCTGGGTGACACCGTTGGCCCACAACAACACAAATTCGTACAGCAGCACCAGACCGGCGATCGTTGCGGCAAGCTGAGCCCACGAAAACACGCGCAGGCGCAAGTGCCATTTCAGCGCCGGATAGCTCATGATCAAAAGGGCGAGGGCATGCAGGCCCAGCGGCGTGCCATACATCGTGTCGAGGCAAAGGCCGGCGAGCGTTATTAGCCAAAGCGGTATGCGCGTGGGTGCAAAGATCGCCCAATACGCAATCACCAACGCCATCCAATCCGGCCGCGCGACCTGTAGAAATTGCGGCAACGGCATTACCGTGAGTGCGAGTGCCAACACCAGACTGGCCGCAATCAGCCAGCGTTGACGGCCAGACTCAGTGCTCGGCATTGGTGGGGTCCTCGGGCTCGACTGTGTCGCTCGTGACCGGTAGGTCGCGACGGATCAGCACCACTTCACGAATCCGATCGAGTTTGGCTACCGGCCGCGCGCTCACGGTCGCAAACGGGAGATCCGGACGGCGTTCGAGCTTGACTACCTCGGCGACTGGGTAGCCGGGTGGAAACGTCCCGCCCAGTCCGGACGTAACGAGGAGATCGCCGACTTCGATGTCGGCGCTGTTCGGCAGGTACGACAGTTCCAACCTGTCTAGCTCGCCAGTGCCATCGGCTATCGTCCGCAGGCCGTTGCGCGCTACCTGCACCGGGGTCGCATGGTCAGGATCGGTAATCAGGATGGCCATGGCGTTGAAATCGGTGGCTTCGAGCACCTGGCCGACCACGCCGTTGGCGTCGACCAGCGCCTGGCCCGTGGAGACGCCGCGACGGATTCCCTTATTGAGTCTAATGCTGTGTCGGTACGGATTTGCGTCCACGGCCATGATCTCGGCCATGCTGTAATCGTCGGCGACGCGCGCCGATGCGTTCAGCATCGCGCGCAATCGCTCATTTTCCGCTTCTAGCGCGTTGAAGCGCTGCAGCTCGGCGCGCGTTCGCAAACGCTCTACTTTCAGCGCGTTATTTTCGCGTTCTAGGTCGGCGCGCGACCGTGTGGATTGTTCGCCCCAGTCAGCCAACCGCACCGGTAGTGAGACCGCGACCTGGATGGGGTTCATGGCGGCGGCCAAGGTGCGCCGGACCAGATCAAGCGAGTTGCCGCGATAGTCGACGACCATCATGACGATGCAGCCAATGGCAAAGGCCGCTGTTCGCAGTCCTAGGGCCGGCAGCGCAGTTCGTGTTTCGGAGCCGGGGGTCGCCATGTTGTGACCGCGATTAGGTGATTAACGGGGCCGGCGGCTGTTGCCGGTGGCCATTTGCAATCAATCCAGCCCAAAAACTCCAGGCCCGTGTTCGTCAACCAGTTCCAGAACCCGACCGCCACCGCGCGCCACACAAGTTAGCGGGTCGTCGGCAATGACCACCGGCAAGCCGGTCTCTTCCATCAACAGTTTATCGAGATCGCGCAACATGGCGCCGCCACCGGTGAGCACGATGCCGCGTTCGGCGACGTCGGCGCCAAGTTCTGGCGGCGTTTGCTCCAGTGCTTCTTTGACCGCGCCGACGATGCCCTGTAGCGGCTCCTGCAGCGCCTCGAGGATTTCGTTGCTGTTCAGCGTGAAACTTCGCGGTACGCCTTCGGACAGGTTGCGTCCCTTCACGCTGATTTCGCGGACTTCATCGCCGGGGTAGGCGGAGCCAATTTCGTGCTTGATTCGCTCGGCCGTCGCCTCGCCGATCAAAATGCCGTAATTGCGTCGAACGTAGTTGGAAATCGCCTCATCGAAGCGATCTCCGCCGATCCGCACCGAAGCGGCATACACGATGCCGTTCAGTGAGATCACGGCAACTTCCGATGTGCCGCCACCAATATCGAGCACCATCGAGCCGCGCGCTTCGTGCACCGGCAAGCCAGCGCCGATCGCCGCCGCCATTGGTTCGTCGATCAGATGAACCTTGCGAGCACCGGCGTTTTCCGCCGATTCTTTGATGGCGCGTCGCTCAACCTGGGTCGATCCGTACGGCACGCAAACTAGCACCCGTGGTGGCCGGAAGAAGAACGAGTTGCCTTGCACCTTTTTCAAGAAGTGCTGCAGCATTCGTTCGGTAACGGTGAAGTCCGCGATAACGCCGTCTTTCAACGGCCGAATTGCCGTGATGTTGCCCGGCGTTCGGCCGAGCATGCTCTTGGCCTCGGTACCCACGGCTTCGACGCTGCGTCCGCCTTTGCCGGTTTCTTCGCGGATAGCGACGACGGACGGCTCGTCTAACACGATACCGCTGCCGCGCAGATAGATCAGAGTGTTCGCGGTGCCGAGATCGATCGACAGGTCGTTGGAGAAATATCCCAACAGATTTTTGATCATTTGCGCGGCAAACTTCGGGCCAAAACTAAGCCGGGCACTCTAGCAACGGGGGGGACAATCAGCAAGGCGGCGTGTATCATTTTCAGCGTCGTTCGACGCTTTTTCATGCAGTTTTCGGAGCCTTTCGTTGCCTCTAAGCCAAGCAGATGTCCAGCACATCGCAGCCTTGTCGCGCCTCGCATTCGACGAGCAAGAGCTCGCCGATTTTCAAACCAAGCTCGCTCGCATTGTCGCCTTTGTCGATCAGCTAACCGCGGTCGATATGGAGGGCGTCGAGCCGATGGCGCACCCGCTCGACCTAACCCAGCGACTGCGTGCCGACGATACCGACGAAACCATTGATCGGGACCGGTACCAACAAAATTCGGCCGAGGTCGCTGACGGCTTTTATCGTGTACCGCGAGTCATCGAGTGATGTCTCTGGCGACGATAGACGGCCAGCGCGCAGCGCTGGAGAGCGGTGAGATCACGAGTGTCGATCTCGTCCAGCGGTCCGTCGCAGCAATCAACCAGCTGCAGCCGGTACTGAACGCCTTCATCACCGTCGATGCCGAGGCGGCGCTTGCCGCCGCCAAAGAGTCCGACGCGCGGCGCAGCCGCGGCGCGGCGTTCGGCCCGCTGGACGGCATTCCCATCGCGCACAAGGACATTTTTTGTACAGACGGGCTTCGCACCACTTGCGGCTCGCGCATGCTCGAGAATTTCGTGCCGCCCTACGATGCAACGGTCGTTGCTCGTCTGCGTCGGGCCGGACTGGTCAATGTTGGCAAAACCAACATGGATGAGTTCGCGATGGGATCGTCAAACGAGACGAGTTACTTCGGCGACGTCACCAATCCGTGGGATACGACGCGCTCGCCGGGCGGATCGTCGGGCGGTTCGGCAGCGGCGGTCGCCGCTGGCATCGTCGCTGGCGCTACGGGTACGGATACCGGCGGCTCAATCCGTCAGCCAGCAGCGCTTTGCGGAATCACCGGCGTCAAGCCGACCTACGGTCGCGCGTCGCGCTACGGCATGATCGCGTTCGCATCGAGTCTCGATCAGGCCGGTACATTGACACACACGGCCAAGGACGCCGCGCTGTTGCTCGATGCGTTTTGCGGTTTCGACCCGCGCGACTCGACGTCACTCGACTCGCCAATGGAGCCGATCAGTGCGCGTCTCGACGATTCGCTAGCGGGACTCAAAATCGGTGTCGCCGAGGCGTTTTACGATGATGGGCTCGCCAGCGGTTGCCGTGACAGTCTGGAGCTTGCGCTGGATGAATTGCGCAGCTTGGGCGCGAGCGTCACGTCCGTGGAGCTGTCGAATCTGTATTTGTCGGTGCCGACGTATTACGTCGTGGCGCCGGCGGAGTGTTCATCGAATATGTCGCGTTTCGACGGTATTCGGTTCGGCCATCGCGCGGCAGGATGCACGGATCTAGCGGAGTTATACACACGCAGCCGGTCCGAAGGTTTTGGCGACGAGGTCAAACGGCGCATCATGACCGGCACCTATGTGCTGTCGTCCGGCTACTACGACGCGTATTACCTAAAAGCACAGCGCGCTCGTCAGCTGATCAGCGACGACTTCGCCCGCGCGTTCGCGAGCGTCGACATCATCGTTGGGCCAACCACGCCGACGCCCGCATTCGGGCTCGGCGATAAGGTCGATGATCCGGTGACGATGTATCTGAACGACATTTACACCATCGGTGCGAATCTCGCCGGACTGCCGGCATTGTCGGTTCCGTCCGGTCTCGTCGATGACTTGCCGGTCGGTATTCAGATGATCGGGCCGCCGCTGTCGGAGGCGAGACTGTTGAATGCAGCGCATCGTTTTCAAAGCGTCACCGACTGGCACACGCGCGTGCCAAACGTATCGACAGGTGACGGGAAATGAGTTGGGAAACGGTCATTGGGCTCGAGATTCACACTCAGCTGGCAACCGACAGTAAGATTTTCTCGCCCGCACCGACACAATATGGTGCGGCGCCAAACACCCAGGCCCATCTGATCGATCTCGGATTTCCGGGCGTGCTGCCGGTGCTCAACGAGCGCGTGGTTGAAATGGCGGTGCGCTTTGGGCTGGCCGTCAATGCAGAGATCGGCCGCCGCTCGGTGTTTGCGCGCAAGAACTATTTCTACCCGGACCTTCCCAAGGGCTATCAGATCAGCCAGTACGAGCTGCCGATTGTCGGCCGCGGCCACCTCGATATTTCCATCGCCGACGGTACCCAAAAACGCATCGGCATTACGCGGGCGCACCTCGAGGAAGATGCTGGCAAGTCGGTGCACGATCGTTTCCCGGATGCCAGTGGGATCGACCTGAACCGCGCCGGCACGCCACTACTAGAGATTGTCAGCGAGCCGGATATGCGCTCTGCGCACGAAGCCATCGCGTACCTTCGCAAGATTCATTCGATTGTTCGCTATCTCGAGATCTCCGACGGCAACATGCAGGAGGGCTCGTTTCGCTGTGATGCCAATGTCTCAGTGCGTCAACGCGGCGCCAGCGAGTTTGGTACGCGCACGGAACTCAAAAACCTGAATTCGTTCCGTTTCATCGAAAAGGCGATCGACTTCGAGGTCGAGCGGCAAATCGAGTTGCTCGAGGATGGCGGAACGGTGACGCAAGAGACTCGCCTGTACGATCCCGATCGCGACGAGACCCGTTCGATGCGCGGCAAAGAGGAAGCCAACGACTACCGGTATTTCCCGGACCCCGATCTGCTGCCCGTCGTTATCGACGATACCTACATCGAGTCAATACGTCAGACGTTGCCCGAGCTGCCCGACGCCAAGCGCGCTCGTTTGGTCGAATCGTTCGGCATCAAGTCGGCGGACGCCGACGTGCTCACGACGTCGCGGGAATTGGCCGACTTCTTCGAAGCAGTTGTCGGTGCTACAGCGGCGGACGCGCAAAGCGCGGCAAACTGGGTCGTCGGCACGCTAACTGGTGCGCTGAATCGCGACTCGCTCGAGATTGCCGAATCCAGAGTGTCGGCCGCGCAGCTCGCTGAATTGCTCGATCTCATCGACGACGAAACGATCTCTGGCAAGATCGCCAAGGATGTCTTCGACGCGATGTGGGCCGGCGAGGGCGGTGCCGCCGATATCGTCGAGGCGCGTGGCCTCAAGCAAATTACGGACAGCGGCGCCATCGATGCGATTGTCGATGAGGTTATCGGCGCGTTTCCGGATCAGGTCGCGCAGTATCGCGACGGCAAGACCAAAGTGATCGGCTTCTTGGTGGGTCAGGTCATGCAGCGTTCGCAGGGCAAAGCCAATCCGCAGCAGGTCAACGAACGGTTGAGAGCCAAGCTCGCCGACCAGTAAATGGCAGACAAACTGCAGCCGTTTTACTTTGACGCCTTGCCCGTCCGTGGCGCGATCGTTCGTTTGTCGTCGTCGCTCGATGCGCTGCTCGACGGGCGCGGTTACCCAGAACCCATCCGCTACTTGCTCGGCGAAAGCGCCGCGGCAGCATGCCTGATTGCCAATTCGATGAAGTACCCGGGTCGGCTGACGCTGCAGATTTCGTCGGGCGGACCGCTGCGCATGCTGGCCATGCAGTGTCGCGACACACTGGATCTGCGGGGTATGGCGTTGCTTGCCGATGCCGAGGATACCGACTGGGATCAGTTCAATTTCGCCGGGCTGACGCAAAGCGCACGGTGTTCGGTCACGATCGCGTCAAACAATGTCCGAGAACGCTATCAGGGCATCGTCGAGGTGAGCGGTACGTCGCTCGCCGTCTCGCTCGATAACTTTTTCGCGAGATCAATCCAGGTGCCGACTCGATTCTGGCTGCAATCGGACGGCCGCGAAGCGGTTGGCGTGGTGCTGCAGACGGTCGCTGGCCACGATGATTTCGTCGCGAGTGACGACTGGCATCGCCTTGGTTTGGTGACCGACACGCTATCGCTGGCCGAGGCCGTTCATGTTGGTGGCATCGGGATGGTGCGGCGGCTGTACGCCGAAGACGATCTGCGGCTGCCGGATTCGCGCAACGTGCGATTTCACTGCGATTGTTCGCGCGATCGAGCCAGCAATGCGATCGCTATGCTCGGTGAGGACGATGCGAACAATGCGGTGGCGGAGCAGGGCGAGCTAACGGTGACCTGCGAGTACTGCGGCACCGAACGACGCTTCTCGCCCGTCGACGTAGCGGCGATCTTCTCGACCCTGCCGATCTCGTCCAAGACGCATTAGCTTTACTTTCTATGCAGCTGTGATAGCGTAGTAAGTCAAATATATAAGTAAATGCTAATATATTTATGTCTATCGGGCTGAGCGATGCCGCCAGCATATTCCGGGCGCTTGCCGATCCTGTGCGGCTGCGCCTCCTCGCGCTGTGCGCGCGTGGTGCCCATCCGGTTGGTGATTTGGTGATTGCCACTGAGGTGTCGCAGCCGCGCGTTTCGCAGCAGCTAAAGGTGCTCACCGGTGCGCAACTGGTTGAGCGCTTTCGCGACGGACAATTTGTCTACTACCGTCTCGCACGGAATACGCCGAACGGTGTGCTTGCGGGAAGGCTGCTGGCGGGTCTTCTGACCGATAGCGACGAACTGGAGGTCGATCTTGCCCGTTTGCGCCGCCATAGCGGCGACGATGTCTCGTCCGCGAGCGACGATCGCAGCCTCAATCGCGCCGTTTTGGATTGCTTGATGGGTCGGTCGGTCGGCCGCTTGCTCGATATCGGCTCCGGCGAGGCCCGCATGCTGTCGTTACTCAGCGCAGACGCAAATGAGGCCATCGGTGTCGATCTCGATGCCGACGCGCGGCGGCAGGCGCGGCGGCGTCTCGGCGTGGCCGGTCTCGCCAACTGCTTCATTCACACGGCGCGAATCGAGTCGCTGCCGTTCGACGATCAACATTTCGACACCGTCATCATTGACGACGTTTTGCGTCAAACCGACGAGCTGGCGGTCGCCCTTGGCGAGGCGAGCCGGGTGCTAAACCCGGCGGGTTTGCTGCTCATTATTGAGCGCGGCGCCGCCAATCGCGGGCTGCGTATCGAACAGATCGGCCGTGTTGCTGCCGGACTCGGATTGCGGCTCGCACCGCCGCGCGCCGTGCCAGGTGGTGAACAGGGTTGGTGGCTAACAACGGGTGGCGTCGTGCCAGCCCGCTTGGCGTCCTGAGCGGGCGCGGAGAGTCTTATGGTTGCTGCAGCTGCTCAAATCGCCGCCTCTCCGGCGGTATCGTTCGAGTTTTTTCCGCCCGGTTCGCCGAAGATGGACGAAACCCTGTGGTCGTCGATTAAGCATCTAGAGCCACTGGCGCCGCGGTTTGTTTCTGTTACGTATGGCGCTGACGGTTCGACCCGTGATCGTACGCACCGCGTCGTCGAGCGCATCATCGCTGAGACCCAGTTGACGCCGGTACCGCATCTGACTTGCATCGGCGCATCGAAAGGTGAGATTCGCGAGATCGCTCAGCATTACTGGGACATTGGCGTGCGTCATCTGGTTGCACTGCGTGGCGATCCGCCGAAAGACGCGAGCGACTATCGCCCGCATCCCGACGGCTACCACTACGCGTCCGAACTAGTGGCGGGTTTGCGTGACGTGGCGGACTTCGAGATCTCGGTGGCCGCGTATCCCGAGACGCATCCAGAGGCGCAGTCCGCCGACGCCGATCTCGATAACCTAAAGCGCAAGTTCGCGGCTGGCGCCAATCGTGCGATTACGCAGTTCTTTTTCGAGACCGACGACTATCTGCGGTTCCGCGATCGCGCGACTGCCGTGGGCATCGACGGCGAGATCGTACCTGGCATCTTGCCCATCACGCGCTTTCCGCAGCTCAAACGCTTTGCCAGCGCATGCGGCGCATGCGTGCCCGATTGGCTGGAAACACGGTTTGACGGCCTGGACGACGATCCCGTAACGCGCCAGATGTTGGCAGCCAGCACCGCGATCGAACAGGTCGGCGCACTCCGCCGTCACGGCGTTGAACAGTTTCATTTTTACACGCTGAATCGCAGCGAATTGACCTACGCGATTTGCCACGCGCTCGGCGTGCGCGGTCGAGAACGTGAAGTCGCCTGACAGGTAGCGCATGAACAACAAACCAATGACAGCGAGCGGTGCCGCGCTGAAGGCGCTGCTCGAAGAACGCATTGTGCTGCTGGACGGCGCGATGGGTACGATGATTCAGCAGGCGAAGCCCGACGAGGCGACGTATCGCGGCAAACGGTTCTGCTGCTGCGACCGTGATCTCAAAGGCAACAACGATCTGCTGACGTTAACGCAGCCAGATCTGATCCGCTCGATTCATCGGAGCTTTCTCGATGTCGGCGTCGACGTGATCGAGACCAACACCTTCAACAGTAACGCACCGTCCATGGCCGACTACGGCATGGAAAACTTGGTCGCCGAACTGAACCGCGAGTCGGCGGTGCTGGCGCGTCAGGAAGCCGATGCGGCTGCCGAGCGCACGGGTCAGCAGCGGTGGGTGGCCGGCGTGTTGGGTCCGACGAATCGCACCGCGTCGCTATCGCCCGACGTCAACGATCCCGGGTTTCGCGGAATCACGTTTGACGATCTGGTAGCAACGTACCGCGAAGCGACTGCCGCGCTGCTCGAAGGCGGCGTCGATCTGCTAATGGTCGAGACGATTTTCGACACGTTGAACGCGAAGGCGGCGCTGTACGCGATTGATCTCGTATTGGCCGAACGCGACGAGCGCGTGCCAATCATGATTTCCGGCACGATTACCGATGCCTCTGGGCGCACGTTGTCCGGGCAAACCACGGAAGCGTTTTGGAACTCGGTCCGTCATGCCGAGCCGTTGCTCATCGGCCTCAACTGCGCGCTTGGTGCGGCGGAGTTGAGACCGTATGTCCAAGAGCTATCGCGCATCGCCGACACCTTTGTCAGTGCCCATCCCAATGCGGGTTTGCCGAACGAATTCGGCGAATACGATGAGACGCCCGAATCAATGGCGGCCGTCGTCGGTGAGTTTGCCGAAGCCGGTCTCGTCAATCTCGTTGGCGGGTGCTGTGGTACGACGGCCGAGCACATTGCAGCGTTGGCCGCAGCCGTTCGCGACACGGCGCCAAGAGCGGTTCGGCCGCAGGAGCCGCGCTGTCGGTTGGCTGGCCTCGAGCCGTTCAACATCGGTGGCGACGATTTGTTCGTCAACATTGGCGAGCGCACCAACGTCACCGGATCGGCGCAATTCCGACGCCTGATCGAAGCCGGCGATTACGACAAGGCGGTCGAGGTAGCCCGCCAGCAGGTGGAGAACGGCGCGCAGATTATCGACGTGAACATGGACGAGGGTATGCTCGATTCCGAGGCGGCCATGGTCACGTTCCTAAACCTACTCGCCGCCGAGCCGGACGTCGCTCGCGTGCCGGTAATGATCGACTCATCGCGCTGGTCGGTTATCGAGGCTGGTCTTAAGTGCGTCCAAGGCAAAGCGATCGTCAATTCGATCAGCCTGAAAGAGGGCGAGGAGCCCTTCTTTGAGCAAGCGCGCGAAGCGCGTCGTCACGGTGCCGCGATCGTCGTGATGGCGTTCGATAAGCAAGGCCAGGCAGATTCCGTCGAGCGCAAGATCGAGATTGCTGAACGTTCCTATCGATTGCTCGTCGATGAAGTCGGGATGGATCCCTGCGACATCATTATCGATCCGAATATCTTCGCCATCGCCACCGGCATCGAGGAACACAACAGCTACGGCAAGGCGTTTGTCGACGCCACTCGCGAAATCAAAGCACGCTTGCCGCACGCGATGGTAAGCGGCGGTGTGTCGAACGTGTCGTTTTCCTTTCGCGGCAACAACATGGTGCGCGAAGCTATTCACTCGGTGTTTTTGTATCACGCCATTCGTGCTGGCCTCGACATGGGCATCGTTAATGCCGGTCAGCTGGCCATATACGAAGATTTGCCGACGGATCTTCGCGACGCCGTCGAGGACGCGGTGCTGGACCGGCGCGCCGATGCCACCGAACGGCTACTCGAAGTCGCCGATATGTACCGCGGCAAAGGTGGTGCGAAGGCGCGCAAGGCGGATCTCAGCTGGCGCGAGCAGCCCGTCGCGGAGCGGCTGTCACATGCGCTCGTCAACGGGATCGACGAATTCGTCGTCGAGGACACGGAGGAGGCGCGACAAGTGGCTGCGCGGCCGCTCGATGTAATCGAAGGTCCGTTGATGGACGGTATGAACGTCGTTGGTGATTTGTTCGGCGCCGGTAAAATGTTTTTGCCACAAGTCGTCAAATCGGCGCGCGTCATGAAAAAAGCGGTGGCGTACCTCATTCCGTACATTGAAGAGGCTCGCGATGGCGAGATATCGAGCAACGGCAAAATCGTGCTGGCGACCGTAAAGGGCGACGTGCACGACATTGGCAAAAACATCGTCGGTGTTGTTTTGCAGTGCAATAACTTTGAAGTTGTCGATCTCGGCGTCATGGTGCCGGCCGAGCAGATTCTTACCGCTGCCGAGCAGGAGCGCGCCGATATGATCGGTCTGTCGGGGCTCATTACGCCGTCGCTCGACGAAATGGTGCATGTTGCCGGCGAGATGCAGCGACGGGGAATGCGCATGCCGCTGTTGATCGGCGGTGCAACGACATCGCCGGCACACACCTCGGTAAAAATCGATCCGAACTACGACGGTGCGGTGGTTTACGTCAAAGACGCTTCGCGTTCCGTCGGCGTCGCGCAGTCGCTGGTGTCGGAGCAGTCGTCTGCGTTTGTTCGCAAGACCAAAGACGATTGCGCGCGACGTCGTGATCAGCATCGCGGACGACGCAAGGACCGCGCCATGCTGACATTGCCGGCGGCACGCGATCGGGCGACGCCAATCGATTGGACTGGCTATCAGCCGCCGCAGCCTGCGTGGCTCGGCGAGCGAGTCATCGAAGACGTCAGTCTTGCCGATCTCGTTCCGATGATCGACTGGATGCCATTTTTCAATGCCTGGCAATTCCACGGACGGTTCCCGGACGTGCTGACGGATGCAACGGTCGGCGAGGCGGCCACGTCGCTGTTCCGAGACGCTGAAGCGATGCTTGAACGAATCGTCAACGAGCAATGGTTGTCACTCTCCGGGATCGTTGGTTTTTTCGCGGCGGAGCAAGTTGATCGTGACGATGTGGCGCTGTTCGCCGACAAAGCCAAATCGCGCGCATTAGGTCGTTTGTCGCAGCTCCGTCAGCAGCGCGGCCACAGCGGCGGGCAACCGCAGCGTTGTCTCGCCGACTTCATTGCGCCGGCAAGCGCCGGTGTGACCGACTATGTCGGCGGCTTTGCCGTTTGTGCAGGCCACGGCATTGACGAACACGTCGCTCGCTTCGAAGCGCAGTCCGATGACTACAACAGCATCTTGCTGAAAGCATTGGCCGATCGGCTGGCCGAGGCCTACGCGGAGCTACTGCACTACCGCGTGCGTACTGACTATTGGGGTTATGCGCCGAGCGAACTCGTCAACCCAACGGCTTTTATCGCCGAGCACTACCGCGGCATCCGACCGGCACCCGGCTATCCGGCGTGCCCGGATCATCGGCAAAAGCTCAATCTGTGGGATTGGCTCGACGTCGAGCGTAACTGCGATATTCGTTTGACCGATTCGCTTGCGATGGTGCCGACAGCGGCCGTCAGCGGGTTCTATTTCGCTCACCCGGAGGCGCGGTACTTCGCGGTCGGCAAGGTCGATCGCGACCAAGTCATGTCGTACGCGGAGCGCCGCGGCGAATCGCTGGCGGAGGCCGAACGGTGGCTGGCGCCGGTGTTAGGCTACGACCCGGATGGCATAGCCGCCGACGCGGCGTGAGATCATTAACCAGCGTGCCTTCATTCGGCTGGGCATCGCCGCTGCGCTAGGCATTGCCATCATTGCCGTCGCGGCTCGCGTGTCGTTTGCGCTACCGACGAGTCCGGTTCCGCAAAGTCTGCAGACGTTTGCACTATTTCTGGTCGCAATGCTCGGTGGCGTGCGCGTCGGAGTGGCTGCCGTGATCGGTTATTGCATCATCGGTGCCGCGGGAGCGCCGGTCTTCGCCGACGGCGCAGCCGGCTGGCAACACGCGAGCGGTGCGTCGGCCGGATACCTACTCGGATTTATCGCGAGTGCGGCGATGGTTGGGCTGGCGGCGGATCGCGGTCACTGCAATTCAATTATTGGCGCGTTCACCTGGGGCCTGCTTGGTCACGCGGTCGTGTTGTTGGTCGGTTGGATTGGCTTGCTGCGTTACGTTGGCGGCATCGAGGCATGGCAACGTGGCGTGTCGCCCTTCGGCGATGGCGCGGTGGCAAAATCGCTGATTCTCGCGTTGGTCGTGCCGCTGCTGTTGCTCGTTGTTAGCCGCCGGCGCCGCGCGGCAAGTAGTGAATCTGGCTACGACGAGTGAGCGAGCGAAACGCTGCCGAGCGCTAAGCGAGCTGTTTGCGAAAACCGATTCGCACGTGACCGCGCGGGAAATCGTCAAATCGCGCGAATTCCTCGTAGCCAAGATGACGGTAAAACGTCTCTGCCTGCCAGCTCTGTGTCCAGAGCCAGACCCCGACCAGGTCGCGCGACCGCGCATGATCCTCGGCGTATTGCATCAGGCGCTTGCCTAACCCGGTACCCCGAAGAACTGAGTCCACCCACAGTTCATCGACGTAGAGCCAATCCCACAGCGTTTCCGCTGTAAGCACGCCGCGCAGTTCATCGTCGTCATCAAGTCCGAGCCACTTGAACCGATCGCGACGGTACTGCGGTGCTGCACGGCGCTCGGAATGCGCACGGAATCCGTCCGCAACAATCTGTTGCTCGCGCTTGGTAAGTTCGCCGCTGTAGAAGTCGATGCGCATTTTGCTCTCTAGACTTGCGTCAATGGGCCGCGGTCGCCGCGTCGATTCAAAGATCCTCAAGCGGTGTGACGCCTGACATCCAGCTCCATTCCACCTCTGTCATGAACCACGTGTAGGCCGCGAGGTCGTCGACGCCCCAATCGCGGTAGCCACGCACCGATTCGAATAACGCCTTGGCGTGTACCCCGTTGGGTTCGCGGACGAGTGCGTCGAAGTGCATCATGAAATCCGACGGCTTCTCGGGCGCGGCATTGAGCGCGGCGGGCAGCCATTTGTGATACGGAAACAGCCGTCGGTTGTGCGCGAGGATCAAGCGGCCAGCGAACAACGCAAGCTGACTCGCGGCGCGCGCCATGGTGTAGCGGTTGCCATGGCGTTCTGCCTCGTGCATCAGCCAATGCTGAATAAACGCCATGCTGTAGAACGTTTTGACGCGCTCATCGTGCCCCGCGTTGGGATAGACCGGGATGCGTGCAAGCAACGCGGCCAACTCAGGCGCGTGTGAGTAGGCTGCAAACGCGCCCTCGAACGCGGCTCGCGACGGCTCGTTACCGTCGACCGCCAGGCGTTCGAGGAACGGCAGGCTGATGATTTTGCCGTCAACGTAGCCGCCATCGTAGTCGCAGAGATCGCGCCGATTAATGAACAGGTCGCGCGTGGCCAAGCGCTTCTGAAATTCCTCGTCAGTCGCGACAATCATGAAATCGACGTCTGAATCGTCGCGGGCGAGGCCTTTGGCCACCGAGCCGCCGATGATAATTGCACGAAATCGCGAATCGTCCTGGTACGTATCGACCAGTCGGTTGATCGCTCGTTGATGGTGCTCGCGAATCACTGTTGCAGTATAGCCGTCACCCAGGTGGGTACGTTGGTGTTGGCTCGTGCATCGAGGCATCGATGAGCTGTAGCGCCGTCGAAGGCGGCGAATACGCCCGTTGGTCCGAGCACGGACACGCCAGCGTCCCGGCGCGTGTAAACTGCTTGCGCGGTTGCCTTTTGGATTGAGGACTCGCCGATATGAGTATGTCGTTGTGGCTTCAAGTCGCGTTCATAGCATCGCTGTTGACGCCGTTGTTGCACGTCATCGTTCTGTTTATCAGCGGTCAGGACGCCACTGCGACGCCTATTAGCGAGCTCAGCCGCGACGATTGGGGCGGGCTGCACACGCTCGGCTTAGTCCTTTTCGGCGCCGCGCACGCGGCGCTCGGTATCGCGCTCGCTGGGCTCGATCGAGGTCGCCTCTGGCCGTACGGACGGCTGTTGCTGTTCGCAAGCGGAGTCACCTTGATCTATATCGCCTACTTTTTCGCGACCGCCGAAGGCGCTGCGCTGCGTGGCCCGACGGCCGACGACCCGCTGTGGATCGTTGCGACGCTGACCGGCCTCGCGATGGGCGCACTGCAGCCGGGTTTATCGAGGCGGTCGAGGCCGCTCGGCATGTTCAGCGCTATTTGCCTCGGGATTTGGCTCTGGCTGATCCCGCTGACGCTATTGGTCAACGATAGCTGGATCGGCGCCTACGAGCGCCTCGTTGGCACCGTATACGTCATTTGGATAACCGGCGTCGCTCTTGCTCTGCTGCGCACCGCTTCCCGATGACGCCGCAGTAGATCGGTCCGCGAGTGCTGATTCGGTCGCTAGTAGCCGGGTGCAGCTTCGATCGGTTACAGCGTGCCGCACCGAAAGTACATGCGTTGCGAGGACGCGGATGCGGCGCTTCGGGCGATCGACCCTTCAAGGTCGTCTTCGCTTGCGGCAATCGTTTGTCCGTCCCGGCCGATGACGACGAAGCCATCGCCGCCGCAGGACTTGCCCGCTTTCTCCAGGCAATAGTTAAGGCCACGAGCGCACTCGACCCGGTAGGCTAGCGACCCGTCAGCGAGTATGGTTTGGGCCGGACCGGCGCAGGCGGTGAGTAGCGCTAGTACGAACGCGGTAAGGGCAAAGGCGAGAGTCTTTATTGGTTTCATGAGTGCTGCTCCAGTAACTTGCGTTTTTGTATCCGTCTTACCGCTTTTAAGCAAGGCCAGCGATAAAACCGTCGATATGCGACCGTTCGAGACGATCGGCAGGCGCTCAGCGGCTCTCATTCAAAGTCGTGCGCCGATGGCCATGCTCAGTCGCACCGCCGATCACGGCCCGCTGCGATGGCGGCTCACATAGTGTGCCTTGCGTCGTGCATTAACGAGCAGCGTATCGCAGTTGCTCGATGGCGAACGTGACGAAAAAGCTGCGCGGGTCTGTGGTTCAGCGCCCATTTCGAACGGATAGACAATTGCAACTGGCCGATTCGCCCCCATCTTTAGACAGGGGTTAAACTTACGACAGCAGGCTGTGGCTCTACGTGGATGCCGCGCAGTGATGTTCGCCGTTGCCTAAGGAATTGTGATGACACGTTTGCACGCAATGTTCTGTTTCGTTCTTGCGGTGGCGTCGCCCCTCGCGGTCGCCGACGAGTGCAAGCGTTGCGAAAAGAAACTCGAGCTCAGCGAAACCGAGTGGCAATGCCTCGTCGACAAGCTGCCGGCGCTGGACAACACCAAGCGAAACCTATTCTTCCTCGCGGTGAGTCCCTCGGCCTGCGATGGTTTGTCCGACGATGGGTCACGCGGCAGTGGAACAAAGCTGCCGCAGACCAACACCTCGGCGGCAACGGTGCTACGCCTTTCACGAGCCCAGGTGGCCTGCCTAACGGACAGGCTGCCGACGGTCAGCGCTGTCGACGGCAAGGTGATCTTTGAGTTCTCGACCGCGTGCGCCGGCGAAGCCGCGCCCGCTGACGCGGATGAGTGACGCCGAATCGGCCGGCTCGAAAAAGGGCGGCGCGTTTTCTGACTGGTGCAACCGCTGGTTCGATCCCTTATCTAAGCTAGGTCTTGCTGGTGCCGCGGTGTTAGCGGTGCTTCAGTACCTGCAGGTCAACGATCTCGAAAAATCCTCGCGGACGTTCGAATACATCGAAGACTTCGAGCGTGGCTCAACGGCGGAGGCGCGCCGATCCTTAAACGCAACCTTGCGCCCCTATGTGGACGATTTTATCGAGCTAGAACGTGTCAACGACGGCATTCGACCTGAAGACAGAAAGGAGATTCTGCTAGCCATCATTGAGGACGCCGCCGACGACAGTGCCGCCGGCAGCATCGATACGGTCGTCGATTTCTATGAGGGCCTGATGCTGTGTGTCGACGAGCGCCTTTGCGACCGATCCTCGGCTGACAAGTATTTTTGCTCGGGTAGGGCGCTCGAGTTCTGGGACACCTTCGAGCCCTACGTGCTGTTCCGACGCGAAAACAACGCGTCCTATGCATCCGCGCTGGAAGCGTGCGCCGGCAAAGCTGGCACCTAGCCGGTCCCGCGCCGCTAGTTCCTATGCACCGTAGTACGCGAATGCCGCCCAATAATAGGGGTGAGAGAACGGTACGCTGTCTTCGGGCATCTCGCTAAGTCTGGCCGTGAGCAGCTCCACCGGCTCGATGTCGGCATCTGCCAGCGTATCCATCTGCTCGATCAGGTAGTCGATAAAGCGTAACGCTGTGGACGTACGCAGCCACAGTCGGGCACGTTGCAGAGCCTGCACCGGCTCCAGGCCGTCGTCGAGATGCAGGCGCAAGGTTTCGGCCATCATGAGCGACGTTGCGGTGTCGCTGACCTTCCACAGCGACGCGATGATGCCGCGCACCCCTTTCGCGAGCAGCAGGTTGGGGATATTCGACGGCTCGATCGTGAGCTGCTCTGACGACTTGCCTGACTCACAGGCCGATAAGACCATCAATCTCGCGTTCAGCTTGCCGCGGAGCTTGCGAATGGCATCGGCCTTGAGCGACTGGCGCTCGCCAAGCGCAAGACCCGACTCGTTGGCTGACGTCCAACCGAACAGCCCGTGCGTTGCCAAGTAGTAGTAGCCGGATTCTGAAACCCGCAGCGCTTTTAGAAACGCAGGCCCGGATTTGCCCTTGCCAATCTCGGTAGCGGCGCCGTCTGCGAAATGGCCCGTGACCAGCGCGCGTTCTGACTCTGCGCCAGGGAGGTCTCCAGTCGGGTTGTACATGCCAACGAGTCGGCGTTGTGTCGAGGGGCGTGATCGAACGGCCGCGGCCAGTATTGCCGTGCTCGGCGAATGGCTGACCGCGTAGCTTTCCGCGAATGGGTGAGCACCTTTGCTGTCGGCTGCTAGCTGGATCGGCACCGTCGCAAGATCGTCCGGCAGCAGCATGGCGACGCGGGCGCCAGGCTGCACGCCTGCGCTTTCCAGCGCGTGCGCAAGCGAGGCCGCGTACCGATGCCAGAGCCGCTCACCAATCTTCGGCAGCGCCCGGTGGAAGGTCTCGCTCATGCTGATCCAGCCGCGGCCGTCATCGGCCGCGTAGGCACCTTCCCATCCGCCGATCTGTCCACGCATAAAAGTTTCGCGCCACAGTGTGCCGTACCGAATCTGCTCGACGATCTTGTCATCGAGCGCCTGACCATCGGCCTGCGCGAGATAGAGGTTTAGAAATTCCGGTTCGTTAGCGCCGCGCTTCGCGATTAAAGCAACTGCGCCGGCCGGGGCAACGGCTACAGCCACCACGGCATCGAAGTACGTGAGACTGTCGATTGCCTGCCGCAGTGCCTTGCTCGTGTTTGGCACCCTGTTGAAAGCCGGAGTTGCGACGGCCGCATCCGCATAGAGCCGTGCAGCTTCGATATAGGCCCAGGCTTCCGCAAAGTTGCCGAGCTTCGCGGACAGGAACGCGCATGACTCAAAAAAGGCCCGGCGCCGGTCGCGGTTCAAAGCTTGGGTGTTCAAGTCGCCGCGCAGTGCCCTTGGCGGCTGCTGCTGCGGCAACGCGGTCAGCGCAGCGTTACGCCACAGCTCGGCGCTCTTCGCATCGTCTGCGAGCGCTGCGGCATCGAAGGCATGTCTGGCAATCTCAAAATTCAGGACCGTGTTTTTTCCGAAAACGACGAACGCGCTGTCGAGCGAGTGGCGAATGGTGTCGAGCTTCGCTATTCGCTGCGCCCGGTGGTCGTCGAGATCAAATTTTGCCAGGTGGAAGTGAGCGAGCCCCCAAGCGCCTTCCGAGATTTGTCGGACGGCAGCCGCCGTGTTGGCTTCGAACAACCCCCTTGCATGCTGGCGATCTTCGTCGGTTTGCCCGAAGAACGGTCCTTCAAGTTCGATGGCGAGCTGTTGTCTCAGTTTTATGAATTCGAACTGATCGCCGCGCCGAGAGGCAGCCTCCAATTGGCCTGCAAGCGCATTGATTCTGGCGATCGGGTCGCTCTGTGCGAACGCGCCAAGTGGAGCTGTTGCGGCGGCGGCCGTGGCGGAGACCAGCAGGTCGCGACGAGACAGGCAACCTGTAGCGTTTGTCTTCGCCATAGTCCCTGCTCGTAGACGCTAAGCGTTCATGCTAGACGATCTGCGCGACGCTTGGAAAGTCAGTGCCATGTCGCGGCCGCTGCAAACGCGGATGCGCTTGCGAAAATCGGTCGCATTGGCCAGGCGATCTCGTGGCCGTCATGGCTTGACAGAGGTCGGTCGCCTCGGTCGTTTGCATCGTTGATTCGATGCGCTACAGATCGCTTTGCGGAAGGCAACTTCGGTGCTGGACCTTAGTCACTTTCGCCGACCGCGAAAGGCGGCAGGCGATTTGACCGGACCGCGTCGAGGTCAACGTCGTCGATCGATCCTTGGTCGATGAAGGTCGCCATGATTTCGGGCAGTCCGTCAAAGTTTGCCGCCGAATGGGAGCCGCCGGTGAATACGATGTGCCTGCCATTGGGTAGTCCCGGCAGCATAGCGTTGGCGCCTTCAGGCGGTGTCGCCGGATCCAAAGCGCCGGATACGAGCAGGACCGGAACGTCGCTGACCAACGGTGCGAACAGGTCGTCGGGCGCCTCACCGTGCGGCCAGAATTCGGCGACTTCGAGGAAGCTACGCGCGAGGGTGTCGCCGATGAGGGTATCGTCAGCGTCCGCGCGTATAGCGGCTTCGTTCAAACGTGAAGCGTCTTCCGTGGCGATCACCGAGAATGTCATGCCGCCATAAAGCTGGGTCGAGTAGACCGCGGGTATTTGCGACAGAAACGCTGCCCAGCTCGAGAAATCGCCGGCGTGCGCATCGCTAATCAGCGCCGGCAGGCCAACGAATCCGTATGTGTTCATCATCTGCACACGAATTCCGAACGCAAAGTTTCCGCGTGTCACCTGAAATGTGGACGGTGCACCCGTTTGTGGGTGCGTAATGTCGACACTGACAGGTGCTTGCTCGAGGCGTGCAAGCACGTCATGCAATTGCGTGCGAAGCTCGGGGAACGCATCGTTGCACGCTGGATCTGCGGTGCACAGATCGAATAGCAGCTCGAGCGAGCGCTGCGGCTTACTGCCATAGGACAAGGCGATGTTGTCACCGGGCGGACTAACCGCTTTCAGCACTGCCGAACGCGCGTGTTCGCCGAAACGTTTGAGGTAATACTGCGCTACGCGTGTTCCGTATGATGTGCCATACAGGTTGATCCGCTGCGCCTGTAGGGCACTGCGAACAGCATCGAGGTCGAACGCTGCGTCGGCGGTCGTGTAGCGAGCCAGATCGGCAAGCTCGCTCAGTCTGGGTAACGCGGCACGTCCCCATGCCGGCGGCAAATTGACGTCGGTACGCGCATAGAGCAGCTCGGCACTCGGCTGGAGCAGCAGTGGGTTTGAGCCGCCGGTGCCACGCTGATCGACGAGTACCACATCGCGATGCTTGCGAACCGGTGCAAAAAACTCTGCGAAAAACCCGCGTAAGTTTGGTGCGGCGATTGCCGACTGTCCGGGTCCGCCCGGAATCACGAGCAGCGGGTCCGGCTGTCGGCTGTCGCCCGTCGCCGCCAGCACCATGATGCGTATGGGGATCTGCCGTCCGTCAGCGACGCGACGGTCTTCGGGCACCATCAGTTCGCGGCAATACACCTCACCGCCAATGTCATGCTCCGGGCAGTCGATCGAGCTGAGACTGGATGCCGCGCCAGACGGTGGTTCGCTGCAGCTCGCCAAGAGCCCCGCGAGTGCTGCCCACAATGCGAGGCCCGATGTGCGCCTGTGATTGACCGCAACGCGTTTATCGAAGCGACCCATCCCGAACAATCAATCGGCCGCGGCGCTTTGGATCTCGACGGTCTCCAAAGGTACGTCCTGATGCATGCCACGATTGCCGGTAGCCACGGCGGCGATTTTGTCGACGACATCCATACCGTCGGTTACTCGGCCGAACACCGCATAGCCGAAATCGCGTCCGCCGTGATCGAGAAAACCATTGTCGTTTAGATTGATGAAGAATTGTGCCGTTGCGCTGTGAATCTCGTTGGTGCGCGCCATCGCGAGCGTTCCGCGCAAATTCTTTAGACCATTGTTCGCTTCGTTCTTGATCGGGTCGCGGGTGTCCGGTTGCGCCATGTCCGCCGTAAAGCCGCCCCCCTGAATCATGAAATTCGGTATGACGCGATGAAAAATCGTGCCGTCGTAAAAGCCGTCGGTCACGTATTGACGAAAGTTCTCGCTGCTGATCGGTGCTTCGTCATCGAACAGCTCGATCGTCATTGCGCCAAGGTTGGTTGTCAGTGTGATCATGATTCGCTGTTCTCCACGGTTATTTCGGTAAATCGATCCAGACCGGATAAATCGGTGTAGCAGCGCACGACCGTCATGCCGTGTGCCCGCGCCAACACGCTGACGGCGTACGCCTGGTCATGGCCATGCTCGAGCAGCAGTCGCCCGCCCGGATAAAGCGCATCGGGTGCGCCGGCCGTAATGGCTTGCAGCGCATCGAGGCCATCAATCCCGGCCTCAAGCGCCTCGTTCGGTTCAAACGTCAGCGCCGGGTCCGCCAAATAAGGGCTCGATGTCGCCACATACGGCGGGTTCGAGACGACAATGTCAAAGCGCTGACCTGGCACGGTCGAGAACCAGCTGCCGAGCCGAAATTCGATGTTGCCAGCCTTTAGCCGGTGCGCGTTAGCCTTCGCGACCTCGAGTGCATCTGCACTGACGTCGGTAGCGACGACCACCGCGTTTGGTCGCGCTTTGGCAATGGACAGGCCAATAACGCCGCTGCCAGTGCCAAGGTCCAGGAGCTGGAAAGGTTGCTCGGGCTCGGTCAACGTGAGGACGCGCTCGACGATGAGTTCGGTTTCGGGGCGCGGGATCAGCGTATGCCGATTCACCCGGAATCGATGCCGGTAGAACTCGCGCTCGCCGGTCAGATAGGCGAGCGGCTCACCACGCAATCGTCGGGCAATCAGTGCTGCGAAATTTCGTTCTTGCAGCGGCGCCAGGATTCGCTCCGGATGCGTAAACAACCAAACGCGGTCTTTGCCGATGACATGAGCGAGCAATAGTTCGGCGTCGAGACCCGCACTATCGCTGTGCCTGGCAAGTTGCCGCGACGCGAGCCGCGCCGCTTGATTGAGAGTGGCTGCCATTGCCAAGTTGGGAAGGTTCCTTCGAGACTCCGATTCTATCTGGATGACGTACAATGTGCGCTCGTAATTATTCCGGCCGGGCGCGTCGATGCAGGTCTACGGCAACATACTCGACATGGTCGGGCGGAGCCCCATGCTCGAGATCAAGCGGCTCGACACCGGGCCATGCCGCCTATTTCTGAAACTAGAACTGATGAATCCCGGCGGTTCGATCAAGGATCGGATCGCAATGTCGATGATTGAGGAGGCGGAACGGCGCGGCGATCTGAAGCCCGGCGCGACGATCGTCGAAGCAACTGCTGGCAATACCGGTTTGGGACTTGCGCTGGTAGCGGCACAGAAAAATTATCGGTTGATCCTGGTTATTCCCGACAAAATGAGCCAGGAGAAGATATTCAATCTACGCGCCATGGGTGCGGAGGTCGTGCTGACACGCTCGGACGTAGCCAAAGGGCACCCTGAGTACTATCAGGATCTGGGCCAGCGTATTGCCGACGAGACCGGCGCGTATTTCATCAACCAATTTGGCAATCCTGACAATCCCCTCGCGCACCAGCGCACGACGGCGCCGGAAATCGACGAGCAAATGGACGGTGACTTGGATGCGATCGTTGTCGGCGTGGGCTCAAGCGGCACCGTGACCGGACTGGCGCGCTATTTTCGCGAGCGCGACAAGCCGGTTGATCTGATACTGGCCGACCCGGAAGGCTCCGTGTTGGCCGACTACATCAATAAGGGTGAGCTTGGCAGCAAGGGCAGCTGGTTAGTCGAGGGAATTGGCGAGGATTTTATCCCCGACATCAGCGATTTTTCATCGGTGACCAAAGCTTACACGGTGAGCGATCGGGAATCGTTTGCCGCTGCACGCGAATTGCTGCGCACCGAGGGTCTATTGGCTGGTTCGTCCTCGGGGACCCTGCTAGTGGCGGCGCTGCGCTATTGCCGCGAGCAAACCGAACCCAAACGGGTCGTCGCTTTTGCCTGTGACACCGGCAACAAGTATTTGTCGAAGCTCTATAACGACTATTGGCTCGAAGACCAAGGTCTGGTCGACGCGGATACGGCGGGCGATCTCACCGATCTGATCGGCCGTCGTCACGACCGCCGCGCGACGATCACCGTCGGGCCCAACGATGTCCTGACAACAGCACACAATCGCTTGCGCAATGCCGGTATATCGCAGCTACCGGTTATGGAGGACGGCGCGTTGGTCGGCGTGCTGACTGAAGACAACATCATTCGCTTCGCATTCGGCCATCCCGAGTTGCTCAACTCGCCCGTTCGGGACGCCATGCAGGCGACCTTTGTGCGCCTGCAGCGCGATGAGTCCGTCAACAATCTCGTGGCCTTGCTGCAGGTGCGTACCTGCGCAGCCATTCTCGACGGCGAGACCTTCCTCGGCCTCGTTACTCGCTCCGATGTGCTGAATTATCTGCGCAAACAAATGAGCGGCTCTGCCGCACCCGTACCGGTACCCTGAGACACCATGACTGAACGCAAGCTTCGGTTCGCCAGCAAAACCATCCACGGCGGACAATTTCCGGATCCCAGCACCGGCGCAATCATGCCGCCGATTTACGCCACGTCGACGTATGTACAGTCGAGTCCCGGCGTGCACCAGGGATTTGAATATTCGCGCACGCACAACCCAACGCGGTTTGCTTGGGAACGGTGTATCGCCGAACTCGAAGGCGGTGTGCGCGGGTTCGCGTTTGCCTCGGGGATGGCGGCGATCGCCACGATCCTCGAACTCATCGACAGCGGTGCGCACGTCGTTGCCGGCGACGATCTGTACGGCGGCACCGTACGACTGTTCGATCGTGTCCGTACGCGCACGGCGAGCCTGTCATTCAGTTATGTCGATGCGACGGATGCCAACGCGGTACGCGACGCGTTAACGCCGCAGACTCGCTTGATTTGGCTCGAAACGCCGAGCAATCCGATGCTGAAGTTAATCGACATCGCGGCCGTCGCTGAGACGCTCAAGGGATCTGATGCGTTACTGGTTGTTGACAATACGTTTGCGACGCCATGGGGGCAGCAGCCGTTGAAGCTGGGTGCCGATATCGTCGTACATTCGGCCACCAAGTTTCTGAACGGCCATTCGGACATGGTCGGTGGCGCTGTCGTTACCGATCGCGACGATCTCGGCGAGTCGCTGGCGTTTCTGCAGAATTCAGCCGGTGCCGTTGCCGGTCCGTTCGACAGTTTCCTGGCATTGCGCGGGGTCAAAACGCTCGATGTTCGGATGCAGCGTCATAACGACAGCGCCGCGCAGATCGCCGCTTGGTTGGCGGCCGACAAGCGCGTCGAGTCCGTCATCTATCCCGGGCTCGCGGGGCACCCGCAGCATGCTTTGGCCGAACGACAAATGCGCGGTGGCGGTGGGATCGTCACGTTCAATATTGCTGGCGACCTTGCCGAAGCGCGGCAATTTCTGGAGCGCTGCGAAGTGTTCGCGCTTGCCGAAAGCCTCGGTGGTGTGGAGAGTCTGGTTGATCATCCTGCGATCATGACCCACGCATCCGTGCCCGCCGAGGCACGCGCCAAACTTGGCATTGGCGATCAGTTGATTCGCTTGTCGGTGGGCATCGAAGACGTTGCCGATCTCATCGACGACCTCGACGCGGCGCTCGGTTAGTTGCTGCGCTGACGGGCGATATCGGCGCGCACGCGTTCCTCGAGCAGGCTGAGCGGCAACGCACCGCGCAAAAGAATCTGGTCATGAAAAGTCGGCAGGTCGAAGTCGTCGCCAAGCGTAGCTTCCGCGTGGCGCCGTAGCTCCCAAATCTTCAGCTCGCCCAGCTTGTACGACAGCGCCTGTCCGGGCCAAGAGATGTAGCGGTCGACTTCGGCGCGGACGTTGGCTCGCGACAGCGACGTGTTGCTCGCTAAAAAATCGATCGCCTGCTGTCGACTCCAGCCCATCGCATGAATACCGGTGTCGATCACCAAGCGACAGGCGCGCCACATTTCGTAGCTCAAACGTCCGAAATGAGCGTACGGATCATCGTACACGCCCATTTCGACACCGAGTTTCTCGGTGTACAGCGCCCAACCCTCGCCGAAAGCACTGAAGTAAAGGCTTTGCCGAAACGCGGGCACGTCGGCGAGCTCCTGTGCAAGCGCTATTTGTAAGTGGTGCCCGGGCACAGCTTCGTGCAGCGTTAGCGCCGTCAGCTCGTACAGCGGCCGTTGATCGAGCGCAAACGTATTGACCCAATACGCGCCACCATTGGCGCCGCCGCGCTTGGCGCGATTGTACGAGGCGGTGGTGTAGTTCGGCGCGATTGCGTCGGGGACCGGCACCACACCGTAGGGCGTACGCGGCAACGTGTTGAAAAAACCGGGCAGCACGTAGTCGATTTGCTTGGCGATATACGCCGTCTCTTTCAGCAGTTCCTTCGGCGAGCTTGCATAGAACCGCTCATCGGTGCGCAGAAACTCCGTGAATTCGGCAAAGTCGCCGTCAAACTCCGTTTCGGCGATAACGGTATCCATCTCGGCGCGAATACGCTTGACCTCCGCGAGTCCGATTTGGTGGATATCCTCGGGCGATAAATCGCTGCGCGTGCTGTATCGGCGGATTTGAAAGCGGTAATAGTCCTCGCCCCTCGACAGCGCGGATGCGCCAATCGTCTCGGTCGTAGCAGCGTCGCGATACTCGCCTTCGAGGAATCGCGACAGTCTGCCGAGCGCACGAAAAGCGCCGTCACGAACCGCAGAGCGGCCCGCTGCGCGGAGTCGCTCTTGCTCATTCTCGCTGATGCCGTCGGGCATATCTCGAAAAGGATCGTATAAAGCGCTGTCCTCAGGGTCTTCGGTCACTTGCGCGCTGACCGTCGGCGCGATGCCGTCTACAACGACGCGCGGCAGTACAAAACCGTCGTCAATACCGCGGCGCATATTCGCGATGTTTTCATCGAAGTAGCGAGGAAACGCACTCAGCCGTGCAATGTAGTCTTCGTAGTCGGCCACGCTGGTGTAGCGAAGGCCCCGGCTGGCGCGCAGCGCACCCGTGAAAAACCCGGAAAAGCTGTTGAACGGAATACGCTCGAGGCCGAGTTGCCGCGCATCAATGCTGTCGTTGAGAACCCAGATCAATAGATCTCGATTCATGAGGGCGGCGTCGTCAAAGCCCGACGTGTCGAGCGCTTTTGCCCGCGCGAGAAAATCGTATTCGGCTTCGAGGCGGCGGGCTTCGTCGGCCGGCGTTACCCGCGGCAGTTCATGATTGCTGCCGGCCACACCAAAGCTGGTTGCCAGCATTGGATTCTCAGCCAAGCGGTAAGCCCAGTAGTCACTCATGACACGCTCGAGCTCGGCTGGACTGGCGTCGGCAATGCTGCTCGCTGCGATGAGGGTCAAAACGACGACGGTCGAATGAAAAAGGTTTTGCAAGGTTCGCATGGGAACTTCCGAGATTGAGTCAGATCGACGGTGGCTCGATGCCTTTGCTCCGCAAAAACGCCGGATTGAATAAGCGAGCACGATAGCGCAGTCCGGAATCGCAAAGAATCGTCACGATCGTATGGCCCGGTCCCAATTCTCTCGCCAAGCGCACGGCACCCGCGACGTTGATGCCGCTGGATCCGCCCAACACCAAACCTTCGTCTCGAATCAATCGATACGTCAGCGGGATCGCTTCGGTGTCGTCAATACGGTAGCTGACATCGATACCAACACCGTCTAAGTTCGCAGTGACCCGGCTGTTGCCGATCCCTTCGGTGATCGAGCTGCCGGTGACTTCGATGCAGCCGTGTGCATAGAAGTGGTGCAGGCCTGAACCGCCGGGATCGGCCAGGCCAATCTTGACGGCGGGATTCGCACGGCGCAGTGCGTTCGCGACTCCACCTAAGGTACCGCCGGTTCCGACGGCACAAATGAAGCCGTCGATGCTGCCGTTGGTCTGCTCAAGAAGCTCCGTGCCGGTCGTACGGTCGTGGAAATCTCGGTTGGCGGTGTTGTCGAACTGGTTTGGCCAAAATGCCGAGCGCGGGCGCTCGTCGTTCATGGCGTCCGCCATGCGCTTTGATACATGCACGAAGTGCTCGGGATTCTTGAACGGCACGGCGGGGATCTGCCTAACCTCGGCGCCATAGCTTTCGAGCGTCGCAATCTTCTCTTCGCTTTGCGTGTTCGGCATGACGATCAACGTGCGATAGCCAAGTGCGTTACCGACCAGCGCTAGGCCGATGCCGGTATTGCCGGCTGTGCCTTCGACAATGGTGGCCCCGGGCGCGATAGCACCTTGCGCTTGTGCCGTCAGCAGCATGCCGAGTGCCGCACGGTCCTTGACCGAGCCGCCGGGATTCATGAATTCCGCTTTGCCGAGAATCTCGCAGCCGGTTTCGTCCGAGACTTGGCGTAATCGAATCAGCGGGGTATTGCCGATGGTGTCGAGAACGCTGGCCGCGATCGTCATTGCTGTTCTTCGAGCTGTGCGAGCTGATCGGCTTGATGTTCTTGCAGTAGCGGTCCGATGACGGGGTCGAGGTCGCCAGCCATAATCTCAGCGAGCTTGTACAGCGTCAGATTGATGCGATGGTCGGTGACTCGGCCCTGGGGAAAATTGTAGGTGCGAATTCGCTCGGAACGATCACCGCTGCCAACCAGACTGCGACGCTGTTCCGCCTGCTGCTTTTGTTGTGCCGACACCTCGACGTCGAGCAGTCGTGCGGACAGCAGGGTCAGGGCCCTGGCTTTGTTTTTATGCTGCGAGCGCTCGTCCTGGCATTCGACGACAATGCCGCTTGGCAGGTGCGTGATGCGCACCGCTGAGTCAGTTTTGTTGACATGCTGGCCGCCCGCACCCGATGCGCGATACGTGTCAATGCGAAGGTCCGCTGTGTTGATGTCGACCTCGTCGACCTCCGCAGGCTCCGCCAAGACGGCGACGGTGCACGCCGACGTGTGAATACGGCCCTGCGATTCGGTTTCCGGCACCCGCTGCACGCGGTGCGCGCCGGACTCGAACTTGAGCGCCGAGTAAGCGCCATCGCCTTCGATACGACTGATTATCTCTTTGAAGCCGCCGTGCTCGCCGTCGTTGCTCGACAGGACCTCGAGCCGCCAGCCGCGTTGTTCGGCGTAGCGTGCGTACATACGGAACAAATCGCCGGCAAAGATGGCCGCTTCATCGCCACCGGTCCCGGCGCGAATCTCCAGAAAAATGTTGGCGTCGTCGTTCGGGTCGCGCGGCAACAGCGCAATTTTCAGCGCCTGTTCGAGCTCGGTGCGTTCCGAATCGAGGCGCGTGACTTCTTCTTCGCCCATTCGACGCATGTCGGCGTCGGTATCGCGAGCAAGTTCCTGCGCTTCTTCGAGCTCGGTACCGAGCGCGGTAAAGCGTTCATACAGTTTGACCACGGGCTCGTTGCGGGCGTACTCGCGCGATAGATCGCGGAACCGGTTCTGGTCGCCAATGATCTCTGGGTCTGCCAACAAACCCGCGATTTCTTCGAACCGTTCGCGCAGCCGGTCCAGGTTAGCGCGTATGCTGGCCTTCATTGCTTGTCGTTGCGGTCAACGTCGAACAGCGCTTCGACGGCGCGCAACAAATCGTCGTCATCGGCTTCGGCAGCCCGGCGGATCGCATCGCTGGGTGCGTGCAGCAGTTTGTTGGTGAGCGTGTTCGCCAGGTACGTCAGGGCCTCGTCCGGGCCTTTGGTTTCCGCGCGACGGCGCGCGGCCAGCAGAATGTCATCGCGCAACACTTCAGCCCGCTGACGAACCGCTCTAATCAGCGGCGCGGCCTCGACGGCTCGGGCGCTCGCCTCGTACTTTTCAAGGGCGCCGTCGATCAGCTTCTCGGCATCGACAGCGGCCTTTTGACGGGCAGCAAGGCTTTCGGTGATGACGCCCTGCAGGTCATCGACGGTATACAGATAGATGTCGGCGAGATCGGCTACGCCTGCCTCGATATCACGCGGGACCGCGATGTCGGCAACGAACACCGGCTGGCGTCGGCGCCGTCGCCCAAGGGCGCTCGCCATGGCCGCGGTAGAGATAATCGGGTCCGGGCTGCGCGTCGAAGCCACCACGATATCGGCGTCCGGCAAGACTGAGTCGATGGCATGCAGCCCGAGGCCAACGCCGCCGAACTCGTTCGCCAACTGCTCGGCTGTCTCGACCGTACGGTTGGCGACGAACAAACGACCAATTTTTTGGCGGTGCAGGTGGCGCGCGACGAGTTCGACCGTTTCGCCGGCGCCGACCAGCAGCGCGGTCAGTCGGTCGAAACGGTCGAGCAGGTTGCTCGCGAGGCTCACCGCCGCATACGCAACGGACACCGGGTTTTCGCCGATCGCCGTCTCAGTACGAATTTGCTTTGCCGTCGAGAACGCAAAGCGACAAGCGCGGTCTAAAACAGGGCCGGCCGACGATAAGTCACGCGCGTGGCGATAGGCGTCTTTCAATTGGCCGGCAATCTGCGGTTCGCCGAGCACGACCGAATCGAGTCCGGCAGCGACGCGACACAAGTGGCGCGTGGCCTGTGTGCCGATCAGCTCGAACAGTGAGGACTGTGTCGCCGTGTCGAGGCTCTGTGATTCGACTAACCAACGGCGCGCGGAACCGGCGGCGCCGTTATCACCGTAGCCGATAATTTCAGTGCGATTGCATGTCGACAAAACCATGGCTTCATCAACACCGGCGCTGCTGCGCAAAGCCGCAACAACGTCTGGTATGTCTGCCGGGTCGAACACGACCCTCTCGCGGACTTCAACCGGGGCCGTGTTATGGTTAATGCCGAGGACGAAAAGCGGCATCGAATGGAATCGTTTCCCCACGCGCGGGTCTTAGCGCCTATGATAAGCGACTTTGCTCCGGCTTGCCGCTTCACTGTTTTCTAGGAGCACCATGCCCCTCACGCGTTTAATCCTTTGGCCGCTGGCAGCGCTCCTCGTCGGCTGCGCAAGCTTGCCCGACGACAGCGTCTCGACGGTCCGTTTCATGGCCGCTGAGCGGGCGCTCGATGCGGGCGAGTATCGGCTGGCAGCCGATGAGTATCGGAAAGCAGCGCTCGCCAGCGATGATCCGGAGACGGCGCGAGCGGCCGCCGATATTTGCTTCGAATTTGGTCGGCGTGAAACTACCTTGAGCGTTCTCGACCGCTGGGAAGCGCTCGAACCGAATGCGCCCGATCCCTGGCTGCTGCGCGGTCGCCTGGCGTTGCGGCAAACCGATGCCGACACCGCGAGCGACAGTTTCGGCGCGTTTGTGGAGCTCGCACGAGCACCCTATATGGATCGGGATCGTGCGTTCGAGCGGCTCGGCAATGTGTTGTTGGGCGAGAGCAACCAGCGGCTGGCGTTGGACGTCGCCGAGCGACTGGCCGAGCGGCACAGCGCAGACTGGCGAGCGTATCGGATGGTTTCGCAGGTGGCGCTGCGGCGCGACGATCTGACTCGATCGCTCGAGGCCGCCGAACGCGCGTTTGAGCTGGCGCCGGACTCTTTCGATGCCGCCATGCTGCAGGCCCAAGCGATTGTGCTGGGCGGCGACCGCACGGCTGGGCTCGAATTCGCCGAGAGTATTGCAGACAACGGCATGAGCACCGAACAGCAGCTCGACTACGCTCGGTTTCTGTCGACCAGTGACGCGGTAGACGATGCCGTACGCATCGTAGACGACGTTTTGGAATCCCAGCCGGACAACGCGGATGCGCTGCAGGCTCGGGCAATTCTCGACCTGCGCAACGGCGAGCTCGACGTTGCGTGGGAACGATTCTCGCAACTCGCGGCGAAGCCATCGCACCGCCACGATTCGCTGTTTTTTCTCGGCAATATCGCCGAACGACGCGGTCGAACGGAGCAGGCACGACGTATCTACACGCAGATTGGCGAAGGGCCGAACGCCATCATCGCCCAGCAGCGTATCAGCGCTTTGCTGTTCGCGGGCGGCGATACCGAAGGGGCGTTCGATCAGCTCAACCGCTACAGTCGCGCGCATCCGGCGAAAGGTTTTGCGCTGCAGTTGACGCGCGCGCAACTCTATCGGGAGCTCGGCCAGCACGATGCTGCTATCGAGATCTACGATGCGATGCTGGACGTCCGACCCGAGGCCGAGGGTCTCAAACTGACGCGCGCAGAGGCGCTGCTCGCAAGCGGTGACGTCAAAGGGGCCATTAAGCAGTACCGCGCGACGCTGCGCGATCATCCCGATAGCGCGCTGTCACTCAACGCGTTGGGCTACACGCTGGCTGACCGGACCGAGCGTTATGATGAGGCGTACGGTCTGATTGTTCGTGCGCTCGAACTCGAACCCAACAATGCGGCAATTATCGACTCGATGGGCTGGGTCGAATTCAAATTGGGGCGTTACGAGGCCGCGCTCGAGCATCTCGAGCGGGCTTGGGATTTGATCAAGGATCCGGAGGTCGCTGCGCACCTGGGCGAGACGCTGTGGCAACTGGGCGAGCGCGAGCGCGCCCGCGAGGTGCTCAAAGAGGCCTACGACCGCAATCCCGACAGCATTCCGCTGCGGCGCACGCTCGAGCGACTGCTCGAGCAGGATGCCCGCGTCGAGAGCTAATGATCGCGCGCGCCGCGTCGACGCTGTTGGCGGCACTGCTGCTGGCCAGCTGTGCTTCGCTGCCACCCTCGCAGCTGCCGGCTCTACCGACCGACTACGAGGGTCGCGAGGACATCCTTGCCGAGTACGATCGCTGGGAGGTGCGCGGCAGAGTCGCCATTCGCACTGCCGATGACGGCTTTTCGGCCGCGTTGAATTGGCGTCAGTCCGGCGAGCGCATCGACGCGCGGCTGCACGGGCCCTTGGGACGCGGCACGGTGCTGCTGGAGGGCGACCCGGACCAGCTGACCCTGCGCCACTCGGACGGTGTTGTCGAAGTTATGGACGATCCGGAGCAGAGTATTCGCTGGCGCTACGGCTGGACGGTGCCGTTCGACAGTTTTCGCTATTGGGTCCTCGGCATCGGCGATCCGGCACTCGATGGCGATCTCGAGATTGCCGAAAACGGCCTCCTAAAATCGCTTGAACAGGGCCGTTGGCGCGTCGATTACCGCGACTATCAGCGCGTTGGCGCGGCTGAGCTTCCCCGCAAGCTCATTGCTGTCAGCGACGATGTGCGTCTGACCATTGTCTTAAAAGACTGGCACATTCCGCTCGAGGCAACTGCCGCCGTCCGGTAACTCGCTGGTTTGACACCCGAAACCCGGAGCCGGACAATCACCCGCGCAGTGGCCGGGCGCACCGCGAGCGAGCGGGGCACCGGGCACTTGCTGGGGTGTAGCCAAGCGGTAAGGCAACGGGTTTTGATCCCGTGATTCGCAGGTTCGAATCCTGCCACCCCAGCCATTCTCGCCGCCCGCCGACAGGCCGCTGCCGCAACACAAAAATATACGGGGAGTAGGGTCGTGGAACTCGCGACAATTGCCATTTTTGCTGGCAACGCACATCCGGCACTCGCTGCCGACATCGCCCGGCATCTGCATATCCCATTGGCCCGGGCTCAGGTCGCACGCTTCAGCGACGGCGAGATCAACGTCGAGATTCTTGAGAACATTCGCGGCCGCGAGACCTTCATCGTGCAGCCGACATCGCCGCCGACGAACGAGAATTTGATGGAGCTGCTGGTGATGGTCGACGCGTGTCGGCGCGCATCGGCTAGCCGGATTACCGCCGTTGTGCCGTACTACGGGTACGCCCGCCAGGATCGACGACCGCGTGCGTCGCGCGTACCGATTACCGCAAAGCTCGTCGCTAAACTGTTCTCGTCGGCCGGCATCGATCGCGTGCTGACCGTCGACCTGCACGCCGACCAGATCCAGGGTTTCTTCGATATTCCGGTCGACAACGTTTATGCCTCGCCGGTGCTGCTGGGGGATGTTTGGAAGCAGAAATATCAGGATATGGTTGTCGTCTCGCCCGACGTTGGTGGCGTGGTGCGCGCGCGGGCCCTGGCAAAACGGCTCGATGATGCGGACCTTGCGATCATCGACAAACGCCGACCGCGCGCCAATGTCAGCGAGGTCATGAACATCATCGGTAACGTTTCCGGAAAAAACTGCATTTTGGTCGATGACCTCGTCGATACCGCCGGTACGCTGTGTCATGCCGCTGGCGCCTTGAAAGACGCCGGCGCGACGACCGTGGTCGCCTACATAACACATCCGGTCCTGTCTGGGCCGGCGGTTGAGCGAATTTCGACGTCAGCACTCGACGAAATTGTCGTTACGGATACGATCCCGCTTAGCGAAGAGGCCGCGGCCTGCGAGCGCATTCGCCAACTATCGACCGCTGAATTACTGGCCGAGACGATCCGCCGTATCGCCGACGAGGAGTCGGTGAGCTCGCTCTACGTCGACTAGCCAAGCCTGGTTTTGAGCCCAGCGGCGGCTCTGGTATAGTGCGCGGCCCGCCGTCGGCGGGTACGGCGCTGTGGCTGGTCGCAAGCCCTGCAGCCGAGAACCAACTTACCAGGAGACAATCCGATGAGTGACAAACTCGATCTGGTTGCCGAAACCCGCGAAGACCAGGGAAAAGGTGCGAGCCGCCGCCTGCGTCGCGAGGGCAAAGTACCGGCAATCCTTTACGGCGGTAATCGACCGCCGCGTGCACTGGCGCTCGATCACAACAAGTTGCTGCGCCAAATGCAGGACGAATCGTTCTACTCGAGCGTGTTGACCATTAAGGCCGGCGAGCGCACACAGCCCGCCATCGTCAAGGACGTGCAGCGCCATCCGGCGCGGCAGCAGATCATGCACATTGACCTGCAACGCGTCCTCGAGGACGAGCGTATTCGTATGAACGTACCGCTGCACTTTCTCAACGAGGAATCGTCAGTGGGTGTCAAACAGCACGGCGGCGTCGTGTCGAAGTTAATGACCGAGGTCGAGGTCACGTGCTTGCCGGCTGATCTGCCGGAGTACTTCGAAATCGACATCGCCGAGCTCGACATCGATCAAATGCTGCATCTGTCCGACATTACGACCGCTGGCAGTGTGGAGATCGTCGAACTGTCGCACGGTGCAAGCCACGACCAGCCGATCATCGCAATCAACGTGCCGAAACGCGGTACGTCGGGTGACGATGAAGAGGAAGCGACGGACGAGGCGCCGGACGAGGGCAGCGAACCCGAGGCCTGATCGCGCGCCGATTGCAAGCCAGGAAAAAGACCGCCGCTGGCGGTCTTTTTTTAGTTATTTCTCCGCGCGGCCGCCATAGGACGACCGCCAGACGGTGCTTAGGGCGATGACTCAACGCCTTCGCGTAGTGGCCGGGCTCGGCAACCCCGGCGCCAAGTACGAATCGACGCGACACAATGCCGGTTTTTGGTTCGCCGATGAGCTTGCTCGTCGCTACGGTGGCCAATTCCGCCATGAAACACGATTCAATGCCGACGTTTGTCGGGCGCAAATCGAGACCGAAAGCGTTTGGTTGATCAAACCGATGAACTACATGAATCGCAGCGGTGGTCCATTGCGTGCGTTTCTCGACTACTACCGGCTCGATGTCGAGTCGCTACTGGTCGCGCACGACGAAATCGATCTGCCCGTCGCGGCGTTGCGGCTGAAAGAGGGCGGTGGCCACGGCGGCCACAACGGCTTGCGCGATACGATCGCCTGCTTGGGCGCAAAATTCTATCGATTGCGCATCGGCGTTGCGCATCCCGGCCACCGAGACGACGTCGTCGACTATGTTCTGAAATCAGCGTCGGTAAACGATCAACGGCGATTGGATGAGGCCGTCGATCGCGCTGCCGACGTCGTGCCAACGATGATTAGCCGCGGTTTTCAGGTTGCGATGAACGAGATAAACCGGCGGCCGGCCGCAGACAAGCCGAACAAACCCAACAAGCCGGAGAACGGAGATACCGATGGCGATTAAATGCGGCATTGTTGGCCTGCCAAACGTCGGTAAGTCGACGTTGTTTAATGCCCTGACGGCGGCGGAGATTCCGGCTGAGAACTATCCGTTTTGTACCATTGAGCCGAACGTCGGTGTCGTGCCGGTTCCGGATCCGCGCCTCAACGATCTGGCTGATATCGCCTCGCCGGAGAAGATTATTCCGACGACGATGGAATTTGTCGACATCGCGGGTTTGGTCGCCGGGGCGGCCAGCGGGGAAGGACTCGGCAATCAGTTCTTAGCCAATATTCGCGAGACACATGCGATCGCCCACGTTGTGCGTTGTTTCGACAACGACGACGTTACGCACGTCGACGGCCGCGTTTCCCCGGTTGACGATGCCGAGACGATCAACACCGAACTCGCGCTCGCGGATCTGGAAGCGGTCGAGCGAGCGCTCATCAAAGCCGAGAAGAACGCCAAGACCAACGACAAGGCTGCCATCGCGTGGCGCGATCTGTTGAAGCGCGTCAAAGCGGCGCTCGACGACGGTACGCCGCTGCGGACGCTCGAGTTCGACGACAATGAAGCCCGCGAGATCAAGTCGCTCAACCTACTGACGCGCAAGCCCGTACTCTATATCGCCAATGTCAATGACGACGGCTTCGAGAGCAATCCGTATCTCGATCAACTGACGGCGCTCGCTGCTGCAGAAGGCGCCGATATCGTCGCTGCAAGCGCTGCGATCGAGGCCGAGATCGCTCTGCTCGATGCCGAGGACAAAGCCGAATTCCTGGCCGATCTCGGTTTCGAAGAGCCCGGTTTGAATCGGGTCATTCGAGCTGCCTACCGTTTACTCGGGCTGCAGACGTTCTTTACGGCCGGCCCCAAAGAGGTGCGCGCATGGACGACCCGGGTTGGCGCAACCGCACCCCAGGCCGCCGGCGAGATCCATACCGACTTCGAGAAGGGCTTTATTCGCGCCGAAGTAATTGCGTTCGACGACTACGTTGGGGCGCGCGGTGAATCAGGCGCGCGCGAGGCGGGGAAGTTGCGCCTGGAAGGCAAGGACTACGTCGTCGCCGAAGGCGACGTGATGCACTTTCGCTTCAACGTCTGACGCGCTTCAAATCCACGATTGCTTCGACGACTCGGTGGCAACGAGCGCGCGATCGGCGAGTCGGACGGCAAGCTCGCGCGGCACGAACGGCAGTCGGCGCTGGCCGGCGGCCGTCGCCACGTGCAAGTGACAAAGTCCGTGGCGCGCCAAAAAGGGTGTTTCTTTCAGCGCTACGAACTGCATCTTTCGCCACAGAAAAACGTCGATGCGTTCGCCAAGAAATCCCTGGCGTAGTGCAATGCCTTGGTCGAACACGAAATAGCCCCAACGCCGATGGCGCTGCCAGAAGATGGCGGCGGACAACACTAACCAGACCGGCACGATGAGCCATAGCCAGCGGCTTACGCCATCGTTGAGCGCAATGGATAGGCCCGCTGACAAGGCCGGCAGCCAGCCATAGATGCGCCAACGCGACAACCAGTAACGCCAGCTGATGGGCAGAAATGCCCCATTGCCCTGGCGGCGCAAGAAACCCGTTGCATTGACGTCGAGAACCCCGCCGACGATTCGCCCGAGTTGCGCGTCGCCGACCAGCGGAATGACAAACTCGCCCTTGGCGGAGAAATCTCGGCCCGCCGCCTGATGGACGGCGAGCTCTGATCGATCTAGCCACCGATGCACGAGACCGCGCACGACACTGATCACTTGTGCCTTGCGTAACGGCAATGTCTGCGTGCGCACGGTGAAGAGTCCGGCGGTCGAAACATACTCCGTTTGTCGGTCTTCGAGTCGGAAGCGATTAAAGCGCCAGAAGGAGCTGGCAATTGATAGCAAGATAATCAGTGCGAGCACGATCGTAACGCCGACGAGCGCAAAGACGATGAGATCGAACAGGCTCGCATCCGTCGCATCCCACAGTTGTGTCGGCATGACGGAATCCAGCGCCCGTTCCGTCCAACCTTGGGTCTCGAGTGCGCCGAAAGCCGAACCCAGAACTGCCAAAAACACGAGCGAGCGTTGACTCGAGATGCCGATACGAACCATGTCGAGCGCATTGAGCTGGCTGAGCACCTGGTCCGACGATGGCGGTGTGAATTCCGAGATAGGGCTTTCCACCGTATCGAGCAGCGCTCTGAGTTCGGCGACAACGTCTTCGCGAACGGCTGGCAGGATCAGCTCGGTGTCGGACGATCCGGCACTGTCGAGTGTGAGGTCGTAGACGCCGAACCAGCGGTAGATCGGGTTCTGCGACAGGTTCAGTGCTTGAATGCGTCGATACTCGAGATTGAGCTGTTTGCGCGAAAAGACCCCGGTTCGGAGGACGATGCCCGAGCTGCCGAGCTGAAATCGCGTGTTGAGAAACATGGCGACCGCGTAGACGAGAATTACACCGATTGCCGCGGCGCCGAGTAAGGAGAGTCGGTCTTTCGAAAAGCCGCCGGTGCTCGCAAGGAAAGCGATCGTCGGGACGATGATCTGGACAAAATTGCGCGCGATCGTTTTCGCGAGGTCCGCGACAAAGAACACCAGCGACAGCGCTGATACGCGTCGCCAGGACCGGTCTGGCAGCGCTTCAGGATTCGTGGCCGATCTGTCCAAGAATGTACTCGCGTAGCTGGGCGCCGCGCGCCTCGTTCAAACCGGGGACGCTGAGATCGGACCCGGAGCCACCGGCGGTAAACACCTGCAGTGTGGCCAGTTTGAATCCCCGCTCCAGTGGACCGCGATGGAGCTCGACGTGCTGGATGCGATTTAGCGGAACGGCCGTTACCGTTCGGAAAAAAAGTCCGCTGCGAAACAGCACGTCGTGTTGCCGCACTGCATAAGCTTTGCGCCTCGCCGCGAGCACCGCGTGCAGCAGCATGGCCACGAACACGATAACGAGTATTGCGCTTGCCAGCGCCACGCGGTCCGGCGGAAGACGTCCAGACGCGACGAGTATGGTAAAGCCAATCCCGGCCAGCGCGAATAGCAACAGCCGTTCGATAATGACTTGGCCGATGTAGCGCCCGGCCAGACGCTGCCAGTCGATGTCGGCAACGGTCGGCAAGGTCTCTGGTGCGACCGGTGGGTTTTGAAAAGTCTGGGACATCAAGGCTGGAGGCGGGCGGAGCAATGCCAATTATACGCGGGCTCAGCGGATCTTGGCGTATACTCTTGACGGCCGGCGGGCGCACGGGGATACTCCCGCCCCGCGGAAAAATCGGTGATGTAGCTCAGTTGGTCAGAGCGGCGGACTCATAACCCGCAGGTCGGTGGTTCACAAATTTGCCTGGAGCAAATTTGGACGCAGGAGCGAAGCGAGTGCGCCCGTAGGGCGAGCGCCATGGATGGTGCGAGTCAATTCCACCCATCCTCAGCAAGAGGGCGGCGAGGAACCTGAAAGTAAAAAATGGTGATGTAGCTCAGTTGGTCAGAGCGGCGGACTCATAACCCGCAGGTCGGTGGTTCAATTCCACCCATCACCACCAAATCAATAAAAAGGGGCCCCTGCAAAGTGGCCCTTTTTTTTTGATTCGTTGGTCGAAGGAAATGAACCACCGAAGGTGGTTCACAAAATCGCCGGGAGCGATTTTGGGCGAACTTTAGTTCGCCCGAGCGTAGCGAGGGTGGCGCCCAGGGATGGGCGCCATCCATTCCACCCATCACCACCAAATCAATAAAAAGGGGCCCCTGCAAAGGGGCCCATTTTTTTGTTGATTCGTTGATCGAAGGAACGAACCTACCGTGGTCGGTCAAAGATTCGCGTGGCGCAATGTTTGGCACGCTTTCCTCCACTAGCGCTAGGCTTGAGTTGGGCGCCACCTTGCCTTTTTCTAATCCCGGTACGCAGAGCATGGACCCGAAAACCAGGCTGCTTGAGCGGCTAGATCAAATCGCAATACAGATTTCGAAGCGCGACGGTACGTTGGCATTGCTCGGTCTCGGATCAACCGGCCGCGATACGGACCGCCTCGACCAGTACTCCGATCTCGATTTTTTCGTCATCGTCGAGGCGAGCACCAAGCAGCAATTCATTGCAGACCTTGCTTGGCTCCGGGGCATTCGCCCGCTCGTTTACTCATTTAAAAATACCGTTGATGGGCACAAGGCGCTTTTCGACGACGGCATATTCTGTGAGTTTGCAGTCTTGAGTCCCGATGAGCTCATGTCTATCCCGTTCGACAACGCGCGGCTGATTTGGGCGCGGGACGGGTTCGATGTTACGTCGCTTGAGCCGTCGTCGCGGACTCCGCATTTCGGTGAGGCGGACGAAGGCTTCCTGGTTGGTGAGGTGCTAACCAATCTTTACGTCGGCCTCGGACGATACGCACGCGGTGAGAGACTTTCCGCGTGCTTCTTCATTCAGCACCATGCCGTAACCAAGTTGCTCGACCTGCTCGAACTGTGGGGCGAGAGCACGGATGCCAGTAGGGACAGGTTCTCAAACGAGCGTCGCTTCGAGCAACGCTGGCCGAAACACGTCCCCCTGATCAAAGCGTTGACCCCCGGCTATGCGCGTACGCCCGAGGCCGCAGAGCGAATGCTCGATTTCCTGTCTGAGCATGTTGACGTCAATCCGAGTATCGCCAGCGAAATACGCCGCTTGCTTGATCGTTGCCGTTAGCCGTTTTGAATCGCTTACGCCCGCCTATGAGCCTTTGATTGCCGCAACCGCTTGCCGCGCAATCTCCGACTCCTCGTCGGTCTCAATCGCCAACACACGCACGCGGCTTCGCGCACTGCTGACATCGCGCGGTTGGGCCCCGTCCCTCCGTGTCTGGTCGTCATCGATCTCGATTCCAATCGTCGACAGGTCTCGGCACACGGCGCGCCCCAATGCCCGAGCAGCCGATGTTTGATGTGCTCAACGGCCAGTGGTTCGCGCAGCAGCGGGTTGTCGCGCAAATAGATCATGCCGGCGGCGAGATAGTTGCACGCTCGCCAGTAGCCATCGATGCCCGCAAGGGCTTCAGGGGACAATGGAGTCGTATCGCTCGGCTTGGGATTCGCACTTGCCATTGATTTGCTTCCTTTCTCGATGGATCTGGTTCGTCACCTAACGGCAACATCGCATGCGGCTGTTAAGAAACTAAGAAATGCGGCGATCGATTGTCCCGGGAATCGGCCGGAGGGCGCAAAAAAAAGCCCCTCTCGTGAGGGGCCCAGAGTCCGATCTCTGACGGGCGGTGGATCGCCGCCGCAGGACGGGGGGTTAGAAGAAACGGCGGCGCATGGCGCCGAAGAGCCCAAGACCGCTCAACAGCAGCAGCATCGGCGCCGGCAGCGGTACCGGCGAGATGTTAAACGTCAGCTCATAGTCGACAACGTTGCTGGACGTTTCCTGGATCCAGAAGGCATAGGTGCCGGCCTGCAGGGCACCGGTCGCGATGTCATCGAGAATATCCCCGGAACCGGCGTTGAAAAGGACGCTGCCGTCAATATCGCCGCTGCCCTGACCTCCGAAGCTGCTGCCGATGACATAGCCAAGGAAGCTGACGCCCGGGTTACTTGGGCTGAATGTGTAACTGTCGACCGTCAGCGACGTCAGCTGAAAGCCGTTCGCAATCGTAAAGGTCAAATAGTCGGCGTCACGACCGTTGGTAGCGCCCGTGAAGCCGTTGTTGCCCATTTGCGCGATGATCGTGTTTGCGCCGTTGCCGAACATCAGCGACATCGGCGAGCTGAAATCGCCGGACAAGTCGCCGTCAATCGACTCGTCGTAGATAACGGTCGCTACCGCGCTCGTCGCGATAAGCGGTAACACCAAAAGCAAAACAAACTGACGTCTCACGCGGCTCTCCCGAACAATGCCCACACCATGAAGATGCGTGCCGGGCATGACTGCTCTGTGACTGCAACATGAAAAACCGCAGTTCGAAAAAAGCGCCGCGCAGCGCCTTCAGCCTTTGTCAAATAAGCGTCAAGATGAAGTCCCAGTGCGCTTCGTCAACCGGCATGATCGACAGTCGGTTGCCGCGCCGCAGTAAAATCATCTCGGCAAGCTCCGCATGCGATTTCAATTCCTTGAGCGTGACGACGCGTTTCAATTTGCGAACGAATCGGACGTCCACCAGTTCCCAGCGCGGATTGTCCGGCGTGCTCTTCGGGTCGTAGTAATGCGATTTCTTGTCAAACTGAGTCGGGTCCGGGTACGGCTTGCTGGCGACCTTCATGATGCCGACGATGCCCGGTTCGGCGCAGCTCGAGTGATAGAAAAACGCTTTGTCGCCGACCCGCATGTCGTCGCGCATGAAATTGCGCGCCTGATAGTTGCGAATGTCGGTCCATGGTTCGACTTTGTCGCGTTTCAGATCGTCAATGCTGTAGGTATCGGGCTCGGATTTCATGAGCCAATAATTCATCGCTTGTTCCTGTTTCGGTCGGGCATAAGAAAGGCCGCAGCAAACTGCTGCGGCCTAACGTTAAGGGGCTGCCGACGTTGCGTCTAGCGCGCGCCGAAGTTGTAGCGAAAACGTGCTTGCCAGGTCATCGGCTCAGTGAAGTAGGGCACGAACAGCTCCGACAATACGTACTCTTCATCGGTGCAATTTTTGCACTCGAGCGCCGCCGTCCAGACGTTCTCATCGTCGACGAGCTGCAAACCGGCGTTGAGGATAGCCTCTTCGTCGTTGACACCGAGCTGGCGCGTGCCCGTGACGTTCTCGTCGATCCAGCGCAGGGTTGCCGTTGGGCGCAATGACGCGCCGATAGCGGCGATCGGGATGTCGTACGTCGTGCCGATGGTCAGCGTCGTATCCGGCGAGCGCTTCGGATCGGCGACGTTGCAGTCGATATCAAACGCTGCGAAATCGGTATTCGGTGCTACGCACCCGCTTGGCAGATCCGTGTATTCAGCGTCTTGGAAGCCACCGGCAATGAAAATGTCCCAACTCTCGGTCGGCACGGCGGTGATTTCGAACTCGAGACCGGTAACCTCCAGCCCACCTGCATTGGTGGTTAGGAATGCGCCGCTCGGCGTGGCCGACGTCGTTTGCAAATCCTCGAGGTCGGTGTAGAACAGCGTTGCATTGACGCGCAACTTGTCGTTCAAGTAGTCCGCACGCATGCCGACTTCGTATGACCACAGTGTTTCAGGGCCGAACGGCTGAAACGATGCAGCGCCGGTGCCTCGGGCGTTCCAGCCACCGGATTTGAACCCGCGGGTCGCTGAAACGTAACCCATCACGTCATCGTTGAAGTTGTAAGCGTACGCAACCCGAGGCGTGACGATTTGCTCGTCCTGATCGGTCGGCACGCCCGCCGCAATGAGCTGAGCCGTCGTGAGATTGCCGAGTCCAGTATTGTCGGACAGGCCGATCTCTTTCTCTTCGTCCGTGTAGCGTAGCCCCAACGTAAGGACGCCGTTGTCGCCAACCTGAAGATCGCCCTGTGCGTAAACCGCCCAGGCCTGGGTTGAATTGTCGAGTACGCGATCGGCGAGGATGAGGCTGCCGCCAACGAAATAGTCGGCGAAGTCAGTGGTGTTGTCCTCGTCCAGGATAAACAGCCCGGTCACGAGATTCAGCCGGCCATCCATCAATTCGCCGTCCCACTTGAGCTCGGCCGTGAATTGATCGTGTTCGCCGATGTTGTCGATCCAAAAGAAATCGTCGTTCCTCGGTGAGCCGCCCGGGAAGTTCAGCAAGAATTCCTGTTCGAGATCGCGGTAGCCGAGGATGACATTCATCGTGCCGTTGCCGAGTTCGAAACCGAAATTGGAGACGATATTGAGGTTCTCGGTTGAGTTGCCGTAATCCGCCTTCTGCGTGTAAGTCAGCGGCGTAATCACGCCCTGCTGCAGATCCGGAAAGTACAAGCCGCCGGCATTGAGGCCGTTCGGTAGAACGGAATTGGAAATTCGATCGCGACCCTGAATGAGGCCGAGAATATTTCCTTCGGTATCATCAATGAAATCGATCGCAATGTCCCAGGTTATCGTGTCGGTCGGCAAGATCCGTAGATCCAAGCGCAAGCCGAACGCGTCTTTGTCATTGAATTCGCCACCTACCGCATTGTTCTCGAGCCAACCATCGTCCTGAATCGAGAACGCTGACACCTTGGTCAAGAACCGGTCGTTAATCGGCACATCGACCGTTCCGCGAAAGGCGAATTCCGAGAACCGGCCGAAACCGACCTCAGCGAAGCCGCCTGCTTCTTCCGATGGCTTGCGGAGAATCATATTGATGGCGCCGCCGGTTGTGTTGCGACCAAACAAGGTGCCTTGTGGTCCGCGCAAGACCTCGATGCGATCAACATCAAAAAACGCGTAGTTGTTGGCGTTCTGGCGCGACACATAGACTTCGTCGATGTAGGTCCCGACCGGTGGGTCGAACGTTGCGATCGACTCGTCGTTGCCTTGCGCACGCAAGTAATACATGTTGGCGGTACCGAGGCCGGTGTTGTTGCCACCGAAGAGGTTCGGTACGAGGTTGACGAGGTCCAGCGTTTCCTGCACCTGCAGTTTTTCAAGCAGCACCTCGTTATAGGCGCTGACCGCGACCGGAACTTCCTGTATGTCGGCTTCCCTACGTTCTGCCGTTACGGTGATTTCTTCGAGCTGAGCATTGGCCGAAAATGCTGTCAGTGTGCCTAACAGCGCAACCGCCGCCTGCCAACGAACACGGTGGAGTGCACTTGGGATACCGCACATAACTTTGCCCCCGCAGACAAGTTGTAAGATGCTGATTCTTAAGACGCGCGATGGTCTCAGACGCCGTTTAGATGATATAAGGTTATAACAATTAGTCAACTGGGCCCGGCACTGGTGTCGCGACAACGTATTGCCACATTGTGGACAGCGTTGCACCGGCAATGGGCAATTCGAGCAATCGAGGAGAGCGTCCGGTGGAAACCCGACTGAACCACGGTCTGGAACTCGAGAAGTCCCAGGCCAATCGCGCGCGCGAACGATTCGCCAGTTCGTTGCGTGCTTACGTGTTGCACAACCTCGCCGGCGCGTTGCGCGACGACTACGAGCACAATGCACTGCCGGAGGCCGAGCAACGCGGCGAGTCTGCGCCGACCAATGGTCCCGGGGTGCACAAAATGCTCAAGGGCCGCGACGTATTCAATCTCTACAGCTCGATGCGCTGTACCGCGCAGGAACTCGTGTGGAATTCGGTCATCGATTCTGTCAACGCGAACAGCGCGGCGCTCGAAGCGCATTTCAATGCGCTGGCGACCGATTCCGCCGAACGATTGGGCTCAGTCAGCCTAGATGCCGATCTCGAGACGCCGCGCTACGTTGCTGCCATCGACGTTCATCTCATGCCTGGCAACTACGATGGCCGTGAGAATGACGCGTCGATGTTGCCAGGCGCTGTTTACGACAATGGCTTTAACGTTTTTGCCTTTGGTGCCATGGGCAAGCAACTGAACGACATCGGATGCTCAATGGCCAATTTCGTCCGCCTGCGTTTTCCAGAGCTTTCGCCGACGCGCATTCTTGACGTCGGCTGCACCATTGGTCACAACACCTTGCCGTGGAAACAGACGTTTCCAGCCGCCGAGGTCCACGGCGTCGACATTGCCGGTGCGTGCGTAAAATACGCTCACGCCCGCGCGGAGTCCCTCGGCATCGAGGCACATTTTCACCAGCAAACCGCCGAGACACTTAATTTCGACGACGCCTCGTTCGACGTCGTGTTCTCGTCTATGTTCTTGCACGAGCTGCCGCTGAAGTCGATTCGTGCGTTTCTTACCGAAGCGCATCGCTTGCTGCGTCCTGGTGGCGTCATGCTGCACATGGAGCTCCCGCCGAACGACGCGCTGACGCCGTTCGATGCGTTCTATCTTGATTGGGACGGCTACTACAACAACGAGCCGTTCTACAAGAACTTCCGCGATCAGGACTACCGCGAACTCTGCGCAGCGGCCGGCTTTGCAGCGGAGGAATTTTTCGATGCGGTCATGCCGCGATACACGTACGTACCCGAGGATGAGTTCGCAGCGGCCGTCACGCGTGTCGCCGAGTTTGACGAGGACACTGGCCGACTTTCCGATGCCATTCAGTGGTATGGATTCGGTGCGAGGAAATCAGCATGAGCGACCCGGGCACCGTCAGTGGTGTGGTCCGCGGCGGTCGGCACGCGTTTTTCGAACACGCAGACTCGGACCGCTTGCTCGCGATGTTGATGCGCTTCATGAGCGAGCACTGGGTGCTGCGTGAGCGGGTCCATCATCTTGAGCGCCTGCTCGTCGACAAGGGCGTGCTGGGCCCCGAGGAACTCGAGAGTCTGCGCCTTGATCAAGCTGCCGATGGCGCTCTGGACGGTGAGAGTTTCGAGTTTATCGCGGCGGTCGTCGCCGCCGCGCAGAACATCGAGCGTTGAACGCGAGTCCAGCCGATGACTGATTACTCTCTGTGGCTGCTTCTGCATGTCATGCTGCTCGTGTTTTGGCTCGGCACCGATGTCGGTGTTTTCGTTGCAGCCAAGTTTTCGGAACGTTCGGAGCTCAGCGTCGAGACCCGCGCAACGGTGCTCAAGGTCGGCATGCTGCTCGATCGCTTGCCGCGTTCGGCCCTGGTGCTAATCCTCCCATCTGGTTTGATGCTCGCGCGCGGGTCGGGTTTGGTCGACGTATCGATGGGTATCACGATCGCCGTTTGGGCAGTTGCGTTGGTCTGGCTGGTTATTCTTTGGACCGGATTTCTAAATCCAGAGACACCCACCGAAGCGCGCGCGATGTTGTTCAACTTCGCGATGAACGCTTTGCTGGCCGTTGTCGTGACCGGGCTTGGCGGGTGGCTGTTCGTCGCGGACCAGTTGCCTGCCTGGCTCGCGCTGAAAGTGTTGATAGTCGGTCTTGTCTTTGTGGCGGGCGTCGTCTTGGACGTACTGTTCAAACCGGCTGTCGGGCATTTTGTCGCAATCGTCGCGGAAGGCGCGACGGAGGAGCGCAATCGCGCCTACTCGACAGCGCTCGCGCCGGTGTACTGGGCGGTGCTGGCGATTTACGCCTTCGTCATCGTGGCGACTGTAGCCGGCATCAGTCGGTGGCCGACCTAGCAAGGAGACCAATCGATGCGCGTGTTCGTTCTATTCAATCTAAAGCCTGGCGTTGATCGCGACGCCTATGAACGCTGGGCACGGGCCACCGATTTACCGGTGGTCAACGCATTGCAATCGGTCGATGAGTTTCGGGTGTTCAAAGCCGGCGGCTTGCTGGGCAGCGAAGGCGAATCGCCCTATGAATACATCGAGACGCTCGATATCGGCGATATGGATACCTTTGGTAAAGAACTTGCCACCGAGCAAATGCGGCAGGTCGCAGCGGAGTTCAATGAGTTTGCCGATGCGCCCGTGTTTGTTCGGGCTGATCCGCTCGCGTGAGTGCCGCAATGACCAAATACGGTTCACTGACGGGCAAGGTCGCCTGCATAACCGGCGCGGGTCGAGCAAACGGCATCGGTGTGGCCATTGCCGAGCGACTCGCGCGCGACGGCGCGCGAGTTGTGTTAACCGACATCGGCGCCGCCGCCGGGCCGGACTTGCCGGAGTCGTTCATAGGCACGGTGGCGGAATTGGAGTTGCAGGCGGAGTCGATTCGCGAAAAGGGCGGTGACGCTGTTGCGCATCGCTGCGACGTCCTCGACGAGGCTGATGTCGAAGCGTGCGTCAAATTCTGCGTTGAGCGCCATGGACGGCTCGACATTTGGGTAAACAATGCGGGCGTCGGCTATTTGATGGAGCCGTTGACGGAACTCGACGCAACCCGCTGGGACACGGTGCTAGGCGTCAACCTGCGTGGTGCGTTCCTTGGCACCAAGCACGCGGCACGGCAGATGATTGCTCAAGGCGAGGGTGGGCGCATTGTCAACATTGCAAGCCAAGCCGCCAAGAGCGGATTCCCATTCGCATCGGCGTATTGCGCGTCGAAGCACGGCATGGTCGGTTTGACCCGCGTCAGCGCGATCGAGTTGGGGCCACACAAGATCACCACGAATGCCGTCTGCCCTAACCACATAACAACGGGGCTCGGGGCGTGGCAAAACGATTACTTTTCGGCGGCCACGGGCCGTTCGCTGGAGCAGTATCTGGCCGACATGCGCCGGCGTATCCCGATGGGACGACCCGGCCTGACCGATGACATCGCGAATGCCTGCGCCTGGTTGTGTTCAGACGATGCGTACTATGTGACCGGCGAGGCGTTGAACGTCTCTGGCGGTGAAGAAATGCACTAGGTGCGGTCATCGCGACTGCGCCAACCAACCCGGAGGCTTACACCATGTCCAGATTCGCCCTGTTGTCGCCGCTACTCGTCGCGTTCGCATTAGTCGGCGTTGCGACGGAGGTTGTCGCTGACGATGAAACAGCGCTGCGACAACACGCCGATACGTGGCTTGCGCATTACAAGGCCGGTGACCTTGACGCGTTGATGGCGCTTTACGAAGACGACGCGATCGTCACCTTGCACGATCAACCCGGCCTGTTTGGCATCGATGCCATCCGTGCTTATTTTGCAGCTGGGCTCGGCAAGAACGACGTGACCTTCGATATCGAGCACGAACTGGTCGAGGTCAACGGCAACATTGGACACGTTATTGCCAAGTACTGGCTTAGCGCGACAAATCGCGAGAACGGTTACGTCTACCGCGACGCCGGTCGCTCGCTGCTGATCTACAAGCGAGGCGCCGACGGCGAGTGGCGGATTGCCGTCGACATCGACCAGACGACGCCCGACGTCAAGTGGCCAGAGAAGCCGGCCGCACCGGTGCTCCAGTAGGTCGCGCGGCTAGCTGTTAGCCGCCAGCAGCTCAGCATTGCCGCCGGCGGCAGTTGTGTCGATACAAACGGCGCGTTCGTGCACGAAGCGCGCCGGCGATACGGCTTCATCGATGAAGCGCACGATCGGTCCGTCACGCCCTGCGAGCGCACGCCGCAACGCTAGCTGTTCGGCATTGGGCGCTGCTGTGGCAACCGCGTCCAAATCGGTTGAATGAACGACGTCGGAGTCAATTTGACCGTTTAACGCCGCGAGCGGCACATCCGGCCGGACGAGATCGGCCAAAGTCGGTGCGGCGTCCGGCGCAACGGCGACCACAGTGTTGCCGCCGGCAAGCGCCTGAATGACGTGAGCGCGCAGATCGGCCGGCGCGGAGTTGACGCAGAGTACGCGCCCGATGGGCACTCTGCTAAGCCGGTTCGATTCGCCGGTCGGGCCTGGCAGATCGGCGGGCGATGGCCCGAGCTTCTCGACCTCGTCGAGCAAGGTTTGAGCGTTGGGGCCGGCCAGCGCATCGAGCCGCGTCAGTCGATCGGTGCGGTTCGCCCACGCTTCGGTCGCTGGATGGTCGAATGCGGCATTGAGCGCGGCGGCTTCAAACTCCACCGCGGCCTCATCCGTGGTCACATCGCCAGGCCCACGATCGACAAAACGGGCCAGGTAGTGCGGGCCGCCGGCTTTCGGCCCGGTACCCGACAAGCCTTCGCCGCCAAAGGGTTGCGAGCCGACAATGGCGCCAATTTGGTTGCGATTGACGTACACATTGCCGACTTTCGCCCGGTTGACGATGCGCTGTACGCGCTCGTCGATACGGGTGTGCAGGCCGAGCGTCAGGCCGAACCCACGCGCGTTGATGGCAGCGAGGACGGCATCGACGTCATCGGCATCAAATCGAACAACATGCAAGACCGGGCCAAATACTTCGCGCTCGACGTCATCGATGCTGTCGACGTCGACGAGGGCAGGGCCGACGAAATGGCCGCCTTCGGGCACATCGATTTGCCGGCGGAGCCGGCCGGCCGCTTTTTGCCGTTCGACGTAGCCGCCAACGTCAGCCTCCGCTTCGGCATCGATGAGCGGCCCAACGTCGGTCACGGCATTGAGCGGATCGCCGGGCGTGAGCGCGTCCATCGCGCCGGCCAACATTTCAAGCAGCGAGTCAGCCCGCTCTTTCTGCACATAAAGCACGCGCAACGCCGAACAACGCTGTCCGGCGCTTTGAAACGCACTGGCAACGATATCGGTGACGGCTTGTTCGTTCAGAGCGGTAGTGTCAACGATCATCGCATTGAGGCCGCCGGTCTCGGCGATCAGCATGGCGTTTGGCGAATTGTGCTCGGCAAGCGAACGTTCAATGAGGCGGGCGACTTCCGTGGAGCCGGTGAAGCACACGCCGCCGATGTTCGGCGAACGCGTTAATGCCGCGCCGAGCTGGCCGTCACCGACCGCGAGCTGCAAAACGTCGGCCGGTATACCGGCAGCGTGCAGCAACTGCACGGCACGTGCGGCAATCAGCGGCGATTGTTCGGCCGGCTTGGCGATAACGGCATTGCCGGTCACCAAGGCGGCGGCCACCTGGCCGGTAAAAATCGCGAGCGGAAAATTCCACGGCGAGATACATACAATGGCGCCGCGCGGGCGACCAGCCGGCGGCTTGGTTTCCGCTTCACTGGCGTAGTAGCGCAAAAAGTCGACCGCCTCGCGGAGTTCGGCGATCGCGTCGGCGATGGTCTTGCCAGCCTCGCGGCCGACCAACGCGAATATTTCGCCGTGGGCCTGTTCGAACAGATCGGCCGCGCGACGCAAGCAGTCCGCTCGCTCGCGCACGGGCGTAGCGCTCCAGTTCACGGCCGCTGCCGTCGCTGTCGCGACCAGGGCGTCGGCGCCGTCGAGCGGGGTTAGGCCGATCCGTCCGACGGTCTCGTCGCTCGTGGCCGGATTCATCACGGTCTGTAGGTCCGCGCCATTCGCTGGAAACTCCCAAACGTGTGGCGCAAGCCAAGCGTGCCGTGCCGCACGAATGGCGGCCAAGGTTGCCGCATCGTTTGGGTCAAAACCGCGAGAGTTGCGCCGCGCGTTGCCGAACAGCGACGTCGGCGGCGGTATGTCGCGATTGATCTGAGTGGGACGCTCGGCGATCTCGTTGAGCGGATCGGCCGCGATGCTCGCCGGCGAGATGCTCTCGTCGACGATCTGATTAACGAAACTCGAGTTCGCGCCGTTCTCGAGCAGCCGGCGGACCAGGTAGGCCAGTAAGTCTTCATGGGCGCCGACCGGTGCATAAATCCGGCTGCGGACTGAGTAGCGCTCGCGTACCGCTTCGTGTAGCGCTTCACCCATGCCGTGCAGCCGCTGAAATTCAAAACTCTCGCCATCGGGCCCCGCGAATTCCAGTACCGCCGCCATCGTATGGGCATTGTGCGTGGCAAACTGCGGATAGATTCGCCCACGCATCTCCAGTAATCGTTTAGCGCAGGCGATGTAGCTGACGTCGGTATTGATTTTGCGCGTCAGCACCGGATACGACTCGAGGCCGAGCACCTGAGCCTGCTTGATTTCCGTGTCCCAATACGCGCCTTTCACCAGGCGCACCATAATCTGCCGATCCAGCTGTTCGGCGAGTGCATGGAGCCAGTCGATGACCGGCAGCGCGCGCCTACCGTAGGCCTGCACGACAACGCCAAATCCGTGCCAGCCCGCCAGCGACGGATCTGCCAGTACTTGCTCGATAATATCCAGCGACAGCTCGAGACGGTTGGCCTCTTCCGCATCGATATTGAAACCAAGTCGCGATTGCTTGGCGCGACGCGCCAGATCCAGCACCCGGTCGGTCAGCGGCGCCAATGTGCGGTCCCGTTGGGTGTATTCGTAACGTGGATGTAGCGCCGACAGCTTGACCGAAATGCCCGGGTTTCGAGCGATGTCGTCGCTTGTAGCCCGTTCGCCCAACGCCGCAATGGCGTCGGCATAAGCTTCGAAATAGCGGTCCGCATCGGCAAACGTACGGGCGGCCTCGCCGAGCATGTCGTAGGAGTAGCTGTAGCCTTTGCCAACCAGTGCATTGCCGCGCCGCGTTGCCTCGGCGATTGTCTCGCCGAGGACGAACTGCTCGCCCATCTCCTGCATCGCGCGACGTACGGCGGTGCGAACCACCGGCTCGCCCAGTCGACGTACCACGCCGCGCAGCGCACCGACCACACCGGGCGCCTCGTCGGCGAGCACTTTGCCGGTGAGCATCAGCGCCCACGTGGAGGCGTTGACCAGAATCGAGCCGGAGTCACCGACATGCGCGCCCCAGTCGTGCGGGGTGATCTTGTCGCGAATGAGATCGTCAATGGTCTCGTTGTCCGGAACCCGCAGCAGTGCCTCGGCGAGACACATCAACGCGACGCCTTCCTGCGTCGACAAGCCGAATTCCGCGAGGAACGACTCCATCATGCTCGGGTCCGACTCGTCGCGGACGGCCTGCACCAGCGCGGCAGCGCTGTCGCTGATATTGCGACGTTGATCTGGGCTGAGGTCGGCCGTGCTAACGAGGCGTTCGACGAGTGTGTCCTCGTCGATCAAATGGTAGTCGGCAATACGTTGCCGAAGGTCAGTTAGGGTTTCGGTCATGGCTTGCGAACGCGCTCCATTGCTGCCCGAATTCTAGCCGGAATCGGTGTCGGTCGTTCGCTCGCGCGTTCGACGAAAACATGCGTGAAATGCCCTTCGGCCGCCGCTTGGTCGGCGCCGGCAAAGACGGCCATTTCATACCGCACGGACGAGCGGCCAATGTGCGCGATTCGCAGCCCGCCCGTCAGCCGACACGGGTGGCGAACAGCGGCGTGATAACGACAGCCAGACTCGACCACGTAACCGACCTCGTCGTCATTGACAAAGTCGAAGCCACCTTCGTCGATCAGAAACTGGTTCGCGATGGTGTCGAAATAGGAATAAAAGACGACGTTGTTGATGTGCCTGAAGACATCGTTGTCCATCCAGCGAGTGGTCAATTCGGTGAACCAGAGGTAATCGTGGCGCGTGCCCGGCGGCGTTTTCATCGTGCTGTCCTGTTGCTGCAAAACGACCGACCGCGCTACCGCGACGGCGCCGACATCATAGCGCTCCCGCTCGCGCTGCGTCGTTCGCCGGCGGGGCCGCGCACCGGTCGATCAGCCACGCCGAATCGCCGCTCGCGGCGCCTGGCAGCGACCCACGATAATGGATTGACGTTTACGTTAACGTCAACTACTGTGGCGGCGCATCGAGGAGCGACTCCTATGGCCGAGCAACGGCACTACACGATTTCCGAGCTGGCCGAAGAATTCGGCGTCACGACGAGAACGATCCGCTTCTACGAGGAGAAGGGTTGGCTCGCACCGATGCGCGTCGGCCAACGACGGGTCTTTCGGTCCAAAGACCGCACCCGTCTGCGGCTCATTTTGCGCGGCAAGCGAATCGGCCTGACGCTCGAGGAGAGCGTCGACATTATCGGCCTCTACGACGCGCAGACTGGGAGTCGCCGACAGCTCGAAGTATTGCTCGAACGAATTGGTGAGCGCCGTGCGGCGCTCAGTCAGCAGCTAGCTGATCTCAAAGCCACGTTACGTGCACTCAATGAAACCGAACAGCGCGCACGCGATGCGCTCACGAGCGGATCGAAGCGCGCTGCGCGACCGAGGAGTACAAAATGACTCGCTATGTCGAGCTCGACTATGGATTGGACGAAGACCTGAGCCTGTTGCGTGAATCCGTGCAGCAATTCGTCGCGAGTGAGATTACGCCGCGGGCCGAGGCCATTGATCACGACAACGAGTTTCCCGCGGATCTTTGGACCGCGCTCGGCGACATGGGCCTGCTCGGTATTACTGTCGAATCCGAGTACGGGGGCAGCGGGCTCGGCTATCTCGCGCACTGCATCGCGATGGAAGAAATTAGTCGTGGGTCGGCGTCGGTAGGTTTGTCTTACGGTGCCCACTCCAACCTGTGCGTCAACCAAATTCGTCGCAACGGCAGCGAGGCGCAAAAACAGAAATTTTTGCCGGCGCTGTGCCGCGGAGAGCACGTCGGTGCGCTAGCCATGTCGGAACCCGGGGCTGGGTCGGATGTCGTCGGCATGAGTATGACGGCGCGACGCGATGGCAGTCATTACGTGCTAAATGGCTCAAAAATGTGGATCACCAACGGACCGGAAGCCGACGTATGCGTCGTGTACGCGAAGACCGATCCCGATGCCGCTTCGCGCGGCATCACGGCGTTCATCGTCGAGGCCGGCATGCCTGGTTTTACGTGCGCACAGAAGCTCGACAAGCTCGGTATGCGCGGGTCGAATACCGGCGAGCTGGTCTTCACGGACTGTCGCGTACCGGCGGAGAACGTGCTCGGCAATGAAAACGGCGGCGTTGCCGTGTTGATGTCGGGGCTCGACTACGAACGCGCGGTTCTCGCCGCCGGCCCGGTCGGCATCATGCAGGCCTGTCTCGACGTCGTGTTGCCCTATGTGCACGATCGGAAGCAGTTCGGCCGTCCGATCGGTGAGTTTCAGTTGATGCAGGGCAAGCTCGCCGATATGTACGCAATCCTCGGTGCCGCTCGCTCATACCTTTATACGGTTGCTCGCGCCTGTGACGCGGGCCGCTGCAACCGCAAAGACGCCGCTGCGGTCATACTCTTCACGGCCGAACGGGCGACGTTGATGGCGCTCGAGGCAATCCAGTGCCTTGGCGGCAACGGTTACATCAACGAGTACCCGACGGGCCGTTTGCTGCGTGACGCCAAGCTCTACGAGATTGGTGCTGGCACGTCCGAGGTTCGGCGTATGCTGATCGGCCGTGAGCTCTACGGCGAATCTGCCTAAAACCCGGCTACCCGCGCGCCGACGTTAAATGAAAGCGGGCCGGACAGCGCAATGCGGTACACTGCGCGGCCGTTACAGTCTAGGAACGAGCAATGAACAAGAGCCGAGCCACGCTGACGGCTGTTTTGTCGAGTGCAGCCTTGGCCGCGTGCGGTAACGGCGGCGCCGAAGCTGACGAGCCGGAGCTGCGTTTCGTGGAGGGTCAGGGCAGCCTGGAAGAGCTCGATCGTGAGCAGCGCAGTATTGCGTCGCAATCCGTTCGTGCACTCGCCGAACATCTCGATATTCCGATGGCAGATATTCGTATCGATACCGTTCGCGCGGTCAATTGGCGGGATACCAGCATCGGCTGTCCGCAGCCCGATCAAGCGTACGGTCAGGTCATTACGCCGGGCTACAAAGTGACGCTGCGGGTCGAAAAGGCCCTGCATTTCGTCCACGCGGCGAACGAGCGGGTGTTTGTCTGCGAGACGGCGGGCAAGCCGTTATTCAGCAGCGTCGATACCGAGAGTCAGCTCGTGTGGGGCGAGCAGATGTTGTGGGCGCGGGCCGATCTTGCCGAACACCTGGGTGCCGATGAGGCTGAGATCACGATTCGCTCGGCGTTACCAAAAACGTTTTCCGATGCATCCCTCGACTGCCCTGAGCCGGACGTTGAATACGACGCGACGGCTCGCGAAGGTTTCGCGCTGAACTTCGAGTATCGCGGCCGTACTTACACGTACAACACCGATCTCACGCGCACCGTGCTGTGCCCGCCCATCACCGTTGACTGAATCGCCGCAGCGGATTCGCTGCGCATAGATTTCAACGCGCAAAAAAAAAGCGGCCCTGCGAATGCAGGGCCGCTTAGTTTTAACGACGTGATGTCGTGGTGCGATTACGGTGTGCAGACACCGAAGTCGCAGATGCCGAAGCCGGCGTCGTTCTCAATGTCGATGACAGTCAGTCCCTGAATGCCAGCGGCGTCGCTGTGCGAGATCGCACCCAGCTGCTTGGCGCCAACGCCTACCGGCAAGCCGGTCCAGCTGAAGTCGATGGTTTCCGTCGCGCCGATCGTCGCCGCGTTCGGCGCCGTGACACTTAGGTTGCCAGCGTCGTCGACAACGCCTACCGAATTGACGAACAGGATACCGTCAGCCGGAGCTCCGCCTTCGGTGTTGAAACCGTGGGCGAAGATCAGGTACGGATCGTCAATGGCCGGATCGTTCATCGGGAACAGTACCGAAACCTGCTCTCTCGAATCGACGTTGCCGCTCGAATCGATCAGCGTGCACGACAGGTTCGGGCAGTAGTACAGGTACAGGTCAACGTCGTCGTTACCCGTCGTGTACTCGTTGAACGTGTCGAACTGCGCGTACGCGGTTCCAGCTGGGAACTCCTCGAGGAACGCGATCGTCGTGCCCGGGCCGAAGAAGGCGAACGAGTTGCCCGGATCGTCCTCAACGGTGAACAAGAACGGCGTTGCCGTGTTGATGCCGTGGACACCGGCGGTGTAATCGCCGTTGTAGCCGAACGTAATCTCGAAGCTCGAGCTGCCGTCCGAACCGGTTCCCGCTACGGCGGCCGGTGCGATGATCGCCGTTGCGTTCACAGCGATCGGCGAGCGGACTTCGAAACGCGGCGGACGATTCTTGCGACGCGCTTCTTGTACCCACGTCAGACTGCCGAAGCGGTATTCGCCCGGAGGTGCCGATACGTTGGTGATCGTCACTTCGTACGTCGCGGATTCGCCTTGAGCGAGATGCAGTTCGGCCGGGTGAACCGTGACGTCAAAGCCTTCGGGTGCCTCGACGTGCGCTTTGTAGACGCCGTTGCCGCGGAAGGCAACGTTGGTCACGGTACGCGTTACCGTCTGCGAACCTGGCAGCTCGGCAATACCGATCGACGGCAGGTTCAGGTCTGACGGATCCAGCGAGAAGCCAATGCTTTCGAGGAACGTACAGTCGCCGGCGCTAACCAGCGGCGTGCCCGTGCCACAGCTTGCGGCGAGGTAGTCGAGCTGACCGGCTTCGTAGATGAGACCTGGGTCGACCGCGTAGTTCGGGTCAACATGGCCTGCACCAAAGTCGAACGGATCGGCCGGCGTCGTTTCGTCCTCTTTAAGAACGTCCTGACGCGCGCTCGTCATCATCGCTGAGCGAACTGCCGCTGGGCTCCACTCCGGATGCGCTTCGATCAACAGCGCCGCGAGACCCGCAATGTGCGGGCTGGACATCGATGTACCGGACAGATAGCCGAACAGGCCACCCTGGGAACCGTCTGCCTGGTCCGGCGTGTTCGCCGCCAGGATTTGGACACCCGGTGCCGTGATGTGCGGTGTGATCCAGTCCGGTACGGTGACGTACGGACCGCGCGACGAGAAACCAGCCATGATATTGCCGGTACGTTCCTCGGTCGTCAGCGTGTCGGCGTCCAGCGTGGCGTTAACCGTTGCGCCACCCTGAATTTCGGCGAAAAGTGCCTCACCCGGCTCGCGATCGATCATGACGCCCGGTACCGACAGCGTGATCGGTGATGCCGTACCACCCAAAACCGTCTTCGGACGATCGTCGGTGTACATCAAGATCGCGATCGCACCAGCGTTGACGGCGTTTTCGACTTTGGTCGTGAACGCACAAGCGCCGCGCGAAATCAACGCGATCTTGCCGGTTAGATCGTTGGTCAGCGGATCGCAGGCCAAGATCGGGTCGGCGGCAGCGACGTCTTCGGTGATCGGTCCCAACGCAGCGAGACTGCCAGTAATGGCGCCTTCCAACGCTGGGTACTCTCCGGCAACCGATGCCGGCGCGTTGACCGTTACACCCAGCACGAAAGCGGGGCCGTCAGTCGTCGAAGCAGCAACCGACGTCGACCACGGCTCACCCGCGTTCGTCGTCTGGAAGCCCGGACCGTCGTTACCTGCCGAGCGAGCAACGAAGACACCGGCGGAAACCGCGTCGAGGAACGCAAGATCCTGCGGGTCGTTGAACGCGGCCGCGGTGCCAACCGAGAAGTTCAGTACGTCGACGCCGTCAGCAACGGCATCGTCGGTAGCAGCGGCCGAGTCGCTGAAGAAGCAGCTGAAGTTCGTCGCGCCCGGTGCGAGCCAGCAGACTTTGTACACAGAGACACGTGCGCGAGGCGCCATGCCGCTGATTTCCGCAACCGGTGTGCCATTCAGCTCCGCGGTAACTCTGTTGCCAGCCGCCGTGCTGCCGGTGTGGCTGCCGTGACCCGATGAGTCACGCGGCGAAACGAACTCGCCTTCGACCAACGCGGCTTCGATCGTACCGCCGTTCCCAGCAACAAAACCGTCGACGTAGAAACGCGCGCCAATCAGTTTGTTGTTGCAGTCTTCTTCGGCCCAGCCCTCACCGGTCTGGCAGATGCCGTTCCAGTCAGCAGGTGCCGGTCCGAATGTCTGGAACGTGTTGTTGTTCGCAAGGATTCGGCAAATCGGCAGGAAGCGGCCGAAAAACGTCTTACAAATGTTCGGAATCGGAACCGTCGTAACGTCCGAGAAGCTCGGATGTTGCGGTACGGCGCCGGTGTCGAGAATACCGACGATCACGCCTTCGCCGCGCAGTCCAAGACGCGTGCGCAGGCCTTTACGGCGATCGAGCAGGCCAAGAAATTCCGGCGAACCGTTGGTGTCCAGCGGCATCGCGCGGTCCTCGATGATCTGCACGACTTTGCTGTCGCCGGCCAGCTTGGCAGCTTGCGCTGGGGTCAGACGAGCCGTGAAGCCGTTGAAGGCGTGGCTGTAGCTGTAGACCTTGGCGCTGCTTCCAGCACCGACGCTGGACAGCAAGGCATCGTGCTGGCTGACCAGGTGCTGAGAGTATTGCTGAACATGGCTGGCGCTGCCGGAATAGCGTTCGCCGGCTGCAGGTGCAGTGGCGGCAAACTCGGTGTCGCCTGTGAATCGGATACCCGGTGAACCATCGACTTGGACCACATAGGTCTTGGTCGATGCCACCCGGTTACTGTCGCCGGAGTCGAGCTGCAAATAGCCCTCGGCCACAGTTGGCGCCTCACGGAGCTGCTGGGCATGAGCGCCCAACGACACCGCAACGGCGGTGATGGCAAATAAGAAACGTCGCATTGTTCTCCCCAACCTCGCTAAATAAAGGATGTTTAGCCAGCACGCAGCAAGCACACTTTTTCTACTCGCAGCGGCGCGAGGCCGCTGTCGACTACACCGTCACTGGTGTCGTCGGGCGACCGGTTGTCGGGAAGTTGTTGGCAACCGTACCGCGACGAATCGTCGCGGCCTCAATGGACAAAGAACGTGCGTTATCGTTGTTGTCATTAAGGATCAGGTGAGCAGGAAGAGCGCGCTCTCTACGTGGAGCGTGCCGGCATCATGCGGCAACTGTGGTGCAGATTCAACAAGCGCCTAACGCGATTGTTGTGACCGAACAATGACCTCCGTCACAACTCGAATTTCTGTGTTCAGAGTGCGACAAAACTGCCACTTAAGGCCTACATCGACATAAAACTGTAAATCGCATCGACAGTTTTAGACCGTTGCGTAATCTGATAAATCGGGCCTCGGCGGGACAGGGGTGGGGCGCGACGATGTTATGTGAAATCGTTCTAAAGCCGTGCGCAAAAACGGGCGCGTTTTGCGAATCAACCGCCGTTCAATTTAACCGCCTGTTTATGTGATTTGTCGCACAAATCTCGCCATCGCGACGGTGTCGCCACACACCGACGCTCACCCCTTTGACACGTCTAATACGTCGCCATGAGCCGACGTCCGAGCCGTCGGATGGTAACGAGCGAGGAAAGTGCGATGTCCCGAGCGATAGTCAAGCGCCTAAACGCTGCCATAGTGTTGGCACTGCTGAGCGTAGTCACGCCAGCCATTGCGCAAAAGAGCGATGCTGGCGCGACTTTCATTGTCCGCGCAGCGAGCACAGAGCAGGCCGGGCTCGAAGTCGAGCATGCCGGCGGTGAGGTGCTTGGAAAGCTTGCGGTAATCAAAGCGGTTGAAGCCCGGCTGACGCCAGCGCAAGTGGGTGTCCTTCGGAATGAAAAACACGTGTTCGTCTTCGCAGATCAGCCAGTCGTGATCCAGGGCAAAAAGAAGAAAGACAAAAACGCCAAGGACGACAAAAAGGCTAATGACGCTGGGCAATCGGAGCCGGATGCGAAAGAAATCGAACACTTCAAGCGCAAGGGCAAGGCCAAGAAGAAACTCAAAAAAGACGAAAAGGCGCGACTGACGGAATTCACTGACTATCTGCACCCGGTGTTGATCGACGCGCCGACCGTGCACGCACTCGATGTAACGGGCAGTAATGTCACGGTTGCGGTCATTGATACGGGCCTTTGGTGGGAAGCGGACACCGACTATGGCAAGGCGCCGATCGTGCGCGTCGATTTTGTCGGCGGCAAAGCCAAGGACGACGATCCAAACGGCCACGGCACGCACGTGACCAACATTATTGCCGGCGACTTGGTTGCAAGTAATGCGGTCGCCGAGGGCATCGCGCCCAGCGCTGAAATCGCGGACCTGCGTGCGTTCAACGCTGCGGGCGGTGCCACCTACGCCGATGTCATCCGAGCGATTGAGTTCGCGATCGTCAATAAAGACAATTTCAATATTGGTGTGCTGAACATGTCGTTCAGCGCGCCACCTCAGTCGTACTACTGGGAAGACCCATTAAATCAAGCTGTGATGGCGGCTTGGAAAGCCGGCATCGTTGTCGTCGCGTCGGCCGGCAACGACGGTCCAGATCCAATGACCATCGGCGTGCCCGGCAACGTCCCCTACATCATCACGGTAGGCGCGATGACCGACGCCTATACCGATGTCAACGGTACCGACGATCGATTGGCATCGTTCTCGTCGGTTGGGCCGACGTATGAAGGTTTCATCAAGCCCGAAGTCGTCGCCCCGGGCGGACATATTGTCTCGTCAATGCCGTTCGACGGCTGGATCAGTGTCAATCACCCGGAATCGATGATCGGTACCGAGCGTCATTTCGAGATGTCCGGCACGTCGCAGGCGGCGGCCATCGTTAGTGGGATCGTTGCGCTGATGCTGGAGGCCGATCCGACGCTGACGCCAGACGACGTCAAGTGCCGCCTGCTGGATAGTGCACGTCCCGCCATTGATACGGACGGCGCGTTGGCCTACAGCGTCTTCCAGCAGGGTGCGGGACTCGTCAACGCGCTGGCCGCCGTCAATTCGTCCGCCACCGGTTGTGCCAATCAAGGCCTCGACATCGATATGGATCTTTCCGGTGACCGACACTTCGCCGGCCCCGCTCGCGTCGATGATCAAGGGAACTACTACATCGCCGATGAACAGGGCGACGCTATCGACAGCGACGGTTATGCCTGGAGCCGCAGCTACGTCTGGGGTCGCGGCTATGCGTTCAGCGATTCATACGTGTGGGGTCGCGGTTATGCCTGGTCGCGGGCCTACACATGGAGCCGCAGCTATGTCTGGGGTCGCTCCATGCCGTGGGAAAACAGCCAGCTCGAAAGCGCCGGTGTCGATACATCATCGACGGCCACAGTAAATCGCTGGGTCGAACACGAGTAGTCGTTAGGCGTCACGGCGCGGCGCGTCATCGACTGGCCAGCGTCCCTCAATTTCCTTGGAGAAAGCCGCTCGCGTTGCATCGTCGAGCGGCTTTCGCGCTTTCCACGTTGCGTGGCAGAAGTCGATGCTGCCGCGTGTCTTGGTCTATAGCGGGCGCGAGACCGTGACGGCAACGGCGATTTGCCAAAATACCGCCAGAACTTAACCGGGACTTTATGAGACCTGGGTCACAAGTCTCCCGAATGCTCGGTGTCGCTACTCACCGACGCTCGCCCCTTTGACACGTCTAATACGTCGCCATGAGCCGACGTCCGAGCCGTCGGATGGTAACGAGTATCGAGCGATGAACCGAGCAACACTCAAGCGATTGACCACAGGACTGCTGCTGGCCGTCTTTTGCGTGACAACGCCAGCATTGGCGCAGTCTACGTCAAGCGCTTCGACCTACATTGTTCGCGCGACGAGTTCAGAGCAGGCGCGACTCGAAGTCGAGCGGGTCGGCGGCGAAGTGCTGGGTGCGCTTAATGTGATCAAGGCCGTCGAAGCACGACTGACATCCGCACAGGCAAGCGTTCTGGCCGACGGTAAACAAATCTTCGTGTTTGAGGATCAGCCGGTCGTTACCCAGGGCAAGAACAAAAAGAAAAAGAAAGACAAAGACGATGACAAGAAAAAGAAAAAGAAAAAGGGCGAAGACAAAGGTGATGACGATGACGATAAAGATGACGACAAGGACGAAAAGAAAAAGAACAAAAAGAAGTCCAAAGACGACAATGCTCGCGACGATGACGAACAAGACAAAAGCGACAAGAACTCGGCCAAGGATGACGATGAGCGTTCGGGCGCCGCTGACTACACGTATTCCTCAAGTTGGTCACTGTTTGACTGGTTCGGCGGTTCCGATTCGAAAAGCACTACTGCAGCCGGTGATGCCGTAGCGGCAGGCGGCGCGACGGGCGACGTTGTCGCCGACAACGGCACGTCTGATGAGCCATCGACCGGGCCGGCTGAATCGCTCATCGGTCAGCCGGACGGCACCGTCCAGGACGTCATCGACAACGTGCAAGACACCATTGAAGATGTCCAAGAAACGGTCGCCGATGCCCGTGACACGCTAGCTGACGCGCTCGACGGCGAATTCCTGCGGTCAACGGCGTCGAACGGCATTCTCGATGGCGCGGAACTCTCGCGCAGCATGGACTCGACGACGTATTTGCACCCCGCACTGATCAATGCCCCGGACGTGCACATGAAGGGCATTAACGGCGCCGGCATAACCGTTGCCGTCATCGATACGGGTCTTTGGTGGGAAGCCGACACGTTGCTGAGCAAAGGGGCGCAAGTGCGCGTCGATTTCACCGGCCAGGATCTCGATGACGATCCGAACGGTCATGGCACGCACGTTGCGAACATCATTGCCAGCGATCGACTCGCATCGAACTGGGTCAGCGAAGGTATTGCGCCGTGGGCCAATCTCGCCATTCTTCGCGCATTCGATGCCTACGGTCGGGCGACCTACGCCGACGTCATTCGCGCGATCGAGTTCGCGATCGTCAACAAAGACAATTACAACATCCGCGTGCTGAACATGTCATTCAGCGCGCCGCCGCAGTCCTATTACTGGGAAGACCCGTTGAACCAGGCCGTCATGGCGGCTTGGAAGGCCGGCATCGTAGTCGTCGCCTCGGCGGGTAACGACGGTCCGGATCCGATGACCATCGGTGTACCCGGCAACGTGCCATACATCATTACGGTCGGTGCGATGACCGATGCGTACACCGACGTCGATGGCACGGACGATCGCCTCGCGTCTTTCTCATCAGTAGGTCCGACCTACGAAGGCTTTATTAAGCCTGAGGTCGTGGCTCCCGGCGGTCACATCGTTTCGACGATGCCGTTTGACAGCTACATCAGCATGAATCACCCGGATTCGATGCTGGACAACGAGCGTCATTTCCAAATGTCGGGTACGTCACAGGCAGCGGCGGTTGTCAGCGGTATCGTCGCTTTGATGTTGGACGCCGACCCGGCGCTGACGCCGGATGACGTCAAGTGCCGCCTGTTGGCGAGCTCGCGCCCGGCAGTCGATGCCGACGGCACGCTGGCCTACAGCGTATTCCAGCAGGGCGCCGGTCTTGTGAATGCGCTCGCGGCGGTCGATTCATCTGCCGTGGGCTGCGCCAACGAAGGCCTCAATATCGATGCCGATCTCGCTGGCGAGACTCATTTTGCCGGTCCGGCACGCGTTGATGATCAAGGAAATTACTACATTGCCGACAACGAAGGTGAAGCGATCGACAGCGACGGCTACGCCTGGAGCCGGAGCTATGTTTGGGGCCGTGGCTTCGCGTTCAGCGACTCGTACGTGTGGGGTCGCGGCTACGCGTGGTCGCGTGCGTACACCTGGAGCCGGAGCTATGTCTGGGGACGTTCACTGCCGTGGCAAGACAGCACCATGGATGTTGCCGGCGACAGCGGTGACGTCGAGGCGGCTGGCGTCGATACGGCATCGCCGGCGACCGTCAATCGCTGGGTTGACCACGAGTAAGCATTTCACAACGGCTTACGGGCGCGGCGGTGCCGCGGTTCTAAGACTGAGCCCATAAGCCGTGATCGCAACGACGGGACACGACCTACGAGCCGCCGGTGCGCTTGCATCGGCGGCTTTGTTCATTGCCGCGCTGGCCGTCACGTCGAACGCGGCGGCCGATGCTAGGCCGATGGTCTTCCAGTCCTTGGGTCTCGACGATGGTCTGTCGCAATCCACGGTGATGGACGTTCATCAGGACCGCGAAGGCTTTGTTTGGATCGCGACCGAGAACGGTCTGAATCGCTTCGACGGCTACGGCGTCGAGGTGTTTCGCCGCGAGCGTGGCAATCCAGACGCGCTGGCCAGCGACTACGTGTGGGCCATCGATGAAGACACTCGCGGCCAGCTCTGGTTCGCGACCGATGGCGGCGGCGTTGCCGTTTGGCAGCCTGATGATGAGCGGTTCCAGAACTATCGCCACGACCCGGCGGAGGCCCGTTCTATTGCCAGTGACGTCATTCGAGACGTACTGGTGGCGCGTTCGGGTCTCGTTTACATCGCCACACGCAACAACGGAGTCGACGTGTTCGATCCCGCTACTGGCCAGGTCATTCGGCGCCTGACGGTCGATTCCGGCACTGCACCGCTGCCGAGTAACACCGTGTACGAGTTGCTCCAGGATCGCGATGGTTCGATATGGATCGGCACGCAGCAAGGTATCGCCGTCGTCGCCGACAACGACGCGGATGTTGGCGGCAAAGCTGCGCAGCGAAACCAACTGGCAGCGCGCTTCGGCGAGGCCGAAGTGCTCAGCTTGTACGAAGACGATTCCGGCTCGGTGTGGGTCGGCACGTTTCGCCGTGGCCTCGCTCACATTGATCCTCTGGCTGAGCGGATTGCCGAGTTTGCCGTTACCGCTGGCGAGACCGGCGAAGCGATCGACGTCCGTTCGATTCTCGAAGACCGGCAACGACGCCTTTGGGTCGGTACATCCGACGGTTTGCGGTTGTTCAATCGCGCTGACGAATCGTTCACCGTTTACCGCCGTGATCCCGCCGATCGATACGGTTTGAGCGACGACCTCATCATGTCGCTTGCCGAGGATCGCCAGGGTTTGATTTGGGTGGGTACGCGCGCCGGTGGTGTCGATCGCTGGAATCCGGACAGCTGGCTGCTCGGGCATCAGCGGCCGGGTTGGCTGCAGGACGCGTTCGTTACGACGGTTGCCAACGACGGCGCCGATCGCTTCTGGGTGGGAGCGCTGGGCGCCGATTTGCGTCGCTACACGATCGCAACAGGCCGATGGGAAACCTTGACGGAAGTCTACGGGACGCCCGTTAGCTTGCCCGACCCGCGTGTCATGTCACTCGCAAAGGGACCGCGCGGCCGACTGTGGGTCGGGACGATGGACGCCGGCGTTGCGAGCATCAACGTCGACGGCACCGTCGAGCATTTCACGAGCGCCGCCGGCGATGATCATGGCCTGCGTGCTGACGGCATCATGGCGCTGACGGTCGATCGCAATGAGCGGCTGTTCGTCGGCACCTTCGGCGGCGGCATCAATGCACTGGATATCGATCGCGGCGAGTGGCTTGCCGTCGATCTTGCCAGCGAGCAAGGCAAGACGTTGGCTGAGGCGCGCGCCACGGCTATCTCCGTTGCGGCGGACGGTCACCTCTGGGTCGCGACAGACGGGCACGGCGTCTTTCAGCTCGACGCAGCGCTGACGGTCGTCGACCACTTTGTGCATGACCCAAACGATGCCACGACACTCGGATCGAATCGCGTCTACAGCATCTTCGCCAGCGATGACGGCATTGTTTGGGTTGGCACCGCGGGCACCGGGCTCGAGCGCATCGAGCGAGTCGGCGGTACGTATCAAGTCGTCGCCGCCAACGCCCGTCTACCGAGCAATGTTGTGTACGGCATTCTTGCCGACGAGCGCGGCCGGCTATGGTTGAGCACCAACCACGGTTTGGGCCGCTTTAATCCGGCGAGCGGCGAGTCGATCTCCTTTCACCGCGCCAACGGCCTGCAGGACGAAGAGTTCAATTTCGGCGCATACACGGCCGTCGGCCGTGAGCATCTGGTGTTTGGCGGAGCGGGAGGTCTGAATCTGTTTCGCCCGGATGCGATCGATGCGTTCGCCGCTGTTGCGCCGAATGTCGTGCTGACGCGTTTCGACCTGTTGAATGAGCCAGCGTCGCTCGACGTGCCGGTATCGCGACTGGGTTCCGTTGCTCTCGAGTATTCCGATGACATTGTGACGTTCGAGTTTTCTGCGCTCGACTACTCGAATCCGGAATCCGTGCGCTATCGCTATCAGTTGCTCGGTTTCGATGCAGAGCCGGTCGATGCGGGCGCGCGTCGCCGCGTCACCTACACCAACCTTGCGGCCGGCGACTACGAATTCCGGGTCTCGGCGGCACTGCCGAACTCCGACTGGTCGCCGAGCCCGCTCGTGCTGCCAATCAGTGTGGCGCCGGCGCCCTGGCGCACGCCGGCCGCGTACGCCATCTATGCAATCAGCATTCTGACGGCCCTCGGTTTGGTGCTGTGGCGCCAGCGTGAAAAACTGCGCGCCGAGCAGCGTTACGCGGTCCGCCTCGAGCAGGAAGTTCAAGAGCGCACCGACGAGCTCGAGCAGAAAAACGTTGAGCTGCAAGCGGCGAGCGAGGCCAAGAGCAACTTCCTCGCGCGCATGAGCCATGAAATTCGAACGCCGATGAACGGCGTCATCGGCATGACCGAGTTGCTGCGCACGAGCGACCTGAACGTTCAGCAACGCCAGCTCGCTGAGACCGTTGCGAAATCGTCGCAGTCTCTGCTGGCCATCATCAACGACATTCTCGATATCTCGAAAGTCGAAGCCGGCCGAATGACGCTCGAGACCGTCAGCTTCTCGCTGCGCGAATTGTTCGACGAGGTTGTGTGCTTGCTCGGCGCCAACGCCCGGCAGCGCGAACTCAGCTTGGTCAGCGTCGTTGACGCAGACATTGGCGACGAGGTGCGTGGCGATCCGCTGCGCTTACGTCAGGTCATCGTCAATCTGGTCGGCAACGCCCTCAAGTTCACGCCGAGCGGTCAAATCGTTTTGTCGGTGCGCATGACCGACGTCGAGCACGGCGCTGCAGCGTTCCTGTTCGAGGTCACGGACACGGGCGTTGGTATTGACGGCGACGCGCGCGAGCGCATTTTTTCACCGTTTGCCCAAGCCGACGAGTCGACGACACGACGGTTTGGCGGTACCGGGCTTGGTCTGTCGATTTGTCGGCAACTCGTGGAGCTCATGGACGGTGAGATCGGCGTCGACAGCGAGCCTGGTCGTGGGTCGAGGTTCTGGTTCACGGTGCGCCTCGAGCATCCACGCCTGAGTGGGACCGCCGAGGTCGAGGCTGGCGGCGACATTGTCATCGCGACGCGCAATCAGGCCTTGGCCGATGCGGCGCTGGCCCATCTCGGCCGCGATTTCGCCACGGTACGGCATATCGACTCGTTCGTACCGGCCGAGTATTCAGCCGATGTTCGTGCGCTGGTAGTTGATCTCGATACGCTGTCCGACTCCGTCGCTGCCATGGCCGACACGACGCGGCAAACAGGCAGTCTGTTGATTGCATTGACTGCCGTGACGCATACATCAGAACTGCAGCCGAAATTTGACGCGATCGTTGAAAAGCCGGTGCGTTGGACCGTTTTGAACGACGTGCTCGGCTCGAGCGTTGTGGATTCGACCAATCGCCACGCGATCACACGCGCCTCCGACGATGCCAGCGCGGTGCGTCGCAGCATACTCGTCGTCGAGGACAACGAAGTGAACCAGGCCGTGGCCGAGGGCATGCTCGCGCGGCTGGGTTGCGACGTTCAACTCGTGAGCAATGGCCACGAAGCGCTGGCCGCGCTAGGCGAGCGTTCGTTCGATCTCGTGCTCATGGACGTGCAGATGCCGGGATTAGATGGCATCGAGACAACCCGACGCCTGCGAGGTGGCGACAGCTTTGGTCGCGACGCCAAGATTGTCGGCGTGACCGCGCAGGCCGCGGCTGACGATCGCCATCGCTGTATAGAGGCGGGCATGGACGATTATCTGGCGAAACCGTTTACGATGCGCCAGCTCACCGACGTATGCGAGCGTTGGCTTGGCCCGATGCGCCACGTCGAGCTGCCGATCGACTCGCCGGTACCGCAGGCTGAATCGCCCGCCGCCGATGGCGTGTTCGCCGTTGTCGATCCGCAAGCGGTTGCGCAAATTCGCGCGCTGGAAACGCCCGAGCGACCGCACGTCTTGCAGCGTGTGCTCGAGGCCTACCTGACCGGCAGCACGAATGCAGTCGAGCACTTGCGCGCTCGCGGTGACGACACCGAACTACCGGCGCTACGTATGACTGCGCACGCAATGAAGTCATCGAGTGCGAACATCGGCGCGTCGGCGTACGCCAATTTATGGTCGCGACTCGAGTCTGCCTGCGACAACAACGACGAAGTGCTCGCCAAAGCACTGATTGCCGATATTTTGCGTCACCACGACACCGTTGTTGCGGCGCTGCGCAAGACGCTTTCGGCGGAGGCTGCTTAAGTGTCTGTGCATCTCGAAGGGCGGCCACGCCTCTACATTGCCGATGATGATCCAACGATGCGGATCCTGCTGGCCGAAGCCTCAGCCGCCGCAGGATTCGATGTCACCGAGTTTGGCGACGGTACCGATTTACTGCGCGCAGCGGAGGACCGGCTTCCAGACTGCGTGTTGCTAGATGTGAACATGCCGGTGCTCGACGGGTTCGGCGCCTGCGAAGCGTTACGCCGATTATCCGGTGCCGATCTGCTGCCAATCGTGCTGGTAACCGGCGATACCGATACAACGTCGATCAACCGGGCGTTTGACGTCGGCGCAACCGACTTCATCTCCAAGCCCATTAATTGGTCGCTGTTCGCATATCGCTTGCGCTACATCATGCGCAATGCCAGTAACTCGATTGAGCTTCGTCGCCGCGAGCAGCGCATCCACAAGCTTGCGTTCTACGATGCATTGACCGGCTTGCCGAACCGCCAACGACTGCGCGAGATGGTCGACGATGCATTGGCCGGTTCAACCGACGGCGCGATGCTGTATCTCGATCTCGATCGCTTCAAGCGCGTTAACGATGCCTTTGGACACTCGTTTGGCGACCAATTGCTGATTGCCGTGGCTCGGCGCCTCGAGGCGGGCGTCGACGATCTCGGTCCCCGCGCCCGACGTTCCGTGCTAGCGCGATTGGGCGGCGACGAATTCGTTTGTTACCTGACGAGCGACTCGGCGCAAGACGCCGCAGTCAGTTTGGCGGAGAGCTGGATCGCCGCGTTGGGCGTGCCGGTAATCGTCGAGCACACCGAACTCTTCGTGACGCCGAGTATTGGAATCACGCTTGGGCAAGCCGGCCAGAGCGATTTCGAAACGCTGCTGATGCAGGCCGACACGGCCATGTACACGGCCAAAACGTCGGGCACGACGCACTACGCTTCATTCGCGGATTCGATGCAGCACGACGTGTCTGAGCGCATCGACCTCGAGAACGGTCTGCGGCGCGCCATTCGCCGCGATGAGCTGACGCTGCATTACCAGCCAAAGGTCGAGGCCGCCACCGGTCGACTGCTCGGCGTCGAGGCGCTGGCGCGTTGGCACGACGCCGATCGTGGTTTCGTCCCGCCCGGCAAATTTGTTCCGGTCGCTGAAGACTCCGGTTTGATTAAGGAGCTGGATCAGTGGGTGATTCGGCGCGCGTGTGCGCAGCTGCGCGAGTGGCTGGACGTCGGTTTGAACGTGCCTGTCGCGGTCAATCTGTCGGCAAACTTTTTCGGCCGCGCCGATATCGCCGCAAAAATCGCCGAGGTCTGTATCGAGTTCGGCGTGCCGCCGTCGATGGTGGTGCTCGAAATAACGGAGTCGACGTTGATGACCGAGGCGCGTTCGGTGGCTATGACGTTGCGGCAACTCAAAGCTTGCGGATTTCAGCTGGCCATTGACGATTTCGGGACCGGCTACTCATCGCTGTCGTACTTACGCCAGTTCGCACTCGATCAACTGAAGATTGACCGATCCTTTGTTGCCGAGATCACCGATGACGCTGAGGCCGCGGCGCTGTGTGAGAGCATCATTGCGCTTGCCAAGAGTATTCACCTGACCGTCGTTGCCGAAGGCGTCGAGACGGAAGCGCAACAGCGCTGGTTGACCGAGCACGAGTGCGATGTCTTGCAAGGCTACTTGCTGGCCCGCCCAATGCCCGCAGACCAGATCTATGAGTTCGCGACGACCGGGAAAGTCGCAAACGCTGCCGCTGCTGAGCAAGGTCAAGTCACCGCTGCATTACGGGCCGCGAACTAACGCGGTGAGTCGGCGTGTTATTGATCTGCAGCTAGCGCGGCGTATCGTCGCAGTTCTCGCGGATTACTCGCCGTTGATGTAGTGCATTGAGGCGCTCGACTTCTTGCACCATGACCTCGCGCGCCTCGAGTTCCGAGCTCTGCTGCCACTGCTCCGCATACGCGTAAAAAATGCTCGAGTCTGCGAGCATGGCCGCCTCAATATCGCCCGCATCGATGGTTTCATTGAAGCGTTGTCGCAACGCGGATCGTTCAGTCTGCAATTCGGCCTGATGCTGAGCCATCGTTGGCTGGCCGTCCAGCAGCTCGATCTGCATTCCTAAGCCGATCATTTTGTCGAGAAACGTGCCTGATATTTTGCTTTGCGTGGCGTAGTACTCGAGACAATAGCTGCGTAAGAATTCGGCCTCGACAATGGCCTCTCGACAGGTCGTGATCGCTGTTGCGCTCGGCAATGCGGCAGTTAAAGCGAAGGCTTGACTCACGCGCTCTTGAAACGGCAATCCGGCGACGACTAACGCCGCGTCTATGCGCAGAACGAGATCGATGAAGTAGATGTCCGAATCGCTCGCCGCAGCCGCATTCGCGAGGGCGTCGGCGGCACGATCATAGCGGCGATCGCGCAAAGCAAGCTCGGCTCGTTCCGCCCACGGAGCGGCGTTGCCCGCGTCCACCGCTAACCAGTCGCTGATCCGACGTTCTAGCTGCCCTTCGCCGCACTGACCAGGCTGGTCTTTTTGGCGCTTTTTGCAGAGTTGCACCGACAGCATCCGCAGAACCGGATCGCGCGGTCGGGCGTCGATCGCGCGATCGAGTAAGGCAATCGCATCCAGACCGACCGGCGCGAGCAGGGCCGCGATCGCGAGTTCCTCGGCTCGATCGCTTTTCGCCAGCAGTGCCGCGGCAGCGCGCAAGGTGTCATTGTCAGGTGCGTGCCACGTCGATGCATCGAACGACAGGCGCGCTGTCGGTGATTGACAATAACGTGGTTCGGGCGCAATTTCGCCGGCCGTAGAGGTTGGTTGCGGTGGGGTGACCGACGCGACGGCGCGAAGGCTTGCGCCGCCTTCAGCCGACGGTAGCGAACCACGCTCAACGTCACTGCGATTTACTGTCAACAGAATCACGATGGCGATCGCGATGAGTCCGGCGATGAAAAGCGCGCGCGGCAATTACCTACATCTCGGCGGTTTGAGCATTGGTCGCCAGCATAAGCGATCTCTATACTCGATGCCTTTGGCTGATTTGGGCCGAATTCGTAAAACGAGTTGCTGATGAAACCACCGCCAATCCAAAAATTGCTCGTCGTCAATCGCAGCGAGATCGCGATACGCATCATGCGCGCGGCATCGGAGCTCGGCATCCAGCCGGTGGGCATCTATTCGGACGAAGATCGACTGACGCTGCATCGCTTTGCCGCCCGCGAGGCCTACCCGGTCGGTCGCGGCAAAAAGCCGATCGACGCCTATCTCGACATTGACGACATCCTCCGAGTGGCCAAGGAGGCTGACTGCGACGCGGTCCATCCCGGCTATGGCTTCTTGTCGGAGAACCCGGACTTTGCCGAGCGCAGTCGCGAGGCCGGTGTCATCTTCGTCGGTCCGGACCCGGACGTCATGCGCAAGCTCGGCAACAAAGTGGCGGCGAGAGAGATTGCCGTGGCTGCCGACGTGCCGGTTATGCCGGCTACCGAGCCATTGCCAGACGACATCGCTGCTTGTGCGGCATTGGCCGAGACGATCGGCTATCCGGTGATGCTGAAAGCCAGTTGGGGTGGCGGTGGACGCGGCATGCGGGTGATTCGAAATCGTGAGCAGCTGGCGCAGGAATTGCCGATTGCGCGCCGCGAAGCGGGCGCCGCCTTCGGTCGCGACGAGGTGTATCTCGAAAAACTGGTGCAGCGCGCGCGCCACGTCGAGGTGCAGGTCATCGGTGATCAGCATGGCAACGTCGTGCATTTGTTTGAGCGCGATTGCACGGTGCAGCGGCGCCACCAAAAGGTGGTCGAGAGGGCGCCCGCACCGTACCTCGACGACGAGTCGCGGGCTGCCATCTGCGGCGCTGCGGTACGTTTGGCGAAGTCGGTCAACTACTCGAATGCGGGCACGGTCGAGTTTCTGCAGGACGTCGACAGCGGTGAGTTTTACTTTATCGAGGTCAATCCGCGTGTACAGGTCGAGCACACCGTCACCGAGCAGGTCACCGGCCTCGATATCGTCAAGGCGCAGATCCGTATTGCCTGCGGGGCGAAAATTGGCGATCGAGACGCGAGCGGTATTCCGGAACAGGACGCCATCGCAATGCGCGGCACCGCGCTGCAATGTCGTGTGACCACCGAGGATCCCCACAACAATTTCATTCCCGACTACGGCCACATCGTGGCGTATCGCAGTCCGTCTGGCCCGGGCATTCGCCTCGACGCTGGCACTGCCTATTCAGGTGCGGTCATTACGCGGCACTACGACAGTTTGCTGGTCAAGGTGACGGCGCTCGGTCAGACCGACGACGAGGCGCGTGATCGTATGTTGCGCGCGTTGCGCGAGTTCAAGGTGCGCGGCGTCGAAACGAATCTGCAGTTCCTGCAGAAGCTCATTGCTCATCCGGATTTTGTCGACGCCAACTACACGACTCGCTTCATCGATGACACGCCAGAGCTGCTGGCGCCGAGCGTTGGCGAGACCACCGGCGTGCAGCTTCTGGAGTACATCGCCGACGTCATCGTCAACGGTAATCCGCTGGTGAAAGGGCGCAGTGAGCCGCGCGTGCTCGCAGAGCCAGTGGCACCGCCGCTGGAGCCGAAGAACGATTTCGTCCACGGCGTGCGACAACGCTTGGACGCCGAGGGTCCCGAAGCAGTCGCCAGTTGGTTGAAGGCACAGCCCGTTCCGCTCGTCACCGACACGACGTTCCGCGACGCGCATCAATCGCTGCTTGCAACGCGGATGCGTACGATCGACATGACGCGGATCGCGCCGCATTACTCGACGTGGCTACCCGGCCTTTTCTCGGTAGAAAGCTGGGGTGGCGCTACGTTTGACGTCGCTATGCGATTCTTGCTCGAGGATCCATGGGAGCGTTTGGCTCGACTCAGCGAGGCGATGCCCAATCTGATGCAGCAGATGTTGCTGCGATCGGCCAACGGTGTCGGTTACACGAACTACCCAGACAACGTCGTGCGGTTCTTTATCCGTCAAGCGGCCAGTGGCGGTGTCGACGTGTTTCGAATTTTTGATTGCCTGAACTGGGTGGATAACATGCGCCTCGCGATCGACGAGGTCGCTAGCTGCGGAAAAATCGCTGAAGCCGCTATTTGCTACACGGGCGACATTCTGGACCCACGCCGCCAGAAGTACGACCTCGACTACTACGTGCGGATGGCTGTCGATCTGCAGCGAGCCGGAGCGCACATCCTCGGCATCAAAGACATGGCGGGATTGCTGAAACCGGCAGCGGCTCGGCAGCTGATTGGTGCGCTCAAGCAAGAAACCGATCTACCGATCCATTTCCACACCCATGACACCAGTGGCGTCGCGGCAGCGACAGTACTCGCGGCGGTCGAGGCGGGCGTCGATGCGTTCGACGCAGCGATGGATTCGATGAGTGGTCTCACCTCGCAGCCGAATCTCGGTTCGCTGGTTGCTGCACTTGAGAACGGCGAGCGCGCAACTGGCCTTGACCTCGAACGAGTTCGGACCATCAGCGACTATTGGGAGGAGGTGCGCGTGCAGTACACGCCGTTCGAGTCGGACCTACGCTCCGGCGCGTCCGAGGTGTATTTGCATGAAATGCCCGGCGGCCAGTTCACCAACCTCAAAGAGCAGGCGGCCTCGCTCGGCATCGGTCGGCGCTGGCACGAGGTCGCGCGCGCGTACGCCGATGTCAATTTGGCGTTTGGCGACATCGTCAAGGTGACGCCGTCGTCAAAAGTCGTCGGTGACATGGCGCTGATGATGGTCACGTCCGGGATTACGATCGATGACGTGACCAGTCCCGATACCGATATCGCTTGGCCGGAATCCGTCGTGTCGTTGTTTGCGGGAGAACTAGGCCAACCGCCCGGCGGATTTCCACCGGAGCTCGCGCGGAAAGTCTTGCGCGATCGGCAACCGCTGACCGATCGACCCGGCAGCCATCTGGACCCGGTGGATCTCGAGGCGACCCGCGCCTCGCTGTCGCAACACGGTGAGGTTGTCGGCGACGACGCACTGGCTGCGCACCTCATGTATCCGAAAGTGCACGCGGAGTATCGCCGGCAGCGCGAAAAATTCGGTGATGTCAGCTTGCTGCCTACCAACGTCTACTTCTACGGCATGCAGCCCAGTGAGGAGTTGACGGTGCGGATGCATGACGGTCGCTCGGTGGTTTTTACATATCTCACCGTGACTGATCCAGACGAGCAAGGCTTTCGGCGCGTGTTCTTCGAAGCCAATGGCCAACCGAGCTCGGTTCGCGTTCTCGATCGTCATTTGGCCCCAGCAGAGCGTTCGCACGAACGGGCCGATCTCGGTAATCCGGCGCATGTTGCAGCGCCGATGCCCGGGCTCGTGGTCACCGTCGCGGTGGAAGTTGGTCAACCAGTTGAGCGTGGCGATGCGCTGTTAACGCTCGAGGCGATGAAGATGGAAACGGCGATCACGGCCGAACGCGACGGCACAATTAAGCGCTTGATTGCCGACGTCGGCATGCAAGTTGAAGCGAAAGATTTACTGGTCGAATTCGAGCCGTGAACAGGTTTTAGACGTGCAATAAGTCCTTGCACCAATGTGAACATAAGCTTTGCAAAACATTACGCAAAGCGGTTGATTTCTATGCTAGTCTCCGCGCATGTCGCGGGGGGTCGGGACTGTTATAGAGCACTATCAGGCGACCACCCGTACGTTTGTATCTAGCAGGGGGTCGCATGCAACATTCTCTCCGTTCCCGACGGTTCGTCGGGCAATCGGTCGCGTTCTTGACTACGGCACTGGGCACGGCGCTGGCCGCTGCACCGGCGCTTGCACAGGACGACGACGGCTTTTTTCTTGAAGAAATCGTCGTTACGGCCACGAAGGTCGAACGCAACGCTCAGGACATTCCGGTAGCGGTAACCGCGTTCACCGGCGACCTACTGGTTGAATCGGGCATTCGCGATATCCGCGAGCTCTCGGCGATTGCGCCTTCGCTCGTTGCCAACCGTAGCCAAACATCGACCAACGCCAGTTTTTCGATTCGCGGTATCGGCACCAGCTCGCAAAATTTCGGTCTGGAATCGTCGGTCGGTCTTTACATCGACGGTGCCTTCCGTTCGCGGCAGAACTCGATCATCAACAACCTCGTAGACATCGAGGCGGTCGAAGTTTTGCGCGGTCCGCAGGGCACGCTGTTCGGTAAGAACACGCCGTCAGGTGCAATCAGTATCCGTACGATCAAGCCCGGTCACGACGCCAACGCGTTCGTCGAGCTGCAGGCAGCCAACCGCGGTTACTACAACCTGAGTGGCGCGACCAACATCTCTTTGATTGAAGACGTGCTCGCGGCGCGGATTACCGCGTTCGGTTCGGAGCGCGACGGTTACGTCGATGACGTGTTTCTTGGTAGCGATGCCGTCAACGATCAGGATCGCTACGGCGGCCGGCTGCAGTTCTTGTATACACCGAACGATTCCCTCGAGGTCCGGGTCATCGCCGACTATGCCGAGATCGATGAGATTTGCTGTGCAACGCTCACGCGCGTGAGCAACGTAACGGCGATCGACGATCCGACCCGTCTTGGATCGGATGCGTTGTTGCTGGCCGGCGGAGCGACCGTGTTCTCGGGCGATACGTTTGAGGATTACACGCAGGCAACCAACTTCTTGCCGCGCTCGAGCAACGAAGACGCCGGTATCTCGGTTGAGATCAACTACGACGTTGGCGACACGACGTGGACGTCGATCAGCGCGTTTAGAGACTTCTCGAGCTTCGATTTCATCGACGCCGATTTCAGCAACGCCGAGATCCTCGACGACACGAACGATGCTGAGCAGAGTTCGTTCTCGCAGGAGTTTCGGTTCGCGCGGCCGATTGGCGAGCGCGGCAATATCGTCGCCGGTGTCTACTACTTCCAGCAGGACCTCGATAACGTCTCGACGTTGGATCTCGGTAGTTTCACCGACCCTCTGCTGACCGCGGACCCGGCTCTCGCCGGTTTGATTGCAGGCATCAATGGTGTTTCGGCGGCGACGGGTGGTTTGGTTCCGCCGGCTGCGACGGCGTACCCGGCCGATGCCTTTGCCCGCGATGACATGCGGCAGGAGCATGAGAGCTACGCGATTTTCGCGCAGGCCGATTGGAATCTGTCCGAGCGTTTGGTGTTGACGACCGGTGTGCGCTACACCGACGAAGAAAAAGACATCAGGGGTACGTTTACAAACAGCCCGCTCGGTCCGCCGCCGGACATCGACGCGACCGTCGCGGCGCTCGGCGCGGCAGCGATCGGTCAACCGTTCGATCCGGCCGTGTTTGCGCCGTACGCGGTGCCGGGCTGGGGCTTGTACACGATCGCCGCGATCTCACCGCGCGCAGACGTCAACGAGACCCTCGAAGACGATCAGGTAACCGGTACGCTCAAGCTAACGTTCTTTCCGACCGATTCGTCGATGGTTTACGCATCGGCCGCGACGGGCTTCAAGTCGGGCGGTACCAATACCGACCGCATTGATCCGATCTTCCCGGTCGTATTCGGGGCCGAGACGTCCGAGGCTTTCGAGATCGGCACGAAAATCGATTTCGACGATCAAAACCTGCGTCTAAACATTGCCGCGCACGTCACGAACATCGATGATCTGCAGGCCAACTCGTTCACCGGTGCCGGCTTTAACCTGCAGAACGCCGGGTCCGCCGAGACGTATGGCGCCGAGGTCGAGCTCTGGTGGAAACCGACCCAGGCGACGGACATTCAGGTCGCGCTCGTGCATAACGTTGCCGACTTCGACGAGTTCCTGCTGGGTACGTGCTACGTGGCGACACCGTTCCACTTCAACACGCCAGACCCAGGCCAAAACGACCCGAACCTGCCGGTCTGCGATCGCTCCGGTGATCGCGTTCCGAGTAACCCGGAGCAGACCGCGTTTGTCATGGGTCGCCATGAGTGGCGCGTGGCAGATTCGACCAGCGCCTACGTCCGCGGTGAAATGCACTACCAGTCAGACACGATGACGGACGGCAACAACGACCCGCTGAAACTGCGTGGTGCGTTTACGATGTACAACTTACGGGTCGGGTTTCTGTTCGACGAGTGGGACGCGGAGCTGACACTCTGGGGTCGCAATCTCACCGACGAACGCTTCTTCGAAACCGTGTTCGACGTGCCGGTCCAGGACGGCAAGCTCAACGCTTACCCGCACGAGCCGCGCAGCTACGGTGTGATGTTCCGCAAGAACTTCAACTAGCCAACGCGTTATCGGCAAACGCAAGCGGCTCCTTCGGGAGCCGCTTTTTTTTTGGGTCCGGTAACTCGATCACGTTGCTTTGCGCCAGCGGCGGTGCTCTTCGACGAGTGCCGCCATGGACGGTACGGTCATCGCCAGTTCGTAGTTGCCCCGAGGCGCCGCCGTGGCGCCGCCGCCGCGGTTGCCACGCCGGTCCACCCAGCAGTTTTTTAGCCCCATTGTTGTCGCCGGCACATGGTCGTGCGTCAAGCTTTGCGCGACGTGCAGTAGCTCACTGGGCAGGACGCGAAAATCACGTCGAACGGACTCCAACAAATGCTGGAAATTGCGCAGGTTCGGCTTGTAGCTGCCAATGTCTTCAGCGGTGTAGACAGCATCCCAGTCGACCCGCAGCTGGCTTATGGCGCCGGCATAGCTCGCCCGGTCGCAATTGGTCAGTGTGACGATAAAATAATGCTGTCGCAGGTAATCGAGCGCGTCGCGCGTGTCGTCGAACGGCGGCCAGGCTGGCACAGAGTCTGCGAAGCGGCGTCGTTGTTCAGTGCTTGGGTCAATTGCGAAACGCTCGCATAGCCGATCGTAAACCACCCCGAGCACGGTTCGGTACGTAAGCGTCGGCTGTTCGGACTGTACCGCGAGCTCTAGGTCACCAAACGCTGCTAAAAGCACATCGTCGTCGATATCGGCGAACGCCGGTGCGGCGGCCAGCAAGCCGCGTTCCCAATCGATCAACGTTCCAAACGTGTCGAAAGACAAAAGTCGGATGCCCGACCAATCAAAGCTGTGACTGCGATCCATACCCGCGACCGTAAACGACGTCGGCGCCGGCCGCCTAGGCAGCCGACGCCGAGCACTATAGACGATTACGCGGAACGCGGGCGGTACTTGCCTTACCGTCGATAGTAGCCGTCATAGCAGTATCGACCGGCGCGAAAGCCATTGCGGCCATAGAAGTGTCGCGAGTAGTTAAAGCGCGGCGACAAACGATACCCGGGCTCGACCCAAACGAATCGGCGGCCGTAGCGTGTGTTGACGACGACTCGACGCAGTCCTGGGGCCTTGTGGCGATAGACCGGGCCAGGGTGAACGACGCGCGGTCGAAAATCGTTGTGTCGGTGGTGAGCCGAGGCGGTACTCGGCAGCGCTGCCATTAGAGCGGCCAAGCCGGCAGCAGCCAGCAGTGAACGCGGCAAAAGTTTTGCAATTGTCATGGCCTGTTCCTCGCAATGAGTTCAGGGTCGACTTTACGAGCGACGTTCTGAATCAGGCATGAACATCCAGTGCCGAAATTCTGAATGAAACGTGAACAACACCGCGTCTGGAACTCCACTGTTCAGTGCTGTGCGGCGGTGGTACGGTGCGCGCGACTACGTAGGACCAGCACGGCGGCGAGACATCGTGCAGCAGCAGCAAACAAGTTGGTCGAGGTCGGATTACCTCTTCGCGGCGTTCAAGTACACGATCTACGGCTTGTTGGCGTGGAACGTGTGGCTGTACTTTCAGAAAGACTTTGCGGCCGGTCAGGCGGTGTTCTCCGCTGGCTTGGACGCACGCGCGATCATCGCGACGTTCGCATCTACCATCGATACTTTGGCGTGGGTCGTGTTGTTGTTGCTGTTTGAGCTCGAAACGGCCGTGTTGCCAGACCGATGGCTAAAAGGTTGGTTGCGCTGGCTGATTACAGCGGCGCGCGCGACGTGCTACACGGTCATTGTCTACGCGTTTACCGGCTACGTTGGCAAGTTGCTGTTTGTTACCGATCTCATTGCGCTTGACGGTGCGACCGCCTGCACGCTGCTTGGCGATGCGCTGGCGATTGAGTCATTGGACATCTACGTAGCGCTCGACAGCGCGCGGTGCCAATCGATGGGTACGGCGGCACTGTGGCAAATCGACGGTACCAACATCGTCGGCACCGCGGCCGACGTCAGTTTGCTCCGCCAGCTCGCAACGACGGATGTGGTCAACGCCGGTACTTGGTTGGCGGTTGTGCTGACACTAGAAGCAGAGGTGTTTGCGCAGCACCGCCGGCGGCTGACCCGGCACGGACTTTTGTTGTTGCAGTGGTTGAAGGCGGCGCTGTACCTGACCTTGCTTGGCTGTGCTGGTTTCTGGTGGTTGCGTGGGACATTTCTTGATTTTTGGGATGCGTTCCTGTGGTTGCTGGCGTTCGTTTTTATCGAACTCAATGTGTTCGCCTGGCAGGCAGAAACCGCTACCGAGCAACGCGACGATAGTTCGGCTGCGCTTGCTGCACCGTGAGTCGCTGCGTTATCGTGTCGCCGAGCGTTGAAAGGTGGACGCGCCAAGGCGCGTCAAACGGGAAAGCGGTGCGTGCGTGAGCACAAGCCCGCTACTGCCCCCGCAACGGTAAACGAGCAAACGGCGTTGCCTGGCGAAAGCCTGCAGCCACTGTGCGACACGAGCACGGGAAGGTAGCCGTTTTATTGGCGTCATGCGCTGCTCGTGAGTCCGGATACCGGCCTTTTGACAGGTTCGTTTGAGCATCGCGGCGGGCGACTCAGCGCTGACCAGGCATCACCTGGCATCATCGCTGCCGCGACGACTCGATAACGGTCAGTACGGGGATCTGATCGGGAGACGTTGCAAATGCCGTACATTCTCACGTTGCTGGTTTCGCTCTCTCGACTCGTTCCGCTGCCCTACGGGGTGGCACCGGTCGGTGGCTTTGCGTTGTATGCCGGTTCCAGTTTGAGCTTGCCGCGGGCGATCGGTTTGACAATGGTCCCCGTGCTCGCCGGTTTTGTTTTCGTCGGTGCATTCAACCCAATTGTGATGGCCGCCGTTGCGCTTGGTTTTGCGCTCAGCACGCTCGCCGGACGCTGGTTCTTGGCCAAACGCCGCACGCTAGTCCGCGGTGGGGCAGCGGTGGTCACCGGGGCGCTAACGTTCTACTTCATCTCGAACGCGGGCGTCTGGCTGGCCGGCTATTACCCGTTTACCGCTGCGGGACTCGCCGACAGTTTGATTATGGGCCTGCCGTTTTTGCGCATTGCCATTGTCGCCGACGCCTTCTATCTAATGTTGATGTTCGGGATCGATCTGCTGGGGCGTCGCTACGCGCCACATCTGTTTCCGGCGCTCGCGCGGTGAGAATTGCGACGTTACTGCCAAGCGCAACGGAGATCGTCGCTGCGCTCGGTGCGGCGGACGACATTGTCGGTGTGTCGCACTCGTGTGACTTCCCGCCAGGAGTCCGTCAGCGGCCGCGTGTTACGTCAACGACGATTCCAACCGATGCAGACAGTGCCGCGATCGACCGGGCAGTGCGCGAGGAGCTTGCCGCAGGGCGATCGCTATACCACCTCGATGTCGACCGTCTCCGAGCGCTTGCGCCTGACGTCATTGTGTCGCAGCGCCTCTGCGACGTTTGTGCGGTGTCGAGCGGCCATGTGGTAGCGGCACTGGCAAAGCTGCCGGGACGGCCGCTGCTGATCGACCTCAGCCCGGTCGCGCTGAACGACATTCTTGCCGATATCACTGCGGTCGGCCGCGCCATCGGCCGCGGCGATGCTGCCGCCGAGCTGACCGCGAGCTTGAGTCGCAGGATCGATGACGTTGCGGGACGAACGCGGCAAATAGACGCCGAGTTATGTCCATCCGTTGGATTTCTCGAGTGGTTGGATCCGCCGTTTAGCGGCGGTCACTGGAATCCCGAGCTCGTCGCGCTAGCCGGCGGGCGAGACGCCTTTGGCGAGACCGGTGAGCCATCGCGGACGCTCTCTTGGGATGAGATCGCTGCGGCCGACCCGCACGTCTTATACGTTGCGGTGTGCGGCTACGATGCCGAACGTGCTCGCGCCGACGTTGCCAGACTGGCCCGAACGGAACCGTGGGCAAGTCTGAGTGCTGTGCGAGCAGGCCGGGTCTACGTTGCGAACGGTGACGCGTTTTTCGCGCGTCCCGGACCGCGAGTGGTCGACGGTCTCGAGCAGTTGGCCCATGTGTTGCACCCACACGTCCACGAGGCGCCGGCGGCCGCCTGATCCTAGCCGCGCGCTATACAGGCGCAAGTGCGTCAAAGCGACCGCGCGCTTTTTCGCTGCCCCCAGACTTGCTACGCTTGAAAGCAAAAACGAGGTTGGGGAGCACCATGACCGATCGCTATCCGGTGAACGACTACTACCGCAAGCACGGTCTCGTCAGCGCGGCGGAATACCAACGTTTACGAGAAGCGGCGCAAAACGATTGCGAAACGTTCTGGGCCACGGAAGCGCGGCGCCGCGTAACGTGGTCAAAACCGTTCAGTACGGTTAAGAACGTATCGTTTGCGCGAGAAGACTTGCACATTCGTTGGTTTGAGGACGGCGAGTTAAACGTCTGTTACAACTGCGTCGATCGCCATCTTGAGACTCACGCCGATGATGTCGCGATAATCTGGGAGGGCGACGAGCCCGATTCCGATCTCAAAATTACGTTTCGTGAGCTGCATCAGCGCGTTTGCCAGATGGCCAACGTGCTGAAGGCGATCGGTGTCCAGAAAGGTGATCGGGTGACGATCTACCTGCCAATGATCCCTGAAGCGGCTGTCGCGATGTTGGCTTGTGCGCGCATCGGTGCAATTCACTCGGTCGTGTTTGGTGGGTTTTCGCCAGAAGCGCTTGCCGGACGCATTGCCGATTGTGATTCGCAGTACGTAATCACGGCTGATGAAGGCGTCCGCGGCGGTAGAACGGTACCGCTGAAGGCGAATGTCGACAAAGCCCTGGCGAACAGCCTCGTTGACGGCGTAAGGCATGTGTTAGTCGTGCGTAACACGAGCGGTGAAATCGACTGGCAGCCGGAACGCGATGTGTGGCTGCACGAAGCCGCTGCGGGTGTCGACGCGGATTGTCCGGCGGAGCCGATGAACGCGGAAGACCCACTGTTTATTTTGTATACGTCCGGATCAACGGGAAAACCGAAAGGCGTTCTGCATACGAGCGGCGGTTATCTCGTGTACGCGTCGATGAGTTTCGAGCTGGTCTTCAACTATCAGCCGGGCGATGTGTTTTGGTGCACCGCCGATGTTGGATGGGTTACCGGCCACAGCTACATCGTTTATGGGCCGCTGGCCAATGCGGCGACCACGCTGATGTTCGAGGGAGTGCCGAATTACCCCGACGCGTCCCGCTTTTGGCAAATTTGCGACAAACACGATGTCAATATCTGCTACACCGCGCCGACGGCTATCCGCGCACTCATGCGCGAAGGCGATGAGCCGGTACGGCGTACCAAACGTACCTCGCTGCGTCTGCTCGGGTCGGTCGGCGAGCCCATCAATCCGGAGGCGTGGGAGTGGTATTGCCACGTGGTCGGCGATGGCCGTTGTCCGATCGTCGATACCTGGTGGCAAACCGAGACCGGCGGCATCCTAATTAGTCCGCTGCCCGGCGCGACGGAATTGAAGCCAGGGTCGGCGACCCGGCCGCTGCCCGGTATCATGCCGGCCATTGTCGACAGCGACGGCAAGATTCAGCACGGTGCGGCGAGCGGTAACTTGGTACTGCTCGACAGTTGGCCTGGCCAGATGCGAACCGTGTACGGCGACCACCAGCGGTTTATCGACACGTATTTCTCAACGTTTGAGGGTCGCTACTTCACCGGCGACGGCGCGCGGCGCGATGAAGACGGCTATTACTGGATTACGGGTCGAGTCGATGACGTTCTGAACGTCTCCGGTCATCGTATGGGCACGGCTGAAGTCGAAAGCGCACTCGTCGCGCATCCGGCCGTTGCGGAAGCGGCCGTCGTAGGATATCCGCACGACATCAAGGGTCAGGGTATTTACGTCTACGTCACGTTGATGGAGGGCCGTGAGCCTGGCGACGCACTGGCCGACGAGTTGCGCCAGTGGGTTCGCAAGGAGATTGGGCCGATCGCAACGCCTGACCTGATTCAATGGGCACCCGGCCTGCCGAAAACACGGTCCGGCAAGATCATGCGGCGCATCCTGCGTAAAGTTGCCGAAAACGACTACGGCAGCCTCGGAGATACGTCGACGCTGGCCGATCCTGGGGTTGTTGACAGCCTGATCGCGAACCGAATGAACCGCGGCGACGCCGCTTGAGTTAGGGCCGGTTAGACAAGCCCTGAACCGGGCTTCATAATCCGCGCACATTTTCGGGCGAGCCGATGCGACGATCGGCGGTTAACTATGGGCAGGTCAATATTCACCAGCGAGACCCTTGGGTTTTTACGCGAGCTGGCGGCGAACAACGACCGCGACTGGTTTGCCGAACACAAGCCGCGCTACGAAGCTGCGGTGCTCGAGCCCGCACTCAGGTTTATTGGCGCTATGCAAACGCCGCTCGCTGGAATTGCACCGTCGTTTCAGGCTGTTCCGAAGCGGGTCGGCGGTTCGCTGATGCGGGTTTATCGCGACACCCGATTCTCGCGCAATAAGGCGCCCTACAAGACCAATATCGGCATTCAGTTTCGCCACAGCGCCGGCAAGGACGTGCATGCGCCAGGTTTCTATCTGCACATCGAGCCGGACAGCGTTTTCGTTGGCGCCGGATCGTGGCATCCGGCTGCGCCGATGTTGGCGGCGATTCGCTCGCACCTCGCGGCAAACTCGACGGCTTGGCGGCGCGCAATCGGCGGCAAACGATTCAACGAGTATTTCGCGCTCGAAGGCGAGCGCTTGAAGCGACCGCCACGCGGATTCGATGCGGACCACCCGTGCATCGAGGACTTGAAACGCAAAGACTTCATCGCGGTTGCCAACTTCGCACCGACCGACATCCTCGAGGACGATTTCACAAAACAGGTGGTGTCGCGGTTTCGAGCGGCGAAACCGTTTATGCAGTTTCTCTGCGACGCGAACAGCTTGTCGCTCTGACGCAATATCGGCCGCGGCGCTTCCAGCGACATCGCGCGGCTGCAAGGCAGCAAACTACTATGACCGTTTTTTCATCTCCGGCTTTCGACGATCACGAAGCTGTGCACTTTTGTGCGGACCAACGTACGGGCCTGCGTGCGATCGTGGCGATTCACTCGACCCATCGCGGCCCAGCGGCCGGTGGCTGCCGAATTTGGGAGTATGCGACCGAAGCAGACGCCATCGTCGACGTATTGCGATTGGCGCGCGGGATGTCCTACAAAAACGCGATGGCAGGGCTGGACCTCGGTGGCGGCAAGGCCGTTGTTCTGAAGTCGCCCGGCAACGCCGTAACCGACGCTCAGTTAACGCGCTTCGGCGATTTTGTCGATTCGTTGGGCGGGCGCTACATCACCGCAGAAGATGTCGGGATGAGCGTTGAAAAAATGCAGTTGGTCGCGCGTGGTACGAAGTACGTCGCCGGCTTGCCGCCGCGTGAGGGCATAGCGGGCGGAGATCCATCGCCGAAAACGGCGCTTGGCGTCTACCACGGTATGCGTGCCGCCATCGAGAAGCGACTCGGTCGTGAGTCGCTGGCCGACGTACGCGTCGCGGTGCAGGGCGTCGGTCACGTCGGACTCAGCTTGTGCGAAATGTTGCACGCGGCTGGCGCGCAGTTGTGGGTTGCCGATATCGATGCCAGTCGCGTCGCCGAAGCCGTTGCGCGATTCGGCGCGACGGCAGTCCCTCTCGATGCGATCCTTGAGCAGGACGTTGACGTCGTCGCGCCTTGTGCGCTCGGCGGCATCCTGAATGCCGACTCTATATCGCGGCTGCGCGCCAGCGTTGTTGCTGGGGCCGCTAACAATCAACTCGCTGACGATGTCGACGGTCAACGTCTGCACGAGCACGGCGTTTTGTACTGCCCTGACTATGTCATCAACGCCGGCGGTATCATCAATGTCGCGTGCGAATACGAAGGTGAGGTCGACGACGCCACCGTCAACGAGCGCGTCGTAGCAATCGCCGATCGCTTGCGCGAGGTGTTTGCGCGCGCCGAAGCTACAGCGGTACCGACCAATCGAGTGGCCGATCAGATTGCGCGCGACTTGATCGCGCGTAGCGGCTGATCCGTCCGCTTAGCGACCGGGCTGGCGCAGCGCTTTGCCGTTGCGTGCCTCTTTGACCAGCGCTCGCACATCAGCCAACAGCGCCGGTGCGTCGTAGACGATGCCATCTTTGATGGTGTACCGAACACCACCGACCCGTACCGGCTCGTTGTCGTCGTTGACTTGAATGGCACCGGTGCCGTACAGCACCTTGAAGTTATCGAGTGGGTTTTCGTCGACGACAACGAGATCGGCCAACTTGCCGACTTCAATCGAGCCAATCTGATCGTCCAGACCGAGTGCTTCGGCGCCGTTCAATGTTGCCGCCTGCAGCACCTCGAGCGGGTGGAAGCCAGCTTCCTGAAGCAGTTCGAGTTCTTCGATATAGCCGAAACCGTAAACCTTATAGATGTAGCCGGAGTCGGAGCCGGTGGTGACTCGGCCACCGTGATTCTTGTAGTCATTCAGAAACCGCATCCACAGCCGATAGTTTTCCCGCCAAGCGATTTCGTCGGCCGTGCGCCAATTGAACCAGTACGAGCCATGCGCGTTGCGATTCGGTGCGAAGAACGCCCACAGCGACGGCAACGTGTAATCGTCGTGCCACTCGGCACGTCGTGCGTTCATTAGGTCGCGGCTGGCTTCGTAAATCGTCAGCGTCGGATCGATGGTGAAATCGCGCTCAATCAAGGTGTCGCGAACCTCGATCCAGCGGGGTGAGCCGGGTTCGGCCGCCTGTTGCCACAGTCGGCCGGCTGCCGCGAAGCGGTGTTGCTCGTTGTTGTAGTTGTAGTCGAGCGGGTAGTCCTGAATTCGGCGGTCGTCGAACAGCGCCTCGGGCAACCCGTACCAGTGCTCCATGGTCGTCAAGCCCCACCCGGATGTATCGAGCACATTGGCGCGCGTGACATCGAGTTGAGCGTGATGCATGGCCGTACCCATGTCGAGTCGAGTTGCTTCGGCGATGGCGGCTTTGAGCACGGCCGGTGCCGCGCCGAAAAACTTGACGCCGTCCGCACCGGCGCGACGCGAGTCGCGGACCCAACGGCGCGCGTCCTCCGGGGTGGTAATCGGGCGATCGGCGCCCTGGCCGAAAAACCGATACGCGACCAAACGTGGTGCGGTTATTTCATTGGCGGCGCTGGCTTGTTTGTGTCGAACGACAAACGCGATGCCGTTGCCGCTGCCGGGCTCGCGCACCGTCGTGATGCCATGCGCAAGCCACAATTTGAGTACGTACTCGGCCGGCGTGCCTTGTTGCGTGCCGCCGAGATGGCCGTGCATGTCGATGAAGCCCGGCAGTACGTACGCGCCATTCAGCTCGATGACTTTGGTGTCGTTGTTGGCCGCGGGGCGATTGTCCGGGTCGATGGGGACGCCTGGATTGCCGACGCTGACAATCGAAACGATCCGGTTTTGCTCGATAACGATATCCACCGGGCCGCGCGGCGGTGCGCCGGTGCCGGCGACAACGACAGCGTTGCGCAGAATGAGCCGCGCGAACGGTCCTTCGCCCTCGCTGCGTGCGGGCGCTGGCTCTATGGCGGCGCGGGCAGGCGCAACGACGATCAGAGCCGCCACAAAGGCAGCAAGACAACGGCAGAGCATGGCGGTTCCCAATGTTAGTCCGCGGCCCTAGTGTGGCCACGTTGCCCGCTATTGTAGCGTTCTTAACACACTGACCAGTTCTTTCGGGTCCGGGCGGGTACGAACGTCGGGGGCCACGCGGGCGAAGCGAATGATCCCGGCGCGATCGACGATGACGCTCGCCGGTCGGAAGGCGTCGGCGCCGAATTTTTCCCGAAAGCGCTCAGGGACGGCGTCGGGATGGTAGATGCCGAGCTCGCGCGCGAGTTTTAGGTCCTGGTCGACCCAGAAGGTGAAGTCGACGCCGAATACCTCAGCGACTCGACGCGTTGTATCGAGCGGCTTTGGCGTAACGAAGACGAGTTCGGCGTTATGTTCGGTTATTTCGCGATAGCTGGCGGTGAGTTGCTCTACCTGAGACGTGCAGAACGGACACCAGCCGCCACGCAGAAAAATGAGTACGAGTGCCGTGTCGCGCTCGCTTGAGACCGACACCGGGTTGCCATGATCGTCCGCCAGCTGCATCGGTGGAAACGGGTTGCCAGCGGCCAACGCCGCCGGCAGCCCGCTACCGCGATTCCGGCGGGCGAAGACGACGGCACCGATAAACACCGCCACCACGATTGCCGCCACGATTGTTAACGTCATGCTGTTTCTCCGGCAAGCGCCGTAGTCAATACGATTTTGCCCATGTGCTCGCTCGACTCCATCAAGCGATGCGCGTCGGCCGCGTGCGCAAGGGGGAACTCAGCATAAACCGGTGGCCGAATCTGTCCGGCTTCGACGTGCGCCCAGATGTCACGGCGGATACCGCTCGCGATTGCCGCTTTTTCGTCGGCGCTTTGCGGTCGCAGAGTCGACCCGGTCAACGTCAGGCGCTTCCGCAAGATAGGTCCAAGATTCAAAGTTGCCTGCGGGCCACGCAGAAACGCAATCAATGCATAACGGCCGTCGCGTCGCAGCAGGTCGAGATTTGGCTGTACGTAGTCCCCGGCAACCATGTCGAGCACGACATCGACCTCGCCGAGTTCACGCTTAACGACTTCGGCAAAAACTGCCGTTCGATAATTGATTGCCAGCGTGGCTCCGTGTTGCTCACAGTAACGGCATTTCTCATCGCTGCCGGCGGTCGTGACGACACGCGCCCCAATTGCCCGACCCAGTTGAATGGCCGTTGTGCCAATACCGCTCGAGCCGCCGTGAACGAGCAAAACCTCGCCGGCACGCAGGGCGCAACGCTCGAGTACGTTGTAATAGACGGTGAATAAGGTTTCCGGCAGCGCGGCCGCTTCCTGAAAACTGAAACCGGATGGAACAGGCAATACGTGCCGCGCATCAACGGTGCAGTATTCAGCGTAGCCGCCGCCATGCACGAGCGCGCACACTGGGTCGTCAATCGCAAAGTTGCTTACGCTATCGCCAAGCGCGCTGACCCGGCCGGCTACTTCCAGCCCCGGCAGCGGGCTCGCATCCGCCGGTACGGGATACTTGCCGGCTCGCTGCAGGCAGTCCGGGCGATTCACACCGGCGGCGTGCACGGCGATTTGCACTTCGCCGGCTTGCGGTTGCGGGACGGGAATTTCGGCGGGGACGAGTTGTTCGGGTCCCCCGGGGTTTTGAATACAAACGGCTTGCGCCACGTCAGACCCTTTTGCAGTCGATATCACGGCGGACAGTACCGTGCTCGCAGGTGCGTGGCCAGCCGTGTGAAACGGCTAGCACCGGGCGCGCGGCGTCTCACTTACGGGGTGACTTTCGAATCTGCTAGCATCACGACGCCGACAAGAACGACAAACAGGATCACAATCGCCTATGCCCATCGATAAACGCGTTGCCGATGCGGACGAGGCAGTGCACGGCGTTACCGACGGAATGACGCTAATGCTGGGCGGCTTCGGATTGTGCGGCATACCGGAGAATGCCATTGGCGCACTGCTGCGGCTCGGCGTACGTGATCTCACGTGTATTTCAAACAATGCCGGCGTCGACGATTTCGGCATTGGCTTGATGCTGCATCAGCGTCAGGTGCGCAAAATGATCTCGTCGTACGTCGGCGAGAACGCCGAGTTCGAGCGGCAGCTATTGTCCGGTGAGCTTGATGTCGAGTTGACGCCCCAGGGCACGCTTGCCGAGAAGATTCGTGCCGGTGGTGCGGGGATCCCGGCTTTTTTTACCGCGACCGGTTATGGGACCGAAGTCGCCGAGGGAAAAGAGACTCGAGAGATCGATGGTCGTCACTACGTCCTTGAGGCCTCTTTGTTTGCCGACTTCTCGTTCGTAAAAGCGTGGCGCGGCGACTCGATGGGGAACCTCATCTATCGCGGTACCGCACGCAATTTCAACCCTCCGATGGCAACCGCAGGTCGCGTAACCGTCGCCGAGGTTGATGAACTGGTCGAGGTCGGTGAGCTCGACGCGAACGACATTCATACGCCAGGGATTTACGTGCAGCGCATATTTCAGGGTGCCGGATACGAAAAACGCATCGAGCAGCGCACGGTCCGCGAGCGCTGAAGGGCTGCGGCCATAACAGGTGGTAACGAGCTATGAGCTTGGACAAGAACGGCATTGCGAAACGCATCGCAGCAGAGCTCCGCGATGGCTACTACGTAAACCTCGGCATTGGTATTCCGACGCTGGTCGCTAACTACGTTCCGGACGGTATCGACGTCGTATTGCAAAGCGAGAACGGTTTGCTCGGCATGGGCCCATTTCCGTTTGACGACGAGGTGGACCCGGACTTGATCAACGCAGGTAAGCAGACGGTGACGACGTTGCCGGGTTCGTCGCTGTTTTCGTCCGACGAGAGTTTCGCAATGATTCGCGGTGGCCACGTCGATCTGACGGTCCTTGGCGCTATGGAAGTCGCTGACAACGGCGACATCGCGAACTGGAAGATTCCCGGCAAGATGGTCAAAGGTATGGGTGGGGCGATGGATTTGGTCGCGGCGGCAGACAACATCATTGTTGCGATGATGCACACGAGCCGCGGCGGCGATTCGAAATTGCTGACCGAGTGTACGTTGCCGATTACCGGGGTACAGTGCGTGCGGCGCATCGTCAGCAACCTCGCCGTGATCGACATTACAGAGCGCGGCTTCGAGTTGCGCGAGCGCGCGCCCGGCGTCAGCGTTGACGATGTCGTTGCGGCGACTGCCGCACCGCTACGCGTTAGCGGCGACATCCCTGAAATTCGCGTCTAGGGAGACTTGTGCAGCGTCTCCCGCCCGTGCGTGATGACAGCGGTCTGACGGTCCATCGCGGGCAGGTGCTCGCCGAGTGGATTGACGCCAATGGTCATATGAACGTTGCGTGGTACGGCCTAGTCTTTGACCAAGCCGTCGATGCGCTGTGGGAGCGCATCGGTCACGATCCGGATTATCGCCAACAGCATCGTTCAACCACATTCGCCGCCGAATCGCACAGCCGATACCTCAAAGAGATCGGCGACGGCGAGACGTTTGTGGTGCAAACGCGCATCGTCGATATGGACGAGCGCCGCGTGCATCAGTTTCAGCAACTCTATGCGGATAGCGACAGCCGTTTGGTCGCGACGTGCGAGTGGATGCACCTGCATGTAAGTCTCGCTACCCGTCGTGTGTCGGCGTGGCCAGCGGACATCTACGATCAATTGGCAATGCTCGCCCGTGAGCAACGCGACTGGCCGGCCCCTGACGGGCTGGCTGCGTCCATCGGTATGAGACGGAGTTCGACATGAGCAACGAGACCTTCATTCTAGCCATCGACCAAGGCACGACCAGTTCCCGAGCAGTCATCTACGACGACAGTCTTGTACCGATCACGAGTGCACAACAGGAGTTCGCACAAATCTATCCCCACTCGGGCTGGGTTGAGCACGACCCTGAAGTGATTTGGGCCACGGTCGTTGCCGTTTGTCGCGACGCGATAGAGCAAGCAAACGTCGCGCCGGCAAGCATTGCTGCGATAGGTATTACCAACCAACGCGAAACGACGGTGGTATGGGATCGGGCCACGGGTAAGCCGATTTACAACGCGATCGTTTGGCAGGATCGGCGCACCGCCGATCGCTGCGACGCGCTCCGCGAAGGCGGTTCCGAGTCAGCGGTTGCCGCCAAGACCGGGCTTCGATTCGACCCGTATTTCTCGGGCACCAAGATCGCGTGGATTCTTGACGAAGTACCGGGCGCCCGCGCCCGCGCCGAACGCGGCGAGCTGGCGTTCGGGACGATCGACGCGTTCCTGATCGACCGTCTCACGGGACATCGTGTCCACGCGACCGACGCCACCAACGCGTCACGTACGCTGCTGTATGACATTCACGCCGGCACCTGGGACGCTGAACTGGCTGAGCTGCTGCAGGTGCCGCTGAATCTCTTGCCCGACGTGCGTGATTGCGATGCCAGCTTTGGCAACGTTGACGCAAGCCTGTTTGGCGTCAATGCACCGATCCACGGCGTTGCCGGCGATCAGCAAGCCGCATTGTTCGGGCAAGCGTGCTTTGACCCCGGCATGATTAAGAGTACTTACGGCACCGGTTGCTTCGTCATTGCGAACACCGGGTCGAGCGCGCTGGCGTCAAAGAATCAGCTGCTCACGACAATTGCCAGCCGCATCGATGGCGAGGTCACCTATGGCCTCGAAGGCAGTATCTTTGTCGCCGGTTCGGCGATCCAGTGGTTGCGCGATGGTCTGGCAATTATTGAGTCGGCGGCGGACACCGAAGCCTTGGCCGTCGAGTCTGGTGTTGTCGACGATGTCATTGTCGTGCCGGCGTTTACCGGACTCGGTGCTCCGTATTGGGATCCGCAAGCGCGTGGCGCTATTTTTGGATTGACCCGTGACACGGATCGACGCACGTTGGCCACCGCGACGCTCCAGTCAGTCGCCTACCAGACCTGTGACCTGATGCGTGCAATGGCGGACGACGGTATCACGCCAAAAACCCTGCGCGTTGACGGCGGCATGGTGGCGAATAACTGGTACTGCCAATTCTTGGCCGACATGATTCAGATCCCGGTGCAGCGCCCGAGCAACGTCGAGTCGACCGTGCTGGGCGCCGCAGCGTTGGCTGGCCTCGGCGCCGGTGTTTTCGAGTCTCGACAGGCGTTGCAGTCGCGCTGGGAACTCGATCGCGTGTTTGACGTGGCGATGTCGCCGAAGCAGAGCGAGTCGCGCTACCGGCGCTGGCAGGAGGCGGTTCGGCGGGTTCGTTGAGTAAGGCGGCGCTAAGATTCCGCGCGCGGGCCGGCATAGCGCACTGCGCGGCCGTCAGGAAAGGCCGTGCCGTAAGCCAGCCAAAAGCTCACTACGGAAACGATGAGCGCATACGTCGCCAGCAGCGGGTCGGCCAAGGGCGTCGCAACTAGACTTGCGGCGATGGCCAGTGCGAGTCCCGCTAGCGCCGCCAGCACGAGTAGCGCGCAGCCTGCCACCCAGCACCAGGCCGGCAGATGCGACAGCGCATTGCGTACCGAACGGTTAGGACGCAGCGCGATACTCCCCAACCACAGCGTTGCTGCACCGCTCCAAATCAACAGCAAATGCCGCAGCGATGCGATGGCATCGAGCGTCGTCCCTAGAAACAGCACCATCAGTGCCAATAGTGCGAGGGCGATCGCTGCTGGTGCCAGCAGTAGCACAGCCGTAAACTCTGGAGTTCGTGCGTTATGACCGGAGCGCTCTGTCAGCATATCGATCCGCCGCCATAAACGGGCGCTGCCAGAAGTCGGCGCTCAAACGCATTCGAAAGTCCGTCAGTCAAGGAAAGCGCCGTGCAGTTCGTTCCCAAAGAAAAACTCGAAGAATTCATCGGTGTCGAGCGTGAGCCGTCCGATTGGTTACTCATCGATCAAGATCGCATTAATCAATTTGCCGAAGCGACCCTGGATCACCAATTCATTCACGTCGATCCAGATCAGGCGGCCAAAACGCCGTTCGGAACCACGATCGCTCACGGGTTTTTGACGCTGTCGCTCGTGACGCATCTTGCCACGTTTACCTCGGTAGCGCCGGAAGGGATCGCGATGGCGATCAACTATGGATCTGACAAGGTTCGCTTTATTTCGCCCGTGCGCTGTGGCCAACGAATTCGAGCGCATTCGGTTGTGCAAAGCGTTGCCGAAAAAACGCCAGGCCAGATTCTCATAAAGAATCTTGTCACGATTGAAATCGAGGGCGAGCAGAAACCGGCTCTGGTTGCCGAGGTGCTGTCCCTCTTCATACTTGCCTGAGCGCCCACATACGGCGCTTGGTCGCATCGCGCAGCGAGGCCGCCTGCGGTGAGCGACGAGCTGTCTGCCTGGTTCTCGGCCGACGCCGAGGACGGCTCCGTGTTCGAGGTCGAGGCCGGCGGTGGCACCGCTATCGGTTTCACGATGCAGAGTCCGGACAAGTCGAGCGGCAACGAGGACTCGATTGCCATCGTTCATTACAGCTCGGACGCGTGTGCGTTGATCGTCGCTGACGGTGCCGGCGGGCTGCCTGGCGCGGCGGACGCATCGCAAACAGCGATAGCGGCCCTGCTGGAATCACTCGCCGTCGGGCGGGCCGCTGGGACCGGGCTGGCGGTGGCGCTCGCCGACGCGGTGCCGGCCGCGAACAAAGCCGTCATGGCGCTGCGCAACCGATCGGCGACAACGCTAACTGTCGTGTCTGTCGAGGGACGCCAAGGGCGGTGTTTTCACGTTGGCGATTCGGCAGCGCTGGTCACCGGTCAGCGCGGCGCCGTTCGCTTTGCGACGGTTGGGCACTCGCCGGTCGCCTTTGCCGTCGCGGCCGGCCTCATTACCGAGGAGGAATCGATGTTCCATATCGATCGGCACATCGTCTCGAATTTCCTCGGCAACCCGCTAATGCGAATGGATATCAGTGGCACTTTCGAATTGGCGGCTCGAGATACTGTCCTCGTGTGCAGCGACGGTCTCACCGACAACCTCTTAACCAAAGAGATTATTGAACACGTGCGCTGCGGGGCGCTGGCCGTGGTCGTGCCAGGCCTGATTCAGGCGACGCTCGAGCGTATGTTGAACCCGGCCTCCGAGGTCGCGTCGAAGCCCGACGACCTATCGCTGGTGGTTTTTCGCAAACCCCCGACATGACTCGCTTTGCTGGTCGCGGAACTAAGACACGTGGCTTTTATCCAACGGTTTAGCGATAGCGCGCTGCTATACTGGTGAGGTCGCCCCTGGGCGAGGAGCAACCATGAAATTTAACGTCACACGGAATCGAATTCGACACGCGCTTGCCACAGTTTTTGCTGTGCTGGCAATTGGCCTGGCTGGCTGTAGCGCTACCTCTGTGAGCGGTGGTGGCGGCGGCGGCGGATTGCCCGGCGGTGGCGGTGGTGCCGGTTTGCCGGGCGGCGGTGGTGCCGGTCTGCCGGGCGGCGGTGGCGCCGGTTTGCCGAGTGGCGGTGGTGGCGCACCCAGCGGTGGCGGCCTTCCAGGTGGTAATTTGCCGAGCGGCGGCGGTGCACCGTCGATACCCGGTGCCGGCATGCCCAGCGGTGGCGGCGCGCCCAGCGGTGGCGGCGGCTCGGACCCATTCGGCGGCGATCCCGGCGGCGCAACGGGCGGCGGCGGCGGCGGCGATCTCGGTGGCCTCGACGACGAATTTGACAAGACCTTGGACGATTTCGAGGACGGTCTGAATCGCGATCAGCAGCAGGCCAGTGAGCAAGGCCGTGATTTGGGCACGTTCGAACGTGGCGAGCCGGGCGGCAACAGCGGTGGCCGTCGCTCTGGGGGCGTCAGTGTCGGCAACCGTGCCGATCCGAACGCCGCGCCGCCGAGCTCCGGTGGCCAGACGTCCGGACAGCAGGGCGGCACTGGTGGACGGCAGAGCGATAGCTCCTCTGAGAGTCAGCCGTCCGTGCAGGGCGTGAGTGACGATCAGATTGCCGAGCGCACCCCCGAAGACATTCCCGAACCGTTCGACGACGACATCGTCGCCCAGCAGCTTCGCGAAGTTGCTCTGGCCGAAGAGGATCCAGAGCTGCGCGAGAAGTACTGGGAGGAATATCGCAAATACAAAGGGATTAATTGATGCGAGATCTCGCGACGAAAAGCCGGCGGCTTAGCAGCGGTCGACTCATTGCGTTACTGGCCGCGGCAGCAGCTGCTGGCGGTTGCGCGATCGCCAAAGTCGAAAAAGAAATCGTCGAAGCGGTCGAACTTGGCGTCGCGCCAGCGAGCCTAGCCGAAGAGCGCTTGCTCGACGTCGGTATCGTCGAGTTCGATCCGAATCTGAACCCGGATAAGAACGAGGATTTCGTGTATCCGGATATTCGTCGCGCTGAAGCACGCTACATTCCGTACCACCTTAAGAGCACCTTGGAGCGTGCCGGTCACTGGGGCGCAATCCGCGTACTGCCAAGTGCCTCGGCGCACGTCGATCTCACGGTCAGCGGTACGATCCTGGAATCGGACGGCGAGAGCGCGAAGGTGCGTTTCGCGGCGAATGACGCGACCGGCAAGCGCTGGTTCTCGAAGTCCTACAAGACCAAAACGGGCCGCAACTCGTATTCCAGCCGTCGCGATTTTGCCGACGATCCCTACCAAAACGTCTACAACGAATTCGCTAACGACCTCGCGACCTACGCCGCCCAAGTGTCGCAGGAAGAAATCGACAATATTCGTCGTATGACCGAACTGAACTTCATGGCGGATCTCGCGCCCCGCGTATTTGGCGACTACGTCGTCGAAGACGACAAGGGAATTCGCGCCGTGCAGCGTTTGCCGGCTGAATCGGATCCGATGGTGGCGCGACTACGCCGTGTTCGTGAGCGCGACCAGCTGTTCATCGATACGCTCAACGAACATTACGCCAACTTCTATTACGGCATCGCCATTCCGTACGAAGACTGGCGCCGCGCGGCACGGGAAGAAGTGCTGTCGTACAAAGAGATTCGCCGGTCGGCGTTGATCAAACAAATTGCGGGCGTCGTGACCGTGGCCGCGGCACTGAACGCGGACGTCGACAACTCAGCCGATGCCGGCGGACGAGCGCAACGAGCGCTGCGCAACATGGTCGTCTACAGCGGGCTCGAGGCGGTACGCAGCGGTTTCACGCTGCGGGCGTCAGCCAACTTGCACAAGGAGTCCATTGCCGAGCTCGCCGATTCTTTCGGTGCTGAAGCTGCCGACATGGTGGTCCAGGTTCGAGGTCAGACACGTCGACTCAGCGGAACGGCTGAGTCACAGTACGGCCAATGGCGTAAGCTCTTGCAAGAAATCTACGAGGCGGAAACCGGCTTTACCGAAGAGGCGGTCATCGGCGTTCCTGAACGCGCGCCGCAGCCGTCGAGTTAGCGGAGATGTCTGACCGTGTCTGAGAACGCGGCCGGACTGACCCTGACAGCCGGCGCTCGACTCCACCAGCGCTACGAGCTCAAGCGCCAACTGTATGCCCGCCAGGGCGGTGCGGTTTGGCTGGCTCGCGATCTGGTCTCTAGCGGCGACGTCGTCGTCAAGCTGGCCAATGACAGCGCCGTACTGCGACGCGAGTGGGAGACGCTACGCGCATTGAACAACGCGCATATCGTCCGCGCGTTCGACTTTGCAGACGAAGCGCCGGCACTGTTCGCGCAGTATTTCGTCGACGGCCCCAGTCTCGCCGACCTTGGTGCGGTTGAGTTCAACGAGCTGTTGCGGCCGATGCGACTCGTGGTCCAGGCGTTGGGGTATCTGCATCGCCGCGATGTCAGTCACGGCGATGTCGCGCCGAGCAATATTCTGTTCGATCATGGCGGCGCTCCCTTTTTGATCGATTTCGGCAGCGCAACGCGCGGTGAGCTTGCGATCGGTGCTGGCAACGGTACGCCGGCGTATCGCAGCCCGGAACGGGGTAGTGCGGGTCTAGCAACACCTGCCGACGATATCTTTGCACTCGGTCGAATTCTCGGTGAATTCGCGAACGCCACGATCGATCCAGCGTTGCGTGCGTTGATCGATGCCATGGTTGGCCCGGCGGAGAAACGCCCGGATGCCGCCGCGGTAGATGCTGCGCTCGAATCTGCCGGTGTGGCGGCAACCGTCATGTCAGCGGCACGGGTTCGCCGCGTCGAGACTCAAGCGGCGACGGTGTCGGCTAACGACGCCATCGAAACGGTCCGCGCAGCGCCGGTTACGCGCGCTGCGCAGCCCGCGGCCGCGCCGGTAGCCGCAAAATCGACGTCAGGGCTTTCGGTTCCGATGGTTGTCGGTGCGCTGGTGGTCTTGCTCGCGCTGTTTGCTGCGGCGCTCTATTTCATTGACCGCGAGCCGCCGGCGCCGTCGATCGCGGTCGATGATGAGCCGGTCGGCGAAACAGAACTTGCCGAAGCGGTCGACGATGCTGGTGCCGACGAGCCGACCTGGCGGGATCAGGCGCCGAGTGCGTTCGATGAGGAGATGGAGTTCAATGAAGGGTCCATCGACTCGGTTCTCGATACATCGCGCCTATCGCCGAAGCAGCGCGCCGGACGAACGCTAGGTGAGTTGCTCGCAAAGCAAGAGGTCTTGGAAGGTCGCGGGGTCAATTCATGGGCGCCGGTCGAGTACGAGCGCGCGCTCGGTTTTTACGAGTCGGGTGACAAGTTCTATCTGGCGGACGACTTCGCCAACGCCGAGACGCAATACCGAAAAGCGATCGTCGAGTTCGATCTTCTGATCGGTCGCGTGACCGGCGTGTTCACGGATACGGTTTCGGCTGCTGACGCGGCCTTCGCAAGCGGCGAGAGTCGTGAAGCGGAGCGGCTCTACGGAATCGCCCTCGAGATCACGCCAAACGATCCGCGCTCGGTGGAAGGCTTAGAGCGAGCGCGCAAGCTGGACGAGGTACTCGCACTGGTCGAGGCCGGTGGTGACGCGGAATTCGACGGCGATTTCGAAGCCGCCAAAGTCGCTTACGACAAAGCGCTGGTCTTGGATGCCAACTGGCAGGCCGCGGCTGAAGGTTCGGCGCGGGCGGCAAAACAGATTCTGGATCAGCAATTTCGCGACCGTATGACGGACGGCTTCCTGGCGCTCGACGCGCGCGAATTCATCGCGGCGCGACGCGCGTTTCGCGCCGCGCAGCAGCTGCGGCCCGAATCGCGCGAGCCGGCGGACGGCTTGTTGCAAGTCGATCAGGCGGACCGCCTCGGCAAGATTCGGATTCTGCGGTCCGATGCAGAAATCGCCGAGCAAGAAGAAAACTGGCCGGCGGCTGTCGAACTCTACAAGGCCATGCTCGAGCAGGACGACAAATTGGCATTGGCCCGCGACGGCCTGACGACTGCGAGATCGCGTGTTGCGCTCGATGAGACCATTAAGCGCTATCTCGACGACCCAGACTTGTTGACGAACCCGAAAGAACTCAGAGCCGCTTCTGGGGTTCTAAGTCGAATGACGGCGATCGATCCGGTCGGACCGCGGTTGGCTGAGCAACGCGAACAGCTGACCGCCGCGCTGAAACGTGCGGCGACACCGATTAAAGTCGAGCTCGTCTCTGACGAGCTAACCGAAGTCGCGGTCTTTAAGGTTGGCCGGCTTGGCCAATTTAACCGTACGACGCTCGTGTTGCGTCCCGGCTTGTATACCGCGGTCGGCACGCGACTCGGCTATCGCGATGTCCGACTCGAATTTCGTGTGTCACCGGACGATCCGCCCAAGCCAGTGATCGTTCGCTGCGAGGAACCTATTTGAGCACCGTAATCGTCCAGCGAGAAAACGCACAGCGCGAAGTCTTCGGCGCGGAGCGTTTGCCGCTCACCATCGGACCCGGCGCGGCTGCCGCGCTGCAAATTCCGGGCCCCGGTGGCACCGACGTCGTTTGCACACTCGACAGCATCGACGGCGTTTGGCTGTTGCAGCCAGCTGCCGGCATCGAAGGGCTGGCGCTCAACGATGCGCCGCTTTTGCGCTCGACGCGATTGGTCGCCGATGACACCTTGAGTTTTTTCGGCACGCGACTGAGCGTGGCGGCTAGCGATGCCGAGCAAATCAACATCGCCGTTGCCATTGAAGCGAGTGAATACGTTACGGCCCCTCCGGTGCAGTCGCATGGCATCGACGCAGACGACGAGGAAATCGAAAGCACGGCGTTTAGTCGGGCGACGCAACAGGTCGCACCGCCGCCCGCGCGCTCGGCGCGGTGGCCTTATGCGGTCGGTGCCGCAATGGCCTTGCTGATGGCCATCGGCGCGACGCTGTTTACGGCCCAAAGCGTGCGTTTCGATACCGTGCCGGCTGTGGTTGAGGGTATCCAGATCAGCGGTGGTTGGTTCAAGCTGAAAGTTGGCGATCGTTATCTGTTGCGGCCCGGTAACCATGCGGTCCGCATCTCGGCACCGGGCTATTACGATTTCGTACAGCGTTTCGAGTTGGCGGATTCGGCGTTGACGTTGCGAACTGAACTCGAGCCGCTGCCTGGCCGCGTCGAGTTGGCCGCGGAGACCGAGACCGAGGCGCGCGTTTACTTGGACGGTGAGCCGATTGGCACGGCGCCACTCGCGATCAATGAATTGGTTCCCGGTGACTACGAACTGCGCATCGACGCGCCGCTGTATCTGCCGTGGCAAGGCATGGTATCGATTACCGGTCGCGATCAACTCCAGTCCATCGTCGCCGATCTGGTTCCCGTTTTTGGTCGGGTCGATTTGCGGACCGAGCCAACCGGGGCGCTGGTCACGCTTGGCGAACTCGAGCTCGGCAAAGCCGAAGGTGTCGTTCGCGTGCCGGAAGGCCGGCAGTCGCTGACATTGCTCCTCGCCGGGTACAAACCAGCACGTCTCAACGTCGACGTCCTGGCCGGTGAGGATCAGACGGTGGCACCGATCGTGCTCGAGCCGGCGGACGGCCAGCTGACTGTGCGCACGCGACCGGCTGGGGCCAACATTACGGTCGATGGTCAATACCGCGGTCAGTCGCCGCTGGATATTGCGCTGTCGCCAGATGTCGAATACGTCGTGCAGCTGTCGAAAGCCGGGTACGGTCGCACGTCGCGGCTGGTCAAGTTGGGCGCGGCTGAAGGCGAGGAGCTGTTCGTCGATCTGTCCGCGCGATCGGGCATCGTCAATCTCGACGTGCGACCGGTCGACGCGGAGATTTTCGTTAACGGTCAGCGACAGTCGGACGGCAAGCGCGAACTGCGACTACCGGCCGCGCCACACCGCATTGTCATTCGCCGTGCCGGATATGCTGAATGGACCGACACCGTGACACCGCGGCCCGGCTTTCCGCAGCGCGTTGCGGTGCGACTGAAGACGCTCGACCAGGAGCGTCTCGCTGAAATACCGCAGACGCTGACGACCAGTCAGGGCCCGGTTCTGCGGTACGTCGACCCGGGTCAGTTCACGATGGGTGCGTCGCGACGCGAACGCGGTCGGGGCGCCAACGAGACCTTACGCAAGGTCGTGCTTACGCGGTCCTACTACCTAGGCACGCGGGAGATTACCAACGCGGAATATCGCCTGTTTGATTCGAATCACGAGTCCGTGACCAGCCGCGAGCAGTCGTTAACGCTTGCGGCCGATAAAAACCCGGTCGTCAACGTGACCTGGCAGCAAGCGGCCGCCTATTGCAACTGGCTCAGTGAGAAAGACGGGCTTGATCCGGTCTACGAAAAGAAGTTCGACAAGCTCGTGCCGGTACGCCCAACGCCAAACGGTTACCGTTTACCGACCGAAGCCGAATGGGCGTGGGCCGGCCGGTTCCAAGCCGGCAAGGCATATTTGAAATTCCCGTGGGGCGAGTCGCCGTCGCCGCGCCGGAATTCTGGCAACTATGCAGATCGCTCAGCGACCTCTTTTGTGCCGACGACACTGCCGAATTACGACGACGGTTACGCGGCTACGGCACCCGTCGCGTCGTTTCCGGCAAACCTCGCCGGATTTTTTGACATGGGTGGCAACGTCGCCGAGTGGGTGCACGACTACTACCAGGTTTACACGCCAGACTCGACGCGCGTGTACACCGATCCAGAGGGACCTGAATTGGCGCGCTTCAACGTTGTGCGCGGCTCGAGTTGGCGCCACGCGACCGAACGCACGCTGCGGTTGAGCTACCGTGGTTTTGGAGACCAAGCGCGCTCAGATATTGGTTTTCGTATTGCGCGTAATGCGCCGTCGGCCGATCCGGCCTCGTGATCGCATTGATCGAACGGAGGAGTAAGGCCATGTTATCGACAAACAGACTGAATTTGGTGTGGGCGCTGCTGCTGTTGGTTCCGCTCAGTAGCGGGGCGCAAGAGGCCAACGAGCCGACCGATGATGCAGCCGAGGCTGCAACCGAACAGGCGCCCGAAGCTGGCGCCGATGATGCGGAGGAATCGACCGTTGGCATTAGCGACGAGGTTGCCGAATTGCTGGAGGACGATGACCCTAGCGAAAGCGGTACTTACGAGGACGAAGACGATTTCGTACCGTCGAAAGAAGTCTCGGCCGATCAGCCGCTGACATACCCGATTGACATATGAGTACGGCGAGGCCCGTTTACGTGAAAAGCAAGAACATTCCGGTCGAATTCGTTTTTCAGCTGTTCGCACTGATCATCGCGATCATCGTCGTACACACGTTCTACGTCGGTGTCGTGCGGCCGAACGCAGAAGCCGTCATTGCCGCGCAAAACCTCGCCGCCGAGCAAGACCCGGACTATGTGCGCGAGCGCTCGACTTGGGTGCTGATCAAAGACTTTGAGCAGGAAGCGTGTTTCATCTTAATGCTCTGGGCGCTTGCGATCATGGCCTACAAAGCCGCCGTGCTCGTACGCGAGCGGCGGTTGCTCGATGAGAACTTGATTCCCATAGCCGAGGGCATGCGAATACTGCCAGACGACACACGTGAGTTCGCTCGCCAGATTCAAAATATGCCGGACGATCGCCGGCGCATGCTGCTGCCGCGATCGCTGTTGGCCGCCTTGCAGCGATTTGGCTCAACGCGCAACGTTCAAGACGTGTCATCGACGGCGCATACCGTTTGCGAATCCGAGGCGGAACGACTCGAGTCCGAACTCGCGATGATTCGCTATATTTCATGGGCCATTCCGTCGATCGGCTTCATCGGCACGGTTCGCGGTATCGGTGAGGCGTTGGCACAAGCCGATCGCGCCGTTCAAGGCGATATCGCCGGCGTTACGCAAAGCCTGGGTGTTGCGTTCAACTCGACCTTCATCGCGCTGCTGATCAGTATTTTCCTCATGTTCTTGGTGCACCAGCTGCAGCTGATGCAGGAGCGACTGGTTTTCGATACTGAGCACTACTGCGACCAAAACCTGATCCGCCATTTGAAGGCCAGCTAAGCGACGATGAGTGCCATGGCCGTACATCTGAACGACGCTCGGTGCGCATTGATGCTCGCCGACGGCGGCGTTCGCGCCGAGCCTGCGTTCGCGTGGCTGCACGGTGACGGCCTTAGCGTGGGCAACGCCGCATTCAGCGAGTCGCGCCGTCATCCTCGTTCGGTCAACAATCGATTCCTATCGACGCTGTCGACCGATCCAATGCGCGACGCGCGTTTCTCGCATTTGACGTCGGCAGATTTGGCGGCCGCGTTGCTCGAGGACCTGTTGGCCGAGCATCGCAACCGCGAGGTCGTGTTTGTTGTTCCGGGGTTTTTCGACAAACCCGCACTAGGCGTATTGCTTGGGATCGCCGGCGAGCTGAATGTCGAAGTGTCGGCGCTGGTCGATGCATCGGTTGCCGCCTCGCGGCGATTGTTCGACGGTGCCGAGCTGGTCAATTTCGAACTGGGCTTGCACGCCAGCGTCCTGACGTTGATCGATCAACAGGCCGAGCTTAATGTTGTTAAGCACGTGGTGCTCGAAGATTGCGGCCTGGAGGCGCTCAGACAACGCTGGCTCGAAATGATCGCCGGGCAATTCGTCGAGCAAAGCCGTTTCGATCCGCTGCATTCGGCGGACGTTGAGCAGGTAACGCTAAATGCGTTGTCCGCTTGGCTCAGTGACGCTCGGCGCGGCGCAACCGTGACGGCCGTGGTGAAGTATGCCGGCCTCGAGCATCAGGCGGAACTCGATCCGCTGATGCTGCAAGAGGCAGTCGGTGGCATCTACCAACGAATTGCCGATGCGCTGCGGGCCTTGTCGAGCGCCGGTCGGGCAACCACCGTGCAGCTCGATGCGTCTGCCGACGCATTGCCCGGGTTTTCCGAGTACCTTCGCTCGCGGGCGGCGGCGGAGCTATTTGTGATAGATGCGGACGCGCCGCTGCAAGGCGCGCTGGCGCGCTTGTCGGCTGTCAAGCGGCTCGGGCCACGCCGCTTGGTGCGATCATTGCCACCCGACCAAGCGGCCGTCACCTCCGCGGCGGCGCAGCAGGATTCGGCCGCTGACCGACCGTCGCATGTGCTGCTTGGCGCCACGGCACGCGTGCTGAATGGCGAAGCGCTGATTATTGGTTCCGGCAGCGGCGACGCGTCACGACGCATTCATTTGCCGGACGGCCTCGCCGGCGTGTCGCAAAACCACTGTTCCATTCATCAGGAATCCGACGGTTGCGTGTTGTCTGATCACAGTCGCTACGGTACGTATCTAAACGGCAACCGCGTGCATGGCTCGACGCTGCTGCGCAGTGGCGACGTGGTTCGAGTCGGTACGCCTGGCGTTGAACTCAAATTGATTCGAGTGATGACTGACGATGGCTCGTAAACGGCGCAACGAGAATTTCAGCATGTCCTTTTTGGACTGCATGTGCTGCGGGTTTGGCGCGGTGATCCTATTCTTCATGATCATCAACGCGACGGTCGCTATTAATTCCGAGGCGGAAAACGCCGAGCTGATGTCCGAGACCGACAAGCTCGATCAGGAAGTGCTCGACGGGCGCAAGAACCTGGTCAAGCTGCGCAACGTGCTCGAAAGCGTTGAGGATGAGCGCGTGCAGACCGACGGTGAGTCGGCGCGCATTCTCGAACGGATCCAAGAGATCGAACAAGAGCTGTCGGAGTTTGATAAAGATTCGATTGCGCGCAAGGCCTCAATCGAGCAGCTGCGCGCCGATGTCGAGACGCTAAAAAAGGAGCGCGAGCGTCTGCTGGCGGCGGCCGCCGAGGAGGAGAATCCCGGCAATAACGTCCGCACGTTTATCGGTGAAGGCGACCGCCAATACCTCACGGGGCTCAAAGTTGGCGGCACCAACTCGCTGATTCTGGTTGATCGTTCGGCGAGCATGCTTGCGCGGGAACTCGTCAACATCATTCGGCGTCGAAACATGTCGGAAGAGCAAAAACTCTCGTCGGCGAAATGGCGTCAGGTGGTCGCATCGGTCGATTGGATTTCGTCGCAAATGCGGCCCGAGACGCAATTTCAGGTCTATATGTTCAATGAAGAACCGGAACCGGTGATCGAAGGTACCGACGGCGTCTGGCTGGAAGTCGGCGAGGGCAACACGCTCGGCGAGGTGGTCCGCACGCTGAGACGGACGCCGCCGGAGGGTGGCACCAATTTGCAGGCGGCGTTTCGAGTAATCGAAAAAATGGTTCCTCGTCCGGATACGGTCTTCTTGTTGACCGATTCCATGCCAACGCAGGGCGATCGCGGACCGAGCGGCAATTTCGTCACCGGGCCGGAGCGACTCCGCCTATTTCGCGAGGCAGCGCGAGATGTGCCGTCGGGTATTCCGATCAACATTTTGCTATATCCGATGGAAGGCGATTACAACGCGCCGGTGGAATTTTGGATGTTGGCCTACGCGAGCGGCGGCTCGATGATGAGCGTCAGCACCGACTGGCCGTAGTTAAAGAGGGTTAACCGTGGCACGCAAAAAGCGCGAACTCGAAGGATTCAGTCTGTCGTTCCTCGACTGCATCTGTTGTGGTTTTGGCGCCATTATCTTGCTGCTGGTGCTGACTAAAATCTATGAGCCGGTCACGATCGAGCGGTCGAAAAACGACCTGAAACTGTTGATCGCCAAACTTCAGGCGGAGTTGTTCGAGATTCGTGGCGATACGGTCATTCTGAATCGCGACCTGAAAAGCGCTCAGGAGCAGATATCCGAGTCGAAGACTAAGCTCGCGCGCTTGAAAGGGGACCTCACCGACATACTCGGTCAGTACAACCCGGAAGAAGACGACTCGACGTTTTCGGCCGAGACAGAGGGCGAACTGCGGATCGCGCGTCAAACGCTGACCGAAGAGATGCAGCGGCTGCGGCCGAATTTCCGCCGCACGCAGGATGCTCCGGTGGGCGGTGTGCCGGTCGACAGCGAGTACGTCATTTTCATCATCGATACGTCCGGAAGCATGCAGCAAGACAGCTGGCAGAAGGTTCGCCGCAAGATTCGCGAAACCTTGGATATCTATCCGAAAGTACTCGGCATGCAAATCATGAACGACAACGGTCGTTACATGTTTCCGAACTCCGCCGGATCGTGGATGCGCGATACGCCGGCGCGTCGAGATTTGATCAATCGCCGTATGACCAACTGGCAGCCGACCAGTGTATCGAGTCCGGTGAATGGCCTAAAAACCGCGATTCGTACCTACGGGAATCGCGGCCAGAAGGTGTCCATCTACGTATTTGGCGACGACTACAAAGGTGGTTCCGTCGAAGCGCTTGCTGACGCCGTCGATCGGCTGAATCCGGAAGACGCTGACGGCAATCGCAGCGTCCGAATCCATGCGGTGGGCTTTCCGCACCGGTTTGGCAGCGGCCGAGTCAGCACCGAAGCGCGACAATTCTCTGCGCTCATGCGCGAGCTGACGTATCGCAACGGCGGCACGTTTGTCGCTGTGACCGACCGTCGCTAGGCGCTAACCAGCGCTAGGATTCATCACAATTCGACCTGGGAATGCCTGAATCGGCGAGGGTGCTGCCACACGGCATCGCCACACTGTGCTCCGAACCTAATCAACAGGAGCACAACCATGAACCTTCGCAACTGGACTATCGCAACCAGCGCGGCTTTGCTTTGCCTGGCGCCTGCCAGCCAAGCGCTCGCCTCGAAATCTGAGAATGTTGGAATCGGTGTTGGTGGCGTCGTTGGTGCCGTCGCCGGCGGCCCGGTAGGCTTTATTGTCGGTAGCGCCGCTGGCGCATTCGTTGGCGATCGCTTCCACAAACGGGGCGAGAAAATCGCCTCGCTCGACGCGTCGTTGACTGAGGAGCAGCAACGCGTCGCCACGCTGTCGGCTGAATTGGCGGCCCGTGACGCCGAGCTCGTTGCCCTCGATGCGCAAATCAATTCGATGCGCATCCCGGCCGAGCAGGCCCGCGAACTGCTTGCAAGCGGCATCGCAATGAACCTGCTGTTCGCCACTGACACCGCTGCGGTCGAGCCGGAAATCGCTGAGCGACTCTTAGCGCTCGCCGATCGGTTGGCGCGGATCCCGGACGTCGTTATCGAACTGAACGGTCACGCGGACACGCGCGGTACACCCGACTACAACCTCGGTTTGTCGTTGCGCCGTGCCGAGAATGTTCGTGCAGTGCTGATCGAAGGCGGATTCCCGGCGGCGCGCATCACCGTTACCGGCCACGGCGCGACGGATTTCGATCCGGTTGAGTCACGTGCCGATACGCTGGCGCTGCAACGCCGTGTCGAGCTTCGTATCGGTGTTTCCCCGGACGTTCTGCATGGACAGCTCGCCGGCTTGTAGCGAGAATAACCACTCAGCAACAATACCAGGGCCCGCATTTGCGGGCCCTGTCGTTACCAGGAGTGGTCTATGACCGAAGCGCTCGCAGCCAGGCGCTGTGTGCCGTGCGAAGGCGGTGTGCCGCCGCTCGACGCCGAGCAATGTGGCGAGCTGATGCGAGCCCTGCATCCAGACTGGCAGCTCGATCTCGATCGCCAGTGTGTTTCGCGACGCTTCACCTTCGTCGGTTTTAATCGACCGATGGGATTTGTCAACGCCGTCGCCTTCATCGCACAGAGCGAGGGTCATCACCCAGAAATGACGGTCGGCTACGGCTTTTGCGAGATTTTGTACCGGACTTACGCGATTGACGGACTCAGCGACAACGACTTTATCTGTGCCGCAAAGATTGATCGACTGCTGACCGACTAGCGGTCGCCGCTCGACTGAGCGGCGCGTGACGAGGGAAGTTTGACTCAGACGCTCTGTTTCGGCGGCCGCGGAAAAAATGCGCTGGTTCGCTGCACGTAGTCGCGATACGCCGGTTTGGTGTCCTTCAACGATTGCTCGAGCAGGCTAACGCCAGAGACCTTGAGCAACAGGAAAGTCATCAGCACTGGCGAGATCAGTCCCCATAGGCCGACCAAGTTTTCGCAGCTGACGACGAAAATCCCCCACCAAAGACACGCGTTGCCGAAGTAATTCGGATGGCGTGTGTAGCGCCACAAACCGCGGTCCATAACCTGACCTTTGTTGGCCGGGTCGGTCTTGAATCGTGAGAGCTGGAAATCGCCCACGGCTTCGAACAGGAAGCCGATCGCAAAGAGAGCGGTGCCGATGATGGCAGCGAGTCCGAGCGAGCTTGGCGTGTTGTAGGTTTGGCCGAGCTGCAACGGTAGCGAGACAATCCACATAATCACGCCTTGCAGCAGGTAGACCCGCGTGTAGCTGCGCCGTGCAAAACTCTGACCGTTGGCCTCGGCGCGTTTGCGCATTGCCACGTACCGAGGATCCTCACCGTGGCCGATATTACGTAGCGCTAAGTAAACGCCGAGCCGCAGACCCCATAGGGTTGCCAGCGTGGCCAGTAGCCACTTGCGCGCATCGACGCCGTCGCTAAACAAGAAGGCGACCCAGGCGATGAGCACGAAGCCCGGTCCCCAGAAAATATCGATGATGCTGGCGTCTTTCAGCGCAACGCTCAGGCTCCAAAGCAACGTCAGCGCGATAACGACCGCGAGCGCTGTCGCGATCATCACGAACGGCAGTTCGGCCACGTTCGTCTCCAAGAAATTCAATGGTTGGTACCATAGCAACGATTGGGTGTAAGCCGGGTGAAGCTCGATGGATTCGACACATCACACGACCGCGACATTGCCGAACTTCGATGGCGTCGTCGATGCCGGCAATCGCGTTGCGGGATTCGCAATCGAGACCCCGCTGCTCGAATATCCCGTTCTGAACGAACGCTGCGGTGGTCGGGTTTTGTTGAAAGCAGAGAATCTGCAGCGGACCGGGTCGTTTAAGTTTCGCGGTGCGTGGAATTGTTTATCGGCGCAGGCAGAACAGGCTCGCGAAAATGGCGTTGTTGCCTGGTCGTCGGGAAATCACGCGCAGGGCGTCGCACTCGCTGCGCGCATGCTGGGTGCCAAGGCGGCCATTGTTATGCCGGCCGATGCGCCGGCAACCAAGATTGGACGCACCCGAGCGCTGGGCGCCGAGCTCGTTTTGTACGACCGCTATCGCGACGATCGCGAGGCGCTTGGTCGGCGGCTGGCCGCGGAGCGCAACGCGGTTCTCGTGCCGTCCTACGACGATCCGCTGGTAATCGCCGGGCAGGGCACGATGGGGCTCGAGATCGTCAAACAGTGTCAGGCAAGGCGCGTGATTCCCGACACGGCGTTGATCTGTTGCGGTGGCGGCGGACTGACGTCAGGCGCATCGCTTGCCATGCACGAGCATTTTTCGCGTCTGCACGTCCACACGGTCGAGCCTTCCGGGTTTGACGATACCGCGCGATCGTTGGCTAGCGGACAGCGCGTTGGCAACGAAGCTGGCTCGCGTTCGATCTGCGATGCGCTGCTGAGTCCGACGCCGGGCTCGTTGACGTGGCCCATCCTCAAGCACCACGTCGTTTCCGGCTTAGTCGTCACCGACGATGACGCACTGTCGGCGATGCGCTTTGCATTTACCGAACTCAAGCTGGTGCTGGAGCCTGGTGGGGCTGTGGCTCTGGCGGCCGTGCTGTCAGGTCGTTACGACGTCAGCGGCAAAACCGTCGTTGTCGTCCTGAGCGGTGGCAATGTTGACCCAGCGCTAGTGACCGAATCTGTCGCCTAGAACATCGACGTCGGATCGGGTCTGTCGTCGCTTGGCGGTTCTCGTGACGGAATGTGATCGCCCGTGATCATTTCGCGGTAGGTCTGACCCGGGCCGACCATCGGGAATACCATTGCGTCGGGGTCGATAACCACTTCGAGAAAGGCCGGGCCGTCGAATGCAAGGAAGCGGGCAACGGCATCGGGAACATCGGCTTTGTTCGCGAGGCGCTCGGCGAATTTGAAGCCATCGGCTTGTGCGGCGAGCACGAAGTCTTTGCTGTGCAGCGTCTTGTCGCTGCCGGCCAAGCGGCCTTCAAAGTAGGTCTTTTGCCATTGCTTGACCATTCCGTCACCGCAATTGTTCATGACCACCACTTTGACCGGCAATCCATAGGTCGTCAGTGTCTCGAGCTCGCCGAGATTCATGCGGATGCTGGCATCGCCGTCAATATCAATGACCAGACGGTCAGGGGCGGCGACCTGTGCGCCGGCGGCTGCCGGCAGGCCAAATCCCATCGTGCCCATGCTGCCGGAGGTCAGCCACAGTCGCGGCTCGCGAAAGTCGAAGTACTGCGCCGCCCACATTTGATGCTGGCCGACGCCGGTTGAGACGATGGCCTCGCCTCGAGTGATGCGATTGATCTCCTCGATAACGTAGTGCGGCTGTATCAGTGCGCTGTCGCGGTCGTAATTCATCGCGTAGTCGCGCTTCAGCGCCGCCACGTGCTTTTGCCAACCGTCGAACGACTTTTTAAAGCGAATGCGCCGGCCATAGTCGAGCAGCTCACCGAGGTCACGTTGGAGACGCCCGACGTGCGCCCAATCCGCTTTCTTGACCTTGCCGATCTCCGAGGGATCAACATCAAAATGCGCGACGCTGCGCGCATTGGGTGCAAATGCGGCAGGGACGCCGGCGACACGATCGTCAAAGCGTGCGCCAACAGCAATCAGAAAATCGCAGTCCTCGACAGCGTAGTTTGCATACGCGGTGCCATGCATGCCGAGCATGTGCAAACAGCGCTCGCCAAATGTGTCGGCCGCACCGATACCCATTAGCGTAGTGGCGATTGGGAGGCCGTACTCATCGGCAAATTCGCGCAGTACTGCACTCGCGTTGGCGTTGACGACCCCGCCGCCGGCATACAGCAGCGGGCGTTTGGCGCTCGATAGCAGGCGGAAGAACGCCTGGCATTGTTCCTGCGTCAGTGGATTGGTCGTCAGCAATTCCAAGCGCCGCCGAAAGCCCGGTACCGGCAACTCGCCGCTGCCAATAAACTCGCCGGTCCAATTTTGAACGTCCTTCGGAACGTCGATGACCACCGGGCCAGGTCGGCCTTCGCGGGCGATCGTGAAGGCGGTGCGCACCGTTTGCTCGAGCTTCTCTGGGTCGGTTACTAGGAAGACATGCTTGGCAACGGAGCCCATGATCGACGTGACTGGCGCTTCCTGAAACGCATCGGTGCCGATTGCCGCACGTGGGACCTGTCCGCATATGACTACTAGCGGTACCGAATCGGCCAAGGAATCGCGAATCGGTGTGACGGTGTTGGTGGCACCCGGACCCGACGTCACCATAACGACGCCGACTTTCCCTGAGGCGCGCGCATAACCGGCGGCCATAAAACCGGCGGCCTGCTCATTGGCCGGGACGATGAGATTGATGCCCTTGTCCGGATCGCCAGTCCGATTTTTGTTATGCCGGAAAATGGCGTCATAGCCGGGCAGGATGGCGCCGCCGGAATAACCGAAAATCGTGTCGACGCCCTCGTCTTCAAGGACCTGAATGAGCATTTCGGCACCACTCATGGTGGTTCCGGCGAGGCGATGGGGCTCGCTTTTAGGCGTACTCGGTTTGACGATTTGTACCATTGGTCGGTCCGCTGCCGGCCGCACTCGATTCGAGTCTCTGGAATTTCGTTGTGCATTGCAATACCGCGGGCCCTGCGCGATGATCTCGTGATTAGGGAGTTACGGCTCGAGCACGTCCGTCATGCGCCACGTCATTTCGGTTTTGTTGCAGAACGAAGCCGGCGCGCTGACTCGGCTCACCGCGCTGTTCTCCTCGCGTGGCTACAACATTGACTCGCTAAACGTCGCCCCCACCAACGACCCAACCGTGTCGCGGTTGACGGTTGTTAGCAGCGGCTCCGACGTCACGATGGCGCAGATTGCGAGTCAAATGGGCAAGCTCGTGGATGTCGTCAGTATCTATGATATGACGCTCGGTGAGCACTACGAACGCGAGCTGCTGCTCATCAAAATGACCGTTGCAACCGGCGAATACGACGCGGTCATGGCAGACGCCGAAGCGGCGGGCGCGCGCGTGCTGGACGACTCGCAGCAAAACTGCGCGCTCGAATTGACCGCTCGCCCAGCCGAGATTGACGCGTTCGTCGCCGCGTGCGAGCGCCGTGCTGAGATTCGCGCAGTGATTCGGTCGGGCAGCGTTGCTGCGATGAAGGGTGATCAAATCCATGCCCACCCGCTGCCGGAGTCCCTCGATACCGCCCGCTGAAGCTCACCGTCATGGACTCGCCGTTCTCCCGTCTCGTCATCAAGGTCGGCTCTGGTCTTTTGATCGGGCCCGATCGGCAAGCGAACACGTCATTCGCGGCGTCGCTGGCGGGCGATATCGCCGCGCTGCGCGGCGCCGGGACCGAGGTCTTGCTGGTGTCGTCGGGTGCCATCGCCCTCGGCGCGCCATCGATAGGTCTTGCCGAACGCAGTCAGCGTTTGGACGAGCTGCAGGCTGCCGCGTCGGTCGGCCAGGTGCGCTTGGCCCAGCTCTGGCAATCGCAATTTGCGGTGCACGGTTTGGCCGCGGCGCAACTGCTGTTGACGCTTGGCGATACCGAGTCGCGGCGGCGCTATCTCAATGCGCTCGACACGATACGCGTGCTGCTCAGCCGAGGAGTGATTCCGGTGGTCAATGAAAACGATACCGTTGCCACTGACGAAATTCGCTACGGCGACAACGACGGCCTCGCCGCGCGGGTGGCGCAAATGGTTGATGCTGACGCAATGGTGTTGCTCAGCGATGTCGACGGTTTGTATACGGCTCACCCGTCGCACGCCGACGCGCGTCTCGTACCCCGTGTGACCGACATCGACGATAACATTGACGCGATGGTGAGCGAGGCGCGCTCGACGTGGGGCAGTGGCGGTATGCACAGCAAAGTGGCGGCGGCGCGCTTGGCAACGGCAGCCGGCGTTGACGTCTTTGTCACCAACGGGACACAGACGAGCTGTATCGCTCATTGGCTAGCGGGCGGTCCCGCGACGCATTTCGTGGCGAGCGCGCGGCCAGAACGCGCGCGCAAACGCTGGATCGCTGGGACGCTCCGGCCGGCGGGCAAGCTGTGGCTCGATGCCGGCGCCTGCGCAGCTTTGCGCAGCGGCAAGAGCCTCCTACCCGTTGGCGTGCAGCGTGTCGACGGCTCGTTCCAACGCGGCGATACCGTCGTACTGCTCGACGAGCGCGGTGAGGAAATAGGTCGCGGGCTCACCGCATGCGATGACGGCGAGGCGCGAAGTCTGGCCGGTCGGCCTGGCGATAGAAGCGCTCGCCGCGCGGCGCTCGTGCATCGTAACGATCTTGTATTGACCGAGCGGGTAGCGAATTCATGAACGCGAAACTCGAACCGAAATCGAGCGATACGGCTGCGTTGATGACGGCAATTGGCGTTGCGGCGCGAGGGGCAGCGGGTGCGCTTGCGCGGTCCGACGACGATGCTCGCAATCGCGCGATTCGCGCGGCCGCGAATCGGATTCGTGAGCGCAGCGCTGAAATTCTCGCGGAGAATCGGCTCGATTACGCCGAAGCAGAAGCGGCCGGTCGGCGCGGCGCGATGCTCGACCGATTGGCGCTCGACGAGCAGCGTCTGGCTGGCATTGCCGATGGTCTCGATGCGGTAGCCGCGCTTTCGAACCCGCTTGGAACGGTGGATCGCACCTGGCAGCGGCCAAATGGGCTCGTCATTGAGCGGGTGCGTGTGCCGCTCGGCGTCATCGGAATCGTTTACGAATCGCGACCGAACGTAACCGTCGACGCCGGCGCCCTGTGCCTTAAGGCGGGCAACGCGTCAATTTTGCGCGGCGGTTCGGAGTGCGTACGTTCTAATCGCGCACTGCATGAGTGCCTCGTCGATGCGCTCGAGGATGAGGGGCTGCCGCGCGACGCAGTGCAGTGGGTGCCGACCCAAGATCGTGATGCGGTCGGCATGATGCTTGCGGGCCTCGACGGCAACGTTGACGTGTTAGTGCCGCGCGGCGGTCGCAGTTTGGTTGAGCGCGTCCACAGCGACGCACGGGTGCCGGTGATCGGGCATCTCGACGGTGTGTGCCATGTCTTTTTGCACGCGGACTGTCAGACCGACATGGCGGTCGGCATTGCCGTGAACGCCAAGATGCGCCGCACCGGGATTTGTGGCGCGGCCGAAACCTTGCTGGTCGACAAGGCATGCGCAGATCGAGTGTTACCGCCGCTCGCGGCGGCTCTAGCGGCGTCTGGCTGCGAAATACGCGGCGACGCTGCGACGCTCGATCGCGTTGCCGGCGCGAAACCAGCCGCCGACAGCGATTGGTCGACGGAATACCTCGATGCCATTGTCGCCGTTCGCGTCGTTGACGGTATCGAAGCGGCTGTCGAACACATCGCCGAGTATGGCTCCGGTCACACCGATGCCATCGTTACTGACAGCGCTGCCGCCGCCGATCGTTTTCTAGACTGGGTCGACAGCGCCATCGTCCTGCACAACGCATCCACGCAATTCGCCGACGGCGGAGAATTCGGCATGGGCGCAGAGATTGGCATAGCGACCGGTCGCATACACGCTCGCGGCCCAGTGGGCGCCGCCGAGTTGACCAGCTACAAGTACCGCGTACGCGGCAACGGGCAGACCCGACCATAACCTCATGCAAACGGATTTTGATCTGATCGTCATCGGTGGCGGTATCAATGGCGCCGGCATCGCTCGCGACGGAGCGATGCGCGGCCTGCGCGTCCTGCTACTGGAGATGGACGATTTCGGCAGCGGCACCAGCAGCTGGTCGAGTCGTCTCATTCACGGTGGACTACGCTACCTCGAGCACGCTGAGATAGCGCTCGTGTACGAATCGCTCCATGATCGACGCGCGCTGTTTCGGACAGCCGCGCATCTCGTCCGACCGCTGCGCCTGCACATACCTATTTACCGTGACGCGCGGCGCGGACCGTGGCTGATCAAACTCGGCATGCTTGCCTATGACCTGTTGTCGTTCGGCAAACGTCTGCCATCGCATCGCATGTTGTCGCGCAAACAAACGATGAAGAGTTTTCCCGGTCTGGATGACGACGGTTTACGCGGCGCCGCTAGCTACTACGATGGCCAAGTCGAATACGCCGAACGTCTCGTGGTCGAGAACATTCTGTCGGCGGTCGCGGCCGGCGCGGTGACGCAGAACTATTGCGAAGTCACGCGCATTCATATTGAGGCGACCTCGGTCGGCGCAGTGCATTGGACCAATCGATTGACGGGCCAAAACGACTGCGCCAGCGCTCCGGTGGTCGTCAATGCCACCGGTCCGTGGGTCGACAGATTGCTGGACACCGTTGACGGCGATCCGTTCGCGCGCCAAATGGGCGGCACCAAAGGCTCTCACCTGGTGCTGGCCCCGTTTGACGGTGCGCCGACTGAAGCGCTGTACGTGGAGGCGCGCAGCGACGGCCGGCCGTTTTTTATCTTGCCGTGGAACGATCAGATCTTGGTTGGTACGACGGACATTCGCGATGATTCCGCGCCCGAGGATCTCGTTATGACCGCCGACGAAATTGACTATCTGTTGGCCGAGTTCAATGCGCTGTTTCCGAATGCTGGCGTCACGCGCGAGCACGTGCGGCACACCTATTCCGGGCTGCGCCCGCTTCCGCATCAGCTCGACGGCCCTGCTGGTGCAATCACGCGCTCCCACGTGATTCGTCATCATAGCGATGTGGCGCGGGGCCTGTACTCCATCATCGGCGGCAAGCTGACGACTTACCGCAGCCTTGCTGACGATTGTCTGCGTACGATTGCCCGTGATTTTGATTGGAAGCTGACCGCCAGTAAGACGCACGTGGATCGCTTGCCCGGCGCTGTCGAACTCGCCAACACCGCTGCTAGCATTCAGCGCGACTGGCTTGGTGAGCGCTCGATCGAGCACCTGCTGCGGGTTTACGGTTCGCGGGCGCGTGATGTCGTCGCACTCGCCGAAGCAATACCGCCCATGCGCGACAGCATCTGCGATTGGTCCGGTGCAATTGCCGCTGAAGTGCCCTTTGCGATGCGCTTTGAGCAAGCCAAAACGCTCGAGGATGTGATCAACCGTCGCACGATGATCGGGTTAGGCCCGGATCGCGGCGTGTCATCGTTTGACTGTATCGCTGACCTGTTCGCTGCCGAGGCAGGTCTGTCGGTCGAGGAGCGCGACGCGATGGTTGCCGAGCTGCGCTCGACCACCGAGCGACGTTTTCAGGTGGCTGCCTGATCGCGCTTGCGACGCCGTTCGCGCCGCTCAATCTCAGCATCGACGATTTTGAGGTACGCAAAGCCAAGGCCGCTGCGCCGCAGCGCGCCGCGGTAGCGCGCGATCATCCGGTATGCAAGCGTTGTCAACCAGCGCAAGCGGCGGGTGCCCCAGATGCGCGCGATGCCGTGGAGCCCCGCGGCACGGTAGAGTTGCGCAAACGCCTCTGGGCCCGAGTGCCAGGCGCCATCGTCGCTGCGAATGTGCAGCGCTTGCATCAGCTCTTGTTGCGAGAGGTTGGCAGCTGCGGCGTCGCCATCGGCGAAGCCGTCGGTTGAACAGTCGACCAGCCGCAAGCGATCGTCCGTGTCCGCACGCTTCAAGGTTTCAATTTCTTGGCGGCACAGCGGGCAGGACCGGTCGAAGTAGACGGTTAGCCGATCTTGATCGTCTAGCTGCGTTTGCTCGTTGTCGGCCGAAACGCCGGTCGATACAGGCCCGGTTGGACGAGTTCTATCCATGACTTTGTTGCGTAGGGGAGCACGTCCCGATGGACACCATTTTCCAGCTCCGATTTCAACGCGTTCCAATAGTCCGGGTCCAGCAAGTCCGCATGATGTTCAAGAAATGCTGTTCTGAGCTCCGGCGCGAAGCCGAGAAATTGCACGAATTGTTCAGGGAATATGTCGTTTGGGCCGACGTAGTACCAGGCGTCCGCGCGCATTTCGTCGACATCGTCTTGAGCCTGTGGCAACGCGCGGAAATTGCACTCTGTGACTAAGCAAAGCTCGTCATAGTCGTAAAAAATGACTCGGCCGTGTCTGGTGACGCCGAAATTTTTCAGCAGCAGGTCGCCCGCAAAAATATTGCTGTTGGCTAAATCGCGAATGGCCTGGCCATAGTCGATCGTCGCGGCCTTGGCACCGTCCGCCGCCGCATCCTTTAAATACAAATTCAGTGGCGCGAGTCGCCGCTCGATATAGAGGTGATCGATGATCACTCGATTGTCTTCGAGTCGACATGTTTTGCTGCAGCCAGTCAATAACGCATCGAGCAACTCCGGCGCGAACCGATCGGGTGAAAACTCCAAACGGCGAAATTCCTGCGCATCGACCAAACGACCCGCGCGATCGTGTTTGAATACGAGCGTGTATTTGTCTTTGACGTCCTGGCGACTCATCGTCTTGGGGTACGCGAAGCGATCGCGTATCAGTTTGAAGACGACGTCGTACGACGGCAGCGTAAATACTTCCATGACCATGCCCTTGTCGCCGCTCGCATGGACGAAACGGTCGTCCATTGGGCTCTGCGCCAAGTGCTGAAAGAAATGTCGGTAGCGTTCGGTTTTGCCTTGTTTGGCGCGGCCCAACACCGTGTAGATTTCGGCAATCGGCTTTTGCGGGAGTAGCGCACGCAGAAAGCTGACGACCGGCCCGACGGCTTCGAGGTCGGCGTGGAAATAGGAGCGTGTGAAGCCGAACAGCATGCTGACGTCATTCGTTGAAACAATTACAGCGTCGGCATAGATGCCCTCGTCCGAGTTTCTGAGTGCAATAACGAGCGGCGATTCCCAGCCACTGCCGTGTAGCCGGCCGACCAGGTACGCACGTGTACCGCGAAAGAATACGGTTGCCAGCATCTCAATGCGACGAATCAACATCGTATCGCGCCGCGTCCGGCAATACGCATCGAGCTCCGCCGCGAGGTACGCCACAGTTTTTTCAGTGTTGCGATACGCTGTGCCAAAGCGGTAGTCGGTCAGCATCTCATCGAAGACAAACTCGAGCGATCCACGCACGGCGTATTTGCGCGTGCGAACTTGATCGAGTGTGTATTCGGACGGCGTTACATCTTCGGCGACAAACTCGATCGCCGGGTCGACACCGACGGTCCGGAATATGCGCCGTGTTACCGAGCTGAAAAACGTTTGGTAAAACTCGCGGTCGATTCGGTCGGCGATGGCCGTTCCAAACTGGCCTTTGATGGCCGACCAGACCTCGCGATTCTCGCAGTCGTCGCCCAGTTCGCTGCGCACTTCACCGGTCGCCGCGCGCACGGAGCGGCCGTACAGCTCGATGCGCTCAACCGCATCGAGCTGCATATTCGCCCAATCTTGGCGCTCGAAACGACGTTGCGTGCGTTTCGTCACGCGACGAAAGTCGGCGTTGTAGCGCTCAAACGCTGCAACAAGCGTCGCCGTGGCCTCCCGGATCGCGGCGTTATTTGCCACTCGTTGTTAGAGCCGGTCGATCATTGCGCTCGCGAACTCCGAGCATTTCACCTCGGTTGCGCCTTCCATCAGGCGGGCGAAGTCATAGGTCACGATGCGGTCGCCGATGGCTTTGTCCATTGCCGCGATAATGAGATCGGCAGCCTCGGTCCAGCCCATGTAACGCAACATCATTTCGCCGGATAAGATGACCGAACCAGGATTGACTTTGTCCTGATCGGCGTATTTCGGCGCGGTACCGTGCGTGGCTTCGAACACCGCATGGCCGGTCACGTAATTGATATTGCCACCCGGGGCAATTCCGATGCCGCCGACTTGAGCCGCCAGCGCGTCCGACAAGTAGTCACCATTGAGGTTCATGGTCGCGATGACATCGAACTCGCGCGGTCGCGTCAGCACTTGCTGCAGCGTGATGTCCGCGATGGCGTCTTTGATCAGGATGCGGCCCGCTGCGAGGGCGTCCGCCTGCTCTTTGTTGGCCGCATCGCTGCCGTCTTTTGCGCGCGTACGCTCCCATTGATCCCACGTATACGTTTGGTCGGCGAAGTCGCGCTCGGCCAACTCGTAGCCCCAATTGCGGAAGGCCCCTTCGGTGAATTTCATGATGTTGCCCTTGTGGACAAACGTCACGCTCTTGCGGTTGTTGGCGATCGCGTATTCGATAGCGGCTCGCACTAGGCGTTCGGTGCCTTCCTGAGAGACCGGCTTAATACCGATACCGGAGGTTTCCGGGAACCGGATATTTTCGAACTCGTTGCCGAAATGCTCCTTAAAAAGTGCAAGAAACTCGCGGTTGCGCTCGGTGCCCGCTTCAAATTCGATCCCGGCATAAATGTCCTCGGTGTTCTCGCGGAAAATCGCCATGTCGACATCGCCGGGCGAGCGCACCGGGCTCGGTACACCTTCAAACCAGCGCACCGGCCGCAGACAAACGTACAGGTCGAGCAGCTGCCGCAGGGCGACATTCAGCGAACGAATTCCGCCACCGATCGGCGTCGTCAAAGGACCCTTGATGGACACCAGGTATTCGCGGCAAGCATCGACCGTTGCCTCCGGCAGCCAGCTCGCGAACAGGTTGTTGGCTTTCTCGCCCGCATAGATTTCCATCCATTTGATCGAGCGCTTGCCGCCGTAGGCTTTGGCGACAACTGCATCGAAAACTCGTGATGCGGCGGCCCAGATATCGCGGCCGGTGCCGTCGCCTTCGATGAAGGGAATGATCGGGTTGTCGGGGACCTGCAGCTGGCCGTTCTCGATTGTTATTTTTGCGCCATCGGCGGGCGGCTTGAGTTCAGGTCCGGTCATTAACGGTGCTCCGATCGTAGTTGATGTGGGTGCGTGATTGGTTCGAATGCGGTGGTGAGTCTTGCGGACGCGGTGCTCGTGTATTCCAGACGCTCAGTGGCCGCTGGTGCGCCCATCGACGTCTTTGTGCGGATTGTCGATGCTGGCGTTGCCTCGATCCTGACCTGGCTCAGTCAGGACTTGTCGGACGCCAGTTGCCTGGCAGCCGGGACAAACCGGTTCGCTCATGCGCTGCGCTTTCCGTGACGCTCCCCCGAGCACCGATTATAGTCGCGTTTGCCCGCCAAAGTCCGATTCACCAGCCTGTCATGATCCGCCGTTTCCGCCTTGCGATTCTGATCTGTGCGCTTGTTGCAGCGCTGCGCATTGCGAGTGCCGATGAGGCTGCCGAGCCAGGCTCGGCGGAACACGCTGATGGTCCGCGCATTGGTCTGGTTTTGTCGGGTGGCGGTGCCCGTGGGGCAGCGCACGTCGGCGTGTTGCGCGCGCTGAAAGAGATGCGCGTGCCGGTGCACGCGGTGGCCGGCACCAGCATGGGCGCGATCGTCGGTGGGCTCTATGCCGCCGGCGTCGAGCCAGAAGCCCTCGACCGGCTGGTCCGCGATATCGATTGGCAGGACGCGTTCAGCGACCGCACCGCGCGCACGACACGCAGCTTCCGCCGGCGCCAGGATGACGTCGGCTTTCTTGTCAAATTCGACGTCGGCTACAACAACGGCGAATTCCAGCTGCCAAAAGGGTTGATACAGGGACAAAAACTCAGTCTGATCTTGCGCGAACGGACGCTGCCGGTCAGTCACGTCGATGACTTTGATGACCTGCCGACGCCATATCGAGCCGTTGCCGCGAATCTTGCCGACGGGGCGCCCATTGTTTTGGGGCGCGGCGATTTAGTCACGGCTATGCGCGCCAGCATGGCGGCCCCAGGCGTGTTCGCGCCGGTGACGGTCGACGGCCGGGTTCTGGTCGACGGCGGTATTGCGAGCAACATTCCCATTGACGTCGGCAGGGCGATGGATGTCGACATCATTATCGCTGTTGACGTTGGATTTCCACTGAGCCCGGTCGGTGATCTCGACAGCGCCGTGGCCGTGGCTGATCAAATGCTGACGATTTTGCTGCGCCGTGACGCGGATGCGCAGATCGCTGCCATGCGGCCGCGCGACGTATTGATCACACCGCAATTGGATGGTTATTCATCGGCCAACTTCGCAGACGTGGCATCGGTCATTCCGAACGGCTACGCCGCCGCGAATGCCGTGGCCGGCCAGCTACGCAGGCTCGCCGTTGACGATGCAACCTACGCGCGATTCCTGGCATCGAGGGCCCGCACGGCACGCGACGTCGAAACGCCAGCCTTTGTGCGCATTGTGGGCGACAACCCGCTGTCTGAGCGCGTTCTGGCAACCCGTCTGGCAAGCACGCCCGGTGAGCCACTCGATCCAGCCGTGGCGGCGTCTGACGCCGGACAAATCTACGGCCTGGAGCTGTTTGAGCAGGTCGACTATGCGCTCGTCGACGATGCCGGTGTCACCGGACTCGAGTTTCGAACGACGGCTCGCAGCTGGGGGCCGAACTACATGCGCTTTGGACTCAGTTTCGAGGAAGACTTCGAGGGCACGAGCGAATTCAACGTGGGCGCCCGCTACATACGCACGGCAATTAACCGGATTGGCGCCGAGTGGCGGACCGACCTGCAGATCGGCACCAACCCGGCCGTTGTCTCGCAGTTTTTTCAACCGCTTTCTTTCGACTTGCGTTATTTCGTGTCGCCGGAAGTTCGTTTCGAGCAGAGCAACGTCAACGTTTTTTCCGAAACCGAGCCGTTTGCGCAGTACCGCACAACTGAATCGGAGATGTCGCTCGCTGTCGGTCGTGAAATCGGCAATTCCGGCGAGCTCCGTGCCGGGGCCGTGTTCAGCACTGGTAGCGCGAGGCTGCAGATCGGCGATGAAACACTGCCGAATTTGGATTTCGATCGCGGCGGATATTTCGTCAGGCTACGTCGAGATACCTTGGACGATCTCGAGTTCCCAACGTCCGGCAGCAACGTTGATTTGACTTGGACGATGCTGCGATCGGAGCTCGGCTCGGACACGTCTGCAAACCTCGCCGAGTTTGAGTGGAACCGGGTCCGCAGCTTTGGTCGACACACCGTCGCGTTCGGGCTTGACCTCGCGACGACCGAGTCCGGAGAGGTTTCGGTGCTGGACTTTTTCGACCTCGGTGGCTTTCTCGCGCTGTCGGGGCTCGATCGCGGTCAGCTGCGCGGCCCGCACGCCGGTCTTGCGCGTGCGATCTATTACCGCCGCTTCGGTGCTGACAGTGTCGGCCCGTTCGACTCGCCCATCTATATCGGCGGCTCGCTCGAAGCGGGCAATGTCTGGGAAGACCGCGACGACATATCGATCGATTCGGCGCTGATCAACGGCAGTCTTTTTATCGGTCTCGACACCCTGGTCGGCCCGCTGTTTTTGGCGACGGGGTTTTCGGAAGACGCCGATTCGAGCGTCTATTTGTTCCTGGGCTCGCCGCTACGCTAAGCGCGCGGGGCTGGACGCCGGTTGCGTCATTCACGCCGGTGGGTCGACCGCTTCGTAGATTACGCTGACCTCGTCACCCTCGCGATAATAGCCGTGCCGCCGGCGTTTGTTGTCGAGCGCGTGGTCGCGCTCCTCGCGCGTCGGATACCATTCTTCGCGTTGCCAGTCAGTGCCGACCAAACGGGTGAACGGATCCGTAGCCGGAAGTCGGTAGCGAATTCCCCACGGCCTGTCCACACCGGCATGCTGTGGTTCAACGAGATTGTGTCGATGCGAGTAGTCAGTCATTGCGGCCCTCCAGCGCGCGCAATTATACGGCAGACTGTGCGCATCGAAAGCTACCGGCGATCGTTGTTGGCAGCGTCGCGTTCACTGCTTGCCAAATCGATGGCTAGCGATGGCGGTGTCGCCCGGTGGAGCTCTGATCGGCGTAACGGTCCCCGGCACCTTCGCGATCAGCCCAGCCGAGCAGCCGTCGCGTGATCAACAGATAGACCGGTTTGCCGGTCAGCATCCAGAGCCGCGATGGCCAGGCTCGTCGCGCCAGTAGGCGTCGTTGTCGGGCTGTCAAGTGCTCCGGGCAGTAGGTCCGTTTGTGTTTCAACAAGTGCCGTAGGTCTTCGCGCGCCAGTGTTCGAAACCACCGGCCGCGACGCCGGGAAATACTGGCAAGTTGAAAGTCGACGAGCGCCGGTCTGCCTGCGGGCGTCACGAGCCAATTCGGCTCCTTGGCGAGATCGTTGTGGGCAACACCGGCTCGATGCAGGCGGCGGACCAGCCGCAGCGCGTCGCGAAAATAGTGTGGATCCGTCGGGCGGGCCAGTTGCATCGGTTGGCCGTCAATCCAGCCACGGCGCAGCCGGTCGACGCTGGCTTCCAGAAGCGGCGGTGTGCCGGGAACGGCAGCGCAGCGGCGCAGCGCTGCCGCCTCGCGCCGCGCCAGCCAGCGCGCCAGCCAGCGGGTCGCCCAAGGTGCGCTTGCCAGGCGACGTTCCGTGAATACGAGCTCACCGCGCTCGCAGTGCCAGATTTCGCCGAACAAATCGGCTTTCAGGCGCCGCTCGGCGGCGTTGGAGGTCTCAACTGCGGGCATGGTTCCGGTTACTCGGGAGACGACGTGCAATAATCCGCCTCGTGACCGAGCCTACCAACATCGCGAGCGGCGGCACAGCGACACATCGGTTTGAGGTCGGACGTCATTTCGTCGTCGGCGGCGTGGTGCCGGTCGACCGGTCGTTGTATCTCGAGCGTGCCGCTGACGATGAGCTGTACCGCCTCGCAATGAGCGGCGAATACGCACACGTATTTGCGGCGCGTCAGGCCGGCAAATCGTCGTTGACCGCCCGGGTCGCCGAGCGACTGCGCGAGCAAGACCGTCAGGTGGCCGTCATCGACCTCGAGCAAATTGGCTCACGCGACGATCGCAACGATCTTGGCCGCTGGTTCTACAGTTTTGCGTTTCGCTTACTGCGTCAGCTCCGCATCAAGGTCGACCTGCAGGATTGGTGGCAAGACAAGTCGAACCTAACCAACCGGCAACGTCTCACCGAATTGTTTTGGGATCTCATCCTGTCGAACACCGACAGTCCAGTGACTGTCTTCATCGATTCGCCGCAGTCCTTCGATTCACTGCCGTTCGCTGCTGAGCTGTTGGGCAGCATCGACGCGTTGCATGCCGCTCGCGCTGCGGAACCGACCCTCGCTCGGCTAAATTTCGTGTTGCTCGCCGTGGCTGACCCAGAGGGTTTGCGTCAGCGCGAAGACCTCGCCTTCTTCGGGGCCAGCACACGGGTTGAGCTAAGAGCATTTACCCGCGCCGAGATCGACCCGCTCGTTGATTGGCTGCCGATGCCGCCGGAAGACGCCGGTGCGGTGCTCGACCGAATTCACTACTGGACGTCGGGCCAGCCGTTTTTGACGATGAAACTTGCCCGTCGCATCGCCCGTCAGGCCGCATCCGGCAAGGACGATGCGATCAATGTTGACGAAAGCGTCAAACAGCTCTTCGGCAACGCAACCGTTCTCGATACCGAGCCGCACATCGGCGTCATTCAGCGCGCGTTGCTGTCAGAGATGCCCGACCGCGAGCAGGCGTTGAATCTCTACGGCCGCATACGCAAAGGCAATCGCGTGAGCTTCGATGTCGACTCGTCGTTGCACCGCCGCTTGCTGGATGAGGCCGTGCTGAAAGTGGACGAGAGCGGTCATCTGATGGTCGCCAATCGCATTTATGCCTACACGCTTACGACGCGGTGGGCGAACGAGCAGCTCGCGGTGCGATTGCGCACGACGTTAGCGATGGCCGTTGGCATTCTCGTCGCGCTCGTTGTGCCGCTTTGGTACGTCGAGATATTGCCGCGACATTGGGTTCGCACGATTCAAAATCCGCCATTGCTCGAGGATGCCACGGAGGCGCACGAACGCATGCGCGCCTGGCCCGGCCATCGCAAACAGGCGAACGACCTTCTGGCCGATTACCTTGCACGACGTAGCCTCGCCGCGTTCACTTTCGCAGATGCTGCGGAGTTCGATCGACTGATGCGCGAGTTGCCGGGCACGGTCGAGCGCGCTGACGGCTTACTTGCATCGTTTTGGGATCGCGACGCAGCTCGACACGAGCAGGCGGCCGCGCGCGACAAAGCGCTGTTGTCGCGCTTGCGCTCGCTGGACGTTGCCACGGTAGAGCGCCGCCGGGCGGTTCAGTCGCTGATTGACGAAGACTATGCGCGGTTGGTTGCGGCGGTCGGTCAAGCACCGCCGATTGACGATGCCGCGCTGTCCACCGATGCGAGTTCGTTGACCACGGTCGCCGGGGCCACCGTGCGACAGTTTTTGCTGGGCGATGACACCAGCGTTCCAGACGATGTTTGGCAAGCGGCTGCCCTAGATGTCTTCCCGGTGATTTCGCGGCTGCCTACCGAAGGCCGCGGCAACGCGGGTCCGTTCGACTTAACCGTGCGAGTCACGCACGACCGGGTAACCGACTTGAGTCTACGGCTCACGTCGCCCTCCGGACAAAGCGCGCTCATCAGTGGTGTCGAGGCAGAAGTATTGCCCGGCGGCGGCATCCGATTTTCGTCGCAGCAGATTGACGCGCTGGCGCCGCTGGAGCGTGAAGCGGTAACCGGCGGCTGGACTTTGAGCGTCGTTGACCGAATGCCGGCGATCGCCGGTGAGCTCGACGGCTGGCAGCTCGAATTTTCGCGCCACGGCAGTGTCGAGACGCCCTCTCAGCCAACGGTATTGCGCGAGCCAGTCGTCGCACCGGTAAGTCGAGCGGTACTCAGTCCGCGCGCGCGTTACGTTGTCGCGATGCCAGAGACCGGTTCGGGTATTGCCCAAGTTTGGGAAACCGCGACACGACAAGCGGTGTCGTCACTGCCCATCGATCCGACCGATCGTATCCTCGGCTTCGTGCTCGACGAGCGTGTGCTGTTGGTGGCTCGGCCGCAGGGCCTAGCCGCATGGGCGCTTGCGACCGGCGAAGCGTCGTGGGCCCCGCCAATCGAGACATCGCTGCTGCGTAGCGCGCTGTCGTTGAATCGCCAATTTTTGGCAACGGTGGGCGCAGGAGCGGACGCGGAGTTGGTGGTTTTCGATCTGATCGAGGAACGCGAGACTGCGCGTTTGCCGGCTGCGGCAGAATTGTCGGCGCTGGCCGTTGCCAACGACGGTGAGCTGGTCGCGATGGCTTACGCGGATCAGACGGTTCGCTTGTGGCAGTCGGGCAGTAAAGCGCCGGTTGCCGAGGTCGCGATGGCCGGCCAAGTGACGGCGCTGGATTTTTCGGCGGACGACGAACGGCTGTTTGTCCGTGCGGCGGGCGGCACAATTTCGATCTGGGATTTCTCCGCGGCGGACGCCGCTCTCGAGCACCGCGCGGCGGAGCGCGGTTGGGAACTCGATGTGGATTCTGGTGGCCGCGGTGTTGTGCTCGGCAGTGCCTCCAATGGGTTTCAGGTCGTTGACGCTGAATCGCTGACAGCATTGTCGCCGTTGCTGCGCCCGGGCGACCCGCGCGCTGAGTATCGTGTGCGCTACCGAAGTCAGCACGACGCACTGCTGCTGTTCTCACCAGATACCGGCATCGCCAAAGTATTCCGGGTACCTGCAACGCCGCAATCGCGGCGTTCGACGGCGGCACCGGTCGGCGCCGCTACATTGAGTCGAGACGGTTCCCGACTAGCGCTCGCCGATCGACCAGGCGAGATTCGGGTGGTGGCCAGCGACAATGCCGCGATGCCCGCCGCGACCGGAGTCGGCTTCGTCGGTCACACCGGGGACATCCAGCTCGTCAGATTCAGCGATGCAGCGTCGTTGGTGGCAACCGCTGCGCGGGACGGCAGTGTGCGAGTGTGGGATGCGGCGGAGTCGTCACCGCGACCGTTCTTTATTCGTACCGGTTGGGCCGACGTCGTCGCGATGGCGTTTAGCGCGGACGAGCGACGTTTGCTCGTCGCCGCGCCTGGTGGCTTGGCGGTCTACGATACCGCCGACGGGTCACTGCTCGGCCAGCGCAATTTCGCTGAATCGATAACGGCAGCAACATTCGGCGCGAGAGACGACGACGTCTATGTGGGTCATAGTGACGGTGCTTTGAGTGCGCTGAGCATTGCGGCCGGACTGGTCGGTGAGCGAATAGTTGTCAGTGACGCTGCGTTGGTGTCGCTAACGGTCGTCGGCTCGCAGCTCGCTGCGGCGGACGATCAAGGTTTGTTGTCGGTTGGCGTACCGGCAAACCCGGCGAGTTGGCGCCGTCAATTGACCGGCGAGCCGTGTCGGGAACTCGTCGCGGCCGCCAGCGGGCTAGCGGTCGTGTGCCGCAGCGCCAACTGGTTGCTGCGTTTTCCGATCGGCTCGGTTGCTGATGCAACCGTGCTGACTCGATTGCTGCCGGCGCGGCCGTTCTTGCCCGGCATGGCGCTCGACGCGTCTGGACACGTCGCGACGTTGGTTGAGCGCAGTGAGCAGCTCAGTATCGTTCGCGTACCGTTCGATAAGTCCGATGTGGCCATGCCGGAGCGGCTGACGACCGAGTACATCGACTCCTGGACCGCAAGGCTAAAGCCGCTGATCGCCGATTCAGCTAACTAGTCTGCTCCGCCGCTCGATCGCCATCGTATAGCGCTTGCACGGCGCCTTGCAGACTGCTTGCTGTCGCGGTTTCGGGCGCAACCGCGGCGCTTGCCAGTAGATCGACTCGCGCGCGGACGCGCCGCGGAAATTTCATACCGGCGCCGCCGCCTTTACGGCTCAACCAGCTTCCCCAAAGACCGCGCAAGGCCATCGGCACCACCGGTACCGGCCGGCGCGCAAGGATGCGCTCGACGCCAGCGCGAAATTCCGCAATCTCGCCGTCGCGCGTGATCGCTCCTTCGGGAAAAATGCAAACGACGTTGCCGGCGACGAGTTCCGCATCGATTTTTTCGTAGGCCGCATCCAGCAATGCTGGGTCTTCGCTTCGACCGGCGATCGGAATTGCTTTGGCGGTGCGAAAGATCCACGAGAGCACTGGAATCTGAAAAATCTTGAAGTACATCACGAAGCGAACTGGCCGGCGCACGCTACCGCCGATGATCAGAGCATCGGCAAAGCTGACGTGATTACACACGAGCAATGCGGGTCCGGATTCGGGGATTCGGTCGATATCAGTCGTGCGTATGCGGTACAGGGTATGGATGAGGATCCACGTGAGGAACCGCATCACGAACTCGGGGAGCAACACGAACAGGTATATCGAGACCGCAATATTGAGCAGCGCGAACACCAAAAAAACTTGCGGCACGGAAGCGCCGAGCGACGCAAGCAACGTCGCAAACAGCGCGGCGACACACATGAACACGGAGTTCAAAATATTATTCGCGGCGATGACGCGTGCGCGCTGCCGCGGTTCCGAGCGCTGCTGCATCATCGCGTACAGCGGCACGCTGTATATGCCGCCGACCAAACCGAGTAGGGTGAGGTCGAGCAGAATGCGCCAAACCTCAGGCCGTTGTGCGATGTCTTGAAAGGTCGCGAGCGTTGCCGTCATCGGCGTGGGCTGCGCAACGTACAAATCGATCGCGAACAAGCTGAGGCCGACAGCGCCCAGCGGTACGAGTCCGAGTTCGATCATTGGCCCAGACAAACGCTCGCACAGTAAAGCGCCAATGCCGATGCCGACGGCAAACGTCACTGGCAATAAAATCAGAATGTCGGAACCGTTCGGGATGTTCAAAATGTCGCTGGCATAGATCGGTAGCTGCGACATCGCGACGAGTCCGAAACTCCAAAACCAGCTGATACCGAGAATGGAAAGAAACACGCTGCGCGGCTCGCGCGCCATACGGATGACCCGAACGGTCTCCGGGATTGGATTGAGCGCAAGTCGCAGCGTCGGGTCTGGTGCTGACGCGCGCGGGATCGCTGCCGCGGACAGGCAGCCCAAGACCGCAATCACGACCAGCGCGACACCGAACGCCTGACTTACATCGCCGGGGCCGGACACGGCATAGCCACCGATGATCATGCCGAGGATGATTGAAAGGTAGGTTGCGCCTTCCACCAAGGCGTTGCCGCCGGTGAGCTCCTCTGGCTTCAGCACTTGCGGGAGCAGCGAGTATTTGACCGGCCCAAACAGGGTCGATTGCGCCCCCATCAGGAAGACGAGCATGAGCACCGCCCAGCCGCTACCGCTCGCGATCGCCAGCCATGCGGCCAGCATCAGGCCCAGCTCGAGGATCTTGATCCGCAGCATTAGCCACGATTTATCGAACTTATCGGCCAGCTGCCCAGCGAACGCTGAGAACAGGAAATACGGCAGCATAAAAATCGCCGCGCTCAGCGTGGCGACTACGTCGGGGCCCATGTCGCCCACTGCCAATTGATTCTGCGTCACGAGGAAAATCAGCCCGTAACGCAAAACGTTATCGTTGAGCGCGGTTAGCGCCTGCGTGATGAAATAGGGAAGAAAACGCCGCTCGCGCAGCAGCGAAAACTGCGACGGCTCAGCCAATGTACGGCCCGTCCGGACACTGCCCGGTGTCCGACAGTGCTATGGTTGGCCGTGAAACGTTGATGCGGACGGTTTTGTGAACCAGTCGGCCCTCTGGCGGGTCTGAAAACGACATATTCCGTGTATTGCGACGGGGATCAAGATTTTCGCGCGGCATTTCGCGCAAATTATGATTCCTGACGAGTATCCGTACGGCCTTCTCGGCCGTACTCAACCAAGGCGAAGCGGACGGCGTGACCACCTGGAAGCCAATTCGGTATGCGATAGGTGTTGCATTTGTAACCCTAGTGGTCGGTTGTGCCAAAGAGCCACAGCCGCGCACTGTATCGGACTTTTTGGACGACCCAATCGGTTTGGAAGCAACGCTTGCGCGCTGCAACGCCAATCGTAGTCGCACGCGCGGCGAGCCGGAGTGCAAGAACGCGCGGGAAGCAAACAAACGCCTTGCCGCCGATCGCGAAGCGGAGCTGCAGGCACGCTTCGAGGCAGAAAGCCAGCGCAAGCTCGAGCAGATTCGCGCGCGTAATGAGGCGGCCGAAGCCGCGCGTCGGCGCGCCGAGGAAGCCGCACGATTGCGCGAAGAACTGGCGTACGAGCAGCAGTTCCAGGCCGGCCCTGACGACGATCCGTCGGGGGCTGTACCAGCGCCCAGCGGCGAGGTGGTTGGAGCACCGGCTGGTGACATTGCGCAACCGATCACTGAGCAGCCAGTCGACGATGCCGACGAGCCGCCAGCCGGAAACGACCCCGAAGCTGCCAGCCTCGACGAATTGCGCGAGGAACTGGACCGGCGCAATCAGGAAGCCAAGAACGGTCAGCGCTAACGGCGCGCAACGTTTGCTTTGTGTCGCTAGTTTTCGTTGTCATCGAGCGGCGCTTCACCAATTCCGAAGGTAACTAGACCATCGTCGTTATCCGACGCTCGTTCGGTCTTGGCGACGTTCGCGTCGTACCCGCCAAACAAATCCATTAAGCGTTGTGCGCTCGCCGGAAGGGCACTTGCATCGACGGTCGGTTTGAACGGTGGCTCAAAACCGGCATTGCGGTAAAAGCTTGCCGTGTTGCGTGACTCGATACGAATCAACATTCCATCGAGCGCAACACCAGCAAACAAGCCTTCGGCGACGGCGTAACTGATCACAGCGGCATCGCTAGCGAAATCACTCGCCGCGCCGGTTTTTCGGCCGAACGGGCCCGCGGCGACCGAGGCGTCAGCGCCTAGCGTTAGGCCGCGTTTTTGCAACGCGTCGACGGCTTCCGCATCGCGAAAAATCAGCACGAGTTCGAGGGCTTGCACACCGGCTTGCCAGCCAAAGCTCCCACCGGACGCGGTGATAAAGACCGGCGGTTGCCAGCGTCCGTCCGCGCCGCGGCGCAGCAAAACGCCGCGTCCGTAGCTGCCGGCGACGGCGAAGCCCGCCTTAATGAGCTGCGGCACGACGACCACGCCAGCGGAGTCGGCGATTAGGCGTTCGGGTAGCTCACCGCCAATGCCGGTTTTCAGTCGTTGCCAGCTCAGCGCAGCGTTGTCGAGACGGATGTCGAGCCGCGATTCCGCGGCAACGGCCGCGCTCATCAATGCCAGTATGAGCGTTACTAAAATCTGTCGAGGTTGGTTCATGTAGCGTTTTCCTTAGCGAGCAGCGGCGGTAGGGGGCACTGCAGCACCGCAGCCGTTGCGCGCAACAGCTCAGCCTCGGCAACGGTGAGCCCGCCATCGCTCGCCGCGGACTTGACGAGTGCACCGAGCAGCTGCCGCTTACTGGCGGCATCAGTGCCGTTCAGCGCTCGTAGAGACGCGTCGGTCTGTTCGACCCAGTTGCCGGGCGGGTCGAGCTCGGCCCAGGCCTCACGTTCAGCGGAACGTAGCGGCAACGCCGCGAGACCTACTTGGTAGGCTCGTGCGGCTTCCGCTTCGCTGTCGTGGCCGCGGTAGGCGAAGACCGCAAGCAGCGTTCGCGCCGCTTTTTTCAATCGCGTTGAGCCGGCTAATCGTCGGCCGCCCATGAGTTGACGACGCGGCTGTTGGGCATCGCGCAACTGATGCTGCAAGACGCGAGCGAAGGCGAACTCGAACAGCTCGATGTGGCCATCGACCAAGATCAGTTCCTCGATAAGGTCAATCAGGAACTCTACTTGTGCGGCAGGGCGTTTTTTTAATGCCGGAAACGCCATCTCGAGCAGCGGCAGCCGATAATGCGGCCCAAGACTCGCGAACTCGTCGTACAGCTCGGCGACTCGTCGAGCGCGAAGATCGCCAAGGCGCGCACCCAATAGCGCGAGCTGACGACTTCGTTCTGGCGCGTCGGCATCGAGCACCAACGCGAGAGCGAGCAGCGCCGATTGGTCACGTGAATGCGCCGCCGCGTCCAGCAACTCGGGCACGGAGCGACGCAAGCGACCGGCGAATTCGATGTGCCGTTCGCCCGGTTGGCCGCTTTCGCTCAGCCACGCCGCCGCGTCGACCGGTCGCTCGCCGGCGAAACCGGCGATCGGCGCTTCGTTGGGATCGTCGTCGCCGACCGACCGGCTGGGGTGCGGCGCCTCGCGCCGCGTTGCGTCAAACGACGGGTCCAAGGCGGCGATGCGCTCCTCGAGCGGTGGATGCGTCGCCAGCAATCCGGACAGCATGCGCTGGCCGTTGGCAAACAGCATATGGCTGATTTCTTCGGCATCCGCGCTGATAATTCTCGAGCCAGCCGAGTAGCCGCCGATCTTTTTCAGCGCGCCAGCAATTCCGTCGGTTTGCCGTGTGAACTGCACCGCCGACGCATCGGCCAGAAACTCGCGTTGCCGAGATACGCCCGCTTTGATGAGCCGCCCGGCGAATACCCCGGCGTAGCCGATGATAAAGAGCGCAAGTCCAATGCCCAACGCCGCGGCCGCGCCGCCGCCGCGATTCGATGAGCTCGAGCGGCCGCCATGTCGTGTGCTGCGCAATATGATGCGACCGATCATGCCGATTGCGAGGATGCCAAACAGAATGCCCATGAGTCGGACATTCAGGCGCATGTCGCCGTTCAATATGTGGCTAAACTCATGCGCGATGACGCCCTGCAGTTCGTCGCGCGACAGTGTGTCGAGAGCGCCGCGCGTCACCGCAACCGCCGCATCTTCAGTGCCGTAACCGGCGGCGAACGCGTTAATGGCGCTCTCGTTCTCGAGCACAAAAATATCCGGTACCGGCATGCCGGAAGCGATCGCCATCTCCTCGACGACGTTGCGCAGTCGGCGCAACGCCAGGTCGTCACTATCGGCCGCGAGTTGCGTGGCGCCAAGATCGAGTGCGACGCGTGCACCGCCGCCAGACAGTCGTGCGATCTTGTAGGCACTGGCCAAGCCGATGAAACCGCCCGTACCCAGCGCCGTGCCGCCGAGCAGGTACGCGTTGTCCGCCAGCGAACCAAGACCAATACCGGTTGACGAGGTGACGATGTCCTGTGAGAAGACGGCGGCAACAACCGCCGTTACCAGTGCAATGATGATCAGGACGGCCAGTGAGTACACAACGACCAACCGCCGCGTCATGCGGCGCGTGCGGTCCTGCGCCTCGAAAAAATTCATCCGCGAACCCTGACTATGTCACGGTCCCGATCTCGCACCGGTGCCTACCTAACTGAACGAGACGTTGGGGACCGCGCGTTTTTCTTCAGATTCGATCTCGAGGTGGGATGCGGCATCGAAGCTGAACATGCCGGCGAGAATGTTGTTCGGAAAGTTCTCGCGCGTGATGTTGTAGTTCATGACGGCGTCATTGAATGCCTGCCGTGCGAACGCGACCTTGTTTTCGGTCGTCGCGAGTTCTTCCTGAAAGTGCATCATGTTTTCGTTCGCTTTCAGGTCTGGATAGGCCTCGGCGAGCGCGAACAGCCGACCGAGCGCCGCGCCGAGCCCACTCTCGGCCGCACCCAGTTCGGCGATCAAGGCAGCATTCGCAGGATCGCCCTTGGCTGCGTTCAAGCCGGATACTGCCTGGTTGCGCGCGGAGATGACGGCGTCGAGTGTCTCGCGTTCGTGTTTCATGTAGCCTTTGACCGCCTCGACGAGGTTGGGAATCAGGTCATGGCGGCGCGTTAGCTGCACGTCGATCTGCGAGAAGGCGTTTTTGACTCGATTCTTATCACTGACCAGTCGGTTGTAGATCACAACCCCGAAAATCACGATGGCCACAATGACGCCGAGAAAGATCAGAAAGCCAGTCATGTTTGGCGGCTCCTTTGCCCTGCTATTACAACAGGATAGCGTTTGGCCAGGACACAGGCTAGCGTTCGGTCTCGCGCTGCTGTTGACCGCGTGGGCGAACGCGTTGGCAGAGGACTGGACGACGCGCGACGCCGCACTGATGGGTACGCGGATCAGCGTAACGGTAGCCGGTACCGAATCGGCCAAGGCGAACGAGGCGATTGACGCCGCGTTGGCCGAGATTGGTCGTATCGAACAGCTGATGAGCACTTACATCGAGGACAGCACGATTTCGGCGATCAATCGCCACGCCGACAAGCAGGCGGTTGCGGCCGGTGAGGAGTTGTTCGGTCTAATTGCAACGGCGATCCGTTTTTCCGAACTGTCGGGAGGCGCGTTCGACATTACCTACGATTCGGTCGGGCAGCACTACGATTTTCGCGCCGGCAAGCGACCGGACGACGCTACGACCGAGCGCGAACGTGCCTTGATCGATTTTCGTCAGCTCGAACTCGATGGCGATGCGTTCACGGTGCGGTTTGCGCGTTCCGGCGTACGAATCAATCTGGGCGGCATCGCAAAGGGCTACGCGGTCGAGCGTGCGGTTGACGTGTTGCGCCGATTTGGCGTGACCAACGCGATGGTCTCGGCCGGCGGTGACACACGACTGCTCGGTGATCGCCTCGGTCAACCGTGGGTCGTAGGCATCCAAAATCCGCGGTCCGAAGACGGCGTCGCCGTACGCCTCGGCTTGGCCGATGAGGCTATCTCGACGTCGGGCGACTACGAGCGTTTTTTCGAAGCAGATGGCGTGCGTTATCACCATATCGTTTCGCCACAATCGGGCCGCCCGGCCAAGGGCGTGCACAGCACCAGCGTGATTGGCCCTGATGGCGTCTGGACCGACGCTTTATCGACGACGGTGTTTGTCTTGGGAGTTGCCGAGGGGCTCGCGTTGATCGAGCAACTCCCGAAATACGAGGCAATCGTCGTCGATGATCGCCAACGGCTGCACTATTCGCGCGGGTTAGCGCCTCCGGAAACCGACCCTGTCGCCGAATAGAGACAGTTTAGCTTTATTTTTCAGCGAGTTACGATAATTCTGAGCTGATCGACCGCTGTCCAGAACGTGCGGTTGGTCACGTTGGCCGAATCGGCCAGCGACGGCTCGCGAAGGCGTCGACTGGATCAAGGAATTCAGCCCGCCAACCCGGTACAAAAGGGGACTGTGACACTGATCACGGCCACAGACCGGCACAGGTTGCGAATATTATGTTCGCTCGTTGCCGGTCCCTTTTCGTCTTGACCCGGGTAGCGAACAGCCGGGCCTGAAACGGGAACTCGTAGCATGAAAAAATTTCTCAATCGCGCGTGCCGCGCCACGCTGATCCTGCTGCTGCCGGCTATCGCCGCCGCTGATATTGCCGACGAGCGCACGGCGCCGAACTTCACGCTCGAAAGCTTCAGTGGCGAGACCTTGAGTCTCGACAGCTTCCGCGGCGACGTCGTGATGATCAATTTCTGGGCGACGTGGTGCGGACCGTGTCGCGAAGAGATGCCGATCCTCGATGAGCTTTACAGTCGCTACCAGCGGGCCGGGTTTCAGCTTCTCGGCGTCAACATCGACGACGAGCCGCAGCGCGCGAAAGACATGATCGCCGAATTGGGCGTGAGCTTTCCGGTGCTGTTCGATAGCAGTAAAGAAGTCAGCGAACTCTATGCCGTCCAAGCCATGCCGGTTTCTGTCATGGTCGATCGCGACGGCGTGATTCGCTACGTACACCATGGCTACAAGCCTGGTTACGAGGACAAATACCTGGACCAGATTCGCGAGTTGATTCGCGAGCGTTAATGACGCAACGCCGGCGTCCCTTGTCGGGAGTGAACACGTTGAAAACTTTGCAGCTTGCCCTTTTTCTGGTGTGCCTAGGCTGTTTCTCCGTTGCGTCGACGCAAGCGGACACCACCGATACCGGTCTCGACGCTGAAGTGCAGGCACTCAAGAAGCAGGTGTTGGATCTAAACCGAGACCTGTTCTTGCTCGAGGAAGAGTTGCTGTTCCCGGCGAACTCGCAGGTTGCGTTGTTCCTGTCGCTGGACGTCGGTGATTTCTTCGCCCTCGAATCGGTCAAGGTCGAGATCGACGGCAAAGAAGTCGCCCACTACCTGTATTCCGAACGTGAGGCAGAAGCCTTGTTGCGCGGTGGTGTGCATCGCGTCTTTCTTGGCAACCTAAAGGCCGGCGAGCACGAGCTGGTCGCGTACTTTACGGGCCAGGGGCCACACGAACGGCAGTACAAACGTGGTGCGGATTACACGTTCACCAAGAAGCTCGGTGCGAAATACATGGAGTTGCGTATTTCGGACCGGCAGAGCAAACAGCAGCCCGAGTTCTTTATTCAAGAATGGGAGTAGGGCGTGCCGCAGTGCTGCCGAAAAGTATTGGCGCTAAGCGCTGCGCTCATCGCGCTAACGCTAGCCACCGCGCCCGCCGGCGCCGTTGATCCGATCAAGGTCGCGGACCCGTATTACGGTCAGGCGCTGTTCAATTTCTACAAGGGCGAATTCTTCGACTCGATCATCGATCTGACCTCGGCATCTGCGCGTGATCGCCTGCCCAATCATGCCCAGGACGCCGAGCTGCTGCTCGGTGGGTTGTACCTGTCCTACGGCCTGCACGATGAAGCCGCGGACATATTTGATCGATTGCTGGCGACGCGCACCGATCCGGCGGTGCGCAATCGGACGTGGTTTTTTCTGGCGAAGATTCGCTATCAGCGCGGCTTTCACGCCGAAGCGCTACGCGCGCTCGAGTCGATCGAAGGTCGTTTAGAGCCCGAGTTGCGTGCCGAGCAGCGCATGATGCACGCGCAAGTGCTCATGGAGCTCGAGCGTTACGATGAAGCGGCCAGGCTACTGGAAGGCTGGCGCGGTCCGTCGGAGTGGTACCACTTCGCCTCATACAACCTCGGCGTGGCGTACGTACGTGCCGGCAATGTCGAGGCGGGCGCGCGCATCCTCGAAGAGCTCGGTCGACGCGGCGGCGTCGATGTCGCCGAATTCCGCGCCTTGCAGGATCGGGCCAACGTGGCGTTGGGGTACGCCTACCTGCAAAACGAGCAGCCGGACGATGCCAAAGAAGTCCTGCAGCGCGTTCGGCTCGAAGGGCCGTACTCGAACAAGGCCCTGCTCGGCGTTGGCTGGGCCGACGCTGAAAACGGCAACTATCGGCGCGCACTGGTGCCGTGGCTCGAGCTGCGCGGTCGCGATTTGCTGGATTCGGCGGTGCAGGAATCGTTGTTGGCGATTCCGTTCGCCTATGGTCAGCTCGGCGCGAACAATGAAGCGGCGCAGCAGTACCTGCTTGCGATTGAGGCATATGTCGATGAGACCGTGCGGCTTGATGCGGCGATTGACCGCATTGAGTCTGGCGAGATCATTGCCGAATTGCTGGCCGCCGACATTGACAGCAACGCCGGTTGGTTTTGGCAGTTGGACCAAGTGCCAAACAGCTACGAGAGTCGCTACCTTTATCATCTGTTGGCGTCGCACGAATTTCAGGAAGCGCTAAAGAACTTCCGCGACCTCGGCCAGCTTCGCGAGAACCTCAACGTCTGGCGGGAAAATGTCCGCGTGTTCGAAGATATGCTGGACACACGGCAGCTCGCGTTTGTTGCGCGACTGCCAAAAGCCGTAGCGACCCTCGAAGACAACGATCTCGCGGACATTCAGGCCCGCGCCGACGACCTAAAGTCACGGATCGGGACCATCGTCGCAAGCGACAACGTTGCAGCGATGGCGCCGGACAGCGAAACGCGGCTGTGGGACGAAATCAACGATTACGGTGAGACGCCAGGTCTCGATGGTCCGTGGCCTGAAGCGGCCGACGCTCGCGACAAGCTGCGCCTTTTGCGTGGCGTGCTGCAATGGGAAATGGAAAAACGCTTTCCGGCGCGCGTGTGGCAAGTTGAGAAGGACCTGCGCGACGTCAATCGGGCGCTCGAAGTGTCGCGTGACTTGAGTGCCAAGGTCGAATACGCGTTGGCCAACGAGCCGCAGCGCTTTGCGGACTTCAAGACGCGCATCGACGGCATTCAGCCGCGCTTAGACGCGTTGTCCAACGCGCTCGATGCGTTGCTGGTCAAGCAGCAACAGGTCGTTAATCGCATTGCTGTTGGTGAGCTCGAGGCACGCAAGCGGCGGCTCGACACCTATACCATCCAAGCGCGGTTTGCGTTGGCGTCAATTTACGATCGCGCGAGCGGCGGAGGTACAGACTGATGTCGAATGCCGCTACCGCTTATCTGGTTGCTATGAGCTGGCTGTGGCCGTTCGGCGATGACGTCACGCCCGACAAGGACGAGACCATACGCAGTCTCGAAGAACGTGACGTGGTCGTGCAGCCGTCGGAGCCCATCCAAAACTCGGCCGAGCTGGCGCGCGACAACTACCGCGCCTTCCTAGATCTGGTCGGTGATGACGCGCAGCTCAGCGTCGAGGCGATGCGTCGATTGGCCGACATCGAGCTCGAAATCAACGAAGCGCGGCAGTTGTCCGAAAATATCGATGCACTCGAGCACGTCGGCTACCAAAACGCCATTGAGCTCTACACGAAACTGCTCGAGCGGTATCCGGAATACGAACGCAACGATATGGTGCGCTACCAGCTTGCGCGCGCTTACGAAAGTGCGGCGGATCCGGAGGCGGCGTTGGTCACGCTGAACGCGTTGGTTGCCGACTATCCGCAGACAACGCTGTTCGACGAGGTGCAGTTCCGGCGCGGCGAAATGCTGTTTATCAATAAGCGCTATGGACCGGCGGAAGATGCGTACGCGAGCGTAGTCGACTATGGCGATACGTCGACCTACTACGAGCAGTCGCTGTACAAGCTGGGCTGGGCGAGATTCAAGCAGTCGTTCCTCGATGAGAGCTTTGATCCGTTCTTCGAGTTGCTCGATCGTAAACTGCCAGAGGACACGGAAGCCGCGCCGATGGCGCTCGACGAGAGCTTGTCCCGACCGGAACGCGAGCTCGTCGCCGATACCTTCCGCGTGCTCTCCATTAGCTTCTCGTATCTCGACGGTCCCGAAACGATCGACGAGTATTTTGCGCGCACGTCGCAGCCAACGTTTGCGCACATCATCTACGCCAATCTTGGCGACCTTTATCTCGGCAAAGAGCGTTTCGCCGATGCCGCGAAGACCTACCGTGCCTACGTTGAGCGCGATCCGCTGCACTTCCGCGCGCCGGAGCTGCAGAACCGCGTGATTGAGGCCTACAAGCAAGGCGGCTTTCCCAGCGAAGTACTCGGTGCCAAAGGCGAATACGTCGATCGCTACGGCATGGACACCGCGTTTTGGACCTCACGTGCGCGTGAGGACCATCCGGCGGTCGTGACTAACCTGAAGTCGAACCTGAACGACCTTGCGCAGTTCTATCACGCCAAGGCGCAGCAAGAGGAGTCGCGGCCCGATTATCAGACAGCGGCGCGCTGGTATCGCAAGTACCTCGACTATTTCCCGGGCGAGGACGACTCGGCGAACACCAACTTTTTGCTGGCCGAGATTCTTTACGAGTCGGGCGACTACGCTCAGGCGACGAGTGAATACGAGGCGACGGCCTACACGTATGCGTTACACGAACGCTCCTCAGAGGCCGGCTACGCCGCGTTGCTCGCCTATCAGCGGCACGAAGAGACGCTCGACGATCCAGTTCAAAAGAACGACTGGCACCAGCTGTATCTCGACAGCGGCCTGCGCTTTGCCGATACGTATCCTGAGCATCCGCAAGCGGCGCCGGTACTGACGACGGTTGCCGAGGATTTGTTCGAGCAACGCCAGTTTGATCTCGCTATCGGGGTTGCGCGTAATGTCGTGACCAAGCAACCGGTGCCGGAACGCGAGTTGCTCGATACGTCATGGACTGTCATTGCGCATTCGTATTTTGATCTCGAGCGCTTTGCGGAAGCCGAGACGGCCTATCTTTCGCTGCAGCCGTTGATTCCCGACGAAGAAGCCGAGCGTCAGGTCGAGATTCGCGAACGCATTGCCTCGTCTGTTTACAAGCAGGGCGAGCAGGCGCGTGCTGCCGGAGACCTCGGCGCCGCAGTCAGCAACTTTCGTCGAGTCGGGCTAGTCGCGGCTGGTTCGCCGGTCATTGAATCGGCTGAGTACGATGCGGCGTCGGCGTTGATAGAGCTGGAAGATTGGCCGGCGGCAGCGAACGTGCTCGAAGCGTTCCGGCGCGATTTTCCGGACAGCGAGTTCCAGGAAGAGGCAACACGACGTCTCGCCGTGGTCTATTTGAAAGGCGGCGATCAGGCGCGCGCGGCGTCCGAGTTCGAACGCATGGCGAGTGCGGCAAGCGCCACGCCGGAAATGCGCCGCGAGGCGCTATGGCAGGCAACCGATCTCTACCGCGATACCGGCAATGGCGCCAAGGAAACTGCGCTGTTGCAGCGAATCATCGCCGAGTATCCGGAGCCGCTGGCCGAGTCCATCGAGGCTCGCCTGCGTTTGGCGGACATCGCCGGCAATCTTGGCGACACCGAAGGTCGACGGCGTTGGCTCACCGACATCATTGACGCGGATGCGGCTGCCGGCGCTGGCCGAACAGACCGCAGCAAATTCCTCGCCGCAAAAGCTACGTTGGAGCTTGCCGAGCCGCAGCGGCTGGCATTCTCGGCGATGCGCTTGTCAATTCCGCTCAAACAGAGCTTGGCCGTCAAAAAAGACCTGATGGAAGCGTTGATCGCGTCGTATGGCAAAGCGTCCGAGTACGGTGTGGCCGAAGTCACGACGGCAGCAACCTTCCGCATCGGCGAGGCGTACCAGCAATTCAGTAAAGATCTGCTCGAGTCCGAGCGGCCGACTGATCTCAGCGCTGATGCGCTTGAGCAATACGACATTCTGCTCGAAGAACAGGCGTTCCCGTTCGAGGAGCAGGCCATCGATCTGTACAAGGCGAACGCAGTTCGTGCGGCCGATGGCGTTTACGACGAATGGGTGCAGCGCAGTTACGAGGCGCTCGCCGTCTTACTACCGGCTCGTTACGCGAAATACGAACGAAGTGAAAATGCTCTGGCAACGCTCAATTAGTCTCGCACTCGTCGCGCTAGCGGCGGGCTGTGCCATGCCGGGTGACGGGTCGATACCGACGCCGCCGGCCGAGCAGCCGGTTGTTGCCGAGAAGGCCGCTGCCGGCGAGGTGCCGACGACGGGGACCAGTATTCCGCCAATGACCGATGCGACACTGGCCGCGCCAGAGGTCGTCGAAGCGTACAACCGCGGCGTCTTTTTACTGGAGACTGGCGACCAAACCGGTGCCGAATCTGCGTTCAAGCAATTTATGGCGCGGCACCCTGGTTATTCGGGGCCGCACGTCAATCTCGCGATCATTTATCAGGCGCAGGGTCGTCTCGACGAGGCGCAGACGGCGATCGACACCGCACTGTCGCTAAACCCGGGATCGGCGCCCGCGCTCAATCAGCAGGGCATACTGCATCGCAGAAATGGCCGCTTCGCAGACGCTGAGGCCGCATATTTGAAGGCCGTCACAGTAAGTCCTGAGTACCCGTTGGCACACTTGAACCTGGGCATCCTGAACGAGCTGTACCTCGGTCGGCTCGCCGAAGCGCTGGAGTCGTATCAGACCTACCAGGCGCTGACGCCGGATGAGGACCCAAACGTGGCGCGTTGGATTACCGATCTGACTCGCCGAACCGCCAGAAACTAGGTCTTGGCCATGCAACGAACGAAGGCTGCCGTATCGCCGCTCATTGCGATTGCAATGGGCTTGGTGGTTCCCGCGATAACGTTGGCCCAGGACGAGCCGACCGACGACCTCGAACCGGCTGTTTCTGGCGCCGAGTTGGAAGCTTCTGGAAGTACCGATGACGTAGAGCCTGCGGTATCGGGTCCGGCGCTTGGCGCTGGCGTTACACGACGCGCCTCGGCCGACGGTGTGATCGACCAACTCGATCTCGGATCGACAACCATCACCGGCAACCAGGAGCTACCGAAGGTGCTCTACATTTTGCCGTGGAAGCAGGCCGACCTCGGTGACCTAGTCGGTCGACCGGTCAACAGTCTGCTCGACGAAGTGCTCGAGCCAATCGATCGCGACGTATTCCAGCGCCAGAGCGCGTACTACGAATCTTTATACGGCACTGAACCCACTGAGATCACAGAGTGATTGGTGCTTTTCCCCAGATCATTTGATGACGAAAGAGGAGTAATCAAATGGACTTTCTCAGCACGATTGTGCAGTTCTTCCAAGACGGCGGCGGGTTCATGTATCCGATCCTGTTCGTATTCGGACTCGGTCTAGCGATCGCTATCGAGCGGTACACGTACCTATCGATGGCCGGCGCCAAAAACCGCTCGCTGTGGAAAAAAGTGGTGCCACTGCTGAAGTCAGGCAACTTCAAGCAAGCGTCGGACCTGACCTCGAAGTCGGGCGCGGCCATCGGCACGGTCATGAGCTACGGCCTGTATCGGATCGGCTCGGCGAAACGCCGCGACGATATCGAAAAGGCGATGGACGAGAGCCTGATGGAAGTGCTGCCGCGTCTCGAAAAACGCACGCACTACCTCGCAACGCTTGCGAACATCGCCACACTGCTCGGTCTGCTCGGCACGATTATCGGCCTTATCGCCGCGTTTACGGCGGTCGCGCAGGCCAACCCGGCCGACAAAGCCGACATGCTGTCGCGCAGTATCTCGGTCGCGATGAACACGACGGCGTTCGGTCTGATGGTGGCTATTCCGCTGCTGCTCATTCACAGCGTCTTGCAGACCAAGACCAACCAGATCGTCGACAGCCTCGAAATGGCATCGGTCAAGTTCCTGAATGCGATTACGGAACGCCGTGCTGAAGGAGCGCCTGCGTGAGATCCAGTCGCCGGGCCCGCCGCGAACAAGAAGTGGCGGAGCTCAACATCACCGCGTTCATGAACCTGATGGTTATTCTGGTTCCGTTTCTCTTGATCACGGCCGTGTTTTCGCGGCTAGCCATTCTCGAATTGAATGTGCCGGCATCCTCTTCCGAACCGGCCGACGATCAAGAGCAGACGCTGCAACTGGAGATCACCGTTCGCGAGAACCTCATCGAGGTCGGCGATCGGCGCGGTTATGTGCTTGCCCGGATTGAGAACACCGACAACGGTTACGATTTTGATCGGCTGTCGGACAAGCTCGCTGAGATCAAAGAAAAGAACCCGGACAAAACCGACGCGACGCTGCTGCTCGAACAAGAGATTCCGTACGACATCGTTGTCCAAGTAATGGACAAAATGCGCGTGCGTGAAGAACTCGTGGACGAGAGCATCGAGCGTAGCGATCTGTTCCCGGATATTTCGATGGGCGACGCAGTTGCGGCGCCAGCCGGAGAAGCATGATGTCGTCATCCAAACGCGCCAAGCGAATGGACAAGCGGCACCGTCGCGCGAAAGGCGCGACGGCCCTGAATCTTGTCTCCCTGATGGACATTTTCACCATCCTGGTTTTCTTCCTGCTGGTCAGTTCGTCAGAAGTCGAGTCGCTGCCGAATGCCAAAGACCTGCAGCTGCCCGAATCAATCGCCGAACAGAAAGCCAATGAAACGGTCGTTGTGATGATTACCGAGCGTGACATCCTCGTACAGGGTACGCCGGTCGCCGCCATCGACGATGTCAACGCGCAAACTGGCAACGTTATCGAGCCGCTGAAACAAGCGCTGGTTTCGCAAAACGATCGCGTATTGCGGCAAACGGCAAACGCCGATATCTCGCAGCGCGAAGTCACGATCATGGGCGATCGCGACATACCGTATCGCCTGCTGAAGAAAGTCATGGCGACGTGCACGGACGCGGACTATGGCCGTATCTCTCTTGCTGTGTTGCAGAAGAGTTCCGACAAGCTCGCTCAGGTCAACACTGGCAGCTAAGAGGATTTCGGTTTGAATATTCCTTACTACAGAGAGTACCGGCTGCCGTGGAGCGTCTCGACCAACGAGGAGAAGCGTTTTCGCAAGACGCTGACCGTCACGTTGGGCGTGTTCTTTTTCCTCGGTGCAGTGTGGCCATTCCTGCCAGTCCAAGAGAAAGACCCACTCGCCGTAGAAGAGATTCCGCCGCGTTTCGCTAAGCTGCTGCTCGAGGAGAAGCCCGAGCCGCCGCCACCGCCGCCGCCGGAGCCTGAGCCCGAGCCGGACGAGCCTGAGCCGGAAGAGCCTGAGCAGGTCGCTGAGGAAACGCCGCCGGAGCCCGAACCGGAGCCCGAGCCCGAACCGGAACCTGAGCCGACCGCTCGTGAGGAAGCTGCCGTTGCAGGTTTGCTGCCGTTCGCGGAGGACCTGGCGTCGCTGACGGACAACGAGCTCGTATCGAACATTGCCGATCAGCGTGACTTGAGTGAGTCGGTCGGTGCCGATTCTGCCAACGAGCGCTCGTTGATCACCAGCAACATCGCCGGTGGCAGTGGCGGCATCAACACGGCGCAGCTGTCTCGCAACACAGGCGGCAGCGGTCTGGTCGCGCGCGCCACGACGTCGGTCGAATCGCCCGTGCAGGGCGTCGGTACCGCGAATAACAACGTGCGCCGCCGCGGCACGAGCAACAAAGGCTCGCGCAGTCAGGAAGAAATCGAGCTCGTGTTTGATCGCAATAAAGGTGCGATCTATCGACTCTACAACCGCGCGCTTCGGGAAGATCCGACGCTGCAGGGCAAACTCGTCCTGCGCCTGACGATCGCACCAGACGGTTCGGTCACGATGTGCGAGGTTGTCTCGAGCGAACTCGGCAACGCCGATCTCGAGCGCAAGCTGGTACAGCGGATCAAGTTGTTCCGGTTTGAGGCGAAAGACGTAGAGGCCATAACAACGACCAAACCCATCGACTTCTTCCCCGCCTAGCTGAAAGCGCCCTCAGGCGGCGCATAGCTTTGTCAAAATCGGCCAGCCGATGCTCATGTACTCGTTTGTACACTGCGCTCGTCTGGCCGATTTTTTCGCGCTCTGCATCCACCTGAGTACGTTTCAGCGCCGGTCAGACAATGCTCACGTACTGTCGTGTACGCTCCGCTTGATTGGCACTTTCTTCCTCGTCCTGCATCCACCTGAACGCGTTTCAGCCGGCAATCAGGACACGCATATTACAACCGGTTCTGGACTGCGAGCGCCGGCCAAAAAATGCTCACGTACTGTCGTGTACGCGGAGCGGCTTTGACCGGCGCTTCCTACTTCTGCGCACGCCTAAGCCCGTTTCGGCGGTTTCGCCACGGTTGTCCGTATCGGTTCAATCAAACATCGTCCCTTGCGCTCGTCTGGCCGATTTTTTCGCGCTCTGCATCCACCTGAGTACGTTTCAGCGCCGTGCGAGGTTGTCAGCGCCGGCCAAAAAATGCTCACGTACTGTCGTGTACGCTCCGCTTGATTGGCACTTTCTTCCTCGTCCTGCATCCACCTGACGGCGTTTCAGCCGGCAATCAGTACTCGCATGTTGAAGGCCGATCTGTAGTGGGAGCACTGGCCAGCCGATGCTCATGTACCCGTTTGTACACTGCGCTCGTCTGGCCGATTTTTTCGCGCTCTGCATCCACCTGAGTAAGTTTCAGCGCCGTGCGAGGTTGTCGGCGCCGGCCAAAAAATGCTCACGTACTGTCGTGTACGCTCCGCTTGATTGGCACTTTCTTTCTCGTCCTGCATCCACCTGACGGCGTTCCAGCGCGCTGTGTTGTTCGAGTAGATCTACCGACAGAATCGCCAATGCTCGGCGCGGTATTCCTTGAGATCGGCTTTGAGTTTCTTGCCCTCGGCGAGGCTGTGAGGGCGGCGGAGTGCCGCTTCGGTGCGCTCGATTTTGGCTGTAAGTCGTTGGCAGTCCAATTTCTTACAGGCGTCGTGGGCCGCCGCTGGCGTCACCACGGAAATGAGGGAGGTTGCGATAGCGAGGAGCTGCAGCCGGCGAATCATGAGCTAATGGTGACCCGGCAGCGGTGATGGAGCTTGGCTTTTTTCTGTGTGACCGTGCGACTAATTGCTGCGTCAAGATCGCAGCGCTGGCTGCGCGGTGCGACAATATCCCGATGACCGATGCGGACTGTATTCCTGGCATTTTGACGCCGCTGACGCCGACCTTGTGGCGCTTGACGGCACCCAACGGCGGGCCGATGACCGGACCGGGTACCAACACCTATTTCTTTGGCGATGCGTCGGGTGTGATCGTCGTTGATCCGGGCCCCAACGACGCCACCCATCTCGAGCGCATTGTTGCGCAGGCACCCGCGCCGATTCGCACCGTTGCCGTTACGCATACGCATCGCGACCACAGTCCCGGGGCGATGCCGTTGGCCGAACGCTTGGGCGTGCCGACCGCGGGCATGGCGCCACCGGCAACGCCGGAGAACGATCACGGCTTTGTGCCGACGCAAACACTTACCGACGGCGATTCTGTGCCCGTATCCGCCGCGCTGGCGTTGCGTGCGGTCTTCACGCCGGGCCATGCGTCGAACCACTTGTGCTATTTGACGCCCGACGAGATTCTGCTGACCGGTGATCACATCATGCAAGGTGCAACCGTCGTCATTCTGCCGCCGGACGGCGACATGCAGGCCTATTTGGATTCGCTCGAGAAATTGACGCGCATGCCGTTGCGCGCCATTGCTCCGGGGCATGGCACCGTCATCGACGAGCCCATGACTGAGATCAATCGGGTCATTGCGCATCGCTTGGCGCGCGAGTGCAAAGTGGCCTCTGCATTGTCGGTCAAACAGGACGCCACGATTGACGACTTGCTGCCGCTCGCCTATGACGACGTCCCCAGCTTCTTATATCCACTGGCGCGTCGATCGCTTGAAGCACACCTGATCCGGCTCGAGCGGCACGGCGCTGCGGTACGCCTCGGCGGTCGATGGCAAGATACGGGCGACGGTCGACTCAATGCCATTGTCGATGCGAGTTTGCGATGAGTGACTCGAAGCCTGGCCAGGTAGTCTGGACCGACCTTACCGTCAACGACGCCGGTGAGCTGCGCGACTTCTACCGCGATGTCGTCGGTTGGCGCGTGCAAGACACCGACATGGGCGACTACGACGACTATACGATGCTTGCCGATGGCTCCGACGACGGTGTCGCTGGCGTTTGCCATGCGCGCGGCAGCAACGCTGGCTTGCCGCCGGTGTGGTTGAACTACGTCGCCGTCGCCGACCTCGATGCGAGCATGGCGCGCTGTGTTGAAAAAGCCGGCGCCGTCGTGCATGGTCCTGCGCCACTGGCCGGCGGTCGCTTTTGCGTGATTCGCGATCCTGCTGGCGCTCACTTGGCGTTGTTTCAGCCGCCAGCCGAAAACGAGGATTAGCGTGACGACACTCAAAGACCGAACTCTGTTTATCACTGGAGCAAGCCGTGGCATTGGCCTCGCGATCGCCAAACGGGCGGCACAAGACGGCGCCAACGTCGCGATTGCGGCAAAAACCGCCGAGCCGCATCCCAAGCTGGCCGGCACGATCTACACGGCGGCCGAAGAGATCGAGGCAGCCGGCGGCAAGGCGCTGCCGCTGGTTTGCGATATTCGCGACGAGGCCCAGGTCGAGTCTGCAGTCGCTGCGACAGCTGACAAATTCGGCGGCATCGATATTTGTGTGAACAACGCCAGCGCTATCTCATTGACGCCGACGCCGATGACGCAAATGAAACGCTTTGACTTGATGCATCAGGTCAATACGCGTGGAACATTCATGGTGTCGCAGAAATGCGTGCCGCACCTCAAAGAAAGCGATCACGCGCATATTTTGAATTTGTCGCCGCCTTTGAACATGGAAGAGAAATGGTTTGCGCCACACGTGGCGTACAGCATTGCCAAGTACGGTATGAGCCTGTGTGTCCTCGGGATGGCCGGCGAATTTCGTTCCATGAACATCGCGGTCAATGCGCTGTGGCCGCGCAACACGATTGCCACGGCTGCCGTGCAGAACCTGCTTGGTGGCGATGCGATGGTGCAACAGTCGCTCAAGCCCGAGGTTATGGGCGATGCGGCTCACGTGATTTTGTCGCGAGCGCCTAGCGACGCCACGGGTCAGTTCTTTGTTGATGACGAGGTGCTTGCATCGGTTGGCGTAACCGATCTAACGCCGTACAAAGTCAATCCGGACATGGAGCTGTTCCCGGATTTCTTCGTCGACCCGAAACCCATGGCCGCCGGGTGAGCGAGCCTAGCGAAAAACAGCGACGTTATAGCGGCACGAAACCGGTTGCCGACGCGTTAGCGTTCGATGTCGAGCGCTTGCGTGAGTACTTACGACCGCACCTTCCCGACGTTGCCGACGGTCTGGACGTTGCCCAGTTCAAGGGCGGGCAGTCGAACCCGACATACAAGCTGACGACGCCATCTGCTAGCTACGTGCTACGCCGCAAGCCGCCGGGCAAACTCTTGAAATCGGCGCATGCCGTTGATCGCGAATACCGCATTCTGTCGACGCTCGGCGAGCACGGCTTGCCAGTCCCTCCGACAATCGTACTGTGTGACGACGACAGCGTCGTCGGTACGATGTTTTACGTCATGGGCTTTGTCGACGGCCGCGTATTCTGGGAGCCGCATCTGCCGTCGGTATCGCCCGAGGAGCGCGCCGCAATTTACGACAGCATGAACGAGACGCTGGCGCGGCTGCATAACTTTGACTACGCGGCTGCCGGTCTCGATGACTTCGGCAAGCCCGGCAACTACTTTGCCCGGCAAATCTCACGTTGGTCGCAGCAATACCGCGCGTCCGAAACGCAGAACATTGTTGCGATGGACAAGCTCATTGAGTGGCTGCCTGAGAACATCCCAGACGATGACAGTGCGAGCGTCGTGCACGGGGACTACCGGCTCGATAACCTGATCATCGCCAAAGACGCGCCGAAAGTGGCCGCCGTTCTCGACTGGGAGCTGTCAACGATCGGCCATCCACTCGGCGACATGACCTATCATTTGATGGCTTGGCAAATCGCCGACGTCGGAATTGGCGCTTCTGGTTTGGTTGGCATGGATCTGGCTGAACTCGGCATTCCCGACGAGCAGAGCTATATCGAGCGCTACTGTGAACGTACCGGTCGCCGTACCGGTATTGATCAGCGCGAGTTTTACGCGGCCTATAACTTTTTCCGTATTGCGGCGATCTCGCAAGGTATCGCCGGTCGGGTCCGCGACGGTACCGCGGCAAGCGCCCACGCAGCGCGCGCCGAACAGGCCGTGGCGCCGCTGGCGGCGATGGCCTGGCGGTACGCAGAGCAGGCCGGTGCGCGCTGAACGACGCGACAATGCGGCGGCACGGGCGACGCTCTCGTTTGATGCGCTGCGAGCGCACGCGCCGACGAGTACGGCGAAAACCTGGCTCGAAAAAGACGTCGTTTGCTATGCGCTCGCGGCCGGATTCGGTCGCGACGAGCTAGATCGCAGCGAGCTACCGTTCCTTTTCGAAGGTAATGGGCTGTTGGTGGTGCCGACGTTCGCCACGATGCTCGCTGGACCCGAATCGCTCGACGATTGCGGTTGGAATAGCGACCACGTCGTCATCGCGGCACGTCATCTCGAAGTGTTTAGCCCGCTCTTGCCGCGTGATGCTGTCGAGATATCGATGGAAGTCGTCGACGCATGGCCGAACGTTGATGACGCCGGCTGCTTTATCACCACACGCTGCGAAGCGCGCCGTGACCGCGACAAGCGCGCCCTCTTTGCGCTGACCAGTACGTGGTTGGCGCGCGCCGATCGCATTGACGGATCGCCGCGAGATGCACGGGCGCTGCCGGCCGTGGTCCGGCCAGAACGCGATCCGGATTTCACCGTCCTGGCCAGCGCCGAGTTTTCGCACAGCGTGTTGTATCGATGGATTGCCGCTGGGCCGGCATGGCAGGTCGATACTGACGCGGCGCGACGAGCCGGCTTTGATCGGCCAACGGTGTCGCCAGATTGCACGATGGGACACGTTTGCAAGGCAATATTGGCAACAGTCTGCGACTACGATCCAACGCTGTTGCGCGGATTGTCGGTCCGATTCGCGTCGCCAGTTTACGCCGACGATGATCTGCGAGTTCGGATGTGGCAGGACGGGCCGGTAATCGCGTTTGACGCGGTGGTCGAAAGTCGAATTGTGTTCGATGGGCGCTGCGAGCTCGCAACGTAAGCGCGGTGATCGCAAGCGATGACAAGACCGAAACCTACTTGGGTGCTCGAATCGGTATTGAATCCGCCGCTGCACGCGAGACTCCGCAAGTCGGCGCTGGCCATGGGCTGCGACGTTGTCGAATGGCGCGACGACTGGTTGCCAACTTTGCCGAAGTTGTCTGCGGGCCCGGTGATTTTTCACGGTAGCCTGAATGTTGCGGCGGAAATTGCAGATCGATCCGAATGGCAACCGGGCGTCTTTTGTGACGTTCTCGGGTTCCGTTGCACAAGCTGGTACGAATCGGCCAGGCCGTGGTTGGTGCACGAGCGTTGGCTGGCCACGACTGTCCAAGCTCTCGTTGACGACGCCGCCTCCGTAACGGCGCCGCTAGGTTCCCCGGCGCAGATCTTTGTGCGACCGGACAGTCCCCTGAAACCGTTCTCTGGCCGTGTCGTCAATACGGCGACGCTAACGTTGCAATCGCTGGATCACGGGTTCTATTACGATGACAGCACAATCGGCGTAATCATTGCGCCAGTTCGCGATGTTGGGGACGAATGGCGGTTCGTCGTTGCCGGTGGCGAAGTAGTTGCCGCAAGTACTTACGACGCGCAGCAACGTAGCGCGTCCGACGCAACGGTTCCTCCCTCCGCTGCGGCGCTGGCCGGCGACATAGCCGCTGCCCTGGCACCGCCTGATCCAGTCTACGTACTCGACATCTGCGAGACGGACGACGGCTATCGACTACTAGAGCTCAACCCATTCAGCGGCGCGGATCTCTACCATTGCAACACGGATAATGTCGCAGCCTCGGTTACGCGTGAGATTGCAAGACTGATCGACTAGCGCCTCGGCAGCGGCCCGTCGTTGCCGTTATGGCGACAGTTGCCGTCGAACAATCAATCTTTTGAATTGCGCTTTTGCCGCGGACTCACGTACATCGTAATACCGGCACGTACGACGACGTTGCCGTCGATGTCGGTAACGTCGACGGGCACAACGATGTCCTGTGCGTGGTCTTCTCGAATCTCCGGCAACAGCGCTTCGGCACTGACGCGGCTATTGGCTTTCTCCACGTACTGAATGGTCATACCGCGAGGGATCCAGCGCATCGACTTCGGGATCGTGACTTCCGTGGCGGTACCGGCGACCAGTTCGCAAAGATTGGCCATCGCGATTGCGTGGACCGTGCCAATGTGATTGGTAACCGCGCGGCGCTTGCCGAAATGCGCGACGGCGTGACCCGGTTCCAATACGTCAAAGACTGGACTGATCGACGCGAAATACGGCGCCTTCGCGCAAACCAGCCGGGAGAAAAGCCACCGTCCGACACCGCTGCCCGACAGTCGTTGCCATGTCGCCAGGACGTTCGTTTTCGCCATACGCGTAGCGCCTCTAGCGACCTGTGGCCGCTGTCACGAGTCGTCGACGGCGGTTGCGACAATACGATAGCGAACGTCGATATTGTCTTCGACCAACAGTGCACCGAGCATGACGCTGAATGGCGTTAGGCCAAGCGCCGTTTGTAGCACAGTGAATTCGCCAGTGACCGTCAGCTGACGACCGTTGCGGTTTATGGTTGCGGGGACCTCAAAGTCGTACGTCGCGCCCTTTACCGTAGCCAACATCGAGACCGTAAACACGCCGTCCGATTCTGCGGCCGCAATCGCGCCGATTGCGAGTTTGATGTCCGGGTGGGCAGCGCCGTCGAGCAAACGATCAGACAGCATATTTTCGCGCGTTCCCGCGATGTCTTTGTCGCTCGGCTCCGATTCGAAGCCTTCGCCGGCCGCCTGACGTCGCGCCGGGTCGTCGATTTTCATGCTGGCGACGGCAAAACGAAACGAGCCGGTTGATGCCGCCGGCTCCGGCGCGTAGTAGACGTCGCCGGCGAGGTCCGGAATTTCAATGACGTGATTGTGACCGAGTCGCGCGAGTCGGCCGCCGCGGTAGATACGAAGTTCGATATCGGACGCCTCGGCGTCGACGACATAACGTACCGAACCACTGGCGGTATCCGGCAGTTCGCCAACCTGAGTTGGTGCCGCAACATCGGGGTTCGTTGCGCAGCCGACAATAAACGTCGCGGTCGTCGCAAGGACAATGCGGTGGAAGCCTAGCGCTGATGCTCTGCGTGTCATGGCGTGCAAGGCTAGCGGTTTCGGTCGAGGAAGAACAGGCGGTAATTTCCGCCGCTGATTCGGTATGCTTCGCGGGTCACTCTGCCGAGCCAAAAAGATGTCCGACCGCGTAACTCTAACCGTACAAGACCACGTAGCGACGCTGACGCTGTCGCGGCCCGACAAGATGAACGCGCTGGATGCAGCGATGTTCGAAGGAATTATCGCGGCTGTGGATAGCATTCGCACCGACACATCGGTTCGGGCGGTCGTTCTGGCCGGTGCTGGCGAGAGTTTCTGCTCGGGGCTGGATGTTGCTTCGTTTGCCGCGGACGGTACGGGTGCGTTGCTCGAGCGCATGCAGCCAGCCGAAGGCAGCGATGCGAATTTCTACCAGCAGCCGGCGCTAGGACTTTATCGACTCCCGGTTCCGGTAATCGCCGCACTGCAGGGCGTTGTGTTTGGCGGTGGATTGCAAATTGCGATGGGCGCAGACATTCGTCTCGCGGCGCCCGGCACGCGATTGTCGATCATGGAGGTGAAATGGGGCATCGTGCCGGACATGGGTATGACCGTAACGGCTCGCAACGTGGTGCCGGCGGATTGGCTCAAGCGCCTTGCGCTGACCGGCGACATCGTGACGGCAGAGGCGGCGATCGACTACGGATTGATCACGGAGGTTGCGGAAGATCCACTGGCCGAAGCGCAACGGATTGCGGCGGCAGTTGTCGGACGCTCGCCGGACGCTGTGACGGCAACCAAAGGATTGTTCAATCGGGCGCTCGGCGTCGATGCGGCGGTCGCGCTGCGCGACGAGGCCGAGACGCAGTTGACTGTGCTCGGTAAGGAAAATCAAATGGAAGCGGTGGCGGCGAATTTCGCGAAACGCGCGCCGAATTTTCAGCCGCGTTCAGGCTGAGGCTGCTTTCGCGTAATCGATCTGAGTGCGTTCCGCGCGATCAAGCCACCCGAGCAGTGCTTTGCAGTAGTCGCTCTCGCCGACGCTGATTTCAAACACATCGGCCGCCTCGACCAGCTTTTGATAGCCGGCACGTAACAACGCAAGTGCATACCGTTCGCTGATTTTCGCGTGTTCTCGATAGGCATGCAGCAGCGGGTTTAGCGCCAGCGGATCATCCGCATCGGCCCAACCGTCCGTTACGCTGCATAATTTGTTAGCGAACACCGCGAAATGCTGCATACGACTGTCGTCGGCTTCGGCAACATCGGCGCTTTGCGGGGCGCCGACGATAACCGCGAGGATGGCATCGGGCATTTGCCACGTACGAGCTACCGCTGCGCCGAGCTCGCCGTACGACACCCCGAGGACGCCGCGTGACGCGGCCGCCGCATCGAGACCTTGCCGCTCACGCAGCTCACAGATCTCTACATACTCTTCGTTGAAATAGTAGATCGACAGCGCTTCGCCGAGGTTTTGGAACATCCCGTAGATAAACGCTTCTTCAGCACGACGGATGCCGGTCTCCTTGGCGAGATGACGCGCCAGCATGCCGGCCAATAGTGAACGAATCATCGTATCTTTAAGGGCCGTCGACTTGCCGTCGCCGCGAAGATGACCGAACACCGCCAAGCTGTTCGCGATCATTCGAAGCTGGGGGACACCCATCAATACGATGGCTTGCGAAATACTCGTCACTTCCGAGGCACGCGCGCCATAAAACGCCGAATTGGCGAGCTTCAGGATTTTGTTGGTCAGCGCAAAGTCGCGCAGCACGACGTTCGCCAGCCGATCGGCCGATGCAGACTTGTCCTCGCCGGTCATTTTGTTGATGTCGATGAGGGTCTGCGACACCGACGGGAAATCCTGTTTGCGCTGCATCCTGCGCAGCAGGAACTCGACCGTTGCATTGTTGCCGGCGTCCGCCTTCAGATCGATGCCGCTCTCAGCGAGGAACAGATCAAACGCATCGCGCATGGTTGCGCCACACGCGTAGCGACCGTCGACGTTGCGTTCTAGGGCGCCGGTCAGGAAGCGCACGAAAGCCTCGCCGTGCTCGAGTTCACGAACCGGGCCGAAGTTGACGTCCTCCGACTGGATTTGCTTCATGACCGTCGCTATCGATGTTGCATCCATCGCGTGCTTGCCGGTCACGAGCTCGTAAAACGTGCTGCCCAAGGCGAACACGTCCGTGTACGGCCCCAGCGGAAAGCCCGTGAAGTGTTCCGGTGCCATATAGCGCAGCGTGCCAGTCGCGGTGCTCGAGTTCCGTGGGGTGTGGTCGACGTGCTTTGACAAGCCAAAGTCCATCACTCGCGGCACGCCGTCGCGGTCCATCAGGATGTTGCGGGGATTTAAATCGAGATGAACGAAATGCGCGTTGTGGGCCTCGGCGAGTGCATCAAGCACCTGGCGCATAATCGGCGCGGCTTCCGCGATCGACACCGGGCCAACGCGATTGAGGCGTTCCCGCAGCGTTTCGCCCTCGACAAACTCGAACACCATGTAGGTGCCGTAGTCGCTGATGCCGGCGTCGTAGATGGCAACGATGTTGGGATGCTTGAGACGACTGGAGATTCTGCCTTCCAGCGGTGCGCTGCCGGTTTGGTCAGCCTCGAGTTCCGGCGCCACCGCCGAGATGATCTTGACCGCGACTTTGCGATCGAGGTTCGGATCGGACGCGAGATAGACCGCGCCTTGCGATCCCTTGCCCAACAGTCGGATAACGTCAAATCGGCCGATTTTGCCGGTGATTTCAGTGTGCATTCGGTGTTCCCGCCAGCGAACCGCGTGCGTTGATGCGCTTACCCATGCCGGAATATCGGCAGGGCGGGCCGAAGCCTTAGGCCGAAAGCGTGAACGAGCCGTTAGTTACGGTGTTTTGCGTCGGGGCGTGACGGTCCGTTTGCTCTCGGCAAGCGTCCAGCCGATCGCGGCGAACACGCCTAGGTTGCGCTTCTCTTCAACCAGCGGGCTGGCAGCGTTCTCGGCACCGCTAAGGAACGTCGCCCGCAGACCAATCACGAAAAAACGCCGCTCGCTGCGATGCGCCCAGTTAACGCCGAAACGGGTGCCCAGGTAACCGGCGTTGGCATCGAATTCCGGGCGCTCCGCTGTCGCAAACTCGCTGGGTACGGCGTAGATATAGTCCATCAAGTCTTCGGCCGCGAACGCCGGCGAGAGACCGATCGACAGCTCGCTGTCTTGCTTCCAGACATCGGCAATCTCGAGTTCGAGTTCCGGGCTAAACACCCAACCGCGTGCTTCGAGCGAGCCGTCGTCTACGGAGAACGCCGCTCGCAGCGGCATTTCGAGTTTCCAGTGGTAGCGAGACTGCTCTGGGGTTATGTGCCACTCGAGTTCCGGACCGATCTCGAACAAAAATCCAAGATCCGGCATGCCGCTGCGTACATCGACATCGTCGCTGTCAGCGTTGAAACTGCCGTTGAGGCTGATATCGAGCTCGAGTCGCTCGTTCTCGGCCAGTCGACCCGACACCAGTGAGCCGTCGCCAGCGCGCAGGATGCGGCCTCGATAGATGACGATGGGTAACGGCAGGACATTGGTTTGGTTCACGCTCGAGCCAGGGTAGGCGGGCGTGTTGGCGGCGGCCAGACCCGCACCGATCTCCCACAGCGGCAAACCGGCGCCATCCTCGCCGGTGCTATTGCCCGCGTTGACGACGTTTTGGGCGACCAGCGACAGCGGCGCCAGCAGCCATACCAACCCGAGCAGTCTTCCTGCTCGCCAAAATCTACCCGCTCGTTCGTGTACCATCCGGAGCCCCGCTCGCAGCACGCGCGAAGCTTGCCACAAACCGGCCACCGGCGATCGAGCGATTCATCACAACCGGAGCACGAAAATGAGCGACCTTCGCCCCGACTTTTCCTTGTCAAACCGCACTGTTCTGATCACCGGCGCAGGCAGCGGGCTCGGTGCGAGTTTCGCGCAGATTCTGGCGGATGCAGGCGCTCGTCTAGTGCTGGCGGCGCGCCGCGTAGACAAGCTCGATGAAACCCGCGCAACGGTAGAGGCGAGCGGTGGATCGGCGATCTGCGTTGCAATGGACGTCACTAGCGCGCAATCCGTCGAAGACGGTTTTAACGAGATTGATCAGCAGGGCTGGCAGATCGATACGCTCATCAACAACGCCGGCGTCAGTCGTGAGCACTTCATCGGCGATATGCCGGAGAAAGCCTGGGATACCGTCGTTGACACCAACCTCAAAGGCATTTTTCTCGTCGCTCAACAGGCCGGTCAACGCTGGATCAAAGCGGGTGTCCCCGGCGTTATCGTCAATATCGCGTCTGTGCTCGGGCACCGACCGTCGCGAACGCTCGCACCGTACTGTGCGTCGAAAGCGGGCGTATTGAGCCTCACGGAGACCATGGCACTCGAGTGGTCGCGTTTCGGCGTTCGCGTCAACGCGATTTCGCCGGGCTTTTATCGCACCGAAATTAACGATGCGTTCATGGATTCCGAGCAAGGCCAAGCCTTGATCAAGTACATCCCGCAACGACGTGCCGGCGAGCACGCCGACCTTGGCGGCGCGTTGCTGCTGCTGGTGAGCGATGCAGGTCGCTACATGACCGGCAGCAACATTACCGTTGACGGCGGTCTGCTGTTGAACGGTCTGGGCTGATTCGGCAACGGCGGCGGCCGCAAAACGCGCGAAAATAGTTTACTTGCTTGTTGTTAACAAGTAATATTCGGGCTCCCGTTTGTCGGTAGTCCCGATGTCCAAACCCGGCTCCGCACCCAGTCTGACGCAGGCCGAGCGCACGGCGCTGTCCGATCGCGCCATGATCGACGCCGCGTGCACGCTGTTGCTCGAGAAAGGTGCGTCCGGAACGACACTGGCCGCGATCGGTGAACGAGCAGGCTACAGCCGCGGGTTAGCGACCTATCGGTTCGGCAGTAAGGCCGGGCTGTTTGCCGCTATTGGCAAGGCGGTCTCGAAACGCTGGCTGGAGGTGTTGAATGTCGAGGTGGGTGTCAAGACCGGCGTCGACGCGATGTGTGCGGCGATCGACGCCTATGCGCGCTTTGTCAAAGCGTCGCCGGACGACGCCCGCATTCAGCAAGTGCTTTTCTCGGAGGCCAGCAGCCCAACCAGCGAATCGAAGGAACTTGCGGTTGATACGTACCGTCATCAAGTACGCGATGTCATGGCTTGGCTGGAACAAGGCATAGCCGACGGCGACGTGCGTGCGGATATCGATGCGCATGCGGAGGCCGTTCAATTTATTGCATTTCTTTGCGGTGTAACGCACCTGTGGCTGCTGGTACCCGACTTCGTCGATTTCGACGCCATGCGGGAATCAGCCAAACAGCGCTTACGCCGCCATCTGTCTTCTACTCAATAATCGCAACGTCGAGGAACCCTCATGACCGACGCCTATATTTACGACCACGTCCGCAGCCCGCGGGGCAAGGGCAGAGCCTCCGGATCACTGCACGAAGTAACGCCAATCGAGTTATCCGCACAGGTGCTCAGCGCACTGCGAGATCGCAACGAGCTCGACACGTCTCAAGTCGACGATGTCGTGTTCGGTTGCGTTTCCCCAGTCGGCGACCAGGGCGCTAACGTCGCGCGAGTCGCTGCGTTAGTGGCGGACTACGACCAACAGGTTCCGGGTAAGCAGCTGAATCGCTTTTGTGCATCGGGTCTCGAAGCTATCAACACGGCAGCGTCGCAGGTCATGTCCGGCCAGTCGGACATGTGCGTTGGCGGCGGGGTCGAGTCGATGTCCCGAGTTCCGATGGGATCGGATTCCGGTGCAATGGCGGCGGACCCGAAAGTCGCCAGCGAGCTGTATTTCGCGCCGCAGGGCATTGGCGCAGACCTGATCGCGACGATCGAAGGTTTCAGCCGCGAAGACGTCGACGCCTACGCTGTGGAGAGTCAGCGGCGCGCGGCGAATGCGTGGGAAAACGGCTATTTCGACGGCTCGGTTGTGCCGATTCGCGATCAGCTCGGCATGGTGCTGCTCGACCGCGACGAGCACATGCGCCCGGGCACGAGCGCCGACGATTTGGCGGGACTCAACCCCGCATTTGTCATCCCAGGCGAGCAGGCTGGATTCGACGCCGTTGCGTTACAGAAATACCCAGAAGTCGAAGCCATCAATCATGTGCACACGGGCGGCAACTCGAGCGGTATCGTCGACGGTGCGGCGGCCGTGCTCGTCGGCAGCAAAGAAGCCGGTGAGGCGCAGAACTTAAAGCCCAGGGCGCGCATCGTCGGCTTTGCGTCGATCGGTTCCGATCCGACGATCATGTTGACTGGTCCGACGCCGAGCGCCCTCAAAGTGCTGAAACGCTGTGGCATGACGACGGACGATATCGATCTGTTCGAGCTGAACGAGGCGTTCGCATCCGTGGTCATGAAATTCATGAAGGATCTCGATATCGATCATGACCGCATCAACGTCAATGGCGGCGCCATCGCGATGGGTCATCCGCTCGGTGCCACTGGTGCGATGGTTTTCGGGACGGTACTCGACGAGCTGGAACGCCGCGATTTGAACACGGCGCTCGTCAATTTGTGCATTGGCGGTGGCATGGGCACCGCGACCATTATCGAACGCGTCTGAGGGGAGCCGACAATGACCACAACAATTGATCTCACCGTCACTGACGGTATTGCAACGCTCATTATTGACGTTCCCAACAAACCGATGAACGTCATAACGCCGGAATTCGTCGCCGATTTCGAGTCGTGCGTTGACACCATCGCCAGCGACGATGCCATTCGCGGCGCGGTTATCTCGTCCGGCAAAGACAGTTTCTTCGCCGGCGCCGATCTCAAAGGCCTGGCGCCTATGTTTGATCCGGCAACGCCAGTCGAACAGGTGCTGGCCGGTGTCGCCCGTTTCCAAACGCTGTTGCGTCGCCTCGAGACCTGCGGCAAGCCGGTTGCCAGCGCCATCAACGGTACCGCGCTCGGCGGCGGGCTCGAGATTTGCCTGGCTTGTCATTACCGCGTCGCTGCCAATAACCCGAAAGCAAAACTCGGTCTGCCGGAAGTGCAAGTCGGGTTGCTGCCCGGAGCGGGCGGCACGCAACGACTGCCGCGCATGATCGGTCTCGAGAAAGCGCTAATGCTGATGGCACAGGGCAAGCATCTGTCGCCTGCTGAAGCACACGGGATGGGCATCGTCGATGCGCTGGTCGAACCGGGCGAGGAGCTCGATGCTGCCCGCCAATGGGTCGCCGACGGCGGTACGGCCGAGCAACCCTGGGACAGGAAAGGCTTCAAAGTACCGGGCGGTGCCGGCTTGATGCACCCGAAATCGATTCAGACGCTGATGGTCGGGTCAGCGCTGACGCAGAAGGAAACCAACCTCAATTACCCAGCGCCGCATGCGATTTTGTCGGCGGTGTACGAAGGCACGGTCCTGCCGATCGACAAGGGTCTTGCGATTGAATCGAAGTATTTTGTGTCGTTGCTCCGCAATCCGGTCGCACGCAACATGGTACGCACCTTGTTCGTCAACAAGCAGGCGGCCGACAACTTGGTTCGCCGACCGCAAGGTGTACCGGCATCCAACGTCACGAAGCTCGGCATCCTCGGCGCTGGTATGATGGGCGCCGGCATTGCTTACGTCTCGGCGCGCGCCGGAATGGATGTGGTGCTGCTCGACACGGACATCGACAAAGCCGAGCACGGCAAAGACTACTCGCGCAGCCTGGTGCAAAAGGGCATCGACCGCGGCAAGGTCTCGGTCGAAAAGGGCGAGGCGCTGTTGGCCAAGATCAAGACCACGACGGAGTACGGCGATCTCGAAGGCTGCGAGCTGGTGATCGAGGCCGTGTTCGAGGATCGCGGCATCAAGGCCAAGGTCACCGAGCAAACGGAAGCGGTCATTCCGGACGATGCGATTTTTGCGTCAAACACGTCGACGCTGCCGATTACTGGCTTGGCCGAGGCATCCAAACGCCCAGGTCAGTTCATCGGCATTCACTTCTTCTCGCCGGTCGACAAAATGCCGCTCGTTGAAGTCATTCTCGGCAAGAAGACCGAAGACCGCGCAACGGCCGTGGCCCTCGATTACATCAAGAAGATCCGCAAGACGCCGATCGTCGTTCACGACAGCCGCGGTTTTTACACCAGTCGCGTGTTCGGCGTCTTCACGGGCGAAGGCATGCACATGCTTGCCGAAGGTGTGAATCCGGCCTTGATCGAGAATGTCGCAAGACACGCCGGCATGCCGGTCGGTCCGCTGGCGGTCACTGACGAAGTCAGCCTCGAGTTGTCGTATCACGTCATGAAGCAAACTCGCGCCGACCTCGGTGATGATTACCCGTGGAGTGCGGCCGATGACGTCGTCAACAAAATGGTTGAAGACCTCGATCGTCGCGGCAAACGCTTCGGCAAAGGTTTTTACGATTATCCCGAGGGCGGCAAAAAACACCTGTGGCCCGGCTTGGGCGAGCACTTCCCGGTCGCGGAAAAGCAACCGGATCCAGCGCATCTGAAGCAACGGCTCTTATACGCGCAGGCGCTGGATACGGTTCGGTGTATGGACGAGGGCGTCGTCACCGATCCGGCCGATGCCGACATTGGTTCGATTTTCGGTTGGGGCTTCCCGCCGTACACGGGCGGCACGATTTCGTTCATCGAAACTGAAGGTCTTGCTAACTTCGTTCGCAATGCTGACGCGCTCGCCGAGCAATACGGCGATCGATTCGCCGTTCCGGACTCGTTGCGCAAGCTCGCTGCCACCGGCGGAAGCTTCTATGCGACACCGGCCGCCGACGTGCAGCAAAGCGCGGCTTAACTGAGATCTGGCAATGAGCGACTTAGCAGCCGTTACCGTGACGCGCGACGGATTTGTTGCGACCGTGACGTTGAATCGTCCGGATGCGATGAATTCGTTCAATACGGCCATGCGACGCGAGCTCAGCGTGGCCATGCGCGAGCTCGCCGACGATGCGGACGTGCGCGTGGTTGTTTTGACCGGGGCCGGCCGAGCGTTCTCGGCCGGCGCCGATCTCAAGGAAGGCTTCCCGCAAGGCGAAACGACGATTCAGGATCAGCTGCAGGTTGAGTACCGACCTAGCTTCGATGCGATCACGCAAATGCCGAAACCGGTTATCGCCTCGATCAACGGTTCGGCGGCCGGTATCGCGCTTGGCTACGCGCTGGTCTGCGATCTCGCGATCATGGCTGATTCGGCGTTTCTGTTGTCACCGTTTACGACCATTTCGTTGGTCGGCGATGGTGGCAGCAACTGGTTGCTCGCCCAGCAGCTGGGCTACAAGAAAGCTTTCGAGCTCAGCATTCTGTCGGAGCGGATCAGTGCGCAGGCAGCGCTTGATTTTGGACTCGTCAATCGCATCGTGCCGGCCGACGAACTCGAACGACAGACGTCGGCATGGGCCGCGACGATTGCCGAGCGCGCTCCTCTGTCGGTTGCCGCGACGAAAAAAGTCATGCGCTTCGCTGCGCAGAGCACCTTTGAGGCGACCTTCGATTTGGAAGCGGAAACACAAAAAGGCTTGCTCGGCAGCGACGATAACGTTGAAGGCGTTAGCGCGTTTCTCGAAAAGCGCGCGCCCAATTTCAAGGGACGCTAACGAGCGCGGTGTCACTCACAGTACCTGACCACGAGGACCGTTATGCAACGACATATTTTTGAAGAAGATCACGAGATGTTTCGTGACTCCGTCCGGCAATTCATGATCAATGAGATCGCGCCTCACTGCGAGCGTTGGCGCGAGGAAGGCATCGTTGATCGCGAGGCTTTTGAAAAAGCCGGCGAGATGGGCTACCTGATGATGTGGGCGGACGAAAAATACGGCGGCGCCGGTATAAACGATTTTCGCTATGAGCAGATTCTAATCGAGGAGCTCGCCCAGCACGGTGATCCCGGTTTTTTCATGACCTTGCACAGCCGCCTGGTTGGGCCTTACCTCGGTGAGCTTGGCTCCGATGAGCAGAAGCAACGCTGGTTGCCGGATTGCGTCAGCGGCAAGAAAGTCCTCGCGATAGCGATGACCGAACCGGCTGCCGGATCCGACGTCGCCGGCATTCGTACGAAAGCAGAAGACAAAGGCGATCACTGGTTGCTGAACGGCTCCAAGACATACATTTCCAACGGCATTCTGGCGGACCTCGTGCTCGTTGCTGCGCGCACGGTACCGGGCTCCTCGCACGGCCTTGGCTTGTTTGTCATCGAGCGCGGCATGGACGGCTTCGAGCGTGGCCGCAACCTCAAGAAGATGGGGCTCAAGGCGCAAGATACGGCGGAGCTGTTTTTCAATAACGTCAAGGTCCCGAAGCAAAACGTCCTTGGCGATCCGACCCGCGGTTTTTACTACCTGATGAATTTCCTCGCCGAGGAGCGCTTGATCGGTGCGGCGGGCTACGTCGCTGCGGCGCAAAAGGCGTTCGACATCACGCTGGATTTCATTCGCGAACGCAAAGCGTTCGGACAGGCCATTGGGGACTTTCAGAACTCGCGTTTCAAAATGGCCGACATGCGTACAGAGATCGATGTCGCTCAGGTTTTTGTTGACCGCTGCGTTGAAGAGCACAACGCCGGCAAGCTAACCGCAGAGATCGCCGCACAGGCCAAACTGTATTGCAGCGAGCTCGAGGGGCGTGTCACCGATGCCTGCGTGCAATTGCACGGTGGTGCGGGCTATATGGATGAGTATCAAATCTCACGGATGTTTACGGATGCACGGATCTCACGCATCTACGCGGGTACGTCCGAGATCATGCGGGAAATCATCGCGCGGTCGATCGGTCTCGATCCACGCGCGAAAAAACCGACCGCCGTGTCTGACGCCGCCTAGCGGTTAGGCTCGTCAACGGTGAATGACGCCGCCCGTTGGGCGGCGTCGGTCGCCTCCGAGTGGCGCTGCCCACGAACGTGATCACTTGCCGAGCGTGCATCTATGCCTAAGATCGAGCTGAGTCGCGACGAGCGTGCCGCATTGGTCGACAAGCTTCGCTTGTACTTTCGTGAAGAGCTCGATCAAGATATTGGCCAATTTCCGGCGGAGTTTCTGCTGGATTTCATTACGCAAGAAATCGGACCGTACTACTACAATCGCGGTCTTTACGACGCGCAGACGGTGTTGGCAAAGCGTGTCGATACCATTGCCGAGGCCATTGACGAGCTCATTCAGCCGGCGGAATACCAGCGCTAACAGATCGCTGCGCCTCACGCACGGCTAACGCGGCCATTCGACGTAAATAGGCGACGACCACGCCCGTTCTTCGACCGGCGCGAGGCAGTCCGGGTTGCTGGTGTCGCCCGTGCACGGCGTCGTCGCCACGCAGTTGCCATCGGCGTCAAACTCGCAGCGTAAACCTGCGCCGTTAATGGCAAGGCTCGGCGATTCGATGGCGCGGACGTAGTACGTGACATCCCGTGCGCCGCTAACGTAGTCGGGATCGGAGAATTCAAAGCGACAGCCTAAGGGTTCCGGTTCGCAGACATGCGTGAGCCAAGGGTCATCGATCAAGTTTTCAATCGATTCATCGGGCGAAGTCTGTGGGCGAATCCGCACAACCTCGATCCGGCTGATCAGTTTGCGCTCTTCCGCCGGGTGGAAGCACTCGTTGCGACACAATCGTGCTAGCCGCTGCCGACCGACCAGCTCCTCAGTCGCATCGGGGCAGCCTGGCAGTTGCTTCAGGGCGCCCGCAGCGGAAACGTGAAATCGCGGTGCATAATCGGCTGAGACGCGAGCACCCATGGGTCGCGGTCTAGGTCCGACGTTGTCGATCGAAAACCACAAGAGGATGCGATCGCCGCTGGTTGCATAGACCTCCCGTCGCGCGAGTGCATCAAGCAGTGCTGCGCGCGAATCGTCTGCTGCGTGAACGGCGGTCAGTCCGCCGGAATAGCGGTAGCTCTGGGCGCGCTCGTGCTCGACGTTGGCGCGCGGTTGCGCGTCGGGATCGAGCGGCCACAGCGGATAGAAAGTGTTGTCTTCGATATCTCGGGCGTACCGACTGGTGCCACCAAAAATCAATTGGAACAACGCTTGATCGCGGGTCCTGATAGCGTCGGTATTCAAAAAACGATCGCGTTCTTTATACCCGCTGCCCGGTCTAGCGCGGTGCGATGCCGACGTCGCCGTAAAGCCAAGATAGCGTCGGATTGGCGCGCCGTTCGAATCAAATTCGCGCACGGCGAGTCGATGCTGCGCCGAACCCAGCGGCCGATAAAGAAAACTAGGTAGAAAGCAATCGCGACACTGACCGGCATCGCGCCAAGCCGTCGCTGGTTCGTCCGTTAACAGTCGGTGGCCGCCCCGCGGTGCCTGCAAAAATCGCTGCCGCGCACGGCTGGCGCGCGCTTCACAAAACGCATCACCGCCACCGTCGGCGGCACAACGCGCGGCAATGAGTTCGCCGGCGCGAAAACACATCGGCATGAATCGGTTGTTGGGCGTCGGGCACTGAGTCTGGCCGCTTTCGTCGCTGGCGCTTTGACGAAAGCCACGGAAAGCTTCGGCGCTGCCGTAGCCAGAGTAGATCTCAAAGAGTTCGTTGGCGCCAAGCGGCGCCAAATCGTCGGCCTCGTGACGGAGGAAATCGCCTCGGGCATTGTCGACCACAACGGACCAGTGGGGTATTGCGCGCGCCGTGTAGTCGGCGAGCACGGCGTCAGCGGCGACGGAAACGTCGGTGCAGTCGGGCGAGCCGGGTGTGCAGTTGAAGGTGCGCTGCGTCTCACGGCTCTGCGCTGCATAGTCGAGCGTGCGGCGCGCGGGCGCACGCAGCAGCAGCTCGGTGCGTTCACGAAACCGCGATGCGTAACCGGCAATTGCTGCCGGTGCGTTTTTTACGCCATCGCGACTCAGTCGGACGTCGGTATCCAGATCGCTCAAAACGATGGCGCGCGAACGATTGAGTTGCGCATCTGTTGTGGTCGGCCACGAAAAGCCAACAAAGACGTCATGAGCGCCGGCTTGATCGGCGTTGGCAACTGCTTGGCACTGCAGTGCGGTTTCCCGAGTCTGACGCCAACGCCGCTCGGTCAACGTGGCAACGTGATCCGTCGCCGCCCAAAAATCGATCGCCGAACAAAAGCGAGCGTAATCGCAGGCGTCGCCCAATGTCGCAGGTCCTTGGCCACCGAATTCGTCGAGGCTGAGAAGAAACGCTTGATCGGAGAATGTCGTGTAAACGCGTGGATCGCCGAAGCGAATCACGGCGTCCGTAGGCTGGCGCAGTGCGGCGCGAACAGCCTGCTGAGAGTACGGGTTCTGGGCAAGCTCGGCGGCGACCGGCACGCGCTCGACGACCGTGATGGTGCCCGGTCCATCGGGACTACCCAGGCGTCCATCGGCTGCCGCAAACAGCAACAGCGCCGCACCGCCAAGCAGTGTGCCGATGAGCAAAACCAGTCTCACGAATCAATGACCTTTTGCGATGCTGTCCTTGCGTAACCCAGCGGCATGTGTGTGACCGCCGCCGAGGTTGCTTGTTTTGCACTGATATGACGCCAGCGTTACCATCATCGCACACAGGGGTGGCTACGGCCTGAGATCTGGTGCCTTCGTCTCCGGGAACCCTTTGAACCTGATTCGGTTAGTACCGACGTAGGGAGACAAGACGATGCCAGATCCGCGCAGGCCCCTAGTACGGGGCGCGTTCCTCTTTTTCATGAGTCTGGGCACGGCGCCCTCGATGTCGTTTGCGCAAGACGCGCCGCTCGATGAAATTGTCGTGCGTGCGGATCTGCGCGAACGTCCGGTCAGTGAGCTGCCAGCCAGCATCAGTGTCATCGGGCAGGAGCAGATCGCGCAGATCGCCGTCACCCATTTCGAGGAGATTATTCACCTCATCCCGAATCTAAACTTCGCAGGCGGCAGCAACCGACCGCGCTTTTTCCAGATTCGCGGTGTCGGCGAGCGTTCGCAGTACGAAGGCGCACCGAATCCGTCGGTTGGGTTTCTCATTGACGACGTCGATTTCTCGGCGATTGGCGGTGTTGCGCTGACGTGGGATGTCGAACAGATCAGCGTTTTGCGTGGACCGCAGGGGACTCGGTATGGCGCGAACGCGATCGGCGGGTTGATCAGCGTGCGCAGCCGGCGGCCGAGTGGGGAAACAGGCGCCGATGTGCGCTTGCTCGCGGCTGAAGACGACGCCCGCGCAGTTGGTGTCGCATTCGAAACCGCGCTCGGTGAGCGCACCGCGGCTCGTGTGAGTGCGTACTCGTACGAGGCGGACGGCTTTCGTGACAATCCGTTTCTCGGTCGCGATGACACCAACGGCCGCAAAGAGCGCGATCTCAAGATAGCGCTGGATCACACGTTCAGTGACCGGTTGGCTCTCGAGCTGACTGGGCTCTACATCGATATCGACAATGGCTATGACGCGTTCGCAATCGCCAACGATTTCACGACTTTTTCCGACAAGCCTGGTCGCGATGCGCAACGCACGCGCGCCGTGTCGGCGCGATTGGACTGGCGGCCAGGTGACTCGTGGCGACTACTAAGCCTCACGAGTGTCGCGCGCTCGGACATTCGCTTCGGCTTTGACGCCGACTGGGGCAACGATGAATTTTGGGCGCCATTCGTCTACGACTTCATTTCTGATCGGCGCCGCATTCGGGAAAACCAGAGTCAGGAATTTCGATTCGTGTCCGAGCCTGGCCGGGGTCTATTCAACGACAGATTGTCGTGGGTGGCCGGGATCTACGCGCTGAATTTGCGCGAGGATCTGATTGCCGTTGATCAAGGCGTTTATATCGATCCAACGTTCGGTCCATTCGTCGTCGATACGCCGCCGCTGACTAGCGATTACTCGGCCACCAATGTCGCCGCGTTTGCCGAAGGCGAGTGGGCGTTCAACGAGCGTTGGTCGCTCAGCGCTGGATTGCGGCTCGAGCGTCGCGATGCCGACTATGTCGATTCCAACGGCCTCGAACTTGACCCGAGCGAGACCATGCTCGGCGGTCAGCTGGCAGTGACATGGAATCGGAGCGACACGCAGCGCTACTACGTCAAGTACGCGCGTGGCTACAAAGCCGGGGGGTTCAATTTGGGGCCGGTGCCCGCTGGGCTAACCGAGTTTGATGCAGAGTTCGTCGACTCACTGGAGGCTGGGTTCATTTGGCAGCCGACCGAGCGCGACGTGCAGCTGCGGGCCGCCGTGTTCATCGATCAACGCAACGATCAGCAAATCTCAACGTCCGAGCAGCTCAACCCGAACGATCCTGCGTCGTTCGTGTTTTTTATCGACAACGCGGCAGAAGGCAGCGGCGCCGGTCTCGAGCTCGAGATGACGTATGGCTTTGCCGAGAATTGGCGCGCGTATGCCAACGTCGGCCTCCTGTCCACCGAACTCGACACCAGCGGTGCGCTGGCGTTACTCGATGGCCGCGACCAACCCCATGCGCCGGGCTATACCTTTGCCGCCGGTGTTGCGTATCAACCAGCCGAGGGCTGGTTTGCGGGTCTGGATATCAACGGCCGAGACGAGTTCTTTTTTTCGAGCGGTCACGACCAGACGTCCGACGCTTACGAACTCATCCATGCGCGCGCCGGTTTTCGGTTTGCCAATACGACCGTTACCGTGTTCGGCCGCAACCTCACCGACGAACAGTACGCCGTGCGCGGATTCTTTTTCGGCAACGAACCGCCGGATTTCCCGAACACGCAGTACGTGCGGTTGGGTGATCGGCGGCAGATTGGTGTCCGTCTCGACTGGAGTTTGAACTGATGCGCGTCGCTGTCGATATCAGCCTCTATCCGCTGCGCGAAGGCTACATAGAGCCGATCAAAGACGTTATCGCGCGGCTCCAAGCGCACGCCGATATCAGCGTCGAGGTCAACCGACTCAGTACGCAACTCATCGGCGACTACGATTGCGTTATGCAAGCCCTCAAGACCGAGATTCAGCCGAGTCTCGATAAAGACCACCAGGCGGTGTTTGTGATCAAAATTCTGAACGCCGACACCGCCGGGTTCTGATGCCACAATGAGCGTACCGTGGGCATCCGCGGCGGCGGCGCTCGAGTGGACTGCCGTGCTGCTGGCCATCGCTTATCTGGCGCTCGCGATTCGTCAATCCATTCTATGCTGGCTGTGCGGCGGCACGAGCAGTGCAATCTACGCGTACCTAACGTACGACGCCGGGCTGTCGATGCAGGCGTTGCTCAATCTCTTTTACGTCGGCATGGCCATCTACGGTTACTGGCAATGGCGCGGCGGACAGCGCGGCGACGAAGACTTGCCCGTCTCGGTATGGTCGTGGCGAGTTCATCGACTGGCGCTCTCGATAATCGCCGTCGCGGCTGCGGGAACGACCTTTGTACGCCTTAATTTGGCGCCCGACGCGCTGCTGCCGGTCGACGTATTTGCCGACTCGGCAATCACGTTCGCAGCGCTCTGGACCACGTTTCTCGTCACGCGCAAAGAACTCGCCAACTGGGCGTACTGGTTTGTCATCGACATTGCGACCATTGTTCTGTTGATCCGCCAGGATCTCGAAACGGCGGCGCTGCCGTTCGCGGTTTATCTGGTGATGATCCCGTTCGGCTATCGCTCGTGGCGGCGTTCTTATGCGACCCAGACTGTCGCTGCCTGAAGCGCTAGCGCGCCTGCCAGGAAACGTCGACGCCGCCGACGTCGCTGCCGTTGGTGAGACCTCGTCGGCTGATGTTTTTCGGGTAACGGTGGGCGGTCGATTGGCTGTCTTGCGTATCGTTGATCGCGGCTCCGACATGGCAGCGCAGCTCGCTGCGCAGCGCCAGGCGGCCGCGGCAGGGATTGCGCCGGCGGTACTGCTCGCAGCTCCCGATGCGGGACTGCTGCTTACCGACTATGCGCCCGGAACGGTCCTGACTGCGACGGCAATGGAGGATACCGACAGCGTCGCTGCGGTCGGGAGGCTGCTCCGGCGCTTGCACGATCTGCCGAGATTGGGCGTAACGCTCGATCTCGAAGCGGCGGCGCGACGCTACCTGGGCCAATGTACGGCGCCCGCGAGGTCAAGCGCGGTCAAGGCGGAACGCGAGGTCAGGGCGCTACTGGCCGACGTCGACGACCGCCCCGGCGTGCCCTGCCACAACGACCCGGTCGCGCAAAACTTCGTGCTTGGCGAGTCTCTCACGCTGCTGGACTGGGAATACGCCGCCGACAACGATCCGCTGTTTGATCTCGCGGTGGTCAGCGCGCATCACGATTTGGCGAGTCGGAGACGTGATGCGTTGCTGCGTAGCTATTGCTCGGCCTCGTTTGAGGAAAACCGGCGGCGATTACCGACGTGGGAGGCGATCTATCGGCGAATTTACGAGTTGTGGTCTGTTGCCCGCGGTAAACCGTAGCGGCGATCCGATGGCCGTTGAGAATCGTCAACCGTGTGTGACAGCGCTCAATTAACGTCCTAAACGCGGTTGCCGCCGATCGATCGCCGTGATCGACCGGCGGCTTAGCTGGTGTCATCAGGCCGCGTTCAATAAACGGTCCTTGACCGGGATGGCGGCAAGAATCGCATCGAGCTTATCCAAGACCATTTCACGTGCCGCGTCGCGGTCCGTGCCGAGCGGTACATTGAGGTCGTCGCTGCCTGCCCACACCGTGACACCGGCGGTATCGACGATGGCGATGGCCAGTGTGATATCGGCGCCAGCGCGTACGTCGGTCACGGCCGAATAGCCGCGCCAGCCGGACGCCCGCTCAATCTCGAGGACTCGTTCGAAATCGACGTCGACCTGCAAGGTCAGCGCTGCGTCATCCGCAGCTTCGGTCCAGCCGCGATCAATCAGCGTTTCGGCAACATAGAGCGTAAGTCCGGAATCAATGCCGTCAGTCTGTCCGACGACTTCTGTCTCGACGTTGAACGTCATCGTCGAGTTAAACGGTTGCGGTGGTTCGATTGTGACGTCCGGCGCGGACGCACAGCCGGCCAGGCAAACAACAACGGCAATGAGTTTGGCTTTCATTAAATGGCTTTGCATGGCGTTGATCCTTCGTTGTACTCGGGGATGACTGACACGGTAGCCAGACACGTGTAAGCCAACGTTCCGCAATGCAAAGAATTCGCCTAGAACGTGCAGTATGCGTCTTTACGTTTAACTAAAAAAGATATATAAAACAATTAATAATTATCTATTTCTCATCTATTTCAGAGATTTTTAGACGGTCTTGCGAAGGCGGCCGAGGACGTCCGGCAACAGATGTGTTGCCGTTACCAATCGTTGCGCAGCTCGCGGAGTTTCATGAAGACCGTTTTCGGATCGGGGGTCGGGCCGATCTCGGGGAAGCGTTCGACGACGGACTTGATCACCGTCGGCGTATCGAGTCGAAAAAACGTGTTGATCCTTGCCTCTTCCTCTAGCGTCGTGACGTAAGGGTCATTCGGGTCCTGGCCGTCGATTTTTTCGAGCAGTCGCGCGGCGTCCGCATTGTCGGGTTCGTAAGCGAGCGTGAAGCGCAAATTGTTCGTGAGGTACTCGTGCCCCGGATAGAGACGAGTTGCGCTGGGCAGGCGGTACAGTTGATCTCGAAAGGTCTCGAACAAGGCCTCTGGGTGACCGCCATTGTGGCAATTGCCGGCGCCCGCGTTGAACAACGTATCGCCGCTGAACAGCAGTGGCGGGTCGCCGTCCGCAAGCAGGCAAATATGGCTCATCGTGTGCCCCGGTGTGTCGAGGCAGCGCAGCGGCGCGAGGTTGCCGACTTTGATGGTGTCGCCGGCCACGAGACCCCGGTCCATGTTCGGGATGCGTCGCGCGGCGTCGCGATGCGCGAGAATTTTTGCACCGGTTTCGCGCACCACGGCGGTGTTGCCGCCGATGTGGTCAGCATGGTGATGCGTGTTAAGAAGCTGCGTGATGCGCCAGCCACGGTCGGCAGCCCGTGCAACGCAGCGTTTTGCATCGAGTGGATCGATAGCCAACGCCTCGCCGGTGTCGGGACAGGCAATTAAATAGTTGAAGTTTCGGTAGGCGTTGCCAGTCCAGACCTGTTCGATAATCATTTTCGGGCGACTCTCTTTCGATCGACTCAGTTTTGCGGATACACCCGCTTGCCAGCGACCCAGGTTTCCGCTGGCGCAAGCGTGTAGAGTTCTGTGGCCGGCATTGTCACGTAATCGCGTTCGAGAAGAATGAAATCGGCGAAAAAACCGGGCTCGATTTGTCCGAGCACGTTTTCCTGATGCGCCGCGTAGGCCGCGGCAACGGTAAACGCGCGCAGCGCCTCTTCGCGGGTCATCGCCTCCTCGGGATACCATCCGCCTTCAGGCCGCCCCGAATGATCGGTTCGCGTGATGGCCGAGTGCAGTCCAAACATCGGATTCGCTGATTCAACGGGAAAATCCGAACCCGCCGCGAGTACGGCACCGCTTTTCAGCATTGTTCGCCACGCATATGCACCGCGGATGCGCAGCGACCCAACCCGATCTTCTGCCATATTCATATCGCTGGTCGCATGAGTCGGCTGCATCGATGCGACGACGCCCAGTCGGGCGAATTCAGGAATCAGCTCGAGCGGTACGACCTGGGCATGTTCGATTCGGTTGCGCAGCGGCGATGGTTCGTTGTCCTGCACGTCGGCGAATGCACGCAGTACGACCCGATTCGCAAGATCGCCGATGGCATGGACGTTGGCCTGGAACCCGCGGTCATTGGCTTTACCGATCAGCGCGCCAATCTCGTCGCGATCGCTGAACAACAGTCCGCGGTTGCCGGGTTCGTCGGTGTATTCATCAATCAACGCGGCGCCACGACTGCCCAACGCCCCATCGGCGTAGAGCTTAACGCTGCGAATGGATAATCGGCTGTCGGCATAGTCGATGAGCGGCTCGCCGAAACCGTCCAAGACCTCACCGGCGCCGGACAACATCGCATAGACGCGCACATGCAGTCGCCCCTCGTCGGCCAGCTGGCGCATTATGGCGGCTTCTTCGAGGCTGACGCCGGCGTCGTGCACGCTCGTAACGCCGAGTCGGGCGAGTTCCAACAGCGCGAGTTCGATGTGGCGTTCGACGTCGTCGCGACTTTTGGGCGGTATCGCCGCTTCTACGAGGTCCATCGCCGAGTCAATGGCCACCCCCGTCGGGGTGCCGTCGGCGCCGCGAATAAGGCGCCCCCCCGGCGGGTCCTCGGTACGGGCATCGATGCCGGCCGCCAAGAGTGCCGCGCTGTTCGCCCAACCGGCGTGGCCATCGATGCGGCGTAACCAGACCGGCTTGTCGGCAACGACGGCGTCGAGATCCGCGCGCGTCGGAAACTCGCCGCCCGCCCAAAGGACTTGATTCCAGCCGCGACCGGTCAACCAGGCGCGCTCCGGTGAGCGGTTGGCAAACGATTTAATGGCGCCGAGCGTCGAGTCGAGCGAAGCGATGCCGGCGAGATCGATTGTCTCGGTGAGTTCGCCGAGCGATGAGACGTGGCCGTGCGCGTCGATCAACCCCGGCAGCATGGTCTTACCGCCGCCATCGATCGTTGTCGCGCCGGCGTAGCGTGCGCTCAGGTCGGCTGCCTCGCCAACCGCCACGAAGCGGCCGTCGCGTATCGCGACGGCGTCGAAGCGGCGCATGTTTTCCTTGGTTGTCGAAACCCCGTTAACGTTTGTAATGAGTAGGTCAACCTGCTCGAGCGGCGGCTCCTTTGCACAACCGGCAAGAACAAAGCAGCAAACGACAGACAGTAGAAAACGCAACGCAAATTCCTCGAACCTCGTACTGACCTAAACACAATACCGTGAACATCCGGTGCTTGCGAAGTCGCAACGTCGCCGCCAGACTTGCCGCTTTCATTGCGGCACAGAGATCATGCCAAGACTCGGTCTTTTCGCTCTTCTAACCGCGTTGCTCGCAGCTTGCGGCGGCAATAGCGGTGATTCGTCGACGTCACAAACTGCCGCGGGTACGTGGACGTTGGTGTCAATTGGTGAGACGACGGTTGCTGCCATTCAACCGACGCTCACTTTCGCTTCAGTGAATCAGTTAGCGGGGTTCTCGGGCTGCAATCAATATTCCGGTGCGTACCGGCGCAACGAGGCGTCGCTGTACGTAAGTGCACTCGCGGTGACCCGGCGAGCTTGCGCTGAACCGGGCGCGATGGAGATGGAGCAACGCTTTATCGCCGCACTCGAGTCGGCGATATCCATTCGCGAGGACAACGGCACGCTGGTCATCGAGTCTGAGGCCGAGCCAGCCCCGCTGGTCTTTGAATCTGGACCGACCCGCTAACGTCGCCATGAGTCGTCTGCATTTGATTCGACACGGTCAGGCGATGTTCTTGACCGATAACTATGATCGCCTGTCGCCGCTCGGTACCGATCAGGCCCGTCGCGTCGGGCTAACGCTCGACGCCGAGGATGCGTTGCCGCAGCGCTACCTGGTGGGGACGCTGCAGCGCCAGCAGCAGACGCTGGATGCGATGGTTGACGCCGCAAACGGTGTGGCTGCACCCGTTGTGCGCGATATCGCCTTCAATGAGTTTCCGTTCGAGGCGATGATGGAGCAACAAATAGAGCGCCTGAAGGGCAGCAGCGACGCGGTAGACCGGGCGCTGATCGACTTTCAGCAAGCGGAAGATCGCGCGGTACAAATTCGGGCCGTGCAGCGGCTGCTGGAGTTTTGTATCGAGGATTGGGTTGAGAAAAATCGCAGCGATCCGGCGGCCAACATCCCCACGTGGGAAGCATTCTGTACGCGTGTTGGCAGGGCAATCGCTGAGCTGCAACATAAAGCGGCGTCCGGCAGTCACATCGCCGTGGTTAGCTCGGGTGGGGTCGTCGCGGCGGTCGTTGCGCATGTGCTGGGCGCGCCGCCGATTGCGGCAGCGAGGCTTTGCTGGCGAGTCAACAACGCGTCGATTACTCAGCTCACGTTCAGCACGTCGCGAATATCCTTGGACCATTTCAACCGCGTCGACCACCTTCCAATAGCGGCGCGTACGTATCGCTAAGTCGATGAATTTTAAATGGAAATCATTCGCATTTAACGCGATTTGAATGTCGACAATTCCTCGTTTGCAGGCTGTCTATGCCGAGCAGTTTGTTAAACTAGCGTCAGTTTCAGGAGGGCTATCCAAGATGACACAGCAAGCTAAATCTCGCGGCGTCAGCCGACGTCAAATTCTACGCAGCGGCGCAATAGCGGTAGCCGCGGTGCCGCTCGCCGCCATCGGTGTGCGCGGGGCACAGGCAGAGACGGTCGAATTGCCGAAGTTGACGGCGGACGACCCAGCCGCAAAGGCGCTCGGCTACGTCGATAACGTTGCGTCGATTGCCGAAGGCAGTGAGGCTACGTTCAAGGCCGGTTCGGATTGCGCAAACTGCCAGCTCTACACCGGTGGCGACGCCGAGTACGGCCCGTGCAGTATCTTCCCGGGCAAACTGGTCAGCGCAAAGGGCTGGTGCCGCACATGGGTGCAGAAAGCCGGCTAACGGCTATCTGAAGCCATTTAAAAAGCCGCGCCGATGCGCGGCTTTTTTTTTGTTCGCATTCCTGTGTATCGTCTTGCCGCCACTTCAACACGGCCAACCCTATGATCGACTTTTATACGTGGACCACACCGAACGGGCGCAAGATCGCCATCCTGCTCGAAGAGCTCGGCCTCGAGTATCGCGTCCATCCCATCAACATCGGTAAAGACGAGCAGTTCGCGCCGGATTTCCTCGAGATCTCGCCGAACAACAAAATTCCGGCGATTGTGGATCAAGACGGTCCGGATGGCCCGATTTCGGTATTCGAATCGGCCGCAATCGCAATCTATCTGTGCGAAAAAACGGCCAGTGAGCTGCTGCCCACCGACACGCGCCGCCGTGTTGCCACGCTCGAATGGAGTATGTTCCAGATGGCGAGCCTCGGGCCGATGTTTGGCCAGCTCGGTCATTTCACGCGCTTTGCCAAGGAGCAGGTGCCATATGCGATCGAGCGCTACCGAGACGAGGTGCGGCGCATCCTCGGTGTCATGGACGCGCGTTTGTCCAGCTACGACTATTTGGCTGGCGACTACTCGATTGCCGACATTCTTTGTTATCCCTGGATACAAACGATGGTCGATGCAATGGAAGCCAAGAACCCGGGAATCATGGATGGGGTCGGCCACGTCGAAGCCTGGCGCGAGCGTATCGCTGAACGCGCCGCCGTGCGCGCGGGCATGCAAATTCCATAGCCGTTTCACAATCTTGCACCACTGTTGCGTCAAGGCAACAGTCGGGCTGTATTCGCATAAATCTTACGATTTCCGGCACTTCAGCCATTGACAAGACGTTGTTTCTCTGCCACTGTAGCGCCCAGACGACGTTCGGTGACACATGCCGACGCGTCAAAGAAGCGGCAGACGCAACACCTTCAGGCAAGGTCGAGGCGGGGGAACAACACTGTCGTTGACTAAAACGGCCCGCGAGGGCCGTTTTTTTGTGCACGGCCGTTTTGCGTGCGGCTATGGCTCTAGGGTCGGGACGAATTCGGGGCGCCGATAGGCATCGCTGCCGGCCTCGAGTTCAGCGGCAATACCAATCAGCAGTGGCTCGCTGTGACGCCTGCCGATAATGCTGATACCGATGGGCAGTCCGCGCACGGCGCCGGCCGGTAGCGTGATGCTTGGCCAGCCAGACACGGCCGCAAGCCGCGAGCTGCTCAACGAAAACCGATCGCCTTGCACCGAGTCGATCGGCCACGCGGGCCCGTTTGTCGGCGCAATCACGGCGTCTAGCGACAGCTCGTCGAAAAGCCGATCGAGCGCGGCGCGCATAGCGACCCCGCTGTTGGCGATTGCCACCTGATGTTCCGGCGACCCGGCGTCCGCGGCCTCGGCGGATGCGATGAATATCTCCTGGCCAAACCAGGGCATCGTCGCGGCCGCATTGGCCTCGTTCCAGGCAATCAACGCATCCAGCGTGTTGCGATCGGCACCGAGCGTCGTATTGGCAAGATAAGCGTTGAGTCCAGCGCGAAACTCGATCAGCAGCACCTGGTACTCGGCATCGCCAATGCCGTCAGGCAACGTGAGGTCAATGGGGTCGATGACGTCGGCGCCGAGGTCGCGCAATGCGGCGGCCGTCCGATCGACGATCGCGGTGACACGCGGCAGGCCATCCGATCCGTAGTAACCGCGCCAGATGCCGATGCGCTTGCCTGCCGTCGTCGGTGACTGTGCCGGCGCAGCGTAATTACGGGCACCTGGATGGTCGTCTGCGGCTGGGTCGGCAGGGTCCGGTTGTGCCAGGACGGCCAGCAACGCCGCGGCCGAGGCCACGTCACGTGCCATCGGTCCCGCCGTGTCCTGCGACACCGCGATCGGGATGATGCCGTCGCGACTCACGAGGCCAAGTGTCGGTTTGATGCCGACGATACCGTTGACGCCAGAGGGGCAAACGATCGATCCATCGGTCTCGGTGCCAACGGCGAGCGGCGCGAAACCAGCGGCGACGGCGGCAGCCGAACCGCTCGATGAGCCGCACGCATTTCGATCGATGACGTGCGGGTTGCGCGTTTGCCCGCCAACACTCGACCAACCGCTGACCGACTCGGTCGAGCGAAAATTTGCCCACTCGCTGAGATTCGTCTTACCGAGAATCACCAGACCGGCCGCGCGCAGGTCTGCCACCAGCCGTGCATCATCGTTGGCAATGTGATCGCTTAAGGCGAGCGAGCCCGCGCTGGTCGGCACGCGGTCACCGGTATCGATGTTTGCTTTTAGCAGCACCGGTATGCCGTGCAGAGGTCCGCGCGTTTGTCCCTGGGCGCGTTCTTGATCGAGCTTCTGAGCGCTACTGAGCGCATCCGGATTCACGGCGATGACGGCGTTCAGTGTCGGGCCAGCATCGTCGAGCCGTTCGATGCGCTCGATCAGCGACGCGACGAGTGTTTGCGACGTTAGCGAGTCGTCCGCGAAGCGTGTTTGGAGCTCAGCAACGGAAAGCCACGCGAGGTCGTCGTCGATCGCAGCGCTTGGCGAAGTCGAGGCGTCTGGCGTGTCGGAGCACGCGCAGAGGCTGATTGAGATCGCACCGAGTGTCAAAAATTGAACGAGTCGATTTGCGCCAGTCGGGCGTGTTTGTATCATCACAAAGAATCCGGTCGGCCACTCGACATGCAACAGTACACGCTCTACAGCTATTTTCGCAGTTCAACGTCGACGCGGGTACGCGTGGCACTGGCGCTGAAAGGAATCGACTATCGCTATCGTGCTGTCTCACTGCTGGACGGCGATCAGCGCGGCGACGACTACCTTGCGGTCAATCCGGAGGGATTGGTACCGGCGCTGTTGACGGCCGGCGGCGATGCGTTGGCACAATCGATGGCCATCGTCGAGTACTTGGATGAAGTGCACCCCGAGCCGCCATTGCTGCCGCGCGGCGCACTCGGCCGCGCGCGGGTCCGGGCGCTTGCGCAGATCGTTGGCTGCGATATTCACCCGCTCAACAACCTGCGCGTGCTGAAGTACGTCAAGCACGAGCTGTCGGCCGGCGATGCCGGCGTCGCGGACTGGTTCCGCCATTGGGCGTCGAGCGGCTGCGCCGCGCTCGAAGCGCGCCTGTCGAGCGAACCGGAAACAGGTTCGTTTTGTCACGGCGATGCACCGACCATGGCCGACATATGCCTCTATGCCCAGGTGCTGAACAACCGACGCTTTGACGTGGACATGCGGCCGTTTCCAACCGTGACGCGAGTGTTCGAGACTTGCGCCGCGCTTGCGGCGTTCCGCGACGCTGCACCGGAGGCGCAGCCCGATGCGCGCTGATCCGGCGCCGGCCGAAACCTCGCTGTCAAACAGAATCGTTATAAAACGAAGCGGACCGTTTGAACTAAACGACACTACGGATTGATCGGAGACACGGAATGCACCTGATTGTTGCGTTACTCGGCGCCATTGCTACCGCGGTATGGATTCTGCACCGGCTCGCTGAGATGGGCATATCGCTGGCGGGCCTAAATCCCTTTCTTTGGAAGCGTCGTCGCGATTGGTCCAATCGCTATAACTCGAATCCGATATTCCAGTTGGAATCACCGCTCGAGACCATGGGCCTGATGATGGTCGCCGTGGCCAAAGCTGACGGCGAAATGAGTGGTAGTGAGCGCGAGCATCTGCTGCGCGCCTTCGTTGATGTGTTCGAACTCAACGACAAGGATGCCGTCGGCCTATTGAATTCGGCATCGCATATGTACGGTCGAGGCGATGAAATTCGCGACAAGCTCGATGCCGTGCTCGCGCCGAGCAAAAACGCGTTTAGCGCCACGCAACGTCAGCAAATACGACCTATGCTCGAAGCAGTCGCGGCCGCCGACGGTGAGTCCAGCGCGTCGCAGCGCGCGCTAATCGAACAAATCGGTGCGGCGTATGCTGAGGCCCCCAAGAGTACGAAAGGCTGGTAACGCGTATTTTGTCATGTCGCTGATCTCCCGACGACATCTCATACAGTTCTAGAAAAAATTGAACGGTTTGCGCGCTGTAGAACTTGCCGGCTCGGTCGAAAAACGCCATCTTCTGTTGAGCCCCGAAGACATCTAACAAAGCCCAATGAACAGGGGAGTAGAAGTGTGCTGCATCGCTTGAGTCGGCGTGCCTTTGTACTTGTTGCGACTGTGCTATGCACAGCGGCGCTGCCGGCGGTTGCCGAAATATCGGCCATGGAGTTCGGCAAGTTGCCCGGTGTCAGCGACGCGGCGATTTCGCCCGATGGGCGTCAGGCGGCGGCGTTTATCACCGTCCAGGGCATTCATGTCATTCGCGTAATCAGCATCGATAAAAAAGATCCCGAGCCGCGCTTGATTCGCTTGGGCGACGATATGAAGCCGCGCTGGATTCGTTGGGCGAACAACGAGCAGATCCTTGCATCGTTGTGGAAAAACGAAAAATCCAACGGCGTGCCGTTTACCGGCAGCTTCATCTACACCTTTAACGCAAAGACGTTGCAGGGGAAGATCCTCGTCAAGCCAAAAAATGTCTTCCGCCAGTACAACGATCGAATTCTCGATTGGCTGGAAGACGATCCGGATCACATACTGATGGTGTTTTCGGATTCCGACCAGTCGATTTCTGACATTCAAAAGGTCAACGTGAAGACCGGTCGCTACAAACGCTTACGGCGTGGTCGCAGTACCATTCAACAGTGGTACACGGACCGACGCGGCGAGCCGCGTGTCGGGCAGGGCATTTCTGATCGCTCATCCGACGAGGCAATCTATACGCTGATCATTCGCGATGCGGACTCGAACGACTGGCGCTCGCACAAGGAGTTCGACGGGCTGTCCCCCGGCGAGAACATCTTTGGTTTCACGGACGATCCTAACGAGCTGATTCTCGGTCGTTTCGCGGGTAAGCCAACTCTCGGGCTCTATGTTTACGACCTCGTCGAGCAAAAAATCACGCGGACGCTGTTTCACGACGATCAGTACGATGCGTCCGACGTCGTCCTGACGCGCGACACCGGTAAAGTTGCCGGCGTTGTCGTGGCTGCCGACGAACCCGAAGTGCGTTTGTTCGACGGTTACGACAGTGCCGTACAGCGCGCCCGTGCGAGGTTCGCGGGCCTAACCGTCGATTTCGTCGACCAGTCGGCGAACTACAAGCGCGTTCTGATGCGGCTCACCAATCCGTCGGACCCTGGCGTGTTACTGCTCTGGGACGAAGACACGGAGTCGTATATGCAGATTGCGCAGTACCGCAGTTCAATGCCGCCGGAGAATCTCGGCAACGTCGTTTCTGCTCGCTATCCGACCCGCGATGGGCAAACTATTCCTGCGTACGTGACGATACCTGGCCACATTACGACCGTGGCCGATCTCAAAAGCATCCCCTTCGTCGTGTTGCCACACGGTGGACCCTACGCGCGCGAGTACAAGCGCTTCGACTATTTCGCCCAGTTTTTTGCAACGCGCGGATTCGGCGTATTGCAAATGAATTTTCGCGGCTCGACCGGCTACGGCGAAGCGTTTGAGGAGGCCGGTCGCAGCAGTTGGGCGCTAATGCACGACGACATCGAGGACGGCACGCGCTGGCTCATTGAACAGGGCTATGCCGACCCCGAGCGAATTTGTATTGCCGGCTGGTCATTCGGTGGCTACGCCGCCTTGATCGGTGCCATTCGCAATCCGGATCTTTATCGGTGTGCGGTGTCGATTGCCGGCGTAACGGATCTGGAAGACTTGGTCCGCGACACACGCAAATATCGCTTTGGTCGCTACGCTGCCAAGAACTCATTGCTATCCGGGTTCGCGGATCGCGACCAGATGCTCGAGTTGTCTCCCGTACGGCGCGTCGATGAGCTGACGATTCCGGTATTTCTCGCGCACGGCGAGCTCGATGTGCGGGTGCATTTTGACCAGTTTCGCCGCATGCGCGGGAAACTGAAAAAGCGCAACGATCAGGCAACCTTCGTCGCGGTCGACGACGATCATTTCCTGTCGAAGCAGGCCAACCGCCAGAAGGTGTTTGTCGAGTTGGATGACTTTTTGAAACGTTCGGTGGCCGTTGCTGCCACCAACGACAACGACGCCGGCGAATGATGGTCGGGGTGACTGGATTCGAACCAACGACCTCGTCGTCCCGAACGACGCGCTCTACCAGGCTGAGCTACACCCCGTTGTTGTGGCCGTACGGTTAACACCGTGACGGTCAGCCCCGGCGGGCCTTTTCAGCGCGAGCGCTGAACCGAGAATTCGGCGATGGTCTGCAGCGCTCGTTTGTAATCCGACTCCGGGATCGGATCGAGGGCGGCCACAGCCATGGCGGCGGCCTCCTGAGCGCGTCGCGCAGTGTACTGAAGGGCGCCGGTTGATTCAACGATCGCCAGGACCCGATCGATGTCGCCGCGACCGCCTTTCAGTATGACTTTGCGGAGCAATTCGTGCTCTAACTCGGAACACTGCGACAGCGCGTAAATCAGCGGCAGTGTTGGCTTGCCCTCAGCCAGATCATCGCCGACGTTCTTGCCCAGATCGGCGGAATCTGCGGCGTAATCCAGAAGATCGTCGATCAATTGAAACGCGACGCCGAGCTCACGGCCGTAAGTCGCCAGCGCGTCGCGCTGGGCGTTGCTGGCGCCGGCAATCAGCGCGCCGAGTTCCGCGCCCGCTTCGAAAAGTTTGGCCGTCTTACGGTAAATGACCTCGCGATACTGCGCCTCGTCCGTGTTCGGGTTATGCACGTTCATGAGCTGCATGACCTCGCCGGCGGCGATGGTATTGGTAGCGTCGGCGAGTACGTCCATGACGGGCAGCTGGCCAAGCGAGACCATCATCTGGAATGAACGCGAGTACAGGAAATCGCCGACTAGGACGCTGGCCTGGTTGCCGAAAACCTGATTCGCGGTCGCCTTGCCGCGTCGACGCTCCGAGCCATCCACGACGTCGTCGTGCAGGAGCGTTGCTGTGTGAATAAATTCAACGATCGCGGCCAAGGTGTGATGACCGTCACCACGGCAGCCCAGCGCTCGCGCAGCCAGCAGCACGACAACGGGCCGTAGCCGTTTGCCGCCACCCGAAACGATGTACTCAGCGACGTCCGAGACTAGGCGGACGTCGCTCGTAAGGGAGCTTCGGATCAAGGCATCGACCGCGTCCAGATCCGCGGCGACTAGGGCGCGGACGTCGTCAAAATCGATGTCGGACTGGACGGGGCGGGCGGTTTGCATGACAAAATTCTGCCTGATTCGGGTGAGCCGTGCGAGCCGCTAGCGGAGCCGAGGCGCCGTTGTCCGGTCCGTGTCGCAGCGTTTTGGGGCCGGTCAAGCGGACAAAGCGCGCATTGACCAGGCTCTAGTCACGACCTACAATTGCGGGCTGTTTGGGCGGATGGCGGCTGTTTGCGGCCGATTCGCTCTCCAATCAACAAAATTCCGAGATCGGGCGGTGGCGATGCACAGCTGGCGGCCGGAGGATAAGACATGTACGCGGTATTCAAAAGCGGCGGCAAACAGTACAAAGCCCAGAAGGGCGACCGCCTGAAGCTCGAAAAACTCGACGTCGCGCCGGGCGACGAGGTCGAATTCGACCAGGTTTTACTGGTCGGCGAAGGCAAAGACGTCACCGTAGGTACCCCCCTCGTAGATGGCGGCAAGGTCCAGGCGACCGTCGTCAGTCAGGGGAAGGGCAAGAAAGTTGACATCATCAAGTTCCGGCGCCGCCAGAACTACATGCGTCATAAAGGACATCGTCAGCACTTCACGGAAGTCGAGATCACCGACATTGCCGGCGGTGCGAAGTAAGACGACCTCAGCAAACGCAGCGTGCGCCGTTCGCGAACGACGCACCGATCCAGACAAGGTAACGAACGATGGCACATAAAAAAGCAGGCGGCAGCTCCAAGAACGGTCGCGATTCAGAATCCAAACGCCTTGGCGTGAAGCGCTACGGCGGCGAGCAGGTACTCGCCGGCAACATCATCGTTCGCCAGCGCGGTACGCATTTCCATCCTGGCGTCAATGTCGGCATGGGCCGTGACCACACGCTCTTTGCCAAGGCCACCGGCCGCGTGTTGTTCGAACGCAAAGGCCCACAAGGTCGTAAGTTCGTCAGCATCGTCTCTGACTGAGCGATCGCCCGATTGCGCTGAAAACCCCGCCCAGTGCGGGGTTTTTCGTATCTGAGGTTCAACGACCATGAAATTCGTCGACGAAGCGACCATTCGGGTAGTCGCCGGCAACGGCGGCAATGGATCGCTTAGCTTTCGTCGCGAAAAGTACATCCCGAGGGGCGGCCCCGATGGTGGCGACGGCGGTCACGGTGGGTCGGTGTGGTTGGTGGCCGACGGCGGTTTGAACACGCTCGCTGATTTTCGGGTCGCCCGCCGATTTCGCGCCGAGAACGGTCAGCCTGGTGCCGGTCGCGAACGAACGGGTCGCAGCGGTCAAGATTTGGAAGTTGCGGTACCGGTTGGCACGGCGGTCTTTGACGTCGATACCGGCGAGCTCATCGGCGACGTAACGGCGAAGGGCCAGCGGCTCAAAGTTGCTGCAGGCGGTGAGGGTGGTCTCGGCAACACCCGATTCAAGAGCTCAACCAATCGGGCCCCACGGCAAACGACACCCGGTACGCCCGGCGAGCAGCGCCATCTCAAGCTCGAACTGCGCGTGCTGGCTGACGTCGGACTCCTCGGTTTGCCGAACGCCGGTAAATCGACACTGATTTCAAAGCTGAGCGCGGCACGGCCGAAAATTGCCGACTATCCATTCACGACGCTGTACCCGAACCTCGGGGTCGTGCGCGTCGGCGACCAGCAAAGCTTCGTCATCGCTGATATTCCCGGGCTCATCGAAGGTGCCGCCAGCGGCGCCGGGCTCGGGGTCCGATTCCTGAAACACCTGTCGCGGACGGGCCTGTTATTGCACGTCGTCGATGTCGCGCCGATTGATGGCAGCGATCCGATCGAGGCTGCACTCGGTTTGTTGCGAGAGCTCGATGCCTACAGCGATGAGCTCGCGTCGAAACCGCGTTGGCTGGTGCTCAACAAGATGGATTTGCTCGATGCATCAGAGCGCTCGGAAGTGCTCGACGCTTGGCGCGCGCGCTTTGCCGAAATGGCCGTTGCCGCCGATACCGTATTCGCTATTAGTGCGGTTAGCGGTGACGGCTGCGACCCGCTTGCTCAGGCCGTGGCGCGCTATCTCGAAACCGCTCGTAGCGAGCTCGAGACGACAGCCGGCGAGCTCGCTTGAAACAAAAACGCCGGCAATAGCCGGCGTTAGTCGTGCGCTCGGTTGCGGCGTGCCTACGGCAGAGACCGCACCATCGTGTTCAAGCGGCTTTTGTGCCGAGCCGCCTTATTCTTGTGGATGATGCCTTTGCTGACCATTGCGTCGATGACCGGTACGGCAGCGGCGTAGCGGCTGCTAGCACCGTCTTTGTCGCCAGCGTCAACGGCCTTGACGACGTTCTTGATATGCGTGCGCATTTTTGAGCGCAGCGCCATGTTGTGCTGGCGGCGCTTTTCGCCCTGGCGGGCGCGCTTTTGCGCGGATTTGATGTTGGCCACTGCGTTTCCGTGAGGCTATGCAAAACAGCCGCGAATTATCCCGCTGCTGCCTTACGCTGTCAACGCTATCCAGTCCCCGAACGGCGCCGCTTGCGGTTAGAATGCGCGGCTACGCCCTGCGCGATCAGCCGCCCGATGACCGAAGAACCAAGTGCCCGAAAACCGGGTCTGCTCCGCGCAACCAGCACCGTGTCGGTCTTCACGCTGCTGTCGCGCATCCTCGGTTTGGTGCGCGATATCGTCATCGCGAACGTTTTCGGGGTCAGCCGGGTCACCGAGGCCTTTTTCGTGGCCAACAAGATCCCCAATATGTTGCGCCGATTTTTCGCGGAAGGCGCGTTTTCGCAAGGTTTCGTCCCGGTCGTCAACGATTTTCGTGCCAAGAAATCGCTAGCCGAAACGGCCACGTTCATTGCGGAGGCCGTCGGCACCCTTGGCGGGGTATTGCTCGTCATCACTGGCCTCGGCGTCCTGCTGGCACCCGGGTTTGTGTTTGTCGTCGCCCCCGGCTTTGTCGACGACGATCGGTTCTCGCTCACAGTCGCAATGCTCCGACTGACCTTCCCGTACCTGCTGTTCGTGTCGCTAGCGGCGCTGGCGGCCGGCGTTCTAAACAGCCTGGGGCGCTTCGCGCTGCCGTCACTTGCGCCGGTAATCCTCAACGTTGCGCTCATCGCTGCTGCGCTGTTCGTCGCCCCGCACCTGGCGCAGCCTGGCCTAGCGCTGGCCGGCGCGGTACTGGTCGCCGGCGCTCTGCAGCTGGCAATCCTGCTGCCGCCGCTGGCACGGCGTGGCTTACTGAAACCGCCGCGGTGGGCGCCACGCAGCCCGGGCGTGCGACGAGTTCGAGAGCTCATGCTGCCGGCGTTGCTCGGGTCGTCCGCGGCGCAGATCAACATTCTGATCGACAACATCATCGCGTCCGCATTGGTCGCCGGCTCGGTAAGCTGGCTGTATTTCTCCGATCGCCTGATGGAGTTTCCGCTTGGCGTATTCGGCATCGCGCTAGCCACGGCCATTTTGCCGCAGCTCTCCTCACAGCACGCCAACGGCCTGACCAACGAGTTCAGCGCCACGTTGGATCGCGGACTGCGTCTGGTTTTTGCCGTTGGGCTGCCAGCGGCGGCCGGTCTGATGGTGCTATCGGGGCCTTTGGTCGTAACCCTGTTCTATCGCGGTGCGTTTACGGCTGAAGATGCGCTGATGACTCAATGGAGTCTCATCGCATTTGCGATCGGTTTGGTTGGCTTCATGCTGGTCAAGGTACTTGCGCCAGGATTCTTTGCTCGAATGGACACGCGCACACCGTTACGCTGTGCGCTCGTCGCACTCGCGGTTAACGTCGTGTTGAACGGTGTGTTTGTGGCGATAGCACTGTGGCGCGACCTGCCGGGTGCGCATGCTGGACTCGCCGCAGCGACGTCCATTGCGGCGTGGACCAACGCGTTTTTGCTGTATCGAACGCTACGCGCGAGCGGCACGTTAGGCTTGTCGCCCGGCTGGCAAGGCTTGTTAGCACGCCTGACGATTGCCGTTGTTGCTATGGTCGTCGTGCTCGTATGGCTGACCCCGGATCTCAGCGTCTGGTACCGCTGGACACAGCTTGCGAGAGTCGGTTGGCTGCTCGCTTTCGTGGCACTCGGCGTGGTCGTGTTTACGGCGGCGGCGTGGCTCGCGGGACTTCGTCCGCGGGCGTTACTAGCAACGGATTCGGGCACTGCCGGCTGATGTGGTTCGGTCGTCACAGCGTACCGGCAGGCATAGACCTTGCCAGCGTCGGCAGCGTCGTCACCATTGGCGCTTACGACGGACTGCATATTGGCCACGAAGTCGTTCTCGACAAGGTCCGCAGCGAGGCGCGACGTTACGGGGCTCGTTCGGTTGTTATGAGTTTTGAACCGACGCCAAAGGAGTTTTTTGCCGGTGAGTACGGTTCGCAGCGCTTGATGAGTTTCCGCCAACGCTTCATCCGCTTGCGTGACCTCGATGTGGACTTATTTTTCTGCCCACGATTCGACACGCAACTTGCCAATGAGTCGGCCAGAAGTTTTGTCCGGCATTGGTTGGTCGATGTGCTGCACTGCCGGCACATCGTCGTCGGTGACGATTTTCGCTATGGTCGACAGCGTGCCGGCACTTTTGACACGCTAACGAGTGCCGGTCACGATTTCGGTTTTACCGTCGAGCGAACCGAAAGCGTCTGCAAGGACGGCGAGCGGGTCAGCAGCACGGCAATACGAGCCGCCCTGCAGGCCGGTGACCTGGGCCTCGCGGAACGTCTGCTCGGGCGTAGTTTTGCGATCGAAGGTCGCGTTCGGCACGGCAAGAAGCTCGGCCGCACGCTTGGCTACCCGACGGCAAATTTGGCGGTTCGCCGGCGTCTATGCCCGCCGCACGGTATTTATGCGGTGACGGTGAACGGCGCCGGGTTGACGAACCATGCTGGCGTTGCGAGCCTCGGCACCCGACCAACGGTCGATGACCACGGCCAGGTGTTACTGGAGGTCCATTTGTTCGACATTGAACGCGATCTGTACGGCGAACGCCTCGAGGTGTCGTTACGAGGCTTCCTGCGGGCGGAGGAGAAATTTGCGTCGCTCGATTTACTGGTTGCGCAAATGAACGAAGACGAGAAAACGGCCCGAGAAATCCTCGCGGCCGCGGGAGTATGTGCGCAATGACGGAAACCGTCGACGACTCAGCAGCGCCGAACGAGCCATCTGCTGCGGGGTCCGGATTAATCTGGTTGTGGCTGACCGCTGTGATAATTGCCGCGGATCAGGTGACAAAGTGGCTGGTCTATACACGCATCGAGATCGCGGATCGAATTGTCGTCAATCCGCTGCTCGAATTGACCCATCGCCACAACACCGGCGCTGCATTCAGTTTTCTCGCCAGCGAAAGCGGCTGGCAACGTTGGCTGTTTGTCGGCTTGGGTGCCGTGGTGAGCGTTTTTATCGTCGGCTATCTGCACGCGCTGCCGCGTCGCGGTACGACGCCGCTGGCAATCGGACTTGCGTTGATACTCGGCGGCGCGGTCGGCAACGTCATCGATCGACTGAACTATGGCTTTGTCGTAGATTTCATCCTGATCGGCTATCGCGATCTGGTGTTTCCATACGCGTTCAATATTGCCGATGCGGCGATCAGCGTGGGTGCCGCATTGCTGATCATCGATGCGTTGTTTCTCGAATCGCGTCGTCGCTAATCAACCCGGGACTATTTGTCCCAGCAAACGTCCGGCGTTTTCGGCGATGAGCCGAACTCAGCGTCGTGATCAATCCACATGCGCTGACAGCGGCCGGCTTCACCAGCGGCAGTACCCGTGTAGGTCGCTACCAAGCGAAAGGTCGAAGCGTTCGCGTTCTCTATGCTGATTTCGTACTGGCCATTAGGCGTCGTGTACGTGGCGCCACCGGCACCGCGTAACTGCGCCATCGACGTCGCATAGGTGTTGTTGTTCAGGTAGAACTTTTCTTGTTCGGCGGCGTACTGGATCACGGCGGCGCGGCCTTCGGTGCGGCCGGCGCGCAACGAATACTCAGCGTAACTCGGGTAACCGATTGCGGCGAGCAGGGCGATGATCACAACGACGATCATCAGTTCGAGTAAGGTCACCCCGCGCTGCAGGCGCGGGGTGGTCGTATAGTTGGCTAGATTGGTCATTCGACCCCTTCCTGTGTCCAAATCGTGCGAGTCGGTCGCAGACACGCTGGCAATGCCGTGCAGTAGTTTGCCAGACAAACGACCGCGTTGGCCGTATTCGGGTCATCCTCACACGACGCGGCCGCACAGATCGAGTTTGATGGGTCAGCAAGACACACACACTCTTTGTCCGACAGCTGGGCGGGGCAGCCGGGCGGGCGCGGCGGAATAACCTCGACCACCTGGTCTTTGTCACCGAACAGGAATACCGGGTCGGCAACAATGCCGGACTGCGTCAGATCAATGAATCGCTGATCGACGCTCGGCGGCTGATTGGCATCCAGAACCGGCGGCGATGCGTCGGCCGGATTGATGCGGTAGAGACGGTTCAGGCCGCCAGAGGCGATACACGGATTGATGTTGGTCGCGTTTGGCGTAAAGCTCGCAAAGAACGTCGTACCGAGGAACGTGCCCGAGTTGGACAGGATTTTCTCGCCAGTCTCGAGCGGCAGCAGCCAACCGCGTTGACCGGCGTTGACGACGACACCCGCGTTGCTGGTGCGATCGACGACCGCGAGGTCGCCCTCGGTAACGATGTTATAGCTGTCGAATTGCGCTTGGGTCAGCGTGTTGAAAATATCGGCATCGCGAATCGAGTAAAAACGATCGTTGTTCGCGGAGCTGAGCGGCGATGCGCGGTAGCCGGAGCCAATCATCAGTGCGAGGAAACGCTGCCCCGACACTGGGTCTCTGATCAGGACCGGGTCCGGCGTCGTGTAAAAGCGGCGCGTTTCGCTGAGCGGGGCACCGCCGCCGCCAGCAGCACCTTCCGAACCGAGCTGCGCGATGACGCCACCAGCCGCTTCAAAGGTCGCGCCATTGAGTTCGTTGGTAATGTCGAAACGCAGCAGCTGACCACCCATGTCGCCGGCGTAAATGCGATCGATATAGCCATCACCGGATACGTCGACCACGGACAGCTCGGCCGGAATCGCGCGGTTCATTTCAGCGCCGTTGCGGTCAACCACGGTGGAAACGGTAGCGCCCGGCACCGCGGCATTGCCGGCGGCCCACAGCAATTTGCCGGACTCCAAATCGATCATGAAGATCCGCGCGCCTTCGCCATCGTCGGCATTTGGCGGGTCGATGACGTCATGCACGGTGTCATAGCCGCCGCCAACGAAGAGCGCGATTTGTTGGCTATCTACATCCTGGCCGAGGCTCGGTGCGCGTACTCGCGCAGCGACTGGCGTTGACCAAGTCCAGCCGAGGCTGTCGAGCTCTGTCGGTGTCAGACGCCATTTCAGCGTCGGCGTCGCCTTGTTGGTGATATCGAGTAGGTAATAACTCTGATCGCCGCGACGCATGCCGAACGCGAGGTAGATAAAGTCGTTGCCGCCGATGATGCCGTCTTGGTTCTCATCAAAAATAATCGGCAGCATGTTGCCGTCTACGCCGTAGTTCTTGTAGCGAATCGACTGGTTCTTAAAGAGGCTGTTCTGCTCGTCGAGAAACTCCAGCGGCATGAATGACCAGACTTCGGCACCGGTCTGCATGTCGATCGCATGAATCAGGCCATCGTTGGTACCAAAAATAATCAAGCCTTCCGGATTGGTCGGCGTGCCGCCGTAGACGATACTCGCCGGCTGCGAGTGCAGCGGGTCGCCGATCTGTTGACGCAAGGTCGTGGTCGGGTCGGAGTCGATGTCGCGAAGGTCTTCGCCGTTGATCCACTCAACGAGCTCAGCCACGGTTGGGTCGCCCGGGATGCCCGAGATACCAAGATCGGCCGGCGTAAAGGTTGCGCTCTCGACCTCGACAAGCGTGTTGATCGGTCCACCGTCGAAGTTAGTAAAGACTCGACGCGTAGCTACCGGCGGCAGCTGACTGGCTGCACCGCCGGCCGCAACGATCGCGCCATCGTTGACGCCAGCCGGTGTCCAGAAGCTGCGTGTGCCTTCGGCAAAGAGCCCGGTCGCCGCAACGGCTGGGTTGCCGAGCGCGTCGACGATCTCGCCGTTGTTGTCGAGCTTGTAGCGTTTTAGGTTGCCCGGCCAATGGGTTTGCGTCGACGCTTCGAACACCGTGAAGTACAGGTCGTCAAGCGTTCGCGTGCGGTTAAAGCTGTTGACCGAGACTGATGGCGACGTAAACGTCGTCTCGCGAGCGGCCTCGAGATCCTGAATCTCCTCCAAGGCACGAATCAGGTCGAAAAGGCTGTTCGATGGAAAGTATTGGCCCTTGCCGCGTTGCGCCGTTTCTTCCATGCGCGCAATGGCGTTGGCGTCGGTCAGCTGAAAACCGATGGTGTACGTCGTAACGTCCGGGACGCCGGCGAGCTTCTTGGCATCGATCAGTGCCGTGTCGGTGTCGTCCGGCGGTGCAAGATACGCAGCCATGTCGTCCATGCATGCGCCATTGGCAGTTTCGACACCGGTACAGAACAGTCCGCCGTTGCCGGTCAGCGTGGCCCAGCTCGGCAGCGTGTCGACCAGCGGCGGCGTGGCGGTATCGGAAACCGGCGCACCGTCACTCAGCAGAATTTGGTAATTGTTCGTGCATTCGAACGACGTTGGTGCCACGTAGTTGCCGGCGCCATCCAACGCATCGGCATCGGTGTTCGCCGCCGATGGAAACTGCAGCGGCCGACCGGTCCAGTACTGCGCCGATTCGTACAACGTTTCAGACAACGGCGTAACGCCGGCCGACGGCAGCCCCGCAACGGCATTGATGAGGTCCTGACGGTGCGTGCCGGCGTCGAGATCCTCGATTGCCTCGATGATTCGACCGCCGTTGCCGCCGTTAAAACGCATCAGGCCGGCGTTGGTGTCCTGCAGCGTGTTGTAGAAGTTATCGAGCACGTCACGCAGCACCGAAATCCGTGTTTGACCGGATATCGGCGGGTTCTCGAAATAGTTCAGGAAGTTACCGCTGTAGAGGTAATAGACGACCTCGGTCGGCTGTGCGCCCCAGAAGACCGCCTCGGTCGGGTCGGTGGTGAACGGTTGACCGCTGCTGCCGCGTTTTGCGTACAGCTCGGGTCCGCCATCGCCATGCTCGCCGTCGTCGCGCGCGCATTCGACCATGAAGTTGTTATTCATCGGCGACAGCTCGTCCCATTTCACGGGACCGCCGCTCGCCGAGTAGTACTGCGCCATGATGTCGGAGTAGCGACCGCCGCCATTGAGCGATTGCAGGCCTTGTTCGCAGACGAGGTCGCCGAAATCGAACCAGTCCTGGTTGCCGGCGCAGGTCGGTGGCGACGTACCGTCGGTCGTAAAGTAGACGTAGTTCGCATCACATGCGCCTGTGTACGTCTGGTTCGGATCGTAAATCTCTTCCGTCGTAATCGTCGCGCCCATACTGCCGGACGTATCGGCAATGAACAGCGTATTCGGCCGGTTGAGGCGCGCCGCTGTCGTTGTCGTCGACAGGATTTCCGTGTCGTCGGCGAGCGCCGACTGGCCAGCCCCAAGGGTCAGCAGTGCGGCAACACCGGCGGTCGAAAGCTTATGCATGAATTTGTTCATCGATCTGTCTGCCTTGATGATCAGCGTTGCGTCGGTTTCCGACCGAGCCGCCTTAAATGTCGAGTGCAATGAAAGTGACGTTGCGCGTCTCAATGTCGTACGCGACAACGAAAATGCTGCCCGCTGCGACGGCCTGCGGCAGTACTTCTTTGAGCTGCGCAAGCGTTGTTCGGGTGCCGTTGATACGGTAGGACGTTGCGGCCGTTACTCGATGCGTGAACTGCTCGCAGCCTTGGCATTCGCGCAGAATGACCGAGCCAGAGATGCTGACCGGCAAGCGAATGAGTCCTGCTTCGACTTCATAGGCCTCTTCGTTGATTTGCGCGATGGCCGGCGCAAACAGACCTAGGCCGAGCAAAATTGCGAGTAAACGATGTTTCATGACGTTGTCCTTCCGAATTCCGTTGATGTGCCGTCGTCTGTCCGTTGGCTTATGGCGTCGGCGGCGCGCCGAAGGTCGGACTCTTCGGCGCGATGTTGTAAAAGCCTTGGCGATGCTGAGCTGTCGCGCCTCGCGCGGCTTCGGCCGATGCGGTGGCGTCGTAGTGCAGTGCCTCAAACGTATTCAGCGAGCTCGGTCGATCGACTTCGAGGACCGGGCCGGCGATCTGGAATACGACACTGGTCTCCACCGACGTTGTCGGGGTGATGTAGCGCACCGGTATCGTCACGCCGTTGGCCGTTTGATCCCAGTCAGTGTCCGGTCGCGATAAGGCTTCCTCGATACCGCTCTCGGCTGCTTGAAATGCGTTCTCGAAGTACTGCGTATTCTGGGCGAGCGCTAATTCTGTGGTCGCTGTGTTCATGCCAGAAATCGCCAGCACCGTCAGGACCATCAATAGGATCATCCCGACTACCAGCGCGGCCCCTTGCTGCTTTCGACGCATCGTTATGCGGTTCATTGTTTGCATCGCTCTCAGAGTCTCGTGTTGTGTAACAGCACCGTTTTCGACACCAGCAGGCGGCGAAAACGATCGTTGAATGCGCCAAGGTTGACGTCGGCAAAGTCGTAGATGCGGTTGTCCGTGACGCCAGTTTCAAAGGCCTGCGCGCGCACGAGCAGCCACAGCCGGGCGGTCAGTACGCGCGTGCCAAGAATGAACGCCGGATCGGCTGGATCCATCAACACACTGTCTGGATCCACGTAGCGATCGACCGAGTTGTCGCCGTCGGTGTCGAGCCCGAACTGCACCTGCATGTTTTCGACACCCGGTGCGACTTCTTCGTCGACGATGACCGGCGCACCGCCGACCTCACGCAGCACTTTGCGACGCAAAGACGGGTAGTCGGGAAAAAGATCCGAGCGTTCGGCAACGTAAAACGCGTTGACGGATAAGTCGTAGGTCAGCTCGGTGGCGCCGCCACCTAGATTCGGCTCAACACCGTTGCTGAAAAGCTGCGCACGCGTTCGCGAGCTGCGAATCTGGATTCGGCCGGCTGTCGGTGCTGCGGTAGCAACACTTGCGTGACGGGTAATCAGCACGTCGGAATCGGTTTGCGCGATGTGCTTCGGCGCGCAGCCCAAATTGTAGGTGTTGTTCTCCGCTGCGATGGCCTGTTCAAGATCCCACGGCCAGCCTGGATCGCAATTGTCGGCCGGGATCGTCAAGTTGTTCGGGTTGTTGTCGAGGTCGGTTTTCGCGCCATCGACATCATTCCAGCGACTCGTCTGCCCCCAGTAACTCGACAAACGAATGTGCGGCTCGATGACGTCGAGCGCGAACTGCGCGTTTTCCTGTACGCGAGCGAGCTGCTCGTTCGAGATATAGGTAGCGCGGTTTTGCGTATAAACGGTCAGAGCGCCGATGATGAGGAATGAGCCAATCGCCAGCGACACCAGCAATTCAACGAGACTGAGACCGAGTTGGCGTTGTTGCGAATTAGGCATCGATCAAAACTCCACAGCGCCGAATTCAATTTCGTAGAACGGTGTTTCGCCGGCCTCCGGCCACGTCACGCGGACCGTGTAAACCGGTGGCTGTCCGGCGATCGTGTCGTCGTAGCGCACCGTGACCTGCGTCCCTTGCGGCATCGAACGATCGCGCTGTTGGTTCCACAGCCAGATGTCGTAACTCGCGAGCGCCAGCGCATCGCACGGCGTAGCGTCGTCGCAGTTGTTGTTGGCGCCGGCGCCAATGTAGGCGATGCCGCCCAGCGGATTGGCGCGAACCCGATCAGCAACGTCGCTGGCGAGCAGGACCGCCTGCGTGCGCAGCTGCGATGTGCGCCCAGCTTGCAGGCTGTGCACGTACATCCCCGCGATACCGAGCATGCCGATTGCCATGACCACCATGGCGACCAGTACTTCAATTAGGGTAAAACCGCGAACGCGACGAGCCGCCGCACGGAATTGATGACGGTACTTCATAGGATCGGGCACGTAAGGTTGTTGGTAGCGTCGTTACAGATGCCGGTGATAAGTACCGGGTCGCGATGGACTTGAGCACGACCCGCGGTGGTTACCGTTAGGATTCGAGCGGTCGACAAACCGCCGCCAACCCCCTGGTTACCGCGCTTGTCGTACACATAGGCGGCTGCCAGCGGATCTCCGGCACCGACGTCGCCGCGACCAAAGCCGGTTGCACGGAACGAAAAATAGAACGCGTTGTTGTTGGTCGAGATCTTGATGTTGTTGGCGTTGTTCGGGTCGTTGTCGTTGCCCGAAATCTTGCCGGCACGGCGCAGGATCTCATCGTCGGCACCGTCAAACTGCAGATCGCCGTCCATGTCGACAAAAGCGACCCAGCCTTGGTGCCACACGATGGTGTTGTCGCAGTCGGGTGTCGGATCGTTGGGGTCTGCGGTACAGACCGTAATATTGGTCTTGCGCTTGATGGCCTCGGCGCGGGCCATCGAGAACACCGCAAGCATGTCGTTCGACGCGGCGACCATGCGATTGTTGAGTTGGAATTGCCGTAAGTTCGGCAGCCCAAAACCGATGATCACGCCGGCAACCACCACCGTGATCAGCAATTCGTACAGGGTGAAGCCCTGCTGCGCTTTTCTGTCCATGCCGCCACGGTAGCAGGCGGAGCGCCAGCGACCAGTATCTCCGACGAGCGGTCGTTCGGCGCCGACGAGCGGCCCGTAAAGCCGCGCCAGCGCGCAATTTCTAGCATGCGAGTCGCCCGTTTAACGCCTTTTCAGGTACCGCGCGCGGTCTACCGGTGTAGCTTATGACCAATGCCCGACCGTCCACCCGAGCGGCCTGGTCGCAGGCGAGGATCGTGCCGTTGGTGGCCCGGTAACGTCTTGTGCGGCTTACGAAATACCGCCGATTGGCAAGGATACGCACGCCGTCCGGCACGCGATGCGCGGCGAGTCGCAATTCGCCGGGCGAGCGTTGCGGCGGCCTGGCGACGCCGTTTTCGACATAAACCAGCCAGCCGGCGTTCCAATTGCCGGTTGTTTCGCAACGCTGGCCGTCAACGCTCGGGCAAACGACAACATAGGCGTTGCGTTTGATCGACTCGCGACGCGCTCGGTGCACGCTGTGATGCAGCGCGTTGATTTCGGCACGCAAACGGATCGTTGCGAGCAATTGGCCGAGGCTGGGGGCTGCCGCAAGCGCCAGAATACTCACCAGGGCGATGACGAAGAGCAGCTCGACCAGCGTCAACCCCGCGCGTCGGGCGTTAAGTCGCAATAATGGGGTGGTCATTGCAGCAGCTTGCCGAGGCCGCTGCGGAGCAGCCCGCCACGAATCCGTTTGATGCGGCTTGATACGCGGCTTGCCGTTGAGAATGATTCGCGTTTGACTCGGCTTGAGGTATAGTCACAACATCAACCAAGCGAGTAGGTGACGTGACCAACGCAGACATTCGCCAACGTTTGCTCGAGCATGGTATCCAACCAACGACGCAGCGTATCGACGTCGCGACCGTGCTGCTCGCGAAGCCGCAACATTTGTCGGCCGAGCAGATCCAAGAGGCGTTGCGTGCAACGGGTCGCAGGGTTTCCAAAGCGACTGTCTACAACACGCTGCGGCTGTACTGCGAAAAGGGGCTGATTCGCGAAGTCATCGTCGACCCGACCCGCGTGTTCTACGACTCAACCATCGAACCGCACCACCACTTCTTTAATGTCGACACGGGTGAGCTCAGCGACATTGAGCCGGATGCAGTGCGCTTTCTGCGACTTGCGGAGGCGCCGGCAGGCACCGAGCGGGCGGGCGTTGAGGTGCTGATCCGGGTCCGTCAGACCCGCGTCTGAAGCGCTGCGGACCGTGGCACACGCGGCCCGGTTACTCTATACTTTCGCGCCTTTTCCGGCCTTGCCAACGCCGAAGTAGCTCAGTTGGTAGAGCAACGCATTCGTAATGCGTAGGTCCGCGGTTCGAATCCGCGCTTCGGCACCATTCTCAGGCTTCCAATATCGACCGTCGTTCCGCGAGCGCCTACTGTTGAGATCGTCCGTCCTGAATCCACGCCATCGAGTGCGCTCGACATGAGCGACACCGACCACTGTGTCATCGTCGGCGCTAGCCATGCGGGTGCGCAGGTCGCGCTGAACCTCAGTAAGGCCGGCTGGGCCGGCGCGATTACCTTGCTCGGCGAAGAACCGCATTTGCCCTACCATCGTCCGCCGCTGTCCAAGGATTTTTTAGCGGGCGGCAAAACGCTCGATCAACTGCATCTGCGGCCGCAGCAGCATTACGACAATGCCGGCGTCACGTTGCGCCTCGGCGAACGGGTCATTGCTGTTAATCGGGATTCCCATACGGTCACATTGGCGAGCGGTGCATCGCTTGCCTACGACAAACTCGTGTTCGCCACTGGCGCTCGCGTGCGGCGCCTGCCGATCGACGGCGAATCGCTGCCGGGCGTTCGCTACTTGCGCAGCGCCGCTGACATCGCGGCGATTCAGCGCGAGCTTGATGAGGTCAAGAACGTCGTCGTCATCGGCGGCGGCTACATCGGTCTGGAAGCGGCGGCCACGATGCGCAAGCTCGGTCGCGACGTCACGGTGGTCGAAGCCGCCGACCGCGTTTTGCAACGCGTCACGTCGCCGACCATGTCGCGTTTTTTTACGCGTGTGCACGAAGAAGAGGGCGTGCGCATCATCGTCGATACCGGCGTAACGCGCTTCACCGGTACCGATCGGCTCGCCGGTGTCGAGCTGGCCAGTGGTGAAATTGTCGCAGCCGAGCTCGCGATCGTCGGAATCGGCGTGATACCCAATGTCGAGCTTGCGGCCGATGCGGGTCTGGCTTGCAGCAACGGCATCGATGTCGACGAGTATGGCGCAACCGCCGATCCGGATGTGTACGCCTGTGGCGATTGCGCCCATGGCACCAATCGGTTGTTTGCGTCGCCGCTGCGACTCGAATCCGTGCAAAACGCGAACGATCAGGGGCTTTGCGTCGCCAAAGCCATTGCCGGTGACCGCAAGCCGTACGCAGCAGTGCCGTGGTTCTGGTCCGACCAGTACGACGTCAAGTTACAGATCGCGGGCTTGTCGCAAGGCTATACGTCGACGCAGCTACGCGGTGATCCCGATGCTGGCCGCAGCTTCGCGTTGTTTTATCTCGACGGTGATCGACTGCTGGCCGTCGACGCGATAAATCGTCCGCGAGAATTCGTCGCCGCGCGTCAGCTCTTGGCGGCCGATGCGGCGTTTGATGCGCGCAAGCTCGCCGACGAATCGATACCTCTTAAGGAATGCAGGCGTTGATCAGAGTCTCATTGGCGGCGTGTTAACATCCGCGCCATGAACCCTACAGACGTTTGCCGATGGCCGTTCTAAGACCGACGCTGACGCCTGACCAAGCCGAATTTCAGGACAACGCGAGCCAGCTCGCGGCGCAAACCGATGCGCTGCGTACCTTGGTTGACGCGGGTCGCGGCGGCGGCGGCGATGCAGCTCAGCAACGCCACACCGCACGCGGCAAATTGCTGGTCCACGATCGCATCGACCTACTGCTCGACCCCGGGTCGGCGTTTCTCGAGCTCTCGCAGCTTGCTGCCCTCGATGTCTACGACGATCCGGTCCCGGCGGGCGGCATTGTCACCGGTGTTGGTCGCATCTCGGGCGTCGAGTGCATGATCGTCGCCAACGATGCGACGGTGAAGGGCGGTACGTACTTTCCGCTGACCGTGAAGAAGCACCTGCGCGCGCAGGAGATCGCGCTGGAGAACTCGCTACCGTGCGTCTACCTAGTGGACTCAGGGGGTGCGTACCTGCCGATGCAGGCCGATGTGTTTCCAGACCGTGACCACTTCGGACGAATCTTTTTTAATCAGGCGCAGCTCTCGGCACGAAACATTCCGCAGTTGGCGATCGTCATGGGCTCGTGCACGGCCGGCGGCGCATATGTACCGGCGATGGCCGACGAGACCATTATCGTGCGCGAGCAAGGCACGATCTTTCTTGGCGGGCCTCCGTTGGTGCGCGCCGCGACCGGTGAGATCGTGTCAGCCGAGGACCTCGGCGGGGCCGATGTTCACTGTCGTGAATCCGGCGTTGCCGATCACTACGCAACCAGCGATGAGCATGCGCTGCTGCTTGGTCGGCAGGCGGTCAGTCGGTTCAATCGTCGCAAGTCGTTGTCCGTGGATCTCGCCCCACCGTTAGCGCCGCGCTACGACATTGCCGACATCCTCGGCGTCGTGCCGGCCGATCCGCGTCGCCCGATGGCGATTCGCGATGTGCTCGCGTACCTCGTCGACGGTTCGGAGCTGGACGAGTTCAAAACCTTGTATGGCGCCACACTGGTTTGTGGATTTGCGCGAATCGGCGGTTACCCGCTCGGCATCGTCGCCAACGACGGCATCCTGTTCAGCGAATCGGCCGAGAAGGGTGCGCATTTCGTGCAGCTCTGCAGCCAGCGACGCATTCCATTGCTGTTCGTGCAGAACATCACCGGTTTTATGGTCGGCAAACAATATGAGGCGGGCGGGATTGCCAAGCACGGCGCGAAGCTCGTCAATGCCGTCGCCACGGCGGCAGTTCCCAAGCTCACACTCATCGTTGGTGCAAGTTTCGGTGCCGGCAATTACGGCATGTGCGGGCGCGCCTACGGACCACGCTTCCTGTTCAGCTGGCCAAATGCGCGCATCTCCGTCATGGGCGGTGAGCAGGCGGCGCGCGTGTTGTCTACGGTCAAGCGCGATCAAAAGGAGCGGGCCGGTCAAAGTGTCGATGAGGCTGACGAAGCGGCGTTCGAACGGCGCATTCGCGAGCGCTACGAACACGAGGGCCACGCGTTTTACGCATCGGCGCGACTGTGGGACGACGGCGTTATCGATCCGCGCGATACACGGCGCGTGCTGTCGCTGGCGTTATCGGCGAGCCTGAACGCGCCCATCGGGACCACGACGCACGGCGTCTTTCGAATGTGAGCCGATGATCCGCAAACTGCTCATCGCAAATCGCGGCGAAATTGCCTGCCGCATCCAACGCACGGCACACCGACTCGGTATCGCGACGGTTGCGGTTTATTCGGATGCCGATCGCGATGCGCTGCACGTGCGCACGGCGACAGAGGCGGTCGCGATAGGGCCGCCCGAACCGGAGCGCTCCTACCTCAATATCGAACGCTTGCTTGATGCCGCCGCTGAGACCAGCGCCGACGCGATCCATCCGGGCTACGGATTCTTATCGGAGAATGCTGAGTTCGCCGCGCGCTGCCGTTCCGCCGAGCGAATCTTTGTCGGCCCGCCGGCCAGCGCAATTGCGACGATGGGGTCGAAGTCGGCTGCGAAACAGGCCATGCAGGATGCCGATGTGCCAGTGCTCCCTGGCTATCACGGCACCGAACAGGATGTGGCGACGCTATCGCGCGAAGCCGACGCGATTGGCTATCCCGTGCTGTTAAAAGCGGTCGCCGGCGGCGGCGGCAAGGGCATGCGAATTGTCATGACGCAAGCGGAACTGCCGGCTGCCTATGAGTCCGCGAGTCGCGAAGCGCGCGCGAGCTTCGGCGACCCAGCGATGCTCGTTGAGAAATTTCTCACGGCGCCGCGGCACGTCGAAGTGCAGGTGTTTTTCGATCGGCACGGCAACGGCGTGTATTTGTTCGAGCGCGATTGCTCGCTGCAGCGCCGCCATCAAAAGGTCATTGAAGAGGCACCGGCACCCGGTATCGCGCCGGCGTTGCGCGAGGCGCTCGGCGCTGCAGCCGTCAAAGCGGCAGCGGCAGTCGACTACGAAGGTGCCGGCACGGTTGAGTTTCTGCTCGATGCGGACGGCGCGTTCTATTTCATGGAAATGAACACCCGGCTGCAGGTTGAGCACCCGGTCACCGAGCTGGTGTCCGGCTGCGACCTCGTGGAATGGCAGCTACGTGTCGCCGACGGTGAGCGGCTGCCGAAAACGCAAGGCGAGCTGAAATTGCGCGGTCACGCGATCGAAGCGCGGCTTTACGCTGAAGATGTCGACAACGACTTTCTGCCACAGAGTGGTCGGCTCGACGCCCTGCGATTGCCGGCGCAGAGCGAGACCGTCCGTGTCGACACGGGCGTCGAGAGCGGCGATGAAATCAGTGTTTTCTACGATCCAATGATCGCCAAAATTATCGCCAGCGGCGATACGCGATCTCAGGCAATTGCGGCCTTGCGGGGCGCGCTGATGGACGTCCGTGTGCGCGGCGTTACAACAAACGAACGATTGCTGTATGCGCTGGTTGCATCGCCAGCCTTTGGCCGCGCGGAACTCGACACTGGATTTATCAACGCCCATGCGCCGACATTGTTTGCGACGGCCCCGGACGTTTTCGAACGCTGGCTTTGTTTGGGCGCGGTCGCCAGAGTCTTGCTAGAGCACCACCACAGCAGTGCGCGAGCGGGCGCCGATCGCTGGTCGCCGTGGCTGTCTGTCGACGGTTTCCGTGTTAATCAGCCGCCGCTGCGCCGCGAAACGCTCTCGATAGGATCCCGGAGCGAGGTGGTGCTCATGTCGATTGCGACCCTCGGCGACGGTCGTTTGCGATTCGACCTCGAAGCGGGCGATGCGCGGCGGGTTTTGCTCGCGCGCCTCGACGACGATTGGTTGGATGTCGAGATCAGCGGCGTTCGCGAGCGACTTTGGCTGGTGGAGCGGGACGGCGGACTGCGGCTCTATGGGCGCGATGGCGCCGTTGATGTCGATATCGAAACGCCAAGTATTGAGGCACTGTCCGAACCCGATCGCAGCGATGCCGCGTACGCACCGATGAGCGGCACCGTGATCGCCGTGCATGTCGGTACGGGCGACGCGGTCACCGCTGGGCAAACCTTGCTCGTCGTCGAAGCAATGAAGATGGAGCACGCGCTCAAGGCATCGCACGACGCTACGGTCGACGAGGTCCGTTGCGCTGTCGGCGACGCCGTCAACGGCGATCAGCTGCTGGTGAGCTACGCGGAGAGCAGCCAGTAGCCCCTCAGGCGGCCGACGCCCGACGACGAATCAAGATCTCCTTCCATTCGCTGGGTCCGGTCTGATGCACAGCCGTGCCGTTCGCATCGACTGCGACGGTTACCGGCATGTCCTCGACGACGAATTCGTGAATCGCTTCCATGCCCAGGTCGGCAAAAGCGATGACGCGCGCCTCGCGGATCGCCTTGCTGACGAGATAAGCCGCGCCGCCAACCGCCATCAGATAACAGGCTTTGTGGCGAGCGATGGCAGCGACCGTATCAGGGCCGCGTTCGGCTTTGCCGACCATGCCGAGCAGGCCGGTCGACGCGAGCATGGTATCGGTGAACTTGTCCATCCGCGTCGCCGTGGTCGGGCCGGCCGGTCCAACGACTTCGTCGCGCACCGCATCGACCGGACCGACGTAGTAAATCAGTCGATTGTTGAAATCGACCCCTGGGGGTAGCGGCTCGCCACTGTCGATGAGTTCGGCCAGACGCTTATGGGCGGCGTCGCGGCCGGTCAGCATGCGGCCGTTGAGCAACAAAGTTTCCCCGGGCTGCCAGGTGGCCACCTCATCGCGTGTGAGCGAATCCAGATTCACGCGCCGCGCCGATGGTCCGACTTCGAAACTAACGTTGGGCCAATCGTCGAGTCGCGGCGGGGTCTGCAAGGCCGGCCCGTCACCGGTCAACTCAAAATGCGTGTGCCGTGTGGCAGCGCAATTCGGAATCATCGCGACGGGTTTGTTCGCCGCGTGTGTCGGGCAATCCAGGACTTTGATATCGAGTACCGTGGTCAGGCCGCCTAGGCCTTGAGCGCCGATCCCGAGTGCGTTGACCTTGTCGAAAATCTCGAGCCGCAATTCTTCGAGGCGATTGCGCGGGCCGCGGGCGATGAGTTCTTGAATGTCGACCGGTTCCATCAACGACTTTTTGGCAAGCTGCATCGCTTTCTCGGCCGTGCCGCCGATACCGATACCGAGCATGCCGGGTGGACACCAGCCAGCGCCCATCGTCGGCACCATCTTCAACACCCAATCGACGATGCTGTCCGACGGGTTGAGCATCGCAAATTTGGATTTCGCCTCCGAGCCGCCGCCCTTTGCGGCGACTTCGACATGCACGGTATTGCCGGCGACCAGGCGGGTGTGAACGACGGCCGGCGTATTGTCGCCAGTGTTTTTGCGAGCACCGTCAGGGTCGGCAAGTATCGAGGCCCGCAGCGGGTTGTCCGGATTTAGGTAGGCCGCGCGGACACCGTCGTTGACGATGTCCTCGAGCGCGCGATCGGTGTCCCATTGCACCTGCATGCCGACGTCGACGAACACCGTGACAATCCCGGTATCTTGGCAGATTGGCCGGTGTCCCTCAGCGCACAAACGCGAGTTGGCGAGAATTTGCGCCATCGCGGCTTTAGCGGCAGGCGCTTCTTCGCGCTGCCAGGCGTCGTGAACGGCGCCAATGAAATCGAGCGGGTGATAGTAGGAAATAAACTGCAGCGCGTCGCTGACGCTGTCGATGAGGTCCTGTTGCCGTATCAATGTCATGACCTTGCGGCTCCTTCAGCCCGACTACTCCGCCCTCGGCGTTAGCGGTATTCTAGCGTTTCAGGGCGATTGAAAATAACAAAGGGGTGAGGAATGGACAGCCAAGCAGCCGTGGCCATTGCGGCCGGGAAACCGCTCGAGATTCATACCGTTGACGTTGCCGGCCCGGCCGCCGGTGAGGTGCTGGTCGAGATCAAAGCAACCGGCGTTTGCCACACCGATGCCTTCACGCTGTCTGGCGACGATCCCGAGGGCTTGTTCCCAGCGATATTGGGTCACGAAGGTGCCGGAATCGTGCGCGAGGTGGGCGAGGGCGTGCGTTCGGTCAAGCCCGGTGATCATGTGATACCGCTGTACACCGCCGAATGCCGCGAGTGCGACTATTGCCTGCACCCAAAGACCAACTTGTGCCAGGCGGTGCGTGCCACGCAAGGCCAGGGTCTGATGCCCGACGGCACCAGTCGTTTTCGCTTAGGCGACGACACGCTGTTCCACTACATGGGCTGCTCGACGTTTTCCAACTACACCGTGTTGCCGGAAATCTCAGTCGCCAAGATTCGTGAAGATGCACCGTTTGACAAGGTGTGCTACATCGGCTGCGGTGTTACCACTGGCGTCGGTGCGGTCGTGTTCGAGGCCAAAGTCGAACCTGGCTCTCGCGTAGTCGTGTTTGGGCTCGGCGGAATTGGCTTGAATGTCATTCAAGGCGCACAGTTGGTCGGTGCGGATCAAATCGTGGGCGTGGATTTGAATCCGGCGAAGGTCGAGCTCGCGCGCCAGTTCGGCATGACCGATTTCATCAATCCGCGCGATACCGACAATGTCGTAGAGGCCATTCTCGACGTCACCGGAGGCGGCGCGGATTACTCGTTCGAATGCATCGGTAACGTCACCACCATGCGCCAGGCGCTCGAGTGCTGCCACAAAGGCTGGGGCGAGAGTGTCATCATTGGTGTCGCAGGTGCTGGTCAGGAGATTTCGACTAGGCCCTTTCAACTCGTGACCGGCCGCGTTTGGCGCGGTACGGCGTTCGGCGGTGCCCGCGGGCGCACCGACGTGCCGAAGATCGTCGATTGGTACATGGACGGCAAGATCAATATCGACGATCTGATCACGCATACCATGCCGCTCAGCGAGATCAACACGGCCTTCGATCTCATGCACGCCGGAGAGAGTATCCGCTCGGTGATCTTGTACGACTAGCGCGTAGCGTTTTTAACTTCGTGAGCATTTCTGCCAGTCGCGTACGCGACGTTGGCCTTGTCGCGGGTATCGTCGCGGCCGTCGTCGTGCAATTCCTGCCGAGGCCGGACGGACTCTCGCCGGCGGCGTGGCTTACCGTGTCGATGATGGCTGTCATGGTGATCTGGTGGGTCACCGAGGCGGTGCCGATTGCAGTGACCGCGTTGCTGCCCTTGGTGATATTGCCGGTCGGCAAAGTCATGCCGATCGCCCAGGCGGCCGTGCCGTATTCGAGTCCAACCGTGTTGTTGCTGCTCGGCGGCTTCATCATCGCGACGTCGGTCGAGCGCTGGAATCTGCATCGGCGCATTGCGTTGGGGATCGTTGTTCGAGCGGGTGATCACCCGCAGGCGATCGTTGCCGGCTTCATGGTTGCAGCGGCGTTGCTGTCGATGTGGATCTCAAACACGGCCACGACCATTATGCTCGCGCCAATCGCGCTGTCGGTTGCGCGCGCCATTGTCGGTACCGACAAAGTAGCAGCGCCGCTTACGATTTCACTGCTGCTTGGTCTCGCGTACGCGGCGTCGATCGGCGGTATAGCGACGCCCGTCGGAACACCGACCAATTTGATCGTCATGGCTTATCTCGATAGTGAGCTCGGCATCAACGTAGGCTTTGCCGATTGGTTGAAACTCGGTGTTCCGGTAGTTGCCGTGATGTTGCCGTTCGCATGGCTAGTCGTTACGCGATGGGCGATTCGTATCAAAGCCAGTGAGGGCAGCAGCGGGCGCGACATCATTCGTCGCGAACTCGATGCGCTCGGCCCGATCACGGTGCCCGAGCGTCGCGTATTGATCACGTTCCTGTTCATTGCCGCACTGTGGGTGTTCCGGAAACCGTTGACGGCCATCAACGTCGGCGGCAGTGCGCCGTTTGCGGGTTTAACCGATCACGTCATCGCCATCGCCGGCGCCGTGGTGTTGTTCCTCATTCCGGCCGGCAAAGATCGCGAGCGTTTACTCGACTGGGAAACGGCCGTGCGTATTCCCTGGGGCGTCGCCTTGCTCTTTGGCGGCGGTCTCAGTATGGCAGCGGCGATCACCGCAACCGGGCTCGCCGCGTGGCTAGGGACGCAGCTCGGCGGGCTTGCCGCCCTGCCGATCATTGCGCTCATTGTCGTCTTGGTGCTGTTCGTCATTTTTGCGACCGAGCTCGCCAGCAATGTCGCCACCGCATCAGCGCTGCTGCCAATACTCGGTGCCCTGGCCGTGGCTGGCGGCGCCGATCCGGTGCTGCTGTCGGTACCGGTGGCAATGGCGGCCAGCTGCGCATTCATGTTGCCCATTGCGACCGGCCCGAATGCCATCGCATTTTCCACCGGCGAAGTCAGTATCGCGACGATGGCGCGGGTGGGGTTTTTACTCAATCTAATCGGTGTCGTGCTGATCAGCGCGGTGCTGTATGTCATCGGCCCGACCGTCGTCGCCACCTTGACCGTCGGCGCCTGACCCGAACCGCACGCGCTGCGCGCGGTCGATTACAGTGTCGGTAGCAGCAATTGGAGTCGGTCATGGCGAAATCCGTCGGTATTCTTGTGGTAGGCCTTTTGGCCGGCGGTCTCGTGGCCTATGCGGCCCGGTCGCTACCGGAATCGGAAGGCGGTGCGGTTCAGCCTGCGGCGCAAGAGCTCGAGCGTCTCGCGGCCCGCGTCGCTGAGCTCGAGGCGTTGGTTGCGGAGCTACCCGCCACGACGACAGCGGCAACCGCTGATTCCCAGCCCGAGGTCGCTCACGCGGAGGTCGACGAGCTCACGCAGCAAGAACTCGCGGCAGCAGCCAACGTGGTGCGCCAGCCGGCGGGACGCCGCACCGCAACGGATCGGCGCGCTCGGCAGCGCGAGTTTTTGGCGCGTCGCGGCCTCAACGACGACGAGATCGACGCAATATTTTCCTTCGAGAGCGCTCGTCAGCTGCGCGAGCTGGATGTCGATTGGGAGCGCAGGCGCGAAGCTTACGTCAATGGTGAACAGGATCGTTCAACAGCGACGTCCTACTTCGACGAACTGCGTGCCGCCGTCGGCGACGAGACCTTCGAGCGCTACCTCAATGCACAAGGGCTCGGTCTGAACGTTGCGAGCATCATTCCGGGCACTGCCGCGGAGTACGCCGGTTTGCAGGCCGGCGATGTTGTACAGAACTACAATGGCCAACGAGTCTTCACCGCTGACCAACTCAATGCACTGACCGTCGCCGGAGCGCGCGGCGAGTCGGTGTCGATCGATGTCCTGCGTGACGGTCAGACCGTCACAGTAACCATTCCACGCGGGCCCATCGGCATTCAAACCGGTGGCCGGCGACGCGGTCGCTAACAAGCATCAAGATTGGCCGCGGTGCGCGCGACCTTGCGGCCACGGTCGCGTTGCGGCGCAACGAACGCGATGATCTTTGCCAATAAAAATGCCCCCGGACGGTAACCGTCCGGGGGCAGGCTGTCGCGATCAAGTAGCGGGGGAGGGATTAATCGCGAACGAACGTCAGCCAGATGGTGTGAGCACTGAAAGTTTGCGTCTCTGGAATGTAACTGCCCTGAGCGCTCAGCGAGCGAGCCGCGGTCGAGCCGTCGAGCGTTTCAGCGACGGCGTCGGCGAAGTCCGCAAAATTCCGATAGAGCTCGAGACTATCGCCATCGCGTAGGCCGTACAGCGTGCGCCGTGCGTCGCTGCCGGTGATCGTGATACCGCCCTCGATCTCGCTCAGCATCAGCAGCCGTGGACCGATCTTGATCGTCTGGCGCGCATCTTCCGCGTAGGCCTCTGGATCGGGCACTAGCCCATCTGGACCGATCGCCAGGAACGGCGCGGTGCTGCCTTCGGCCGTCCAACCAATCCCGAGTACGGCACGCAGTTCGTTGATGTCGACGAGCGTGCGGCCGACGAAATCCGGCGGTGCAAAGCCAAACTCGTTGACGTTGCCGTAGGCAACGGCAGGGGCGCCGGCAGCGAAGTCGCTGAGATCGAAAACACCGGTCGCGATTTCGTAGTTGGTCGGGTCGGCGTCGGTATCGGGGCCGGTACCGGTGCCCGAGAAATCGAATCGTTCGGGGTTGCGACCGCCAATGGACACCAGATCGAGGTCGATCTGGCCCGGATTGGCTACGACCACGGAGCCACTGACGCGAGTGCGCAAAAGACGGACCGAACCGTTGCTGGCATCCAGCGCCAGTGCGTCGCTTGCCGTGTCGGTGACTGCGCCGCGGATGAGCACACGTTGCCCGACCGATATAGCGTCGGTGGTCAGTGCAGTGCCGCGATCGCCGCTGACGAACACTTTCGTCGCATCGCTGATCGTCACCGTGACGGTGTCGTTGAAGTAGCGTTCCCGGTCGGATGGGATGACCGTCGCGCCCAGCACCGTCAGCGTATTGCCGTTGCGGCTGGTCACGTGACCACGCACCGCGTCCAAGTCAGTCCCCGGTACGCTGGTACCGGCGAGTACTTCAGCCGCTGTGAAGGTGCGCGCCGCCACATCGAGCGTACCGATGGCTCGTGTGGGCGAGCCACTGTCGAGCAAAGATAGGGCTTCGAGGCCAGCGGCGCCGGCGAACTCGTCGCCGTCGATCTCGTAGATGGTCGCGTCATCGACGATGACATCGACGATGCCAAAGTCACCGTCGCGCCGGTAGAACGGCCGCAGCTGTACGGTGTAGGTTGATCCTGCAACGTCGACATCGACGAGCGGGCCGCGCACGCGGACGTCTTTTTCGTCGATGGGCTCGACATCGGCAACGATGATCGGTTCTGCGATGGCGGTGACCGGATCGGCCGTCACATCGACGGTGTGCGATGCGCCAAGATCAAAGTCGACGACCAGTAGCGATGCAACGCCGCGTCGCAGCGTAAGCTGATCCTGTTCGGCAAGCATAATATCGAGAGTCAGCGTCGTGAGCGGCGCACCGTCTGCATCGGTGACTAGAGCCGGCACTGCGACCCCGTCTTTCTCGACCATGATGTCGGCGTTGCTGTAATCGAGCGTGATCGTGCCTGACACATAAACGCCGGGCGGTACGTTGCGCGCGCTGACGAACTCGGTCAACTCGACATAATTGGTAAAGTCGATGCGGCTCGTGTTCGGCAACGTCTGGACGACAGCGCCGTTGGCGCGTTCTAGCGACAGTGACACGACGTCAACCGTATAGCTGACGAAATCGCCGTCGGCATCGGTAACTGCGAGGTACAACACACCGCACTCGTCAGCGGTCGTGGCATCGTCGGGGTTACATGTGACTGTGTCGGCTGGTGGGGTTTCGGCGACGTCCGAGGATCCGCCGCCGCCACAAGCGGTCAACGAGAGGAAGGAAAGCGCAAGCAGCAGTCGGGCTATCGAGCCGGTGTTGCTTGGCCAAAGCGAAGCAGGGGTCATTGGTGGTCTCCCAGTGAGTTACGATGTCATGGCCGATAACGGACAGCGCCTAGGTGCGTTGACAAATGCCGGCGTGCAACTGGCAGCGGACGCTGCAAGGCGTGCTGTTCATCGCGCAAATAGATCGTTTTTTCAGACCCTTAGCTTGTATTCTTACGAATTCGTGTCACACTCTCGCCAAGAATGCCGCGTGCCGGGGATAACATTGTTGAGGACGCTGTGCCGATGACCGACGCAGCCGATCGCCCGTCCCCGGACGCCAGCCAGATCCTGGCTCAGCGTCACGATTCGACAACCACCAGTAGCATCGGCGTCGATGCGCTGTACACGCAGCTTGCCGTCGATCTGCTCAATCTCGATGTGGCCGAGCCCGCTGAATCCCTCGATAACGCGGTTGCCACGCTGGTCAACGCTACCGGCATCGATACTGCGTTCGTCGCGTTGCCAGACGAGGAAGGCCGCGCAATTGACGCGGTGCACACCTATCAAACCGGTTTCGGTCAAATTCAGGTCGAGCTGCTGCGCGGCCACGAGTACCAGGATTTGCCCTGGGTCACGCGCTCGGTGGTCGCCGGCCGCTTACTCGAGATACGCGATACCAGTGCGCCGACTTACGAATCGCTAGCGGAAGTCCAACGTCTCGCCGGGCTCGGTTTTGGTTCTCTGCTGGCGATCGGTTTCCGTGCGCGCTCGCGCGGACCTGGCGGCATACTCGCGCTGGCTAATCAGGGTCCGTGCAAAGAATGGGATGCTAATCTCAAGCTACTGCTGAAGTTACTTGCTGCCGCACTCGAAGCTGGCCTCCGCCAGTTGCGCGCTGACCAAGAGCTCGACGAGATTCGCGAAAAGAGTGCGCTGGTCACGATGACGGCGAACGACGGGATCTGGGATTTCGACGGCCACTCCAAGCACGTCAATTTTTCGGACCGTTGGAAAGCGATGCTCGGCTACGATCAGGGCAGTGATGAAGTCACGCCGGATTGGTACCGACTCGTGCATCCGGACGACATGGCGCGAGTTCAGGGCTTGATGCGCGACCATCTCGACGGCAAGACCGCGGTGTTCGAATCCGTGCATCGCATGCGGCACTGCAATGGCGAGTGGCGCTGGATGATTTCACGCGCCAAGGCCGTGCAGGACGATAAGGGCCGGCTGCGTCGCTTGGTCGGCGCCGAAATGGACATTACCGAGCGCAAGCTCTACGAAGATGCGCTGTTCCGCGAAAAAGAAAGCGCACAGATCACGCTGCAGTCGATCGGTGACGGCGTGGTCACGACCGACGCGACATGCACGGTCGAGTACGTCAATCCGGTGGCCGAGGATTTGACGGGCTGGAAAGTGGACGATGCGTCGGGTCGATCCATCGACGACATCTTCCGTGGCTTTCATGAAGAGACCTGTGAGCCGCTCGAAAATCCGCTGGCTGTTGCGATCCGTCGCAATCGCTCAATTAAGTCGGTACGGCCAACGTTGTTGATTCGGCGCGACGGTAACGAGCTCTACATTGAGAGCACGGCATCGCCGATCCGCGATGGCAAAGGTGAGGTGACCGGCGGCGTACTCGTATTCCACGACGTTAGCGAGTCGCGCGAGCTGAACCGGCGTCTCAGCTACCACGCCAGTCACGACATCCTGACCGGGCTGGTCAATCGACGCGAGTTCGAGAACCGGCTCGAAAGGGCGCTGAAGAGCGCCAAAGCTCGCGAGACGGAATACGCGCTCATTTATCTCGATCTCGACCAGTTCAAGATCGTCAACGACTCTTGCGGCCACAGCGCGGGCGATGCTTTGCTCGGCCAGCTCGGTGCCCTGTTGAAATCGAAAATCCGCTGGCGCGATACGCTGGCGCGCCTCGGTGGCGACGAGTTTGGTGTGCTGCTCGAGAGCTGCACCGTCGATGAGGCCATGCGTACCGCCGAAGAACTGCGCGAGAGTGTCGGCAACTACAAGTTTGTCTGGGACGATCGCTCTTTCCGGCTCGGCGTTAGCATTGGCGTCGTTCCGATAAAAGCCGACAACAACGACGTGGCCGAGCTGCTGTCCGCTGCCGACAGCGCCTGTGCGGCCGCGAAAGAAGCGGGCCGCAACCGAATCCACAGTTACCATGAAAACGACATCGATCTCATGCGTCGCCGTCGTGAACAGCAGTGGGCGGCGCGCATCAATAACGCGTTGGAAGAGAATCGTTTCGAGATCTTCCGCCAAACGATCCAGCCTCTGCAGGAAACGGGTCGCGGCGAGCACTACGAGCTGTTGCTGCGGATGCGCGATGAAAACGGCGCGTTGGTATCGCCGGAGCTGTTTATCGCCGCCGCGGAACGCTACGGCATAACGCCGAATATCGATCGCTGGGTTATCTCGAACGCGCTGCGCTGGTTGGTTTCTGAAGCGGACGAGCGCGAGCGTCTCGAATTGTGTTCGATCAACCTGTCGGGCCAGAGTCTCAGTGACGAAAAGTTTCTGCCGTTTGTCATCGATCAGTTTCAGACCAGCGGCATCGATCCCGCCAAGATTTGTTTCGAGATTACCGAGACGGCGGCGGTCGCCAGCTACTCGCAGGCCAACCGATTCATCCAGGGGCTAAAAGAGCTCGGCTGTAAGTTCGCGCTTGACGATTTTGGCACCGGGCACGCGTCGTTCGGCTATCTCAAGCACTTTGCGGTCGACTACCTGAAGATCGATGGCAGCTTCGTCAAAGAAATGCTGCACGATCCGATCGATCGCGAAATGGTCCGCTCAATCAATGAGATTGGACACCTGACCGGCAAACAAACCATCGCTGAGTTCGCCGAGAATCAGGAGATCATAACGATGCTGCGCGGTATGGGCATCGACTACGCCCAAGGTTACGGCGTTTCCGAGCCGAAGCGCGTTTTGCAGGCTATCGCCTAATCGAGCGAACAGCGGCTGACGCCGCTGCCATTACCACGCAGCTTGTGCGCTCGCGCGTTCGGCGTCATTGAGCCGTGCCTGCGCTTCGGCCAACGCCTGCTGTTCGGTAAAGACAGCGCCTTCGAGTTCACCGACCAGCTCACTGGCCTGTTTCAGGTCAACGAGTAGCGTGATGCGTTCTTCGGTAGTCGTCTCGGGCGCTATCAATTTTTTCTCGATCTCAGCGATGCGCAGTTTCTGATCGTCGATGTCACCGTGCAGGCGATCCAGCGCCGCGACGTGACGATTAACGTTCAGACGAAGTTCGTACAGCACGCGGCCAGCGCGGTACGCGTCTAGAAAGGCATACTCGTCATGGCCGCCGCAAACGCCTGCATAGCCGGCGCCGCGGTCGCCGAGGCGATAGCCGTTCGCCGGACGACAGTACTCGGCGAGTCCCGCCTGTCGGCCGGTCTCATACGCCTGGCGATCCGGCACAACGCCAGCTTTCGCACAGTCGCGTCGATATTCGCCGATGGCGGCACCGCTTCGACCAGCGACACCGTCTTCAAAACCGACGGTTTCCCAATCGGCGAGCTGACATTGACTCTCACTCATACCGGCGCAGCCGCTGAGAAGGGCCGCCGCCGCAAGCAATGCGTATCGCATTTGACTGTCTCGAAGCTAGACGTCGGCCGAGCGTAGCGCTCGGCCGCAGCGTGCGCCGTGAGCCAGATCACAGACGGCGTGAGGCAAATTCAGGTGTTTGAGGCGAGAAAAAGCCAGGTTTCGACGACGGTATCAGGGTTCAGCGACAGGCTGTCTATGCCGAGTTCGTAGAGCCAAAGCGCAAGATCGGGGTGATCGGAAGGGCCTTGGCCACAGATGCCAACGTATTTGTTCTGAGCTCGACAGGCTTTAATGGTCAGCTCGAGCAGCGCTTTGACGGCGTCATCGCGTTCATCGAAGAGTTCTGCAATTAGGCCCGAGTCCCGGTCCAAGCCGAGCGCGAGCTGAGTCATGTCGTTCGAGCCGATCGACATACCGTCGAAATGCTCGAGGTATTGATCGGCGAGCAGGGCGTTGGTCGGCAGTTCGGACATCATGATGAGGCGCAGTCCGTTTTCGCCGCGCGCCAATCCCTGCTTGGCGAGCAGCTCAGTGACCTCGCGCGCCTGATCTACGGTGCGCACAAACGGCACCATCACCTCGACGTTGTCGAGACCCATAGCCTCGCGGACGCGCTTCAGTGCCCGACATTCCAGTTCGAAGCACGGTTGAAACTCGCTATCGAGGTACCGGGCAGCACCGCGAAAACCCAACATTGGATTTTCCTCGGACGGCTCATAGCGTTGACCGCCAATCAAGTTTGCGTACTCGTTGCTTTTGAAGTCCGACAAGCGAACGATGACCGGTCGTGGATGAAACGCCGCGGCGATGGACCCGATGCCTTCACCGAGCTTGCGGACGAAGAAGTCGACCGGATCGTCATAACCGGCCATTTGCTCGTCGATCGCCTCGCGCGTATCGAGATCTTGCTCGTCGTAATCGAGCAGCGCACGCGGATGTACGCCGATCATCCGATTGATGATGAACTCGAGGCGCGCAAGGCCTACGCCAGCATTGGGGATGCGCGAGAACGCAAAAGCCCGATCGGGATTGCCGACGTTCATCATTATCTTCACCGGAATATCCGGCAGCGTGTCGAGTTCGATCTGCTGCTTTTCGTAGTCGAGCTTGCCTTCGTAGACGAAGCCCTGATCGCCCTCGGCACACGAAACGGTGACCTCGGTGCTATCGGCGATCACGTCGGTCGCATCACCACAGCCCACCACGGCCGGTATGCCGAGTTCGCGGGCAATGATCGCGGCATGGCAGGTACGACCGCCACGATTGGTAACGATTGCGGAGGCTCGTTTCATGACGGGCTCCCAGTCGGGGTCGGTCATGTCGGAGACGAGGACGTCACCGCTTTGCACTCGCGCCATTTCGTCGACCGAACGAATTACTCGGACTGTTCCAGTGCCAATACGGTGCCCGATTGATCGACCGGTGGTAACGATGCGGGAGCGCGATTTCAAGGTAAAGCGCTGCAGCGTGCGACCGCTGCGACTCTGCACCGTTTCTGGTCGTGCCTGCAAAATGTAGATTTTGCCGTCGTCGCCGTCTTTGCCCCATTCGATGTCCATCGGGCGTTCGTAATGCGCTTCGATCGTCAGCGCCTGGCGCGCGAGTTCGAGCACATCGTTGTCGGAGATCGAGAAGCGCTGACTAGCGGCTTCGTCGACATTGACCGTTTCGACGGTTCGGCCCGGCGTAGGGTCTTCGCTGTACACCATCTTGATCGATTTACCGCCGAGGTTTTTGCGTACGATCGATTCGAGGTTGCGTTTTAGTGACGGTTTATAAACATAAAACTCGTCTGGGTTGACGGCGCCCTGTACGACGGTTTCGCCAAGGCCGTACGAGGCGGTGATAAACACGAGATCATCGAAACCAGACTCCGTGTCGAGCGTAAACATGACTCCACTGGCACCGATGTCACTGCGAACCATGTACTGGATGCCGGCCGACAGTGCCACCTGCGAATGATCGAAGCCCTGATGCACTCGGTACGAAATTGCGCGATCGTTAAAAAGCGACGCAAAGACGTGTCTAATCGCCTCGATCGCTCGATCGATTCCGCGAACGTTGAGAAATGTTTCTTGCTGTCCAGCAAACGATGCGTCCGGGAGATCTTCAGCCGTCGCTGATGAGCGCACGGCGACCGCGATATCACGATCGCCCGCCATATCCTGCCAAGCCGCGGTTATTTCATCGAGCAGTCTTTTTGGCAACGGCGCGGCAATGATCCACGACCGAATGTCGGCGCCGGCGGAGGTCAGCGCTTGGATATCATCGATATCGAGGCCGTCAAGTCGCTCTCGAATACGTTGGTCTAGCTGGTCGTGTTGGAGCATGTCGCGATACGCGGCAGCCGTGGTCGCAAATCCTCCCGGCACATGCACGCCGAGATCGCTTAGTTGACTGATCATTTCGCCCAGCGAGGCGTTCTTGCCGCCCACGGACTCAACGTCGCCAATACCGAGCTCACGCAACGGAATAACGTATCGATCCAACCTGTTTGTCCTTGTCAAATTGCGCTAGAAAGGCACAATCAGTGAAAAAAAGGCTTCGAAGCTTTAGCGTCACGTCGATTTTCTATGGACCAACGTACAGTCTTTTTTCTATCCGACCAGACGGGCGTCACTGCGGAAACCTTGGGCCACAGTCTGCTGACGCAATTCGAGAGCGAGGGATTTCGGCAGGTGACTCTGCCATTTATCGATAGCGAAGACAAGGCACACCGGGCGGTGCGGCGTATCAATTCAGCCGCCGTGGAGGACGGCGTCAGGCCAATTGTGTTCTCCAGCTTAATCCACGATCCACTGCGCGAGATCGTCAAAAGCGCGAACGGTTTGTACCTCGATATATTCGATGCGTTCGTCAGTGTTCTCGAAAAAGAGTTAGGCCAGCCCGCGTCGCACGTCACCGGTAAAGCGCACGGAATGAGCGACGTGAATACGTACATGAAGCGGATTGAGGCGACCAACTACGCGTTGGCCAATGACGATGGCGGTGCGATCAGAGACTACGAACAGGCCGATGTCGTGCTCATGGGCGTATCACGATCGGGCAAAACGCCAACGTGTCTCTACCTTGCGATGCAGTACGGCGTGTATGCCGCGAATTTTCCGTTGACCGAGGAGGAGTTCGAATCCGGTAAATTGCCCGACAAGATTCTCTCCAATCGCAGCAAATTGTTCGGATTGACCATCTCACCGACGCGTCTTCGTCAGATACGCAAGGAGCGACGCTCGGTGGGTCGCTACGCCAGTGCACAGCAAGTTCGCTACGAGCTCCGCGAAGCGGAGCGGCTGTTTCAACGCTATTCGATCCCGTTCGTTGATACCAGTGAGTTTTCCATTGAAGAAATCGCCGGCCGTATCTTAGAAGCAACGGGCGTTGAGCGCCGCGTACGTCCGTAATTCTAGGCCCTACGTTGATTTCGGTCGGCTGTCAACAGTCGAAAAACTGCAACAATAATCGTGAAAGCGAGCGCGTTTTTGACCGCAATCACTGTGCTATATTTTTGCCATGGTGATCGACAGTCTCATCGTTCCGCAAACGTTGATTAAGCCGCAAAGCCTTGCGGGTTTGATCACGCTCTACGAGAGCAACTACCTGCGGCTTATGCAGCTGTTTGCCGAAGTTCGAGATTTCGACGGCACGCGTACGTCACACGTCAACGGCGATCTTGCGCTGCACGCATCGTTGACCGACGAGGCTCGCTATACCCGAACATTCACGCTGAGCTACCGTTTTGCTGACGACGAAACGGGCGCCGATGTCGATGAACCTGGTATGACGATTCGCGTCTACCTCGATGCCAATCTCGCGGAAGCAATGGCGCTATCGAAACGCTACGTCGATCGACTTCTCGGACCGTCCGCGCAAGCCCACTTCAAAGAGCTCGATTCCCGGTGGGCGCGCAACTCCATGCTCAACAAATGGCTCGAGTATCTGGACGATCGCGGACATCGCCTCTGACAAGTCCCGCCACGGGTAGCGTTGCGCGCCCGAGCGATACGTCAATTTTGCCAAACCGTTCAACGTAACGCCCGGCGCTGGGCGCTACTCTTCGCGCCATTGGTTGTTACTGGCCCTAAGTACTTCACATAATGGCGCGTCTTATCGAGACGCTGAGCCCAGTTTCGTGGGGCGCCCAGCAGCGCGACAACGCTGCTGACGACCGTTTGCACGAGCTTTACTGGAACCGGGCACAGCTCAAAAAAGAGTTTGCGGCGTTGCGCAAGGAACGCTACAAGCTGCTCGATGCCCTGACCGAAGAGGAGGGGCGCAGCGCCCGATTACGCCAGAAACTCGAGTTTCTCGAAGATTCCTTAGCCGATCCAGAAACGGCAAACAACGCCGTTGTTTATTTCACGCTGCGTAAGATTTGGGCGCGCTGTCGACAGCGGCTCGTTGCTCTCAGCGGGGAATTGCGCTCGCAGCGCGAAGCGCATGCGACCAAGCAGCTGCGCGCACAGTTTCTTGCCGAGCAACAGCATGAGATTCGCAGCATCGTCAATCGAATCGCGGCCGTCCAACAGAATATTGAGGGCATCGAGCAATCGATCGATGCGCACGGGCTCGAGCTCGATTCAGCGACAGGCGTCTTCGCGTTGCTGCGCCGGCGCCGGTTGCGTGCCGAACTCGACGAAACGCGGCAACGTCACGAAGAGGCCTTGCTCGAACGGCAATCGTTAGAAGACGCGCGGGCGGTCGCTGCAGCACGCAAAGCGCCCGAGTTCGAACGACTCGATGTCGAATCGCGCCGAGCGATCAACTGCACGGTCATCGCGTTCGCTGAAATATTGGCCACGCACTACCGGAATTGTGAAGTGATCGACTGGGTGCGGATGGCGCAAGAAAAATCGGTCGGCAGCGCGCACTTTGGTGACATCAAGCAGTGTCAGCGCATGGTCGACAAGCTCGCTGGATTCCAGAAGACCTTTGAGCAGCGCGAACGCGCCCCCGGATTTACGCCGGAACTCGCCCAATTGGCGCGCGAGATTCGGGAGACCGGGAAATTTCGAGACAGCAGTACCGGTATTCCCGAGGCGGATAGCCTCTATGCGTTTGGCAACAATGTGCTGGCCCGCGATATGTGGAATGTGTCGCAGGCGATGTTGCTATAGCGCATCTGGTTCGGCAGCGACATCCTTACGACCGCCAATCTCGCCGCCAAAGCGGCCAATTCGCACGCCCCAGTTCTTGAGTTTGTCGAACGCGATGTACGTACAGGGCACCAGGATGAGCGAGGTGAGCGTCGAGAATGCCAACCCGCCGATGATCGCTCGAGCCATTGGGTAATAGGCCGGGCCGTCGCCGCCGATTTGGGTCTCGCCGACCGCCAGCGGCGTCAAACCGAGAATCGTCGTCGCAACGGTCATAAGGATCGGACGAAATCGCTCGCGAGCGGCCATTGTGACGGCTTCCAGGCGAGGATGGCCGGCCCATCGCAAGTTGTTTATCTGATCGACGAGCACGATGCCGTTGTTCACGACCACGCCGATCAAGATCATGATGCCGATCATCGCCATGAAGGTCATCGTCGTTCCGGTCAGTGCCAAGAACCAGACGACACCGACGAACGAGTAGATGAGCGACAGAATGATCGTCAACGGGTACAGCAGCGATTCGAACAACGCTGCCATGACGATAAATATCAACATGACGCCCAACATGATGTTCGTGCCAAGTATGCGCTGTGTTTCGTCGGCATGTTCGACGCCAGCACCGAATCCCCAGCTGTAGCCGGTCGGCAAGTTCAGATCGTCCATGAGCTTTTTGACTTTCGGCCGTGTCTCGTCGAGCGTCGATGATGCGTTTATCGAGGCCGAGATCTTCACAGACGTGTTGCGATCGGTGCGGCGAATCTCAGCCGCACCTCGAACGACGCGCAGCGAGACGAGCGAGCTCAACAGCACTTCCCGGCCGTCTGGCGCGGTGATTCTAAGATCACTCAACTGCTGAATCGTCTGCCGTTCCGAGTCCCGGAACCCGACGCGCATATCAATCTCGCCGTCGGGGGTGCGAAATTCACGCAGGTCACGGCCGCGCATGGCGGCGTTAATGTAGGTTGCTACGTCCTGGGCGCTTAGACCGTACAACGCGGCTCGGTCACGATCGATTCGCACGCGAACCTCGCGCTCGCCGGCACTGTGGTCTATCGTGACGCTATCCAAGGCCTCAACGCTGTCCAAACGCCGCGAGGCTTCGCGCGCGAGCTGCCCAAGCACCTCTGTTGACTCGCCGAACAACGTCACCGAGAAGCCCTCGCCGCCGCCTTCCTGGTCCCAGCGAAAGCTCGGTTTGCCGATAGCGATCGACGGTCGCTCGGCGTCAATGATCTCCATGACGTCGCGCCCGCTGAGCTTCGATTTACCGTTCTTCTCGAGGAGAATCGTCGTCGCAGCCTCGTGTTCGGCGAAGTAGGAGTAGACGGATCGGATGCCGAGTCGTTCGCGGTTCTCGAACAGGTAGGCTTCGATACGGTCGACCGATTTTTCGACGGTGGTCAGCGGGTAACTGCCGTCAAGGTGGTACGGCATGTAGATCCGGTCGGAAACGTCCTGCGGAAACATGTCGACCTTCAGCCATTCGGTGGCAAACGGCACTACCATCGAGCCGGCAATCGCTAATGCCGCGATAGTGGTCAGCCACGTGCGTCTCAGTGCCACGTTCAGCACACGCAGATACCAGTCGGTGGTTTTTCGCAACCACGAGCCTTCGGCCTCTCGCTTCGGTGGCGGCAGGCGACTCGTCAGCAGCGGAATCAGAGTCTGGGCAATGATCAGTGATGAGACAATCGCGACCGAGATCGTCAGGCCAACATGCTTGAGAAAGACGATGACGTCGACTTGCTCACCGAAAACGATCGGTAGAAACACGCAAATCGATGTGAGCGTGCTTGCCATGACCGCGAGTCCTACCTCACGCACACCGGCGAGCGTGGCCGCTATCGCGTTGTCCGGGTCGCGCTGCCGCGCGCGGAAGATGCTCTCAGTGACCACCACAGAGTTGTCGACGAGCATGCCAACAGCGAGCATCAGACCCATCAACGTGAGGATGTTGAGGCTATAACCGCTGAAGTACAGCACGCACAGGGTAATCAACAACGAGAACGGTACGGCCAGGGTGACGATCAGCGTCGACGACATTTGGCGCAGGAACAGGTACAGAACAACAATCGCGAATACGGCGCCGAGTATGCCGGCGCGGGTGAGGTCCGAAAGTGATTGCCGCACTGCCTGTGCTTTGTTGTCGAGATCGAAAATCTGAATGCCGCTCATTGCCGGCAGCTTGCCAATATCGGCTACTTCGGCGTTGACCTTGTCCGCGACCTCGACCATGTTTGCGCCGCTCGTCTTGCTGATAGCGATGCCAATCGCGTAGTCGCCGTCGAGGTGGCGACCGTAATTGCGCTTTTTCGAGCGAGTCGTGACGTTCGCGATATCCCCGAGTCGCAGACCCCGTTCATTGATGACCAGCGCGCGGATTTGATCGACGCTGCGAAACTCGCCGTCAGGTCGTACCGTGTAGCGACGATCGCCGCTCGTCAGAAGACCAGCGCTGACGGAAAAATGGCTTCGTTCGAGTGTTGTTGCGAGTTCGTTGAGATTGACGTTGTGCGCTGCGACGCGACCCGGGTCGAGCTGGATTAGTACCTCCGGTGGTTCAACGCCCTGCAGTTCGACTTTGGCGACGCCTTCGATGCGCTCCAGACGACGTTTGACCAAGCGGTTGAGCAGCAGGTATTCGTTGCTGAGGTCGCGTTCGCTGGAAATACGCAAATTCATGATCGGCTCGTCATTGATCGAGCCGGAGAATACGAGGATGCGACGAACCTCGGACGGCAAATTGCCGCGTATCGAGTCCAGCTTGACTCGGGCTTCAACGGCCTCGGCGCGGGCGTTACTGTTGAAACCGTACTCGAGCCAGATTTCTGCTTGATCGGCTTTCGAACGCGAATACATGCGCTTGATACCGGGCAGGGTGGCCAGCGCCTCTTCGGCCGGCTTGGTCACCAATCGTTCCGTTTCTTCCGGGGTCGAGCCTTCGTACGGAATCAACACGAAGAAACCGGGCCACTCGATGTCGGGAAACTCTTCGAGCGGCATTAGCCAGGCGGAGATACATCCGAGCACGGCAAAAGCCGCACAGATCATCGAAACCGTGACCGGCCGGCGTAGCGCGAACTCGGTGTGCTTCATGCCAGCGCCTCCCGGTCGCGTCCGGCGGTTGCGGCCGGTTGCCGCTCGCGTTCAAACAACGAATACACAACCGGTACCAGAACCAGCGTCAACAGCATCGATGAGATCAGGCCGCCGATAACGGTCACCGCCATCGGTGCACGCACTTCGCTGCCATCACCCCAGCCGATCGCCATTGGTAGCAAGCCGAGCGCTGTCGTCAGCGTAGTCATCAGAATCGGACGCAGCCGTGCAGCCGCGGCTTCGGTGATCGCATCGTTGATCGCCTTGCCGTCGGCACGCAGCTGGTTGATGAGATCGATTAGCACGATGCCGTTGTTGACGACAATGCCCACCAACATGATTGCGCCAATCAATGCCACGACGCTGATGTTCATGCCGGCGATGTAGAGCGCGCCGACCGCACCGATCAACGCCATCGGAATGGTCAACAGAATAACGAACGGGTGGCGCAGCGATTCGAACTGTGACGCCATGACGAGGTAGACCAGGAAGATGGCCAGCATCATCGAAAACTGCATCGAGCGTTGCGACTCGAGCATGTCGGCACTTTGGCCAACGACTTCGACGCTGACGCCTGCCGGCAATGCTTGTTGGCTCAGTAACTCGGTCGCGATTTGCGCGGCGGTACCGAGATCGCCATACGCGGGCGTTGCCGACACGACCGCAACGCGCTCTTGGTCGATACGTCGAATCTCGGCCGGACCTCGGGAGACGGCGATGTCGGCGACCGCATCCAGCGTGACGGGTCGTGTGCTGTCTGGATTGACGATGAGCTCGCGCACATCGCTGATCGACGAATCGCGAGTGTCGACCGAGCGGACCGTAACGTCGATCTTGGTGTCGCGCCAGGTGTAGCGGGTTGCCAACGAGCCGCGCACGTTAGCGACGACTCGATCGGCAATATCGCGTGACGCGATGCCCAGAGCGGCAGCTCGTTCTTGATCGAAGCGGATCTGTATTTCGGGGTTGCCGCCCTCGATGCTGCTGCGGACGTCCGCGTAGCGATCGTTCGCCTGCAGCAATTCCGTGACCCGCGCAGCGGTTGAGTCAAGATCGGCGAGATTGAAGCCGCGGATTACGACCTCCAGCGGCACTGCCAGTGAGAGCAGCTCTGGCCGCTTAAACTCATAGCTGAGACCCGGCACGCCGCTGACTTCCTGTCGGATCGCGTCGATCACCGCCGCCTCGGCGGCGTTGTCTGCCGCCGGGGCCAGCGCGACGCTGAGTGAGCCGGTGTGTTCGCCGGCATCGACCGGGTTGGCGTCAATACGGTTGCCGGTGCCGGCCACCGAGTGACTGCGAGCAACGTCGTCACGATCGTCAATTGCGCGTTGTGCCCGCTGGACGGCAGCGTCTGTGGTCACGAGCGGCGTGCCGGGCGGTAGGCGCAGCTCTGCGCTGAACTCACCTTGGGCGAGCTGCGGGATCAGTTCCGTGCCGAGACGGGGTACCAGCGCCGCGGCGCCGGCAAATAGCAGCAACGCCGTGCTGACGACGATGAGCCGGCGGCGCAGTGCCCAGCTCAATAGCGGTCGGTAGATCCGATCGGTGATTCGATACAAGGCTGAAAGGACCCAAACCACCGGTGTCAATGCGATGCGAACGAGACTCACGATGCCGAAGCGGACAAATCGAATGCCGCGTACCGCGTAGCCGAAGCTCCGGTCGAACCAGTTGTACGTTTTCGGGTCAGTGCTCGTCGCCGGTGTCGAACTCGGTCGTGCGCCCACGGACGCCAGCATCGGGATGAGCAACAAGGCGAGCAGCAGCGAGAAGAGCAGGGCGTAGGTCACCGTCAACGCCTGGTCGCGGAACAGCTGACCGGCGATGCCGGTGATGAAAACCATCGGCAGGAATACGGCGATGGTGGTCAGGGTTGATGCCGTGATGGCGCTGGATACTTCGCTGGTGCCGTTGCGCGCGGCGTCCAGCACGCTGTCGCCGAGCTCGCGACGGCGCGCGATGTTCTCGAGCACCACAATTGAGTTGTCGACGAGCAAACCGACTGCCAGTGCAATCCCGCCGAGCGACATGATATTTAGGCTCAGCTCACTGAAGTGCATCAGTGCAAACGTGCCGACGATAGAGATCGGAATGGTCAAGCCGATAATGATTGTTGAGCGAAGGTTGCGCAAAAAGCCGAACAACACCACGACGGCAATCAAGCCGCCGATCATCGCGGCCTGGGTCACGTTGTCGATAGCGCTTTTGATGTACTGCGACTGGTCCTGAACGATATCCAAAGTCAGCCCGTCGGCGAGCAGGTCTTCGACGCGCCCGACTTCGGTCTGCAGTCGTTCCGCGACGCGGACAGTATTCGCATCGCCCTCTTTGTAGATAGCGAGTTCGACCGCTTCACTGCCGTTGACGCGCGTTATGGCTTCGCGGTCTTTGTAGCCGCGCACGACGGTCGCAATATCACGGACATAGACCGGTCGATTGCCAACGCGGGTCAGAATCGTGTCGCGGATGTCCTTGAGCGATTCATACTCATTGACGGTTCGCACTAGAAAACGTTGGTCGCCCTGTTCGAGTCGGCCGCCAGACAAATTGACGTTTTCCGCGCGAATGCGCTCAGCCACGTCGTCGATGGCAAGGTTCAGCTGCGCGAGCTTTTCCTGGTCGACCGTGATTTGGATTTCTTCCTCGAGGCCCCCGCTGACTTTGACCGCTGCGACACCGGCAACGCCGTCAAGCGTGTCGCGGATTTCGTCTTCGGCCAAACGACGCAGATAGCGAAGATCATCCTCGCCGATGGTGCCGGTAGCGTTTTCTTGCGCCAGGGCAAGCCGGACGATCGGTTCGGTCGACGGGTCGAAGCGCAGCAACACCGGTCGCTCCGCCTCGAGCGGCAGAAATAGAATGTCGAGTTTCTCGCGAACGTCGACGCTCGCAAGATTCATGTCGGTACCCCAGGCGAACTCGACGATTACGTCGGACTGTCCGGTGCGCGAATGGGACCGCAGCTCGCGCACGTTCTTGATGGTGCCGAGCGCTTCTTCAACCGGTTTGGTAATGAGGCTTTCGATTTCAACCGGCGCAGCGCCGGTCAGTTCGGTGCGCACGGTGATGGTCGGATACGACAGATCCGGCAGCAAATTGACCTTAAGCCGGCTGAGGGCCACCAGGCCGAATACGACAATCGCAAGAAACAGCATCGCGACCGTAACGGGACGGCGCGTGGCGATATCGACAATCGCCATGATCTAGCCGATGTTCGTCGTGTCGGAGGAGGCCGACTCAGCGGCCGCTTCAGGCGGCGCCGGACGATCCGCCGCGAGGTCCGAGCGGTCGTCTTCGTCATCGATGACGTCGACGTCGGCGCCATCGCGCAATCCGGACAAGCCCAGCGTTACCACACGGTCGCCGGCAGCAACGCCGTCAACAACTTCGACGTCTTGGCCCCAAGCGAAGCCGGTGCGAATGGCGTGGCGCTCGGCTTTGCCATCGCGCACCACGAATACCGTATCACCGAGTTCGGTTTCGACGATTGCGTTGCGCGGGATCAGTAAAGCGTCGTCGCGCGTATCGAACACAATGTTGAGTCGGGTGAACATGCCAGGTTTCAGTGCTCGGTCGGCTGGATCCATTTCCACAGTGACTTTGAACGTACCGGTCTCCGCATCGACCAGCGGGCTGATGCGGGCCACGAGGCCGCGGAACACGTCGTTGCCGAGTGCATCGATGCTGGCAATGACCGGCTGGCCGGCGGCCAGTTTGCCAAATTCTCGTTCCGGCACGAACACGTCTGCGATCAACGGTGTCAGATTTGCGATGTGAAACGTCGGCGTGTTTACAGCGATGGTATTGCCGGTCTTGATCATGCGGTCGGCAACGACGCCGTCAATCGGTGCTTTGATGACGGCATAACTGTATTCGAGTTCGGCAATGTCATACGCCGCCTTCAGTGCATCGAGGTCGTATTTCAAGGCTTCGAAGGCGCCGGCTGCAATGAGTCCTTTCTCGTGCAGTTCGATGTTGCGACGGTAGTCGCGTTCCGCCTTGGCAAGATTTGCGCGAGCCTGTTCGCGTTGCAGCCGGAGCCGATCGCCGTCGAGGCGCGCGAGTGCCTGGCCGGCCTGAACACGGTCGCCTTCTTCAACCAGAATCTGGGCGATTTCGCCTTCGACCTTCGCGACGACAGTGGCTTCTTCAAACGCCTCTAGCGTGGCGGTCGCAGCGTAGGCGGCATAGATTTCGCCGCGACGAGCGGCGGTTATCTCGACCGGTACAGGGACCGTTTCCGGCTCGTCGGTCGCCGCTTCGTTGGCTGCCGCCGTTTCCTCGACCGCGGTATCGTCGGTCGAGCAGGCGGCTAAGGTTGCTGTCATCGCGAGTGCTGCCAGCCAGGACCAGCGGGGTGTTGCGGTGACGCGTCGGGTCATTGCGGTGTCTCCGTCGCCTTGGCGTTTCTGCGGCGCCTCATCATCAGATGCCCAAAAGATGCCCAAAACGGCCAGCAGGTTTCAAATATTTTGGTCCGTGGGCTCGATGATGGCGTCGCAATCCATAGCCATCTGTTATATAGGAGTAGTGTTGTAGTAGAGTAAAACACTAACATACCCGTTGACAAGCCCCATTGACTGCGCGGCGCTCAACAAAAAACCCCCGGTCGCGTCGCCGCGGCCGGGGGTTTTGGGTTTTTTTGTTTGCTGTTTAGTGCGTTACAGGTGTGCTGTACGGGTTCCAGGCATCGGCTCGAGCCGCAAGATCGCAAGGTCTGTAGCAATGTCGGCTGCCTCGTCGAGCCAGATATCCAGCTCTTCGTCCGCCTTTTCCATCGCTTCGACCGATTCGAACGGCTCCAGATCGAGCGCTGCGCGCCGCTGGTTTTCGCGCTCTAAGCGGTCAGTGCGCAGCGTTTCGCGTTCTTCGCGACGTATATCAATGTTCAGCGACACGCTCTTGCGATTACGGGTTTCCTCGAGCGCGTCGATTTCTTGGACCAGATAACCGAGGTCCGGGTCGCTGGTGAGCCGCTCGCCGTAGCTCGTCGCCAGCTGGCCTATCAAGCCGTCAAGCGGCTGGCCCGCGCGAAAACGTGCGCTGTCGATTTGATCCCACGGCAGGGCCGAGTCACGCGTGCTTTCACCAACCAGCGATTTGTCGATTCGCGACGGGAGTTCGATGTCCGGCATAACGCCGCGATGCTGTGTGCTGCCGCCGGTTACTCGGTAGTACTTGCCGATCGTCAGGGTCAGCTGACCAAAACTTTCACCGGCAGGCGGCTTGAAGTATTGGTCAAGGGAATAGAGGTTCTGCACCGAGCCTTTGCCGAAAGTCTGCTGACCGATAACGACGCCGCGCTCGTAGTCCTGAATTGCCGCCGCGAAGATTTCCGACGCGGATGCGCTGAACCGGTTGACGAGCACCGTTAGCGGGCCGGAATAGGCGACCAACGGGACCGGGTCACGGAGTTTATCGATTCTGCCGTGCGTATCACGCAGCTGAACAACGGGACCGTTATTGATGAACAGTCCGGATAGCGCCGTTGCTTCGGACAAGTGGCCGCCACCGTTGTTGCGAAGGTCAACCACCAGACCGTCGATGCCCTCGGCCTCGAGCTCTTCAATTAGTCGGCGCACGTCGCGTGTCGTCGAGCGGAAGTCTTTTTCGCCGCGCTGTTGAGCTTCGTAGTCGCGGTAGAAACTTGGGACTTCGATGACACCGATACGCCAGTCGCGGCCATCCCGCGGCACGGTCAGCACTTTCTTTTGGGCCGCCTGCTCCTCGAGGCTGACCTTACCGCGCTGCAGCGCAATGATGTTCTCCGGAGCGCCCGGGAGTGCGCCGTCCGGCAAGATCGACAGGCGAACGGTTGATCCAGATTTACCACGAATCAGATCGACGACGTCGTCCAAGCGCCAGCCTATGACGTCGACCAGCTCGCCGTCGTCACCTTGGCCGACCGCCGTAATGCGATCGCCTTCTTTCAGCGTGTCGTCGATGGCAGCCGGGCCGCCGGCGATGATGCTCTGAACTTTAACGAAGTCATCGTCCGTGACGAGCGATGCGCCAATCCCGAAATACGACAGACTCATCTGGATTCGATATTCCTCGCTGTTGCGCGGCGAGAAGTAGCTCGAATGCGGGTCCAGTGTGTGCGCGTAGGCGTTCATGAACGTCTCGAAAACCTCGTCGCTGGTCAGCTGGTCAAAGCGGCGAATGCTCTGCTTGTACCGCTTGTGCAGAGTCTCCCGCGCCTCGTCCCACTCTTTGCCTGACAGGATCAGGCTGAGAGCGTCGTTCTTGACGCGCTGGCGCCAGAATTCGTTGAGTTCGTCCTCGGAGCGCAGCCACGGCGCTTCTTCACGGTCAAAGAAAAAATCTTCGTTGACGGAGAAATCCGGCTCGGTGTCGAGCAACTCGCGCGCATAGCTCAGCTGAGCGACGGCACGTTCACGGTACCGATCGAAAATTTCGAACACCGGCTGCAGCGAATACTTGCCGTGCACGGCGTTGTCTAGACGGAAGCGATACTTCTCAAAAGACTGGATGTCGGACTCGATGAAGTAGGATCGATTGCCGTCCAGGGTTTCCAAATAGTTGTCGAAAACCATTGACGAGAGTTCGTCGTCAACTTTGGTTTTGCGATAATGTGACTTCTCGATAAAGTCCGTGACCAGCCGACTGACCTGGCTGTGGCGAAGTTCCGGGCGCAGTTCTTCAGCGGCGGCGAGTGAGGCGAAGCCGGCGAGCGCAGCCGCAGGCAGTAAAGCGGAAATCCATCGAGCGAAAGCTGGCATAAAAATTCTATTCCGTTTCGTTACACACCTGCCGAAGCTCCTTCCGAGGGGCCCGGCTTTTCTTCGAGAGTAGCAGACTTGCACACACAGCGACCCGGCTACAAGTCACGTTGCGAGGCAGCCCAGTGCGCCCTTTGACCGTCCTAACCGGGATCGTGCTCGGCTCGGCGTTTTCAATAGCGTTTGGCCTGGGTGTCGTCTGGCTAATCTTCGTCATTATTGGTTCCGATCAGCCAATCGTTGCCGACGAAGTCGGGGCTATCGGGCCAATAATGGCCATGTTCTCGTTATTGACCGCCATCTCGGCGACGAGTTTCGTCGCCCAGCTACGCGTTTGGCGTTATCGATGGATTTGGCAGCTCGCGATGTGGCTAGGTCTGCTCGGGATCGGGTGGTATTTCTGGCCGGCCTGAGTCGAGATCGCGGTAGATCCGTTCCAACATTATGACGAGTTCGCGCGTCAACGTGTCACGCGACATTGACGGCGAGACCGACTCACCGATCTTGTCGGCCAGCGTGTGGACGTGGCCGGGCGCCTCACCCATGCGCCGCCAGGTTCGATAATCCTCTGCGTGGCGGGCCAAATCGAGCTGCCGCGATTCGTCGCTGTCTGCGTCATTGAGCGTGCGCCGCACCTCGTCACGGACGCGATCCTCGAGTTCTTGCAGCGCTTCGCTAAGAACTTCAGTCACCGTCAGAACAGACCCAGCGGACCGCGTTTGCGTTTGCGAGAGGATTTGTCACGCACACGCGACTGCAACTCCTGCCGCCGCGCTTTCAGCCAGTCGCTGCGATCGAAAGCCTCATTGCGTGCCTCGGCGTTCGTGCGGTATTCGCAAAAGTCTCGATACGTGGCCAATTCTTCGCCGAGCTCGACGACGACCAGCTCAATCATGATGGCGTCGTCGAGATAGCCGACGCCTGGAATGTCGTCGGGTATCAAATCGTCAGGGTCGCTGAAATAGGACAACGCATGCAGTACGCGCTGACGGTCAGCATCGGGCAAGCCCCAATCCGTATCCGTGACCATGTTCACCAGCGGTTCGAGCTGTTCGATGCGACTACGAATGAAGTCTGGGACTTCGCCCTCGCGAACTTCGGCGAGGGTTTGTCGAGCCGCCGCGATGATCTGCTCATCGGACATGTTTTCGCAGGCATGCTGTGCCTGCTGCATGATCAGTCGAAAGTGTTTTAGATCACTGTTCGAGAGATCGAAACGGATCTGCATACAATCGGTCTCTGCCGCGCCGCTTGCGCGCGCCAAGCGTACGCGGCAGGACCCAACCGGTCAATCCGTCACTCGAGCAGGCTGCGCAGCATCCACGCATTTTTTTCGTGCACCTGCATACGCTGGGTCAGCAGGTCTGCGGTCGGCTCGTCGTCGGCGTCATCGGCTGTCTCCATGATGGATCGCGCGGTGCGAACGATCGTCTCCTGTGCGCCGACCAGCTGGCGAATCATTTCCTCAGCGTTAGGAAAGCCTTCTTCTTCGTCAATGCTCGACAGTCGGCCGAAGGCTGCGTACGAGCCCGGTGCGTTAACGCCGAGGGCGCGAATGCGCTCCGCGATCTCATCGACCGCCGTCGCAAGTTCGGTGTACTGCGTCTCGAACAGCGTGTGCAACGTCGAGAACATAGGACCGGTAACGTTCCAATGGAAGTTATGCGTTTTCAAATAAGCCGTGTAGCTATCGGCGAGCAGGCGCGACAGGCCCTCGGCAATCGCAACGCGGTCTTTTTCTGGTATCCCGATATCGATATCCACTGTGGTGACTCCCTGATTGTCTTGGTGAGCGTGTGCTCGTAATGTTTCTTACTACGTATACTAGGACCGCATAAAGGCGATATGAAGTTGGTTAAACCTATGGTCTCAATAAGACCCACCTATGTGCTCAGCGCTTTCATTTTTTTGCTGAGCGCCTGCGGTAACGACAGCGCCATCGATGCGCCTCAGGCCGCTGCGCCGACGACGATCGAGCCAACGGCGCTCGATTATGACGCCATTGAAGCGACGTTTCGGGAGCGCGTGGCGACGCTGTCCGCCGACGACATGGAGGGTCGATCGCCGGCATCGCCGGGCGAGGAGCGAGCGGTCGCTTACTTAGTCGAAACTTACAAGGAGGCGGGCCTTACATCGCCGCCGGGACTGGATTACGTCCAGGAGGTGCCGCTCGTTGGCGTGACGCCCAGCGAAGCGTCGGCGTTGAGCATCCGCGCCGCTACCGGCAGCCTCGAGTTTGAATTCGGTCGCGACGCGATGTTCTGGAGCAAACGGTTGGTCGAGCAGAATGCAATCGCAGACTCGCCGTTGGTCTATGTCGGCTATGGCATCGTAGCGCCCGAATACCAATGGAATGATTACGAAGGACTCGACGTCCAAGGCAAAACGGTCGTTGTTCTGGTCAATGATCCCGGTTTCGCGACCCGTGACGATGACCTATTCAACGGCTACGCGATGACCTACTACGGACGCTGGACGTACAAGTACGAAGAGGCGGCTCGTCAAGGGGCGGCTGGCGCGATCATCGTGCATGAGAGTGAAGCTGCCGGGTATCCGTGGCAGGTTGTCGCCGGGTCGTGGAACGGTGAGCAATTCGATTTGGTGGCGGCGGACCGCAATATGGGGCGCGCGAACATCGAGGGTTGGATAAGTCGCGGTGCCGCGCAGCAGCTGTTCGAGCTTGCGGGCATGCGCTATGAGGACATGCGTGACAAAGCGGCCCAGCGTGACTTCAGTCCGGTCGCGCTCGATCTGACCGCTTCGGCATCGGTGCGCAGTGACATCGCCGAGTCGAAGTCACTGAATGTAATTGGTTACATTCCGGGCAGTCGCTACCCCGATGAGTACATCGTTTACAGCGCCCATTGGGATCATCTCGGCATGCGACCGGCCACCGAGCTCAATCTGGCCAACCCTGACGAAACCGATCGCATTTTCAATGGCGCCAAGGACAACGCATCAGGCGTTGCAATGATGCTCGGTATTGCCGATGTATTCGGCGCGCAATCGACACCTCCCGAGCGTTCGATCGTTTTTCTTGCGGTCACGGCGGAGGAGTCCGGACTGCTCGGCAGCGCTTGGTACGGCGAGAGCCCGGTGTTCCCGCTCGAGAAGACGGCGGCAAATCTCAATCTCGATTCACCGACGCTGTTGGGGCCGACGTCGGACATCACCGTGATCGGCTTCGGTAGTTCCGAGCTTGAAACGATTCTGGCGCGGCACGCCGCTGCGCAAGGCCGCGCCTTGGTCCAGGAGCCAACGCCAGAGAAAGGCTTCTTCTATCGATCCGACCACTTCAATTTCTCGAAGCGCGGTGTGCCTGCGCTATACGCAAAAGGCGGCATCGAGCACCGCGAGCAGGGCGCCCAGTTCGGTGCCGCTTGGGAGGCGGACTACATCGCCAATCGCTATCACAAGGTGGCCGATGAGTACGACGAGAACTGGGATATTCGCGGTGTCATCGAGGATTTGGAGCTTTACTACCGCGTTGGAGCGGAGCTGGCTTTCAGTCGCGATTGGCCCGCATGGAACGACGGTAACGAGTTCAAGGCAATTCGCGAAGCCAGCGCGGCGGCGCGGCGCTAGCTTGGCTCACTCGCTGGTGGCGTCCGCATCGGTTGCTGGTGCGGTGGTCAACTCCTCAATAAGGAGACTGTAGTCGACCGACGTTGCCCTCGGCTTCGGTTTGCGCGGTTTTACGGTCGGGCTGAGATTGAGGCCGGCGAAGCCGGTTGGGCCTACGCCGAAGTAAACCCGCGCGTTGTCGTTGCTCCACACGCGCAAGAACTCGACGCTGCGCCGCTCGCGCATCACGTTAACGAGCTCCGCTCGATCGACGAACGGCACCGGTGAAAACCGCTCGTGCGGTCTCGCGCCATCGGCGGCGTCGCTATCGACGAGGTCGACTGTTAGCCACGGCTCTGCAAGGGCGCGATCGAATTCGGCAGAAAAGTCTGCGTCGGCTGGCGGCACGGGCACGTCTTCAGCCACCGCGCACGTTGCGCTGAGGCCCACAAGCAGTGCAACCCCGGCACCGATTGAAGCCGAGATTATGTCCCGTAGCGTGTTGATCGCCATAGGATTTATCGTGGCACAGCGGGCCCTGGATTGGATGTGTGACGGTCACATATTGGCCGTCTGAGCGGCGCTGTTAGCGGCGGCGATGCCAGGTCTGGTTGCGGTGGAAACTGCCCGAGTTGTAAGGGTCGCAGCCTTCTTCCTCGACCGTCTCCAGCGAGCCCGTGTCGATTTCGAGTGCGTCAGCTTCACGTAACGCATTGTTTTCATCGAGGTCGGGCACAGCGACGACGTAGACGTTCTTGTTGTTGCCGCGCGAGATAATGCGGTGTGGCGGCGTCTCTGCGACTGGCTGCTCGACTGGGGCGTCGGATTTATCTTCGGTTATCGCAACGGAATCGATCGGTCGCCGTCGACCATTGGCAGACGCCGGTTTGCGCATGACGCGCTGCACCGAGCTCGCGCGTACGGGCGGAATAGGGTCGCGCTGTTCGGTTGCCCCGCCAGATAGGCGGGCGACGATGGCGCGAACGTTGTCAATGATCGATTCGAGCATGGTGCTAGTCAGGTCGTACTGCTGTTGATTGTTCGACGTCAATTATCTGTCGCTGTTCCGCGACATCAGCAGATACCTCACATAATACTGTAATAAATGCCGTCAAAAACAGCAGATATAAAGCATTTTGTGATTGGTGTCACATTCTGCCAGCAACTTCATTGCGGTTCACTCTCAGTTGTGGGGCGGCTGTTGCCACCGACGGTCAGCGCGAGCCAGCCGAGTCGCAGGAGCTGAATGACAAGGTAGGGCGCTGCGATGAGAAACCAGATCGACGCCGATCCATCGAGAGCGGCACGGGCGAAGCGACCGACGAATTCCCCGAGGCCCTCACCGGCGTATTCGCCGAATATGCTGACCCCGGTCCAATAAACGGCCAATGGCAGAAGCAGCAATCCGGCGCCGCCGAACACGCCAAACACGATCAGTTCTTTGCGCAGCCAACGTGGCATCGCGCGCCCCTAGGTCAAAGGGCTGTAATGCTGTTGTAATGCCTATCGCCGGTCAAGTGTCGGTTTTTCGAGAACGAGCGCGGCGAAGCCATACGTAGACGGCTGCGTGAATCAGGCCGCAAGCGACCAAAAAGTAGTACGGAACGACCCAGTACCATTCCGGTACGTAGAGCGTCGCGAAGAATGCCGTCAACCCGGCGACGAGGTAGAAAAACGGCAGCGCCTCATAAACGACCCGCGGTATCCAGATGCGCCGAAAAAGCACGCCCGTTGCGGTGCGCGTCAACACGTCGGTGGTTGAGAACGATTCTGGATGTGGTGAATTCATGGTCACCGCTGACGCACGAATTGACAGACGGTAAGGCTATCGCGCGCGATGGAAATCGTCCGTGATTGCGCTCACAGACGAAACGATTAGTGCGGCGTCGATATGAATGACAGGACGGTTTCGCCGATCGTGAGTCGATCGCCATCGGTGAGGTCTATGTTCTCAACGCGTTTGCCGTTGACGTAGATTCCGTTCTTGCTGCCCGTGTCGACGACCTGCCAATGGTCACCGTCGATCTTGAGGTCGGCGTGATGGCGACTCACGTACGCTGCGCGAATTTGTATGTCGTTGCGCGACGTGCGGCCGATCGACGTCGGGCTGCTTTTCAGTACGTAGCGGTCGAGCTTACCGTTGACTCGGCCAATGAGAATGCCCACTGGCGTATCGCTGGCGCCGACTTTCCGCGACATCTGCGAATCGAGTTCTTTTACCGATGCCTCGATTCCGTCGAGGCGGCTGACGTTAGCGCGAATGCTCGCAATTGTCGCATCGCGCGCACTCAGTTCGTCGCCGAGTTCTTGCAGTTGCTCGCGCGCCTCACGCAGCTGGCGGGTCAGTTGTTCAATACGGCTGGCCTGTTCGCCATGCGTACGGTCACGGTCACTGAGGCTCTGACGCAGTAAGGCCACTTCCTCGCGTGCCGTGGTGAGTGCATCCCCGGATCCGTCGATCCGTCTTTCCAGAGCGCGAATCTTTGACGTGCGTTCCAGTAGCGCCTGGGTCGTGCGATGAATTTGTCGTTCGAGTGCTGCCGTGCCTTCGCGTTCGGTATTAAGCTCCTCGTCGAGCGATTGCCGCGCAGCAACAACTTCGGCCAGCGTCACGTCTTTGGCGTCGAGGCTGCGCTGCAGCTCGTCGATCGATGCGTCCTTCTCGAGGATTGCTGCCTGCAAGCTTGCGTACTCGCCCTGCAGAGCGCCCAAATCGGTTTCGGAGCCGGCCTTGTCGGCTTCTAGTGCCGCGCAACGGGTCAAGAGGTCGTCCCGATTGGCCGTTGTCGAATCGAGCTCGCTGCGCAGCGATTCGATGTTGTCGGCATCGCGCTGCATGCGCTGGTCCGCGTCGTCGAGCGCGGCGTCGCGTTCGCCGAGCAATACCCGGAGCTCTGCCAGTTCGCCAACGGCTTCGTCGCGCTCGCGGCGAACGGCGGCAAGCTGCCCTTCGATATCCTGAACGGCCGACTTCAAAGCACGTTGCGCCGCGGTTGCGGTGGTCAGCGATTCGGTGACGTCGGCGAGACTCGATTCGGCGCCAGCGCGAGCTTCACGCTCGGTTGCGAGCGCGTGTGACGTTTCGGAACGCCGCGTTTCGGCGTCATGAGCGGTTTTCTCGAGTGCAGCGACGTCCGAGCGCAACGACACAATCTGGTCTGAGCTAGCCTCGTTCTGACGACGCAGCTCGGCGATCGTGTCGGCCCGATCGCTAGCGATGTTCTCGCTTGCCGCCAGCGTTGCATTGAGCGTTTCCATCCGCTCGTTCTGTTCGGTCAGCGACTCAGCGGATTCTCTGGCACTCTTTTCTAACGCATCGATGGCATCGGTTTGCTCGACGATTCGCCGTTCCGCCGCCAGCAATTTTTTCGTGAGCTCCGACTCGGTGCTCGACAGATGTTCAAAACGCCGGTTGAGTTCGTCGCGATCGCGTTCGACGTCGGTTTTCTCAGTTTCGAGCGCGGCAATGGCCGCCTCGTGCTCGACGATTTTCTGTGTTGCTTGCTCGAGATCAGCGGACAGCGCTTCAATCTGTGCTTCTAGTCGACGTTGGTTTTGCGTGGCATCGGACAATGCGACTTCGAGTTCGCCGTGCTCGCGACGGCTCTCGGTGAGAACGCTTTCGGTATTCGCGAGCTTTTCAACGAGTGCGTCACGCTCAGCCCCAGTTGTGTCCAGTAAGCGTTGCAGCGCTGAACGTGAATCGCCGATCGCTTTGATCTCGCGATTGAACTCCGCTTCGTGATCGGCGAACTGCGCCTTGATTGTGTCGAGCTGCGCGATCGCGCCGGATTTCGCGGTCCGTTCGTCATCGAGGCGTTGCTCGAAGGCGGCGCGTTGCTCGGTCTCTCGATGCAGCCGCGCACGCAGTGCGTCGACTTCGCTAATGCGCTGCTCACTACTGCGCCGCAAGTCGGCCAGCTGCGTCTCGCTCTCGTTGGCGCGACGGGTCGCGCGATCCAGTGAATGCGATAGCTCGTCAATCCGGCCGCGCAAGGATACCGATTCGTCGTCGAGCTCGGCGCGTGAGCGATCGGACTGCGCCGCAACTTCCGTAATCTCCGCAAGCTTGCCCTTGAGCTCGCCCTGTGCGGACTGCAATGAGTCTCTGTCGGCGAGCAGTGCGTCGCGGGTAGTGACCGCGTCAGCAAGTTGCCGCTCGATGTCGGCGTAATCGTTGCGAAGGCTTTCGAGCGAAACGGCCCGCTCATCGGCAAGCTCGCGCGCTGCGACGAGTTCTTCTTGCCGTGAATCGAGTGTATGGCCCAGCTCGTCGAGTTGGCGACGGGCCGTAACCGCCTCGGCAGTCGACTTTTCGAGATCGCGTTCGAGTGCCGCGCTGATGGCGTCGCGTTCTTCGAGCGTCTCCTCGAGCTGCTGCCAACGCCGCTGTAGGGTCGCGATGTCGGTCTCGAGAGTCTGAATGGCCTCGGCGCGCGACGCTAGGTCCGACCGCAACGAGAGAATCGTTGCTGAGTCGTCGGACGCGAGCTCTTCCCCAGCCAGGCTCGCGAGCTGGATCGTGTCTTCGCTATCGATATCGAACGCCGAAACGTCGAGTATCTCGAGCTCGTCCGTGGCATCGTCGTCAATGGCGACGGTTTCTTCCGTTATTTTTCTATTTTTGCTGGTCACGATTGCTCACCCTGAGCACGGGTCAATCGCAATACACAGCTCGCTCCGTGGCCCACTGCCGAAGCGCGCCGATGTTTTCTGCCATGGTAACCGACAGCGGGCGTGTTGCGGCAATTTCCTGCACCAAAATTTTCGTATTCAGTGGATTTCCAGACGCGTGCGCGCGATACAGACCCGAAACGATCAGCTGTTCTATTTCGGCCCCAGAGAATCCGTCGCTCCGCGCAGCAAGCAGCGCTAGATCGAAATCAGCGGGGCGCAGCTCGCGATCCTTGAGCTGCAAAGAGAATATGTCACGTCGGACGTCGTCGTTCGGCAGGTCGACAAAGAATATTTCGTCAAATCGGCCTTTGCGAACGAGTTCTGGCGGCAGAGCGCTGATGTCGTTCGCGGTAGCGACAATAAAGACGCGACTCGCGCGCTCTGCCATCCAGGTCAAAAAACTACCCAGCACACGCTTCGACGTTCCCGTCTCGTCGCGACCGCTGGCGATGCCTTTTTCCAGCTCGTCGATCCACAGCACACACGGAGCCATGGCGTCGGCCGTCGTCAACGACTCGCGCAGATTGCGCTCGGTTTCGCCGTGGTATTTGTTGTAGATGGTTGCGATGTCGAGGCGCAGGAGCGGTACGCCGAATGCGGCTGCCGTTGCCTTGGCCGCGAGACTCTTGCCGCAGCCCTGAACCCCGGTCAGCAAGATTCCCCGTGGCGGGTCTAGCGGTGGGGCATCTTTATCGCCGCGAAACACGCTCGCGCGTTGCGCCAGCCATTGCTTTAGTCGACGCATTCCGCCGACTTTGCCGAAGGTGGCCGTTTCGTATTCGAAGCTCAGCGCGCCATTCTGGTTCAGAAGTTCATACTTTGCCTGCATGACCTTCGGCAGATCGTCATCGCGAATCGCGCCGTCGTCGTAAATGGCGTTTCTCGCCAGTCGTCGCGTGTCTTCCGCCGGCATGCCCGCCAAATTTCGGATCAGCATCGACAGCGCCTGTTTGTCGCTGCGTACTCTTTGTCCGGCGTTGCGCGCCGACCACTCCTCAGCGACATCGTTGACAATGCGCGCCCGCTCGCCTTCGTCCGGCAGCTCGAGTTCGAAGGTGGCGGCGAAGCTCTCGAGCTCCGGCGGTATCTTTACCGCGTGGCCCAGCAAAATGACGTATCGATGGCATTGCTCGAAGTCCAGGCAGACATCCTTGAGGCGACGAACGTTGACCGGATCTTCCAAATACGGATGAAAATCGAGCAGCACATAGAAGCCATCCTGGCGGGTCGCGCGGATGTGCCCTAGCACTTCTGCCGGGTCGGCGTTGTGCGATTGTGGGGCTAGGTCAATGTCCACTCGCTGCAGGCCGTCCGTGATGGTCCAGCGAAACAGCGGCCGATAGGTCGCGGCTGCCGAGCCAACGACGAGATTCTTCAGCAGCTGTAGGACACGTTTCTCGTCTTGGCTTTCTATGACGATTAACGGCGATCGGCCGCCCAACAGCAAACGAAGGTCGCGGTATTTATCCATGGGTTCCTGCCATTTCCACGCTAAGTTTAGCGGCGCCGCCGCCCGAGCGCCGTGAAACCCGTCGCGACCGCCGGACGTATCGCTGGGCCTGATAAACTCACCCGTCCGCGACGACGAAGTCCCTTGCATGACCCGATTCCTTGCCGGCGTGACAGTGTTTGCCATGGTCACCGTCGGTTGCGCCAATGCCGACGCTCGCACGCGATTGCTCGCGGCGGAGTCGATTCTCGACTGGGCATTCGCTGCGGATCCGCGCTGGTCCCCAGACGGTTCGGTCCTTGCCTACACCGAGGTTCAGTCGCTTGCCGAAGACGATCGCTATCAGAGTCGTATTCGCCTGATTAACCCTGGCGAAGGGGCGCGGGCGCTGACGTCCACAGACAGCAACGCGCATTCACCGCGCTGGTCGCCGGATGGTCTCCAGCTAGCGTTTCTCTCCAACCGCGACGGCTCGCAGCAAGTTTGGGCGGTCGACTTCCGCGGCGGCGAGCCGCGCGCACTGACCGCTGTCGACGGCAACGTCGTTCGGTTCGAATGGTCGCCGAGCGGTGGCGCTCTGGCCCTCGTCGTTGCAGCACCGGTCGAGTCCGAGGCAGCGCCGTTTATCACCCGTGATCTTCGTATCCGCAGCGACGGTCGATCCGGCTATTCGAACGCACCCATCCCGCGGCTCGCGTACCTCGCGCTGGACCCACCGGCTGAGCTGCGCTGGCTGACCGATGGGTTGCGCATAAACGGATCGCCGGCATGGTCCGCGGACGGCGCTTCCGTTTACGTCAGCGCATTGCCCGAGGACGATGCGCTCACGGTCGATACCGACGTTTTTCGAATCGCCGTCGCCGATGCAGCAACCGAACGACTGACCGACTCGCCGGGTCCGGATCGCGCCTTTCCGTCCCCCGATGGGCGCTGGCTGGTCGTGATTGGCTACCAGCGGGCAAACCCGTCGGCGAGTTACCAAACCAGCGAGATCCGACTGGTCGACTTGACCGGCGAGAACCCCACGGCGCTGCTGACCGAGCAGTTCGACTACGGCGTCGGCGACGGGATGGCGGGAGACGTCAATGCGCCGGTGCCCGGTGGACAGCGCATTGTCTGGACCGACGACAGTCAATCGCTGCTGTTCACGTCGGCGATTGAAGGGCGCGTTCAAATCGTTCGTGCCGATATTGCTGCCGGCTCTGTCGACACATTGACGGAAATCGATGCCGGTGAGTTACGGGAATTTGACGTTGCCATCGACGGCCGCATTGCGGCGATGTTCTCGCGGCACGACCTGCCGCCGAACCTGGTTGCATTCTCGCTCGACCGCGGATCGCGCGGTGCCTGGCGCCAGCTGACCCGCCTCAACGCGGCAGCGTTGGCCGAGATTGACCTCGCCGACTACGAGGAATGGCGTATCCCCGGCGCGGGCGGCGCCCAGGAAGAGGGCGCTCAGCCGCCGCTGCAGGCTTGGCTCATCAGCCCACCAAAGCTGGATCGGCGTCGCCGTTACCCGCTGCTTCTGTACATCCACGGCGGCCCGCATTCGATGTACGGCAGCAATTTCTTCCACGAGTTTCATGTGCTCGCCGCACTTGGTTTCCATGTGTTGATCGTCAATCCGCGTGGCAGCACCGGCTACGGGGCAGAGTTCGGCAACAGTATTCAGTACCGCTATCCGGGCGATGACGCTGACGACCTACTACGTGCCTTGGATCACGTCATCGAGAATGTCTCGACCATCGACCCCGCTCGGGTCGGGGTCGCCGGCGGCAGCGGCGGTGGTTTGCTAACGACATGGCTGATCGGTCAGACCGACCGTTTCGTTGCGGCATCGGCGCATCGGTCGGTGACCAATTGGCTCAGCTTTGTGGGCACCGCCGATCTTAATCGTTACTTTGTCGAGCACTGGTTCGAGGCGCCACCCTGGGGTGCCGAAGACAGTTACCTTGACCGATCTCCGTTGCGATTCGTCGAGCAAGTAACAACGCCAGTGCAGATTCTGCACAGCGATCGCGATTTCCGGACGCCGCTCGAGCAATCTTTACAGTATTACACCGCGCTGCGGGTTCTAGGAAAGCCTGCCGAGCTCGTTATCGTTCGCGACGAGTCGCACGGCTTGTCGCGAGGTGGCCGACCAAGCAATCGACTGGCCCGTCTAGCGGCGATTAGTCGCTGGTTTCGCCAGTATCTAGAGCCTGAAAAGGCAACTCGCTAAGCGTTCTTGCCGGTCTGCCGAGGACGTCGGCAGCGACCGTCCTTAACTCTTCCAGCGACACCGGCCCGGACTGCTCGGCGAGACGCCGAACCACATGGTCAAGGTTGCGCCTGCCGTCGTGAGCGCTTTCGATTTCGCGATTCAGCGCATGGAACACGAGCGCCGCGCGCGCCGTGACGGCGCCACGTGACGTCGGCCCGCGCAAGCCGGTCGCGCTGCGGGCCCAATCTGCCAGTTCAGCGAGTGTTTTTTCAAAGCGTCGCGGTGTGGTCGAACCGGAGCGCCTCAGCAGCCAAACGCTGTAGTACTCGGCCAGACCTTCGATTATCCAATCGTCGTTGGTCGCTCCGGGACGCCGAAAGCCGACGTGAAACAGCTCATGCATCAAGGTGCTGGTGCCGTTCTCACTAATCAGCGGGCGATCGGCATGCACATAGAGCGAAGCAGGGCCCGAGAGACCGCCGCGCCAGAAAGGATCGTTGGCGCTCACAATCAGCAGGCGCTCCGGGAAGTTTGGCAGCGCTTCACGCATCGCTGGCAGTGACCAATTCAAAAAGGCCAGCATGTCTTGACGCCGAACTTTTTGACCGGCCGGAGCGGCGATCAAAACGACGCCGCTACCAATCCGCTCGATACGAACGCCGAGTCGCTTGCCGGCCAGCAGCCACCCGGTCGGGCGATCGAAACGCCGGTTGGGATTATCGACTCGAAAGTACTGGTCGTCGGTGCGTTCGAATGCACTGATGAACGACCAATCGGCGGGTACTGTCGCTCGGAAACGGGCCAAAGACTCGGCGCCCCGAACCGTGCGCGACGCCATTGCCGGGAAAACATCTTCGCCGCGAAACAGTGCCCAGGTAGCGGTGCGGCGTGCATCGAATGCTTGGCCTCGTCGGTGATCGATCGTTACGTTCCAGCGCAAAGTCCCGCCACCGGCCGGAACGCGCCAGCGCCACCGTCCCTCGTCGCGAGTCAGTTCACCGTCAGCTTCGAACGCTGACCAGCGCTCCTCGTTATCGACAAAAGCCAGCTCACGTAACTCGGTGCCTGCCTGCTCGACCGTGAGTTCGGCAATCGCCGGGCGCACCGAAAGGTCGAGCGAGTAGTCGATGCGGTACTGAAGGCTCTCGCCGTCGGCGGCCGACCCGCTGGCGAACAGCGCTAGCGCAAGTGCGGTCGCGAATTGCCCCAAGGCAAAACTGATAGGTCGGTCATGCGTCATTCAGATTGCCTGTGGCATAGTCGCAGTATGTCTGTGGTTTCGCGCATAACGTTGGTGCTGTTCGCTCTGACGAGCGCCACGCTCTCGGCATGCAGCTGGCAAACGCCCGTCGCATCGCCGCCGACTGCGCCACCGCAGCGGAGCCCCGCACCGGTAGTCACGCCAACTCCGAACGAGTCCGCTCGCAGCACCGCGGTCGCTGTGGCGCTCGCGCAGGTCGGCAAACCTTATCGCTTTGGTGGCGCGAGTCCAAACGAAGGTTTCGATTGCAGCGGTTTGGTTTGGTTTGCGTATCGCAACGCCGGCGTGCAAACGCCACGTACCACTCGGGCGATGTGGCGTGAGCTGGTCCCGATCGGTCGCGATGAGCTGTTGCCTGGTGATCTTTTGTTTTTCAACATCGATGGCAAGCCCGAGCATGTCGGTCTGTACATTGGCGATGACCGGTTCGTGCACGCGCCGTCCAGCGGCAAGACCGTAACGGTCGCCGACATGTCGCAGCCGTATTACCGTCGCGTCTGGTTGCGCGGCGCACGCGTTACTGACTGAATTTCCTTCCAAAGATCGGAAATTGTGACCGCTACCAGCCGCTGCTAGACTCACCGGCGTATCAAACAGGGGAGTTGCCCAATGAGTGTGGCACGAGTCACGGAGATTATTGCGTCGTCGCCGAAGAGTTTCGAAGATGCGGTTCGGCTTGGTGTAAAGCGCGCTAGCGAGACCCTCGATAACGTTCAGGGAGCGTGGGTCCAGGATCAGAAAGTGGTTTGTGAGAATGGCAAGGTCACGGAGTACCGCGTCAATCTCAAAGTTACTTTTGTCCTGAACAAGTAAGCGTTCGACCGGGAGAGTGTATCCCGGAGACTCCAAAATAATCACAAGGGGGGAATCATGGATCTGTTCGGATTCGCGAAGGACATTGGTAAGCGCCTTTTCAACAAAGACGAGGAGGCTGCCGAGAAAATCAAAGAACTCATTGAAACCAACAACCCGGGCGTAAAAGACCTTTCTGTCGATTTTGATGACGGCATCGTCAGCCTCGGCGGCGAGTGCAGTTCCAGCGCGGCACGTCAGAAATGCATTCTGATGGCCGGCAACGTGCAGGGCGTGGTTGACGTTTACGCAACCAACATGACCGTTGCGGCGAGCGCGCCGTCGCCAGCGGCAGTGACCGGTGCGCCGCCATCGACGCCGTCGCCTGCTGCGGTCGACGACGATGAGGAAAAGGTCGAGTTTTACGTGATCCAAAGCGGTGACACGCTCGGCAAACTCGCCAAGCAGTACTACGGCAACGCAATGGAGTATCCGCGTATTTTCGAAGCGAACCGCGAGGTTATCGAAGACCCCGACAAGATCTTTGTCGGGCAGAAAATCCGCATACCGCTCGATTGACAACCGGCATCCGGTTCGAGCAAAACGCTCGTCGGGCGCCGCTAGGGCGTCAGGCGGGCGTTTTTTTTAGCCGGTAATGCCCGACGAACCAGTCTTTGCCGCCGTTTGTGCCGAATAACTCGGCGCACGCCATGTAAAACATGCGCCAGCGCTGGAGCATGCGTTGAATCTCATGGCCTGGTACCGCCGCAGCCAGTGCCTGGGTCGCCGCAGCGCGATTGCGGTCAAGTTCGGCTAACCACGCGTTGGATGTCCTTTCGTAATGTTTGCCGTTGACCTGCCACTGCTGCTCGACCGTCAAATGGTCGGTGAAGTGGGCAAATATGTCGTAGTTCGGCATGATGCCGCCAGAGAAGAAGTGCTGCGTCATCCAGTCGTTGCCGTTCTCGTTTTCGAACGGATACGAATACTCGCGGTGGCAAAAAATGTGCACGAACGCCCGGCCATCTGCACGCAGCCAACTAGCAACCCGTTCCAGTAGCAGGCGGTAGTTACGCATGTGCTCGAACATCTCAATCGAAACGACGCGATCAAATTGCCGATCGATTGCGAAATCTCGCATATCGGCGGTGATGACCTCGAGATTACGCAGGCCGCGGTCGCGCGCGCGCTGCTCGATAAAGGCGCGCTGCGACGCGGAATTCGACACGCTCGTGATAGTCGACGCCGGGTAATGCTCGGCCATCCATAACGAGAGAGAGCCCCAGCCGCAGCCGAGTTCGAGTACCTGCTGACCATCGGCAAGCGCTGCGCGCTCGGCGCTCAGCGCGAGCATCGCGGCCTCCGAATCCGCGAGCGTCGTCGCGGCGTCCGGCCAAAAGCCGCAGCTGTATTTGAGGTGCGGGCCGAGACAGAGCCGAAAGAACTCGGCGGGCACTTCGTAATGCTGTTCGTTGGCGGCGTCGGTTTGTTCCGCAATAGGGCCGGCGCCCAATGCGGCGATCCAGTCATTGCGATCGCTGCTGGCCTCGGCGCGCAGCCGCCGTTGCATCATGCGCCGCATCGTCGCACGCAACACGAAGTCGGGCGCAAGCCGGCGCTCGGCAATCTCGATGGCGAGTGACATACCTATTCGTTGGTGCGTGTAGGCCGACGTCTGGTCGTGCCGATCGTGCGCAACGCAGTTCGCGCGTTACGTGGACTCCTCACCGGTGATAAACGCCTGCAGCGAGTCGGCCAGATTCGTGCACGCTGCTGTTTGAGTTCGCGCGATCAGCGGAATTGGGATAACGATGGCTGGCATGTATGACGTGCCGCTAACGTCGGCCTTAACCGATCCCGCATTCTCCAGGCGCTTCAAATCCCAGACAGACGCTTCGTAGTTGGCATCGGTCTCCCACCACGCGAAACCGAAACAGCCGCCACCACCGGGTCCGGCGGCACAAGACATACTGCCGCCACCGCCAGTGCGGTCGGTGGTGCCATCAAGCCAAACAATGTAGCGCACACCGGTCTCTGCTATCCGTTCGGCCACACCAGGACGCTGCATCAGCTTCGGCAGACCCTTCGTGTCGGTCGGTGCCGTGCGCGGTTCGAACCAGGGGAACAGCGAATCAACGAACTGCTCGTTTGGCATGACGCTGAGGCCGGTACTGCCTTTGGCAAGCTGTTTGCCGATGCATTCGGTAAACGAGCGCTCAGTTTCGTTACCGAGGTGATAACTCTTCGGCATGACGACAATTGATTCACCGGAACTGATACCGGTCGTCGCCTGCTTCGTGTCCTCGAGCTTTGCGGTGACACAGCCGCCCAATCCGATCGCGAAGACACCAAAGGCCAGGCCAAGTGTGCGTGTATTGCTAATCACGTAGTTTCTCCGCTGATTCGATCGTTGGATTGACGTCCCCGCCGCCGCTTTCGCTCGCCGCGACCGCGGTGCCAGCCGGTCCGTCTTCTGATGTTGAGACGTCCGCATCACCGTCGGGTTCCGCCGCGAGCTGCGGTTGCTCACCCGGCGCACCGCGGTTGTCATCGACAAGCCGCTTGGCTTGCGCGGCTAAGCGCATGGAAACGAGCGCTGCTGCGTCACGCATCGCGAGAATTGCGGCACGTTGGATCGCAGATTCGCCCTCGAAGCGTTCCGCACCGGACTTACCGTACGCATTAATCGGCCACGTGCCGATCTTGGTGCCAAAGCGGTTGAACACTTCGATCTGATAGCGAATCCACACCGTGTACGCGTCGGTTCGGCTTTGCTGTGGCAAGGCGAATTCAAAGGCTTGGACCGAGGGTCGCAGCACGAGATCAAAGCGTTCGGGCTCGACGGGCTCCTCGGGACCGAGAAACGTGGCGGCCGGAAACAGCGAAGCCAAGATCTGGTCGTAAACGCGTTTGTTCGCGTTGCCGAGCTTTATGGTCCACTGCTTGTTACCCAGCAGCTCTTCTTTATGAGTGTAGTCGTACATTTCAGGCGTGTATTGAACGCCTACCTTGTACGGCATGGGCTCGATGAGCGGGGGTGGGATCGTCGGTTCGGAGAGGGTCAGGTTTTGGGAGCCGCAGCCTGACAGCAACGCCACCGCTGCACCACCTAACAAAATTGAAGCTTGCCACCGACGCGCCAATGACATCTCCCGGATACGAATTTGGGCCGGCCGAATACCGTTTCGACAGCGTCCTAGACGCGAAGTTTCCGAAACTGAACGGACCGCTCGTTTCACTGTAGTCGGCGCATCACTACTGCGCAAGCAAAGCTGAGATATTCCGCCCGACTGTCGCAGTACAGTAACAAACAACCGCCGCTTATCGGCGGGTCAGGCGAGCTCTGGTAGCAATGACCGTAACCACATACTGGAAGCGCAGTGCGCGCGGCATTTACCGCGATAGGGCGGCCGAGCGGCTCGATCTGCTGCTCGCCGGTACGCTGCGCTTGGTCGACGTTGGCTGCGATGGCCAGCGCCTTCTGTACGTCGACCTCGACCATGGCGAGTACAAGGAGCTGCGCTTCGTCGATCACCCGGATGGCTTCGCCGGTACGGCCAGCCTGGCCACCGTTTCCGTCGATTACGTCAAAAAGCATTATCGCAGGACGCCGGATTTTAGCGTCCAGGAGCGTTGAGACTGCGCCGTCGCCGCGAGCGCCTAGTGCAGCTGCTCGCGGATTCGCCGCAAAACGCCGGATGCCACCGGCACGTGCTCGAAGAAGCCTGCGCCGGAGTCCCAGTAGTCGAAATGCAGTGCAATTCGCCCGTCGGCGTCTAGCCGCATATGCGACATGCCCATCGAGACCATAGGGGCACCCTCGTTAAACGCTGGGTGTTCGATTCGCATGGACCATCGCAGGTAAAAGTCGTCGCCGCTGCGCACGATATCCGTGAATTCCACGGCGATGGCGTCCGCGCCCTGGGCCGACTTCCGGTAGTACGCTTCGATAGCGTCGCGCCCCCGAACAATCGCCAGGGTGTCGCTCAACATTGCCTGTTCGGCATAAACGTGGCGGGTATGTTCGCGCACGTTTTCCGGCGTGATGTTTGCGAAAAAACCTTCGAGACGCGCCAACGCGGCGGCTTCAGATTCGCTGCCGGGCGCAGGCGGCTTCGTTGCCGCAAGGCGCGTCAGCGCCTCACTGTAGGCCGTGAACGGATCTTCAGCGGGCGGCGCGGTTTGGACGTAGCCGAATGCCAGCAGTCCCAGCACAGCTACGATCCACGCGAGAGCGTGCAGCCATTTCATGGCTCGAGTCGCCAGATAGTCGTCATCGCGCGGACGGTACGGGTTCCATTGTGACGATCGTGTCGTGGTCTAGCTGCCCACGACGAGCAAACGCAGCACGAAAACCACGATGACCAACGCGAAAACTCGGCGGACCCAAACCTCGCCGCCGCGAAGTGTCGTCCGCGCACCGAGCCAGCCGCCAACGGCCATGCCGGCCGCCAGAGACGCACCGGCGATCCAATAAATCTCGGTATTGCGAGCGTAGATCAAGAGTGCAAATCCCATGTAGAGCAGCACGATGAGCACTTTGACGGAATTGACACGGACGAGGTCGAGCCCCAGCACTCGATGGAGGATCGGCATGAGCAAGAAGCCGACACCAATCTGGATAAAACCGCCCCAGACACCGGCCCCGAACATCAAACCTAATCCGACCATGTAGCGCCGGCGACTCACCAGGCCAGACGTGGTCGTCGTCTGTGTCGCACGGTGCGGCCAAAGCATCCACGCGAGCATCGCCAGCAAGATAATGGCCAGTACTCGATCGAACCACACGCCATCCAGACGCACGCCGATGGCGGCGCCGACGATCGCGCCGGGAATGGCTGCGGTCGACAGCAACAGCGCCAGCTTGAGATCGGCAAAACCCTCGCGGCGAAACGTCGAAACGGCCGCCAGGTTTTGCGCGATGATTGCGACGCGATTTGTACCGTTGGCGCTTGGCCCCGACAGGCCAAAAAACAGCAACATCGGGACACTCAGCATCGACCCGCCGGCGGCCATCACGTTGACCCATCCGGCGACGACGCCGGTACCGGTCAATGCCAGCAATTCCCAGAGTTGCAAGGCTGAATTCGTCGCGTTAGATCGGCGGTCGGGAGCTAGGGACCCGCGTTTGCCGCTGCGGCACGGGCGCTAACCGTGCCACCGAGCAAGCCGGCGGGGCCGCAGTGGTTGTGGCGCCGCGCGACGGCGACGGCGACTTATTGATCGCAACGCCTAACCTCCAAACGTGTCGCACTGGTCGACGGCGCCCGATCGAAAGCCGCGCTGGAACCAGCCCATGCGTTCTTCCGAGCTGCCGTGCGTAAAGGTCTCGGGCCGAACAGCGCGACCCGCCGAGCGTTGTATCGTGTCGTCGCCGACGGCGGCAGCGGCACTCATTGCCTCGTCAATATCACCGGGCTCCAAGGTGCGGTATTTGGCATCCGCGAGCGACGCCCACACGCCGGCATAGCAATCGGCCTGTAGCTCCATGCGGACCTGCAGCGCGTTTTGCTGCGTCTTGCTCGCACGCGCCTGCGCCGCGCGCACCTGACGTGAGATGCCCGTAATGGTCTGCACGTGATGGCCGACCTCGTGGGCAATAACGTAGGCGACCGAAAAATCGCCGCGTGCACCCATGCGCTGCAGCTGGCTCAGAAAACTGAGGTCGATGTAGACCTTGCGATCGGCAGGGCAGTAAAACGGACCGGTTGCGGCCGATCCAAGTCCGCAGGCCGTATCGGTAGAGCCGCTGAAAAGTACCAACGTCGGTGGCTCGTAGCGCTGCCCCGCTCGGCGGAAGATCTCGGCCCAGATCGTCTCCGTATCGCGCAGGACGACACTGACAAACGCAGCGGCTTCATCTTCCGCAGCGCTGCGCGGTGCTGGTGATTCAGCGGGAGCGGTCCCTTGGGACTGCGTCATCGTTTGCGTCAGAACCTGCATCGGATCCTGGCCGAGCACGAAAATGGCGATGAGCGCCATGATGATCGTGCCAACGCCGCCGCCCATTGCCACCTTGCGCCCGCGCGACATGCCGCGACGGTCCTCGACATTGCGGCTTTGCTGCCGTCCTCTCCAACGCATAGCTTGCTTAACTCCCTGTCGCAGAGGCGTTTGCCGCCTTTTTGCAAGTCTAGCGTGGATGCCGCGCCTCATCGACGCGGGCATCGCTTGCGGCCGTAACGATGCGCGAGTCGGTTCGTCGCTAGAGATTTATCAGAATAAAATAGGTATATAAAATAGTGCTTTCCGACGTTTTTCTAATCTGAATTGTCGTAGATTGGGTCAGCCCTAGCTCGCATTGCCACAATACTTTCATATGACGCTACTACGCTTCGCGACCTTGCTCGGGAGGCTTTGTATGTTGTTTCGTCGTTCGTTGCGGCACGGTCGCACGCTTGTTGCGGTCGCGATCGCAGGGTTCACCTTGACGCTAGGTGCGTGTGCGGGTTCGACATCGACACCCGGCGCGGTTGCGGAGTCCAAACCCACAGCGGGAGCAGCAGCTGCGCCGGCCACCACCGAGGTCGCCGCCGTTCAGCCGGAGCGTCGCCCAACACGGCCGCCCAATCCGTTGGTGCTGGAGCGCAACCAGTACGTCGACAACATTTGGAGTGTCGTTCCTGACGACGGCAACGCCCACGTGCGGCTTACGTTTCGGCTCGATGGCAAGCGATTCCCCGGCCGCTTGTCGTTCGCATCGGAATTTGTTTTTCGCGCGATCGACCGCGAGAACGAGCGCATGGTTAACGTTGGCCTAAACCCGAATCTGAACGGTCGGTGGGTGTACGAAGGTTTGCCGCCCGGCACGTACGATTTGTTGCTCGTTGGTTCTCGTCGGTTCGCCGGCTGGGAATGGGAGCAGTCCAACGTGACGGTCGACGCCAACACAGCGCCCGAGTTCGTAATCACGCTCGCGGTTCCGGAGTAGCCGTTGGGCCGAGCGCCAGCGTGCTCAAGGCCTATCGGTTCGCCAGTGCGCTGACGGCAATAATTCGTCACATTATTGGTAAACGTTTTTCACGCTAGCGTTATTATTCGCCGGCACGCTCTATCCTCGGCGCATTGCAGGAGGCTAGGGCGGAAATGGCATCTCGTTGGACCTTCACCACTGCCGTTTTGTTGGCGTCATTGTCATTGTGTACGCACGCGGCGATGATCGACGAATCCAACACGGGCGATACCGCGCTATCCCTGAAAGGCGCCTCCGACAGCGCGATCACCCCCCCTGTAGCACCAATGCCCGCACCGTTTGAACCGGGCGGCGGCGCGTTCTCATCGGGGCTCGTCGAGGACCCGAGCACCTATTCAGCCGGGTTGCCGGTCTTGCCGACGGTACGGCCCGTTGCCGACGGGTTTGGCCCGGGATCGCCCGACATCAATGTCGTGCCGCTGCCAGCACCCGTCATGCTGCTGCTGTCAGCACTTGGCCTATTGGGTCTCGGGCGGCGCCGACTGCAAGCGGCTAGTTCGTAACCTGACTCACTACCGAACTTCTCGGTAGGCCCGCAGCGGGAAAACGTCCTGCTACCCAAGCCCATTGATCGTGGACCGCAGCTCGAGCCGCTGCACATTCTCGCCGTACCATTGGATCGCTATACACTTCGGTCCACATGAGTAGACCAGCACGGTTCCTGAGGAATCTCCCCCCGTTGCCGGAGGGCGTGCAGGAGTTCACACGGTTACTGCGGAATAGTTGCCGCGACCTCGCGCCCATCATCGGGGTTGTCAGCTTTTTCCAGATTGTCGTCCTGCGCCAGCCCTTCCCGAATTTTGCCGACGTTCTGTTCGGTCTGCTGGCGGTGCTGTTCGGATTGACGCTGTTTATCCGGGGGCTGGAGATCGGCCTCTTTCCGATTGGCGAATCCATGGCCGGCGCTTTCGCCAAGAAAGGCAACGTCTGGTGGCTCATGGCCTTTGCCTTTGCGTTGGGGTTTGGCACGACCATCGCTGAGCCGGCGTTGATCGCCGTGGCCGGCGAGGCGGCGGCGATAAAGATGGCGGCCGCGAGCGCCGCCGGCGGGCTGCCTCTAAATCCGCAAGCTGAAGCCGCCTACGCGCTCGGGCTCAGGTATACGGTCGCCGTTTCGGTCGGCGTGTCGCTGATCATCGGGGTCATACGCATCATTCTGGGCTGGCCGATCCAGTGGTTCATCATCGTCGGCTACATTCTGATTGTGCTGCTTACACAGTTCGCGCCGCGCGACATTATCGGCATTGCCTATGATTCAGGCGGCGTCACCACCTCGACTATCACCGTGCCGCTGGTGACGGCGCTCGGCATCGGGCTTTCTACCGTGATCAAAGGCCGTAATCCGCTCGTTGACGGCTTTGGCTTGATCGCGTTTGCAAGCCTCACGCCGATTCTCTTCGTCCTCGCCTACGGCATGATCGTCTGAGGCGGGCATGAGCGCCGAACTCCTCAACATACTTGCCGTGTTGCTGGCGACGATGCGTGACGTTGCACCCATCGCTGTCATCCTAGCGTTCTTTCAGCTGGCCGTGTTGCGCCAAGCTGTCCCGCACCTGAAGCAGGTGCTCGTGGGATTCGTGTATGTGCTTGTCGGGCTCGCGCTTTTCCTCATCGGCCTCGAAAAGGCGCTGTTCCCACTCGGCGAAACCATGGCGCAGCAATTGACCGACCCTGGCTTCGTCTACGGCGAGGGGCAAGCGCCTGGACCCGGCGACGTTCAGTGGACGCGCTATTACTGGGTCTATATTTTCGCGGCAGCGATCGGGTTTTCGACGACCATTGCCGAGCCGTCGTTAATCGCCGTGTCGCTAAAGGCAGATGAAGCCTCCGGCGGCGCCGTGAAGGCGTTTTCGCTGCGCCTTGCAGTCGCAGTGGGCGTAGCCGCGAGCATCGCGCTTGGCGCGTTTCGTATCGTCACCGGAACGCCGCTGCATATTTATATGATGGTTGGGTATACGATCGTCATTCTCCAGACCATGTTTGCGCCGAAAGAGATCATCCCGCTCGCCTACGACAGCGGCGGCGTCACGACGTCCACGGTGACGGTGCCGCTGGTTACCGCGCTTGGCCTTGGTCTTGCGTCCACCGTGCCCGGTCGCAGTGCGTTGTTAGACGGTTTTGGCTTGATCGCCTTGGCGAGCCTGTTCCCGATGATTACTGTTATGGGGTACGCGCAAGGCGCGCTTCTCAAGTCGAAGTGGCAGGCGCACAAGGCGACGACGGCCCCGGCGGCAAAGGGTGCGCCCCCGCACTCGCGGGCGGAAGGAGACAAGCATTGAAATTCAAACTGATCATCGCTCTGGTCACTGACGAGAAGACCGATACGGTCATTGATGCCGGCCGCGAAGCTGGCGCCACCGGCTCAACGACGATCACCGCCGCCCGCGGCGAAGGGCTCAATCCGAAAAAAACCTTTTTCGGACTGACGCTGGAGGGCCAGCGAGACGTGGTGTTGTTTCTCGTTGAAGAGCATCTGAGCCGCAGCATCCTCGAGGCGATTGCCAAAGCGGGAGAACTCGATGAAACGCAGAGTGCCGGGGTCGCCTTTCAGGTCGATATCGAAGATGTCGTCGGGCTTTCCAATCAGATCGAGAACATTCAACGCAACATCGCGGACATGATATGAGCGCACCAACCTACATCTCCGTCCGCGACGTGATGACCCGGGATCCGGTCGTCATTGACGGCCTGGCCACGGTTTCTCAAGCAGTGAGCATTTTGCGGGAGAAAGGGTTCAGCTCGCTGGTCATCGACAGGCGCGACGAAAGCGACGAATACGGACTACTGGCGGTGCACGATATCGCCGAACACATCGTGAGCGTCGACCGTTCGCCCGAACGCGTCAACGTCTACGAAATCATGTCAAAGCCCGCCGTCACCGTAGACGCCGGCATGAACATCAAGTACGCCGTACGCCTTCTCATGCGGTTCCGACTAACGCGCGCGTTGGTGCTCGAAAAGGGTGCTGTCGTCGGCATCGTTACGCTGCGCGATCTGACCCTGCGGTCGATCGGCAGCGCTGGGGCGTCGAACGACGCCAAAAACTGAGACGTCAACGTCGGGCCATAATTTTGGTGGAGGCGGCGGGAATCGAACCGACCCGCTTGGTGGCGTAAATAGCATGGGTGCGCGCAAGTGCGGGTCGATGGAAAAGCGTGCTCAGCAATGAGCGCAACGCACTGCCGACGACGATGACCCGCCATACTCTGATGGATCGCGGCGGGTGATCGATTGGACTCTCGTTCAAACGCGGAGATCCCCGGCCTCACAAAATCAGGCCCGGCGTCGCTTCGCAACGTCGGGCCATGATTTTGGTGGAGGCGGCGGGAATCGAACCCGCGTCCGCAAGCTCTCCGCTTTCGGGTCTACATGCTTATTCCGTCTTTAATCTCGCTGTAGGCAACCCGACGAAAAGGGCGCACCTACAGCCAGTTCAGTAAGAGATTTAACGTTCAGGCCCTGAACGAGCCATCCGGCGATCCTATGCAAGCGACCCCTGGTACCCGGATACATAGGCACATACCGGCCAGAGGGCACCCTACTGGGTATTAAGCAGCGAGTGCGTAGTTGTCGTCGTTGGCAACTATAAGTTTTGCAGCAGGTTTAACGAGGCACTCTGCACCTCGGCATGCACCGAAAGGTTCGCAACCCACGTCGAAGCCAGGTCGCCCCCTTTGGTAATCCCACATTATAAGACAGCTTGCGGGTCAATTAGTTCTTTTATTTAAAACAATAACGTATGCGGGCTTCTTCAGCAGGTTTCGTGCTCGTTCGCGTTTTGTCGAATCTCCGCGTACGCTCTTCGACACTACTCAGACATTGCGCTGGGTCAACAGCACTAAAAATGGGGAGACAAAGGCAATGAAAAAGCTGGTAGCAGCCATTTGTTTGTCGGTCGTCGGCGTTGCGCATGCCGATCTCGAGCCGTGGAAAGACTATGACATCGGTGAGCAGGTCACGAGCGTAACGACGGTGAAGGTCGATGCGAACATGATCGACAAATATCTGGAGGGACTTCGAGCGACATGGGTAACAGGCAACGAGACCGCCAAGAGTCTCGGTCAGATCGAGGACTACGGCATTTGGGTCAGTGAGTTGCCGCAAAGCGGCGACTTCAACGTCGTGCTCACGGTAACGCTTAAGGACTCAAGCATGTTGCAACCGTCGAAAGAGCGCTACGACGCATTTATGGAGGCTTGGGGCGAAGAAAACGAGAAACGCACGGATGAAATTGTGCCGACTTATCCGGACATTCGGAAAATCACCGGGGAGTACCACCTGCGTAGGATCACGATGAAGTGACACACGCTTGCCGCCTCGCTTCAAGGATGAGGCGAGGCGTGCAACCAGATCTGCATTGCCGCTAGCCGGCCCCTTTTTTCAAGATGCGCTCTTTCTGTCGCTGCCAATCGCGGTCTTTGGTGTCGGCGCGCTTGTCGTGCAACTTTTTGCCCTTACCGAGCCCGATATCGAGCTTCACACGGCCACGATGCCAGTGCAGGTTGAGCGGCACTAGTGTGTAGCCCTTGCGATCAACGGCACCAATCAGTCGATCGATTTCCTGCCGGTGCAACAGCAGCCGGCGCGGTCGCATCGGTTCGGCTACTACGTGGGTTGATGCGCTCAACAGCGGCGTGATCGTTGCGCCGAATAGCCACGCTTCGCCGTCTTTGACTTGAACATAAGCATCGGCGACATGGCCGCGTCCCCCCCGCAGACTTTTGACTTCCCAGCCCATCAGCTCGAGTCCAGCCTCATAGGTTTCCTCGATAAAAAAGTCATGGCGCGCACGTTTATTGCTGGCAATAAGCGGCGACGGAGCATTCTTTTTGGGTTTCTTTTTGGCGGCCATTTGGCGATTGGGCGTCGGCAGGCGGACTGCAGTGTAAACCAGTTTGACGAGGGTTTGCGGCAGTGCAGCGTTGCTGCATCGTTTGTCTGATGCAAACGATTCAGGGACAATCTCGCGGTTTTTGACGGGGAGAGCGCCGATGCCTCAGGTACCTGAGCAACGCAAATCGATGCACGGCAATTGGTCATCGCGACTGGCCTTTATTCTTGCCGTGACCGGTTCGGCGGTCGGGCTTGGCAATATCTGGAAGTTTCCATACATCGCCGGCGAGAACGGTGGCGGTGCGTTCGTGCTCGCGTATTTGATGTGCATCGTTATCGTCGGAATGCCCATCATGATGTCCGAAATCATGTTGGGCCGCCGCGGTGGCCGCAATCCGGCGTCGTCAATGGCCATTCTTGGCCGCGAGGAAGGCAGTTCCGGCGCCTGGACCTTAATCGGGGTCAGCGGCATTCTCGGCGGCGTTCTAATCCTTTCTTACTACAGCGTCATCGCCGGTATTGCGCTCGCTTACATCATTGAAGCGTTCAAAGGCGCATTCGTCGATCAAGACCCGCAGGGCATTCAGAAAATCTACGACGACCTGACCGGCGACTGGAAGATGCTGGCCTTCTGGCACACGCTGTTTGTTGCATTCACGGTATTTGTCGTGGGTCGCGGTATTAAAGGCGGTCTCGAAAAAGCCGTGCAATTCATGGTGCCGGCGTTGCTCGCAATCATGATTATTCTGCTTGGTTACGCGATGACCAGCGGCAGTTTTGGGGCAGGACTGGCGTTCATGTTCACGCCGGATTTCGGCAAGCTGTCCGGGGAATCCGTCCTCAAAGCAATGGGACTTGCGTTTTTTAGCTTAAGTGCCGGGATGGGCGCCTTGCTGGCGTACGGCTCGTATCTGCCGCGCGAAACCTCCATCCCGCGCGCCGCCGCTGCGGTCGTTGCCGCCGATACATCCATTGCGTTACTGGCCGGTATGGTGATTTTCCCGATCGTCTATGCGAACGGTTTGAGCCCAGCGGCGGGTGAGGGGCTCGTCTTCCAGACCTTGCCCAACGCGTTCGGAGCGATGAATGGCGGTGTCTTCATGGGCACGCTGTTCTTCGTGCTGCTGTCGTTTGCGGCTTGGACATCAGCGATTGCGTTGCTCGAGCCAGCCGTTGCGTGGCTCGTAGAAACCACCAAATGGCCACGACGCCGCGCGGCGACCGCGCTTGGCGTGCTGATCTGGATAGCCGGGTTTGGAACGGTGTTCTCGTACAACGTTTTGTCGGGAGACGACGCCAAGCTCTTCGGCATGACCATCTTTGAGAACCTCGATTATTTGACCAGCAACATCATGCTGCCGGTTGGTGGCCTGTTCATTGCCATTTTCGCCGGTTGGGTGATGCGCCGCAGTTCGTCGGCCGACGAATTGGGCGAAGGTCTCGGCTATACCCTGTGGCGCTTTAGTGCTCGCTACATCGCGCCGGTCGCCATCGTGCTCGTGATCGCGGACGTGGTTGGGGTGATCGACGTCCTCACTGGATGAGCCTGTGCGGCGTGTAAGCAAGTCAGCCATTGTTGCGTACACACCGCAGCAAATGTTCGACCTCGTCAACAACATCGAAAGCTACCCGGTGTTTTTGCCGTGGTGCAGTGACGCGCGGGTGGTGAGCGACGACGGATCGCAAATCGTCGCTGCTCTCGAGATGAAAAAAGGCGGCATCCGGCGACGTTTTTCTACGCGCAATGACTTGGTGCCTCATGAGCGCATAAGCATGGCGCTGGTTGATGGCCCATTTCGCGAGCTACACGGTGAATGGGGCTTTGCGCCGCTCGGTGCGAGCGGCTGCGAAGTGAAGCTAAAGGTGCAGTTCGAGTTTGCTGGTCTGGTGATCGACATGGCGCTCGGGCAGTTTTTCGAGCAGACCTGTCGATCGTTGATCGACGCGTTCATCGCGCGTGCCCGTGAAGTTTATTCGCAGCAAAAGCCCGCTGCTGAGTGAACGACCGCGAAGCGCTCATCGACGTCGAGGTGGCCTACGCCACGCCTGATCGGCAGAAAGTGATTGCGCTGTGCGTGCCGATCGGCACGACGGCACGGGCTGCGGCGCGGCTATCTCAGATGAACCGATATTTCCCTGACTTGGGACTCGGTCAGGTGCCGCTCGGTGTTTGGGGGCGCGTCGTGGCCGACGATGCGCGGCTCGTCGCGGGGGATCGCGTGGAACTCTATCGAACGCTGCAGGCGAACCCGCGCGAACAACGACGTAGGCGCGTCGAGACGCCTTAGTTTTCGTTTTTCGCGGTTGCTGCCTCAGCCTCGGGCGGGTCATCGTGCACGATGCGAGCGACGCTATTGCCTTCGAAGTACAGCGTGATCCAGCGTTTTTCGATGCGGTCTTTGCGGCCCGGTTGTACGTAGTAGAGGTAGTCCCACCGGCCGCGGTTGAACGGGTCATCGATGAGCGGTGTGCCCAACAGAAAACGCACCTGATTGCGGGTCATGCCGAGCGTGACTTGATCGACTTTCTCTTGGTCGACCAGATTGCCCTGCTGAATAGCCAATCGGTAGACGCAGCCGCTGGTGAGCAGCGCGATCATCAGGGTCGCGATGACGCCCCGCGCTGAACGATGTGCCAGCCGGAGCGGCGTGCTTTGCGTCAATCGAGCCATACCGAACATACGACCGCGACGGCGAGCGATGGTGCCCGGCCGCGTGTTCCGCCATAATAAAGCGCCGGATCATATCGACTTTTCGTCTGCGCGACGAGGCAAACCTACGATGCTGCAACAGAAAGAGCTGCGCAAAGCCGGCCTCAAGGTCACGTTGCCCCGGCTAAAAATTCTGGAAATTCTCGAAGGCAGCGAGAATCGGCACTTGAGCGCCGAAGATATCTACAAGGAACTGATCGATTCGGGCGAAGAGATCGGTCTCGCCACGGTGTACCGCGTGCTGACCCAATTCGAGACCGCTGGACTCGTAACACGTCATAATTTCGAGGGTGGTCACTCGGTGTTTGAGCTCGATCAGGGTGAGCACCACGACCACATGGTTTGCGTGGAGACCGGCGAGGTGATCGAGTTCGTGAGCGACGAAATCGAACGCCTACAGCACGAGATAGCAGCGGAACACGGCTTCGACATCGAGGACCACAGTCTGGTTCTCTACGTCCGCCGCAAGTCTTAAGTAAGCTCGACCAGTGCTGACGACCCGCCGCTAGGCGGAGCCGTTCGCGAGCATTTCAGATGCGTGGCGAAGCGTTGCATCGGTCAATTCGATTCCGCCCAGCATACGCGCAATTTCTGCGATACGTTCCTCGTCATCGAGCACAACAATGTCCGTGCGTGTCACGTCATTCATCGAGCGCTTACTGACTTGAAAGTGGTGGTGGCCGCTGCTGGCCACTTGCGGCAGGTGCGTTACGCACAGCACCTGGCGCTGTGCCCCCAATTCGCGCAGCCGCTTCCCGACAATTTCAGCAACAGCCCCACCGATGCCGCTATCGACTTCGTCGAAAACGAGGGTCGGGGTGCCAGAGACGTCCGCGAGGTTGACTTTGATTGCCAGCGCGATGCGCGCCAGCTCGCCACCGGACGCCGTGCGCGCTAACGGGCTCGGCGGCTGTCCGGGGTTGGTGGTTACATCAAAGCGGATTGTGTCGGCGCCGCGTGCGCCAACGCGCCCGTCGTCGGATTCCAGCGCCACCGAAAAATTACCGTTGGCCATGCCGAGGCCGCGCATGGTTTCGGTCACGCTCGTAGCGAAACGTTGCGCGGCGTCGCCGCGCGAGCGGCTCAAGTCGCGCGCGGCTTCGAGCAGCGCGACATGCGCAGCCTCGACCGCCGCGGCGCGCTGCGCCAGGGTTTGATCGAAATCGGCGAGGTCCTTGATCTCGGCACGCAGCCGGTCGTGCAGCGCCGGCAGCGCCTCGACATCGGTGGCGTGCTTCCGGGATGCGTTGCGCAGCGCCGCCAGCGTGGTTTCGAGCTCGTCGAGCCGCGTTGGTTCGGCGTCGAGCTCGCCGCCGAAGCGCCGCACGGTCTCGGTTGCTTCGCTGACCAACACATCCGCTTCGCGCAGCAATTCCGCAGCCGCGTTGAGTTCCGGCGCTAGCTCGAGAATCCCGTCTACGGCGCGGGACGCCGCAGTGATCTGACTTTGCGCACTGGCATCGGCATCGTAGAGCGCGTGCAATGTCGATTCGGCGGCTGCCTTCAATCGATCCGAGTGCGCCAATCGATTGCGCTCATTGGTCAGCTCGGCCGAGTCGCGAGCTGCGTCAACCAGGTCGGCCAGCTCTGCGGCCTGAAAACGCAGAAACTCCAGCCGCGACTCGCGCTGCGCTGCTTGCTCAGCGAGCTCACGATGCGCATGGCGTTCGGCGTCGTACACCTCGTAGCGCTCACGAACGGCGCTCAATAGGTCAGGGTGAGCGGCCCATGCATCGAGCAGATCGCGCTGGGTCTCCGGTCGGAGCAACGCGTGATGCGCATGCTGGCCATGGACCTCAACCAATTCGCCGCCCAACTCCCGCAAGTGTTGCAGCGTCACGCCACGCGCGTTGATGAACGCACGCGACCGGCCCTCACTGGTGACGACGCGGCGAATCAAGCACTCATCGGGACTGTCTTCGTCCGTGAGTTCCTGATCGGCCAGCCAAGCGCGCACTGCCGGCAAGTCGTCAAGCGAGAAAACAGCGGTTACCTCGGCACGATCACAGTTGCGCCGGACGGCGGCTTTGTCGGCGCGCCCGCCGAGCACGAGGCCGAGCGCATCGAGCAAGATGGATTTGCCGGCGCCCGTCTCTCCGGTCATCACGCTAAGACCTTCGCGGAAATCGAGCGCGAGTTCCTCAATGATCGCGAAATTGCGGATTTGCAGGGTATCCAGCATCAGCGTGTTGAATCAGTCGGCAGCCTTTCCGAGCGTCCCCAATTCAGCTTCGAGCGCAGCAGTTCGTAGTAATCGTATTTCGGCGGGTGAACCAGTGTCAGCTGTCGATCGGATGTCGAAATGATCAGCTCATCGCCCGCGCCGAGTGGGCCGAGTAACTGGCCGTCGCAGTGAATTTCCCCCGGCGTACCGCCGCGCTCTTGCGCCACAACGCGAATACTCGATCGGCCTGGTAGCACGATGGGCCGGTCGCTGAGCGTGTGCGGGCAAATCGGTACCAGGACGATCGCGTCGAGATCGGGCTGTACGATCGGCCCGCCGCACGACAGCGCGTATGCCGTCGAGCCGGTTGGCGTGGCTGCAATTAAGCCGTCGCCGGCATGTGCATTGACAAAGCGATCGTCGACGTACGTGGCAAAGTCGAGCATGCGGCCGGCGTGCTCGCGGGTAAGTACGACGTCGTTGAGCGCCGTCGCGGTTAGCTCTCGACCGTTGGCCGTGCAGATTCGCGCGGCGAGCAATGAGCGCTGCGACGTCGAAAACTCGCCGCCGAGTACCGCGTTCAGCTTGGTCTGCATTTCGGTTGGACTAACGTCCGTTAAGAATCCCAAGCGACCGCGGTTGATGCCCAGCAGCGGTTTGTCGGCCCGTACCGCATGGGCGGCGATCGACAGCAGCGTTCCGTCGCCGCCGATCGCAATCAATAGATCAACCTCGTTAACCAGCTGCTCAATGGGGTGATGCGACAGGTCGGGCTCGAGCGGATTGTCATCGGCCAGCACCACCGCAATGCCCTGAGCGTCGAGCAGCTGGATGAGCTGGCGCATTGGCTCGGTGACCCGTGCGTCCGTCGCGGCGCCCAATACGCCGACAGCGGCGAAACGTACCTCGCTCATCGTGGTCCGAGCCTATATTGGCCCACAGCGTCTATACGCATACTATTCGTGAGGTCAGCCATTGCGAATGCGAGCCACGGTTGCTAGTTTTTTGGCGGTTTTCGGCAATTTGGTCTGGCTTGCACGGCGCGCCTGACCGGAAGCGATGAAAGCACCAAGTTCAGCCAATATACCGAATGAGCGCGCGGCACACCTGCTCAAGGTGTTGATCGAGCGCTATATCCGCGACGGGCAGCCAGTCGGCTCGAGAACGCTGTCGCGAGACTCACGGCTCGATCTCAGCCCGGCAACGATTCGCAACGTTATGTCCGATCTGGAAATGATGGGTCTGATTGTTGCGCCGCACACATCCGCTGGCAGGGTGCCGACGCCGCTCGGCTATCGACTGTTTGTCGATTCGTTGATTCGACTGCAGCCGCCGAGCGCACGGCGCGTCTCTGAGATCGAAGACGAGATCGCGACCGAACCGGCCGACACCGACGCGACGCTGGCGCGAGCGTCGGCAATGCTGTCGCGGCTGACCGAATTGGCGGGCGTCGTCACGGTACCGAAGTCGGAGAGCAATGTACTGCGACAGATCGAGTTTCTGTCGCTGTCCGACAACCGCGTGCTGGCGATTCTGGTTCTCAACGAAAAAGAAGTGCAGAACCGTATCCTGCACACGCCGCGTACGTATTCGGAATCCGAACTGCGTATGGCCGCCAATTTCGTCAACCAGCACTTCGCCGGCAAAGATCTCGACCAAGTCCGCGACAGTCTGCTGAGTTCGCTCGACGAGACGCGCGACTCGATGAATCAGGCCATGCTCGATGCGGTGGCTTTCGCAGGCTCGGCGTTCGAAGCGACCGATCAACCGCGCGAAGACCTGCTGATGGCCGGTGAAACTCGCCTGATGGAGTTTGCCGAGCTGTCCGATCTCGATCGACTGCGCGCGCTTTTCGAAGCCTTTCAGGAAAAACGGCTGGTACTCGATCTGCTCGATCGGAGCATTCGCGCGAACGGCATCCAGATATTCATCGGCGATGAATCCGGCTACGAGCTGCTCGAGAACCTCAGTGTCGTATCCGCGCCGTATATGGCGGGCGATACGCTGGTCGGGGTGCTCGGCGTGATCGGGCCGACGCGGATGGATTACGAGCGCGTCATCCCGGTCGTCGACGTCACCGCGAAATTACTCAGTTCGGCCTTGAATTCTCGCTAGCTGCCCCCATCGACCGCGCTTAACCGCGAGAAAAACCGGGAGCAGTACCGCTCATGAGCGAGACCAACACCGACCCGAACGCTTCGGCCGGGTCAACCGCAGCGGACGACGATAACGCTGAGACCGCATCCAGCGCCGCGACTGCCGATGAGGCGCTCGCCGCTGCAGAGGCGCGCGCCAACGAAAATTGGGATCGTTACCTCCGCACGGCCGCAGAAATCGAAAATGTTCGCAAACGCGCGGCGCGCGACGTCGAGCAAGCACGCAAGTTCGCCCTCGAGCGTTTTGCATCCGATTTGCTGGCCGTGGCGGACAGCCTCGAGATGGGGTTGCAAGCGGCCGAAACCAGCGACGCCGGGCGGCTGCGGGAAGGCACGGAAGCGACCCTGAAACTATTGAATCAAGTCTTTGAGCGGTTCGGAATTGAGAGTGTCGATCCGGTCGGCGAGCCGTTTGATCCCGAGTTCCATGAGGCGATGACAATGCTGCCGTCGCCGGACGCCGAGCCTGGCTCGGTCGTGACGGTCATACAGCGTGGCTACACGCTCAACGGTCGCCTGGTGCGTCCGGCGCGCGTCGTTGTGGCGGCCGATGACGCCAATTCGGGCAGCTGACGCTTGAAATGAATTCGTGCGGCCCCATGTCGCGAGCAGTTGATTTTTATTCGAATTTTTTGGGAGTGAGTCATGGGTAGGGTCATCGGTATCGACCTCGGCACAACGAACTCGTGTGTCGCGGTCATGGACGGCGACAAGCCGAAAGTCATCGAGAACAGCGAGGGCGATCGTACGACGCCGTCGATCGTTGCGTTCACCAAAGACGGTGACGTGCTGGTTGGCCAATCGGCTAAGCGCCAGGCGGTAACCAATCCGACGAACACGCTGTTTGCCGTCAAGCGTTTGATCGGGCGTCGCTTCGAAGACGACGTCGTACAGCGCGATATCGAAATGGTGCCGTACACCATTGCGAAAGCCGACAACGGCGATGCGTGGGTCGAAGTCGACGGCAAGAAAATGGCGCCGCCGGAAGTATCGGCGCGCGTACTGATGAAAATGAAAAAGACCGCTGAGGATTACCTTGGCGAGCCGGTTACCGAAGCGGTTATCACGGTTCCGGCGTACTTCAATGACTCGCAGCGCCAGGCGACCAAAGACGCCGGCAAGATCGCGGGTCTTGAAGTAAAACGCATCATCAACGAGCCAACCGCGGCGGCCCTTGCTTATGGCATGGACAAACAACGCGGCGATCGCAAGATTGCGGTTTACGATCTCGGTGGCGGTACGTTCGACATCTCGATCATCGAAATTGCGGAAGTCGACGGCGAACACCAGTTTGAAGTGTTGGCGACCAACGGCGATACGTTCCTCGGCGGTGAGGACTTTGATCTGCGGATCATCGATTACCTCGCGGACGAGTTCGAGAAAGAAAGCGGCATCGATATCCGCAAAGATCCGCTGGCGATGCAGCGTCTGAAAGAGGCTGCCGAGAAGGCCAAGATCGAACTGTCGTCATCGCAGCAGACCGAAGTCAATCTGCCGTACATCACGGCCGATGCGAGCGGTCCGAAGCACCTCAATATCAAACTGACGCGTGCCAAACTCGAGTCGCTGGTGGACTCGCTGGTACAGCGCACGATCGAGCCGTGCAAAGTCGCGCTGCAAGATGCCGGCTTGAAAGTCAGCGATGTCGACGACGTCATTCTCGTCGGTGGTCAGACGCGCATGCCGAAAGTGCAGGAAGAAGTGCAGAACTTCTTCGGCAAGGAGCCGCGTCGCGACGTCAACCCGGACGAGGCTGTCGCGGTCGGTGCAGCGATCCAGGGCGGCGTCCTGTCGGGCGACGTCAAAGACGTGCTGCTGCTGGACGTTACGCCGCTGTCGCTCGGTATCGAGACGCTGGGTGGCGTCATGACCAAACTCATTGAGAAGAACACGACGATTCCGGCCAATGCCGAGCAGGTGTTCTCGACGGCGGATGACAACCAGACGGCGGTGACGATTCACGTGCTGCAGGGTGAGCGCGAACGCTCCGGCGACAACAAGTCGCTCGGCCGGTTTGATCTGGCGGACATTCCGCCGGCGCCGCGCGGTCTGCCGCAAATCGAGGTCAAGTTCGACATCGACGCGAACGGTATTCTCAACGTGTCGGCGAAGGACAAGGCGACCGGCAAGTCGCAGAACATCGTCATCAAAGCATCGAGTGGACTGTCCGACGACGAGATCGACCAGATGGTGCGCGATGCTGAAGCGCACGCCGAGGAAGACCGCAAGTTCCGCGAGCTGGTCGATGTTCGAAACCAGGCTGATCAGCTCATTCATGCCGCAGAGAAAGCGCTGGAAGACCTCGGCGAAAACGTCGAGGCGGACGAGCGCGGCAAGGTCGAAGCGGCGGTCAGTGATCTTAAATCGGCATTGTCCGGCGACGATCGCGACACCATTGAGGCCAAATCGAAAGCTCTGGCCGAGGCTTCCGCCAGCATCGCGCAGAAAGCGTACGAGCAGGCGCAGGCAGGTGCCGAAAGCGGTCCGACCGACGATGCCGCTGCCGGCGCAGGCGACAACGTCGTCGATGCGGAATTCGAAGAAGTACCGGACGACGACAAGAAGTCGGCCTAATCAACAACTGAACCAATAACCGTGAATGCCCGGGCGGCTGTTCGCCAGCGCCCGGGCGGCTTTGGAACATGGCAAAACGCGATTATTACGAAGTACTAGGTGTTGCCCGCGACGCAAGCGAGGGCGACATCAAAAAAGCGTATCGGCGTCTCGCGATGAAACATCATCCGGACCGTAATGCCGATGACGCTGATGCCGAGCGCCTGTTCAAAGAAGCCAAAGAGGCCTATGAGGTTCTGTCGAAAGCGGACAAGCGCGCGGCGTACGATCAGTTTGGGCACGCGGGCGTCAGCAACAGTGCCGCTGGCGGCGGTGCTGGACCGGGCGATGCGTTCAGCGACATTTTCGGCGATGTGTTTGGCGACATTTTCGGCGGCGGCCGGCGCGGCCGTTCGCAGGTCTATCGCGGCGCGGACCTGCGCTACGAACTCGAGATGTCGCTCGAGGATGCTGTTACCGGCGATACGGTCAACATCGAAGTGCCGACGTCCGCGACCTGTACGACCTGCAACGGCAGCGGTGCAGCGCCCGGCACGTCGCCCCAGACGTGCACGACCTGTGGCGGCAGCGGCCAGGTCCGCATGCAGCAAGGCTTTTTCTCGGTCCAGCAGACGTGTCCAGCGTGTCGCGGAACGGGCACGATCATCACGGACCCGTGCCCGACCTGCCATGGACGCGGTCGCGTGGTCGAGAACCGCAAGCTGGCCGTCAAGGTGCCGGCCGGTGTGGATGACGGCGATCGGATTCGTTTGACTGGCGAAGGCGAGGCCGGTCGGAACGGTGGTCCACCTGGCGACTTGTACGTTGAGATCCGCCTTGCGCCCCACAGACTGTTTGAGCGTGAGGGCGCCGACCTCAGCACCGAAGTGCCCATCAGCATGGTGACCGCTGCTTTAGGTGGCAGCGTTGAATTGCCGACACTCGATGGGCAAGTCTCGCTGAAGATTCCTGCTGGAACCCAATCGGGCAAAGTATTCCGTCTGCGCGGCAAAGGGGTCGCGACGGTACGCGATTCGCGCAAAGGCGATTTGTTCTGTCGCGTCGTCGTAGAGACCCCGGTCAACTTGTCGCGCGAGCAGGAAAATTTCCTGCGGCAGTTCGAGGAATCGGTGACCAACGACAGCACCCAACACAGTCCGCGCTCAGAGACCTGGACCGACAGCGTTAAACGGTTTTTCGATCGGATTAGTTCGTGACCGGCGCCGGCCCGCTGCGAGTCAGCGTGCTCGGTGCGACCGGGCGTATGGGCCGAACCGTCATTGAGCAAATCGCGGCAAACGATAGTTTCACGCTGGCTGCAGCGTGGTCGCGCAAGGGCGGCTCCGCCGACTTTGCAACCGATGACCTGGACGCGGCGTGTTCGGCGGCCGATGTTGCTATCGATTTCACGCTGCCCTCGGCGACCGACGAGATCCTGCGCGCTTGCCGGGCCGCGGCGACGCCACTGGTGAGCGGCGTTACCGGTCTCAGCCCCGAGCAGCGCCGCGCGCTGGACGCCGCTGCTGCCGACATTCCGCTGCTGCACGAACACAATTTGAGTATTGGCGTGCACGTCCTGCGCGCCGTCGTCGGCCGCGCTGCGGCGCTGCTGCCGGATACCTTCACCGGCGAGATCATTGACGTGCATCACGCCGAAAAGCGCGACGCACCGTCCGGCACGGCAATCTCGCTCGCAGCGACCGTCGCGGACTCGCTGGACGGCGCCGGTACGCCGCCGCCAGTGCATTCATTGCGCGGCGGTAGCGTCGTCGGTGAGCACAGCGTGCATTTTTTCGGTCCGATGGAGCGGCTCACGCTGACTCATCGGGCGGACGATCGCGCGGTATTCGCCGTCGGCGCGCTACAGGCGGCGCGGTGGCTGCGTGACCAGTCTGCTGGGCGCCTGTGGACGGTTGCCGATTGGCTGAATCGGGCCGCGAGCGGTTGAGTAGGTCTGGCGCCGCCTAGGCGCTTGCTTTAAACTCGACGAGGTCGCAGCCAAAGCGGCTTCAGACCAAGCGGAAGTGCCAGCTCTAACGAGCCGCCTTCCGCTTTCGTACATCTGAACCGCCGTTTTGGCGTTCCGGGTGGCCACCAGAGGACTGCGATGAGACCAATCTCCCGATGACACCTGCAATTCTGGCCCTCGAAGACGGAACCGTGTTCGAAGGCATTTCTATTGGTGCCGACGTCAAATCGATCGGTGAGGTCGTTTTCAACACGGCCATGACCGGCTACCAAGAAATTCTCACCGACCCGTCTTATTGCCGCCAAATCGTCACGCTGACGTATCCCCACATCGGCAACACTGGCACCAACAGTCTTGATTTCGAAGCGCGCGAGATCTTCGCCGCCGGCTTGGTTGTGCGCGATCGGTCGATCATCACGAGCAACTACCGCAACGAGCAAAATCTCAGTGACTTTCTTCGTCGCGGCAACATTCCGGCCATCGCCGAGATCGATACGCGCAAACTGACGCGTATTTTGCGCGAGCGAGGCGCGCAGTCCGGCTGCATCGTGGTCGGCGAAGCCGCTGCCGCCGATGCGATCAAAGCGTCCAAGCGGTTTCCCGGACTCGCGGGAATGGATCTCGCGCGGGTTGTGACAACGAAAGAGCGCTACCAATGGGCGCTCGGCACAGAATGGCCCGACGGTACCGGCCCGGTCACGAGACACGTTGCGCAGTTCCATGTCGTTGCCTATGACTTCGGCGTTAAGCGCAACATTTTGCGGTTGCTTTGCGATCAAGACTGTCGAGTCACCGTTGTGCCGGCGACGACCAGCGCCGATGAGGTCCTGGAGCTCGAGCCGGACGGCGTCTTTTTGTCGAATGGCCCGGGCGATCCCGACCCTTGCAGCTATGCCATTGAGGCAACTCAGGCATTGCTCGAGCGCGGCTTGCCAGTCTTCGGTATTTGCCTCGGCCATCAGATTTTGGGCCTCGCGCTCGGCGCGAAAACCAAAAAGATGAAATTCGGCCATCACGGCGCGAACCATCCAGTGCGCGACGAAGAGTCCGGGCGCGTTTTCATTACCAGTCAGAATCACGGCTTCGAGATCGACGCCGACACGCTGCCAGACGACGTCGCGGTCACGCATCGTTCGCTATTCGATCAGTCGGTGCAGGGCATTCGTAGCGCACGCTACCGTGCGTTCGGTTTCCAAGGGCACCCGGAGGCGTCGCCCGGACCGCACGATATCCGCGGCTTGTTCGGCAGATTCACCGAAATGATGGCTGAGACCCAGGCGAGCGCAGACGCCACGAGCGCCGGCGCTAGCACGAGCTAGCTTTTTGCCGCCACCAGCGAGACGACAACCAAACAGAACATGCCAAAACGCAACGACATCGAGAGCATTTTAATAATCGGTGCTGGACCGATCGTGATCGGTCAGGCCTGCGAGTTTGACTACTCTGGCGCGCAAGCCTGCAAAGCGCTGCGCGAGGAGGGTTATCGGGTCATTTTGGTCAACTCCAATCCGGCGACGATAATGACCGACCCGGAGATGGCCGACGCGATCTACATCGAACCGATCGCGTGGCAAGCTGTCGCGCACGTCATTGAGCGCGAAAAGCCAGACGCGCTGCTGCCGACAATGGGCGGACAGACCGCCCTCAATTGCGCGCTCGATCTGGATCGCGAAGGCGTTTTGGAAAAGAACGGCGTCGAGCTCATCGCCGCGTCGCGCGAAGCCATCGACATGGCAGAGGACCGCGATCAGTTTAAGCAGGCGATGCTGAGCATCGGTCTCGACGTGCCACGCGCATTTATCGCGCACACGCTAGAACAGGCCTTCGAGCGCCAAACCGACATCGGGTATCCGACCATCATTCGGCCGTCGTTCACCATGGGCGGCAGCGGCGGCGGCATTGCTTACAACAAAGAAGAGTTCGAGACGATCGTGCAGCGCGGGTTGGATTTGTCGCCCACCACCGAGGTGCTGATCGAGGAAAGTGTGCTCGGCTGGAAAGAGTACGAAATGGAGGTCGTGCGCGATCGCAACGACAACTGCATCATTGTCTGTGCGATCGAGAATCTCGACCCAATGGGCGTGCACACCGGCGATTCGATCACGGTTGCCCCGACGCAGACCCTGACCGACAAGGAATACCAACGCATGCGCGACGCTGCCGTCGCGGTGCTACGCAAAATTGGCGTTGAAACCGGCGGTTCGAACGTGCAGTTCGCGGTCAACCCGCGCGACGGGCGTTTGCTGGTCATTGAAATGAATCCGCGCGTGTCGCGATCGTCGGCGTTAGCGTCGAAGGCCACCGGCTTTCCCATCGCCAAGGTCGCGGCCAAGCTGGCCATTGGCTATACGCTCGACGAACTCGACAATGAGATCACCGGCGGCGCCACGCCGGCGTCATTCGAGCCGTCGATCGATTACGTCGTTACCAAAATTCCGCGCTTTACCTTCGAGAAGTTTCCAGACGCCGATAGCCGTCTGACGACGCAAATGAAGTCGGTTGGCGAGGTCATGGCCATGGGCCGCACGTTCCAGGAATCGCTGCAGAAGGCGCTGCGTGGCTTGGAATACGGGTTCGACGGTCTCGACGAGCAGCTGCCGAAGACGCCGACTGAAGCTGACATGGAGCGTCTGCATGAGGAGCTGCGTTTTGCGGGCCCGATGCGTTTGCTCTACGTCGCGGACGCCTTCCGCCACGGCATGCGCATCGACGACGTGCATCGGCTCTCCGGTATCGACCCGTGGTTTCTTGGCCAGATTCTCGACCTCGTCCGAACCGAGGAGAACGTTCGGCGGCTCGGTCGGGGTGCGTTGCGGGCGGAAAACCTGCGACCGGTCAAACGCAAGGGCTTCGGCGACGCTCGGCTCGGTCGCTTGATCGACACGCCGGAGACGACGATTCGCGAGGTGCGCGTTCAGCAGCAAGTGCTGCCGGTATTCAAACGCGTTGATACCTGCGCCGCCGAGTTCGCGACACCAACGGCCTACATGTACTCGACCTACGAGCAAGAATGCGAAGCAGCGCCGTCGGATCGCAAGAAAATCATGATTCTCGGCGGCGGCCCGAACCGCATCGGCCAAGGGATCGAGTTCGATTACTGCTGCGTACACGCCGCGCTCGCGCTGCGCGATGCGGGCTTCGAGACGATCATGGTCAACTGCAATCCAGAGACCGTCTCTACCGACTACGACACCTCGGACCGACTGTATTTCGAGCCGCTGACGTTCGAGGATGTCATGAACGTCATCGACCTCGAGAAACCGTTCGGTGTCATCGTGCAGTTCGGTGGGCAAACGCCGCTGAAGCTTGCGCGGGCGTTGGAGGCTGCGGGTGCGCCGATCATCGGTACGTCACCCGATTCGATCGACCTCGCCGAAGATCGCGAGCGCTTTCAGAATCTCGTCGAGTCGTTGGAGTTGCGCCAACCGCCCAACCGCACCGCCCGGACCGAGGGAGAGGCCGTGGTGATGGCCGCGGATGTCGGTTATCCGCTCGTCGTTCGGCCGTCGTACGTGCTTGGTGGCCGCGCAATGGAAATTGTTTACGGCGAGGACGACTTGCACACCTACATGCGCGAGGCCGTGCAAGTATCCAATGAGTCACCGGTACTGCTCGACCGTTTCTTAGATCAGGCCAAGGAGGTTGACGTCGACGCGATCTGCGACGGCGAGAACGTGCTGATCTGCGGCATGATGGAGCATATCGAGCAAGCGGGCGTGCACTCGGGCGACTCCGGCTGTTCGCTGCCGCCATTTAGTCTTGAGAATGACGTTCAGGATGCGATGCGCTCGCAGATCCGCAAACTTGCCAAAGCGCTGAACGTCGTCGGCTTGATGAACACCCAGTTCGCTGTGCAAAACGGCGTGATATACCTCTTGGAGGTCAATCCGCGGGCATCGCGCACGGTGCCGTTTGTGTCGAAAGCCACCGGTTTTTCGGCGGCGAAAGTCGCTGCGCTGGTGATGGCGGGGAAAACGCTCGAGGAGCTGGGCGTTCGGAACGAACGAATTCCGCCGTACTATTCGGTCAAGGAGTCCGTGTTCCCGTTCCTGAAATTCCCGGGAGCCGATCCGATTCTGGGTCCCGAGATGAAATCGACCGGGGAGGTCATGGGGACCGGCCGCTCGTTCGGCGAGGCGTACGCCAAAGCGCAACTCGCGTCCGGCGTTATACTGCCGAGACAGGGAACGGCACTGCTGTCTGTGCGCAACCAGGACAAGGACGCGGCCGTGGAGCTCGCGCGGATCTTGGTCGAACGCGGTTTCAATTTGGTCGCGACGCACGGCACCGCAAAAGCGATAGCCGCATCTGGTATCGCGTGTCGTCGCGTCAACAAAGTACGTGAGGGTCGACCGCACATAGTCGACTTGATCAAAAACGAGGAAATCAGCCTCATCGTGAATACCACCGAGGGCAAGCAGGCGATTCGTGACTCGCACCCGATTCGCGCGGCGACCATCGGCCGTGGCATCACGTATTACACGACGCTTGCGGCCGCACGAGCGACCTGCCTTGCGATCGAGCACCTCGACGACGACGCGGTCAACAAGCTGCAAGATCTGCATCGGGAGGCTGCCGCATGAGCAAGGTTCCAATTACGGTCCGTGGCGCCAGTCAGCTCAAAGAAGAGCTGGATCGACTGAAGAGCGCTGATCGACCGCGTGTCATTGCGGCTATCGCCGAAGCACGCGCGCATGGCGACCTGAAGGAAAACGCCGAGTATCACGCCGCCAAAGAGCAGCAGAGTTTCATCGAAGGCAGGATCAAGGAGATCGAGGCCAAGCTGTCGAACGCGCAGATCATCGACGTCACCACACTGACCTGTAAGGGGCGGGTGGTGTTTGGCGCGACCGTCGAAGTATTCGATGAATCGGCGGACGAGGCCAAGGAATACCAGATCGTTGGCGATGACGAGGCCGACATCAAAGCCGGCCTCATCTCGGTTAGCTCGCCAATCGCGCGTGCGTTGATCGGTAAGTCAGAGGGCGATGTGGTAACCGTGGTCGCCCCGGGAGGCGCACGTGAGTTCGAGATCGTCGAGGTCCGCTACGTCTAACCCACCGGCACGGGGCTGCTCAATCGAACGACAACCGTCGCTGCTTTGGATTGGGGCGGTAGAGCAACGCGGTCATGCCGATTTGTTGAACGCATTCTGCCGTGGTCGCTCGACACAGTTCCGTGAAAATAGCTTCGCGTGCGGCGCGGTCTCGACCGCGCGCCCTGACTTTGACGAGTTCGTGATGCAGCAGTGCGCCGTCGCATTCGGCAATCACCGCATCGGTCAGTCCCTTGTCGCCGATCAGCACGATCGGCTTGAGTTCGTGGCCGATACGGCGCAATTGTTTACGTTGTTTCTCGGTGAGCATGGCGGCGACGATACAGGCCGCGGCAGGCGATTTGAATCGGCGCGAGTCGCAGCGTCGTGAGCAAGCCGCGGCGCAGCAGTCGTAACTGGCGCGATCGCCAGGAGCGCGATCCCTATGTTTTGCAGTCCCGCCGTGATGGTTTCCGGTCGCGGGCGGTCTATAAGCTCGTGGAGATTCTCGATTCAGCTGGCTGGCAACCGCGCCGCGACCTCGTCGCGATCGACTTGGGCGCCGCTCCCGGTGGCTGGTCGCAATACATTGCGCGGCGCGCCGGTGACGCTGCGCAAATCGTCGCGGTCGACCTGCTGCCGATCGAGCCAATGCCCGGTGTGACTGTCATTCAGGGCGATTTCACCGAGCAATCTGTACTCGATGAGATCAGACAAACAATCGACGATCGGCCGGTTGACCTTGTAATGAGCGACATGGCGCCCAATCTTAGTGGCATGCGGTCGGTGGACCAGCCGAAAGCGATGTATCTCGCCGAGTTGGCGCTCGAAACGGCCATGGAGTTTTTGCGACCGGGCGGCTGGTTTGTCTGCAAGGTGTTCCACGGCGAGGGGTTCGACGCATTCGTTGCTGACGCGCGCCGCCGCTGCAAGTCCGTAAAGATGAAAAAACCCAAGGCTTCAAGGGATTCGAGCCGTGAGACTTACCTGCTAGCGAGAAACTAATCGGTAGTGTAGGGTCTAATTTGCAAAGGGCTGTCCGGCCGAAACGCACCGCACATCGCGGCCAGCGACCGGCGCCCTGTTACGAGGCATGATCGTGAATGATCTAACCAAGAACATCGTTGTTTTTGTTGTCATATTGGTGGTTCTGCTGTCCGTCGCCAAAGGCTTCGGACCGGGCATCGCCGCTCAGCAACAAGAACGCCCTTATTCTGAGTTTCTGCAGCAGATCGATGACGGTCAGGTAGGGTCAGTCCTGTTCCAAGGCGACCGCATCAGCTACGGCTCGGCCAATGCCCCCACGAGCGCGGGCTACCCGTACTTTACGATGTCGCCCGAGTCGAGCAACGACGCGGTAATCAGCACGCTGCACGACAAGAACATCCAGTTCCGCAGTGAGAAACCAGAAGAACAAGGTTTCTTAACTCAGTTATTTATAAGCTCTTTTCCAATTCTGCTTCTGATCGGTGTTTGGATTTACTTCATGCGTCAGATGCAGGGTGCCAATGGCGGCCGCGGCGCGATGTCGTTCGGTAAGAGCCGCGCGCGGTTGCTCGGCGAAGATCAGGTGAACGTCACGTTTGCCGACGTCGCCGGCGTTGAGGAAGCAAAAGAAGAGGTCGGTGAGATCGTCGACTTCCTGAAAGACCCGAGCCGCTTCCAGCGCCTCGGCGGCAAGATTCCTAAAGGCGTGCTGATGGTCGGCTCGCCAGGTACCGGTAAGACGCTTCTCGCTCGCGCTATCGCCGGCGAAGCCAAAGTGCCGTTCTTTACGATTTCAGGTTCCGACTTTGTCGAGATGTTCGTCGGCGTCGGTGCCTCGCGCGTTCGCGACATGTTTGAGCAGGCCAAGAAGCACGCGCCGTGCATCATTTTCATTGACGAAATTGATGCGGTAGGTCGGCACCGCGGCGCCGGGCTCGGCGGCGGTCATGATGAGCGCGAGCAGACGCTGAATCAGCTACTGGTCGAAATGGACGGTTTTGAGGGCAACGAGGGCATCATCGTCATTGCTGCTACCAACCGCCCTGACGTGCTCGATCCCGCCTTGTTGCGCCCGGGTCGGTTCGATCGACAGGTGGTCGTGCCGCTGCCGGACGTTCGCGGCCGCGAGCAAATTTTGAAAGTCCACATGCGCAAGGTGCCGCTCGGCGACGACGTTCGCCCGGCGATCATTGCGCGGGGCACGCCAGGGTTCTCCGGCGCCGATCTCGCCAACCTCGTCAACGAAGCGGCGCTTTTTGCCGCGCGTGCCAATCACCGCGTCGTCGGCATGGAGGAGTTCGAGAAGGCCAAAGACAAGATCATGATGGGTGCCGAGCGCCGCTCGATGGTCATGAGCGAAGAAGAGAAAAAGCTCACGGCGTACCACGAAGCCGGCCACGCCATTGTCGGTCTGTTGGTACCGGAGCACGATCCCGTCTACAAGGTCACGATCATTCCGCGCGGTCGCGCGCTGGGTGTCACTATGTTTTTGCCGGAGCAGGATCGCTACAGCGCGTCCAAGCAGCGCCTCGAAAGCCAGATCTCGAGCCTTTACGGCGGTCGTCTCGCTGAAGAGCTGATCTTTGGCGAAAAGTCAGTGACCACCGGCGCATCAAACGACATAGAGCGGGCGACCGACATTGCTCGCAACATGGTCACGAAGTGGGGCCTTTCGGAGCGCCTCGGTCCGCTGACTTACAGCGAAGATGAAGGCGAGGTATTCCTCGGTCGGTCCGTAACCAGCCACAAGCAGGTGTCGGACGAGACCATGGACGCGATCGACGGCGAGATTCGTACCATCATCGATCGCAATTACACCCGCGCGAAGCAGCTACTGGTCGACAACAACGACAAGCTGCACGTGATGGCCGAAGCGCTGATCAAGTACGAGACCATCGATGAAGATCAGATCAAGGACATCATGGGAGGCCGCACGCCGCGTGCGCCGGACGGTTGGGATGACTCAGATTCAACCCCGCCAGGCGCTGAGCCCGCGGTGCCAGCGAATGAGTCGAGCAGTGGTTCGATCGGCGGCACAGCCGAGCAGCACTGATCCCAGTCGATTTTCGCTAGACCTGACCGGGCCGTGAGTGATCTTACGGCCCGGTTTGTCGTTGCGGCCGGTTCGCTCCGTTTGCAGGATGACCACGCCCACGTCATGGGCGTGCTCAACGTGACGCCGGATTCGTTCTCAGACGGCGGTCGTTATGTAAACCCAGACCACGCGCTGTCACACGCTGCGGCGATGGTCGCCGACGGCGCCGCCATTATCGACGTGGGCGGCGAGTCTACCCGACCCGGCGCAGCGCCAGTGACTGAGGCCGAGGAAATCGATCGTGTCATGCCGGTCGTCGAGCGCCTGGCCGGCGAATTCGACACGCCGATTTCGGTCGACACCAGCTCGCCGACGTTGATGCGTCTCGCGGTCCGCGCGGGTGCCGTGCTGATCAACGACGTTCGGGCGCTGCAGCGCGACGGCGCCATCGCCGCCGCTGCGGCCGGGAATGCCGCCGTCTGCCTGATGCATATGCAGGGCAATCCGACCTCGATGCAGGACCGGCCCGTGTACATCGATCCGGTTGCCGAGATTCGTGAGTTTCTGCAGCAACGCATCGCTGACGCTACGGCAGGGGGCATTACCGAGAACCGCTTGTTGGTCGATCCCGGCTTCGGCTTCGGCAAGTCGCTCGCGCACAACGTGGCGTTACTCGCCCGACTGGCGGAGTTCGGCGACCTTGGCAGGCCGTTGCTCGTCGGTTTGTCGCGCAAATCGATGCTCGGCGCGCTCACCGGTCGCGACGTGACCGAGCGCCTGCCTGCTGGGGTTGCGGCAGCGACGGTGGCGATGTTGCACGGAGCGTGTATAGTTCGCGCGCACGACGTGGCAGCCACTGTGGATGCGGCCAAAATGGTCGCCGCAGTATTGCGTGCATCGGGAGACGACGCATGAGCAGACGGTATTTCGGCACCGACGGGGTTCGCGGTGAGGTCGGCAAGCATCCGATGACAGCCGAGTTCGCGCTGCGGCTCGCCAATGCGGCAGCCCAGGTTCTAGCGCCCGACGGCGGCAGTGTCATGATCGGCAAGGACACGCGGGTTTCCGGCTATATGTTTGAGTCGGCGTTGGAGGCAGGGTTCGTCGCCGCCGGCGTCGATGTCATGCTCCTTGGGCCACTGCCGACGCCGGGCATCGCGTTTATGACTCGGTCGTTTTCGGCCGATCTTGGCGTGGTCATTAGTGCCTCGCACAATCCGTTCTACGACAACGGCATCAAATTCTTCGATCGCAATGGCTCCAAGCTCTCCGACGACGTTGAGCTCGCTATCGAACGTCTGCTCGATCAGCCATCGATCACGCGCGAATCGCAGCGCTTGGGTCGGGCGCGGCGCGTCGACACATCCCGCGTGCGTTATCAGGATTTTTGCAAAGACTCGATCAAGGGCGTCTCGCTGGACGGCCTACGCATCGTGCTCGATTGCTCCAACGGCGCTGGCTACAAAGTTGCGCCACGCATCCTCAATGAATTGGGCGCACAGATTATCCCGATCGGCTGCTCGCCCAACGGCCGCAACATCAACGATACCTGTGGCTCGACGCATCCGGAGTTGTTGCAAAAGACCGTTGTTGCAGTCGATGCCGACATGGGCATTGCGTTAGACGGTGACGGCGATCGTCTCGTGATGGTCGACAACCTCGGCAACCTGATCGACGGCGATCAACTCATTTACATCATTGCCCGTGCCCGCGCGCAGGCCGGTCGACTGAGCGGGCCGGTCGTCGGGACGGTCATGAGCAACCTCGGGCTGGAGCGGGCGCTGCAGTCAGAGGGCATCGCCTTTGTGCGCGCGAAGGTGGGCGATCGTTACGTGATCGAGCAGATGCAGCGGCACGGAGCGAGCCTCGGCGGCGAATCCTCAGGGCACCTAATTTGTCTCGACAAGACGACCACTGGTGACGGCATCATCAGCGCGCTGCAGATCCTGGCGATTGTCAGGTCGACGGGCCGGCCGCTGAATGAACTCGCGGCGGAAATGCCGATCTACCCCCAATGCATGATCAACGTACGGGTCGAGCAGCGTTTCGATCCCGGTGAGTCAGCGCCGATCAACGCGGCTGTCGAACAGGCAGAGCGGGCCTTGGCCGAGCGCGGGCGAATCGTGCTCCGCGCCTCAGGAACCGAGCCGGTGATCCGGGTCATGGTCGAAGGCGAGGACGAGTCCGAAGTCCGCACAACGGCGGAGTCGCTGGCCGACGTTGTCCGTAGCGCCGCGGCCTGACGGCTGATCCATTGATTTGCGTACCGACCGACGGTACGCTTGCCGCCCTTTTGGCATGCCCCAGGAGCGTTCGCGTTGCGAAAGCCCCTCGTCTGCGGAAATTGGAAAATGAACGGCAGCAGCGCCGGCAACGAGTCCCTAATCGCGGGAATACGTGCTGCGGGCGATGTTGGCGCCGAGTTGGCGGTTTGTCCGCCGGCTGTTTATTTAGCCCAGGTCGGTGAGTTACTGGCCGGGTCGACGGTTGCGCTCGGCGCTCAGGATGCGCGGGCAGAAAGCGCTGGCGCGTTCACGGGAGACATCGCCGTTACGATGCTGACCGAGTTTCCGGTGCAGTACGTGATTGTGGGTCATTCCGAGCGGCGTGCTCTGCACGGTGAGACAGATCTCACGGTTGCCGAGAAATTTGTCGCCGTATTGGATGCCGGCTTACGACCGATCCTGTGTGTCGGCGAGACGCTGGACGAACGCGAAGCCGGTTCGACATCGGCCGTCGTGGAGCGGCAGTTGTCGGCGGCGCTGGATGCGGCCGGCGACCGGGCACTGGAAAACGCGGTTATTGCGTATGAGCCGGTTTGGGCCATAGGCACCGGACGCACCGCCACGCCGGAGATGGCGCAGGAGGTGCACGCGGAGATTCGCAGCCGTTTGGCGGCACGCGATGCGGTCTCGGCGAACGCCGTTCGTATTTTGTACGGCGGCAGTATGAAGCCAGCGAACGCGGCCGAATTGATGGCCATGCCGGACATTGACGGCGGGTTGATCGGCGGCGCGTCGCTCAAAGCAGAAGATTTCGTCGCGATCGCGCAGGCCGCGTGAGCGACGACGAGTCAGGATTACAGAGGTTATGAGTACACTGTATGTCACGCTCACCATCGTGTTGGTGTTCGTGTCCATTGCGCTAATCGCATTGGTATTGCTGCAGAAGGGCAAAGGCGCTGATGCCGGCGCGGCATTTGGGGCGGGGGCGTCGGGCACCGTTTTCGGTGCGCGCGGCAGCACCAATTTCTTGTCGCGATCGACGGCGCTGCTCGCTACAGTGTTTTTCGTGGTTTGTTTGGCGCTAGCGTATCTGAGCGCAGACAGGTCGGGACCGGGCAGCTTGCTCGATGATATCGAGGCGCCGGTCGTTGATGAACCGTCCGAGTTGCCGGATCCAGCCGCGCCGGAGTCGGACGTCATCATTCCGGACACGGCAACGGATGAGCTGTCGGTAGAAATTCCCGAAGAGCCGCCTGCCGCGTCCACCGACGAACCAGTCGACGAGGAAACGGGCAACAACTGATCGGAATTGCCGATGTGGTGGAATTGGTAGACACGCTGTCTTGAGGGGGCAGTGGCGCGAGCCGTGCCAGTTCGAGTCTGGCCATCGGCACCACCCGATCAGTTTATTGCGAGTGTGCGTTTGTCGTTGCGCTGTGGTTCTTCGCCGCGGCCGACGGCCCTACTCAGGCTCGGCAAGGCGCGTTTCATACTGACGACGCTTGGCTAGCCGCAGGCATGTCTCGAATCTCAGCTGATTCGACACGGCGCGATTTGCCCAGCCTGGGTCGATCATCCCCGGTCGCTGCAGTTCGACACGCGCGTGCGCGTCGAGATTATTCCCACCGCTGGCCAGCCCGTTGATCGTTGCGTCGCCGCGAATACTTTCTGGTGTGGCCGGACGCCAGCGGATGTCAGAAAAATAGCAATAAGGTCCAGATTGGGGCGACCGTTCCGGTACCACTTGTGTCAGCCAAGCGTGTCTTACCGGGCCGTTCACAGACTGATACAATTGCGCGCTGACGGGGGGTCGGCTGCGCCAGCAGACCGGCCCGAAAAATCTGACGTGTGACAATCGGGTCTAAGCGTGCTCGAGAACTATCTACCGATCCTTATCTTCCTCGGTATCGCCGCCGGTCTGGGCGTCGTCCTGCTCGTGCTGGGTTTCGTGCTCGGCACCGGTGAAAAAGACGCCGAGAAACTCTCACCGTATGAATGTGGTTTCGAGGCCTTCGAGGACTCGCGCATGAAGTTCGATGTGCGCTACTACCTCGTCGCAATCCTCTTCATCATTTTTGACTTAGAGATCGCCTTCTTGTTTCCGTGGGCGGTCTCGCTCGACGCGGTCGGCGTATTCGGTCTGATCTCGATGGGCGTATTTCTCGCGCTGCTCGTTGTCGGCTTCATCTACGAATGGAAAAAGGGAGCGCTGGAGTGGGATTGAGTCCTGAATCCGTCCCGGTATCGCCGACGGACAACACGCTGCCAGCTGGCAGCATTCAGGAAAAAGGCTTCGTGGTGACCGCCGTCGATACGGTCATCAATTGGGCGCGTACGGGATCGATGTGGCCAATGACATTCGGGCTCGCATGCTGTGCGGTCGAAATGATGCATGCTGGCGCGGCTCGCTACGACCTCGACCGTTTCGGTGTTGTCTTCCGGCCCAGTCCCCGACAGTCCGACGTCATGATCGTCGCCGGCACGCTCGTCAACAAAATGGCGCCGGCACTGCGCAAGGTTTACGACCAGATGCCCGAACCGCGCTGGGTCATCTCGATGGGATCGTGCGCCAACGGTGGCGGCTACTATCACTACTCATACGCCGTCGTTCGCGGCTGCGATCGCATTGTGCCGGTCGACGTGTACGTGCCCGGCTGCCCGCCCACTGCTGAAGCGTTGCTGTACGGCATCATCCAGCTGCAAAACAAGATTAAGCGCACCAACACCATTTCGCGCGCCTGAGTCGGCAACAAGAATGACGAAGAAATCGGAGACGCTCGCCGCCGCCATAAACGACGCGCTCGGCGATCGCGTTACGCTAACGACAACCGAGCAAGGCGAGGTCGTCGTTGAAACAGGCCTTGAAGCGCTGCTCGACGTAGCGACTACGCTGCGCGATGACCCAACGCTAGCGTTTGATTCATTGATCGACCTGTGCGGCGTCGATTACCTCGCGTATGGCGTTGCGGAGTGGAAAACGGAGTCAGCAACCGACAGCGGTTTCTCGCGCGGCGTTGATCGCCAGAGCGTTGCGGTTGACTACACGTCAAAGTTTCCGCCACGGCGGTTTGCGGTGGTCTCGCACCTCTTGTCCGTCGAGCTCAATTGGCGGCTTCGTTTAAGGGTGTATACGGGCGAGGCCAACCCGCCGGTCGTGCCGTCTTTGACCGGCGTTTGGGCCGGTGCCAACTGGTTCGAGCGGGAAGCATTCGACCTTTACGGAATCATTTTCGAAGGCCACGCGGACCTTCGCCGCTTGTTGACTGACTACGGCTTTATCGGCCATCCGTTCCGCAAGGATTTTCCGCTGAGCGGTCACGTCGAGGTGCGCTACGACCCGAGTCTAGGGCGAGTCGCTTACGAACCCGTAAGCATCGAGCCGCGTACGCTGGTCCCGAAAGTCATCCGCGAGGACAACCGCTACGACGATCAACTGCGAAGGACCGGCGGCGATGGCTGAGATCGAAAACTTCACAATGAACTTCGGGCCGCAGCATCCTGCGGCGCACGGTGTGCTTCGCCTGGTGCTCGAAATGAATGGCGAGACCATTCAGAAAGCCGATCCGCATGTCGGGCTTTTGCATCGCGCGACCGAAAAGCTGGCCGAGTCTAAGCCATACAATCAAAGCATCGGTTACATGGATCGTCTCGACTACGTGTCGATGATGTGTAACGAGCACGGCTACGTACTGGCGATCGAGAAACTGCTCGGCATTACCCCGCCGCCTCGCGCGCAGTACATCCGCGTGATGTTTGACGAGGTCACGCGGATTCTGAACCACCTGATGTGGCTCGGTGCGCACGGTTTGGATATCGGCGCGATGACGATGTTCCTGTTCTGCTTCCGCGAACGCGAAGATCTCATGGATTGCTACGAGGCCGTGTCTGGCACGCGGATGCATGCCACGTATTACCGGCCAGGCGGCGTGTATCGGGATCTGCCGCAAGAGATGCCGCAGTACCAGCCGTCAAAATGGCGTTCGGAGAAAGACGTCCGCAAGCTGAACGAAGTGCGGGGCGGTTCACTGCTCGATTTCATCGACGATTTCACGCAGCGCTTTCCCGCCTGTATCGATGAATACGAAACGCTGTTGACCAACAATCGTATTTGGAAGCAGCGCACCGTCAACATTGGCGTCGTGACTCCCGAGCGTGCCAAGCAGCTCGGCTTCACCGGTCCAATGCTCCGTGGTTCCGGCGTCGAGTGGGATCTTCGAAAGAAGCAACCGTATGAGGTCTACGGCGATCTCGATTTCGACATCCCCGTCGGTGTCAACGGCGACTGCTACGACCGGTATCTGGTCCGCATCGAGGAAATGCGCCAATCAAACCGCATTGTCCAGCAGTGCATTCGTTGGCTCCGCGCGAACCCTGGCCCGGTCATGCTCGACGACCGCAAAATTGCGGCGCCGCGTCGCGTTGAGATGAAAGACGACATGGAATCGTTGATTCATCACTTCAAGCTTTTCACAGAGGGCTATTCCGTACCGGCGGGTGAGGCTTACGCCGCCGTCGAGCATCCGAAAGGCGAGTTTGGCGTTTACCTGATTTCCGACGGTGCCAATAAACCGTATCGCGTCAAAGTGCGGGCGCCGGGATTTGCCCATCTGGCGGCGCTCAGCGAAATGGTCGAAGGGCATATGCTCGCGGATGTCGTCGCGGTGATTGGCACGCAGGATATCGTGTTCGGGGAGATTGACCGATGAGCGCGCCGGCCATGAACGATCATCTCAAGGAAGCGATCGATCGCTGGCTCGAGCGCTTCCCGGCGGACCAAAAACGCTCTGCCGTCATTGGTGCCCTGCATGAAGCGCAGCACGAGAACCACGGCTACGTGACCGTCGAACAGATGGATGCCATTGCTGCGTACCTCGATCTCGAGCCGATCAAGGTGTACGAGGTCGCAAGCTTCTATTCGATGTTCGAAACCAAAAAAGTCGGCCGCCACAGCGTGTCGATCTGCACCAATGTCTCGTGCATGCTGCGCGGCGCCGAGGAATTGGTGGCGCACGTCGAGCGTCGCCTCGGTATCGCAACCGGCGACAGCACCGCCGACGGCCGCATCTACTTGAAGCGCGAAGAAGAGTGTCTGGCCGCGTGTGCCGGCGCACCCATGATGATGGTGGATCACGTCTACCACGAAAACTTGACCACCGCCGATATCGATCGAATCCTGGATGAGCTCGAATGACTGACAGGCCCGTCAACAACGTCTGCTACGCAACGCTCGGCAAGGACAATCCCGCCAGCCTCGACACGTATCGCTCGCTTGGCGGCTACGCCGGATGGGAAAAAATTCTCAATGGCGAACTGACACCGGACGACGTGATCGAGATCGTCAAAGGCTCTGGACTGCGCGGCCGCGGCGGGGCCGGATTTCCGACCGGGCTCAAGTGGAGCTTCATGCCCCGACAAGCGCCAGTGCAGAAATACATTGTCTGCAATTCGGATGAGAGCGAGCCCGGCACGTGTCACGATCGAGAGATTCTTCGCTACAACCCGCATTCGCTGATTGAGGGCATGGCGATTGCCGGCTACGCAATGGGCGCCACCGTCGGCTACAACTACATACGCGGCGAATTCATGGAAGAACCGGTACCGGTTTTCGAGGCTGCGGTGCGCGATGCGTACGACGCCGGACTGCTCGGCCAGAACATCCGCGGCTCCGGAATCGATTTTGATTTGGAGACGTTTGTCGGCGCAGGTGCTTACATCTGCGGTGAGGAGACGGCGCTACTCGAATCGCTCGAAGGCAAACAGGGTAAGCCGCGATTCAAACCGCCGTTCCCGGCGAATTTCGGGCTGTACGGCAAACCGACAACGATCAACAACACGCAGAGTCTTGCGAGCGTACCGTCAATTATCTCGAACGGTGCCGATTGGTTTCGCGAACTCGGCGTGGAGAACTCAGGCGGCACGGCGATTTTTTCGGTCTCGGGTCACGTCGAGAAGCCGACCAATATCGAGCTGCCGATGGGTATTCCGTTCAGCGAGCTGCTTGAGATCTGCGGCGGCGTCTGGAAAGGGCGCAAGCTCAAGGCCGTCATTCCAGGTGGATCGTCGGTCCCGGTGCTGCCGGCCGAGATCATCATGGAATGCACGATGGACTACGATTCGTTGAAAAATGCCGGTTCGTCGTTCGGTACCGGCGCAGTCATGGTCATGGACGAGACTACGTGCATGGTCAGCACGCTGCGCCGCATCTCGCGGTTTTACATGGCCGAGTCCTGTGGCCAATGCACGCCGTGCCGTGAAGGCACCGGTTGGCTGTATCGCATGCTTACTCGATTCGTGCAGGGCCAGGGCACCGCAGAAGATCTCGATAAACTCCTCGATGTCGCCAATAAAATCGAAGGCCACACCATTTGTGCGCTAGGCGATGCGGCGGCGTGGCCGGTGCAGAGTTTCCTGAAACACTTTCGCCACGAATTCGAATACATGGTTGAGCACAACGGCAAGAGCATCGTGCACGCCGATGCCAAAGTTGCCGCGTGAGTAAACACTGATGACAGACGATCTCATTCAGCTGGAAGTCGATGGCGTGGAAGTCAGCGCTCGTCGCGGACAAATGTTGATCGAAGTGACCGACGCGGCCGGTAAATACGTGCCGCGGTTTTGCTATCACGAGAAACTGTCGGTCGCCGCCAATTGCCGCATGTGCCTGGTGGATGTAGAACGAGCGCCTAAGCCACTGCCGGCCTGCGCGACGCCCGTTGCCGACGGCATGAAAGTGTTCACCCGCTCCGAGCGCGCCGTGTCTGCTCAGAAAGCGACCATGGAATTCTTGCTCATTAACCACCCGCTCGATTGCCCGATTTGTGACCAGGGCGGCGAGTGCGAGCTGCAGGATCTAGCGGTTGGCTACGGTCGCGATGTATCGCGTTATACCGATCGCAAGCGCGTTGTCGCCGACAAGAATCTCGGCCCGCTGGTGTCGACAGACATGACGCGCTGTATTCACTGCACGCGCTGCGTCCGCTTTGGCGAGGAAATTGCCGGTATCGCGGAACTCGGCACGACCGATCGCGGCGAGAACATGAAGATCGGCACCTACATCGAAAACAGCGTCGATCACGAGATGTCCGGCAACATTATCGATCTTTGTCCGGTCGGCGCGCTCAACAACAAACCCTATCGATTCAGCGCTCGAGCCTGGGAGATGGAGCAGCGGGAGACGATTTCGCCGCATGACTGCGTCGGCAGCAACCTGTTTGTGCATGTCCTGCGCGGCACGGTCAAACGTGTCGTGCCGCGTCCAAACGAAGCGATCAACGAGACCTGGCTTGCTGACCGCGACCGCTTCAGCTACGAGGCGATTTACAGCGAGCAGCGCTTGACGCAGCCGATGATCCGCGAGGGCAACAGCGACTGGCGAACGGTCGACTGGGAAACGGCGATTGCTGCTGCAACCGGTGCGCTGCAAGGCGGTGATGGCAACGATCTCGGCGTACTGTGCTCACCGTCAACGACGCTCGAGGAGCAGTATTTGCTCGCCGGTTTGGTGGATCGCTTGTCGTGCCCGCACGTTGATCATCGCTTGGGCCAAAGCGACTTCTCTGCCGACGGTATCGAGCCGGCGTTTCCGAACCTGGGTGTTGCCATTGCCGATCTCGAGAGTCGCGATGCCATTGCCCTCATCGGTTCGCGATTACGTACCGAAGCGCCGATACTTGCGCATCGTGTGCGAAAGGCTCAACTTGCTGGTGCGCACGTCGTTTCGATCGACACCGAGCGAAACGAGTATTTCTTCGAGCACGCCTCCATTGTCGGCGACACGCTAGAGTCTCTGGCTGCGCTGGCATCAGCCATCGGCGTAGCAACGAGCGAGCTGCCACAGAGCGTCGCGACGCTCGTCGACGGCGCGAGCGTTTCCGAAACGGTGCGTGCAGCAGCCTCTGCACTCAAAGATGCCGAGCGGCCGCATCTGCTGCTCGGTATTGCCGCATCGCGCCATCCGGCGTACTCGACGCATCTCGTGCTGACGACCGCAATTGCCGCAGCCTGCGGCGCCACGATCGGCCAGGTCAGCGCGGGCGCCAACAGCGCCGGAGCGCGACTGAATGGACTGACGCCGCTCGGTCGCCCGGGTGGTATGCACACCAAGGCTATGTTCGACAAGCCACGCAAACGGTATTGTCTGGTGCAGGTCGACCCCGAACACGACTTCGCGCACGCCGGCGCGATCGACGCATTACGAGCCGCACCTAGCGTGGTCGCGTTGACGAGCTTCGTCAGCGATGTCCTGCTCGATACCGCTACCGTGTTGCTACCGGCGGGCACGTTCGCTGAAACGTCTGGCACGTATATCAACACGGCCGGCGTTTGGCAGAGTTTCGCTGGCGTTGCTAACCCGGTCGGTGAGTCGCGGCCGCTGTGGAAAATTTTGCGCGTGCTTGGCGATGCGCTTGGCGTATCCGACAACGAATTTTTGGCATCCGACGATGTGTTGGAAGCCGTAAGGGGCCGGATCAGCATGCCTGAGTCGCTGCCGCAGCCGCGTGTTCCCGCAACCGATGCGCACGTGCAGCGATTGAACGGCGAGGCAGCGCGCCTGCACGTGCCGATTTACGAGGTCGACCCGGTGGTTCGTCGTGCGACCGCCCTGCAGTTGACGCGCGATGGTCAGGCCGGGCGGGCCTGGCGAAACTCGGAGCGCTGATCGTGCTGATGGATTTCATCAACGAGCACCTTGCGCTGCTGCAGATGCTGGGCGCGATTCTCGCGGTGACGGTTGTACTGATCTTGCTGGTTGCGTTTTCGACCCTGGCCGAACGCAAATTCATCGGCTACATGCAGCGCCGGCTCGGGCCCAACCGCGTCGGTTTCCGCGGCTTGCTGCAGCCGTTTGCCGACGTCTTGAAGCTGCTGTTGAAAGAAGTTGTTGTCCCGAGCAACTCCAGCCGCTTTCTGTTTGTAATCGCGCCGCTGCTTGCAATAACGCCCGCATTCGCCGCTTGGGCCGTAATGCCACTCTGGGACGGCTTCGCGATCGCCGATATCGACGCGGGCCTCTTGTACGTTCTCGCGCTGACTTCCGTCGGCGTCTACGGCGTGATCCTCGCCGGTTGGGCGACCAACTCGAAATATGCACTGCTCGGCGCGATGCGATCGGCAGCGCAGATTGTCGCTTACGAGATTGCGATGGGATTCGCGCTGGTCGGCGTGCTGATGGCGGCGGGTAGTCTGAATCTCGGCGAAATCATTGCGGCGCAGCGTGGCGGCGTTGGCAACTGGTTCATGCTGTGGCTGCTGCCGTTGTTCGTCATCTATTTCGTTTCGGGCGTTGCCGAGACAAACCGTGCGCCATTCGATGTCGCCGAGGGAGAGTCGGAAATCGTTGCCGGTTTCCACGTCGAGTATTCCGGCGTCGCATTCGCGGTGTTCTTTCTTGCCGAATACGCAAACATGATCCTGATCGCCGCGCTGACGTCGATCTTCTTTCTTGGCGGTTGGCTGTCACCGTTCGAAGGGATACCGGGCGTTGACGGCACCGTGCTCGCGGCGCCGGGCCTGCATTGGCTGGCGATCAAGACCGTATTCTTTTTGTTCTGTTTCTTTTGGTTCCGAGCCACGTTTCCGCGCTACCGATACGACCAGATCATGCGATTGGGCTGGAAGGTATTCATTCCGGTGACCATCGTTTGGATCGCGGTTGAGGGTGTGCTGGCGTGGCAGGAGATTGGGCCGTGGGCCCGCAGCGTCGTTGAGGTCGCCGCATCGTGAATGTCATTCGGCACTGGGCACGTACGTTTCTGCTGGTCGAGCTCTGGCAGGGTTTGTCGGTTACCTTCCGAAGCCTGTTCAGGCCGTCGGTCACGGTGCAGTACCCTGAGGAGAAAACCCCGCAGTCGCCGCGCTTTCGCGGATTGCACGCGCTGCGTCGCTATGCCAACGGCGAAGAGCGTTGCATTGCCTGCAAGCTTTGCGAAGCGGTTTGCCCAGCGCTGGCGATCACCATCGAGTCGGGCGTCAGTGCTGACGGCACGCGTCGAACGACCCGCTACGATATCGACCTTTTTAAATGCATCTACTGCGGCTTTTGTGAGGAAGCCTGTCCCGTGGATGCGATCGTGGAGACGAGAATCCACGAGTACCATATGGAAAACCGCGGCGAGAACATCATGACAAAAGAAAAACTCCTCGCTGTCGGCGACCGGTACGAAGCGATGATTGCCGCTGACAAGGCGGCCGACGCGCCGTACCGTTAACAACGAATAACGACAATTCAGGGAGCCACAGTGTTCCAGGGAATCCTGTTTTACGGCTTTACGGCCGTACTGCTTGCTGCCGCGCTCGGGGTGATTTTTGCCCGAAACCCGGTGCATTCGGTGATGTGCCTCGTGCTCGCGTTCTTCAACAGCGCGGCGCTTTGGCTACTCATTGAAGCTGAGTTTCTCGCCATCGTATTGGTTCTGGTTTATGTCGGCGCCGTGATGGTGCTGTTTTTGTTCGTCGTGATGATGCTCGATATCAACGTCGAAGAAGCCCGTCGCGGCCTCTGGCGGTACGCCCCGTTCGGTCTGATCGTTGCTGCCATCATGGTGTTCGAACTCATTCAGATCATTTGGTACCGCAGCGCTAGCCTGCAGGCGGTCGCTGCGACCGAGCTTCCTGAGTCTGTGCCGAGCAATACGAAGGCTTTGGGTGGCGTTCTCTATACAGAGCATGTCTACGCGTTCGAGCTGGCGGCCGTCGTTCTGTTATTGGCAATCGTTGCGGCAATCGCGTTGACAATGCGCAAACGACCGAACCTTAAAGCGCAGGACGTTGCGCGACAGGTCGCGGTCGATCCGAAAGACCGTGTCCGTATCGTGTCGATGGAAGCGGAGGAGTCGTCATGATCATCGGCCTTCCGCACTATCTGACGCTAGCGGCGGTGCTGTTTGCGATCAGCGTCGCGGGTATTTTCATCAACCGCAAAAATGTCATTGTGCTGCTGATGTGCATCGAACTGATGCTGCTGTCGGTGAATTTCAATTTCGTGGCGTTTTCGCGGTACTTGGATGACCTGACCGGGCAGGTGTTCGTCTTCTTCATCCTTACGGTTGCCGCGGCTGAGGCCGCCATCGGCCTTGCAATCCTGGTGGTGCTGTTCCGCAACCGGCGCAGTATCAACGTCCAGGAAATGGACGCGATGAAAGGATAGGGCATGCATGCGTATCACCTAACTATCGTTCTCGCGCCGCTCGTCGCCAGCATCATCGCCGGCATCTTCGGACAGCAAATCGGCCGTACCGCTGCGCACTGGCTAACTATCACCGCGGTCGGCGTCGCAACGATCTTGTCGGTGCTGGTTTTTAAGCATCTGTATTTCGATGGTGGCGAGGCGGAAAACTACACGCTGTATCGCTGGGCAATGATCGACGGCCTGAGTATGGAGATCGGTTTTCTGATCGACCGGCTGAGCGCATTGATGATGGTCGTCGTCACGTTGGTCTCGCTGATGGTGCATATCTACACGATCGGCTATATGCAAGACGACGACGGTTACCAGCGCTTCTTCAGCTATATCTCGCTGTTCACGTTTGCGATGCTGATGCTGGTCATGTCGAACAACTTCCTGCAGTTGTTCTTTGGCTGGGAAGCGGTCGGCTTGGTCTCGTACCTGTTGATTGGCTTCTGGTTCAAGAAGCCGACGGCGATTTTTGCGAACCTGAAGGCGTTTCTGGTCAACCGCGTCGGCGATTTCGGTTTCATTCTCGGCATTGCCGGCGTCGTTTACTTCGCGAACACCCTGGACTATCAGACGGCGTTCGGTGCCGCTGAGACCATCGCCGGCGAGAGCCTCACCCTCGTCGGCGACACGGCATGGAATGCGATGACGGTGATCTGCATTTTGCTGTTCATCGGCGCCATGGGTAAGTCAGCACAGGTGCCGTTGCACGTCTGGTTGCCGGATTCGATGGAAGGCCCGACACCTATCTCGGCGCTGATCCACGCGGCCACGATGGTGACCGCCGGGATCTTCATGGTGGCGCGCATGTCGCCGCTGTACGAATACAGCGAAGCCGCGCTCGCCTTCATTCTCGTGATCGGTGCGGTAACGGCGTTCTTCATGGGGTTGCTCGGTCTCGTGCAGAACGACATCAAGCGCGTCGTTGCTTATTCCACGTTGTCGCAGCTCGGTTACATGACGGTTGCCCTCGGCGTATCGGCGTACGCGGCCGGCATGTTCCATCTGATGACGCATGCCTTCTTCAAGGCGCTGCTGTTCCTTGCAGCCGGCTCTGTGATCATCGCAATGCACCACGAGCAGGACATGCGCAAGATGGGCGGCTTGCGAAAATACATGCCGATTACCTATTGGACATCGCTGATCGGCTCGCTTGCGTTGATCGGCTTTCCCGGTTTCGCTGGCTTCTTCTCGAAAGATGCGTTGATTGAAGCCGTCGGCCATGCTCACCACGAGCATCCGACGATGGCAACGATGATCGCGTATTGGAGTGTATTGCTCGGTGTGTTTGTCACCGCCGTGTACTCGTTCCGGATGTTCTTCCTGGTATTTCACGGCAAGGAACGTATGGACGACGCGACGCGCTCGCACCTGCACGAGTCTCCAGCGGTGGTCTGGGTGCCGCTCGTGCTGCTCGCGATTCCGTCGGCCGTGATTGGCTGGCTCACGATCGGTCCAGTGTTGTTCGGCGACTACTTCGGCAATTCGATTTTCGTGCTACCCGAGCATGACGTACTCGCCGCGCTCGGCGCGGACTTCCACGGCGCGGCCGGCTTTGTGACGCACGCGCTCAAGACGCCGCCGTTGTACCTGGCTGTGGCTGGTGTACTTACCGCGTGGTACTTGTGGCTCATTCGACCGGACATTCCCGAGAAGATTGGCGTGCGTTTCTCGGCGCTGCACAAGCTTCTCGAAGAAAAATACTACGCCGACGCGCTTTATCAGCGGGTGTTCGCTGCCGGTGGTCGTAGCCTTGGGCGCGGTTTATGGGCGGCGGGCGATCGCGGATTAATCGACGGGCTGATGGTTAATGGTACTGCGCAAGCCGTTGGTTTAATCGGCAGCCGTTTGCGCCGAATTCAGAGCGGCTATCTCTATCACTACGCCTTTGCGATGGTGATCGGGCTAACCGCAATGCTGGCCTGGGTGGTGTGGCTTTAATGATCGAATATATGTTGAGTATTCTGATCTGGCTGCCAACCATTGGCGGTCTGGCGGTGTTGTTCCTCGGCAGTGGCGATCGCAGTGACTCGTCGTCTGCTGGCTGGGGTGCGCCGCTCGCACTGGGAATCTCTGTACTGACGTTGGCGCTCTGCTGGCCGCTGGTCGCCGGCTTCGACAACTCGATTGCCGACATGCAGTTCGTCGAACGGACGCCGTGGATTGGCGCGTTCAATGTCTACTATCACCTTGGCATCGACGGTTTGTCGTTGCCGTTGATTGTCCTGACGGCGTTCGTGACGCCACTCGTGATCATCGCCGGCTGGAATGTCATCACGAGGAGTCCGGCTCAATACTTTGGTGCGTTTCTCATCCTCGAAGGCCTGATGATCGGCGTGTTCTGCGCGCTCGATGGCATGCTGTTCTACGTCTTCTGGGAAGCGATGCTCGTCCCGATGTTCATTATCATCGGTGTGTGGGGCGGTACGCGTCGGGTCTACGCCACCATCAAGTTTTTCCTGTACACGTTCCTCGGGTCCGTGTTCATGCTGGTCTCGCTGATTTACCTGTACCTCGAGTCGGGTAGCTATTCGCTGCTCGAATTCCACAGCTTGCCAATCGGCATGACGGCGCAAACGTTGATATTCCTCTCTTTTCTCTTTGCATTCGCCGTCAAAGTACCGATGTGGCCTGTTCACACCTGGCTGCCGGACGCGCACGTCGAGGCGCCCACCGGTGGCTCGGTGATTCTGGCGGCCATCATGCTGAAAATGGGCGGCTACGGATTCGTTCGACTGTCGCTGCCGATCACGCCGGACGCCAGTCAGTCATTGGCTTGGTTGATGATCACGCTGTCACTGATTGCCGTGGTTTACATCGGCTTTGTCGCCCTCGTGCAGAAAGACATGAAGAAGCTGATCGCGTATTCGTCGATTGCGCACATGGGCTTTGTAACGCTGGGCTTTTTCCTGCTCTGGCCAATTCTCGCGCAAACCGGTTCGACCGACGGCGCGGCACTCGGTGTCGGTGGTGGCATGGTGCAGATGGTGTCGCACGGGTTGGTGTCTGGCGCCATGTTCTTTTGCGTTGGCGTGATGTACGACCGCATGCACACGCGCGAAATCGCTGACTACGGCGGTGTCGTCAATACCATGCCGCACTTTGCCGCGTTCATGGTGCTGTTTGCGATGGCCAACGCGGGCCTGCCTGGCACGTCCGGCTTTGTCGGCGAGTTCATGGTCATCTTGTCGGCATTCAAAGCGAACTTCTGGTACGCCTTCCTGGCGGCGACGACCTTGATACTGGGTGCCGCCTACACGCTGTGGATGGTGAAACGGGTTGTGTTTGGCGATGTTGCGAACGAGCAGGTCGCGGCGCTTACCGACCTCAACGGTCGGGAGTATTTCGTGCTCGGTGTTCTGGCTATAGCGGTGCTGCTGGTCGGCGTCTGGCCCGATCCGCTGGTCGAGATGATGGCGGCCAGCGTCGAGAATCTCGTTAGCCAGGTCAGCCAAAGCAAGCTTTGACGCGTGGAGCAGTAAGTCCATGGATTTCGTGACGCCTCAATTTCAACCGGCTTTTCCGGAAATCGTTCTGCTCGGTTCGCTGTGCGTCGTTCTGATTGCTGATCTGTTCGTCGATGGTGAGCGGCGGACGCTGACCTGGCTGCTAGCCGTGTTGTCGCTGCTGGCGACGGCCGGGGTGCTGTATATGGCTGGATTTACCGAAACCACGTTCACCTTCTCAGGCAGCTATGTCGCCGATCCGCTGGGCAGTGTGCTTAAGCTGTTTGCGGTGCTGAGCATGCTGCTGGTGTTCGTGTACGCCCGCGAGTATCTACAGAGCCAGGGCATCGAGCGCGGCGAGTTTTACGTGTTGTCGTTGTTCGCCCTGCTCGGGATTATGGTCATGGTCTCCGCGGCGAGCCTCCTGACCATGTACATGGGGCTCGAAATCCTCTCGCTGAGCCTCTATGCGTTAGTTGCGTTCGACCGTGACTCGGCAGTTTCGGCCGAATCGGCGATGAAGTATTTCGTGCTGGGTGCGATCGCGTCGGGGGTGCTGCTATACGGAATTTCGCTCGTTTACGGCACCCTCGGCAGTGTGCAATTTGCCGACCTTGCGGAAGCGCTGCGGCGCACCGACGGCAACGATCTCGGATTTTGGTTTGGGTTGTCGTTCCTCGTTGCCGGCATTGCCTTCAAGTTCGGCGCAGTGCCGTTCCATATGTGGATACCAGACGTATACCACGGCGCACGTACGCCGGTGACGTTGCTGATTGGAACTGCACCCAAGATTGCATCGTTCGCGCTCGCCATTCGAGTCTTGGTGGATGGGCTTGGCGATCTGCACGCGGTCTGGCAAGACATGTTGGTGGTGTTGGCGGTCGGCTCCATCGTCGTCGGCAACCTCGCGGCGCTCGCGCAAACCAATCTAAAACGCATGCTGGCGTATTCGACGATTGCCCACGTTGGGTTCATCCTGATGGGCATACTCGCGGGAACGTCGGAAGGCTATCGCGCGGCGTTGTTTTACACGTTGACCTACGTGCTGATGAGTGGCGGCGCCTTTGCGATGATCCTGTTGCTTGCGCAACGCGGCCAGGAGTCGGACGAGATCGATGATTTTCGCGGCTTGAATCGCCGCAGCCCTTGGTTTGCGGCAATGATGGCGTGTTTCATGTTTGGGCTTGCCGGAATTCCGCCGTGGGTCGGTTTCTGGGGCAAGCTGAACGTAATCAGCGCCGTTCTGAATGCCGGTACCGGACCTCTGTATCTGACGCTGGCCATCATCATGGTCGTCTTCTCGGTGATCGGAGCGTTCTACTACCTGCGCGTGCTGAAAGTGATCTACTTCGATGCGCCAGGCTCGAGCGAGCCGATTCGTAAACCCGTCGATTTTCGCTGGGTGTTGTCGGCGAACGCACTGGCGGTTCTTCTGCTGGGCTGTTTCCCCGGTCTGCTGCTCCGACTTTGCAATAGCGTTATCGCGTAGATCCGCGCCTTTCGGTTGTTGAAACCATAAGCCCCGGTCTTGTACACTTCCGGGCTCGGTTGCGGGGTGGAGCAGTCTGGCAGCTCGTCGGGCTCATAACCCGAAGGTCGCAGGTTCGAATCCTGCCCCCGCTACCAGAAGCGCGGTAGCTGAAGCCCCAAATGGGGCTTTTTGTTTGCGCTCGCCAAGCCTAGCGGCGTGGCGGTCGATGCCAGTGCCAGATGGCAACGAAGAAAGATGGGCCGTATGGCCCATTTTTTGTTTTGAAACATAGGTTTACTAGAGGTTTTTAAGAAACTAGGTGGATTCGGACGAGATAGAATCGCTGTTGCGCGAGACGGTAGAGACGCTTGGCTATGAGCTACTCGAGCTCGAGCTGAACCTCAGCGGTCGTCAGCGAATTGTCCGTTTGTTCCTCGATTCCGAGCAGGGCATCGACCTGATGGATTGCGAAAAAGTCAGCCAGCAAGTCAGTGCTGTGTTGGACGTCGAGGACCCGATTTCCGGCGAATACGAACTCGAAGTGTCATCGCCTGGGCTGAATCGCAAGTTGTTCACCGAGGCCCATTTCGAGCGCTTTCGCGGTGCCGAGGCGAAAATCGAACTGAGCGAGCCGCTAGACGGCCGCCGGCGTTTTCGCGGTCGGATCGACAAGGTCGATGGCGGCAACGTCCGCGTGTTGGTCGATAACACCGAGTTCACGTTACCCATCAGCGCGATAGAAATAGCGCGGCTGGTACCCGAGTTTTGATTGGTCTGGTGCGGAAGCAACCCGTAGCGGAGACGTAGAGACGATGAGCAAAGAAATGTTGATGGTGATTGACGCCGTATCGAACGAAAAAGGCGTCGAACGCGACATCATTTTTGAGGCGATGGAAGCAGCGCTGGCGTCAGCGACGCGGAAACGGCACGGCGACGATATCGACGTGCGTGTCTCCATCGATCGTGAATCTGGCGAGTACGACACGTTTCGTCGCTGGCTGGTGTTTGCCGACGACTCTACCGAGCTCGAGTTTCCGGATCGCGAGCTTCGCATGCTGGACGCCGTCGACTACAACCCGGAGGTTCAGCCCGGCGAATTCGTTGAAGAGCCGATGGAGTCGGTCGAATTCGGGCGAATCGCGGCGCAGACGGCGAAACAGGTCATCGTTCAGAAAGTGCGCGAGGCCGAACGCGAGCAAGTTGTCGAGGAATACCAGGATCGTGTTGGCGAATTGCTGAGCGGTATCGTTAAGCGGGTTGATCGCAACGGTGTCTATATCGATCTCGGCGGCAATGCGGAAGGCTTTGTGGCCCGCGATCAGATGATTCCCCGCGAGCCAGTGCGCCCTCAGGATCGCCTGAAAGCGCTGTTGGTTGAGGTTCGATCCGAGCTGCGCGGCCCGCAGCTGTTCATGACGCGTACGTCGCCGCAGTTTCTGATCGACCTTTTCAAAATTGAGGTGCCGGAAGTCGGCCAAGGTCTGATTGAGATCATCGCTGCCGCTCGCGACCCAGGCCTGCGCGCAAAAATTGCCGTGAAGAGTAACGACAACCGCATTGACCCGGTCGGCGCCTGCGTCGGTATGCGCGGCTCGCGAGTTCAGGCCGTCTCGAACGAGTTGGCCGGCGAGCGCGTCGACATCATTCTGTGGGACGAGAATCCGGCCCAGTTCGTCATCAATTCGATGTCGCCGGCCGAGGTGATGTCGATTGTCGTCGACGAAGAAGCGCATTCGATGGATATCGCTGTCGACGAGGAAAAACTGTCGCAGGCGATCGGTCGCGGCGGTCAGAACATTCGTCTGGCCAGTGAGCTCACCGGCTGGGAACTCAACGTCATGACTGAGTCGGACGCTGAGCAGAAGAGCGAGCAAGAGGTTCGTAGTCTCATCGACCTGTTCAAGGAACAGCTGGACGTCGATGAGGAAGTAGCGCTGATTCTCGTTCAGGAAGGCTTCTCCACGGTCGAGGAAGTGGCCTACGTGCCGACGAGCGAGCTAACGGCAATTGAGGAATTCGACGAGGAGATCGTCAACGAGCTTCGCAATCGCGCTCGCGATGTGTTGTTGACTCAGGCGATTGCCACTGAGGAGATGATCGATGCGAGCGAGCCCGCGGAGGATCTTCTCGAAGTCGAAGGCATGACCCGCGAACTCGCGTACGTCCTCGCTAGCGGCGGCGTACGGACTCGCGAGGATCTAGCCGAGCAAGCGGTCGACGATCTTCTCGACATTCAGGAAATGGACGCAGACGAGGCAGCCAAGCTCATCATGGCTGCCCGCGCGCACTGGTTCGAGGCAGAGGAGAACCAGGCTTAATTCGGGAGACCGACGATGGCAGACGTTACAGTCACACAATTCGCCGACGCGCTGAAAGTGCCGGTCGACAAGCTGCTCGCGCAGCTCGACGAGGCCGGTATCACCGTCAAGGGCGCTGACGACACGATCAGCGACGACGCCAAGATGGAGCTGTTGAACCATCTGCGGCGCAGCCATGGGCGCAAAGATCGTCCGGGCGGCGACGCCGCGCCGCGCAAAATCACGCTGAAACGCAAGAGCCAGTCTGAGCTCAAGCTCTCTGGCGACAAAGGACGCTCCCGCACGGTAAACGTCGAGGTTCGTCGCAAGCGCACTTACATTAAGCGTGACGTACTCGAAGGCGAAGCCAAGCAGCGCCAGGAAGAGCTCGATCGGCAACGTCAGGCCGAGCTGGAGCAGCAAGAGGCGGAAGAACGCGCTCAGCTGCAGGCTGAGGAAGATCGTAAGAATAAGCTCGAAGCTGAGAAGCGTGAGGCGGAAGAAGCAGCACGCCGCGAGGCGCAAGAGCGCGAGCAGGCCGAGAAAGCGGCCCGTGAGGCGGCGGAGGCCGCTGAAAAGGCGCGTCGCGAACAGGCGGAGAAAGAGCGCCGTGAACGCGAAGCGCGTGCTAAGCAACCGACCAAATACGGGCGCAAAGAGCTGCACGTCACCGAAGGTAAGGGCGGCAAGCGCAAACAGCGGCGCAAGCCGACGCGGCGCCGAGCGACCGTCAATGTCGATACGCAGCACGGGTTTGAGCGCCCAACGGCGCCGGTCATTCGCGAGATTGAAGTACCAGAGACCATCACCGTTGCGGAACTCGCGCAAAAGATGGCGGTAAAAGCGCCCGAAGTCATGAAAACACTGATGGGCATGGGCGCAATGGTGACGATCAATCAGGCGATCGATCAGGACACCGCGATTTTGCTCGTCGAGGAAATGGGCCACACGGCGCGTGCCCTCGAAGAGACGGCGATCGACGAAGAACTGCTCGCCAGTGAAGAAGGGCGCGGCGACGAGGTCGGTCGTCAGCCGGTCGTAACGATCATGGGTCACGTCGATCACGGCAAAACGTCGTTACTCGACTACATTCGTCGCACCAAGGTCGCGGCGGGCGAGGCCGGCGGTATCACGCAGCACATCGGTGCATACCAGGTTAAGACCGACGACGGCCAAATGACGTTTCTCGATACGCCAGGCCACGCCGCGTTTACCGCCATGCGGGCCCGCGGTGCGCAGGTAACCGATATCGTGATTCTCGTGGTCGCGGCCGACGACGGTGTCATGCCGCAGACGATCGAGGCCATCCAGCACTCGAAGGCGGCCGGTGTGCCGATCATCGTCGCGGTCAACAAAATCGACCGCGAGAATGCCGACCCGGAAAAGGTTCGCTCGGAGCTCGCTCAGTACGAGGTGATTCCAGAGGAATGGGGCGGCGATAACCAGTTCGTCAACGTCTCAGCGCACACCGGCGAGGGTGTCGATTCGCTGCTCGAGGCGATTTTGCTGCAGGCGGAAGTACTCGATCTGACTGCCGTGGAAGCGGGCAACGCGCGCGGTGTCGTTGTCGAGGCTAGCCTTGAGAAAGGCCGCGGTACCGTTGCGACGATTCTCGTGCAGTCCGGAACCCTGCGCCAAGGCGATGCCATTATCGCCGGCGAAGAGTACGGCCGCGTCCGCTCGATGTACAACGAAAGCCAGGAGTCGCTCAAAAATGCGGGTCCGTCAACGCCAGTCGTGGTGCTGGGCTTGTCGGGGGCACCCGCCGCTGGCGATGACGTTGCGGTCGTCGACGATGACAAGCGCGCTCGCGAAGTCGCTGAGTATCGCAAGAGCAAATCACGCGACGTGAAACTTGCCCAGCAGCAGGCAGCAAAACTCGAAGACGTCTTCTCGCAGATGTCGGCCGGTGAGATCGCGAGCGTGCAGTTGCTCGTCAAGGCTGACGTACATGGCAGCGCCGAAGCACTCAGCGAGGCGCTGACCAAACTCAGCAGTGATGAGGTGAAGGTGCAGGTCATTGCATCGGGCGTCGGCGGTATTACCGAGACCGACATCAACCTCGCCGCGGCTTCAAGCGCGATCATTATCGGTTTCAACGTCCGCGCCGATGCCGCAGCGCGCGAAGCCATCAAGGAATCAGGCGTTGATCTGCGCTACTACAGCATCATCTACGAGGCGATCGACGACGTTAAAGCTGCTGTATCGGGCCTATTGTCGCCGGAGATTCGCGAACAAATCGTCGGCCTTGCCGAGGTGCGCGAGGTGTTCCGATCGCCGAAGCTCGGCAACGTGGCCGGTTGTATGGTCATCGACGGGTTTGTGAAGCGGTCTAATCCAATTCGCGTCCTGCGCGACAACGTCGTTATTTACGAAGGCGAGCTCGAATCCCTGCGTCGTTTCAAGGATGACGTCAACGAAGTTCGCGCCGGCACGGAGTGCGGTATCGGCGTTAAGAACTACAACGACGTGAAAGTCGGCGATCAGATCGAATGCTACGAGCGCGTGGAAGTCGCCCGTACGCTGGATTGATCGAGGGCGATGGCTGAGTATTCGCGCAACCAGCGTTTGAACGGACAGTTCATGCGCGTGTTAAACGAAGTGTTGCGCCAGGAGAGCAAAGACCCGCGCTTGAAGTTCGTGTCGATCAGTGCGGTCGATGTGTCGCGAGATTTGTCGGTGGCGCGGGTCTATTTCAGCACGCTGGATCCGGATGCCGATCCCGCACCGGTGTCAGACGGCTTAGCCAGCGCAGCGGGTTTTCTGCGGTCGCGGATCGGTCAGGCACTGAAGATCCGACGCACCCCTGAACTGCGTTTCTTTCACGATGACAGCGTTGCTCGGGGCATGCGGCTGAGTTCGATGATCGACGCATCGAACGTCGGCACGGAGGAGGACTAGGGAGACGCATCGTATGCAGAGTCTCCCTGGCCGCCGACGCGCCCGCGTACAGGTCCACGGCATTTTGCTGCTGGATAAACCGCCCGGAATTACGTCGAACAAAGCGCTGCAAATCGCCAAGCGCCACCTCAACGCTGCCAAAGCCGGGCATACCGGCGCGTTGGATCCGGCTGCAACGGGGCTGTTGCCGCTGTGCTTCGGTGACGCCACCAAAGTCAGCGCGTTTTTGCTCGACGCCGACAAAACGTACTCGGTAACGGCGTTGCTAGGTGTGCGTACGGACAGCGGTGACCTTGACGGCACGGCCATCGAGCGACAGCCGTATCCAGAGTGGCCAATCGAGCGCTGGCGTGAACTGCTCGCCGGCTTTGTCGGCGAGCAGCAGCAGGTGCCGCCGATGTACTCGGCGCTGAAGAAAGACGGACGCCGGCTGTATGAACTTGCTCGCGAGGGCCAGGTGGTCGAGCGTGCGCCGCGGCGGATCGTCGTGCACCAGCTCGACCTGAGCGCCCTGGATGGCGACCGGTTGACGTTCGACGTGCGGTGTTCGAAAGGCACGTACATACGCAGTCTGGTTGAGGATATCGCGAGCCGAGCCGGTACCGTCGCGACAACGGCCGCGCTGCGCCGGACCGGCGTCGGTCCGTTCGACGGCGAGGCCATGCACACACTGGATGCTGTCCAAGCTGCGTCCGGGAACGCGGTCCGCGGCTGGCTGTTGCCGATTGATGCAGCCCTCAGCCATTGGCCAGCGGTGCGTCTTGATGCCCTGGATGCGAGGCGCTTCGGCCTCGGTCAAGCAATCACCGTCGACGATCCGTCCGCTGCCCCAGGGATGGTGCGCGTCACCGGGCCGGACGAACGGTGTATCGGGCTCGGTGAGTTGGCCGGAGACTCGGTTTTGCGGCCCAAAAAGGTGTTTGCGGCCGCGGACGGGTCGTAACAAACAGGGTGTTTTCCGGCAAAACTGGCGCTACAATACCGCGCTGCGTTGAACACGCCCAAAGATTCGGAGCTATTTTTTAGATGCCATTGCCCACGGAAAGAAAGCAGACCATCGTCGCGGAGTACCGTCGCGCCGACGAAGACACCGGTTCGCCGGAGGTCCAGGTTGCCCTGTTGTCTGCACGTATTAACGACCTGACGCAGCACTTCGGTACGCACAAGAAAGATCACCACTCGCGTCAAGGTCTGCTTCGCCTAGTCAACAAACGCCGCAAATTACTCGACTACCTCAAGTCGAAAGACCAAGGTCGTTATCAGGAACTGATTTCGCGTCTTGGCCTGCGACGCTGACGGCAAACAACTCGGCATAGCCAAAAAGCCCATTCTCGCTCCGGCGCGATTGGGCTTTTTGTATTTGCTAAGCAATTAAAACTCCGGTCCCGGCATCGAAGATCAATAACAACCGGGGCAATCATCATTAGGTAAGGATTGGTTGTGAAATCATTTTCAAAAACGTTTAAGTACGGCGCACACGACGTTGTACTCACCACGGGCGCTATCGCTCGTCAGGCCGACGGCGCCGTTATGGCTTCGCTCGGCGACACGCAAGTGCTCGTCACGGCGGTTGGCCGCAAGAGCGCTGACCCGGGACGCGACTTTTTTCCGTTGACGGTCAACTATCAGGAAAAAACGTACGCGGCCGGCAAGATTCCGGGCGGCTTCTTCAAACGCGAAGGCCGACCCAGCGAGAAAGAAACGCTGACCTCGCGTCTGCTGGATCGCCCCATCCGTCCGCTGTTTCCGAAGGGCTTCACGAACGAAGTGCAGGTCATTGCGACGGTCGTGTCGCTTGATCCCGAGATCGATCCGGACATTCCGGCGATGCTCGGCGCATCGGCCGCGCTTGCTATCTCCGGTATGCCATTTGCTGGCCCAATCGGCGGCGCCCGCGTCGGTTACGCCAACGGCGAGTACCTGCTCAACCCGACCGTCTCCGAACTGGCGCAGTCGAAGCTCGATCTCGTCGTGGCCGGTACCGAAGACGCCGTCCTGATGGTCGAGTCAGAGGCAGACGAGCTTGCGGAAGACGTCATGCTCGGCGCCGTTATCCACGGCCACGAGGCGATGCAGGTTGCCATTGCGGCAATTCGTGAGCTGGCGGCTGAAGTCGGTAAGCCGGCTTGGGAGTGGGCCGCGCCAGAGGCCAATGTTGAGCTTGACGAAGCGGTTGCCGCTGCGTCAGCCGACGCGTTGACCGCGGCTTATCAAGTCACTGAAAAGCAGTCGCGTCAGGAACAGGTAGCCGCTGCAAAATCCCTCGCCGTTACGGCCTTGGTCGACGGCGATGACGAGCGCTTTGACATGGAAGAAGTAAAAGGCGCCCTGAGCAAGCTCGAGAAGAACATCGTCCGCCGGCGTGTCCTGGCAGGCGAGCCGCGAATCGACGGTCGCGATCAGCGCACCGTGCGGCCGATCGACGTCAAAGTGGGCGTGCTACCGCGCGCGCACGGCTCGGCGGTATTTACGCGTGGCGAAACGCAGGCGATCGTCGTTGCGACGCTGGGTACGGGCCGCGATGCACAGATCATCGATGCGCTCGAAGGCGAACGCAAAGAGCCATTCATGTTTCACTACAACTTCCCGCCGTACTGTGTCGGCGAAACGGGTTTCGTTGGCTCGCCGAAGCGCCGGGAAATCGGCCACGGCAAGCTGGCACGCCGCGGTATCCAAGCCGTGATGCCCGATATGGAAGAGTTTCCGTACGTTATCCGTGTCGTCTCCGAGATCACCGAATCGAACGGTTCGAGTTCGATGGCGTCGGTTTGCGGCTCGTCACTCGCGTTGATGGACGCGGGCGTGCCGACCAAAGCGCCGGTTGCCGGTGTTGCCATGGGTCTCGTGAAAGAGGGCGACGACTTCGCTGTGCTCACTGACATCCTCGGCGACGAAGATCATCTCGGCGACATGGATTTCAAAGTGGCGGGCACCGATCAGGGCGTCAACGCACTGCAGATGGACATCAAGATTCAGGGCATCACCCGTGAAATCATGTCCAAGGCTCTCGACCAGGCTCGCGATGCTCGACTGCATATCCTCGCCGAGATGGGCAAGGTTATCGACAAGCCGCGCGAAGAAATGTCGGATTGGGCGCCAACGATCATGACGTTCAAGATCGATCCAGAGAAGATCCGCGACGTCATCGGCAAGGGTGGGGCGGTTATTCGCTCAATCACCGAAGAGACCGGCGCAACGATCGACATCGAAAACGACGGAACTGTACGGGTTGCATCCGTTGACGGTGCATCGGGTAAAGAGGCGCGTAAACGCATCGACCTGATCACCGCCGAAGTGGAAGTCGGTCGAATCTACGAGGGGCGCGTTGCGCGACTGATGGATTTCGGCGCGTTTGTCACGATCTTGCCGGGCAAGGACGGCCTCGTTCACATCTCGCAGATCTCCAACGAGCGCGTTGAGAAAGTCAGCGACAAACTGTCCGAGGGCGACATCGTCAAGGTTAAGGTGCTCGAAGTCGACCGCCAGGGCCGCGTTCGCCTCAGCATGAAAGAGGTTGAAGCCGCCTAGCGGGATTCCGCCCCGCTGACGGCAAACGCAGATCGTGGCCAGACGCAAATTCTGGCCATAGTCTGCGTGCTACTGTCGCTGAGTGTATTAACGACAGCTTCGTACGAACCTGTCGTTGGCACAGACCGCCGGATTCTAAAGGGCGGTCGGTTCCTGCTGACCGCTTCGCTCGGGTGGTACCTCTCTAAAGGTTCGCCGGTCCCGCGATTCTTTGGCGTAGTAATGCTGACCCTCGGCGGTATTGCGTCGCTGGTAGGGCTTATGCAGCGAGTCGGCGCCACGCCGACTACAAGTCTGCTTCTATTGATCGTCGTGGCCGGCTGCTATTTGGGCGCGGCATTCCTGCTGGCCTTTTCCAAAGACGTTAGCGCACACTTCAAGCGTGCGAGCGAAAGCGGACACCAGGAGCCAACGGTTTTCGTGCGCTAGTCTGGGTCGCGCTCCTTTCGATTCATCTCGGAGAGATCAATTAGCGGCACGTCGGGCTCCGGTGGCCCGTCGCAGAACACCAAAAATCGGGTAAATGTTTCGTAGATCTCGAGTCGCATTACGTTATCGTCTTGAACGACTCGATAGCAGCTGCCGGCTCGTAGGATTTTGCGACCGAGTTGGTCGGTTTCGACGTTGTCCCAAAGGGGTGAATCTCGCGGTGCCGCGTTGTAACGCGCCACGGCATCGCCGTAGCCGTCTGGTCGGCCGTCGAAAGATTCCCCGCTAAACGCTTGCACGTCGGAAAATTCCCCGGCAATCGTCTCCATATCGACATACCAATCGCGCGGTTCGCGAGGCGCCTCTTCAACCGGCAATGTCTCTATCTCTCCTACCGGCGCTTGCGCGGGCCGTGTCGGCACAATTGGAGCCGAGTGGGGCGGCGCAGGGGTAGGCAGCGGCTTGCGTCGTAACTGGGTATCTGGGCGTCGCGCAGGCGCAGGTCTTGGACGCTGGCGGACGATCGCGACATCGACAGTGGGCCGACTCGTAACGCGTGGTGCCGGTGGCGGGCGCTCGACAGGGTCGATCACCACGAACAGAAGCCAGCCTAACGCCAGCGATCCGAGCAGCAGAACCGTCGCTGCGGCGAACACGGTGGGCTCACGAACAGACTTCGCACGAGCGCGGCGCATGCAGTTGTGACCTGTGGCGGAACGTCGTGTTCCACGCGTTGGTCAACGTGCGAGGTTAGTCCGTGCGGAGTCGTCGTCGGGCAATGCAGCCGAGCTTTAACGGGGTGCGACCGCGCCGATTGGCACGACATCCGTGACGCTGTTCGATTCGACGCCCAGCTCCTGCACGAAATAACCCATTGTCCGTGCATGCAGCCAGTAATCGGGTTGTCGCCAGCCGCGACCGGTGACAAAACCGACGTGACCGCCGTGCTCGCTAAACGCCGCTCGGACGTTTGGCGGCAGCGTCGAAACCTCGGGGAAAGCCGCCCCAGTCATAAACGGATCGTCGAGCGCGCTGATCAGCAGCGTCTGGTGACGAATGCCGCCCAGGTATTGGCCGCAGCTCGACTGCTTGTAGTAGTCGTCGACACCGCGAAATCCGTGTAGCGGAGCGGTAACCATATCGTCGAATTCGTAGAACGTCGTTGCCGCCATCGCGCGTTCCCAATCGAACGGTGCAAAGTCCGGCCGGTACTTGGTGTGCAGCGAACGACGCATGCGGCGAATGAGCCAGTTTTGATAAAACTGCGCTGGGCCGCTAGACAGTGCGATGGCAGAGTCGTGCAGGTCAAACGGCACGCACACGGCAACCGCGGCATCAATGACGGCGTCATCGCCACGTTCGCCTAAATATTTGAGCAGCACGTTGCCGCCGAGCGAATAGCCAACGGCCAAGATGGTCGCTTCGGGTTGTTCTTCGCGAAGTCGCGCCGCAAGGAACGCAACATCCTCGGTATCGCCCGCATGGTAACGGCGCGGCAGTCGGTTTGGACGACCGCTGCAACCACGGTAATGCATCACGGCGACGGCCCAGCCGGCTGTCGATGCGCCCGCAGCGATCGTTTTTGAATAGGCTGAGTCGCTGTTTCCTTCGAGGCCGGGTAGCACGATGAGCTGGGTTTGGCGCGGATCGCCGGTGCGACCTACCCAATCGATGTGGATGAAATCGCCGTCGGGCAGCTCGAGCGCTTCGCGCTCGTAGGCAATCTGCGGCACGCGATTTAGCCCCGTGCTGGGAAACACGGTTTGCAGGTGTCGGTTCGCCACCCACGCTTCGGGGCGAAATGGTTCGGTCGTGTATCTCATGGCCCAATAAAAAAGGCCCCCCGAAGATCGAGGGGCCCGCGTAAAGGAGTATTCTCCTTCAGGCTTCGCAGCAGGTAGCGGGGGAGCAAGAAGGCCTGCTGCATTGCAAAAACTAGGATATTGCCGGAGGCGTGTCAAGCGACGCCGACTAGCGACACGTCTGACAGACTGGACTATTCGTCGCGGTCCCGCGGCCTGCCGCTCAGCACGCGAAACACGTCTTCCTGCAGCGATTTCCAGCGCGCGAGGTTACGTTCGGCAATCTCGGTGACCGAGCCGACCGGGTCGAGCCCCGTAACCTTTTTGAAGCGGTTGCGTGCCTCGGCCTGGTGCCGCATGAACATTTCCATGCTTTGTTCGAGGTAAGTCCGCGCAAAATTTGGCATTACGCTGCCGTAGGAACGAATGATCTGGGACAGGAAATCCTGACTCATGATCGACTCACCCTGCTGTTCCTGCTCGCTGATGACTTGCAGCAAGATCGTACGGGTTATGTCATCGCCACTTTTTTTGTCAATGACGCGGAAGTCGACTTTGTCGATCACTAGCTGGCGGATGTCGGCCAGCGTTATGTAGCGGCTCTCTACCGTGTCGTAGAGCCGCCGGTTCGGGTACTTCTTGATCGTTCGCACGTGCTGCCCCTTCGGTGCACGTTTTGGCGTCAAGTCAGAACCTTACCGGATTTTGCTGCGGAGCAACAGAGGACGATGGCAGCGTGGCGGTTCGGCGCAGCGCGACCGCTTGCCAATGCGCGGTTCCCCACGCCAGGACCTCGCTCGCGGTCGCCGCAGCGAGCTCCGCCGGGGGCTCTTGGCGAAGCGTTTTCAGCGCCTGATACAGCAGCGGTCCAGGCTCGCTTGCGTCGATCGCTGGCGCGCCGGTCTGTTTGGCCAGCTTGCGACCTTCAGCGTCAGTCAGGATCGGGAAGTGTGCGTATCGCGGCGTTGGCAGGCCGAGCAGGCGCTGCAGCCAGACTTGCCGCGGGGTGCTGTCGTATAGGTCGACTCCGCGAACGATGTCGGTGATGCCCTGATCGGCATCGTCGAGCGTGACGGCCAGTTGATACGCCGGCAGACCGTCTCGACGGTAGATAACAAAGTCGCCGCACTCATTATCCAAGCGGGCTACGAGCGCCGCTTGCAGGCGATCGTCTACCGCGATCTCGGCGTCACTGACGTAAACGCGCAGTGCCCCGTCGCGGTGTCCAAGGGATCGACACGTGCCCGGATAATATCCGCCAACCCGGCCGAGTGCCGCGTTCGCATCGCGGAGTTGCTGACGACTGCAGCGGCAATAAAACGCCTTGCCATCGCGGTAAAGCCGCTGCGCGACGCTCGCGTAGTGCTCGTGGCGCTGACTTTGGCGTCGGACCGAGCCGTCCCACGTGAGTTCGAGGGCTTCGAGCGTGCGCAGAATGTCGTCACTTGCGCCGGCGATTTCGCGTGGCGGGTCGATGTCCTCGATTCGGACCAGCCATTCACCGCCGACGCTGCGAGCGTCGAGGTAGCTTGCCAGCGCGGCGACCAGCGACCCGGCGTGGAGCGGGCCGGTTGGCGATGGCGCAAACCGGCCGCGGTACGTGCTAGCGGTAACGGTCGTCCCGGTCCCGGAACTGCCGTTCGGCGAGCTCACGCCGCTCCTGCGCCTCGAGCGACATCGTCGCTACGGGCCGGGCCTCGAGCCGTTTCAGGCCGATTTCCTCGCCGGTCGCCTCGCAATACCCGTATGTGCCGTCCTCAATACGGCCCAGCGCCTGGTCGATCTTGCGCAACAGCTTGCGCTCACGATCGCGCGTGCGCAGCTCGAGCCCAAACTCCGACTCCTGCGTGGCACGGTCGTTCGGGTCCGGGAAATTGGCCGCCTCGTCCTGCATGTGGTGAACGGTGCGATCGACTTCCTGCATCAGCTCGCGCTTCCAAGCAAGCAGGATTTCGCGGAAGTGCTCCAGCTGGCCGGGGCTCATGTATTCCTCGCCCCGTGCCGGTTTGTACGGTTCGATGCCGTGGATCGGGCCGCTCAGCACATCGCGCTTTTTGCTGGTGGTCGCTACCGGAATCGGCGGGCGGATCGGGCCAATACCCTCGTCGCGGCGCCGGCTCGTCGGAATCGCTTTGCGCTCGGGCGCGCGCTTGGTGGCCGCGCGAGGTGTTTGTTCGGCGCCATTGGTTGCCGGCGCGGATTTAGCGGCCGGCGCCACTTTCTTGCGCGGTGCCGTTTTCTTCTTGGTCGCTACTTTTTTCTTGGCCGAGGCTTTCTTGGCAACGACTTTCTTCTTTGCCGCTGCCTTTTTCTTGGTGGTTGTTTTTCGACGCGTTGTCGTCGCCGCGGCTTTCGTCGCCTTCTTCTTGGTCGCCGATTTCTTCTTCGCTACTGGCTTTTTGGCCGCCGATTTTTTGGCGAGCTTTTTCGTCGTCTTTTTGGTGACCTTTTTAGTGGTCTTTTTCGCAACGCGCTTAGTTGCCGTTTTCTTCTTAGTCGCCGCTTTTTTAGCGACGGTTTTTTTCTTGGCAGCGGTCTTCTTAGCCGCAGACGTCTTGCGAGAAGACGCAGCGCCTCGGGTGGTTCGTTTCTTGCTGGCTTTCTTGGCAGCAGGCATTTGCCGACCTCCGCTCCCGGAACAGGAAAATCGCGGGATTATACCGATTATTCCGGCCGCGAAAAGTAGCTGGATCGCGGCCTTTTACACGTTTGACCCAGTGAGCGTCGGCGTGGGCTCAGCGCGCCGAACCCGCCGGCAGCGTGACCGCGTCCGCCGGCTTCCACTCTGCCTGCCGATGTTCGGCAATTACACTGGTATAGACCCCGCCTCGGACATTAAATCGGCTGGTCACACGCATAAAGCGAGGGTCGAGTGCGGCAACCAGTGCATCGAGAATTTCGTGTGTGACGGCCTCGTGGAAGGCCCCCTGATCGCGAAAGGACCAAAGATAAAGTTTGTACGATTTCAGCTCGACGCAGCGCTGGTCGGGCACGTATTCGAGGTAAATCGTGGCGAAGTCTGGTTGCCCGGTAACCGGGCAGAGGCAAGTGAATTCGGGCGATTCAATGCGAATCGTGTAGTCACGCTCGGTGTTTGGGTTTTCAAAGGTTTCCAGCGATTTACTCGGTTGCGCGGTAGGTGCGCCGCCGAGCTTATTCGGATTCGTCATGTCGTTACCACGTCCGGTGCAGGTCGAGCAAGCACCGTTTCTCGCCTCTTCGCATTAAAGGGTTTGGGTTAGCCGACCTCGGTCGTCGCATACTGACGACCGTCGTCTTGCCGCATCGATTAGCTTACACTAGCGGATTGCATCCCGTTTAAGTGACGAGTCCACGTTCATTCTCGATGCGTCTCAGCAAAATTAAACTCGCCGGCTTCAAGTCCTTCGTCGATCCCACAACCATCTCCTTTCCGTCCAACCTCGTCGGCGTGGTTGGACCTAACGGTTGCGGTAAATCCAACGTTATCGATGCCGTGCGCTGGGTGATGGGTGAATCATCAGCCTCACGTCTGCGCGGCGATGCGATGACCGACGTTATTTTTAATGGTTCGCGGGCGCGCAAGCCGGTGGGATCGGCGTCGATCGAGCTGATCTTCGACAACGCCGACGGATCCATCGGCGGCCAATACGCCAAGTTCAGCGAGGTGTCGATTCGCCGTACGCTGTCGCGTGACGGTGTTTCTGGCTACTACCTAAACGGCACTAAATGTCGGCGCAAAGACATTACCGGCATTTTCCTCGGCACCGGACTCGGTCCGCGCAGTTATTCGATTATCGAGCAGGGCATGATTTCGCGGCTGATCGAGGCCAAGCCGGAAGAGATGCGCGTTTACGTGGAAGAAGCTGCCGGCATCTCCAAGTACAAGGAGCGGCGCCGCGAGACGGAAAACCGCATCCGCCACACCCGCGAAAACCTCGAGCGCTTGACCGACCTGCTCGAAGAAGTCGAGAAGCAGATCAAGCATCTGGATCGTCAAGCCAAGGCGGCTGAGCGCTACAAAACCTACAAAGCCGAAGAGCGCCAGACCGCCGCCGAGCTGCTGGCAATGCGGCTACGCGTGCTCGATGAGCAAGCAGAAAACCACGAACGCGAATTGGCGGCGGCAGAAACTGGCTTGCAGTCGGCGATCGCCGAGCAGCGGCGTATCGAACGGCTGATCGAACAGACTCGCGAGCAGCAGACGGACAGCACCGAGCACTTCAACGAGGTGCAGGGGCAGTACTACAAAGTCGGTGCGGAAATTGCCCGCCTCGAACAGGCTATCGAGCACGCCGAGGAGCTGCTCGAGCGGCAACGCCTCGATCTCGCTCAAGCGATCGAGGGTGCAACGGAAATCCGCACGCACATCGATGACGACAAAGCGCAGCTCGAGCAGCTGGCGTCGACGCTAACCGAGCTCGCGCCCGGTCTCGAAGCCGCGGCGACACGCGCGGCGCGGTCCGGCGATTCGCTGCGCCAGGCCGAGGACGCCATGGCCGATTGGCGAGAACGCTGGGAGCAGTTCAACGCCGAGGCCTACGAAAGCGAGCAGACCCTCAAGATCGAGCACTCACGGGTCGAGCAATGGCGCACCAGCATTGAGCAACTCGGCGGTCGACGCGAGCGCCTATTGGGCGATCAGCAGCCGTCCGAACTCGACGAGCTCCGGGCCGCCCACGCCCAGAGCGCTGGCGATGCGGAGGGTCGGGCAGCCCGGGTCAACGACGCTGAAGAGCGGCTTCGCAACGCTCGTGAACAGTTTGACGCGGCGCGCCGGCGCGAAACCGAATTGCGCAATGATCTGCAGCGCTCGCAAGCCGCGCTTCAGGAGTGTCGCACTGAGCTCGCCACGCAGCAGGCCCTGCAGCGCGCGGCGTTCGGGGCCGATGCCGAAGGGGTGCAACGCTGGCTCGACGAGACCGGACTCGCTACAAATCGCCGCCTTGTTGAGATTCTCAACATTGACGAGGGCTGGGAGAACGCCGTTGAAACGGTGCTGCACCATGAGCTGCAGTCGATTGTGGTCGACGATCTCGACGAAGCGGCCAATCGGGCCGCATCGCTCGTCGCCGGCGATGCGCGTCTGATCCGCCGGCAAAGCGCTCCGGGCGACGCTGGCGCGAATACACTGGCAGCCCGCGTGCACGGCGCGCCGGCCGCGATTGCCATTCTTCTCAGTGAAATTCGAACCGTCCCAACGCTCGCGCAAGCACTCGAGCGGCGTGGCGACCTTGGCGATCATCAGTCGTTTGTGACGCCAAACGGCGAGTGGGTTGGCCGCGAGTTCTTCCACGTCCATCGGCTTAGTGCGGATGAGAACAGCGTCGTGCGACGCGAGGGCGATATTCGCGCGTTGACCGAGCAAGTCTCGGCGTCCGAGACAGCCGTGCGTGAAGTCGAGCAACGTCTCGACGCGCAGCAGCGCGCCCTAACCGAGCTCGAAGGCGGTAGGGACGAGGCGCAGACGGCGCTCACCATCGCGCAACAGGAGCGCAGCGATGCCGTTGCGGGTAAAGAGCAAGCTGAGCTGCGCCTTCGCCAGGCCGAGGAGCAACAGCGCATTGTCGATCGCGAGTGTCGGTCGATCGATGACGAAGTCAACGAGACGCGCGCGCAAATCACGACGAGCCAGGGGCGTATCGACGAGGCCAAAGCGGTAACGGCATCGCTCGATGAGCGCCGTACCGGTCTCGAGCAGCAGCGCCTGCAGTTGAGTGGCGATCTTGAACGCGTCCGCGTTCAAGCCGAGCAAGATCGTGCCGCGGCGCAGGAGCTGCGTATTCAGTTCGAAACGCGTAAGTCGTCGCAGGACTCGGCGGCGCAAAGCCTCGCGCGTATGCAGGCGCAGCTGGCACAGTTTGATCGTCGCGAGGCCGAGCTCAACGCGCAGATTGCCGCCGGCGAAACACCGAAGCGCGAACGAGAAATCAAACTGGCTGCGTCGCTCGATGCACGCATTGAAGCGGAAGAGCGTTTGGCCGATGCGCGGCGACGACTCGACAACGTTGAAGCGCAAATGCGCCAGCACGAGCTCGATCGGAGCGATTCCGAGGAGAAAGTCCTAACCGCGCGCGACGCGGTTGATCAGGTTCGTATGGCGGCGCAAGAGACGCGCGTTCGACGGGAGGGATTGCTGGAGCAGTTCGACACCGATCGTTATAACCGAGCTGAACTGCTCGCGGCGCTTGATGAGTCCGCAACGCTCGAGCTCTGGGAAGAGAAACTCGCAAAACTGGGACGGCGGATCGAGCGGCTCGGGCCGATCAACCTTGCGGCTATCGACGAGTTTCGAGAGCAGTCCGAACGCAAAGAATACCTCGATGCGCAGTTTGCCGACCTGCAGTCGGCGCTCGAGACGCTCGAGGCCGCTATTCGGAAGATCGACCGCGAGACGCGCAGTCGTTTCAAAGAGACTTTCAATGCCATTGACGTTGGTTTCAAACGCTTGTTCCCGCGGCTTTTCGGCGGTGGCCACGCGTATCTCGAGCTGACCGGCGACGATCTGCTGGACGCAGGCGTCACCGTCATGGCGCAGCCGCCGGGCAAACGCAATAGCACGATTCACCTGCTCTCCGGCGGTGAGAAAGCACTAACGGCCGTTGCGCTCGTCTTCGCGATTTTTGAGCTCAATCCGGCGCCGTTCTGCATGCTCGATGAGGTCGACGCGCCACTCGATGATGCCAATGTAAATCGCTACTGCGAGATCGTTCGTGAGATGTCGGAGAACGTGCAGTTTGTTTTCATCACGCACAACAAGGTGACGATGGAAATGGCGCGCCAACTCTCCGGGGTGACCATGCACGAGCCGGGCGTTTCAAGACTCGTTACGGTCGATCTCGACGAGGCGATCCAACTGGCGGTCAGCTAAGGCGAAGGGGCAATGGACGGGTTTCGCGCGATACTGGCCATTCTGGGTGTCGTCGTCGTTGGCCTCGTTTATTGGTATACCCAACGCGAGAATCGTCGACGCAAGGAGCGGGATCGCATCGAACCGACTTTCGATGCGCCTGACATTGGCTCGCCCGACGATCTACCCGATCCTCTCCTTGCAGAGCCTGCTATTCCGGTCGATGAGATTGCAGAGGGCGATGCGGCGATCCACGACCAAATTCCGCTGCCCAATCAGCCGCAGCCGGAGAAGATCGTCGCCGTGCGCGTTGTGGCGCGCGAGGAGGAGACCTTTAACGGCGAGGACCTGGTGCTTGCGCTGCGCGGACTCGGTCTGCGGCACGGTCAGTTTGGCATTTTCCATCGTCACGACGGTGATGAGCCGGCACCGGTATTTAGCGTTGCCAATCTCATCGAGCCAGGATCGTTTGAGCTCGCGAATATCCGCGAACAGGTTTTTCCCGGTATCAGTCTGTTTCTCGTCTTGCCGGGGCAGCTCGCGGGAACCGAAGCGTTCGACATGATGATCGAAACTGCGCGGACCATTGCCAAATCTTTCGATGGCGAACTCCTGGACGCTAGCGGCAGTACGCTCAGCATCCAACGCGAACGCTTTATGCGCGAAGAGATTATCCAGTTCGAGCACAACCTAACGCTGTCGCAAAACCGATGAGCGCAGTGGCCGAGAAAGACGCGCTCGCCGAAATGGCTCGATTGGCGGAGCTGCTCAAAGACTACAGCCACCAATACTACGCTCTGGATGATCCGACGGTACCGGATGCCGAGTACGACCGCTTGTTTCGTCGACTGCAGGAGCTCGAAGCCGCGTATCCGGATGCGGTCGACCCTGCCTCGCCCACGCAACGCGTCGGCGAGGCGCCGGTGTCCGATTTGGAGTCCGTTGCCCACGCGCGACCTATGCTGTCGCTCGACAACGCATTGAACGAAGACAGTCTGCGTGCCTTTGATCGACGCGTGCAGGAGCGTCTTGGCCAGGACGAGGGGACGGCGATCGACTATGCGGCCGAGCTGAAAATCGACGGCGCGGCGATCAGTCTGCTTTATGAGGGCGGTCGCCTGCAGCGCGCTGTAACGCGGGGCGACGGTCGCGTTGGCGAGGACGTCACGCACAACGTTCGAACGATTCAGGCGATTCCGATCGAGCTGCGCGGTAAGGGTTGGCCAGACAACCTTGAGGTACGCGGCGAAATTTTTATGCCACGCGATGCCTTTGCAGCGTACAACCAGTGGGCGAACGAGGCAGGCGAGAAGACTTTGGTCAATCCGCGCAACGCGGCGGCAGGCAGTCTACGTCGCTTGGACTCGCGCGTTACGGCACGCCAGAGGCTTTCGTTTTTTACGTATAGCGTCGGTGACGACGAACAAGCTTGGCTGCCATCGAGCCATGTTGCGACGCTGCAGCAGCTCGGTTCGTGGGGATTCCCGCTGAATCCTGAGATGGGCCTGTGTCGCGGCGTCGAGGAATGCATCCGTTTTCATGCGCGCGCGCTAGAGATTCGTGACGAGCTCAACTACGACATCGACGGCGTGGTTTACAAAGTGAATAGCCACGCCGATCGTCGCGAATTGGGTTATGTGTCTCGCGCGCCGCGCTGGGCAATAGCGCACAAATTTCCGGCGGAGGAAGAGTTAACCGTTTTGCGCGACATTGATTTTCAGGTGGGCCGAACCGGTGCAATCACGCCAGTCGCGCGATTGGATCCAGTGTTCGTTGGTGGAGTAACGGTCAGTAACGCAACGCTACACAATATCGACGAACTCGAGCGACGCGATCTACGACCCGGTGACACCGTTGTGGTACGTCGAGCAGGAGATGTGATTCCACAGGTTGTGCGATCGTTGCCAGAGCGTCGACCTAAAGGCGCTAAACGCATTCAGCTACCCAAGAAGTGCCCGGTCTGCGGCTCACCGGTTGAGCGGCCGGAAGGCGAGGCAGTCGCGCGCTGCACCGGCGGACTGATTTGCCCTGCGCAGGTAAAAGAGTCACTGAGACATTTTGCTTCTCGTCTCGCGATGGACATTGAGGGACTCGGCGCCAAGGTGATCGATCAACTGGTTGAAGCGGGCGCCGTTAAAGTGCCGGCGGACATTTTCTCGTTAGACGTAGAGACAATCGCCGGTCTTGAGCGTATGGCCGAGAAGTCGGCAACAAATCTAGTTGAGGCGATCGCTCGCAGCAAGACGACAACCTTGCCGCGATTTCTGTACGCGCTCGGCATTCGCGAAGTCGGCGAATCGACCGCCGCGAACCTCGCTGCCCATTTTGGTGATCTCGATGCGCTAATGGCGGCCGACCACGAAGCACTCGAGGCTGTCGATGACGTTGGCCCAATCGTCGCGGCTCACGTACATAAGTTTTTCGCGGGACCGCTCAATCAGAAAATGATCGCCAGGCTTCGAAAAAGTGGCGTCAGCTGGCCGGTCGAAGAGAAAAAAGTCGTAGACCCCGACAGCATGTTCGCCGGCAAGACGGTCGTCATTACCGGTACCCTGGAGAACATGACCCGCCAAGAAGCCAAAAAGCGCGTCGAAGCACTAGGCGGCAAAGTCAGTGGATCTGTGTCGAGCAAAACAGACTATTTGCTTGCCGGCGCGAACCCGGGGTCCAAGCTAGCGAAGGCGGAGAGTCTTGGGGTGACTGTTGTGGTGGAGGGTGATCTCGATTGACTGGTATCGATGCGAAAGGGGCCGCTGGCACTAAGCGCCCGCTTCTGGGGGCAATTCTTCGCCTATTGACGACACTAGCGCGACCGCTCATTCGTTGTGGTGTCGGCTTCCAAGAGTTCAGCGAGCTCGCGGCGGCTGCCTACGTAAAGGCGGCAACTGAAGATTACGGGATTCGCAAACGTCCGGCGAACATCTCACGTGTTGCTGCGGTGACTGGCATATCTAGAAAAGCTGTCAAGAAGATTCGTTCGTCATTAAAGGAAGAGCCTCTGTTAGTAGAAGCGTCACCGATCGCACCAACTAGACTTGTTTCACTCTGGCTGTCGGATCCAGACTACTGTGAGGTGCGCGGTGTCCCGCTTGAGTTGCCCTTTGATTCGGATGCGGGTCCCAGTTTCTCTCGTCTGGCGCGACTAGCGGGCGGCGATTTAAGCCCATCCACTCTACGGCGCGAGCTTATGAGGGCCGGGTGTGTTGGCGAAACGAACGATGGGCGGCTCAGACTTGAAAAGCACTTTTTCTCGCGCCCAGATCTTGACGAAAGGCTAGCAAACGGGTTGGAGCTTGGAACTCGGAAGCACGTTGAGACTGTAGATTTCAATACGAGGCCGGCAAGTCAAGATTCGTTGCGATACGAGCGATTCCACTACGTGTTTCTCCCGGATACACATGCCGACGGTCAAAAGCTCACTAAGCTTATGAACACTTACCTAGAGCAAACCGGGGTATCTGTAGCCGCATTTCTTGATGCATTGAGTCAGTCTACTGCTCCGAATGGCGACAGACCTTCAACTGATCATCCGCCGGGATCGCGTGCAACGGCGGCTAGGAAATCGACAGAATCAGAAAGACCGATGCTTGGTGTCGGGATCTACCTTTACGTCGATTCGGCGCTTCAAAATGTTGACCAACCAAGGTGTTGAGTCCTAATTACACCGATCGGATTTGGTGCAAATTCGGTAACGGACTTGGATAAGAGGCGTCTGTCAGAGTAGTAGTACAAAAACAAATTGGCGTGCTCGCTCAGAAGCGTATTTTCCGCTTCGAGAAAGATTTGATTGCGTCGATTAGGGTCTGTCTCGCGATGTGCTTTGGCGAGCTGATCATCAAATACCGAGCTTCGTACGCCAGAAATATTATTCTCCGAATTAGACGAAAATATCGTAAGAAAATTTTCTGCGTCTGGGATGTCTGCCGACCACGAGCTTCTTATTACTTCCCATGCGGATTTGTCTTTGTGTGTGTCCAGCAACACTCGAAACTCTTGGTTCCACAGCTCGACTTCGACGGGCAAACTCGATTCCCATTCCGACGCAACGTATTGCGCAATTCTTCTATGATCGCTGCCGGTATTAAAGAGCAGGCGGATTGCCATCTTCCTATCGTCTGAATAGCCTAGTTCGCGAAACAAGGATTGAGCTTCCGCAATAGCCGTCTCAGAACCATAGAATTTCGTGTCTCGTTCGAATTGCTCAAAGCCTGGCGTGTACGGCGGGACCGGTGCTGTAGCCGGAAGTTGTCCGCTCGCAAGCACGAGGCTCACCAATTGGTTTCGATCTACAGCGATATCAAGTGCGCGGCGAGCGCGGATATCATCCAAAGGCGGTTGGGATGTGTTGAAAGCGTAGTAATAAACGGCCAGCTGCGGTGATTCATAATACGTGCCGTTCTCAAGTTGTCGCGCTATCTCAATCAGGCTTGTCGGCACACTAGCCGTCAAATGAATTGAGCCGCTTCTGAATTGATTGAATACGGCTGTCTGGTCTTGCGAAAGAACATACCTAACTTTTTGGATCTTTACGGAATCAGCCGCGTAGTAGTTCGGGTTCTTTCTTAGCTCTATATCAATTCCAGGGCGAACGTTGGAAAACGTATATGCACCGTTTGTTGGTACAGGCTCTTGCGTGTTTCCGGTGTTCTCCGCGCTGGCGTGAAGCGGGTAGGCAAGCGGATTCTCCAGAATCGCCAAGAGGTATGGCGCAGGATACTCAAGGTCGAATTGTATTTCCCTGGCCGATAGAGCCTTTACGCCCAGGTCCGAGAGACTTGCAGATCCCTCGCGGACTGCCTGATAGTTCGCGAGAGGGCTAAGTAGATTTGCTTGGCGAGCACTGTTATACGGGTTCGCGGCAAATCTTATGCCGCGGACATAGTCTTCAGCAGTAACACTGTCGCCGTTGGACCATTTCGCATCTTCACGAATCTCGAACACATACGTTCGTCCGCCATTAGTAACCTCGAAATTGGCTGCGGTTCCAAGTTGTAGTTTGCCATTGGAACCCATCGCCATTAGTCCTTCATATGCATCGCGGGCAATCTCAGTTCCGCCAGTTTCGTAAACTAGGTTTGGCATGAGGGTTGTCGGGTTGCTGTCGCTAGCGCGTACGAATACTTTCTCCGAGTCGCTGCCATCAGATGAGCATCCGAAAACAGAAACTGCGATCAGCAAAGCAACCGCAGACGGCCAATTCGTTGATTTGGTCAAACTCACAATAGGCTTCGATAACTACTTAAGGGATTCGCTAGACAGAATAACGTTAGGATCGCGTAATCAGGGATACTGCCTCGGCAGAAGAGTGACGGCCACGAACGAGTACACTCTTTCTGCGCTTGGTTTTTTTCGACGCGACGGCTCGCTTTCTCCAAGTGCGTAGCAACCAGAACAAGGAATAATCTAGAGTCGCTCGCGCGAACAAAATTGAGTCGAAATTGAGAGCGCAAGTAGCCGCCTAGATCGACAGTCATTAGCAGCCGTCGAAAAATCTATGTTAAACATAATGTTATGGTCGTTACCTCAACTGAGTGGTCAATGACATAACATTAAGTTAAGTTACTGTTTTGTGAAGCAAAAATGCAAATACTCGGTTGTCGAGAGATAGCGATTATGTCAATATGACCACGGAACATATAAAACCGGCGTTACTGCGCAGTTATCGAACGTTACTAATACCGCTAATTCGAGTTCTGCTCAGAAACAATGTGACGTTCGAGGAGGTAGTCGAAACAGTTCGGCAGGCCGTAATCGAGGCCTCCGTGCGTGATGCCGAATCTAAGAATTTGCGCGCTGCTGATGTAGCCGCTCGAACAGGCGTAAGCGAACAAGAAGTAGAGAGGGTAATTGCTGAGAGTTTAGACGAGTCACCGGATGCTCAAGAAGCTGACAGTGATCGCGCTATTAAAGTATTAGAAGGGTGGCACCGCGACCAAGGTTACGTTGGCGTCTACGGGCTGGCGAACGAGCTAACGGAAGCAGAATTCAAAGCTCTCAGCGAAAAATATGCACCGGACAGATCAGTCGAGTACGTAACGACGCTTCTAGTAGATGCTGACTGTGTTCGTGTAACTATTGATCCGGACAACAACGAGAAGAGAATTAGATGCGTTAGCCGCACTTATGTGCCAAAACCATTTACGTTGCCGCAAATAGAGCGAATGGGACGGCTGATTGCTAGTTTCGTATCGACAATTGATAACAACATTCACAATCTCGGAGCGCCGAGGCTAGAGAAAAGAGTTTCGCCGGCATCGGGATTACATAGAAAGTTTCTCGATTTGTTTGATGAAGCAATTAGGGAGAGGTCAGAAGAGTTTCTTTATGCGATCGACAACTGGTTGTCGTCCTACCACACAGAGAAGGTGGGCGGTGACGACGACGAGATCGTTCGCACAGGTGTAGGCGTCTTTCACTACATAGAATCAGAGGAAAGTCGCCGGTCTTTCAACGACGTGTTGAGAGATAAAGGATTGGCGAGCAAGGAGCGATAGGCAGTAAGGGTTTCGACCCAAAAGCCATAAGCAAAAAAAGCTTGTGGTTTTCGCATTGGAGATTTGCGAAATGAGCGAACTTGGGCGCTGCGTTGCGTTTTCCGCAATTGCAGCAGCGGCGTTTCTGGTGATTCCCGCACACGCAAATGACAACGTGTCGGGCACAAAGACGCTGGGCGCTTCTCTCACCGGCATCGACGGTTCCGGTGTACGGCTGAACGGCATCGACGGTTCCGGTGTGCGGCTAAACGGCATCGATGGTTCCGGTGTGCGGCTAAACGGCATCGATGGTTCCGGTGTGCGGCTAAACGGCATCGACGGTTCCGGCGTACGGTTGAACGGCATCGATGGTTCCGGCGTACGGCTAAACGGCATCGACGGTTCCGGCGTACGGTTGAACGGCATCGACGGTTCCGGCGTACGGTTGAACGGCATCGACGGTTCCGGTGTGCGGCTAAACGGCATCGACGGTTCTGGCGTCGCGCTGAACGGCATCGACGGTTCTGGCGTCCCGCTGAATGGCATCGACGGTTCTGGTGTCGCGCTGAACGCCATCGACGGTTCTGGCGTCCCGCTGAATGGCATCGACGGTTCTGGTGTCGCGCTGAACGGCATCGATGGTTCTGGCGTCGCGCTGAACGGCATCGATGGTTCTGGCGTCGCGCTGAACGGCATCGATGGTTCTGGCGTCCCGCTGAACGGCATCGACGGTTCCGGCGTCGCGCTGAACGGCATCGATGGTTCCGGCGTCGCGCTGAACGGCATCGACGGTTCCGGCGTCGCGCTGAATGGCATCGACGGTTCTGGTGTCGCTTTGAACGGAATTGATGGTTCTGGTGTCGCGCTGAACGGCATCGATGGTTCTGGCGTCGCGCTGAACGGCATCGACGGTTTTGGTGTCGCTTTGAACGGAATTGATGGTTCTGGCGTCGCGCTGAACGGCATCGACGGTTCTGGCGTCGCGCTGAACGGCATCGACGGTTCTGGTGTCGCTTTGAACGGAATTGATGGTTCTGGCGTCCCTCTAAACGGAATCGATGGATCCGGCGCATCAACTGACGGAATCGATGGATCGGGTGTTGACTCAAAAGGCGCCCAAACGCTTTCCGCTTACGCACCCATCACCGCAACCGACGGTTCAAAAATCGTCGTCATGGGCGTGGAGCTGGATACAGCAGACACAGATGAGCTCGATGCGGCTGAGCTCGCGGTTGGCTCGATGGTTTACGTCGAAGCCGAAACCGACGGCGAAACAGCAACGCTGCTCGGTGGCTATGCGTCTGACGAAGTATTCGTTGCCGGCGTAACGCAGGTCATGGTCAAAGGCACGGCGCTGAACCGCGCGACCATCGGTCAGGCGAGCGTTGCGGCGGCCAAAATCGACTACACCGCGGCCTTGGCACTGCAGTCGCTGCGTGCGCAGAAGGGCACCGTTGCTTTCTTCGGCGTTATGTTCGATCTCGGTGCAGAAATGCACGCTACCGACCTTCAGCTTTTCGATTAGCGGCCGATAGAGTCGCAGGAGCGGTCAGGGCGAACGCTTCTGGTGAATGGTGAAGCAAAAAAAAGCCGGCATCCCTGCCGGCTTTAGCTCACCTCATCAATTAGGAGATTTGAGGGTTGGAGGAGGCGGTTCCGAGCGAATAGTCCCGCCTCACGAGCCTTTATACGCACCCGCGCGTTCGGCCGGTGTGACCTAATTCACACCTGCGCAACGCGTTACGCCGCAAAGCTAAAGTAGCGAGTTGACATAAGTCGCCGGTCTTTCTCAGCACAAAAAAAGAGCGCTCATTGAGCGCTCTTTTTCGTGGTCACAGTTTCTTTCGAGCTACGGCGTTAGCGTGGCCTTCTCGCGTTCAGCATCGAGGAAGTCGCGGAACTTTGTCTGTGCCAAACGCGGCTTGATCTGCTCTTTAAGTGTGTCAAACGGCGGCGGGGCAAGATCACGCGACCCTTCGCGAAGAATCACGTGGAAGCCAAACTGAGTTTGCACCGGTTCTTTCGTGTAGGCGTTGTCCTCGAGCGCAACAACCGCTTCCGAGAAGGGTGGCACCATGCGATTTGGCGGGAACCAGCCGAGATCGCCGCCGCTCGGTCCAGACGGGCCAGTTGATTTCTCTTTAGCCAATTCCTCGAAGTTGGCGCCTTCGTCGAGTTCGGCGATCAATGCCTTCGCTTCGTCTTCGGTCGGCACCAAGATGTGGCGCGCTTTGTACTCTTTGCCCGCATCGCCCGTCGTTGTTTTTTCGTACTCAGCCCGAATTTCTTCTTCGGTTGGCTCGTTCGTTTCGATGAAATTGTTGGCGAACGCGCCGGCGAGAATGCTGCGACGCTGGAAGTCGAGCTGTGCCACGGTCTCCGGATCGCGATCGAGCTTGTCCTGTTTGGCAAGCTCAGAAAGCAAGTAAAGATCTTGCAGTTCCTTAATGAGATTATCGCGCTGCTCGTCCGTCAGGGCGTCTGCATCTTGGCGCATGCGGTTACGAGCGTAGACATTCAGCGTCTCTGCGCCGATCGCGACGCCGTTAACGGTAGCAACAGCATCCTTTACGGCAACGGGAGCGGGTTCGGAACTCGTATCGGTGCACGCGGCAACAGCGAGCAAACCGCTCAGCAGAACCGCAGACCTAAAGGGATGGTGGATTACTTTCATGACAGTCTCTTTGGTTTAGGTTAGTTCGAGTCTTCGCTCGGCGTACGTGCGCGAATACTCAAAGCGTGGATATCGGTGTCCATTAACGTGCCGAGGCTTTCGTAAATCATCCGGTGGCGCTGAATACGACTGGCTCCTTCAAAGGCCGAACTGACGATGTCGACCGCGAAATGACCGCGCCCGTCCCTCGCACCGGCGTGTCCGGCATGCAGATGCGATTGATCACGTACCTGCAGTGCGGTCGGCTCAAGCGAGGTTGTAAGCCGGGCCGTAATCGCCTCAACGCGTTCAGTCATTCGCTCGTTTCGGCGGCGGAGCGCTCATTGCGAGCCAGCGCTTGGGTCATCCAAACAGCCTGCGCAATGGCGAACAAAAAGGTCATGCCCATCAGGCCCCATAATTTGAAGTACACCCAGGTTTCTTCGCTGAATGAGTAATAGACAAATAAGTTCACGGCGCCAATGACAAGGAAGAAAACGCCCCAGGCATTCGTGAGTACTTGCCACTGGGCGGGTTCCAGTTCGACGTTCGAACCGAGTAATCGTTGCATCAGCGGCATGCGCCCGACCCAATTACTGCCGAAGCACACGACGCCGAGGGCCCAATTCAGGACCGTCGGCTTCCAGGCGAGAAACAACGGATTGCGAAAAATGATCGTGATGGCGCCGAGGACCAGCACCAATGCGGTAGAGACCAGATGAATCTTGTTGATTTTCTTTGAGACCAGCCAGCTACCGATCAGCATAATCGGCATGGCGGCCATCAGGACCATGGTCGCGATGAAAAAATCTTTCGTCAGCGCGTACGCGCCGATGAACGCCACCACCGGCAGATAGTCAAAAACAACTTGCATATTCAGGGGTCTGGAGCCGCGAATGGCGCGCAATCATACCCTACCGACGCGCGGCCGTCCGGCGTCTGTGACGGGCTACAGCTAGACTTGTTTTATGGCCGATATCGTTCGAATTCACCCGGAAAACCCCCAACCGCGGCGCGTCGATGGGGTTGCGGCGGCTCTGCGCCGTGGCGCATTGGTGGCGTACCCCACCGACTCGACATTTGCCTTTGGCTGCTCACTCGGCAACGCCGAGGCTATTGAGCGCATAAGAAAGATCCGTAAAACAGATAAAAATCATAATTTTACGCTCGTTTGCAAAGATCTCTCTGAGATTGCGACCTACGCGCGCGTCGACAACTGGGCGTATCGGCTGCTGCGCACCTACACGCCGGGACCCTACACCTTCATTTTGCGCGCTACCGGTGAGGTACCGAAGCGTATGCAGCATCCGAAGCGGCGCACGATCGGTATTCGCGTGCCCGATCACGCGGTCGTCCAAGCGCTGTTGGACTCGCTGGGCGAGCCTATCGTCAGCTCGACGCTGATGACGCCTGATTGGGAGTTTCCGCCCACCGATCCGTACGAGATCGACGCCGTTATCGGCTCGCGTTTGGACGTCGTCGTGGACGGCGGTCCTGTCAGCGTCGATCCGACCAGCGTCATCGACCTCTCCGCTGGCGAGGTCGACGTGCTGCGTGAGGGCCGAGGCGACATCAGCTCGCTCGCATAGCGGTCGCGTTTTCCGCGCACGCGCGGCGCGGGCATCGGTATAATCGCCGTTTGGCGTTGCCTTCGACTCGAATGAAGCCAGAACTCAGACTCGTCTCCAACCAAGACGCACCGGCGCCCGTGGCGCCTGAGGACAGCCCGGCCCAGGGTGAAATGCCTTTCGCGATCGTCTCCGGAGAACCTGTGACCGAGCTGCCACAGGATCTTTACATTCCACCGTACGCGCTGCAGGTTTTTCTCGAAGCTTTCGAGGGCCCGCTGGATCTGTTGTTGTATCTGATCCGCCGCCAGAACCTCGACATTCTCGACATCCCGATTGCCGAAATCACTCGCCAGTACGTCGAGTACATCGAGCTCATGACCGAAATGCAGCTCGAGCTTGCCGGTGAGTACCTGGTGATGGCGGCCATGCTTGCCGAGATCAAATCTCGGATGCTGCTGCCGCGGCCGATCAGCGAAGACACCGACGAAGACGATCCGCGCGCTGAGCTCGTACGTCGCCTCCAGGAGTACGAACGCTTCAAAAAAGCGGCCGAGGACATCGATGCGCTGCCGCGGCTCGAACGCGACACCTACGTGGCCACCGCCGAACCGCCGCCGCGCAAAGTCGTGCAGAAATTGCCGGACATCACCTTGAAGGAACTCTTAGTCGCCTTCAAAGACGTCATCGAGCGCGCAGAGCTTTACGCCTCGCATCACATCACGCGTGAGCCGTTGTCCGTTCGCCAACGCATGACAGAAATTCTGTCGAGCGTCGATGGTACGGCGTTCCGTACCTTTTCGGACTTGTTCGATGTGCAGGAGGGACGCATGGGCGTAGCGGTAACGTTCATTGCCATCCTCGAACTCATGAAGGAATCACTCATCGAAGTGGTGCAGTCGGAGATCTACGCGCCATTACACGTGCGCGCAGCATCCAGTCTCCGTGTCGTTGGCGATGAAGACGCCGACGCCGCACCCGAAACGGCCTAGTCGGCCTTCCCCTATCTTGAAGAATCGCTATGGACGAATCCGCCATCAAACCTGTTTTGGAAGCCGCACTGCTTGCGGCTGGCCGGCCGCTCAGCGTCGACGAGTTGCATGCGACGTTCCGTTGGGGCGATCGCCCGGACAAAAAACTCATTCGCAAAGCTCTGGCTGAGCTCGCCGAGGACTACACGGACCGCGGCATCGAGATTATCGAGGTGGCGTCCGGGTTTCGTGTCCAGGTGCCGGTGCGTTTTGCCGAGAACCTGGAGTCGCTCCACGAAGAGCGTCCGCCGCGGTACTCGCGCGCCTTGCTCGAAACGCTGGCACTGATCGCCTACCGCCAACCGATCACGCGCGGGGAAATCGAAGACGTGCGCGGCGTTGCGGTCAGTCCGAACATCATTCGCACATTGCTCGAGCGCGAGTGGATTCGGTCGGTCGGGCATCGCGACGTTCCGGGGCGCCCGGAGATGTTTGGCACGACCAAGCATTTCCTGGACTACTTCAGCTTGAAAAAGCTCGACGACTTGCCCGATCTCAGCGAGTTGACCGACATCGAGGCGCTGCAGGTGCAGCTCGATCTGCCGAGCGTCGAACCGAAAATCGTCAACGAAGCGAACCCGGCGGCGCAGCAAGACGACGTCGCCGCGAACGACGCTGAGCCGGAAGCGCCGGTGTCGGAAAGCGCGAACCAACCCGCGGCGCAGGGTGAGGACGCCGAGCCGTCAAACACCGTCGTGATCGTTACCGACGATGCGCCAGCGGCACTGGCTAGTGAGGCGGACGACGCGCCAGAGGCGTCCGACGATGCCGAGTCAGACGCAGCGTTGGATGACATCAACGCCGCGAATCGATAGCCGCGGATTTGCCAAACATGCTGCGGATCCTTGCTGTTGCGAGCATGCTCGCTCTCGCGCCGTCGGCGGCCACCGCCGAAGAATTCGAGAGTTCGTTTAGCGTCGAGCTCATCGACGTCGAGCGATTCGTCGTCATGCTCAACGAGCGGCTCGACCTCGGCTTCGATGCCGAGGCATTGGGCGCCTTCGCTCGGGGCACGAGCAGCGGTGAGCGAACCCGCAGACTCAAGGCGAGTTTTGGCGGCGAAGTGGTTCCCGTGACCTTCATCGTGCACGTGCCGTACGTCGATCCGCCAGAGGTTATTTTCCTCAGCAAATCGTCGGCGTTGATCGCTGCAATGGACACGGTAGTCGACGAGTTTCTCGATACCGTCGACTATTGAGTCGATACATCCAACTCCATCGAACCATTCGGCGCGAGAGTTCTCTTGCAAGAGCGACTTCAGAAACTGCTGGCCAACGCTGGCCACGGCTCACGGCGCGAGATAGAGCGTTGGATCGAATCGGGGCGCGTTGCTGTAAACGGTGACACAGCGGTGCTCGGACAAAAGGTCTCCGGCGACGATCATGTCACCGTTGATGGTCGCCGCGTTAATCTCACCGCCGCCAAGCACCGCAAAGCACTCTACCTTCGCTACAACAAGCCGGCCGGCGAGATTTGCACGCGGCGCGACGAACAGCATCGCCGTACCGTTTTCCAAAGTCTGCCAAAAGTGCGCAGTGGACGTTGGGTGGCCGTTGGGAGACTCGATTTGAACACATCCGGGCTGATGATTTTCACGACCGACGGTGAACTCGCGAATCGGCTAATGCACCCATCGAACGCGATCGAACGCCGCTACCTGGTTCGTGTGCATGGTTCGCCCAGTGAGGACATTCAGCGCCGGCTCATCGTAGGCGTCGATCTCGATGACGGCCCAGCTCGATTTGAAACGCTGACCGAGCGCAATCGTGGCGGTGCCAACCGCTGGTTTGAAGTGACGCTAAAAGAAGGCCGAAATCGGGAGGTTCGACGGTTGTGGGAGGCCGTTGGATGTTCGGTGAGTCGTCTGACACGCATCGCGTACGGGCCGATTAAGCTCGATAAGAAACTGCGCCAAGGGCAATACGCCTATCTGACCGACGAAGAGGCGAACGAGCTCCGGGAGCTCGTGGCGCAGCGTTCCTAGCTAGCGCGGCATCGCCGTCATCGCTACACTGAAACCCGTTTTCGCCGGCCGACTCGGCAGATGGTTTCCTGGATACATTACTGGCTGCCGTGGTTGATACTGCCCGTCCTGGGCCTACTGTTGCTTGGTGGCGCATACCTACTGAATCGTAGTGACGAGACCGACATAAGTGTCTCGTCAATGCACGCTGTGCTCTCCGCGCTGCTCGCGGCGCTCGCGATTCTGGTGCCGCTCGCGACAAGTCTTCTACCAGCTATCGATGCCTATTTGTGGCAGGACAAGCTTCTACTTACCGCGCTTATTTTGGCCACTCTCAGCCTTTTCTGTGTGGTTCACGTGATTATCGCGCTGCCGCGGAAAGGCAATACGTATAAGCCGAAAGAGGCCATTCACGTTCCAGTTATCGTGAACGGAACGTGGTTCGTGCTTGTTACCTTGGCGATAAGCGTTGTTCTTGCTCGCAGTGTCGCAAGAGAGCAAGTGGACGACGATTACGTGTCCAGTGATCCGGCCGATCGGTTTTCAATCTCACACGACCTGCCAAAGCTCGGAAGCACTTTAGATCAAGTCGTCGCAGGGCTGGGTCGACCGTCCGGCGCGACTTCAGATGCGGTCTATTACCAACTCGCGACAAGCTCTCTAACGTTTTGTTTCGACGCGGACCGCCAAGTCACGAAGATCTTCGAATTAAAGGAGATATCAGAGGATGCCATCAGCAGATATTGTGTCGCAGATTGAAAAATCCCTTGTGGACGGCGAGCGCTATCGCGATTTCGCGTCTATGGTCGATACCTTGGCAGCGCTGAGATCGCCTTATCACGATGACTACGTTTTGTCAGAACGTGTTGGTGCATTTCTGTTGTGCGTGCTGTTTCCCGATAAGCCCGACAGCTATACGGACGAAATTCGGCGGTTTCGCGTAGCTTTCGAGGGCATTGCCGACAACCCCTCGACGGCGGCTCGGTTTGCTAACACCGTACGTCCGGCTGCGCTACTGGTACCCACTCCCGAAGAAATCTACTGGGATGCACCATTGTATTTTAGCCATGAAACATTCGAGCGGCGGATGCGGCGATAGTAACGGTTTGGCCCCGGCGTCCTGTATTGGAAGCGTAGAGCAATGCCCGAGTCGCTGAAATCCAGAATCATTCGTTGGCGGTTCAACGTTTTCCCGGCTTTGCGCGGTACGGGCGGCAAGGTCACTTACGTGGCAGACGATCTCAAAGAGATTCACGTCAAGTTGCCGCTTACTTGGCGGACCAAAAACTACGTCGGCACGCTGTTCGGTGGCAGCATGTTCGGGGTTGTCGATGCGTTCTACATGGTGATGTTCATTAACCTGTTGGGTAAGGCGTACATCGTCTGGGACAAATCGGCGACGATCTACTTCAAGAAGCCGGGGCGCTCGACGCTGCGGGCCAAGTTCATCATTACCGATGACGAGCTCGATTCGATTCGCGATGTGCTAGAAACCGAGCGCAAACTCGAACGCACGTACTCCGTCGATCTCGTGGATGAGGACGGCGTTGTCTGCGCAACGGTCGACAAGCTGCTCTATTTCCGACGCCGCGAAAAGCCTTCGGATCCTTCCTAACCGCTAGGTATTGTCCGTAACGGCAGTGCCTTACTGCCGATGGTCGTCGCCCTCGCTCGCAGCCGATAATCGGGACTCGTGACGCCGTTGAGTGCGTTGCTAGGACGTGAGTTTCGGACCGGTCCGGATATGGAACCAACCTCGCTGCGCCGTGTAATTTCGCTGCCGCTGCTAATCCTCTATGGCCTTGGCACGATGTTGGGCGCCGGGATCTATGCGCTGATCGGCGAAGTGGCCGGAGAAGCGGGCGTGCTCGCGCCATGGTCGTTTGTGGCAGCCGCGGTGCTGGCGGGTTTAACCGGGCTCGGTTTCGCCGAGTTCTCGTCTCGGCTGCCCAAAGCTGCGGGCGAGGCGGCCTACGTCAACGCGGGGTTTCCAGGCGCGCCACTGGCGTTGCTCGTTGGTTTGCTGGTCGCGACCTCCGGGGTCGTCTCCGCTGGCGTCATGCTGGACAGTTTCGTTGGTTACTCCGGTGCCTTCTTCGCCGCTCCGGCGTGGCTAAAGACGCTGTCACTGACGCTGTTCATTGGCGCCGTAGCCGCCTGGGGTATCGCCGAATCGTTGGCGATTGTTGCGCTAGTGACCGTACTCGAAGTCGGTGCGCTGCTCGTCGTGGTTACGCTCGGGATCGCGGCGCCGACTCACGATGTGCCAATGCCAACAACCGCCGGCAATCTGGTGGGCGTCTTGTCAGGCACGGTACTCGCTTTTTACGCGTTCATTGGTTTCGAGGACATGGTGAATGTCGCCGAGGAAGTCCGTCGTCCCCGAAGAACCGTACCAATCGCAATTTTTGTATCCATTGGTGTGGCGGCGGCGTTGTACGGGGTTGTTGCGATTGTTGCTGTTCGGGTAGTGAGTACCGATGCACTGGCAGCGAGCCCCGAACCCATGACTCTGATCCTAATTTCGGTGTCGAGCATCCCGCCAATTTGGATGAACGCGGTCGCCATCGTCGCTTTGGTTAACGGTGCATTGGTCCAGGTAGTCATGGCATCGCGTGTTTTATTCGGCCTGGCAGATCGCAATCTGTTGCCGAAGAGCTATGCGGTGGTGAATCAACGCACCAAGACACCGCTTCGCGCCACGCTTCTGGTTTGCCTTTTCATCTTTGCAGCGTCGGCGATGTTGCCGCTCGGTACGCTTGCCAAGTTGACGTCGCTCGTGCTGTTGATCGTTTTCACGTTGATCAATATCGCGTTGATTCGTGTCAAACGGCGCAAGAGTGAAGACGGCCAGGTGTTCGAAGTTTTTGAGTTTTTACCGTGGATTGCCGCGATCGGAACGTCCGGCCTCGCGGTTGTTTCAATGGTGTCCTTGGTTCGCTGAGTCGTTCATTGGGCGTTGACGCTTTCGCCGTTTAGCGCGGCGCTGTCCCGACCCAAAAAGAACGTGAATATCGGTGCGATTTGCTCGGGTGTTGGCAACGTCGAGCGATCTTCGGCTGGGTAGGCGGCCAGGCGCATGCCGGTGCGGGTCTTGCCGGGATTAATCACATTTACGCGCATGGTCGTCTTGCCTTGCTCGCCAGCAAGCACCTGCGCGAAGCCTTCGGTGGCGAACTTCGAAACAGCGTAGGCGCCCCAGTAGGCACGGCCCTCTCGTCCGACCGAACTCGACGTGAACACCAGGGACGCACTGTCCGAGTTTCTGAGTAGCGGCAGCAGGACTTTGGTAAGAATTGCTGGTGCCATGAAGTTCACGTGCATCACGCGCTGAAACTCATGCATGTCGACATGATCAAACGGCGTCAACGTGCCGAGCTCGCCGGCAATGTGCGCGATGCCGTCCAATCGTCCGTACGTATCGCCGATGGTTTCCGCCAGGTGATCGTAAGCCTGGCCGTCGGCCTTCGTGAAATCGAAAACAGCAATTCCTGGTTCCGGTGCCTGCAACGCCTGAATGGCGTCGTAAGTCGCCTCGAGCTTTTTGGACGTGCGTCCAAGCAAGATCACCTGCGCGCCGTGTTCGGCCGCTTGAATTGCGACCGCCTTGCCAATGCCGTCACCGGCGCCGGTCACGAGAACGATGCGGTCTTTTAGGCAGCCGGCACTGGGTAGGAATTTGTCTGGGATGATCGTGTCGGTCATGGTCTTAGCTTTCTTGTGATCTGTTTCTTGCGGCACGCCAAGCCGTGATGACGCGGCCAAGCCGGCTGGGCGCCCGGCCGCGTTGCAGTGCTTTCAGTTTGCCACGCGTCAATGCGCCAAGCACATCGACCGCGCTGTTGCCGGCACGGTCGGTCGGGCATTGTCGTAGCTCATCGAGACCAGCGCTCGCACATCGCTCCCTAATCTCGCCGCGTCGCTCGCCGGTCAACGACGCCGTATCGCTACCAAGCCACTCGAGCGGGAAGGGCAGTCTGGAGACCTTCGAACCGCTCATTAGGGCTTCGGCGAGCTCAGCAAATCCCCGCGCAATCGCGACATGATGAACGTGGTTCGACGTTTCGGCCTGCTGCGATGACGTAGCGTCGTGGAGCCAATAGAGCCCGGGCCCATTCTGGCGGAACAAGCGCAAGCGACACTCTTCCACCGTCGCGGTTTGTTCGTGGCGTAACCAGGCCTCGACCAGCACGAGGTGTTCGTCGAACAGGCGCCAATCGGGTTTTGGGTCGGCCGTGGCGTTGGCAAGCGCGCGGGTAAGCGGGTGCCGCGGGTTGCCGTCGACAGCGCGCGCAAATTCATCTCGCCACCAGGCGATTTTGACCGGCGCTACCGAGTCGCTCGCGGTCGACAAGCCGAGCAATTCCGCGCGCAGGGCTTCAACAACCAGAAACACGCCCTTGGCAGGGCCCTGGAGGAACACCGCCGTGAGCTCGGCATCGCTACCGGCCGGCGGTGACGGCGGAGCAGCGTCATGCTGCATGGTGCTCAGTCGTCCTTAACAGCGCCGATACGCGGTTGGTCGTCGCTGCCAACGTTACCGACCGAGCTGCTCGGTACCGTGGTTTCGCGCGCAACCGTATCAACCGCTTCCATTGTCGGCATGTCTTTTTTGCTCTGAACGCCCAGCTCGACGAACTTACGCGCACCGGGCAACACATTGCGCTCGAGCGAGCCGACCGCCTGATTGAACGTCTTGACGCTCGAGTCCAGCCCTTTGCCTACCTTGTTGAGGTGCGTTGCGAACACGGCGAGCCGGTCGTACAGATCTTCGGCGAGGCCGCGAATGACTTCAGCGTTTTCGGCGAGCGCGAGCTGGCGCCACCCGTAGGCAACGGCCTTCAACAGGGCAACGAAACTCGTCGGCGTAGCCAGTATGATTTTCTGGCGCAGTGCGTCTTCGATCAGCGTCGGTTTTTCGTTCAGCGCGGCAGTCAGAAACTGGTCGCCCGGAATAAACAGAATGACGAACTCTGGACTCTTCGGGAACTGCGCCCAATAGCTCTTCTGGGCAAGCTCGCGCACGCGCTCCTCAACTTTGCGCGCATGCCGAGTGAGCGCCTGCTGGCGCGCGTCGTCGTCGCTCGCCTCAATCGCTTCGAGGTAGGCATCGAGCGGAGTCTTGACGTCGACAACGAGCTCGCGCGAGTCTGGCATGCGAATAATCATGTCCGGGCGCATACGCGCGTCGCCGGTACCGGTCGTGACCTGCTCGGAGAAATCGCAGTGCTCGACCATGCCGGCAAGTTCGGCAAGGCGCTTTAACGTCATCTCGCCCCACTGACCGCGAACTTCCGGCCGGCGCAGCGCGTTGACGAGGTTGCGGGTCTCCGTCTGCAGCGTTTGTTGGCTCTGCTGCATCGCGGCGAGCTGCGCGCGAATGCTGCCGTAGGCCTCGCTGCGAGCCTTTTCCAGTTCGTTGATTTGTGATTCGGTCTTCTTCAGCGCGTCAGCGATGGGCTTGACCAAAGTCTCGACGGCTTTCGCCTGTTGGCTGAGTTCGCCCTTGGCTCGTTCCTGCTGTGCACCGAGGTTTTGTTCCGCGAGCTTCAGGAACAGCTCACTGTTGTCTTTGAGGCTGCGATTGGCGAGCTCACCGAAGCGCGCCTGGATCTCGCTGGCAGCCGTATCGATGGCAGTTTCACGTTCTTTAGCGATCTCTTCCTGGTGGAGAATCTCCGCCTCGAAGTTCTCGCAGTCGCTGCGCAGCCGATTGGTAATCGTGCGACCGAACAGCCATTCGATGAGCAGGCCGAGCGCAAGTCCGATGCCGATGCAAACAGCGCCGACAAAAATCCAATCGAGCGGCAGATCGATACTCATGCGACGGACCGCTCGAAGAGCAGCGCCAGTAAGTCGGCTGGTGAATCGATGACGTGGTCAGCACCCCAGCGGTCGGCGCCATCGCCGTCGACAATGTAGCCCCACGCGGCAGCAATCGTGCGCATTCCGGCGGCCTGGCCGGCGTCGATGTCGCGCTGATGATCACCAACGTAAAGGCTGCTCGACGGGTTTGCGTTCAACGAATCGGCGGCTACCAACAGCGGTTCCGGATGCGGTTTGCGAACGCTCAAGGTATCGCCGCCGATGATGCAGCCGCAGCGCTCGGCGAGTTCGAGTTCCGCCAGCAGTTTGCGGCTGATGTGCTCTGGTTTGTTGGTGACGACACCCCACCGAACGCCGCGCGATTCGACGTACTCGAGCACGCGATCCCAACCGGCAAAGAGCGCTGACGATTGCGCTACGTTTGCCGTGTAATCGGCAAGAAACGCAGGCAACAGTTCGTCGCGCCGAGCGCTAGCCTCTTCATCTCCGAACCCGAGTCGCAGCAACGCCATGGACCCACTTGAAACCACCGCACGCGCAAGGTCCCTGTCCGGTGCCGTTCGCCCGTTGCGCCTACACAGGCGCTCGAGTGCGGCGACCATGTCCGGCGCGGTGTCAACCAGCGTCCCGTCTAGGTCGACGAGGAGAGCGCCGTTAGTCATCGGCCACCGGCTTGTAGGCGGCTACCACATAGTTAACGTCGGGCGAATTCGTTAGCGAGTGCATGCCGCCGATTGGGTCGTAGCGAAGACCGGCAATTTCGTCGAGCGCGAACCCAGCTTGCCGCAGCATCGCCGCAAGCTCGGATGGCCTGATGAACTTCTGGTAATCGTGGGTACCGCGCGGCAGCAGTTGGGCGATGTACTCCGCTGCAACAATGGCGAGTGCGTACGCTTTCGGCGTGCGATTGATGGTCGAGAAAAATGCTTTGCCGCCGGGTTTCAAAAGCCGCGCGCAATCGGCGATAAGCTCCGCCGGCTCTGGCACATGCTCGAGCAGCTCCATGCATGTTACGACGTCGTACGTACCGGGTTGCTCATCGGCGAGCTGCGATGACGGTACCTCCCGATAGTCGATCGAGAGCCCGTTTGCTTCGGCGTGCAGGCGTGCAACCGCGAGCGCCTCGCTGGCAAGATCAATGCCGGTTGTGTCGGCACCGCCGCGCGCCAGCGACTCCGTCAATATCCCGCCGCCGCAGCCAACGTCCACCACTTTGCGGCCGGCAAGTTCGGCGCGGTCGGCCACAAAACCGTAGCGCACTGGATTCAATTGATGCAGCGGCTTGAACTCGCCCTGTGGATCCCACCAGCGTGCTGCCATCGCATCAAACTTGGCGATCTCCGCCGGATCGACGTTTTGCGGTTGTGGGTTCGTATCGGTCATTGAGGGTTCAGTCAGCACAATCGTGCCCGCCATTCTTCGGTTCGCGAGTGTACCGCGTTCAAATCGAGCCGGCTGTAGCTGCCCGCGCTGAAGCGTTTTTGTCCGGCAATCCACGTATCCGCGACGTCGCAACGGGCCGCTGCGAACACCAGTTGCGATACGGGATCGTGCACCGGCCAGCACGCCGGTTCGTCGAAGGCGATTGCCACCAGATCGGCGTACTTGCCGCGCTCGATACTGCCGACGTCTTGTGCAAGCCCGAGCGTGCGCGCGCCGCCCAAGGTCGCCATGGCGAGACACTCGTGCGCCGTCAGCGCGAGCGGGTCCGCTTCGCGCAAGCGAGCCAGCATCGATGCCGTGTGCATCTCGCTCAGCATGTCGAGATCGTTGTTGCTCGCGGCGCCATCGGTACCAAGGCCAACGTTGACGCCGGCGTCGCACAGTGCCCGGAGCGGTGCGATACCGGCGGCCAGCTTCGCGTTCGATTGCGGGCAGTGCACGACGCTTGCGCCCGACGTTGCGATGATGCGCAAGTCTTCCGAACCAATTTGGATGGCGTGCGCCAACGACAGGCCGGTATTGAGCAGGCCGCTCGCCTGGAGTCGCTCGAGCGGCGTCGCGCCGTACTCGCGTTGCGACTCGGCAAGTTGCTCACGTGTGTCCATAAAAGGCACGTGCACGCGTACGTCGAGCTCATCGGCCAACGTGCGCAGATTGCGCAAACTCGCGTCGCTGCAGCCATTCAACGAATCGATGACGAACCGCGCGGAAATCAGCGGGTCGGCCATCCACGCATCGTGGACTTCAATCGCTTTGGTCAGATGCTCGTTGGCATCGCGCGCCCATGGCGACGGCTGATCGTTAAACGGCAGGCCGGCAACGCAGCGCACGCCCAGTTCCGACGCGGCATTCGCGCAGGCATCCGGAAACAGGTAGGCATCGCCAAAACAGGTCGTGCCACCGGCCAGCATCTCGGCAATCGCCAGCCGTGTGCCGTCACGGACCATCTCGGCGCTCGCCCAGCGCCGGTCGAGCGTCGATACCCGGCGGCGCTGCGGCGCACCGGTACGAAGATCGTCGGCAAGTCCGCGAAACAGCGTGGTGGCGGCCTGCGTCCGGGCATTGACGAAACCAGGGATCACGAGATGCTGGTCGCGCACCACACGCTCAACGGGTTGCCACCGGTGCTCGACGTCAGCGGTCGCAATAACGTCAACGATGCGGCCACCGTCGACGATCACGGAATGGCAGTCGAGGACCTGGCCGAACGGCACGACCGCAGCCACCCAGCGGGCGTCGATAGCAAGATCGCACGGTGTCTCGGTGGCCATAATGGCAACTCCGGATACTGTATATATAATCAGTATACCGACGAGTCGGCTGCCGGCAAGGGCTGTGCGCTATCCCTTGAGTTCGACGACGTTGCCTTCCGGGTCCGCAAAATAAATCGATGGACCAAAACCGGTTGCGCCGTAGCGCTCGGTGACGTCGCCCGGCGTGACGCCATGGGCGGTCAGGTGCGCGGCGATCGCCGCGGCGTCCCACGGCACCACCTGAACGCAGAAATGGTCCAAATTGCTGCCGTGATCGTCCGCATCGCTGGGGACCAAATCGATCAATGCGGACCCGGCGCGCAGCTGTGCGAGGCCAGAAGCATCGGGACCTCGCTCGAGCTGACAGCCCAGCACATCGCGGTAGAACGCGATCATGCAATCGAGATCACGCACACGCAGCACGACGTGATCGAGGCCGGCGATATTGATGGGGTGGGCGGTGTTCAGCGGCGGCTCTCCGGGCGTCGGGTCACGGCTGGTCGCGACGGGTTTAGGTCCAGTCTAGCGCTCGATTTCGGCCCGGCAAGCACGGCTTTCAGGGGCTTATTTCGGGCCCCACAAACAGGTCTGCAGCGGGTTAAAACAGGCCGCTAAAATCGCTGCTTGTGGTATCATTAACCGGTTGTATTTACTGTTTTTTTCGGGGGACTGTCGACGTTTTCCCGGGCGTGCGAAAACAATTGTTTCATAAACGATTTTTGCCGCCCGATAGCGATCCTCGCGCCCCGAACATCTGAACGAATTCATGAGCGATATTGCCCAGGAACTCGTCTTCGTCAATCTCGAAGACGAAATGCGTCAGTCGTACCTCGACTACGCGATGAGCGTCATCATTGGACGAGCCTTGCCGGACGTCCGAGACGGCTTGAAACCCGTCCACCGTCGAGTGCTGTACGCGATGCGCGAGCTCGGTAACGACTACAACAAGCCATACAAAAAATCGGCGCGTGTGGTCGGTGACGTCATCGGTAAGTACCACCCGCACGGCGATTCCGCGGTTTACGACACTATTGTTCGTATGGCGCAACCGTTTTCGATGCGCTACATGCTCATCGACGGGCAGGGCAATTTCGGCTCGGTCGACGGCGATGCGCCGGCGGCCATGCGTTACACCGAAGTGCGCATGGCCAAGATTGCCCAGCAGCTGCTGGCCGATATCGACAAAGACACGGTCGATTTCGTCGAGAACTACGACGGGTCGGAATCCGAACCCAGCGTGCTGCCGACCCGCGTGCCGACGCTGCTCGTCAACGGCTCATCGGGCATCGCGGTCGGCATGGCCACGAACATCCCACCGCACAACCTCGGTGAGGTCATTGCCGCGTGCCTCGCCGTCCTCGACAACCCAGATATCGACGTCGCCGGTCTGCTCGAGTATTTGCCCGGTCCGGATTTCCCGACCGCCGGCATCATCAACGGCGCTCACGGAATCTATTCGGCCTACAAGACCGGCCGCGGTCGAGTCTACGTGCGCGGCAAGACGCACATCGAACCTTTGGGCAAGGCCGACCGCGAAGCCATTGTCATTACCGAGCTGCCGTACCAGGTCAACAAGGCGCGGCTGGTCGAGAAAATCGCCGAACTCGTTCGCGAGAAAAAAATCGATGGCATCAGCGAGCTGCGTGACGAGTCTGACAAAGACGGCATGCGGGTCGTTATCGAGCTCAAGCGCGGCGAGATGACGGACGTCATTCTCAACAACCTCTACAAGCAGACCGCGCTGCAAAGCGTTTTCGGCATCAACATGGTCGCGCTACACGACGGCCAGCCGAAACTCATGGGCCTCAAGGACGTGCTCGATGCCTTCTTGTCGCACCGCCGCGAGGTCATCACCCGCCGTACGCTGTACGAGCTCGGCAAGGCGCGTGACCGCGCGCATGTGCTCGAGGGGCAAACGGTAGCGCTTGCGAACATCGATCCGGTCATCGAAATGATCAAAGCGTCGCCGTCACCGGCCGAGGCGCGCGAAGCATTGATGGCGTCCCTGTGGAAGCCAGGCAGTGTGCTCGACATGCTCGAGCGTGCCGGCGAATTGGCGCTTGCGCCGAGCGATGTCGAGGTCAGCTATGGCCCGGTCGAGGTGGACGGTGAGACGCTTTACCGTTTGTCCGACGTTCAAGCCAAAGCGATATTGGACCTGCAGCTGCAGCGACTAACGGGTCTCGAGCAAGAAAAAATAATCAAAGAATACAGTGATATATTAGATAAAATTAAAGCGCTTTCACTTATCCTTACCGACCCCGATCGGTTGACCGAAGTCATGCGCGAGGAGCTCGAAGCGGTACGCGACGAGTTCGCCGACGAGCGTCGCACCGAGATCGTCCAAGACCATTCGGACCTGACGCACGAGGATCTCATCCCCGAGGAAGACGTGCTCGTGACGCTGTCGCACGGCGGCTACGCGAAGGCGCAAGCGATCGACACCTATCAAGCGCAACGTCGCGGTGGCCGCGGTCGCGCGGCGGCCGCTGTTCGTGGCGAAGACTTCATCGACAAGTTTTTTGTCGCCAACACGCACGACACGTTGCTGTGCTTTTCGAGCCGCGGCATGGCGTACTGGCTGAAGGTGTACCAGGTGCCGCAAGCAGGACGCGGCGCGCGCGGCAAACCGCTCGTAAACCTGCTGCCGCTGCAGCCGAACGAACGCATCAACGCGGTGCTGCCGGTACGCAGTTTCGACCCCGACAAATACGTGTTTTTTGCAACGAGCAGCGGCACGGTCAAAAAGACGCCACTGGATGCGTTTTCAAGACCGCGCGCTAGCGGCATCATTGCGATCGACCTTCGCGACGACGACAAACTGGTCGACGTTACGCTCACCAACGGCGACAGTGAGATCATGCTGGTGGCGAGTTCCGGCAAAGGCATTCGGTTCAGCGAAGACGATGTCCGCGCAATGGGTCGCACGGCGGCCGGTGTGCGCGGCATCAAGCTGCCGTCGAGCCACGAGGTGATCGCGCTGCTAAAACTCTCCGGCGGCCTGATTCTTACGGCAACCGCCAATGGCTTCGGTAAGCGCACGCGCGCCGACGAGTTCTCGACCCAGGGCCGGGGCGGTCAGGGCGTCATCGCGATCCAGACCACGACTCGAAACGGCCGTACGGTCGGTGCACTGGAAGTAGGTGAGGACGACGAGGTCATGCTGATCACATCGAACGGCACGCTCGTCCGCACACCGGTCGAAGAGATCTCCATCGTCGGTCGCAACACGCAAGGCGTTCGGCTGATTCGGCTGGACAACGGCGATCATCTCGCCGGTATGGCGCGAATCGCGCCAATCGACGAGGATTCGTCACAAGACTGACATACTGGCCGCGCAGTCTTGCGCCCCTTGTGGCCCCCAATTTTGGTTTTGATCGATCGGAGCAAGGAGCCGAGCGATGACGCGTAAACACAACTTTAGCGCCGGACCGGCGGCAATCCCGCTCGCGGTGCTCGAACAAGCAGGCGCCGAGCTGACCGACTACAACGGTGCCGGCATGTCGGTGATGGAAATGAGTCACCGCGGCTCACACTTCATCGAAATCGCTGAGCGTGCCGAGGCCGATGTGCGCGAGTTGCTCAGTGTCCCCGAGGACTATGCGGTCTTGTTCGTGCAGGGTGGGGCGACCCAACAGTTTGCCGCTGTGCCGCTCAATCTTGCCGACACCGGCGACGCAGTCGACTACGTAATCACCGGCAGCTGGGGAAAAAAGGCGGTTAAGGAAGCGAAGATATTCTGCGACGCAGCGGTCGCGGCATCGAGCGAAGACGATGCATTCGCATTTGTCCCGCCGCTCAGCCCGGCGACGTTTCGTAGCGACGCCAAGTACGTCCATATCACGAGCAACGAGACCATCGGCGGCGTCGAGTATCAGGCGGCGCCGGATACCGGCGGTATACCGGTGGTCACGGATATGTCGTCTAGCATCCTGTCGCGGGCGATCAACGTCGCCGATTACGGTGTCATTTACGCCGGCGCTCAGAAGAACATTGGTCCGTCGGGGCTAACGCTGGTCATCGCCCGGCGCGACCTGCTCGGCAACGCACGGGCGCAGACGCCGTCAATGCTCAACTGGGACGTCCACGACAAAGCGGGGTCTATGAGCAATACCCCGCCAACGTTCGGTTGGTACATTGCTGGGCTGACGTTCCGGTGGCTGAAGGAGCTCGGCGGCGTTGCCGCGATGGAAGCCATCAACCGTCGCAAGGCCGGCATGCTCTACGAGCTGATCGATAGCAGCGACTTTTACAGCAACCCGGTGCAACCGGAATTCCGTTCGCTGATGAACGTGCCGTTCACGCTCGCCGATCCCGAGCTCGACAAAGTCTTCCTGGCCGAGTCCGCCAATGCCGGGTTGGTGGCTCTCAAAGGGCATCGTTCGGTCGGTGGCATGCGCGCCAGCATCTACAACGCGGTGCCCGAGGAGGCTGTCGCGGCGCTGGCGGAATTCATGCGCGAATTCGAGCGTCAGCACGGCTGATCGAAAATAGAATTAAGGTAATAAAGAATGTATAAAGTATTGACGCTAAACAACATAGCGCTGGCCGGATTGCGCAAAATGCCGCGTGCGAGCTATGAGGTTAGCACCGAGTGTTCGGCTCCAGACGCGATCTTGTTGCGCTCATACAAGATGCACGACATGGACATTGCGGATTCGATTGAAGTTATCGGTCGCGCGGGCGCCGGGGTTAACAACATCCCGGTCGACGCGATGTCAGAGCGTGGCGTTCCGGTACTGAACGCACCCGGCGCTAACGCCAATGCCGTGAAGGAACTCGTGATCGCGGGCATGCTGATGGCGGCTCGCAATATCCCGTCAGCACTCGATTTTGCCGCTGGCCTGGAAGGGGACGATGCGGCAGTGTCCAAGCAGGTCGAAGCCGGCAAAAAGCAATTCGTCGGTACCGAGTTGCCCGGCAAGACGCTAGGCGTAATCGGCCTTGGCGCCATCGGTGTGCAGGTCGCGAACGCCGCCAGCGGTCTTGGAATGAAGGTTATCGGTTTTGACCCCAAGATGACGGTCGAGCGTGCTTGGGAGCTGTCGTCCGGCGTTTTCAAAGCGAGCGGGATCGACCAGCTGTGTCGCGAGTCCGACTTTATTTCTGTGCACGTCCCACTCATGGACGCAACCCGCAACATGGTGAGCGCCGAGCGCATCGCATCGCTGCCGAAACACGGCATCGTCGTTAACTTAGCGCGCGGTGGCATCGTCGATGAGGACGCCATCGTCGACGCGCTCGACGCAGGCTCGCTCGCTGGCTACGTGGCCGATTTTCCAACCGGCCGGTTAATTCGTCACCCGAAAGTAATCGCGTTGCCGCACTTGGGTGCGTCGACGCTCGAGGCGGAGGAAAACTGTGCGGTGCGGGTGGTCGACAACGTGCGAGATTTCCTCGAGAACGGCAATATCAAGAACTCGGTCAACTTCCCGGACGTGTTCATGCCGCGAATCGACACCTGGCGCATCGGAATCTCCAACCGCAACGTTCCGAACATGGTTGGACAGATTTCGACCGTGCTGGCCGATGCCAAACTCAATATTGCCGATCTTCTGAACAAGTCCCGGGACAACGTTGCCTATTCGCTCATCGACCTCGACGGCGAACCGACGCAGAACACCATCGACCAGCTCGCCGCCATCGAAGGTGTCTTGCGGGTCCGTTCGCTAGGACGTCCGGGCGACGAGAACGGTCCTCGCTAGCGCATGGGTAGTCCCGACGACGACGCGGTCCGCGTGGAACTGGCATCGATCCGAGAGCAAATCGACGACGTTGACCAGCGGATTCAGGGGCTGATCAGTGAGCGCGCCGGGCTTGCTCGTCGTGTCGGCGATATCAAGGCCGCCGCAGAGTTGCGCACGGTCGATTACTTCCGACCGGAGCGCGAAGCCGAAGTGCTGCGCGAGGTCGTGGCGAGAAACGCCAACGGCCCGCTCAGCGACGAAGAGATGGTGCGGCTGTTCCGCGAAATCATGTCGGCCTGCCTGGCCCAGCAGGAGCCGCTGAAAATTGCCTACCTTGGGCCCGAAGGCACCTTTACCCAAACGGCCGTGCTACGCCATTTCGGTCATTCGGTACGTGATTTGCCGCTTGCGACCATCGACGAGGTGTTTCAGGAGGTCGAGGCTGCGCACGCCGACTTTGGCGTGGTACCGGTTGAGAACTCCACCGAGGGCTCGGTCAACAACACCCTCGACATGCTGATCTCTTCGCCGCTGAAAATCGGTGGCGAAATCGAACTGCGGATCGAACAGCATCTAATGGCTAAGCGCGGTGTGCGTATCGATTCAATCGAGCGCATCTGCGGCCATCAGCAGTCGCTGGCGCAGTGTCGCGCTTGGCTTCGTGAGTACCTGCCAGCGGTGGAACTCGTGCCGGTGGGCAGCAATGCTACCGGCGCCCGGCGCGCGCGCGACGAAGTCGGTACGGCGGCGATTGCCGGTGACGCGGCCGCCCAGGTCTACGGCCTCGACGTGCTTGTTGCGAATATTGAAGATCGCTCGGACAACACGACTCGATTTTTGGTGCTCGGGCGCAAACTCTTGAGCGCGAGCGGCGACGACAAAACGACGCTGCTACTCTCGGCAGAGGACACCGGCGGCGCCGGTGCGCTGCATGCGCTGTTGAAGCCTTTCGCCGATTACAACGTCAACCTGAACCGGATTGAGTCACGGCCATCCCGCCGCGCCAAGTGGCAATACGTGTTCTTTTTGGACATCGACGGTCACGCCGAAGACGAGAATGTCGCGAGCGCCATAAGCGCAATCCGCGAACACGCGCCGCTGTGCCGCGTGTTGGGCTCGTACCCGAAAGCGCTACTGTAGCCAAAGTCTCTCTAAGCTCTTGATTTCCGGCGTTTCGCTGGTAGCCTCTGTCGCCCGCCGTCGAAGGACTGTTAATGGACTGGCACGTCGAACCCGGTGCCCAGCTGCGAGGTCGGCTGCGTGTGCCGGGCGATAAATCGATTTCCCACCGCGCGTTGATGCTGAACGCGATTGCCGATGGCGTCGCGAACATCGACGGTCTGCTGGAGGGCGACGATTGCCTGGCGACTCGACGGGCGCTGGAATCGATGGGTGTGCCGATCGAGCGATCCGGCGAAGGACGCTACCGCGTGACGGGCGTAGGCATGCGCGGTCTGGCTGCGCCAGACGGTCCGCTCGACCTTGGCAACTCCGGTACGTCGATGCGGCTGATGTCGGGCATCTTGGCGGCACAGTCGTTTCCTACAACGCTGACCGGCGATCGTTCGTTGAGCCGACGGCCGATGGCGCGAGTCATTCGACCGCTGTCGGCGATGGGCGCGAATATCGACGGCAAAGCGAACCGGCCGCCGTTACATATCGAGCCGGCCGAGCGCATTTTGCCCGTACGCTATGGGCTGCCCGTTGCGAGCGCCCAGGTGAAATCGGCGGTGCTGTTAGCGGCGCTGTACGCCGACGGCGAGACGCAGGTCTCGGAGCCGGCAACCACGCGTGATCACACCGAGCGCTTGCTCGGGGCGATGGGTGCCGATCTGCAAGTCGATCGTGAACGTGGGCTCATTACGCTGCGCGGTCCGGCTAAGCTGTCTGCCGTCGATATCGATGTGCCAGGCGATTTTTCGTCCGCGGTGTTTTTTGTCGTTGCGGCGCTAATCGCCGCGGCCGGCGAACTCGTCATAGAACGGGTCGGCGTTAACCCAACTCGCACCGGGGCACTCGAAGTTCTCAGGCTGATGGGCGCAGATATTTCGGTCGACAACGAACGCGACATCGGTGGCGAGCCGGTCGCCGATCTCACGGTGCGCCGCTCGAACTTGCGCGGTGCCGATGTGCCGGCATCGCTCGTGCCACTCGCCATCGATGAATTCCCGGTCCTGTTTGTTGCGGCGGCCAATGCGGCGGGCACCACGCGTTTTGTGGACATTGGCGAGCTTCGCCACAAAGAGAGCGACCGTATTGCGGTGATGATTGACGGCCTTGCGGCACTGGGGGTTGATTGCAGCGCGACGGATTCGACGGCGACGATCACCGGCGGCGGCTACGGTGGCGCTGCGGTTGATGCCCAGGACGATCACCGCATCGCCATGTCATTTGCGGTTGCCGCGCTCACGGCGGCCGCACCGCTCGATGTGCGCGGCACGGAAACCGTCGCAACGTCATTTCCCGGCTTCACCGACAGAGCCGGTGCGGCTGGTTGGTCGATCCGCGAGGCCGCGGCGTGATTCCGGTCCTCACGATCGACGGACCGAGCGGCTCCGGCAAGGGCACCGTGGCCCGCGAGGTGGCGGCGCGGCTTGGCTGGCATCTGCTCGACAGCGGGGCGCTTTATCGGCTGGTCGGCCTCGCGGCCGATCAGGCCGGCGTGTCTTTTAAAGACGGTCCTGGGCTCGCCGGTGTGGCGAGCGAACTTGCAGCTCGTTTCGGCCAGACCGAGACCGGCGAGGAGCAGATTTGGCTGGCCGGCGAAGACGTGACCGCGGCGATTCGCACTGAGCGAGGCGGCGAGCTGGCCTCGCTGGTAGCGGCCCATCCCGAGGTTCGAGATGCACTGGTGGATCTGCAGCGCGGCTACCGCGCGCCGCCCGGACTCGTCGCCGACGGCCGCGACATGGGGACCGTCATCTTCCCGGATGCCGACGTCAAGGTGTATTTGACCGCCAGCGCCGAAGAGCGCGCAGAGAGGCGTCATAAGCAGTTGAAAGAAAAGGGGATTGGTGTTAGCCTCACCGCGCTTTCGCGGGAGATCGCCGAACGGGACGCGCGCGATGCGAACCGTTCGGTAGCACCATTGCGCGCCGCTGATGACGCGTACGTGGTCGACAGCACCAATCTCAGTGTTGACGCGGTCGTGGCCGAAGTGCTGCGAATCGCCGCTGAACGTTGGGAAACGCTGCGGCAATCCGCGGAGCCACAGTAAATCGATTTTGAACGGTAGGCGTACAGGACGATGCGCCTTTTTTATGAAAACCGCAGAGTCACGGAAGTCGCTGCGCCAATATCAACCTACAGGCGCCCCGATTAAAAGGGGCTTTTTTAACCATCATGAATGAAAGTTTTGCAGAGTTATTTGAAGAGAGCCTTGCTAGCCAGCAGATAAAACCTGGCTCCATCCTCAACGGCAAGGTCGTCTCGGTGAATTCCGATGTCGTCATCGTTAACGCGGGTCTCAAATCTGAGGCCGTAATCCCGGTCGAGCAATTTCAGAACGAGAAGGGCGAGCTGGAAGTCGCGGTCGGCGATGACGTCGAGGTTGCGCTGGATGCCGTTGAAGACGGCTTCGGTGAGACCCGTCTGTCGCGTGAGAAAGCCAAACGTGCACGGACTTGGACGCGCCTCGAAGACGCGTTCGAAAAAGGCGAAATTGTCAGCGGCATCATCAATGGCCGCGTCAAAGGCGGTTTCACGGTCGAGATCGACAACGTCCGGGCGTTTTTGCCGGGCTCACTGGTCGATGTTCGTCCGGTTCGCGATCCGGCCTACCTTGAAGGCAAGGATCTCGAATTTAAGGTCATCAAACTCGACCAGAAACGCAACAACGTTGTCGTGTCGCGTCGCGCAGTCGTCGAAGACGATTACAGCGCCGAGCGCGAACAGCTCCTGAAGACGCTGCAGGAAGGCAAAACCGTCAAGGGCATCGTCAAGAACCTCACCGATTACGGTGCGTTCGTCGACCTCGGCGGTATCGATGGTCTGCTGCACATCACCGACATGGCCTGGAAGCGCGTTAAGCATCCGTCAGAAGTGGTCAACGTCGGCGAAGAAATTGAAGTGCGGATCCTTAAGTTCGATCGCGAGCGTCAGCGTGTTTCGCTCGGTATCAAGCAGCTCGGTGCGGATCCGTGGCAGAACATCAGCCGTCGTTATCCAACCACGACACGTTTGTTCGGCAAGGTGACGAATATTGCTGACTACGGCTGCTTCGTCGAGATCGAAGAGGGCGTTGAAGGTCTGGTCCACGTCTCGGAAATGGATTGGACCAACAAGAACGTCAACCCGTCACGCGTCGTGCAGATTGGCGACGAAGTCGAGGTGATGGTGCTCGAGATCGACGAAGATCGTCGCCGTATCTCGCTCGGCATCAAACAGTGCAAGCCCAATCCTTGGGCCGAGTTTGCAGCGACTTACAATCGCGGCGACCGGGTCAAAGGCCAGATCAAGTCGATCACCGATTTCGGCATTTTCATTGGCTTGGAAGGCGGCATCGATGGCTTGGTTCACCTGTCCGACATCACCTGGGAAAGCGACGGCGAAGACGCGGTACGCAACTACCAGAAAGGCCAGGAAATCGAAGCGGTTGTGCTGTCGATCGACCCGGAACGCGAGCGCATCTCGCTGGGTATCAAGCAGCTCGACGGCGATCCGTTCTCATCGTGGCTGGCATCGCATCCGAAGGGCAGCATCGTGACTGGTGTGGTTACCGAGGTCGAATCGCGGGGCGCGATGATCGATCTTGGCGACGGCATCACTGGTAACTTGCGTGCATCCGAACTGCAGCGCACGCGCGTCGAAGACGCACGTACCGTGCTGAAGGTCGGCGAAGAGATCGAAGCGAAGTTCATGGCTGTGGATCGAAAGGCCCGCACGATCGCGCTATCGATCAAAGCGAAGGAAGCGCACGAAGAGGCTGAGGTGGTCGAGAACTACAAGTCGGAGAGCTCGTCGAGTTCGTCCGGCACGACTCTCGGCGAACTGCTGAAGGATCAGATCAACAGCGCTGACTAGTGACTCGGCGGCGGAGCAGCGCAGTGCTGCTCCGCCTGCTGTGCCACGGTAGGCATGCGTTGCGGGACAGAAGGCGAAAAGCGTCATGACCAAGTCGGAATTGATCGAGTTGATTGCTCGCAAGCAAAAGCACTTGCCGGCCAAAGATGTCGAACTGGCCGTCAAACATTTGCTGGAAATCATGAGCAACGCATTGGCGAGCGGCGAACGAATCGAGATTCGTGGTTTTGGCAGCTTCTCGCTGCATTTTCGCCCGGCGCGCCAGGGCCGCAACCCAAAGACCGGCGAAGCCGTCTCGCTATCGGGCAAATACGTGCCGCACTTCAAGCCAGGCAAAAGTCTGCGCGAGCGCGTCAATCAGAATCGCCACTTGCCCATCAAAAACTAACCCCGTTCAGCAGCACGTCGCGGTATAGTGATGCGCATGTTGCGCCGCATTGTCTTGTTTTTCGTGGTGCTTGCCGTGGTCGCCGCGGTTGTCGTTTTCTGGGGCGTAAATCAGGAACCGGCCACCATCGATCTTGGTTTCGATCGCTTTGAAACGGTTCTTGCTGCCATTGTCGTGGCGAGCTTTATCCTCGGCTGGCTATTCGGATTGCTGTGCGCGTCGCTATTCCTGCTGCGCGTAGCGAACGATCGACGTCGCGTTCGCAAGAAACTGCGCCTGGCTGAGGCCGAAGTGTCTAGCCTCAGGAGTCTGCCGCTGCAGGACGCAGGAGACTGACGCTTTGCCGGGCGAACAGGCATTCCTGCTGGCCGGTTTTTTTCTGCTGCTGACTGCTGCCGGTTGGTCAATTCGCTATCTCTGGGAACGTGACCGCCCGCGCGATAACCACCAGTATCTCAACGTCGAGTATCTGAAAGGACTGAATTTTCTGCTCAACGAGCAGACCGATCAGGCAGTGGACCTGTTTCTGCGCATGGTGCGGGTCGACGACGAAACCATTGAGACGCACTTCGCGCTCGGCAGTCTGTTTCGTCGTCGTGGCGAAGTCGATCGCGCGATTCGCATTCATCAAAACATCATTGCTCGACCGGGTCTTCCGGAAGAGCAGCGACAACAGGCGTTGTACTCCTTGGCCAGGGATTACATGACGGCCGGGCTGCTCGATCGCGCCGAGTCGCTGTTTCTCACCCTTGCCGAGCAAAGCGATTATCGCAACGAAGCGCTGTCGTACCTCGCTCGCATTTACGTGCAGGAGCGGGACTGGCAAAAAGCCGTGGACGTTGGTCGACAGCTCGAGCCACGTGGCGGCGATGAGACATCGCGCAGCGTTGCGCACTACCACTGTGAATTGGCCGAGCAGGCGATCGAACGCGGAGATTTTTCCGCCGCACGACAGTTTCTGCGCGATGCGCAATCCGGCCGTGGTCGTACGACTCGCGGCACGCTGATTCGCGCCGAGCTCGCCGAACGTACCGACGATCGTGCGATGGCGTACAAGCTTTACTGGCGCGTCATCAGTGAAAACCCGGACCTCATCGTCGAGGTTCTACCTCGGCTGCACGGTATGTATGCGTCAGCGGACAAACTAGCGACGCTGGAAAAGCAGCTCAGCGATCTCGTTCGCAAGCAGCCAGAGATTGTGCAGAGTCTTGCGTATGTGGCTGTGCTTTATCCGGACTTGAAGAGCGACGTATTGCAGCAGTGTCTCAGTGACTACGTGCAGAACGAGCCTACGCTCGCCGATTTCATCGACGTATCGCGTCTCGAAGACGGCAAAATCGATTCCGAAGCGCTGCTAAAGGTCAAAACGGGCCTCGCCAAACTTGCGACCAAAACGCCGAAGTACCGGTGCAGTGAGTGCGGTTTCTCCAGCATGTCACTCCTGTGGCACTGCCCGAGCTGCAAATCGTGGGAGACCCAGCGTCCGGCCAATCAAGTCCGATTCGACTCCCTGGTTCGTGGCGGTCGGGTCGACTGGTAACACCGCAACAATTCTGACGTTTCTTCGCAGAAAATCGCCAGCCTGTTGAGCGCGGCAGACGGCACAGTAGGTGTCGTCGCGGCATCTCGGCCGCAATTAACTACGCAGGAGAAATCTATGTTCACCAAGCTACCGGTGGGCGCCGCAGTGTTGGCGTTGATCCTTGGATTGTCGAGTGCCGTCGCGCTGGCTGTAGACATCAATAGCGCAGGTCCCGCCGAGCTCGCCGATGCCTTGACGGGGGTCGGAGCGGCCAAAGCCGCGGCGATCGTCGAGTACCGTCGCAGTCATGGTCCGTTCAAAACGGCGGACGATCTGAGCAAGGTCGACGGCATCGGTAAGGCCATCGTCGATCAGAACCGCAACAACATCACGGTCGGAAAATCGCCGACGGCGAAAAAGACCAAGCCAAAGTCTCCTTAGCCGCGACTGCGATCGCGATCAGGCCCGATCGCGATCGCATCGTCTTGGCAGGCGTCTGTCCTCCGATGGTCCGCGTTGTTACCATGCGCGTCGTCTACCGCGAGGAGCCTCAGCATGTCCCAGCCGGTCAAAGCCGCCGTGTTCCCAGTCGCCGGTCGCGGAACGCGATTTCTGCCGGCTACTAAGGCCAGTGCGAAGGAGATGCTTCCGATCGTCGACAAGCCACTGATTCAGTATGCGGTGGAGGAGGCGGTTGCGGCCGGTGCGACGAATCTGGTTTTCGTGACTCACGCGTCTAAGCGTGCGATCGAAGACCATTTTGACGTGGACCCCGAGCTCGAGCGGGCGCTGGCCGACGGCGGCAAGCAGGAGCTACTCGATATCGTGCGATCGATCAAACCGGACGGGGTTTCGTGCACGTTCATTCGGCAGGGCATTCCCTACGGTCTCGGGCACGCGGTGCTTTGCGCAGAACCGGCCGTTGGCAATCAACCGTTTTTCGTGCACCTGCCCGATGACCTGATTCGCAGTGAAACGCCGTGTCTAAAACAAATGGCCGATTTTCATGCGCAGCACGGCGGTGCCGCGCTCGCCGTTCAACAGGTGCCGAAAGAAAAGACCGGTAGCTATGGGATTGTCGCATTGCACGACAATGACCCATTGCGGCGTATTGCCAGCATGGTAGAAAAACCGAAACCGGAAAACGCGCCGTCAACGTTGGCGGTCGTCGGCCGCTACCTGCTCGACGGCAGCATCTTCGATGTGCTCAAGACCATTGGTCGCGGCGCGGGTGGTGAGATTCAGCTGACCGACGCCATTGCTGCGCAGCTGGGCGACATCCCGACCTATGCGTACGCCTTTGAAGGCAAGCGCTACGATTGCGGCAACAAACTCGGCTTTCTCGAGGCACAGGTCGAGTATGGACTCGCTCATCCTGAGATCGGCAGCGGCTTTCGCGATTACCTGAAAGACCTGCCGTAACCGCTCCCCCGCGCTAGGGGCAACGCACCGAACCACCGACGGCTCCTTCTGTACCGAAGGCGCGCTGCGGTTATCCACGATTCATTCGGTGCCTGCGACGTCTCTATGATCTGTAAACCCTGTATGCGAACGCGCCGACCGGGAGACCCAGATGCAGATCACTCACTATCTTTACAACGCGTTTCTCGTGGAGAGCGGATCGACAAAGGTTGCCATCGATCCCGGGCAGCACCTGTGGGTGTTCGACTTACATAGCCTCATTCCGCGTTGTGAGTGGTCGAGCGTGACGCATATCGTTGTCACGCACGGTGATCCCGATCATCACTGGCAGTCTGATCGGATAGCGGCAGTCTCTGGAGCGCCCGTCGTCTGCGGCAATGGCCTGACCAAGACGGTCGGTGGCCAGACACTCGTCGTTGACCCTAGAGGTCGAGGCTTGACCTCTTGGGTGCCCTTCGAACGCGTTTATCCGCTGGATGTCGGTGAGTCGGTCACGCTTGACGGCGTATTGTTCGAGGCGGTACGCAGCCAGCACGGTCCGATCGAGGTTCCTGTACTGGGATTCAAAGTTCGACGCGAGCCCGGTCCGAACGAGCGTGTCGGTATCGGTTCCATGGGATTCAAGATAACGGTTGACGGTGTCTCGGTGCTGAATCTCGGTGACTCCATTCTGCTCGACGAGTGGGAGGGACTCGCACCCGACATCCTCATGTTGCCCATCGGCGGACTCGGGCAGGGCATATGGACCATGGATGTCGACGAAGCCATAAGAGCGGTCGAACTGATCGCACCGCGACTCGTGATTCCTTGCCACTACAGCGTCCCGTTCATCTGGAAGCGCAGCTTTGCCAAGGCTGACGATCACCGATTCAAGCGAGAAGTCGAATCGATGGGCGTCGAATGTCGCATTCTGAAGAGCGGTGAATCTCTTGCGGCATGAGTCTCGACCGGCGTCCGGCGGCAACTGCGGTGCGGCGTCGGCGAACAAGCTAATGCGATTGAGGCAACGAAGAGCGGCTCAGCGGACATGAGGCCTGCCACTCCCGCTCAAGTGTTTACAGGGGCAAGAACACTGTCGCTATACGCGCTGTTTCTCGTGTCCGGTCTTTTGGTGTTTCTAGGCGGTATGACGTTCGCGCCTGTGTTCGCAGCTCACGTCAGTACCGCGTTGCAGATCGCCACGACAGGGCTTTTTCTTGCTGCCGCTCTTCTCTTGCGTCGCAATGAGCGGTTACGCCAATTCTGGACTCTCGCATTCGCCTTTTTCATAGCGGCCTCTGCGATCCTCGCGATGTCTGTACTGGGCCACGGTGCGATGCAGGTGTTTGCCGTATCGGTCGACAATCCGCCGGGCATAGCCACCGCCAAAGTCATCGAGAGTTGCATAGCAATCGCAACGATTCTCGTCCTGCTCAAGCTATCTGGGCAGAAACTGTCGTCCGCCTATTGGCAGGCTGGACGGCTCAAGCAAGGACTGACACTCGGCGTCGTGCTCTTCGCTGGCTTTGTGGTTCTCGGCATCCTGCGACTCGCCGGCCAGGACTATTCACTAGCACGGCTGTTGCCGCTTATTCCGTGGATACTGATTTTCGTGTTTGCAAACGGGGCCATGGAGGAACTGTTGTTCCGCGGCATTTTCTTGAAACGGTGCGAGCCGTATTTCGGGACCAATGGATCAAACGTACTGACGGCGATCGTTTTCTCAGTGGCCCACATGCAGGTGACGTACACGGCAGACGTACCCGTTTTTCTCGTGATCGTGTTCTTTCTCGGGTTGGGACTCGGTCACGTTATGCAAAGAACTGACAGCCTCATTGCGCCCGTGTTGTTCCACGCCGGCGCGGACATTCCGTTCATGGTCGATATTTTCGCGAATCAGGGCGCCAATATTTGATAAAACGCTGAGCTGGCAATCTACAAACCGTATACCGGGTGGATAGAGCCTGGTCCAATGACCTGTCGCCGGAGCAGGACTTAAATGATTTCTGAGCCTTTCCCCTTAAGATGTCTGACCCTGGTTGTTTCGCTCCTCGCGAGTTTGACGATGCTCGAAAGTCCGGTCTTGGCAAAAGAAAGCAGTAAGGCCGATGCAGGAGTTCTGCGACTGCACGTCGAAAAACTGGTCAACGATTTGTCACCGCGCGATGCGTTTGCTGAAAGCCTCGACCCGGTTGCCGAGTACATTTACGAAGAGTTTGCGCGTTATGGAGACCCGGTCTACCAGAACGTCCCTCTGGGAATCGATGAAGTGCGAAACGTTGAGCTAACAATTGCCGGGCAGTCAGATGAGGCTATCGTGATTGGCGCTCACTACGATGCTTTTGATGGACTACCCGGTGCTGATGACAATGCCAGCGGCGTAGCGGGAGTCCTGGAGTTGGCGAGACTGCTGGCTGGCGCTGAGCTGCCAGTAACTGTGATTCTCGTAGCCTATGCTCTTGAAGAGCCGCCCAACTTTGGCACGCCCAGTATGGGCAGCGTTCACCACGCACGTAGAAGCCGACAGCGCTCGCCAAGCCCTTTTCTGATGATGAGCTTGGAGATGATTGGGTATTTCTGTGACAAGCCGAAATGTCAGAGACATCCGTTGCCATTGATGGGTACTGTCTATCCGAGCACCGGAAACTTTATCGCCGCTATTGGCCGCAGACGCGAGAAAGCCGTCCTGCGGACGGTCAAAAGAGCATTTCTTGAAGCCACTGAAATGCCTATTGAAACGCTGGCTTTAGGATTACCAGGCGCGAGTCTGTCGGATCATCGCAACTACTGGTACGAGGACATTAAGGCGATCATGATCACCGATACGGCGTATCAACGAAATCCGAACTATCACACCGCGGACGATACGCCAGATACGTTGGACTATGAGCGAATGGCACTGGTGGTCGATGGCGTGGTTGCTTCAATCGCGGCTCTTGGCCGAGAGCGACTTGAGCGCATCGCGCGGTAAATCGCGTGGGCGGTCTTTTATGCATCCGGCTCCTTTGATTTTTCAAACCACGTCTAGCGCGTCGAAAACCACGTCAGCGCGCGGTCCCCGTTGGTACTGAGGATCGTTCGCCATTGATTATCGCGAAATTCGATGGCCGGCGGGTCGTCGCTAGGTGCTTGGCCCTGAATCGTCTCAATTTGCGCGAAGACCTCGCCGCCAAGAATGGTGAGAAAAAACGCGTCTGCGACGTGTTCAACCCGCCGACCGGCCCAATAGACTCGAATCGGTTTTCCTGCGCGTACGGCATCTACCAACGCTTGCTTTGAGCCCTGCGTAGCCGCGCCGTTCGAGTCGTGTGCAAAGACCGTGTGCCAAGGTCCCGAGTCCGTGTTTTTGGTTTCAGAAATACCTGCGCAACCGGTCACTAAGACAATGGCGAGCCAAAGTGTCACTCTCATGGATAGATCCACCAATTGTTGAAGCGCGCGGACCGCACGATTGTGGCGCGGGGCCACGTTGCGGTGCTAGTGGTTCCACATCGCTCAAACGCTAATAAGGCACGGGTCGTAGCGTCAACAACGCCGTCCGCAGCCGTTTGCGCCAGCAAACAGACTCGCTAAGGCTTGCGATTCGCGGCAGACACTGCCTTCGCGACGTGTTCGCGATTCGCGGCTAGTAGCTCAGCACGCAGGGCGCCGTCCCCCACGGCGCGTGAGAGGACAACGGTGCCGACCAACGTGCTAAACAAAGTAAGCACGTCTGCTCGGCTCAAGCCGGGCAGTCCTTCTCCGAGTTTGCGCGTTGCCGTTGCTACACCGTCCGCTAACGCCCGCTGCCAGGTATCGGTACCGCGAGCGATTTCCGCGCCAAGCAAAGGAATTGGACAGCCAATGTCGGGTTGTTCAACGTGATCGTCAGAAAGATATTGGGCGATGTATGCCTCGGCTTCATCGGGCGTCCCATCGTGATGTTCCGAGAACTCATCCAGCCCAGCCTTGAATGACTCGGTGACTGCCGCCGTCACAAGATCGTCCTTCGATTCGAAATGTCGGTAGAACCCGCCGTGCGTCATGCCAGCTGCCTGCATGATGGCTGCGACGCTCGTTTCGTCGATGCCACTCTGTCGAATCAGCCGAGCAGCTGCGGCAACGATGTTTTCTCGGCTTGCGGCCTTCTCTGCGTTCGATTTGCGCGCCATGAAATCCGCCGGTTCATTTGCTTGACAGCATAGATGATAGCTGTCATCTTAATAGATGACAATCATCATCTAAAGGAGAGTGCTATGTCAGCAAAGGAGACCATTCTGGTCACAAGTGCGGCAGGGCATGTCGGCATGGCCGTCGTTGCGGACCTGTTGGCGCTTGGTTACAGGGTTCGCGCCTTTGTGCGCGCGGACGATGCACGGGCGCAAGCGCTAAAGGCGGCGGGTGCTGAGTTGTATATCGGCGACTTGCGAGATTACCGAGATCTCGAGCAAGCACTGGTCGGCGTTCAGCGGGCGTTTTACAACCCGCCGTTCTCATCGAATACGGTCTATGACTCCACGCTATTCGCCGTTGCGGCTGAGCAGGCCAAGCTCGACGTCGTTGCATTGATGGGCGCTTGGAATCTGAGTCCGTCACATCCGTCGATCCACCAACGTGGCCACTGGATCGCTCACCATATTTACCGATGGATGCCGTCCGTCGACGTGGTGCACCTGGCGCCCGGACTCTTCGCGTTTCCGTACTTTCTCGGTCTTCCGGCCATTGCGCATTTCGGCCAATTGATGGCGCCGTTCGGTGACGGGCGCAATGCGCCACCGTCGAACGAGGACATTGCGCGCGTTGCGGTAGAAGTGCTGGACAATCCTGGACCGCATGTGGGTAAGAGCTACCGGCCGACCGGGCCTGAACTGGTATCACCAAATGATGTTGCCGAGATTCTAAGTCGCGTATTGGATAGGCCCGTTACCTACAAAGACGTTCCGTTCCGATCGTTTCAAAAAGCAGCGATTGCGCTTGGTTATCCAACCGAGCAGGTTGCGCACATGCGCTACTACGCCGAGGAAGTGCGAGCTGGCGTTTACGCCAGATCGGCGCCAACGGATCACGTTGAGAAGATCACGGGTAGGGCGCCTGAGGACTTTGAAAGCATCGCACGACGCTATGTGGCGAACCCAGACCTCGTTAGTCCGGGTCTGCGCATCGGTTCGAAATGGTCCGCTGTGGCGATGTTGTTCCGCATGATGTTGGCGAGGCCGGTCGACTTGGATAAGTGGGAAGCGGAACGCGGTTATCCATTGCTGCAGAACCCGACGCTTGCGCATGAGTGTGAACGCTGGCAAATCGCTTCGGCTCGAGCTGAGATAAACCTGTTGCAAGGACCGACTAAAGAACGCATCACGCTGGCACCAAGCTCTGCTGCATGATCGCGGACTTAGCGCGTGCGACCTAAAACGGGTTGTCGAAAACTGCGCAAAACAAAGAGAAGCCCGCAGCAATGCGGGCTTCTTCAAATGGTTGGCTCCCTGGAGCCGTCGTGATGCGGTGAGAATACCGGTTAGGGCAAATCGCGGCTCGCTCGGTGCGGGTACGAGAGTCGATGAGCGATCGTTTCGACGGTTGGACGAGCGACTAGCGGGCCGGTCGATGAACGTTTGCGAACCGTTGAGCTATCAAATCGCTGGTGAGTTCGGCGCTTCAGCGTTCCGACTTTGGCACGCACAAAAAAAAGCCCGCGACGTGGCGGGCTTCTTCGAATGTGTGGCTCCCCGGGCCGGACTCGAACCAGCGACCAATTGATTAACAGTCAACCGCTCTACCAACTGAGCTACCGGGGATTGGCGATGGCCCAGCAAACTAGCGCCATCGAGCCGGGAATCTTGACCAAGCCCCCATCGCAAGTCAAGGAGCGAGCGAATCGCTAGCTTCGCGCATACTCGCCGATGCGCCTTACCGCTTCGGCGAAAACCGCGTCCTCGCAGGCGAACGACAGTCGCATGAATCCGGCTGCGCCGAACGCGGTTCCCGGCACGCAGGCAACGCCGACGTCGTTGAGAATGGCCTTGCAAAGCGCCACATCGTCGACGAGACCACGCGCCTCAATGAGGTTTCGGCTGTCAACGAGCAAATAGAAAGCGCCCGCGACGGGATCGCAATGCAGACCATCGACGGCATTGATCAGCTCAACTGAGCGCTTTGCGCGGCGTGCATAAACGTCGCGCATCCGGTGCACGTCCTCTAGGCCGCCGTTGAGCGCCGCAATGGCGGCGTATTGCGAAATCGAGCAGGCGTTGGTCGTCTGCTGACCCTGCAGTTTGCGGATTTCTCGCATCAGCCAGTCTGGCCCGCCGGCGAAGCCGAGACGCCATCCGGTCATTGCATAGCATTTCGACACGCCGTTGACCGTTATCGTGCGATCCGCGAGCTCGGGACAGAGTGCCGCGATGCTCAGCGACGCTTCTTCGCCCCAACAGAGATGCTCGTAGATTTCATCGCTGACAATGACCGCCTTCGGATGTCGGCCGAGCACGTCGCCCAGCGCGATCAGTTCGGCGCGACTGTAAACGTTGCCGCATGGATTACCGGGACTGTTCAGGATGACCAGCCGCACGTCGTCATCGAGCGCCGCCTCGAGCGCGTCCGGCTGCAGTTTGAAAGTCTGTTCCGGGCGGGTCTCGACAATGACCGGTTCGGCATCGGCGAGACGTACGATATCGGGATAGCTGACCCAATACGGCGCAACGACAATGGCCTTGTCTCCCGGCCCAAGCGTGGCTAGCGCTGCGTTGTAAATCAGCTGTTTACCACCATTACTTACGACGACATCTGATGGCTCGACGGCGAATCCGTTGTCGCGTTGGAACTTGGCCGAGATCGCGTCGCGGAGCTCGGGTACGCCAGCGAGCGGGGTGTAGTGTGTCTTGCCGCTACGGATGGCCTCGACCGCCGCGTCGCAAACATGCGTCGGCGTGTCGAAGTCAGGCTCACCGGCCGCAAGACTGATGACGTCTTCGCCGGCGCTTCTGCGTTGCAACGCCAGTGCATTGATCTCGACCGTGGCGGATGCCTGAACACGTTGAACGCGTCGCGATACTGGTAGACTCATGGGTTTGGTTCCGACTTCGCCCGCCGCGATCCTACGCGATGCGTGCGCTCGGTGCGATTCACAGCGTGCATCCCCATCGATGAGTGCAACAAACAAGTCTTTTGAGCTTGCGGCCGAGTACACGCCCGCCGGGGATCAGCCAGCCGCGATCGACAGTCTGGTCGACGGTGTGCGCGATGGCCTTGCGAGGCAGATCCTGCTCGGGGTCACGGGGTCTGGCAAGACGTTCACGATGGCGAACGTTATTCAACGTATCCAACGTCCGGCGATCGTGCTGGCGCCCAACAAAACCTTGGCGGCGCAGCTCTACGGCGAGATGCGCGAGTTCTTTCCCGACAATGCCGTCGAGTATTTTGTGTCGTACTACGACTACTACCAGCCCGAGGCATATGTGCCCGCGTCAGATACTTATATAGAGAAAGACGCGTCAATCAACGATCACATCGAGCAGATGCGCCTGTCTGCCACCAAAGCGCTGATTGAACGGCCGGACGCCATCATTGTCGCGACGGTCTCGGCAATTTACGGGCTCGGCGATCCTGAAGCCTACTTTGCGATGGTCTTGCACCTGACTCGCGGCGAAACCATCGACCAGCGTCAGATCCTGCGCCAGCTCGCCGAGATGCAATACAAGCGCAACGAAATTGAACTGTCGCAGGGCACTTACCGTGTGCGTGGCGATGTCATCGACATTTTTCCGGCGGAATCCGAGCGCGAGGCCCTGCGCGTCGAGTTGTTCGACGACGAAATCGAGTCGTTGAGCTGGTTTGATCCGCTGACCGGCGAAATGTACCCATCGATTCGGCGCGCGACGGTCTTTCCCAAAACGCACTATGTGACGCCGCGGGAGCGCTTGTTGGCCGCCGTTGACCTCATACGCGACGAGCTTCGCGACCGTTTGATGGTACTGCGGGACGCCGGTAAGTTGCTGGAAGCACAGCGACTCGAACAGCGAACGTTCTTCGATATCGAGATGATTCGTGAACTCGGCTATTGCCAAGGCATCGAAAACTACTCGCGCTACCTGTCCGGGCGCGCACCAGGCGAGCCGCCACCGTGCCTGTTCGATTACCTGCCGCCCGAGGCGCTACTAATCATCGATGAAAGCCACGTGACGGTGCCGCAACTGGGCGCGATGTATCGCGGCGATCGTTCGCGCAAAGAGACGCTGGTGGAATACGGGTTTCGCTTGCCCTCGGCACTCGACAACCGGCCGCTACGATTCGACGAATTTGAATCGATGGCGCCGCAGACCGTTTTCGTCTCCGCAACACCAGGGCCCTACGAACGCGAGCGCGCCGATCAGACGGTTGAACAGCTGGTGCGGCCGACCGGTTTGGTGGATCCGGCCGTGCTCGTTCGGCCCGCGTCGACACAGGTCGATGACGTACTGTCAGAGATCCGGATGCGAGTTGAGGCCGGCGATCGTGTACTGATAACGACGTTGACCAAACGCATGGCTGAGGATCTGACCGACTACCTCGGTGAGCACGGGGTGCGGGTGAGGTACCTGCATTCCGACATCGACACGGTCGAGCGCACTGAGATCATTCGCGATTTACGGCTTGGCGAGTTCGACGTGTTGGTCGGAATCAACTTGCTCCGCGAAGGTCTCGATATGCCGGAAGTCTCGTTGGTCGCAATCATGGACGCCGACAAGGAAGGGTTCCTGCGCTCTGAAGGCTCCCTGATTCAAACCATCGGCCGCGCCGCCCGCAACATCAACGGCACAGCCATTCTTTACGCCGACAAAGTGACCGGTTCGATGGAACGCGCGATGCAGGAGACCGATCGACGCCGAACCGTCCAGGAAGCTTTCAATGTCGAACACGGCGTTGAGCCGAAATCGGTGCGCAAAGCCGTTGCCGACATCATGGAAGCAGGGCAGACCAAACGTGTCGGCAAGCGCCGCGGTCGGGCGGGCAAGGCAGCCAATGCCGACTGGGAATCATTGTCGCCAGCCGAGCTGGTCCGCGAGATCGCGAATCTCGAGCAAAAAATGCTCGAGCACGCGCGAAATCTCGAGTTTGAACAAGCGGCGGCGCTGCGCGATCAAATCGAGGCCATGCGCCGTCACAGCCTCGGTCTCGGTGAGCGACAGGCTGCCGCAAGTTAGTATCGGTTGCGCGAACCGGAGCAATTCCGGTATGTTTCCCGACCGCTTCGCGGCACCGGCAGGGCGATTAGCTCAGGGGTAGAGCGCCACGTTGACATCGTGGAGGTCGGTGGTTCGAAACCACCATCGCCCACCAAACCTGCCGTGCCGCTGATACGTGTTGTGGCGTTCTGCAGTAAAACCGTTGCAGAGCGGGTCCGCACTTCGGCGGTCACGGTCTTGTCGCCGCGGCCAGCGGGTCCCCACCAGCCCCGCCTGCGACGTCCAGGAGCAGGCAATTGCGCCAACGAGCGGACCCGCACTTCAGCCGTGCCGGTCTTGTCGCCGCCCCGAGCGGCTCCCGACACAACGTGGTCGCAACGGCCTTTCTGCAGGCCTTGTTGTTGTGTGACGGCCACAGACAAGAAATCGCAGCTACCGCCCCGACACGGGTGGCAGAGCGCGAATGGCCCATCAGCCCGCTTTGAGCCTTGATTTCGACAAAAAACGGCCCCACATCCTCGCAGCTGGGGCCGGCGATGGGCTTCTACCGTCTATCTTTCAAAAAGCGACCAAACCGGTCGTTTTTTTGAGACTTTTCGCTTGTTTATGCGAAATCCCGTTTGTAAAATTCGCGTCCCGGCGAATTACCCCCTGACAGCCGCTTACTGAGGAACCTGATATCGCTGCAAATAAACGCGCTAAGCGCAACGAGGAAATCGAAGCCGACCAAGTTCGAGTCATCAACACGGACGGCGAACAGGCTGGTGTCATGCCGCTTGAAGAAGCGCTTGAGCTAGCCGCTGGGCAGAAACTCGATCTGGTCGAGGTGTCGCCCAACGCAGATCCTCCGGTGTGCCGAGTGATGGACTTTGGGAAATTCGCGTTCGAACAGAGCAAGAAGTCCCAGTCGTCGCGGCGCAAGCAGAAACAGGTTCATCTGAAGGAAGTCAAATTTCGTCCGGGAACCGACGTTGGTGACTACAACGTCAAACTCCGCAATCTGACACGCTTCCTGACCAACGGCGACAAAGCCAAGGTCACGTTGCGATTCAGAGGGCGAGAGATGGCGCACCAGGACCTCGGAGCAAAACTGCTCGAACGGATCCGCGACGATCTGGAGGAACTGGCGAACGTTGAACAGATGCCGCAGCTTGAAGGGCGGCAAATGATCATGGTGTTAGCGCCAAAAAAAAAGTGAGCCAGGTCGGCGCTCTGCGTTGACCTAAGCCCGCCTGCTTCGGACACGATCCGATCCCAGGCTCAGAAAATTTGGAGTTCGAAATGTCGAAGTTGAAGACCAACCGCGGCGCGGCTAAGCGTTTCCGCAAAACGGGCAAGGGCGGCTTTAAGCGCGCCCAATCTCATCTCAATCACATCCTGACCAAGAAGAGCACCAAGCGTAAGCGGCACCTGCGTTCAACGCAGCAAGTGGCCGACAGCGACGTGAAGAGTGTTCGGCAGATGTTGCCCTACAGCTAAGGAGACGCAGTCATGGCACGAGTTAAGCGCGGCGTGGTTGCCAAAGCGCGCCACAAAAAAATTCTTGGAAAAGCGAAGGGCTACTACGGTGCTCGTCGCAAAGTCTATCGAGTCGCCAAGCAGGCGGTCATCAAAGCGGGCCAGTACGCCTACCGCGATCGCCGGCAGCGTAAGCGCCATTTCCGTGCGTTGTGGATTGCCCGCATCAATGCAGCCGCACGCGAGCACGACATCAGTTACTCGCGACTGATCAACGGGCTGACGCTCGCTGGTGTTGAAGTCGATCGCAAGGTACTTGCGGAGTTGGCGGTCAACGAGCCTGACGCCTTTGGCGCCGTTGTTGAGCAGGCCAAGTCTGCCCTCACTGCCGCCTAACGTCGTCGTCTAACGCGACGGTAACGGGCGATGGAACTCGCGCGCCTTGCAGAGCGGGCGTTGGCCGAAATCGATTCGGCCGACGACCTTGCTGCGCTCGATAAGGTCCGGGTCGGCCTGCTTGGCAAAAGCGGGCTGATCACGGCCGAGCTAAAGTCTCTCGGCAAGCTTGCACCCGAGCAACGAAAGGCTGCCGGTCAGGCCGTCAACAAGGTCAAATCCGAATTGGCGGAGGCCATCGAGGATCGTCGCGCCGCCTTGGCCGATGTCGCGCTGGCGCGCGAATTGGTGGCGGAGACTGTCGACGTAAGCTTACCGGCTCGCACCGCTGCCGGCAGCGGATCGTTGCACCCCGTGACACGCGTTCTGCGCCGGATCACCGACATTTTCACGGGCAATGGTTTTCAGGTGCGCTATGGCCCGGAAATCGAGGATGACTACCACAATTTCACGGCGCTGAACTTTCCGGAAAATCACCCGGCGCGCGCCATGCACGACACGTTCTTTTTCCCGGACGGTCGGCTACTGCGCACGCACACCTCGCCGGTGCAGATTCGCGCGCTGTTGGCAGACGGCGTCCCGATAAGAATCATCGCGCCGGGGCGTGTGTACCGCTGTGATTCGGATCAGACCCATACGCCAATGTTCCATCAGGTCGAAGGTCTGGTTGTCGCAGAGCGCGTCACTTTTGCCAATCTCAAAGCGGTTTTGCATCAGTTCGTCGAACAGTTTTTCGAACGCGACGCCAAGCTGCGTTTTCGGCCATCGTATTTTCCGTTTACCGAACCATCCGCCGAGGTTGATGTGCTGTCTTCGGAAGGGCGCTGGTTGGAAATTCTAGGCTGCGGCATGGTGCACCGAAACGTACTCGAGGGTGCCGGCGTCGATCCGGATCGCTACAGCGGGTATGCGTTTGGTATGGGTGTTGAGCGCCTCGCCATGTTGCGCTACAACGTACCGGACCTGCGTTTGTTCTTCGAAAACGATCTTCGTTTTCTGTCGCAGTTCGCCCGATGAAATTTCCGATCAGCTGGTTACGGGACTGGGTCCCGTATGCACCCGAGGCTGATGAGCTCGCCGAAAAACTGACGTTGGCCGGTCTCGAGGTCGACGATGTCAGCGTGCTTGGCGAGCAAATGGACAACTTCGCGGTCGCCGAGATCATGACCGTCGAGCCGCATCCGAACGCCGACCGTCTGCGTGTCTGCCAAGTCAGCATTGCAGACGGACAGCCAGTTCAGATCGTCTGTGGTGCGCCCAATGCCCGTGCGGGCATGCGCTCGATTCTCGCGTCGACCGGCGCGATTTTGCCTGACGGAACGAAGATTCGTCGCAGTAAGCTGCGCGGCGTCGAGTCACAAGGCATGCTGTGCTCGGCCGCTGAACTCGGTCTTGGCGACGATCATGACGGCATTATCGATTTACCGACCGATGCGCCGGTCGGCACTCCGGCGACGACCTACCTGAACTTGCCGGATGCGGTCATCGACATTGACATCACGCCGAACCGCGGCGATTGCTTCAGCGTGCTTGGTGTTGCGCGAGAAGTCGCTGCGTTCAGCGGTCAGCGTCTGCAGGACCCGGTCGTCGCGGAGCCGAGCGCGGCCGTCGATACCACACTTGCCGTCGACCTAGCCGCGCCAGAAACGTGCACGCGCTTTGCGAGTCGCGTGATCACCGGCATAGCCACCGACGCGCAATCGCCGCGCTGGCTGGTCGAGCGTTTGGAACGCGCGGGTTTGCGCGCCATTCATCCGGTCGTCGACATCACCAATTTCGTCATGCTGGAGCTTGGCCAGCCGCTGCACGCGTATGACATGGATAAAATCGATGGCTCGCTGATCGTTCGCCGCGCGCAAGACGGCGAGGCCTGCGTGCTGCTCGATGAGAAAGAAGTAGCGCTTGACGACAGCGTGGTTGTGGTCGCGGACCAGTCGGGACCGCTCGGTCTTGCCGGCATCATGGGCGGCCTGTCGAGCGCTGTAACTGCCGACACGACAAACGTCTTGTTTGAGGCGGCGTTCTGGACGCCAGCATGGATCGCCGGTCGCGCGCGTCGCTTTGGTTTGCATACCGATGCGTCACTGCGCTTCGAACGCGGTGTTGATCCCGCCGGCCAGGCGAGGGCAATACAGCGCGCTACGGAGCTGCTCCTCGACATTGCCGGCGGCGCTGCGGGACCGTTGCTCGATACGACGCATCCGACCCACGACGCCGTGCGCGCCTCGATCGAGGTCCGGTGGAAAACGATCGAACGGCTGTTGGGTATCGCTCTCGCACCGGACGAGGTGGTCAATATTCTCGAGCGGCTCGGCATGCGCTGCGAGGCCGATGACGAAGCGGTAAGCGTCACGCCGCCCAGCTACCGATTCGACCTCGCGATTGCCGAGGACATCGTCGAGGAGGTTGCGCGGGTGTTTGGCTACGACGAGATTCCCGCCGCAACCGCCGTTCTCGAAACCCCGCTCAATGCAGGCAGCGAGCAGGACACGCCGCTCGACCGGCTGCGCGATTTGCTCGTTGATCGTGGCTTCGCCGAGGTCGTTACCTACAGTTTCGTCAATCCGGAACTGCAGACTCGCTGTGACGGGCCGGCCGACGAGCTCGAGCTTGCCAATCCGATATCCAGCGACCTGTCGGTGATGCGCCGTTCGCTGTTGCCAGGGCTCGCGACTTGCGCCGCGGCCAACCAGGCACGCCAACACGATCGCGTGCGAATTTTCGAAGTCGGTGCGTGTTTCGCCCGCGACGGCGATGCCGTTGTCGAGACAATGCGTGTGGGCGGTTTGCTGTGCGGTCCGCGCGATGCGGAAGGCTGGGCGGGCGATCGCGATAGCGTGGACTTCTTTGACGCCAAAGCCGATGTAGAGGCGCTGTTTGGCGTGCGCGGCACGGAGCTGCTGTGGCAGCAGTCCGAGCATCCCGCACTGCATCCGGGGCAAACAGCGCTCGTCGTTTTGGGCAACGAGCGCATCGGTCGCGTCGGTCGGCTGCACCCGAAGCTTGCCAACTCACTGGACCTCGACCACGGCTGTTTCTATTTCGAGCTCGATGCAAACGCGCTGCTGCAAACACCGCTGCCAACGTTTGCGCCGATCTCGCGCTATCCGAGAGTTCGACGCGACATTGCGGTGCTGGTGCGCGAGGAAATTAGCGCAGGCGAAGTGCTGGCTTCGATACGTGAAGCCATTCCAGAACTGTTACGACATGTCGTTTTGTTCGATGTTTACCGCGGAAAAGGTGTAGAACCGGGCCTAAAAAGCATGGCTTTAGGCTTGATTTTGCAGGAAACATCACGCACGCTAATTGATGAAGAAGCCGACTCGGCGGTGCGCTCCGCAACGGATGCGCTGAAGACAAAACTCGGCGCGACATTAAGAGACAGATAGCGATGGCACTGACAAAAGCCGCTATGGCGGAATCGCTCTTTAATGAGTTAGGATTAAACAAGCGGGAAGCGCGCGAGTTGGTGGACCTCCTCTTTGAGGATATGCGGGCGTCTCTTGCATCGGGAGAGCAAATCAAATTGTCCGGCTTCGGCAACTTTGATTTGCGCGATAAAAACGAAAGACCTGGCCGAAATCCCAAAACCGGGGAGGAGATTCCGATCACGGCACGCCGTGTCGTGACGTTCCGGCCGGGCCAAAAACTAAAAGCCCGAGTAGAGGCCTATGCTGGAACCGGGAAATAACGACGAACTACCTCCAATACCGGGCAAACGTTATTTTACGATCGGCGAAGTAAGCGAACTCTGTTTCGTTAAGCCACACGTGCTGCGTTATTGGGAGCAAGAGTTCCCGCAGCTCAAGCCGGTCAAACGTCGCGGCAACCGTCGCTATTATCAGCGACAGGATGTTCTGATCATTCGTCAGATCCGCAGCCTTTTGTATGAGCAAGGCTTTACGATCGGCGGTGCACGCCTCAAGCTAACGGGCGAAGAGGCCAAGACGGACGTCAGTCAGAGTCAGCAGATAATCAAACAGTTGCGAGTTGAACTGGAAGAAGTTCTGAAGATTCTGCGCCGCTAGATCGGCGTCCAGTCGAACCGTTAGAATTCCACACCGGAAGCAGTTGAATCGGCTTGTCGCGGGGCGTGGCGCAGTCTGGTAGCGCACCACAATGGGGTTGTGGGGGTCGGAGGTTCGAATCCTCTCGCCCCGACCAGTCGATGAATAAGGCTCCGCAAACCGTTGCGGTGTTGCATCGAGAAAGACGTTACCTGCCGGAGCCACAGCGCACAGTTTGCAGTCTCACTGCAACCCGTCGGCTTGCTGGGATTAGAAACCAGTGTCGCTAGTTTGTTTCGAACGAAGCCGGCGACTCGCTCGGGCTAACCAGTTCGAAGCTCGCAAAATTACTGATCAGCTGACGCAGCTTGCGGTCCTCAATGCCCAGCAAGATTGGCTCTGCACGCTCGCGATAGATATTCACCTTAGCGTTATAGACGCTGCGGCTCAGACCGTGTTTATCGGCAATGATTAACCGCCGTACGCTGAAGCCGTCTGATGAGCGCTCGCCCGTTAGATAGCACTTGATCGATGAGATTCGCTCACCTGACAGCTCGAGACCTTCGAGCTGCGATAAGTTGCCTTGGGCGTGGTCAACAAAGCCGATGGCGTCGAGCTCGTGATGACTGTTCGCGCGCTGCGACTCATCGATATGAAAGTCGCCGACAAAAATCTGCCCGGGTAGCGCTTTTTCAATCATGCGCGCGAGTTCAATCGTGACGTCGCCAACTATGTAATCGTGGACAGTTGGGTTTAGCCCTTCGGCTTGATGAAACTCGTAGCAGCTGCCGACATGAAACGCGGCCCGCAGCCGCGGAACGGAATTCGCCGTCGCGCGCTGCCGAGCGATTGCGTTATCGGCGAGCACGAGATGCATGAAGTGGTAGAGGTTGGCGTTCGAGTCTGACTTCTCTTCCCGATTCCAGATGTAGAAACCGTCGCCTGTCGTCGAGCGGCCAAAACTGACGCCGATATTGCGGTCCATCAGCTTGCTCTGCGCGGAATTCAACGAGTAAGACAAACTGTTGAGCTGCGTCATCTGCTCGAATGGGGTCAAAAGGCTGAAGCCCACGATGTCGAACAGCGCAACGGCGCGGCTGGGAACGAAGCTGATGCTGTAGCGTTTGACCATCTGTTCGATGATCTGCAGTTCGGTCGTGTTTCGGCCAACCGGCTGGCGCAGTGGGAGATAGCGAGGTTCGATCGCTAGCAGCCGCGCTACCTTGCGAAGTTGCGCTTCGGACAACAGCCGTTTTTGACTCAGCAGGCTCTTGATGAATTGCTCGGACAATTGCCAGCCGCCGCGTTGGCCACCGCCGCCCGCGGCGTATTCGGCCACCGCATAATGCGGTACGACTAGGACGAGAATGCCCTCGTCATGTGGCGTCCAGCCGAGAATACAGTGCTGGCCCAGCCCCCACTCGCTGTGCAGGCTTTTCTCGAGCAGCACAAGATTGCTGCGCTCGCGTAAACCCATCTCGCTGGCAAGCCCCACCAACGCATCCAGGTACGGCGAATAACTGGCAATACGTTGGATGGCGGACGGTGAAATGTCGTCGAGGCTCATTGGCGTTTCTGGTGAGAGGTCCGACTGGCCAGCCGAGCCTGTAAGGCTATGCCCAGAAGGAAGGCGGTGCAAATCGGAAAAACGTCACTGGGTTATGTCATATTGTTGCGATGTACTCGATGCCGCGTTTCGCTAAGCCAATAGCGTGCAGAGTGCTATCCTTCGCCGCTTTGTGCGACGACGTTGAACGGCATGAACCTCGTTACCGCCGCTGAGATCGCGCAAGCGCGGACGGCTTTGGCCGACCGTGTGCGCCTTACGCCCAGCGTGCCATTGGGCGGCAGCGCCGTCGGTGACATGCTCGGCGGCGGCGCCGTAACGGCAAAACTCGAGCACTGGCAGCGCACCGGTACTTTTAAGGTGCGCGGTGCTCTGCTCAGTATTGATGCGCTCGACGATTCACAGCGTGCGCGAGGCGTGACGGCCGTCAGCGCCGGCAATCACGCCATTGCGACCGCGTACGCGGCGCAGTCCGCGGGAGTGTCGGCCAAAGTTGTCATGACTCGGTCCGCAAATCCGTTGCGCGTTGGCCGGTGTCGCAGCTTTGGTGCAGACATCGTGTTCGCCGAGACGGTCCACGAGGCGTTCGACCTGGTCGCCGCAATCCAGCGCGACGAGGGCCGGGCGATGATTCACCCGTTTGACTCACGCTCGATGGTGCTCGGCAGCGGAACGTTGGGCCAGGAGATTCTCGAGCAGGTGCCTGAGGTGGATACGGTCATTGTTCCAGTCGGCGGCGGTGGCTTGATTGCCGGCATCGCTGCGGCGATCAAACTGAGTCGCTCGTCGTGTCGCGTAATCGGCGTCGAACCGGCCGGTGCTGACTCGATGCGACGTAGTCTAGCCGCGAACGAGCCGCAAACGCTGAGTGCAGTGGATACGATCGCCGACAGTCTGGGGGCACCGTTTGCGCTCGACTTTTCGTTTGCGCACTGTCGTCACTTCGTCGATGACGTGGTCATCGTTAGCGACGCTGACATTCGCGCCGCCATGCGCATAATCCGTGACGAGCTCGGTTTCAGCGTCGAGCCGGCTTGCGCAGCAACGACAGCCGCTGCGTTGGGTCCATTGGTCGGCCAACTCGATGGCAATAACACGGTCTTGCTGTTTTGTGGCAGCAACATCGATTCGCTCAGCGCGGATGCGATAATCTCGGCCGAATGATCCAGCACGACTTGCAAGAATTACTCGGTGCCGATGCGATTGTCGACGACTCGGCCGCCCATGAGCCGTATCTGACCGAGTGGCGAGATCGAGTTCGGGGCGCTGCGCGGCTAATCGTGCGGCCTCGTTCGACGGAGCAAGTGGCAACTCTCGTGCGCTATTGCGCCGACAACGCGTACAGCGTCGTGCCGCAGGGTGGCAACACCGGGTTGTGCGGGGGGGCTATCCCGAGTGACGCCGAACGATCCGTGCTGGTGTCGCTTGCGCGTATGAACGCGATCGAAAATGTCAGCCCTGACGACAACGCAATGACGGTGCAGGCGGGTTGCACGTTGAGTGCAGCGCAAGAGGCTGCTCGCGATGTTGGCCGATACTTCCCGCTCAGCCTAGCCGCTGAGGGCAGCGCGACGATCGGCGGCAATATTTCTACCGATGCTGGCGGTGTGCACGTTTTGCGTTACGGCACCGCGCGTGATCTCGTGCTCGGTCTGGAGGTTGTACTCGCCGACGGCACTGTGTGGAACGGTCTGCGCAGACTGCGGAAAAACACGGCAGGTTACGACGCACGTCATTGGTTTATCGGCGCCGAAGGCACGCTCGGTATCATTACTCGCGCGGAACTGAAACTGTTTCCGCAGCCCGAGCAATCGGTAACGGTGTTCTGTAGCGTCGACTCCGTGACGGCAGCCCTTGCGCTGTACCACCGTCTGGACGGCGCGATACCGAATTCGCTGCAGTCGTTCGAACTCATTTCTCGGCGTGCGCTCGACTTTGTTTTGGCCCATATTCCCAGCACACGCACGCCACTAGATACGAAAACCGACTACTACGTTCTCGCTGAGTTCGCCGGCGGTCGACGCTGGAATTTGACCGACACCGTGCAGGCCGAACTAGCGGATGCGCTGAACGATGGCTGCACAGGCGATGTTGCGGTTGCATCGAGTCTCGCGCAGAGCGACGCCTTCTGGCGGCTGCGTCATTCGATATCCGAAGCGCAGAAACCAGAAGGCGCAAGCTTGAAGCACGACATCGCGCTGCCGCTGTCAAAATTGGCAGATTTTCACGCCGACACCGCCGCGGCACTTGAAGCTTTGTGTCCTGGAATTCGCCCCGTGATTTTTGGTCACATTGGTGATGGCAACTTGCATTACAACTTGACGCGACCGACGGCGATGAACGACGAAGCGTTTCGCGCGCAGGAGCCGGCGATCAGTGCTTGTGTCTACGAGGGTGTTGCGCGCTACGCCGGTACGGTGTCGGCCGAACACGGCATCGGCGTGTTTAAACAGGACTTGCTGCGCGAGCACGTGTCGGGTGTCGAGTACGCGCTGATGGAACGGGTCAAATCGGCGCTCGATCCTGCCGGGACGATGAATCCCGGCAAGGTCGTCGCCGGCGGTATCGCCCAACCCAAGCATCGCAACAGGTCAGCGCTGTGACGCGTGCATCGGACACATCGGCGGTTGAGGTTGGCGATATACCGGAAGAGCTCGCGAAGGACTTCGACGGTCTGGTCAATAACAAGGTCACGTTCGGCGAGTTTCGCGATCGTATGGCCAATGTGCTGTATCAAGACGCGTCGCTTGCGGTAACGCTGCTCGGCTGGTTGTGCGAACAGCAACGGCTCGGCCGCTTACCGTCGCATTTGCACGATACGCTCGATGCCGATATCCGGCGCATCAGCAATGAAGACGTGCCGACGGTTGTCGATGCCGCGCCAGCAATGCTCGAAGAGCCACCACCCGCGGCGAAACCGGTCAGCAAAGATCCGGGTGTCGCGTCCGTGTTGCGATCCGCGCATCGATTGGCGATCGGCGACGTGCTTTGCGAGCGTTACGAAATCGTTGGCCGCGCGCACGGCGGCAACATGTCATCGGTCTATAAGGCGCATGACATTCCAACTGGCAACGACGTTGCCGTCAAATTGCTGCGTCCGGAATCGAGCAGCAGCGGCCGTGCGGTGCGCGCGCTGCAAGATGAATTTGAAAAGGGTCGCGCTTGCCGACACCCCAATATCGTTCGCTACATCGCACTCGAGCGACACGAAGACGTGTTTTTTGTCGTCATGGAATGGCTCGACGGGGAACATCTTGCTGAGCGTATCAATCGCGAGCCCGGTGTCGGCCAGGACTTTGATTGGACTTTCGAGATCGTTGAGCGCCTGGCGTCTGCGCTGAACGCAATCCACGACTGTGGGTATGTGCACGCCGACGTCAAGCCAGGCAACGTCATGTTGCTCACGGACGGCAGTGTGCGACTGTTCGATTTCGGTGTAGCGCAAGCATTCGGTCAGCTCGCGCGAGAGCGGGTGGCATTTGACGCCGGCGTGCTGGCGGCGGCGACACCTGCCTACTCCAGTGCTGCCGTGCTCGACGGTAAACCGGCCACGCCAACTGATGATCTGTACTCGCTGGCGACGTTGACTTACCGCCTACTTGCCGGCAAGCGACCTTACGCTGAACTCACCGCGCTGAAGGCGCGCGAGCGGGGTGTAACACCGCCTCGCATCGACTCGCTGTCCCCGGCGGCATGGTCGGTGCTCGACAGTGCGCTTGGCCATGACCCCGACCAACGGCCGAGCAGCGTTGATGCCTTTGTCGAAGGCATACGCACGCCAGTTGCGCCGCCTGACTCACAGCGCTCGCGCGGTGCCGTCGTGTGGCTTGGGGCAACGGCGATCGTTCTGGCCGCTGCCGTGGCCGCCGTCGTGGGTTTCAATCGGTGGGGGCCGCAACCTGCGGAGATTGACGGAAGTGCGAGCACCGTTGCCGCGCCGGCGACAGGTGCCGGCCGCGTTCTAGAGCGTGAGACGCGTGCCCCGGAGACGGTCGAAGGCAGCGGCGTGCCGTCAGTCGATGCGCCAGACGTTGCCGCGGAGCCAAGCATGGCCGATGCCGACGGTGCGGCGGACGTTCCGAGTGGCGGCCTTGCCGATCCCGCTGCAACCGATGACACGGCAGCGGCTGTCGTTGGCGATTCCGGCGACGTCGAGCTCGTCGACACGGGCTCTGACGTTGCGGTTGTTGATGGCGGCGATGTCGAAGCGGTCGACTCGAGTCCCGCACCACCCGGTCCGTCCAGCGCTAGCACCGCGGCGAACGACGCACCGGTGGCGACGGGCAATGCGGCGTCGCCGGCGGATACCACGGATCTCATCATGCTGCCGCTCGACGGGCCGGCTACGACACTGACGCTCGTTGAAACCGATCCAACCGTGACCTTGCGTTTCGAAGCGTCAACGCTCGACGTGTCTGAGGTTGGTGTCTACCTCAATGCGTTGACGCGCGATCAGTACAAACAAACGCTGTCGTTGCTGGACGCCGGCATCGTGCCGATAAGCGACGGCATCGTCGAAGTGCGGCTGCAGCCGCGGGCGAGTTGGCGCGCGGCGCCGACTCGCGAATATCGCTTGTATGTCATGACCACCGATCGCAGCCGCGTGTTGGCGAACATACCGGTACGCGTGCTGGATCAAGACGCGCCCACGGAGCCGCCTGTCGAAACGCTGCCCACGCCAGCAACGGCTCCGCCGGTACCACCGGCCGCCGTGCCAGCGCCTGCAGTCACTGTCCAATTTGCAACGTCGCTGATCGCCGTCGCTGAGAACGACCGGGTCGTCCGTGTGCCGCTTGTGGTAGCGGACGATGCGCCAAGCAGCGTGCGTATTGAGGTGCAGGCCGGTAGCGCCGAACCTGATGAAGATTTCATTCAGCCTCGCCAGGAAGATCTCTTGATCGATCTAACCCAGTCAGACCCGAGCGTGTTAATTTCGTTGGTGAACGACAGCGATCCGGAAACGGTCGAGTCGTTCGGCTTGCGAATCGTGTCCGCAGGGCCCGACGCTGCGACGTCGACGGTACGCGTCATGATTCGCGACGACGATTGATTGACCCGACGGAGTCCGGCGTGAAAGACGAAGATCAACACCGACGCTATTCGCGGCAAATCGTCGACGGTGTGGAGCAGGCCCCGAGTCGGGCGATGTTGCGCGCAGTCGGTTTCGGCGATAGCGATTTCAGCAAATCGCAGGTCGGCGTCGCGTCGACGTACAGCATGGTGACGCCGTGCAATATGCACATTAACGATCTGGCCGATTACGCGCTGCGGGGCGTCGACGGTGCGGGCGGCAAAGGCGTCTTGTTTAACACGATCACCGTGTCGGACGGCATCTCGATGGGCACGCCTGGAATGCGTTATTCGCTGGTCAGTCGTGAAGTCATCGCCGATTCCATCGAAACCGTCGTCGGTGGGCAGGGATTTGACGGCTTTGTCGCGATCGGTGGCTGCGACAAAAACATGCCGGGCTGCGCGATGGCGATCGCGCGCCTGAATCGACCGGCGGTGTTTGTTTATGGCGGCACGATTCGCCCAGGGCCGGGACATACGGACATAGTCTCGGTGTTCGAAGCGGTCGGTGCCCGCGCGGCCGGGCGTATTTCCGACGCGGAGCTGGCCGAGGTTGAGCGCACAGCCATACCCGGCGCCGGCTCCTGTGGCGGGATGTACACAGCGAACACGATGGCGTCGGCGATTGAAGCGCTCGGCCTCAGCTTGCCGAACAGCTCGGCACAAGAGGCCATCTCTGAGGCTAAGCGAGAGGACTGCCAGCGCGCAGGCGAAGCTTGCGTGAAACTGATCGCACGCGGAATCCGGCCTTCCGACATCCTGACCCGTGAAGCGTTTGAAAATGCCATCACGGTGGTCATCGCGCTCGGCGGGTCGACCAACGCGGTGCTGCATTTGTTGGCCATTGCCCACAGCGCGGGTATCGCACTGACGCTCGATGATTTCACGCGCATCGGTGATCGGGTTCCGGTCCTGGCAGACTTACGGCCGTCGGGCCGATACCTGATGTCGGAGCTGATCGAGATCGGCGGAATCCAACCGTTGATGCGACAATTGCTCGACCATGGCTTATTGCACGGCGATGCGTTGACGGTTACCGGAGATACCCTTGCCGAGAATCTGGCCGATGTCGCGCATTATCCGGACGAGCAAGATATCGTGCAGGGCTTTGACGCGCCGATAAAAGCCACGTCCCATTTGGTCGTGCTGTACGGCAATCTCGCGCCCGAGGGGGCCGTTGCGAAGATCTCCGGCAAAGAAGGTCTTCGCTTTAGCGGCCCCGCCAAGGTGTTCAATTCGGAAGAGCAGGCGCTGCAGGCGATTCTCGATGGCATGATCGTCAGCGGCGATGTCGTGGTTGTGCGCTACGAAGGGCCACGCGGCGCGCCCGGCATGCGCGAGATGCTGAGCCCAACCAGCGCCATTATGGGCAAAGGTCTGGGCGACCAAGTCGCGCTCATCACCGACGGCCGTTTTTCTGGCGGCAGCCATGGTTTCGTCGTCGGGCACGTCGCGCCCGAGGCCGCTGAGGGTGGACCAATCGCGCTCGTTCGCGACGGCGACTCAATAACCGTCGACGCCGAAACTCGTGAGGTCACGCTGCACGTAGCCAACGACGAACTCGAGCGACGTCGCGCCAATTGGGAGCCGGAGAAGCACCCGCCGCGGCGCGGGGTCCTCTACAAGTACGCCTCGCGGGTAAGCTCAGCGTCACTCGGCGCGGTTACTGATCTGTGATCGACTTGACGCAAGCGCGTGCGGTGTTATCGTCGCCGGCCATGACGCCGTGTTCCTGCTATAGCCTCAAACGAATGTTCGCACTCAAAAAGAGTGCGAGGCGGGCGCGACGACGTGGCTAGTTCGACCAAGGCCACATTGCTGCCGACCCGCCCACCGAGGCGGGTTTTTTGTGCCATCAGATAACGGACCACGCATGCTGCAAGAAGCCCAGTTTCCCGATCTTGCCGATCTCGGTATCGCCGGCGACGTCGCCGACTCGCGCCGCATCGTGCTGAAATTCGGCGGCACCAGCGTTGCTAGCCTTACGCACTGGCAGACGATCCGCGACATCCTCGCGAATCGTCTGGCTGCTGGGTTCCGGCCCTTGGTGGTGCACTCGGCGTTGGCCGGCGTGTCAGATTCACTGCAGCAGCTCGTTATGGCCACCGAAAACGGTCAGGGCGATCACGAGCTCGCCGACGTAGTCGCGCGCCACCAGTCGCTCGCTGCGGACATGGGTCTCGATGCCGATCAGTTACTCGGCAGCTATTTCGACGAACTGGCGCAATTGACTGCCGGTACACGGTTGGTGCGCGAAGTCAGTCCTCGTGTGCATGCACGCATTCTTGCACTGGGCGAGCTCATGGCAACGACGTTGTCGGCGCATTGGCTGGAGGGGCAAGGTATCCCGGTTGCTTGGCGCGATGCGCGCACGCTGCTGCCGGCGCGCTCGTCGCGACTGCGCTCGGAGCGGCAGGCTTATCTGAGTGCGACGTGCGACGTCAGCCCGGACAAGAAGCTTGCGGCTGAGCTCGATGCTTTGCCGGGAATCATGCTAGTCCCTGGCTTCATAGCGTCGAACGCGAATGGCGAGACGGTATTGCTGGGACGCGGTGGCTCCGATACGAGTGCCGCCTATCTCGCGGTACGCGCGGCGGCTAACCGTGTCGAGGTGTTCTCCGATGTGCCTGGCGTATTCAGCGCTGACCCTCGCTTGGTGCAGGGGGCGCGCTTGCTGACCCAGCTGCATTACGACGAAGCACAGGAAATCGCCTCGACGGGCGGCTCGGTGCTGCATCCGCGCGCCATACCGCCGCTGCGTCGCGCGGGTATTCCACTGTTTCTGCGCGCCGTTACGCGTCCCGACATCGATGGCACGGTCATCGCGCCCGCCGTTGAGGACGACGCGCCACTCGTCAAAGCCGTGTCGGTGCAGACCGGTATCACGCTGATATCGCTCGAAGGCATCGCAATGTGGCAAGAGCCGGGCTTTCTTGCGGCGGCCTTCAAGTTGTTCGCCGACGCCGGCGTTTCAGTCGATTTCGTCTCGACGTCCGAAAGCAATGTCACCGTTTCGATCGACATGCGTGCCGGTGAGACGCCGCAATCGACACTCGACCAGTTGGCCGAAGCGCTTCGTGAGTTGTGTCGCGTCCGAGTATTGCCAGATTGCGCGGCAGTCAGTCTCGTCGGTCGACGAATTCGCGCGACTTTGCATCAGATTGGCCCGGCGATGAAAGTGTTCGAGGAGGAGCGGGTCTATTTGGTCAGCCAAGCGGCCAACGATCTCAATTTCAGTTTCGTCACCGACGAGGACAATGGCTACCGACTCGTCGAACGACTGCACAGTCTGTTGTTTCCGGCGACGCTGCGCGGTACTGGCTTCGGTCTTTCCTGGGAGGAATTTCAGGACGAGACTTTGGTCGACGAAACGCCAGCACCGCGCTGGTGGCAAATACACCGCGATAAGCTGTTGCACGAACTCGGTGAGCGCGAGGCGGCCTACGTCTATTTTTTGCCGGAGATTCGCGCCGCTGCCGAGCGCCTACGCTCCATGAGCAACGTCGCGGCGATATTTTTCGCGATGAAGTCGAACAGTCACCCGGCGGTGCTGCGTACGCTGCTCGATGCCGGCATTAACGTCGAGTGCGTATCACCTGGCGAAATTAAGCGGGTCTATGAGCTGTTTCCCGACTTCGACCCGAAGCGGGTCTTGTTTACGCCCAACTTTGCGCCAAAGCACGAATACGAGTTTGGCTTCGCGCGTGGGGTCAACCTGACGCTCGACAACTTGTACCCCTTACGCTATTGGCCCGAAGTGTTCAGGGGGCAAGACGTGTTTGTGCGCCTCGACCCTGGTCAGGGTCGAGGCCATCACGAACACGTCAAGACCGCTGGACTACACGCGAAATTCGGCATTCCGCTGTTCGAACTGGACGAGCTCGCCGAGTTGAGTGCGGCGGCCGGCTGCCGAGTCGTCGGAATCCACGCACACAGCGGCAGTGGCATTCTCGAACACGACAATTGGGAGTCGGTTGCGCGGGTACTGGCGGCCGCCGCCGAGCGCTTTCCCGACGTACGCGTACTCGATCTAGGCGGCGGTTTGGGCGTGCCGGAACGCAGCGGTGACCGTGCGCTCGATATCGATCGCTTGGACAAGAGTCTCGAGGTCTGGCGCGAGCTCGCACCGCACTACGAGCTGTGGCTGGAGCCGGGCCGTTATCTCGTTGCGGCAGCCGGCGCCTTGCTGGCGAAGGTGACCCAAACCAAAGGCAAGGGACGCATGAAGTTCGTGGGTGTTGCGACCGGTATGAACAGTTTGATTCGTCCGGCGCTGTACGGTGCCTACCACGAGATCGCCAATCTTTCTCGGATCGACGAAGCCGCTGCCGATCTCGTGACGGTGGTCGGACCGATCTGCGAGTCGGCCGACAAACTCGGTACCGATCGACTGCTGCCGCCGACCCAGGAGGGCGACGTTTTGCTGGTGGCGAACGCTGGTGCCTATGGCGCGGTGATGGCGTCCGACTACAACTTACGCGAACGCGTCGCGGAATTGACGATCGATGGGGTCGACTGATGGCGCCGAACGGCCAGCGGCCTGCGGCGTTGCTCTAGTCGGGCTGGCGGCGTGATTCGTGCCGCTCGCGGAGCAGCGTCGTGATCTCGGCAAGGCTGACTTCTTTAACGGCCAGCAACACCAGCAGGTGAAATACGAGGTCGGCCACTTCCGCGCGAAAACCTTCGGTGGCCTTGTCGCTGACGCTGGCGATCGCGACCTCGACCGCCTCTTCGCCGACCTTTTGCGCGACCCGAGGTAACCCCTCGGCGGCCAGGCGCGCCGTATAGCTGTATGTGTCAGGATCGTTCAGTCGTTGGCGGATGACGCCTTCGAGTTCGTACAAAAACGGGTCGTTGTCGCTCATTGAAAAAGCTCTCCGTCATCAAGTCGTACCGCGACGCCTGCGCCGTGCAAATAGCGCTTCAAGTCAGGGATACGGATGTCACCTGAGTGAAAGACACTGGCTGCCAAAGCGCCGCTCACATCGGCACGCTCGAACACATCGCGAAAGTGCGATGGCTCGCCGGCACCGCCGGACGCGATGAGCGGTAAGCGCGTCGCGTCGCGAACCTCGCGAAGCTGATCGTTATCGTAACCCTTTCGCACGCCGTCCTGGTTCATGCAATTGAGAACGATTTCGCCGGCGCCACGGTCGGCAACCTCGCGGACCCACTCGAGCACCGAACGGCCCGATTGTTCGCTCTTGTCCGGATCGCCCGTGAAACGAAACGCGCGCAAGGTGCCGTCCGACCCGCGATGCGAATCGATGCCAACGACCACACATTGCGTACCGAAACGCGTTGCAAGCTCGTCAATGAGGTCGGGTCGCAGCAACGCGGGCGAATTGACCGATATCTTGTCGGCGCCGCGATTCAAAATTGCTTCGGCGTCTTCGATACTGCGGATTCCGCCGGCAACGCAGAACGGAATATCGAGTTCTGCGGCAATTCGGTCAATCCAGTGTCGGTCGACGCTGCGTCCTTCCGGACTGGCCGTAATGTCGTAGAACACGAGCTCGTCGGCACCGTCGTGACCGTAACGAATAGCCAGCTCTACGATGTCGCCGACGACACGGTGATTGCGAAAACGTACGCCTTTGACGACCTGGCCGTCGCGCACATCGAGACAGGGAATTATTCGTCGAGTAAGTACGGTCCCAACTCCTCAGCGCCAATCTGCCCATCGAGTAGGGCTTTGCCAACGATCGCCGCCGTCGCGCCCGTTGCGGCGAGATCGGCGAGGTCATTGGCGCCGCGAACGCCGCCCGACGCTTGCAGATGAATCTGCGGGTGCTGGGTCGCCAGTGCCTCATAGAGCGCGAGGTTTGGTCCGGCCATGGCGCCATCGCGACTGACGTCGGTACACAGCACATGCTTAAGTCCAGCGTCGCGAAAACGCGCAACGAGATCGTCGACACGCTCGCCCGACGCGCGTGTCCAGCCGTGCGTCGTGACATACGCGACGCCGTCGTCGTCGATACGCACGTCGAGCGCGAGCACGATTCGGTCAGGACCAAACTCGACCAACCAGTCGGCGACCTCAGCGGTGTCGGTAACGGCAATACTGCCGACGACCACCCGGGTCACGCCAGCCTCGAAGTACTCGAGCGCAACCGCGCGAGAACGAACGCCACCCCCGACCTGCACGTCCATGTCGGTGGCATTGATGATGTCGCGAATCATCGCCGTGTTACCGGGGACACCGTTCGCGGCGCCATCGAGGTCGACGATGTGGAGCGCGCGGGCCCCGAAATCGGCATAGCGCCGCGCAATAGCAACGCCATCACCGCTGTAGTCCGTTACGGCATCGAAGCGACCTTGGTAAAGGCGCACGCAGCGACCGTCTTTGACGTCGATGGCGGGAATGATCAACACATTCGGTTACTCAGGAAGTTGGCAAGCAGCGCGCGACCGTGGTGCGCGGAGCGCTCGGGGTGAAACTGCGTCCCAGCGAAATTGTCGCGCTCGACAACCGCGGCAAACGGCTCGTCGTAATCGAACGTCGCCACGCAGTCGGTACAGTCGGCTGCAATCGCGTAGCTGTGGACGTAGTAGTGATAGGGCGCATCCGGCATGTCGGCCAACAGCCGCGAATGGCGCGTGGTTTCCGTCCGGTTCCAGCCCATGTGTGGGACAACGCGATCGTTGGACGCAACGATACGTTCAACGGCCGTGTCGAACACACCGAGGCAGCGCACGTCGTCCTCGGCCGAGCGTTCTGCCAACAGGTGCATGCCCAAGCAAATACCGAGTACAGGTTGGGTCAGCGTTGGAATCAATTCTGCAAGACCCGTGCGATTCAGCCGCTGCATGGCATCGCCGGCCGCGCCGACCCCCGGGAGAATGACGTGCGTGGCGGCGGCGATGTCATGGCGATCGTTGGTGACCGTGCTGCTCGCGCCAAGGCGGGCCAGTGCGTAGCCGAGCGACGCGAGATTCGCCCCACCGGTGTCGACGATGGCAACGTTGCCGGTCGACATCACAACACGCCTTTGCTGGACGGTATGGCGTCGCCGCGCCGCCGCGTCGCCTGGGCAAGCGCTCGACCCAGCGCTTTGAAGCAGCCCTCGACCATGTGATGCGCGTTGTCGCCTTCAACACGAACGTGGATGGCTGCCCCTAGGCTCATCGCGAGTGAGTGGAAAAAGTGTCGGACCATCTCGATCGACAGCCCGCCGACGGTATCGCGATCGAAGCGTCCATCGAAACGGCTGATCGGTCGACCGGACAGATCAATGAGCACTTCGGCTCGAGCCTCGTCCATCGGAAGCGTAAAGCCGTAGCGATCAATGCCGCGCTTGTCGCCTAACGCTTGACGCAGCGCCTCACCAAGCGCGAGCGCCACGTCTTCCACGCTGTGGTGTTCATCGATGTGCAGGTCACCGCTGCACCGGACCTCGAGGGAATACCCGCCATGGCGCGCAATCTGTTCGAGCATGTGATCGAAAAAACCGATGCCGGTGTCGATCGTGACTGGCGTTGTCGTATCCAACGATATGGCAACGGCGATATCGGTTTCTTTCGTTCGCCGTTGCACGGCTGCGCGTCGTGGGGCCAACGACAGCTCGTCGGCAATCGATCGCCAGGTGTGCTGGCCGGCGTCATCGCCCAGTCGAAAACCGCGCAGCGAGAGTCGGTCCGCGAGTTGCATATCGGTAGCTCGGTCACCGACCACCGCGCTGCGGCGCGGATCGATCGACGTCTTCGCAAGATAGGGCGCGACCAAGCCGGTCGCCGGCTTGCGGCAATCGCAATTGGCGTCCGGCAGGTGCGGGCAAATGAGTATCTCGTCGAACTCGATGCCTTGCGAGGCGAACAGCTGCAGCGTGTGCTCGTGGGCGGCATCGAAGTCGGCTTGTGGAAACGACGCTGTGCCGAGTCCGTCCTGATTTGACACCATCACGAAGCGATAACCGGCGTCGCGCAGTCGCAGCATCGACGGAATGACGTCGCGGACTAGCGCTACCTTGTCAACGCGATCGACCTGATAGTCGGACGGCTCTTCGATCAGTGTTCCGTCACGATCGACAAACAGGACGGCGTGCATCACGGCAGGGTCCTCAGTGCTTCGAGCAGCGCGTCATTTTGCTCGATCGAGCCGACCGTCAGCCGCAAGCAATTCCGGTGATACTCACCGCCACTGAAATCACGGAGTAGGAAGCCAGCCGCTCGTGCGGCATCGAATGCCGCGCTTGGATCGGCGAACTCGGTGAGTAAAAAATTGGCGTCGCTCGGAAACACGCGCCGAACTGCCGGCAGCCCGTTCAATTCGTCGCGCAGCCGTTCGCGTTCGACAATCGTTGCGGCAATGCGCTCAGTTTGTTTCGCGACACTCGATCCTTTCAGCACGGCCAATATCGTTTCGACGACCGGCGTCGCAAAGGCATAAGGTGCGATGATTTTGCGCAGCAAACTGGCGATGTAGGGATCGCCAATCAGTGCGCCACAACGCGTTCCGGCGAGGGCGTAAGCTTTTGACAGTGTGCGTAGCACGACGACATGCGATTCGCTGGCGTAGCGCAGCTGCGGTGCTTCCGTCGCGGCAAACTCGTGATAGGCCGCATCAACCACCAGCAGTGCGCGTCCACGGCAAGCGGCGACCACCGAATCAATCGCGTCCGGCGACATCAGGTTACCAGTCGGGTTATTGGGTGACGTTACAAAGACAATTTTTGCACCGCGATCGACCGCGCCGATGATGCCGTCGACATCGAGGTCGAACGTCGGCGCCGGCGTCAACGGAACGGCTTGAACCCGCGTATTTTGAACCTTCGCGTAGACGCCGTACATGCCGAAAGCGGGCGGGCAAACGACGATCGAGTCCTCACCCGGACGGCAAAAGGCACGAATCAGTAGATCAATCGCTTCAGACGTGCCGCGTGTCAACATCAAGCGTTCGGCCGGCTGGTCAAACAGCGCGCCGAGATGGCTTTCTAGTTCGGCCAGGCGATTGACCGGGTACCAGTTCAGTCCGCGCCGGCTGTCGTCACCGTCGAGTCGTGTCGGGGACTCGTTGGCGTTGAGCCGAATGAGCGCCGGATCGTAGGCAGCGGATTCGTAACCGCGCATCGCAACGATCTCTGGGCGCGCCAGTGCCGACAAGTCGCTCACGCGGTACCGAGACGTAGCGTGACGGCGCGAGCGTGTGCATCGAGCCCTTCGACGCCGGCGAGCGTGACGGCGACCGGACCAATCGCGCGAAGGCCAGCGGCGCTCAGCTCCTGCACGGTCATTGTGCGGCAGAAATCCGTGACGCCCAGGCCGCTGTAGCTGCGTGCATAGCCGTAGGTCGGCAGCACGTGGTTGGTGCCGCTGCAATAGTCGCCAATCGATTCCGGCGACCAGGGTCCGAGGAAAACCGAGCCCGCGTTGCGAATAGCGGCGAGCAAGTCTCGCGGATTGGCCATCTGCACGATTAAGTGCTCGGGCGCGTAGCGATTGGCAACGGCAATGGCGGCATCGCGATCGGCCACTACGAAACCAACGCTGCCCATCAGCGCTTTGCGCGCAATGTCGGCACGGCCTAGCGTCAGCAGCTGTTCGTCGAGCGCGGCGGCCGTTTGCTCGGCGAGCGCACGGTCAGTAGCCACCAGCACAACTTGCGAGTCCGGCCCGTGCTCGGCCTGCGACAACAAATCTGCGGCAACAAACGTCGGATCGGCGTTGGCATCGGCAAGCACCATGACCTCGGATGGGCCAGCCGGCATGTCGATGGCGGCGCCGTCCGGATCGGCAGCAACCTGTTGCTTAGCCTCGGTCACAAAAGCGTTGCCGGGTCCGAAGATCTTGTTGACTGGCCGTACTGTCTCCGTGCCGTACGCCAACGCAGCAATCGCTTGGGCGCCGCCGGCTTTGATGACGGTGCGAATGCCGAGTTCAGCGGCGACGCACAGCACGGCCGGGTCGGCCCGGCCGTCGGCGCGAGGCGGGGTCGCAATGATGACGCCCGGGCATTGCGCGAGGGTTGCTGGCACGCCCAACATGATCGCTGCGCTCGGCAGCGGCGCCGATCCCGCCGGCACGTACAGACCGACCGCATCGATTGGTCGGACAACGCGCTCACAGACGACGCCAGGGCTGATTTCAACTCGTACTTCCGACGGCCGCAGCGCTGCGTGAAACTGGCGAACGTTGGCGATGGCGGCCGCGATCGCGGCGCGCACATCGTCGCCTACCTCGCGCTGCGCCGCGTCGAATTCGGCGTCACTGCAATACACGTCGGTGAGCGCTGCGTGGTCGTATTCAGCCGCAAGACGCAGCAGCTCCGCATCGCCGGCGCGTCGGACGGCTTCGACAATAGCGGCGACCGTCTCGCGGATCGCGGCAATGTTGCCGAGCCGCGGCCGCGCGAGCAGGGCGACACGACGCTGCTCATCCAATTCGTCCCAATCGAAAATCGGCAACTGGGTGGTCATGCCAGCATTTTCTCGACCGGCAAAACGAGTACCGAGCTCGCCCCGGCACCCTTGAGGTCCTCGAGCGTCTCCCAAAACACGTTCTCGTGACACACCGCGTGCACGGCGACGCGATCGGGGTGTCCTTCCAGCGGCAGTACCGTCGGCGCTTCGCTACCGGGTAGCAGCTCACGAATCTCGGCGATGGCATCGCGCGGTGCGTGCAGCATGATGTACTTGCTTTCACGAACCTGCAGCACGCCTTCGATACGCAACAGCAGGCGTTCGAGGAGGGCGATTTTGTCTTGGTCTTGCAGCTTGGCGCTGCGAATCATCCACGCCTGGGAGGTGAGAATCGATACATACTCGCTGAGATGGTTGGCCGCCAGCGTTGAGCCGGTCGATACCAGATCACAGATGTAGTCGGCACATCCGAGGCGCGGCGCAATCTCGACCGCGCCCGAAAAATGCACGATTTCGGCGTTGATGCCGTTGCTGCGCAAAAACTCGCCGAGCAATCCCGGATAAGACGTTGCAATCCGTCGCCCCGCAAGGTCATCCGGTCCAGCGTAAGAAATCTCTTGCGGGCCTGCGATCGACAGACGGCAGTGACCGAAGTCGAGCGGCAACACGCGCTCGAAAGGCTGGATCTCGCCGTTGCTGTCGCCGGACAAGCGCTTTTCTTCGATGACGTTCAAGCCGGCGATGCCAAGGTCGCAGACCCCGTCCCCGACCAGTCCGGGGATGTCGTCATCGCGCACGAGCAGGATGTCGATGGGCATATTCTGCCCGTAGCAAAATAGCTGGTCTTTGCTCTGCGTGAACTTCAGGCCAGCGCGGGAAAAAAGATCGAGGCTGTACTGGGTAAGGCGGCCGGACTTTTGCAGTGCGACGCGAAATCGATTCGGTTCGTTTTGGTTCATTTGTGCTGATTCAGGGCTTTGCCGTACCCGCCGTGGCCGTCGCTCAAGTAGCGCGCGACGCGACCCACCGTGGTGACGCTGACGCCGGTTAATTCGTGTATTCGTCGGTACGCGTGGCCCTCGCTGAGCATCATGACGACCTGCCAGCGATCGACGAGGGCTTGCAATTCGGCCGGCGTGCACAGGTCCCGTAAAAAAGCCCGCATGTCATCGGGTCTTTTCAGTCGGAGCAACGCTTTGCAAAGCTCGAGTTCGGCTTGCTTGACGTCTTGGCCGTGCGCCGGGCGATTTGGTTTCATTTCTTACTAATGTAATAGCGTGTTAGCACGTTAGTACATTATCACAAACGCGGCAACCCACGATGTGAAACAAATCGTTGACACTGTCGACGGCAGCTGCCTAGACTGCACCCGACTCATCGAGACCGGTCGAGGGAAAGGCCCGACGACACCGGGGCAACCTCCAGACCTAACCCGTCTGGAAAGGTGCCAACTCCTGCGGCAGCGCTTGCGCTGTTCGAGAGATGAGTGGCGGTTCAGCTGCAAGGCAGATGGGTACCGTTCACTGCGTCGTTTCTCCGCCGGTCTCGCGTTGTCAGAACCGGACATCTTGAGGAGAAACCGTGACTCTTCCGACGCACGCTCAAACGGCCGCCGTACGCACCGGTCTCGAATCGGACCAGCATCATGGCGCTGTCGTCCCACCGCTGCATCTCAGTTCCAACTACACGTTTGCCGGCTTCGGCTCGCCGCGAACGTACGACTACACCCGCAGCGGCAACCCGACTCGCGACACGCTCGCCGAGACGCTCACCGAGCTCGAGCAGGGCGCTGGTGCCTCTGTTACGGCGTCCGGTATGGCGGCGATCACGCTGGTCTGTCATCTGCTCAGTCCCGGCGACACGCTGGTTGCGCCGCATGATTGCTATGGCGGCACGTTTCGGCTGTTTCGGACCCTTGCCGAGAAAGGGCATTTCCATGTCCGATTCGTCGATCAGACCGATGCTGGTGCCTTGGAGGCTGCCCTTGACCCGAGTGTGCGGCTAATTTGGGTTGAAACTCCGAGCAACCCGCTGCTGCGCGTCGTCGACATCGCGGCTGTCGTTGCTGGCGCTCGTACGGTCGATGCGTTGGTCTGCGTCGACAACACGTTCTTGTCCCCAGCGCTGCAGCAGCCGCTCACGCTGGGCGCGGATTTGGTCGTCCATTCCACGACGAAATATCTGAACGGCCACAGCGACGTCGTCGGTGGCGCCGTAGTCTGCCGCGACCGTGACTTAGCGAACACGGTGCGCGACTGGTCGAACAATCTCGGCCTTACCGGCGCGCCGTTTGACGCGTACCTTACGTTGCGCGGTGTTCGAACACTGCACGCGCGGATGCGCTCACACGAAGAAAATGCGCACGCGCTTGCCGATCTGCTAGATCGTGACGAGCGGGTGCTCAAGGTCTACTATCCCGGGCTTGAGCACAGTCCGTTTCATGCCTTGGCAAACGTTCAGCAATCGGGATTCGGCGGTATGATCAGTTTCGATCTCGATACGCGGCACGTGTGCATTCGAACGTTTGCTGAATCGCTACGGCATTTCTCGCTGGCTGAATCGCTTGGTGGCGTCGAGTCGTTGGTTTGCCATCCGTCGTCGATGACCCACGCGCCGCTATCGGCTGAGGCCAAGGCGGTTGCCGGCATCGGTGAGGGCTTGATTCGACTGTCGGTGGGCATTGAGCGTGCCGATGACTTAGTGGCGGATATCAACGAGGCGCTCGACAGAGCGACCCGTGAAGCAGCGCCGACGCTTCGCGTTGCCAGCGTATAACCCGAACAACAACCCCATTCACAGGAATAAAACATGAGTCTCGATACGAGCAAGCTGCGGTTTGAGACGCTGCAGATTCACGCCGGACAGGAGCCCGCGGCCGGAACCAATTCCCGCGCGGTACCGATTCATCAAACGACGTCGTACACGTTTGACGACACCGCACACGGTGCGCGTCTGTTTGCGTTAGAGGAATTTGGCAACGTCTACACACGGATCATGAATCCGACGACCGACGTGTTTGAGCAGCGCGTTGCGGCGCTCGAAGGCGGCGCCGCTGCCCTTGCTACCGCTAGTGGACAATCGGCGCAGTTTTTGACGTTGGCGACGCTGTGCGAGGCAGGCAACAACATCGTCTCGGGCACGGCGCTGTACGGCGGCACGTACAACCAGTTCAAAGTGTCGATGCCGCGGCTCGGCATCGACGTCAAATTCGTCGAGGAAGACAGCATCGACGCCTATCGCGCCGCAATCGACGACGACACGCGGGCCATTTACGTCGAGGCAATCGGCAATCCGGGCTTTACGGTGCCAGATTTCACGCCCTTGGCTGACCTTGCGCACGAACACAACATTCCGCTCATTGTCGATAACACGCTCGGCTGCTGCGGCTACGTATGTCGGCCCATCGACCACGGTGCCGACATCGTCGTGGAGTCGGCGACAAAATGGATCGGCGGTCACGGTACGTCGATCGGCGGCGTGATCGTCGATTCCGGTCGCTTTGACTGGTCGAGCGGTCGTTTCGCCAATTTCACGGAGCCTTCGCCTGGCTACCACGGCATGAAGTTCGCGGAGGTCTTCGGGCCAGACGGCCCGTTCGGCAATATCGCGTTCATCATTCGAGCCCGCGTCGAGGGCTTGCGCGACTTTGGCCCAGCGCTGAGTCCGTTCAACGCGTTCTTGCTGCTGCAGGGGTTGGAGACACTGTCGCTGCGCGCGCAACGTCACGTCGACAACGCGCTGGAGATTGCGCACTGGCTCGAGCAACAGCCGCAGGTTGAGGCCGTCAGCTACAACGGGCTGACGCATCACCCACATCATGAGCGTGCCAAGCAGTATCTGCGTCACGGTTTTGGTGCGGTACTGACATTCGAAATACGCGGTGGTATCGAGGCTGGCAAAAAGTTTATCGATTCGGTCGAGCTTGCAAGCCATCTCGCGAATGTTGGTGATGCCAAAACACTGGTCATTCATCCGGCCAGCACGACCCATCAGCAGCTCACCGAGGAAGAGCAACGGTCAACCGGTGTGACGCCGTCAATGGTGCGGGTCTCGGTCGGGATCGAGCACATCGACGACATCAAAGCCGATTTTGAACAAGCGTTTGCCAAAATTGGCGGTTGACGAGCGGTGCTGACCGGCGCGCAAATCGCCTCGAGAATTTCGCCGGACTCGCATTTCGCCGATTTGTCGGGAAGCTTCGAGCTCGAGAACGGCGATGTGCTCGATGGCGTGTCGCTCGCTTATCGCACGTGGGGGCAACTCGCCGAACACGGTCGCAACGCCGTGTTGATTTGCCATGCGCTGACTGGCTCTGCCGATGCGGATGACTGGTGGCCCGGGCTGATCGGCGCAGGGTCTGCGCTCGACCCGAATGAGGATTTCGTGATCTGCAGCAATGTGATCGGCAGCTGCTACGGCAGCACCGGTCCGCTGTCGCTAGGCGCTGACGGAACGCGCCACGGCGGCGCTTTTCCGCAGGTGTCGATCCGCGACATGGTGCGCGCGCAATACGCGCTGCTCGAACAACTCGGGGTGAAGCGACTTCGGTTGGTTATCGGTCCGTCGCTGGGCGGCATGCAAACGCTCGAATGGGCCGCGATGTATCCCGATTTCGTCGACGCGATCGTGCCTATTGGAGTGTCCGGACGTCACTCTGCTTGGTGCATCGCAACGAGTGAGGCGCAACGCCAGGCGATCTTCGCGGATCCGGATTGGCGGGACGGTTTCTACACCGCTGATCGGCCGCCACGGCGGGGGCTTGCGGCGGCACGTATCATGGCGATGGTTAGCTACCGTAGCTGGCAAAACTTTGAGTCGCGATTCGGTCGGGAACGGCAAGACGACGCGGCAACGGACGTGTTTCAGGTGCAGTCGTACCTGCGCCATCAAGGCAGCAAGATCAATCAACGTTTCGACGCCGTGAGCTACGTGCGTCTGACGGAGGCGATGGACACGCACGATCTCGCGCGCGGTCGCGGCGAGTACGGCGATGTGTTGCGGCAAATCACCCAGCCGGCGCTGATCATGGCGGTGGCGTCCGACATTTTGTACCCACCGCACGAGCAGCGTCTGCTCGCTGATCACCTGCCGGGGGCGGAGTACACCGAACTCGACTCCGAACACGGTCATGATGGGTTCTTGATCGAAACCGCAGCGCTGTCGGCAGCGGTGCGTGGATGGCGCGCGGGTCTTTCGCCCGCCGGTGGCGTTGCCGCGCTACCCTAGACGTTCTCGCTATAACCGCGCCAAAACGGCCTCGGTCATCGCCGCCGTGCTGACTGTACTGTCTGCGGCCAAATCGCGGGTCTTGATCCCGTCAGCAATAGCCCGTTCGATCGCGCGTTCGAGCTGCACGGCGAGCGCTGGCAGATTCAGTGAATGGCGCAGCAGCATCGCGAGGCTCGCCAATGTGCCGCATGGGTTGGCGATGCCTTGGCCGGCGATGTCGGGTGCCGACCCGTGGATCGGCTCGTACAAACCCACCCGATCATTGCCCAGCGATGCGGAAGGCAGCATGCCCATCGACCCGGCTAACATCGATGCTTCGTCCGTCAGGATGTCGCCGAACATGTTCTCCGTAACAACGACGTCAAACGACGCTGGACGAGACAGCAGGTGCATAGCCGCTGCATCGACGAGCATGTGCTCGAGATGAATTTCCGGAAACTCCTCGGCAATTACTCGTTCTGCGGTCGCGCGCCAGAGCCGCGAGGTCTCGAGTACGTTGGCTTTGTCGACGGAAACCAATCGACCGCGTCTGCCGGTCGCTAGACGTGCGGCAACGCGAACGATTCGCTCAACTTCGACGACACTGTAAGTGCAAAGATCGCTGGCCGTCGTGTCGGTTCGCTCCTTGGCGCCGAAGTAGATGCCTCCGGTCAGTTCGCGAACGACCATGAGATCGGTGCCTTCGAGTCGATCGGCGCGCAGCGGCGACGCATCGTAAAGGGCACGCAGCGGTTTTACGGGTCGCAGGTTAGCGAAAACGCCGAGTTCGCGGCGCAGTGCCAGTAAGCCTTGTTCTGGGCGCACCGCTGCCGCCGGATCGGACCATTTTGGTCCGCCAACCGCGCCGAGCAACACAGCATCGGCGTTGCGACATGCGTCCCGCGTCGCTGCTGGAAGCGGGTCACCGGTTGCGTCGATGGCGGCGCCACCAACCAAGGCTTCGGCAATCGTAACGTCGATGTCGCCTGCGCGCTGCCAATGCGTCAGCACGGCACGCGCCGCATCGACCACCTCCGGGCCGATACCGTCGCCCGGCAATAGAACGACGGATGCGCTCATTCGTGCGCGGCCTCGAAGCGACTGATCGCCTCGCCCTGTTTCAGAAGGTAGCCCAGTTGATCGATACCCTCCATAAGGCAGTAGCGCGCAAAGTCGTCGATCGGGAACGCAACCTTGCGTCCGTCCGCAAACTTGAGGGCGCGGTCAACGAGATCGACCGTTAATTCGAGTCCCGGATTGGCCAGCAGCTCGCGATGCGTATCGGTATCTACGACGACGGCGACAAGGCCATTCTTGAGTGCATTGGAGCGGAAAATATCGGCGATCTCGGAGCTGATCACCGCATCAAACCCAAAGTCGAGCAACGCCCACGGTGCGTGCTCACGCGATGATCCGCAGCCAAAATTATTGCCGGCGACCAAAATTTTAGCGGTCTTTGCCGCGGCGGAGTTCAGCGGCGCATCCGCAATGAGTTCGCCGTGATCGTCATAACGCCAATCGGCGAACGCATGTCGACCGAGACCGGAGCGCTCGGTGGTCGTCAAGAATCGAGCCGGAATGATTTGATCGGTATCGATATCGGTTTGCGGCAGAACGAACGTGGCCGAGCTAACGCGGGTAATCGGGCGGCTCATGTCAGGCTCCTGCCAACAGCGGTCGCGGGTCGGCCACGACGCCAGCGACGGCACTAGCGGCGGCGGTCTCAGGGCTGGCGAGAATGGTTCGCGCGCCAGCTCCCTGTCGACCTTCGAAATTTCGGTTGCTCGTACTGACCGCGAGCTTGCCGCGTGGCACGGAATCGCCATTCATGCCGAGGCACATCGAGCATCCCGGTTCGCGCCATTCTGCGCCGGCGCTGCGAATCACGTCGTCAAGACCACGCGCTTCGGCGTCGGCCTTGACCTGTTCAGACCCGGGGACCACGAGCATGCGGACGCCATCGGCCACGCGATGGCGTCGGAGCAGCGCCGCGGCGCGTTCGATATCGCTGAGTCGCGCGTTCGTGCAGCTGCCGACGAACACGACATCGATCGGTGTTCCGGCGATGGGCCTACCGCTCGTAAGACCCATGTAATCGAGCGCCTTGTGAAAGGCGGCATCGCCGTCGCGCGTGGGGATTTCACCGTCGACGTCAATCACCATGCCAGGGTTCGTGCCAAACGTTACTTGTGGTGACAGCGCCGTCGCATCGATGCTGACCTCGCGATCAAACTGTGCGTCCGGATCGGTCGGCAGCGACTGCCACGTCGACAGCGCTCGCTCCCAAGCATCGCCGGTCGGCGCCATCGGCCGACCTGCGACGTACTCGAAGGTGGTGTCGTCGGGTGCAACCAGACCAGCGCGCGCGCCGGCCTCGATAGACATGTTGCAGACGGTCATGCGCTCGTCCATCGACAGCGCACCGATCGTATCGCCGCGGTACTCAATGACGTGGCCCGTGCCGCCATCGACGCCAATCTTGCCGATCGTTGCGAGAATGATGTCTTTGGCGGTAACGCCCGGCGCAAGTTGTCCGTCGACCGACACCGCCATCGTTCGCGCCTTACGTTGCAGCAGGCACTGTGTCGCCAGTACGTGGCCGACTTCTGTCGTGCCAATGCCGAATGCAAGTGCGCCGAAAGCGCCATGGGTTGACGTATGAGAGTCGCCGCAGACGATCGTCTTACCCGGTTGAGTTGCACCAAGCTCCGGACCGATGATGTGGACTATGCCGCGGTAGGGACTGTCGAAATCGTAGAGCTCGATACCGAACTCGGCGCAGTTGGCCTGCATTTTGCGGATTTGACCCGCGGCGGCTGGGCCAACGATGTCGATATCGGCGAGCTTACGAACTGGCGTGGTTGGCGTTGAATGATCCATTGTCGCCAGCGTTCGATCGGGTCGTCGGACTTTGAGACCGCGGTCTCGCAACACGCTGAATGCCTGCGGCGTCGTAACCTCGTGAATAAGATGCAGATCGATATAGAGTACCGCCGGCGTGTCGGGCGTTTCCGCAACGACAACGTGGTTGTCCCAGATTTTCTCGTACAGCGTTCGTGCGGTCATGCGCGCTTTCCTGGGTGCCAATACGTCAAATGTTGACGAGGCTGTCAGCCGGCTCGCCGCGTCGCGCTCGACCGGATGCGATACGGCGCAAGATGCGGTTAATCACCTCGAGATGAGCGCGGGTACCGGCTTCTACGATATCCACGCTCACGCCATGGCCGCGATAAACGCCACCGTCATACTCAGCAGTGACGACAACTTCGCCCTGGGCGTCTTCCCCCATGGACAGGCTGCGAAGCTCAAATTTCTTTAGCGCAAGTCGCATGCCGGTGATTTGCGCGAGTGCTTCGGCTGCCGCTTCGATCGGTCCTTCGCCGTTCGCTGTAACCGTGTGTTCATTGTCTTCAGCGTCAACCATGGTCAGCGTTGCCGACGCATGCCGGCCCGTGCCGGAGCTGATCTGGAAAGAGCGCATCGTCCATGGTCCGCTGGAGTCACCGTCGGCGCTCAGCACGATGGCTTCGATATCGGCATCAAACATTTCTTTCTTGCGGTCCGCGAGTTTTTTGAATTCGAGAAACGCGCGGTTCAATTCAAACTCGTCAAGCTCGAACCCGAGTTCCGCAACGCGATCACGAAACGCGTGCCGGCCGCTGTGTTTGCCGAGCACGAGGTTGGACCGAGCGAGGCCGACGTCTTCCGGCCGCATGATTTCGTACGTCGATGCGTGCTTCATCATGCCGTGTTGATGGATGCCTGCTTCGTGGGCAAACGCGTTCTCACCAACGATGGCTTTGTTGCGCGGAATCGTCATGCCCGTCACCGACGATACCAGCCGCGCAGTCGGATAGAGTTTGGTGGCATCGATGGCCGTGTCTATGCCGAAGAAATCGGGACGCGTGCGCAGCGCCATCACAACTTCCTCGAGCGAACAATTGCCGGCACGCTCGCCGATGCCGTTGATCGTGCATTCGACCTGCCGTGCGCCGGCGCTAACGGCCGCTAGGCTGTTCGCGACCGCCATACCGAGATCGTCATGGCAATGCACCGACAGTACGGCTTGCTCGATGCCGGTAACATTCTCGATCAAGTAACGGAACAAACGATGAAATTCGCCTGGCACCGTATAACCGACGGTATCGGGAACATTGATGGTCGTTGCGCCGGCCTCGATCGCCGCCGAGACGACGTCGGCAAGAAACGGCAATTCCGTCCGCGACGCGTCTTCCGGCGAGAACTCGACATCGGCGCAGCGCTCACGCGCCATACGAATTGCACCGACCGCGCTGCGAATGATCTCTTCCTTGGCCATGTTGAGCTTGAATTCGCGGTGGATCGCACTGGTCGCGACGAAGACGTGAATGCGCGGTTTCGCCGCGTTGCTAATGGCATTCCAGGCTTTATCGATATCCTCAGGATTGCAGCGGGCGAGACTGCAGACGCTTGCGTTTTTGACCTGTTCGGCACACGCCTGTACGGACTCGAAGTCACCCGGCGATGCGGCCGCAAAGCCGGCCTCGATAATGTCGACACCAAGCTCGTCGAGTGCTTCGGCGATACGAAGCTTCTCGCGTAGCGTCATGCTGCAGCCCGGCGCCTGTTCGCCGTCGCGCAGCGTCGTATCGAAAATCCGAACGCGATCGTCTTGCCTGCTGTTGTCCGATGCCATGATTTTGTCTCCGCTTGCGGCTAGCTTTCCAACCAGTCCATCTGGCCACGCAACTTCGCGCCCACCGCTTCAATGGGATGCGCAAGATCTTCGTTCATCATGCGCGTGTACTCGGCGCGACCGGACTTGTTTTCGTCGATCCACTGTCGTGCGAACACGCCGTCCTGAATGTCTTTGAGCACGCCGCGCATGGAGTCTTTGACGTGGTCGTCGATGACGCGTGGCCCGCGGGTGAGGTCGCCGTACTGTGCCGTCTCACTAATGAATTCATGCATCTTTTTCAGGCCGCCTTCGTGCAACAGATCAACGATGAGTTTAAGTTCATGCATGCACTCGTAGTACGCAACCTCCGGCTGATAGCCGGCTTCGACCAATGTTTCGAAACCTTTGAGCACCAGTTCGGTGGCGCCGCCGCAAAGCACCGCTTGCTCGCCAAACAGGTCCGTTTCGGTCTCTTCTTTGAAGGTAGTCTCGATCACGCCAGCGCGGGCACCGCCAATGCCGGCCGCATACGCAAGAGCGCGTTGCAGCGCTTGGCCGGTTGGGTCGGCGTGAATCGCTACGAGGCACGGGACGCCTTTGCCTTGTTGGTATTGCCGCCGTACAAGATCACCGGGTCCCTTTGGCGCGATCATGATGACATCGAGATCGTCACGCGGTTGCACCTGTTCGAAGTGAATATTGAAGCCATGCGCGAACAGCAGTGCCGCGCCTTGTCGCAAGTTTGGCTCGATGGCCTGGTAGATGATCGGCTGGGAAACGTCTGGGGTCAGAATCGCAACGAGATCGGCGGCTGCCGCAGCGTCTTCGATGGACGCAACTTCCAGGCCGTCAGCCGTGGCTTTGTGCCAGCTCGCACCGTCTGGGCGCAATCCGGCGATCACGCGTATGCCGCTGTCGCGTAGATTGAGCGCGTGCGCACGACCCTGACTGCCGTAACCGACGATCGCTACCGTCGCATCGCTCAAGGCGCCGGAATCGACGTCCGCCTCGGTGTACATTTTCATGCGGTTTCCTCAACGTTGTTTTTAGTCTGTGTGCGCTGTCTGTTGCAGCAGCAAAAAAAAACCCCGTGAAGCGTTTCGGCCTGGACGGGGTTTTGGCGACTTGATGTGTGATCGTCAGCTAGCCGCCACCCTCCCCAAGAAGGAGACCGAGCGGCAGTAGAAGGAAGCTGTTCGCGAACTGTCTAATGATCACACGCATTTGGCGATGATGTTGCAGTTGCCAACAGGTGTCAACGACTGCGCGACAGTGAGCGTTACAATGGTTGCTCAAGAAACTTTGACGACCAGTTTGCCGAGCGCACGCCGCTCCGCCAAACACGTCAACGCATCGGCGGCCGCAGCGAGCGGATAGGGTGATTGCACGACGGGTCGAATTTTTCGCTCGGCCAGCAGGCGCTGCAGTGCAGCCATGTTGTTGCGATGTCGGTCCGGTTCAGCCTCAACGTGCCGACCCCAGAACACGCCGACGGCGGACGAGCCTTTGAGCAGCAAAAGATTGGCGGCAATTGTCGGGATGTTGCCGGCTGCAAAACCGATGACGAGCAGCCTGCCACCCCACGCCAGGCTGCGCAGCGCGGCCTCGGTCAGCTCGCCGCCGACGGGATCGTAGACGACGTCAACGCCGCGGCCATCGGTCAGTGCTTTGACCTGCTCACGCAGCGAGTCGCGTGAGTAGTTGATGGTCTTCGTTGCACCGTGCTCAGCGGCAAGCGCCAGTTTTTCGTCGCTGCTGGCAGCTGCAATCACGCTGGCGCCGGCCGCGTGACCCAACTGCACGGCCGCGAGTCCGACGCCACCGGCCGCGCCGAGTACGAGCAGTGTTTCGCCGCTCGCAAGCCGACCGCGATCGTGCAGGGCGTGATATGACGTTCCGTACGCCAACGTAAACGCGGCGGCAAGTTCGGCCGGTACGCCCTCGGGAATCGGATACACCTGGTGCGGCTTGGCGAGCGCAAATTCGGCAAGCCCGCCATAGCCCAGCAAGGCTCCAACGCGGTCGCCGACCTTGAAGCGCTCGACGTCGCTGCCGAGTTCGACAATTCGACCGGCGATCTCGGCGCCGGGGGAGAATGGCAGCGGCGGCTGCATTTGGTAACGCCCGGCAACCATCAACACGTCCGGGAAATTGATACCGCACGCGTCGACGGCGATTTTTACGTCACCCGCGCCGACCTCTGGCTCCGCCACGTCGAGTAGCTGCAGCGATGACGGTGACCCGTGCTCCTGACAAACAATGGCGCGCATTCCTGCCGCTCCTTGCAAACTGATGCGCGCCACACGGTACGCGACCGCGGGTGCCGGCGTCGAGTAATACACCGTGTCTGGGAACGGCCGAGTCGGTATGCTTGCGGCGTTGCTAGCTCGAGCGCGATTCACCATGGATTTTGACTACTCGCCCCGCGTCAACGAACTTCGTGAGCGCGTCGACACCTTTATGCGCGATTACATCTATCCAGCGGAATCTGAGTATTTCGAATACTTGGCCGAGGCGGACAGTCGTTGGGTCATTCCGCCGATCATGGATGACCTCAAGCAGAAAGCGCGCGATGCTGGGCTGTGGAATCTGTTCCTGCCGGAAAGCGACTATGGGGCAGGGCTTTCAAATCTCGAATATGCACCGCTGGCCGAGCTCATGGGGAAATCATGGATCGCGCCCGAGGTCTTCAACTGTGCCGCGCCCGATACCGGCAACATGGAAGTTCTGGCACGTTACGGCAGCGCTGCGCACAAGAAGCAATGGCTAGAGCCTTTGCTGGCCGGGGAAATTCGCTCGGCCTTCGCCATGACGGAGCCTGCGGTCGCGTCGTCAGATGCGACCAACATCGAAGCGTCTATCGTTCGCGACGGTGACCATTATGTGATCAACGGTCGTAAATGGTGGACCTCCGGCGCGATGGATCCGCGCTGCCAGATACTTATATTTATGGGTAAGACCGATCCCGATGCGGATCGGCATCGCCAGCAGTCCATGATTCTGGTGCCAATGACGACCGCCGGCGTCCGCGTCCTGCGCCCGCTCACAGTATTCGGTTATGACGACGCGCCGCATGGGCATGCCGAGGTCGACTTCGATAACGTCCGCGTGCCGGCGGACAACCTGTTGCTCGGCGAGGGGCGGGGCTTCGAGATTGCCCAAGGTCGACTGGGGCCGGGTCGTATTCACCACTGCATGCGATTGATCGGGCTTGCTGAGCGCGCGATCGAATTGATGTGCCGGCGCGTGCAAACGCGGGTCGCCTTCGGGCGGCCGCTGGCTACCCGCGGCGTAGTCCGTGAAGCGATCGCCGCGTCGCGTATTGCTATTGACCAGGCGCGATTGCTAACGCTGATGGCGGCGGACCGCATGGACAAGGTCGGGAACAAATCGGCCAAGTCGGAGATCGCAATGATTAAGGTGGTCGCGCCACAGATGTGCCTGGACGTCATTGACCGGGCGATGCAGGTGCACGGCGGCGCCGGTGTGTCGCAGGATTTTCCGCTGGCTTACGCGTTCGCGATGACGCGGACGCTGCGTTACGCCGACGGTCCCGACGAGGTGCATCGAGTCACCGTTGCGAAGGAAGAATTGGCGCGCCACGCAATGCCGACGGATTTACCGTAATAGCCGTCCGTAGGGCCTTGTCCGGGTTGAAAATGGAGTTTCGGCGAAAAGCCCGCCTGGACTGGCGTCGCCCAATCGCTGTGTTATTCTTGCCCTCGCGCCGAGGGGGCGACGTGTCCGGCTTTGTGCGCAAAAAGTGCGCGGCCGGCATCATGCAGGAACACAGGGCGAACGATGGGGGTCGTTGCTCGGGGCATCAACGGGATGCCTTGATCGGTCGAAATCTCCATTGGTTCGAGCGCGGACGCTAAGGTCGGTCACGGCTGCGGCGTCGGCAAAAGAAATTTAGAAAGCAGAACCTGACTTAAGGAGCGTTCATGATTCCGCGAAACAAAGGCGGCCTGCTTGCCGTCATCGGTACAGCCGTTGTTGCGCTGTTCTCGACCAGCACGGTCACCGCGCAAACCGTCGACTCGGTGTTGGAAGCCGAGAAAAACCGCGTTAAGCAGAACCGAGATGCGCAGAAGCGTATCGATCGAATCGTCCAAGAAACGCGCGAAATCGTTAACGACTACCGCGGCGTGACCAAAGAGATCGACGGGCTGCGGATCTACAACCGCTTGATGGAAGCGCAGACTGCAAAACAGCAGGCGAAGCTCGACGAAATCGGCGAGTCGATGGAAAAAGCCAACGTCATCAACCGGCAAATCTTTCCGTTGATGACACGCATGATCGAGGGTCTCGACAAATTCGTTGAGCTCGACGTGCCTTTCCTGCTTGAAGAGCGCCGCGAGCGCGTGACGGGCCTCCAGGAATTGATGGACCAGCCGAACGTCACGGTCGCCGAGAAATTCCGCAAAGTCATGGAGGCGTACCAAATCGAGAACGACTACGGTCGCACGATCGAGACGTACGAAGCGGCCGTCGCCGTTGAAGGCGGCGGCGAGATCAACGTCGACTTCCTGCGTATCGGTCGGGTTGCCCTGATGTATCAGTCGGCGGATGGCAGCATCACCGGTCGTTGGGACCATGGCTCGCGCAGCTTTGTCGCCGCGAACGAGTACCGCAACGAAGTCAAAAAAGGACTGGACGTAGCCTCACAGAAGATTGCGCCAGAGTTGCTGCTGCTGCCGGTTGCAGGCGCGGGGGAATAAGAACATGAAATCACTCAAGATTTTTCTAACGACGTCGCTGCTTTCAGTCGCTCTGACCGGCGCCGCCGTCGCACAGGAAGCAACGAGCCTCAATCAGTTGCTCGATCAGGTACGCCAAGGCGCGGCGAATGACCAGCGCGAGGCGCGCGAACGTCTGGAGATTTTTCAACGCGATCAAGCCAACCAACAGCGTTTGTTGCAGCAGGCCCGCAGTGAGCGGACCGCGCTGGAGCGGCGCGGCGAAGAGCTCGAAGCGCTGTTTGATCAAAACAACCAGCAAATCGCCACGGCGACGCAGGAATTGAACGAGCGCCTCGGTGCCCTTAAAGAGCTGTTTGGCGTTCTGCAGCAGGTGTCAGGCGACACGCAGAGTGTCTTCAAGGCATCGCTGACCAACGTCCAGTACCCGGACCGCGAGCAATTCCTCATCGAGCTCGGCAACAAAATGGCCAGCACGACGTCACTGGCGTCGATCGAGGACATCGAAACGCTGTGGTACGAGCTGCAGCGCGAGATGACCGAGACCGGCAAGATCGCCAAATTCACGGCCGACGTTACCGACAACGAAGGCCAAACGGCCAGCACGGAAGTGGTTCGTGTCGGTGCGTTCAATATCGTTACAGACGGCAAATACCTGCAGTACTCGGCAAGCACCGGCAACGTCGCCGAATTGCCGCGTCAGCCGACTCAGGGCCGCTTCACCGGTTCGACCGCAGCGCTGGCTGGCGCCGGCGCCGGTGAAATCGTCCGTTTCGGCGTCGACCCGACGCGCGGCGGAATCCTGGCACAGCTCGTCGATACACCGACGCTGCGTGAACGCGTCGATCAAGGCGGTGTCGTTGGCTATTGCATCATCGGCCTAGGTATTCTGGGTCTTCTGATCGCCGTGTTCCTGTTCTTCTCGTTGACCGCTGCCAGCAGCAAGGTCTCGGCGCAGCTCAAAGACACGAGCAATCCGAAGACCAACAACCCGCTGGGTCGGGTGTTGGCTACGTACGATGCGAACCGTTCGGTCGATACCGAAACGGTCGAGCTGAAATTGTCCGAAGCCGTGCTCAAGGAAACGCCCGCACTGACGCGCGGTTTGCTGTTCCTCAAGGTCATCGCAGCGGTCGCGCCGCTCGCCGGCCTGCTCGGCACGGTGACCGGCATGATCAAGACCTTCCAGGTGATCACGCTGTACGGCGCCGGCGATCCGAAACTAATGGCCGGCGGTATTTCGCAGGCTCTCATGACGACGGTACTTGGCCTGGTTGTTGCGATTCCGATGATCTTGCTGCACACGTACCTCAATGGACGCAGCCGTCGCGTGCTGTCGATTCTGCAGGAGCAGAGCGCCGGCATGATCGCGGAGCATTCAGAAAAGAGCCACCACTAATCGCGAGGATAAGATCCGATGATCGAGAATGTTTTTCTCGCGATTCGCGACTTCATGGAGCTCGGCGGACCTGTGCTGAACTTCATCGCGATCACGATCTTTTTGATGTGGATGCTCATCATCGAGCGCGTGCTGTTCTTCAACGGCGGTCTGCGTAAGTTGACCGCCGAAACCCAGCGTGCCTGGGAAGCACGGCCCGAACGCAAGTCGTGGAATGCGCATCGGATCCGCGAGGCGTTGGTGTCGCGAGTAGCGATGGCTTCGAACGAAAGCCTGTCGATGATCAAGACACTCGTCGCGTTGTGCCCGTTGCTCGGATTGCTCGGCACGGTAACCGGCATGATCAAAGTGTTCGGCGTAATGGCTGCGGCTGGTTCCGGCAACGTTCGCGCAATGGCAGCCGGCGTTTCGCAAGCGACCATCCCGACCATGGCCGGCATGGTCGGCGCGCTGTCGGGCGTTCTAATGGTGACAATTCTGGTCCGCCGTGCTGAGCGTGAAGTCGAGCTTCTCGACGATTCGCTGACGATGGACCACTGACGGAGGTCAGAGCATGAAACGCAGTATTGGCAAACCGCCGGGCGAGGCTGAGCAGGAGAATGAAATCGACCTGACACCGATGCTCGACGTGGTCTTCATCATGCTGATCTTTTTCATCGTCACGGCGACCTTCATCAAGGAAGCCGGTATCGAAGTCGATCGGCCGGTAGCGCTTACCGCACAGACGAAAGACGCCAGCATCTTGATCGCGATCGGGCCGAACAACGAGATTTGGATCGATCGCAACGAGACCGATCCGCGTGCGCTGCGCGCCGACATCGAACGTCTGCACGCCGAGAATCCGAAAGGATCCGTCGTCATTCAGGCCGACAAGGAGTCGAACCACGAGACGCTCGTCAGCGTGATGGACGCGGCGCGGCAGGCCGGCGTCTCGAACGTCGCGATTTCGGCACTCGAGTAGTTCTGGGCCGCAGGGCTTGCATACCTAGAACTAAAAAGGTATACCAATAAAGCGGCCTGTCGAGAGGTAGGCGGCAATAAAGTTACAGGCGAAACAATGCGCAGAGATATTGGCAAGTCGATTGCCGAAGACGAAGAAGAGAACGAGATCAACTTGACGCCCATGTTGGACGTCGTTTTCATCATGCTGATCTTCTTCATCGTGACGGCGTCGTTCGTCAAAGAATCGGGTATCGATGTCAACAAGCCACCCGATGCCGACGTACAAGTTAAGGACGATGACAAGAAGAACATTCTTGTCTCGATTAATGCCAACGACGACATTTACATCGCCCGTCGTTTGATCGACAAGCGCGCTATCCGGGCCAACATTGAGCGGCTACACGCTGAAAACCCGGACGGCACCGTTGTCATTCAGGCGCACGTCAAGTCGAGCAACAACGCGCTCGTCGAGGTAATGGACGCGTCACGGCGCGCCGGTGTTTACAACGTTTCGATCGCCCAGGCGATCGGCCAGTAGCGTCAGCGTTTAGGTCACCGATCAACTACAGGCACAGCCTATGTTCCCCAGATTTGGCATCGCAATTTTATCCGGCGTCGGTGTAACCATCGGACTGCTTTGGCTCATGCAATTTTTGATTGCGAGCGGCGAGAGCGCGTTGGTAGAAGTGCAGGATCGTTACTTCCTCGACTTCGTCCGCGTTAAACGTCAGGAAATTACCAACGTCGAAGAGCCGAAACCCGAGAAGCCGCCGAAGCCCGAGCAGCCGCCACCGGATATCCCGCCGCCGTCGCAGGACGACATCAACCCGAATGCGCAGACCGTGTCGATTTCCGCACCGACGATTTCGGGGGCAGGCGACATTTCTGGACCCGGAGCACTCAGCTATTCGGACGGCGAATACCTGCCGATCGTGCGCGTCGCGCCGATCTACCCGAACCGCGCACTCTCGCGTGGCCTCGAAGGTTACGTCGACCTGATGTTTACGGTGACTACAGCCGGCACCGTGAAAGATCCGGTGGTGACATACTCGACGAGCAGCCTGTTCGAATCTGCGGCCAAAAAAGCCGTTCTGAAATTCAAGTACAAGCCTCGCGTCGTTGACGGTCAACCGGTCGACGTACCCGGAGTTGAAACGCGAATTCGCTTTGAGCTCGAGAAATAGGAGGCGCTGACATCATGACCCACACCAACCGTTTCTCCGTCGCCGGCCGCGCACTGTTAACTGTCTTGGCCATGGTGTTCCTGGTCGGTGCGCCACTCGCGCACGCGCAAAAGGCCAAAAAGGAAGAGCCGCAACGAGCAACAAAGAAAGTCGAGTCGCTCGGTAAGGCGGTTTACGACAAGCTCGTCAAGGCACAGGAAGCTATCGATGCGAAAGACCCGAACGGTGCATTGCGTATCCTGAACAGCTTCCAGCGCGACAAGTTGTCGGGCTACGAAAATGCCAATCTCGATAACTACTACGGCTTCGTCTACTACACGCTGGGCGACAACCGCAAAGCCCTGCAGTCCTACGAAAAAGTCGTTGCCAACGAAAACACCGAAGCGTCGATGCGCACGCAGGTGCTTTACACCGTCGCGTCGCTCCATGCACAAAACGAAAATTGGGACCAGACGATCAGGTACCTGAACGAATGGTTCGCCGTCGCGCCTAATCCGTCGCCACAGGCATACATTCTGCTGGCGTCGGCCTATCAGAGTAAGGGCAACTATCCCGAGACCATCAAAGCGACGCTGACGGCCATCGATGTTGCCAAAAAGCGTGAGGTTGCGCCGAAGGAGAGCTGGTGGAACCTGCTGTACTACTCGTACTACCAGACCGAGAATTATCCAAAGGTCCGCGACACGCTGAAGACGTTGATCGCCGGTTGGCCAAAGAAAGCCTACTGGCTGCAGCTTGGTGCTGTGTTCTCCGAACTCGGTGACGAGCGCAATTTCCTTGCCGCCTACGAGGCTGCCTACGTTCAGGGGCTGCTGCAAAGCGAGAGTGAGATCGTCACGTACGCGCAGCTGCTGCTGCAACAGGAAGTGCCTTTCAAGGCTGCGAAAGTCATCGATGCTGGCATGGAGGCCGGAACCATCACGGCAACCGCCAAGAACTTCCGACTGCTGTCGCAAGCGTGGTCATTGGCGCAGGAAGACCAAAAAGCCATTGCCCCATTGACTCGGGCTGCCGAGCTTTCTGACGACGGTGAGCTCTATGTGCGCCTCGCTGTTAACTACCTGAACCTCGATCGTTACGACGACTGCGTCAAAGCGGGCCAGTCTGGACTCGCCAAGGGCGGCGTCAAGAATCCCATGGACGCGCGCATGACGATTGGACAATGCCTGTACAATCAGGAGAAGTACCAGACAGCGTTGCGTGAGTTCCGCCGGGTCAACGCCGAAGGCCGGGAAAGCGATAAAAAGCTCGCCGCCCAGTGGGTTCGCGTGATCAACAGCGACATTGCTCGTCTCGAGCAGCTGCAGGCAGCGTTGGCACAGAACTGATCGCATAGCACCTGCTTTAAGCAGGCTATACACTACGCAGCGGCGCTCCGGCGCCGCTGCGTTTTTTGTTGGGACAACCGGAATAGGAAATGCCAAAGATTATTTACGTACAGCCGGACGGCAAACGAGTCGAGGCTGACGTCAAGAATGGGTATAGCGTTATGGAAGGGGCTGTCGACAACGGCGTCGACGGCATTGTGGCCGAGTGCGGCGGCGCCTGCGCTTGCGCAACCTGTCACAGCTATATAGACGAAGCCTGGATCGGCAAACTAAAAGAGATGGACGACATGGAAGACAGCATGCTCGATGTCGCCTATGAGCGTAAGCCGAACAGCAGGCTGACTTGCCAGATCGAGGTCAGCGAGGAGTTGGACGGTCTGGTCGTCCACGTCGCGGAAAACGAAGGCTAAATAATCCCCCTGAATCCAGGACAGTTAGGAGCAAAGACTATGGCAATCGCGGCAGGAGAACGTATGCCGGACGGTGCATTCGGCGTTATGACGAGTGAAGGTCCGGGGCAGATGACTACCAGCGAGCTGTTCGACGGCAAAAAAGTCGTCCTGTTTTCGGTGCCCGGCGCATTCACGCCGACATGCTCAAACAACCATTTGCCTGGCTATGTCGAGCACGCTGACGCCTTGCTCGCGAAAGGCGTCGACACGATCGCCTGCACAGCGGTCAACGACGTATTCGTCATGCATGCCTGGGGCAATGATCGCGGCGCTGGCGACAAGGTCGTCATGTTGGCTGACGGCAACGGCGACTACGTCAAAGCGCTCGGTCTCGAGCTTGATGCGTCCGGATTTGGCATGGGCGTGCGCGGTCAACGCTTCGCGATCGTCGTCGACAATGGCGTCGCGACTCACGTCCACGTCGAGTCGGGTGGCGAGTTTCGAGTCTCAGCGGCCGAAGCCGTACTCGACGTCCTCTAGATAGCGCGCGCGAGAAAAACAAAGCCCGCATCGCCGATCGGCGGTGCGGGCTTTTTTTCGGCTGTGCGGATGACGCTGTCCGCCGGTCAGCTCAACGCGTCTGACAGTTCCGGCACGATGCTAAATAGGTCACCAACGAGTCCGATATCGGCGATCTCGAAGATAGGTGCGTCTTCGTCTTTGTTGATTGCGACGATGGTGCCCGCGTCTTTGATTCCGGTCAGGTGCTGAATCGCACCGGATATGCCAATAGCGATATACAAGTCCGGTGCGATGATTTTGCCGGTTTGTCCGACCTGCATGTCATTAGGCACGTAGCCAGCGTCTACTGCGGCGCGCGACGCGCCGACCGCAGCGCCGAGTTTCTCGGCGAGACCGTAAATGATGTCGAAGTTCTCGCTGCTGCCTAGCGCGCGACCACCGGAGACGACTTTTGCCGCGGTCTGGAGGTCGGGTCGGTCCGAGCTCGAGCCTTCGACACCAACGAAACGGGTGTGGGAGGGCAGCGCAACGTCGACGTCGACAGCGCGTATGTCCGCCGTGCCGTCGCCAGCGGCGACCGCTTTGTACGACGCAGTGCGAACGGTGGCAACAACCTTGCTTGCAGCGTCGACGTCGACCGTAATGATCGCGTTACCGGCATATATTGGTCGCTTGAACGAGCGCGGCCCGACGACCTGCATAATGTCGGTCACCTGGCCAACGTCAAGCAGCGCGGCGACCCGCGGCATGAGGTCTTTACCGAAGGTGGTCGACGGTCCCAGCACGTGGCTGTAATCCCCGGCTACCGCAACGATTTGCGGCGCCAATACGGCAGCGAGCGCGTGTTCGTTCTCGCTGCGCTCGATCGTCAGCACGCCACTGACACCGTCGAGTGTAGCTGCTTCACCCGCTACCGCCGCGACGTCTGACCCCGCGACGATGACGTCGATCGATGCGGCGCCGATGTCCCGCGCGCAGGCAATGCACTTGGCAGTACTGGCGTTGAGGGTGCCGCCGCTGTGTTCAGCGACGATTAGAATGCTGTCGGTCATGCGAGTCCCCGGTCTTTCAATGCAGTAATGAGTCCGCTTACGTCATCAACGAGGACGCCACGCGAGCGCTCCTCAGGCGGCTCGAATGCCGTCACGGTAATGGCGGCGTTCGGTGTTGGCACCAACTCCGAAAATGCGACGGTATCTAGCGGCTTTTTCTTGGCCTTCATGATGTCCGGGAGCTTTACATACCTCGGTTCATTGAGCCGAAGGTCGGTGGTGACGACCGCGGGAAGATCCACCTGCAGTGTTTCCAGGCCGGCGTCGACTTCTCGCGTGACGGTCGCTACGTCGCCGTCAATGTCGACTTTCGACGCGAAGGTCGCTTGGGGACGATCCCACAGCGCGGCCAACATTTGGCCGGTTTGATTGTTGTCGCTATCGATCGCCTGTTTACCGAGGATTACCAGCTCGGGCTGCTCCCGCTCGATCAAGGCGAGCATTGCCTTTGCAGCGTCGAGCGGCTGGGGCGCGGATTCGGTCTCGATGAGCACAGCGCGGTCGGCGCCCATGGCGAGACCGGTACGCAACTGCTGCTGGCTCTCCGTCGCGCCTAGCGTGACCACGAGTACCTCTTCCGCCAAGCCTTGCTCGCGCAAGCGCAGCGCTTCCTCGAGCGCAATTTCGTCGAACGGGTTGACGCTCATCTTGACGCCGTCAATATCGACGCCGCTGCGATCTGCTTTGACTCGGACGCGCACGTTGTAGTCGACAACGCGCTTCAATCCAACGAGTATCTTTTTCATGCAAACCCCTATCGTTTCCGGCCGAAACTCGGCGGAATTGCCCGCACATGCTGCACTGCAATATACGCGCTTGTTACGGCGGACGCAAAAGCGGATTTCGCCTAACTAAACGTGGCTCGGCGGTGCCGAACGGCTCTCGATGGAAAGCGGCAAATCGGCCGAGTGCGAATATTTCGGCATATTCGCGGTTTTTTTTCGCCCAATAAAAAACAAATAAAATTAGTTATTTATAGGACTATTATAATCCTATAACTAACATAAAATTCCTAACTGAACTGACCCAGCCGTTGCGTTTTGCAGCGCGGCCTTTCAGACTAACGACTCGCTGCTTGAGGGGCTAGGCGAGCCCTTAGACAGCACGGCAACGGCGTTTTGCAGTACTCCGAGCAAGCTCTTTTTAGGGGTCTGACGTCGGCACACGAACTCTTTGCTTGTTCGCGAGCAGTACTGTGAGCAAGTCGCCAGGCTCGGTTTGATGTCCCTAGGACATCGAACCAGTAATCCGCAATATCTCCGTGCGGACCTGCCCGGGCAGGGTACCCATCTGCCCGGGCAACCTCTCTTTTCGCGACAACAGCGGTTGCGCACCCCGAGTATCGACTGCAGACTCGGGGCATCTTGAGCAATACCTAGACGCAGCCAATGCCAACGTCTTCCGTACCCGCCAGCCGGCGACTCGACAACGTGCGCTACGAAATCCGCGGCGGCTTGGCACGCCGGGCGCATGCACTCGAGAAGCGCGGCTACGAGGTAGTGCACCTGAACATCGGTAATCCCGGTCGCTTCGGTTTTCGCACGCCGGAGACCATGCGCCTGGCGATGATTGAGAATCTCGCCCAGTCCGAGGCGTATTGTCACCAGAAAGGCATATTCCCGGCACGTGAAGCCGTGGTCATGCAGCAGCAGAGCCGCGGCATTATGGATGTCGTCGCCGATAACGTGTTCATCGGCAATGGCGTCAGCGAGCTCATCGATCTGACCTTGCGGGCGTTGCTCGATCCCGGCGACGAAGTCTTGGTGCCGAGTCCGGACTATCCACTGTGGACTGCGGCCGTAACCCTCAACGGCGGGCGCGCCGTCCACTATCCGTGTCCCGTCGAACAGGGCTTCGAACCGGACGTCGCGGCGATCGAAGCGCGCATCACGCCAGCCACTCGCGCGATCGTCGTCATAAACCCGAACAACCCGAGCGGCGCGGTGTACAAGCGCGAGACCCTTGCGCAAATTGCCGAATTGGCGGAGCGCCACCGCTTGGTCGTCATGGCGGACGAAATCTACGATTCCATGCTGTACGAGGACGCGACATTCGTGCCGATGGCATCGTTGGTGCGCGGCACGCTCTGCGCGAGCTACAGCGGTTTGTCGAAGGTGTATCGAGCCTGTGGCTACCGCGTCGGTTGGTGTGCATTCAGTGGCGATACCGACGGGTCTCGGTCCTACCTCGAGGGGCTGGAGTTATTGGCGGCGCTGCGTCTTTGTAGCAATGTGCCGGGGCAATGGGCCGTGCAGACGGCGTTAGGCGGCTACCAGAGCATTGGCGAGCTGATTCGGCCAGGCGGGCGGCTGTACGAATCGCGTGCGGCTGTTCTCGATGCCGTTGCCAGCAGCGATTATCTGACGGTCGTTGCACCGGCCGGCGCCTTGTACGCGTTTATCGGCGTCAACCAAGAACGCTTGCCGCAATTTGACGATCAGCAGTTCGCGGCCGAACTGTTGGAGCATCGCCATGTACTGCTGGCACCGGGCACGAGCTTCAACACGGACTACAATACGCATTTCCGTATTACGCTGTTGCCCGAGGCGGTTGTCCTCGGTGATGTTTTTGAGCGAATTGAGAGTACGCTTCGCGACATTGATGCGCGACCGGCTGTGCGGTCGGCGTAACTTGCACTGCCGGTGACCGGCTATCTGCCGGACGAGCCCGTCGTTCTGTGCCGCGGGCGCAGCCTTGCTCGTTCGATCGTCGAGCGATCCTCACGACAGGCGCTAATTGACGATCGCCGCGCCTGGGTGAGTCCCGCGGTTTTCCCGCTCGATACCTACCTGCGTCGCGCTTGGGCGCGGTTCGGCGCTTTTCTCGATGGCCGACGCCTGCTGAGCGACAGTCAGGCACGGATCTTGTTTCAGCGCGCCGCTCGGCAAGTGGCGAGCGAAGTTGATGCGGACGGGGTCGCAGATGCCGCCGATGCGCTGTACCGCAGTTTCCGTTTGGCCAACGACTGGTGTATTCCCGGTGCGCGTCTTGCGGCTAGCGCCGACAGCGCGGACCAACGAATTCTGGCCGCTGCGGCGCACCAGTATCGCGGCGAATTGGCGGCGAACGGCTGGATTGATTCGGTCGAGCTGCCGGCTGCGCTTGCGAGCATAGACTGGCCCGCCAGAGAGCTGCCGGCCGGCGGTTTCGAGTTGGCCGGGTTTCTGAACTTCACACCGACACAGGAGCGGCTGTTTGCGGCGTGGCGCGCCGCCGGCTGCTCCGTCGAAGCCCGCCGCGCCATCGCACCGCAGCAACAGCACCGCTGGGCGTTGCCCGCCGACGATCGCACCGAGCTCATCGCGGCGGGCCGCTGGGCGCGAGCATTGCTCGAGGTCCGGCCGGCAACGCGCGTGGCAATCGTCGTTCCAGGGCTCGCGGGCGACAGCGAACGCGCCACCGCATTGATTGCCGATGGCTTACAGCCGGGCTGGCAGCTCGACTCTGCCCAGGTGGACTGGCACGTTTCATTCGGCAAACCGCTTGGCGCATATCCGCTGATCGCGGCGCTGGTTAGGCCGCTCGTGACTCTGCTCGAGGCCGTTGCCGTGACGAGCATGAGCCGCCTGTTGCTCGACGGTGCACTGTGGCCGGCGGCGGCGCAGCCAGCGCTCGCGCTCGTCGAGCGATCGCTTCGGGAGCGGCCGGAACGACGTTGGCGGGTGAGCGAGCTCACGACGTCGGTCGAGCGCACGACGCCGGCTGGACAGGTGCTCGATGCGTTGGCGGCGGTCGAGGCCGAGCTGCGCGAGTTCGGTGACGTAAACACCCCACAGCACTGGGCCGGTCGCCTTGCCGATGCCGGCGATCGCTTGCTTGCGTTGCGTGAGCGCTCAATTGACAGCATCGAGCATCAGCTGCTCAATGCCTGGCGCGACAGTCTGAATGCATTGGCGAATCTCGATGCGGTAGAGCCACGTATGAGTGGTCGTCGGGCTGTGACCGCTTGGCAGTGGCTGCTCGGGAACACCCTTTTTCAGACCGAGAATACTGGCACCCGTGTCGATATCGTCGGTCCGCTCGAAGCGATTGGTCATCGCTACGACGCGCTGTGGTTCGCGCGGCTCGACGAGCAGCACTGGCCACCGGTCACGCAAGCGAGTCCTTTTATTGGCCGCGTTCTGCAGAGCGAATTCGGTATGCCGGGCACCGATTTGCTGACCGACCGGCAATTTGCGACCGACCTCTTGACCACCGTGATCGCAGGAGCGGACGAGGTCGTGACGAGCGCGGCACAGCGCATTGGCGATCTACCGGCGCGACCCGCAGGGCTCGCGTTGCGACGTTGGCCAGTTGACGGACCGTCCTCGACGCCGCTAGCGCTGTCGCGATTTTCGCGACGCGAGCATCCAGACGTCGTTGCGTGCGTTGACGACGACGTCCCGCTTGCCGTCGAAGAAGTGCCGAGCGGCGGCTCGGCGCTGCTGGCGACGGCGGCGGCGTCGCAGACAGCAGCGTTCATTCAACATCGGCTAGGCGCAGATCCATTGCCGACGATGACCAGCGGGCTAGGGGCACGCCAACGTGGCATTGCGTTGCACCGGGCTGCCGAGCTCTGGCATCGCGCTGAACTTGACGGGCTTGAACGGCCACCGGCAACAGACATTGCACGCGCCGCGCTGGCAAGCTATCGCGGCCATCGCGATGCGGTATTGCATCGCTTGCTGGACGCTGAGGAGCGTCGCATCGTCGAAATTCTCGGCGGTCTCAAACGCTTTGATGAGGCCCGGCCGGCGCACGTTATCGCCGCACTCGAGCAGACGTTCGAGTACCGTCTGGGCGGCTTGTCACTCCGGCTGAGAATCGATCGGCTCGACCGCGTGGCCGGCCGTGCCGTTTTGATCGACTACAAGAGCGGTGCGAACCTAAAAAGCGTGCTGCACAAAGCGTCAGGCCTACCGCACGAGCTGCAGCTGGCAATCTATGGACTGGCGCTGCGCCAGCACCAAGCCGACGTCGATATTGCGGCGCTGGCGGTGCTGCGCTTACACACGCGCGGCATCGTTGCCAGTGGCTTCGCGTTTGGGGACGCTGTGTTGCCCGTCAAGCCGACAGCGTCGCAACCGACGGCGCTGCTCGACGCGTGGGATCAGCAGATGCAGGCCATCGGAGCGGCGTTTGAACGCGGTGAACTCGCCTTCGATCCGAGCGAGGTCGCTGACCCCGACTGGTTTTTGCTGCGGCCCCTCGTGGGCGCTTATTGTCAGCCGGCGCAAGCGCCATGAGTGCGGTTGATGCTGCCGCTCGAGAGCGAGCGCTCGATGTTACGACGAGCTTTCATGTTCAAGCGCCGGCAGGCTCCGGCAAGACTGAGTTGTTGGTGCAGCGACTGCTAGCGCTGCTGGCCACCGTCGAGCGGCCTGACGCGATACTGGCGATTACGTTCACGCGCAAAGCCGCCGGCGAGATGGCCGAGCGCGTTGCCGATGCGTTCGGGCCGCTACGCAGCATGCCAGTCGACGAGTTGCCAGCACATCGCCGGCTGACCCGCGCGTTGGCTGATCGGGTTTACGAGCACGCGCAGACGCTGGGCTGGCCGTTGCCAGATACGGTCGAGCAGCTGAACATCATGACGCTCGATGCTCTCCATCGGCAGCTCGCGATGCGAGCGCCGCTGACGAGTCGGCTGGCGTTGGCGGCAGAACCGGTCAGCGGACCGGCGGCTACCGAAGTCTATCGGCGCGCGGCGCTGCGCTTGTTGGAGCGCTTACCCAGCACGGGTGATGACGTTGACTGCCTTAACGAGGTTATCGCGCACTTCGATCACGATATCGAGGCGTGGTTGACGGGCATGGCCGCGCTGCTCGAGACCCGCGAGCATTGGTTGCCGCTCATCGGGGTTGTCGAGCGCGCTGATACAGCTCAGTTGCGCGCCACTATTGAGGATGCGCTCGCGCACTTTGTAGCGACGCGACTCGAGGCGTGCGACCACGCCATTGGCGATCTGCGCAGCGAACTCGACGGCGCACTGCAGGCCGCTGCTGACCGCTTTGCCGCGCTCACGGCGTTACCCGACCTCATGGATCTTGCGACGCACGCGGCCGTGCCACCGCCGTCGGCAGACGCACTCCAAGCATGGCGCGGGTTGGCGCGACTGCTGCTTACCGACAAAAACACGCCGCGCAAAACGGTCAACGCGAAACTCGGCTTTCCGCCTGGCGATCGCGCTAGCAAGGATCGCTTCAGCCAGTTGCTCGCAGACTTTGCCACGCAACCGGCGCTGATCGACGCCATGATCGAGGTGCGTGGGCTGCCGCCGTGCCGCTTCGAGGATCCGCAGTGGCAGGCGGCGGCGGCGCTGTTTGAGCTGCTGCCCCATCTCGTGGTCGAACTGCAATTTGAGTTTCAGGCCTCCGGTGTCGTCGACTACGCCGAGCTGGCGCGCGCCGGACGGGCAGCGCTTGCGAGCGATGATGAGGTTGGCGATGCAGCGCTGGCGCTGGATTTTCGGCTACAGCACGTCCTGATCGATGAAATGCAAGACACGTCGGTGTCTCAATACGTGTTGCTGGAGCGCTTGACTGCCGGCTGGTCCGACGGGGACGGAAGAACCGTGTTTGTCGTCGGCGATCCAATGCAATCAATCTATCGGTTTCGGCAAGCCGACGTGGGTCGCTTCGTGCGCTTGCGAGAGACTGGCCTGCCGACCGTGCCGTTGCAGTCGCTGCAACTGACAACAAACTTCCGCTCCGATCCAGCGATTGTTGCTTGGTGCAACGAGACTTTCGCCAACGTCTTCCCGCCGCGCGACAACGAACGCGCTGGCGCCGTCCGGTTTCAGGCCTCCAGCGCCGCACGCCGTGCCGCGGCCGAGGCAGGCGTCGCCGTACATCCGCTCGTCGATGCCGCGGCGACCGACGAAGCCGCGTGCGTGGCCGCCATCGTCGCCGATGAGCTCGCTCGGGGCTGTCAGGACATCGCAATTCTCGTTAGGGCCCGCGCGCATGTTGCTGCGCTAACCAGTGCGCTCGCCGAACGCGCCATCGATCACACCGCTGTTGAGATCGATCGCTTGCTCGATTCGGAAATCGGCGCGCGGCTGCACGCGTTGACCTGCGCGCTGCTGCACGACGCCGATCGGCTCGCCTGGCTCGGTGTGCTGCGCCAACCGCCATTCGGTTTATCGCTGGCAGAATTGCGCGACTTGACGATCAACGACCGCGACACACCGGTGCGTGTGTTGCTCGCCGATCCCGACCGACGACGGCGACTGCCCGCTGATCGCCAGGCGTTGATCGAGCGCTTCACGGAGAAGCTGTGCGCCGTGCGCGCTGCCCCGCGCGCGTCGCTCGCCGAACGGGTCGAGCGATTGTGGCTCGAGTTCGATGGCCCGGACTGGGTCAGCGACGATGCGGACCTGCTGACGGCTGATGCGTATTTCGACGCGCTGCGCGACACCGCGCCGACCGATGTCGTGTTGGACCCGGTTGCACTGACTCAGCGCTTGTTGGACGCGCGGTCGTCGAACTACGGAAATACCGATTCGCGTGTGCAGGTGCTGACGATGCACAAAGCGAAAGGGCTGGAGTTTGATAGCGTCATTCTTCCTGGGCTCGGTCGGGCCGGGGGCACGGACCGCGCCGCGCCGCTGAACTGGTTGAGCCTTGCCGACGATCGCGACGGTGCTGTATTGCTGGCGCTGCAGGCCACGCGCCGCAGCGAGGAACGTGACCCGCAACACGCCTTCGTTGCCCGGGTTGGCCAGGCCCAGGTTGCGAATGAGCGCCTGCGCCTGCTGTATGTCGCCTGCACGCGCGCGCGGGAGCGTTTGCACCTAGTCGGGTCGGTAGCGCGCGATCGACGAGGTCAATCGCGACCGGCTGCACGCAGTTTGCTCGACGCGCTTTGGCCGGCGCTCGCGCCACGCTACGCCGACATTGACGCACCGGCGCGTGAGAGCGGCGCCGATGTCGCGCCCTGGCTGCAGCCCGGTACGTTGCGAGCAACGGCAAGCCAACGGCGCGTGAGCCCGCACGCGCTGCCGGAAGCGCCCGCTGCATTGCTGCCGGTTCCGCTGGCTGAAGCGGTTGAATACTGTTGGGCCGGCAACACGGCACGGATCGTCGGCACAGCCGTGCACCGTTGGCTGGATTTGCTGGCGCAACGAGGTTCGCTTGAGGCCGCGCAGGCGTGGTACGAGGCGCAGCATTCGGCGGTACGTGCCGAGATGGCCGAGACCGGATTACGAGGCCGTGCGCTGGATGCCGCCGTACAGCGATTCAATGCAGCTGTGCGGCGGAGCTTGGCCGATGAGCGCGGTCGCTGGGTGTTGTTCGGTCCGCATCGGCGCAGCGCCACTGAGCTCGCGGTCACTGGCATGATCGACGGCACCTTACGCAACGTCGTGCTCGATCGCTGTTTCGAAACCCGCGACGGCGAACACTGGATCGTCGACTACAAGACATCGAGTCACGAGGGCGGCGCCATTGAGACGTTTCTGGCGCAGGAGGTCGAGCGCTATCGTCCGCAACTCGACGGCTACCGCCAAGTCTATGCGGAGCTTACCGGCGCTGTCCCTCGAACGGCGTTGTACTACCCGCTACTCGGCCGCTTTATCGAAGTGTCAGTCTAGACTGCCCTCGAATTGCAGTTCATGAAACCCATTTGCGTCGGCCGGACCCAAGAACACCAGTCCCTGACGTAGCTCCGGCGGCGCGTTCGGGCGAGCGCGGACCTGACCGTCGAGTTGGTAAGCACGCGCCGGTCCCAACGCCAGATTTGCGTTCACCTCTAACGGTCCGTCGCCTTGATCGCGCAGCGCGCATTCAACCGGAGGCCCGCTCTCATCGTTGCAGTCGAGCTGGAAACCACCAAGCGCGTACGGCGCGTTGACCGGATACCGAAGGTTGTCGATCGCGACGAAGCCGATTGCTGCGGTCAGCCCCGCGGGCGCCACCGCGAGTTTGTCGAACTGCGCGTCGATGTCGCCGAGAATCGGGCCAAGCGACGTGCTGCCGGCGATGTGCTGCAGAGCCCCGTTGATTTTTAGGTCGCGCGCCTCGAGAGCCTGGTTGCGCGTCGCAACCAGAGTGCCCGTAATGGCGCCGCCGCGCGGATAAACCTCGACCGCCGCTTCGATTCGTCCGCTGAAAAGTGCCAGCGGATCGAGACGCCAGGCGAGCGGCGCAACCGGCTCACCATTGACCGCGAGGCGAGTGATCTGGCCGCGCCATACCGAGCCAGCGACGCCGTCGATTTCGACACCGGGCGCGTCAATGCGATCGCTAATCCAACGAGCGGGCAAGCGATAGACAACGACGCCGATGACGACGAGCAACAAGACAGCGATGATGCTTCGGAGCGACAGCACGTCAGCGTGATCGAGCGAGCGACGTTGCTAGAGACGCTCGAGCGTTACGGTTGCGTCGACCCGACCACCGTCACCGCTGCCGTTGAACGACGAACTGCGCACGCCCAGATTATTGTTACGTTCGAGCTCCGCCAGCCAGGCGACTAACTGCTCGAAGGCGGCATCTTCGAAGCGCACCGTCACCGTGCTGTCGTCGGCTGACGGATTGTTGCGAACGAGCGCGCTACGAAGGTCAAAACGCCCGACCGACTGCGAGATGACAATCGCGAGCGATTGACCGGGGTTTGGGCGGGCTGCACCGCCGCTGGGCGCGGTCAGCCGGCCTTCGACGCGGCGAAGTTCGGCCAGCGTCTTGCGATCAGCCTCGATGTCGTCGGTAAGACGCGCATTGCTGGCGCTCAGCGGTGACCACACGAGGGCGTAAAAGAGCGCGATGATGACGAATACGGCGCCGCCGAGCACCATGAGCCTCTCGCGAGGCGCCAGTTCTTCGAACCATTCCTTCACGTTTGCGTCGCCTTGATCTGGAAGCGGCTCTTGATGCCGCCGTCATCGTCCGGGTCAGCACGCTGGATCGCCGCTTCCAGCTGGTCGCCAGACTGAATCGTGGTTTGGATCCGTTCGAGGATCTGCGTATTCGGCACGACGAGCTGAACATCGGTGGTGCCGCCGCGAAATCCGATTGCCTCGATTTTCACGCCACTGGTGCCGCTCAAAGCGTTGCTGAGTGCGGTCAATGCCGTCATGAGGTGAGCACTGCTAGCGCCGCCAGGTGCTGCACCCATACGCCGCAATTCGGAGTTCAGCCGACTCTGCGGATTTGATGGCATCGGCGAAATCCACGGCAGCGAGCGACGCCATTGTTCTTCGAGTTCGACAGCGAGCCGCTGTTGCTCGCGCTGCAATGAAAAGTACTCGGTAACCTTGCCGATAATCGACAGCGCGACGACGACGCCGGCAAGCATCGCGGCCATTCGCCACGGCCGCCAGTTTTCGCCGGCTGAGCGCTTAACGGCAAATTCGCCCTGCAAGAGGTTGACCGCCTTGCCGGTCGACACGGTCGCCGCCAATCGCGGCAGTGCGCCGTCTGGCAGCAATTTGGTCTCCAAGCTATCGAGTTCGTTGCGAAGTGCAAGCCAGTCGTTGGCGTAACGCTCGTTGGTGATCTGATCGAGATACACCAAAACGTGTTTGGGCAGCGGTTTGCGCTCTTCGTCTTCCTCTTCGCCGTCGTCGAGCGCTCCGATCGCGACCAGCGCATCGCCCGGCGAGAGCTGACGCAGAGCGAGTTCGGTCTCGGCGCCATCGTTTAGCAGCAGGAGGTCGCCGTCGATCAGTACGCTGATCGTGCCCGGCAGCTTCGCAAGACCTTGCGTTTCGGTATAGACGCCTTCGAGGTCGATGCCGACCTCGGCGAATGGTGCCAGGTATCCTTGCAACTGTTCGCGCCGGATCACTGCGACCGGCGTGCGGCCGCTGCTGCGGCGCGTGCCCGCCGCAAAATGCAGCGTGTCGATATCGTCGGCGAGCTGTTCCTCGAGTGCGAACGGCAGCGCCTGCAGCAGCCTTGCACCTTTCGCCGGTACGTCGGCGAGCGTGAGCAGCACGTCGTCTGCCGGTATCAAGGCAAGCACCGACAAACTGCCGACATCGTCGGCGGCCTCGCTCAACGTGCCGCGACGTGGCGTGCCGTGGCGCGCTCCCGTCTTATCGGTTTTGATCCACTCGACGGTGTCGGCGGAATCGCTACCGAGACGAATTACAAGATGGTCAGCCATGGCTCACAGTGTTCCAAAGGTACGCAGGATCGGCGTGACGCTGCCCTGCTGACCGCGATGCAACAAACTGTACATTGTGACCCGAACCGTGCCAACACGAACAATCGCACGTAAGCGGAAGAAATCACTGCGATCTCCGATTCGCGGCAAGAAGTCCGGTTCGACCAGATCGCCGAACGTCGTTGCGAAATCCTCGAAACCGGCCTCGGCGCGTTCCTCGAGCAGGCGCTCGATCTCGGACGGTCCGATGCGCTCATCGAGACTCTGCAAAACCGCATCGGTGGCCGTATTGACGTTGATTTGCGTGGCGCCTGGCAGCGCAACGATATGCGGCTTCAGCTTGGCGTAGACCTCCGGTTCCATTTCGGCGATCGCGGCCAGCTCCGACGCATCCGACAGCGCCTGGTTGGCGGTGCGATAGGGCGGCACGAAGCCAGTGTACGTCGAATCCTCGGCGCCGCCCGGAAAGCCTGGATCGAGATCGGAATCGATCCAGTCGGCAACCAACGTCGCGTAGCGCTCGTCAATCTCGAGTGCCCGCAATAGCCGGCCGAACTGCTCCAACGCAATCTCATCGGTCGCGCCGTTCGCGTCGATGAGGTTGTTGACGTTGAACAGCCCCTGAACGTCAGTCAGCGAGCCGGTCACATCGCCGACGATACCGTTGCCCTCGAGCGGCAGCGGTGGCAGCTCTAGCGCCCAGATTTCACCGAAGTGGTCGGTCTCGGTATCGGTCGCGTCGTTGACGAGTATGTCGCTGGTCCAGCTTTCTGCGCCGAGTGCGACCTGTACGGATTGCTCATACCAGTAAAGGCTCGCCGAGCGTTGCGCATCGAGGTTGCTGTCCCACGCCATATCCGTAACAAAAATGGTCACAAGGGCAACCACCAATACGGCGAACATGATGATGATGCCGCCGCGCTGCTGACGTCGCTTCAGGGCCTTCATCCGGTTACCTCGATCAGCCGGCGAAGCTCGCCGAAATCCTCGAGTTCGACGATGATTTCGACAGCGCGCGGTCGCAGGCGCAGCGCGCGCTCATTGACGTTGCCACCGCGGTTGGGCCAAACGTCAACCCAGTCGCCGCCGGTCGGTAAGTAACGAATCTGAATACCTGTAACGCCGTCTAACAGGATCAGCGCCTGAGGATCGGTTCCGAGCGTGCGATCGAGCACCGGCCACTGCAGACGCACGAGTTCTTCATCGACGAGACTGTAGGCAACACGCATCAGCCCGGGCCGTGGCATGTTTAGCGGGTTGGACCAGCCGCCGCGCGTGAGTTCGACCAGGTATTCGCCGCGACCGTCGGCCACGAGCACCGGGCTGGCGGTATCCGCCAGTTCTTCGCGAATCGGCCGCGGCGACAGTTGCGAAAAATCGCGTTGAAAGGCCTGCATGGTGCGCTGGACGGCTTGCAGCCGCGCCATTTGTTCGCCGACCGCGGCACCGGTTTCGCCCGTTTGAGTCAACGTAAGCAGCGCGAATACGAAGATCACCGATGCGATAGACACCGCGATTAGGACCTCGATCAGCGTGAAGCCTTGCGCTGCGCGTCTCATGGCTCGTCGTCCTCCGGCGGGTCCGGATCTGGGTCGGCGGGTTCGTCTCGGTTGCGATCACGTCCGGGCCCGTCAAAGCTCTGGCCGGAGCTTTGATTGATCCACAGGGCGTTGGCTTCGTCGCCTTGCCGCGGCGAGCCGACGAAGCCGAGTACGCTGCGAATGACGACGTCCGGTTCGTCGGCCAGCGCCACGTCGACTTCGATCCGGCGCAGGTTTTCAACTTCCGTTTCAATGACCCGTGCGGTGTACAGCCAGTCTCGATCCGCGAATTCAATCTCGTCCTCGGTTTCGCGCAGCTCCGGCAGTTCGTCGCGGAGTCTGAATTCGGTGACGACGTTCAACCCGACATACAGCGCCAATGCGCGGTCGCGGTACGCGTAGGAATCGCCGAGCACTCGCACCGCCGTCGTAATCAGAGCAGACAGACCGACGGCAACGATAACGAGGGCGACCATGACCTCGACGAGCGTGAAGCCGCGGACTCGTTTCATCGCAACGCGTCCGGATCGAGTTCGAACTCGAAGCTTGCCCATGCGTCGGCCGTAACGGCGACTTCGCGATCGGCAAAGGGGTCGCCGATGCGCAGCTCAAACGGCGTCGTTTCGCCGCTCGATAAAATGACAATTTGCGGGGTAGGGGCCACGACAACGCCTTCCTCGTCTTCGTCTTCTTCATCGGCGTCGCGGCGCCACTCGTCGATGTCGGCGTCGAGGTCGAGTTCGCGATCTTCGACCCAGAGAAGAAATTCGTAGTCGCTGTCTTCCGGCAGTGCTCGCGGGCGCAGCTGCGGGTCACCGCTTAGCTCCACCCATGCGCCGGTCTGCGGATCGAGGTCGTAGAACGCGTACTGGGTGCGGCTGAACCGCACGCCGAATTCTCGGCCTTGCAGGCTCGCCTGGTCGGCCGCCAGCGTCATCAATGCGGCCAGCCGGCGACCTTCGCGCTCCAAGTTGCGGTCATCGCCGAGCAGCGAAAACGCCGGTATGGCGACCGCGGTAATGGCGCCGATGACGAACAGCACGACCATGATTTCGATGAGCGTGAAGCCGCTGATGCGACGCGCTGCTGCATGTGTTGCCGGGCGCATGTCCGGATTCCGGCGGGGACGTCGGTTTACTTCAGGTCCCAATTGCCGATATCAGCGTCGATACCTTCGCCGCCTTCACGACCGTCGGCGCCGTACGTAAATAGGTCGAACTCGCCGTTATTGCCAGGCGACAGGTATTGGTAGGGGTTGTCCCACGGGTCAATCGGAAGGCGCGGAAGATAGCCACCGGCTTTCCAATTTTTGACGCTCGGGTCGTTCGGGTTAGTGACCAGTGCTTCGAGGCCGAGTTCGGTCGACGGGTAGCGGAAGTTGTCGAGACGGAACAAGTTCAGAGCCGCCTCGATGTTGCGAATGTCGGTTTTTGCCGCCGTTATCTGCGAGTCACTGACACGGCCAATAACGTTCGGCGCGATCAATGCCGCGAGAATGCCGATGATGACCACCACCACCATGATTTCAATCAGCGTAAAGCCGCGCTGCGCGGCGCGACGGGGCATGTTCATTCCGGGAAGACTCCTGCCGTTTCGAGCGGGCCAGCGGGTTGCGGCCGCTTCAGATACGATAACGAAAGTATAGCAAACACGGGGTTAACGGCCGTCAAGAAGCCGCGCACATTATCGACCCGAAATACACAACTCGGGTTCCTCGCGGCCGCCATTATCGTCATTGGCACCTTGTCGCTGCTCGGCGACGCAGCCCGCTTGGCACTGCGTTTCGACGCGACGGCTGTTCGCGACGGCCAGCTCTGGCGACTGCTGACGGCGCATCTGGTCCACCTTGGCAACGCCCACGCGGCCCTGAACGCCGTCGGGCTCGGCCTTTTGGCGGTGCTGTTCGCGCCAACGCTGCGGGCGCTCGAATGGACTGCCGGTGGCCTGATCAGCGCCCTGACAGTGTCGCTGGGCCTGCTTTGGCTAAGCCCGGAACTCGATTGGTACGTCGGCCTGTCTGGGGTCTTGCACGGCCTGTTCGTGATTGGTGCTGTCTCTCTGTCGCGATCCGAAGGGTGGTTGGCGCTCGGTCTCTTGGCAGGACTCGCGATGAAACTCGCCTGGGAGCAATTCGCCGGGCCGGTGCCGGGCTCAGAACTCACGGCCGGCGGCCCGGTGGTGGTCGATGCACACTTGTACGGTGCCGTCGGCGGTTGGATAGCGACCGTCGCCACACGCCTGGTGCCGCGTAAGCGCGTATAATTTGCGGCTTTATGTCATCTCCGAGACACGAAAAGTGAGTCAGTTTGCCGTCGTTTTTCCAGGTCAAGGTTCGCAGTCAATCGGCATGCAGGCCGCGCTGTTCGACGCCTTCGACATTGTTCGCGATACGTATACCGAAGCCAGCGACACGCTAGGCGTAGATTTTGCCGCGCTGCGCGATCGAGGTCCTGAGGCCGACATCAACGCGACCGAAAACACGCAGCCGCTGCTGTTGACGGCCGGCGTTGCAGTTTGGCGTGCGTACCTCGAGGCGGGCGGCAAGCCGCCGGCCTTCATGGCCGGGCATAGCCTTGGCGAATACACGGCGTTGACCAATGCCGGCGCATTTTCCTTCGCCGATGCCCTGCGCATCGTGCGTGCGCGGGGCCAGTTCATGCAGGAAGCCGTTCCGGCTGGCGAGGGCGCAATGGCGGTTGTGCTCGGGCTCGATGACGACACCGTTCGACGAGTGTGCGCCGCGGTTACCGACGGTGATGACCTTGCGGCGGCCGTCAATTTCAACGCGCCCGGTCAAGTTGCAATCGCTGGCACGCGCGGTGCCATCGAACGAGCCATCGAGAGCGCCAAAGAGAACGGTGCGCGGCGTGCGATGCTGTTGCCGGTAAGCGTGCCGTCGCATTGCGCGCTGATGCAACCGGCGGCCGAGCGCTTGGCCGATGCGCTTGGCGGCGTTGCGATAGCCGCGCCGGGCGTGCCGGTGATCAATAACGTGGACGTGGCGGTTAGCGCCGATGCTGACGCGATCCGCGACGCGCTGTTGCGCCAGCTCTACAGCCCGGTTCGCTGGGTAGAAACGGTGGCGTCGCTGGCCGGGCAGGGCGTTGCCACGCTGGCCGAATTTGGCCCCGGCAAAGTACTGACGGGGCTTGCGCGGCGCATCGACAAGTCGCTCGCGGCCGAATGCATTGATTCGCCCGATGCGCTGAGCGCACTTGCTGCACGCGAAGACACATAACACCAAGAAAGACGGAGACCCTCGATGCAAACCCTGTTTCGCGAAGACGCGCTTGCCGGTGAAACGGCGCTCGTTACCGGTGCCAGTCGCGGCATCGGCGCCTCGATCGCCGCGGCTCTGGCAGCCGCTGGTGCCCGCGTGATCGGCACGGCGACCAGCGACGCTGGTGCTGCGCGCATCGCCGCTGCGCTTGGCGACTCGGGCGACGGCCGGGTGGTTGACGTTGCCGATGACGCCTCGGTCGCCGATCTGTTCGCGTCCCTGAGCGATGATCCGCCAAAAATCGTTGTCAACAACGCCGGGATTACCCGTGACAACCTATTGATGCGCATGAAACCGGAGGAGTGGGATCAACTGATTGCCACCAATTTGACCGGCGTTTATCGCGTCAGCAAAGCGGCACTGCGCGCGATGATGAAAGCCCGCCACGGGCGCATCATCAGTATCGCGTCGGTGGTCGGCGCTATGGGTAATGCCGGCCAGACCAACTACGCGGCGGCCAAGGCCGGCGTGGTGGGTTTTTCCAAGTCGTTGGCACGAGAAGTCGGCTCGCGCGGCATCACCGTCAATGTTGTGGCGCCCGGTTACATCGAAACCGACATGACGGCAGCGCTCAGCGACGCGCAGCGCAGCGAACTTGGTGACAAAATTCCGCTGGCCAGGCTGGGCCAACCCGACGACATTGCCGCGGCCGTTGTCTACCTCGCGTCGCCAGCCGGTGCGTACGTGACCGGCGAGACATTGCACGTCAACGGCGGAATGTGGGTGGTTTGAGCCGCTTTTGTGACCTTTACTTGTTACCGACCAGTAGACTTAAGGCACTGATTTAATCCGCTTTATATTGGATACCGAGCGAATTTGCCCTACCATCGCCAACTCAGGGTTGGCAGCCTATGCCAAGTGCAGGTAGGCTCCGTCGCCCGATGTATAAGCCACCGTGCCAAGCCATTAGGAGAGAGCACCGAAATGAGTAGCATTGAGGACCAGGTCAAAGCGATCGTCGCTGAGCAACTGGGCGTAAAAGAAGACGAAGTCACAAACGAAGCCTCGTTCGTCGATGACCTGGGCGCCGACTCACTGGATACGGTCGAGCTGGTGATGGCACTGGAAGAGGAATTCGATACAGAAATCCCTGACGAGGAAGCCGAGAAAATCACCACCGTTCAGCAGGCGATCGATTACGTCGTTAAACAACGCAGCGACGCCTGAGCAGCTTCGTCACATAGATATTCTGCTGTGGCGCCGCAAGGCGCCGCAGCCGTTTCCGCTGGAGTGAAAATCGTACGATGAACCGTCGCAGAGTGGTCGTCACCGGATTGGGTGTCATTTCGCCCGTCGGCAACACGGTCGGCGATGTATGGGCGAACGTCGTTGCCGGCAAACCAAACTTCTCGGAAATCGAGGCGTTTGATGCGAGCGCGTTCACCACGCGCTTCGCTGGACTGGTCAAGGGCTTTGACGCGGCCGAGCACATGCCCGCGAAAGAAGCACGCAAGATCGACACGTTCATTCAGTACGGAATCGCGGCGTGCAACCAGGCGCTTGCGGACAGCGGACTCGATCTCGAAACCGCCGATCTTGGCCGCGTCGGCGTGGCGATGGGCGCCGGCATCGGTGGCATTGGCACGATCGAGCAAAACCACGCGAAATACGCGAGCGGCGGACCACGCAAAATTTCGCCGTTTTTCGTGCCCGGCAGCATCATCAACATGATCTCGGGGCACGTCAGCATCATGCATGGGCTGACGGGTCCCAATCTGTCGATCGTCACCGCCTGCACGACGTCGACGCACGCCATCGGTATCGCTGCCCGCACCATTGCTTGGGGCGACGCCGACGTGATGCTGGCCGGCGGCTCGGAGTACGCGTCCACGCCACTCGGCATGGGTGGCTTTTGTGCGGCCAGGGCCATGTCCACTCGCAACGACGACCCGCAAGCGGCAAGCCGGCCGTTCGATGCCGGCCGCGACGGTTTTGTCCTGAGCGACGGTGGCGGCTGCCTGCAGCTCGAAGACTACGAGTACGCCAAGGCGCGCGGCGCGCGAATCTACGCCGAGCTGATCGGTTTTGGCATGAGCGGCGATGCCCATCACATTACATCGCCGCCGGAAGACGGTGCCGGCGCCGCTAAGAGTATGGTCGCTGCCATTAACGATGCCGGCATCGCGAGCGACGCCGTCGACTACCTAAACGCGCATGCTACGTCGACACCAGTCGGCGACGTGGCCGAAACGCTGGCGATCAAATCGGCGTTTGGCGAGCACGCGTACAAATTGGCCATTAGCGGCACCAAGTCGACGACAGGCCACTTGCTCGGTGCGGCCGGTGCTATCGAGGCGATCATTACGGTGCTTGCTCTGCACGAACAGGTGATTCCACCGACCATCAATCTCGACGACCCGGATCCCGGGTGTGATCTCGACTACGTGCCGCACGAAGCGCGCCAGCACCGTATGGCAATCGCGGCTTCGAACTCATTCGGCTTCGGCGGTACCAACGGTACGTTGGTCTTCCGAACCGCATAGGTTCACCGAGGCGTCAGGGTCTCGCTGACCTTGCTGGTACGCGAGCTCAGCTCGCCGGTCGATTTGCTCGCGTTGCATGCGAGCGACCCCGAGCGCTATCCGTACTTGCTGCAAACCGCCGCTCGCGCGGAGCACGGCACGGCTTTCGACATGCTGTTTCGAGCCGTCGGCGAGCCGCAGCGCTTCACAACCAAGGTACTCGAGGAACTTCGCAGTGTGCTGCCATGCCGCGTCAGTCCCGAGCCTGAGTCCGATGTTCTGCCATTCAGCGGCGGTTGGTTTGCTTATTTCGGCTACGAATTCGCCGGCGCCATCGAACCCGAGCTGGCCTTGCCGACGTACGACGACCTGCCGACAGTGTTGCTGCATCGAGCACCCGCTGCGCTGCTCGTCGATCGATCGACCGGTCGCTGCGTAGCGGTTGCCGAGCCGGGCGCCGAGAGTTTGCTTGCCGAGTTGGTTCGCGATGCGGCCGGGCAACCGACGCTGCCCGCGGCGGGCGAGCTAGCGACGGGCCGGTTCCGCGAGGACTTGCCGGGTCGCTTCGTGCAAGGGGTCAACCGGGCGCTCGAGTACATTGCGGCCGGCGATGTGTATCAGGTCAATCTGTCGCGGCAATGGCAGGTCGATTTCGCCGCCGCAGTTAATCCGACGCAGCTTTACCGCCGCTTGTTGGCGTCGAATCCGGCGCCTTTCGCCGGCATCATGCAAGCGTGTGGCCAGGCGGTGGTGTCGTCGTCACCCGAGCGGCTGCTCAGCGTGCGCGGCAATGCGGTTGCGACTCGGCCGATAGCCGGCACACGTCCGCGCGGCACGCAACGTCGTCGGGACGAACGACTGCGGCGTGAACTGCTCGGTAACGAAAAGGAACGCGCCGAGCATGTCATGCTGATTGACCTCGAGCGCAACGACCTAGGACGGATTGCCCGGCCGGGAACGGTTGAAGTCGATGAGTTCATGGTGGTCGAGTCGTACACGCACGTTCATCACATCGTCTCAAACGTCCGTGCGGAACTCGCCGCTGGGGTAGGGCCGGTCGACGCGATCGCTGCGACGTTTCCCGGCGGAACGATCACCGGTTGCCCCAAGATGCGTTGCATGCAGATTATTGCCGAGCTCGAAGGCGGCCCGCGCGGTCCTTATACCGGTGCCTTTGGCTACATCAATCGTGACGGCAGTCTCGATCTCAACATCCTGATTCGAACGCTGCACGTCGCCGGAGCGACCGTCTCGTTCCGCGCCGGCGCTGGGATCGTCGCTGATTCCGATCCGCTGGCTGAACTCAACGAGACGCGTGCCAAAGCCCGCGGTTTGCTCCAAGCACTCCAGGTCGCGGCGGCATGAGCTGGGTTGTCGAGCCGGCGGCTGCGCTGGCGGACGGCCCCGATTCGCGAGCGTTTGCCTACGGCGATGGTGTGTTCACGAGCGCGGCGGTGCGAGAAGGTACCGTGCTGCTGCTGGCCGAGCACCTCGAGCGGCTGAGCTCCGGTTGCTCGCGCCTCGGCATTTCGCCGCCGAGTCGCGAACGCTTGCATCGTATGGCGGACGCCGCCGTGGCTGCTGATGGTGCGCGCACAGGCATGCTCAAACTGGTGGTCGTGCGCGGCGGCACAGAGCGCGGGTATCGGCCAGCTGTCGAGGCGGGCACGGTGGTGTATGGGCGGCTGTTTCCGGCAGCCGGCGCCGACGAATGGCTGGACGAGCAAACCTTGGCCGCGACGGTATCGCCATTCGCGCTTTCGACGCAGCCAGCGTTGGCCGGAGTCAAGCACCTGAATCGCCTCGAGCAGGTGCTGGCGTTGCAGGCAGCAAGCGGCGGCGATGAGGCGATTTGCGTGGATACCGAAGGCTTTCTGGTTAGTGCAAGTAGCGCGAATCTGTTTTTCGTGTGCGACGAGACGCTGTGTACGCCAGCACTGACTCGTGCCGGCATTGCCGGCGTCACGCGTGGCGCTGTGCTCGCCATTGCCGGCGAATTGGGCATCCGCGTGTCCGTAGCGGATTTCAGGCCGAGTGATTTGCTAGGCTGTCAGGAGATGTTGTTAAGCAATTCACGCTACGGTATCCGTCCACTGGTGCGAATCGACGACACGGTCCGCCCGGTCGGTTCGCTCACTCGGCGCCTGCATGCAGCGTTGTTGGCAAAGGTAGGCCTATGCGCTGGTTCCTAGCGATACTCGTTGCGGCGCTGTTGGCAGCTGGCGTTTTTGTTATGCAACAACACCGCTGTTTGGACGCGCCGGCGAGCGGCAATGGCGAGTCCGTCGTAACGATCGCGCGTGGCCAATCGTTGGCCGACGTACGGCGCACGTTGACCGACGAGGGCTTGTTGGCCTGTCCGACTGCTTGGTACTGGTACGCGCGTTATCGGGGCTTGGATCGCCAGCTGAAAGCGGGCGAATTTTCGCTCAATCGACAACTCTCGGGCTACCAGCTGCTCGATCGGCTCGTCGACGGCGCAGTGGTTACGCACAGCATCACGTTCATCGAGGGGTGGACGGCGGCCGAGGCAGTCGCGGCGATTCGCGGCCACGACGCTATCCGGCAGACGATGCCGGCCGATGCCGACGCGGCCGCTTGGCTCACCGCGATCGACGCGGCGGAAGAGCATTGGGAAGGGCTGTTCTTTCCAAGTACCTACCATTTTGAGCGCGGCACGAGCGACGTCGAAGTGCTGGCGCGTGCCTATCGGGAAATGCAGCGTGTCCTCGGCGACGTTTGGGCCAACCGTGTTGAGGGGCTGCCGTTGGACTCGCCCTACGACGCGCTGATCCTCGCGTCTATCATCGAGAAAGAAACGGCGCGCGATGATGAACGTCGCGACATCGCCGGGGTGTTCGTGCGCCGTTTGCGCAAGGGCATGCGTCTGCAGACAGACCCGACGGTCATCTACGGCATGGGCGCTGCCTACGACGGTAATATTCGCCGCCGCGATCTGACGACCGACACGCCATACAACACCTACACCCGCAAAGGGCTGACGCCGACGCCGATTGCTTTGCCAGGTCGTGGGTCACTCGCAGCTGCGGTCGATCCGGCCGACGGCGAAACGCTGTTTTTCGTCGCGACGGGACTGGCTGATGGCAGCCATACGTTTTCCGTAACGGAAGCCGAGCACAATGCCGCCGTCAAGGTCTACCTCGAGCGCCTGCGCTCCGGCGCCTCGCAGCCATGAGCGACGCTGCACGGCGCGGCCGATTCATAACGCTGGAAGGCATCGAGGGCGTCGGCAAAAGCACGCACGTCGACTACGTCGCGGAGCGCCTCACCGAAGCCGGCCGGGTGGTCCTGATTACACGCGAGCCAGGCGGAACAGCGCTGGCGGAGCAAATTCGCTCGGTGGTGCTCGCGCCGCGGGACGAGCAGGTCGAGCCATTGGCCGAGGTGCTGCTGATGTTTGCCGCGCGCCGCCAGCACGTTGCCCGCGTCATCGAACCGGCGCTGGCGCAAGGGCAGTGGGTCATTTGCGATCGCTTCACTGATGCGACGCTGGCATACCAAGGGTATGGCCGTGGATTCTCGCTCGAGCGCATTCGCACGTTGGCAGATTGGTGTCACGCGGATGCGTGGCCCGACCTCACGCTGCTGCTCGACGTCAGTGTTGCCACCAGCGTTGCGCGACGCGCGACGCGAGGTTCCGACGCCGATCGCTTCGAGGCCGAGCAGCAGCGGTTTTTTGAAGCGGTGCGCCAGGGCTATCTCGAGTTGGCCGCGGCGGCACCCGAGCGATTCACCGTGATCGACGCCGAACCGCCGCTCGACGACGTGCGCAACGCCTTGCGAGGCGCGCTCGACCAGTTGCTCGAGGCGGTCGATTAATGAGTCGCACACCGCATTGGCTCGAGGCTCGACTGGCCGAGTTTGCCGCCTCGATCGATGGCGACCGACGGGCGCACGCCTATTTGCTCAGCGGACCGGCTGGCGTCGGCAAACGGGTGCTCGCGGCCGCGATGGCGCACGCTGCGTTTGGCGGTAGAGTGCCTTTGACCTTGGCGCCGGAATGGCCGAGTCACGCCGATTTCCACCGTATTGCTCCGCTCGACGGCAAGACCATGCTGGCCGTCGAACAAGTTCGCGAACTGATCGTCGAGTTGACCATGACCGCCTATGCGGGCGGCACGAAAGTGGCAATCGTTGAGGCCGCTGACACGATGTCGCACGCTGCGGCGAACGCGCTGTTGAAAACGCTGGAAGAGCCGCCGGGCGACTGCTGCATCGTGCTCATTGCTGATCGCCTGCTGAATCTGCCAGCGACGATTCTCAGTCGCTGTGTGCATTGGAAGCTCGCTGCGCCGGCGTCGAACGAAGCCACACGGGACTGGGTCGACGCCAGCGACCGTTCCCGCGCGGCGCGCGCACTTCGTATGGCGGCTGGTGGCCCGCTGCAGGCGCGCGCGTGGCTCGATGACGGTACTGCCGCCGAGTGGGATGAGCTTGAGGCTGGCCTAAACGACCTCGTCGCTGGCGGTGCCGATGCGGCGGCCCTGGCCAGCACCTGGTCGCGGCGCGAGCTTCCGCAACTACTGCGATTCCTACTAGCGGTGGTCGAAGATGCGATCCACGCGGCGCTCGCCAGCGGTAGAGCAGCGACGCTGTGTCGACCGGCCATCGAATCTGTGGCGGGCAGCGTAGACGTGCGAGACCTGTTTTGTTATCAAGATCGCGTTCGGCAGCTACTTGCCCAGCCGAAGGGCAGCTACAGCGAGCCAGCCGTGCTGGAGACGCTGCTGCTGGCGTGGCAGCGAAGATTTCGCGGCCAAGGCAGTGAGTTGCCGTTGCTGCCAGTTCGGGCCGCCGGCCCACGGTAAGGATACGACATGAGCAAACCTGGTCTTTTGACCCTGACCATCAAGGACAAAAGCGCGCTTTACCTCGCGTACATGCCGTTTGTGCGTAACGGTGGTCTGTTCATCCCGACCAACAGCTCGTATCGACTCGGCGACGAGGTCTTCATGTTGCTGAATTTGATGGGTGAGGAAGAGAAGATACCGGTGGCGGGTCGCGTCATTTGGACGACCCCGAAAGGGGCGCAGGGCAAACGTACCGCCGGTATCGGCGTGCAGTTTTCCGAGCAAGATCAGGGCAACACGCAAAAGCGCATCGAAAATTACTTGGCCGGTGCGCTGTCGGGCGACAAGCCGACACACACCATGTAGTCGGGCTAGTCGACCGACTTATGGATGCCACCGCGTAACACATACGCCTGAAAGCCGCGTTCGGCGAGAATGAACGCCCCCGCGGAGCTGCGTCGACCGGTGTCGCAACACACGACATACGGTGTGTTTTCGTCGAGTGCTCCGAGCTTCAAACGGATGAAGTACAGCGGGATATTGATCGCGCCGTCCTGGTGGTAGTTTTCAAACTCGCTCGGCAGTCGGACGTCGAGCCACTTGCCGCCTTTCGAAATGATGCGAAACGCGTCTTCGAGGTCGACCCATTCGAGCATGGGTTCGTTCAGGAGCGTGTTGAAGTCAGCTTTGCCGAGTCGCATGACGGCGCCATCGGTGGTCATCGTGACCGTCGCATTTCGTTTAGCGTCTGAAATCAGTGCTTCTTCGCCAAACGTGTCGCCAACGCTGAGCTCGGCGAGCTTGATGCCGTCTTTATTGAGCGGCGTCTCGCGCGTCACTAGCGCTTTGCCGCGTGTGATTGTGTAGAAATAATCGCCTTCGGAACCCTGCTTGATGATTTGGTCGCCGGCCTTGTAGTTGATCTGCTGCATGCGCATGAAGATCGCTTGAATGTTCGCCGGCGGAATTTTGTGGAAGGCTTTTGTCTGCAGCAGCGTCGTCATCCAGTCGTCATCGGAGACGTTTTGCTCGCCGCGTAACTCGGCAACTTCGTAGGATCCGGTCTGATCCCATGTAAGCATGACGTCGAGCAGGTCGCTATCAATCGATAGGTACTGCACTTTCGTGCGTGCTTTGGCGCTAAAGCGGCGCGGCAAAATGGGCGCCAGCGGATTCCTTGCGTCGTCTGAACCGCCCTGGATGGAACGAGCCACGCTGTCGGCCTCGAGCAAGTCCACGGCACCGCTGACCACGTACACCGTTCGCTTCTCGGTGTCGCCTTCCTTGAACAGAAACTGGCCCTGGTCGAGTTCCTTGATCGACGTCTTCTTGGCGAGCGCCGTCAGGTTGTCGCGCTTGAGGCTATCCAGCGGCGAAAACGCGGCAAGTACGCTTGGCTGTAGTTCTTCGGACATCGGCGGTTCTTTCTATGCGCTGCTGGGAGCGCCTGGGGCGCAGACCCGCAGAGGGTATTGTAAGGTCAAAGCGACGGGCACCGACTGCAACCAGCGTCTCATTTTTCGACAATAACCGGCTGATTTGTAGTGGAATCTGCAATCAAATCCGACCAGCCCTCGTGCGGTTCGAAGCGCTCGCCGCAACGGCTGGCAAGCCATTCGAGTCGATTTCGCACTTCCGTCAAACCGCGGCTGCGGGCGTAGTTCAGCGGTCCGCCGCGAAACGGCGCAAAGCCCGTTCCGAAGATAACGCCGGCATCGAGGCTGTCCTCGTCGCTCACCACCCGCTCGGCGAGACAGGCAACGGCCTCATTAACCATGGCAAGCACCAGCCGATCCGTCATTTCGTCCGGACCGTCGTGGCCGCCGGGATCGGGCTTAACGGCCTTGCCGTCCTCCCAGCGATAAAAGCCCTGGCCACTCTTGCGGCCGACGTCGCCGGCATCGACTTTCGCAACCAGTTCATCGGCCACCGGGCTTCCGTACGCATCGGCGAGAATACGCGACACATGCAGCGCGACATCCAGGCCGACTGTGTCGGCGAGCTCCACGGGGCCAACTGGCATGCCGAATTTCACTGCGGCGTCGTCGATCGCTTTTAGCGGCACGCCCTCACGCGCGAGCTGCATCGCCTCGCCCATGTACGGTGCGAGAATTCGATTGACGAGGAACCCCGGCGAACTCGATGCCTCGAGCGGTGTCTTGCCGATTTGTTTGACGAAGGCATGGCCGACAGCAAGCGCTTCTGGATCCGTGTCGGCTTTGCGGATCACTTCAACCAACGGCAATTGCGCGACCGGATTGAAGAAGTGAATGCCGATCAATCGTGTCGGTGCCGCGAGGCCGGGCGCCAGCTCCTCGAGTTTGATGCTCGATGTGTTGGTCGCGAGAATCGCCCCTGGCTTCATGGCCGGCTCGAGCGCGGCGTACAGGGCCTTTTTCGCCTCGAGATTCTCAAAGATCGCTTCGATGACCAAGTCCGCGTCGGGCACACCGCTTGCGTTCACGTCAGGGCGGAGGCGCGACATGGCATCGGCAACTTTGTCAGCACGCTTCAGGCGTTTCTCAAAAAACTTGCGTGCCCGTTCGAGCGCAGGTTGGACGTACTTATCCTCGCGATCCTGCAGCGTCACGGTCAGCCCGCGGTAAACACACCAGCTGGCAATGTCGCCACCCATCACGCCGGCGCCAACTACATGCACATGGCGAATCGGGTCCGGCGTCACGCCGCCCTGGCGCTTGAGATTGTTTTGCAGGAAGAAGACCCGCACGAGATTGCGCGCGGTTGGTGTCACCATCAACCGTGCAATCGAGCGGGCTTCAGCGTCGTAGGCCTGGTCACCGGTGGCACCGTGCTGGCGCCACAAATCGACGATCGCATAGGGTGCCGGGTAGTGTTCGCGGCGCGCCTTGCGCGCGACCTGCTGTTCGATCTGCTTAGCGATGAACGGCCGGATCAAGCCCACACCAAGCAGGCGTTCCAGCAGTGGCGCGCGCCGTTTCGCCGGTCGCTTGGTAATGAGTTCGCCGGCAAGCCTGACCGCCGCGTCGGTATCGCTGGCCACTCGATCGAGCAGGCCCAGCGCAAGCGCTTTGCCGGGGCGCAGTGATCGACCGGTCAGCATTAGCTGCAGGCCCTCGCGGGCACCGGCAAGTTGCACGGCCCGTACCGTGCCGCCGAAGCCTGGATGAATGCCTAAGTTCACTTCGGGCAACCCGATGATCGGCTTATCGACGTCAACAGCCACACGATAGTCGCAGGCCATTGCCAGTTCGAGCCCGCCGCCAAGCGCGTGGCCCTCGATCAGCGCGACGGTTGGGCAGGGCAGATCTGCGACCGCGTTGATCACGGCCTGGCCGTCGCGGATCAATTTATAGGCGCTGTCCTCATCGCTGAGTGTCGTGAACTCGTTGATGTCGGCGCCCATGACGAACATGCCAATTTTGGCGCTGCGCACAATGACGCCTTGCGGCGGCTGTGCGGCTAACGGCTTGAGTATCCGATGCAACTCGGACAACACGTCGGCGGACAAGACGTTGGCACTCGCTTCGTGCTTGTCGATGTACAAGTGCACGATGCCGGCAGAATCGGTATCGATTTGCCAATGATCCAGCGCCAGATCGGCGAGCGCGTTACTCATAGAACGGTTCTTGCGATAAGTCAGCCGGGGATTGTAACCGCAAAGCACCCGTCACCGGGGCGGGGATCAACCGATCTCGAAATCGCAGACCAGCGGCAGGTGATCGGAAAGCTGTACCTGCGGGACGTCGAAGCGGGTCACCCGAATGGGGTCCTGGTGCAGGATGTAGTCGAGTTCGCGCCGCGGTGCGTTGCTCGGATAGGACGGCAAGCGCTCCACGTTGGCGCTGTGTAAACCGGCCGCCTGCTGGAACAGATAGATTTCATCGCCGCCCCAGAACGTGTTGAAGTCGCCAGCGACAATGACCGGTTTGCGCGTCTTGCGAATCAGATCGTAGAGATGGCGCAGCTGCAGATGCCGATGCCGGTACTTCAGCGACAGATGGACCAAAAAGATGGCGCAGTCGTCGAGCTCGAGCTCGATGACGAGTTTCTTGATACCGGTGTCAAAAAAGTGGAAACGCTCGTGGTGCACATTGGGGCCAGCAAGCAACGCATTGCCCTGCTTGCGGACAATCGGCAGAAGGTTGTTCACCGACGTCCCGCCGTACTTGGTTTCGTAGGACGACTTGAACTCGAGCGCCGCGGCGATCGACTCGGCCTGATTGATCATGCGGCTGCGAATAGAGCCGGTGTCGACTTCGATAAGACCGCATACGTCGGGTGCCTGTAGCTTGATGAAATCGATCAGTCGATCGAGCTGCTGCGGATTGCCCAACAGGTAGCCAGCGCCGGGCACGGGCACGTGCATAGCGGCACCACTGCCGACGCCGTAGCGGATGTTGAACAGGAGAAGACGCATGGAAGGACGTTCAGGGCCTGACGAGCAAACGGTAATACGAACGCCGCGCGGCCGCCAGCCTGGCTCGCACTTGGCTGGCCGCTAACGTCTGCGGTCGTTTACAATTGTGACAACCGTGTTGCCGCCGGTGTGCCAATGTCGGAAAAAGAGCCCATTCGCGTATTCGTCAGCCATTTATTCGCAGAGAGTGACGACTACCTGCGGATTTTCGAGTACCTCGAGAGCGTCGATAACTTCTTTTACTTCAACGTCTCTAAGCCCGAGAACGTGCCGACCGGCTCGACCGAGGCTTTCAAGGAAGAGCTGCTTGCGCAAATCAAGGAGTCGGAAGCCGTGATTTTGCTCGGCAGTCTGTACGCGCAGAAAGCCGACTGGGCGCAGTACCAGATCGAGGCGGCCAAAGCGAACGAAATCCCGGTAATCGCCGTGAACGGTTTCGGCGGGACCATTGTATTGAATCAACGCCTCATCGAGCAGGCCGACACGGTCGTCGACTGGAACGCCCGCGAGATGGTTGACGCCATCAAGAGCAAAGGGCGCGACGAGGACACCAACCGCTGGGAAGTCATCGACTTCCCCTGAGCACCACTATTCATGCCTATTGAAACCGATGCGCTGATCGTCGGCGCCGGCCCCTGCGGCCTGTTCCAGGTCTTTGAACTGGGTCTGCTCGGCCTTTCCGCCGAAGTCGTCGAGTCTATGCCACGCGTTGGCGGGCAGTGCGCTGAGCTGTACCCAGACAAGCCCATCTACGACATTCCGGCGATTCCGGTCATCTCCGCGCAGCAACTCGTCGATCAGCTCATGCAGCAGATCGAGCCATTTAAGGCCGGTTTTCACCTCAACCAAGAGGTCACAAGCGTGGCAGGCGACGGCAGCGGCCCGTTTACCGTGCGGACCTCCGCGGGAACCGAATTTCTCGCCAAAACCGTCGTCATCGCCGGCGGCGTGGGTTCCTTCCAGCCGCGCAAACTGAGGACACCCGGTGTCGAGGCGTTTGAGGATGCGCAAATCTTTTACCGCGTGCGCGATCCGTCGCGTTTCGCCGGGCGCCGGCTGTTGATCATGGGCGGTGGCGATTCGGCGCTCGATTGGTTTTTGGAGCTCGGTCCGCGTGCGGCGAGTGTGACACTTGCGCATCGCTCGGATCAGTTTCGGGCGGCGCCGGCGTCGGTCAACGAAATGCGCCGCCGTGTTGCGGCGGGCGAGGCGGCGCTGCACGAATTTGGCACCTTGAGCGAAATCGGTGTCAGTGACGGGCAGATCGCCACCGCGACCCTTGCAATCAAAAATGGCGAACCGGTGAGCTTGCCGGTCGACGACATTCTCGTTTTCTACGGTCTGGCGCCAAAGCTTGGGCCGATCGCCGATTGGGGCCTCGATCTCAATCGCAAAACCATCAATGTCGACACCGAGAAATTTCAAACCAATGTGCCCGGGATTTTCGCGGTCGGCGACATCAACGCGTATCCGGGCAAGAAGAAGCTAATCCTGAGCGGCTTCCATGAGGCCGCGTTGGCCGCGTTCGCGATTAAGCAGCACATCGAGCCAGACCGCAAAGTGCACTTGCAGTACACGACGACGAGCCCGGTAATGCACGAACGACTCGGCGTGGAGAGCGCCAACGCGGAGTAATGGCCAATATGGCGACGTTGCGTCGTCCGCTGGTCATCGCCCACCGAGGCGCGTCGGGCTACTTGCCCGAACACACCTTGGCCGCCAAGGCGCTGGCGTTTGCGCAAGGCGCGGATTACCTCGAGCAGGATCTGGTCGTCAGCCGCGACGATGAATTGATTGTCGTCCACGATATCCATCTCGACCGCATCTCGGACGTCGCTGTGCGCTACCCCGGTCGTAGCCGGCCCGACGGGCGCTTCTACGTGCGTGATTTCACACTCGCCGAACTGCGCACATTGCGCGCGACAGAGCGCGTAAACGAGGCTGGCAGCGCTGTGTATCCGGAGCGGTTTCCACCGGCCGTGGGCAGTTTCGAACTCCATACGCTCGATGAGGAATTGGCATTCGTTGCTGGTCTGGCTCGATCAACCGGGCGCGTGGTCGGCATTTATCCAGAGCTGAAGCGGCCAGCATGGCATCGCGAGCAGGGCGTTGACATCGGCAAACTGTTGTTTGGCAAGTTGACCGAGTTCGGCTACCGCCGCCGCGACGATCCGGTCTACGTGCAGTGCTTCGACTTCGCCGAACTCGAGCGTTGGCGTCACGATTTCGACAGCGAACTAAAACTCGTGCAGTTGATCGGCGACAACGCGTGGCAGGAGTCGCCGACCGATTTTGATTGGGCGTTGAGTGAGCCTGGGTTGGCTGAAATCGGCAAGATTGCCGACGCATTGGGACCATGGATTCCGACGTTGATCGATCCTAAGACGTCTCGACCGGCAGCGTGGGTTGACAGCGCGCATCGTCGCGGTCTCGCGTTGCATCCCTTTACCGTCCGTGCAGACGATCTGATTGTCGGCTTCGATCGGCTGCGTGCGCTGTTGGAGTGGCTCGTCTTTGACGCGCGCGTTGATGGCTTTTTCACCGATTTTCCGGATATCGCAGTCGATTTTCTCGACGAATCGGTGTTCTCAGGGCGTGCTTAAGCGCTGAAGTGTGATCGATTTTGACCGCGGCGCAGGCGGCACTGTATATATTGAGCCCAGGTGGCAGGGAGTAAGGTCGCTTATGCCTGAGGGATGGACTATCCCGGGTGCGCTGTTGCTGGCGGGATTTTTGCTGGGCGTACTCGTCGTCATGCTGACACGTAGCCGTCGTATTGCAGCGCTCGAGCAGCGCAGCCTTGATCTCGGCAAAAACGTCAATGCATTGAAGGCTGAAAAAAACGTCGTCGACAAAAAGCTCACGACGGCCGGTGAACGTATCGAAGAACTCGAGACCGCGTTATCCGAACGCGAGCAGCGCGTGGAGGAACTCGAGACCGCCTATTCGGCACGTTCCGATCAGCTCGAGCAGACACGCACCGACCTCAAAGCGGCCGTGCAGCAAACACAGGATCTGCGCAAGGATCTGGTGCAACACGCCGAAGACACCATCAAAGCAGAAGCCCATGCACGCGACGTCGAAAATGAGCTCAGTATGTTGACCGGTTCCGGCGATTCGCTCGACACCGAACTTCGTGATGAGCTGGACAGCTCCGAAGATGACGACGCTCCGGCGTTGAAAGACTCAATCCGGTAGCGCTACGCTCGCCCGGTCTGGTTTGCCGGGATCCAAGTATGCACCGTTCGCTGTTACTAGGCTGGCTGCTGCTATCGTCAGTGGCACAGGCAGACACGCCGTGGCCATACCCCGAGGATTCGCCCACACCCAGTGCCGCGACGACCGGTCTCGCCGGCCGTGTCCCGGCCGGGTTTACGCGGTATTTGGTGGCGCAGGGTGCGTCAAACGCACAGATTTCGCCGGATGGCCGCGATGTCGCGTTTTTGTGGTCGATCAGCGGCGAGCCGCAGCTGTGGCGCGTGCCGGCAGCCGGCGGTCAGCCAGAGCAGCTGACCTTCGGTGGCGGCGTGACCGATTTCGCCTGGGCGCCAAACAGCGCGACGCTGCTAGTCGCGCGCGATCTTGATGGCAATGAGCGAGAGGGCTACACGTTACTCGCGCGCGATGGTACTGCCGAGCGGGAATTGCTGCCGCAAAGTGCGGCGTTTCGCAGCTTCGGCGAGTTCGCTATAGACGGCGAACAGATTGTCTACGCGTCGACGGAACGCAACGGAACCGACTTTGATATTTACGTGGCCGACGTTGCCGACGGCTCGACCAAACGGGTTTTCGACGGCCAATTCGGCTTTTTCGCGGCGGCGTTACGGCCCGGTGGCAATGAGCTACTGGTGTCCGAGACGCGGGGCGAAGATGCCAATGACCTGCACATACTCGATCTCGAGTCGGGTGCGTTGCGCGCACTGCTGCAGCCGGCCGTGGCTGCGGCGTTTGACTCGCCGGTGTGGCGCGACGACGGCACGGGTTTTTACACCCTCACGGATATCGACCGAGAGATGGCCGCGATTGCGTTCATCGACGCCCGCACCGCCGAGGTCGACATTCTCGTCGAGTCGGCAACGCCGATCGACCGGCTCGCCGTGTGCGATGCGCAGCGTCGACTGATCTATGCAATCAATGACAACGGCTTCTCTCGCCTCGGTGCACTCGATCTCGAAACCGGTCGCCGGCTCGCCGTTCCTGAGTTGCCAAAGGGCGTGTACGACCTCGACTGTGCTCGCGATGCGCGCCGCGCAACGCTGCGAATCGTCGGGCCGACTACCCCCGGTGATATTTACTTGTGGGACTTCGCTGCGGATACGGTCAACAAGCTGTTCACGGCCTCGCTCGGCGGCCTCGATCCGGCGCGACATTTCGCTGAGCCTACGGCGCTTACCTTTCCAGCGCGTGACGGTGTTCAGCTGCAGGGGCTGCTCTATTTACCGAGGCGTCGCGCGCCGGAAAACGGCTATCCGCTCGTCGTGCAGGTGCACGGCGGTCCGACGGCGCAGAGCCGACCCACGTTTCGACCGATCGAACAATATCTCGTTAATACCGGCGTCGCCGTATTTGCCGTGAACGTGCGTGGTTCAACGGGGTTCGGCAAGACCTACGCGCGCCTCGACAACCGCGAGCGGCGGCTCGATTCGGTCCGTGATCTGGTCGATACGGTGGCGTTTCTGAGCGCGCGCGATGAGCTCGATACCAGCCGCGCTGCCGTCATGGGCGGCTCGTATGGCGGCTACATGGTCAATGCGGTGCTCGGGTCCTATCCCGGTGTATTTCAGGCCGGTATCTCAATTGTCGGTGTCTCGGATTGGGTGCGAGCGCTGGAGGATGCATCGCCCGCTCTGAAAGCGTCGGACCGCATCGAGTACGGCGATATTCGGGAGCCGCGTTGGCGCACGTTCTATTCGGAAAACTCGCCGATCAACAACGTCGACGCGATCGACGTGCCCGTGTTGTTTTCGCACGGCGTTAACGACCCACGCGATCCGGTGGCAGAGTCTGACCGGATGGTCCTACGCTTGCGCGAGAACGGCGTTCCGGTGCGCTACCTGCGGTTTGCCGACGAAGGTCATTCGGTCAAGAAACGCGGTAATCGCGTTGCGCTTTATCAGGCCATCGCCGGATTCTTGGACCAGGAACTCTCGCCGGATCGCAGTGCGGGTGAGTGATCGCGGACCATGAAAAAGGCGGGACGGCCATGCAGCCATCCCGCCTCAGAGTTGCGCTCGCCTGTCGCTACAGCTGGTAGTCGACGCCGACGAAGAAGAAGCGCCCGCGTGAGCTTGCCGGGTACGCGACGTTCGTCAGGAACGGCTCTTCGTCAGTAACGTTGCGAATGCCGCCGTAGATCATGAGCTGCTCGTTGATGGTGTAGTTCGCACTGAAGTCGTGAATCCAGGTTTCGTCCTGAATAACCGAATCGCCGTAGAGCGACGCAGCGGTTTCCACTTCGACAAATTGCACCAACTGCTCATCGAGATACTGCGCCTGCCAACCGAGACTGAGGTTGCCAATCTCATAGCCGAGGAAGATGTTGCCGGCCCATTCGGGGCGGTTGACTTCGCCGAGTTCGGGATTGACCTCGCTCAGGTCGTTGGGGTTTTGGAAAAAGTCGAGCTCGTTAACCTTCGTCGCTTGAACACGGACGTCGAACTGGTTGTCACCCACATCGAAGCCGAAGCGCGCGGCAATGTCGTAGCCAGATGTATCCAAGCGAGCAAAGTTGACGCTGGTTTGCTGCAGGAAGTTGAAGCCGCCGGCCTGCAACGAGTTCGGGTCGGGGTTACGCGTGAACAGCTGGCAGAAGTTCTGATTCAGACTCGCGCCCTGATAGCAGCCATCAACAATGTTCTGCGACGTCACCGCTTCGATCGCATCGTCGATCGAAATGTCCCAATAGTCGATCGTCAGGTTGAAGCCCGGGATGTCCTCAGGCTGGAAAACGACGCCGAGCGTTTTCGTCTCGGCGGTCTCCTCATCCAGCTCCGTGTTGCCACCCGTGGTGCCGCCAAACGCCGCGGACAACGGGTCGGTGAAGACGTAGTTGCCCATGCCATCGGTCGGATCGATACCGATTGCGGCAAAGTCTGCCTCGCAGTTTGCCTGCGTATTGGCTGCCAGCGTCGGATTGTCCGCGCCAATCGCGTTGATCTGGTTGATATCGCACGGATCGACGGGTCGGAACGTCGTGCCCACCTGGGGACCAAACAGCTCGGTAATGTTTGGTGCCCGGACGGCTTCCGAATAGCCGCCGCGAAACGCGATGCTGGGGTCGGGCGAGTACGACACATTGGCTTTCCAGGTCGTCGCCGTGCCGATGGTGGAGTAGTCCGAGCCGCGAATGGCAAGGTCGACAACCAGCGCTTCAATCGCTGGGTAGTCCGTTATCAGCGGCAGTGAGACTTCGACGAAGACGTCCGTTGCGTCAAAGTCACCCGATTCGTTGATAACCGACAGCGCCGGCCGGAAGGTCAGCGACTCGTTGGCGGAGACCGTGTTCAGCAGCTGCCCCGGTGCGACTCCACCGGCAGGAATGATACCGCGCTGGAAATCGTCGAAGCTCGCATCCGATTCCTCTTCGCGATATTCGAAGCCGACGGCGAAACCGATCGGGCCGCCGGGCAATGAGAAGAAGTCCTCGCTGTCGCCTACCAAGGTTCCGGTCAGTACACGCTGATCAATCGTCAAATCGTCGCGCGTCGGTACCGTAACGAAGGCGATCGCCTCTGGCGTGAATCCAGCCTGACCGCTCCAGATATTGAGCGGTACGCACTGGCCATCACCCGGCGTGAACGAGAAATAGCCCGGGTCATAGACCGGGATATTGAACGGTGTGGTCAGTGCCGGCGCCGTTGGGTCGACCGACGAGCGACACGCGGGTTGACCGGTGACTGGATCGGTGACGGCATCGATCGCCGCGAAGAATCGATCGTTGATGACCGAACGTGGGCGCGAGATTTCCTGATCGAAGCGACCAATGTTGACGGCCACCTCCCAGCTCCAGTTGTTGTCCAACTGACCTTCGAGACCCGCAACGAAACGTGTGGTCTCGCGTTCGGTCTTGCGGCTGTCGCCGAAGCCGATCGGGTCGATCGTGATTGCCACGCCGCCGGTCGCTGCGGCGGTCGGTTGAATGAATGCCGGCAAGAACGGGTTGTCCGGTGCGCCAAACAGGAGATCCCAGAACGAGTTGGGGTCGATATTCTGCTCGGTTTCCTGGGTGACGTATTTCGCTTCGGCAAACGCCGTGATGCTCTCCGTAAGATCGTAGCTCGCGAGCAGGTTTACGGTGATCTTGTCGTCCGGAATCAGGATGCTGGTCTGGTCATTGGCAATCGTGTTGAACGAGTCGCCGCCAAAACCTTGGAAGTCGTCTGATACGAGGCCGTCCTGCACGGGTCGGTAGGTGCCGGCCGCCGTGACGTTCCAGCAGCCGCCGACGACGCCAAACGAGGCCGCGCCAAACACTGAGTTGTACCCCGTGAAGGAGTCCAAACAGTCATTGACTCCGTTGCCATCGAGATCGATCGGCGTGTCCGGATCGAAGCCATCGAAGGTGAACGGGTTACCCGGAATGATGTAGCCGTAACCCGACGTGAACGGGAAGGTCCGGCCCGGCAACACGGCGCGTTGCGGCGCATTGGCCGCCCGGTCGAACAGCGCATTCTCGGCGGCGGTCAACGTTGGATCGACGCCGAATTCCGCGTTGTAGTCGGCGATAAAATCGGCGCGAGTGGGAATCGGCAAGCCGAAGTTGGTCAGGCCCGTGTTCTGAAAATTAAAGAACTGCGCAAGGTTCGGCGTGTCACCACCAATATCGCCCTGCTGAAATCTAAGATCGGGGTTTAACCAGTCGCGACCCGAACCGACCAAACCGAAGTTGTCGCGTTCGTTGGCCAGCACGCCTTCGTCGGTACGGTAGTCGACGGCAACCGCGAAGTTGCCGCGGTCGTTGGCGAAATTGGTGCCCCAGATCGCCGAAAGCGACAGCTGCTCGCCGTCACCTTCGGACGAAATGCCAAAATTGGCGTCAATCTCAAAGCCGTCAAAATTGTCCTTGGTGATGAAGTTGACGACGCCGCTGACCGCGTCGGCCCCATAAATAGCCGATGCGCCGCCGGTCAGTACCTCGACCCGTTCGACGAGTTTGATCGGTATCGAGCCGACGTCGACGGCGTTCTGACCTTGGATACCGCCGACATGGCGTCGGCCGTTGACCAGCACCAACGTGCGGTTCGCGCCGAGGGCGCGCAAATTCAAGACATTCGCGCCATCCGCGCCGTCGTTGAACGGGCTGTCTTGTTGTTCTGCCGTCGCCGATGCCAGCAGTGCCGGTACGTCATTGACGACATCGGAAATGTTGAATTCACCCGAGGCTTGAATGTCTTCAGCCGTCAACGTTTGCACCGGCAGCGGACCAGTTAGGTTGGCGTCGCGCGCGATACGCGAGCCGGTTACGACAATCTCCTCAAGTTCGGTGTCTTCTTCCTCCTGCGCCAGCGCAGCTGTTTGCAACAGCGTGGCGCCAGCAAGCGCGGCGAGGGCGTGCGCCGGCTTCAAATGGAACACAAAGGGCAATTTGATTTTCATGCTGGGCGAGTCTCCGGCAGTCTTTGATTTTTTTGCGTAGCGCTACGCAACCGTTGCGGTAATGCCGCAATCCCCCAGATTTGCGCAGCAAAAAAACTACACCTGCACGCGCTGTTATTGCCGGGTTTTTGTGAAATGTCAAATCAATTCGGCGGGAATCGTGTCGAAAAAGCAACACACTTCGTTGGTGTTGCGACAGGTGGCCACAGTCTGATCAGCCGCGGCCGATCGTGTCCAAGAAACGTTCGAGGAGGGCGCTCGCATTGACCGACCGACATACAGTCAGGGCCGGCCGATCCTGCCAGCCGACATAGCTAGCGGCGACGTCCGCCGCCACTAACACGGTCTGGCCGGCGGCGACCCCGCCGGTCACAACGCGGACCGGCCCGGCGTCGTGTTCAAAAAGCGACGGATCCAGCAGTTGTGCAACCGCTGACGAATCGTGAACCGGGAAGCCATCCAAGCCGTGTCGGTCACGATAAAACCGGTCGTAGAACGTCGACACGTCGTACAGATATCGGCCGGTATCGCTCACGGTGCGCATACGCTCGCGCAGCGACGCCGTCATGATGGTCTGCATCGTCACATCCAAACCGACGATGCTCATCGACCAGTTTGCGCCGCAGACGATGTCCGCGGCCAACGGATCGCCGTGCATGTTCGCTTCGGCGACCGGCGTGACGTTGCCGCCAAAAGACCCAAAGCCGAAAGCGCCACCCATCACCACGAGCTCGTCGACGCGTTCGGCGAGATCCGGGTCTAAGCGAAGTGCGAGGGCCAGATTCGTTAGCTGGCCCAGCGCAACGATCGTGAGACGACCATCGTGCTCCCTGGCTGCGTCGACAATGGTTTCGGCCGCTGTCCGTTCATCGCACGTCTTCGCAGCGACACGTGGATTGGTGTCGCCGAGGCCATCGTCACCGTGCACGAACGTTGGCGGATCGACCGCGCGACCGGACAGCGCACAGCCAGCACCGCGGGCAACGGGCACGTCAATGCCGAGGACCTCGCTGAGTGCGAGCGCGTTGTGTGTCGTTTGCGCGATGGTGGCATTGCCAGCGACGGTCGTGATGGCGACCAAGTCGAGCTCGGGCGCCAGCGCCGCAAAGGCGATGGCCATGGCGTCGTCGATGCCAGGATCGGTATCGATTAACACGGGACGGGTCATAGGCCCTGGACTGTGCCAGCGCCGCCACGGTGAACACAACCGCCATCGCTTTTCGGGCCGCGCGAATACTGGTCGGCCGCTGCACATAGTCGGCAACGTGTGCGACGATGCTCGCGCGACGTCTCATGAGCGTCCGCCACAGAATGCTGGAGTAGAAGCTTGCCGAACAACGCCAAACTGACGCTGGCGGCGTTCCTCGCCTATATCGTTACGTCCGCGATGTTGGCGCCTGCACCGCTGCTGCTTGCACCGTTGACCGATGTCTTCGCGATGCCGCGGGCAGGCGTCGCGCCGGTATTGGGCGCTTTCAATGTTGGCATTCTCGGCGGTGCTGTCGTGGCCGTGCCAATATTGCTGCGCGTACGCGTGCGTATGGTATTGCTCGTCGCCTACCTGCTTGTCGTTGCTGCGATAGGCGCGATCGCACTGACGCCCGTACCAGCCCTCGTGCGAATCGCGCTGTTGGCGGCGGGAGTCGCGTGCGGCGTCGGACTGCCGGCTGCGGCGACGCTTATTACGGCGGTTTACGAGGGCGATCGCCGGGCATCAATGCTGGTTGTCACCGACGGCGCGTTTAGCCTCGCCGCATCGTTGACGGTCCTGCTCGGTGGTTGGTTGCTCGCAGCTTCATTGCCGTGGGCAGCGCTCTACGGCGTTGCGATGGCCGCCGCAATAGCGCTACTCATCCTGTGCGTTAGCGCCGATTTCCGCTCGGTAGCTCCGCCGGCGCAGCGATCGGCCGTACGCGAGTGGCCGGTCGGCATCTGGTGGTGTGCGCTGGCGTTGGCGGCGTATACCTTTGGTCAGTTTACGATGATTCTGTGGTTGCCGACTTACCTGGAAACGACGCTTGCCGTCGCTCAGGAGGCGAGTGGGCTGCCAGTCGCTCGCTACTGGATGGCGATGTTTGGCGGTCAGGTGATTGCCGCGCTCGTGGTGTTACGCGTCGGTCTACAGCGCCTGGCGTTGCTCGCCGGACTGCTTACCGTTGCGATCGCGATCCCGCTGGCCGGAGCGGCATCATTGTCGGCGGCGGTGTGGCTGTGTATCGCTTGGGGTCTCGGTACGCTTGGACTGCTCAAGCTCACCCTGTCGCTCGGTACGGAACAATGGCAGGGCGCTCCCGGGCCCGTGGTATCGACGCTGCTGTTGGCGGCAACGCTGGGTACCGCACTCTCGCCGCAGGTGAGCGGCTGGGTCGTAGCGGCGACGTCCGCTGCGAGCGCGTTGTGGCTGGCCTGCGCCAGCCTGGTCTTGGCTTTGGTAGCTATCGTTGGGGCGTTGGCTGCGTCGCGGCGTGGCGACGCTGCTGCGGTCGCATGAACGTCGCGACGGTAAGCCTCACCGACCCGGATGCCAGCGCGACATTTGCTGAAAGCTTGCGTCAGACCGGCTTTGCGATCGTGACCGGGTCGCCGTTGACCGATGAACTCGTCAACGCGATGACGAGCGCGTGGACGCGTTTCTTTGCGGCAGACGCGCGAGCCAAGCGCGAGTACCTGCATGATCGGCCGGGCCAGGCGACCCTGTGCGGGTTTTGGCCGGTCAGTGAATCGGAAACGGCCGTGGGAGCTTCGAGGCCCGATCTCAAGGAGTTTTTTCACGTGCTGCCTGGCGCCTCGCTGCCGCCGGGTGTCGCCCGGCTGACTTATCGCTATCGGTCGTTGGCATTGGATCTCGGCCGGCGCCTCTTGGCCGGTCTCGCGGACGTTGATGGCGGCCGCTTGGGAGAGCGCTTGTCGCCGGCGCACAGCGTGTTGCGCATCGTGCATTACCCGCCGTTGGACGCCTGCGAGCGACCTGATGCGGTGCGGGCCGCCGCCCATGAAGACATCAACCTTTTGACGGTACTGCCGGTAGCGGACGCACCTGGGCTCGAGGTGCGCGGCTCTGACGGGCGCTGGATCGGGCTAGCCGGTCGACCGGGCGACGTCGTTATCAATGCGGGCGATATGTTGGCCGAGCTGAGCGCCGAACGGTACCCGTCGACAACACATCGCGTAATCAACCCGGACGATGGGTCCGTTGCGAGGCTTGCGATGCCGCTGTTTTTGACGCCGCATCTGGATACCGTGCTCTCGCATCGTTACACGGCCGGGTCGTATCTCGAAGAGCGGTTGTTGGCGATCAGCGGTGGCAGTCAACGACCGCCTCGGAGCAAGCATTGAGGCGCTCGCAGATTGTGGTCGTCGGTAGCCTCAATGTTGACCACGTATTCTCGGTGGAGCGGCTGCCGGAACCCGGTGAGACGCTGCTAGGCAAGGAGTACTCGATTGAGTTCGGCGGCAAAGGCGCCAATCAAGCAGTGGCGGCGGCGCGGCTCGGCGCCGCGGTCAGCTTCTTAGGATGTATCGGGCGCGATACGAGCGGTGACGCAGCCTTAGCGGCGTTGGCTGAGGAAGGCATCGATATCTCGGGGGTGGCGCGACTGGACGAGACGGCAACCGGTGCTGCCGGCATCTACGTCGATGGCGCCGGTCGCAATTCGATTGTCGTGGCTCCCGGTGCGAACGCAGCGGTTAACCCTGTGCGCATTGCCGCGTGGGAGTCGATCATTGCGGCGGCCGATTGTCTGTTGCTGCAGCTCGAGGTTCCACTGCCCGCCGTTCAGGCAGCGGTCGCCGCCGCGCAACGGCATCGAGTGATCAGCTTGCTCGATCCGGCGCCGGCCGTCGGACCGCTCCCTGCCGACGTCATCGAAAGCGTTGCCGCGATCACGCCGAATGAGACGGAAGTCGCCGCGCTGCATGGCAGCGAAGCATCGCTGGCGAACGGCGAGACGATGGCCACAAAGCTCGTCGCAAATGGCTGCGCGCGCGTGATTGTGACCCTCGGTGCCGATGGCTGCCTGATGGCGGAAACAAATGCGCCTGTGCAACGGTTCGCAGCGCCGCCAGCCACGGTTCGTAACACCGTCGCTGCCGGTGACTGCTTCAACGGCGCGTTGGGAGTTGCGTTGATCGAAGGGAAGAGCTGGGTTGACGCGATCGGTTTCGCACAACGTGCGGCCGCGATTTCGGTTGGCCGGGACGGTGCGCAGCGCGCCATGCCGACCCGCGCCGAAGTCGAGTAGAAGCCTGATCGTTACCGGCGTGTTACGTGAGCATGCGCACCGTTTGATTTGACGTAAAACGTTCGTCGTGTCGATACGCTGACGTTTGTTGTTGACCTGAAAGTGATCTGTGACACGGGTCGTAGCCGAAAACGTGAAATGAGTGCCAAATCGCCGGTGACGCTCGTCACCCCCAACCGGCAACTCGTAATCGAGGCATACGATGACCAACCCATACGATTCGCAGAACCGTAAAAACTCGGTTCTCGGTCCGACGCTGAAGTTTAAGGGCAAGCTCAGCGCCGACGAGGACCTGCTAATCCAAGGCCAGATCGAAGGCACGATCCGCCATACGTCCAACCTGACCATCGGCGCTGAAGGAAAAGTGTCCGCCGATGTCGATGCCGTCTACATCTCTGTGGAAGGCCAAGTCCGTGGCGACCTCCGTGGTAGTGAGTCAATCATCATCAAGGAGTCGGCCGACATCGAAGGCAATATCATCAGCCCAACGGTGTCGCTGTATGAAGGCGCAACCTTTAACGGTTCCATATCGATGAAGGATCCTGCCGACGTAAAAGCCAAGCCGACACCGGAGCCGGAAGTGAAAGCCTCCGAACCGGTCGCCAAAGAAACCACTACTGCTGCTGAGGAGTCGGCGCCGAAAAAGCGTCGCACCACTCGTAAATCGGCCAGCGCAGCCTAATCCTGGGAGAGCCAAGACGTGTCCGGCAACGATTTTTTCAGTAACGCTCAGACCAACGACGAACCGCTGACCGAGTCGCAGGTCATTCCATTCAACGAGGCGGCAGACGCCATCCGACCCGAATCCGGTGCTGGCCGACAATCGGTTTCGATCATCGGTGAAACGCTGCACTTCAACGGTGAGTTGGCAGCCGACGAAGACCTGGTCATCGAAGGCAAGGTCGAGGGGAAGATCAATCAAGGCAAGTGCTGTCTGACGGTGCGTCCGAAAGGACAGGTCATCGCCAACGTGAACGCAACCAAGATCTTCATCGAAGGCACCGTGGTTGGAAATCTGACGGCTACCGTTAGCGTCACGATTCGCGATTCCGGCAACGTGCGCGGCAACATCGTCGCTCCGAGGATTGCGATCAACGAAGGCGCAACCTTCAACGGTGGCATTGAAATGCGCGATCCGAAGGAACGGCGCAGCACTTGAGCTAAGCGTTTGCAGCGGGCGGCGTCGTGTGGCGCCGCCCGTTTTTTTTGCTCGCGTTCGGCCGAACTGAACCTTATGCTCGGCCGCTGATTCCTGCAGCAGGGCGCGAGTCATGCAGCGCAGTCTCGCTGTACTTTTTCTAGCGCAACTCATTTCGGTGACCGGCTCGGTCAGCGTCGTGCAAATCGGCGGACTGGTTGGCCTCGAGATCGCACCGCGTGACGACCTGGCAACGCTGCCCCTGTCGCTGATGGTTATCGGCACGGCGATAGGCACGCTGGGCGCGGCGGCGCTCATGCAGCGCATCGGCCGCCGATTAGGGTTTGCTGTCGGTGCAGCGATAGGGGCCACTGCTATGTTGTGCGCCGGTATCGCTCTCCAAGCCGGCGAATTCGTGCCATTTTGCGCTGCCGTTGCCTTGTTCGGAATCAGCCTCGCGTTCACGCAGCAGTTTCGGTTTGCCGCGGCCGAGTGCGTTGATACTGCTCGTGCGCCCGTGGCGATTGGTTGGGTTTTGTTCGGTTCAATCGGCGGGGCCCTGTTGGGCCCCCGACTGATCCATTGGCTTGCGGCTGAACCGATCAGCGCTACCGCCAGCGCAGTGTTTACCAGCCTTGCCGGTCTGCTCGGCGCCTCAATGCTGCTGTTCTTGCTGTTTTTCACGGCGCCGCGCAGTCATATCGACGCTTCGGGCAGTTCGTGGAGAAGCAACACGCAGAGTCTGTGGTCGCGACCCGGTTTTCTGTTGGCGGTCGTAGCCGGCGCGACGAGCTATGGCGTCATGACGCTCGTTATGACGGCGACACCGATCAGTATGCACGCGCACCAAGGGCACAGCATGACGGTGACCGGCTGGGTTATCGCGAGTCACGTCGTGGCGATGTACTTGCCGTCGCTGTTCACTGGCGCGATCCTGACTCGTTGGGGGTGTCGCGAGGTGATGCTGGCGGGCACGGTCGCGTTGGGCTCGAGTCTGATCGTTGGTCTCGCCGGGCAGAGCGTCGGCCACTATTGGGCGTCACTGGTATTACTTGGACTCGGCTGGAATTTCCTTTTCGTCGGTGCAACAACCTTGCTGACCCGAACGTACAACGTCGCCGAACGATTCAAAGCGCAGGCGATCAACGATTTCTGTGTCTTTGGGGCATCGGCGCTGGCATCGTTGCTCGCCGGTGGGGTCTTGCATTACGTCGGCTGGACGTGGCTGCTCGTAATTCCGCTGCCGTTGCTCGCAGTGGTTATTTTGGCGCTGATCCGCAACGATAGCGCGCCGTTTGCGGTGCCGGCGTCGCCGCGCGGCAGTTAAGGGAGAAACAAACGATGATTCGATGGTTGGCGCTGTTGTTCTGCGGTGTCGTCGTGCTGCTGCACGTCTACTTCGCCGTACTCGAAATGTTGCTGTGGCAGGAGCCCATCGGCCTACGGGTGTTCGGCATGAGCGCCGAGCAGGCCGCGAATAGCGCCGTGCTGGCAGCTAACCAGGGGCTTTACAACTTGTTCTTGGTGGCCGGTCTGGTGTGGGGCATGGTGAGCGGGCGCCGCGACGTGAAGCTGTTTTTTCTGGGTTGCGTCGTCGTTGCCGGCGTATTCGGTGCAGTAACCGCCAAGCTATCCATTCTCTTTGTGCAGGGTCTACCCGCGTTGCTGGGCTTCGCGTTGGTCCTGCTGGCGAGTCGTCAGAGATCGCGAACGTAACGGTTGTCGGCGTCGACTAATATCGCTTTCGGCGTGATCGGCTGGGTGGTCAACTCGAACGCCATAATAATGATCTCTTCGCCTTCTTTGACGAGATGAGCGGCCGCGCCGTTGACGCAAATGACGCCGGAATCGCGCTCGCCGGCGATGACGTAGGTCTCCAGTCGCGCGCCTGAGGTGTTGCTAACGACCAATACTTTCTCACCGACCCAAAGATCACATCGGTCGAGGAGGTCTTGGTCGATCGTGATACTGCCAACGTAAGCGACATTCGCTTCTGTGACGGTGGCTTTGTGAATTTTCGCTCGCAATACGCTACGCATCGCAAACTCCGTATAGTTAGGGGCAGGTTTGGCGTTGGTCGCAACGTGATCAGACGTGTCGGGCATTAGCCCGCGTCGGTTCGTCGCGGATTGCCGGCGGTGGTGTTTCGCTGCACCGCACCAATTCAGGACGCGGAGTATAGACTACTGCCGCCTCGCTTGCAGCGCCCTCCCGCCAGCGAGATTTTTTTGCCGAAACGGCTTAAACGCCGCGGCCTCCCGCTGAATCTAAGCTTACGAAGATGCTGCACTAGCAGCCTCGCGCGAGGGGGCGGGATAACAAAATGCGTTTGGCGACCAATGGCGCGCGCTTGGCTGCTTTGGCCGGAGCGTTGCTGACAGCGTCGGCAATGGCGACGACCTGTCCGGCGCCCAGCGGCAACAGCGCCGCAGCGGCATACCCAGAGATTCCGCGACTTACCGGTGAGCCGACGCTCGACGGGCGCATCGACGAGGAGTTTTGGGCGAGTGCCACCAAGCGGACCTTGACCTACGAGACTCGGCCTGCCGAGAACGCCCCGCCGCCGGTCGAGACCGAGGTCTATCTCGCTGAGAACGGCACAACGCTGTTCGCCGCGTTTCGCGCGCACGACCCAAATCCGGATCGCATTCGCGCCTTCTTGCGCGATCGCGACTCGGCCTATGGCGACGACTTTGTCGGGATTGTGGTCGATACCTTCAACGACGAACGGTTTGCGTTCGAGTTCTTCGTCAATCCGCTCGGCGTGCAAATGGACCTCACGCAGGACGACGTAAACGGCAATGAGGATGATTCCTGGGACGCGATTTGGGACAGCGCTGGCAGCATCGGCGAACAAGGCTATGAAGTCGAAGTCGCGATTCCGCTACAGCAGCTGCGTTTTCCGCAATCCGATACGCAGCAGGTTTGGGGCATCGATCTGCTGCGTTTCTATCCGCGCAGCGTGCGTCACCGTATTTCCAATGTGCCGCTAGATCGCGCACGCGACTGCTATTTGTGCCAGCTGCAGAAATTTCGCGGCTTCGGCTGTGCATCGCCCGGGCGCAATCTCGTCATCACACCGCAGGTGACAACCACACAGACGGACCTTCGCGACGACGTGACCGAACCGCTGATCAGCGGTGATGCGGAGGTGGAGCCGGGGATTGACGTGCGCTGGGGCGTCACGCCGCAAATTACGTTGAGCGCCACGGTAAATCCGGACTTCTCGCAGGTCGAAGCGGACACGGCGCAGCTTGCCGTCAACCAGCAGTTCGAGCTGTTTTTCCCCGAACAGCGGCCGTTCTTCCTCGAGGGCGCCGATTATTTTCAGACGCCGATCGATGCCGTGTTCACCCGCACGGTGGCCGACCCGGACGTTGGCGCCAAGCTCGTCGGCAAAGCCGGCCGCAATCTCTTTGGTGTGTTTGCGGCGCAGGACGCGAAAACCAATTTTCTGTTTCCGAGTTCGCTCGGGTCGGATACCGATACGCTCGACGAATCTAGCGACGTGTTGGTCAGTCGCTATCGCGTTGATCTACCGCGGCAGTCGACGTTCGGCGCCTTGCTGACCGCGCGACGCGGCGAGGATTATCACAACATCGTCGCTGGTCTCGACGGGCGATACCGGTTTACGTCGGCCGACAGTCTGACGTTTCAGTGGCTGCTGTCGGACACGGAGTATCCCGAGGCGATAGCGCTCGACAACGATCAGCCGCAAGCATTGGACGACGATGCGTATTTCATACGCTATGTGCACAACTCGCGAAACTGGCGTGCCGTTGCCAGCCACGACAATTTTGGTCGTGATTTTCGCGCTGACTTAGGTTTCGTAACGCGGGTCGATTCGCGCCGTTCGGTAGTCGGTCTGTTCCGTACTTGGTTTCCGCAGGGCTTCTTCAACGAGATCGAGTTTGGCGGCGATTGGGACATTACGCACGATCAAGACGGGCGCTTGCTCGAGCGCGAGATCGAGGCATCCGCTGAGTTCGAGGGTCCGCTGCAATCCTACGTTGAGTTCGGTGCCGGGAATCGCGATCGGCGCGATGACGACACGCTGTTCGAGGAAACGTTCGGCTTTATCTACGGCGAATTTCAGCCGTTCAGCGGTGCCGAGTTCAGTGTGCTGTTTCGCCTCGGTGACCAGATTGACTTCGCCAACACGCAGCTCGGCGAGCAATTCTTCGTGCGACCGGCGGTCGAATGGAACATGGGCCGGCACTTGGCCTTGCGCGCGCGGCATACGTTTCAGCAGCTCGATCGTGACAGCGACGGGGCGCGAATCTTCACGGCAAATCTGACCGACCTGCGGCTGACGTGGCAATTTAGCATCCGCAGTTTTGCGCGACTCGTGGTGCAGCACCAGGACATCGACCGCAACGTTGCTGCGTATGTCGACGCAGATACCGAAGCACGGTCGCGATCGCTCGCGACGCAATTCTTGTACTCGTACATGGTCAATCCGCAGACCGTGCTGTTCGCCGGCTACTCCGATGCCGCTGAAGACGGTGTGACCGTCGATCAGTTCACGAAGACCAATCGAACGTTTTTCGTCAAGGTCAGCTACGCCTGGTTGCCGTAAGTCAACGCCACAACTTCTGCATTTGAATAAACGCAAACGACGCGGACCACGTAATGAGCGATAGGCCGACGAGCGCCTCGGTGCCGGCAATCAAACGGATTGGGCCAATTGGAATGATGTCGCCGAAACCGACAGTCGTATAAACCATGGCCGAAAAGTACACGGTGTCGATCCACGTCACGGCGGCGTTATCGTTGATCAATCCGCCAAGCATCGTGGTGCGCTCGAGCAACGCATAGGCGCCGCCGTAGAGCCAGATCTCGACAACATGAGCGAGCAGCAGGCCGGACATGATGCACAGCACCGAGCCGCGCTGCGATTTGATCTGCCGCACGATTGCGTTCAGCAGACTTAGCGCTTCGAAGTGAATCAGTATCGAAATGCCGGCCATCACCATGGCCAGCACTGCGGCGTACAAGGTCGCCATTGGCTAAAATCTCTGCTCTAGGTGCCTTACAGCCTAGCAGCCATCATCCAGCGCTCGAAAGCACACGGCATGGAATCAATTGGCGAGGTAGAGTTGGTCGGATCCGGTCCGATGGCAGAAATACAGATCTAGGCGGCCATCGCCGTTCGCGTCGAAAAATTCGACGTCAAACACGCTGCCATCGACCGGCGCATTGAAAAGACCGCTTGCGTCAGCAAATGAGCCTGCGCCGTCATTGCTCCAGACGAACAGCTCCCCGCCGTTACCGATCTGGTTGGCCGGGCTCAATATGTCAGCGTCGCCGTCCGCATCGATGTCGGCGAATCGGACCGTAAAGCTACGTGCGTTGTTGGTTGTTGCATCCAACGCCGGTGCGCTGCCGTCGATGAATCGCCCGCTGCCGTCGTTTATCAGCAGCTGATTAGCGACGCTGCCGGCGCCAACAAATGCGACGTTGCCAACGATGATGTCGAAATCTCCATCGTTGTCGACGTCGGCTGCGTCGGCTTCCCGGGTTTCGCGCACGCCAGGCGGTAATCGCGCGGCCGACTCATCGACATAACTGCCGTTGGTGTTGATCAGTAGTTGATTGGCGGTTTCGTTGGCAACGAAGATATCGAGGTCGGCATCGTTGTCGACGTCGACGAGCAGTAGATCTTGCGTGGTCGCGACACCGGGCAGGGCGCCCGGCGAACTCGCGAATGTCCCATCCGCTTGACCGAGCAACAGCAGGTTGCCGCCGCGATTGCCCAGCAAGATGTCGAGGCGCCCGTCGCCGTTGACGTCAGTCGTTTCGGCGGCGTTGGCAATCGACTGGACGGGAATGCGATTCGACGCGTCGCTGAACACGCCGCTGCCGTCGTTGAGCAGCAGAGCGTGCACGCCGTCGTCTTCGTGGGCGGCAAACAAGTCCAAGTCACCGTCACCATCGAAATCGGCGAGCAGCACGTCTTCGTTGTCGCCGTCGCCCGCCGGAACATCGGCTGCGGTACTTGAGAACACACCGTTACCGTCATTGCGCAGCAATGCGGGCAGACCGAACTCGATCGCTAGTGCCAGGTCGAGATCACCGTCCGCATCGACGTCGGCGGCCGTGACGTCCATACACATCCGCGGGCGCACGTCAGTCGGCAGCGATGCACTGCTGACGTCGGAATAGCGAGAACTCGCCGGAGGTGGCGGCGGTCCGAGCGCGCCACCGCCGCTGCTGCCGCCGCAGCCGCTGACCAAGGCCGCTGCGACTGAGAGCCAAAATGTCGTTCGTGTCATCGCTACTACCCGTCGACCGACCGGCCTAGAACTTACCAGGTTCCGCTGTTCGCCATCGACTGCCACGGCTCGCGAGCTGGCAATGCGTTGCCCCGCTGCAACAGCTCAATGGAAATCCCGTCGGGTGATCTCACAAAAGCCATGTGGCCATCGCGCGGCGGCCGATTGATCGTGACACCGGCTGCCTGCAGGCGTTCGCAGGTCGCGTACAGATCGTCGACCCGATAGGCAAGGTGACCGAAATTGCGGCCGCCATCGTAGTCCTCCGGGTCCCAGTTGTGGGTGAGCTCGACCAACGGCGCTTTGTTGTCGCGGGCCGCTGCTTCATCACCGGGCGCGGCCAGAAATACGAGCGTGAAGCGGCCTTTTTCGTTTTCGTAACGGCTCATCTCGATCAGTCCGAGGGCGTTGCAGTAGAAGGCCAGCGACGCGTCGAGATCGCGGACTCGAACCATGGTGTGCAGGTATTCCATCGTTTGGTGCTCCGATTGGGCCCGATCGCAATGCGGGCGTCAGTTTTTCTTGAGGCCGAATCTGGGTCGCCAGATTGCGATTATGACGTTCGCTACAGATAAGCCGAGGATGGCGTACCACGCTCCCCATTCGTCTCGAACCAGCTCGGCAAGTTCAACGCTCGAGATTTCGCCATTGACCGCCCGTGCGGCGGCGGCGGCCGCGCGTTGTGCCGGTGCATCGATGGCGCCCAGTGTCGCTTCGAAAACCAAAATGCCGGATACGGCCTTTACCCATACCCATGGGGCGTTCATGTACGGCGTAAACGCCGCCATAGCGAGTAAGCCGCTCACCAAAACGAGCAGCATCGACGGCGTGATCAACCATTTCGAGACCCAGGCAAGGCTGGTGCGAAGCGCTGCGTATTCAGCAGGTGTCCCGACGTCAGGCCCCACGCTGAGCGCCAGCATGTAGGCGGCAAGGCCACCGGCGAGACCGACTGCACTGAGCGTATGGGTGAGTTTGAGCAGTTTGCGAATGAGCACGAGCGTCGCCGAGCCGCGTAGGAGGGCGCAGTATAGAAATCCCCCGTACGCACGCAAAGCGCGTCGATTCCGCAAAGCTTGGACGCATGCGCACGCTTCACCTGGATTTCGCAGCTCGCCGCGCATTATGCGATTCCGGCATACCACTCATGCCAAGAAACGCATTCGTTTATTCCAAAACGAACGTTTTAATAGACAGAACGTTCTGTACACTTTCGCGCCATGGGACGTCAGCCGCTCGCCAGAAAGAAAATCCTCGATGCCGCCAAAGACATTGTCATGGACCGCGGGTCCGGTGCGCTCACTTTCGAGGAATTGGTTGAGGAAAGTGGTGTAACTCGCGGAGGAATAACGTATCACTTTCGAACGAAGCAAGAGTTACTGACGGCACTGGTTGCGCAGGACCTCGAGCAATGGGAAGAGATCGAAGCGGCCTTGCGACCGGCTGACCTTGAGCCGGAGACGGCGGATCTCATCGCTTTTTTGCGATCTCACACCAGTCGACGTGAGGACAAGCGACGATTGGTCGCCGGCATGATGACCGCGTTTACGCACGACCCGCCGGTGCTCGATCCAATCCGCGAGCACGAACGCGAACGGCTGGCTGACATTGACTGGACCGATCAAGCGCTCGCCGTGCAGCTGTTGCGCTTCGCGGCGATCGGCTTGTTCTGGTCTGAGTTGTTCGGTTGCACCGAACTGCCGCCGAAGGTTCGCAAACGTTTGGTTGAGAAATTGGAATCTCTGGCTCGGGTCTGGTCCGACGCCAGTCATGACGTATCCGCCACTACCGGCGTCGATACGCGGAGCAAATGATCATGTCATCGCAGAGTCTCGGTCGAGTAGCGACTCGACGGGTTTCAACTGTATTCGTTGCGGTACTGCTCGGTGCATGCGGCAGTGGCGGCGCGGAGCAGGGCGGCGGCTTACCGCCAGCCGGCGTGAACGTCGCGACCGTCGTCGAACGCTCGATCGTCGAGTGGGACGAGTTCACCGGCCGCATCCGCGCGGTCGATACCGTCAACTTGCAGCCCAGGGTTACTGGCTACCTCGACGCCGTGCATTTCGACGAAGGTTCGCTCGTTGCCGAAGGCGATTTGCTGTTCTCCATTGACGATCGTGAGTTTCGGGCGACGGTCGAGGCGCAGCGAGCCGATGTCGTACGCGCCGAAACCCGCGTCGAATTGGCTCGCACGGACCTCACGCGCGCCGAGTCTTTGGCCGAAGCGCGCGCGATTTCGACGGAGGAACTCGAGCAACGCCGCGGCGAAGTACGCCAGGCAGACGCTGACCTGCGCGCCGCCCGGGCGTCGCTCGTCCGCGCCGAGCTCGATCTCGGATTTACCCGAATTCGCGCACCAATCGCGGGTCGCGTCGGCGAAGCGTTGATAGAGCCCGGCAACCTCGTTACGCCCGCTGAGTCGCTGCTGACGACGTTAGTCTCTATCGATCCGATTCACGTCGTGTTCGAGGGCGACGAGCGAATCTATTTGAAGTATCAAGCGCAGGCCGCCGCTGGCGAACGGCCGAGTTCGCGCGATACACCAAACCCGGTTCTCGTTGGCCTCGCTGCCGACGTTGACTACCCGTTTCGCGGCTACATGGACTTCGTCGACAACCAAGTCGATCCCGCTACCGGCACCATTCAGGGTAGGGCGCTAATCGACAACCCGGACGGATACCTGATTCCAGGTTTGTTCGCGCGAGTCCGGCTGCTAGGCAGCGGTGAGTATGACGCGCTGCTGATTCATGAAGCCGCCGTGCTCACAGATCAGGACCGACGGTACGTATACGTATTGACCGATGACAGCCGCGCCGTCCGCCGCGACGTCGTACTCGGTCGAGAGGTCGACGGCCTGCGTGTCGTGACCGACGGTCTGGTCGCTGGCGAGAAAATCGTCGTCAACGGTGTCCGCAAGATTTTCTTCTCAGGTGCGCCGGTGGACCCAGCTACCGTACCAATGGATCAGCCTAGCGCCGCGCCGGAGCAGACGGGTAGCTGATCATGAACTTGTCACGCGTATTCGTTGATCGGCCGATTTTTGCGAGCGTTCTGTCGCTGTTCATTTTGATCGCCGGCGCGCTGTCGATACCGAATTTGCCGGTGTCGGAATACCCGGACGTGGTTCCGCCGACGATTCAGGTCACCGCTAACTATCCCGGCGCGAACCCGCAGACCATTTCCGAAACCGTTGCCGCGCCTCTCGAGGAGGCCATCAACGGCGTTGAGGACATGATCTACATGAAGTCGGTCGCGAGTTCTGACGGTACCTTGTCGTTGCAGGTCACGTTCGCCGGTGGCACAGACATTGATCTTGCCGCCGTCAAAGTGCAGAACCGAGTTGCGAGCGCGCTGCCGCGGCTGCCCGACGCGGTCCGAGCGCTCGGCGTCTCGACCGACAAGTCGTCGCCGACGCTGACGATGGTGGTGCACGTGACGTCGCCGAATGGGACCTACGGGGCGGAATATCTGGCCAATTTCGTCAACCTGCAGATCAAGGACGAGCTGGCGCGCATCGATGGCGTTGGCCAGGCGTTGATTTTCGGTGCCGGTGAATACTCCATGCGGATCTGGCTCGATCCGGAAAAGGCTGCGTCGCGAGACTTGACGGCTGGCGATATTGTTGCGGCGATCCGCGACCAGAACAGCCAGGTGTCGGCCGGCACAATCGGCGCGCCGCCACAGACCGAGGCGGCCACGGTGCAACTCTCTGTCGGCGCGCAAGGACGGCTGCGTAGCGCCGACGAGTTTTCCGACATTGTGCTGAAAACCGGTGAGCCCGGCGCGGTTACCGTTCTCGGCGACGTAGCGCGCGTCGAACTCGGTGCTGAAACGTACGCACTGCGTTCCTTGCTGAATAACGCCGATGCTGCGGCGATTCCAATCTTCGCCAGTCCCGGTGCAAATGCCATCGAGTTGTCGCAGGCGATTCGCGACAAAATGACGGCACTCGAACGCGACTTTCCGCCCGACGTCAAGTGGCAAGTGGCTTACGACCCGACCGTTTTCGTGCGCGATTCGATCGCGTCGGTGATCACCACGTTGCTCGAAGCCGTCTTGCTGGTCGTGCTGGTTGTTGTCGTGTTTCTGCAAACCTGGCGGGCTTCGATCATTCCCCTGCTGGCCGTACCCGTGTCGGTGGTCGGAACGTTCGCCGTGCTCCTTTTGCTCGGTTTCTCGATCAACGTACTGACGCTTTTTGGTCTCGTGTTGGCCATCGGTATCGTCGTCGATGACGCCATCGTCGTCGTCGAGAACGTCGAGCGACACATCGAAATGGGGAAGACGCCGCTTTCGGCTGCACACGACGCAATGCAAGAAGTATCTGGCCCAATTGTCGCGATCACGCTGGTGCTGGTGGCGGTCTTCGTGCCGCTCGCGTTTCTCGAAGGTGTTACGGGCGAGTTTTATCGGCAGTTTGCCGTTTCAATCTCTGCGGCCGTGGTTATCTCCGGGATCAATTCGTTGACGCTGTCCCCGGCGCTATCGGCCGTTCTTTTGAAGCCGCAGGGTGCCCCAACGCAGCGCATCGGCCGCGTTATTGAATTTCTGCTCGGCTGGCTGTTTCGACCGTTCAATCGCTTTTTTCAACGTGGCGCCGCCGCTTACGGTCGCCAAGTCGTACGCAACCTTGGACGCACCGGTCGACTGATCGTCATCTACACGCTGTTGATCGGCGTTGCCGTCGCCGGCTTCCGCGCTGTGCCGGCCGGTTTCATCCCGGTACAGGACAAGCAGTATTTGTTTGGTGTCGCTTTGCTGCCGGAAGGCGCCTCGCTCGATCGCACGGAGGCGATGGCGCGCGAGATGGCCGAACTCGCGCACCAAGTGCCGGGCGTTGAGAACGTCATCGCGTTCCCTGGGCTAAACGGCGTGCATTTCGTCAACACGCCGAACATGGCGACGATGTTCATTGGGATCACGCCCGCGGATGAGCGCGAGCTGTCGGCCGAAGAAATGGCGGCTCGCTTATCCGGCGCGTTCTCATCGATCAAGGAAGGCCTGGGTTTCGCGTTGATGCCACCGGCGGTGCTCGGCCTCGGCAACTCGTCCGGCGTCGAGATGTTCCTGCAGGATCGCAGTGGCCTCGGTTTTGGCGAGCTCAACAACGCAACGCAAAGCTTTGCCGGCCAACTCAGGCAGACGCCCGGAATTGATCCGTATACGGTGCTGAGCTCCTCGCAATCGAACGTGCCGCAACTCGAGGCCGTCGTGGATCGTCGCAAGGTGCGCGAGCAGGACTTGGCCCTCAACGACGTTTACGATGCGCTGCAGACATATCTGGGATCGGCCTACGTCAACGATTTCAATCTGTTCGGCAGAACCTACAGCGTGTACGTCCAGGCCGATGCGCGTTTTCGCGACGAGGTTGCCGACGTCGCCCGGCTGCGCGTTCGTAATGCCCAGGGTCGGATGATCCCCGTCTCCAGCGTGTTGGAGCTCAAGGAGACCTTCGGGCCCGACCCGGTGGTGCGCTACAACGGTTACCCGGCCGCCGACCTTTCGGGATCTACCGACCCGGCGCAGTTGTCCTCAGCCGAGGCGTTGCAGCTCGTTGCGCAAATGGCGGAAACCGATTTACCGCGCGGTATCGGCATCGAGTGGACCGGACTTTCTTACCAAGAGGCCAATCAGGGCAGTGCGTCGTTGCTGGTGTTTCCGCTGTGCATCTTGTTCGTTTACTTGATTCTTGCGGCGCTCTACGAAAGCTGGACTCTGCCTTTGTCGGTTATCTTGATTGTGCCGATGTGTCTGCTGTCGGCTATTGCCGGCATTTGGGTGCTGAACACGATATCCGGGACAATTTTCGGCTTGCAGATCGGTGCCGGGATGATTCCCCCGCCGCCGGTCTCAGTGCCACCGACATTTCTCGACAACAATATCTTCACGCAAATCGGCCTGGTCGTGCTGATGGGGCTGGCCTGCAAGAACGCCATTCTGATCGTCGAGTTCGCGCGCGAGTTGGAGCGCCAAGGGCGCTCGATCGTCGATGCCGCGATTGAAGCCAGTCGAATCCGACTGCGGCCAATTCTGATGACCAGTTTCGCGTTCATCGCTGGCGTCATACCACTCGTGTTTGCGTCTGGGGCGGGCTCCGAGGTTCGCCACGTCATGGGCGTGACGGTCTTCTTCGGCATGCTCGGCGTGACGTTCTTTGGGCTCATATTCACGCCGATTTTCTACGTCCTGATTCGCCGCTTTGCGACGCGCAACGACGTGGCTGTAGAGCCGGAGGCAGCCCGTGCTTAAGCCAGTCGGTATCGCTGCGATCGCCGCGCTGACGACCGTGGGCTGCACGGTCGGCCCGGATCACGTCACACCGATTCCGGACTTGCCGGCAACGTTCAGCGGTGCCGACGCGCCGGCGTTCGACGGCGAGCAAGCCGTCGGCGAAGGACTGTGGGTGAGTCTCGGCCTGGAAACGTTGGAGCGGCTTATTGTTCGGGCGCAATTACAGAACACGACTGTTGCCCAAGCAGTTGCGACGCTGAACGAAACGCGCGCGTTGAGTGGTTTGCAGGTTTATTCGCTGTTCCCGACCGCAACGATTAACGTTGAAAGCGAACGCAACCAGCAAAGTCCTGCCGATCCGTTTTCCTTCCCCGGGCCGACCGTTACCGAACGGTTTCGCGCTGGGTTTGACGTCAGCTGGGAGATCGATCTGTTCGGTAACTTGCGGCGCCAGTCCGAGCAGATTCGACGTCAAGTCGAAGCCGACACCGCCGCTTTGGCCGCGGTGCGACTGTCGGTGACCGCTGAAGTTGCGCAGGCGTATTTCGGTTGGTTGGGTAACGCCCGCCGCGTGGCGATATTGAACCGTAACCTTGCCAATCAGCAAGAGAACGTCCGCATCCTAGAAGCGTCGCTTGATGCGGGCCGCGGCACGGCGCTCGATGTTTCTCGGGCACGTTCGATCGAGCGTTCGGTGGCGGCGCTGCTGCCACAAGCCGAGGCTGATGTTGCACGTTCCGAACAACGTCTGGCGGTGCTAACGCGGTGGAGTATCGATGAACTTCGCACGGAACTCGGCACGGCGACGTCGATGCCCACGCTGCCACGTATGGTGGCGGTCGGTACGCCGGAGGACTGGTTGCGACGACGGCCCGACATTCAAGCGGCCGAGCGACGGCTGGCGGCGTCGACATCGGCCATTGGCGTTGAGGTCGTTCAGTACTTTCCCATTGTGACGCTACTCGGTGACTTCGGCTGGAACGGCAGGTCGGAGGCAGTCATCGGCGACAGCGACGCTGAGCGTTGGCGCGTGGCGCCGAGTCTCAGCTGGCGAATTCTCGACGCCGGACGTATTCGTCAGCGGGTCAAAGCGGCTGAAGCGCGCGCTGACGGCGCATTAGCGGCGTACAACGAGAGCTGGTTGCTGGCGCTCGAAGAAACCGAAAACGCGATGAATACGTATCGCGCGACAACACTGCGCGAGGCGGCGTTGTCGAGTGCAGTCAGCGAAAGCCAAAATGCGGCCCGCTTGGCACGACTGCGTTTTGATGCCGGCGCCGACACGTACTTGGCGGTACTCGACGCCGAACGGTCGGCGATCGAATTCGAAGACCAGCTGGCGACTGCGCGAACCGATCGCGCGACGGCCCTCGCAGCGCTCTACAAGTCGCTGGGCGGCGATTTTGCGGTGGGCTTGAATAACTGAATTGACGATCGGATCGTCGAAACGATTCATCGCGCTAACAAAGGCGACGAGGCCTCATCCGTGAGCGCCCCGTCGCTCGTCGCTTGCTCGGTTTAGTAACGCTCTTTGGTTGGGCGTACCTGACCACGCAGCTCACCCGGACCAAATGCCGTGGTGTGCAGGTTCCAGTAAACGAGGCCGGCATCGATCGCCGCCGCTAACGATGCGATGTTGTTGATCGGGCGACCTACGACGTCCGGACACGGGTCGATTTCCGGGAAGTCGGCATTGGTGATCGTGCCGGTAATGCGATGACCGGCCAGCGTGATCACGTCGCTGTTGTCGTTGGCGGCGGCGATTGTATCGATCAGGCCAATCGCGATCGGACCGTTAGCACCGGCGACGTTGCAATGCAGGTGCAGACGCGTTACCCCGCCTTCCAGGCTGTTGAAGCGGACGCGAATGCGTGCTTCGCTGAAGCCGCGATCAAAGCGGATCGTGGCGCGAGCAAAGCCATTGCTGGCAACTGGGATTTCGGCAACTTCCTGGGCAGCGCTCAGGATGGTCGTCGAAGCAAATTCACTCTTGTCGTTGTCCGCGACGGCCGTGGTCGGCAGTGCAGCAGCGAAAGCAATCGTGCCGGCAGCGGCCAGCAGCTTTTTGAAGGTCATAGCAGTTTCCTAGGTTGGGTGAGCTGAATGAAAGTCGTCTGGCGAGCCCCGCACAGGGGAGCCGGTCCTTCATGCCCTGCCGCCCGCGGATGGTTCAACGACAAATGTTAAATTTGCGTTGCACGCCGCAAGCGGAAAAAAATCCCGACGTATTGAACTATTCCGACGTCGTGCAGCGTCTCACTGGCATGCAAGCGCAATGGCTAAAAGCACCTTCACCGATGACAGAAACCCGGCCCGTCGAGCGGCGAGGTAGTGCCGTAGTGGCTTTAAAACCCGTGCATCGGGAGGATCGGCAGGATCGCGAATGGATACGCCGGGTTGCGGACGAGCGCGACACGAGCGCACTCGAGGCGTTGTATCGGCGCTTTCGCGGGCCGCTTGGGACGTTTCTCGGCCGCATGCTGGCCGAGGCAATCGTCGTCGACGAGGTGTTCAATGAGGTGATGTGGACTGTCTGGCGCAAGGCGTCGACTTACAACGGTAAATCGCGCGTGTCCACATGGCTGTATTCCATTGCGTATCGCCAGGCGCTGTCGGCGCTGCGGCGCTATCGACCGCGCTACACCGATAGCGTGGAGGCAGACGAGGTCGCCGCGCCGGAGGGAACGTCGCTGCCGGATGCAGACCTCGTGCGCAAAGCGCTGGGGCAGCTCTCGGCGGACCATCGGCTCGTTATCGAGCTCGTTTATTTCGAAGGCAGGCAGTATGACGAGGTCGCTGAAATCGCCGATTGCCCGCTAAACACCGTCAAATCGCGCATGTTTCATGCGCGCAAACGACTGAAAACCGTCCTTGCCGATTTAGGCGAGTCACTGTGAGTAGTACGATCGTGACCACGATGAGTATCAAAGTACCGCAAGAGCCGACGTCCGTGGCTGAGCTTTCGGACGATCGCGACATTGTCGAGTATTGCGCTGGGCTAATGAGCGACGAACGTCGCGCACAGTTCGAGCGACGTTTGGCGAGCGAGCCGGCCTTAGCGGAAGCGGTGGCGGCGGAGCGTCAGTTTGGCCGCCGCCTCGAAGCCGGCAACGACTCGGATGCGCGTTCAGCGTCGGACGGATTTTCTGACTTGCTGACACGTATCGATCGCGACGCTGCGCCGGCGCAGCCACCGATGCGTCTGGCGTTTGCCGCATCCATTTTTGCCGCGTTCATCGCCGGCGCGATCTGGTGGCAGGGCGAGGAGGCGAGTTCAGAACGCGGTGAGGCACCGTTTGAAGTACTGAGCGAACGGCAGGCGACGTTGCAAACAACGCGGACGCTGTTTTTGGACGATGCAGCGTCGGATCCGCAGTCGGTGTTACTGACATTGATGGCGATTGATGGCGTGACGGCAGTTGCCATTCGTGAACCGGGCGTCTTCCACGTGACGTTTCGCGGCACGCCGGGCGCTGCCGTGATCGAGCAATTGACAGCCGACGGATTCCGGTTCGCCCCGGACGATTAGGATCGACGATGAACCGCTGGCTGACGACGCTAGTGCTGCTAGTCGCAGCACCGCTCGCGTACGGCGACAACGAGACCGACGTCGCAGCGACGCTCGCTGCGACTGAGTGGATTGTTGTGCTCGAAGACCCTCGGCCAGCGCGGCAAACCGGCTGGAGTTCCGGTCAGGGCTACCGTACGCGACGGCCCTACAATCTCGACCGGCGACTCGATCGACTCGCCCGCGAGTTGGCGAAACAGTTCTCGCTGACCGTCGTCGATCAATGGCCGCTGCGCAGTCTCGATGTGCACTGTGTCGTGGTGCAAGCGGCGGTCAACGATCCCGAATCCGTGCTGCGTGCGCTGATCGACGACGCGCGGGTCCGCTGGGTGCAGCCGTACCAGGAGTTTGATGGCGCGTCGCTCGGTCTGCGAAGCAACGACGAGCCGCTTGCCGACCTGCAGCACGCGTACCGACGCTTGAATCTACCGGCGCTGGATGCCATGGATGGCTCTGGCTCGCGCATTGTGTTGATCGACTCTGCCGTTGATCCGGCGCATCCGGAGCTGGCCGACGCCGTTGAGTCTCGCGAAGACTTCGTCACTCGCGGTCCGAAGATCAGCAAACGCACCGGTGAGCATCACGGCACCGGTATGGCAGCGGTCATTGCGGCCAACGCCAGAAATGCCGAGGGCATTGCCGGCATTGCGCCGGGTGCGAAACTGTTCGCGCTGCGCGCCTGTTGGGAGGTCGACGGTGCGCGCGCCCGCTGCGACACACTGTCGTTGTCACTCGCTATCGAGCACGCCGCGTCGCTATCGCCACACGTTCTAAACCTGAGCCTGACCGGTCCGCCGGATCAGCTGCTTGAGCGCTTGCTCGATCGTCTGGTTGATGCCGGCACCATCGTCGTGGCGGCTTTTGACGAGACCCGGGCCGTCAACAAGCGCTTCCCGTTACAGCGTACTGGCGTGGTCATCGCGCGCAACGGCAGTTCCGTCCAACTTCCAGCGGCTGCGGGTTATTTTGCGCTAGCGAACGATGTCCCGACCGCATTGCCGGGCGAGGCCTATGGCACGATGAGTGGGCATTCCATCGCGGCTGCGCATCTGTCGGGTGCTGTCGCGCTACTGGCCGCCCGCTATGGCCCAGCCGGCAGTGACCGGCTGCTGCGCGCGCTCGAGCAATCCACCGTGGTCAAAGACGACGGCGTTAGCGTTGATGTCTGCGCGGCGGTTAATCGACTCGACGCCGATGCCAATTGCGGTCCGCTTTCAATACGAAATGCCGAGCGAAATCACGGCACGGGTGCCGGCGGGATCTGACAGGCCGAGAAACTCGAATTCGTCGCTCCCGTGAACCACGTCAAAGGCGACGTGGAAGCGTTGCAACGCAATCGATAATCCGGCGCGGGCGTACCAATATTCATCAATGAGGGCCTCACCGTCGGCGAACGCCATGCCGGTCTCACCGCTGACACTGACGCGCTCATTGAGATCGTACGCGAGGCCCAATTCGGGTACCCAGACCGCGTAGCGACGGCCGTAGTAGTCCTCACTGCGATTCAGTGACAGCGTGACGTTGCGACTGATGTGCCAGTCCGCGCGAAACTCGTCGAAATCCCAGTGACCGCCGAAGGTGCCGCCAAAGCCATAGCGTCTGACCGAAAAGGCCAGCGCCGAATTGTCGCCGAGCGGTCGAAACCAGCCGGCATATGCCGTCCAGCCATCCCGCAGTGTTCGGCTCGAATCGCTGATCGACGAAAAAACGTCGGCTCCGGCAAACAAACCGCTGCGCCAGTCGACGCTCGCCGCAACGAGACCGACGGCGTCGCCATCGGCGTACGCCAGACCGCGTTGCACGAGCTCGGAGCGAATTTCTGCCGTTGCCCGAAAGTCCACCGAGTCGTTCGCCGCCGCTACGCTTGCGAAAAGACAGATTGCCGATACAAACGGCAGCATACGCAAGGTGATGGGCATGGGGCGAAAACGCGTTGGTACCGGCGAATGCGCAGCTTATCATCGCTGCACCGTCGATCGTGAACGCGCGTCGTTGTGTAGGCCTTGATGCTCAGCGGTCGCTGTCCGACCGCGTTGCTTCTGCACGTTGCTTGGCGGCGGTGCGTTGCCAGCGGCGGCCGATCCACGCGAGCGTCATTGGCCGCGTCAGGAGCATCAAAAAGTATATGTAGCCGGCGAGCGGGATCCACGGACCGTCTGGGGTAAACACGGCGATGGCGATCGACAGCAGCGCAAAGCAGATCGAGAAATTCCAGCTGGTGATATCGAGTCGCGTACGATGATTTTCGTCCCGATCCAGCCCAAGCGCTGTCGCCGCATGCAGTGCAGCGGCGTAGAGCTGGCGCATGGTTAGGCTCATTAGCAGAAAGCCCACTGAGTAAGTGACAAAGAGTGTTCGCAGCGTTAGGTAATCGCTGATGCCGAACGAGGTCGGTAAGTAGTTGTTGGACAGTCCGGCGAACATCGCCTCGAAAATGGCCCGCAGCGGATAAACGTAGACGAGGACGATGAAAATAAGCGTCAGACTAAGCCGTAGCGTGTTTGGATTTTCGAGCCCGTAGCGCCGACTCCACGTCCGATGCGAAATCCAGAATGCCATCAATACCGCAAAGCTGGCGCCGAACGCCGGCACCGAGCGCACGGCTTGCATCAGCTCATCGCGATTGGAAGGAATGTCGTCGAAGGAAATCACCAGCAGCGTCAACACGAATGCGAATGCGGCGTCGATAAAGGTATCCAGTCGGGTTGTTTCCAATCCGCGCAGGCGAAACTCTTCCTCGACAATGAGTTCATCGAGTTCAGCAGGCGTCCAGTTGCGCATTGCCGAGGCATGGGTGGTCATTGGGGTGAGGTTACTCGCAGCATGAGTGTGGTTTTAGGGTAGGGTGCTTGCGCAGGGGCGGCCAGTGCCAAAAGTCAGGCTTGTGTCGGACGGGTCGGCTCGCCTAACGTTCCGTCTCGCAATTGGCGCCGCATGAGTATTGAACGTGGTCGACGATGAACAATCAGTTTGGGTGCTTCGCGGGAAGCGCGCTCAAGTCGTGGTTGCGAGCAGCGCTGGGCAGCCCTGCATTCGTTATTGGGACGAGCCGCTTGCCGATTGCCGAGCGGCCGACCTCGTGCGGCTTTGGCAGCGGCCGCGAGTGCCTGCCGGTGTCGACACGGACATTCCGATACCGCTAACGCCGCAGCTCGGTTTCGGTTTTCCGGGCAGCGTCTCATTGCAGGTGCATCGCAATGGACGGGCCTGGGCGAGCGCGGCGACACTCGTCGACGTCACGGCGTCGGACCGGCGTCTTTCGTTTGTGTCACGCTGCGCAGCGAGTGACATCGAACTGACGAACACACTCGAACTCGACGACAGCGATGTGATGGTCGTCTCGACGACCCTTCGCAATACCGGGAGAGAGCCGCTGCAGGTGCAGCGCTTGCCGGCGCTTTGCGTAGAGCTTGACCCGAGTCTTGAGCACGTTACGTCGTTCGAGGGGCGCTGGGCGTTCGAGTTTCAATGGCAAACCTTTGCCGCACTGCCGGGTGCATTCGTGCGGGAAAATCGTGCCGGCCGGACGTCGCACTACGCGCCACCCGCCGTCTTGTTGCACGGGGCCAACGTCGATGCAAGTTGCGGCACGATGCTCGGCTTGCATCTGGGTTGGAGCGGCAACCATCGAGTGAGTGTCGAGTCCATGCCGGACGGGCGCCGCTATGCCGCGTTGGAAGCCGTGTTCTATCCGGGCGAGATCCGGCTAGAACCGAATGCGGCGCTGTCCGCGCCGCCAGTCTACGGCGCGTTTAGCGCGGCGGGATTGAACGGCTTGGCGCAGTGTTTTCACCGCGTGGTGCGCCATCGCTTGCTGCGTGAACCCATGCGGCAAAAATCGCGCCCCGTGCACTTGAATACCTGGGAAGCGCTTTACTTTGACGTGAATGCCAACGTGCTGCCGGCGTTGATCGACCAGGCTGCCGAGCTCGGCATCGAACGTGTTGTGCTCGACGACGGCTGGTTCAAAGGTCGTAACGACGATACTGCCGGGCTTGGCGATTGGACTGTCGACAACGCAAAGTTTCCAGACGGACTGGGACCAATCGCGCAGCGCGTGGTCGATAGCGGCATGGAGTTCGGCTTGTGGCTCGAGCCGGAGATGATCAATCCAGACAGTGATCTTTATCGTGCGCATCCCGAGTGGGCGCAAGCCGTCGCCGGCATTGAGCCGCTGTTGGCGCGCCATCAGCTGGTGCTCGATTTGACCCGCGATGATGTTCGCTCGTACCTGCTCGAGCGGATTGGTGCGCTGTTGACGTCATTGCCCATCGCCTACCTGAAATGGGACATGAATCGCGATTTGTCACAGCCGGGCGGGGCTGACGGAACGGCGGTGGCGCACGGCCACACCGAAGCCCTTTACGAGCTGCTGGACGAGCTGCGCAAACGCCACCCACGTGTTGAGATTGAGAGCTGTTCCTCGGGTGGCGCGCGCGCGGATTTCGGTATTTTGGCGCGAACCGATCGGATTTGGACGTCAGACAGCAACGATGCGCTGGACCGGCTGCGAATTCAGCGTGGGTTCCAAACGCTGTTTCCGCCCGAAGTGATGGGCTCGCATGTCGGACCGTTCGATTGTCACATCACTGGTCGCAAACTCGATATGGCATTTCGAGCCGGTGTGGCGCTGTTCGGCCACATGGGTGTCGAGGCCGACATTCGTGCGCTCAGCGATGCTGAACGCAAGCAATTGGCGGCGGCGATCAACCTGTACAAATCGCATCGCGCGTGGCTGCACGACGGCGATGTGGTGCAGATCGCCACACCGAGCTACGTCATTGCGCACGGTATCGTTGCTACGGACGGTGAGCGCGCGCTGTATCAGTACGCCGTCGTCGATACGCCACCATCGCTGGTGCCCAATCGGCTGCGCTTACCGGGTCTTAACGACCAGTCACGGTATCGCGTCGAGGCAATCTGGCCGGCGTCCGGTGGTGCCACGGATGCCAGCAACGCGATGCTCGGTGGCGATAGTTTTGCTGGCGCCGCGCTCGCCCAGGTCGGTTTGCCGCTGCCCGTTATGAAACCGCAGACGCTGCTGATCTTTGACGTCCAGCGCAGCACCGATTAACACACAGAATCAGGCGGGCGTGCCGGACGCCTGGCGCTGGCGCGCGAACGTGAGTCGTGGCTCGGTGCCGAACAGCCAACGACTCGCCGCAATGGCCACGCCGACACAGCTAACGAGCGTTACAAACATCAGGTGAATGTAGTGCACCGGTGTCCAAACGAATGTAAAGAACCCATACAGCAGTACGCCAAACACAACCGCTAGGATCGCTGCGCGATAGTCGACATCGTTGAACAGCAAGCCGACTATGAAGGCCGACAGGATCGGCATGCTGAGCAGTCCGTACAGTTGCTGGATGAGATTGATGATGCTGTCCGCCGTCGCGTAAACCGGCACCAGCGCCAAACCGACGAGGACGATGATCGAGGTAATGATCGCGTTCAACCGTGGCACGTTCGGCTCGCCACCCACATACTTCTCATGCAAATCGCAAACGTACAGTGCGGTGGAAGCGTTCAAGACGGAATTCACGCTCGTCAATACGGCGGCCGCGATCGCAGCCGCAAAAGCACCGGACAACCATGTCGGCAAGACATCGGCTACGATACGGCCGTAGGCGGCGTCGCCGATGTCGCCATAGAGCTTGTACGAGACGATACCCGGCAAGACGATCATCGGCGGCACGATCATGAAGCGAATCAGTGCTGCGACGTACACGCCTTTTTGCCCTTCCTTGACGGTTGGTGAGGCCATCGCGCGCTGTGTAATGGTTTGATTGGTACTCCAGTAAAAAATCTGGATAAACACCATACCGGTCAGCAGCGTGTGCCACGGGATCGGGCTATCTGAGGCGCCAATCAGCGTCAGCCGTTCAGCGGGTATGCCGCTGAAGTCAAAATCGATGGCTGACAGCGCAAGAAAAACCACCACCAAGCCGAGGCTGAGCAGCAGTATGCCGCTGTAGGCGTCGGAAACCGCAACGGCGCGCAGGCCACCGAAAACGGCGTAGGCGGCACCAACGACGGCGAAGGCGACCGCGATAAGCAATATCGGTGCGTCTAGCCCGAACATGCTCTTCATGAACAGCGAGCCGGTGTACAGCATTGACGGTATGAAAATGAACACGTTGCCGAGCAGGAACAAAATGCCGATCAGTGCCCGAATGTGGTGGTTGTTGTAGCGCTTCTCGAGCAGCTCGGTCGTCGTTGTGCAGCGGTAGCGGTAGTAAACCGGCAGAAACACCTTCGCGAGAATCAGTAGACCGACGACGGCCGAGAATTCCCACCACGCCAACAACGCCATCTGGTTGCCGTTCATGCCGACCAGCTGGTCGGTGCTGAGATTGGTGAGGGTGATCGAGCCTGCGACGAAGAACCACGAAAGCCCGCCGCCGGCCAAGAATACTTCTCGGTTGGCCGCTTCTGTCGTGGCCGCTGATCGTGTGGCCCCGCGACACTTCAGGTAAGTCAGAAAGGCGATTAGGGCGGTAATGCCAAAAAAGATCAGCGTTTGGGCAGTCATTGTTTTTCTCTCTGTTGAGCCACGCTTGGCCCTTGCTCGCGCCAAACCGCAACGTCGCGCGGTGCCAGTGTGTGTTCGCCGCACAGCAGCTCGGTATCGGACTCGAGCGGCAACGTCAGCGGTCGGTCGCCGAAGTTAAAAGCGAAGGTCAGTTCGCCGCGACGGCGCAAACGCAGATCCTCGGCAAGCAAATGCGTGTCTACGCCAAGTTCACCGCAAAGATCGTGGTACAGGCGTACGAGAAAGCGGTGCTCGCAAAGGGTCGTGAGGTACAGCGCTGCGCCGTTGCGAACGACGGCTGCGTCACCGTCGTCGTAGCGTGCCAGAACAAATTCGCCGTCAACGTCGACTCGATCGCGCCATAGCGAGCCGAGAAACGTCGTACCGTGCCATTCGAATGCGAACGAGCTTTCAGGCCGCAACGTGTCGACCTCGACGACCGTCAGATCGAGCCATTGAGCGAGCGGTCCCGGCGGCAAATGATCGGGTATGCGGAACTCGGCCGTTTTGGATCCGGTTCGCGGACCGAATACAAAGACCGCGCCACACGCGCGAGCACGCGCAACGAAGGCTTCGGAGAGCACCGCTAAACACGGTGCTACGACAAGCGCATAGCCATCGAGGTCGGCATCGCGATCGATGACATCGACGTCGAGTCCGAGCGAGCGAAGTGCGCGGTAGTGCTCGAACTGCGCGGTGTAGACGTCGTAGTCCGCGGACTGACGCTCGATCTCAGTGACCCAGTCCGAAATCGGATCGGTGACGATGGCGACGCGGGCGCGGGCAGTGGATTGGTTGGTTACATCGAGGGCAGTGATTTCGTTGATGCACCGCGCTATCTCATCCCAACGTTGGGCAGGAGCGCCGTCCGGGCGACGCAGACCGGCGTGCATTTGTTCCTGAGCAAACGGCGCTTGGCGCCAACGAAAATAGCTGACGCACTCGGCGCCGTGGGCGAACGCTTCATACGTCCACAGGCGCACGGCCCCCGGTGCCGGCGCCGGATTGGCCGATGCCCAGTTCACAGGGCCTGGCTGTTGCTCCATGATCCAGAACGGCCCATCGCCGAGCCCGCGCGTCTGATCGAGGATGAATGCGGTCAGGTCCGGATGACCGGTACGTTGATAGCGTTGAAAAGTCTCGATCGGTAGGCGGTCGTGCAGCAATTCGTCCAAGCGACCGAGTGGGTAACTGTCGTAACTCGGGAAATCGAGCGGTGCGGCCAACGCTTGGTTGTCGACCGCCGTGTCGCTCATCGGAATGAAATTGTGGGTGACGAACTGCTCGTTTGATCGTTCGCGCAGCGCCGCGACCGTTTCGCGATGAAAGTCGACGACCTGATCAGACGCGAAGCGCCGAAACGCCAGTTGGTGGGCCGGATTGGTCTCGGTTACCGCCCCGTATGGAGACTCGATTTCAGCGAAGCTCGCGTACTCCATTGACCAGAACACGTTGCCCCACGCCTGATTGAGCCGGTCGATCGAGCCATAGCGGCGCCGGCACCAGTCGCGAAAAGCGGCGACGGCGTCCGGCGATACGCTCAGCGTCGTGTCGTGACAGCCGATCTCGTTATCGGTCTGCCAGCCAATGATTTCCGGGCGATGGCCATACCGCTCCGCCAATAGCGACGTGATGCGCTCGCATTCGCGACGGTAGTCGGCGCTGGAAAAATCGTAGTGACGTCGAGAACCGAAGCCGCGGGTTCGGCCGGTCTTCGGATCGGCCGGCAAGATCGACGGAAATGTGTCGATCAACCATTTTGGTGGCGTGGCGGTCGGCGTGCACATAACGATGCTGAGACCGGCGCCGGCCAACGTGGAAATGGCTTTGTCCAGCCAATCGAACGCGAATTCCCCGGGGCTCGGTTCGAGGCGGGACCAGGCAAACTCACCGATTCGTACAACGCGAAGACCGAGTGCCGCCATCGCCTGCGCGTCCGGTTCCCACAGGTGCTCCGGCCAATGCTCCGGGTAGTAGCAGACACCAAAAATTGTTGGTTTCCCCCCAAGTTAGCGTCGCAATATCGAGCCGATTCGATACCGAATCACGACGCGCATCGCGGCAACAATAACGCAGAAATTGCCGCTAGATTAGATGTTTACTATTTATATGATATATACTAGGATTCAGTGGCGCACGGTACTTTTTAGTGCTTAACGCGCAGACGTCGCTTACAAAAACGTCCCGGGGGGGATCTCAATGAAAGTTCGCCATCGTACGGGTGAGGTCTATCGTAAGACTGCCCTGGCTACGGCTATATCCAGTGCGCTTTCGATGGGCGCTGCATCTACCGCGCATGCTCAGCAGGCGCCGATCGAAGAAATTGTCACCGTTGGTATCCGCGGCAGTCTGACTCGCGCCATGGACATCAAACGCAACGCCACCGGCGTTGTGGACTCAATCTCAGCGGAGGACATCGGCAAGTTTCCCGATTTGAACGTCGCTGAGTCGCTGCAGAGGATCACCGGCGTGTCGATCGATCGAAGCGGCGGGGAAGGCCAGCAGGTCACCGTCCGCGGTCTCGGTCCGCAGTTCAACACCGTGCTCGTCAATGGCCGGCAGATCGCGACCGATTCGGCCGGACGCGAGTTCAATTTTGACGTTTTGTCCGCCGATCTGATCACCGGCGCCGATGTCTACAAGAGTTCGCGCACCTATCTGCAGGAAGGCGGCATTGGCGCGACCATCGACGTCAAGACCGCGCAACCGTTCGACAACCCCGGCTTGCAACTCGCGTTCTCCGCGAAAGGCATGTACGAGACGCTGTCCGAAAATACCGCACCGTCAGCGGCATTTTTGATCAGCAACACGTTCAACGACGATCAATTTGGCGTGTTGCTGTCGGTCAGTCATCAGGAACGCGACGTCCAGATCAATCGAATCGAGACTGCCGGCTGGCGTCCGGGCCAGACGATCTCGAACCGCAACGATGGCGTGCTGTTCACCAATGTTTTTATTCCCCGCAACTGGGACCAGATCGTCGACAACCAGGAACGTGAGCGGACCAATGCCAACCTGGTGCTGCAGTTCGCGCCGTCCGACGAAATCACCGTTTCGCTCGACGGCTACGTCAGCGAATTTGAAGTCGATTCTCTGGTAACGGATTTGGCCTCTTGGTTCGAACCCGATCGCGTCGGCAGCGGTGTTGTCGATCCGGCCACGAACACGCTGGTCAGCTTTACGCAAGAGATCAACCTTCACCAAGGCTCTGGTGATCCGGCGACGGACTTCGTGTCCAACACGCGCAATTCGCGCGATGTGTCGATGTCGGGCGTGGGTATCAACGTCGACTGGCAGATCAACGATCAGCTGACCGCAACCTTCGATGCGCATACGTCACAGGCCGAAAACGATCGCGCCGGCAACGATCGCTTCAACGTGGTCGGAATCATCAATAACTACGCCTTCGACGGCACCGGTGGGATTCCAACGGTCGTTCACGACGGTTTCGGCGGTGGCGCTTTGCCCGACGAGAGCTTGACCCGACTGCACTACAACGAGCAGGGCAATCGCTTTTCTGATGAAGACGAAATCAGCGAGTTCAAAGCTGACTTCGTCTTTGAGCCGGACGCCGAGGTGTTTGGCGAAATGCGCTTTGGCGCGTATTTCCAGCAGCGCGAGAAAAAGAGCTTCCAGATCTTCGCATCACAGTGCGCGTTCTGTGGCTACGGTACACCGGCACCCAACGACACGATCGGTTTGCGGCCGTTCACCGCGCAGAACTTCTTCTCCGGCCTGATCGATACGTTCTACACCTACGACGGCGATGCGTACGTGCAGTTCCTCGCGGACTCGGGTAACCCGATCGAGCCGACGCTGCAAAACAACCGCTACCAGGTCAATGAAGACATTACGTCGCTGTACATGGACTTCACGTTTGATTTCGACATCGGCGATATGCCGCTGACGGTAGATATCGGCGCGCGCTACGCACAGACCGACATCGATGTCGATGCCGTACAGAGTTTCATTACTGACGTCGTGCCGACCACCGACCTCACGCTGTTCCGCAACGTGCTTGGCCCGGCGACCGACATCAACGAGGGCGATAGCTACGCCAACCTGCTGCCGAGTTTTTCGGCCAAGCTCGATATCACCGACGACATGGTGTTGCGGTTCCTCGCTTACGATTCACTCACTCGACCGACCATGTCGCAGCTCTCTCCAGCGACCGTATTCGCGGAACCGCGGCGTCAAAACCTCGCCGCGAGCGGCGGTAACCCGAGCCTCGAACCGTTCCGTTCGGAGAATTGGGACATCTCCTTCGAGTGGTATTACGGTGACTCCAGCGTCGCGTCATTCGCGGTCTTCAACAAAGAAGTGGACGACTTCATCACGACGTTGACCGGCGCGGAGACCTTTACGTTGAGCGATCGCAGTGCGGCAGACGGCTTCCGCTGCAGCACTGCTAACGAGCCAAACTGTGCGCCCGGTGTCGTTCTCGATCCGAACAACCCGACGCTCGATGTCGTGGCGACCACAGAGGAGCTGAACGGCGAGACCGAGGTTTATACGGTGGCCCGCCCGCGTAACGGTGAAGAGGCGCGTATCACCGGTTTCGAGATTGCGCTGCAGCACATCTTCGAGAACGGCATCGGCTTCCAGGCCAATGCCACGATCGTCGACAGCGACGTAAGCCTGGGCGCCGACACCACCGAACGCTTTGCGCTCGAGGGGCTCGGCGATTCGCAAAACCTCGTCGTGTTTTATGAGAACGACCGTTGGCAGGCGCGGGTCGCTTTCAACAATCGTGAAAGCTTCCTGCGGCTCATCGACAACGGCTTCAATGGCGAGCCGGTCAACACCGACACGTTCGGCCAGTGGGACGTCAGTGCCAGCTACAACGTCAATGAGAACTGGACGGTCTTCTTCGAGGGCATCAACGTCACGGAGGAAGAACTGGTGCAGACCGGTCGATTCGGTACTCAGATATTCAACATTGAAGACAACGGGTCTCGGTTCGCCATCGGTGTCCGCGGCGTATTCTAATTACGACAAAATCGATGCAACCGCCGGCCGGCTGAAATCCCCCGTTGGCTGGACCGTGCAAAATAGCCGACCTGCGATATCATGTCGCAGGTCGGTTTTTTCTATCGCAGCGTTCGGGTGGGGGCTCGTAGCGAATGCATGCATCCATTGATCATGTTGTCATTGTCGGCGGCGGTACCGCCGGGTGGCTGACGGCGTGCGTGATTGCCGCGCATCACCACAGTGCCGATGGCGGCGTTCGGGTTTCTTTGATCGAGTCGTCGACCATCCCGACCATTGGCGTTGGCGAGGGTACGTGGCCGACGATGAAAAACACTGTCCAGGCGATCGGCATCAAGGAGTCGGAGCTTTTCCGCCGCTGTCATGCCGCGTTCAAGCAGGGCGGAAAATTCGTCGAGTGGGTGCACGGCGACGGCGATTTTTATTATCACCCGTTCACCGTGCCGCTAGGCTACGGTCGCCTCGATCTGGCGCCCTACGTCGATGACATTGCCAACTTTGCGGTCGCCGCCAACTACCAGCAACAGGTGTGCGAGGCGGGACTTGCGCCGCGAACGTTAGCAGACGGCGAGTACCAAGGGCCGTGCAACTACGCGTACCACGTCGATGCCGGTGCCCTTGGTGAACTGCTTCGCGACCACGGCATCGCGAATCTCGGTATCGAGCATGTTGTCGATACCGTCACGGACGTTCGACTGGATGAGCAGGGCAACATAGATCGGCTGCAGCTCGAAGAACGCGGCAAGTATTCTGGCGACCTGTTTGTCGATTGCACTGGCTTTGCGGCCCGGCTTCTCGGGAAAGCGCAAGGCGTCGCCTTTCGCGATGTCGACGATGTGCTTTTCAACGATCGTGCACTCGCCATGCAGGTGCCATACGCAAGCGCGGATAGCCCGCTGGCGTGTCACACCGTGGCGACGGCGCAAAACGTCGGTTGGATCTGGGACATCGGCTTGACGCACCGACGCGGCGTTGGCCACGTTTACTCGAGCGCGTTCATGAACGACGACGAGGCTGAGGCCAACCTGCGGCGGTATCTCGGGCCCGCCGGGAACGGCCTTGACGCGCGGCGAATCAAGTTTCGCTCTGGGCATCGCGAGCGTTTCTGGCAAGGCAACTGTGTGGCTGTTGGCTTGTCGGCCGGTTTCGTCGAACCGCTCGAGGCGACAGCGATCATGCTGGTCGAGGTGGCGGCCCGTTACATTGCCGAGAATTTGCCGCCGACGCGGGAAACGCTGTCGATCACGGCAAAGCGCTTCAATCAGCAGATGCTGTATCGCTGGCGCCGAATCATCGATTTTTTGAAGCTGCATTACACGTTGACGCGGCGTTCCGAGCCATACTGGCAGGCGCACGCCGACGCCAAGTCGGTCCCGGACAGTCTGAACGAAGACCTGGCGTTGTGGCGTAGTCGTGGCCCGATCAAAGCGGATTTTGATAGCGCGATCGAGCTGTTTCCGGCGGCGAGCTATCAGTACGTCGTTTACGGCATGGGCTTCAAGCCGGACTTCGGGCGGGCCCGGCACCTGCATAGGAAGGGGGATCAGGCCGCGCAGATTCGCGCACGTAACGATAAGTTAGCTGAGCAAATGCTGCGGTCATTGCCACCTCATCGCGAGTACATTAAGCGTTGGCTAGCCAACGCCACACATTGAGTGACCCGATGGCGACTAATCTAGAACCACAACCATTATCGGCCGATCAGCACGGATCGTTGCGAATTCGCGACGACGCACGCATTGAGTTTGCCGCCCGACAGCATGTTTTGCTGATCAGAGCGACTGAAATCGGTTTGGCTGCCGCGGCATTCCCGGTGTTTCTGAATCGCCATGGCACCAGCGGTGCATGGCTTTTTTCGGCGATGACGAGCTTTATTCCAGGGTCCAATCTGTTCGTCCGTGACCAGCAATGGGAGGCGACTTATTTGCCGACGTTTCTGCAGACCTATCCGGTGTTCCTGGTGCCAAGAGAGCCGGGCAGTAACGACCTGGTGCCAGCTATTTCTGGCGAGGACTCGGCGTTCTCTACCGAGACTGGCACGGCGCTCTACGACAACAACGGTTCACCAAGCCTTGAGCTGACGCAAATCGAAAAGGCGCTGCGAGCGGATTTCGAGAAAGACAAACAATCGCGCGCGTTCGCCGAAAAACTGGTCGAGTTAGAGTTGCACAAGGCTGTCGATATCGTTGTCAGTCTCGAGTCCGGACAAACCCAAACGATCCGCGGCCTGCATACGATCGACGAGGAACGGCTGCGGACGCTAGACGACGCCACAACGCTCGACTTGCAACAGCGTGGCTACCTGATGGCCATTCACGCCATGCTGGTGTCGATGGGGCAGGTCAATGCGCTCGTGCAGCGCCATGCGGCCGCCAGCGACGATCGCATCAAAAACGTACGCATCGAGTCCGCTCGCGATCCGGGCGCTGCACCGGCGCACTAAACGAACGGCGCGCAGTCGCCCTAACGCTGGCCGAATCGGGTATCGGCGATGCCGCGGTAGGGCGTGCGATAAATCAACAGGTCGCCGGCGTGTTGCTCGTCGCTCAGCGCGTCTTTCGACAAGGTTTCGCGCGCCGTGGTAACAAACAGATAGGTAGCGTCGACGCCGCCAAATGCTACGCAAGTGGGTTGGCTCGCGGGTACCGGTAAGACCCTGTCGACGCTGCCGTTCGGCGCATATCGAACGACTTGGCTGGCACCCCACTGCGCATTCCACAAATAGCCGTCGGCGTCGACGGTCGAGCCATCCGGGTAACAATGCGGTTCGGTTTGTACGAAAAGCGCCGGTGCCTTGAGCGCGCCACTAACTGTATCGAGGTCATAACGCTCGATCTGGCGGGTCGGCGTATCAGTAAAGTACAGGACCTTGCCATCGGGACTGGTGCACAGGCTGTTTGAAATACGAATACCGTCACGGTGCGTCCGACAGGTACCGTCGGCGTGCACCGACCAGAGCTGCCCGCCGGGCTCTCGATCCGGTTTCGTTTCCTGCAGGCCGCCGCACCAGAAACGACCCTGACGATCAGTTTTGCCATCGTTGAGCCGCACCGCGGGATGTCGCGCGAGTCGGTGCAGCCAAGTCACGTCGTTCGAGCCGGGCGTCCAAAAGCCAAAACCACTCTCAAAGGCCGCAAGGAAGCCGCGCTCACCGTCGCGCAGTGCAAAGGCACACAACCGTTCTGGCGTCGCGTAGTCCGCGAGTTCGCGATTGGCCGGGTCGTATCGACAAAGTCGCGCCGATTGGATGTCGGTCCACCACACACACGCCTCAGCTGCGTCCCAAACGACGCCTTCGCCTAAAGTGTTGCCTACGGCGACGACGTCGACGAGTTCCATGTCGCTCACGTTGGCACCGATGGTCGCATGGCGGCGGCGAGCGCACGGGCTCGGCCAGCGATGTCGTCGATCGATCGGTCTGGCCGATACAGCTCGCTCCCTACACCGAACCCGATCACGCCGGCATCCAGCCACGCGGCCGCATCGTTCGCGCCAACGCCGCCGACCGCGATGATGTGGGCGTCCGCCGGCAGCACGGCGCGAACGCCCTTGACGTGAGCCGCGCCGTACGTGCTGGCCGGGAACAATTTCAGGTAGCGCGCGCCAGCGGCATAGGCCGTCAAGGCCTCGCTGGCGGTTGCCCAGCCGGGTAACGGCAGCAGGCCTCGGCCAATCGTGCGTTCGATGACGGCAACGTCGGTATTGGGGGCCACGATCAATTGGCCGCCGCTCGCTGCCACCGCATCGACAGCCGCCGTCGTCAGCACCGTGCCCGCACCGACTATGGCGCGATCGCCGAATGCGGCGGCGAGTCGGGCGATGGAATCAATCGGCTGCGGCGAGTTGAGCGGTACTTCTATGAGTCGGATACCGGCGTCGAAAATCGCCTCGGCGACGTCGATCACCGAATCGGGCGTGACGCCGCGGAGTATTGCTACGACGGGCATGTCGCGCATGCTAGCGGCAACGCGCTCGGATAGATCGCTCATGGCGTGCGTCCTAGTTCGCCGAGCAGCGCACGATAGCCGGCAATACTCGCCGACACGCTGTCGATTGGGTTACTCGCAACACCGAATACGTGCAGAGCACGACAGTAGCGCGCAGCGAGCGCGGCTTCGGCCACGACGGTGACGGCGCGAGTCGACCAGCCGGCTCGCTCGCTGATGCCGAGTCCGGTCGCAATGTCACCACCAATGAGTAAGCCTGATAAATACGCCGCTGCCTGTGCGGAGTCCAACTCGCCCGCGAGTTGCCGCGCGCGCGTTGAAAACAACAGCGATTGCAGTGTGGCTGGACCGGCGGCGTGGATCGCGTTCAGACCGGCATCGAACGCCTCGTCGTCGCGATCGTCCGGGTCGCCGGCGACCAAAACACTGTGCTGCGACAACAGTGCGAATAGCTCGCCTGTCAGAACCGTAAAAAAACCGGTAATCGTGTCGTCGGCAATGCTGACCCACTTATTGTGTGTGCCGGGCAAGATCACGAGCTGAGCGGCACCGGCCGGTGCTGCGCCTAGCGCTTGTAATTCTTCGCCGCGCATCACGTCATATTCGCCGAGCGGATTGCGGCAACTGACACCACCAATGATGTCGGCATTGCGATCGGCAAGCGAGACAGTTGCACGCGCCGCGGCCAAGGCATCGAGCCGGGCCGGGCAGGGTACGTACGGAACTTCGTGCCAGCCGATGTTCGAGCTCGCCATGCCCGATACGATCACTGGCACGTCGTCAGCGCCGATCATCCAATCGTCTAGCAGGTCACTCAAGCACGCGGCGAACGATGTGCCCGTGAGCGCTTTGATGCCTGGGCCCGTACGGGGCCCAGCCACCGCCAGGTCGCCGTGTGAGTCCGTACCGACGCGAAACGCGCGCAAGTGTGTCGTGCCCCAATCGGCCGCGATGAACTGCACCGTCACGTGCGTCCGCCGTCGATGGCGATGTTCTGCCCGGTGATCATCGCGCTGTCGTCGGCGGCGAGGAACAGCGCGAGATTGGCGACGTCGGCGGCCTGTATGCGTGTCTGTAACGCCACGTGTTGCATCCATTCGGCTTCTGCTTCTGGGGTCAGCCACCGTTCGAGTTGCCGATCGGTCGCGACCCAACCAGGCAGGATTCCATTGACGCGCACACCGCTGGGACCGTACTCGCGTGCGAGCGCCTTGGTCATTCCAATCAGTCCCGCCTTGGCCGTGACGTAGCCTGGCATGTCGACGGGTCCGAGCAATGCGTTGATTGAGCTCAAGTTGAGAATGACGCCCTGGCGGGCAACGGCCATTGCGCTAAAAACAGCTTGAGAGGCGAAGTACGCGGCATCGAGATTTACGGCGAGGCAGCGCCGCCAAAATTCGGGCGTCACGTCTTGCGGTTTGTGCCGAGTGTCGTCTGCAACGTTGTTGACCAAAACCGTCGTTGCGGCGACCTCCGTCGCAAAAGACTCGAGCGCGTTCGAAAGTGCGGCAACGTCGGTTACGTCGACCTCGCGGAACCACGGTGGCGGCAGGTTGTCCTCTACCAAGCCCTCAATTAGGCTCGCTGCCGCCGCTGCGTCGATGTCGAGAAAACCGACCCGGGCATGTTGCCGCGCGAACGCCGCAACGATTGCCGCGCCGATGCCGGTAGCACCGCCGGTAACGAAAACGGGGCAGTCCCTGAGGCTCGGGTAAATCGTCATAGGCAGATTCGGCGCCGGCAAGGTCGCAAGTGGGCGTGGAGCATATTACATATTTATCGTATAATTTCGCAACGAGACCGGTGGGGCCGAGGCCGTGCTCGTGGCACACAATAACGAGAATCGCGCGTCATGAAGATTACCGGCTTACGGCTTTATCCGGTGCCACCGCGCTGGCTGTTTCTTGCCGTCGATACCGACGCAGGACTGACCGGGTGGGGTGAGCCCATTGTCGAGGGCCGCGCTGCGACCGTCGCCGCCGCTGTCGAGGAGCTTTCCGACTATCTCATCGGCCGCGATCCACGCGCCATCAACGACATTTGGCAAACCCTTTACCGCGGCGGTTTTTATCGCGGCGGGCCAGTGCTGATGTCAGCGATCGCTGGCATCGATCAGGCGCTCTGGGACATTAAGGGCAAAGAGCTCAATCAGCCTGTGTACAAGCTGTTAGGCGGTGCGTTGCGTGAGCGCATGAAGACGTACACATGGGTTGGCGGCGACGATCCGGCCGATGAATGTGCCCACATTGAGCGCCTGCTGGAGCAGGGCTGGGATACGTTCAAACTGAACGGCACGGGTCGCCTGCGGATGGTCGACAACTATCGCTCAATTGAGAAAGTCATCTCGCGCGTCGCTGCAATCCGCGAAGCGTTTGGCAGCCGGATTGATTTCGGACTCGACTTTCACGGTCGCGTGTCGGTTCCAATGGCCAAAGTGCTGCTGAAGGAACTCGAGCCGTTTCACCCGCTGTTCGTTGAAGAGCCAGTGTTGCCGGAGCAGGCGGAGCAATACCCGATTCTCTGTCAGCACACGAGCATCGTGCTGGCCGGCGGTGAACGTATGTACAGCCGCTTCGACTTCAAACGCGTGCTCGAGCGTGGTGGGCTTGGATTGCTGCAGCCTGACTTGTCGCATGCCGGCGGGATTACCGAGTGCATCAAAATTGCGGCAATGGCAGAGGCCTATGACGTCGGCTTGGCGCCGCATTGCCCGTTGGGGCCCATTGCCCTTGCAGCGTGTCTCGCCGTCGATTTCGTCTCGTACAACGCGGTGATTCAAGAGCAATCCATCGGTATGCATTACAACGATGGCACCGAGTTCCTCGACTACGTCGTCAACAAGGACGACTTCCGCATCGTCGACGGCTATATCGCGCCGCTACCCGGACCAGGTTTGGGGGTCGTCATCGATCAGGCGGCCGTCGAGAAAGCAGCCCAGCGCGGCACCGATTGGAAGAACCCGGTTTGGCGCCACGACGATGGCGCGATCGCCGAATGGTAGTTGGCTAGTGTTCGCCGTCGCCGTTGGCCAGCGCGGCATTGATTAACCGCAGCGCTTCTTCGACCAGCAGCGTGGTTTGCTCCTGCGCCGCTTGCGGATCAGCCGCGGCGATCGCGTCGAAGATCGACTTGTGATCGTCGTAATTGGCCGCTTGTACGCCCGCCAGTCGGTTCGTATATCGAATACTGACGCGGAGCGTCGTATCGGTGATGCGCCCAAGCTGGGCGAAGAAGCGATTGCCGCTCGCATCCAGAATGCTGGTATGAAACCCGATGTCGGCTTCCAGCGGGTCGTCCAAGCCAGTTTCGGCGCGGCGCATGCGCTCTAACGCATCCTTGATTGTCGCTATCGCGTCCGGGTTTTGCCGCTCTGCCGCAAGATGGGCGGCTTCTGGCTCTACCGCGAGTCGCAGCTCGGTAAATTCCCGCAGCAGCGTCAACGACGGATTGGATTCGCGAATCCAGCCGAGCACATCGGCATCGAACAGGTTCCATTGAGTCTCAGGCAGCACGCGGATGCCTTGACGTGCGCGGCTGGTCAGCAGTCCTTTCGCGGCGAGCGACTTCACGGCTTCGCGCGCGGCGCTGCGGCTGACTTCCAGCTGTTTGCAAAGATCGGCTTCGCTCGGCACGGGATTGTGCGTTCCGTACTTGCCGCTAATGATCGCTTTTCCAAGAAAATGAGCGACTTGCTGAGTTAAATTAAGGCCACTTCTTGATATGAGCATCGCCGCTGCTCTCCTGCTGCGCGTGCTCCCCTCATGCACGCTGTTGGATACGTATATATATAGTATAAATCAAAGCCGTCGAGCTGTCGTGCGCTCGAGTACCGATCGCCGACGCTTTTCGCGCACATCGCATCGGAGTGAGTCATGCAGCTGAATCAAGTCACGGTGCCATGTACCGCCCACTCGTTCGCCGAGTGCCTCACGTTTTACGAGGCCCTCGGCCTGACGCTGATCGTCCACACGCACAATCGCTACGCCCGCTTCGAATGCCCCGATACCGACGCCGGTCCGCCGGCTACGATGTCACTGCATGTTGTCGATCAACTAATCGGACCGTCGCAGACGGTTGTTTATTTCGAGGCAGAAAATCTCGATGAAGCCGTCGCGACGGCGCGCTCTCGAGGGATCGAATTCGACTCGGGCCCAGCGGACCAAGCGTGGCTGTGGCGCGAGGCTCGTTGTCGGGACCCAGCCGGTAATCCGATCTGTTTTTATTCCGCCGGCCAAAACCGCCGCTTCCCGCCTTGGCGGCGCGATCGCGGTCAAACCAAGTGACGGTTTGAGGCGGTCTTTCTATTCGGCAAAGCCGAAGCAATCACACAGTTAATACGAATATTCAGTAGAGTAAAGAGTGCCTATCCTTGTCTCCGAAATTTAAAGGAGAAGGAGAAAGTCGATGGGTTTGACGGGAATTGCGAACCGTTTTTTGGCGGCGCTGGCGTTGATCGTCGTGGCGACGCCCAGTGCTCTGGCCGAGAGCTATGTGGAAATCCGCGATCCGTTGCGCGGTGTGACTTTTTATAGCGTGCAGCTGAGTACCGACACGATTCGCGAGCTGAGCACGAGCGAAGATTTCTTCGGCGATATGGACGAGCAAGTAACGCTTGGACTCAGCGCGTTTTATTTCGATGAGAGCGAGCGGATCGACGAATTTGTAATGTGGCTACGCCACGACGGCGGATCGCGCTGGTTTTCCGGTCCTGAGCAAACGCCGATGAGTCTCTCTATCGATGACGGTTTCGAGACACTGCCGCAGCTGCACGCATTGCCGACAAAACCCCGCGCTGACGGAGCTCGATTGGTCGAAAAGCTCGAATTCACGGTGAGTCCGAAGGTGTTTGCAGAAATGAAGCGTGCCGAACGCGTTGTCGTTGAGCTGTCGACGCTAATGGGTGCGGTTTCCAAGTCACTCACGCTGGATGAGATCGCGTATCTGCAGCGTTTCGAGCAACGCATCAGCAGCAGTCACGATGCCATCAAGAAGGTCGCCAGCGATGCCGGCGTCGAATTGACGGCGGTGTCGATCCACGCCGACCGATAATGGCTAGGACGGTTGCCGCCGGTGTTGCGCAAACCGCATGCCGGCGGCGATCAGCAGCAAAATCACCCAAAGTACAGACAGCGCGCCGCTGCCGCCGCCGGAGCCGAACGTCGGCGGCGGCGCCGGCTCGGTTAACAGCGTCGTGTTGCCGGCGTCGAAAGCAAGGTCGGTGATGTACTCTTCGCCGAACGTAACCTCGAGCAGCGGGTTGTCTTCGACGATGTTGTTTGAGTTCTGGATCCGACCGGTCCCGTCGGCGCGCAGCTCGAGCAGCGCCGGATGAAACCGGCCGTTGTCGATTTCTCGGCCGTTGAATGTAAAAACGACGTCGTTTCCGACCAACTCAGCAATCTGTACGCCGTCGGTGAGCACGGCCGTAGCGGCCACCTCGAAGCGCAATGAGCTGCCCTGTGCGTAAAACTCGGCGCCATCCATGTCGCGCTGCAAGGCGAACGCCGGGAAACCAGACGGCGTGCCGGCGACCAGCTCGCCGGTGACCGAGTAAGTGACACGCTGTAGGGGCGGGTTGTTATAGACACCTGGTTGTAGGGCGCCATCGATCTCGATATCGAACTGAAACTCATCGACGTTGCTGAACACGGTCGTGACCTGAAAATTGTCGCTGCTGAGCGACAACAGAGTCGTTTGCGCGTTTGCTGCACTAACTGCCCAGCCGAACACGGCCAAGCCAACGAGAAACTTGCGAATCATCGCCACACTCCTAGATTCTGGCCGGTCGATAACGATGCAAGCTGTCGATTCGTTGACCGACGACCATTGTCCTGTCCGACCATGGCTAGTACGAGGAGTTGCGCCGACGTCGGTCTGGAAGTCTTGCGATGCGCAGGAATGGATTAGTCGCCAGCGACGGTGGCCTCGACGCGTACGTCGACACGAACTTCATCACTGACCCACGTCGTGTCTTCCCATTCGCCGACACCGACGCCCAACTCGAGACGTGACAACTCGGCGGTGCCCATCAAAACGCGCGTGTGTCCATCGGTTTCGACCGTGAACCGTAAAATCACCGGCGTTGCTTTGCCTTTAATAACCAACTGTCCGTCGGCCGCAAAACCGCTGTCTTCTTGGCGAAATTGAAAGGCTCGATAAAACGCCTCGGGATGGTTGGCAACGTCAAACCACTCGCTGGTCTTGAGGGTCGAATTGCGATCTTCGTCGTTCGCTTCGACAGCGCCTGTGTTGATCGTTACCTCGAAAGCGCCAGCGGCGAGATTGTTACCGTCAAACCGGAGCTCGGCCGTCCATTCTTGCCAGACGCCGTCGAAGGATGCGCCGGCCTGGTCGCCGGTGAAACGTACGCTACTTGCCGCGTAGTCAATGTCCCACAGCGGCAAGTCCGAGCTGGGGCCGATCGACGGCGCGTCCGCGGGACTGTTTGTGGGGCTCGCAGCGGCGGCAACTACGTCGCGGCTGCCGGTCGATTCCCCCGGTGTCGTCAACCACCAGGCGCCGCCGGCCAAAACAACGATACCGGTCACAACGGTCGGTGCGGACGTCATACGCGCCAGCACGCCGTCTTTGTCGACGATTGCGTGTTTCAAGGCGCCGAGGATATGTACTACTGCGATAACAAACAGCGTCTTTGCCAGAATTTCGTGGATGTCTTCCAGCCGATCGGCAAGCGCCGGCGCTTTCTCGACAAAGTCGGGTAGCTGAATCAGATTGAACCAGCTTACCGAGAAACCGTACGCCGACGACATCAACCACCCGGTGATCGGCAGCGCGAACATGAGGATGTACAGCGACCAGTGACTGATGTGCGAAGCGGCCACCTGCCACTTCGGCATCGTGTTGGGCAATTTCGGCGGCGCCGCAATCAAGCGCCACGCGAGTCGCAGCAGTGCCAGCGTCAACACCGTAATGCCCACCGACTTGTGATTCGCAATCAGGGCCAACTCGCGCAGCATTGACCCGCTTTCCTCGGCATACTCGGCCGCTTCATGCAGCACGTATTGCAAAACGATTAATGCCGCGATAGTCCAATGAAAAAGTTTCGATAGCGTGTGGTACTGCGACAGATCTTTCATGGAGCGGCACAACTCTCGGTGGCGTTAAGGAGGGCGACTCTTACGCAGGCGCCCACGTTGGCGTAAAACGCCGCTACGGTAGCGCAGAGATGCGCCGGGACCAAATGCCCACGCGCGGCCGATGTTTGCGCTTCACCAATGCCCCTTAGTCGGCCGCAACCACGACTTGACTCAGCCGTGTCGAAGGTTTGAGTTGTTCATGTGCTATGCTGGTCACGTGAACGACGAGCGTCACGGCAGCGCATCGAAGTCCGCAACCGTACACAGCGTGGTAGTTGCGGTGCATATCCTTGAGCTTCTTGCCGACCGCGGTCGACCGCAGCGGGTCACCGACATTGCCACCCATCTCGGCATGACTAAAGCGCGTATCTCGCGGCATCTCAGCACCCTGGCTGGTCTTGGCCTCGTCGCCAAGGTGCCGGACAACAGCGGTTACCGCCTCGGTTCGATGCTGTTTCGACTGGCCAATGCCGCGTCGGAGCAGTACGAAATTACCAATATTGCATCGCGCTACATGCTGGCATTGCGCAATCGTATTGGCGAGGCGCTTCTGCTTGCGATTCCAGCCGGCGGCGATGCGTTGGTCGTCTCAACCATTGGTAGCGGCAAGCCGCTTACTCCGCAAATCTCGCGCGGCGAGCGCTATGCGATACCGGCATCGCCGACCGCCTGGGTGGTGCTTGCGTTCTCGCCGGGGTTCGTTAGGGAACGCGTGGTCATGCACCGCACGGACCGGAATGCCATGCGTGATGACGCGCTGGATATGAGCACGGTGCGGGCGAAGATCGATCAGATTCGCCAGCGCTACTACGAGTTTGAGCTGGATCCGCACGACGCTGGTTTTTCTGTCCTGTCGGCGCCGATCTTCGATCACACCGAAAAACTCGAAGCGGCACTGACGATCGTGATGAACCGGCGGCAAAACGACGACGTCTACGACGTGCGGCATTTGCCGCAGCTCAAGAAAACCGTGGTCGAGATTTCAAGCGCGCTTGGCTCGGTGGAAATGGCCGACAAGATGGCGGCAACGCTCTGAAAAAGCGAAGGGCCGCGTTTGCGGCCCTTCGTGTTTCGCCGGTTGAATGCCCGTCAGTTCTGCGGCATTTCGACCTGGATGTCGATCGTCACCTCATCGCCTACGTTTGGCGCGAATTTGCCGAGCCCCCAGTCGGAGCGCAGCAGCGTCGTCGATGCCGAGATACCGATCGTCGGGACCTTGCGCATCGGATGATTCGCGGCTTTGTTGATCGTGGCGGCGAGCGTGACCGGCTTGGTCATGCCCTTGATGGTCAAATCGCCCGTCACGTCGAAGGTGTTGTCGCCGGTCTTCGTGACGCTGGTCGAGTCGAACGAAATTGACGGGTGATTCGCGGTATCGAAAAAGTCGTCGCCGTTCAGGTGCTCGTCGAATTTGGCGACTCGACTGTTGATGCTCGCGGCATCGATTACCACGTTGATTTTGCTGTTCTCGGGGTTCGCGCTGTCGAGATCTAGCGTCGCGTCGAAGTTATCGAAGCCGACGTGTGGGTTAGAGAAACCGAGATGGCTGTAGGAGAACGTAATGTAGGCGTGGGTCTTATCGAGGCCGTAGGCGCCTGACGGCATCTCGGACATATCGGCCGAAGCCGTGGCGGCAAAACTCAGGATTGTGGCGGCAATGGTCGTTCGCGCGATGGTGATCATTCGTCGGATTCTCCAATGAGTGATGAGAATTTAAGGCCGGCAGCATGATTGGCGGCTCGGCGTGCAAAAGCAAGACCCGCACGGTAGATCCGATATCACACTGATGTGCATTGCAGACCGCGTCTAGGGCCTTCGGTTCCTAGCGGATTGTATCGATCTCTCTCACTGTCATGCAGCTGACACCTTGTGCTCGCGCAGCTGCGCTAATATCGCGCGGGCGACGACAAAGGGCTGGGACATGCCAAAAATTGACCGTAGCGGTGTTGAACCCATCGAGCGCCAGGCCTATCCCGGCCGGCTGCGCAAGCGCACCAACGGCTGCTGGAAGTGGCGTCTTTCCGATGCCGGCGGACTCACGCAGTTCGGTGCCGGTGAGGTTCGCCTCGAGCCTGGCGCATCGACGGGGCTCTATCACTGGCACGTCAATGAGGATGAGTTCGTCTACATCTTGGAAGGCGAGGTTACGATGATCGAAGGCGACACCGAAACGGTGCTTCGTGCCGGTGACAGTGCGGCATTCAAGGCAGGGAACCCTGTCGGTCACACCTTTGAAAATCGCGGCGACACTGCGGTACGTCTGCTTGAAGTCGGTACGCGGCACGCAGATGGCGAAACGGCCTACTACCCAGGTCTCGATCAGGTCTATCGGCGGACCAGCAGCGGCATGCATTTCGAAACAAGGAGCGGGCAACGGATCGCCGCCACGGACGAAGTCGAGCGGCTCGCTGCCGACCCTGAAAATCTGAAACCGCAATCCGCGCTCGACATCGAGTAGCTGTTAACGCACCCCGGTGCCGGGTCTCACGGGTAGTGCGCGAATGGGATTGAATTGCGCCCAAATCTGACGCTGAATGCCAGCACGGTCGCGTCATCCGGCTCGGTGCGAATGCGCTCGGCTGCGGAGTCCTCAAAATCGTGATGGCGGCGCATTTCACGACCGAGGGTTACGTCGAGACGTGTGCGGTTGCCGAGTTGGCGGCTCAGCGCAACCTCGGCCCGAACCGCCCGAACCCGATATCGGAAGGTGTCGCTGAAATCATCGGTAAAGACGTGCCAGGTGCTGCCAGCCGGGTACACCCGCGCCGACAACTGCCAGCGGCCAGGAATGTCTATGTCGACGCTTGGCTCTGGCAACACCAAACGCCAGCGTACGCTCGGGCGGTCGAGCACGAGCCCGATCAGCGGATAGAGCAGCGGCTCGCCAAAACGACGGTCGTGGGCGAGGCCAATTTGCAGTGCGGCAGATTCGTGCCAGGGTTTCCGCCATTCGATCCGGCCCGTGGTCAGCACGCTGTCGCGGTCGAGTCGTTCGAACGGGTCTTTAATCGCATTCGATGACACGGCAACGCCGGGTGCGATTTGGACGATGGCATGTCCGCCACCATATTCACGTCGGATGCTCAGCGGGAACTGGACGCGATGCAGATCGCGATTGCGGCTGGATACGCCGTCGTAGGTGTAGCGCGTGTATTGATAGTCGAGGCCGAAGCCTAGTCGCGTTCGATCGCTGTGTGCCGTCACATAGCAACCGGTGGCGTGATTTTCGCGACCGCTCAAGCTGGCACCAGCCGGCGTCGGCAATGGTTCTTCGGCAATGTCGGCAATCCGTAGAGCAAGTCGCAACGAGCCCGTCGCAACGTCGCGGTGTGAGTCAACGCAGGCATAACCTACTGAGGCGAGACCAATATTTAGACTGCATAGCAAGCCAATCGGAAACCTTAATCGCAACAAAGTGGTGCTTTTAGTTCGCGTCCGGAGTGACTCGGCCAACGGAGCGCCACAACTCGCCGCAAAGCCAACGCGAATTCCAGATACGCTCACGGTTGATTCGAGCGAACCGTCACGGTGATGGTCTCAATGCGCGAACAGGCTAAGCCTTTTCGTGCGCATGTCGTGTGCGCTATCGATCGTTGTTCGAACCAGTGCCTGGATGCTAACAATGGCAATGCCTCCGTTTGCGCTGACACATTGGTGATGATCGCCGGTTTGTTACTGGCGCTTTGCCGATCCCACGCAGCTCACTGGCCGGTTGCCAATTTGCTGAGCTGATACGTGTCCGTCCTCGCCGGAGCTTCTGTGCGCTTTGGAACAAAGGAATTCACCGATGAGATTGTCTTTGCCCCTTGTAGCAAGTGTGTTTTTTGTGTCGACGGTTCCCGCAATCGGTCAGGACACGACGGATCAAGACCTGATCGAAACAGCCAGCGAGCTGGATACCGGAATGGGTGCGGAACTGTACTTTTATATCACGCGCCCGACACGGTCGTTCGAGGACGTGGTCAAGATCTTGCCCGCGCACATGGATTTTGTGCACACCATCGAGGACGGCGGGATCATGGTGATGGGCGGTCAAATTACACCAGAAGGCGCTGATGACGCCGGCGGTCTGGGCATCATTGTCATTCGCGCAAGCTCGTTTGAAGAGGCGCGCGCGATTGCCGATCGCGATCCGGCACACGCGTCCGGCGCCCGTACGTATGAGCTCTACAAATGGAACATCAATGAGGGTTCGACGACCATTCGCTTGAAGTTCTCCGATCAGACATTCGTATTGGAATAGCGAGGCGACGAAAACCCGCATCGGCGCGAACGCCACTCGTGTGTCACGGCGGTGCGAATTGCAGTTCGCCTAGTTCTGGCGAGCGGCGCGCCAGATCGTTGGCGACAGCAGCAATGCACCGCATTGCCACAGAATCACGAGCGGTACGATGTGGATGGCGCCGCGCGTCGCAAACTCGAACGTTTCGCCGCTGAAATCCGGTTGCACCCGTATATCGGCCACAGGTATTGCTACCAGCGCGACAGCCAGCGGCGACACGTAGCCAAGCCACACGCCAGTATCCGCCGGATCGTCAAATCCAAAGCGTAGCCGCGCGTACAGGTCCGTGGCGTGCAGTGACCGCCATAGCTTGTCGACAAACCGGCGCAATCGCCGTCTAGCGGCGCGATTGCGGATAATGCGTAGTATCGTCATGCCATCGCTGGCGTCGCTCTTCGATTCGGTGCGAGTTTGCGCTTCATCCGCCGACGGTTCGGCGAGATCGAATTCAAAGCGCGCTAAGCCGAACAACCATCGAACTGAAACAACGCGCGTTTGGTCGCCTGGCCAAGCCGCTTCCCAGCGAAAGCCAATCGGCACCACCAGCAGCGTTAGCAGCACCAGGCCGATAACAGCGACGATTGTCATGAGCTACAGCGCCTATCGACTTTTGGTCAAGCGCTTTCGCCGTTGCCATTCCGTCTTGCTGTCACTGCTTTGCTCGCTGTCTCTGCGATTTTCTCGAGCGCCGACGCGGTGCCAGATTTGATCGGCTCGAGGCGAACGCCGTCGTCGTTAACGATGACGATGGCGACCGGTTTGACACCGCCACCGCCGCCGGTGCCGCCACCGTGGCCACTGCCTTTTTGGGGCTCGTCGCCCTGACCGCCGCCGGCCCCGAAACCGAAACCGACACTGACCAGCGGGATCAGTGTATGTCCTTGAATGGTGATCGGTTCACCGACGACCGTCTTGGTCGTCAGCATCTTTTCGATTTCGTCCACCGCTTTGCCAAACAGACCCTGGACGTCTTCCATCGCTCCATCTCCCGATCAATGAGTTGCCGATATTCTGGAGGCGTGAGGTCGGCGGCGTCGATACGCGGTTGCCGCAATGAAATGCGGGCGGTCCAACCGCAGCGATTCATCGGCCAAGTCATTTGTGACCGATACCTAGCTGCGCTCTAGCGCTTATCGGCAGTCCTGGAGAAGCTCCTGCGGGTGCCGTGGCCGCCGTCCGCTAAGCAGCGAGCGCGACGCGAAGCTGCTGCCGTGCTCGAAACAGGCGGGTCAGCACGGCGCCGCGTCGCAGCCCCAGTTTCTCAGCGATGTCGGCGGCCGAATAGCCCAGCAGCGCCTGCATCGCTAGCGGTTGCCGGTACTTCTTATTCAACTTGCCGATGGCGCGCTGCAATTCGTCGGTTCCGTGGTCTTCCGCGACCGCGAGCCGGGTCAGTTCATCGCCGTGCAGCCTGTCGATATCGACGGTTTGCACACGCCTACGTTGGACCTGACGGACGAATTCTCGGCGCACGATCGTTAGTAGCCAGGCCTTTACCGACGATTCGTCGCGAAGGCCATCAATCTTCCGCCATGCGCGCAGCATCGCTTCCTGGACTACGTCCTGCGCGAGCTCAGGATCGCGGCTGAGCGAAAGTGCGTAGCGCTGCATGTCCTGTGCAAGCGGCAGTATCAGTTGATTGAATCGCTGCTTGCTGCATGGCGTCTGCGTCGTGGTTGCGGCGTTGTCGCTGTTCATCGATTCGAGTCTCCTCAGTGTTGGCCACGACCAACGTCGCGACGGGACGACGAGATGCTCACCACTTGGCCAGACGACGACAACGGAGAAATTCGTTGCGACGAATTAGCGCAACTAAACACGTTGATCGGTCGGTCTCTCCGGCACCTGATGCGGTCAATTTAGATTTCCTATCCCGACAACAGTCAGAATTGATTTGTCACTGCTGAACGCTGCACGGACTATCACCGCCATCGACGGCGGCGTAAAAACTTGCCGCAGCGGCCCGGAGAGAGAGGAAATGAGTCAGCCAACGACCTACAAGACGCAGAATGTCAACGCTGTAGAGGTCTTTTATCGTGAAGCCGGTGATCCGTCGGCGCCGGTGCTGCTGTTGCTGCACGGCTTTCCGTCATCCAGTCACCAGTTTCGCAATCTAATTCCGCTGTTGGCCGATCGGTATCGCGTGATCGCGCCCGATCTTCCCGGCTTCGGGTCGACCAAAGCCCCGCCGCGCGGCGAATTCGATTACACCTTCGACAACCTTGCCGACACCATCGACGCGTTTACCGAAGCGCTTGGATTAGATCGCTTTGCGATGCTCGTCTTTGACTACGGTGCGCCGGTCGGTTTTCGAATTGCAGTGAAGCACCCCGAACGAATCACCGCGATCATCACCCAAAACGGCAACGCGTACGAGGAAGGTCTGACGGACGGCTGGATACCGCTACGGGCCTACTGGGACAACCCGTCGGATGAAAATCGCAACGCGCTGCGTGCCTTCTTCGCGCGGGAGACGACCGAGTGGCAATACACCGAGGGGGCACCGAACGATCGCAAGAATCGAATCAGCCCGGATGCCATCAATCACGATCAGGCCATTCTGGATAGAGACCCCGATGTTCAGCTCGATTTGTTTGCTGACTACCAAAGCAATGTTGCGGCATACCCGATTTGGCAGGCGTACCTGCGCGAATATCAGCCGCCTGTGCTCGCCGTCTGGGGACGCAACGATCCGTTTTTTGCGCCGGTCGGTGCCGAAGCATTCAAGCGTGACGTCCCAGGCGCGGTGGTCGAATTGCTCGATGCAGGGCACTTCTCGCTCGAGACACACGTCGACGAAGTCGCGGCAAGTATTCGTCGATTCCTATCGGCGGTGCTGACCGACTGAGTCGATTAGCGTTTCGCTGCAGCGCGCGGCCTCACGGGTTGCGCTCCGCCAGTACGTCGTTTCGCAGCTCGTCCTCGGTTGGGCCGCTCCAGTACGCCGCGGACCAGAACGGGGGACGTTGTACGACCAAAACGACCGTTGTCCCGCGGTCCTCGGTGCTGTTAAAGGACAATTCGGCGCCAATAGTTTTTGCTAGTTGGCGCATATTGACGAGCCCCAAACCGTCATGTTCGTTCCAACGATCGGCCGCAATGCCGACGCCGTTGTCTGCCACGGTTATTTGCAGGCGACGCGCGGTCCAATTCGCGGTGACCGTTATGCTGTCTGCTTTGGCGTGCTTGAGCGCATTGATTACCGCTTCGTTGACGATCCGAACCGTGTGCCGACGTGGCCGGTCGGCGAGGCGAAATCGATGACCGTTCTCAGCGACGCTTACGGGAACACCAAACGCCGTCGATGCGCACTCAGCGTGAAACTCGATTTGCTCGGTGACGGCCCGTGAATCGTCCGGCGGTAGCAGCATTCTGACGGTCGCCCGCGCTGAGGTGGACGAACGTTCGAGCAGCGCAACCATTTGTTCGGCAAGCGTTGAATGCTGCGGCGCCTCAACGGAATCTTGCAGCCGCCGGCCGATCATCAGCGCACCGACGAGCTCCTGTAAGTGCCGGTCGTGTAGCTCGCGGGCGATACGGTCGCGTTCGCCCGCGACGAGGCGTTCCTGGGTTGTCAGCTGGGTCACGCGCCAGCGTACGGCGAGCAATCCCATGGCAACGACCAACGCAGCGAAGCCGAGCCAAGCAAGCGGCGTTTGCCACCAGTGCGGCTCGACCCGCAGTGACACAGTCTGGGCAAGATTTGGCGGATGCAGCGGGCCGCTCAGGGCGACGGCTAGGTCATAGTCTCCTGGCGGCAGACCTTCATACACGATCTGCTGATCCAGTCGCTGCTGCCGCGGCGCCTGATCGTAGCCGGTGAGCTGGTAAGAAACTCGAACATCGCGGCCTATCCAGGTGTCCGGGGAACCAAACGCAAACGCGATTCGTCGCGCGCCCGGTTCTATTGCCAACGGACTAGTCCTTGCCGCTGCAACGTCGATCGGCTGGTCGTCAACGCTGATCTCGAGCAATTTAGGGTTCGGCAGCAACGTTGGTGGCGCCAGCGACGGGTCGACGATCGATAGGCCGTCACCGCCGCCGACCAACACGCGCCCATCTTGCGCGATCGCGAGCGCACCTTCATTGAAATCGTTGCTGTGCAGTCCATCCAAACTGCTGAAGTGGCGCCAGCGTGCTTCATCCATGGAGTACTGGAGCAGGCCGCCGACAGTGCTGAACCAGACGGTGTTACGAACTTTGTCCGCAACGATACCGCGCGACGCCCGCGATGGGCTTGGGTAGGGCACGTCCATCGCGCGCCACTCATCGAGTTGTGGATTGGTGACAAATACGCCGGTGTCGTCACCGACGTACAGCGTGTCGCCTAGCGCCGCTAGCGTAACGGCCGCCGAGCCTGGGTACTGTTGCCCCTCGATACCGTATTGTGTTGCCGCCAGAAATTCACCGGTCGTCGCGTCGATAGCGAGCACACCGGCTTCGCCGGCCGCGAACACGCGATTGTTGTCGTGCGTAACGACGGCCCACGGTCGAATGGTCGGCGTCAATCGCGTCGTCGCATCGCCAGGCGCTACAATCATCTCACTGCTGGAGTACAGAGCCGTGACCCTGTTGGACTGCGCGTCGATTTCGGCGAGGCCGGCAGCACCGGCTACCCAAACGCGTTCCGCATCGGTCGCGATTCCGTAGACGGGCGGTCGCCCCGGACGTGGCGGACCTTCGTTGCGCCACCACTCGACACGCGCAAGGTTATTGCCATCGTCGACGAAAAGCCCGAGCGGTCCACCAATCCATAGGTCACCGTCAATGTCTTCGGCGACCGTATAGACTGGGCGGCCGTCAAACGTGTCAGCGCGCCATACAGCGAACTCCCGTGTGCTAGGCATGGATTCTCGGAACAATCCTTCTGACGTTGCTACCCAGATGCGCCCGTCAGTCGTGATCGTCGAATAGGACACGGTGCCTCGAAGCCCGGGCGCCGCGCGCGGGTCCGGAATGAGCCGCGCCACGGCGTCGTCGCCAATGCGGGCTCGTACCGAGTCGCCACCGCCATCGGTGCCGACCCACAATTCGCCGTCGGCGCCGGCCCAAAGGTAGACAACACGGCTGTCAGCATCGCGAGCGCCGGCGGGCGCTGATCGGCAACTCGCTGCGATGTTGCTGCCCGGCTGCCAGCGAGCCAGCCCTTCGTCGCCGCCGAGCCAGAGTTGTCCCGCGTCGTCAAAAGCCAAGGCTCGCACCGGGCCTTCGAGAAAGCCTGGCACCGTCGCTGAATCCACGAGGCGCGCGTCGTTTGGTGCGGTCGGGTCAAAGGTCACGAGGCCCAAACGCGCGGCTGCGTACACACGTTGGTCGGGACCTACAGCGACATCGAGGAAGGCATCGGCGAACAGCTCGGGCGCATTTTCGGTCGCGGACGCGTCCAGCGCATAGTTGTCGGCTGGGTCTAGAATCAACAAGCCGTTCGTGCTTGCCGCGAACACGCGCTCGCCAATGGCCGCCATACCGTAGATTCTTGCGGGTCGCCGGCCGGGTGTTGGTTCCCGCACGATGCGTGCATCGTTCCGATTGATCGCCGCCAATCCTAAGCTGGTGCCAATGAGCAGTTGTTCGCCGTGCGGGAGCAACGAGAAGATCTCAGGTTCAACGCTGTCGCCGTCCCGGAGACTGATCTGCTCGAAGGCGCCGGTCGTCGGGTTCATGCGCCCTAGACCGCCGGCCGTGCCGACCCAAACGGCGTCGTTTTCGTCAATCCAGACGGCTTCGACATGCGAACCGGGGAGGGCGGCTGCGTCGTCGGGATCCGGATACCAGGCCGTAACCGATTGGCCGTCGAGTCGATAGAGTCCAAGATTGCCGCCAACCCAGGTGAAGCCGCGGCTGTCGCGCGCGAACGCCCGGCCGGCGTCAGGCTGCTCGGTGCCGGGCGGCCAGATGGGCTGCCAAGCCGGGAAACAGGCTTCGCCGGCGACCAACGTCGTGGGCACTAGCGCGAGCGCCAGTGCTAGCGGTAACAGCCGCGCCGGACACACTAGTCTAATAAAGCTTATTCATTGACAGGCCGAGCATAAAATATTGCTCAGACCGATTCGAGCGTGAGCAGCTCTTTCAGTTTGCACGTGCCTCAGACGCCCTTGCAGATTCGTCTTTTCGCGTCAGTTTGATGATTTGGCCTGTATCGCTGCCAAGGAATATGGCGCCAGTTGTACCTTCGGCAACGAATCGAATACGACCAAGAGCTCCCGGCAACAGCCGCTCCTCATTGATGATTTGGCCGTCACGGACAACCAAGCGATTGAGGTGCACGTAGGCCATCGAGCCCACCAGCAGATTGCCTTGCCACTCTGGAAATTCGCTGCCGCGATAGACCAACAAGCCGCTTGGCCCGATCGATGGTGTCCAAACCCAGGTTGGTGCTGTCACATTGTCCTTGGCGACGATACCCATGCCGATAGGTCCGCCGTCGTATTCGAAACCCCATGAGGTAACCGGCCAGCCGTAGTTGGAACCGCGTTCGATGCGATTGAGTTCGTCGCCGCCACGCGGGCCGTGTTCGTGCGACCACAGTGTCTCGGTCGCCGGGTCCCACACGAGACCCTGCGGATTTCGATGACCGTAGCTCCAAATCTCTGGCCGCACGTCCTTCTCGCCGACAAACGGATTGTCGGTCGGGACACGGCCGTCGTCATGCAGTCGAACGATGCTGCCCGTGTGGTTGGCTCGATCTTGCGATCGGTCACGACGGCTTCGATCGCCTATCGTGACGAACAAATACTCGTCGACAAACTCCAGTCGGCCGCCGTTATGCCATGTCGAATCTGACCAGGCGTCGGCGGCAAACAAGCGCTCGACGTCGACCAGTCGGTTGCCGTTGAGCTTCGCGCGATCAACAACGATGGTGCTGCGAATTTCCGAGCCGATGGAGTAGGCGAGATACAGCCAGCCGTTATCTGCGAAGTCCGGGTGCAGTGCGATGTTGTGCATACCAGCATCGCCCTCGTGGAAGTTTTCGGGGATACCGTCAAGCGGCGTTAGCGCTCCGGATTGCAGGTCCAAGCGGTAAATCATGCCGGCGCGGCGAGCGGCAACCAGCGCGGTGCCGTCGGGCAAAAACTCCATGTCGGTTGGGCGTTCGACGCCATCGGCGATAACGGTCGTTTCGATCGACACGCGCTCGGATGGATAGATGTCGGCAGCGACTGGCATCGCCGCGACGATCGCCAGCACGAGACCGAGCAGAGTTCCGTGTAGCCGGTCTTCGAACTGCAGATGTGCTTGCATGCCGCTCTTCCGTCGGGTGTCGACGGCGATACTTGCAACCGCTAGGTATCAGGGCAATAGGATGCTCGACCAGGCGTGCTAGGTGTGCGACGAATGCCTGATGGCAGAACGACGCCGCGCGGCTCGGACGGATTCGCTGATTACTGCGCCGGTTTTTGCTGGTAGCGTGCGCGGCCGAGCCATGTCCCGAACAGTGCGGCGGTGATGTACATCGAAATCGAGTACAAAGCAGCCGGTAGCGCGATCTCAAAACTCATCAACACGGAGAGTGCGATGTACAAGGCCAGCGTTGAATTGTGGATGCCAATCTCAAAGCTGATCGCACGGGCTGTGCCTTCGTCTAGGCCGCGGCTGCGCGCCAGGTAATACCCGGACAGCAAGCTCAGGAGATTGAAAACGACGACGGCAGGTCCGAGCGATGCAGCACTCGTTATGAGCGCATCGCGTTCTTGGAAGATCGCTAGAAGGGCGAAACTGGCGAGCACCAAGGTCGCCAGTGCTTTGAAGGGTTTGTTGGCGCGTGCCGCCAACGTGGGTGCGTTGCGCGCGACGATCATGCCGCTCATTACCGGGACCACAACAACGCCTACGACCTGAACGACTTTGCCAAATTGCAGCGGTACGACCGTCGCGTCCGGTCCGGGTGGAATGAAGTAGCCAATGGCGAGGTTTGAGATCAACGGCAGCGATACGATCGCCAGCAGCGTGTTGATGGCCGTGAGGGTGATATTGACCGCCACTCGGCCGCCGTACAGGTGACTGAAAAGATTCGCGGTAATACCGCCGGGGGACGCCGCGAGAATCAGCATACCGACCGCGTACTCCGGCGATAAGCCAAACAACAAAACAATGCCCAGACAAGCGAGTGGTAATACGACTACCTGCAAACCGAGCGCCAGAATGACAGCCATTCGATAGCGCGCGACGCGCAAAAAGTCTTCAACGGTCAATGAGAGTCCGAGCCCGAACATTACGAGCGCAAGCGCACCTAGTAGAAGATTCGGCGTGACGTTCATAGCATTGATCTTATTTCTATTGACGAGCCAATAGCGTCGCCAGATCGGACTTCTGCGTAGCACAGTACATCGGTTGTACTGCAAGTCGATCTGGCCGAATGACTCGCGAAGCGGCAGTTCATTCGCCGGGCGCAGCGAACGCTTTCAACACCTCGCGAGTCAGGTCCCAGCGATTGAAGCCTTGTTTGCCGTAGTCGAGGCCCCGCCGCACGATGACGACGTCGTGTGATGGCACTACGACGACGTATTGGCCGCGGTTTCCGGCCGTGGCATACGCGCTGGCCGGAACCTCGCCTTTGCGATTGTCCGGTACCAGCCAGAACTGGCCGCCGTAGAAGTTGCCACGCGCGGATGTGGCGGGAGCAGGGGTTCTGACAAACTCAATCCAGTCCTTCGACACCAATCGCTCGCCCTTCCAGATGCCGTCGTTAAGGTACAGCAACCCGAAACGAGCTAGATCGCGTGCATTGGTGTACACCTGACTGCTGAGAATGAAATTCCCAAAGCGGTCCATGCCGAGCACGGTGTTACGCATGCCGATTTTGTCGAGCAGGCGGCGACGCGCAAAGGTGTGATAAGCGTCTTCGTCGCCGATGGCGCGTTTCAATGCGTAAATGGCGCGCAGGGTGTCGAGGTTTTCGTAATCCCAATGGGTGCCTGGTTCGCGAATCAGCGCGCCTTGCTGCAACATCCGCACCGAATTCGCGCCAGCCCAATACGCGAGTCCGGAGCCGGTCGCGTACTCCAGGCGATTGTTGTCGACCGGATACATGCCGCTCGACATCTGCAGCACTTGGCGGAGGGTGATCGCCTCGCGCGGGTCGTCCGTCGGCAACTCCGATTGCGGCAGCCAATCGATGCCGAGCGGTGCGTCTAGCGCCAGCAAGCCGTCTTCGACGGCCATGCCGATCAGCGTTGCGGCGATGCTCTTGGCGGTCGACCAGGTGCGCGTGCGCGTCGTGACATCGATGCCCGGCGCATAGCGCTCGTGCACAATTTTGCCGTCATGGACTACGATGAGGCTGAGCGTGTCTTGTTCATCGGTCGCGCGATCAAACGCCCAGTCGGACGCGGCTTGTAGGGCTTTTGCATCGATCGCATCAGGCAATGGACCGGCAGCAACGAAGTCGCCGTCTGGCCACGCAATCGTCGCGGGGTCGCCCGCGACCGCCGGCACGTCGATCTCGGGCAGTTCATCGATGTCGTCGAACGTCTGGTCCGGTGCCATTGCAACACAACCGACGCCCTGGCGGTGCGCGGCTCGCATGGTTGGGACTGGCCCTGCGGCGCCGACCGCAACGGCTCGCCGTTCGCGATCAACGACGTAATCACCGCCCGCAGCCGAGCCGACGGGCTCGGGGATAAACGCCAGCTCCTGTTCGAATACCTGCTCCAGCGTGCGATTCGACACAAACAGCCCGTGGCACATGAACATGGCCTGCATACCGCGCCAGACGACGGCGCGATTGAATTGCCAGTAGTCGTAGCTCTCTTGTGGCCCGGCCTGCGCACGACCAAGCGTTGGTGCGATCAGTGTTGCAGCAGCAACCCACACCAGAATGTATCGATGGACCGTCACGCTAGTCGCTGCCCCAAACTCACCGTTTCAAGAGACAGAGACTGCCACGAAACCACAAGAAGCGTTAACGAGCCTGGTGACCGCAACGGCGCACGCCTCGGCTACGGTGAGAGATTGGCCTCTGCAAAGGCGATGACGTCTTGCTTGTACTGGTCAAGAACGCCGTCCGCTGCTCCTTGGTAGGCGGTAAATGCGACCCGATCGCCGCGCCGGACCGACACTTTCTCGAGCGGGCCTTCGAAGAAAAGGTGGCCGGCGTTTTCATAGAAAACCAAACGAATCGGGCGCTGCATCGCTTGGCGCTCGCGAACCCAGTCTTCAATGGAGATTGGGGAGCCAGGATACGTTCGTTGCCAGACGTAATCCGTATCAAACTTGCCCGCCCAGGTGTCGAGTGCGCCAAACGGGATTATCGTCGGAATGTCGTAGTCGCCGAGCGCAAAGCCACTGCCTGCCGGTGCTTCAGCAATGATGGCGCGAATACGCTCGTTTTGGATCGCCGAACCCGCATACAGCACGACGCGGGCCCCGTTGGAGCCGCCGTAGAGCACAATGTTGCGCCCGTCCCAACGCGCGGATTTGGCGGCGTACGCCACGGCGCCTTTGTAGACGCCCCAAATCATTTGCTGCTTGCCGCTGTTCGCGACCCGTCGCGTGACGAAATTCCAGTCGTCAAAGCCGTTCATTTCGTACGAGTCAAACGAGATGGTGGCAAAGCCGTTGCGGCGAAACATCTCGACGCGCGCGCGATCGTCGTCGCGAAAGCCGGCGCCGCCGTGCGCGTACACCATAACCGGTGCGTCAGGCCGGTCGTCTGGCGTCCATATCTCCACGGACGGGTGATCTGGGTCGAATTCCGCGAACATGCCCTCCAGAACGTAGAAGCCGCGGGAGCCGACTTTGCGTAGCGTCGGAATCGTCTCGCTGTCGCTGACGTAGGCGTCTGGCGGTGGCGCTGGGTTCGGTGGTACGGGTTCGGAGCTTTGGGCATTTGCCGGGCCTGCCGCAGCAACGACGGCCAGCCATAGCAATGAGAACACGCTCAACCGTCGCAACTTGATCTCCCAACACGTGCTTTTGCGCACCATACCGCGCAAGGCTTGCCGGATTAATGGTTGTGCGACGGCTGGTTTGAATTCGTCGTCAAACCGGTGGGCATGACGTGGCGTTGGTTTCGTACTCAGCGAGCGCGTTTGCTGTGACCGGGAGCGACCCGACCGCGTGTGACCGTACCTTGACGCTATCGGCGGCTCGTGGCGGTTCGCTGCCACAGCCGCCGCGCCATACGGATCGCCGATTCGCGCCCTTCGTAGTAGCCACGTACGGCCGCGATTTCCTCGAAGCCAAGCCGGCGATAGAAGCGCCGTGCGCTGTTGTTCATGGCCCGCACTTCCAGCCAGATAACACCGATTCCGGTGTCGACCACGGTTTGCTCCAACCAGGCCATTAATGCGGTGCCGATCCCGCGCCGCCGGTAGGTCGGTTGTACTGCGAGCAGCAGCAAGTGCGCCTCATCGTCGCGGTAGCGCATCAGCGCGAATCCTGCCGGGCGGCCATCGTTCTCAGCAACGATGACGTTGATGTCTCGATCCTGAATGCACCGATCCACGCGCTCGGGCGTCCAGCGCCAGCCTAGTCCTGCCTCAATATGGTCGCGCGACGTAGCGGCAATGCCGTTTGCATCGGCGGGGCGTGCCAGTCGAATTTCGGTGGCCATAACGATCACGATACGGCAGTCGATAGGCCACTGTCGAATCGGAAAAGTGTCTCGAAGCGGTCCTGAGAACTCTTCAAACGATGTGTCGCTGAACGGCCCGTAACAAGCTGGCAGCGTGAAGTACACTCGAGCGTTCTCAATTGTCGCTGCCCCTGTTAGTTTATTTTCCCGCTCTCGATCAGAGGCTCGTCATGCGCTACTTCAATTTGCTTGCGTTGTTGATGTCATCGGCTGCTTTTGGGCAAGCTGAGGCGCCGACCGTGTCGGGACCGTATCTCGGGCAAGAGCCGCCCGGCATGGTGCCAGAAATTTTTGCGCCGGGGCTGATTTCGCTGCCGGACGAGCGCGAGCTAAATGCAGTTTTTTCGCCGGACGGTCGCATTTTTATGTTTTCCCGCTCGATCGACGGCGTGTTCAAGATGTTCTTCAGCTATCAGCGCGATGATGAGTCCTGGCAAAACATACGGATGGTTCCGGTGTCCAAGACCTATCCGCAGCACGCCGATGTCGACATGGCATTCTCGCCGGACGGCGGCTGGGTCTATTTCATTTCCAACCGGCCGTTGCCGGGCTACTCACTCGAGCGCTACAACATCTGGCGGAGCCGGGTGACACGCCACGGTCTGTTGACTCCTGAGCCACTCGGTCCGCATATCAATGGGCCAGGCAATGAGCTCTACCCGTTGCTTGTTGCTGACGGCAGTTTGTATTTCTCGGCTGTTCGTGACGACAGCATCGGTGCCCGCGACAGCTATCGCGCGCAGTTCAACGAGGGCGATTTCGAGACGCCCGTCAATCTCGGCCCGGGCATCAACAGCACCGTAGATGAAGGCGACATTTACGTCAGCCCAGACGAGACCTACATCATCCACGTATCGGCCGAGCGCGACGATGGGCTTGGCGGGGCGGACCTCTACGTCAGTTTCCGCCAGGACGACGGCTCATGGGGGCAGGGCATTCATATGGGTGAGCCCATCAACTCACCTGACACCGACTACTGTCCGATGGTGACCCCGGACGGCAAGTACTTTTTCTTTACCCAGGGCAACGACATCATGTGGATGGACGCTGCGATCATCGATACGTTTCGAAAGTAAACCGGAACTGAGCCGCTTGCCGAGACTCGTCCATCATTGAATTTGGGACCAACTTTGAAACAACGTAATGCCGTAACACGGAAAGCAATGATTGCCCTAGGCGGGCTGCTGATGGCTCTAACAGCAAACGCCGAGAAACGAATCGCCTTGTCGTTCGACGACGCACCACGCGCAGACGGTGCGGTCTATACCGGCGAAGCGCGTGCATCGGCACTCATAGAGGCGCTTGAGCGCGTGGACGCAGGCCCTGTGGTCTTTTTCGTGACTACCAAAGGTCTTGACAGTGAACCCGATGGCGTTGAGCGCATCGAGCGCTATGTGGAAGCGGGGCACCTCATCGCCAACCATTCGCACCAACACGGCTGGGCCCACAAGCACGACGTTGCTGATTACCTGGCGGATATCGATGAAGCTGGGCGGCGGCTCGAAGGCTTTGGCAATCAGCGGCCGTGGTATCGGTTTCCATTTCTGGACGAAGGCCGGACGCATGAGAAAATCGCGGCGATACAGCAAGGTTTGCAGGCTCGGCAGCTTACGAACGGCTACGTCACGGTCGATACCTACGATTGGTACCTCGACCAACGCCTGCAAGAGGCGCGGCAGGCAGGACGCGAGGTGGACTACGACAAACTCGGTCGGCTGTATGTGCGAATGATGCTTTACGCGGCGGAGTTCTACGACAGCATGGCCGTGCAAATGCTGGGCGAATCGCCGGTACATGTGTTGCTGCTGCACGAGAACGACAGCGCCGCCCTCTACGCCGCTGATTTGGTTAACGCGTTTCGTAAGGCGGGTTGGACAATTGTCAGTCCGGATTGTGCGTACGACGCACCTTTGCCAGAGCCCGAGAGCATTTACACCATGCAGGGTCGTGTGTTTGCGCTCGCTGACGATGCGGGCCGATCGAGGAGCACGATGTGGACGTGGGCTATCGACGAGGAAATGATCGATCTGTTGCTGGCGCGCAGCGGGGCGATCGCGCAATAGTCTGAGTCGAACGATCACCGACATGCGTGCGATTGCAACACGGCCGAGACGTTTTTCTATCGTATCCCCGGCGATCCTGGTTCGTCGCGAACCGAATGCGGGCGAAATGCGCGAAGCGTACTCGCTACCGCAGTCGTTCGTATGGCGTTTCGGGACTTGTTGTCGTTGGTGAGCCAGGCGCCATCGAAACCGGCGATGGGCGTACTCGCTCGGATTGAACCTTGGGTTCAAGCGGCTCGTCCGCTTGCGTTCCCAATGATCTTTATCCCGTTACTCATGGGGCAGGCGTTTGCGTTCGATGCCCACGGGCAATTCAGCGGGATGAGTCTGCTCTACACGGCGTTGTTCGGCGTTCTGTTTCAGGTCTATTTGCTGTACACGAACGATCATGCCGATGAGGCTATCGATAAGACGAATAAGCAACACTGGCTTTCCGGTGGATCGCGAGTTTTACCTGAGGGCAAGCTCCGCAGCGCCGATCTCTTGGTTGGCTCGAGAATCGCTTTTGCGCTGATGCTCGGACTGACCTTCTATCTCGTCGTTGACCATAACCGCCCGTGGCTGCCTGTCGGTATGGCCCTGGCCGTGGTCCTGTGTTGGGCGTACAACCGACATCCTCTGCGACTGTCCTACCGAGGCCATGGCGAAGTCCTGCAAGGGCTGGGTTGCGGTGTCTTGCTGCCGCTAATCGGCTTTTTTATGCAGACGGGCTCGTTGCAGCAGTTTCCCTGGAGTGCCCTCGTGTCACTCTTCTTGGTGTTCTATGCCGGCAACATCATTACGGCTTTGCCCGACTACCGATCGGATCGGGCCGGTGGAAAACACACGTACCCGGTCAGGTATGGTGAACTAACCGCCCGAGCGAGTGCGTTGCTGTTGTTGGCGGTGGCGTATATCAGCAGTGTCTTTGCGTTTCCGACGACATCGCCGAGCCGGCTTGCGATTGTCGTTATCCCTGCCTGTTTGGTGCTGATCGCTATTGCTGGGTCTGGTGTGCTTCGCAATGCCGATGTCGCCGAATTCTCGGTCTGTAAATCGTTCGTTAACTGGACGTCCGCCAGCCAAGCGTGGTTTCTTTGTGCCTGGATCGGTGTGCTGTTCGTGGGAAGCTCGCTGTGAGAATAGCCATCGTTGGCAGTGGGATTGCCGGATTGAGTGCCGCCTGGCTGCTCAGCCGCGATCATCAGGTCACGATCTTCGAGAAGTCGGAACGTCTCGGGATGGATGCCCACTCGCTCGACGTGCGCGATCCGCAAGGGAATGCGCGAATCGATGTGCCGCTGCGCGTTTTTTTCGACGGTTTCTATCCCAACCTCACGGCGCTTTATCGAGAGCTTGAGATCGAATTCAAACCGGTCAACTACGCGGCTTCATTTGGTTTTCTCAACGACAAGACCTACTTTCGGTTTGAAAACTATCGGGTTGGTCGATTTTCCGTGCCTTTTTTGAAGGGCAATCCGTCGATCAATTGGAAAGCACTGCAGATCGGTTGGGACGTCCTGCGCTTTTTCCGCCAAATGCCGCGTTCGCTGGCCGGCGGCATTGCCGATGGCACGACACTCGAAGACTACGTGGAACAGCACAACTACTCGATGGCCTTTGCCGACGGGTTTTTGTATCCGACGTTTTCCGGCATCTGTACCTGCAGCCATGACAGCGTCAAAACCTATCCAGCGCGTGTCGTGCTCGAGTACTTGAACTGCGGTTTGTTGTTATCGTCGGTGCAACGCGTCACTCGTGGCACGCAGGAGGTCGTTCAGCGCCTGGCCCGCGACGTCCAGGAGATTCGCCTTCGCTCGGAAATCACCGAGGTGTTCCGGGAGGACGATGGGGTCGTTGTGCGCACGCCCACGGCAACGTCGACCTTCGACCACGTCGTTCTTGCGACGCAGGCTAATCAGACGGCGAGGATGCTAAAAGACGCCTCGCGCGACGAGCGCGAGGTGTTGGGTTCGTTCAAGTACGAGGCAAGCCGAGTCGTTGTTCACAAAGATACCCGGCTCGCGCCACTTGGCGGCGAGTCGCGATGGGCACCTGTAAATTTTCTGCTGGCAGACAGCGCCTCAGCCCCCATGGCAACGATCTACATGAACGCCATTCAGAACATGCCGGGGCGCGGTCCGGTGTTTCAAACGTGGAACCCGATCGTCGAGCCAGATCCTGGGATGGTACTGGCGGAGGCAGGCTTCGAAAGGCCGCTCGTCAACAAGCTATCGATGAGCGCATTGCAACGTCTGGAGCAGCTACACGACCAGCACGACCGACGCCTATGGTTTTGCGGTTCTTATGCTGCGCACGGCATTCCCTTGCTAGAGAGTGCGGCGAAGTCCGCCTTATCGGTGGCCGAGCGCCTGGGCAGCCGACGACCATGGGCCAAAGCAGGCGATTCACCTAAAAAACGTGCGTAGTCGATTGCGCTGCTGCGGGTGTCCCGCGCGTCTGTGCCTAATGCATGGTCGTCCGATAGCAATGAGGCGGTGTGGTGGCTATTGCTTCAGTAGCTGTTCTTGCCCCTGACCGCGTAACGCCATCCATCCTCCCCAACAGAGCGCGCCGAGGCCAAGGATCCAAATGATCATGACGGCAACGGTGCCGAGGTACGGAACGTAGCTCAAGAGACCGACCGCAACGACCGCAACTGGAATGGCGACCAACGCTTGCCAGCGTGCGGGATTCGATCGAAACCGGCGCAGCACAAGGTCACTCAGTGCAAACAAGCCGGTCAACACACCGAACAGCAACAGAATGACAAAGCCGCCGATCACGGACAGGCCTACCCATGCGTCAAGCGGTGAGAACAACAGAATCAAGCCGCACACCGGAACGCCACCCATCACGGCCAAACCAAGTCCCAGGGACGCTCCCGGGTGCTCTGCGATCTGCCCAGAACTCGATCGCAGCAGTCGTGAGAACAGGAGGAATAAAAGAACCACTGCAACAATGACGCTAATCGTGAACGAAAGGGCACGACCGGACAGAAGTTTCTCGGCGATGCCGGGCACTGGTTCCTCGATGAACTCGCCCGCTATGCGTGCGTCCTCGCTTATGTCGGCCTCATTCTCGCTGCGCCAAGTAAGATTGCCGTGCACGATCGCTTCGGGTCCGACGTGTAACTCGTCGCCGGTCACCGCAACGTCTCCGGTGACCTCGGCATTGATCGTGATCGATTGGCCGCGGATCTTCAGGTCACCTCCGACGTCGCCAACAACATCGACCGTTTGACCGGCCAGCCACGCCCAGTCGCCGATACTCTCGGCAACGGTAATGGTTTGACCGGCGGCGACGACGTGACCCGCGACAGGGGAGGTGATCCTGATGTGCTGACCGGCAACGCGGACGTCATCAGCGCCCCCGGAGCGAATCTCAATATCCTGCGCAGCCACAATCATGTCGCCGTCTACGGCCCCATCGACGGTAACGTGCTGCCCAGCGGCAACAAGGTCGCCGGCAATCGAGGTCTGTACATTCAGCTCACGCCGTGCGGCGTACACATCGTGATCGATGGGTTGATCGATAACGAGAACGTCGTCTGAGTCTTGGGCCCATGCAGGCGTGGCTAGTGCCACGACAAGTCCAACCAGCGCCATTACGCACGCGGTTCGGATATGGCGTATGTCCATGTTGCACCTGCGCTTTCGACATTGTTGACGATCTCGCCAGTGTAGAGTCGAGGCTGGCGCTAGCAATAGGTAGTAGCCGAAGCGTTGTTTCGTGCGGACACGATTCTGATAAAGGAAAAGCACCGGCACGGCCGAATTCGGCGTGACCGGCCGTCGGTGTCCAACGGCACGCGCTTTTGGCGACGCACACTGCCGGCGACGTGGAGCTTGGGTCGGCAGGCCGCAGTGGCGGCCTCGTGAGCGCTGGACGAGGCCAACGAGCACAAAAAGAAGAAAGAATGGAGCTCCCGGCAATGCCGGGAGCTTCACTCAGTCCTATCTTTTAGAAAATAAAGTTGCAGCTGTTTTTCAGACGGGCGGGCCGAACACCGATGACTTTCATCAGTATGCGGGGGCGACCCGGGCCAGCGCCGTCGGCGTCAACCAGGACCAGGGTGTCAGCCCGACGGCTGAAGAACGAGAACAACGAGAACGAGCGACGGAACTTGATGTAGCCGTCGGCGATGGGATCGTCGGAACTCACGCCGAGACGGGACAGCAAGCTGACGAGGTCGATGCGATCTTCGCCCACCTCGAAGTCGACGAGAACATCGCCGCGTTCCGACATATCGTTATAGATATACGTGTCGATGCCCGCGCCACCGTACAGAATATCCAAACCCGACAGGCCAGCGATGAAGTCCGGGCCGTCCGTGCCGATCAGGAAGTCGCTGCGACGGTTCTCCCCGACAAGCAGACTCACCTCGGTTTGCGACACCGGTTCGCCGGTCGCGTTGAAGACAATCTGCTGCACGTCGTCGTAGATGCGGCGCTCAGTGTCGCCGATTAAGTTCAGATCAGCATCCAAGTTGGGGAAGCTGTAGGCCATTGCCAAGGTCATGACACGAGGTCCGGAGCATTGGGACAAGTTCATTTCCAAGTGTCCGTAGTGCTTACCGCCTGCGGTCAAGATCGTGTACTGACCGCTGTCGTTGCTGACTTCTTCCCACAGCTCAGGCACATCCAAGTGGGCGGTCCACTGCGAGAACGGGTTTTGTACAGCGAGATCCGTGTCCGTGCGGGTGCCGCGCATACCGTCGCCACCGATGCCGACGTCGTAGTAGTTGACGCCGATTTCATCGGCATCTTCGTTGACGTAGGAGCGCTCGGCGATCTCGCTGTGCCCGGAGAAGACTGCGGTCACGCCATATTCGTCGAACAGCGGCTGGTATTGGCGCAACGGCGTGCCCGCCTGGCCGGACGCGTTGGCGGCGAATTCCGGCGGTAGGCCTGCGTTGGGTATGCCGTGCACACCCGATGAGTAAGCGACGTTGTGCCACTGGGCCACGATGATCTTGTTGTCGTGACGGCACTCTTCCAGTTGGGCAACAACCCAGTTGTACTGAACGGAACCCGGGTTGAAGTCGGAGACGTCGGTGCCATCCGTGAACTGAGCCGTGGTGTTGTTGGCGCGGTAGACCGCGGCCGTGTAGTTGATCTGCGTGTCGGTATTGGGCGTTGCGGCGTTGCCGCGGTCACCCGGCGCAACGTCCGGCTCGCCGTTGGAGGAATCCAGCGTGAGAATGCACAGCGGACCGTAGTCAGTGCGGTAGTAATTGTCCTGGTGCTCAGGCGTGCCGTTCTCCGGCATGTCGAAGTAAGCCTTGTACTTACTGCGGCTGTAACCGACCGCGTTGAAATCGGCGGAAATGCCGTAACCGCCGTTAACGGCGGCGAAGTTTTCCCAGTTACCGAGTGCCGGCAGGATGGGTCGCTTCGTCAGCACGTCGTCGAATGCACCGGCGTTGTGGCGAAAGAACTCGTCCCAGCCGAACTGGTAGCCGCCGCCCTGCACCAGATCGCCGGGCATGATGACCATATCGGGCTGGCGCTCGTCGATGATGCGCAGGTTCTGAGCGTAGCCGTCCTGCTGATTCAGCATGTAGACCTGTCGGTTCGAACCGTCAACGGGCCAGTCGGCAGGACGGCCGAGGCTGCCCGGCGCCTGTGGGCCTTCAGTCCAGTCGCGAGTTTGCACGGCGCCACGGGGCTCGGTCTCGGAGTCGGACAAAATGGCGGCTCGGATGTCCTGCCAATGCGATGCGGTGGGCGCAGTCGCAAGCGTCGCGGAGAACGTCGCGGCACCCTGCGTCACTGTGTAATCGTACGTGGTGTTCGGCGACAGGCCGGTTACGTTGATGGAGTGCTTGTAATTTTCGTCGGCCAAAATGGTGTAGCCGTTGTTGACGGCATCGTCGAGTTCAGGTTGGCGATAGGTCAGCAGTTCCTTGAGCTCGGGGGTGGAGTAGTACGCGACGTGCGAATCTAGGTCGCCACCGGTAATGACGAGCTCACCAGGATGATTGTTGTCGGTAAACCACGTGATTAGCATGCCGTCTTCGGCAGGCTGCTGCTGATAGGGCAGTACACGGAATTGGGCTTGAGCTGCAGCGGGGAGCACGATCACTGCGACTCCAATGCACAGGATAAAGCGGTTCATAATCACTTCCTTGATCGTTGTCTCGAGCGGGGAATGGGTTCAAAAGCAACTAAATAGAACACGCCAAAAACCACGGTTGAGCGTGGCTGCCAAAGCCAGTACCGGCGCATTTTGGGGCTGGGCGTCATGATCGCCGCATTGCATAGTCGGCGTTGCTCAACTTTCTGCGCCTCACGTGCCTTAGCGATAAGGCACGTTAAAAAGTAGTTGAGCTAGATGTCTCGAAAGTGTCGGCTTTGTTTCTTTTTTGTTTTCTTCATTGTTGGGTATTGCCTGTCCAAAGCTCGTTGTTCTTGCGTCTAGCAACACACGTCGATGGATCGTCGGGGACGTGGCCGCAAAGTTTTGTTCCGCCACTTGGTCCTGATGCTCTTACTTAGGAGAGCTCGTTGATCAATGAGCTGGGGAGATGCGGAGGAGGGCGAGACGATGGCCACTGGTGTATTTTTGGCCCACAAAGATCGGTTTGATGTCGCTGACATGACTGCAGAGCTGAAAATCCGCAATCGCGATGCCCGAAGGCTGCTCTTGAATGCTCAAGGTCTCGCCGCGGCGCCGACAGGCGCGCTCGATCTCAGCTCGGTAATTCGAAGCCTCGGGTTTGTCCAGCTCGATACAATTCAAGTCATTGCGCGCGCTCATCACCACATCCTTTGGAGCCGCAACCAGCATTATCGGGAGCGCATGCTCGATGCCTATCTGGCGAAGCACCGCCTTGGGTTCGAGCACTTCACGCACGATGCATCGATCATTCCGGTCGAGTTTTATCCGATGTGGACCCGCCAGTTTCAGCGCTTGGAGAAGAAAGTGCGTCAATGGGGGTGGGGCAGAGGTGTGTCTGCAACGCGGGAACTCAGCGCCGTCCGGGACCGGATTACTCGCGAAGGCCCTTTGTCGACGAAAGATTTCGATTCAAAGGTGAATGGCGAACGGAAGATGTGGGATCGCCCACCGCACAAGCGTGCGCTCGATTACCTGTGGTACACCGGCGAACTAACAACGTCGCATCGCGAGAATTTTACGAAGTACTACGATCTCACGGAAAGGGTGATTCCAGCCGAGTTCACCGAATCCTCTGCAAAGGACGCTGATCAAGTTGATTGGCTGTGTCAGAGTGCGATCGAACGGCTGGCTTTCGGATCGATTGGCGACATTCAGCGTTTTTGGGACGCGGTCGACAACGCCGAGGCCAAAGATTGGGTGCAACACAATGAAACACGACTCGTGCCGGTGGCGATTGAGGACGCCAATGGTGAGTTCCGGTCCGCGTATGCGCCACGAGATGTGGAAGCTCGACTGGCCGCCGCTCGAGCGCCCACGAGTCGCTTACGGATCATGAACCCGTTCGATCCGTTGATCAGGGATCGGGTTCGACTAGAACGACTGTTCGGGTTCGAGTACCGCGTCGAGATGTTCGTGCCCCAGGCAAAGCGACGGTGGGGATACTACGTGTATCCACTGCTTGAAGGGGACCGGTTTGTCGGCCGATTGGAAGCCAAAGCCAATCGAAAAACGGGCTGCCTCACGGTGACCAATCTCTGGCCTGAAGCGGGTGTGAAATGGACCAATGCGCGCTACGCCAAACTCGAGGCTGAATTGGCGCGGCTTGCAAAGCTCGTTGGTGCAGATGACGTGGTTTTGGCTGGTCAAGCGCGCACTCAGCGGTAGGCTGCCGTAGCGGAACCCAGCGATTTGGGAGCCGGCCACGGGCCAAGAAGACACTGTGCTCGGGACTCCTGAGACAAAGGCGTTACGCCATCGATTGGAGGTTCATCGAAAATACGTCGGCGTATCTCCAGGCGTTGGTTCAGAGAATGCAGTCTCGATTGCCGTTCCATACTGACTAGACAACGGGTCGCGCTAAATAATCGAGCTGTAAGTGTATTTCACAATTTAACATAATATACATTATACGCATAATTAATTCGAGCCCGTTTCCCAATTCATCTAGAGCAAGTTCTCGAACACTGGCCTGTAAAACAAATTCCCGTGCATTCAAGAACGAGAGATTGAGAATGTTTACACGTCAATGGAGCTATAAAGTGGCCAAGTAGCGCGCTTACGTTGGCCAGGGGCCCTGAATTGCGAACGTTATGGTCGGTGCGTAGGCGTTCACAAACAAGATCCGACCGTCCGGTGAATAACACGCGCCGGCCAACTCGGTCTGACGATGAAGCTTGGCGAGTGGGTAGCTTTCGCCGTTCGGAGTAATGCCACGAAGGAAATTACTGACGACGTCTGTGTATTGATCTTCACAGACCACCAGATGACCATAGGGAGCAACACACAGGTTGTCACCGGAGCTGTACTGCTCAGCGCTGCCGCTCTCGAAAAATAGCTCTAGCGTATCGGGCGTATTCGCCGTGTGACTAGGCCGCAATCGAAAAACCTGGCCTTCTTTGGCGAGACCGCCGGACGTTGCCGTGAAGTAGAGCTCGCCCTCCCCCATATGGATGCCTTCGCCGCGTGCAATCACGGCTGCGCCGGAAGCAGCTCCGCGCCTGCGAAGATCATCCTGCAGCGATCCCACATCGTTAAGCGTGATCCACTCGCCAGACACGCGTTCTCCCACCGCCATTTGCCGCGAACTACCCCAATTGCGCGTGTCTGAAACACCGTCGAGGGATAGCGCTTGAAGTGTGCCGCCCTCCTTGAGCTTGCGCGGTTGATTGGGTAGGAATCGGTAGAGTAACGAATCGGGTCGATCCTCGGTGAGATAAACCGCACCGGTTGCAGGGTCCACGCAAGCTGCTTCGTGGTTAAAACGGCCCATCGCCTTTAATGGAACAGCGTCAATCAAACCCGAGGCGTTTGCAGGTACCTCAAAGACAAAGCCATGGTCTTTGTTTATCGTGCCGTCGGCCCTCGAGACCGATTCTTCACACGACAACCACGATCCCCAGGGCGTGGTACCGCCGGCGCAGTTTCTTATCGTGCCCGCCAGTGTCCGATATTGGCGCTTGAGCGATAGACTCTCGGAATCCAACACCAGTGTGGTCGTGCCGCCCGGCAAAGGAACAAGGCTCTTTCCAAACGTATCGTAGGCCGGACCAGCGACCCCGCCGCCGGCTTGGTGGAACCGGAGTTCGTGATTTCGTACGAGTGCAATTTCGCCGCTACCTATATCGAAACACCCCATGCCGTCCGCTGCGTCCGGCACCAAGAATCCGTCGCTCATTGTTTGCCCAGATCTGGAAACAATGCGATAGGAAAACCCTCTCGGAAGATCTAGCAACCCTGCTGGATCCTTTTCTAGTGCACCAAGAATGGCATCACCCGCGTCCGGTGAGGCGGCGTCCCGAGACCGCAGGATCGTCCCGTTAGTCGTTGGTCGGTCTGTGCACGAACTCAGTAACAATCCGGCGAAGGCGGATCCTGTCGCGGCAAGAAATTGTCTGCGGTCTTGGCCCAAGAGTTGACCACCAAGGTCCATTCAAACTGTGACAGTATCGAACGCCTGGTATGTATCGCAAGAGACTGAAGATATCTGCAGTGCGTGATCGTGTCGATTGCGGAATCCAGAAAATGGACGCGAGATGCGGCGGTTACACTGTTGCCGATTTGAATTCGCCTCACATGCAGTATCGGACGCGATAGTGCTAAGAGGTCCTGTCTTTGTTCAACACCGATTATCTAACGAGGAATGTCTTGCTAGAACAGCATCAACCCGAGCGCTCCGATACTCCGAGCATGGAGTTCGAACGCCAGCTCAGAGCACTGATCGATAACAAGACGAAGCCTGTCGGCTCGCTCGGTCGTATCGAGGAATTGGCGATGCAAGTGGCTTTGCTCCAAGGGACAGCAGACCCCGATACGGCTTCCTGCGATCTCACGCTGTTCGCAGGTGATCACGGCATCGCGACCGCCGGTGTCTCCGCCTATCCACAAACAGTCACGCGGCAGATGCTGCTCAACTTCCTCACGGGCGGTAGCGCGGCCAATACGTTTGCTGACGCGCTCGGCGTCACAATGCGCGTTGTGGATGCAGGTGTCGCTGGCGACCCGGTCGAGCACCCCGATCTAGTTTCCAAACGCATCCGTAGCGGGACTGACAACGCCGTCGACGGTCCAGCGATGAGTCGCGATGAGTGCCACAAGGCGCTCGCGATGGGAGAGTCGCTCGGCTCAGACAGCAAGCATCCTGTAGCTGCTTTTGGAGACATGGGCATTGGCAACACTGCGGCAGCAAGTCTTGTTGCGTCGAAATTAACCGGTATTGACCTCACTCGTTTGATTGGGCGGGGGACCGGTCTCGACGATGCGGGGCTCGCGCGCAAACGCAGCCTGCTTGAACGTGCCGGAGCGCGAACGCCTGCCCGCCTTGGCGTGCACGAGGCCTTGAGCGAATACGCCGGCTTCGAGATGGTGATGATCGCCGGTGCGATGGTCGGAGCCGCACGGGCTCGGCGACTGGTGCTGGTAGACGGCTTTATCTGCACGGCTGCAGCACTCGCCGCATTATGCATCGACCCAAGTATCCGCGGTGCACTTGTATTCGCGCACCGCTCAGACGAGCACGGCCACGGTCCTGTGCTAGCCGCCATCGATGCTCAACCGCTGCTCGACCTCAACTTGCGTCTCGGCGAAGGAACCGGCGCCCTGCTGGTGTGGCCATTGGTTCAGGCTGCTGGCGCGTTCCTTCGGGACATGGCGAGCTTTGATTCTGCGGGTGTGGACGGCCCAACGTGAAGCGTCTCGCGACAAACGAACTCGCCGTCTTTGCCCTCGCCGTACAGTTCCTCACCCGAATACCGGTGCCGGTCGGCAACGCGTTTTCGCCAGCGCGACTCGCGGCAACACCACGCTATTACCCCCTCGTCGGCGTCATCATAGGCGTCCTATGTGCCGCGGTTCACTCGCTTGCACTCGCGTGCCTTTCACCGGCAGTCGCGATACTGCTCGCAGTTGGCGCGGGCTTGCTCATTACTGGTGGCTTCCACGAGGATGGTCTAGCCGATACGTTCGATGGTCTCGGCGGAGCCGATCGGGATCAGACGCTTGAGATCATGCGGGATAGCCGCATTGGCACCTACGGCACACTCGCATCGGTACTGATTCTCGGGACCAAAATCGCTGCACTTGTCGATCTGGCACCGGGCCGCGTCGCGATGGCATTCATCGTCGCACACAGCCTGTCGCGGCTCTCGGCAGTGCTTGTCATCGCCAGCAGTCGCTACGTACGCGATCACGGTATCGGCAAACCCACCGCAGACGGCATTGGAGTCGGCAGCCTTGCGGTAGCTTTGCTGACCGGTGCGCTATTGCTCGTTTGGTTCGCCTTTGCTGCCGGTACAGCGGAAACGCTAACGGTTTTGGCAGGCGCACTGCTTGGCCACGTTGCGATGCGCGCCCTATTCGAGCGTCGCCTCGGCGGCTACACCGGTGACACACTCGGCGCAGTGCAGCAAACGAGCGAGTTGGGCGTCTATCTCGGGCTGCTATCGTGGCAGTGATCGTAATGCGACATACCCGTCCGGTTCTCGGCAAGGGTTATTGCTATGGCAGCACGGACATTGCACTTGCACAGTCCTTTGAGAAAGACGCAGAGAGAGCTATAGCTAGACTGCCGATCGTTGAGCGCATCGTCTCAAGCCCACTAACCCGAGCACACATGCTCGCCGAACGGATCGCAAGCCAACGGAACCTGGCGCTCGTCGTCGAACCAAGAGTGACTGAATTTGACTTCGGCGCCTGGGAGGGTCGACTCTGGTCGGAAATACCCCGCCATGAGCTGGATGCCTGGGCGGCCGACTTCCTCGACGCGCGACCGCACGGCGGCGAAAGTGTGCGCGGTTTTCGAAGCCGTTGTCTGGCAGCCTTGCGGGACTATGCCGAGCATCCGGGCGATACGCTCGTGGTTTGCCACGCCGGTGTCGTCCGCGCCGCGTTCGCGCGAGGTGCTGACTCTAGAGACTTCGCAACGCCGATTGGTTACGGTGAGTGCATGCGTTGGCCCGAATAGAGAGCTTGACATGCCAATGAACGAAGCGGAAGACGATCGCAAGGCGATGCGGAATCAGCGAGGCGTGCACCAGGAACACGTTCGCAAGACACGCGACCCGGGTCGCAGGCTTCGCCTTGCAGATTTGAACGGAATTCTCATTATGGTGCTCAAACGACACAGCGCAGCCGGCGTGTTGATGGGCCTTACCTGGGCGGTGCCGTTGCACGCTCAAGTCATCGACATCTGGTCGATTTTCCTCAACAAACCACCGAGTGAGGAAACGGCCGTCATACAAGGGATTCCACAAAAGTTCGAGATCGAGCTGTCGATGAAACGCGTGACCTTAGCTTGCGACGGACAAGTTGAGCTTAGGTACAACCAGTACGACACAGTCGCTCGTGTCGATGCCACGCTCGTGAGCGCGTCGTGTCCGATAGACACCCTCAACTACGCTTTGGTCGTGAGTTCAAAGAGCTCTGATGGAGATGTAAACCAGAGTCGTCACGAGTTTTCGTGGAACGCCTCGGCCGGCGAGCGTTTGCCTGGCAGCGGTGAATATCCGATTGGCGCCGACACTGATCTCATCAGTGTTGATGCTCGTCAACTCTCTTGCACGTGCGAAAAGCAACGATCGGTGACCGTGGACGAAACGGTTGACGGGCCCGCTTCTCTGGACGAGACGGACTGGTTGTTTTTCTAAGCTGTATCGTTCACGACTATTCGGCGTCGACCGACGCCAAGCGTTCCATTACTGCCCGAAGTCACCAAAGCGGATGCGGTTACCTACCGTGCCGCACGTGAAATGGTCTGCGCCCTGCTCCGCCCGCAACGAAACTGCCAGCCGAGCGTCGTGAGTCGATCTTTTCGTGAGTCAGTCACGCGTCAGTGCATAGATGGCGAACGACCCTAACCAATGGGACCCAACGTAGTGATCATCGGTGACGAACGGCAGTGACGCTGCCAGATGTTGATCTGCCTTTGTCCGTAGCGTCTTGGCAAGTGCTTCATCGGACAACGCGTTGGCGATGATTTTCAGGCTCCAGGCTCGGCTAAGGTTAAGGCCATCCAGATGCACAATTTTTGGGTCTGATCGGTCACTGACGTCGGCGGGCGCGAGCTTGTTGCTGTCACCCAGCCCAGGAAGAAACTCAGTCAGCCAACGCTGAAACGCGTCGCCAGGCATGACGCGCGACATCAACGCGGCCTCCTCGAGGCACGGCGACAAGAAATCCTCGCCGCTTGGTTCCCAGGCGATTGGACAGTCTTTGTCGTCGCCGTAGTATCGGATCGCGGTTTGCTCGAGCAATACAGCAAAGTCCCGATCGCCGATGGTCTTTGCATAGTCGTAGGCGAACGACATACCGAATGCGGTGTTGGGATGCACGCCCGTACGTACTGGGTAGTTCTGAATGGGCAAGAATTCCATGTACCGGTCACGGATGTAGTCGGACAACGGTTGCAATGCAGTCGACATCCGTTGCGCGCGCGGTTCGTCCCAGCTCGCTAGCTCTAAGTGTAGCTGCAGGAGCCAGGCCCACCCGTACATACGTTCCCAGCTCTTCGACTCTTGTTTGAAGTAGGCAAGCTCCGCGGCAACGTTTTGATCGCTAATAGACGCGAGAAGTTGCGCAAAAATCGCCTCACGATCAGCAAGGTCATCGTATTCCTTGAGCGCCCTCACCAACATCCAATGTCCATGCACCGATGAGTGCCAGTCGTAGCAACCGAAAAAAGCTGGGTGCAGTGTTTTTGGTGGTTGTAGATGGCTGGCGTCGCCCAACAGTTGGTTGAGTTTGTTTGGGTATTCCTGCGGAATGCAGGTCATCGCAAGCTTCGTGAAGCGCCCTGCTTCAATCGCCGAGATTGAGCGCTCTGCTGCCAAGCTGGGTTGGAGGTTGGCCAATGCGAAACAGACAAAGGCCAACGTAGTAGCTCTTCTTTGAACATGCATCGAAATAAATGACCGCAATGCTTATTTAACGATTTTGCGACGCTATTACGCATCCGGACGAATGTCTATCTATATAACCCTAAGAAACGTTCGCCGTGTCGCTCGCGCTCTTGCGCGCGAAAAAAGACTGTCGGCTAAGGCATCAAATCAGCATCGAAGACAGGACATCCGGGTGTTTTCTAGCCTCTTCATGCATTGTTCGACATAGCTGAATGGCGATGCGTCATTCGTCAATGGCGCTAATCTTGCGGTCGACGCCGGCTGGTCGATATCCTGACCAAGCTGGTGGTACATCGAAACGCGACGTGCGTGGGGCAAAGCCTCACGTACGTCGCCGCTACCCAAGATATCCGTCGCTGAGACGAGGAAACCCTCGGCTCGGAATAAGCTTGCGCGCAATAGCCGTCCGATCAGATCGTATGTCGGTGAGTCCCGGCGAAGACGAGCCGGTTCTTGAATTACGGACGCATGCCACCCGAGCGCCACAGATAATAGTCGCCAAGACTGGGTTCCCTGCGGTCGGGCAGTCGTCGCGAAGGCTCATCGCGCAAAGATGCAAGTGCGAGGCGTAGCCAAATCGGTTTCAGGCAAGTCTCCAAAGCTCATTGACGTCAATTGACCGTTGCAATATCAGGAGAGCTCTCGATGTTCTACGATAAAATCTACAAACATCAAGGCAAACCACTTTGCGAGGCGGGTTTTTGAACGATCAGTACGACGCCATCATCATCGGCGCTGGCCAAGCCGGCCCTACCCTCGCCTCGCGGCTTGTAGCGGCGGGCCGTCGAGTTGCGATAGTTGAGCGCAAAGACCTCGGCGGCACATGCGTTAACAACGGCTGTATACCCACCAAGACGCTCGTGGCGAGCGCACGCGCCGCCCATGTCGTTCGGCGAGCTGCCGCGTACGGCGTTTCTATCGACGGCCAAATCGCCGTGGACATGCAACAGGTTAAGGCCCGCAAGGACAGCGTCGTTCGGCAATCGCGTGACGGCCTGACTACTTGGCTGCAGAGCATGGATAAACTTCGCGTCGTTCGAGGACACGCCCGCTTCGAGGACGCCAAGACGGTTATCGTCAATGATGAGCGTCTTTGTGCTGATCAGATTTTTCTCAACGTCGGCGGTCGAGCGGCGGTTGCAGCGATGCCCGGCGTCGACGACGTTGAATTCCTTACTAACAGCGGCATGATGGACGTGGACTTCCTGCCGGAACACCTGATTATCGTGGGTGGTAGCTATATCGGCCTCGAATTCGCCCAGATGTACCGTCGGTTTGGCAGTCGGGTTACCGTCGTCGAGCGGTCGGATCGACTCGTAAAACGCGAAGACGCCGACGTCTCTTTCGCTATCCAAAAGATACTCGAAAGCGAAGGTGTCCAGTTTCGGCTGGAAGCAAACTGCATCGCGCTCAAACGGCACGGCGAAAAAGTTGCCGTCGACGTCATTTGCGAACAAGGTCCGCCCGAGGTCGTTGGCAGTCACATTCTGCTTGCGACAGGACGGCAACCGAACACGGCTGACCTAGGCTTGGAGTCGGCCGGCGTCGACACGGACAATCGCGGCTACATCACCGTCGACGACCAGTGTCGTACCAGTGTTCCCGGCGTTTGGGCCATCGGTGAGTGCAATGGCTGCGGCGCATTCACCCACACGGCATACAACGATCATGAAATCGTGGCCGGCAATCTCCTCGATGGCGAGCAACGGCGCGTCAGCGACCGTATCCCGTGCTACGGACTGTTCGTCGATCCTCCGCTGGGTCGGGTCGGGTTAACGCTTGCCGAGGCGCGAGCGGAAGGCCGCGAGCTTTTGGTGGGCGAGATGCCCATGTCACGTGTCGGTCGAGCGCGCGAACGTGGCGAGACCGATGGCTTCATGCGCGTACTGGTCGACGCGGGCAGTCAGCGCTTTGTTGGTGCCTCGATACTCGGCATTGGCGGCGATGAGGTTGTGCACGGCATCCTCGATCTCATGTACGCCGATGCACCTCACACGGTGCTGCAGCGCGCCGTGCACATCCATCCGACCGTGAGTGAGCTGTTGCCGACACTGCTCGGTAACTTAAAGCCGGCACCATAACGCGGATTCATAGAATCAGAACCGGAGTGATCAATGGGCGATAACGCCGATTCGCCTTTTCACCAGGGCGAGCGTGAGGTACAAACTCGGGCTGGTGTCCTGGGTGAAGCAGAGGACGTTGCACGCAAGGCGATCCATGATCACATGCTCGACGAGCATCGCGCGTCCCTGTCGGAAGTACCGTTGTTTGTCGTCGGTGCCGCGGATGCGGCGGGTCGGCCATGGGCGGCAGCGTTAGTTGGTGTGCCCGGTTTTGTGCGCGCGAACGACGAGCGGGTATTTCGGGTCTCGTCGAAACCGGTCTACGGTGACGCGCTGGAGGACGTGCTCACCGTTGGTTCCAAAGTGGGCGGGCTTGGAATTAACTTCGCTATGCGTCGCCGCACTCGCGTCAACGGTGACGTAATTGCGGTCGATTCGGCAGGCTTCAGCGTGCAGGTTGCCCAAAGCTTCAGCAAGTCGTCGAAATACGTTCAAGAGCGCTCGCTGACCGTGGCCAGCGACGCAGCCTCGCACGGCGAGCGACGCACCGTTCGGTGCGCCAAATCGCTTAGCAAGGCCGACGCTGCAATGATCGCGTCGGCAGACACGTTCTTCATCGCCAGCCAGAGTGGTATCGATGGTGACGGCTCAAATTATGAGCTCGATGTGTCGAATCGGGGTGGCCCGCCCGGCTTCGTCATCGTCGCCCACGAAACCTTGCTGCTGTTCCCGGACTATGCGGGTAGCCAGTTGTTCAATACGCTCGGCAATCTTGCGGTTGATCCGCGGTGCGGGCTCACTTTTGTCGATTTCGACTCCGGTGACCTGCTGCAGCTCACCGGTACGGCCGAGACGCTGTGGGACGAGCACCACACGTCGCGTTTTCCTGGCGCTGAGCGGGTGCTAGCAGTCACCGTTGACGATGTCCGGTTTGTCGAGCGGGCATTACCGATCGCGTCTCACGATAGGGGCGAGTCCCCTGCCCTCGCGGATTTTGTGCCAGTAAATGCGGCGGCGGTGCTCCCCGAGAATCATGGGCCAATGGTGCTTCTGTCGGTCAATGTCGCCGGACCGAAAGACGTTGTTGACGATGGCAAGCCGGTTAGCACCGGTATTTTCAAACAGCCTGTCGACGGTCGTATCGCCGTGCGACGATTGAATCTCGATGGCGACGGCCAAGCCGACCTGTGGGGACACGGCGGCGCGTTTCGTGCGGTCTATGTCTATTCGACCGAGGGCTACGACTATTGGTCGAAAGAACTCGATCGGGACTTGGCGCCAGGCACTTTCGGCGAGAACTTCACTGTCAAAGGTATGCCGGACGACACGATTTGCGTTGGTGATGTCTACCGATTTGGCAGTGCCTTGCTCGAGGTCACGCAACCGCGAATTCCGTGTTACAAGCTGGCGATAAAGATAGGGATACCCGAATTCCAGAAACGCTTCCTAAAAGGCCGCCGCGTGGGATTCTACTTACGCGTGCTGGAAGAAGGCGACGTCGCCGTTGGCGACCCCATCGAGTTGGTACGCCGCGAGCCGAACCCGATGACCGTCGCGCAGGTCAACGAGTTGTTGTTCTTCGATACCACCAACCTCGACGGTTCGCGTAAGGCACTGGCGATCCCGGCGTTGTCGCATGGCTGGAAAGGATCGTTCGAAGAGCGTCTGCAGAAGGCCGCAACAACGGCAAAACGAGACAGTAACTTTCGACCGTTCCGGGTGGAGCGCAAACAAGCGGAAAGCGAGACCATTACATCGTTCTATCTCGTGCCAGAAGACGGAGCGGAGCTGCCGCCGTTTCAACCCGGTCAGTTTTTGTCGTTTAAGCTCGCCATTCCTGGCCAGACGAAGCCGATCGTGCGAACGTATTCGCTGTCCGACGCGCCAGCGCCTGATCACTACCGTGTAAGCATCAAGCGCGAACGCGCCCCTGTTACGGCCCCCAACGCACCTCCGGGGCTCTCATCGACCTATTTTCACGATCTGGTGAACCCAGGGACGATCCTCGAGGTTGGGCCACCGCGCGGCAAATTCACGCTTGACCTAGAAAGCAATCGTGTTCCGGTGCTAATTAGTGCCGGCGTCGGTATGACGCCGATGGTCGCGATGATTAATGCATTGATGCAGCGCCAATCGAACCGTCCCGTTTGGTTCATCCACGGCGCGCGAAATGGCCGCGAACATGCCATGGGCTCGTACATCCGCGAGCTCGCGGAACGTGAGGAATCGCTGCACGCGCACGTGCGCTATAGCCAGCCTGACGACGCAGACGTTCTCGGCCGCTCTCACGACAGCGTCGGGCGCATCAACGTAGAATTGCTGAAGTCGCTGCTGTCGTTCGACGACTACGAGTTCTACCTTTGCGGACCGGCTGAGTTCATGCGTTCGCTCTATTGCGGTTTGCTCGCCACCGGCGTTGCTGAGTCACGTATCCACTACGAGTTTTTCGGGCCCGGTTCGCTGCTGCTCGATGACGCAAAGCCGCCCGCTACGACCAACACGAACCCGACCGAAGGCGAGCTGACGAAGTCGGCCCCGGTAACGTTTGCTCGCTCCGGGATAACGGTCCCATGGGATCCGAGCGTTGACTCAATTCTCGAGCTCGCTGAACAAAACGGACTCAGTCCCGATTACAGCTGCCGTTCCGGAATCTGTCAGACCTGCATTTGCAACGTCATTGAGGGTGAGGTCGAGTACACCGAGGAACCGCTCGATCCGCCGCCAAGGGATCAGGTGCTCATCTGCTGCTCGCGTCCGAACGGCAGTTTGATTATCGATATCTGACAGTGATGGGAAATGGCCAAATGCGACTCATATGCATATCAATTCTGACCGTGCTGTCGACAGCCTGTGCGACGTCGTTCGATGCGGTTGTCGGGGCGCAGATTGCCGATACGTACCGACTGCCAGCGGACTATGCCGAGCATCGGGTACAGCAACAGTTTTTTGAATCGCCAGATGGGCGCATCGCGTTCACGGATCATGGCACGGGACCTGCCCTGGTCCTATTGCACGGCGTGCCTACGTCGTCGTGGATGTACCGCAAGGTCATTCCCGATTTGCAGGCGCACGCGAGGGTCATCTCGGTCGACTTGTTGGGCTACGGCAGCAGCGACAAGCCCGACGATGATGGCACCGTTTACACACCGACGGCCCAAGCGCAACGCATAGCGTCGCTGCTGGACTCACTCAGCGTGCAAAGCTACGGCATCGTCATGCACGACATGGGTGGATTAGTCGCGTGGGAGATGCTGCGCGCCGATCCAACAGCGATCCAGCAGCTGGTCGTATTAAATACCATTGTTCATCAAGACGGATTCGATCATCCGGATTTCAAGCCCGGTGTCTTCACGCGACAAATGACGCGGGCGATGGCCGGCGATCTGACCAGTGCGACGGCGCTTCGCTTGACGTTTCGCAGTCTCGGTCTCACGGGCGACGCGGCACTGACGGAGGCCGAGTGCTTCGGCTACGTCCAACCCATGCGCGAGGGGGCCGACCCTGCCCTTTACGCGTTTTATTCATCGCTTGATCAAGCGCTTTACGATCGGCTGGATGACAACCGTGCGTTATTTCAGCGCTACAGCGGCAAGAGTCTGGTGCTCTGGGGCGAACGCGACGAAATATTGACCACCGCACAATTGCCGTTCTTGATTGAGCACCTGCGGACGCCACCGGCCAACGTGCATGTTTACCCGGAGCAGCAGCACTTCTTGGCGGAGGAAATTCCGGCCGAGCTCGTGCAACAGATTGCCGTGTTGCTGCAAAACTAGCGCGGATTGGCGTTGCCACTCGCGCGTGGCAATCGACTTACGCTCTCTCAAAGCGAGCCGGCGCGCTTAATGGCCAGATAGCGGTTCGTGATGGCTGACGGCAGGTCCTGCGACAGGCAGTCCTCAACATAGACGCCTTGCGCGCGCAACAAGTCCTGCGCTTCGCGCCGCAAACCCAAGTATCTATTGGTAGCCGCGTTCCTCAGGGCGTCGTCGAAGTCGTCGACGTGGTGTTCCACCGCATCGTCTAGCACCTGTTCGCGCAAACTGGCGACCATAACGAGGTGTCGTCGGCTAAGGAGACCGGTAGCCACGCGTAAGTCGTGCGAGTCCTCTTCGCGCGCGTTTGTGAGCAATACGACCAGCGCGCGCCGCCGCTGGCACTGGGCGACGTCGGTTGCGGCACCGATGTAGTCAACATCGAGTGGCCGCGGTTGTACGTCGTAGACGTGGTTCAACAGTGAGTTAATGGTGCCGACCCCCTTGTTGGGCGGCAGCCAACTGCGCTGCTCAGATACGGTCATCACGCCGACGGCGTCGCCTTGGCGTAGCGCGACATAGCTCATCAACAGCATGCCGTTGAGTGCGTGGTCAAAATGGCTGAGCTCGTTGTCTTGCGCCAACATTCGCCGACCTGCATCGAGCAAGAATATGACTTGCTGGTCTCGCTCGTCCTGATACTCCCGGGAGATCAAGCGTGACATTCGTGCCGTCGCCTTCCAGTCGATGGAGCGAATGCTGTCGCCGTCGCGGTAGTCCCTTAGCTGGTGAAATTCGATCCCATCGCCACGACGCCGGCTCAATCGAAGCCCCGCGGCTTGTATTCGGTTGTCGACTTCGTAGGCGAGCAGCTTGGAGATCGCCGAGTAATTCGGGTACGTGCGAATTTCCGTGGCGTCGCCAACGTGCCGCCGCCGCCACCACAGCCGCAACGGTGAGAGAACGCGCAGTTCGCAACGATCAAACCGCATCAGACCGCGCCGCAGCGGCCGAATGTCATAGCCAAAATGTGCGAAGCGACCGGGTGCAATACTTACCGTTTGCGGCAGACCGCCCGATTCGACTTCTGGCGGATGATGGTCGTATACACGCAGCGTTAGGCTGGTGCGCTCGTCGGTGTTTGCAAGCTCGAGATAGATGTGCGACCACGTAGCAAGCGACAGCGAACCCGGCGCGCTACGCTTGAAACTCGGCAGTGATTGCCGCGTTGTCAATATCGCATCCAATACGGTTGCAATCAAAAGGCCGACTGCCGCCCACTGCCAATACGTCGTGAGGCTCGGAATTACCGCAACAATAAAACTCGTTAGGACCATTAGCCCAACGAGCGTCAGCAGGCCGCGCGCCGGAATCATTGCCGCGGCGTCGGTACCCGACTGAGGATGTCCAGCAAAATATCGTCCGGTCGGTAGGCTTCAATTTCGAGTTCGGGCGCTAGCGAAATGCGGTGCCGCAACGCTGGAACCGCAACCTTCTTGACGTCATCTGGCGTTACAAAGTCTCGCCCGGCCAGTACCGCAGCAGCACGCGCTGCGCGCACGATTGCAATTGGACCGCGTGTACCGGCGCCAATGCGTATGCCGGACGTCTCACGCGTGGCACGAGCGACACGCACGGCGTAGTCGATAACGGCTGCGTCAATGTGCGTGTCCGCCACCAACTTCTGAGCGGCGATCACGTCCTGCGAGGTCATCACTGGCTGGACTTCGCCGGTGTACAGCGAGTCGCCGACACGGCCCACCGTCACGGTCGATACGATGGCGTTTTCCGATTCGGCATCCGGATAGTCGATCAGCACCTTGAGCAGAAAACGATCGAGCTGAGCTTCGGGCAGCGGGTATGTGCCCTCGTGCTCAACCGGGTTCTGTGTCGCGACCGTCATGAACGGCGGCTCCAGCGGCGCCGATGTACCCTCGATCGTGACCTGACTCTCCTGCATGACCTCGAGCAATGCCGCCTGAGTCTTTGCTGGCGCTCGGTTGATCTCATCTGCCAATAAGAGGTTGGTAAAGACTGGGCCACGTCGTACGCGAAAGGTCTCGGTTTTCGGGTCGTAGACCGCATGCCCGCTGACGTCGCTAGGCATGAGGTCAGGCGTAAACTGAATGCGCGAGAAGTCGCCGCTAAAGGCCCGCGCCATCGCTTTGACCAACAGAGTCTTGCCAAGGCCAGGGACGCCTTCGAGCAGGACGTGTCCGGACGCGAGAAAGGCAATTAGCAAACTCTCGACCACCGTATCGTTGCCGATAAACGCCCGGCCAATTTCGCGATGCATGTCGGCGACTTTCTGCCGCAGAGCCACAGCCCCGTCTTGGGTTTCGGTCACAGCTCGTTCCTTATTGTTTGGAGGGTGCGAATTCGCCGCACGAAGTCTCGCGGTCGATGTTCGACGCCTTGCGTGAGTGCATCGAGTATGTCTTGGGCGTCGTGTCCCGTGATCGAACCCAATAGACGCGCTTGATCTTTCGGCGCCAGCCGGCCGATTCCCGGGTGCCGGCGTTCGGCTGCATGCAGTAGCGCATTCACCGCTGCGCCCACGAGGCCTTGCTCAGACCGGTGGCGCCAACTGAAGGCGCCGGTTGCGTCAATATGCTCAATAATCGAGCGGCGCTCATGGTGCTCGATCGCAACTCGTGGACCAAATTTTGGAATTACTGACCACAGCCAGAGCAACACCAGCGCCGCTGCACTGGCGGCCACGAACGGGATGTTGGCAACGATGAGCTCCCACAAGGCTGGAAAGGCTTCGTCGTAGATCAACCAGACTTTGCCCGACGTTATGTAGCCGGAGACGACATCGAGGAGCAACTTGCCATGATCCATCTCGTCCAACTGCGGGTTGATGAAATACGATCCGCCCACGACCGTGACATAGCCGTTACCGAATGCGCGGCGCGCAACAATGGTGTCGCCTCCCGCGGTCAGCGTGGCCGCGCCTTGAACATTGCCGCGAGTCTCGACGTTGAACCGGATAGCGACGCGATTGACGTTGTAGTCAGAAACCTCGTCCGTGTCCTCGCTGGCGTCGTCGTAGTTGTCCGCACTAATCGCGGTGGGTTCGGCGAACGAGAAACCCAGTCTCCAGAGAAAGTCATCGGTGGCGGTGCTGTTCTGTTCCGGTGGTAGCAGCACCAGATGACCACCTTGCTCCAGCCAATCGATGAGCGCTATGCCGCTTTCAGCACTGCCAAGCTGCACCGACAGCCGGGCAACAATTGTATCTGTGACCTCCGGCAACCACTGCGACGCGTCGAGCGACGCATAGGACTCGGCCTCATGACCGAGTTCGGTCAGCAACAGTTCCGCCGCCAACAGTTCGTTGTAACGAGCGGCGCCGGTGTAGCCGGTATATTCGGCTCCCGTCACCCGTTCGTGCGTGGTGAAAAACCAGATGCCATACAGCGCTGCACAGGCAAATGCCAACAAGGTGACAATGCGGCTACTCACGACGCTGCGCTCGTTCTCGCAGGCCACTGTTCGCACAATGCCCAAAACTGTCGTTCATCGGGATCTATGGCGCCGTAGGCGCATTGCATCCATGCCGAGACAACCTTTGTAAAATAGCTCGCGTAGTCACGACCCGCCTGCGTGCGTACCGCATAAAGACAGTCGCCTTCGGTTGCGCTGTCGGGTAGACGGACCCCGTGGCCAGTAACGGCACGCAACACGCTACCGCGGAATAACAAGCTCAAGGCTTGGCGTTTGTCGCCGCGTTGCCACAACGCTTGTGCCGTGCCCGGGATATCGGCAGGTAGCGATTGCTTGGACACCTCACCGTCGGCCAACAGTATACGGTCCGGCGAACCGTGCCCGTCACGCGCCAGGCTAACGTAGGGCAGCCATTGCTTTGCGGTCATGATGATCAGGAGCAAGAGGAGCGCTGCGCCAATCCACAGCCCGAACTCGACGATTAGCGCCAACACGGTCGCCAAGGCATTCCAAAACAAGTTGCCTTGATCGTCGCTGTCAGTGCTGTTGGTGGGCGGCGTGGAAGGATCACGTTTGACCCATCGAGTGGTTTCTCGTTCAGTTGACAGTTCGTCGCTCGCCATGACCGATTCCACCGCCGGTTTTATTTCTGTGTCCTGCCAGTAGCCAATGATCGTTACGGTTTCTTCCTCCGTACCCGCCTCCGTGGTCTCTGCCACCGCCTGTGCGTGCGCCGGCGCGCCTAGTGGCGTTATTCCCATCGCGAGAACGATGAGCGCAGCTGAGGCCAGCTGCCCGGATCGGCGTTGCAGCATACGGCGAAATGCCACTTCAATGTCCCATGCTTCGAGCCGTGTTCGGCAATTGATATAAAGGCCGAAGCCGGCACCAACGAACCATGGATGCAAGGCAGTCTGCGCGGTGTAGATAAGCAGAAAGGCCACGATGTTGCTCGTGCGCTCGGCATCGGCGCTGAGCATGCGTAGCCAATCGCCGCCGAGCGAACCCTGATGCTCCGGCGGTATTAGCGCGACGGCAATAAGCATGGTGCCGAAGTAGACGCACATCACCAGATGCTGGTAGGCAACGGTAACGCCCGTCCCGAAATTAAAAATACGCCGATTGAGGACTTTTGCCCTACGCCTCCTCGCGTCCCCGCTGAGGCCCTCGAGCTGCGTAACTGGCAGCGCAGTGGAACGCGCAAAGTGCAGGCGTAACGGGGTCAGCAGGAAGATCCAGTTGCGGGCAGCGAGCCGCGGCGTCATCGCGAGCGCCGCACGCCAACTCGTCCGCTCGCCGAACAGCTTGCGCGAAACGATGTGTAGGATCGGACCGTCGGTCACCGGTTCGAACCACCAATAAAGAAACATCGCCCAGACGCCATAGGGCGTAAACATCATAGTCAGAAGAACGACGGCGACGAACGGCAGTGTGAGGGCAAACCAGGTCGCATAAATCGCTGCGGCGTCACGACGAATCATGCGGGCGCCTAGATCGACGGCTTCCCACTCACTGCGTGGCCGGAGTGCGACCGTGACGTTACCGAGGTTCACGGCGCCCCATCAGTCCGAAATAGAGGCCATGAAGAATCCATAGCGCGATTCCAACGCTGTATTTAACGATGGCGGCAGGCCATGTGGTTGAGGACCAGTACGCCTCAATGAATGCCGCAACAAACAACATAATCGCACCACCGTACAGCAGTGGCATGACCGCCACGGCGCTGTCGCGTATCGCCTGCCAACGTGTTTTTCGACCGGGCGCTACGGCGCTGAATCCAATCGCCAGCCCGGCGCCGCCAAAAACCATGATCGCTGTCAGCTCAAAGGCGCTGTGTCCGGCCACAAACGTCCAAAATGTTTCGGTATAGCCAATGGCGGTAAGGTGGCTGGCCACTGCACCAATCGTTAGACCGTTGAAAACCAGATAGAAAATACTGCCGAGTCCGAAAGCCAATCCGCCTGCAAACGTCTGGAAGCCGATAGTGACGTTGTTGTAGATGTAGAAACCGAACATCACGATGTCGTCGGTAGTTTCGCGCTCCCGCCCAAGCACGCTGTTGCTGGGGTCGTACATCGATTCCATCGACGCCACGGCGCTGGGCTCAAGCATCGAATACACCAGTTCTGGCTGCATCTGCACAGCCAGCGCCATGGCCAACATCGTGCCGAACAGGAACAAGCCGGAAGCCGCCATAAAGCGCCAATGCTGACGAAAAGCGCCTGGAAAGCCGCGTACCAGGAAGTCGATAACCACCGTGAGGTACGGCGTGCGACTGCGATACAGGTGCCGATGGCCATCCAGCGCGAGACTATTGAGCCGTTGTTGCAGGCCGAGGCTGTAGCATCGCGCCCGGGCGAGTGCCAGGTGGTGACAGATCTGGCGATACATCACTGGAAAGCTCTCGGCGATTTCATCGTGCAGTTTGTCGCTTCGGCGGCGCCGGACCGGATGCTTCGCGAGTTCGTCTACCCACACCTGAAAGCGTGCCCAGAGCGGCCCATATTGTTTCTCGAACGACTCTTGTTTCATGATCGGTCGCTCCCGCCGGCGATCCAGCTGGCATAGCCGCGCAGCTTGTCGGCATCTACCTCGCCGAACAAGGGCTCCAACAGCGCGGCTAATTCTTCGGCCCGGTCATCGCTGATTTGAGGCGCTCGCTCACCAAAACTGACGACAGCCTGTTGCTCGCTCGGCGTCAGCGGAATCTTGACCGGTTCAACGCGCTCGGTACCGGCGCGTTGCGCCGGGCGGTTCGCTGCAGCGTGTACGACGATCGTGTTCGCTGCCAGGTCGCCGAGTCTCTGGAAGCGCGGGCTGAGGAGCACCGAAACGAACCCAACAAAAAAAACGCCCGGCAGCGAGTCTACGAAGCGAATCAGATTGCGAATCAACGAACCCGACCAGCCGACCGGTGTGCCGTTGATGTTCATGACCCGCAGGTTGAGCGCGCTTTTTCCGGGTGTCGCACCGTGGTTGAAGACCTCGAATATGACGTCGTAGAACCACAGCAATAGAAACGCGAGTAGGAGAATAAGCCCGAAGCCGAGTCGACCGAGCACGGAAAAGACCGCTGCCGCGAGCGCGAACACGACGACTTTGATCAACGTGTCGATCAACCAGGCAAGCGACCGAGGTGCCAACCCGGCCAGCGGCAGACTAAGCTCCACGCCCTCCGGCGTCTCGATCTTGTGAGTCGTATCCAGTAACAAACTGTTGTCGCTTAGCCGACCGCATTGGAGTCGATCGCGACCCCACACCCTACGTCGACTAAATGGTAATCTGCGACCGTCGAGAATGCACGAGAGGGAACCCGTGAGCGAGAACATTTACGCGCCGCCCGAGTCAGACGTCGATTTCGAGGCCGCAGCCTCCGACGGCGTGCAGTTTTATGTCGTCAGCGTTCGCAAATTTCTGCTGTTGGCCATCATGACCATGAACCTCTATGTCGTTTATTGGTTCTGGCGGAACTGGCGTGACGTGCGAGACAGCACCGGCGACGATTTGTGGCCGATACCGCGCGCAATTTTTTACATTTTTTTTACACACTCGCTGTTCGGTCTGGTCGACGACAAAGTCAAAGAGAAAGACGCCAGCTTCACGTGGAGTCATCGGTCGATTGCGACACTGGTCGTCGTTCTGACGGTTATCTCGTCGGTGGCCAGCAATGCAGTGGGCCCGGAGACAGGCGGCTTTTGGGTCAGCTTAGTCTCCATCGCCATGGCGCCGATCGTCGCCGTACTTCTCAGCAAGGCGCAGGCGGTAATTAATATGGCTTCGGGCGACCCGACTGGCAGCAGCAATTCCAGTCTTACGGTTGCTAACTGGTTGTGGATGGTGATCGGCTTATTGTTCTGGTTGCTGTCGCTGTTCGGTCTGTACGCGATTTTCATTACGTCGTAGGTTGGCCAATAGCCGCGCGTCAGGTTACGTGACGGGTGGCATTTGACGGTGCCACCCTCGGCAAAAGCCAAACCCGTGGCGTGACCGTCGGTGGCAGTGGTGCTCGTCGTAACTGGTCGCAAAGCGCGGGCAGCAAGGCCGCACGCACGAAGCTTTAGAAAGCGGCGGGTACGGAAGCCGTCGCGCTGCAACACATAAAGGCCAGCTCGAACAATAGGGCCGCACGAGGGGGATCGATAATGGGACTTAAAGTCGGCTTGTTAGGGGGCGGCTCCTGGGGCACCACCGTGGCGGCGCTCGTTGCCCGGAACACAGACATCACCATCTGGGCGCGTGATTCGGCGACCGTCACAGAAATCAACACGCAGCACACCAATCGCAAGTATCTGCCGGATGCGGTCATGCCCGGCAATCTGGTCGCGTGCGGCAGCATCGAGGAGACGGTTTCGCACATCGACGTGCTGGTCATGGGAATACCGTCGCAGGGCTTTCGAGGCGTGCTGGAAAAGGTCAAGCCGCACCTTCGTGCGTGGGTCCCGGTAATCAGCCTGACGAAAGGCTTGGAGCTGAGCACGAGCAAGCGCATGACCGAGGTCATCGAGGAAATACTGCCGGGCCATCCCGTCGGTGTACTAACGGGGCCGAATCTCGCTCGGGAAATCATGGCCGGACAGGCGGCGGCCAGCGTACTCGCCATGGACGACGAAATAATCGTGCGAGAGCTTCAGTCCGTGTTTCGCAGCGGCCTTTTCCGGGTGTATACGAACGACGACGTTGTCGGCTGCGAGCTGGGCGGCGTCCTAAAAAACATCATCGCAATTGCAGTCGGTATGGGCGATGGTCAAGGTGCCGGTGACAACACGCGCTCTGCCATCATCACCCGTGGGCTTGCGGAAATCACTCGTCTCGGTGTCGCTATGGGTGGGCGTGCCGAGACCTTCGCTGGCCTTGCCGGCATGGGCGATATGATCGCGACCTGCACGAGTGCGCAAAGCCGCAATCGTCACGTCGGCGTGGAACTCGGCAAAGGCCGTACAATCGATGCGATCATCGAGGACATGGTGATGGTTGCCGAGGGCGTCAAAAGCGCGCCGGCCGTCATTGCGCTCGCCGAGCACTACAACATCGAAATGCCAATCGCCCAGGACGTCTATCGCGTTGTACAAGGCAAGAGCAGCGCGCGACAGGCGTTTCGTGGCCTGCTAAAAGTCGTACCGGGCGCCGAGTCGGACCCTGGGTAGATCGACCGAGCTAAAACAAACGCGCCGCGCCAAGCTGTAATCGCTTGCAAGCCACTGCCGAGTCGTCGGCGGACGACTTGGCAGCAGCGCGTACCTGCGTTCAACTAGACTAACGTCTTTCAGTATCGATACCACCAGAAGCGACTGCGAACACGCTTGGCGACGAAAATCGTGCCGCCACTGCCGTAGTACAGACGCCGCCGATCGTGCGACAAGGACGCGCGCGTTTCGTTGCCATCGATTGTCGGAAAGCCTCGCGTTTGGCTGAGGTTTTTCGGCCGCGACCAGCCGAATGGATGCCGACGCGCGGTGAACACGTCCTGGCCACCGGTACCGTCGCGGTCCGAGCTAAACACGATTTCTTGGCCGCGTGCGCTGAGGTTTGGCTGCTGGTCGTTGAACGGTGTGTTCAACTGGTGCTGCGGCTCGCCCGGGCCGAACGAACCTATCCAACTCAATTTGCTGCGGTAGATGTCCTGGTCACCGGCCGGTCCGTTGGTCGAGTAATACAGGTAGATACCGTCACGCTCATACGTCAATGACGGTGCGAGTTCGCGCCCCGGCGTATTCGGGCCGTGCGGTGCGCAAGCGAGTCGGGTTGGCTCCGCCGGAACACCGTCAACGATACGCGTCGCAAAAATGTCGGCACCGCCGCAGCTGTCTTCGCCCGGTCGATCCGATACGAAGAACAGATACCCGTCGCTGAGCGGCGTCGGGCAAAAGTCGGCGGCGTCATCCAAGCTGACCGGGTCGGGCACTTTCGTGCGTGGGCCAAACGGCGCTCGTAGGCTACTGCGCTCGTAGGTCCAAACGTCGAGCGTGCCGTCGAAGCCGCCAGCCGTAAACAGCGTCAGCGCGTCCGGTGATTCTATTGGGCAGCCGCCGGCTACGTTCTCGACGGCGCTGGGCGTACTCCACTGCTTAAAACCAGAGGCGTGTGCGGCCGAGGCTGCCAGTACCAGCGCGGCCGTTGCGGTTATTCGAAATGCATATGGACTGAGTTTCATCGTATCGCTCCGTTCGTTGTTTTGAATCGCGTGCGGAGATCGGTTGTCCACGAGAGACAGCTCCGCTCCTCGTATCGGGATTCACGTCCCCATCCATCACTGTCGCGAGACCGCGTGCGTCCCTACTACTAAAATCGGAACGGCGCTCGAAATCCCGCCACCGGTGCGGCTTGCACGGACGGTGCTTGGAAACTCGGCTCAGCAGCCGAGGGATTCGCGGTATGCCAGACGCTAGCGGGTTACCGCGCGACGACACGCGTCGACGCGGTACTAGTCGCTGTTGTCGCTAATCAGGCCGCCAATGCGAGCCCTGGCCGACGACCACGAGCGCTCAACAGAGCGCTCTGAAATGCCGAGGCATTCCGCCGTTTCGGCGGTCGTGAGACCGGCGAAATAGCGACATTCGAAGACGCGCGCTGATCGCGCGTCCTCGGCGTGAACGATAGACAGCATAGCGTCGACCTCGAGCAGAAATTCGGCGCGATCATGCGCATCGTCGCCGATCAGCGTCTCGGCGAGCGTTACTTCGGCGCCGGCCCGCTTTTCTGCCGTTAAGTAGCGCACTTCGTCGACGATAATCCGGCGCATGACGGTCGCGGCAAGTCCGAAGAATTGCTGACGGTCCGCCGGTGTCAACCGGCCGCCGGACAGCATGCGGACAAACGCTTCGTTGACCAGCGTCGTCGCGCCGATGCTTGGCGTGCCGCGCGAACGGCGCTGCGCCATGGCCTTGAGTTCCGGATACAGCGCCGCAACGAGCCGATCGAGGGCGTCGCTATCGCCATCGCGTGCTTCGTTCAGCAGCACGGTAATGTCCATCCGCTTGTCCACCCTTCTTAGCGGGGCATTGTTCGAACGCAGAATAGCAACATCTCCAAATTACGTTTAACTATCGCGACGAACAGAAAAAGTAATTTCACACGTGATCATCGTGACGGTACTTTGTATACGGCGCGAGTATTGACCTGGCGCAAAACGCCTTTTTTGTGCGGCGAGCCTGACGCTGTGCGTCGGTCTGCTTGCCGCTGAACAGTCACAGCGGAGAAAACCGATGAATGCAGCAAGCGCTCCCGCCTCTTGCCCGGTCATGCACGGCGGCAATACGGCAATGGACAAGCCAGTCACGAAGTGGTGGCCAAAGTCTTTGAATCTCGACATTCTTCACCAGCACGGCGCAAAAACCAGTCCGATGGACCCGGACTACGACCATCGCGCAGCGGTCAAAAGCCTGGATTTCGAAGCCGTCAAGACCGACGTGAAAGCGCTGCTGACCGACAGCCAAGCATGGTGGCCGGCCGATTGGGGCCACTACGGCGGCCTGATGATTCGCCTGGCTTGGCACTCGGCAGGTTCATATCGCACAGGCGACGGTCGCGGTGGCGCTGGCCACGGCAACATCCGGTTCGCGCCGCTGAACTCCTGGCCGGACAACGCGAGCCTCGACAAAGCGCGCCGGCTGCTTTGGCCTGTGAAAAAAAAGTACGGCAATGCGCTTAGCTGGGCGGACTTGATTATTTTGTCCGGCAACATGGCCTACGAGTCGATGGGTCTGAAGCCATTTGGTTTTGGCTTTGGACGTGAGGATATCTGGGGCCCTGAGCAAGACGTTTACTGGGGCGCAGAAAACCAATGGCTGGCCCCTAGCGAGAATCGCTACGAAAACCTCGATGATGCAACGACGCTCGAGAATCCACTGGCCGCCGTTCACATGGGTCTCATCTACGTGAATCCAGAAGGCGTCAACGGCACACCGGATCCGGCGAAGACTGCACAGCACGTGCGAGAAACCTTTGCACGCATGGCGATGGACGATGTTGAGACTGCGGCCCTCACCTGCGGCGGTCACACGGTCGGCAAGGCGCACGGTCGCGGCGCCGTTAACGACATCGGTGTCGCACCTGAATCGGCAGACGTGCACGAGCAAGGTCTCGGTTGGTCCAACCCGGGCCTTGACGGTAAAGCGACTAATGCCTTCACGTCAGGAATTGAAGGCGCATGGACCAAGCATCCGACGCAATGGGACATGGGCTACTTCGATTTGCTGTTCGGCTACGAGTGGGAACTGAAAAAATCTCCCGCGGGGGCCTGGCAATGGGAACCCATTGGCATCAAGGAGGAAGACAAGCCAGTCGACCCGACAGATTCGTCGATCCGCCACAACCCGATCATGACCGATGCCGACATGGCCATGAAGATCGACCCAAAGTACAACGCGATATGCAAAACGTTTATGGCGGACCCTGACTATTTCGCTGATACCTTCGCGCGTGCTTGGTTCAAACTGACTCACCGCGATATGGGACCGCGTGCCAACTACTTTGGGCCGGACGTGCCGGCTGAGGACCTGATCTGGCAGGATCCGATTCCGGCCGGCAGCACCAGCTACGACATCGATGCGGTTAAAGCCACCATTGCGGCCAGCGGTCTAACGCCTGCCGACTTGATTGCAACGGCCTGGGACAGCGCTCGCACCTTCCGCAGTTCGGATAACCGTGGCGGCGCAAACGGCGCTCGCATTCGGCTGGCACCACAGCGCGACTGGGAAGCCAACGAACCGGCGCGGCTGTCAAAGGTGCTGGATGCGTTGGAGCCGATCGCCGTGAACACAGGTGCGTCTATAGCCGACGTCATCGTTTTGGCGGGCAACGTGGGTCTTGAGCAGGCAATCGCGGCTGCAGGATTTGACGTTGCGGTACCGTTTTCGGCCGGTCGCGGCGATGCAAGCCCTGAGCAGACCGACAGTGAATCGTTCGGTGTTCTAGAGCCGTTGGCGGATGGTTTCCGCAATTTCCAGAAACAGGCGTACGCGGTCTCTGCCGAGGAGATGTTGCTGGATCGAGCACAACTGTTGGGCCTTACTGCCGCGGAAATGACGGTTTTGCTGGGCGGTCTGCGGGTTCTGGGTGTCAATTACGGCGACTCACCGCATGGCGTCTTTACCGATCGCGTCGGGCAGCTGACGACCGATTTCTTTACCGTGCTTACCGACATGGCCTACAGCTGGCATCCGGCCGCCGGCGGCACGTATGAGCTGCGCGATCGCGCTACTGGTGAGGTCAAATACACGGCAACGAGCGCCGATCTCGTGTTCGGTTCCAACTCGATCTTACGTGGCTACGCTGAGGTGTACGCGCAGGACGACAACGCCGAGAAATTCGTTCGCGATTTCGTCGCGGCATGGACGAAGGTCATGAATGCCGATCGGTTCGATCTGCGCGGATAGTTCGCTGTAACGCGTCGGGCGGGTTGGCTCACCTACCCGCCCGACTTCAGCAAATCGAGCGCCGTTTGCAGCACGAACGAGTTGGTGATATCGACAAAGAAGGCGGCCACGAGCGGCAAAATGATAAACGCCAACGGCGCTGGCCCGTGAGTCTTCGTCACGGCCGTCATGTTGGCGATTGCTGTCGGTGTTGCGCCTAGCGCAAAGCCGCCGAAGCCGGCACTGAGCACCGCAGCCTGATAGTTACCACCCATCAGGCGGAACAGCACCAACAAAATAAAGGCGACGGCGGCGAGCGTCTGCAGCAGCAGCACGCCGAGCAGCGGCCCGGCGAGCCCGGCAACCGCCCAGAGCTGCATACTCATTAACGACATGGCAAGGAACAAGCCAAGCGAAAAGTCCGACACCAGCGCCAGCGAACGGGTCCGAGCGGGCCAGTGCATCTTTGGCATCAGCAGCGGTACCGTATTCGACAGCACAATCGCTGCGAGCAGGCAGGAGACAAAGAACGGCAGCTTTAAGCCGACTGCGACGAAGCCCTGATCGACGAACCATCCGGCTATGATCGCCAGATGCAGCGTCAAGAGCACCGCCATGATACTCGTGTGTTGGATAGTCTCGGTGTCCTGATCCTCGTAGGCGATTCCCACCACGCTCGGCTCATCGCTCCCCGAGAGCTTGTAGCGCTCGAGCAAGAACTTTGCGATCGGGCCGCCGATCAGACTCGCCAAGACCAGACCTAGCGTCGCTGCCGCGACGCCGATTTCGAGCGCGCCTTGGACGCCCTGAGCCTCGAACTCGGGCGCCCAGGCAATGGCTGTACCATGCCCGCCAATCAAGGCCGCCGAGCCCGCCAACAGCCCCACTTCGCGCGGCAAGCCGAACAGCATTGCCCCAATCACGCCAACGATGTCTTGCAGCACGATGTAGCCGAGCGTCAGGCCCAACAAAATGAGCAAGGGCTTACCGCCGCGCAGTAAGTCGCTGAACCGGGCGTTGAGGCCAATGGCGGTAAAGAAGTAAATCAGCAGCCGGTCGCGGGTTTGGAGATCGAAGACGACCTCGAGGTCCGCTAACGCAAACAGCGCCAAGGTGATGATGGCCGCGAGCAGTCCGCCGGTGACGGGTTCTGGAATGTTGTAGGCGCGCAGAAACTCGACTCGTCGATTGAGCCGCATGCCGACAAAAAATACAATTATTCCAATAGTATACGCGACAAAGTTATCAACGTTTATCGTCGTAATGTCACTCTCTGGCACGTCATGTACTTCCCGTGAGAACGCTCGAGACTGCCGAACGGCTCGCTAGAGCGACCACTATCCCGGCGGAAACTCAGCAAGAATTGCGCTGACACCGGCACGGATAGCCTCTGTGTTCCTGCCTTGCAGCTCGTCACGAGTCAGGCGTTTCGAGGCCGCGCCGTGCCAGACGGGGCTCTTGCGTTCGGTATCGAAGATGTCGATCGCAAGGGTTCCCTCGGTGTAGTTATGCGTCGACACCTCGGTGCGCGTGCTGGCACGCGCCGGGCGCACGCCATAGTAGTCGTAGCCCCAGCGCCAATGTGGCCCGTAATAGTCGACATACTCGCGCTCGCGCACCTCGACGAGATCGCGCGCGCCAACGGTGAAAGCGACGACGAAATCAGCGTCAGTCGGGTCGGCGACGTATTGAAAGCCCTTCTCGACGAGCGTTGCCTGAATCGTGTCTTGCAGTCGCTTGGCGACCAGCGGGTTTGGTCCGCGGTCTCCGGCAACTGTCATCGGGTTCTCGCCAATCCACGCGAACGTACGGTACTCGGTAAATGATTGTTCTGGATCGAAGTCGGAAAAGACTTCGGGTCCGGTTGCGCAGCCGGCCAGTACGAGCGCTGCGGCGCAGGTTGCAAAACGTGTCGCCAGTGTTTTCATTGTCTCCTCCGCGAGCGAGCCGTCGTCCATTGATCGTGCTCGTTTGCTATTTGCACAAGTGCCGTCTAGGTAATGATACGTGTTGTGCTTGTCCTTCGCCGTGGCGCGGTGAATCTCGGTGCGCCAATGCAATCTAGTGTAAGCATTCGCTGCTGATCGGCCCCGTTGCGTCACCGATCCGTCATCTGTTGCCGACAAACTAACCGGCCACTCGCGCAATTGCGGTAGCCTCTAACCTGCGTATGCGCCGTTGGCACTCATCGACATCGGATCGATTCCTACATGCAGCAGATTCTGTTTCTTTGCACGGGCAATTACTACCGAAGCCGGTTCGCGGAGGAGTATTTCAACTATTACGCCCAGATTCGTGCGCTCAACTATCGAGCGGACTCGAAAGGTCTTGCTCGTGACATGGTGACGACAGGCAATGTGGGGCCGATGTCGTTGTACGCGATCGCGATGCTGCGCTCGTTGCGCATTCCGGCCGTCCGGCGCAATCGGTTCCCGTTGTCTGTCTATCTCGCCGACTTCGAGCACGTTGACAAAGTCATTCTGCTGAGCGGGCGCGAGCACCAACCGATGCTGACAGAGCATTTCGGTGACAAGGTCGACTCCGCAATCGTGCATGCATTCGACATTGAAGACGTCCACATCGAGCCAGAGACCACCGCCCTGCCGCGTCTGCGCGACTCTCTAGATCGATTATTGTCCGCTCTGCCCTCGCGTTAATCGCTTGCAAGCGCCGTCTTAGTGAGTACGGTCTGCGACATCTTGTCGCTGGATAACGTGCTCGCATTGCGCGACGTTGATCGGCAACGTCAGTGTTGGTGACGGATGGGTCGCGCTAGCAAGTCCCGCGGCAGCCATGGACGCGTGCTCTACGCAGTTTTTGGCACACCATATGTGCGCAGGCGAGCTCGATTCTGGACTACGAGCTAAAAAGTGCTCGCGCGACTGCATCGACCGCATCGGTGCTACGTCTGCAGCGAGCAATCGACCGGCTGCGTGAGCCCGGATTTCACCTTCAGCATGCGCTTCAGAATTGGAACAGCTACTTAATTTTGCCGCTGTTCGCATTCGTGAACATGGGCATTGTCGTGGTGGGTACCCGCGTCGACTTATTGGCCGATGAGGTCATCGGCACGGTGTTGGGGCTAGCGACTGGGAAACCGTTGGGTATCTGCCTCGCCGTACTGATCGCGGTCAAGACCGGATTGGGCCGCCTCTCGTCTGACGTCACGGGGTTTCAGCTGGCCGGCGCCGCGAGCCTCGCCGGCATAGGCTTCACGATGTCAATTTTTATCGCGTCGGCCGCGTTTGAAGGGACGCAGCTGGAGGCGGTAAAAATTGCCGTGCTCATCGGCTCAGCGCTCTCTGCGTTTGCAGGTATCGCGATGCTGAGCGCCGTGTCAGCGCGGACCAGCGTGCCCCGACTCGTCAGAGGCTAGCGCCTTTCGCGGGCCGACGCGGCCGCCATCGACCACAGCGAATCAAGCGCTCGTCGATCTTTCGATGAAACCGAACGCTGCGTCGGCGTCTCCTAGTGGTTAGCGAAAACAGTTGGCCGCCTACGAAGTCGTCGTGAGCCCCATTGCTAGTAAGGACCAGACAACGCGTCCGGGTTACTAAAGTCACCGTATATCGTTGGCACCGCACCTCGGCACCTGTTCGACAGTAAGCTGCTTATCGCGCTATTCGCGCGCTCGCACAACCGATTGGCGCGCGCCTCGACACCGTGCCCAAACTAGTACAAAAGCTCTACACAGATGAACATCGTAGCGGACAGCGGTATCCCACTTTCCAGCAGGGTGCTCGTTGCAAGAGCGTCGATATCTGATTCTGGCAAAATGGCGTGGCGTTCATGCTCAAGTTCGGAGAGTTGGTGAGAACGCCGCCGCACGACGATAGGAGTGCACACCGACGTGGATGAATGGGACAAGATTCGCACGGCATACACCGTGGCTAAGATCGGCACGGTATCCGGTGCGGCTGAAGCACTGGGCTACCATCGCGCAACCGTAATCCGGCACGTCGATACGCTTGAGGCCAGCATTGGCGCGAAACTGTTTTTGCGTCATGAGCGCGGCTACTCAACCACAGAGGTTGGCAGAGACCTGTTAGACGTCGCAACCGCCGCCGACGGGTTGTTCGGCGAGTTTTTCCATCGAACCAAAGCCCAAACCAATTCGATGGACGGGCCGTTGACGATATCGGGATCGAGCATCGTTATGCCGCTGCTCTTGCCTGCTATCGCGAAGTTTCGCGAGTCGAATCCAGGCGTTCAATGCCGTTACGAGATTCAGCCTTGTAAGCCACCGGAGGAAATGGCGTCGCCAAACCTTCAATACGGTGATGTTCATATCGCGGTCATTGGTGGCCCGAAACCCACCTACGACGACTACATTGTGCGCCGCCTGTTCGCGATTCGAACCGGCATGTACGCGACGCAGTCGTATTTCGACAAATACGGTAAGCCAACGTCTGTCGACGAGTTCTCCGACCATTGGTTCGTCGGCGTCGAGGATCCAAACGGCAGCAAACCTTTCGCCGGCTGGAGCCAAGCAAATATTCCGGCGAATCGCTGGGCGCTAATTAGCGACAACATCGGGTGCGTTCACGAATATCTGATGTCCGGACTCGGTATCGGTTTTTGCCCAGAACATGAGGCGAGAAGCAAGGGTCTGATCGAAGTGGTCGCGCCGAAAGCCGAATGGGATTGGCCTTTTTGGCTGGTGACCCACCGAGATATGCGTCGCTCGGCAAAGGTCACGGCGTTCATCGCAGAGGTCAATGAGTGCTTTAGCACCTTACCGACATCACGCCGCCTAGGCGGCGCTGAACCATCTCGCGACTTGGCCGTGGCGAACGGCGCCTGAGAGGCCAAGCTCTGCTGACGGCCGGATTCAATCGGTACATCGACCGTTACCGCACGGCACCGTGCGACATCGCGGTACTCGTGACGAGCTACAAAAAAACGTCGCCGCCGTTCGGACTCAAACACTGCCCCTGATAGTGCCGGCCTTCGTCTGACGCCAACAGGATGTACGTAGGGACAATGTCGTCGACCTCGGCAATTCTGCCTAATGGGATTGATGCTCTGATCGCGTCCATCAGCGCCTCGGGGACAGCGGCCAAGATCGGCGTCTGGGTGGCACCTGGGGCGACCGCATTCACGTTGACGTTGTGGGGCGCTGCTTCCAATGCCAGCGTGCGCGACAGCGATACCAATGCGCCCTTGCAGGCCGTGTAGTGCGCGAGTCCCGGAGCGCCTTTGTAGGCCAATTGTGAGACCGTGTTAATGATGCGCCCACTTCGCCGCGCGTACATCCGGGGCAACGCGCGACGAGTCACCAGAAACGTGCCGCGTACGTGAACCGCGAACAGCCGGTCCCAGATATCGATCGGAATTTCCGCGAACTCAGCCGTGTGCGCGATACCGGCGTTATTGACGAGAATATCGATCGCACCGTCGCGATGTATCTCATCGAACATCGCATCGACATCCGCTGACTCCGACACGTCCGCTTGCACTGGACTCGCCCGACCGCCTGCTTGCCGAATCTCGTTACACACGGCTTCCGCGTCGTCGCGGGCTTCTGAGTCCGGAAAATTCACATAAACGTGCGCGCCCTCCTTGGCATACGCGAGCGCGACGCCGCGGCCGATCCCCGACGATGCACCCGTTACCAATGCTCGCTTGCCGGCAAGTCGTCGTTGTTCAGCGTGCATCGGGAATTCGACCGTGAGAAATGACGACCCGACCTTACTCGCTTACGCGGGATCGGGGAATGGCCGCAGCGTATGCGCCATTATCAAGTCACGCGTGCGGTGGCTGCTTGGCAGTCAAACCGACGACCGTGCCGCAGACAGGCAGTCGCTTAGCGCTGATAACCGAACAGGCGCTTTTCGACAATCCGGGCGGCGACCGCATCCGGCACACACTCGACCCAGCGCTCGTCACCAGTGCGAATCATTGCTAGTACGTCCGGCGAATGAATATTCAGATGCTCCTCAGCGACGTCTTTGATGGCGTGGACGCGGCCTCGCTCACGGAGGAATTCGAGCAAGTGTTGATGCCCTGTCGGTAGCTGCAGATCGTCGAGCGTTCGCAAACGGCCGGTTGCGGAGTCGAGCAGCGGGTAGACGAGCAGTCTCAGCTGATTGCGAAACAGTCGGCCGAAGCTCTCGAGGAGACCGCCGTCGAGGTCCTCGTAAAACGACTCATCGAACAGTCGAGCGAATGTCTCGAGGCCCATAGCAAGGCCAATTGGTTGGTTGGTCTGTGAGACCAGAAAACGCGCCAATCGATGGTACTCACGGAAATCCGAAATCATCACGGTGCAGCCGGTCGTTGCCACCACCTCTGCCCGGCTAATGAAATCGGCGACACAGACTTCGTCGTCCAAAGCGAGATCATGCATCGACATCTCCATAATCGGCACGACACTGCCCGGATCGACCGACGGAGATGCGCAAAACGTTGCGTTGGCGGAGTTCAGCAGGTCAACATTGACGTGCGTGATTGGCCGGAAGCGACCGCGTTGAAGCAGCAGTGGGCGCTTGCGAAGCACCTCGGCACTTTGCACGACAGTACCATCCGCAGTGAACAGGGCGGCGCCAGTCAGCCCGAGTTCGACCAGATGCAGCGACAGGATACGGTTGTCGACATCCGCGAATGCCGGTCCTCGTGCATCGACGAGATCGATTTCGATACGACCAGGCGACAGATTGTCAGACAGCGACTTGAGCAGCTGCCGCGGGTCATCCGCGTGGTTGAACGCTGCATAAATCAGATTCACGCCGACAACGCCGAGTGCGTGTTGTTGTTCGGCGTTGGTGTCATCCAGTAAGCGCACATGCAGCGTTAGCCGGCTGTCATCGGCGTGCGGCTCATGCTGGAAGACGAGCCCGAGCCAGGCATGGCAGTTGTTCGTGCCATGGTAATTGCGCGCCGACACGGTATCGGCAAACGTGAAGAAGCCTGTGGTCGAACCGCGTGGCTCGGCCAAGCGCTGTCTATTGAGCCCTTGCTCTAGATCGAGCATAGCCTCGAGGCGTTCGCGACTGACATACCGTCGGCACTCGCCGTAGACGGCGTCGCTGACCTTCATGTCATAGGCGGAAATGCTTTTGGCGATTGTGCCGGCCGCCCCACCTGCCTGAAAAAACCAGCGCACGACCTCCTGGCCCGCACCAATCTCCGCGAAAGTCCCGTAGCGCAACGGATCAAGATTGACAGCCAGCGCCTTTTCGACCGTTGACAGGGGCATGCTCGCTGAAACCTCCCTTGGGGGTACAGATCGTTATCGGCCGGGAGAGTGCTTTCATTAGCGATGCAATGTGAGGGCCTGGCTATTCATCGATTTGCAAAAACCAGCCCGTACGCTGTTCGACGTCAAACCAAAGGACAAGAATCCATGCGACATGGCAGTCGACCCACACGCCGACGCTCCTTGGCGCTATTGACGCTTTTATTGACCGGTCTAGTTGGCGTCGCCGCGGCGGAACCGTTCCCCCCTGCCGCTTCTGTGAAACGAGTTGCGTCGGGTCCGAGCGGACGCGGACTCGTCGCCGTTGATCTAAATGGCGATAACTATCCTGATCTGGCTGCGGCCAGCCGGAGCGACAATGAGGTCGTTGTTCGATGGAATGCGGGCGACGGCACGTTTCCGACATTCACTCGGCTGGCGGCCGGTTCAAATCCGAATGACGTCGCCGCTAAGGATGTAAACGGCGATGGGTTGCCGGACCTAATCACTGCCAATGAAAGCAATTCGATCAGCGTTTTCCTAGCGACCCCCGGCGGTGCGTTTGCGCCGGAGCAACGGTTCTCGACATCGACGTTCTTAGGGACGTTCCGAGACCTGACGCCGCAACAGCTAGGACTCGCTGATCTAACCGGTGACGATCAGCTGGACGTTGCCATTTACTCAACGAGTCCGGTCGACATGTTCGCGTACCTACCCGGCAACGGCGACGGGACATTCGGGGCGAGTCGAGGGATCACCGGCGGGCCTACGCCGAGCTCGTTGGCGGTTGGTGACGTCAATGGCGATGGCTTTTTCGACTTGGTCGGCACAGCGCCGTTCAACAATGTTGCGTTTTGGCCGGGCAACGGCGTTGGCGGGTTCGGTCCTTCGATGTCATTGCAATTCGGTGACCTAGACAGCGTCATCGTTGCCGATTTGAATGGCGACGAGATCCCAGACATAGCAGGTTCAGGCGGTGGATTCACTGGCACGCTAGTTCGCCTGGGCACAGGCGGTGGCACATTCTCCGCGAGCAATCAGGTGTCCGACCGCGGCGGGAATCTGGCTGCGGCCGACATCGATCGAGACGGTCTTCTCGACCTGTTGGTGATTGAGTCCCGGTCGACGATCAACGTGCTGCGCGGCCGCGGTGACGGCACATACGACGACCCCGCCAGCTATCTTGTCGGTGACGAGACTTCAATCAATGCCATTGCTGTTGCAGACGTTGACATTGACGGCGCGCCGGATGTCATGGTTGCGAGCACACGCGGTCGAATCGTGCCGATTCTAAATCGGGGCGACGGGCGTCTCGAGCAGGCCACCGAAGATGTGCCGGCAGCCGACGTGTTTGGTAACTCGATCGAAGAGGCTGCACTCAAAATCGCGGATTTCGATACTGATGGCGTGCCGGACGTCTTTGTCGACATCTCCCAACGCTCAGCGCAGATTGCCTTTGGTCGAGCCGATGGGCAGTTTCGCGAAGCGGTCCAAGTGTCTAGACCTACGACTCGGTCAAACTTGACGCTTGGGCAGTTTGCCGGCGACGCTGAACTGGATTTCGCTTTTCTTGCGAGCAACGGCGAAGTCGGCGCGCAGCTTGGTCTCGGCGGTGGTCTGTTTGGCGCAGAAGTTCGTAGCACGCCGGACGCCGCTGGCGACACGTTCGGAACCTTAGTCAAAACAGAAGACTTCAATGCAGACGGAATCGATGACCTTGTCGCCGTTGTCGATAACGATCCGAAGCTGCTGAAGATCATGTTAGGCGCTGGCGACGGCACATTTACAACGTCGCACGAGGTGCTCCAGGGGCCCGGTCAGGAACAAATCGACGTAGGCTCCGCCCTTCTCGTCGACGACTTCAATGATGACGGCAGCCTCGACATGGCGCTAACCGCGACAAGCATCGTTCCGCAGCTCGACGATGTCTTGCTCATCATGCTGGGTAACGGCGATGGAACATTCACCGATCCGCTCGTGACACCGTTTGTTTCTCGCTCGGCAACACTGGTTTCTGGCGATTTCAACGAGGACGGCGAACTGGATCTCGTTGCTCGAACTGACGCGACATTAGCTGACGCGCTGGTTTTCTTGGCAGGCAACGGCGACGGCACTTTTGCGCCGTTTGTGCCAATTGCTCCATCGGCCAATGGCGCGCGGTTTCTTACGGTGACAGCCGACGACTTCGACGCCGACGGTAGTCTCGATCTCGTCTACGCCGTTTCGGCAGAAAACAGCACTGAGGATGCGTTCGGCGTGTTTTTCGCGCGGGGCCTGGGGGACGGCAGTTTTGCGCAGTCGCAAAAAATCAGCGCGCGCACTAACTTCCTCTCCGATCAAGTCGCTGACCAGTTCGCGACGTTGGATATGGACGGCAACGGCAGCGTGGATCTAGCAATGCTCTATCCGTTGGTCAATACGGTTGGCACCGTGCTCAATGTAATCCCGGTCGATGCGGACAACGACGGTCTGGAAGACGTACGAGAACCGAATTCCTGTCCGTACTTGCTTGATGCGGATTCGGACGACGACGGGATCGCTGACGGCTCGGAGGACGTCAATTCGAACGCCGTACGAGATCCCGGTGAGACGGATCCGTGCGACGCGGACAGCGACGGCGACGGCCTGCAGGATGGAACCGAAAAGGGGCTGACATCAGGCGTGCCAGATCCTGACGGATCCGGGCCGGCAACGGGTACCGATTCAGCGCTGTTTGTGCCCGACGCCGATCCGACGACGACCACGGACCCAGCTAATTCAGACACAGACTGTGACGGTGCGAGTGACGGTGACGAAGATACGAATGGCAACGGCGCGGTCGACGGGAATGAATCCGATCCAGCCGACCCGCTTTCGGTGCCGACAACGCCTGTACCGATACCGCCGCTGGCAGTTTTGCTGGCCGGAGCGGCCTTCGTGTTGATTGCGCGGCGAGCTGCCCGTACGACCAATCGCGCCTAGGCTACCTGGACAGCGCTCCGCCCTTTTTCAATCGGGCGCACCGATCCGGTAAGTGATGCTACTGTTCAGCGAGGAATATCGATGTTACGACGATTAATCGCAATCGGTGCGCTGTTAGGCATACTCGTTTCTCCGACGGTGGCGGCGGCGCAGGAAACCCCACGCACTATCGTCGAGCGACGAGCGCACGCGCTAAACAAGCACGATCTAGCCGCATTTCTTGACGTGCATGCCGCAGACGTCGCGATCGGTGTATACCCCGATCGGGAGCTTGGCCGTGGACGTGAGCATCTCGAGTTCATTTTTGGGGAAGTCATAGCCGCAAAGGCCGTGTCGGTTGAGATTCACCGCGTAATCGAGGCAGACAGCTTTGTCATCGTCGAATCGACCATGACGTTTCGGGACGGTTCTGAAACCGGTGTCGCAGTCTACGAGGTACGCAATGGGCGTATCCAGAGCATCCGATTCGTGCGCGATTCATTGCGAGCGAATCGAGTCTCGGTAGACGAATAGCCGACCTTAGTTGGTGCTGAATCGATCGAAATCTCGTGGTGCAAGTTGATTGCTGTTTGTCGGGGTAAGCTTGTGCGGCTTCAAAGCGAAAAAAATCGCGGTTAGCCGTTCGGCAGGCAGCTGCGCCTCCACAACCGTGCTGGCGAATGACGTGCAGCCTGCGAGTGGCTAGTGGAGCATCTTTCAGCGTCCAGATCTTTAATCCGAACTGGTGAGCCTGAACAAGTATTTCAGTGAGAAAAGTGCCACTAACTGCTGTTTTTAAAGAAATATTCAGATCAATTTTCGCCATGAGACGGTGCGCTTCTGGCGAACGCCGTCGCACGCAATCGCGCGTTGCAGGCGGCTGCATTGCCATCGCTGCAGCAAGCGCTTGTGCCGATGCATCACTAGATATCGGCCATTTCGATGCCGGCTCGGACAATCGAGCGGGACTTGTTTTCTCGCCGGACGGGCAAACGGCGTACTGGACCGAATGGGACGGTGCCTGGGGCGCGTCCGACGCGAGCGCACGGACGATTTTTTGGTCGTCGTATCGCGATGGCGGCTGGAGCACACCGCAAGCGGTCGCGTTTACCGACGGACACTCGGACGATGACCCTTTTGTTACCCCGGACGGTCAATGGCTCTATTTCGTGTCGGATCGACCGGAAGGCTCGGACGATCATGACCGAGACACCAACGTATGGCGCTATCGGCTTGCCGAGCCACACACGCTCGAGCTCCTGCCTTGGAATAGCGCGGGCGACGAGTACTCACCCGTTGTCGTCGCCTCTGGGTCGGTTTACTTCGCCGCCGACACGGATCGCTCGGGAGACGGAGACGTGTACGTCGTCGCCGACGCACAGGGCGCCAAGCGTCTCGGGTCCTCGGTCAACAGTGCACACGGCGAGTGGAATCTTTGGGTGGCGCCGGACGAAACCGAAATGGTGTTCGAAGCCTCCGGCCGAGCGACAAACCTGAGCGTGCCGGGCGATCTCTACTACAGCCGGTGGAGTGACGCCGGATGGACGGAAGCCGTACCGATAGGCGCGCTAAATTCCAAAGGCAGCGATCTGCTGCCACGCTTACATCCGCAGAACGGCACGCTGATCTACACGACGGCAGCTATCGGCGGACATGCCGAATTGCGTGTCGTTGCCTGGTCACCACTTCGCGATCGGCTGCGCGATCCAAAGCCTCGATGACCTACTCGTCCAACCACTCGCTGTGTATCGGCCCAGCGTCCGGCGCCGAGATTCTCTGATACGTATGTGCGCCGAACGCATCGCGCTGGGCTTGCGTAAGATTTTGCGGGAGTCGGCCCGTGCGCATGCTGTCGAAATAGGCAAGGCTCGCGTTCATGGCGAACGTTGGGACGCCCGCCTCCGCCGCTACCGCAACTGCTTGTCGTAGAGCCGGAATGCGCGGTTCGAGTTCGGCGCGAACGACGTCGTGGAACATCAAATTTGCGCAGCCCGGTTGGGCGCTGTAAGCCTGCATGATGGTGTTCAAAAAACGCGCCCGGATGATGCAGCCGGCTTTCCAGATCCGAGCGATTTCTTGACATTGAATGCCCCAGTCGTTGGCAACGCTGCCTCGATGAATGAGATCCATGCCTTGGGCGTAAGCGGCAATCTTGGCGGCAAACAAAGCGTCGTGCACAACCGCCACGAAGTTGTCTGGCGCTGCTTTCGAGGCAGGCTCGGCATACAGACCTGCCGCACGTAAGCGCTCTTCTTTCAGATTCGACAGCACGCGGGCGTCGATGGCCGCCGCAATCGACGGTGTCGATACGCCGAGATCCAACGCAATCTGTGCGGTCCAGCGGCCGGTGCCTTTTTGATCCGCTTTGTCTAAGACATCGTCGACGAGGAAATGCCCGTCTTCCTGCTTAGCGAAGATCTTGGCGGTAATTTCAATGAGAAACGATTCGAGCGGGCCGGCGTTCCATGACGAGAATGTGTCAGCGAGGGCATTGTTGTCGAGGCCACCGACGCGATGCAGTAAGTCGTACGCCTCGGCAATGGCCTGCATGTCGGCATATTCAATGCCGTTGTGAACGATTTTTACGAAATGACCCGCGCCGTCCGGACCGCAGTGGGTCACGCAAGGGCCCGAGTCGCTGACGGCGGCAATGGACTCGAGCACAGGCGCGATATGGCCGTACGCATGCTTGCTGCCCCCGGGCATCAATGACGGACCGTTGCGAGCGCCTTCCTCACCGCCGGACACGCCCATGCCCACGAAGTGCACACCGTCGCCGGACCAGGCTTTCTCGCGACGCTGCGTGTCGGTGAACAGCGAGTTGCCGCCGTCTATGACGATGTCGCCGTCTTCGAGCATCGGTACGAGCTGCTCGAGCACGATATCGACCGGTTTGCCGGCCTTGATCATCATTAGTATCCGGCGAGGTTTTTCCAGTTGCGCGACCAATGCCGCCAACGACTCCGTTGCCGTGAGGCGCCCCGCGCTTTCGGCGACCGCGCGGTCCAGCAGGTCCTGTTCGAGGTTCCACGCCGCAACACTGAAATCGTGATCAAGAATGTTCAGTGCCAAATTGCGGCCCATGACTGCTGTGCCGATAACGCCAAACTGACTGCTCATGACGGACGTGGCCGTTGCCGCGAAAGACGATTGGAACGCTGGTGCATGTATTCACTCACTCGTGGTCGATTCGCCGCTGCGTGGCATGTGCCGTTGCAACTTGAGCACACAGATCATGAGGCTAACGGCCGTGGAGCTCAATGCAGTTGTTCTCAAGCGAACCTTGTCGCTCTGCACGGCGTCAAACTGGCCAGCCCTTGTTGTCCGTGAGTGGCCGGTAGGACGCGTTGCGGTACGTATTCGCGCACAGGTCATGTGCGTGGGACCAGACGTGTCGGCACGCAGCTCTGTGTTATCTAATGCGTTGAAATCACGGGGAAAGGCAGAACACGTTTATGCAGGTCTTAGCGTTTGCAGCGAGCAACAGTAAGCAATCCATAAACAAAGCGCTCGTTAGCCACGCGCTTGAGGTTCTCACGGACGAGGTCGTCCCCGACGCGCACAGTCAAATCCTCGACCTCAACGATCTTGAGATGCCGATATACAGCATCGACCGCCAGCACGAATCGGGCATACCGGAGCCAGCGCACGTCTTTTTCGATGAAATCGGTGCCGCTGATGCGCTGGTGATCTCCTACGCCGAGCACAACGGTAGCTATACTGCGGCATTCAAAAACCTCTTCGACTGGGCGTCTCGAATCGACAGCCGCGTGTTTCAAAGCAAGCCGACGCTCGCAATGTCGGCATCCGCCGGTTGCCGCGGCGGTGCGAGTGTACTCAGCATGGCACGAACGTCCGCCAAGTTTTTCGGTGCGGAGATCTGCGCAAGCTTCAGCGTCGGTCCGTTTGCAGCTTGCTTTCAAAACGGTGCGCTAATCGATCAGGAACTGGCGCTGCGCTTACGCGACGGTCTGGCCGCGCTCGCGACACGCGTGGCGCAAGGTGCGCCCGACCAATAGCGAACGGAGTTGATGATGAAAACGTCACCTACAAATCCCGATTGCGATGTCTGGACGGCAGATTCTGCCTCGGTGGGACCGTTGAGCGTATTTCGACCCCTACCGCATCCCAGGGTCAGCGCCATCGGGCCGTTTGTCTTGCTTGACCATTTCGGTCCGGTGCCGGCACCGGCCGAGAAGCTGCCAGCACATCCGCACGCCGGTATCGAGGTGATGACGTATTTGCTCGAGGGCGCTAACGAGCATGAAGACAGTCAGGGCAATATCGGCCAAATCGGTGCCGGCGGCGCGCAATGGATGAAATCCGGTCGCGGAATACTTCACACCGAGCGCAATTTGCTGGATCGAGCAAAAACGATGCACGGTCTGCAAATTTGGGCACGCATGCCCATCGACCAGCAGGATTCGCAACCGGAATATCAGGCGTTTCAGGCCGATGAGATGCCAGAGTGGCAGCAAGATGGCGCGACGCTACGGCTGCTGGCCGGAGCGATCGACGGCCGTGTAGGCCCGATCCCGTTGTTGCTGCCATCGTTGATGGTGCACGGCTCGATGGGACCCGGTGCGCGCTGTGAAATTGCATTGCCCGACGCCGGTCGAGAATACGGGCTCTACGTGATCGCTGCACCGCGTGAATTGACGCTCAATGAACACACGTCGCTTGGCCGCGGTCAGGTTGCGCGTCTGTCGACTTCGACGTCAACCGTCCGCCTCAACGTTGCTGCCGATGGACTCGCTGAGTTTTTTCTGTTCGGTGGGGTGCCGGCGCCGCAGCCGTTGCTTTTTGGCGGCCCGTTTGTGTTAGACAGCCCAGCGGCACTTACCGAAGCGAAGCGCCGGTTCAGCACCGGCGCCATGGGGACGCTGGACGGCGTTCCCTTCTGACGGCAGACCGGCCCGTGCAGCGCTGAAACTACGCACGAAAAGCCGCTGCCGCTCCGCGGTGGTGAGATCGCAGTTCGCGGCACAAACGTGGCGACATTCAGTCGCCATGGCGACGGACGTTTTGTTGGGCCACGCCGGCATCGCGGTCGCGGCCGTCGCCAAGGAATTCGATGCCGGCGGGTCCTCCTAGCAATAATCGTCGATCCGACCGGCGCAAGGTGTCCCCGGCGTAAGGCCAAACAGGTCCGTGGCGCAAAACGTCCGCGATTTCCGCAAGTTGCTGCCTTTGATTAATTCAAGACTAAGCCGTGGTCGAATTAGTGTCACAATGCTCCAGGGAAAGCTGAATTGGTGGTACGCGAGGCGTCATACGACGTAGATCTGTGCGCGTGCGCCACGAACGGGGTCGCAGATGAGTCTCAAGATACGCCGAGCTACGCCCGGCGATATTCCCTGCATGGTCGAACTACTGGCGCAATTGTTCGACCAGGAGGTCGAGTTTGAGGCAGACGAAGTCGCGCAGACGATCGCCCTCAATATGATCATGTCCGATCGCGACCTCGGTACGATCGTTGTGGCATCGCGCAACGGCAAGTGCGTAGGCATGGTGCTCATGCTGTACACCGTATCAACCGCCCTCGGCGGTCGCGTGGCGATTCTCGAAGACACGGTGGTAGCCGAAGGCGAGCGCGGCACTGGCATCGGCGGAAAAATCGTCGAAGCGGCCATCGACATCGCCAAGCATGAAGGCTGCAAGCGCATCACCTTGTTGGCGGACAGCGTCAACGTCTCCGCGCATCGATTCTACGAACGCATTGGGTTTACGAGATCGGCAATGGTGCCATTTCGCCTCCACATTTCGGACGACTAGACACGCAATCGAAGACCAGTCTTGCGTTCCTTACTTTAGCGGTCGGTCACGAAGCTGGTGCCTCGCGACCTCGCCGCGGATAAAGTCCGCCAAATGATCGGAAGCTAAAAACTCGTGCGGAAAGCCGAGTTTGATCTGGGTCAGTTCGTCCAATCGCGCCATTGCGTCGCTCGGTAACGTGACATCGGTTGCCGCCATTGTGTCCTCGATTTGGGTCACCTTGCGCGCACCGGCGATCGGGAACAGCCGATAGCCCTGCGCAAGCACCCAGGCAATCGCGACCTGTGTCGAGCTGACGCCGAGATCGTCGGCGATGTTATCGACTTCACAAGCGACAGCCAGTGAGGCTTCGGAGTCGCGACCACGTTGTTCGTTGCCGGCCTTACGCTGTGAATCATTCTCCACAGCGCGCGTGTATTTCCCGGTCAGCACGCCGCCAGCCAATGGTGCCCATGCGGTGACACCGAGATCGAAATGGTGGGACATGGGAATGAGGTCACGCTCGAGGTCACGAGTCAGCAAGTTGTACTCGGCCTGAATACCGACGAACTGCGTCCAGCCGCGGAGCTCGGCCATGGTGTTTGCCGCACTGATCACCCAAGCCGGTGCATCGCTCATCCCGATGTACGTCACCTTGCCTTGGCGGATTAGATCGTCAAGGCCACGCATGGTCTCGTCGATCGGCGTGTCTTTGTCGTAGGCGTGCACCCAGAGCAAATCGATGTAGTCGGTGTTCAAACGCCGCAGACTCTCTTCCACCGCGTGCATCATGTGCTTGCGTTGGTTGCCGGAGGCGTTCGGATCGGCGTGATCCATCGACAGCGTGTATTTGGTGGCAACCACCATTTTGTGGCGTTCTGCGCCGAGCCAGCGACCGATAAACTCCTCGGTCTGACCGTTGTGATACTTGTCGGCCGTGTCGAGGAAATTGCCGCCCCGATCGCGGTACGCGCTCAGAATGTCGTGACTGGTGGGTTCGTCGGCGCCAAACGGCCAATCTTGTCCCATGCTCATGGTGCCGAGACAGATCTCGGAAACGCGTAGACCAGAACGTCCGAAGAATTTGTATTTCAGCACCCAATAGTCTCCTTGTTTGAGCGAATTAGCCGGGCGGAATGTTACAACGGACTGGGCGACGCAGGGGCGGCCTAGCGGACACTAAATGTCATTTCCGCAACCGAGATTAGGGACTCGAACGGCGTGGCGCACCGCCGGTCACACGCTGGCAACGGACATGAGCGTCGGATTAGCCGAAAAACTGCAATAAGTTATTGCGGCTGGGCAACCAATCACTGCTGCGGGTTTTCGTAAGCTAGGCGTTATCGCAACAGCGTCGCGCAAGGCGACGGTGGAGTAACGCCAGTGGCTACCGAGGTCGTCCACAGCGAGGATTTGAAGATCGAGGCTGCCGACGGGTTTGCACTGGCGGCGACCCTGCATCGGAGCCCAGCCGAATGTGGCACCTGCGTGGTTGTCAACAGCGCGACCGCCGCGCCACGGCAGTTCTACCAACACTATGCCGCGGCATTGGCCGAGCGAGGCTTTGCGACAGTCACCTACGACTATCGTGGTATTGGTGGTTCGCGACCGAAGTCCTTGCGTGGTTTCCACGCGAGCATGGGCGATTGGGTGTTCAGCGACATGACCGGCGTGCTCGACTGGGTCCGTCTTCAAGGCCATGACAAGCTGCTGATAATCGGCCATAGCTTTGGTGGCCAAACTCCTGGATTACTTAAAGAAAAGACTCAAATATCGGGCATGTTGGCGCTCTCCGCGCAAAGCGGGCATTGGCGCGTACAAGGCGGGTCACAGCGCTTGCCGGTGCTGTTCCACACCCATGTAACGCTGCGCGTGCTGCCGGAGTTTTTCGGCTACATGCCCTGGAGCCGGTTCGGGTCGGCAGAAGACTTACCGAAAGGCGTGGCGGTTGAGTGGGCGCGGTGGTGTCGGAATCGCCACTATTTGCTCGACGATCCCGAATTGCCGGTGGAACGCTACGCCGAGTTTACGGCGCCGGTGCGCGCCTACAGCATCGCCGACGACGATTGGGGCTCGGCGCCGTCAGTTGACGAAATGATGTCGGCTTATCCAAACGTGGAACGCCAGCACATTGAACCACGTCAGCACGGTCTCGACCGGATGGGTCATTTCGGGTATTTCCGGCCGAAATCGGCGGCGCTGTGGCAACGCGACATTGCTTGGCTGGCGAGTCTTTAGCGAATCCTAAACGTCACGTTTGCGCTCCGCGCTACCAGCCGATCGGCTGTCGATCGCGAAAAAAGCCGCCGCTGGGCCCGTCGTCCGGCAGCGTTGCAAGCCAAACCGCCGTATCGGCGCCCTCTTCCGGCGAGCGACTGGCGTTGTCGCCGCCCATGCGGGTTCGAACCCAGCCTGGGCACATCGCGTTGACCTTGACGGTCTCGCCTAGCGCGCGCGCAAAACTCACGGTGGCGGCGTTGAGCGCGGCTTTTGAGATCGCGTAACTGGTCGGTCCTTCCATTCCTTCGTGAAACGATCCCCAGCCTGACGACAGGTTGACGATACGACCCCAACCGCGTGATCGCATGCCCGGACCGACGACACGCATAAGCGCTATGGGGCCCAACGTATTTACCCGCAGCGCCTCGTCGAGCATCGCCAGGTCGGTGTCGAGTGCATCGCCGGACAGCAGGATGCCGGCGTTATTGACGAGAATATCCAGAGGCCCGTACTGGCTCTCTATGTCGGTCATCGTCGCGGCGGCGGCGCTGGGATCGGCAAGATCCAACGCGACGCCGGCGACATTGCCCCCTAAGGCACTGGCAGTTTCCTCGGCATTAGCCTCGTTGCGAGCGGCAACCAACACCTTGATCCCAGCATGCAGCGATAGCGAGGCGGCGATTGCCCGGCCGATGCCTCGATTTGCGCCGGTGATCAGCGCGTTCCGAACTGTAGTCGACATACTGGTTCCTCCTTAACTGAAAGGCGTCGCGCGAATTACCGACAGAACCGCAAATCGTCCTTGTGGTAGCAGACGATGCCGTTTTCAGCGGGCCGGAGCTTCTTCGCGTCCCAACACCGTTTGGCCTGGCTAAAGGTCAGTGACGGATTGGCATCGCGAATATCGCGTAGGTACTGAAGGTAATTGTTACAGCGAGCAATGTCGCGTCGAGAGTCTGGTCTAGCTTTGCGGTTTTCCATCACGTGCCAAATTTCGACGGCGTCGGCTAGCGTGCAACCGCGGTTCGCACGGACCCAAGCCATGAATTCTGTGTGACAAACAAACCGCAAGCCGATGTGCTGTGCCAGAAACCCGCGCAGATTTGGCCCGAAGGATACGTTGTCGGTGACGATCGTCTGCAGCGTGAGACGCTCACGCGCCCAGTTGAAGCGGCTCGTCGAGCGCTCGGTCGATGGTGGTGCAACAACGCCAGCCGCGTCGTGACCGGCCAACGATAGGCTAACCCGATGTCGAAGCTCGGCTTTGGTGCCGGTTGCTGAGATGTCGAGTCGCGCGCAGAAATCGCGTAACAACGAGACCGGCCAGTACCAGCGATTGAACTCATCGGTGGAATCTACCGCGTGAACTGGTGGGCGCAGGGCATCATTCTGCCGGGATGCATCTGCCGTGGTTGTCGTATCGTCGGTCATGTTGCAACGTTGCCGCCAGGCTTTCACCTGCGCAACGGACTCGGCTACGACAGAGATGAGGCACCGTGCCTATCGCCGTCGAATCGCGGCCGTTAAGCCAATACACTCCGCTGAGACGTATCGACTAGTGATGGCCCGATAAACTGCCAGCCGTCGGTTTGTTTCGGCTGCGACACGGAGTTAGGTGGTGAGTTATCTGCGTTTTTTCATGATTTTGTTCGTCAGCATCATGCTGGTTGCTGCGCCCGCAAGAGCCCAATCGACACCGCCCAGTCCAACGACCGCACAGCAGCAACAAATGACGGACTTCGCCAATTTCGTGCGTGCGTACGAAGCACGGTTTGGACCGATGCCGCCTGACATGCGCCAGAACGCCGTTGCTGCCGCCTCGCAAGCGATCGCCGAGGGCAGTTACCCGACGTTTATTGCTGGGTTCCGCAACGCCATTGGCGTGTCGTCCGACTTTGGTGCCGAGGCGCCGGCACAGCAGCCGTCACCGGGACAAAGCAACGGCAGCGGCCCTGCCGATGCCCGCATCGTCGGCATGCGCGTTTACTACTTGCAGCGAAGTCCGCTGGGTTACAGCCACGCATCGGGATATGTGCATTTTTGCCCGGGCGGCTTTGTTCATGAGGGCAACGAGGCAACGCTGCAGAATCCAACGACAGCAACGGCGAACGTCAATGCTGGCCGCTGGGCCCTCGAGTCGAGCGGCAACGGCGATGTAGTGGGTATTTACTATGAGCGCGGGCCACGAGCCGGCCAGCGTATCGAGTACAACGTCGCCGACATGCTCGCCGGGCGGTGGACAACCACCAACTGGCGCTACGCGGTCGACCGTCAGGCTGTCTGTCCTTAGGAATAGCCCAACGTGGCAGCACATCGCGCTCGAACGGGTCGCATCGATTATCTTGCTTACGCGTCAGGTTCGGGCGAGTCAGACTGCTGGGGCTTCGAAGAGTGGCGCATGACCGAGCATGCTGACGGCTCGCGGATTATGCGTGCGTACTGCGAACTCAATGACGAGCCGCCCTTGATTCGCGACGTTGTCCACAGTGTCGATGCGGCTTTTCATCCCATCGACACCTATGTGCGCCTAACCAAGGCCAACCGGATTAATGGGGTCGGCTGGTTTCGTTTTTCCGATACCGATGCCGTTATGGACGGTCGTGATGAAAGCGGTGCCGATGTCCATGACCGAACTGAAATCTCCCGCGCCATGCGCGGCTTCGGCAGCCATAACCTGACGTCGGATGCCTGGTTAGCCGCGCGCTACGATTTCACACAGGGTCCCGGCGTTCAGCGGTTTCTAGGCAATCTGATGACGTCGATCGACCACCGTGGCGCGACTGGCCCGGCCTTTGCGCGCACGAACAGCAGTCTTGCGTACGGCGGCATCGAAACCGTTGCCGTACCGGCTGGCACTTTTGCTTGCCATCGCTTCGCCATTTCCGGCACGAGTCACGATCATCCACCGTACGATTTCTGGGTCACGACCGACGTTGACTATCTGTACGTCAAGGGCGTCGTCGCCGAACCGTACCGTTGGTTGTTCGAACTGACGTCGTTGACCGGCGGTGCTGACTAGCGGCACAGCACTCAGATTCGCTCGAAATCGGCCGCCATCCGTCGCCGCAAGCTCTCGTCGGGCAGCGGACCTGTTAACGCACCCATGTTCTCGCGCATGTGCCGTGCTTGTGATGTCGCCGGTATGGCCACCGTCACCGCCGGGTGCGCGATGACGAATTTCAGAAACACCTGTGCCCAGTTGTCGCAGTTGATCTCCGCCGCCCAACCAGGCAGCGACTTGCCTCGTACTCGCGAGAACAATGCGCCGGTTCGAAACGGTCGATTGATGATCACTGCCGTGCCGCGGTCCTGAGCGAGTGGCAGCAACCGCTGCTCGGCCTGCCGGTCGGCAATGTTGTAGGTGAACTGCACGAAATCGAATTGCTCGCGGCGGAGTGCGTCAGCGAGCGCTGAGTGGCGGCGACCGTGCGACGTCGTGATTCCAACGTAGCGAAGATTGCCTTCAGCCTGCATCGCCTTTAGCACCGGCAAATGACTGCGCCAATCCACCATGTTGTGCACTTGGACGAGGTCGAATCGCGGCAGCCCCCAGCGCTCGGCGGAGCGTTCGACTTGATACACGCCTTTATCGGCGCCGTTCACCCAAACCTTGCTCGCAGAAAACAGATCGCTGTCGTTATCGAGTCGCTCGAGACAGTAACCGACAACGTCGGGCGAACGACCGTACATCGGTGAGGAGTCCACCAGTCGACCGCCCCGGTTGAAAAACTCGCGTAACACGGCGAGCCGGGTTTCGCGCGCGCGTTGGTCCCGAACGTCAAAGGTTATCCAGGTGCCCATGCCGAGCGCTGGAATGCGCTCACCGGAACTTGGGATGTCGCGAAAATGGCTTGAGTCCGAGGCCACTACGACACTCGGGCAGACAGCCGCGGCCGTGGCGGTAAGAAAATCGCGTCGGGTAATCGATACTCGATGTTGCTTTCGGATTGCCATTGTCGCAGTCCTGACTCGCCTCCTCAGTATCGGACCCTTGCTCGCCGCGGTGGTTTCGCCTGGGCCCCGTTCCGTATATCGCCAGTGTGGCACTTGCATCACGCTATTCGTCACTTCTACAACTGCGATCGGGAAAGTCTGGCAACCGGCTAATTGTCACCCAATAATATTGCCGTCGATCGCTCTGGCCAGTCTCCCATGCACGCACCCGCAACGCCTTTGGTCAACTTGCCCCGCGCCCGTGAATTGATGCAAGCGGCAGATGTCGATGGGCTGATCGCCTGCCTACCGTTCAACGTATTTTATTTGTCGGGCTACTGGGGCCTACTGATGGATGCCGCGCATTTCGATGCGGCGTTTTTCGCGGTTCTGCCTGCGCGCGAGGACCAACCAGCGGCGTTAATCATGCCCAGCATGGAGTTGCGGCGGTTGGTTTCGCAGGGCGGCACCTGGATGCCCGAGACTTTCATTTTTTCGAGCCCGCTGGATGACAGCGACGAAATCGCTATCGACGGTCAACCGTATGCCGGGTGGCCAGTCGGCGACGAGGCTGCGCTGACGACGTTGGAGCACAAGTGGTTGACCGCCACAACCGCGCAGCGCGGCCGCGTTGCCGGAAATGCTCGGGGTGCACTGGTTCGAGCACTGCGCTGCGCAGGGCTAGAACGTGCGCGACTGGTTGCAGACGACGCGCGCGTCGCCGGCTGGCTCGACCAAGCCGGGCTTAGCCATCTGGAATGCCACGACGACGCCAATTTATTCCGCCGCATACGTCTCGTAAAAACGGCACCGGAGATCGACCTGCTGCGGCGTTCATCCGAGATCAACGAGCGCGCGGCGCGCGCCGCCGTGGCTGCGTTTCGCGATGGCGCCGAATGGAATGAAATCGAAAACGTCTTTGCAGCCGCACTTGCTGCATCCGGTGGTCGCGCCAGCTACCTCATGTGCGGTGCCGGCGGCCCACTGTCTGGCAAGATCCGTCGAGACGAACCGATGTTCATCGACGCCCTCAGTACGCTGCAGCACTACCACGGCGATTTCGGCCGCTGTGCGGTGCTTGGCGAGCCCGATGCGCGGATGCGGCAACGGCACGCAGCGCTGAACGCCGGGTTTGCCGAGGCCCACGATTTGTTGCGGCCGGGAACGCGTTTCGACGACCTTGCCGACGCCATTGTCGGTGCAGTCCGTCGTGCCGGTTTACCGGAGTTCGTTTACGCAACGCCGCACTCGGTCGGCCTAGAGCACACGGACGATCCGCGGCCGGTCGGTGGGCAACAGGGCATGAACCCTGCCACTGTGTTGGAACCCGGTATGGTCCTGAATATCGACATGCCGTACACCGAGCTTGGTTGGGGCTCGGTACACATCGAGGACACGATTTTGATCAAGACGGCCGGATTCGAGCGACTGACGAGCGACGACAGCGACATTATTTGTGTGTAACGAGCGCCGCCGCCGTTAGAAGCGCCGAAAATAACCGACGCCATAAAACCACTGTTCATCGTTGCCTTCGACCGCGACGATCGGGCTGTCCGCGAAATCGCCATAGAGTCGATTTACCGCTGTGCGGAGAAAGACGCCGGATTGCTCGCTAAACGACACGATGGAGAACAGCTCCAGCCCGACATCTTTCAAGCCGCCGCCGGCAGCAAAACTCGGTAGTCCGGACTGTGTCGCGCTGATCGGTGTGACCGCGAAATAGGTATCGGCGTAGTTATCGTCGGCATACGTCGCATTCACGGCAACACCAAAGCGCAGCGCGCGTGCCGCGGCAAAAAAGTACTCGAGGTCGGCAGTCAACAACCAGCCGTCATGCACGCCGGTGAAATCGCGCCGCGCAAGCACATAGCCACTCAGCGCGCCTTCTTTGGCCGACGAGAAAGGCATGCGAAAACCAGCGAAGGCGCCGAGCTCGACGGCCAAATCGATTGATGGTAATCGCCCAACGGGCACCGATTCGGCGCTGTCGCCGCGCGGGATTGTGACGCTCAGGGCGGGCCCGGCACGCCAAACAGGATGGCGAACGACATCATATCTCGCTTGCAGGCCATCGATCTCAAACTCGTTGCCCCAGAGCGATGACCGAGAGACCACAAACGGCACGGTGCGTGGCTCGTCGGCACCCTCGTATTCGGGGATCTCGGCAACGCCAATGACTACAAAGCCGCTGTTGCTCCGTGCCGGTGATTCAGCAGCAACGGCGGCGGCGCCGATAACGCCGTAGACCAACAGCAGTATCATGGATGGCCCTACGAGCCTGTCTACCTTATGCATTGGGGTGGCCTCTCGATGCAATGACGGAAAAATTGGGTAACGAGCGCTTCGCAGGCGGAGCCCGCGAGTCGCTTCGGCCAAGGGAGTCACTCCTTGCTCTATAGTTACTAGACAAAGCCTTGAGGAAACGATCGGCACGTCGGCAATGACTTGGGGCTTGGCCTGCGCTGCGGGCTAGGAGCTTGGAATAACCGGGGCTTTGTGCTTTTCGCCCCACTTTTTCATGGCGAGCACGACCGGTCCCAATTCTCGACCTTTCTTGGTGAGGCGGTACTCGGCACGCGGCGGGCGTTCTTCGTACATGTGGCGTTCAACGATACCCTGCTCTTCCAACCACTTGAGCCGATTGGACAGCGTGTTGGGCGACAGACCCTCGTGCTCGTCCAGAAAATCCTGAAATCGCCGCGCAGAATTGCGCAACAGATCTCGAACCATCATGACGGTCCAACGATCGCCAATGACGTTCATGGTCCGGCCAACAGGGCACTTGTTGTTGTACATATGAAACAGGGCGTCGATGCAAAGCTGCCGGTCTTGCATCGCGTCACGTTGGATTGCCATTAGATTGTTACTGCAGCGAACAAAAAAGTCCAGCGAATATATCGACTATTAAAATGATAGTGACTATAGTGTATGCAAGCTTATAAGAGGATCTTGCCATGCTGGCTATTCGCATTGTTTTTGGTGTTGTCTTGGCAACGCTGCTTGCTCTTCCGATACGTGCCGAGCCAGGCGATGCGCTCGTTGGCATTTGGATCAACAGCGACAGCGATGGGTTAATTCAGCTCGAACGTCGTGGCGAGCGCTACTTTGGCAAGATTGTCGGGGCGACGGACGGTTCGCAGGATACTGCAAGGAAGGATCGCAACAATCCGGACCCCGCGCTACGGAATCGACCCTTGCTTGGCATGACGATGATGGGCGAGTACCGGTTTGACGGTAAGCGCTGGAGTGATGGTTGGATTTATGACCCGGACAACGGCAAACGGTACCGATCCAGATTGACTTTGCGCAGCGATGGTCAACTCGAGGTTCGTGGTTTTGTCGGTGCGCCGCTGTTTGGCCGAACCCAGATCTGGGAGCGCCAAACCGAATCCAACCAATAGCCGGTCACGACGAGGCCATGAATTCTATCGTCGTCAATACCGTTATCGCGGCGGCAACGATTGCGATGTTTCTCGGAATCACTGGGCTTATGTATGTGTACGCCGGCCGCTCGAGATGGCGCGGATTTCGCTCGCGTGCCGCGTTGCTGAGCGTTTTGGTCGTCTGGACCGTAGGGGCTGTCAGTATTGCTTGGGTGTCCGCTTTGCAATGGTTAGCCTTGGCCGTTGCACTGCCGATCATCGCCGCGACCGTGTGGGCGCTCACCCCGCAAGGGCGAATTTTGCTGTCGGTCACGCCGGTACATTGGCTGGTTGCTATCCAGCTCTATCGGGTGGTTGGTGGCCTGTTCCTTTACGCTTACTACAGCGACGGCAGCGTGTCAGAGCCCTTCGCGCTCAGCGCCGGCTGGGGAGACATTGCGACTGGCCTGCTCGCGGTGCCGGTTGCGTGGATGCTGTGGAAGCGAATGCGCGGCAGCGGCTGGGCGTTTCTAGCCTGGACGATCCTCGGCGTCGTTGACCTGATCGTCGCGCCCATAATGGCTTTTACGTACGGTGCCACGGCACTCGTCGCGTTTCCGATGAGCGTTATCCCGATGTGGTTGGGACCACCGCTCGGTAATGTGCTGCATATTTTGGCGGCGAAGGCGTTTTTCCTGCAGCGCCGCAGATTTCTCGGAAAAGGCAGCCCTTCAGTGCCGTCGCACGCTACTCGGACGACCAATCAGCCGGCGGCATCGAGCGCCCCATGACGTTCTGGATTAGTGCTCGGTAGTAATCCGCCAACAGCGGTTCGTCGCCGATAGCCTCAATAATACGGGCCATGAGAATCCAGCCGTTCGCCCCATTGACGAAAATCACGGCGCCGTGGCGTTGATCCGGTGAGTAGTAAACGAACGCGTTCTCACCGGCATCGCTGCCTGAGTGAGACACGACGCGGTGTCCGCCGTAACGAGCAACCTGCCAGCCGATCGCGTGTCCGTACTCGTCCGGGCACACTAAGCCCGGCATGCTCGGGCAGTTATAAACGGGGTCACCCCGTTGCGATGTGATGACCGTTTCGCGATAGGCACGCTCCTTGAGCGTACCCTCGCCCCTCGCCAACGCAGCAATCAACGTGGCGTAGGCCGGCACGGTCGTGACTAGATCATCGGCGGCGCCAAGCTCATCGATATCCGAGTTGGCCAGGCGTGCGTTCAGCTCCGCAACCGAGCGGAACTCACCGTTGCTGTCCATAGGCGTTGCGAGTCGCTGTTCGGCCCACGCCGGAATATCGCCGAGCGCCATCTCGGTAATGCCCAGCGGCTCAAGAACGTAGGCGAAGGCCAACTGCTCCAAGTCACGCGCCGTCTTTTGCTCCGCGTAGCGCGCTGCCAGCTCAACGCCAGCGCCAGAGTAACTAAAGCGCGTGTCCGGATCGTGATCGAACGCCAAGCGGCCGTCTGCGTATTGATAGGCCCAGTTAAGAAGTCCAGCTCGATGCGCAAGCAGTAAGCGGCTCGTCAGCAACGCGTAGCGAGGATCGCTGCCGAGGTCCGGTTCATCGACATACCTGGCGATGGGTTCATCGAGGTCGATCTGCTCCGCCTGATCGAGCGCCAAAAGGGTTTCGGCGGTAATCGTCTTGGCAACGGAGGCCGTATTGAAGGCGGTTTCACGGGTGACCGGTACGCCCGGCGCTTGCTCGCCGTAGTAGCCTGACCAGACCACTCGTCCGTCGTCGATGATCGCGATGCCGACACCCGCCGCTTTCTCTGCGGCGAGCAACTCGGGAACGATGGTGTCTAGTCGAGCGGCTGAATCCAGCGGCGGCGGTGCCGCAGTGCAGGCCCAGGTGATTGTTGCGATCGCGATCGTGACGCTCGCTCGTACGGCGCCGCTGAACTCATGCTTGAACACGTTCGGTTGTTTCCCTCGTTCACGGTTGTCGGTCTTCGTCATTCGCGCTCGTCAGAGCCCTGCCCGGTATCGCGGCGAAAGCAATCGCCGTCGCAATGGCACTAAAGGCGACGGCAACGACCATGGCGATTTGATACGCACGGCCAAACGCGGCTTCTAGACTCGCGCGGCTCGGATCGGCGAGTTCCGGTAAGGCGCCGAAGCGTGCGCTGCCGTCAGCACCATCGATGGCTGAATTAAATGTCGCGCTGGCGACAGCCCCTAGAATAGCGATGGCGAAGAGGCCCGCAAGCCGGCCTGCCGCGTTATTGACACCGGACGCCGCACCGGAGCTTTCATCCGGCACCGCATTCATCACCGCCGTCGTCAGCGGTGCAACGACGATGGCCATGCCTAACGACAGCAAGACGACCGGCACAACCGCGCCTATCCAATACGAACCCAGGCCGAGCGCAAACACACCCGCCGCAACCGTGACGATCGCCGAGCCGATTACGAGCGGCAGCCGCGGTCCGACGCGATCGGCCCATTCGCCGGCAAAGCGCGACAGCGTACCGATGATTAGGCCAAGTGGCAGCAGCGTGAGTCCGACCGCCGTTGCGGACAATCCGCGCCGCTCGATCAGGTCGAACGGCAGCAAGAACAGCACGCCGCTCAGCGCACCGTACAAAAACAGCGTCATCAAATTGGCGCCGTTGAAGACGGGATCGTTGAACAACCGCAGCGGGACCAGAGGTGCCTCCTGGCGGCGCTCAACGACGACGAACTCGCCAAGCGCGATGAGCCCAACCAACGACAGCGCGATTAGCAATATGACGCTGGTGTTGCCCTCGGCACCGAGCGTCAGCGCGACCGTGAGCAGGCCAAATCCGGTAATCGCCAGCGTCGCCCCGCGCCAGTCGAGCGCTCCGTGAGACTGTTCGTCGCGGCTTTCCGGTACGTGTACGACGCTCGCCCACAGCGCGATTGCGGCAAACGGTAGGTTCAACCAGAAGATCGCCCGCCAGTCGAACCAGTCGATCAGAACGCCACCGAGCGCGGGTCCCAGCGCCGTCGTAATGGCGGAGGCGCCCGACCAGATGCCGATGGCCCGGCCGCGAGTCGATTTCGGAAACGATGCAGCGATGATCGCCAAGCTTTGCGGTACGAGTAACGCGGCGCCGACTCCCTGCAGCGCACGTGCGATCACGAGTGTCACAACGTCCAGCGACATGGCGCAGAGCACAGAGGCAAGCGCAAAGATCACGATTCCAGTGACGAACACGCGGCGCCGTCCAAAGCGGTCGCCGGCCGCACCGCCGACGAGTATCAGGCCGCCTAACATCAGCGAATAGCCGTTGACGATCCATTGCAGCGCCCCGAACGAGGCTTGAAAGTCCTGCTGCAGCGTCGGCAACGCGATAGTAACGATTGTGCCGTCTATGAAGGCCATCGCCGACGCCACGATGGTCGCAAGCAACACGAAGAAACGCGACTGTTCCGGACAGGGTTGCTCGCAAGGCTGATCGCGTATCGCGCGGCCGTCGGGGCAAATGGGTCGATGTACGGACTGCCCGCTCAATTCAACCCCTTTTCACTCAGTGAATGCGGCACCGAGTGCCGCGTCGCCCGTCGCGCTCGCCAGGCAACGACTCATAGCGCGCTGCGAGCTAGCCTAACAGAACACTCGCGCTTTCCGCCGCCAAGAAAAAAGGCCGGGTCGCAATAACGGCCCGGCCTAGGTTGGTCGCGTTAGAACCAGAAGTTAGTTAGGGGGTGACCGTGAACCAGGTGCCGTAGACGCCGTTTACGTCCTCGGGACTCGGATCGCCTGAGAAAAAGTACAGCGGGTCACCCTTGTAGGCCCATTGCCGTGAACCGTCTTGGCGATCGATGATCGTGAAATCGCCGCTGCCGACTTCATCACCGAATGCATACAGCGGTGGCCACGTGACCGCGCAACCGGCGTTGCAATCGGAATCGCTAGCGCCATCACCCTCGGTGTCGGTCCGATCATCCTCGAAACGGTACAACGTAAAGCCGGTTTTGTCGGTCAGCGAACTCGCTTGGTTGCCCTCGGCATCGACGTCATAAATCAATCCGCGCGCCTCGAAAATCGAACCGGCAGTCTGATCGGAGACGACCTGTACTGGTGCCACACGTGCGAGATGCCAGACGCCCCCAATTTCATCACCGTTGGTGTCGCCCGGCTGTAGGTCGTTGGCGAAAAAGTACAGCGGCTCGCCGTCGATTGCCCATTGACGCGATCCGTCGTCGCGGGTAACTAGCGAAAACGGTCCGGTCGGTGTAGCGCCTGCATCGGCGAACACCGGCGGCCAGGTGACCGCGCAACCACCGTTGCAGTCCGAGTCGCCGGCGCCGTCACCATCCGCGTCAACGACGTCGTTATCGAAGACGTAGAGGCTAAAGCCCGTCAGTTCCGCACGCTCAAAGATGCGTTCGCCGTTTGCGTCGGTACCCGGCACCGACGTTGCACCTGCCAATATGGGTCCTCGCGCCGACTCAGCGTTGCCGATCGGACTCGGCCGCGCGACATACCAAACGTTACCGGCGCCCTCGCCGTTCGTGTCGCCTGGCGCAAGATCTGGCGCATAGAAATACAGCGGCAAGCCGTTCAGCGCCCATTGCCGTGTGCCGTCGTCGCGCTGTATCAACGTGAAGGGGCCGCCTTCCGTTGCGCCTGGGTCGGCGTACAGCGGTGGCCAGACTTCGGCGCAACCGTCGTTGCAATCAGAATCGCCGGTGCCGTCACCGTCGGCGTCGTTGCGGTCGTTTTCAAAGGTGTACAGCGAGAATCCGTCGCGATCGGCACGGTCGGCAGCGCGGCCACCGTTACCGTCAACATTGGAGACGCTTGCGACGCCGACGAATATCGTGCCTTTCGCGCTGGCATCAACGTCACCGAGGCGCCACGGATCGGGCCTTGCCACATACCAAATGCCACCAGAACCGTCGCCGTTGGTCTCGCCCGACGCGGCATCGCCCGCGAACGTGTACAGCGGCAGGCCTTTGAATGCCCACTGTCGCTCCGTACCGTTGTCGCGATCGATAATAGAGAACTGACCGTCGGCGACCGAGGTCGCATCGGCAAGCAGTGGTGGCCAGGTCGTTGCGCAGTCGCCGTTGCAATCAGAATCTCCGGCGCCATCTCCGTCAGCATCGGTACGATCGTTCTCGAACGTATAGAGCGACAGACCGTCAACCGCTTTGGCAAACACGGTTCCAATGTCCGTGTCGGCAGTTGCGCCCGGCAGGTCTAGCTGCGGGCTGTTTACGACGGTGGGTGGCGGCGCAGCCACCGGGGGCGGCGCAGCCGCAATCGTGTCATCAGAGCTGTCGCACGCAGCGAGCACGGTAAGCGTGGCCAATGCGGCGAGTCGGCCAAAGCCGATAGTTGAGCGTTGCATCGCGAAACCTCCTGGCGGTTGTGATCAGCGACCTTTCGGTCGGTGCCGCTGAATGCCAGTGACTAAGTCCTAAGGTTTAATCGAGACGCGAATCCGCCGATTTGCTCTGGCAACCGAAACAACAGTGAACCCAATGCGCTGCATGCGGCATTAACTGGGGTTAAGCGGCGTGCACGTGAGGTTCAATCCGGCCGACGCTACTGCCCAAACCGGCGTGCTAGCATCGTGCCGTCAAACCGCAAATTGTGAGGCTGGCGATTGTGAGCAGACGACTGAGAACGTTGTTGGTAACCCGCATCGGGCCGCTCATCGTTGCGATGATGGCTACGCCTGGATTTGCCGAATCGGCACCCGCTTACATGCTCGTCTTGGGCGATGTGCATGATCGCGACGCCTTTCGCGAGCACTACGCGGCTAAGTTGCCACCCCTTTACGAGAAATACGGCGGCGAGTATGTCGCCATCGGACGTGGCGTCGAAGTGCTGGAGGGCGACTACTCGCCCGAGAGTTTCGTCGTCGCGCGCTGGCCGAGCATGGAAGCCGCCCGCAAATTCTGGAACAGCCCGGAATACGCGGTTCTGAAGGACGCTCGGATACGCGGACGCTGGGGCACATTTGACGTGCTGCTCGTTCCAGCACTACCAAGTTCGGCGACAGCGGCACCAATTCTTGACGAAGCTCCTGACTAACGGCCTGCTGGGTTACGACTCGCTGGCCGCAAGACGGGTTGGCGCATTCCGACAAAGGCGTTCGACGGCGACATGGCGAATGTCTTTGTAGGGCGTTACGGCGAAGTAGTCTTCAAAGACCGTATCGGCAGTCCCAATCGCGACGAGTCGATACATGCGCCGAACCTCTGCCTCAATAGCGGCCGGTGCGACAATCACGCCGGTACCCGCTTGGCCGAAGGCTTTCATCAATGCGCTGTCGTCGAACTCACCGACCACCAAAGGCTGTACGTCATGATCGTCCAGCCAACGATCGATGCGACCGCGCAGCGCCGAGGTCGGCGCCGGCAACAGCATCGGCGCAGCGTTAAGGCTTTGCGGGAAGCGTCGTCTCAGCTTCCGGGCGAGTTCACTGCGAGCCATGAAACAAAGCGGGCTGCGCCCGAGTCGATGGCCGTACACCGACAGACTGAGTCCGCTCGGCACCGGCTGGTCGGCCAGCACGACATCAAGCCTGTGTACCGCGAGGTCCGCCAAGAGCTGCTCGTAAGGCCCTTCCCGGCACTTCAATCGCACGCCTTGCTCGTGCTCGAGCGCGCCGCCTAGCAAGCGTTCGGCGATGAGTTTCGGGATCGAGTCGACAATACCCGCGCGCAGCGACACCAGCGCAGCGCCCGATTGCGATTGCACGAAGCTCGCCAATTCTGCGCCACGACCAAATATGTCGTCACAATAGTCACTGACCGCATGCCCGAACTCGGTCAACTCGAGCCGCCGGCCAGTGCGGTGGAATAGCGGCTGGCCGAGCGCTTCTTCCAACTGGCGCAGCTGACCGCTGATGGTCTGTGGCGTGATGAAATTTTGGGTCGCAGCAGCCGCGACGCTACCGCTTCGAGCGACGGACCAGAAGTACAGCAAGTGGTTGTAGTTCAGATGTCTCATCGGTCAAAAGTGCCCGCCAGTTTTGTCGAAAATTTCGAAGCAAGTAATCACTTAATTCGAGTATACCGATAACGTGAACGTCGCGATAATCAGCAGCGATACGGAGGTGCTCATGGACGTACAAATTCATTCCTGCGACTTCCCGCTTACAGGCGCGTTGCGACGATTCACCCAACGACGTCTCATCGGTATCACCGAACGCTTCGGAGCGACTATCGGCTCCATGCGAGTTCATTTTAGAGACATCAACGGACCCAAGGGCGGTGTCGACAAATCGGTGCGGGTGCAGATCTTTGTTCCGAGTCGGCGCCCGATCGTTATCGAGACCCGCCACGAGGATCTCTACGCCGCGATCACGATTACTGCGCGACGATTGTCGCGCGCCGTGCAACGCAGCAAAGACCGGCTTCGCGAAATTTCGCGGAGCGACGCGCCCCGATACAGCGGAGTTCTTGAGTGAGTGAGCTTCAGTCGGCTCGACCACCGCAACGTTTCGAGCCAGACATTCAGCGCTTCGTCGAGTCGGTTGCGTTTCGGGCACTCGTAACTGCAACGATCATCGTCAACGCGGTCACGCTCGGCCTCGAGACATCGCCAACCGCCGTGCTCCGATTCGGGCCGCTCCTCGACGCCGTTGACTCGGCGGCGTTGTGGCTATTTACCGTCGAAATGGCATTGAAGCTGGTTGCGTACCGCACTCGGTTCTTTGCGAGTTCATGGAATGCATTCGATCTCGCCATCGTGGCGATCGCTTGGATTCCGGCGTCGGGGCCGCTGTCGGTGCTCCGCGCGCTGCGCATCGTGCGGGTGCTCCGCCTGATATCGCTCGTGCCCGACATGCGCCACGTCGTCGGTGCGTTGCTTCGCGCTCTGCCCGGCATGGGTTCGGTGTTGGCGGTGCTCGCATTGGTTTTCTATATATCAGCCGTGATCGCGACAAACCTTTACGGCGGCGTCTACCCCGCTTGGTTTGGATCGGTCGGCGAGTCGATGTTCACGTTGTTCCAAATCATGACGCTCGAGAGCTGGGCTATGGGCATCGTCCGACCCGTCATGGAGTCTTTTCCGAGCGCTTGGTTGTTTTTCGTGCCATTCGTCATCGTCACGAGTTTCGCCGTTCTCAATCTTTTCATCGCGCTGATTGTCCACGCGATGCATGCGGTACGGGACGCCGATACGGAGAAAACCTGCGGCAACGACGAGCGCACGATGCTTATGACGGAAATCTTGTCGTTGAACGTCGAGGTGCGCAGACTGCGTCGCGAGCTCGAGCAGCGCGGTGCCAACGCAACGGTGAGCAGCGACGATCGCTAATCGCAGCGGTGCATCGGCAAATCGTCGATGCGCGTGGGCTGGCGTGAGTCGAGACTTGCGGGACGTTCAAACACCCATGTCAGCGAATCAGCGACTCGGTCGTGCGTAAACCACCACTCACTGCCATCGGCGAATTCGACGCGCGTCAGCCCGTACGACGACTCAGAATGCAGCCGGATCCAAGCATCGATGAATTGCCCGTCGTCAACCAGCAGTGTGGCATCGTTGCCGGTCGTCACCCACAGGCGCGACGGGGCGATGTGCAGTCGCGCGTCAGCACACGAGAACCCCGGCCAGTTCCAAGCCCCGGTCAACGATTCCGGCGCGTGCAGACCTGCTGGCAGCAGCGAAATCGTTGCAGCTGCCGCGCGGACGACGCCTGTCGCGACGCTAATCACGCAGCTGCGCTCGGGCGAGCGGCAACGCGTTGGTGCCAACGATGCACGGCCGGGTACTGGGCTGGATGCGTAAGCTCGGCCGAGTAAGCGAAGTCGACGGCCGCGAACGCGGTTAGATCCGCGTAACTGAACGACGCGCGTGCGAGGTAATCATGGCCAGCGAGCTGCTCATCGAGCATCGCGAAGAAAACCTCGACACGGCGCTTGCCGCGCTCGACGAGTTCTGGGAGCTGGGCGAACGCGATCGGCCCAGGCAGTGCTCGGTCGACGAGGGTTGGCGATGCATTGCGGACCGATTCCGAGATTGCAGCGAATCCGTGCTGCTCACAGATTGCACCCCACATGGCAATGGATGCTTTTTCGTTAGCGGTCGCGCCCAACAAATTGGGCGCTGGCTCGATCGCTTCGAGATAGACCGCTATGGCCAGATTCTCGGACAGCGCGTCGCCGTTATCGGTCAGCAAAACCGGTACTGTGCCGCGCGGATTCAACGCAAGAAACTCGTCCCCGAGCTGCTCGCGCGCGGCGAGATCGACGCTACGTTTAGTGATGTCGAGCTGCTTCTCGGCGGCGAACATGCGCGCTCGGCGCGTGCTTGGCGTCGCTGGATGATCGAACAACAACATGGCTTAAGCAACCACGCCGCTGAGCTGCCACAACAGCAAGACACCAAGGCCGAAGCCAACGGCGAGTGTCCCGAAGCCACCCACACCGCGTAGCAAGAAAAACACCTTACTGCCCTCGTGCCCGTGCGAGCCGGCCAGCGAGGTAAAGGCCAACGCATGCGAGAGTCGCGCAACGATGAAGGCGGCGCCGAATCCTGCGACCACCGCGGTCGGTGTACCGACCAGCTCTGTCACGACGAGGACGGCAAGAAATAGCGCCGAATTCTCGGCAAGATTGCCGTGGCGGCGAATCTTTCGTTCGAGATCGGCGTCGTCACCAAAGCCCACGCCAACACCCGTTTGGAATCGATGCAGGCCAACAGTCAACATTAGAACAGTTTGGAGAATGATCAGCGCCGCGGCCGTATACGCCGCGACTAGCGGAAAGGTCATTGTTTTGAGCTCCTTAGGTTGCTTCGTATCAATTAGCGCCGCGTTACTACGACGATCGGCACAACTTCGGTCGCGCCGATCGCAAAGTCGCCAAGCTGTTGCAGGCAATGCAGCGCCGGCGCGTTGCGCCAGCCGGTTCCAGCCGATGCCGGCCCGCCTAGCGCGACCCCGATGCTCGCGCCGTTGCGCGGTAATTGCGTGCCGACGATCGCCTTGACGCCGTACTGCTCACGCAACGCTTCGATCGAACTCCAGAAACAATCTGAAAAATGTTCGACAATATGCTGTTTAAACACAAGAAATAGATGGTCTGGGGAGGTTGATATGGGCAAGCTACTTGGTTTCCATCGTTGTTTAAGGCCGACAACCCGCAACGCTAGTGGCGTAAAAATGCGTCGTCAATATCCTTTTGAGCAACTTTCTGTTGCGTATTTTCGCCGGCCTCGTGTTCAATACCGAACCGGGCCATTGGGTTGAGTCGGTATGGATTGGGAAGACATCAAGACGTTCGCGGCAGTGGCGCGTCACGGGACGGTGCGTCGCGCCGGTGCCGCCCTGCGAGTCCATCACTCCACGGTCAGTCGGCGACTTGAGCGCCTTGAGCAAGACGTTTCGGTGCGTTTACTGGACCGGCGGCCCGAAGGCCTGATGCTGACCGAAGCCGGTGAGGAATTGCTGACCGTGGCGGAACAAATGGAGGGCAGTCTTTTCAACGTTGAACGGCAAATCGCCGGCCGCGACGCAGAGCTTTCTGGCCAACTGACGGTGACGCTGCCGGAACCACTGGCCTCGCACGTACTCGTGCCGCGACTCGACCGGTTTATTGCCGAGTGCCCTGCTCTGGATCTGCGCGTTCTCGCCACCGGAGATTTGCTCGACGTGTCACGTCGAGAAGCCGAGGTTGCGATACGTTGCGACAACAACCCGCCCGAGACGTTGGTCGGCAAACGCTTGTTCCCGTATTACGTGACGGTGTATGCCGCCGAGGGTTACCTCGAGCAGCGAGATCTGGCGGCGCAACCAGAAGCTGGCCGTTGGCTAGGCTTTGCTGCCGACGAGGGCCGCTATCCCGAATGGGCGGCGGATACCGAGTTTGGGCGCGTGCCCGCGTGGGGGGTGTTTCCCGAACTCGCGACCCAAATTGCGGCGGTCAAAGCGGGCATTGGGCTTGCAATTTTGCCGTGCTTGGTCGGCGATGCGACGCCTGGACTGGTTCGAGCGACGCAGCGCGACCCCGTACCGTCGCGCGATATCTGGGTGTTGACCCATCGCGACTTGCGGCGCACCGCGCGAATACGGGCATTCATGCAATTTGCGGAGACCGTGTTGCAGGAATGCCGTCCTCAATTGACCGGTAGCGTGACATAGTTGCTCACCCGAGCTGCAAAGATGAACGTCATGACCTCGGCCAACTGGTACTTCGATTACGTATCGCCGTTTCCCTATCTGCAGTTGATGCGCTTTGGCGAACTGCCGGCCGACCTCGAAATACGGCCGAAGCCCATTTTGCTGGCGGCTCTGTTGAATCACTGGGGTCACAAGGGACCGGCGGAGATACCGGCAAAGCGACGTCAAACGTACTACTACGCGTCGTGGCAGGCGGCTCGCCGCGGCGTCGATTTTGCTTGGCCGCCGCGACACCCGTTCAACTCACTGGCGTTGCTGCGCCTGACGATCGTTGCGGGCGGATCGCTGGATGTGATCAAGACCACCTATCGCCACGTGTTCGGCACCGGCCACGACGGCCAGGACACGGCAAGCATCAATCAGCTTGCCGAGCAACTCGGTGTAGCGGACTGGCAGTCGCGCGTTGCCGACCCTGCCGTGAAAGCAGCTGTACGGGCCAACACCGACGAGGCGATCGAGCGCGGTGTCTACGGCGTACCGACGATCAGCGTGGCCGAGCAGCTGTTTTGGGGCGATGACATGCTGCCGATGCTGCTCGATTTCTTGCGCGATCCGATGCTGTTCGATCGTGCGCCGTATAGCGCGCTCGACTCGATTCCGCCGGCGGCAGAGCGTCGTTCGCGGCCTTGAGCGCCTGCACTACGGTTTCTCATTGGCATCTGAAGGCCGCAATTAAACATAAACGCTCGTTCGTAAGCCGCCGGCGACCCGCCAAAAACACTTGAGCGAAAGCCGCCAAGTTGTTAAGAAAACCGTAAGAATTCGACGCTAAATTTTTCTTAAGTCACGCACCGGGTTGCCCGTTTGGCTACCCACGCTCGTGCCTTGAATGCGTCAGCAGCAAATTCGGCGATACAACGTGGCGAACACCAGACTCTGGGCCGTAGATCAGGATCGGCCGTTCCTTTTGGCCGGCAGGCATATTGATCCCGCCAAGCGCACGGTGACGTCGGATCGGGGCACCGCTACGGTCGAGCCGCGTGTGCTTGCCGTGCTGCTGCAGCTCGTCGCCGCCCCACACGAAACGGTACGTCGCGAACACCTCATCGATGCAGTGTGGCCGGGTTCGCCAGGCGCTGAGTCGTCACTGTCCAACGCGATCTCGTTGCTGCGTCAGGCGCTCGATGACCGCGGTCATGCGTCGGAACGGCTGATTCGCACGATACCGAAACTTGGGTATCGGCTGACGGTAGAGCCGCAGCCGCTGTCCGACGGTAGCACGAGCGACGATGCCGCAAATGTCGTCTCGGTAGAGCGATCGCCGACGAAGCGCCGCTGGTGGGCCGCTGCTGCAGTGGCGGCAATGGCGATGGTCGCTCTGATATTAATCCAAAGCGACAAGCCGCTGGTGGCAGACCCGGATCGCCCTGACCTCGTATTCATTGCCATGATACCGCTGGAGGCCGCCGACGATCAGCAACCGCTCGCATACGGTTTGGCCCGCGATGCGAACGAGCTGTTGTCACGCAGCGGTCGCTACCGGGTAGCAGACACATCAGAGGTCTATCAGGTGGCGAACGGGGCGTTGCGCGCGGATGTTGAGATTCGCACGCAGCTGGCGGTTACGGACGACGGTATCGTTGCAACGACGACCTGGATCGACACGCAAGACGACGACGTACTGTCGCTACGGCGTGTAGAGGCCAAGCCTGGATCTGTGTTGAAACTGCGCCGCGACTGGCTCGAGGCTGTCGTTGTCGAAACGGCGCTCGCCGTTAGCACGGTGGCACGCAAGCGGCCATCCTCATTTGCGTCAAGCGGCGAACCGGTGCCCGATATCGACCAGTTTCTGCGCCAGCCGCCGAGCGAAAACCTCGAAGCTTACGAGGCTTTCCTGCAAGGCTACTACGCCTACGATCAATACACCCAGGACGGCCTGAAGCGAGCAATCGAACATCTCGAGAAGGCGCTAGAGCTCGATCCGCAGTTTGCCGAGGCGCATTCGATCCTAGGCAGCGTGTATTTGCATGCCGGCTCGCACCAAGGGTTTTTGCCGCCGGTCCAAACACGACAAAAAGCGCGCGATGCGCTGCTGGCGGCCGTCACGCTGCGGCCCGACCTCGTGGATGCGCGTGATGCCCTTGCCGACTTTTATAACTGCATCGACCGCCGGCCGCTGCTCGCGATGCGCACGTTCGAGGGCGCGTTTCAAATCGATGCGAGGATGGCGTCGTCGGGCTACACGCGTCTGCTGCTGCTGCACGACTCGCCGGAAGCGGCCATTGCACAGATCGAGCGAAATCTCAGTCGTTTTCCGGACAGCATCAATTGGAAACTGATCGCTGCCCAACATTTCAAAGCCGCGGGGGCCTTCGAACGTGCGTTGGACGAGGCTGAGGCGGCTTATGAGCTTGCGCCGGCTATGTCCGAAGCGCGGCTGACGCGTGCGAAGGTGCTATCGGTGCTCGGCGCGCATGATGAGGCGGTGCCGATCTTTGAGGCGCTCTATGGCGAGAATCCGCACTCCGCCCGGCTGGGCGTGTCGCTCGTTGTCGGGTTGGCGCGAGCGCAACGACTCGACGAAGCGCGCACGGTGCTCGACGGCGTTCTCGCCAGTGGGGCACGCGCATCGAACAGCCATCTCGCGATGGCGTTTGGATGGACCGGCGACGTCGATCAAGCGTTCGAGTATCTCGAGGCCGCGCTCAACGAGCGTGAGTTTGGGTTGTGCTATCTCGCCACCGAGCCTATCTACGAACCGCTGCGCCCCGATCCGCGGTTCGCCGAGATTCTGCAGCGGATGCGTGGCGCCGGTTAACGGCGGGCAAACGTGCGCAACAACAGGTAGCCGGTTGCCATGCCGCCTAAGTGCGCGAAGTGCGCGATACTCGAACCGGGTAACCAAATTCCAAGCGTTAGTTCGATCGCGCCGTAGATCAGGACGAAATACTTCGCTTTGATCGGAATAGGCGGAAACAGCAGCATCAGCGTGCGGTTCGGGTACAGCATGCCGTAGGCGAGCAGTAGCCCGAACACGCTGCCGGAGGCGCCGATCGTCGGCGATATGCTGCCGGTCGCTGCGGAGAAAACCAATTGCACGATTCCGGCGCCTACCATGCAGCCGAAGTAATAAATCAGGAAGCGATCGGTTCCGAAGTCATTGGCCAGTGGGCGGCCGAATATCCACAAGGCAAACATGTTGAAGCCAATGTGCGCCAGAACGCTCGGCGAATGGACAAATCCGTACGTAATGAGCTGCCATGGGCGGAACAGCGCGTCGTCGCCACCGATGGGCCACAAAGCGAGCACATTAATGAGAATTCTTGGCCCAGGTCCCCAATACCACAGCGCGAACAGCAGCGCGTTTGCCAAAACCAAATACAGTACGAGGTCATTCGGCGTGATTCCGATACGGGAAGCACGTGGGGGTCTCGAGATCAACAAGCGTCGGTCCTGCGGCGGGCTATAGTGATTTGAGCCGCCGACGCTGTGGGAGGTTCCCAATGCGCCCGGCGATCGCGGAGAATAGCATCTAAAGACGCCCTGCTCCGTGCTTGGCAAGCAATCCACGGCGGCAATCTCGGCCGATGAAATATTCCACCGAGGTGCGGGGTCTCCTGAGGCAACACTTAAGGAGGACACCACAATGTTTAACCGTAATTCTCTGCGTCAAGCTTCGTCTCGTTTTGCCTTTCTTTTCAGCTTGCTGCTGTTGCTGCCGGCCACCGAAGCACTGGCGGCCAAGGACCCGGTCTACACCGGCGTATTCAGCAATACCGCGCTGAAAGGCTACGACACCGTTGCGTATTTCACCGAAGGTAAGCCCGTCAAAGGCAACAAGAAGTTCACACACAGCTGGAACGGTGCCGACTGGCAATTCTCGAGCCAGGAAAACCTCGATCTGTTCGCAGCCGATCCAGAAGCCTATGCGCCGCAGTATGGCGGCTACTGTGCGTACGCCGTATCGCAGGGCTACACAGCGTCGGGCGATCCGACGGTTTGGAAAATCGTCGACGGCAAACTTTACGTCAATTACAACAAATCGATCGGCAAGAAATGGCGCGCCGACCCAGAGAAGTTCATCAAACTCGCGAATGAGAATTGGCCGAAAGTTTTGGGCTAAGACTTCTCAAAACGCAACAAAAAAAGCCGCATGCGACATGCTTCGCGTGCGGCTTTTTTATGCGTCGGTATTAACGATACGCCGGTCGGGCTCAGCACGCACAGCGATCGCCGGTTGGCCACAAACGTACATACGCGTATGCTTATCGGACTGATCGGTCAACAACAACAACCAAAACCGTGAACGGCTCCGACCAGCAGCAGCTCAAGTACCGCGTTGCGCGGGTTTTCATCATTTTCTACGGACTGATGATCGTCGTGCATTTGGTCGATGACGCGTTGGCACCGCGTTGGGACGAGGTCTGGCTAAATACATTGCAGCTCAGTGTGGCGATTGCAGCGGCCCTGTACATACGCCCTGAGCGTATGCGAATGCAGGTGTACTGGATAATTGCCGTTGCGACGCTGGTCACGCCGATGTACCTGGTGGCCAAGGGTGGCGGCGACGGAACCAGCATTTTCTACATGTTCTTTATCCCGCCGGTGGCGATTTATTTCCTGGGCTTGCGCTACGGCGTTAGCTTCACGGCAGCCGCGCTCATCACGATCGTCGTTCAGATCGTGTCCAGCCCGCTCGGATATGTCTATTCCTACGAGACGCTACTCCGGTTTTTTTTGGCGTATCTGGTGATTGCCGTCGTCACCGGTGTTCTCGAAGGCGCCCGAGCCAGCTATGCCAACCGCCTCGAAGTCCAGACTGCCGAGCTAATTGCCGAACGTCAGGCCCGCGCTGCCGCGCAGCGCGACGTCAAAGTACTGTCGGGACTGCTCCCCATTTGCTCGGTCTGCAAGTGCATTCGTGTTGACGATGCGCGCTGGGAAGACATCGAGACCTATGTCGCCGAGCGCTCAGACGCGGATTTTTCGCACACCGTTTGCCCAGCCTGCAGCGCGAAGCTGTACCCCGACATTTCTTGAAACTGTCCGCAAAGTGTCCGCGGCGGACACTTCGGACAACCATCGGGCTTAAACACGGACAGAAAACCACGGTTTTCCGCGCAAATTCGCGGGTGCGGAGATTGGCACGGTTCCTGCTTAGACCAATACAAGGACGAAGCGGGAGAAAACAATGGTCTGCTCCGGTGAAATCATTCATGCCACGAGTTGGTTGCTGCAGTTCGGTCACGAACTCGAACTCTGGGTAATCCTGCAACTCGAATCAGCGCTCTGGATGCTGCCAACTGCGTTCGTCGAGGCCGTAGTCGAGGATTGGCTCGATCTGGTCCGGCCAGTTCAGCGCTGGCTGCAGGCAGTAGCAGGCGGTCAAGTCGACCCCGCGGAATCCAGCTATGCGTGAGCCGGTCAGCTTGCGAAGCATTGATGACGACGGCGGCATTCGTGACACATCGTCGCAGGACGTCGCACGCGAGCAGCCAAAGGGGCGCCGTTGGCTGCTCGGTGCCGCGGCAATCACCGTCCTTGCCACAATTGTCCTGCTGGTTTGGATCGCACTACCGTGGTTTAGCACCGAGCGCTCGGTGAATCGCGAGCAACTTCGATTCGCAACCGTGTTTCGTGGCCCGTTTCTACGTGACGTCTCGGCTCAGGGCATCGTTGTCGCGGCGGTCGCACCGACGCTGTTCGCCGGCAGCGCCGGTACCGTGACGCTCAGGGTCCGCGCGGGCGACACCGTTGCGTCCGGCGACGTCATCGCCGTCATCGATAGCCCGGAACTGCGCAACGAGCGAGACCGCGAGCAGGCGAGCCTTGCAAGCTTGTCAACAAACCTCGACCGTCAATCCATCGACAATCGCAAACAACGTTTGGCCCTGCAACAAACGGTGGACCTGGCACGCGTTGAGTTGACGGCAGCCGAGCGTGAGCTCCGCCGCGCAGAGTCCTCTTGGGATTACCGAGTGATCAGTCGGCAAGACTACGAGAAAGCGATCGATGACGTCGACAAGGCACGCATCGGTCTCGAGCATGCCGAAAAGGCGGCAGCCCTCGACGCGGAGAGCCTCGATTTTGAACTACAGACGCTGCGCCTGGAGCGCAATCGGCAGCAGTTGGTCGTCGATGATTTCGAGCGCCGACTCGCTGCGTTGACTTTGCGCGCACCGGTCGACGGTATCGTCGGCGATCTCGCCGTCGACGACCGTGCTTATGTCGACGCGAATGCGCCGATCGCGAGCGTCGTCGACCTTTCTGAGCTCGAGATCGAGCTGTCGATCGCTGACAGCTACGCCGACGAGCTCGTAATCGGCAGCGATGTCGTCGTACGCATCGACAACGCCGACGTGGCCGGTCAGCTGACGTCGATTTCGCCGGAAGTGGTCAACGCGACGGTCACCGCTAGGGTCCGCTTCAATGAAGATCAACCGGTCGGTCTGCGACGCAACCAGCGCGTAACTGCCCGCGTCATTCTCGAGCGACGCGGCGATGCGTTGCTCGTCGAGCGTGGCCCCTTCTACGACACCGGTGGCGGCCGCATGGTTTATCGCGTCGAGGGCGACACTGCTTTGCGGACCGCGATTGAAAGCGGCGCGAGCAGCGTGCGCTACGTAGAAATTCTGAACGGTTTAAACGAAGGCGACGTTATCGTCATCTCTGAAATCAATCGTTTCCGTGATGCCGAGCGAGCGCTGCTCAGAGATTAGTCAACGACACTATTAGGGAGAAGCCAATATGCTGAGCATGAAGAACATCAGTCGCGTCTATCGCACCGAATTGATCGAAACGCACGCCCTGCGAGATTTGTCGTTGACGGTAGAAGGCGGCGAATTCGTCGCGGTAACCGGTCCGTCCGGGTCCGGCAAAACGACGTTTCTAAACATTGCTGGCTTGCTCGAAACTGCGACCAGCGGGGAATACCTCCTGGACGGTAGCGACGTTAGCCGACTCAACGACAATCAGCGTTCGCGTATTCGCAACGAGAAAATCGGCTTTATTTTTCAGAGCTTTAACCTGATACCGGACCTCAACGTTTTCGACAATGTCGATGTGCCGCTGCGCTATCGCGGCTTCGGCGGCTCCGAACGGCGCCAGCGGATCGAAAACGCGCTGCAAAAAGTCGGCCTCGCGGCCCGTATGCACCACTTGCCGGCGCAATTGTCAGGCGGTCAGCAGCAGCGCGTTGCAATCGCTCGTGCGCTTGCCGGCGATCCGGTGTTTTTGCTCGCCGATGAACCAACCGGCAATCTAGATTCGCTCATGGCACGTCAGGTGATGGACCTACTCGAAGAGATCAATCGCGCCGGTACCACCATTGTCATGGTGACCCACGATCCGGAACTCGCCCGCCGTGCGCATCGCACCGTGCACCTCCTCGACGGGCAGCTCGCCAATCCCGATCCGTTCTCGCCGCCGGCCGACAGCGCGCCGACTGCCGTTTCGACCGTCGCTTGAGGGGCCGCGATGTTTTTCTATCATCTGAGACTGGCCCGGCAGAGCCTCGCCAAGCAGCCGCTGTTGACGGCGTTGATGGTCGCCGCGATCGCGGTCGGCGTTGGCGTCTGCATGACGGTGACGACGTTCCTCTATTCGATTTCGGGCGACCCCATCCCGTCCAAGAGCGACCAGCTCTACACGGTACGCCTCGATAGCTGGTCGCCAGACGAGCCCTTCCACGACGACCGTCCCGAGCAAGCGCCTTGGCAACTGACTTTTCGCGATGCAACGGCATTGCTCGAGTCGGACATACCGCTGCGCCACGCGGCGATGCGCAAAGCCGTGTTCACGGCCGTACCCGAAAATGACGACGTAGCGCCGTTTCTGACGGTCTCGCGGATGACGCCGAACGACTTCTTCCCGATGTTCAACGTCCCGTTTCTCTACGGCGGGCCTTGGGACGATCGCTTCGATGAGACCGCCGGCAACGTCGTCGTGCTCAGCAAGGAGACCAACGAGAAACTGTTCGGCGGTGAAGACAGCGTTGGCCGTGAGGCGCGTTTTGGTGATGACTATTTTCGAGTAGCTGGGGTACTCGACAACTGGGACCCCAACGTCCTTTACTACGACGTCAACAACGGTCCGCTTAACCCTGTCGAAGATGTCTTTATGCCGTTTTCGATCATGGGCGCGCGCGAGATCAATGGCAGCGGCAACACCAATTGCTGGAAAGACGAAATCATCGACACGTATTGGGACCTGCTGCAGTCCGAGTGCATTTACATCCAGTTTTGGGCTGAATTGCCGGACGCCGCCACGCGTGAGCGCTACCAATCCTGGCTCGATGGTTACACCGACAGTCAGCGCGAACTCGGCCGTATGGAGCGTCCGAACAACAATCAGCTGACCAACGTTACCGACTGGCTACGAATCCGCGAGGTCGTTGGCGATCAAGAGCTGGCCGTTTGGAGCATCGCGGTACTGTTTCTGGTGGCGTGTTTGGTCAACACCATTGGGCTGATCCTCGCGCGATTCGTTGCCAAGGCGCCCGTCATTGGCCTGCGGCGCGCGCTCGGTGCCAGCCGCTTTGACATTTTCCGGCAACACCTGGTGGAAGTGGGTTTGATTGGTTTTGTCGGCGGCTTGATTGGTATCGGCTTGTCATTTTTGGGATTGATCGGTGTGCGCAAGCTGTTGCCCGACACCGCCGACGTGACCAGCCTCAATCTCGAACTCGTTGCGATGACCGTGCTGGTAGCTATCGCTGCCGCGTTGATCGCCGGTATCTATCCCACCTGGCGGGTTTGCAAACTGCAGCCGGCCATTTATCTGAAAACGCAATAGGAGCACCCCATGGAGATTCGCCCAATATTGAGCGCCATGTGGCGCAACCGGACAGGCTCCGTTCTGATCGCGCTGCAGATCGCGCTGACGTTAGCCATCGTTGTTAATTCGATGTTCCTCGCGGTCGAGCGCAGTCAATTTATCGGCCGCCCTAGCGGCATCGATGAAAAGAACATCGTCACGATTGCCAGCAACGGCTTCGGCGCCGATTACAACCATGATGCGACCTTGGAGGAAGACCTGCGACTGCTGCGAGCCTTACCCGGTGTCGTCGCCGCTACCGTCTCGGGGCATACGCCACTCAGCGGCTCAGGCAGCGCTTCGGGTTTTCGCGCCAGCATGGACGAAGATGCTCCCAATCAGAGCGGCAACTATTTTGAGTTCGATCATCAAGCCGACGAAGCCCTTGGCGTGAATATTATTGAAGGACGTGGTTTTCTCGAGACGGAAATTATCTCGACCGAACATCCAGACAGTGAACGGATGCCACCACAAACAATCATCACCAAACACCTTGCCGACGCGTTGTACCCAGACTTGCCGACTGCGGTCGGTCAGCGCTTGTTCAACAATCTCGGTGAGAGCTCAGAAATCGTTGGCGTGGTTGAGCACATGTTCGGCTCGTGGGTGCACTGGGAAAATCTGGAAAATGTTATTTGGTTTCCGGTGCGACCGGACTCGCACCGCACGCGCTACATCATCCGCACTCAGCCTGGCCAACGCGACCGCGTGCTCAACGAGATCGAGCCACTGCTTGCCGACGCGAACCGTACTCGCATCGTACGCAACGCCAGAACGCTGGAAGAGATTGCCGGGCGCAGCTACGAGCAAGACCGCGCGATGGCAACCGTGCTCAGCGTCGCCATCGTACTGTTGCTGACGATCACCGGCCTCGGCATTGTCGGATTGGCGAGTTTCACGGTCAGGCAACGGACCAAGCAGATCGGCACGCGGCGCGCCATTGGGGCGCGCAAACGAGATATCGTTCGCTATTTCTTGACTGAGAACTGGCTCATGACGACGCTCGGACTGATTCTTGGCACCGTATTAACATACGTTGTGAACTACCAGTTATCGGAGATGTTCGAAACCGCACGGCTCGATGTCTGGTATCTCTTGGGCGGAATGGCAGCACTTTGGTTGCTCGGGTTTTTGGCAGTTGCCGGACCCGCACGGCGGGCTGCCCAGGTTTCGCCGGCGATCGCTACACGTAACGTATGACCCGCACGATACTCGTTATCGACGACAACGAGGGAGTACGAACCGCTCTGTCCGTGCTGTTCTCGGTGCACGACTTGCCATGCGTGACAGCGGATGGCATCGAGGCAGGGCTCGCAATGCTCGATCATCACGATGTCGGTCTCGTCGTGCAGGACATGAATTTCACCGAGGACACGACGTCCGGCAAGGAAGGCGAAGCGCTATTTCACGAGCTCAGGCGGCGCGATCCGGACTTGCCGGTAATACTGCTCACGGCGTGGACGCATCTCGAGACTGCCGTGACATTGGTGCGAGCCGGCGCTGCGGATTACCTGTCGAAACCGTGGGACGACGAGAAGCTACTGGCGACGGCGCGCAATCTTTTGGAGCTCGGCGAAGCAACCGCCCGAATCCGTGATGTCGATCAGTCTCGCGCGCGGGAAGTAAGGCGGCTGCAAGACAACTACGATTTGCGGGGCACGGTGTTCGCAAGTCCCGCGATGCAGGCACTGATCGCTATCGCCGTTAAAGTGGCGCCCGCCGACGTTCCGGTACTGATTACCGGGCCGAATGGTGCCGGCAAAGAGCGAATCGCCGACATCATCCACTACAACTCCGCCGTCAAGGCAGGCCCTTTTGTCAAAGTAAACGTCGGCGCGCTGCCGGATCAGCTGATTGAAAGTGAGCTATTCGGTGCCGAAGCGGGTGCGTACACCGGGGCAACGCGGGCCCGCGTCGGCCATTTCGAGCGCGCCAACGGCGGCACGCTGTTTCTCGATGAAATCGGCAACTTGAATCTCGATGGCCAGGCCAAATTGTTGCGCGTGCTGCAAACCGGCGAGTTTCAACGCCTCGGCAGCTCATCGACACGGTCGGTGAACGTTCGGGTCATTAGTGCCACCAACGCCGACCTTGCCGAGGAAGTGGCGGGGGGTCGTTTTCGTGAAGATCTCTACTACCGACTCAATGTCATTGAGCTCGAAATGGCACCGTTGAACCAGCGTCGCGACGATATTCTCCCGCTTGCCTATCATTTTCTCGGTGACGATCGTGCACTTGAGGCGGATGCTGAAGCGGCGCTTCTCGGCCACGATTGGTCGGGCAATGTTCGTGAACTCGAAAACACGATTCGGCGTGCCAGCCTGCTGGCGTCGGACACTGCAATCAGCCGCAGCGATCTCGCCCTGCCGGCACAGAGCCAGGCCACGTCGGAAAGTACCGTCGGATCGAGCCACTCGGCCCCGGCCGATCGCGAGGCGATCGAGAACGCTTTGCAACGTGCGGGCGGCATCGTTGCGAAGGCGGCGCGCGAGCTCGGCCTGAGCCGCCAAGCGCTCTACCGGCGCATGGACAAGTTCGGTATCGAAAAGCCCTAATCAGCCCTACACTGCCGTGCATGGCAAACGTCGAGCACCCTACCGCACCCAATCGATTCTCCTTGGCCGGACGCATCGTCGCGTTCGTCGCGGTGGTGTTTGTACTCGTCGCGCTGCTAGCCGCGACAATGTCCCGAGCGCTTTCGCCTTGGTGGCTGGCTTGGGTCGTCAGCTTGGCGATCGGACTGCCGATACTCGCTGTCGCGATTAACGTCTGGATCACGCGCACGGCTGACGTCATCGAGGCAGTAGCGAGCGGCGCCGACAGCCTCCGCGACGCCGATTTCAGCGTGACGATCGCCACGGCAGGCGGCGACGAACTGTCGCATCTGGTCGCCGCGCACAACCGTCTCGGCGAGGCGCTGCGCACCGAGCGGCAAACGCTGTACCAGCGCGAATTGATGCTCGACACTGTCATTCAGACTACCGACATCGCCTTAGTGCTCAGCAACGCTTCCGGGCGTATTGTTTATTCCAATGCAGCCGCGCGGCAGCTTTTGAACAACGGCCGGCCTATTAACGGCGAAGACTTCGAAGCCATGCTTGCTTCACTACCGGAAGCGTTTCGCGACGCGGCACTGTCCGGCGGTAGCGGTCTGTTCACGATCGACGGCGATGAGCCGCAGACCTACCACGTATCGAGCAGCGAGTTTATGTTGAATGCGCAGCGGCACCGACTGTATTTGCTGAAACAGTTAACTCAGGAATTGAATCGCCAAGAAGTCGCAACATGGAAAAAGGTGATTCGCTTGATTAGCCATGAATTGAACAACTCGCTCGCCCCAATCTCGTCGTTGGCGCATTCCGGTCAGCGTGTCGTTGACAAAGCCGGCGGCAACGACCAGCTCGAGTCGATTTTTGCGACCATCGGCGAGCGTGCGTCGCACCTGCAACGCTTCATCGAAGGCTACGCGCGATTTGCGCGTCTACCGTCGCCGCGCCCCGTTGCCACGTCTTGGCGTGAATTCCTGGAGCCGCTTCGGGCAACCATCCCTTTTGAAATTCACGGGAAACTCCCTGAGGAACCCGTTTCGCTTGACGCCACGCAGTTCGAACAGGTCATGATTAACCTCCTGAAAAATGCCCACGAGTCCGGCAGTGATCCGGCAGCCGTCGAAGTTGCCGTTCGTCACATTGGCAACGAGGCGCTGGTTACCGTTCGCGATCATGGCGGCGGCATCGACGACGACGTCCTGCGCCACGCGTTGCTGCCGTTTTACTCGACAAAGAAATCCGGCACCGGGCTGGGGCTGCCGTTGTGTCGAGAAATCGTTGAGGCACATGGCGGCCGACTGTCACTGGCAAACGTCGACGAAGGATTGGAAGTCCGTATTGCGCTACCGCGCGCGCGGCTACTGACTGCGGCCGCCGGCGCTTCCTGACGCGCCGGCGTAGCCGGTAAGTTCGACGTAACCGTGCCCGCCGACCGACGTGCCGGCTGATCGGCCGCGAACATCGACCGCACCTTCCCAGTAGCGAACGATCGTCGACAGCTCTTGATCGGCCATCGCGGGTTCGACCACGACGTCCAGCCCTATTGAAGGCACGATCAGTTGCCAGCCGCTCGGGTACACATCGCCAGCGCCATTGGTCCAGGAATCCGTGACGGTCAGCATGACGTCGTCGCGACCAAGCTGCACGAGCTCACCGTTGGCGCGCCGCACGCTGCCACCGCTGTACGGATCGGCCGCACCGTCTCTACGCCGCAGCTGGTAGTACATCAGTTCGCTGCCGTCATCGAGTTGGAGCGCGAACCAGTCCCATCCCGCCTGATCGTCGGCGAGTGCGCTCGTGCTCCACTCGCGGTCGAGCCACGACTCGCCGGCCACGACGTATTGCTCGTCGCCAACCCGAACGGTACCGCTGGTCGCCCACCTCGGAACGGAGTAGTAGTACGACGAGTTGCGTGGATCCGCCGATTTTTGCGACCAACCGCGATTGCCCTGCAATACTGGCGGGCGCAACGCTGTGACCGTGAGGTCGATGCCGTGCTGCTCGTCCGCCGCTACGAGCCGCCACGTCAGCTCCGGGTCGGCGCTTATCGCGCGCATGGACCAGTCTTGAATCCGAACTTCGAACGGCGCCGCTCGTGCGGTTGCCATTGATGGCTGCGCTCGCGACAGTCGTTCGGCGACCAAAAATCGCTCATCGGCAATGTCTGACACCGCAAAATGGCCAACAAACACCTGGTGCGTCGCCCAGACACTGGGCGCCGCGTCGTTCGGCGCTGGTGTCAAGCTAAACCGGAAAATGGTCAGCTCATAGCCAAAGCGTCGGCCGGCCGCATCGCGCAAGTTCCCCGTGAAGTACCACCATTCATTTCGAAACGCCGGATGCGGGCCGTGGTCCTCGGGAAAACGAAACTTGCGCGGCCGGTCCGCGACTGCGAAGGACTCGTTGTCGGCGCCGTTGAGCAATGCCGCCAGATCCGGCTCGGCTGCAGCGCTAGAGCCGTGCCGTTCATGGGATGAGTCGCAGCCGATGGCAACCAGCGCGAGCAGTGCGACAACCAGTGCGCGCATTAGCGCTGACCCCGCAAAGCCGCGGCTGGCCGGGTCTGAGCGGCTTGAATTGCCGGCAAGAGCCCGCCGCATACGGCGGCCGCAACAGCCACCAGTACCGCACTAATATGCACCCAAATGTCTGCGTCGAAGCCCATGGTCCAGCCGAAGGCACGCCGGTTGACGACGTCGATCAAAAGGCGCGCCATGATCAAGCCGAGCGGAATCGCGGCGAGACCAGCCAACAGTCCGATGAATGCCGATTGAGCCAGCACCATCAAACCGGTCGCGAGACGAGTCATTCCGAGCGCCCGAAACGTACCGAACAGCCACTGTTGCTCGAGCTGCAGCGCCAGCAGTGCTCCGATGATGCCAACGACCGCAATCCCGACGGCGATGAAATAGAGCACGTCGGTGATGACGAAGGTCCGATCAAAGACCTGCATCGACAGCGTACGCAAGTCGCCGGCGTTGGTAATGAACAGCTGCCCCGCGGCCGATGGCAATGCCTCTAGCGCGGCAATCACCGCGGCTCGAGACGACTCGCTGTTGATCGTGAGCGCCAGGGCATCGAGCCTATCGTCGGCCCAGAGCTCACGATAGCGTCGCAGCGATAGCAAAATCGCGCCACCGGTGACGTCGTAACTTCGATACACGGCGACGATAGGGAACGCACCGACGTTTGCGCCCGGCAGCTCGTACGAATCACCGACGCGAAGATTGCGTCGGTAGGCGAACACTTCAGAGACGATGATGCCCTCGCCGGCCGCAAATGCACGCCAGGCACTGGCAGGATCGCCCGCGATGAGCTGCTGATCGCCTTCTGCGCCAGTCAGGCTGAGCGCTTGCAAACGCACCGGCCCCGCGGCCGAGCTCAGCCAAGCGCGCCGGGTCGCTGCCACGGCGTCGACACCAGGCACTTCCGCTAAGGTCCGCACCCAATCGTGACTGAGGACGTTTTCCGCGGCGCCAACGTAAATGTCGGCGCTGAGCGAGCTGTCCAGCCACGATTGCACGGACTGGCGGAAACTGCCAACCATCGTGCTGACACCAACGGTCGCCGAAACGGCAACGGCAAGCGCAACGATGGCGACGCCGGTTCGACTGAGGCTGCGTTCGATGCCGCCGATGGTCAGTGCGGACATGCGACCGATGCCGGCCGCGATCGGTACCGCCAGATAGCGCAGGACGCCGACGATCAGCGCCGGCAATACCAACGCGTAACCGATGATCACCATGAACACCGCGGTAAGCCCGCTAATCAATTCGCCATCAGTGATTGCCAGCAAACCGGCCGCACACCCGGCGACCGCAATGCCGACTAGCGCGGCGCCGCGAACGGCAAAACCGACACGTGATTCGATGCTCGACCGACGCAGGGCCAGCCGCGGCTGCGTACGGGCCGCCTCCAAGGCGGCCGGCAACCCGGCGAGCAGCGTAAAGCCGAGGCCGAGGGCCAACGCTTTGCCAAGCGTTAGCGCTGCAACGTTCGTCTCGGTGACTTCGACTCGAAAGTAGAGATCGTTGACGGTTCGCGCGACGAGGCTGGTCAGCTCCGCCCCAAGTAGTGCACCAAACAGAATGCCGAGCAGCGTGCCAAGCAGCGCGAAGGCACAGACCTCGATCAACACCAACCAGACAACCTGTCGTCTTTCCAAACCAAACGCTCGCAGCGCAGCAAACTGTTCACGGCGCCGCACCACAGCAAAGCTAATGGCGTTGAAGATCAAAAATGCGCCGATCAGCATTGCCAGCAAGCTCATTGCGGTTAGGTTGATGGTGAACGCGCGCGTCATATCCAGCGTCGCGTCGGCGCTCGCCTGCGTTGGGATCACGGTCACGTCACTCGGCAGCGCGGGTACCAGGCGCTGGTCGACGATGGCGGTGTCGACTGCTTTGACGTCGATCCGCGATAGCCGACCGTCACGATCCAACCAGCGATCAGCATTCGCGAGATCGGTAATCAGCACGTTGTCGGGTGCGCGCTCGAGCACAGCTACCACGCTGCCGCGAATTTCGGACCTCCCAACCGCAAGTACGACGGTATCGCCAGCTGCAAGCGCCAGTCTTTCCGCGGTCTGCCGGCTGATAGCCAGCGCGTCGGGCGTCGTCAAAAAAGCTGTGATCGGCAGCGGCGCGGCGCCTGACCGGCCGGTCGCAACGCCAGCGAGGCGCGGCCTTATTGCCGCTTCGGCCAATAGGTCGATGCCAAGAACACCCAGTGACAATCCGTCGACACGCGCATTGCCGCTGATGACTGGCGCGATAGCCAGGTTTGGCAGCGTCGCGCGCAAGTCGGTGTACACCGCAGGCGAAATTCCATCGGGACCGCCACCGATCTGGTGCGTACTTTCCCCGTACAGATCCGCCAATGACAGCGTGAGTGCTCGGTCGGAGCTCTGCGTGGCGATGTCGATCGCCACAATCACCGCAACACCCAACGTGACGCCACCAAGGGTTACCGTCCAAATAGCCGGATGTTGCCGATAGAACCGAACGGTCGCTGCGAGCAAGCGCCTCATCGCGTCATGCCGCGACCCTGGCTCAGGTCTAATTGCTGCTGGCACCGCTCGGCGAGCCGGCCGCTGTGCGTCGCCAGAATCAACGTACAGCCACGTTCGGCGACCAGGCGCAGCAACAGATCGGCGACGCGATCAGCATTTTCGGCGTCTAGGTTGCCGGTCGGTTCGTCGGCCAAGATCAGACCCGGCTGATGCACCAGTGCGCGGGCAATGGCGACGCGCTGCTGCTCGCCGCCAGACAACGTATCCGGATAGCGGTCCGCAGCATCGAGCAGTCCAACGCTGCTGAGCACTGCCGCGGTACTTTGCCGTGCAGCCTGCCCTTGGACGCCGATCAGATCGAGCATTAGCCGTACGTTGCCCGCTACGGACAGTGTCGGCAGCAAATTGAACGACTGATAAACAAAGCCAATGTTGTGGCGTCGAAATCGCGTCCGCGACGGTTCGGGCGCTCTGGCAATACTGAAGTCACCCAGCAAGACGTCGCCGGTGTCGACGTCGTCGAGGCCCGCTAGCAAATTCAGTAGCGTCGACTTCCCGGAGCCACTGCGGCCGAGCAGCGCCATTGACTGGCCAGGGTCAACGGTCAGCGAAAAGTTATCGAGAACGCTTTGCTGTCGATCGCCGTAGGTGTATTGCTTACCAATGCTGCGACAGCGAACCGCAAGCGTCATCAAAGGACTGCCCTATCGCTAGTTTGGCTCCGGTGAGCGCTTGAATCGGTGCTTGGCATGCGGAGACAGTCGCACAATCCTGCGTCCGTTGGCGAGCCCCTAAGTTTGGACAAACCGGCCGTCGGAACGCGTGCTGACGACGAATTGGCGATGCCGGAAATGCGCACACGTAATCGCCGCGCGGCGCTGCCGCACCTTGCAACGCATGCTTGGATGCCGAGCGGTGTCGATCGATGTCGACACCGCTCGGCGGTGCTGGTTGCGGTTCCGCGGGCGCCCTATTTGAGCGTCACGACATACGGCATTTCGATACCGTTGTCCGTCACGACCACGTCAACCCAGGTGCGATCGAGATGTTCCTGCATCGCGCGGAACATCTGCGACATCGCTTCGGTGTCAACGTCATCGTCGTTCTGACCGGCTTGCTCGACGACATCGCCGATTATCTTCATGTAAGCGGCAACGTCGTAGCTGAAGCTAGTGAGCGGCGGCGCTGCAGCAACGGGCGCGGTGAACATCTCGTCCAGTGAGTCGCGCGCGCTCTCACCGATGCCGAGTGCGATGGCGTCGTTGGTCAACGCAACATAGGCTGGATCGGTCGGCATCGGGACAAGGCCCGGCGGCAGCTCGAGGACTTCGCCGTTCGGCTCGAGTTCGAGTTCGGCCAGCTGTGGCATGAACATTTGCCCCATCAACAAAAGGCTCGGAGCGTCCTCGATCGCGATCAATGCGCGGCCGTTCACGGACGGCGGGGCACCGCCGGCAATGTCGAAGTCGTCCATGCTGTCGATGATCACTTTGAACCCGCGCAGGCTGTCGGCAACCGGTGGCAGCGGCTGATTCGCGGCTTCCTGCATGTCCGCAACGCTCTCCTGAAGGTCCGCGAAGTACTCGCATTCGAACGGATCTTCCTCGAGTGCCGACGCACGATCACCGATGAACTCGCGCATGGCGGGCAGGTTGAGACTGAAGCCCAGCGCGAACAGTCCTTCCATTGAACCGCCCAAGCCTGGCACTGCCGCGCTCAAGCCCGCCATGCTGCTGGCGATGTCATTGCGCAGATTAAACACGGTAAGCAGATCGAATCTGCCCGGCTCCATGCGGGTGTAGCCGAGATCGATCTGCGGCATGACTTCGGCCATTTCCCGAATTTCTGCTTTGCAAACGTCACTGATTTCTGAATTGTCGTAGTCCGCCAGCGCCAACAGCTCAGCATTAACACCGGTCTGCTCTGACGTGAACGTGTTGGTCAGTCCAACGATGTCGATGAAGCCGAGCCCCTGCGGCATCATGCCGTGCTTCGCGGACAAGCCAGAGATCTTGTCGCTGGACTCGAGATTCGACGACGGCTTATCGATGCCGAGCACTTGCTTGAGGACGCTGTCCGACGCGCCGTCCGGCAGGAACGTCGCGACGGCGTAGTCGCCCTCGCGGGCGATGACGAGGCGCATCTCTTCATTGACCGCATAGCGGTAGCTAACGCCGTCGATCGTCGCCGTCGACATAGCCTGCCCGGCCGAGCCCTCGAGTTCGCTCACACCCTTTTCAAACTGGTCTGGATCTTCGAGTGCGATGCGCATGACCGGTAGCAAACCGACGCCGTACAACCCGCCGGTGATGTCTTCGCCAATGCCCAGCTCATCAAGACGACCGTCTTCGAAGAACTCCGCCAGTTTCACGGCCACCGGGCCGAATTGATCCATGGCTTCGGCCGTTTCGTCATCGACATCGGCACGCGCATTTTGCATGGCGCCAGCGATCATGGTGCCGTAGCCCTTGAGCACGGCCTCGTTGATCTCGCGCATGGCCGCCAAGACGTCGTCGTCCATCGGTGCGAGCGAGCCGAAGAAATACGGCGTGTCGGCCGGGACGTATTCGAGCAGTGCGCCACCCGCCGAACTCTTCAGAGCATTCGCCGTAGCGCGCTCAGGCGATGACTCCTCGTCGTTCGAACAGCTGACGAATGCGATCGACAGCAGCAGGTACGTGGTAACTCGGGCGAAGCGATTCATGCCGGGGTTCCTCAATCGGTGTGATCTGGTGCGGTTATCGATACCCGGATGGGCATTGATTAATCTCGAATTCTAGCATGGCTGGAAGTTTCGACTAGCGTACCTCGGTCGCCGTTACCGCGGCCGAGGCACGTATCGTCGCCTCTCGCCCGGGTCCGGTGGGCTCGGTAGACTCGCGTGATCCTGCGGTCATCTAAGGAACCCACCATGCGTGTATACCTCTTTGCCGTTGTACTGCTGACTGCCACGTCAGGCGCTCAAGCGGCGGTCCAGGACCTGCCAAATTTCGTGGCGTATCCCGAAGGCTTCGCCAGCGCCGGACAACCCAATGCGGCTCAGTACGTCGAAATTGCCGAAGCTGGCTACGATCGGGTCATCTACCTCGCGTACAACGACAGCCCGCAAATAAAAGGGTCAAACGACCGCGATGCCCACGCGGCCGGTCTCGATTACATCCACGTTGCCGTTCGCTTCGACGAACCTCGGTATACGGATTTCGCGGCGTTTGCGGCCTTGATGCAGATGTCTGATCAGCACACCTTGGTGCATTGTCAGGTCAACTACCGCGCCAGCGCCTTCAGTTTTCTGTATCGGGTCATCTATGAAGACGTCGCCGTGGCCGATGCAAAGCGGGCAGTCGATGCGGTTTGGCAACCGAACGAAACGTGGCAGGCCTTTATGCGAGCGACGCTCGAGAAACACGGCAAGTCCATGGACTGCGCTGGCTGCGATTGGCGTAGCGACGGCACCAAAGACTAGGCGGCCGCATCGATCCGCTGGGCAATTTGGCGGGGTGTTGGGCAATCGAACAAATCATCGATCGACACGACGCCGGGGAAGCGCTCATCGATGCCCAGCGAGATTTCCGTCAGGGTCAGCGAGCTGATGCCGACGTCGAACAAGTCGTCGTCCGGCCCAATTTGAATCGGAGCGGCATGCTGTGCGCAGATCGCCAGCACGTTGTCGAGTGTGCCAACGTCGTCCGCTGGTGGGGTCGGCGCGCTGCCGTCAGCGTCGAACGAGACAGCATTGCCGTCGTACTCGCCCATCGCGAAATTCTGGGCGAGTACGCTACGTTGCACTTTGCCGCTGGTCGTTTTGGGGATTCGCGGCACGGGGACGACGTAGTCAACAGTGACGCCGGTCGCGCCGGCGATGCTTTCGGCGATTCGCCCGGCCAAGGGACGGAAATCGTCAGCCGATCCGCGAAACAGCGCAAACACGACGGTTTGTTCGTCGGCATCCTGCTGACGACGCGCCGCCGCTACGGCAACTTTGCCGAGTTCCAGTGAGCCAATGTCGAAGGCAAACCGCTCGAGATCATGCGCGTAGTAGTTCTGGCCACTGATGATCACGATGTCCTTCATGCGGCCGCTGACGACGAGTTGCCCGCCATCGATAAAGCCGCAATCACCGGTCCGGTACCAACCATCGACCGTTTTGGCATCGCGGGTCTCAGCACTAAGGCCGTAGTAGCCGGCCGTTACGCTGGCGCCTCGAATTTGGATATGGCCAACATGTTCGTGCGGCAATTCGACGTCGTCGTCACCCACAATGCGCAACTCCACGTAGCGCATCGGCGCACCGACTTTGACGAACTCGAGAGCATCGTCGTCATTGGCAGCGAGGTGCGCAACGGGCTCGCCGATGCGCAGCCGATGACGGTCAACAAAAACGCTCGCCAGTGGTTCGTCAAGCGGCATCACGGTGACACCAACGGTCCCCTCTGCCAGCCCGTAAACAGGCAGCATTGCCGTTGAGCGCAGACCGAGCGGGGCCATTTTGGTCAAGAACTCATCGCAAATTGCGCGCGAAATAGGCTCGGCGCCATTGAATATCGTCGTGACGTTTTCCAGCGAAATGCCTTGGCTCGGCCGACGGTCGTAGAACTTCAGAAAGTGCCGATAGCCGAAATTCGGTGAGCAGAGAACGTGTGCCTGGTCGGCAGTCGCGCGCTCCAACCACAGCTGCGGACGGCGAATAAACACATCTGTGTCGATAATTGTGTGCGACATGCCCGCCGCGAACTGGCTGAGATGCATCACGATCAAGCCCATATCGTGAGTCAGCGGCATCCACGACAGGCCGCGATGCTGATCGGTCCAACTCATCGTCGCCAGAATCGCATCGCAGTGCGCGGTGATATTGCCGTGCGAAATACAGACACCTTTCGGATCGCCGGTTGAACCGGACGAGTACTGGATGAACGCAAGGTCGGCCGCCTCGCGGGGCTCGAGATCGGGCCGGCTGGCGATGCTGCGATCGAATTCATCGACGCTGAAACGACGCTCGGTAGCAATGCCGGCAACCGTCGCCGCATCGGAGTCTTCGAGCAGCGCTGGATGACGAAGCTGCGTAAGGATACGGGTGAGTTTCTGGCGCTGCTCTTCGGTCTTGCCAACGGCGATCGGCACCGGGACCGCACCAGCCAATACCGCGCCCCAAAAACCGATCAAGAACGTCCGGTTTGAGCGGGTGTAGATCACGAGTTCATGGCCGGGTCGAACGCCCTTCTCAGCCATTGCGCCGGCAGCGGCCCCCGCCAACCGACCGAGTTCGGCAAAATCGAGAGTGCGGGTGTTGTCAGCGCCGCTGACCAGATTGATGACGCGGTCCGCTCTCAGGCTAGCGCGAAACAGCGCCGCCAGATCGGGGTGGGTTGATTTCAAACCTGTACTCCTTGGCGCCGGTCGAGGTGCATCGTAACGGTGTGGCCCGGCCGGAGATTGATGCCGAAGCGCAGGTCTAGCCTCGGCTCCTCTACCAGCGCTGGCACGAACATCGGCAGCAAACGGTGAAAGTGTCGGCACATCTCCAGCATCGCGAAAAACTCGCCAATGCACCGGCGCGGACCGAGTGAAAAAGGTATGTAGGCAGGATTGTCGGCGCCGGCAAGGAATCGATCAGGATCGAAGTCCTCGGGCGAGGTCCAATGCACCGGATCGCGGTGCAGGAGATACGGCGACAGCAGCAGATTGGTGTCCGCCGGAATGTCTATATCCAGCACCGTCAGCGCTTCGGCCGTGCGCCGCGAGAACAGCCAAACGGGTGGGTAAAGCCGCAGCGTTTCGCGCAGCATCGCCATGGTCCGCGGTAGCTCGCCAACCCAAGCCAGCGGGTCGTCCGCCGCTTCACCGGCTGTTGTCAGCTCGTTGACCAGAGCATCGGCGAGTGCTGGGTTCGTCGCCAGCTGGTGCCAGGCGAACGTCAGGGTCGCGGCCGACGTCTCATAGCCCGCCACCACGAGCGTCATAACCTCATCGACGATTTCCTTGTCTGTGAGCTCGGCGTCCAACGCCGGCGCACCGAACAAAAGCTCATCGAGAAAGTCGATGTGACGGCGCTCTGACACGCGGCGCTCCTCGATGATCGCCTGCACGTCGTTCCTTGCGCTCCGCAATCGAGTGACGGCCCGCAGGTCGCGCGCGAATTCCTCGCTCAATAGCCGAAACGGGTTGGAGTCGGCGCGACCGAAACGTTGATCGAAGTCGTCGCTAAAAATCGCGCGTTGGATTATCTCGAGGGCGAATCGGCTCATTGTCGCGTTGACGTCGACCGTCGCCTGCTCCATTGCGGCACTTGCCCACTCGACTGCCAGCCGGTCAACGACCGCGTCGATGGCAACTACGTGCTCGGCAATACGCCGGCGCGTGAACGCGGGCTGCAAGGCGCGGCGGTGGCGACGCCACAGTTCGCCGTCGTTAACAATGATGCCGTTGCCGAGCAGCATACGGACCCGCTCGAAATCCGTGCCTTTGCGCAGCTGCTTGTGTTGTCGCAGCAACAGCGCATTGACGTGTTCGGCGGAATTGACGAACAGCGTTGGACCGCGCCGCTCGTCGTTGAAGGCGACAATCGACCCAAATTCTTCCTGGGCGGCACGGAGGCGCTCGAGCGTCTCAATCGAAACACCGAGATCGACGGTCTCGACTGGCCCGCGCAACGCTGTCGTTTTGGAATCCTGTGACAGCATGCCTGACACCGTCGCTAAACAGCCGGCAAGTTTACCGTGCGTCCGTAGCCTGCGGTAGGATGGCGCGCATGTCGTCGCCGGTCCCCGATCACTCCGATAACCGCTCGAGCGCCTCGTCCAAGCCGGCAAAGCGCGGCCCGTCGACGCGACGGCTCGATTGGCGCCGCCGGCTTTACTACCGACTCGGACTGCCGCTGGTTCGCCTGATTTTGGCGTTATTTTGGCGGAGCTACCGGTTCGAGTTCTTGCCGGGTCAAGAGACCTTGTTTCGAGATCCGCCACCGGCAGGAACCGCTCCGTGCTATTGGCATCAGCACCATTTGCTGTGCGCCTTTTTGATCAAGCAATGGCTGCGCGGCGGGTTCAAGGCGGGATTCCTGATCAGCGACTCCGTGGATGGCGAAGTGCCGGCGCGCATCGCCCGCTCTTGGGGTGCCGAAGCGATCCGCGGTTCCGCCAATCGAACCGGCGCGGCCGCGATGCGGGAAATGCGCGACATCAGTCGCCGCGGCGTCGGTATTGTCACGACCGCAGATGGCCCGTTAGGGCCGAAAGCCGAGTTCAAAACCGGTGTCGTGTTGATGGCCAAGCTCAGCAACGCCGCGATGCTGCCGCTCAGTTGTGCGGCCGAACGGGCGTGGTACCTCAAACGCTGGGACCAGTTTATGATTCCCAAACCGTTCAGCCGAGTCGTTGTTGCCATTGGGACGGCCGTGCCACCGGTCGCTGGACTGTCGGAGACCGCGCTAGATGGCGGTCGACAGCAGATGCAGGACCAGCTAGATCAACTCGAAGCAGCCTGTCAAAAAACGATGCTGAACAACGATTAACAGTATTTTTCTAGAAGTACTCAAACATAGAAGGCCGGTTCGGGCCTGAGACCGCGCTGATCGGCGCGGGGCAACAACGCAATGGTTATAAGAATGCGTAGCGGACCGTGACGACATGCCGGCAAGACTGATCCTGGGTCGGGTAGCGCCATGAGCGAACGGCAGCGACTGAGCTTTTCGCAAAGCGTTTCGCGCGGGCGCCAGAATCGGTTGCGACGTCGCTAACGACAATGTCGTAAGGCTTGCCGTCAGTGGCGATAGCCAGCGTCACGATCACCCTCGCCTCCACTAACGCTTCGCCGCCTGGGCTCAAGGGTGGATACAAAGGCGCAACGCGCACCGTAGGTTGGACGTTTGCATCGCACGCCGGTTGCAAGGACGCTTGCGCCGGTGCCAGAACGGATGTCGCGAGGGCGAGCGGCGCACACAGTCGCGTGCCGAGAAGCACGCACCGCTCACGTCGAAGAAATATCATAGAAACAGAGTTTTAGTTGGGAAACCTAAAGGGCTTTCCCAGTCACGGCTTAGCGCCGCGTGCGCTACTGCCGAGAATTAGAGTCCGGAGAAAATCGCCAGCTGCATGAAAAACAAGGTCGCTGCCGTTATCGCGCTGCCGAGAAACCCGGCCATTGCCCATCGGCTGAACGGCGTGACTTCGTCGACAGCAATCGCCAAGCCATTCGGCGTGGCGACCAGCCGCGGCGCATCGAGATGCGTGCTCCAGCACGCCGCCAGCACCGAGTCGGCGTTGCCCATCAGCGCAACCGCGTGTTCCCGTGCCGCTTGCGGCGAATGGCCGCGACCGATGGCCTCATCGTAGAGCGTGCAATAGTGGTCGGTTAGCTCGTCTTCGAGGCGGCGAACCCACCGCTCGTCGACGCCAGCAACGCGGAGCCGATCGCCCAACGCGGCGTATGAGTCGTTTGGGATGGACTCACGCATGACTTGGCTGCAGCGCGGTATTGACGCCCTGCTGAATCCGGTCCCACTCACCGGTCAGGTCTTCGAGGCGGCGCCGTCCAGCCGCAGTCAGGGAGTAGTAAACCCGTTGACGTCCGTCCACTTGCCGTCGCCGCGATGCGAGCGCGCCGGCTTTTTCGAGCGAGTGCAGCGCTGGATAGACCACACCTTCGCCGATTCGAATTGCTTCGCCTGTGACGAGGCGGATCTTGCGGACGATTTCGTAACCGTACATCTCGCTGTCTGCCAACAGACGCAAGACCAGTAACTCGGGCACGCCGGTCATGAACGGCGGATTCGATCGGGCCACAGAACGATCCTTCGGTTAAAGTTCTAGCATGCCTTTAACTGCAAGGTATGTCAATCTTGTTCGGCGCACGGCGGTCGGACACACTATACCTGGTTGTTCTAGGTATATGGAGCTCGCCACATGAGGAACTCGCCATCGTCTTTGTTATTGGCCGCGCCGTTGTCGGCCGGTATGACCCTAGCGCTGTTGTTTGTAATGCATGCGTTGCTGTTGCAGCGCATTGCCGTGCCTATTGGCGGCGGGTTGATATCGATTCCGCCAGTTAAGATCGTCGAGATAACGCCGCCGCCACCTAAAACAACCGCGTTCGATCCGCCGCCGCCGCCCGAACTTTCGGCGTTACCAAGAACGTCGCTGACCGTCGCCGCACTGCCCGATCAACCACTGACCCGCCCGCGGGTGCAACCGATCGAGGGTGTTGCCGTGGATTTCGGCCCTGGCCACGGTCCGGCGAGCTATCCGCCGGCACCGCTCGACAACTCGGCAGCGATCTTGCTTCGCCGCACTCGGGCCCTATATCCCGCCGAGGCCATTCGTCGCGAAATGTCGGGCTTTGCGACAGTGCGGTTCGACGTTACTGCCTCGGGCACCGTCACCAACGTCACAATCGTTGCGGCAAGTGATTCAGTATTTATGAAGCCCGCACTGCAAGCCGCTCGCAAACTTAAGTTTCGAGCGCGTCATGTCGACGGGCAAGCCGTCGTCAGCCGCGGTCACGAGCTGCGTTACCGGTTCGATTTCGGCGCGCTTTAAACGGCGCGAGTTCGCCCGGTCAGTCGTCAGACTGACCCAGTGTCTCTAGAAACAGGTCACGTACCTGTTCGACGTGGGCGTCGACATCTTTGGCGCGCCACTCCGACGTATCGATGGGCGGCAGGACGTCAACCCGAACTCGAGCCGGGTGCAAAAATATCCCGCCTTTTGGCAATACGTCGGTGGAGTTGTGAATGACGATCGGGACCATCGGTACTCCGGCCTCACGCGCAATGTGGAACGGGCCTTTTTTGAACGCGCCGAGCTTGTCGCCGACGCTGCGCGTGCCTTCGGGCGCGACAGCAATTGAGATGCCCTTGTGCAGGGTATGCGTCACCGATTTGAGACTGCGGATCGCCTTTTCGGCGTTTTGCCGATCGACGAACACCGTGTCGGCGATGCGGAACAGCGGTCCGGCAAGCGGGTGCATCGCGAGCTCTTTTTTGGCGATGCCGGTGAAGTCTCGTCGCAGCAGCCGCGCAACAATGAGCGCGTCGGTTACGCTTTGGTGGTTGAAGACGAACACCGCCGGGCGCTGCGACCAAACGTGTTCCTCGCCGTGTATGTCGAGTTTGATGCCGGACAGGGAGCTGCCGACTTCGCCCCAGATCGTCGTGGCAAGATTGACCGCTTCGCGCTTGGAGCGATTCAAAAACCAGGTCGGTGCAATCGACAGCGCGGCGCCGATGAACGAACCGTACGACAGGCCGGTGCGCAGAAATTCCTTTGCACCGGGAAATCCGCGCGAGTCAAAACGCTGAATGGGCCACCGTTTCGCTTCGGCGTGGCGAGTTAGATCGTTGTCCGGGTTGGTCGGATACGGTTGCCCGACCGCCTCCAGCAGCGGAATGTCTTCGGCGCCATCGGAATAAAAGTAGGCATCGCTGAGTTCGCCGCCGGTCTCGGCCAAAAACCGCTGGGCGGCTTCGACCTTGCCCTTGCCGTAAACAATCGGCCCTTCAATGTCGCCGGTAAATTTGCCGTTGGCGACCGCGAATCGATTACAGAAGATGTTCTCAACGCCGAGCTCACGAGCGATCGGCTCGACTTGATAGCGGGTGGCCGACGTGACAATCGCGACGCGATGACCGAGCTCTTGGTGGCGACGAATCAGCGTCCGCGATTCGGGGAATATTGTCGCGGCCGTATGGCGGCGAAAGACTTTCTCGCCAAGTCGTTCGAAGTCACGTTCCGATTCTCCGATGATCGCTTCCGCGCCTTTGTGAATCAGCGTGTCGTAGCTCGACCCGTTCAGGCGCGTTCCTAGCAATGACGTAATCTGACCGAACGCCTGGCGCGGCGATGCGCCGCCCTCGCGCAGCCGCTCGAACATAAACGACGCGACGGTAAACCCGGCCACGAGCGTACCGTCGAGATCGAAAAAAGCCGTGGTGCCCGCGCCGCCTGGCGCGTCGTCGAGATGTGCCACTGTATCGACGCTCACGATGCTGAAATCCTGCCTGTGGGATCAGCGATATTCTGCGTGCTCCTCCTAACGATAGCCAGCGTTGGGTTACGCCATCGCCTGCCTGCGGCGAATTATGTTGCGCAGCACAAAGCTCGACTCTAAGCGCGCGACGCCCGGCAAGGCCGACAAGACTTGCCGATGCAGTTTCTCGTAGGCGGCAAGATCGGCGACGGCGACTTGTACGGCGTAGTCGACGGTGCCCGCCATGAGGTCGCAGCTCACCACTTCCGGAACTTGCCGTATGGCTTTTTCGAAGGCCCGCAGCGTTGCCTCAGTCTGCGACTCGAGAGTTACCTGCACGCGCACCTCAGTGCTTGCATTGAGCGCCGCCGGCGCGACATTTGCCGTGTAGCCAAGCAGCACTTGCTCGTGTTCCAAGCGGCCAATTCGCCGCGAGCATGCGCTGGTGGACAAGCCAATACGGCGGCCTAGATCACTCAGCGATACACGCGCATTTTCTTGCAGCGCTTTGATGATCTGGCGATCAAATCGGTCGAGTGTATGCAAGGTTTTTTCTCAGGAAATCGATTTTGCAAAACAATTTTGCGCCCGTAACGGCGAACCTGCCAGTAATTGCAAGATTTTCCGGGCACAGACGAAATAAAATAGCGCGATCATATTGGTTGGAGCAATCTAGTGCGCGTTGGGGTCCCGACAGAAGTCAAAAACAACGAATATCGCGTGGGCTTGATTCCTGGTGCAGTCCGCGAGTACGTGGCCGCCGGGCACAGCGTCGTCGTGCAGAGCGGCGCCGGACTCGGTATCGGCGAGCCCGACGAAGCGTACGTTAACGCCGGCGCGAGCATTGCGCCGACCGCAGACGACGTTTTCGAAGCCGCCGATATGATCGTTAAGGTCAAAGAGCCGCAGCAGCCGGAAATTGAGCGGCTGCGCGACGGCCAGCTGCTGTTCACGTACTTGCATCTGGCCGCCGACAAACCGCAGACCGACGGATTGCTCGCCTCTGGTGCTAGCGCGGTCGCGTACGAAACGGTCACGGACCCGGATGGGCGACTACCGTTGCTCGCACCAATGAGCGAAGTCGCTGGGCGCCTGGCCGTCCAGGCAGCGGCTAGCGGGCTGACGCGATTGGCCGGCGGTCGTGGGTTACTCATGGGTGGCGTGCCTGGCGTCGCGCCGGCCAATGTGCTGGTGCTGGGCGGCGGCGTGGTCGGCACGCACGCGGCGAGAATGGCCGTCGGACTCGGTGCTGAGGTCGCAATCGTTGATCGCTCGCTCGAGCGCTTACGGCAGCTGGACGAACTGTTCCAAGGTCGGGTGCGTTTGGCCTACTCCACCGCCGACACAATCGAATACGAGTCCAAACGCGCCGACGCGATTATCGGCGCCGTCCTGCTGCCGGGCGCCAGTGCGCCAAAGCTGATTCGGCGCGATATGTTGCCGATGCTCAAACGAAACGCCGTGCTTGTTGACGTCGCCATCGACCAAGGCGGCTGTTTTGAGACCTCCAAACCAACCACTCACGCAGACCCGACTTATGTCGTTGATGGCATCGTGCACTACTGCGTCGCCAACATGCCGGGCGCGGTGCCGAGAACGTCCGCCAAAGCCTTGAACAATGCAACGCTGCCCTACGGGCTGCGGCTCGCGAACTCAGGCCTCGATGCAATGCGCACGGATGGTCACTTCCGCGCAGGTCTCAACGTACACGCTGGCAAACTGACCTCACAGGCCGTGGCCGAGAGCCTCGGTCTGAGTTTCACGCCGGCGGAGTCTTTGCTGTAGCGTCGCGACTCGCTCAGTGGCGCGTGCGCGAAAGATCGAAGTAAGGCAGCTGAAGCGTCGTCGTCAGATCGACGTTGTACGCTCTGTTTGCGGGCGCTGCGTCGGGGCGCGCGTCGCTACTTGCTCGGGCCATGCGCGGCAAATCGGCGGGGTCTGACAACAGCAGCGTTGCGACTCGCTCCGGTGTCGCCGGGCGCGCGAAATAAAACCCCTGCGCCAACGGGCAACCTTGTTCGCGCAGAAAGGCCACTTGCTCAGCGGTTTCGACCCCTTCAGCGGTGACCTCCAGATCGAGACTTGCAGCTAAGGCGAGCGTCGCTTTGACGATTGCCATGTCATCGACGTTGTTTGGAATGTCTTTGACGAACGTGCGGTCGATTTTAACCCCGTGGATTGGCAGGGCCTTTAAATACTGCAGCGATGAGAAACCGGTGCCGAAATCATCGATGCTGACGCGAACGCCCAAGTCGCGCAACGCATGCAAGGTCTGAATGCAGCGATCCGGATCGTGCATCAGCGACGATTCGGTGATTTCAAACTCCAGCGTTTGCGGTGCTATGCCGGTCGTGGCGATCACGCTTGCAATGTCGTCAATCAACGCTTTGTGTTGACCGAGTTGACGGACGCTGAGATTCACCGAAAGACTCAGCTCTTCGAGATCTAGCTGCTCCTGCCACGCACGCAATTGACCTACCGCCGTTTGCATGACCCATTGACCAACTGGGTTGATGAGACCCGTGCGCTCGAGAACCGGTACGAAATCAACCGGACTGACAACACCGCGCTCTGCGCAATTCCACCGCAGCAGTGCTTCCAGGTCGCGAATACGTCCGGTACCTAGGTCGATTTTCGGCTGATAAACCAGCGAAAACTGTGAGCGTTCCAACGCCGAGCGCAAGTTTTGCTCCATGGCAACGCGGTCCATGACCTCGTCGTGAAGCTCGTCGGAGTAAAACACGTAGCGGGCCCGACCCTCGGCCTTCGCACGATACATTGCTATATCCGCGGCTTTGAGCAGCGCATCGCTTTGCACGCCCGCCTCCGGGCTCAGCGCAATACCGATACTGGGGCTGGTTTGCACATCGTGGCCATTGACCCGGTACGGCTGACCGAGCGAGTCAATTATTTTGCCGGCCACCAGAGCCACGGCGTCGGGACCGGAGTCCGTGAAGTCGACCAACAGCGCAAACTCGTCGCCGCCAAGTCGCGCGACGATGTCGGTTTGCCGTGTGCAGCGACGCAAGCGATTACCCACGGCTTTCAGCAGCGCGTCACCGGCATCGTGGCCTAGCGTGTCGTTCACTTCCTTGAAACGATCGAGGTCGATGATCATCAGCGCCAAACGCCGCTCATGACGGGACACGCGCGCGAGTTCGCGGCGTAACGTTTCCTTGAAAAGGTACCGATTCGCCAGTCCCGTTAGACGATCGAATTTGGCGAGATAGGTGAGCTCATCTTGGGCGCGTTTGCGTTCAGTGACGTCAATCATGGACGCCTCGATGTGATTGACGGTGCCACCGGTTGTGAGCACGCTGGTGGCCGATACAAGAACGGTCGTTTCGCGCCGGTCGGCCGTGGTCAACGTCAACTCAGCGTTGCGAATACTGCCCGTGTCGCGCACGCAACGCAGGAATTCGGTGCCGATACGATTGGACACGCAAAAATCACGAACGAAATTGGTCACCAACGCTTCGGTTTCGCTGCTAAAACCGAGTATGTCGAGCGTCGATGGATTCGCCGACAGAAAATCTCCGTCCGCATTCAGCGTGAAAATTCCGGCAATCGAATTTTCGTACAAACGCCGAAAACGTGCGTCGGCTCGCAGCGCCTGGCGCCGTCCGTCGGCGCCGTGAATCGCGTGGCGTATATCGTCCGCGACCGTCTCGACTTGCCCTTTGGGAAACACGATCACATCGTGATTGTCGGCCGCCGCGGATTCGCGCAAAGCCGACGGCGCTTGGGACTGAGCGAGCACCACCAGCGGTGTTTCCGGCACGCACTGGCACAAAAGCTCGAATGTTTCGGTATCCGATTCCACGTCCGGATTTACCATAATCATGACCACGTCGGGCACGTGTTCGGCCAGGGCCGACATAGCGGCATCCAGACTCTTCACGATTAAGGTGTCGGTGGCGTCGAGATAGTCCAGCAGACGATGGCCGTTGCTGTCGTCAAACGACTCCGGTACCAGCAGCAAAACGCGGTTTCGGCGGTTGAATTCAGCCTCGGAGCTCACTAATCAGCAGTCCACGGGAAAAGCGCATTCGGACGTTATTGCATCGGCAAATCTGCGAAATTCTTTATGCATCTAGACGGCCGGTCCTTTTACAAGGCCGTATCAATCCGCGACAATGCCGACCAGATGATGGAGCTTTCCCAAGCGGCCGGTCGCGGTTCGACCGCGCAACCTACGCCCGAATTTTTCGTGTTTGTCGTTGACGACGACGCGGCCGTGCGTCGTGCCTTGGAGCTCGCCCTCGTCCACGAGGGGTATCGGGTTTCGACCTACGACTCAGCCGAGGCCTTTCTCGAGACCTTTCAATCTGAAAGCTACGGTTGTTTGGTGCTCGACGTGTGTATGCCGGGCATCGAGGGTCTCGAGCTGCAGGAACAGTTGACCAAGCTTGGCGCCGATTTGCCGATTATTTTCGTCACGGGCAATGCCAGCGTGCCGCAATCGGTGTTGGCCATTAAGCGTGGCGCGGTCGATTTCCTCGAAAAGCCGTTTCGTCGACAGATTCTGCTGGATCGTATCCGTGAGGCACGCGACAGCTTGGATTCGTTGCGCCACCGCCGCAGTTTGCAGCGTCGCCTACGCGATAGCCTCGCCGCCCTGACACGGCGCGAGCGTGAAGTTTTTGACCTGTTGGTCAGCGAGCAGCCGCGCGTATCTAGCAAGGAACTGGCTGCGGTGCTCGATATTAGTCCTCGCACAGCGGAACAGCACCGCGCCAGCGTGCTCGACAAGTTCGGTGTCGACTCGATCGCCGCGCTCGGTATTTTGCTCGCCCGGGCCGATTTCGATCTAGACGATCTCTAGACTCCAATCGGTCGCTGACGTCGTACGTCGGCGTATGCGTAGGATTACGGATTTACCCCTTCCCCAGTGGTGACGCACCCTACGCGCATGTTCACCACAGTCAAAACTCCCATGATCGAGCAGGAGACCAATGCGCTCCCGGGCCTCGACAGTTTCTTGACGCGAGTAGACAGCGATCTAACTCAGCTACGCGTCGGGCAACAGCACGCAATGATCTGTGTTGTGTTGGGGAAGGCCGATAACGACCACGCGTTTCGCTTTGACGGGGCGGAAATAGACCGAATCCGCGGCGAGATACCGACTAAAGCCACCACTTACGCGATTGCGGCAAAGAAACTGATTGTCTGGTTACCGCGCTGTACACGCGACGAAGCGATGACCCTGGCTCGATTGCTGAGGGTTTCGGTCACGAATGCGGGAGCGGCCGATGCAGGCAATGTGTTGTTGCCGGTCGACGTTGACGGCCAGCGTGCCTGCGCCATCGGTGTCGTGTTCGCGAACCAAAGCAATTGGCAAGCTGACGCGCTGTTGCGAACTGCAGATGTGACGGCGTCGTTGGCGCTCGTCAGCAACGCGAACACGATCAAGGTCGCTGAGCAGCTGCGCCGCTCGCCTCGCCTCGTCGACTGACGACTTTAGTCTTGATCGGCGCGCGACGGCTTATCGCGATCTGAAGTCAGATCGTAGCGACGCATCTTTTCGACGAGCGTCGTGCGGCCAACCCGCAGCAACTCTGCTGCGCGCGCAACGATCCCATCGCTCTGATCAAGCGCCGTGCGGATAAGCTCGATTTCAATGTCGGCAAGGTGTTGCTTGAGGCTCGTATCAACGAGTTGCACCGACTCGTGCTCGCCCGGCAAGCCGCTGCCGTTACTCTGCAGCGGCGGCGGTAGGTCGCGTGCAGTTACGGTGCCGTGCGTTTTCAGCACCGATAGTCGTTCGATAACGTTGACCAGCTCGCGCACATTGCCGGGCCAGGAGTAACTCATCAGCTGTTCGACTGCGTCGGCCGACAACGAAATCGATACCCGATGCTCATCGCGCAAACGGCCCAAGAAGGCCTCAACGAGCCGCGGCAAATCGTCCATCCGTTCGCGCAACGGAGGAAGATCGATTGGAAATACGTTCAGCCGATAGAACAGGTCCTCGCGAAACTTCTCTGCCGCCATCAACGCGCTGAGGTCGCGATGGGTGGCGGCCAACACGCGTACATCAACGGCAATGGACTCGTTGCCGCCGACACGTTCAATGGTACGTTCCTGCAACACGCGCAGTAGCTTGACTTGCATACTGGCGGGCATATCGCCGATTTCGTCGAGAAAAATCGTGCCGCCATTCGCTCGTTCGATTTCGCCGATCCGCCGAGCCGAGGCGTCGGTGAAGGCACCACGTTCGTGGCCAAACAACTCCGATTCGAGCAGCTTGTCCGGAATGGCGCCGCAGTTGACCGCTATGAACTCGCCCGAGCGGCCCGATTGCCGGTGAATTTCCCTGGCGACCACCTCTTTGCCGGTGCCGGACTCGCCGCGAATCAGCACGGTCGCTCGCGATGGCGCCACTTTGCGAATGTCTTCGCGGATCGATCGAATTTGCTCAGTGTCGCCAACCAACCGCGCCGACGGCTGATCCAGGCGATTGCTGCGGCGATGATTCGAGTGCTGCGCCCAAATCTCATCGAGCACATTGCCGAGCTCATTTATCTGCAGCGGTTGCCGCAGCTGATAGATCTTCGCCCACGGGTACTGCACGGCACGATCAGCCATCGTCGTCACTCAACAACACAATGGGAATGTTTGGGTCTAGCGAGCCGATCTCATCGATGATCGTTGCGATTTTTTGCTCGCTAACGGTTTCAGCGAGAAAAATGGCGGCGGGTCGTTGCTCGCCAAGTGCACTTCGCCAGTGCTCGGGCACGGTGATCCTCACCTCAGGCGCATCCATGAACTCGATCATCTCCTTGAGCGGAGCAGCGTGATCGGTTCGCTCGTCAATCACTAGGATGACCCGATCAGCCGTAGACAAATTTTCGCCCAGCCATCCTCGGCTCCGTCATCACGTCGTCGCCGAGCCGAATGCGGTGACGATCATGTGCACGTTGAATTGTTTTTTTTGCCCCCAGACGTCGCGGGACGACGCCGACATCGCATCCGAGCTTGATCGCTGACTCGATCCATCGAGTAATGCGCGCGGCCACACCGGTCTCCTACCTGGTTGCGCAAGTGCAGTCGCTAAGCGCCTGACGCGATTCAATATAGTCACATGGCGGTGTTTTCTCAACCTGACGATCTTTCTCTATCGTGGCGTTTCGCTAAAGACCAGAAGTGCCGAGCCGATACAGCGTTTATAACCGCGACTTTTGCCGCGGTTGCGTGCGTATACAAGACTCTAAACGGAGGTGCGAGCGTTGGATCTCGCCACCCTGATCGGCCTTATCGGTGCATTCGCGACCGTGGCGATGGCGATTGTGCTCGGTGGGTCACCTGGCGCCTTCATCGACGTCAAGTCGCTGCTGATCGTAATCGTCGGAACGATTCTCGTTACGATGATGAAATTCAGTCTCGGGCAGTTTGCCAGCGCGACGAAAGTCGCCGTGAAGGCATTTGTCTACAAATTGCCGAGCCCTGACGAGCTGATCGAGAAATCTGTCGAACTTGCGAAGAGCGCTCGTCAAGGCGGTCTTCTCGCACTCGAAGAAGCGGAGGTACCAGATCCGTTCATGAAAACCGGCATCGGCTTACTCGTGGACGGCCACCCTCCCGAAGTCGTCCGCACGATGCTGACCAAGGACAAAATGCAGACGCTCGAGCGGCACGCGAACGGCCAGAGCATTTTCAAAGCGCTGGGCGACGTCGGCCCGGCCATGGGCATGATCGGTACGTTGGTGGGTCTGGTGCAGATGCTCTCAGCCATGGACGATCCCAAGATGATTGGCCCGGCCATGGCAGTGGCGCTGCTAACGACGCTGTACGGCGCCATTCTCGCAAACATGATTGCGCTTCCCGTCGCCGACAAACTTGCATTACGCAGCAAAGAAGAAAGCCTTCGTAAGTCATTAATAATTGACGCATTATTGGCGATTCAAGAAGGCCAGAATCCGCGCATCATCGAAAGCCTACTCGAAGCGTACTTGCCGCCGGCAGCGCGCAGCAGCGGGGACGACGCCGAGTGAGCGAGATGCTCGAAGAAGCACCACCCGCCGAGGACGACGGCGGCGGCGTGCCGGCATGGGTCATGACCTTTGCCGATCTGATGACCCTGTTGATGTGCTTTTTCGTTCTGTTGCTCGCGTTCTCGGAAATGGACGTATTGAAGTTCAAGCAGTTATCCGGATCGGTGCGTGAAGCTTTTGGCGTGCAGGCGGAGGTCGAAGCGAAAACGATTCCAAAAGGCACGAGCGTCATTGCCCAGGAGTTTTCGCCGGGCGTACCGCAACCAACGCCGCTGAACGTGGTTCAGCAACAGACGAACGATACCGAGCGCAATTCACTCGACTTTGAAGCCGACGATGACATTAACGAAGACGCCCATCGGCGCGAGCGCGCAAAGGAAATCGCCGAAAAGCTGCGCGCTGAACTGGGTCAGGAGATTGCCGCCAATCAAGTCGCCGTGCGACTGGAAGGCCGCCGCGTGGTCATCCAACTCCTAGAAAAAGCGACCTTTGCTAGTGGCTACGCCGCGATGGCGGCCGAGTTTCGTCCGGTGCTCACTAAGATTGCGACGATACTCGAGGGTACGCCTGGACAAGTGAACGTGTCTGGCCACTCCGACGATGTGCCGATAGCTAACGAACGGTTCCGCTCAAATTGGGATTTGTCGTCGGCGCGCGCCGTCACGGTGCTCGAGGCTCTGTTGGCTCGCAGCGATCTCGATCCGACGCGCTTTACCGCCTCCGGCCACGCCGCTACGCGGCCACTGGTGCCAAACGTCAGCGCGGAGAATCGAGCGCAAAATCGTCGCGTCGATATCAGTATCGTGCAGACGGAAGATCTCAATGCCGGTGCTGTTGAGGACCCACTGCTCGAAGCGCCATCCCCATTTGATGAAACTTTGCCACCCGGCACGGCAGGTGTGCCATGAGCGACAGCAACAAGCGGGCGGCGTTCCGCGTCACAGAGGCCGTGAGACTCGCGTTCGAACCAGTAGCGGAACAAGACTGGCATGAGCGCATGAGTATGTTGGCCGTTTCAGCTTCGTCGATTCAAAATGCCAAATCGGCAGTGGCTGACGTCAGCCTCGAGATCCAACGCAAGATGATTGCGGCACATCGCGTCTCGGAGACCATATCGACCTGCCTTGAACTCCTGAACAAGAAAATGGACCTCTTGGTCGAGCAAGTCGTGACGCTGCAGGAGCAGCAAGGGGAATTCGCGGACGTGCCTATTCGACGTTGCGAGATCAGCGCAAACGGTGTGCGCTTTTCGACGCGGCGTGGGCTCGAGAAAGGTTCGCGTCTGCATCTCAAGATGATGCTAGTCACCGATTCGTTCTATTTCGAAGTGCTTGGTGAAGTCGTCCGCGACGAGCCGGACCCAGAGGCGGAAGACCGCAAGGTCGTCGCGATTCGATTTCGCGGTATCCGTGAGCCCGACAAGGACCGGCTCATCAAGCACTTGCTCAGTCGCCAATCCGAGACGATTCGCGCTCGTCGATTGCGCTTAGAAGCGGTTGCCGAAATGGAAGAAGCCGAAGGCGAGGAAGTCGATATTTGAGGCGCCGTGACGTAGCCTGAGCAGCGTCTGAGCTGCGCGGTCAGGCTGCCGCTGCAAACGACTGCATTTTGCTGTCGAATCGTTCCCGAATACGCTCAGCGCCTGCTTCGTCGATGCCGAGGCGGCGCAGCGGAATCGAATCGGCGAAGCTGAGGTCGGCCGTCCCGAGAGCCGCTTCACCGATGCGAAGAACGTCCGCGAGGCTTGCATCGTCGGTACTCGCGCCGATGTCTTCCGACGGGTTCAGCGCCGCTACGATCGACTCCGGAAACTCCCACGATGACGCGATGCTCTCGGCTATCGGCGCGCTCCACTCAGCGACGAGTTCCGCCCGCACATCGGCGTCGTCGATTAATGCCGGGAACTGCCCACGCTTGGTCAGGATGTAAAGCACGCCGATGCGCGACAACAGTCCCGTCAAGTAGGCGGCTTCGGTGTCGATGCGTCGTACGATCGTTGCTATCGACTCGGCCATAGCCGCCGAGCGCAGCGACTCGTTCCAGACCTGTTCGAGTTCCGAACGAAGCCCAGCGAGCTCCTTGGAGAAATGCAGTTGCTCGACCGCGTACGTAATCGCGACGCTGCGCAGTTTGAGGAACCCGATCCGGCCAATGGCCGCGGTCAGACTAACGATATTGGCACCGGCCGGGTTGTAATGAGAGGAGTTCGCGTAAACCAGAATACGCGATGCCAACGCGGCTTCCGTACTCACGATTTTGGCGAGCCGATCACCGTCGCAATCGGCATCCTCGAGTTCTTGGCGGATGCGGATGACGACGTCCGGGAACGACGGCAACGACACCTCACCGCGATTGAGATCGACGGCGAGCTGCTGCACGAACTCGAATTTCTCTTGACTCATTGCCCTTCTCCGATCAAATCGCGGCAGGTTCGTTGTCGGCCGATTCCAGTCGAGCTTTAGCGCTGCGAATATTCATCATCAAGGTCGCCTCGGCGCGGCCTAGGCCGGTCAGCTCGGCGAGTTCGGAGGCCGACTTGGCCGTCGTCGCCAGACGCGATACCTGCTCGGCGGGTAGCGCCGTTCGCGATTCACTTGGTTGACGCTTGTCCTTGCGCCGCAGTCGCTCGGCGACCCGCGAGAGTTGACAGAGCTCGGCGTCGTACGCCTGCGCCGTACCGTTCAATAGCGCATGCAGCGTTTCGAGCCTGCTCGCGAGAACGGTTTCTCGTCGGTTTGTCTCTCGGGACGTTGCGAACAACACCGCCGCAACCGCGACGAGCAATGCGGCATTCAGAAGACATAATGGAAGTAAATACGACATAGCGGCAGCTCCGAAATCCGTCGTTACAAAAGGTCGGCGACATCGGTACCGATCGCGGCGCGCAGCCGATGCAATGCCTGGCCGTGAATTTGGCTCACGCGCGATTCGCTGACGCTCAAGATCGCGCCGATTTCCTTGAGATTGAGCTCGCGGTGGTAGTAGAGGCTGAGGACGAGCTGTTCGCGTTCCGGCAAGTCGTGCACCGCGGCGGCCACGGCCGCGCGCAAATCGGATGCCGCCAAGCGCGCATCCGGTGCGTCGTCCGGGTCATCGGCAACGTCGATGCGGGTATCGTGATGCTCGGACGGCTGCTCGATGCTGAACAGCCTGCAGCTGCTCGAGTCAGCCAATATGCGCTGGTATTCATCCAGCTCGATGCCGAGTTCTGCGGCGATTTCGCGCTCCGTTGGGCTGCGTCCCATTTCCGCCTCGAGTTTCTGAATGGCCATCGAGACGTGCCGGTACTTCTGGTGCACCGAGCGCGGCGTCCAGTCGAGTTTGCGGACCTCGTCCAACATCGCACCGCGTATGCGAATGCCGGCGTAGGTATCGAAACTCGCACCCTTGGTGCTGTCGTAATTCGACGCGGCTTCAATCAGGCCAATCAGCCCGGCCTGCATCAGATCGTCTAGATCGACGTTGGCTGGCAGCTTACCGAGCAAATGGTGAGCAATGCGTTTGACGAGCTCGACGTGCTCGGTGACCAGATCGTCATTTGAGGTTGCCAGCTGCTGCGGACTGTAGGCGTTCACGCCGTGCCCTCCTCGGTTGTTGACTCGTCGCCAAGCAAATTGTTGAGGAAAAAGCTGAGATCGCCGCTGGCGTCGTCACGATCCGGTGTTGGCCATGTGCGAATGCGCTCGGCCATGTCGCGAAACGCTCGACCCGACCAGCAGTCGGGATTCAGATCGACGATCGCGCGCTGCTCTTGAACTGCGCGGCGCAGCTTGGCGTCGTACGGAACGTTGCCGAGGTGGTGCAAAACGACGTCCAAGTAGCGATCTGCAACCTTGGCGATTTTCTGGAACAACGTGCGACCTTCGGCGGCGCTGCGCGTCATGTTCGTTATGACCTGGAAGCGGCGAACGCCGAAGTCTTTGCTGAGCACCTTGATAATCGCGTACGCGTCGGTGATGGATGCCGGCTCGTCACAAACCACAACGAGCACCTGATGCGCGGCTTTGACGAATTCAATGACGCTCGCCGAGATCCCTGCTGCGGTGTCAATGAGCAGCACATCCGGCTGGAACGTCAGTGCCTCGAAGGCGCGAATCACGGCGGCGCGCTCCATCGCGTCGAGGTCCATCATCGATCGCTCGCCGGAAGCCCCCGGTACGATTTGTAACCCGCAAGGGCCCCGCAATAACGTCTCGTTGATATCGGCCTTGCCGCTGATGACATCCGCCAGCGTGGCGTCAGGCGTCAGGCCAAGCAAGACATCGACATTCGCGAGGCCCAAATCGGCATCCAGCAACAGCACGCGCAGCTGCTTTTGCGCCAGAGCGACGGCAATGTTCGTTGACACGTTGGTTTTGCCAACACCTCCTTTGCCGCTAGTGACGGCGAGCACCTGGACGTTGCGAGGTGCGCGTTCCCGGATCTGGCCGGTTTGATCAAGCGCATTCATGCTGTACCTCCCTGTCGATACGCGCTGTGTCTGTGCTTTGCCGTGCCGTTGGCAACGGCTGCAACGCCGCATGCGCAACGAGCGCCAGCGAGTCCGGACCGAGGACAAGATCTTCGGGGATCGCCGGGCCAGTCGATGCGCAGACCAGCGGTAGCGCTGCTTCGATGAGCCTGCCGACGGCAGGGCCGGCCAGCGGGCACTCGTCCAATTTGGTCAGCACGATTGACGGCGTCAGCGCTTGCCGGTGCCGTTTCATTACGGCGGTTAAAAAGTCGGGTTGGGCGTTCGCGGCCAGCGTGAGCAGCAACGACAGTGGACGCCCCGATCGTTCGACGATGCGGGCAAGCTGCTGCGCACGTGCGGCCGTATCACCACTGCCCGCCGTATCGACGAGCACCCACGGGCGTTCGGTGGCGATATGGGCAATCTCCGTAAGATCGCTGGCCTCGTCTAATTCGAAAACGGGAATGGCTAACAGCCGGCCGAGACTGCCGAGTTGATGATGCGCGCCGAGACGGGACGAGTCGGTCGACACCAAGGCGATGTCTTCAGTGCTATGGCGCATTGCTAATCGAACGGCCAACTTGGCGATTGTCGTGGTTTTGCCGACACCCGTCGGTCCGACCGCAGCAAACACACCGCCATCATCGAGTCCGGGCAGCGAGTCATTGCCGAGCAAACTCGCGAGCGCTGCCGTCAGCGGCTCGGTCGTCAACATGAAACCGTCGGTGCTAGGCACATGCGGCAGTAACCGGCGGATCGCCGCAGCGCCAAAACCGAGCTCGGTAAGCTGCGAGGTAAACGCGGCTGCCTGTGGATTACGCGTTCCGGGACCTGTGCCTGGCTGCCGCCTTGCCTCGCGCTCGAGCAGTACACGCAGGTCGCGGACCGTTGCGCTCAACTCGCGCTGCACCTCATCGGTTGCGATGTCACTGGCAGCACTCTCGTCACGCGCGCCGTGGTCGCCGGTCGCTTCGGACTTTTCCGGATGGACACTGGCGAGCAGATCCGGGTCGTAGTCGCTGGCTGTTACGAGTTCGACGCCACCGGCAATCGGCTTTGTGCTGAGAATCACTGCATCAGAGCCCATCTCGGCGCGAACTAGACGCATCGCGCTGCGGGTGTCACTGGCAGAGTATCGACGTATTTCCATGGCTGGTCCTGAATTAACGGGTTACCGCATCAATCATTCGGATGCGTTTGTCTTCGGGGATTTCGTTGTAGGCGAGCACGTGCAGATTGCGAACACCGCGCGTTGCTCGTGCGAGCCATGGCCTGAGCGTTGGTCCAACCAGCAATATTGCTGGCTCACCGGCGGCCTCCTGACGTTCGGCAAGTCGAGCCAGGTCGGCGTGCAGTTTCTCGAGCAGTCCCGGCTCGAGCACAGGCTCTCCGGCGGTCGACGCCGTCGACTCGAGTAGTTGTGCGAGCTCGCTGTCGAGTGTGACCACCGGTAGCTCGTCGACCAGACCGGCAACGTTTTGCACGATCGATCGTCCGAGCGAGACCCGCAGCGCTGCCGCAAGGGCCTCTGGATCTTGGGTTCGAACGGCGTTTTCCGCGAGACACTCGGCGATGCGCTTCAGGTTTGAGATCGGAATGCCTTCCGCAAGCAAGGATTGCAGCGTGCGCACGATGACGGCCATCGGCAGCAGTTTCGGCGTGAGCTCCTCGACCAGTCGTGGCGAACGTTCCGCCAAGCGATCGAACAACGCTTGCGCTTCCTCGTGGCCCAGCAACTCGTGGGCGTGGCGCGACAGCAGTTGGCTGAGGTGGGTCGCAACGACGGTGCTGGGATCGACGACGGTAAAGCCGAGCATCTGCGCTTCTTCGTTCTGCGACGGCTCAATCCAAAACGCGTCAAGACCAAAGGCCGGATCGCGTGTCGGTACGCCTTGAATCTTGCCGTAGACCTGGCCTGGATTGATGGCGAGTTCCTTATCGATGAGGACCTCACCTTCGCCGACCGTCACGCCCATCAGCGTGACCCGATAGTTGGACGGCGGAAGCTCGAGATTGTCGCGAATGTGTACGGCCGGAATCAGGAAGCCCAAGCGTTCAGTGAGCTTTTTGCGCACACCTTTGATGCGCCCGATCAGCGGTCCGCCGGCATTTTTGTCGACCAACGGTATCAATCGATAGCCAACTTCGAGGCCGACTGCGTCGACGGGGTTAATGTCATCCCAGGTTAGCTCCGGCAGCGCCTTGACCTCCTCCGGCTCCGGTGCGGTTTCCTCCGGCTCGACCGGCACACGCTCGCGCCGAGCCAGACGATGGCCGGCAACAAAACACGCGCCGGCTAGCGCAAGAAACGCAAGGTTCGGCATGCCCGGAATAAGCCCGAGGGTCAGCAGCACACCGCCGGTCATGTCGAACGTGCGCCGGTTTGAGAAAATCTGACCAAATACTTGCTGGCTCATCGGTTCGGAGCGCGACACCCGCGTCACGATGACGGCGACAGCCGTTGACAGCAGCAGGGACGGCACCTGCGCAACCAGACCATCGCCAATGGTCAGCAAGGTGTAGTTACGCATGGCTTCAGCAAGCGGCAGATCGTGCGTGGTCGTACCGATCGCCAGCCCGCCGGCAATGTTGATGAATAGGATCAGAATCCCGGCAACCGCATCGCCGCGAACGAATTTGCTAGCGCCATCCATCGCACCATAGAAATCGGCTTCCTCGCGGATTTCCTGGCGGCGGTTTTTCGCCGTGGCCTGGTCGATCAAGCCGGCATTGAGATCGGCGTCGATCGCCATTTGCTTGCCGGGCATGGCATCGAGGGTGAAACGCGCGGTGACTTCCGAAATGCGTCCCGCGCCTTTCGTCACGACGACAAAATTGATGATGACGAGAATCGCAAACACGATGATGCCGACGGCGTAGTCGCCGCCCGCGACAAAATCGCCGAACGCTTTAATGACCTGTCCGGCGGCATCGTTACCGGTATGACCGTGCAGCAAGACGATACGAGTCGATGCGATGTTCAGCGCTAATCGCAGCAGCGTGACCAGCAGCAATACTGTCGGGAACACGCCGAATTCGAGCGGACGATTGACGTAAACTGCCGTCAGCAGGATGGCAAGTGACAGCGCGATGTTGAACGTGAAAAGCGTGTCCAAGGCCAGCGGCGGCAGCGGCACCATCATCATCGCAAGCAGCGTGAGGATGAATCCTGGAATGGCCAGCGCGCCCAACGAGCGCCCGGCAAGCGGCAGCGTAGTCATCGTTTATCACCTTCCGCAGCCGGGTCGAGACTCGGATCGACATCGGGAATCGGCCGATCCGGCCATGGGCCGCCGCGCCGCCACTCATCGAGCTTGACCAGATACGCCAGCACTTGGGCGCAGGCCTTGTACAGTTGAAACGGGATTTGCTGGCCGAGCTTCGCGTGTCGGAACAGCGCTCTTGCCAACGGCGGTGCATGAAACACTGGCACCTCGTGACGGCGGGCAATTTCTCGAATGCGTGCGGCGACCAGGTCGCGTCCGCGGGCGACGACGACCGGTGCCGCCATCGTTGCCGCGTCATAACGCACGGCGACCGCGTAGTGCTCCGGGTTGGTGATGACGACGTTCGCCTCCGGCACCGCCTCCATCATTCGTGCGTTGGCCTGTTGCTGCTGCAGCTGCCGAATCTTCGCCTTCACCTCTGGACGACCGTCGGTGTCTTTCTGCTCGTCACGGACCTCTTGACGTGTCATCTTGAGATTCTTCGTGTGCTGCCAAAGCTGAAACGGCACGTCGACGAGCGCGATCAGAATCAGCGTTGCGCTCAGCAGCAACAGCGACCACAACGCGAGCCAGCCTACTTCGGTCAAAGCTTCGCGCAACGAGCGGAAGCTCAACGACAGCAGTTGCGGTGCGAGCAGGCGCAGCCACGCCGCGGCACACAAACCGACCAGCGCGAATTTGCCCAGGGCCTTGCCGAGCTCAACGAGCCCGCGCAGCGAAAAAACCCGCCCGAGGCCCTTCAATGGATCGATACGTTCAAACTTGAAGCCGAGCGCTTGAACGCTGAACGACCAGCCACCGAGTGCGACCGAAGCCAGAATCGCCGCGGCAACCAGTACGGCGAAGAGCGGCAGCAAAGCCAATCCCAACCGCGCGACCGCGCCGACCAAGGTCTCTAACATCGCGCCGTCGCCCGTTAACTGCGTTGGCGCACGGGACAGCACCGTTGTCATGGTTTCGGCAAAGCCCTCGACTATGGTCGAGCCGCCAACCAACATCACGGCAGCGCCGGTAACCATGACCAGCGCCGTCGTGAGTTCTTTGGAACGCGCGACCTGACCTTTGCGCCGGGCATCCGCTAGGCGTTTGGGGGTCGCTTGCTCGGTGCGTTCTTGGGCGGTGTCCTTTTGGCTCATGGCACGACGCCTCGAGCGACGTCACCGACGAAAGCCAGCGAGCGATCAAACAGACCACCGACGACGGTCGTGAAGCCATCGAGCGTGAGCATCAGCGCAAGCACACCGAACAATAGCGATACCGGAAAGCCGACGGCGAAAAGGTTCAGGGTTGGTGCTGCTCGACTCATCACGCCAAACGCAATGTTGACGATCGCGAGCGCGGCGACCGCCGGCAGCGCGATTTGCACCGCTCCGGCAAAGACGATTCCACTGAGTCGCAGCAGCCCACCGACGATGCCGACAAAATTGCCGCCGGCACCGACCGGCAACGCGCGATAGCTGTCGACCAACATCGCAATCGCCGAGATGTGGCCGTCCAGAGCGAGGAATATCAGCGTGGTCAGTAGCATTAGAAACTGACTGACTACGGGTACATTCACACCGCGCGCGCTGTCGATGAAAATGGCGAATCCAAGCCCCATACTGAGCGCAACGCTCTGCCCGCCCAACGCGACAGCATCAAGGACGAGTTTCAGCGCGAAGCCCATGGCAATACCGATGCCGACCTCCATCGCGATTAGCGGTACCGCACTCAATGAAAAAACGTTGATACCGCTCGGCGCCGCCGCAACCGGTAGGCTGAGTAACGCAAGAGCGACCGCGAGTACGACGCGGAGTTGAATCGGCACATAGGCGCCGGCGACGGCTGGCAGGACGAGCAACATGCCGCCGATTCGCATAAGCGGCCAGATCACGGCGAACACGTAGTCGGAGAGCTCGACGAGACTGAACAGCGACTCGTCCATCACCTAGCCGATCCTTGCCGGTATGGAGCTGATGAGCTCAATCGTGAACCCGCTGATGAGCTGCAGCATCCATGGGCCAGCCAGCGACAGCGCGAGCACGAGCACCAGCAGCTTCGGGATGAACGACAGCGTCATTTCGTTGATCTGAGTGGCCGCCTGCAGCATGCCGATAAAAAGACCGACTGCCAGAGCGGCGAGCAACATCGGTGCAGCGATGAGCGCGGTGACCCAAAGCGCCTGCTGTCCGATGGTTGTGATCGTTTCAGGAGTCATGAGCCACCTAGACGTAGAAGCTCGCTGCCAGCGTACCGATCAACATCGACCAACCGTCGACCAGCGCAAACAGCATGATTTTGAACGGCAGCGAGATCAGCATTGGGGACAGCATCATCATCCCCATTGACATCAACACGCTGGACACAACGAGGTCGATCACCAGGAAAGGAACAAAAACCATGAACCCAATCTGAAATGCCGTCTTTAGCTCGCTCACGATGAAACTCGGGATGACAATCGTCGTGGGCACTTCACTGAGGTCGGCATAGGTTTCATCGCCAGCGATACCCACGAACATTGCAAGGTCCGTTTCACGGGTTTGCGCCAGCATGAAACTGCGCATGGGTTCGAGTCCGGCGGTGACCGCTTCACGAAAACCGAGATCGCCGTTGATATAGGGCTGTGCGGCATTCACATACACGTCGTTGAGGACGGGATGCATGATGAAAAACGTTAGGAACAGTGCGATACCGATCAACAGCTGATTCGGTGGTGTCTGGGCCGTTCCGAGTGCCTGCCGCAGGATCGACAACACGATGACGATCCGCACGAACGAACTCATCGAAAGAAGCAGCGCCGGCAATACCGTCAGCAGCGTCATACCGATCAGCACTTCGACACTCAACGTCAGCGGCGAACTGGCGGCAGCATCGATCGGTATTGCGACGTTCGCGCTCACCGCACTAGGCAGCCCGCCGAGAACTAGCGCGAACAGTAGTCGCCGGTTCATTTGCGGCCACCTTCGAGCAGTTTGCGAAGTCGCTCCGCGAACGGCCGTGGATCGATGCCTGAATCCGCCAACACCAGGGGTTTGGCGGGCACGTGTAGAGTATTCAAGCCTTGGCTGGTTTGTCCGATCACGAGCTGCTGATCGGCGATTTCCACAACCAGCAGTCGGTCGCGAGCACCGAGCGAGTGCGCGGCAAGGACGCGAATTGCGCTCGTGCGGCTTGCGCTGCTCATTGTCGAACGGCGGAGCAACCAGCCGAGCGCTATGACGAACGCCACGACGAGCAACAGATTACCGGCAAGGCTCAGCCAGTTTGGGTTGGTGACACTCATCGCCGGTTCAACCGCATCAACTGCAGCCGCCGGCATCGCGACGAGTACACTCAGCATTGTAAAGAGCCGCGCCACCCGACCGGCCTCAGTTCAACGTGCCAATACGTTCGCCGGGACTGACCACATCGGTCAGGCGAACGCCAAACTTGTCATCGACGACGACAATCTCGCCGTGCGCAACGAGCGTGTCGTTGACCAGCACGTCCATCGGATCGGTTGCTTCCCGATCGAGCTCGATCACCGAGCCCTCGACCAGGGCAATCAGGTCACGAATCGATATCGACGCTTGACCAACGCGCAAGGCAACATTGACCGGCACGTCCATAACGACATCGAGATTGATGTCAGCACCGCGTGGTGGCGTCGGGGTCGGTTCGATTGCTTCCGGTTCATAGCTCTCACCGGGCGCCGCTGCCTCAGCGTTGCCGTCGTCGGTCGTAGCACCGTCGTCGACGGTGTTTTCGGGAGAATCTTCCTGCTCAGACATGCTTGCCTCCGTTGAGCGAGTCCAATTCGGCGCGTGCGTCGATGCGAACGACACGCCGCTTGCCATTGACGCCGAATTGGCCGCGATACAGAACGACATCACCACAGGCGACGTCGATAGGGTTTGGTGCTGCGATCGGCAGCTCATCACCGGGACTGAGTTCAGTCAGTCGCGCAAGCGATACGGCCGCGCTCTGGTTGATCATTGCCAGCCGGACCGGCAATTCGATCGCATGAATCTCGAGCGTGCGTCGCCAACGTTGGTTTTGTTCGGCATTGCCCGGTCGTTCGGCGCCGTCCAAAAGATCGGTGAACCGGTGCAGTGAGTTGCGGCCGATCACGATCGCAAAATCCGCTTCGAAATCGCCCGCAACGATCTGAAACTCGCTGACGATTACCGCGTCCTTCGGGCCGCCCAGCGGAGCCTGCTCGACCGCCGGCCAGCTCTGTTCAAAGGTCGGCGAAAGCGCGAGCAGTGTTGCCCACGCGGCGGCCAACTGCGTCATAACGGCGTCGGCGAAACGCTGTGCTGTACGCTTTTGCCCGGTACTGTATTCCTCGAGCGTCGGATCAACGGCCGGAATATTGGTAGACCCGAAAAACACTTCGACGAGTGCCGCCACCATGGCCGGCGACGGCAGCACACAGGCAACACCGTCAAGGGGCGCGATACGGTAACCCATGACGTGCTGCAGGCCACCAAACGTTGCCGGCAGATCAGCGACGTTACGCTCGTACTGGCGTTTCAGGTCGCAGCTGGCCGGCCAGTTCAGCACCTGACGCAAGTAGCGCTGCAGCCCAACGGCGAATTTTTCGTTGAGCCGAGCCAGCTCCGGGTAACTGCCAAAGCGCAGATAGCACTGCGGTTTGATCTCAAACGGTCGAACTTGGGTTAGGTCGCGACCGCCGCCGCGCAGTACCTCAACGGAACCGTCGGCCATGCCTTCCATGAGCGCGTCCATCTCGCCGTCGGACAGAATCTTGTCGTTCATCGCTTACTGGATGATGAACTGCGTAAAGAAAATGTCGTCGACGCCCGGCTTGCCGGTTTGCTCGTTGAGCACTCGGCGCACTTCTTCGAGGGACGTCTGACGCAGCGCTTCTTTCCCGTCGCGGGTCACGACCGCGTCGTAGTCGAGTTCGGAATACGCCAGTAGCAGCGCATTGCGAATGACGGCGTTGTGCTCCTTGACCGCGTCAATGGCACTTTGCTCACTGGCCCGTACCTCGAGGCCGACCTGGATGAACCGTCGACGACCCTGTTGATCCGGGAAGTTGCTCGTGAGCGGCGGCAAAATTGGGTAGTAGAACGCCGGTGCGCCGGGCTTCGGCTTGGCGTCATCGGATTCTTCCGCCACTTCCGGCTCGGGGGGTGGGCTGATCATGCCGGTGATCATTGGGCCGAGGAATACGCCGGCGCCCATCAACACCAGGCCGCCGACCGCCGCGATGATCAGTTTGCCTTTGCCGCCTTTTGGCGCCTCTTCAGTTGCTTCCGCTTCGGCTTCCGCCATCGGTCAACTCCGTATAGGGACGACCTAGGCATTGCAACTCGTATGCCAGTTTCTAATTCGATTTTTTATTATAATAAAAACAATATTTTATGAATTTTCTCTAGAATTTATCTAGCTACCAAAACGCCGCTCCGACGAGCTTCTGACGCCCGGCCGTCGACTTTTTGACAGGTGGTCGCAAAATTGGCGCGGCTTGCTCATGCAAAGGTGTCGATCTGACTCGATGACTGGACTTTGGTCGTAGGGCTGACGTCGCCCGCCGGTCCGTCTTCGAAGCGGCGCTCGACATTTCGATCCACATTGCGATCAGGCAGCGACGCTTGCCGTTGCCCCGGCGATTGCTCATTGCCTGCGCTATCGGTCGATTGGCGGCCGAGCTGCACGTCTGCCCCGTCGAGCAATTCGCGCAGGCGCGGCAAGGCATGTTCGAGCATGTCCCGCGTTACCGCTTGCCCAGGGTTGATTTGAACCTGCAAACCGTCGGCCGACTGCGATAGCTCAATGGCGATTGGGCCGAGCGATTGCGGGCTAACTCGGAGTTCGAGGCGCGACAAGCCGAGCTGCAAGGTCTGGCGGATCTGCTGGTCGACCTGCTCCGGCCAGTCAGGATCGCTCAGGTGCACGGGACTCGTCTGGGTCATCGTGCTCCGCGGTGCCTCAGCGGCGGCAATCGGACGTGCCGGCGACTCGACCGCGGCAGCCGGCAGCGGTGTTGCGGGCTCCGCCAACGACGGCGCCGCTTGCGCCGAGCGCGAGGGCTCGACCGGCTGATCGGCAATCGCTCGTTGGCTGATGTCTATCGAGCCGACACGCTGAGGCTGTGGCAAGGGTTGTTGCTGCGCGGGTGCCAGCGGACCAGCGGCAACGCTCGGCAACGGCGATAGCTGTGAGGTCGACAGATTCGCAGTGCGCGTATCAACGTGGACCGTATCAACCTGGGCAGACTGCTGGCGCAAGGGCGCCACGAGCGGTGGCGGTGGCAGCGGCGCGGCAGCCGAAGACGCCGCCGTGCGCGCGGCGGATAGCGTCTGTGCTGGAGTCGCTGTCGAGAGCGCTTGCGGCAGTCGTTCGGCTGCTGCACGCGGTTGCTCTGGCGAAGGTTGTGCCAACGCCGAGCGGGCGCTTTCGACGCTCGCTGCGCTTTGGAATGCGGGATCGGGTACTGGTAGCGGCGGCTGCACGGCGGTACCGCTCGATGATGGTGTTGGCAACGCAGCCGGTGGGAGCTGCGGCTGATTGTACGGTGGCGGTGCGTCTCGAACCGGCAATGGCACTGTCGGCTGCGGCGTCTGAGGCGTTTGAGGCGTTTGAGGCGTTTGAGGCTCGACGACCGGCACCCGTTGTTCAGCCTGCACAGCGAACGAGGTCGCCGCCGGTGGGCTCAGGCGCGGGCGCGGCGCATCTGGAGTCGATCGCTCGGCGCCGATCGCCCGCGGTGCTGCAGCGGCCGAGTTCAAGTCTGATCGGAGCTCTGCGCGAGTTGGCGCTGCGTTTGGAGGTGCATTCGTTACGACGCTGGGCAGCGACGCCTGCCGCTGGTCGCGCTCTGCGTTTGCAAGCAGGCTCTGCTCAACGCCGGCTGCCGGACGTTCGATCGGCCGACTTGGCACAGGCATCAATGCATCGGTTGACCGTTCCTCGAACAGAGCCGCGGGTGCATTGGCCGCCTCGGCACGGTCATGGAATTCGCCGGGCGCACGCAACGCGGTCGTCGTAAGGACCGGCGCGGAAGTTGAACTTGCCGGTGGGGTCGAGATCACCGTTCGCTCGCCGCGGTGCTCAGATGTCGCTGGCACGGACTGCTCAGCCCTATTGGGACCGGTAGCTGCAGCGCTGATCGTCGTCGCATTGCTAGGCGTCTCCCGGCCGACCGCGAGCGTCGGTGCATTCGCCGAGAAGATCGGCCGGTACGTCGCATTGGGACCCGCCACACCGAAATCAATTGGCGTCGTTACCGGCAACGTAGCGGCACCTTTCGCCGGCAGTGGCAGCGGCGCGCTCGACGATGCCTCACGCGGCAAGGTCGCGGGCAAGGTTGTTCGGGGCGGCACGGCTGCCGGTGCAATCGGGCCCGGCACGGTCGCGGGTCGTTCGTCGCGCCGCGGTGACGGCAACGTGTCCGTTGACAGCGGCTGCCGTACGTCGGCCGACGCACTGGCCGCCGGTTGTGCAGCGGATAGCGCCGTCGCGGGACTCGGCAGCGGTTGCACCGGCTGTCGGCCGTGGTCTTCGCCCGGCGCGGCCAGCGGTGCCGGAGTCTCGGCTGACGAGCCTAGTGGCGCCTGAATCTCGGCTGACGGATTGGTTGGCGGCAATGGCTTGCCGTCGAGCGGCAAGCCGTTGCCACCTTGGTGAGCGCTTGCCAGCTGTTCCTGCCACATTTTTGCGGCAACGTCGGGCGGCAGAATTTGGGTCTGATCGGTGGAAAAGCCCTGAAAAACATCGGTGTCGGCGAAATCATCGGCTGCGGACAACAGATCCGTCAGCACGCCCAGTGGAAACATGGCCAAGCCTTGCGGTGAATCGACCTTGTTTAGCTAGCAACTCTCGTGCCAGCGGCCCGTGCATACGACAGACTAGTTGTGAGAACGCTCTTGCGCACGCCGCCGCGCAAACTGGCGCGCTGCGTGTTCGTCGAGTTCACGCATTAAGCGACGGGCGTCCTCGGCTTGCTGTCCTTTTTCGAGTTCACGGAGGGCGGCGTCAAAGCGTTCCGTGTTGCGTCGCGCGCCAAACCACGCTGCTCGCGCCTCCGACAGGCTGCTGGCCGCATGGCTGACGACGCGCTGCTGCTGATTCATCGCAAGCCGCAGCTTGGCCGCGAAACGCTCCCGATTGACTCGATGGACAGCCGGTTCGGCGTTGGCCGGTGGCGAACCGGCGTAGCCGACCAGCTCTCTAAGCCGTGCGGCTTCCTGGTCGAGATGATGGCGGGCACCGCGCAGCGCGAGTCCGGCGCGACGTTCATCGGCCTTCGCGAGCGTCTGCAGGCGCGCAAATCGTCGAATCCGGTCTTTGAGCTGACTCATTGGCTCGCTCCGCTCAGGATCTCCGTACCCTGGAAGGCAAGCATGTCGTGCAATGCCGCGGTCGATTCGGCCAGGCTCACAGCCTCATTCAAGCCTTGCGACAGAAATTGCCGCACGCGGGGAAAGATTTGCAGAGACCGGTCAATGATCGGATCGGCGCCAGGCTGATAGGCACCAATGCGTATCAGATCCGCGTTTTGCTGATACGCCGCGATCAGTTCGCGAAACTCGGCGACCTTGGCCTGATGTTCCGCGCTGACGAGTCGATGCGCCGCGCGACTAATTGACCGCTCGACGTCTAGAGCGGGATAGACACCAGACTCTGCGACGCTGCGTGACAACACCAGATGGCCGTCAAGAATCGCACGAGCAGCGTCGACAATCGGATCGTTCGGGTCGTCGCCTTCGGCGAGGACCGTGTAGACCGCGGTGATCGATCCCTGCCCTGCTGCACCGTTCCCGGCACGCTCAATCAACTGCGGCAGCAACGAGAATACCGATGGCGGATAGCCTTTCGTGGTCGGTGGCTCACCAATGGCCAAGCCGATCTCCCGCTGCGCTTGAGCGAATCGAGTGAGCGAATCCATCAGCAAGAGCACGCTGGCGCCGCGATCACGAAAGTACTCGGCAACCCGTGTTGCCAGCCACGCGCCGTTGATCCGCATCAGCGGCGTTTCGTCGGCCGGCGTTGCGACAACAACGGCCCGCGACAGGCCGTCGCGGCCGAGCGTTTCGTGGACAAACTCGCCGACCTCGCGGCCCCGCTCGCCGATCAAGCCAACGACAACGACGTCCGCCGCCGTATGCCGTGTCATCATGCCGAGCAAGGTACTTTTACCCACACCGCTGCCGGCAAAAAGGCCAACACGCTGGCCGCGGCCTAGCGTCAAAACAGCATTGATCGCCCGCACGCCGACGTCGAGCGGCGTGTCGATCGGTGCGCGGCTCAAGGGATTACGGACGCTAGCGCGCGGTGCCAGCTCATCGTCGCCGTCCACGGGACCGCCACCGTCCAACGGGGCGCCATGGCCGTTGATAACCCGGCCGAGTATGCGCTCATCGATGCGCTGCCGTTTGTGTGCTGCGCGCGGTACGACGCTGGCGCTCGGGGCTATCTGCCCGACTTGACTCGTAGGAATCAAAAACAGCCGGTCTTCGGCGAACCCGACGACTTCGGTTTCAATGCGCCGACCGTCGGCTTCGATGATATCGCAGGCGGCGCCCAGCGACGCCACGCAACCGTCGGCTTCGATGGTCTGCCCAACGACGCGCCGGAGCGAACCGGCCGCGTAGAACGCCGTCGCGTCGTCGACGATCGCGGCACGCCGCGCAAGGCGCGCTGCCCACGCGCTGTGTCGGTCGTTGAGACTCATGCGTCGGGCCCATCGCGAGACGCCGTCCGCTCGTCGTTAAAAAGCGATTCGGTGATGTTCTTCAGGCGTTGCTCGACCGTCGCATCAACCAGCGATCGTTCGCTTTGCACGCGTACACCACCGCGGGTCATCAGCGGATCCTCGACGATCGTCCATTTGGGGTTATGGTCGCCGCCGGTCAGCGAATCACGCAGCAGCTGCGCATCGTCGGGATGCAAAATGACACGAATCCCCCGCGCATTGAGCGGCAGCGCAGCCAAAGCCTCGCGTGCTACGACGAGTACCTGCGCGCGATCGATCTGCAGTTCTCGTCGCACCACCTGACGAGCAATTCGGCACGCCAAATCGACCAGCGCGGCTTCAACGGTGTCGTCAAGATCTGCCAACGGCTCTGCCAGACCGTTTAGCAACGCCGCGAGCTGTGCGGACCGTTCGGCGATCGCCGCTTGTCCGCGTTCCAAGCCCTCGGCATAGCCGCGCTCCGCGGCTTCCTGTTGCGCTCTTGCCGCGGCCGCCTTGGCCGCTGCCGCGCGCCGCGCGGGCGTGTCGTTGCGCTCGATTTGTGGCGCGACCCAGGGCTCGCCGGATGCGTTGTCAGACGTAGTCATCGCCACTGTTGCCGAGATTCAAATCGCCTGACTCAGCCATGGCTCGCGCAGCTACCACGATGTTCTTCTGGGCAGCTTCGACATCCGAGACTTTGACCGGGCCACTGGCTTCCATGTCCTCGCGCATGAGGGTCGCGGCGCGTTTGGACATGTTGCGGAAGAACTTGTCGCGCAGCTGTGGATCGGCGCCCTTAAGCGCAACCGCGAGATCGGTGTTTGAGACTTCGCGCAGCAGCGACTGGATACCGCGATCGTCGACGCCAGCAAGGCTGTCGAAGACAAACATCATCTCCTGGATTCGTTCGCCGAGCTCGGCATCCCGTTCGGCAATTTCTTCCAAGGTCTCTGGCCCAAGCTTGCCGAGCATCGCGTTCAAAATATCGGCGGCCGTCTTGTCGCCGCCAAGTCGAGTCGGTCGAGAAAGATCGTCGGCCTCTGATTTGGCGGCGATCAGCGCCTCGATTTCGGCCAACGCACTCTGCTGGACGTCGGTCAAACGGGCAACCCGCATCAGCACATCTGAACGAACTTTCTCGGGCAGCATGCTGGCGACGACACCAGCCTGCTCCTCGTCGATACACGTCAACACGATGGCGATAATCTGCGGATGCTCATTCTCGATCATCGTTGCGATGGCATCGGGCGTCATCCATTTCAGAGACTCGAGTCCCTGACTGTCCTCGCCACTGACTATTCGCTCGAGCAGGCCTTTTGCACGTGCCTCGCCGAAAGCGTTGGTCAACACCTTGCGAATGTAGTCTTCCGTTCCAACGGCCAACGAAGTTTGTTCTTCAACGATACCGACGAAGGCATCGAGCGCTAGCTCCGCACGGTCGCGAGTGACGTCTTTTAGCTCGGCCATGGCAAGGCCAACGCGCTGCACGTCGCGCGGCTCCATGTGCTTTAGCACATCGGCCGCCTCTTTTTCGCCGAGGGTCATCAGCAGTATGGCGGCCCGCTCCGAGCCGCCGAGCGGGCTGTTAGTCTCACTCATCGTTTGCTACCCATTTTTTGAGGACTTGCGCGACCCGAGCCGGATCGTGGTTGGTGATGTTGCGCGCTGCCGCAACCTTCTGCTCATAGGTGTATGCCGGCACGGCAGGTAAGGCACCGCCGCGCTCCGGAATCGGCATGCCAGCCGGCAACACTTCGCCCGTCGCGGCCACAACGTTTGACGCGGCGGGCGGCGATGGTGTCGTCGCCAACAGGCCTTTGAGCAGCGGTCTGCCGAGCCCGAAGGCGATACCAACGACAATAAGCACGCCGAGAATGTTGCGGGCCAGCGCGAGAATATCCGGCTGTTGCCACATGGGCAGCGGTTCGAGCTCCGCTGCCGGCGTGCGCGGCAAGAACGGCGCGGCGATGACACTGACCCGGTCACCGCGCGCTTCGTCGTACCCGATGGCTTCGCGAATCAGTGTCGTCAGCTGCTCGATCTCGGCGTCGCTGACCACAGGCGTCGGGGTCGGCGCCGCCTCGTCGGCCGTCGAATCCGCCGCCGCTGCAATTTCGATCGGCGAGTTATCGATCAGTACGGCAACGCTCAAACGGCGCACGGTTCCTGTTGGCTCGCGCGTGACGCTGACCGTCTTGTCCATTTCGAAATTACGGGTCGAACTGGTCTGCCGATTCATCGGAGTGCCGTCTTCATCGCCTTCGGCAACTGTCGCTACGCCGCCGGCCGCCACCGGCTGATTGCTCAACGCGCCCGGTATGCCAACGCCATCTGGTGTGATTCGCGTATTGATCGATTCATTGAGGGCCTCACTGCGTACGCTGCTGGTGGCCGGGTCGTAGCTCTCGCGCGTTTGTTCGATCACCGTGAAATCGAGCTCGGCCACGACTTCGGCACGGATGCGATCGGCGCCGACCACCGGCGCAATGAGATCGATGATGCGTTCGCGAAATACCGCTTCGAGTTGGCGCGTCGCGTCAAACTGATAGGCGTGTAATCCGGCGCGGCTTGCCGTGTTGCGCTCGCTCAGCAGATTGCCGTGCTGATCGACGACGGTAACGTCGCTCATCGCCAAATTCGGCACGCTGGCAGCGACCAAGTTGACGATCGACTGTGCCTGGCCAGGCTCCAGGCGCTGGCCGCGATGCATCGTGAGCAGCACCGAGGCACTTGGCTTGTCGCGGGCCCGAAGAAACGTGGTTTGTCGCGGCACCGCGAGATGTACCCGCGCCTCCTGCACGGCTCGGATACTGGTGATGGTTCGCGCCAACTCGCCTTCGAGCGCATGCTGATAACGCGCCGACTCCATGAACTGACTGACGCCGAAGTTCGATTGCGATTCGAGCTGCGCCATGCCGTCCTGCGCGCCGCCTGGCAAACCCTGGCCGGCTAACTCGAGGCGCGCTCGGGCCAGGTCCGTGTTCGGCACCATGACGCCAGCGCCATCACTCGTGACCTGGCTGGCGATACCGGCCGAATCGAGTGCGCTGACGACTTCGGCGACATCGCTGCCGTTGAGACCTTGATAAACCGGCCGGTAGTCAGGTCCTTGTGCCCAAAGAAACGCGCTGACACCGGCGGCGACAGCAGCGGCAACGCCGATCAGTAACGTGAACTGACGCACCGCCGGAATCTTGCCGATGGAACCGAGTTCGAGACGGGTGATTTGATCCGGCAGCGCCGGGGTCGCATTTTCAGCCATTTATTCGCTCAGCGAGAGCCGGTCAGACCGGCATGTTCATGATTTCCTGATACGCCGTGACGAGCTTGTTGCGCACCTCAGTCGCGGCGTGAAATGCCAGGCCTGCCTGTTGCGACGCCAACATAACCTCGACCAGCGACGCATTCTCATCGCCGCGCTGAAAGGCAACCGCTTGCTCATTGGCGGCGTGCTGCATCGCGCTGACCTGCTCCAGCGAGTCTTGCAATGTCGCGGCAAAGTCTGTCCCCGACGGCGGCGGGGTCGGCGCCCCGACCGCGGCAGCTTGATCGTTCAATGCGCGAATTTGCGCCAGGATTGATGCAGTCGATAGGTCTGTCATGACGAAGCCTCCGCCGCGCTTTGCGAATCGTCCTGCCAGCTACCGGCCGCCCGCAGCTTGGCTATCTTGTAGCGCAGCGTTCGCGGACTGATACCGAGATCCGCGGCGGCGGCGGTTCGTCGTCCACTGTGCCGCGAGAGCGCCGCGCGAATTGCGCTGACTTCGCCAGCCATCAAGGTGTCCTGTAGCGGACCGCTGGTTGCGGTCCGTGCAACGGGTGGGTCCGCTGCGATCCCGAGGTGTTGGGCGTCCAGTGTCTGCCCGCAGCACAGAATGAGGCTGCGCTGCATGACGTTGTCGAGTTCTCTAACGTTGCCGGGCCAGTGATAGGTCGTGAGTAGACGCGCAGCGTCCTCACTCAGTTGCGGCGGTCGGCGGCCATGGCTGTGGCGTGCCAACAGCCGCGTCGCCAACGGCAGGATATCGGCAGTACGTTCGCGTAACGGTGGAATGCACACCGGGAACACGTTCAATCGATAAAAAAGGTCTTCGCGAAACCGACCGGCCGCCACCTCTGCCTGCAGGTCGCGGTTGCTGGTGGCAATCACGCGGACATCGAGCGCAATGCTCCGATGACTGCCGAGTCGTTCGACCTCGCGTTCTTGCAACACCCGCAGCAGTTTCGCCTGCAGCCCGAGTTCCATTTCGGTGATTTCGTCGAGCAGCAGCGTGCTGTGGTTGGCCAGTTCAAACTTGCCGGGCGAGTCGTTGCTCGCGCCGGTAAAGGCGCCTTTGCTGTGGCCGAACAATACGGCCTCGAGCATGTTGTCCGGTATTGCTGCACAGTTGAGGGCGACGAAGTCACGCGCGGATCGGTTCGAGTGCTCATGTATGAAGCGGGCGATGACTTCCTTGCCGCAGCCGCTTTCGCCGGTCAGCGTCACCGTCGCGTCAGACGCAGCTACCTGGCGAGCGAGCGCCAGTACATCCTGCATCGCCGGGTCGACCGCAACCGGCTTGGTTTTACTGCCGCTGTCTGGCAACAGTCGCTTGATTTCAGCGAGCAAGGTCTGGATTGGAAATGGCTTGACCAGATAGTGCGACGCACCGTCCAACATGCTGGTTACGGCCTCATCGATGGTGCCGTAGGCCGTCATCATGATGATCGCCTGCTGCGGATGCCGTTCGCGCACGGCTCGCATCAGCGCTTTGCCGTCAATATTCGGCATTTGCACATCCGTCAGGACAAGATCGACCGGGCGACGATCCAACTCCGCAAGCGCGGCTCGACCGTCCACAGCGGCAATCGTGTCAAACCCTTCAGCGCTCAGCGTGTCGCAAAGGGCGTTGCGCATACCGTTGTCGTCATCGACAACCAAGACGCGCGCGTTAGACATGAGTCGGCTCGGCAATTCCCGCTGACCCGGCTTCGAGCACGGCAGCCGGCACGGCCAGCGGCAGCTCGAGAACAAATTCCGCGCCGTCCGGATAATCGTTGACCAGTATGCGGCCGTCGTGTGCGCAGGCGACGGCCTGAACGACGGCTAGACCGAGACCGGTACCTGCGCTCTGAGTCGAAAAGAATGGCTCGAAAACCCGATCTTTGAATTCTTCTGGCACGCCAGGCCCATGATCGCGAATCGCGATACGCGCCATCCGGTCGCTGACCGACAGCGACACGACGACATGATCGTCGCCGGGCGTGAATTGCAGCGCGTTCGCAAGTAGGTTTGAAACGGCGTTGCGTAAGGCATGCCGTGATCCAAGCACGGTGATCGGCGTATCCGAGCCGGTCCAGCAGATTCGAAACGGATCGTTTTGCTGCGGTGCGAAGGTGTCGACAACGTCATCGATGAGGCTCTCGAGTTCGATCGGTTCTGCTGAGGACTCGATGCCGCCCGCAAACAGCAACATGTCGTTGACTAAGCGTTCGAGATCGCGCAATCGGTCGAGGCCGTGAGCAATGTACCGCTCGGCGTCGCCGTACCCGTCGAGCAGCGGCTGCAACTGCGACAGGTAAAGCACCGCTGCCCCCAGTGGCGTGCGTACCTGATGGGCAAGACGGGCAGACATTTCGCCCATTTCGGCAAGCCGATGCCGGCGAGCGACGGTCTGGCGTAGCAATTCGGCCTCTGTGTCATCGGTCAGCAAAAGCAAGTCACCGATGGCGTCCGGCAACGTTCGTCGCGCAACGCAGATCCAGCGGCCGTCGACACTTCGGTAGCGGCTGCCATCGCTGCCTTGGCTGGGCTCGAGGCGGCTAAGTACAGCGTCGAGGTCGGCGCCAATCAACGGCCGGCCGAGCCAATCCGGAGCGCATGCATTGCACTCGGTGATGATGCCGTCCGCATCGGTGACCAACACCGCGCCCGGTAGGATCTCAATCAGTTGCTCGACGCGTGCGGCGAGTCGCTCGCGTTCGATCAGTTCCTCGATACGCAACTGTCTGGCGCGGAGCAGCTCATCGGCAACGGCAGCAAGCTGGCGCTGCATCGACAAATACTCGGCCGTCAGTTCCTCAGTCTTGTCGTCGAAGGCTTCGACGGCTGTGAGCCGCAAATCGTCGCGCAGCTGTTGCATAGATCTTTCCTTTCGTCACACGGTTGCTAGGGATATAGCAAGGGCCGTGCCAGAATTGGAAAGACTTTAAAAACAGTATGTTATGCGCCCGGGTACCGGGCTGGAGGCGTCAATTTTCCGACGTATCGTCAGAATTCAGGCGGTACTTACGCAGCTTTTCGACCAAGGTCGTGCGCTGCAGCTGCAGAAGACGCGCCGCCTGAGCCACGTTGCCGCCTGATTGCTCGAGTGCCTGTCGAATCATTCGAATCTCGACACCGACGAGCACCTGCTTCAAATCCACGCCGTCGCCCAAGGTGCGATGTGCCTCGTTGAATTCGCTGAAGCTGGGACGACCGGCTGAAAGATCATTGCTCGTCGCAGCGTTACCGGTCCGAAATTTTTCCGGCAAATCCTCGAGATCGATCACCCCGGTCGGCGACAGAATACACAGACGTTCAACGAGGTTTGCCAATTCGCGAATGTTGCCAGGCCACGGGTAACGAGTCAGTGCATCCAACGCACGTGCGCTGAGTCGCGGCGAATCGTCACTCGGGTTATCCGTATCGCCGACCATTAAGTCGTCAAGCAAGCCGGGCATGTCCTCGATCCGTTTGCGCAGCGGCGGCATTTGAATCGGAAACACGTTGAGGCGGTAATAGAGATCTTCGCGAAACAGCCCGTCAGCGATTCGTTCCGGTAGATCGCGATGTGTGGCCGCGACGATGCGACAGTTGACCTTAATTCGCTGGCGACCGCCCACACTCTGGAACTCTCGTTCTTGCAGCACGCGGAGCAGCTTGACCTGCATCTCCAGGCTCATATCGCCGATTTCATCGAGAAACAGGGTGCCGCCTGCAGCCAGCGCAAGCCGGCCTTTGCGCGCCGCAACGGCGCCCGTAAACGCGCCCTTTTCGTGACCGAATAACTCGGACTCGAGCAACTCGGGTTGAATTGCGCCGCAGTTGATCGGTACGAATGGCCCGGATGAGAAATCCGACAGGCCGTGCAGCGTGCGAGCGACCAGTTCTTTACCCGTTCCGGATTCGCCGGTAATCAGCACGGTGGTGTCGCGCTCGGCAACCTGCTCAATGGCTTTGCGAACTTCGCGAATCGTTGCCGAGCGGCCGGTCAAACGACGCCGTCGGTCGAGACGACGGTAGCGCCGAGCACGGGTTAGCAAACGACTCAGGTCGGCGCGCCGCAGCGGCGCGTCCAACGCCCACGTATGCTCTGGGGCGCACGTGGAGAGGAGCTGTTGGCTGCGGTGACCTCGGCCGAGATTTAGAACGGGCGTCGCGGTCTGCGACCGCGTTAGATCTTCAAAGAGATGTTGCAGCGGCTCATTGCCATCGAGCTGACCAACGACAACGGCATCCCAGTCTTCACCGGCGACCGTCTCAGCGGCTTGCGCGTCGTCAATCACAAACGGTTGCGCATCGAGATAGCGCAGCCGTTCATTCAACGCGCTCGCATCAGCCTGATCGGATTCGAAGACTGCAACTTTGGGTGACGTCGATGACGCGGCCTCGGCGTTCACGATTATCTCGTCCAGTGCCCGTATTCAACATAAGACACGGCCAGGATAGTGCGTAAAATCAACGCACAGTGTGATCTTACTCACAAATCGCTGTCAGAGACTGTCGATTTGCGCGTAGGCCGACTTAGCCCGTTTTGAGGCCCGCAATCGCGACAGCGCACCGGCGATCTCGCGATGCTCCGATTGCAGACGCTCGGTCAGCCACTGGCACGCGGCAAGGCTGTCGCGCAATGCGTCGACCGAATCAGTCTGACGACCGGCGGCCGAATGTTGGTTCTCTAGCCACCGGGCGATCGCGTCGAAGTCGCCCTCGGCCAACGCCGCTTCCAGCGCGGCCGTGGCGTCGTTCGATATCAAGCGCCGACCTCGTCCCAAGCGCTCTTGAGCTCCTCGACGACTACGATCACCGCATTCAGCCCTTGCGATTGATTGGAAAGGTTGGCCGCGGTCAGCTCACGTTGCATGAAGTCGTAAAGGCGCTCCAAGTTCTCGACGACCTCGCCGCCGTTCTCGAAGTCGAGACTGGCACGAAGGCAATCGACGATAGAAACGGACTTGCCGATCAGTTCGCCTTTGCGTCCAACCGAGCCGCCGTTCATTTCGGCGCGGGCCTGGACGAGATTGGCCAAGAGCTTTTGCATCAACATGCGAATCAGCTCTTGCGGCGAGGCGTTTCCAATACGTTCTTCGAGGGCACTTTGACGGTAATCGGCGGTCATCGCCTGTGGCGGATAAGCCATGCTGCGTCGCTCCTGCGGATTGTCTAGCCGTTGTTGGAACTGCCCGGCAACTGCGACAGCTGCTGGGTGAGAAATTCACTGGTGTTACTGAGCTGCGAGATCAACGAATCGAGCGCGTTAAACTGGCTCAGCAAACGCGCCTCCAGCGAAACCAGGCGTTCATTCAATGCCTCGCGTTGTTCCGCGATATCGTCGATAGTTGCATTGAGACCTTCGGTGCGCGTTTCAATCGGTCCGGTATCGGCCAGGTACTCATCGAGCCGCCCGCCGAGCCGGTTGGCCAATCCATCGGTACCGCTGAACAGCTGGCCAATGGCGACAAAACCGTCAGCAACAGCGGCGTCGAACGTCTCAGCGTCCAACGTCGCTTTGCCTTCGACGTCCAGCGTAATCCCGATATCGGCCAGGCTGCGAACCGGCTGCAGGACGTCGCCTTGAACGGCTGTGATTTCGCGACGCAGCTGCTGCTCGATGGTCAGCAGCGTGCTGTCGCCCAACAGCGCCGCCGCCGTGTTTGTTTCGGCATCAAACGACGTCTGCGTCTTGAAAACATCGACCAGCGCGTTGTAGGCGTTGATGAACTTGTCAACGTTCTCGCGCAGCGCATTCTGATCGTAGTCAATGCTGACCGCGCGCGACGTACCGGGATCGGCGGCCAACAGCTCGATCGACACACCCTCTACCGCGTTGCCGATCGTGTTGCTGGACGACGTGACGGTAAGGCCATCGATTGTCACGATCGCATCGCTGCCACCGCGTATTTCGGTCAGACTGCCCGTGTCCGATCCTGAATCGTAAGTCAATGCACTGAGACCGCCGTCACCGCCGCTGGCTTCGATGGTCAGCTCACCGCCAGCTCCGGTTTCCAGCGCGCTGAGACTCAGCGTCGTACCTCCGTCGGCATTGACCAATGTCGCGCGTACAAACGTATTGCCCTCAGCGTTGTTGATCGCATCTTGAATATCGACGAGCGTTGCCGCGCTTTGATCGATTGCGATAACAAAAGCGCTGGCGCCGTTGCGGATGGTTAGCTGACCGTAGCCGACGGCACTGTTGGCGTCGGTGTAAGCGCCTGATGCCAGTCGCTGCGAGGTGGCGAGCGACTGTACCGTCAGATCGAAGCTGGCCGGCGGCGCCGTTGAGTCGACTGACACGCTGAAGAAGTCGTTTTCCTGGAAGCTGGCGAGTCGACCGAGCAGTGCGTCGTTATCGCCGACGTTTTCAACTTCCGTCTGGAACTGGCTCAACGCAGACTTCAGTGACCCGTATGCCGAGACCTCAGCGAGAATTCCGGCTTCCTGGCGCGCGAATCTCGTCTCGGCCGGCGCCGCTTCAGCAGCAACCAGCTGACCGACCAGACCACCAACATCCAGCCCGGAGCCGATCCCGGTAGAAACAATCCCAACCATAGCAGCGGCGCGTTAGCGCTCAGGCCTCAGTATCAATCAGCGACAAAGCGTCGCTGTTGGCAAAGCGCATCCGTTCGAGCACTTCTTCCGACGGGATCTGCCGGATGAGCTCGTCGGTCTCGCGGTCGTAAACTTGGATGACTGACGTATTGGCGTCGTCGTCGAACTGGAACCGCAGTTGGCGGGCGATATTGGCTGCTTTGCTGTTGAGCGCTTCAACCAACTCGGCAAGCTGCGCGGAATCCAGCTCCGCTACCGACGCTTCCGACTCTTTATCAGCAGCAGCGGTTTCTACCGCCAGACCGACACGACTCGCGATGTCCGCGTCCGAGATCGGTGTCGGCTGCGTAGCGCGCTTACCCTGTCCGTTCGTCAGGACCGTCGGCGTATTTGTCAGTACTGTTGTCGTTAGTTCTGGCTTCATTGTCCTCTCCTTACTTGGCTAGGAGGAGCTGGTCGGCATCCCTGCCGACCAACATCCGGACAATCAGACCTTCATTACTGCAGCAGACTCAGTACCAGCTGCGGCTGGGCGTTGGCCTGTGACAACACAGCCACGCCTGCCTGCTGGAGAATCTGCGCTTTGGTCAGCGCCGCCGTCTCCGCGGCGAAATCAGCATCGAGGATCCGGCCACGAGATGCCGACAGGTTCTCACTGACGGTTTCGAGGTTCGTAATCGTCGACTCGAAGCGGTTTTGGATAGCACCAAGATCACTTCGCAGATTGCTGACGGTGGTCAACGCCGCATCGATACGCGAGATCGTGTCGTTGGCCGCAGAAACCGTCGTGACGCTAATGTCATTGAGCGTGCTTTGATCAGTCGCGATACTGTTGGCGAGACCAAGCTCAGCAAACTGGCCGGTTAGCGTGATGTTCTCAGCGGCCGTCAACGTTACCGTGCCGATGGTTGTCGCGTCGGAACCGTTAGCGGCAACGGCATCAGCGATACCGCCCGCACCGCCCGCACCGAAGTTTTCCTGAGCGACGATATTCCGGCCGTCGGCCGCGACCAACGTCAGGTTGCCGCTGTCAAAGGTTGCGGTAACGCCGGTTTGGCTGGCGAACAGGTTGATCTGCGTGGCGGCTTCACTACCGTCGATCGTTTCGGTCGTCAGATCGAAAGCGCTGTAGATGTCGACACCGTTGATCGTCAGCGAGTACGTGTCAGTAGCCGAACCGCCGGTAACGTTCGTGAACGCACCGGTGACTTCGGTGTTCGCGGTTGCGGTCAAGCCCGGGACACCGGAGGCGTTGATTGCCGCGACTTTGTCCTGGGCACTGTTCGAATCGGACGCACCGACCGACACCGCTTCGCCCTGCCCGATGGCGATTGTCAAACCGCCTGCGGTCAACGCAGTCGTCGTTGCCTGGCCAGTAGCCGTCGCGATCTGACCGATCTGGCCGGACCGAAGGCCCGTCGTGAGGTTGACAGCGATCGTTTCACCGACGTTTGCGCCGACCTGGAACTGCGCCGTGCCAAACGTGCCATCGAGCACTTTCGTGCCGTTGAACGACGTTTGCGTCGCAATACGATCGATCTCAGCGATCCGCTGCTGCGCTTCCGCATCGAGTGCGGCCCGGTCAGAGGCCGAGTTCGTGGCGTTCGCCGACTGTACGGCCAGCTCTCGAATTCGCTGCAAGTTGTTGCTGAGCTCGGCGATGGCCGATTCGGCAGTCTGCGCGAGCGAAATACCGTCGTTGGCATTCCTGACGGCCTGATTCAAACCGCGAATCTGGGTTGAAAACCGTTCCGAAATGGCGAGACCGGCCGCATCGTCTTTGGCGCTGTTGATTCGTAGACCTGTCGACAGTCGCTCCAACGCTGTGTCCAGGGCGCCCTGCGACCGGTTAAGGTTTCGCTGCGCGTTCAATGACGCAACGTTAGTGTTAATCGACTGTACCATTACATTAGCTCCTCAAATCTCAAGTCGACGCTTTGCGCCACGGGGCGCAAAGTGATGCAACGGCTTAGCCGACTCTGCGGACGGATTGGCCGTTCAGGAGCGTTATCGACCGTTTCGCCGGAAGCTTGAGGGAGGGCGTGATTTTTTTGACGCAGCGCACAGAAAGTCCTGTGCGGCCCGTCGCCAAACGTGCTCAAAGCACGTTAAACAAAGACAGGCCTTGCGTTCGAACGAACGCTTGCTGAGCTGCCTCGAGCGCCGTCAGTTGCTGGCTGAGCTGACTGATGGCGGCGGTGTAGTCGAGATCGCGCAGGTCCGCCAGCGCCTCGCGGCCCAGCAGCTCGAACCCGGTGTTGAGATCGCGCTGCGCGTCGATCGATTCCAGCCGAGAACCGACGCTGGTGCGCGTCTCCAACACGATACCAATCGCCTGATCGAGGTTTTCTAAGCCGCGATTTAGCGCGCTTGCCTGCTGCGCCAGTGCCGCGTCCGAGCTTGCGCCGGATTCGAGCACCGTTGCGATATCGTCAAGGGTCGCGAACACATCGCGATAACCGGCCGCGGCAATCGTGAACTCATCGCCGATGGCGGGCTGGCCATCGATCTCAACGGCGATCCCGTTCGTTGCAATAGCATCGCCGGGTGCAAACGTACCACTCGCAACGACCGCGCCGACCCCGTCGACGATGTCGTAGGCATCAGCAGCAGTAAAGCGAACCGTCAGCGACTCGCCGCCATAGACGCCGGCCGTGATCACACTTTGCCGCGCAACGATTCCGGTGCCGGTGTTGGCGTTGGCGGCTGCCGTCGTGAAAACCCCGTTGGCCCGCGGCACGCGCATGAAGATCTGATCGCCACTGTCGCCAGATTCGACAAACAGACTCTCCCCTATTTGGATCTGTCGTTGCCCCTGATCGCCAACGTAGTCGACTGCCGCACCGCTGGCGACAAACGGAACCTCAGTGTCACGATTGCCTGCAAACAAATACCGACCGCGACCGTTCTCGGTGTTCGCAATATCGACGAGCTGAGCTCGAATCTCGCGCAGTTCGACCGCAATGAAGCCGCGCGTCTCTTGGGTCTGGGTGGCGTTGGACGCCTGCAAGACCAGCTCACGCGAGCGCTGCAGCAGATCGTTGACGCTCGCGAGCGCCGCCTCCTCACGCTGCAGACGGACTTCTGCATTCGTGGCGTTGCGCGAGTACTGCGCGAGCTCGGCCAAATTTTGCTCGAACAACAGGACTTCGGCGGCGCCATACGGATCGTCGGCCGGCGTCACAATTCGCGAGCCGGTCGCAATTTGTTCCTGGGCGCGCGCCGCCGCGGCAGCCGATGCCGTCAGCTGCGCCAGCGCACGGTTAAACGTATCGAGGGTGGGTACCCGGGTCATCGACGCACCGCACCGATGAGTTCGTCGAATAAACTGTTCGCGATCGCAACCAGTTGAGTAGCCGCCTGGTAGGCCTGCTGAAAGCGCACGAGGTTGGCCGCTTCCTCATCGAGATCGACCCCGCTGACGGCTTGTTGCTCGCGGACGGCTGCTTCTAGCAGAGCGTCCTGTGCCTCAATTGAGGCTTGCAAGTTACGTGTCCGCACCCCACTGTCGGTGACGATCTGTCCATAGCTTGCTACCAGGCCGCTGCGACCGCCATCGAGAATGCCGGCATCGCGTTGACCGGCAAACAGCAGCGCATTGCGGTTGTCGCCAGGCGCGTTGGTATTAGCGCTCAGCGTGAACTGATCACCAGCGGTCGGTGCACCGCTAATCGTAAACTCGATGCCGTTGAGGACAATCGGATCCCCACTGACATAGGCGAAGGTACCAGCGCCATTGACCTGATACGTATTCGCGTCGAGAAACTCGATCGTGCTCGTTGCCAGCAGGTTGGGATCGGTTACGTCCGTTGTTCGATTGATCTCGATGCTGCCATTACCAACGTTCGTCAACGCCGCGCTCGCCGAGACCGGCGCGGCAAAGGCCAGACCGTCGGTGTCGGTCAGCGCAAGGCGGATACCGTTGGCGGCACCACGCGTTGGCTCAACCGCAAACCGGTCGCCGGCCGTTGGCGTACCGCTGACGACCAGCGATAGCCCATCGAAGACCAGCGGATCGGCACCGGTGCCGGTCCCCGTTAGCGTGACGACCGCGCCATCACTTTGGCGCAGCGCCTGATAGCCGGTGCCGTCGTAGAGCAGCTCGTAGGAGTCGCCCGTCAGCGCACCTAGGTCGCTGACTGTCACCGCGACGTTGCCGGTGCCGACATTCGACGTGGCCGGTCGCGCGTCGGGCGCACCAGTCAGCGAGAAGACATCGCCGCCAAAGGCACCGTTGAGATCCAAGCCCTCGGCGGACTGCGCGTTGATCGTGGTTGCGAGGGCGAACGCCGTTCGGCCGAGTTGGTCGAGCGAGCGATCGACGAGATCTGTGCGCGCATCGATCAATCCGCCGAGCTGGCCGCTGGTCGGATCGATGGGTGCCTGACTGCCGGTAACGCCGGACCGGAGTTCGACCCGTAAGCGGCTCGCATCCAACGGATCGGCTTCGACAGCCAAGGTATTTGCGCCGGCGCCGGTCACCAGCGAATAGCCCGGCAAGGCCACGACATTGACCGCGCCATCGCTGTCTTCGACGGTCTCAATGCCAATCAATTCAGCCAATTGGGTCAATGCTAGATCGCGCTGATCCAGCAAGTCGTTCGGCGCAATCGGCGCATTATTGGTGCCAACGATCCGTACATTCAGATCAGCAATCTCTGCCGTCAACGCATTGATCTCGTCAACGGTCGCCGCCAAATTGCGGTCGATCTCGTTGCCGATCTCAGCGATCTCGCCGCCGACGCGATTGAACCGATTGGCGAGTGCCTCGGCTTGGCCGAGCACGACCTGGCGCAACTCGGTTGACGCGGGGTCGGCCGTCGCGTCCTGCAATGCGTCGAAAAACTGCTGAATGGTTGGCCCAACCCCAAGCTGCGGATCGGCCAGCAGGTTGTTGATGCGGTTCGAATAGTCGGACAAAGTCGACAGGCGACCGCTGCCCGACGAACCGTCGACAACAGTGTCAAACACGAAACTGTTGGTGAAACGTTCGAGGCCTTCTACCGTGACGCCGTTACCGAAGCTCGATCCAATGGTCCGCTGGACCTGCTGCGGCGCGAAGTCTACGCGCTGGCGTGAATAACCGGGCGTATTGACGTTTGCGATGTTTTGACCCGTGATATCAAGCGCTGCTCGGGTACCAATGAGCGCTGACAGTCCGGAGGTAAGAAAGCCCGTCACGTGCGTCTCCTCAAGGCGCGAGTCGTTAGTACGGCTCGACTCTCGCCGTTACCGTTGCATCGGCGATAGGCCGCCAAACTTTAGATGACCGACGGCCTGGCGCATTAAGTCGCTGTCGGCGACGGCAATCACCTTGGCCGCGTATTTGGGGTCGGTTGCGTAGCCGGCTCGACTCAACGACTCAGCGAAAGCGGCAACGTCACTACCTGCGTTGCGAACGTCCGCGTAGCGTTCGCTGCCGCCTAGAAAGGCCACATAGTCGTCAAAAGCGGCACCGCGACTCGGGTAAGCGCGAAAACGCGCTTGCTCACGCACGGCAATGCCATCGCGATGTTCGAGCGTGCTAAGGCGTACCTCGCTGCCGTTCCAACGACTGTCGGCTTTGATACCAAAGTAATTGTGCGCGTCATGGCCGTCTTCAGTACGCATGGCCCGCGCGCCCCAACCCGTTTCCAACGCCGCTTGCGCAACGATAGCCTTCGGGTTAACGCCGAGCGCCTCGGCAGCGCGTCGCGCGTATGGCCATAGATCTCTGACAAACTCCATTGGTGACGGTGCTCGATCGCCATTGACCGCCGTCGGCACAGCCGGACGGGCGATACCTTCAACACCGACGCTGGTTGGCAAAGACTCGCCACGCAGTTGCCTTGCGATCACCTCGGCGAGCCCGACACCCGGACCGCCCGCCACCGCGCCGGCCAGCTGCTGATCGAACATCTCCTGATAGAGTTTTGCGTCGCTGCCGCCGCCAAACAGCGAATCCTCCGGCAGCGCGGCGCGCATCGACTTCAACATCGTTTCGATGAATAGCGCCTCAAACTCCTCCGCTGCTGCCTGCACGGCATCTGCGGATTCCGTCGCAGCATCGCTGCGCATCGCGCTGAACCGCGCAAAATCGGTCACCAAGCCCGTCATGATCAGATAACGATCAGCTCAGCACGCAGTGCGCCGGCCTGACGCAGTGCTTCGAGGATAGCCACGAGGTCGCCGGGCGCCGCCCCGACCTGGTTCACGGCCTCGACGATGTCGTTCAACATTGTCCCAGGCTCAAACAGAAACATGCTCGAGCCCTCCTCGCTTATTTCAACGTCGCTTGACGCGACGACCGCCGTTTCGCCGTTGCCGAACGGTTCCGGTTGGCTTACGAATGCGTCTTCGCTAATGGTGACAACTAGGGAGCCGTGTGAAACCGCAGCTGGAGTCACCTGGACGTGACTACCAATGACGACGGTACCAGTGCGCGAATTCACGATGACCCGCGCTGGCGCCTCACCCGGATCAACGTCGAGGTTTTCGAGTTCGGCGATGAAGGCGGTTCGCTGGGCGGGATCAACCGGTGCCGTGACCGATATCGACACCGCATCGATTGCCGCGGCAACCCCGCCGCCCAGGGCGTCGTTGATCGTCCCGGCCAACCGCGTTGCCGTTGTGAAATCGGCGCGATTCAGATTGAGCACGACCGGTTCGCCGCTCGGCAGACCTGCCGGCGAGTGGCGCTCTACCGTCGCGCCGCCCGGAATACGTCCCGCGCTTGGAATGTTGACAGTAACGCTGGAGCCATCGAGGCCAGAGGCACCGAAGCCTCCGACAATGAGATTGCCTTGCGCAAGCGCATAGACCTCACCGTTGACACCGCGCAGCGGCGTCAACAACAGGCTGCCACCGCGAAGGCTACCGGCGTTGCCGATCGACGCGACCGTGACATCGATTTTCGATCCGGTTTTGGCGAACGGCGGCAGCTCGGCGTGGACTGAAACCGCTGCCACGTTCTGCAGCTGCGGCACGACGTTGTCGGGCAACGTAATACCGAACTGGGTCAGCATGTTGTTGAGGCTTTGCACCGTGAACGGCACCTGGGCAGTCTGGTCCCCGGTACCGTCGAGCCCCACCACCAGACCGTAGCCGATGAGTGCGTTACTGCGAACGCCGGCCACCTGCGCGAGGTCTTTAATCCGGTCACCGTACGCGGGACTCACGGTCATTGCGGCGAAAACGGCCACCGCGGCGACCCAACCAACGAACCGATGGCGGCAACACTGAATGATGTAGCTAGTCATGCTGAGCCTCAGAACGGATGCAGGATGGAAGAAAGAAAACGCTGCACGAACCCCATGCGGTTCGCAGCGTCGAGGACTCCCCGACCGCTATAGGCGATGCGGGCATCGGCAATTTGTGTCGACGAGATTGAATTGTCGTCGGCTATGTCGATCGAACGGACGATCCCGGACAGGCGAATGAACTCACGGCCTTGATTGATCGTGACCCATTTTTCGCCACGAATTCGCAGGTTGCCGTTCGGAAAGCGCTCGACGACCGTCACGGTGATGTCGCCGGTCAAGGAGTTGCTCTGGGCGCTGTCGCCCTCGCCGTCAAAGGTCTGGGACCCGGACAGCGAACTCGAGAGCAACGGAATGCCGTCCATTGTTATCGGCCGCCCGAACACGGTGGGATTCTGATAATCGGCAGCCGAGTCTTTACTGATCGATGTGCTCGAGGATTTACTGGCCGACGTCGCTTCGGACAATCGCACCGTCAAAATGTCACCGACACGACGTGCCCGAACGTCCTCGAACAAACGCAGGTCGAGTCCCGAACGATACACTGCGCCAGGTTCTCCCTCGGCAACAGTAATGACGACCGGCGGCGGTGGTTCGTACGAATCCATCAGCGGCGGTCGTGGCGCGCAACCGGCGGTAAGTAACGTTGTCGCCGCAAGCGCGGCGCAAAGCTTGAGTCGCGTCATGGTCGCACTCACAGGTTGTTGGTCAGGTATTGCAGCATTTGGTCGTTGGTCGAAATCGCCTTGGAGTTCATCTCGTAGGCGCGTTGCGTTTCGATCATGTTGACGAGCTCCTCAACGACATTCACGTTGGCGCTCTCGAGTGCACCTTGCTGCAGCGTGCCGAGTCCGGTCAGCCCAGGCGTGCCGGTTTGCGCCGTGCCGCTAGATGTCGTTTCCACATAGAGGTTTTCGCCGCGCGGCTGCAGACCCGACGGATTGGTGAAATCAGCGAGCTGCAGCGTGCCAACCTGCGACGTTGTCGATTGCCCCGGCAGCAGCACCGAGACAACGCCGTCCGAGCCGATCGTGACGCTCTGCGCGCCCTGCGGGATCGTCAGCGCCGGCTGCAGGCGATAGCCACTAGCCGTCACCATTTCACCCTGCGCGTTCATTTGAAAGCTGCCGTCGCGCGAATAGCCGAGCGTGCCGTCGGGCAGCGAGATTTGGAAAAACCCGCGGCCCTGAATGGCAACATCCAACTGATTGCCGGTTTGCAAAATACCGCCCTGCGTGAATGCCTTCTCGGTGCCGACCACCCGTACGCCCGTACCGATGTTCAGACCGGACGGCAGGACCGTGTCCTGCGAGCTCTGCGCGCCGGCCTGACGAACGTTTTGGTAGATCAGATCCTCGAATACAGCGCGTGTGCGTTTGAACCCGGTGGTGTTTACGTTGGCTAAGTTGTTCGACACGACCTCCATACGCGTTTGCTGTGCGTCGAGCCCCGTCTTGGCGATCCAGAGTGCTTGGTTCATGGGTGTTCCGTCCTTGCTGGCTTAGACGCTAGGCGAGCGCAGCAGCGCTGCGGCCGCGTCAGCGTTGTCTTCAGCGTTCTTGATGACATTGATCTGGCCCTCGTACTGACGAGCGAGCTCGATCATGGAGACCAATGTTTGGGCAATATTGACGTTGCTGGACTCGAGCACGCCGGACTGGACGGTGACGGTCGCGTCGGCCGGCGCCGGCGCGCCGCTCGCCAGTCGCAGCAGCCCGTCGCTGCCTTTGACGAGCTCGCCCGCATCCGGTCGGACCAACTTCAGTCGATCGACGACCGCCAAGGCTTCGGTACCTTGGCCAAGCGGGCGGACCGTGACCGTTCCGTCGCGGCCGATGGCGAGCGATTCGTTCGGCGGCACGGCAACCGGTCCGCCGTCGCCCAGCACGGGCAACCCGCCGGCCGTGGTCAGAATGCCACCGGTGCCGATCTTGAGGTTGCCCGCGCGGGTGTAGCCTTCCGTGCCGTCCGGAGCCTGGACGGCAAGGAAGCCTTCACCGCTAACGGCAATATCGAGTTGCCGGCCGGTCGACTGCGTCGCACCCGACCGAAAATCGACGCTGCCATACTCGGTAACGGCATTGACGCGCGTCGCGTATCCAGCGCCTTCGACCGGCACCTGCGAAAACTCGTGCAGATCGGCACGAAAACCAACGGTGGAAACGTTGGCAAGATTGTTGGCCGTGATTGCCTGCGCCGCTTCGATTTGCTTGGCGCCGGTCATCGCAACGTAAGCGAGTCGATCCATCGTCAGTTCTCAGTCGATCGGGAAGCGAGTGTCGTTATCGGATGTTGATAATCGTCTGCGTGGTCGAGTCGGCGGTTGAGATCATCTGTGCGTTGGCCTGGAAGTTGCGCTGCGCGGTGATCATGTTGACCAACTGTTCGGTCAAGTCGACGTTCGATGCCTCTAGAGCGCCCGACGTCAGGTTGCCGAAACGGCCGACATTGGCTTCACCAAGAATCGGCTCGCCGGACGCGACGGTCGCCGCCCACGCGCCGTCGATCTGCTGCAACCCTTGCGGATTCGAGAAAATCGACATCGCAATTTTGCCGAGCGCGGTCGACTGACCGTTGGTGTAACGGGCGATCAGAATGCCGTCGGAGTCAATCTCGAGACCGGTCAACGTACCGGTTGCACTGCCGTCCTGAGAAATGGCGTTGACCGCAAAGCTGCCGCCGAATTGGGTAGTACCAGCAACGTCAACGTTGAGGTTGATCGGCGAGGCACCATTGGCCGGGTCGTACGCCGGCAACGTAAACGCACCACCTGCCGGTGTCGACAAGTTGCCGGTTGCATCAAACGTGATGGCTTGCCCGGCGCCTACCGTATTGCCATCGATCGTGACGTGCGCCGTCCAGGCATTCGCTGCGGCTTCTTTGACGAAGTACACGGTCGATGTGTGCGGGTTGCCCAGCGAGTCGTACGTTGTGATCGACGTCGAATGGTTGTAGCTGGCAGGTGTTGCCGGATCGAAAGGCGTGACCGATGGCTGGGCGGCCCCAGCCGGTACGTTGACGTCGAAATCGGTACGCGTTGTCGCCGCGGGTGGGTTCGCGCCAGTCGTAATTTGCAGGTCCGACAGCTGTCCACCGTTGAATTCGCCCGGTGTGGTCGGCAGGTAACCCTGCAGTCGACTGGTGTCCGGTGAGACCAGATAGCCTTCGTTGTCGATACGGAAATTGCCGGCACGCGTGTACGTTACGGCACCATCGCCGCTAAGGACGAAAAAGCCTTCGCCACCAATCGCGATGTCGAGCGCATTGTTCGTGAAGTCGACGTTGCCCTGAGCGAATTGCTGAGAAACGTCGTCGAGGCGTACGCCACTGCCGATGGCGGCAGAGCTCGTCGTCTGCGTCGATGACGAATAGACGGCTTCGAACTCGGCCCGTGATTCTTTGAACCCTACGGTATTGACGTTGGCGAGGTTGTTGGCCGTGACCTCGAGATCGGCGGATGCGGCGTTGAGGCCGCTTAAGGCTATGCGAAATGGCATGGTGTTACTCCGTTGCTGAGAATCCGCTAGAGGATTCGGTCAATTTGGCTAAATAGCAGCGAACCCGAGTTGCTCGTATTGACGAGCACTCCGCGGTTGTCGCCGAAGCTGACGCTTTCGACCTCACTGCGAATGAGCGCTGGCACGGTTTCGACAAAATCGCCGCGCTGAACACGCACGACGAGTTGGTAGGTGCCGTCGGCCGCACTCTCGCCGTCGTTGTCGAGCCCATCCCATTCGAACTCAACGGGACCGCCGGACTGTTCACCGAGCGAGAGCGTGCGGACGAGCTCGCCGTTTGGCGCGATTAGATCGATCGCAACGTTTTGCGCCGCACCTTCGAGATCGATCACACCGGCGAGGGGCAAGGCTTCGCTGTGCGTCGCGAACTCGGACTGCGTCAGGACGTCCTTGCCGATCAAGCTGCCTGCCTGCAGCGCTTGCTCGCCACTGATGGCGTTAGCTAGCGAGTCGAATGAACCCTGCAGGTCGGATATTCCGCTGACAGTACTGAACTGCGCGAGTTGGGCCAGGAAATCGCCGTTGGTCATCGGTTCGAACGGGTCCTGGTTTTGGAACTGCGCGATCATGAGTTCGAGAAATTCCTCTTGCCCAAGCTCGTCGCGCGGTTTTGTTTCGGTCGTTGGCGATGTATTCAACGACGACAGAAATTCGTTGGATTCAATGGCATTCATGATGATGTCGGTCAGCTACCCAGAGAAAGTGTTTGGAGGAGCAATTCGCGGCTCGTTTGCAGTACTTCGACGTTGTTGCGGTACGAGCGTGAGGCCGACAGCATGTTCACCATCTCCTCGATCGCATTGACGTTTGAGACCCAAACGTTGCCGTCGGCATCTGCCTGTGGATGCGATGGTTGGTGCAACGCTAACGCAGGGGCGTTGCTTTCGACGATGCCGTCAACGCGCACTGCTGCGCTGGCCGGGTTGCCGGCTGCATCGAGCACCGTGCGGAACAGCGGCTGCTTGGCGCGATACGCCTCGTCTGGCGAACCCGCGACGCTGCCGGCATTCGCAATGTTGCTTGCGGTGGTATTCAAGCGCACGGCTTGTGCGGCCATGCCGGAACCCGCGATATCGAAAACCTTCAACGTTGCCACTAGCGTTCTCCGCTGATCGCATGACGCATCGTGCGAATCTTGCCGTTGATGAAGTGCAGCGATGCGCGGTATTGCACGATATTCTCAGCGAACTCCGCCTGTTCAATATCGGCCTCAACGGTGTTGCCGTCGACGCTAGGCTGCATCGGTACTCGGTACTTAACCGTCGTTCCGGTCGGCGACTCGCCGTTGGCCGGCAAATGCTCGGAATGGGTACGCATCAGCCGGGCCGATGCGCTGGCGTTGGCGTCGGCAAGTGCCTCGCGAAAATCGATGTCGCGGGCCTGATAGCCCGGCGTATCTGCGTGTGCGAGGTTGCGTGCCAGCAGTTCGTTACGCGTCGATCGGACGCGAAGCGCTGCGGCGTGAAATCCAAAAAAGTCGTCGTACATCGGCTACCGCTCGTGGCGCTGGCATAGCAATTGAGTGGTTAATGCCTAGCAAAGGCTGTGCCACGTTGGTCAAACGCCGAATCCGCTGGGCTTGCGCGTGCTGCCAGGTGGGTGTCGGCAAGCTTTTGCCGCCGGATCGGCCCGGCGGCGGCAAGTATTTGCCGGCCGAGCGCGTTGGGGCCCGCAGGTGAAACAGAGTACGGCTGGCACGAGGATTGCTGGTGGGTAACGGCAAGCACTATCGGAACAGCTGAAATGACCCATCGCACAGATCGCATCCGCTGCTTAACTTGGCTCCTTTGTTGCGTCGCTGGCGCTACGCCGGAGGCCGTCTTGGCGAGCGCTGCGACGCACGACGCGATCGTCGACGTTGCCGAGCGTACGGTGCGTGAAGCCAGCGGCGGCGATGATTCGGAATACCGCGCAGAACCGCTTGATCCGCGACTGAACCTGGCCCCTTGCAGCACGCCCCTAGCAGCAACGTTGAACGCACCGCTGCAGCCGAACGCCCGCCGGGCCGTTGTCCGGGTGGCATGCGGTTCGCCGCAGCCCTGGAAAGTCTACGTAAGCGTGCACTTGCGCCGCCTCATCGACGTTGCGGTGGCGGCTAGGCCACTGGCACCAGGCGAGGTCCTCCGTCCCGACGACTTTGTCATGCGTCGCCGCGCCCTCGCCGATCTGCCGCCTGACGTACTGCCCGCGATGCGGTCGATCGCCGGACAAGAATTGCGCCAAGCCCTGCTGCCGGGAGACGTCGTCAGGCGCCATCAGTTGCGCCGTCCGGTCGTTTTGGCGCGCGGCCAGCTGGTAGCCATTGTCTCGGAAGTGCCCGGGGTGAGCGTGCGCATGCGTGGCGTTGCGCAGAGCGCGGGCACAGCCGGCGCGATTATTGCGGTCAAGAACCTATCCAGCGGTCGGCTCGTGCAGGCACGAGTGCTAGACGCCGATCGGGTAGCGGCGTTGGGTATCACGCGCTAAATTGGTCCCGTTGAGGGCCTAAAGTCCTGGCGATATCTGCCGATAACGGCCTGAGGAGATACCAAGAGGGTTACCCGATATGAGCACCAAGATCGACGGTGTCAGCCCGGGCCAGGTCAGTCAATCCATTAGCCAGGCGCGCGACAACGTTGCCCAGCGCAATGAGCGAGGCGGCCAGACTACGTCGGGCGGTACGGCCGAAAGTACCCGCGTCGACCTGACCTCCAATGCCGTCCTGCTGGGCAAACTCGACCAGGCGTTGGCTGGCGTTCCGGAGGTCGACGCCAAGCGCGTCGAGGCAATCAAGTCTGCCATCGCTGACGGCAGCTATCAGGTTGACGCCGATAAAGTAGCCGCAGCGCTGCTGAAACTCGACGTCGACATCGATCCAACTCGCTGATCCCATGCAGTCAAGCAACGGCTACGGCGTCACGGATGCCTCGCGGACCCTTGACGTACTGGCCCACGCGCTCACCGAGCTCAGTGAGGCTCTTGCCGCTGAACGCGAGGTGTTGGCCGATCCTGGTGCCAAAGGCTTGGACGCCGTAAGCGCACACAAAAGACAGGCCGTTATAGCCGTCGAGCGTGCCGAGCGTGCCCGCCAAGAACTAGCGCCGGATTCAGCTGGCGAGCTTTGGGATCGCGTCCTTCGCCTTGCTGAACACTGTCGCCATCAAAACCTCACCAATGGCGCGCTACTGGCGCTGCGTAAACGTCACGCGGATCGGCTCCTCGGAGCATTGCGCGGTGACCAACAGCCCGCCACCTACGGTGCCGAAGGATTTGTAGTCGCGACCGGCGAGCTCGGCCGGACGCGCGTAACTGCTTAGCGCCGATCATGCTGGTCCTCAGCCGTCGTAACGCCGAATCGATCTCCATTTCGCTCGCGGACGAGAGCGACCCGGCAATGACGGTTGCCGAATTGTTCGCCGACGGTCCCATCGAGGTAACCGTGCTCGGCAGCACGGCCAGCCGCGTCAAACTCGGCGTTTCGGCGCCGCGGACCCTCGCGATCTGGCGTCGAGACGCCGACGAGAGCATCGTCGATTAAGCGTCGAGCGTCTGCGACAGGCTGTTCGCAGAGCCACCACCTGTAAGCACTAGGCAGCGGTACAATACGCGTCTGGCGGCCGCGGTCGCGAACAGTCCGGATTGATGTAACGTGGTGGGTAAATTTCTACGCCGAGCCGCAGGCGCGCTCGGCGTTCTTCTATTATTGCCGGCGCTTGGCGCGTCGGCGCAAAGCAACGACGGACCAGCCGTGCCGGTTACGGTGGCGCCGGTGGCGTCAGTCGCTGTGGCCGACCGGCGCACGGTTAGCGCCGAGGTAACCGCGCGCCATCGTGCGGTACTGGCAGCCGAGGTTACCGGTCGAATCGTTGAGTTCGAAACCGACAGCGGCGATGACGTCACTGCCGGTGCGGTACTGGTGCGTATCGACCCAACCGTCTACGAGTTGGCGCTGCGTCGCGCGGAAGCGGACTTGGCGTCGGTCGAGGCAGAGATCACTCGGGCAAAATCGCGGCTCGCGCGCATCGAGGCGCTGGCTGAACGTGACTACGCGTCGGACGACGAACTCCAGGTGGAGAGTACGTCGCTCGCCGTGCTCGAGCGAACCCGCGAGCGCCGGCGTGTCGACCGCGATCAGGCGCGGGTCGAGCTCGCGCGAACCCGCGTACTCGCACCGTTCGATGGTATTGTCGAGTCGCGCGATGCACAGCTCGGTAGCTACGTCGCGCCGGGCACACCGTTGCTCACGCTCGCCCAACGCGACGACCGAGAGGTCGTTGCGGACCTGCATCCGGAACAAGCCGCAACACTGGCAGACGGCCGCGAGCTGAGTTTCGTCGGTGATGGCGGCAGTTCACCGCTGCGTATCATTCGCGTCTCGCCTGTCATCAGCCCCAACAGCCGCATGCAGACAGTCCGGCTCGCCTTCGCAGCGGAGCCACAGAAAATTGGTGCTTTAGGTGAACTACGCTGGCGAACGACGCGAGGAAAGCTGCCGTCCGATTTTGTGCTGCTGCGCGATGGCAAACTCGGTGTGTTCGTCGCTGACGGCAATCGTGCTGCATTTATCGAGCTGCCGGGCGCCGCTCAGGGCCGCCCGACTTCTTACGATCTTCCTGACGATACGCGCGTGATCGTCGACGGTCGGCAGCGATTGCAGGACGGCGATCTAATACGCATCAGTCAGCCATGAGTTTTTACCGCTCTTTGCTGACCAATCATCCGTTGGTCAACGTACTGTTCGTCGTCGTGTTGGTAATGGGGTTGTACTCCTATTCGTTGATGCCCCGCGAACAGGATCCCGAGATCAATTTCAACTGGGTCATTATCCAGGTCACGATGCCAGGCGCTTCGGCGGCGGACATCGAAGACCTGGTCACAGCGCCGATCGAGGACTCGCTGCGCCAAGTACAAGATGTACGCATGGTCACGAGCAGTTCGCGGGAAGGCCGCGCCAATCTGTTGGTGCGCTTTCATCAGCTCAGCGACCGCGAGTTCGACAAGCGGCTTGCCGATTTGCGCCGCGAAGTTCAAAACAAGGCCAACGACGAGTTACCCGACGACGCCGATGATCCCGACATCCGCACGATTACGACGTCGAACGGCTTCCCCACCGTGCTGGTCGTCGTCCGCGGTACTGCCAACGATGAAGCATTGCGCCGCGAGGCACGATTCGTTCGCGACGCGATCGAGCGCATCGAAGGAGTCGACAAGGTCGATGCACTGGGCTTGTCCGAACCGGAATTGATCGTCGAGATCGACCCACAGCGCCTTGCTCGATACAACATTTCGGCCACCGATATCGCCGACGATCTGAATCGTGCGTTCCGCAATACCTTTGCCGGTTCAACGTCGGTCGCCGGCGAGGAATGGTTGATCCGGGTCAGCAATACCAGTGACGAGCCAGAGCGCTTGGCGGCGTTTCCGATTGCATCGCGCGCCGATCCGACCCTGAAAGTCCCGCTGGGAGAGCTCGCGCGAGTCTATCGGGCAACTGAAGAGCCGTTTCAGTTGATCAGCTCCGACGGCCGCCCGGCGATTTCGCTGTCGGTCTCCAAAGTGGCCTTCACGAACACGATCAAACTGGTCGATCGGATCCGCGACTTTGTCGCAGAGCGCAATGCGCTCGTCGGTGACGATGGCTTCGACATTATTATCGCCGACGACCAGACGATTCCAACGCGGAATGCGCTCCGTACGATGCAAACCAACGCCCTGCTCGGCATGGCGCTCGTACTCGGCGTTACGTGGCTGTTCCTCGGCTTCAAGATCGCATTGATGGTGACCCTTGGTCTCGTATTCTCGATCGCCGGTACCTTCTGGCTGCTGGCGGCCACCGGCAACACATTGAACGTCGCGGTGCTGCTGGGGATCGTCATCGTGCTCGGCATGCTGGTCGACGATGCCGTCGTCGTGGTCGAAGCCATCTTTTATCGATTGCAGCGTGGGTACGACGCGGTAACGGCGTCGCTGGATGCGCTCAGCGAAGTCGGCCGCCCGGTCACCGCGGCCGTATCGACGACCATCGCAGCGTTCATGCCGTTGATGCTGATGCCTGGCATCGTCGGCCAATTCCTCTCGGTCGTGCCGTTCGTGGTCAGCGTCGGCCTAGCGATTAGTCTGGTTGAAGCATTCTGGATTCTCCCAGCGCACATTGTTGCGTTCGAGCGCCCGGGCGCTGGCGGTCAACCAACCGGCCAAGTGCGGAAGACGCTGCGCAATCGCATGACGCAAAAGATCCGACTGCGCTACACGCGGATGCTCATCTACGTGATGCGCCGTCCGCTGCGATTCTTGGCGCTCGGCGTTGTGAGCTTCGTGCTGGCCATCGGGTCGGCCGGACAGCTACGTTTTGATTTCTTTGCCGGCGATCCGCTGCGGATTTTTTACGTCAGCGTCACGATGTCGCCGGGCGCCAAACTCGAGGACACGCTTGCCGCTGCACAGCGCATCGAGCGGCGCATCGCACCTGCCGTTCGCGACGATGAGCGCCGCGCCATCAGCGTGCTGGCCGGCGTGCAGTTTAATGAGGTCGAGATGTTGGTCGGTGATCAGTACGCGCAAATTCAGGTTTCGCTGTTGCCGAAGACAACCAGCAATCGCAGCGTTGCCGAAATCATCGACGTCATTCGGGACGACGTGCTGGCTACGCCTGTCAATGGTGAGGTGTCATTCCTGGCGATCACCGGCGGCCCACCGACCGAGCGACCCATCAACGTGAAAATGCGCGGCGACGATCTCACGCAGCTTCGCGACGCCACCGACGCCATGCTGACGCGCATTCGCGCCGTGCCTGGCACGACCGACGTTATCGACGATGAAGTACCGGGCCGGCGCGAACTCGTGCTCGATCTCGATGAACGTGCGGTTCGTGATGCCGGCCTGGATCCAGGGACGGTGTCGCGACTCGTACGCCTGCATATGGATGGCGAAATCGTCTCGTTCATTCGCTCGTCGGGTGAGAAACTCGAGCTGCGCATTCGTGGACCGCAGCGTGAACTCAGTAGCGTCGATGCGGTGCTCGACGATCCGGTGGTATTGCCGGACGGTTCCGTGCGGGCGCTGCGGACGCTGGTTCGGACCGATACAACGCGCGGCCGGAGCGAGATTCGCCACTACGACTTTCAACGAACCATCACGATTCTCGGCGACATCGACGCCGCGGTGACCGACATAGTCGCGATCAACCGGGACATTGGCCAGATCTGGGCTGAGATCAAAAATCAGTTTCCGGCGGTCGACATCGAACAGGCTGGGCCGCTCGACGACATTCAAGAAAGCGTCGACGCGCTAGGTGGCCTGTTTATCCTTGGCATCGGCCTGATCTATTTGATCCTCGCAACGCAGTTTCGCAGCTACTTTCAGCCATTCCTGATTCTCCTGACCATTCCAATGGCTTTCACCGGCGTGGTATTTATCAACCTCTTGACCGGTTATCCGGTCAGCCTCTGGACGCTTTATGGGACTGTCGCGCTGACCGGTATTGCCGTCAATGCGGCGCTGGTCATGATCGATGCGGCCAATCAGCGTATCGCCGCCGGCATGCGACCGCTCCACGCCACCGTTTATGCGGCGCGACGCCGCGTCATTCCAATCTTGATGACAACAGCGACGACGATCGCCGGGCTGTTCTCGCTGGCGGTAGGACTGGGCGGAAAATCGCTGGTCTGGGGACCGGTCGCATCGAGCATAGTCGCCGGGCTGCTGGTTGCTTCGACGTTGACGCTGTTTATGGTGCCGGTGCTCTACCGACTGGTCATGCGTCGGTCTCACCGACCGCTATCCGTAGACGGCAAGGACCCGGCGCTCGCTCACTAGCGGAGCGAGCGCCGTTGTCGGCTCAGAAGCGGAACGTTGCCGTCAGCCCGTACTGACGCGGGTCTTCGATAAACGAATGAAATGAGCCTGCTTGGAAGGACGAGTCAAAGACGATGTTGAAGACCTCTTCCTCGGTCGCGTTCTTGACCCAAGCCTGAACGGCCCAATTGCCTTCCGGATGCTCGAGACCAATCGACGCATTCACCCACAACAAGTCATCTTGATCGGTGTTCGGATCGAGATCCTGACCGGTGGCAAACTCACTGCGATAGCGAATATCGGTACTGGCAATCAAGTTTAGTGTACTGGACAGCGGCTGCGTGTAGATCAGCGAGCCGGTAAACGTAAAGTCCGATACAAAGTTTGGCGTCTCGCCGGTCAGGTCTTGTACCGGCATACCCGCATTGATCTGATCGTTCGTTGCCGATGCGCCCGGGAAGCTGTCGTATTCAACGTCCTGCAGCACCACACCGCCTTTGAACTGCAGCGTCTCGCTGACTAGCCAGTCGAAATCGACCTCGATGCCGTTCGACTGCACTTCGGCCGCGTTGCGAATCGCGAAACTCAATCCGTCAAACGAGTTTGCCTGGAAGTCCTCGAGCGTTTGCGAGAACACGGCTACGTTGACGTTGGCACGACCGCCACCGAGGCGCGCTTTCAAGCCGAGCTCAATCGAATCCACCGTCTCCGAATCGAACGTAACGTCGGCTAGATTTGGCGTCGGATCACCGGGCACCTGTGCTGCGGCGTTACGGCTCAAGTTAATGCCGCCGGACTTGAAACCGGTGGCATACCGCAGGTACGTCGACACGTCGTCCGTCAGCTCATAGCCGATGTTGAACGTACCGGTTACGTTGTCGTCGCTGAAATCGCTGGTGTAATCATCGACGGTCGGAAACAGCTGCAGCGCGCTGACACCTGCCAGTGTCGGCGGCAATGGAATTTGCGACAGCGGCTCGTTCGACAACGTGTTGATCGCTGTGGCGTCTTTCTCCTCGTCGGAGTAGCGCAAACCAAACGTCAGCGACCAGCGGTCGTTCACGTACCACGTGCCCTGACCGAAGACTGCAAACCCTGAGGCAGAATAATCGAAGTCGTTACGAGTACCGCTGCCGTCCGCGTAGATCGAACCTGCCGGCAGACCGAACAGACCTTCGAGGGTAGCGAAATTCAGCGCGCCCGCTGACAGCGCCTGCAGTACCGCATCGCCAAACGCGCGACCGTCAGCACCGAAACCCAGCTGGTCGTTGGCGATGATGTCCTGATTGAAGTAGTAGCCGCCGGCCAGCCATTCGAAGTTCTCGCTGTCATTCGACGCAAAGCGTATTTCGAAGCTCTGTTCTTCGATGTCCTGAGCCTGGATACGCTCGCCGATAATGTCGGCGCGCTGGTAGTCCGCATCGAGATCCGGGAAGGTTTCGAAAATGCGCGACGCGCCGATGATATTCATCGTAACGCCTTCGAAGTCGTGCTCGAGCTCGGCCGAAATACCGCCGTCGATAAAGCCGTTATCGAAACCAAAGCCGGGGGTGCTGACGCCGTTGTAGCTAAATGCATCGCTTGGTCCCGCGAGCGTCTGCACGGAGCCCGGCCCGCCGATGGCCGCAACAATGGGCTGCAGCGGACCGGCAAAGGTCTGGTTGGCGACGCAGCACTCGTCGTTGGTGTCGGTGTAGTCGGCAATGACTCGCAGCGTCGTGGTATCGGCAATGTCCCACAACAGCTGGCCCCGGCCGCTGATGCGGTCACGGTCGTTGTATTCGCGACCGTCAACCAAATCGTCGACGACACCGTCGCGCTGATACACGGCTCCAGACAATCGAAAGGCGATCGAATCGGAGATCGGCCCGGTTATGGATCCGCGCACCTGCGTGAGACCGAAATCGCCAACGGCAAGATCGGCCACGCCACCCCATTCGAACTCGGGACGGCGCGTATTGATGCTAATGACACCGGCAGATGTGTTCTTACCGAATAGCGTGCTTTGCGGGCCGCGCAACACTTCGATTTGCTCGATGTCTATTATGTCAGTCATCGCCGCGCCGATACGGCCGCGATACACGCCGTCGATGAACACACCGACGGACTGTTCGAGGCCCGTGTTGTTTCCCGCTGTGCCAATCCCGCGAATCGTTAGGATCGTATTGGTCGAGCCGGTCGATGAGTTGACCACCAGTGACGGCGCCAGCTGCTGCAGTTCAACAAGGTCGCGGACCTGCGCTCGCTCTAACCCGTCGCCGGTAAACGCGCTGACCGCCACCGGGACATCCTGCAACGATTCGACGCGCTTCTGCGCGGTGACGACAATCTCGTCGAGGACCAGCGGATTGTTTTGCGCGACCGCCAGCAGTGGAGAAAACGAAACAATGGCGGTAGCGGCCGCGGCTACGCCGACGACCCGGTTTTTCAACAGCATCAGGACCCCCCCAGGTTGCTTGCCGAATAGTGCCGGCACTGACGCCGGACTCAATCTGATCGCAGAGCCACTGCGACCATGACAAGAACATACTTTGGCTCCGTTACGGTGTCCAGCAAGGACGACGGTTCGCACCAAAATGTGTCAAGTCGACGAGACGCCTACGGACCGGCTGACGTATTGAAATGCCCTTCTTGAATCAACGCATTGAGGGTTTGCACGGCTTGCCAATGAGCATCGGTCAGCTGCGATTCGGAAAACAGCTCGAGCGCGAAATCCGGGTTGAAACCGATACCGTCATAAAGATTCTCCTGCCGATCGGCAAGAATGATGATCGGTACGTCAATAACCCAGCCGTTCGGGAGCGATACTTGCGAGGGCTGCGACAACGCGCCACGGGTCGTTTCGCCGACAAACCGAACCCCAGGAACCCCGCGCAGAATCAGCGGCGCCAACTCGCCCGCGCCGCTCGTGTGGTTGGTGAGCAATAGGTACACCGGTTTGTTGCGCAACACCGGATTGCGAGCAGCCGCGACAACCGACCACTGCTGGTCATCTATCCGATTGATCTTACGAAGATACATGGGTGTTTTGCGGGGTAGCATAAAAGCTGCCAGCGCAGTCGTCACAGCAGCTCGACCACCGTCCGCCATGCTGAGATCGATAATCAGCGACGACGTCGAAGCCAATGAATCCAGCGCGAGTTCGAGTTCGTCGACCCACTCGGCAATGGTCGCCGCCGACGTGTCGGCAACGTACAGATAGCCAATGTTGCCGGCCGAACGGCCGTAGATTAGGTTGCCGCCGAGGCGCACAGCAGCATCCCGTTCGATGATTCGCGTCGAAATTTGACTCTGGATCGCCGCGTACCAGCGCCGCTGATACTCGGCGAATGAGTCGATAATGTCCTGGCGATTGAAAGCGACGCGCAGCATGTCGATCTGGCGACTGTTGGTTTGATCGCCGGTCCAAACAAAGTCTGGGCCGAATATCTTCAGATTGGGATCGCCGAGGTCTGCTGTGACCGTATTAATGCGGTCAAGCAGTTCATCGTCACTGTCGATCGAATTGATACTGCGCCGTAAATCGGCCGTTGTCCGAGTCCACATAACGCCGCGACGTTCGAAATTCGGGTAGTACTGGCGCATCAACTCGACGAATACGTCAAACACGGCCAATTGGTCCTTCGGCTTCTCGCAATCGGCCGGCAGAGACGCGATGGGTTGAAACTCGAGGCCGTCATCGCCTCGCTCGCGGCGTACCGTGAGTTTTGATTTGTCGGATACGAGGCTCGATTCCGCCATCGATGCAACGTAGGCATCGCGCAGTGCCGGGACTCGCTCAGGCCAACAGTACTGACCAATGCGGTTGTAGATCTCAAAATTGGCGCCGTCGAATTTCAACGCAACGCCATAGCGCGCATTCGACCAAATCCCGTCCAGCGACGGGTTGCGTTCCGGATCGAACGGAAAGGTCTCGACAAACTTCAGTTGCTTAGGTCGCTGTGCATTGCTGCTACCGCTCGCGCAGGCCGCCAGCGTCACGACAAGCAGCACGACAAAAATCGATCGAAATACGCTCATATACCTATCCAAGACAAGGAAGTGCCGGTTCACACGTCATCGCTGGCTGCTACAGCCCTGCCGCAATACGCAGAAAATTCGCCCGGCTCTGATGTTTGAGCGTTTCCAGGCTCGTGGGTTCGGTAAGGCCACCGGCAGCGGGCCGACAGCGGCCGGTGGCCATAGCAAAGCCGTCCTCACTGCCAATGAGCTGCCAGGGCACAAACGCGTCGTCCGCGTCCAGCGTTTCTAACAATCCGGCGATCTTTGCCGTATTGCTGGCACCAACCAGGAACGGTGTCCCGACACACGCCGCTGCCAGCGTATGGTGAAACCGGCCACTGACCAACAAACGGGCGCCGGCGATCTCACTCAACCAAGCGCGTTCCGATTCCGCATACGTGACGCTCAGCCGACCGCGAGTGCGAATAGCGAGTGCAGTACCGAGCCGGTGGTCGTCGTCGGCCGGCGTTCCAGCGGCACCGTACAAATAGTTGCAGTCCCAGCCATTAGCCGTCGCGCGCTGCACGAACGCCGCCAATGCACCAACAACGTCGTCTGTCACTGCGGCACTGCCGCCGATAACAATCCGGCGATGATCTTCTACGTCGAGCTGGGGCAGCGCCAATGGCAAACAATCAAAGGCCTGGCGCGCCGCAATCCCATCGGCGGCCAATTGCCGAAGGCTAACGGGTTCACGTACGGCAATATCCGCCAAGCCCGAATAGACGCGCAAATAGTATTGGCGGGCAAATGCGTGCAGCGGTCCGTCATCGGTCGGCGGGTAGCACGAGTGGTTGATGACCGAGACTGCCTTGCCGAGTACCCGCTGCGCCGCGTCCATCAAGTATAAGAGTGTCGCCGCCTGGCTGCCGGTTCCGTGCAAGGTTCCTTCGCCGTTGACGATCACACAATCTGCGCGCGCCAGTCGCTTGCGCAGCATCGGTGCACGTTCGAGGTATGCGGCCAAGCCCGCATCGCTCAGCAGCGCTGGCGACTCAGCAAGCGCGGCAAAATCGATGGCTTCCGCGACATCGGCGAGCGCGATTGCGTCGACGTCGTAATCGAGCTCACGCAACTCCTTGACGAGACCGTTTGATGTCAACGTGCAACCCCAGTGATAGCCACCGGCGGTATCGTTCAACAAAACCGCGCGTCGGGACGGGCGCCGCAGCGTGACCGTCGCCGCCTGCCGTTCGTCGGACGACGAACCGCTAAAGCAAGGTAATGCCGGATGATCCACTAAGTCCGCCAGGACTGGCGACCAATTGCCGGGGTCGTTCGCCGACTGTCGCGCCAGCCGCATGCTCCGATACCATGGCGTCGTTGGGCGATCGCGAAGCCATCGCCGCTCCGCCGAAACTGGCAGCATAACCGTGACGGCGACACCTAGGGCACCGGCTAAATGAGCGATGGTGTTGTCGACGGTAATGACCTCGCCCAACGCCACGCAGAGCGCCGCGAGTTCATCGACGTCGTTCCAAGGGTCAAGGCCGGGCGCGATTCGCACGCGCCGGCGCAGCGCGTCCGACAGCTCGCCAATATCGTCGGCGGCCGCTCCGTATTGCAGCGCAACGATGCACCGCTCACCGTCGTCAACTGCCTCTAGCAAGTCCGCCAACGGTATGGATCGCGCGCGCTGGGCACGCGCGTCGCGACCGCCCGACCAAGCAATGCCGACTGGATTGGCGCCGCCGTTTTCGGCCAGCCAGCCCTGCCAATACTGCACGCGCGCAGGATCCGCCTGCAGATAGGGATCGCCGGTTCCGAAAGCGGCTTCCGTGCGACGGAAAACTCGCGGCAAGGAACCGCAGGCGATACGACTGTCAGCAACCACGTTGTCCAATGGCGTGTCGTCGTCAATGACGGCCACGTTAGGAAACGATCGACTGAACAAAGTCCTGAGTTTGCTGTGGCACTGCAAGGTCACGCGCATTCCGCGAGCGACGAGATCTCGAATGCAGCCCGCAAACATGATCTCGTCCCCTAGTCCCTGCTCCGCCGTTACCAACACGTGTTGCGTATTCGTCGCATCCCAGTGCCACACTGGGAAGTGCGCGGTGACCGGTCGATTGCTCTCGAGGTAATCGCCGGCGACAAATCGCCACTCGTACGCGTCCCACGCGTCGGCAAATCGTCCGTCGCGCAACAACACCTGTGAGCGCTTGAGGTGGATATTGGCGTTGAACGGGAATCGCGCCAGGGACGTATCGAAGTAGTCCAGTGCGGTCGAGTCGCGGCCTAGGTTGAGCGCCAACGTGCCGGCGTTGGCGAGCGCCAACTCGGAGTCTGGCGCCAAAACGAGCGCCTGTTCGCAGAGATCCAGGGCGCGTTCAGGCTCATCCAAATCGCGCAACACGACAGCAAGGTTTTCCATTGCTTCGCGATACGCCGGCTTGAGTACTAAGGCTGTCTCGTAACAGCCTCGAGCGATCTCCAAGGAGCCGAGCTGCTGGGCCGCCAGGCCAAGATGAAAGTGTAGTGTGGGTTCGCCGGGATCCACTTCGACCGCCCGGCTGAGAATTTCGATCGCAGTTTGCGGTTGACCGGCCTGCAATGCCAACGCCCCACTCATGCTCAGTGCACCGCGGTGCCTTGGTTCGGCAACGAGAATTTCGGCGTAGCCGCTGGCGGCGCCTTGCCAGTCGCCGCGCCGGTGCATGTCGACGGCCTGTCGGTAGCGGGCTTCCGTGCCTTCGGCCACGCCCTAGCTGTGTCCCTCGACCAACGCCGACCGACCGTCGCGTGCCGCCGACGCCGCAAGGCGCAGCAACAGCCACGATATGCCGCCGTAAACGAGCACTGCTGCTGCTAGGAAAATAGCGATGTCGGAGAACAATAGCGCGGCCACCGCCGCCAGAAGCGGATTCACAATAACGAGACGCGACTGTTCCGCTTGCAAGCCACGCGCGGGCGACTCGAGCAAACCGCAGATAGTCGCTAGCAATGACCAAAGCCCGAGACACAGCAGAACCAGCGCAGACGTTGGCAGAACCCCCGCATTCAGCGAGATCGCCCCGGTTAGTACCGCCGCGACGATAAACTGCATCAAAACGTATCTCGATACGCGCGGCGGCGGCTTGGTATCGAAACGCGTGAATCCTTCGAGGGCGCCATCGTCGAGACTGATAGAGCCACCTAGGTCGGCCGGCCGCCAGTTCGGTCGTCGAAACCAGACGCCAATTCGATCGCCCCAACGGCGCGAGCGCCGCGATAGCGCAAACACGTCTCGATAGGTTTGGATATTGGCGCGCAGCGGGCTCCAGCTCTTGAGCGGTTTGCGAACGCCGTATACACAGGGTTCGTCGGCAAGCTCGGGTTGGAACGTGCCGAACAGCCGATCCCAAATGATGAGGATACCGCCGTAGTTACGATCCAGATAACGTTCGTTCTGCGCATGATGGACGCGATGATTGCTTGGCGAGACAAATACGCGATCAAACCAGCCCAGTGATCCGACGTGGCGCGTGTGCACCCAGAATTGGTAGATCAGATCCACCGCCGCCGCCGTTGCAACGACGTGGGCCGGAACTCCGACGAGCAGCAGCGGCACATAGAAAATCCAACCGAAGACGAACCCGGTGGAGGTCTGCCGCAACGCCGTTGAGAGGTTGTATTCCTCGCTCTGATGATGAACAACATGCGCCGCCCACAGAACATTGACGGTATGCCCTAGGCGGTGATTCCAGTAATACAGGAAATCCCACGCCAGCAGCACCACCAGAAAAAGCCCGACGCCGCGCCAGCTCAAGTCGAACAACGCAGGATCCAGCGGATACGGCGCAACGTGCTCGAGCAACAGTGCGTAAATAGCGATCTCGATCGCCTTAGTAAACAGCCCGCTCGTCGTGGACAGCGCGCCCGCGCTGAGACTTGCAACCGCATCGTTCAACCGCAGATAGCCAGACCCGCGCAGCCGATCCCACGCAATCTCGGCGAGCAACGCAAGCAGGAAGAACGGTATGGCGTATGCGATGAGATCCAAGCTAGTGCCCTTATTGTCGGCTTAGGCTCGCAGCAACAATCGACTGATCTCGAGCCCGGCAATCAACGCTAGCAGGGACAATGCCAGCGTGACTGCGAAGTATATCGCAGCGCGTGCGTACGCCGCTTCCGTCAGAAGTTGCCAGAAGTCCAGACTAAATGCGGACATCGTCGTAAAACCGCCGCAAAAACCTACGATCAAGAACGCGTAGCCAGGGCTCATCGCAGTCAGCCAAGGAAAGGCTAGTCCCGCGAGCAAGCAGCCGAGGACATTGACCAAGAGTGTGCCAAGTGGAAACGTCGGCAGCCACGGTGCGCTCGACACGACGGTAAGAAACCGCAGCGCAGCGCCGAGCGCCCCACCACTCGCAACGACAATGAGGGCCGTCGTTTGCGAAATTCCGCTTATCACGCTCTGCCCTGACCGCCTATCCCGCAAGTCGCGCCCGCGCTTCGTCGAACTCGAGCCCGAGCCGGGCGACGAGATCGCTGACGGACAAGACGGCATCAATGTTGCCGACACCCTGCCCGGCACTCCATATATCGACCCACGCTTTGGCGTCCGTATTGCCGCCACTGCCGAAATTCATAGCGCTCTTGTCAGCTTCCGGTAGCGCATCTGGATCGAGCCCAATGTTGCGCACACTGCCCTTTAAATAGTTGCCACGGACGCCGCTGAAAAGCGATGTGTAGACGACATCTTCGGCAGCGCTCTCAACGATCATCTGCTTGTAACCATCGACAGCGTTGGCCTCCGCGGTCGCGATAAACCGTGTACCCATGTACGCGAGATCAGCACCGAGCGCACGCGCTGCCGCGATGTCGCCGCCCGAACTCATCGCACCGGCCAACACCACGATGCCGTCAAAGCGCTTGCGAATTTCTTTGGTCAACGCAAACGGGCTGAGTTCGCCCGCATGACCGCCGGCGCCGCTGCAAACGGCAATGATGCCATCGACACCGGCATCGATCGCTTTCTGTGCATGCCGAACATTGATCACGTCGTGCAGGACCAGCCCGCCGTAGCTATGTACGGCGTCGACGACATCGCGACTCAACTGCAGACTGGTAATGATGATCGGCACCTGAAACTCGACGCACAGTTCGAGATCGGCCATCAAACGGTCGTTTGAGCGGTGACAGATTTGATTGACGGCGTACGGTGCCGGCTTGTCGCCAGCGGCTTCTGCGCCCGCCAGCGCAGCGCGTATCTCGGTCAGCCATTCGCGAAGTACCGGCTGTGGCCTGGCATTCAATGCTGGGAAGGCACCAATGATTCCCGCACGACATTGGGCGATAACGAGTTTTGGCGTCGATACAATAAACATCGGCGAACCGATCAGCGGAAGGCGCAGTCGGTCGGCAAGATTTTCGAACACGGGTGAGTGCCTCTTGGAAAAGCTAGGGATTTGCGACCTAGCGAGCGTCGCGCTCGACGCTGTACACGAGATCGAGCGATTGTTCGGTACCAGTTCGTGATTCGAATCGCAGCCGATCGGACAAGCGATACCGAATCAGAACGCTGCCGATCTTATCGAATATGCCCACGGCATACTGCAAATAAAGTCGCTCGCCGATCCATTTGCCGGCCAGCAGCTGCCCGTCGTCGGCGTTGCCGTCAAAACTCAGTGCGTCTAGTCCGAGTGATGCTTGCAGCCGGCCGGTGATGCCACCGAGCTGCGTCAGTCCGAGGGCCACAGCGGCACCAGAGAGCGTTTCGTTCTGGGTGGAATCAACTGCGTTCAGACCTCGCCCCGTGATCAGCCACGCAAGAATTTCGGTTTGCGGCAGTGTCGGTGTGGACGTAAGCGTTGACACTGGATTTTGCAGCTCGCCGCGAATCCGAACGCCGACCGTGCCTGGCTCGACCTCACGCGTTGCCTCGACGTTGAGTCCTGGATTCAGCGGATCGCCTCCAAACACGAGCTCACCCTGGTCGAGCGCAAGTTCCTGACCGTAGGCCTCGAACTGTCCGTCCAGGAGACTCAAATTGCCGAACGCGCGAACCGCATCGGGCAACTGCCCTGCCAAACGAAGCCTGCCATCGAGGCGCGCCGTCAAACCGTAGCCGTCCAATCGAACGTCGTCGCCAAATTCAATGCCTAGGTCCAATTCAGTACGGGCGCTTGCAGCCGAAGCGGGCGCGTCGGGGCCACCGTGCAACACGACGTCGGAGCTGGGTTCGATGGCGCCAGGTGGCGTTTCAATCGGTGACAGTCGAGCGGAAGGTACTGCCAGCTCGCCACCAATGGTCATCGTGTTGTCACGCTTGGTCAGTTTGAGATCCGGTGCGACATCCAGCCTTAGCTCCGGCAGATCGGCGATACGGACCGTATCGCCGGCCAAGCTTATTTCACCAGACCAACCCGCAGCCGTAGGCCAATTCAACGTGCCGACCGCGCGCAGCTGACCGTCCCCGACGCCGGCCTTGGCATCGAGCCGCCACGTCGCCGGCTCGGCGCTCGCCAGCGAGACGTCTACGTCGCGAATTGCGGTACCGGTGGCTGTCACCCTGGCATCGAAATCGTCGAGATTGAGCCGCGCGTTGGCGGTTGGCGCAGCGCGGCTCCCGGCAAGATCGAAGGCGAGCTGAGCTTTACCGGCGGTAACGCGTAAACCAGGAATCCACTCATCGAGCAGCGCCAAATTCGGGAACTGCGCTTGCGAGTTCAGTTCGATGGCCGAATTCGCTGCGAATACGTCATCGACCGTTGCCGAAGCCGTCCACTGACCGGCTTCCGGCACGTCGAAGTTGGCTTGCGCGGCAACGCGGTTCGCGGCGACGTCGCCCGAGAGTTCAAACGCAAAGCGCACGGCGTTGCCTGTAGCGTTGTCGTCCGTTTGCGGGCGGCGCATCTCAGCGTCGTCGAGACGTGCAGAAAAGTCACCGTCGATGCGGTCGTTGGCCCAGCGACCTTGCACATCCGCCGAGAACACGCCGGACAGGTCGATTTCGGGCAGTGCCCAGCGAGCAATCGCATCGACTGGCAGCGCTGCGATGGCGAGCTTCGCGTCGGCCTGCCCCGAGCCGAGGTCGACATCGCCAGCGACACAAACCGAGCCGCCGCCCGTAACGCACAGTTCCGGCATGCTCAGCCGCTCCGCCGTGGCGACAACCTCGGCGTTCGGAGTCGCTAACTCCCAAGGCCCGGTCATACCGCCATCGAACACGAACTCAGCAACGCGCAATCGATACGCCTCGTCGCGTGCGCTGCCTTCGACTACCACGCGCGTTTGCACTGCCGACGACGTGCCATCGGCTTCGATGCGATGTTGTGACGCGTTGCCCGACGCATTGATGGTCCAGTCACCGAACGGCCGATCGGCGATGTTAACGGCGGTCAGTTCGACGACGGCAGCCGCACTGCCCGACGGATCGACCGTCGCGTTAATTTGCGCTTCGCTTAACGTCAATCCGTCGACGGATAGCCCGGCCAACCCCGCCGTCAGCACCGCACGAGGTTGCTCGAGCGACCCTTGAACCTGCACGCTACCGCTCGCCGATCCCGCGACGTCGGGTAACCAACGACCGATGTCTTGCACTCGCCAGCGACCGTCAAGGTCCAGTGCCGCTGCGGCCGCCGACCCACTGAACGCAACCCGATCCGCACCGATGACGAGCGCCAGGTCGTCGAGACGAGCGACGTCAGAAGACCACCTTAGCGTGCCGGTTACGGCGGCGCGGCCGTCGGGTTCGTCTAGGACCAGCGTTGCGCTTGGACCGCTGGCGGGGTCCCAGCGGCCACTGGCACGTCCATTCAGCACAATCGATTGCGGGAGTCGCACGGTATCGGTCGGCCATTGCTCAAGGACGCTGTCGATTCTGAGATCGCCAGCGAAACCATCACCGCTACGCGTAAGCTCGCCGCTCAACAGCAGGCGGCCCGTCGGGTGCGACACCGCAAAATCATCGAGCAAGACGCGTTCGGCGTCGAGCGCACCGTCCGCGGTCAGCGCAATCGGCGGCTGGTCTTGCCACGTACCCGCGCCACGCAGCGACCAGAGCACGCGACTGTCAACGATACGTGTCTGCAGTGATCCGTCGGCTACGCTTGCGTCGTCGAGTCCGACACCGGCCAGTGATTGCTGCAGCCATTCGGTTGTAATGTCTGCCTGTAGCGGCGCTGGCTCGACCGTGCCACGTGTCACCGCAGCGACCGGCGCATACAAGCGATGCTCGATCGTCAGCGCCGCCACCGTCCCGCCGACAGTCAGGGCGCCTTGCGAGGACGGGAACGGTGCCGCGGTTTGCCAGGCGAGTTCGACATCGACGTCGCCAGTCGTCGCGAGCTCGACGGACATACGCCCGTTGGCGCGCGCGCCTTCCGTGCCAACATCAAACACGGGCAACGCAAGCAACGCGCCGCGCCATGCGAATCCGGCACGAACGCTCAGCACCTGCTCCGTTTCGTCAGCGCGGACGACTAAGCGCTCGATGGCAATCGAATCGACCGAAATCGGCAATGGTGCGGTCGGCAACGCGGTGTCGGCGGGCGTCGGGTCGGAAGGCTCGTCGCCGACACTGACGTCGATGATCACTTCGCCGATTTCTATCGCCGCCAAGTGCAGTTCGCCGCGCAGTAGGGCTCCGAGCTGCACCTTCAGACCGATATCGGTTGCGGCTAGCAGATCGCCACTCGCCGGAACGGCAATCTCCGCGATGTGCAGACCACCGACGAAACTGCCTTCGACCGGACCTATAGCGATCGAATCACCCAAGGCGTTGCGAGCTAACGAGAACGCGAGCCGTGCCCCCGGTCCGGTCGCCACGACATAAAGCGCAACGGCGACAATCACCGCAACGGCTATGAGCCCTACGCGGGCGCCACGCATGAGCCATCGTCGGTTCACAGATCGGGCCCAAAACTGATGTGTAAACGCAGATCGCGCTCGTCGAAATTCAGCGGCTTGGCCAGGTACAGTCGCAGTGGCCCGACCGGCGATCGCCACTTGACCCCGATGCCGGCGGCAATCCGTGCTTCGATCTCTGTGCCGTCGAACGCGTTACCGGCGTCGACAAACGCCGCCAGCGCAAAGCTGCGATAGACCGTGCGATCAATCTCGAGCGACGCCGTGATGAGCTGGCTGCCGCCGATTACGATACCGTCCGCGTCGGTTGGGCCAAGCGTTTCAAAATCAAAGCCGCGCACCGACTCATTGCCGCCCGCGAAAAAACGTACGGACGGCGGTAGCTCTTCAAAGTCTCGTTCGAAGGTTACGCCAAAAGTACCCCGCGCAAGCAGACGTGTTTTATCGTTGAAACTGTAAATCCACTTGCCATCCGCGATCAATTGGGCGAATTGCGTGCTTGATCCCAGCGCCTCGGCAGTACCGCGTGCTTCGAAAGCTACACGGTATCCGCGGCTCGGATTGATCGAGTCATCGCTGTTTTGTCGGCTAAAACTGATACCGGGCATCAACAAACGCGATCGGTCCTCGACAGCACCAACGGTAAAGTCGCTGACATCCAGTTCTACCGTGTTCGCACGCAGCCAGCCGTTCGATAAGCGCAGAACTCGCCGCAGTCCAAAGGTCAGCGACTGCGACTCCGACGTATCGGTGTCTTCGTCGGCGATACCCAGGGTGTAGCTCAGCCACTCCACTGCAGGATCGCCCAACGGTCGGCGATAGGTTGCGCTGAGTTCGCTGCGCACCGGTGACGCCGTTAAGTCGCCGCTCAACTGATGGCCTGCCGAATTGACCCGTCGGTCTTCATAGCCGGCACGGCCGCGCGGTCCGACATCCGTTGAGTACCCGCCACCGACCGAGTAGCTTGCGCTACCGCTGCCGGTTAGGCGTGCGTGCACATCCACGGGGCCGTAGCTATCGGGAATGCGCGGCTCGATCACAACGCTGTCGAAATAGCCGCTGCCTCGCAGCCGATCGTTCAACTCGCTGAGTTCGACGGCACGGTACGGCGCGCCCGGCTCCCAGCGCGCAAAACGTCGAACTAGATCGTCATCAAGCAGGCTCTGGTCCAGCGTCAGTTCGCCAAACACGTACCGTCGACCGGATTCGTAGACGAGCTGAATATCGGCGACGTTGTCGTCGATATAAACGTCGATCTTGGACTCGACGAATTCACCGTTGAAGTAGCCACGGTCGGCGGCGACCGATGCCAAGCGTCGCTTGAGTTCCCGATACGCTGCATGGCTGAACGCTTGGCCCGGCTCCGGCGTGGCCTGTGCCGTGACAGCCATCACCGTCGGATCGTCAGCTGCGTCGCCCCGAACGCGGACATCGGCGTTGCGCAGTGTTAGTGCTTCCCCGGGCGTGACCGACAGCTCGACCGACCAGCATGTTTCGCCAAATACGAGTGTCGCGCTGTGCTCGGCCTGATAAAACCCCAACCCTTGCAGTGCGCGTTCGACCTCCCCGCCGAGCCGTTCGTAGCGGTACCGAACCAACCAGTTCGGTGCTTTGCAGTCGAGTTCGCTCATCGCGCTGAGTAAGCGGATGTTGGTTGCCTGCGCGTCAGTGGCACCCGTGATACGCAGCTGTTCGGCGTGTGTTGCGGTAACAGCACCGAACGCAAGGACGACAAATGGCACGCGCCATGCATTTATCATGGTCAACACGAGACGCAGCGCACAAGCAGTCGCGCGCGCCTAAGCCGGGCTATGGGCGCCGATAGATGGCCCGACTGCCGGTTGGCTGGTCGGGATGGTAGCGATCGCGCAACAGCGTCTGTCGACTGACACCCGGTATGCGGTGACCTTCGATAAAAACGTGCTGCGCAAAACTGCCGACGTCGAGTGGATCGCCGTCCCAGACGACCAGCGATGCCGGCTCGCCCGCGACGATGCGCCCGAGCGTGCCGTCGTCGCTGACGAGCGCGGCCGGTGCTGCGGTGATGGCTGCAAGGCCCTCGATCCACGGTAGGCCGCTTGCCACGGCATTGCCGGCACCCTGCCGCAGATTGCCAACGTTGTGCGAACTTCGTTCGCCGATGATGACCGTCACGCCGGCCTCGCTTAGCCGCGCCGCATTCGCCAGTGTGGCGTCTAGCGATTCAAATCGAGACGGCAGATTTTCGGTTGGGTAGACAATCACGGGAATGGCTGCCGCCGCCAGCTCATCGGCGACGCGCCAAGCTTCGGCGCCGCCGCGAACCGCGGCGCGAACACCGTGACGCAGCGCCAGTTCGATGACCTGGCGCAAATCCGACGCACGATTTGCGCCGATGACCAGCGGTAGATCGCCTGCACGAACGGCGTTCAGGACCGCCAAATCAGCACGATCGAGTCCAATTTCGTCCAGCTGTTCAAAACTGACGCCGTCGCCGCCGCGTGCAATGTCGGCCTGGTGTTCGGCAGCGAGCGCAAAGGCTGCGTCAACATTCGCAAGGGCCGCCGCGCGTGATCCCCCAACTACGTTCGAACCTAGCTCGCCCAATTCGACGAATACGGCCGCGTCTTCGTCTAGCACGAAACCAACTTCCGTACCGAGTTGAATCAGCGTCGCCTGTCCGGCAAACGGCGATGCCCTCGGAGTCATCGTGTGTAGCGAAGGTGGCGGTGCAGGAGCAACGACAGCATGTGTAACGCCCTCGGTACGGGCGATTGCGATCAACGTCGATGCCGGGTTGACGGCCGCTGTGAGGGAAAACGCAACGGCCGGGCCACCGGCCGGACGCTGGAAATCAACCGTCGACTCCTCGAGGCTCACCTCCTCGACGCCCAACGTACCGGCGACATCGACGAGTCCCGGCGTAACCGTCAGCCCGTTGGCGTCAATGACCTCAGCGCCGTCTGGCACAGCGATATTGGGCCCTAGCGCGGTAACCACGCCGTCGATGATCAGCAGCGTGCCGCCGCGCACGGAACCCTCGGCAGCCAAGGTGTGAATGTCGGCGCCGACAATGGCAATGGTTTCGCCCGCCGCGTTCGCGGCGAACAGCAGCGTCGAGCATGTCACTAACGTGCGCAAGTTCATGGCGCTTCTCCACTGCCCGCGCGAGTACCCAAGCTGAAATCCGTCAATGGCTGGCGGGTCGGATCGCTCCGATCGTAGACACGCGCACCGTCGATGTAGACGAGATCGGCGCGGGCATAAACGCTAAATGGGTTGTCGCTCCAGACGACAATGTCGGCGTCTTTGCCAACCGCTAGCGCACCGGTCTGTTCGGAAATGCCCAACGCTTTCGCGGCATTACTCGTGATCCACGCAATCGCGTCGGCCTCGGATAGTTCCAGACCAGCGCGCTTACCGGCCGCCATGGCCTTGGCGGCCTCCTGGTTCAGTCGCTGAATGCCCAGCGCCGAATCGGAATGCACGATGGCACAGGCGCCGCCAGCATCAACGAACGCGACGTTCTCGCGGATACCGTCGAACGCCTCCATTTTGAAGCCCCACCAATCGGCCCACATTGCCGAGCAAACGTCGTGCTCGGCCAGCTGCGCGGTGATCTTGTAGCTCTCCACAGCGTGATGAAAGGCGGTCACGCGATATCCAAACTCTTTTGCCACATCGAGCATGATCGACATCTCGTCGGCTCGGTAGCAATGAATGTGAACCAATATGTCGCCATCGAGCACACCTGCTAAGGTTTCCAGCTCGAGATCGCGTACCGGTGCGTCGTCCGAATCGCGCCTGCGTCGATAATCGGCGGCGCGAATCCAGGCATCACGGTATCCGGCGACATTGCCCATCCGCGTGCCTGGAGCCGAGTTGCGGCCGGCGCCGTACACGCGTTTGGGGTTTTCGCCGCACGCCATTTTCAGACCGTGCGGAGCGCCGGGAAACTTCATTGACTGTACGTCGCTGCCCGGTACATTCTTCACCGTCACCGTACGCCCGCCAATGAGGTTGGCCGAGCCCGGCAGTATCTGCAGCGTGGTAACGCCGCCCGCCAGTGCGGCTGAAAAACCAGGATCTTGTGGCCAGACGGAGTGTTCCGCCCAAACCTCGGCGGTCACCGGCGCGGTCATTTCGTTGCCGTCCGAATGCGCATGAACACCGGGTGATGCATAAACACCGAGGTGCGAGTGTACGTCGATGATACCGGGCGTGATCCAACGGCCACCCACATCGACGGTCGGCACACCGGACGGCGGCCGAATGCTCGGGCCGATTGCCCGAATTTTGCCGTCCCGTAACAGGATGCTCGCCGCATCGTACCGCTCACCGGTGCCCGTCAGCAGCGTCGCGTTCGTGTACAGCACGTCATCGGCCGGTAACGGTTGGTACGTGCTGGCGAAGGGCTCGACGGCCTGGGAATCGGCATCATCGCCGGCACAAGCAACCAGTGCGGCAGCAACGAATACGGCGGTACCGGCGCACCTCAAGACTCTAGCAATCATGCGGCGATGCTAAAGGCCGTGACAGGCAAGCTCAAGCGGGGCGTTAGAAGGCGATTGGGGTACGGTTTTTGGGCTTTGCGATAACCAACTGAACGTCGCTGATGGCTCGCTCTAAGAACGCGCCCTCGCAATAGCTCAAGTAGAACGACCACATGCGAATGAAGACGTCCGAATACCCAAGCGAGCGAACTTCGTCCAACCGCCGATCAAAATTCTCTCGCCAGACCGCGAGGGTGCGTGCGTAGTGAAACCCGATGTCTTCGAGATGAAACAGGCGCAATTGCGTGTGTTGCGTCATCGAGCGCAGCATTGCCGTGGCCGACGGCAGAAAGCCGCCCGGGAAAATATAGCGTTTTATAAAGTCGACGCTGCGTTTGGCCTGGTCGTAGTCCGAGTCCTGGATCGTGATCGCTTGAATTGCCGCAAGACCGTCGGGTTTGAGTAACTCGTCTACCCGACGGAAGTAAAGATCGAGATGGTCGTGGCCGACGGCTTCGATCATTTCGACCGACACGATCTTGTCGTACGTACCGTCTATATCGCGATAGTCCTGAAGACGAACTTCGATTTTGTCGTCGAGCCCAGCCGCAGCAATGCGGCGGCATGTTTCGTCGTACTGATTGTCGGATATCGTCACTGTCGTCACCCGACAGTCGTAGTTGGCAGCCGCATGAATCGCCAAGGCGCCCCAGCCAGATCCGATTTCGAGCAGGTGATCGCCCGGCTTCAGGTCGAGCTTGCGACACAGACGATCGATCTTTTCCAGTGATGCGTTATGCAGTGGCGTACTCGGCGTTGCGAAAATAGCGGCCGAATAGGACATCGTTTCGTCGAGGAACAGCCGAAAAAAGTCGTCGCCTAGATCGTAGTGCGCCTGAATGTTGCGTCGCGAACCGGATCGCGTGTTGCGGTGCAAGCGGTACCACAACCTCATCAGCGGTCGAGCAACCCGCGCCAAACCGTTTTCGAGCCCCTCGAGCACGGGACGATCGAACAGTAGCAATCGCACCAGATCAGTCAGTTGGTCGGTGTGCCACCAGCCGCGCATAAACGCTTCGCCGGAACCGAGCGAACCGTAGAAGGCGATCTCTGGCCAGGCGCGCGGATCGGTCACGTCGATGATCACGGGATCTGGGAAGCGCTCCGAGGTCTCGCCGTACCGCGATTCCGCACCGTGCTCACGAACGATCACAGCCGCGTTCTCCAGTCGCTCGAAGCTGGCGAGCACGCCTCGCCGTGCGACAGCCTCAATACGCGCCACGGGTGCGACTCGCTTTGAATCGGCGCGGCGCGCGATATCGGCATTCGCTCTGTCTATTTTTGTTGCCATAGCCTCTAACCCTCAGCGCCCGGCGTTGCCGGCTGCCATCTCACCGGGATGACGGTGATAGGTCGCACCTTTGCGCCACAACTTGCCCGCCTGCCAGTAAATGCGCGCAAGATTTCGCCACGTCACCGATACCTCGGCAATCGCACGACGCCACAGTCGCGTACCGGTAAGTGGCTCGCGTTCAAGAACGAGACTGGCAAGGTGTGCTCGCTCGCCCTGATAGTAATTACTGATGGCAAACTGAAGACGTTCGCCGGGCGACGGAATATAGGCTTGGTACTGCATATCAAGTGGAAAAAACGGTGATACGTGAAATTCTTTGCGAAACGACTGGGTGTTTTGTGAGAGCTCAACCGGCAACACATAGACGTGGCGCTGGCCCCACGGGGTATTGGTGACTTCCAGAACAACGGCAACCGGCATCCGGTCGCTGCTCGCGAAACAGTAATACACACTGATCGGATTGAAGCAGTGACCCCAGTAGCGCAGATTCGTCAACAAGCGGACATCGCGGATTTCGGCGGTAATGCCGTGTGCGGCGACCTGATCGCGGACGTAGACATCGAGTGGTACTGCCGGATCACCTGCGTGATCGGCGCGACGTAACCAGATTGGCGCAGCACGCCGGGCGGAGAATCCCGGAATTTGCCGTTGCAACGCCGGCAGCTCGCTTAGCGAGAGATACGTTAAAAACGTCGGATAAGTGAACGCATGACGCACTTCGGCGAAACGTTCATGCCTTACCCAGCCGCGGTAGAGACAACTATGCTGCGGCTCGGCTTTGTTCATCGCTGAGCTGATCGACAACGCGTTCCGCACTGACCACGCCATCTTCGTGAAACCCATAGCCCCAGTAAGCGCCGCAGTAGTAGCTTGAATTTTGGCCGCTAACCGCTGCGTGGCGTTGCTGGGCCGCCAAACCTTCGACGGTGTACAGGGGATGCGAGTATTCGAATCGGCGCAGCACGTGCGCGTCGTCGACGGCATCATCGCGATTCAATGTCACCAAGTAGTGGCGATCGGCCTGCAGGTTCTGCAATGTGTTCATCGAATACGTCACGGTCGGCATTGCGGTTTGATCGTTCGAATTGCACCAATAGTTCCAAGCCGACCACGCGCGTCGGGCCCGCGGTAGCACAGATTCGTCTGTGTGCAGTACGACGCTGTTGCGAGTGTACGGTATCGCCGCGAGCGTCTTACGTTCCTCGTCGCTCGCCTCGTTGCCGAGAATAGTGAGCGCCTCATCCGGGTGGCACGCAAAAACAACCGCGTCAAAAAGATCGCGACCGCCATTTGCGTCAATGATCGTGACGCCACTGGCGTCGCGTTCAACGGCCGCAACGGGCGTGTCTAGCCGAACGTCGACCGCCATTTTTGCGAGCATTGCATCAACGTAGCGTGAAGAGCCGCCGCGAACGACACGCCATTGCGGTCGACCCGATAACGCGATCAAACCGTGATTGGCAAAAAAACGGACGAAGGCAAACAGCGGAAACTCGCCTACGCGATCTTCAGCCGTCGACCAAATGGCGCTCGCCATCGGCAGCAGGTAGATGTTGCGAAACAGCGGCGAAAATCGATGACGGTCGAGAAAGTCAGCCAAGCTTATCGACGAATCTTCCGCCTCGGTGAGTACCGTTTGCGCAAGTCGATTGAATCTGAGAATTTCACGCAGAAAGTGCCAGTAGCGAGGCGACAGCGCATTGCGTGGCTGCGCGAAGAGCGTGCTCATGTTGCTACCGCTATATTCGATGCCGGTGCCCTCATCGTGCACACCAAAGCTCATGACGGACGGCTGCGTCGCGACATCGAGTTCGGCAAGCAAATGGGAAAACCGCGGATAGTTGCGTTCGTTATAGACGATGAAACCGGTATCGACCGCTACCGGGCCATCGTCACCGGCCACATCGACGGTGTGCGTATGGCCACCCAGGCGCGGTTCGGCCTCGTACAGCGTAATGTCGAAGCGGTGACCGAGTCGGTAACTTACGGTTAGGCCGGAAATCCCGGCTCCAAGTACAGCGAGACGCATAATTCTGCAGCGTTAGGTGATAGTCTGCGCCTCAACGAGCACGTACAATCGAATATCTGGACATTACGCGCCGCCAGGTGCGCATTCAAGCAGCGGCTCCGGTTGCCCAACGAGCCCGAGATCGATTTCAATCATGACTACAGACGTCGTTTCTGAGCAAAGCTATGGAACGTCGCAACGCCGGATGGCTCGCATCGTGGTTGTTGCGATGCTGCTGTTTCATGTCGGCGCGGCAGGCGTGTTTTTTGTTGGCGCGAGCACCACCGCCGTCGTCGCAATGATCGTTTACTACATCTTGCGCGGCTTCGGGATCACCGCCGGCTTCCATCGACTGTTGGCGCATCGGTCATTTCGAACCAGTCGCCCAGTGCAGTTTGTGCTGGCTCTGTTCGGCTCGCTGGCGATCCAGGGTGGACCGCTCTGGTGGGTAGCGCATCATCGCACCCACCACCGCTACACCGAGACGGACAAAGACATCCACTCCCCGCGCACGAAAGGATTCTGGCGCTCGCACATTGGCTGGATGTTCAGCCCGGCATCGTTTAACGAAAACGGCGCCGGTGCCCGCGACCTTCACCAATACGGTGAGCTGAAGTGGCTGCAGCGCCAATACGCTTGGATAGCCCTCGGCCAGGGCGCAATCATCTATTTGGTAGGCGCTGCAATCGGCTATCTGGTTCCGGAGAGCGGCACGAGCGGCTTGCAGTTCCTCGTGTGGGTGTATTTTTTCGGAACAGTCGCGCTGTGGCACGCCACGTTTATGGTCAATTCGGTCTGCCATCTTTGGGGCGGGCAGCCGTTTGATGCCAAGGACGACAGCACCAACAATTGGGTGGTCGGTCTACTGGCGCTCGGCGAAGGCTGGCACAACAACCACCACAAGTTTGCCAATTCGGCGCGTCACGGCCTGTTCTGGTGGCAATTTGACCTAACGTGGTTGATTCTCAAAGTCATGTCTTGGGTGCGGCTCGTGCGCGACCTGAAACTGCCGAACCCAACGGTCATGGCAGACGCACTCGAGAAGAACCGAACGCGCGCGAGCGCTACTTAACGATCTGATCGATCGTTATTGAAACCGCATTGGTCGATGCGACATCAATGTCCAACTGACCGAAGCGGTCGCCGGGCTGCGCCGCCGGTTGCCCAGAGTTGGATACGCGCGCAATGAGCCGCACCTGCGATTGACTGCTGATGTTGCGGCCCGGAATCATGGCGTTTTCGTCGCCGATCGTAATCGGGTCCTTAATCTTTGCGACAGATGTGCGAACCACGCCCAGCGGTGGGCCGCCCTGCTCGGTCGTAGCGATGACGAACAGCGTCGCGCTTGGCGACAGCGGGCCCACCGATTCGGCGACATCGATATCTACTGTGATTGACTTGCCACTGTCGGCAGCGGCAACCGCTTGTGCCGGTGCTTCACCGCGCAACGCCTGAATGTTCGATTCGAGAATCTCACGCACGCGTGGCGGTGTGTCCGGTCGCAGCATGGTTTCGAAGCGCGTGGCGGCCAGCTCGCGATTACCTCGCGCGGCCGCAACGGATCCGCCGTACCACAAGGCGCGCAAATTGTTTGGCGCCAGCGTTAGTGCGTTTTCAATGAGATGTCCAGCCTGCCCAACGATGCTGCTGCGATCGTTTTCGGCAAGCGCCTCGGCGTAGTCGAGCAACAAATCGGCATCGGTCTTGTCGCAGACCGCGTACGCCTTCTCGTAGGCACTCACGGCGCCCGCACTGTCGCCGGCAAGCAGTAAGCCGCTGCCGAGTCGTCGCCAGCCCGCACACTCTTCGGGCCTGGCCTCTGCCAATTGGCGAAGTTCGGCCAGTTGTTCCGCCACGCTTGGTACCCGATCTGGTTTTGCGCTGTCGAAGTTCGACGTCGAGAGGTACACGGCAACGCCAACACCAGCGCCGAGGACGACCGTGACAACGCCTGGGACAAGCTGCTTGCCTCGCAACAGCGGCCAACAGGCCAGCGCAATTACGATGGCGGCGATGACCGCCGTAATGGCGAAGAAACCGTTCACTCGAGATCATCCATCGGTAGCGCCGCTCGGCGACGTACCGTGCGCCACGCGACTAGCGCACCGAATAACAGCAGCAATGGCGGCACCGCGTAGAATGCCCAGGTGCGCTCGTTGAGCGGTGTCGTGTACAGCACGAAATCACCGTACCGCGCGGTCAGAAAGTCGAAAATTTCTTGATCGGTCCGACCGGCTGCAATCTGTTCGCGGACCTCGCGACGCAGGTCGGCTGCCAAAAAGACATTCGAGTCTTTGATCGTCATGTTTTGGCAGGTCACGCACCGAATATCCCCGATCAGGCGCTGATAGCGCGCTTGCAGCTCGGGATCGTCGAAAGCGGGTCCGCGATCGATGGCCAGAGCCGATGTTGCAGCTACCAGCGCAATGACGAGAGCGGCGAGCTGTCGACTCACGATCCGTCTCGCTGAGTCAGAAACGGCTGCATGTTCTGCTGCCACAACGCCGCGTCGAGCGGTCCGATGTGCTTGGCAACGATTTGCCCGTTCGGGTCGACAAGAAACGACTCCGGCGCACCGTAAACGCCGAAATCGATGCCCGTGCGCCCTTCGCCGTCAAAAACGATGACGTCGTAAGGGTCACCGAGCTCGTTCAGCCAGTTCTTCGCAGCGGGTTCCGTGTCACGCCAATTCAGACCGAGAATGCGGATCTCGCCGCGCCGCGCTAGCGACAGCAAGAAATCATGTTCCTGACGACACGCAAAACACCAGCTCGCCCAAACGTTGACCAGCAAGTACTCGCCGCGAAAGGCTTCGCTGCTAATCGTGACATCTCGCTCGAGTAACGATGGCAACTCGAAGGCTGGCATGCTCTTGCCAATCAACGGCGACGGCAGTTCGCTGCGTGTTTCGCTGTTGTTGACGCCAGCGACAAAAAGCACAACGAGGCCGGCGAACACGCCGAGTGGCAATAGGAAAATCCCAACGCGACGCGACCCGCTCACGCTGGCGCCTCGCTTGGCGGCGTCGCCAGAGGCTTGCTTACAGCCGGCTCAATCTCAGGGGCCTCACTCGTCACTCGTCGCCGGCGATAGCGCGGATCGCCGATCGCGATCAGGCCGCCGATGGCCATGATCACGGCGCCGAGCCACACCCAACGCAACATCGGTTTGTATTGAATGCGGACCGACCATGCGCCGGCGCCGAGCGGCTCACCCAACGCGACAAACCAGTCTCGCGCAAGGCTGGCGTCGATGCCGGCCTCGGTCATTGGGTTTTTCTGTACGCGGTAGGTGCGCTTTTGCGGACTGACCAAGCCGACCAGGCGCCCATTGCGGCGAATCTCAAACTCGCCTTCCTGCGCGTCGTAGTTGGGACCGGCAACCGGTCGCAGGTCACGAAGCTTAAATTCCGTGCCGGCAACGGTGACGCTCTCGCCAACTCGAATCGCCTGGTCCGTCTCGATACTGAAGGCCGACACCATCGTTGCGCCAAGCGTGAATACACCCACGCCGACGTGGGCAACGTGCATGCCCCAAGCCGCCACAGAGCCGACGCGTTGCTTGCCGAACACCGCTCGGAGCGGTACGACGAGCGACGCCAGTAACACCCAGGCGCCCGCTGTCGTTGCGATAATCGTGAGTGGCGCTGGCCGCTCGAAGAACACCCACGGGATTGCAACACCCAGGATGGCAGCGAGCACCGCGGGCTTGACCAGCAGTGCCCGCAAACGGCCTTCCGGCGTCGTCTTCCAACTGGCGTACATACCTACGCCAATCAGTAGCACGAGCGGCAGCATCGGCAGGATGAAGACCAACTCGAACCACGGCGCACCGATTGAAGGCTGCGGCCAGTCCATCCATTGATAGAACAGCGGCGTCAGCGTGCCGTACAGAATGAGCAGTGCCGCAATAACCAGCAGCACGTTGTTCATCAGCAGCGCCGTCTCGCGAGAGATCAACTTAAAACCAGCCTGTGAGTCGAGGTCCGGCGCACGCCACGCATACAGCACCAATGCCCCACCGACGACGACAGCGAGGAACAGCAAAATCGCGAAACCGCGGGTTGGATCGCTGGCAAACGAGTGCACGGAATTGAGCACGCCGGAGCGCACCAAAAAGGTCCCGAGGAGACTCAGCGAAAACGCAGAAATGGCGAGCAACAGCGTCCAACTCTTGAACAGGCCGCGCCGCTCGGTAACAGCCAGTGAGTGAATGAGCGCGGTTCCGACCAGCCAGGGCATAAACGACGCGTTTTCGACCGGGTCCCAGAACCACCAGCCGCCCCAGCCAAGCTCGTAATAGGCCCACCAACTGCCGAGCGCGATACCGATGGTCAGAAATACCCAGGCCAATGTCGTCCAGGGTCGTGTCCAGCGGGCCCAGTCGCGATCAAGTCGACCAGCGAGCATGGCGGCAATCGCGAACGCAAATGCCACCGAAAACCCGACGTAACCGACGTAGAGAATCGGCGGATGCACGGCAAGACCGGGATCCTGCAGCAGCGGATTTAGATCCGCGCCTTGCTGCGGCCCCGGTTGCAGTCGCAGAAAGGGATTTGACGTGAACAAGGTGAACAGCAAGAACCCGACACTGACGAAACCCAGGACGCCAACAACGCGCGAGCTAATTTCCAGCGGCAAGCGGCGACCGGCGGCCACAACGGCGACGGTCCACAGCGCCTGAATGAGCAGCCAGAGCACCAGCGAGCCTTCGTGGGCGCCCCATACCGCGGCGACGCGGTAGACCAACGGCAGGTCGGTATTGGAGTTTGACGCCACGTAACGGACCGAAAAATCGTTGGTGACAAACGCGTACGTCAGCGCTGCGAATGCCGCTGCCACCGCCGCAAACTGCAGCCACGCGGCAGGCGCAGCAACGCGCATCCAAACCGCGTCGCGACGTGCTGCACCGACCAGCGGCACGACACATTGGACGGCCGCCAGAGAAAGCGCTAACGCCAGAAAGAAATTTCCGTACTCAGGGATCACTGTTTCGGTTCAGCCTTGTAGCCTTGTTTTGCCAGCGCGTCGGCCACCTCAGGTGGCATGTAGTTTTCATCGTGCTTGGCAAGCACAGTGTGCGCTTCGAATACGCCGTCGTCGTTCAAACGACCGTGCGCGATGATCCCCTGCCCCTCGCGAAACAGATCCGGCAGGATGCCAGCGTAGACCACGTCGACGCTGTGCTCCAAGTCATTCAGCGTGAAACGCACGTCGAGCTTGCCGGTCTCGCGTTGCACGCTGCCCGCCGTAACCAGGCCACCGATCCGAAAATCGCTCTCTGCAGGGAAGTTACCGGCGACGACATCCGGCAGTTCGACATAAAACATCATGCTGTCGCGAAATGCGCCGGCGCCGACTGCAGCCGCAACCGCCACACCGACGACAACCAGCGACAGCCCTATCAAACGTTGACGTCTCGGCGTCATGCCATTACCTCCTCGTGCCGAATCGCGTAACGGCGCGCGCTTTGCGTTGCCTGCTCAACGCGATTGGCAGCATTCAACATGTTCCACACGACAATGACGAAACCAAGGTAGTAGCTCAGCCAAACGAATGCACCGTAACCGCTCATTGAGTCGCGGATAGCCGACAGCACTGGCCAGTCTTGGGGATACAAAAACGCGACGCCGACGTAGCCACCGAGAATGGTCAACGCGACCACGATAAACAGTGTTTCGACCGTCTGCGACGAGCCGGAGTTCGACGTGACATTGCCCAGTCGATCACGCAACCATCGAGCCTTTTTTTCACGCGCCACGAGCTCACCGCGGAGCCGTGATGCAAGCAGGTAGCCGAACAGCAGCGTGAAACCTGCGAGCGATATCAGCAGCGGCGTCAACATTGCCGGCGGCATGCGTGGCCCGTCTTCGGTGATCAGCGTTGCACCTTGATGGAGCGAACTCCACCAGACCACGCTGTAGCGAATGATGGGTAGATTCACCAGGCCAACAACGGCCAGCAAAGCGGCCGCGCGATCGCCTTTGAGCGGGTCGTTGACCGACGCGCGCAGCACCATGTAGCCAACGTAGAGAAACAGAAGGATCAAAACCGACGTCAAACGCGGGTCGCCCCACTCCCACCAGGTACCCCACATCGGCCGCCCCCAGATCGATCCGGTAGCCAGTGCCAGCACGGTAAACGAGGCGCCGATCGGCGCGGCCGCTGCGGCTACCGCATGGCCGACCTTCATGCGCCAGACCAGCGCAACAAACGAGGCGATACCGACCAGCATGTAGCACATCTGCGCGATATACGCGGCCGGCACGTGAACAAAGATGATGCGATACGCATCGCTTTGCTGGTAATCGGCGGGCGCGACGAACAAGCCCTGCCAAATGCCAATGCCAATGCCGATCAGCCCGAGCGTCAGCAGCCACGGTTTGAGCGCCCCACAGAACGCGAAAACCGTAGGTGGTGAGCCGAGCTTGTGAAACCAGGTCCAGTTCATAAGAGACTTAATCCACGGCGATCCGCAGAGCGGGCGCAATCGCCAGCGGCGCCAACACAATGCCAAGCAACGCTCCGGCGGCTAGCAACTTCAACGCGGCCGCGGCGACGCCGCCGGTCGCAGCAAGCGCCACCGCGCGCGCACCGACAATCAGCACCGGCAGCGACAGCGGGACAACAAGCAGGCTGAGCAAGGCATTGCCCTGTCGGGATGCGAGCGTCAACGCCGCTCCCAACGCGCCCAATAACGAAAGAACCAGCGTGCCCAACGCAAGCGAAACCATAAGCACCCAAACGGCCTCACCGCTCAGCTGATAACCGACAGCTAGCAGCGGCGACACCAACGTCAGCGGCAATCCGGTGATTAGCCAGTAAGCCAGTACTTTGGCTACCACCAACGCCGCCAGAGGGTGACCGGCGAGAATATACAATTCGAGCGAGCCGTCCTCAAAGTCCTGTCGAAAAATACTGGACGCGGTTAACAGTTGCGCAAGCAGCGCTGCTACCCAAACGATGCCTGGCCCGATCAGGGCCAGCAGTTCCCGCGACGGCCCGAGCGCGAGCGGAAACAGCGTACAAATGATGGCAAAGAACACCAGCGGCGTCGTCAGATCGCCGATGCGACGTAATGACAGCAGCAACTCGCGGCGCACGATCGCCAGCATCGACTGAGTAAGACCGGCGGCAGCGGGATCGGTTCTCAAGCGGCCGCCTCCAGGCTAAAAGGCCGATACGCCGGATAGGCCTCCAGCCGCAACGCGTGCGCTGCGAGCAGGCATGTACCGCCAGCCGCGTTGTGCGCCGCAATGAGTTCGTGCAGCGTTTGCGCCGCCGCTTGATCCAAATTGGTGAATGGCTCGTCCAACAGCCACAGGGGCACTTGGCCAAGTACCAGCCGCGCGAGTGCCACCCGGCGTTTCTGACCTGCCGACAGCGCGCCGACGACACGATCGCGGCAATCGGCGATCCCGAACTGCCGCAGCGCCTCATCGGGATCCGCGGCGTCCGCGTGCCGAAGCTGCGCGTGCAAAGTGAGGTTTTCGATCGCCGTCAGCTCGTCTTTGAGCCCTGCTTTATGGCCGTACCACAACAATTGCCGGCTGTACGCCGCAAGATCGTGGCGGATCGGTGCCCCGGCAAAGCGCACCTCACCGTCGAGCGGCTGCGTGAGCCCACCGACCACACGCAACAGCGTGGTTTTCCCGGAGCCGTTCGGGCCCTGCAGCACAACCGTTTCACCCGCGGTCAGTTCGAGCGAGACCTGCGCAAGCACCGTCACGTCGCCGCGTTCCACCGTGACCCGATCTATTTCGAGAAATCCGACCGCTGACGCGGCTGCAGCGCGCGATGACACGATCAGGCGAGCCGTGAGAGCCGCACAGGCTGGGCGATCTGGAGGAATTTGAAGTGTTGCATCGCCGCCACATTATGTCCTGTCGCTGTCGCCATTCCCACGTCAATGATCGTCGGCAGATGAATTGCCCGTATGATGCCGGTATATTCGATCGACCGGCGGGGAGCACTGTCAGTTTTGTGTCACCGGTCACACTGACAGGCCGAAAAATAACGAGTCGAACCTTAGACTGGGTTCGATAAAACCCTGGCAAAAGGGTGAAAAATGGGCGATATCTCGGACACGGACCAGATCGATGGCATGGGAGTTGCCAGCGATCCTCTGTTCGCATTACCACGCTATCGGAAGGCGCTGACGCAATTCGTCCAGGCCTACGACAACGCAGCGGGGCTGTCGATTCTGACCGGCGCCGAAGGCTCCGGCCGTCGCCGGCTGCTGCGTTGTTTAGCCGCAAGACTGCAGCCGCATGTTGCGTCGGCGTTCGTCAGCGCAGCAGAGCCGCGCGAGACGATTCTGTTGAGCTCTGTGTTCGGCCAATTTGGCTACGACTTCAGCAGCCAGATACTTAATGAACTGACCGGCATGCTGCGGGTGTTCTCAATTCACCAAGCCGATCTTGGTTACCGCCCCGTCATTGGCGTGCTGGATGCGGAGAAATGTTCCGCTTCGCTCGCGGAGATTCTCCAGGAAGCCTTGGCCATTCGCACCGCGCGCAAACCGGCGATGCATATTGTGCTTGCCGGCACCCGCAGTTTGCGGGAACGACTGGCGTGCGATGACATGGTCGAGCTGAATCTCAACACCGTGGCCGACGTTGATCTCGGCGAGTTCAACGAGGGCGAGCTGTGCTGCTATCTCGATGCGCGCTACGGTCTGACCGACGTCAGCGCAGAACGCATTAGCCAGCTGCAGAGCGAGACCGGCGGCTGCGTCGAGCGCATTGACGCCTTGCTCCAGCGCGAAGAGCACGGCACCAACAATGCGACCGATGCGCTGATGGGGGTCGAAACCGTTGACAGCTCGATTGGCGCTTCTGAGGTGCCCACGCTGTTGCTGTCACAAACGGGCACGTTGCTGGACACCATTCCGATGCAGAAACAGCGCTTTCTCATCGGCCGTGCCGAACACAACGACATTGTTCTCGACAGCCGCTACATCAGCCGCCACCACGCTCTAATCGTCGCCGGCCCGTCCGACGCACACTGGTTGATTGACCTCAACAGCCGCAACGGCACGTTCGTCAATTCACGCGCCGTCGACTACGTGGCGCTGCGCCACAACGACATCGTGATCCTTGGCAATCACCGCTTGAAGTATCACAACCCAGAAGCACAGGGTCCGCGGCCCGATCGAAGCGAGTTCGCCGGTAGCGCGACGGCGGTCTTCCAGACCTTGTCGGCTGATGGTGTGCAGGCACCACAGCTCGACGAAACTAGAGATATCAATCAGTAAGTTACGAACACTATCTCTAGTTTCACATTTGATTGGGGTGGGATAACGGTCGACGCCGCCCTTTTAAGTAATTTCCCGCATTAGGAAAAACACGTAAGGCCCTCTAAATCCTAGAAATCTAGGCCGTCGCATTGACTTGTTTTCCGAGCCAGTCGTTCGCTGAGGGTTACGGTCCAGCATTGCTCATCCAGCGAGCAATAGCAGGCGATGGCCTCGACGCCGTCGTCGCGCAGATCGTCGACAAAACGTCGGGTGGAAATGCGATCGGTCTGCCACGGCACACCGAAAAGCGTCACGCCCTCGCCGGCAGCCAGGACGCTGAACGACGGTTCCGACGTCCTATAGAACTCGTAATCAAATAAGTTAGTGGCGGTGTAGTAACCGTCGTTGTCATCGTCGTCGGCGTGGGCCGCAAACATTTTCTCGACCAGGTCTTCTGCGTCGACGATCGCTTCGCCTTGATACCGCAGCTCAACATGCCCAGTTATTGCCGGCCCGAACCCCTTGTTGACGAGGCGGATATCGAAGCCGTCCGACGAGTACCGGTCCGCCAATGCCAAATACGGCCAAACAGAGGTTCGCTGCTGTTCACGCACCGCGGACACCTCGACCAAGGAAATCCCCAGCGCTGCCACTGACAGAACCACCGCCAAGCCGGCCATCCAGCGACCGGACGAGCCTCCGCCCAGTTCAGCCATTGACAGTAACCACGGAAAAATGTGGCTTCGCGGGTTTCGACGTCATTTATTGCTTGTCCCGTAGATACTCAGCAACCGCCTGATACGCTGGTAATGACGTTGGGTCGATCGCCGCGTTTTTTGCGTTCGGAAACGACGCAAAACGGGCGATGACCATATTGGCCGTCGGGTCTATATAAACTGTCTGGCCGTGCACACCGCGTGCGGCAAACGCACCGTGCTCGTTGTGCAAAATCCACCACATGCTGCGATAGCTGCCGCCCGGCAGGGTTGTATAGCCCGCTTTCGCAAAGTCCGGTTTGCTGGCGCCGCGGCGGATGTTCGCCACGACCTCCGCCGGGAACAGTCGCTGGCCGTTGATTTTGCCGCCGTCGAGCATGAGCTGGCCAATTCGCGCCATGTCACGCAGCCCCGCGCTCAGGCCACCGCCCGCAAATGGCGTGCCGATTGAGTCGACGGTGAAATAGGCGTCTTGCTCGGCACCCATCGGCTGCCAAATACGCTCGGACAAAAGCTCCGAAACCGCTTTGCCGGTGACGCGGGACAGTATCCAGCCGAGGGTATCGGTATTGATGGTTTTGTAGGCGAAGGCCGTGCCGTGCTCACCCGCCTGCTCGACCGTTGGTAAATACTCGAAATAACTGCGTGGCCCGGTGTAGCCAGCCGGCTTCGGCAGCGGGTTGGCGGCGCGATTGTAAATCCAGACATCGGCGTTCGGGTCGCTGTAGTCCTCGCTGTAGGCAAGCCCTGTCGTCATATCCATAACCTGACGCACCGTCGCCGAGCCAAACGCGCTGTCTGCCAGCTCCGGAATGACGGATGCAACCATTGCCGTTTCGTCGATCTCGCCCTCGACAACGAGAATTTCCGCGAGCAGGCCGACCAGCGACTTAGTCATCGACATCGCGCCGTGTTTGCCGGCTTGGTCGAGACAACCGGCGTAACGCTCATACACGATCGTACCGTGGTGAAGAATGACCACGCCGTCGGTGTAATTCGCCGCGAACGCCTCATCCCAGTTCATCGCCGTGTCGCTGCCCATCGGCATGAATGTCACCGCATCAATGTCCGGATCCAGATCGCGCGGCAGCGGCGTCGGCGCATCAAGCCCGCGACTGACCTGGCGCGTCGGCAACAGCTCGCGAAACCGACAAACGGTCCAGCGCATTTTTGGAAAACTGAAGTAATTGGAGTCTGGCTGGCCAATCACTCTGTCCGGCGGCGGCGGGAATCCCACCATCCAACCGAGCGCCGTCGGATCGGACTCCGCCGCCGTCAGCGCCGCGTGGTCATCTGCCCTGCTTGTCTTTGGTGTTGTTAGCGCGACGACGCTCGCGATTGTCATTGCGAGAGCAACTATCCAAAAGCGTTGGCCAAGGTTCACGGAATCGACCTCCTCGTTGCGGACGGGAAAAGGCGGGCTACTTGTGATTGTCGGAGTATGCCCGATCAAATTTAAGCGCAGTGGATTGTTGCCGCCTTGTCGAGCGGAACACCGGGATCGCCGGGTCGCACTGTTACCGAGCTGCTCGTTACCGCGATCTGCGTGGAAACGCCGAAGTGCGGCTCAATCTAGGTGACTGCTCAGCACACCGGGGCGCGAATACCGACGGGCCGCTACGCGGCCCGGTCGATGGGAGCCGCTTGGTGCAGTAATCGCTGCGCTAAGGCCGAAGTGCGGCTCAACCAAGGTGACGGTTAACTACAGCGCGGCGCGAATCCTGCGCGACTCGAACCGAGCCGCTCGGTGCAGTGATCATTGCGATGCGGCTGAAGTGCGGCTCAACCAAGACAACGAATAACCGCGGCGAGACGCGAGTAATGCGGGATGTCCCGTCCGGGGGAGCCGCTCGTTACAGCGATCTGAGTGGAAACGCCAAAGTGCGGCTCAATCTAGGTGACTGCTCAGCACACCGGGGCGCGAATACCGACGGGCCGCTACGCGGCCTAGTCGATGGGAGCCGCTTGGTGCAGTAATCGCTGCGCTAAGGCCGAAGTGCGGCTCAACCAAGGTGACGGTTAACTGCAGCGCGGCGCGAATCCTGCGGGACTCGAACCGAGCCGCTCGGTGCAGTGATCATTGCGATGTGGCTGAAGTGCGGCTCAACCAAGACAACGAATAAGCGCGGCGAGACGCGAGTAATGCGGGATGTCCCGTCCGGGTGCCGTCGACGGGCCGCTACGCGGCCTGGTCGATGGTGCCCGGGGCGGGACTCGAACCCGCACTCGATTGCTCGAAGCGGATTTTAAGTCCGCAGCGTCTACCAATTCCGCCACCCGGGCAATCTAAAGAGACTGGAGGCTAGGCCCGGAATCGAACCGAGGTCCGCGGCTTTGCAGGCCGCTGCATAACCACTCTGCCACCTAGCCAGCTGGTGTCTGAGGCCGCGTTGCGCGGCGGCATAAAGTAGCACAGGCATGAAGAGGTGCCTAGCAACCGAGCACAGTTACGTCCGCTGTGCCCACGCGAGAATTTGCTCGGCCTGGCGCCGATGTGGCTCATCCAGCATGCGACCATCCAGCGACGCGACACCGGCCGCCGCGCCGTCGAAAGCCGCCAGCACCGCTTGGGCGTGCGTAATCTCATCGACCGACGGCGTAAACGCCGCATGGATGATCTCGATCTGCGCCGGATGAATGGCCAGCATGCCGGCAAAGCCGAGACGTCGCGCGCCACTCGCATACGCCGCAAGGCCGTCGGTGTTGCGAAAATCGGTGTACACCGTATCGATCGCTGGTAGACCGTTTGCGGCGGCGGCGAGCAAACACAGCGACCGCGCCAACTCGAACGGCGCCAGCCAGTCGCCATTCGCATTGCGATTAGCAGCAGCGCCGACATCGGCAGCGAGGTCCTCGGCGCCCCACGTCAACGCCGCGACGCTCGCTGGCAAGCCTGCATACGTTGGCAGCGCCAACACGCCACGCGCCGTCTCTGTCGTCAGCGGTAATAGCGAGACGGTTTTGTTGGAGAGTTCGTGCAAACGACGATCGACCGCCTGCAGTGCCGTGGCGCTATTCACTTTCGGCAAAACGATCCCTACGGGTGCCGCGTCTGCAATGCTCGCTAGATCCTCTTTGAACCACGGTGTTTCGATCGAATTCACGCGCACCCAGGTCTCGCTATGTCGCGCCGTTGCGTCCCGGAGTAACGCCGCCGTCAGGCTTCGTGCATCATCCTTGCGCGACGCTGCGACGGCATCTTCGAGGTCGATGATGACTGCGTCGGCACGGCTAGCGGCAACCTTGTTGAGCTTGCGCTCGTCATCGCCCGGGACGAACAGCCAACTGCGGGCAATCACGCGGCCGGCCGCTTTTTCATCAGCGCCGCCCGCAAACAAGTCGCTACCGTGACGTCGTCCTGGTTGATCGCCGTATGGCGGAAGTTGACGATACCGGCATCGGGTCGGGATCTGCTGTCGCGACGATCGACGACCTCACTAACGATTCGCAGCGTATCGCCGATGAATACCGGCTTTGGAAACCGAACCTCATCCCAGCCGAGGTTGGCAATCGTGGTGCCGAGCGTGGTGTCGCCAACTGAGATCCCCACCATCAGGCTCAACGTGAAACAGCTATTGACCAGCACGCGGCCAAACTCCGACTCGCGCATGGCTTCGGCATCGAGGTGCAAAGCGGCTGGGTTGTGCGTCAGCGTGGTGATCAGCAGATTGTCGGTCTCCGTGACCGTACGACGAATGGCATGGTCAAACTGTTTGCCAGGTGTCAGATCGTCAAAGTACAAACCGGGCATCGCGCGCCAACCGTTCACTGAAAGCGCGAAGTATAGCGCCCGACCGTCAGTGCGGTATTCTTGCTCGGTTGTTTCGTCCGGCCGAGGCCCATGAGCACACAATCGAGCTTCAGCGCCCGGACGGCAACGGCCGTTATCGTTGCCAACATGATTGGCACCGGCGTATTCACGAGCCTCGGCTTTCAACTTCTCGAAATCGATTCGCCGTTCGTGTTGCTGTCGCTGTGGGTGATTGGCGGTTTGATTGCCCTCAGCGGCGCACTCAGCTACGCGGAACTCGGTGCCGCGCTGCCCCGCTCCGGCGGCGAGTATCATTTTTTGTCAACGATCGTCCATCCGTCGGTCGGTTTCACCTGCGGATGGATCTCCGCAACGCTCGGCTTTGCTGGTCCTGTCGCGCTCGCGGCAAAGACCTTTGCAGCCTATGCCAGCTCATCAGTACCGGTGTTGGCAACACCGTTGATCGAAAACATGCTGGCAGTGGCATTGATTGTCATCCTGGCCATTACGCACTCGATCAATCGCCAGGCTAGCGGCGCTGCGCAGCAAACGTTCACGGCCATCAAGATTCTTATCATCGTGGCATTCTGCATAGCGGCCCTTGTGTTTGCAGGCGAGCGCCAGCCCGTGAGTTTTCTGCCGACAGGTGGTGACGGCACACTCGTGTTTGGCACCGCGTATGCGATCTCACTGATGTATGTGAGCTATGCCTATACCGGGTGGAACGCAGCCACCTACGTGATCGGCGAACTGGATGACCCGCAGCGCAGCCTGCCCGGCGCGCTGACCGTGGGTACGCTCATTGTCATGCTGCTGTACGTTGCATTAAACGCGGTATTCTTGCTATCGGCGCCAGCCGATGCCATGCGCGGTGAGCCGGAAATCGGCTACATCGTGGCACGCTTCGCGTTCGGCGATGTCGGTGCGCAGTTGACTGGACTCATTCTTGCGCTGTTGCTCATTTCAACCGTGAGCGCGATGACGCTGGCCGGCCCGCGTGTCCTGCAGGTCATCGGCCAGGACTTCCGTCTATTCGCGGCGCTCGGTAAGACCAATGCCGCCGGTGTCCCGTATCGAGCGATCTGGCTGCAATCAACGCTTGCGTGCTTGCTGTGTTTTTTATCCAGCTTCGAGTTTCTGCTGCTCGTCTCGGGGATCGTGCTCGCTCTATCGAGTTTCGCGACCGTCGTGTCCGTTTACGTGCTGCGCTGGACCCAGCCAGACCTGCCACGGCCGTTCCGGATCCCGGGCTACCCGTTCACGCCACTCGTGTACCTTGCGATTGTCGGCTTTGCTCTGGTCTACAGCGCGATCGGCCAGCCAATGGCCGCGGCGACGGCGCTGGGCATCGTCGTGTCCGGCTTTGCGGTCTATTTTCTGCAGGGCGCCGGCGGCTCCAGCCGGTCGTGGACAAGCAGCATCGAGAGCTGACGCCCGGTACTGGCGCACACTAACGAAGCTCGACGAGTTCGCATGCAGCGCTCACCCAAAGTCAGTACCATTCCGCGCTCTGCAAACCATAACAACAGTCTGGGACCCATTATGTTGAGCCACCTCGACCGCCTCGAGGCCGAGAGCATCCATATATTTCGGGAAGTCGTTGCCAGCGTCGACAAGCCGGTACTCCTGTACTCGGTCGGCAAAGACTCGACGGTGATGCTGCATCTCGCCCGTAAAGCTTTCTATCCCGCTCCACCGCCGTTTCCGATGATGCACATCGACTCGACCTGGGAATTTCGCGATATGTACGCAATGCGCGCGCGCATGGCAGAAGAAAGCGGCATGGAATTGATCGTCCACAGCAACCCGGACGCGCTGGCGGAGAACGTCAACCCATTCACCCATGGCTCGGACGTGCACTCCCACATGTGGGGGACGCAGGGCCTGAAACAAGCCCTCGCCAAATACCAGTTTGATGCCGCGTTTGGTGGTGGCCGACGCGACGAGGAAAAAGCTCGCGCCAAAGAACGCGTGCTGTCTTTTCGCAACGAGCAGCAACGTTGGGATCCGAAAGCGCAGCGACCGGAGCTCTGGCACCTCTACAACATCGCCAAGCGCAAGGACGAATCGTTCCGCGCATTTCCGCTGTCGAACTGGACCGAGCAAGATATCTGGCAGTACATTTTTCGCGAGCAGATTCCGATCGTACCGCTGTATCTGGCGGCCGAACGTCCCGTCGTCGAACGCAGTGGCACACTCATTGTCGTTGATGACGATCGCATGCCTCTGGAAGACGGCGAAACCCCAGTTATGAAGTCGGTTCGTTTCCGAACGCTCGGTTGTTATCCCTTGACTGGCGCGACACCGAGCAACGCAACAACACTCGAAGCCGTCATTCACGAAACTTTGCTCGCCAATACCTCCGAGCGCCAGGGTCGGGTCATCGACCGCGACGGCGGCGCAAGCATGGAGCAGAAAAAACAGGAGGGCTACTTCTGATGTCTGCCGTAGCCAAAGAACTATCCGACTATCTCGCCAATCAGGATGCAAAATCGCTGCTGCGTTTTCTAACGTGTGGCAGCGTCGATGACGGCAAGAGCACGCTCATCGGCCGCTTGCTCTATCAGGCACAGGCACTCTACGAGGACCAGTTGTCGGGGCTCGCCGAAGAGTCGCGCAAAGTGGGTACGCGCGGCGAGGACCTCGACTATGCGCTGCTGCTCGATGGCCTGTCGGCCGAACGCGAGCAAGGCATCACCATTGATGTCGCGTATCGGTTTTTCTCGACGGAGCGACGCAAGTTCATTGTTGCCGATACGCCCGGCCACGAGCAGTACACCCGCAACATGGTTACTGGTGCATCGACGGCAGACCTGGCCGTCATTCTCATCGATGCCCGCAAAGGACTGTTGACGCAAACGCGGCGCCACTCGTACATCGTAAGCTTGCTTGGTATTCGCAACGTCGTGCTGGCCGTCAACAAAATGGACCTCGTCGATTACGCCGAAGAGACGTTTCAAAGCATCGAGGCCGACTACCGAGCTTTCGCCGAGCCGCTCGGCCTCACCCACATTCATGCAATACCGCTGTCGGCGGTTAATGGCGACAACGTCGCCGAGCACAGCGCCAACACACCGTGGTACACCGGTGAGCCGCTGCTGCCTTATCTCGAAACGGTCAGCCCCGATCGAGGCGCCGTGAACGAAGCGGCATTCCGATTCCCGGTACAGTGGGTCAATCGGCCGTCGCTGGATTTTCGCGGTTTCGCCGGCACCGTGGTTGCCGGCGCCGTCGCGCCTGGCGATCGAATTCGCGTCCAGCCGTCCGGCCAGGAAAGCACGGTGCAACGAATCGTCAGCTACGACGGCGATCTCGATCGCGTCGTTACCGGCCAGGCGGTCACGCTCACGCTGGCCGACGAAATCGACATCAGCCGCGGTGATGTCATTTCAGCGGCGACGGCACCATCGGAAGTCGCCGACCAGTTCGAAGCGACTTTGGTATGGATGGGCGAGAAACCGATGTTGCCAGGCCGCAGCTATCGATTGAAGCTCGGCGCGAGCGAGGCCATGGCGACGATTAAGCCGCTCAAGCACCGCATCGACGTCAATACCTTGCAAAAGTCGCCGGCCCGACGCCTCGAGATGAACGACATCGGGGTCGTCAACCTGGAGCTCGACCGGCGGATTGCCTTCGAACCGTATCAAGCAAATCGCGACATGGGCGGCTTTATTCTCATCGACCGCATCACGAACGGCACCGTCGGCGCCGGCATGCTGCATTTCGCGCTGCGTCGCTCGCAGAACATCCACTGGCAGGCCATGGACATCGACAAGTCGGCCCATGCCACACTCAAAGATCAGCGGCCGTGCGCGCTCTGGTTCACGGGTCTCAGCGGGTCCGGCAAATCAACGATTGCAAACGCGCTGCAACGCCGCCTGCATCAGCGCGGCCACCACACGTACCTGCTCGACGGCGACAACGTTCGCCACGGTCTGAACAAGGACCTCGGTTTCACCGATGCCGATCGCGTCGAGAACATTCGCCGTGTGGCCGAAGTGAGTAAGCTCATGGTGGATGCCGGACTGATTACACTGGTTTCGTTCATTTCGCCGTTCCGCAGCGAACGCGAAATGGCGAAATCACTGTTCGCCGACGGCGAATTCCTCGAAGTGTATGTCGATACCCCGCTGGCGGTTGCCGAGGAACGCGACGTGAAAGGGCTGTACGCGAAAGCGCGGCGCGGTGAACTCAAGAACTTCACCGGCATCGACTCGCCCTATGAAGCGCCGGAGCATCCCAACATGCGCATCGATACCGTAGAGCTGTCTGCCGATGACGCCGCCGAGCAGCTGCTCGCGGATCTCGAGGCGCGCGGTATGTTGACCGTAGGCGACTAGCGCCGGGTTTACGAGGACAGGGTTTCGACGGCGCCGTCGAGCGCTGCCTGCTGTCTTTCATTCGGCAGCGCCGCATCGACGAGCGTCGGACCCGGTACGCTTAGGCTGTCGTCGGCCAGCAGCTCCGCGGCTTCGTCACGATCAAATTCTTCCTCGCGCTCGGCGTAGGCCGCCGCACGAATGGCTGCGCGCAGCACCATTGCCATGGAGTGTTGATCGCCCTCGCCGTTGACGCGGGCGCGAAACGTCTCAATCATGAGCAGCGGCAGCTCCCAGTGCTCTGCGAGCGCGAGCGTCATCACCGGCGGCGTAAAGCCGAACTCGTCGTGCACGCGATCGGCCACCGGCCGAGACTCGTCGGCAGCAAACACCTGCGACATTCGCGCCGGTTCGATGCTGACGAGCGCCATTAAGCCGAGGTCGTGGCAAAGCCCCATGGCGTACGCGCATTCGCGCTCGGCGACGGCCAACTCTTCGACAACGGCAGCGATACGTTTGCAGCACGCGGCGGTACCGAGTGCGCGGCGCCAGAAACGACGCACATCAAACGATGCACAGGCGCTCGTATCCAACGCGTTCTGCGAGGCCAACGCGAGGGCCATGCTGCGTACCGTGTCCGCACCCAGAACGCGATTGACGACATCGCGCATATCACCAACGGGCGTACGCAGGCCGAAATAGGCCGAGTTCGCGAGGCTGATCAATCGCGCACAAATGGCCGGGTCCTGTGCCACAACGTCGGCCACTTCATTGCCGTCAATGAACTCGTCTCCCAGGCGCGAGACAATCTGCACGGCGACGGTCGGTAGCGGCGGCAACATCCGCACGCTCGCAATGCAATCGCGAGCAGACTCGAGAGATTCATTGGGCATCGGCGCAGTCATCAGTTGTCTCCGTGGCGCTAAACGGCCTGGGCCGGTGGCGGTGGCATATGCGCGGCTTGAGCCGAACGCACCGGGAATTGCGGAAACAGCACCTCGGGTCGATGAATGCCATAGCCCTGCACGTAATCTGCTCCGAAACTTGCCACCGCTTCCAGCATCTCTTCGTTTTCGACGAATTCGGTCGTGACCTTGATACCCATCGTGTGAGCAATGTCGATGATCGAGCGGACGAAAATACGATCGGTGGGATCCGTCATGATGTCGCGCACAAACATGCCGTCAATCTTCAGATAATCCACGGGCAGCTTTTTCAAGTAGCCGAAAGACGACAAGCCGGACCCGAAGTCGTCCAGCGCGAACTGGCAGCCAAGATCGCGCAGTTTCGCCATCAGTTTGCCGGCGTCGGCAACGCTGCGGATTACCGCCGTTTCAGTGATCTCAAAGTTCAACATACCGGTCGGTAGCGGCGAATTTTGAATGGCGTCAACCAAAAACTCGGCAAAGCGGCGGTCGCCGACGCTGTTGCCCGAGAGGTTGATCCAGTAGCGTCGATTGCCGGCACCGAATGCCTCGTGGACGAACAGCGTTCGAATCAGGTTCTCAACCACCCACTGGTCGAGCTTCGTACTGAGGCCATAGCGCTCTGCCGCCGGTAGGAATGCGCCAGGCGGAATCAGCTTGCGCGTCGCTGGATCGCGCATCCGAAGCAGAATCTCCATACGCTCCGGCTCGTTGACGTTCGGATTGACCGGCTTGATCAGCTGGCCGTACAGCGCAAAGCGGTCGTGTTCCATGGCATCGCGTAGACGCTGAACCCATTGCGCTTCGCCACGATGACCCTTGATGGCATCGTCAACCGTGCGCACAACGTGGACGCGATTACGGCCGGCATCTTTCGCCTCAAAACAGGCAGCATCGGCCAGCTGCTGCAGTTCGGAGATATCGCCCAGCGACGTATCCAGCGGCACTGCACCGATACTGACGCCAATCCGATACGTTTCGGTGTCCCAGTTGAATTGAAAGTCTTCGACCGCCGAGCGGATCGACTCAGCGATTCGGAGCGCTACATGCTCGGGGCATTGCCACAGCAATAACGCGAATTCATCGCCACCGAGCCGGCCCACCACGTCATCGGCCCGGACTTGGTCTCGGATCAACTGGCTGACGAGGCGCAGCAGCTCATCGCCGGCAGCATGGCCGGACGTGTCGTTGACGATCTTGAACTGATCAAGATCCATGAACATCAGAAACGAATGAGTGCGGTGATTGCCGGCCTCGCGGTAGGCGCGCGCCAGCGCCGCCTCAAAGGCGCGACGATTCAGTAGGCCCGTCAACTCGTCGTAGTTCGCTTGGTACTCGAGCTGGTCGGTCATCCGCCGGGCTTCGGTGACGTCTTGCACCTGACACACTGAATACTTGTACTCGCCGCGATCGTCGCGAATAGCGGACAGCGTTACCACCGTCGCCACTTCCGACCCGGCCGCGCTGACAAGACGCAAATCCGCCTCGGCGCTGTCTTTTTCGCCAGACTCGAGTTTGTCCATCAGCCGACGGAACACATCGCGTTCATCTTCGGCCACACAATCGACAATGCGCCGGACGTCGGTGAGCTGCGCTTCGTCGGGCCAGAGCATCCGCTGCAGCGCCGGGTTCGTATCGGCAAGCAGACCTTCTGGGGTAATCAGTGCCATGCCAATCGGCGACGACTGAAATGCGCGCATGAAACGTGCTTCGACCTCGACCCGGGCCATATCCGATTTGCGCCGCTCGTCGGCTTCCTTGCTGAGGCGCCGATTGGTCGCCTCGAGGTGCGCTTTAGCGCGCTCGATGCTGCGCGTGCGCTCGAGTACATCGCGGCGCAGGCGACGATTGACACCTTCGACCTGACGCATCCTCAGCTTGATCAGCAGCGGCACTGCCAGCACAGCGAGTGCAAGCGCCAATGCGACGAACCAAGGCTGACGCCAATAGGGCGCTAGCATCGTAAAGTGATACGTCGCACTCGCGTCGCCCCACTCTTGGTTCGGGAATCGGGCACGCACCTCAAACACGTACTTGCCCGCTCCCAGACTCGAATAGTCGACCCGCCGATTGCGGGTCGGCGGTCCCCATGAGCCGTCAAGGCCCTGCAGACGATAGCTGTACTCAATGGTGCCAGGATGCAACAGCGAGATGGCGACGTACTCTGTCGACACCCCTTTTTGATTCCACGAAACCTCTTCACCCGACCGAACCATTTCGCGGGTCTGCTGCGTCGCGACCGAGACGATTTGCGGGTTGAGCTCGATGCTCGGCGGCATCGGGCGATGAAAGTCCATTTTCGCAGCGCCCGCGATGGTGCCAATCCAGAGCTGGCCACCCTCGTCCATAAAGGTTGCATGGACGTTGGACTCGAGTCCGACAAAACCGCTGAGCGCGCTGTAGTGGTAAGAGCGCAGCGTCGTCGGGTCGATCTGATAAAGGCCCTCCTCACCGCCAACGATCAACGTACCGTCTGGCGCTTTTTCGACCAGATAGATCGTCTGGTCGCGGAGCGGCGTTTCCGGGCCAATATTGGTCGCGCGCAGCCCATCGAAAAGGTACAAGCCGCCGTCTTCCGTACCGACCCAAATTTCTTTCGGGTTGATCCACTGCACGTGATCGAACGACGTCAGCGCGAATCCCGCGCTAGTATCAAATACGGTTCGGCGCATGCTGTTGGCCGGCTCGACGCGCACCAAACCGATGCCGTCCGCGCCGTACCAGACTACCCCATCGGGATCGATGTCGAACGTGTACACGTTCGGCTCATCCTCAGCGCTGATCCGAGTTCGCGCGCCGCTGGCGAGATCGACGTACGACAGCCCGTCACCGCGACTGCCGATCCAGAGCCTGTTGTCCGTATCGAGACCGAGGTCGAGTACTTCCAAGCCCGCCGTTTCCGGTAGCCGTCGGGAGGTCAGATCGTTGCTGTTAAAAACGTAGACACCGTGCCCGCGGACACCGATGAAATAGCGACCGCGACCGGCCGCAACGATATCGCGTACGGGGCCACGCGGAATCCCGCTCAAGCCGTTGAGTCGCTGCGCGCGGCCGCCGCGAAAGCGAACCAATTCGCTTTGCGTACCGAAGTAGACGGTGCCGCGGCGGTCTCCGGATATGCTCCAGACCGCTGCATCGAAGCCCGCGGAATCCAGCGCGTAGTGTTCGAATCTGTCGCCCAAGTAGCGCGCAAGGCGCGAGTCGGCGCCGACCCACAGGGTATTTTCATGATCGACAAACAAAGACTGAATGCCGCTGAATTGGTCGATCTGTTGCTCGGTGACGCGAACTCTGCCGTCAGCCAGCTCGCGTGTGGCGAAGCCGAACAAGGTGGCCGCGCCGTGCGCCCAGACCTCACCGTCATAGCCTGTCGTAAGGTTGACGACCGGCTCATTCGAATCGATGCGATGCCGCGTTTTGAAGTCACCGTTTTCGACGACGCCGAGGCGATTCTGATCATCTGCAATCCAGTGCTCGCCCTGTGCGGAAAAGTGACTGGCGCGAACGCCGCCGAGCACAGTCTCGGGATTCCACGCTCCGGCAAGCGCTTGGCGCATCAATTGCCGGTCGGCGAGGAACCAGAGATAGTCGCCGCTCACCGCGAGTCCGCCAATCGGCGCGTCGCTCGCGAGCAATCGCTCGACGATGGGTTCTTGCTCCGCGAGGTTTATTCGAAACAAGCCCCGCGATTCGGTCGCAAAGTAGAGCTCGCGTTCGACAATAACGATACCGGTGATTGGCGAGCGCCATTCGGCGGTAGCGCGTACGAAGACATCGATCTTGCCACCGTGCAAGCGGCTGATGTTGCCGCGCGCGTCGCCGATCCAAACCTCATCGCGGGCTGGGAGCACGTACGTGAGGTGGTTGGCCGGTAAGCCTTGAGCGATCGTGTAGGTACGAAACTCGCGGCCGTCGTACTGGCTGAGGCCCCGCCGCGTCGTGATCCAGAGATACCCATAGGTGTCCTGGGTCATGAAATTCGCGTCGGCCTGAGACAGTCCGTCGCGGGGCGTGTACGGGCGGAACGGCTCAGCCGGCGCAAAATCGACCCATTCGTCGCCGAGTGCTGTGCCCGACAACAACAGAGCGATCAACGCAAACCCAACTCGTCGGAGCGCCGCCTTACGAATATCCATGATGCCTTACGAACCGCGTACGCATGGCGTATCGGCCGACCGGCAGAATTCTGGAGCGAAAAAGCCTTTTTTTGCGGCTTAGGACGCGTCTTTTTGCGCTCAGGCCTCGACGAGTGTTAGCCAGTTGTGGGTATCTGCCGCGCTGCCGTCGTGGATCGCGCATAAGGCGGCCCTGAGAGCGGTCGTCGCCGGGCCCAGTTGGCCGTCGCCGACCGAGATCTCACGGCCCTGGTAGACCAGGGTTCCGACCGGGGTCAGGCACGCCGCCGTACCGGATAGCGCCGCTTCGCGCCGTTCGACGGCATCGAGTAGCTCGGCGACGGTGAACTCGCGTTCGTCGACCTCGAGGCCGCGATCGCGCGCCAGCGTCAGGATCGACGCCCGAGTCACTCCGTGCAAAAACGAGGCATCCAGCGGTTTCGTCGTTAGCTTGGCCTCGTCGATCAACATAAAGTTCGCCGCACCGGTTTCCTGCACATCGCCGTTCGGGCAGAACAGCACCTGATCGACGCCGTACGCGGCTTTTGCCGCCAAAGTCGGGCCTAAAGCTGCCGCGTAGTTGCCGCCGGTCTTGGTGCTGCCGAGATGCTCCGCGGTCCGATGCCGGGTGTCATCGATCAGGATCTTCAGCGGCCGCACACCGCCCGCGAAATAATCGCCGACCGGCGACGCCAGCACATAAAGCAGCGCCTCGCTGGCCGGCGCCGCCGCCGCCCCGATATTCGGCGTCAGGCCAATCAAGGTCGGTCGCAGGTACAGCGCGCCCGGCGGATCGGGGATCAACGCGTGCGCCGCGTTGACCACGTCGAAGACCATCGACCTCAGGGTCTCGGTAGCCGGCTCCGGCAGATGCAGCGAGCGAGCACTCGCCTGCATGCGTTTGACGTGATCGTCGAGACGAAATACGCGGGCCAAACCGTCGGCCCATTTGTACGCCTTGAAGCCTTCAAAACACGTACTCGCGTAATGCAGCACGTGCGCCGCAGGGTGCAGCGGTATCGGTGCCAGCGGCTCCAGTTGGTGGGGTTGCCATGCGCCATCGGCGTAGCGACAGGTGACGAATTGATCGGCAAATTCGGTGCCGAAAGCGGCCATCAGAAACTCTTTAGCCGCGGACGCGGCGGGTCGTTCGAAGATGGTGCAAGGATACGAGCAACGCCCGGCGGCCACAACGCGTCGCCGTCATAACGGCGCCGGCAAAAACCAAACAGCACTATCCAACGTTGCGGCGTTTTCTTGATTTTAGAGCGGGAAACCGAGCCCGCCGGTGACCTTAACTGGGGTTGCGGCACTGAGGCGTGGCTCGATCGTTGAGCGCCACGAAATTGGTGAGCTCAAAGTAAGACAATAAAGGAACCTGCTTCCCGCGGCCGATACAAAAAAGCCCTGTAAAACGGGGCTTTTTAGATCTGGAGCGGGAAACCGAGCGCGCTCGGCACCAGTAATCTTGCGACAGCATTGAACAGCGCGATCAACCACTCGAACGAGGAACGACAGCGCGGCGTATTAACGTGGCCGGCTCTAAACGAAAAAAGGCGCCCCATCGGGGCGCCTTTTAATTCGTTTGGAGCGGGAAACCGAGCCCGCCGGTGACCTTAACTGGGGTTGCGGCGCTGAGGCGTGGCTCGATCGTTGAGCGCCACGAAATTGGTGAGCTCAAAGTAAGACAATAAAGGAACCTGCTTCCCGC
>JBCAXA010000003.1:0-85341 GCA_038534295.1 Pseudomonadota bacterium
ATGTAGGAGCGGGCTTCTGCCCGCGATGGATGCCATCCGGTTACCGCGGCGTCGAACCCCGATGTAGGAGCGGGCTTCTGGCCGCGATGAATGTCATCCGGTTACCGCGGCGCCGAACCCCGATGTAGGAGCGGGCTTCTGCCCGCGATGGATGCCATCCGGTTGCCGCCGCGTCGACCCCCGATGTAGGAGCGGGCTTCTGCCCGCGATGGATGCCATCCGGTTACCGCCGCGTCGACCCCCGATGTAGGAGCGGGGTTCTGCCCGCGATACGTCGTTGCCGGCTTCGAAAGTGAAAAACCTTGACGTACACTGCGGAGATTCCCCACCCGGAGTGTCGCTTGAGCCGCAATTCCGTTTCCAACGCCGATATTCGCCGCGCCCATGCTCTACGCGATTGACGCCAGCGTTTACGTCTTCCGCGCCTGGTTTTCCGTGCCGGATGACATGACCGACGCCGATGGCAACCCGGTCAACGCGCTCTACGGTTTTTCGCGTTTTCTCGCGGATTTCGTCGAAGAAATTCAGCCCGAGCGTATCGTCGTTGCCTTCGACAAGGCGCTGGAGTCGTCCTTTCGCAACGATATCTACCCCGATTACAAAGCCAATCGCGATCCGGCACCGCCGGAACTCGAGCGGCAGTTCCAGCAATGCATACGGTTTGCGAAAGCGCTGGGTCTCTGCGCGTTGTCGAGTTCGCGTTACGAAGCAGACGACATCATTGGCACCAGCGTTATTGCAGCACGCCGTGAAGGGACGCCCGCGACGATTGTGAGTCGCGATAAGGATCTCGTACAGCTCGTGTCTGGCGATGACGTGTTTTGGGATTTCGCGAGTCGCAAAAGGCTTGTCTACAACGAAGTGCCAGAAGCCTACGGCGTGTGGCCGGAGCAGATTCCGGACTTTCTCGCGTTGGCTGGTGACAGTGTCGACAACATTCCGGGCGTGCCCGGCGTCGGCAAAAAAACCGCCGCAGCGCTGCTGGCCCATTTCGGCAGCCTCAACGTAATCTATTCGAATCTCGATCGTGTGTCTGAGGTGAATGTTCGCGGTGCGGCAAAATTGGGCGCACGACTCGAAGAGCATCGCGAAATCTGCGAGCTGTCGCGCCAGCTCACCGGCATCGTTTGCGACGCGCCGCTCGATCTCGGCACGATGGAGCGGCGTGCGCCCAAGATGGGTGAGATTTACGCACTGTGCGACGAAGTCGGTTTCGGTACTGGGATTCGCATGCAGGCACAACGTATCGCGGACCACAGCGAAGACGCCTTGCCCGCTTGAACACGGCCCTGGCGCACGTCGTTGCCGCGGCGTTGGGGTGCCCAGATTCGCTTGCCGTCGATAGTCAGCCGGTGGGCGGTGGCGACTCACACTCGGCCGCAATGCTGACGTTCGGCAACGATCGATGCTTCGTCAAATCGAATCAGCGGTCTTTCTGGCAAGCGTTCAAGACCGAAGCTGATGCGCTCGATGCAATCGAAAAAACCGCGACCGTCCGAGTGCCAGCGGTGCTTGGCTGCGGCCACACGGAAACCGCGGCGTGGCTGGCATTAGAGTGGTTAGACCTTGTGCCGTTGAACGATGCCGCGGCGTCGCGACTTGGCACGCAGTTGGCTGAACTGCATCGCACTACCGATTCGGAGCACGGCTGGCCAGGCGATAACTGGATCGGCGGGGCGGTTCAGAAAAACGCACGCACGACGGATTGGCCATCGTTCTGGATGGATCAACGTCTTGCGCCGCAAATCGACCGCTTCCGTGCTAGCAGCAGTGACGCGAGCTTGTTACGTATTGTTGAGCAGGCGGCCGACGCGTCGGCGCGACTGTTGCAATCGCACGCACCGCAACCGTCATTGCTGCACGGCGATCTGTGGGGCGGCAATGCCGCGCGCGATCAACGCGATGGTGCGCCCGTCATCTTTGACCCCGCAAGCTATTTCGGCGACCGCGAGACCGATGTTGCGATGACACGGCTATTCGGCGGCTTTCCGCCAAGTTTCTACGACGCCTATGCACGAGCGTTGCCACCGGACGATGGCCACGAGAAAAGAATCGCGCTCTACAACCTTTACCACGCGTTGAATCACGCCAACTTGTTCGGCGCCGGCTACGCCGGGATGGTTGCACAGCATTGCGCCGCACTCTTGCGTTGAATTCGCTCGTCAATCGTCGAACAGATCGTCCTTATCGACACCAACCACAAACTTCCCGCCGTTGTTGGCCATTTCAGCCAGCGTCTGTAGGCGACGGAGCTGTAAGATTTCCGGGTTATCCCGCAGCGCACGAGCTTCTTCCAGCTCCCATGACAGCTGTTCGTCGCGACGCTGTCGCCGGATCTCGGCCTCAACACTCGCACGCTCACGTTCCGCATTCAAAGTACGCAACTGAGCGGCGTCGGCTGCCTCGGATTTGATGCGTAGGGCTTCTGCATCCTTTCGGGCCTGAATCAATTGCGCTTCGGCTTTCCGCTCGGTCTCGAGCACCTGATTCATAATCTCGCGAAGGTTGCCGGGGAAGACCAGGTCCTTCACATCGGCACGCAGTATTTCCACGCCGTATCCAGCAGCCGCCTCGCTCACGTCCTGTTTAACCGCATCAGAAATCTCATTGCGATCGCTCAGAATGGCATCAAGTCGTTTGCTCGCCAGAAACCGACGCGCCGCCAGTTGAACATCTTCGTAGATTCTCTCTTCATAGGCGGCAACGTTGTGAGCCGCCGCCTCGGGGTTCTGCAGGCGGAAATAAACCAGCAGACTCACGCGAATAGCGACTTTGTCCTCGGTTAGGATCTCCTGCCCTTTGATGGTTAGCGATCGTTCGCGCATGTCCATCATTTGCACCCGCCATTGAGAACGATCAAACCAACTGCGCCGCAAGTCGTGCCGGCCAGGTTTCAGGACCTTTTGAAATGCACCATCACGATACAATAGGGCAATGAATGACTCGGGCACGACAACGGTTTTGGTCACCGGTTCTCTCCATAAATGAGGTGCCGGGTACCAACACCAAGCTATGTGCAGGACGGCAGGACGGAAACGTTGGCGTCAGATCTCTTGGATGAGACCACTCGTCACCCAGCCGCTACTTCATGGGGGTACCCGACAGCACCGATTCTAACGACCCTGCGTGAGGATACGTAGCGCCGGCCATTCGGTTGTGGTTTCAGTGGCCGATAAAATCGGCTTCACGCAACGCGAGAATCGTGCCTTCGGGCGCGCGCAGCGTCATTAGATTCGCGCCGGTGTTCGGACGCTCCAACGAGAAACCATAGCGCTCAATGCGTTCGTTGAGTTCGGGTTTGTTCTCAACCAGAAACGTCAACATTGGCTCGGCCGACTGAGGCAATTCGCATAGGCCTACTTTGGTTGACCCAATCTGCATGCGCATGTGCGGCGGATCGTCGGCCTCGCCAACGACGTTATCGGCGAACGGCGCCCAAAACCGTGCCGCTTCGTAGAGCTCGCCAACCGGCAGCGTGACCTCGAGGAAACGGCCGAGCACGCTGCACGGCGTGCCTTCTTCCGGCGGCGAGAACGTGCGCGCCTCGATCCACGTGACGGTATTGCCGAATGGGCCGCGGAGAGATGCTCGGTGCAGTTCTTCTTCGCCAATGTGTACGGCGTTGAATTCGACGTTTTGCGTGGCGAGGTCGATCACAAATCGACGGACGTTGGCTTGTACCAGGCGTACAGAGGGCAGTGCATCGGTCGGTTCATGCAGACCGATGCATATATCGCCGTCACTGACGACGGCGTATCCGCGGGCTATTCCGTCGCTGGTTGGCAGTTCGGAGAAACCAAGCTGCCGATAAAACGCCAGCGACCCGAGTATGTCCTCGGATGCGACTGCAAACTCCAGAAACCGACTCACCGATCGGCTCCCACCTCCAGTGCCAGACGTCGAGATTGTGCCAGTTCTTGCGCTTCAGGTTGAACTGTTTGGCCAAGCCGATCAAGGACTAGGTTGACGAGCAGCTCGGTATGGTCGTTGCCGTCGTTCAGACAAGCAACATAACGAAGCTTGCCGCCACCCGCGTTGCTGAAGTTTTCCGAGTTTTGTAAGGCGATCTCTTCGAGCGTCTCGAGGCAATCGATCGAGAAGCCCGGGCAGGCGACATCAATGTCGCCGACGCCTTGCGAACCCCATTCTTCGAGCAGTTCGTCCGTATACGGCCGAAGCCACTCCTCGCGACCAACGCGTGATTGGAAACTCAAGAACCACTCGTCGCGCGACAGCCCAAGGTCCTCGGCAATCAAGCGCGCCGTCTTGTAGCAATGGCAATGATACGGATCGCCGGAGTCGAGGTAGCGCCGTGGAATACCGTGGAACGAAAACAACAGTCGCTCACCGCGGCCCTGTGTTTGCCAATGCGATCGAATGCGATTGGCCACCGCCGTAACGTAGTGCGGGTTGTCGTGATACTGCGTGATCACCGACAGATCTGGAATGCGTCGGGTCGCTTTCAACCAATCGCCGAGCTGATCCATGACGCTTCCCGTCGTTGTCGCCGAATACTGCGGGTAGAGCGGCAGCACAATCAGACGCGTTGGGTTTTTCGCATGCAGCTTGTCGAGCGCCGACGCAATTGACGGGTTGCCGTACGTCATGCCGAGCTCAACGTTGATGTTGAGGTCGGTGCGCTCGTTCAGTGCCTCGGCCATACGCTCGGTCAAGCGCTGGCTGATCGTCAGCAGCGGTGAGCCGTCGTCCTGCCAGATTTCGCGGTACGCTTTTGCTGAACGCGACGGTCGTACGCGCAAGATCACCAGATGGAGAATGGGCAGCCATAGCCAGCGCGGCAGCTCGATCAGGCGCGGATCGGACAAAAACTGCGCGAGATACCGCCGTACGGCCGGCGTCGTCGGGGCGTCCGGCGTGCCTAGATTAACGACGAGCACGCCGACGGTCGGTTCCGAGCCATGCTCATAATTGGGTTCGGTGCTGTACTTCGCCATCGCCAGAGGCCGTGGCCAATTGAAGCCGGCAACACTAGCAAGTGCGCCTCAATCACGCTAGCGACAGCGTCGCCCTGTGGCGGCGCTGTACAATTCGGTTCAACGAAAACTCAACGAAGCACAACGCCAACGATGCTGGACGACGACAAAATTTCCGAAGACCTGGATTCGCTGAACGAGGCTCAGCCGCTGGACGGCAAGGATTGGATCGACGTTGCCCGCGATGCAACGGTATTCCAACTGAAGCTCGTGCTAGACGGCTTACTCGACATCATCATGGTGCCGGTGTCGCTGGTGGCTGCCGGCATGAGCATTGCGACGGGCCAGGATTGGTTTTATCGCACTATTCGAGTCGGTCGCGGTCTCGACGCCCGTTTGAATCTCTTCGGCTGCGGCGGTCCGTCAGACGTCGAGCTGCGTCCGCCGGAGGAGCAAAAAGATCAAATCGATGAACTAGCGCTGCGGATCGAGCAGGAGATTCGGCGCGAAATCGCCGAAGGCAATCTGCAGATGAGTGCGCGCGAGTCGCTCGGCAAATTGCGTAGCCGTCTGGATCGCTTGCGCGACAAAGACGGCACCGACTTCGGCGACTCCGTTTAGCGTTTCTCGTTGAATCCGATTGCCAGCAGTGAATCGATCGGCGGCGCCGGCTCACCGCGCCTCACATCGCCACTGCGCAGTCGCTCGCGGTACTCCTTGTAAACGCGCATGGCGACGTAACCGAACATGCACAGGATCGGCACGTGGACGATGACCATGACGCCGGTACCGACCCCGGCCATGTTGTCGAGATCCGCATCGGTGCGTATCCAGCCGAGCGTGGCGCCCAAGGCGATGAGGCAGTAGGCGATCTTGAACGCCATAACCTTGCCCTCGCCGAACAAGAACACGATGCATTGCTCGCCGTAGTACGCCCACGAGATCATCGTCGAGATCGCAAACAGCCACGTCGCTAGCGTAATGAGGTATTTGCCGAGTCCCGGCTGCACCGTGTCAAATGCGTGCGCCGTCAGCGTTGCGCCGATATAGGTTGTATACGTATCGGTGCCGGTGAGTCGGGGTTCGACGTCGGCCGCATACGGCTCCCAGTCGATGACGTAACCACTGTCGGTCGGGCGCAGTGCACCGGCGAGCTTGTGCAGCCGATTGCCGGTGAGCGAGTTGTCGGCCGCCTCGATGATCGTAAAGACGGCTGCTTCCGGTGCGCTTGGCGTGTCGATCAGCGGTGTCGACTCGAGTTGCCAAACACCGGCTTCGGTTTCAGTGAATGCATAATCACCCGCGACGATGGCGTTGTCGGCGGAGCGGTTCCACACACCGGTCGACAGTATGACCAGCGCAGTAAGCGTGCAGACGACGATCGTATCGATGAACGGTTCGAGTCCACCGACCAGGCCCTCGCGAACGGGTTCGTCGGTTTTTGCCGCGGCGTGCACGATCGGTGACGACCCCTGGCCGACTTCGTTGGAGAATATCGCTCGTTTCATGCCGATCATGAACGCGTAGCCGATCGTGCCACCGATAAATGCACCTTGCGCTTCCTGCGCCGAAAACGCCGACGTGAACATCAGTGCCAGCATCGACGGTACTTCTTCAATGTTGACGATCACGACATAGATGGCGACGACGAGGTACATCATCACCATGCCCGGGACGAGTACCGACGTGACTTTGCCGATGCGGCTGATGCCGCCAATGATGACGAAACCGATCAGCGTCGCGAGTACCAGGCCGCACAACCAGCTCGGCACGCCGAAATAGGATTCGGTGATCGTGCCGACATTCCAGGCTTGGAACATGTTGCCGCCCGTGGTCATCGAGATCAGCATCGCAACGCAAAACAGCCCGCCGAGGATTCGCGCAAAGCCAGCTAATGGCGGAAACGCTCGGCCAAGACCCTTCGAGACGACGTACATCGGCCCGCCGTGCGGGTTCTCCGGGTCGTCGGTGTTGCGAAACAGCATCGAGAGCGTCACCGACGTCAACTTTACGGACATGCCGAGCAACGCGACCGTCCACATCCAGAACATCGCGCCGGGTCCGCCTAGCGCGATAGCGAGTGCAACGCCGCCGATATTGCCGAGACCGACCGTCCCCGATAGGGCGGTCGTCAATGCCTGGAAGTGATTGATCGCGCCTGGGTCACGTTGATCGTCGTAGCGACCGAAAAGAACGGCCGAGCCGTGCGTGAGCGCGTAATACTGCGAGAAGCCGGACCAGAGCGTGAACAGGACGCACACGCCGAGAATGAAGTACAGCACGCTTTCGTGCCAAATGACCGCGTTCGCGGCGGCCAACAGTCCGCTCAGGTCCATCGATTGCTCCCCATAGTGCAGCAGCTATTCTTGTTATTGGTGCGCAGAACGCAAACGACGTGCTGCGCGGTCGGTTTGTCGCCGACGTCTAATGACGGGGTTTTTGCGCACCGATGCCCACGAAACTTCGCACCCACCGGCACCGAACGCCATGCGACGCGCCGTCAGCATTCATGGCCGCGCGCGTTGATTCGGCGTTGCGTGCGCTAGCGCACCATCGCCGTAGGATTTCACGACCTCAGCGATGATCACTTGAAAGCCGCCGTACCATTTCTGGTATTGCCGCTTGGCGTCGAGGTGTAGCGGGTGGCGGGAAAAACGCTGCAATGCCGTCTTGTCGCGCCAGTAGTAGACGGTATTGCGGCGGGAGCCGTCGCTGGCGACCCAGCTTTCTTTGCCAAGAAAGCCGTCGGTGGCTTCAGCGGCCGCCGCGATCTTCGCATCGAGCTCGAAGAACGCATCGTCGAGATGCTTCTCGGTAAAAATGAATGAGGCCGTCAACATCGGGCGAACGGCGCTACGCCGCTTCCAAAATGGCGGTAACGCCCATGCCGCCGGCGGTGCAGACCGACACCAGCCCACGGCCGGAGCCTTTTTGTGCCAGCAGCTTCGCGAGCGTTGCGACGATGCGCGCGCCGGTGGCCGCGAACGGATGGCCCACGGCGATACTGGAGCCGACAACATTCAACTTTGCTCGGTCGATCGAGCCCAACGGTTCGTCGCGGCCGAGTTTGTTGCGACAGAAGTCTTCTGACTCCCACGCCGCCAGCGTTGCAAGAACCTGCGCAGCAAACGCTTCATGAATCTCGTAGAAGTCGAAATCCTGCAGCGTCAGGTTGGCGTCTTTCAGCATCTCGGACACGGAATACGCCGGCGCCATCAGGAGGCCTTCTTCGCCGACAAAATTGACCGCGGCCGCTTTGGCGAACGTGACGTAGGCCTGAATGTCGTGACCGTTGGCGCGGGCCCACTCTTCCGAGGCCACCAGCACCGATGCAGCGCCGTCGGTTAACGGAGTCGAATTTCCCGCCGTCATTGTGCCGTTCGGGCTGCGGTCGAAGACGGGCTTGAGCTTGGCCAGTTTTTCCAGCGATGTATCTGGGCGCAGGTTGTTGTCTCGGGACAGGCCACGGAAAGGCAGGATGAGATCGTCGTAGAAACCCTCCTCGTATGCTTTGGCGGCTTTCATGTGCGAGTCGTAGGCAAGCTGGTCCTGGTCTTCGCGCGACAGCGACCATTCTTTGGCGGTGATCTCGGTGCTCTGGCCCATCGACAGTTTCGTGCGTGGTTCCTCCACACCCGGTAGCTCGGGCTTGAAATGCCGAGGCCGCAGTTTCAACCAGGGCGTCAGCCGCGCGCCGAACGATTTGGCTCGATATGCCTGCATCAGGATCTCGCGGTACTCGTCCGGATAAACGATCGGCGCATCGCTGACCGTGTCGGTGCCCGCGCCGATACCGACATCGATCTGCCCCAGTGCAATTTGATTGGCAACCTGCACGCAGCCAGACAAGCTCGTGCCGCAGGCACGCTGCAAATCGTACGCCGGCGTGGTCGGCGCAAGGCCCGATCCCAATACGGCCTCGCGCGCCATGTTCCAATCACGCGAGTGCTTGATGACTGCGCCCAGTGCCACTTCGCCCAGTTTGTGATCGGCGAGCCCGTATTTGTCGACGAGGCCCCGCAGTGTCGCGGTCATCATCTCGAGATTCGATGCGTCCGCGTACGCAGAATGCGACCGGGCGAAAGGGATGCGCAGGCCGCCAACAATGCCGACCCGTCGTGACTTACCATCGTGCAGCATCGATTGGCTCCGACTTCGTGGTTTCCAGCGCGCAGCATGCCACCGCCCTTGCGGCAGAGCCAGAAAGCTCGCGCACTTTGCGGTCGCTGCCGTCATAATCGGCGGCTTAGCCCGTCGTTCGCTGCATCGGCAGCGAGGTAACTGTGTCCGCCGTATCCCCACCCAGCGAGTCGTCCGCCAAGACAAAGCCGTCTGGCGAAATCGCGCCGCTGTTGAAACTCGCCTGGCCGTTGATCGTGAACAACCTCGCGGTTTCCGCGATGAGCTTTGCCGATGCCGTCATGGCCGGTCGCCTATCGGGACGCGACCTCGCCGCTGTTGCCGTTGGTAACTCGGTCTGGAACCTGTTCTTCCTCGGTGCGATGGGTGTTCTTCTGGCGGTGTCGCCGCTGGTTTCGCAGTGCTTCGGCGCCGAGAACTACAACCGCATCGGCGCGTACGTGCGCGAAGCGCTGAAAATCGCTGCGGTGATGGGCATCGCTATCGTCGCCATCGTCTGGTTCGGTGCAGAGCCGGCGATGCGGCTGATCGGCATCGAAGCCGGGTTCCGCGACCTTGCGATCGACTACACCCGCTACATCGTCTGGGGCGCGCCGGCGATTATGTGTTTCCTGGCGATTCGCTATGGCCTCGAGGGCATCGGCCACACGCTGCCGATCCTCATTTGTTCTTTGCTGTCGCTGGTGGTCAACGTTGCCGGCAATTTTGTCTTCATGTACGGCTATCTCGGCGCGCCAGCGCTCGGTGGCGCTGGCTGCGGTGTCGCCAGCGCGATCGCGATGTGGTTTCTGCTCGCCGCGATACTCGTCTACGTTTTCGTCGATCGGCGCTGCCAGATGCTGCGTGTGTTCACACGCCACAAGAGCCGCATCAAAAACATGAAGCAAGAAATTCTGAGTCTCGGAATTCCCATTTCGGCCAATATTCTTGCCGAGGCTGGACTGTTCATCACGGTGTCTTTGCTCATGGGTCGCCTATCGGCGAACGCGGCAGCGGCGCACCAGATTGCGCTCAACTACGCATCGACCATGTTCATGATCCCGATGGCGCTTGCGTCCGCGATCACGGTCCGCGTTGGCCATGCGGTCGGCAGCGGTCGGCCGGACATCGCTCGGCAACGGGGCTATGTCGGGATCGTGATTTGCGCCGGCTTCATGACGGTGTCGGCTGCGGTGTTGCTGCTGTTCAAAGATTCCATCGTGTCGCTGTATACGACCGATCAAGCGGTGGGAGCGCTCGCTGTCTCGCTGCTGTTCGTCGCCGCTGTCTTTCAAATTTCAGACGGGATTCAGGTCGGCGCCGCGGGCGCGCTACGCGGCTTCAAAGACACCCGCATACCGCTGGTCTTCAATCTGTTTGCTTATTGGGTGGTCGGATTCACGTTGGCATACAACGCCGCCGTCGGCATCGATCCGACGCCGCGAAATATCTGGATCGGCTTTGTGTTTGGGCTGACCGTTGCCGCCGTCTTGCTAGTGGCTCGTTACGTTTACCTGACCCGGCGGGAGATTGCCGCGGCACCAGTAAGCGAACGTGCGGCTAATTGAAGTTGTAGTTGCAGTAGACCTCGCCCGAGCGAATGATCACCTCGCGGTGCTTCTTACTGAGGCCAGCAACAATGTCGTGTTTCTCGGCGAGTTCTTTCAGCGGTTGCTCAAAGAAATATCGACCGCCGCGGCAGATGTCCATCTGATCGCCCGGCGCGTCGTTGTAGCAGTAGCCGGCGAAACGAGCGACACCGCGTTCGCATTCCCCGTCGCTCGCGCAGTCGGACAGTCGCTGCGCGACTTCGACGATGCACATTTCCTTATTTGCCACCGAGACGCTAGAGCCGCCGCAGGCGGATACAGCGATCGGCAGGCACAGCAGCGCAAGCAAACGATTCATAAAACCGCTCCTCAGAGTATCGTCGAGCAGTAGGCCGATACGTAACCGATGACCTTTTCGCACTCGGTTCGATACGGCGTGTGCGGCTCGCAGTGGGTTTCGAATATGTCCCGGTCCTGGCCGTCGTGCCACATTTCAATGTTCCTGCAGAACGATTCTTTCTCGCCGTCGGCCTGCTCGAGACATCGTTGCGCGAAGAGGCGAACGCCGCTGTAGCAATTGGGCGCAGAGCACTTCGTAATACGCTGGGCCGTTCCGGCTATACAACTGTCTTTCGTCGGATAGTTGTCGCGAAAGCTGGCCGCCTGTTCTTCCGGGCTTTTGCCAAGGTAATTCATGCCCAGCACAAACACGGACACGGCGGCGGCCGATGCGATAAACGGGTAGCGCATCCGTTTACCTTAATCTTGCGCGCGGGCGGATTTGTCGACCGACGTCACGTTTCCCACCCATGGCAGGCGCTACTGCAAGCGGTTGTAAAAGTTGATGAGTTTGCGGGTTTGCGCATTGCGAAACACCAGTGCGCCGTTCGGCTCAAATCCGTAGGCGTAACGTGCGACCTGCCCGTTGTCCCATTGGATCGTCAGGATGTCGCCCTGCGTCGACCAGCGTCCGCTATCGACGTCCACGGCCGTTTGACCGTCGGCCGTCCACCGCAGGTCCTGGTTGTAGTCGCGCTTGGCGTAGTTCATGTGAGCCTGGGCGCCGTAGTGAACGGTGCCGTCCGGATTGAATACCCACTTCAGCTGCGTGTTCGAGTAAAAGTTGGAGTTGTCGCCGTAGTCGCTACGCGAAATGCGCTCGCCGGCAAAAATGCCGACGATGCGCGGGTCGCCGGACGCTGCGGCGGGTTGCGGCGGCGTTGCGCCTTGCGGTGAGGTTCCCCAATCGCGGTAGGCTGACAGCGAGTTTTGCGGCGTACCGGCGAACGACGTGTTCGCGCCAATCTTGATCTCGCGCTCGAGCGAAATCTGACCGCCGCCGCTCAACTGAAACACCGCGTCGCCTTGCGCCATGCTGCCCGACAGCGTAACCGTGCCATTGCCAAGCGAGCGGCGCGGCAAACCGGTGGCGACATCCACCTCAACACTGCCGGTTATGTTGCCACTGGCGCGCGAGCCATCCTTACTGTGCTCCACTGTGCCTCGCGTGCTCAACTGGGCCACCGCTGATCCGAAGTGCTGCGAGACGCTTGTGACGCCCACATCCAGTGTCGTGATGGTGGAATCGTCTTGCGAGCGTATCTCGGCCGGCCAGCGGTCACCGACTGCAACGGCGTGTCCCGGCAACATGGCGTCGTGAAAGACGGCAAACGGCGCAATGGTGTCGAGTGCGCCGGCATCGAGGCTGATCGGTGCACCGTGCTGCGTCACGCTGGCAATTTTCTCGTTTTGCACGCGGACCTCAACGGTCTGTCCCGCGAGAACAAACGATTCACGCTGGACGGCTCCGTTGACGACCGTTTCGGTGCCGCTCGTAGGATCGAAGCTCATCCGCACAACGGCTGGGCGACCGGCGAGCGATTGCACCACGACGGCTTTGCCAGTGAGGGTAGTCGTAATCGCTTGCTGGACGTTGGCTGTCTGGCCGGACCCGCTAACCGTTAGCTGATTGTCGCTGCGCGTCGTCTCGCGAAATGCGTACGCGAGGCCATCAGGCACTCGATAGGCAAGGGTTGTCTCGGCGATGGCCGGCGGGCACACCGTGATGGCGGTGACAAATACGATAACGGCGGGCAGCGCCGAGAATTTGCGAACCATCCGACCTCTTCCTGTGAATTCCTTTGGCAATAGGCGAAACGATTTCGCCGGTCGGACTGGTTTATTTGTTGGGGTTTGCGCGCACGGCGCTGCTCAGGCCTGAGCCTGGCCGAATGACGGCGCATCACCGTCTAGGTACGCCGCTTCTTCGGTGGTGTCCTCGCGACCCAGCACTTTGTTGCGATGCGGAAAGCGCCCAAAGCGCTCGACGATGTCGCGGTGCAGCTCGGCGAACTGGGTGAACGTCTCGAAAGTTTGCTCGAGCGTCGGTGACACGGACCGCGCCAATACTCGGAAGACCTCGACGGACTTTTCTTGCACACGCAGCGATTCGGCATGTTGCATGGGCATGTAGAAAAACAGCCGCTCGATCGGTTCCAGTTCCTTGTCGAGTCCTTTGACGATGCCCTCGACGGCGATCCGCAGTGCCATCTTGTCGTGCGAGAACGCTTTGACCGAGCCTCGATAGACGTTCCGACGAAACTGGTCCAAGAGCAGAATCAGGGCCAGACGACCGCGTGCCGATTCGGCCCAATGAATGAGTCGACCGTCCGACGCCTCGGCAATGTCGTCGGCGAATTCGTAGCGCAGCCGCGCATCGAGCTCTGGGTCGTCGCCGAACCAAAGCTCCATACGTGCATCGATCTGCGGGGCGTCGTATTCCTTGTCCGGAAACCAGACCCCGAGAATCTGTTCGATACGTTCATTGTCCGAATCGCTGAGCGCGTTCGTCATCGCGACGGCCTCTGGCGTTGCCCAAGCGTTTGACCGACCGCCATAGTATAGGCGCGCCGGTAGCATTTTGAGGAATTGCTGTGACTTTTTGCGTCTTCGCCCGCTCGCCGGGCCATCGTTTCGCGCAGTTTGCGGCTTTATTGGTGCTTCTCGGCGCCTGCAGCGACGGTTCTTTGACACCCGAAGCGTCGATTCGGGCCTGGGTAGCGGAGTCGGAGGCGCTCGCGGAAGAAAAAGCGTTTCGCAAGCTGGCTGGGCGCGTGGCTGAGCACTATGAGGATGCACGCGGCAACGACAAGGCGCGGATCATCGCGCAGCTTCGTGCAATGACGCTGGGGCAGGCGCGGATGGAGGCGGTAACAAGCATCGACTCGATCGAGTTATTCGGCGACGATGCGGCACGGGTTACGCTGACGTTGCGCTTCGCCAGCGTCGAGAGCGAGCTACGCGGTTTCGACGTCGGTACTTATCTCGTCCAACTAGAGCTCGCGCAGGTCAGCGACGATTGGCAGGTTTATGCGGCTCGCTGGGGACGCAACGAACGCGACATGCGCTAGCTGGCGTCGTGAGGCAGCAAGAGGAGGGACTGCATGCACTCAATATTCAAAACCACATTCCTGATCCTGACAATCGCAGGACTGGCCGCATGCGGCGGCGATGACCGCTCGGACGACACGCTCGAGCGTACCGGTGAGGCGATCGACTCGATGGCCGACGACATTGCCGACGCCACCGACGAGGCACTGGACGCTGCCGGCGAGATGGCCGACACCGCGGTCGACAAAGCCGGTGAAATGGTCGACTCCGCCAAGCAAAAAGGCGGCGATATGGTCGACGCCGCGAAAGAGAAAGGTGGCGAAATGGTCGATGCAGCCCGTGAAAGCACCGGCGAGTTCATTGAAACGGCCAAGGACAAAGGCGGCGAGCTCGCCGATGCCGCCAAAGATGCCAGCAACAAGGCGATCGACAAGGGCGCGGAATTGATCGAGCAGGGCAAGCAGACGGCTGGCGATTTGTTGGCCGACGACGAGGACACAAATGAGCGTCACTGAAGTGCTTCACGCCGGAAGGTCTGCTACCGGCATTGCGGTTGCTTGTCTCAGTGCTGTGCTCGTGTCTGGCTGCGCGACGCTGCAGGAGGTCGTCGATGCACCGCGCATCGAAATCACTGAGCTCAGTGTCGTTGACGCCGACTTATCCCGGCAGACGTTTCGACTCGGCCTTTCGCTCGCGAACGACAATCCGTTTCCGCTGCCGATTGCACGCATTGACTATGCGCTCGATCTCGAGGGTCAGCGCTTCGTCCAAGGATCGTCGGCGCAGGCGCTGACTATTGGCGCCGGCGCCGTCGAGCGTGTCGATCTCGCGTTCGAGACCGACCTCGTCGCCACCGCTGCGAAATTGGTACCGCTGTTCATTGCCGGCCGGTCGGAGACCCTCGACTACCGGCTCAGCGGCGGTGTGGCCGTCGATATCCCGTTGGCGAGCGACCTATTGCGTTTCGACCAAAGCGGCAAGGTCGATCTCCTACGGGACTGAAGACACCCAAAGTTTCGCGCGTAACTTCTGAATATCGTCAGTTCGTCGGCAGCTCGGTCGACGCAATTTGTGTCGTTTCTTGCACAACGCCCTATAGGCATGCGCATTTTCTGGGCGTAACGCCTTGATTTTCGTCTTATCTCGCGAATCCTGCGTGAATCGGCGGCGTCAGCTCAGCGGCCTTGTAACGCACTGCAACATCCTGCGGTAGACTCGATCGACGTTCGATCGCCGGCCGCGTTCCGCGCCGGTATGCAATGGCCAGCGCAGCCATCGCTACATCGGACCCCCGACAACGAGAACCACGGACGCCGCCAACAAACGGCGCAGCGATGCCATGACCCGCAAACCGGACCAGACCAGCCTCTACCGCGACGAGTTCGAAAAAGACAGCTGCGGTTTTGGCCTGATTGCGAACCTCGACGATCGGCCGAGCCACTGGGTGGTTGAGACGGCTGTCGGCGCGCTGCGGCGGTTGACCCATCGCGGCGCAGTCGCGGCGGATGGCAAGACCGGTGACGGTTGTGGGCTGTTGCTGAAAACCCCGGACGCGTTTTTCCGCGCGATTGCCGCCGAACTCAGCTTTGAGCTCGATGAGCAGTTTGCGGTCGGCACGATATTTCTGAATCCGCATAAGGTCATGCGCGACAAAGCACGCCACGTGCTCGGCGAGGAACTCGCCAAGGTCGGTGTGCGCGTTGCCGGGTGGCGGCTGGTACCGGTCGATATCAGCGTTTGCGGCGAAGAGGCTTTGCGCACGCTGCCAATCATCCAGCAGGTGTTCGTCAGCCCCGAGCGGCGCATTAAGAGCGCCGATTTCAATCGCCGCCTGTTCGTTGCGCGCCGCCGCGCTGAGATTCGGCTCGACGGCAAAGACAACTCGTTTTATGTGGCCAGCCTTTGTTCGCACACGGTGTCGTACAAAGGCATGGTTATGCCCGACGCGTTGCCGCAGTTCTACAAGGACCTTGCCGATACGCGAATCGAATCGTCCGTAGCGGTTTTTCACCAGCGTTTTTCGACCAATACCTGGCCGCAGTGGCGTCTTGCGCAACCGTTCCGGCTGCTCGCCCACAACGGCGAGATCAACACGATCCGCGGCAATCGCAACTGGGCGCTGGCACGGGCGGCAAATTTCCGGTCGGACCTCTTGCCAGATATCGAATCGCTAATGCCGCTGGTCTCCTTGTCGGGCTCGGATTCGTCGAGTCTCGACAACATGCTGGAGGTGCTGCTGGCTGGTGGCATGGACGTGCTGCAGGCGATGCGAATCCTGATTCCACCGGCGTGGCAGTTCGTCGACAACATCGATCCCGATGTGCGTGCGTTCTTCGAGTTTTTCGATTCGCACATGGAAGCTTGGGACGGACCGGCCGGGATCGTGCTGACCGACGGTCGCTATGCCGCTTGCACGCTCGATCGCAACGGTCTCCGGCCGGCGCGTTACGTGTTGACGAAAGACCGCCACCTGACCGTCGCGAGTGAGATCGGTGTCTACGATTACCACGCCGAAGACGTCGTCGCGAAAGGTCGGCTGGGGCCCGGCGAGATGCTGGCCGTGGATTTGCGCGACGGCAGTTTCCTGTCCAACGACACGATCAATGGATTGCTGAAGCGCCGCGAGCCGTATAAGCAGTGGCTCAAGCAGGGTGTGCGGTATCTCGAATCCGAATTGATCGACGTGCGGCTGGCGGCCGAACCCATGGACCCTGAGACGCTGGCGCGTTATCAGAAGATGTTCAATATGTCGGCCGAGGAGCGCGACGAAGTCGTCCGCGTGCTTGCCGAGGCGCAGCAGGAAGCCGTCGGTTCAATGGGCGACGACACGCCGTTGCCGGTGTTGTCGACACGTGTCCGGTCGCTGTTCGACTATTTCCGCCAACAGTTCGCCCAAGTGACGAATCCGCCGATCGACTCGCTGCGCGAGCAGATCGTGATGTCGCTGCAGACGACGCTCGGCGCCGAGAGCAATCTGTTCGACGTCGGCCCGTCGCACGCCGAACTCGTCGTCATCAACTCGCCGGTGCTGTCGCAAAAGAAATGGCGCCAGATCGTCAGCCCGGAATTGTTCGGCGATCGCCACGTGCTCATCGATCTCAACCGTGACAGTGCGTTGCCGCTGGACGCTGCGATCGAAGCCATTTGTGCCGAAGCCGAACAGGCAGTTCGCGACGGCTCGGTGTTGATCTGTCTCAGCGATCGCTACATTCGCGACGATGCGTATCCAGTGCACGCATTGCTGGCGACCGGCGCCGTGCATCATCATCTCGTGCGCAAGGGTCTGCGCTGCGCCTGCAATATTTTGGTCGAGACCGGCTTTGCGCGCGATTCGCATCATTTCGCGTGTCTGATCGGCTACGGCGCGACCGCGGTGTACCCGTATCTCGCTTACCAAAGCCTGCATCGCATGGTGCAGTCCGGCAATGTCGACAGCCGCCTTGCGAGCGTACGCCAGCTCGGCCGCAGCTATCGCCGCGGCATCCGTAAAGGCCTCTACAAAATCCTTTCGAAGATGGGGATTTCGACGATCACGAGCTATCGCGGCGCGCAGCTCTTCGAAATCGTCGGCCTGGCCGACGAAGTGGTCGAACGCTGCTTCACCGGCACCGTCAGTCGTATTGGCGGCACCAGTTTCGAGGACCTGCGCGACGACCAACTGGCCTTGGCGAAATTTGCCAATGACCGCACGCAACCGATCAGTCGCGGCGGTTTGCTGCGCTACGTGCACGACACCGAATACCACTGCTACAACCCGGATGTCATCGCGACGCTGCAAGCAGCCGTGCAGCTTGGCGACTATGCGCTCTATCAGGATTACGCCAAGTTGGTCAACGAACGCGAACCGGCAACGCTGCGAGATTTGCTGGTGACCAAGCCACATGGCGCACCGGTGCCGCTCGATGAGGTGGAGCCGGTCAGCGACATCGTGCGTCGATTTGACAGCGCCGGCATGTCATTGGGCGCTCTGTCGCCGGAAGCACACGAAGCGCTGGCTATTGCCATGAATCGTCTCGGCGCGCGGTCCAATTCTGGCGAAGGCGGCGAGGATCCGGCGCGATACGGCACCGAGAAAATGTCGCGGATCAAGCAGGTCGCGTCGGGTCGTTTTGGCGTTACGGCCGAGTACCTCGTCAACGCCGATGTGCTGCAGATCAAAATTGCGCAGGGCGCAAAACCCGGCGAAGGCGGCCAGCTGCCGGGCCACAAAGTCGATGAAACCATTGCACGCCTGCGCTATGCGACGCCGGGTGTTGGCCTCATCTCGCCGCCGCCGCACCACGATATCTATTCGATCGAAGATCTTGCCCAGCTGATCTTCGACTTGAAGCAGGTCAATCCGGATGCGCTGGTGTCGGTGAAGCTCGTTGCCGAGCCAGGCGTCGGTACGATCGCGGCCGGCGTCACCAAAGCCTATGCCGACCTGATCACGATCTCCGGTTACGACGGCGGTACTGGCGCAAGTCCGCTGACGTCCGTGAAGTACGCCGGCAGTCCGTGGGAGCTCGGATTGTCTGAAACGCATCAGGTGCTGCGCGCCAACGACCTTCGGCACAAGGTTCGCCTGCAAACCGACGGCGGCCTGAAGACGGGGCTCGACGTGATCAAGGCGGCCATGCTCGGTGCCGAGAGTTTCGGTTTCGGTACGGGGCCGATGGTCGCCCTCGGCTGTAAGTATCTGCGCATATGTCATTTGAACAACTGCGCAACCGGGGTTGCGACGCAGAACGAAAAACTGCGCCGCAATTACTTCATTGGCCTGCCGGAAATGGTCATGAATTATTTCCGTTTTCTCGCCGAGGAAACCCGCGAGCGCATGGCGGCGCTGGGCGTGCGCCGGCTCGACGAGTTGATCGGCCGGGTCGATTTACTCGAGCAGCAGCCCGGTATGACGGCGCGGCAAAACCGAATCGATTTGTCGCCGATTCTTTCTGACGGCGGGCTGGCCGCGAGTCGGCCGCAGTTCTGCATCGACCCGCGCAACGTACCGTTCGACAAGGGCGAGCTGGCTGAGCAGATGGTAAGCGACGCGATGCCGGCGATCCGCGATAAGAGCGGCGGTGAGTTTGCGTACACCTTGCACAACTACAACCGTTCGATCGGTGCGCGTTTGTCGGGCGAAATCGCCCGCATTCACGGCAACACCGGCATGGCCGATGCGCCGATCAGTCTGCGTCTTGCCGGGACGGCCGGGCAGAGCTTTGGCGTGTTCAACGTTGCCGGCCTAAACCTGTCACTGACGGGCGACGCTAACGACTACGTCGGCAAAGGCATGACTGGCGGCGAAATCGTGCTGCGTCCCCCGGAGTCCAGCCGCTTCGTCGCGCGCGACACCGTCATCATCGGCAATACCTGTCTGTATGGCGCCACCGGCGGTGCGCTGTATGCGGCCGGCCAAGCCGGCGAGCGTTTCGCGGTTCGAAACTCGGGCGCCACCGCGGTTATCGAAGGCGCTGGCGATCACTGCTGTGAGTACATGACCGGCGGCGTGGTCGCCGTGCTGGGTCGCTGTGGTTTGAACTTCGGAGCGGGTTTCACCGGCGGCTTTGCGTATGTGCTCGATCTCGATCGCGATTTTGTCGATCGGTACAACCATGATCTGATCGATATTCATCGCATCAATCCGGAGAGCATGGAGACTCATTTGCATCATCTTCGCAAGCTCATCGTTGCGCACGTCGAGCGCACCGGCAGTGTTTGGGGACAGGAGATCGTCGACGACATGCGCGGGTTCCTACCAAAGTTTTGGCTGGTCAAACCGAAGGCCGCCGAGCTCGATTCGCTGATCAACACGCTACAGCGGGCCGCCTAATGGCGAACAACCTGCTGCAATTCGTCGATGTGCCGCGCGCTGACCCGGAGAAGGAGCCAGCCGAGGATCGCGTGCATCACTATCGCGAAATCTACGGCCAGTACGATGCCGCGCAAGCGGCCGATCAGGCCGGTCGTTGTTTGAATTGCGGCAATCCCTACTGCGAATGGAAATGCCCGGTTCACAACTACATCCCAAACTGGCTGCAGCTAATCAACGAAGGCAACATCGAGCAAGCGGCCGAGCTTTCGCATCAGACCAATTCGCTGCCGGAAGTTTGCGGCCGGGTTTGTCCGCAGGACCGCCTTTGCGAGGGTGCCTGCACGCTAAACGACGGTATCGGTGCCGTCAGCATCGGCAACATCGAAAAGTACATCACCGACGAAGCGCTAAAGCGCGGCTGGCGGCCTGATCTGTCGCACGTACGCCCCAGCGGCAAGCGGGTCGCCGTCGTTGGTGCGGGTCCGGCTGGACTGGCAGCTGCCGATGTGTTGGCGCGACACGGTATCGCCGCGACGGTGTTCGATGCTTATCCCGAAATTGGTGGCCTGCTGACATTCGGTATTCCGCCGTTCAAGCTCGAGAAGCATGTTGTCAAAACCCGTCGGGACATTCTTGAGGGCATGGGCGTCGAGTTTGTTCTATCGACGCGCATCGGCGATGACTTACCGTTCCAGGCGCTCGTCGATGACTACGACGCCGTGTTTCTCGGTATGGGTACGTACACGTACGTGCGCGGCGGCTTTCCGGGCGAGGACTTAACGGGCGTTTACGATGCGCTGCCGTATTTAGTCGCCAACGCCAATCGCGAACTGGGCATGCCGGTCGCCGATTCGGCACGCTTGAGTATGCGCGGCAAGCGAGTTGTCGTACTTGGCGGCGGCGACACCGGCATGGATTGCAATCGCACCGCGATACGACAGGGAGCTAAGTCGGTAACCTGCGCATACCGACGCGATGAAGAAAACATGCCCGGATCACGCCGCGAGGTTCGTAACGCGCGCGAAGAAGGCGTTGAGTTTCTGTTCAATCGTCAGCCGATCGAGATTCTCGGCGGCGAGCACGTGACTGGCGTTAAATTGATCGAGACGCGACTCGGTGCGCCCGATGCCGGCGGGCGTCGTCGTCCCGAACCGGTGCCGAATTCCGAACAGATCTTGCCGGCCGACGCGGTAATCGTAGCTTTCGGATTCCGCCCGAACCCGGCACCGTGGTTCGACGAGTTCGGCATCAAGACCTTGCCGAACGGCCGACTGCAGATTTCGCGGGACCCCGCGATGCCCTATCAAACGTCGCGCCCAGGCGTGTTCGCCGGCGGCGACATGGTGCGCGGCTCGGATCTCGTGGTGACCGCGATCCACGAAGGCCGCGAAGCGGCGCGCGGTATCGCGAACTACGTCGGCGTCGCGACGGCTTAGCGGCGCCGGAACAACTCCCAGCTATTGCCGCTGCGGCGGTAGAAATTGCGGGTCAGCCGGTACGGCGATTCGTCGTAGCTCTTGTCGGCGAATTCGACCAGCATCTCGAGTCCGCTGTCCTCGTCCGAACCCGTGATGAGTAAGATGTCGCGCGCCGGAACGGCAACAACCAGGTCACCGGCCACATCAAAACTGCCGCTGTTCCAGATCGCATCGACGAGTAGCAGGCTCGCATCGTAATTGCCGTCTAGAAACAACGCGTAGAAACCCTCGCCGGCCATGGCCTCGAGCTGCTCCATGAGCGAGTCGAGATTGCCTACGGCGACCTCGCGCAAATCGTCGAAGCCGATGCCGCTCGCTGCAAGATCGCCCCTCGACACGTAGCGAATGTTGCTGGGCGTATCGAGCACGTAAAACACCACGAGGCCGTCGGTCAACGGCTCGAAGTAATAGTCGAGCGATTCGTCGTTACCGCGCTCCCGAAGCAGCGCTTGGATCTCTGGCAACCAGCGATCGTCTTTGACGACCGGCATTACGTTATCGGCGGTCAACGTCGCATCAATCGTGCTCATCGACTCGACCGCGGAGTCGATGTAGCGATTGAGAATGTCTTTGAGCGCGTCTGGGTCGTTCAGATACAGCTCGTACGCATTGCCGAGCATGATCTGCTGTTCTTGCTCACCCTGCTTAGCGCTGAGCAACAGCGGCTCGTCCACCGTCACTTCGATATCGGGGTTTTTGCCCTTGAGTTTGGCGACATACGCATCGGTAAACGCCGCCTCGGACATCGTCGGCGCAGCAAGCGCGCTCGAGACCGCCAGCACCAACGCGGTGATGGCGGTCGTTACGCGGCGCAGCAATTTACTCAGCAATACGTCAGCTCCTCAGAGGAAGGCCACTAACAGAAAGATGACGGCCGTCAATGCGGCGCTGACGTGAATGACCCCGACAACACTTTTCAGCGGGCCCAGCTTGCCGACGAGTCCGTTGATTTCCAGCAGCAAGATCAAACCAGCCGCCGTGAGCAGCCCGGGATCAGAAAGATTAAGCGGCTCCAGACCACCCTGATCGTAGAGTCCGTGCCGGGCGCCGAGCATGCCCCAGAGCATCGGCAGCGAGAACAACACATTCGTGCGCGAGGCCAGCAGTGCTCTTGGTGCCGCGGCCGCGGCGTCACCGTCCTTGATGCCGATTACGATTTTCTGTGCCGGCCATATGACGAGCCAAACGTTGAGGAACATCAAGATCCCCATCAGCGAGCCGAGCGTGATGTACTGATTCGGCGACGTGCCCCACTTGCTGAGCAGGTACAAGCCGGTGATGAACGTCAGCATTGCGCCCCAGCGAAACCACCACAACGCGCGCGGCGCGAGTTTTTTCGTCGCGTCCGCCTTGGCGCCGGCCTCGGCTTCCTTGAAGTACTCGCCCTGAACGAAGTTGAAGTAATACAGCATGCCGATCCAGACGACGCCGGCCAGCACGTGGAACCACCGAAACAGAAACTCGATGAATAAGGTCATGTCCCCGGCCTCTTTTGGTTGTTGTCGTTACACGATTGTAACAGCGGCGCATCGGCCCCAATTCTCGGACGCGCGGCGCCGATCACGACTGGCTCGTCGGTGCCAAATCAAGGCCACCTCCGAGACGCCACGCCTACCTCGCGGATCTGGGGCCTGGATGGCTATTTTCGAGGCATTTCCGAAATATTTGCCCGCTTCACGCGGTCTTTACTTTGAGTTTGACAATATCCCAACAAATTCAGCGATAGGTCAGAAATGTTTAAGCGGCCGTTAACAGCCCTTTATCTATCCTTGAGTCGTTACTTAAACGAACGTGCCCGGAGATGACGATGATGGACATTGTCTACGCCGCAGAGAAACACTCGATAGCCGGCCTGTTGGCGGAACACACGCAGAGCCCAGTTGCCGTTGACGACATTCGCGTGACGGAAAGCCCGAACGAAACCGGTCGGTTTCGCATCGACTGGCGTTTTCGCCGCTTTGTGTTGACGCCCGACGGCAAAATCGACGCCGAAGATCGCGACTAAGAAGACGCTAGCCTTGCCGCGTTCTCTTAGCCGTAGCGAGGCAGCGAAGGGTCGACACGTTCGGCCCACGCATCGATACCGCCTTCCAGAAGTCTAAGCCGCCCAAATCCGGCGTTACGTAAAATACCGGCCGCGCGTTCGGCGCGCGGTCCGCGATGACAGGTAATCACATACGCCTGAGCGCTGTTCAGCTCTGCCAGCCGATCCGGCAGTTCTCCGATCGGAATACATGTCGCTCCATCGATTCGCGCGATCGCAATTTCTTCGGCACTGCGCACATCCAACAGCACGCTGTCGGTACCGCGCTCGCGTTCTGCGGCGAAGGCTTCGACGCTCACCGAGTGCGCCGCGGTAGCGACAGGTTCGCTCTCTGCCGTCGGGTTGCAAAACGCGTCGTAGTCGATCGGCGCGGTAATGCTCGGTGATTCGCCGCAGACCGGGCACGCGGGGTCCTTGTGAATCTTCACCGTGCGGAACTCAAAGCTCAGCGCATCAAACAACACCAAGCGACCGATCAGCGGATCCCCTTCGCCGAGGATGAGCTTGATGGTTTCCAGCGCCTGCAGTGACCCGACAATACCTGGCAGAACCCCAAGCACACCGCCTTCGGCGCAGGACGGCACCGTGCCGGGCGGTGGCGGTTCCGGAAACAAACAGCGGTAGCAAGGGCCGTGCGCGGCATCGAACACGCTAACCTGACCCTCGAAGCGAAAGATACTGCCGTAAACGTTCGGCTTGCCGGCAATGACGCAGGCATCGTTGCTGAGGTAACGCGTCGGGAAATTATCGGTGCCGTCAACGACAATATCGTAGTCCGCAACGACGTCCATGACGTTGTCGCTGGCCAGGCGCACGTCATGGCGTACCAATTCAACATTCGGATTCAGCGCGCCGAGGCGATTCGCTGCCACATCGAGCTTTGCCTGCCCGACGTCGTCGGTGGAGTAGAGCACCTGGCGCTGGATGTTGCTGATATCGATCGTGTCGAAATCGACCAGGCCCAGGCGGCCGACGCCCGCGGCGGCAAGATACAAGGCAATGGGTGAGCCTAGACCGCCGGCGCCAATACAGAGCACGCTTGCGTCCTTCAGCTTCTCCTGACCGGCACGCGAAACCTCGGGCATCACGAGGTGCCGGCTGTAGCGCAATATTTCGTCGTTGGACAGCGTGGCCATGGCTGTGCGTTTCCGGCGGCAGGTCGCACGCCGGGCGTCATCAAGGGTCAATTGCCTAGGAGTATACTGCGCTCCTACAAACACCAACGAACTCGATCAATCCTGGGGGGGAATCATGAGCGCAGTTCGATTGCTGGTTGGCACCAAAAAAGGTGGATTCGTACTCACCTCGGCGAATCGCCAGAAATGGTCCATCGACGGCCCGCATTTCGGCGGGTGGGAAATTTTTCACATGACCGGGTCGCCGGCCGACCCAAATCGGCTCTACGCCTCGCAAGCGAGTGACTGGTTCGGCCAGGTCATGCAGCGTTCTGACGACGGCGGCAAAACCTGGGCAACGGTCAGCAACGCGTTCGACTATCAGGGCGAAGTCGGCACTCACCAGTGGTACGACGGTTCGCAAAAGCCGTGGGAGTTCAAGAAAGTCTGGCACCTGGAGCCGTCGCTGGACGATCCGGACACCGTCTATGCCGGCGTCGAGGACGCGGCGCTTTTTAAAACCACCGACGGCGGCCACAGCTGGCACGAGTTGCCGGGCCTGCGTGAACACGGCTCAGGGCCGGATTGGCTGCCGGGTGCGGGTGGCATGTGTTTGCATACGATTCTGATGGACCCGCAACGCTCCGACCGAATCACCATCGCCATCTCGGCGGCGGGCGTGTTTCGTTCCGAGGATGCCGGGAAGACCTGGACGCCCAGCAATAAGGGTCTCTTTTCCGAGCACAATCCCAATCCGACTGCCGAAGTCGGGCACTGCGTGCATCGTCTCGCGCAGCACCCGTCACAGCCAGACGTGTTGTTTATGCAAAAACACTGGGACGTCATGCGCAGCGATGACGCCGGTGCGACCTGGCATGAGATCAGCGGCAACTTACCGAGCGATTTTGGATTTCCGATAGCAGTGCACGCGCACGAGCCGGAGACCGTGTACGTCGTGCCGATCAAAAGCGATTCCGAACACTACCCACCCGACGGCAAACTGCGGGTGTATCGATCTCGCGAGGGCGGCAATGAATGGCAGGCGCTGACTCGTGGATTGCCACAAGAGCATTGCTACGTGAACGTGCTCCGCGATGCCATGGCGGTCGACCAGGCCGATCCTTGCGGTGTTTACTTTGGCACGACCGGCGGCCAGGTGTATGGATCGAACGACGAAGGCGACAGTTGGCAGGCGATCGCACCGCATTTGCCGGCGGTGCTGTCCGTCGAGGTGCAGATGCTCGCATGATCAACGTGATGCTGCCGGTACCGCTTCGCCGCCTGGCCGGCATCGATGAGGCGGCCGTAGCGCTGGAGGTCGAAGCGCCAATTACGCAGCGGCGCGTGCTCGATGCGTTGGAAGATCGTTACCCGATGCTCATTGGCACGACCCGCGACCGCTCGAGTAAGCGCCGTCGCGCCTACGTGCGTTTTTTCGCCTGCGGTGAGGATTTTTCCGACGCCGATCCCGACGATGCGTTGCCGACCGCCGTCGCTAACGGGGACGAGCCGTACCTCATCGTTGGAGCGCTGTCGGGCGGCTGACCGTTACGCCGCAAGGAGCCTCGTCCGCCGGACGCCGGTTAGGCGCCAATCGGCAGAATCAACAGGAAGCGCACGCCGCTACCGTCCGCACGGTTCTCGGCGACCAATCTGCCGTCATGGCCCGCCGCGATCAGCTGCGCGATGTAAAGACCAAAACCCATATGCATGCCGCTGCCTTCCTGGCGGTACGACACCAGCGAGCCGAAAATCGAGGCGATTTGTTCGTCGCTGAGCGTCGGGCCGTCATTGTCGACGGTGATGACAGCGGCGGCACCCTGGCGGGCCAAAGCCACGGTGATCGTTGAGTCCTCGGGCGCGAACGATGCCGCATTGTCGACGATCTTATCGAGCAGCTGGACCAACAAGGTCGGGGCGATGCGCACGGTGGCGCTGTCCGCCGAGCGAAACTCGAAACGATGCGCTGGATACACGCCGCGATAGCCTTCGACCACGCCATTGAGCACCGGGCCAAGATCGAGCCGAACAAAGGTCGCGTTGGCGACCACTTCCTCGATGCGGGTCGCTTCGCGCATCGCTGACAGCACGTTTCGCAAACGGGCGACGCCGTCACGAGCGCGCTCGGTGTACGTCGTTTGTTCGTTGCCTAGCGTCGCTGACTCCAAATTATCGAGCGACGAGCTGACGACGCTTAGCGGTGTCGCGAGTTCGTGCGACAGTCGGCCCGCCAACGCTTTCAAGTAGTCGTTGTAGTCTCGAACGCGCGCCAGTAGGGATTCGACGCTGCGCGACAAGTCGCCAATCTCATCGTACGCACCGCTACCCGGCATTCGCGTTTGCAACTCGCCGCGCGCATCCATTGCGGCGTCTGCCGCGCGTGCCAGCCGGCGGATCCGCAGCGACAGCCAACCGGCGTAGCCCGCCAGCAGCAGCACTGTCGTCACCGTCAGCACCACCGTAACCAGCGCCAGGCGCTGCAGTGCTTCGTTGCCGGCCAAGAGCTGTGCAGCGCTGCGCTGCGAAACCACGACAGCGCCGGTGATGTTCGCATTGCGACGTATTGGCGCGCCGGCGATGACGTCGGCCCGCAGGCCGTCACTACCGACGTGCCGCGCACTGGTGACGCGACCCGCCAGCGCTCTTTCTACCAAAGGCCCGGAGATGCGCTCGACGTCAATGTCGACGACTTCTTCGGTGGGCGGATCGTCGAGGATCAGCCGCAGCAAGCGCGGCGGCAAAGGCCCGCTTGCGGTGCCGAACGAACTCGGTGCGCTAGTGGTCCCAACGCTCGCGAGCCGCCAGCCTTCGGCCGACGCAACGTCAATGCGTACGCCAACGTCAGCGAAGCGCTGCAACGTCGCATCGAGCGAATCGAGTTGGCGTATCGGTGGTGGCGGCAGCGATGCGGTGAAGCTCGTTGCCACTACGTCACCTTGTGCGTCTTCAACGCGCAGTCCCAGCCCCAGCCGGAGATAGGGTAGCGGCAGACGCAGCTCGACATGGATCCGCTGGTTGCCCGGCTCGACGACCACCTGGGGTGGCGGAAAGCCGGGGCGCGGCGGCGACACAGCCGGCGCACTGCCACCACGGGCGGTTAGGTCGATGGCCACGGATCGCGCGCGTTGATCGTCGCCGACGGCAATTACGATCAGCTCGGCGCCAACCTTGGAGGGGCACTGCAAATAGACGTACGCACTGCCGGCTTGCTCCGCCGCCAAATACGCGACGTCGGTGTCTCCGGACAAGGCTTGCTGTGCCGGTCGTGCCGGGAGCCAATCGCTTTCGAAGCCGTCCAGTGCCGGCGCCCGCGATAGCGGTGCCAAATAGAGCGTGCCGCCGCTGAGGTTTTGCTGAGCGGCCGGGTCAAACGACACATCGCTCAGCGCCGACGCCACGTTGGCGGCGGTCAGTTCCAACAGCTGCAGCTGATTTTCGCGCAGACCGCGCTCGGTCTGACGGACGTACTCGCAGCCAGCCCACGGCAGCACGAGTCCGAGTGCCGCGATCAACACCAATTGCGCACGCAGATTCATGAGTAACGCCTTGAAAGCGTCTGCATGACAGCGTCAATTGCGACGGCAAGGCATCGGAGCAGATTTCCGAGAGACGTCAGGCTTCGGTCCAGCGATAGCCGGCGCCGTAAACGGTTTCGATGCTGTCGAACTCGCTGGCTACCGCGATGAATTTGCGGCGGATGCGTTTTATATGGGACGTAATGGTGTTGTCGTCGAGGACGACGTTGGCCGCGTCCATCAGCTGTTGGCGCGACTTGACGTGACCTGGTCGTTGGGCGAGCGAGTGCACCAGCCAGAACTCAGTCAGCGTCAGACCGAGCGGGCGCTCGCGGTACTGCGCTTCAAATCGATCCGAGTCGATCACGAGATCGCCGCGCACGAATCGCTGCGCCGGGGCGTCGTTTCGCTGCAGCACTTCGGTGCGGCGGAAAAGTGCCGCCAGGCGAGCCAGCAAATGGGGGATGCTGATGTCCTTAGTGAGGTAATCGTCAGCACCAAGCCGCAAACCGGAAATCGCGTCGAACTCGCTGTCGCGCGCAGTCAGAAAAATGATCGGCAGCTCTGCCGACATAGCGCGCAGCTGACGGCACAATTCGAAGCCGCCTTCGATGTCATCGGCAAGGTTGACGTCGATGATGGCCAAATCCGGCAAGGTCGCGTGGCACGCTTCCAACGCGCTCGCACGGTCGCCGTAGCCAGCAACTTGATAGCCTTCGCGCTCGAGCGCGGCCTGATAATTGGCGCGCAGGGCAATGTCGTCTTCGACCAGCGCGATCGTTCTTCGCATGGCGGCAATTTGCCACATCCGTTAAGAAAAAAAACACACAACCGCCGGCATGAACGTCACAATTAGCGGGTCTACTGGGGCGAATAAACGATAAGGAGCGACCCGATGACGGCTGAACGCCCGACCGAGCGCGGCAAAATCCTGACTGGCCGCACAAAACCCAAAGGTTTCCAACCGGTTACTGACGACGGCTTTGAGCCGACGTCGTTGCAGGACATCCATTCCCGCGAGCAAGACGACCGCCCGCACACCGCCGACAACGGCACCTCTGCGCACAAAGACTGATGGGTAAAAATTAGCGGCCTGGCGACTTCACATAACCCAGGAACTTGCTCGCCTCGATTATCGTGCTACTATCGCAAATGAGAATCATTCGCGATAGTAGCTATGCCGGACACCTATCCCCCTTCGGCCGTCCCTGCAACCAGCCGATATGAGCTGGCGCTTACGCATCTCGCGGGCGGCGTCACGCTAAATGTCGTTGATCGCTGGACCGGCCTAATCCTGCTGCGCTGCGACGGCGACGTCGCCCGCTATGCGGCTGCGATCCTTGGCGTCAACAGCGCCAACGACATCACGCTCGCGATCGACAAAGCGACTGTTCGTTCGTTGTCGCTACGTGTAACAGCAAAGTGCCTTGCAGAACCAACGCCGATATCGGACCCACTCTCAGCCAGTGACCGCTTGTTGCTTAGCCTAATGCAAGACCTTCCGGGCGTTCACTTCAGCGCGGCGCGCGTACGCTTGCTGCTCGATTTTCACGGCATTAACACCCCCAACGCGGAAGTCGACGCCGCCCTTGGGCGATTGACCATTGCCGGCCGGCTTCGGTGCATTCGTATTGGTCGTACCGCCTTTTTCGATACCAACACCGATGCGCACTGGCACATCTTCGATACGGCAACGGAAGAGCTGCACGACCTGACACTGACCAACGATCAGGCGCTGAATGCCAGCTTGGTTGCACAAATCAACGCGTCAGCAAGCGAACGATTTGTGGTAGTCCGCGACTGACCCTTGCCGCCGTTTGCGGACCAATTTCGACCCGTTGGTGTCGGTTGAAATCCTAGTGCTTAGGCCAGCGCCGTGGACGGTTGTATTCGTCGACAATCCGAAAGCGCGTGCCTTCCGGCAAGATCCGAAGCGTTTTCAAGAACTCGATAACTGAGTCGCGCTCGTACTCGGTAAGTCCATGCCAGGCGTCGGTGGTTGCCTGGGCTTCGCCCGCATGTGCCTCAATGGCCTCACGCATCGTCGTGTATTTGCCGTGATGCATATACGGTCCGGCATCGGCTACGCCCCAAAGGCGACTCGACAGAAAGCGGCAATTGCCGGCAAAGAATTCAGCGCTGCCTGCCGGGAAGTGCATGTTGAGCGGCTCGCAATTTGGATCGTCCGGACCGCTGGTGATGTTGTGCAGGCGGAAGTCGGTATAGGCCGGTACTTCAACGACGCGGCCACGCCGCCGCAGTCGCGGCAGGTCATACAGCGGGCTGTTCAAATTGACTGCGAGCTCGGGTGATTCGCCAACCTGTAAGTTGCCCGGCGGGTTGAACGGGTTTGGTTCCGAGTAGATCCAGCCGCGTTTCTCGAGCTTGAGTGTCGGCGTGTGGCAGCCGTCGCAGCCGATCTTCTCAAAGACCCGCTCGCCGGTGCGCACCGCTGCTTCTATTTTGCGATTACGCGGAATGACCCGACCGGGAACCGCCAACGTCGCTTGATACAGCGATACGGCGGTGACATCGGCTCGCGTCATCTCGGCCGTGTACCCGTCCGCGTCCGGATCGCCGGTACCGAACCGCTCGGTCGTCTGAATACCGTGGTGGTGATTCATCGCGTTGTTGGTGAACTCGCGCAGTGACACCACTGCCGCGGCTTGGTGAAACGGTCGTACCACCAACGACGGCGGATCGTTCGGTCCGGAACTTGCGAGGCTGGGTGCCGGCAAACTCGTGACCCCCGCGGTATCCCAATTGCCATGCGCGTCCCGCTTGAGCGTGCCAAAGTCGATGCCCTGCGAAACCAGCGCGACGCTTTCCCCCGGTTGGAGGCTGTCGCGATACGCCTGGAACTCGACGGTGAACTGGCGGGCGAGCATCTCGACGTAGCCTGCGCCGAACATACCCACGGTGTTGCGCTCGTTGGCGATCGACTGCAGCGTGGTCGGTCGCTGCCACTCGTCGACGTTGCCCCGGGTCGGCGTGAAGTCGGCGCTGTCAAAGGTGGCGAAATCAAAGCGTTGGCCGAGCACGAACACGTTGGCAACTTGCTCGCCGGCGCCACCACTGCGCGGTTGGTTGTGGCAGCCGGCACATGAGTTTGCGTCTGGGCCGGAAATCCGATTGAAGTTGCGGGGAAACTCGAGCGGCGCCGTCGGGTCGGCGAGGGCTTTCCCGGTGCCGGTCGTTTGCGGTCGCCCGCCACCGTCCTCTGTGGTCCATCGAGCATCGAACAACACCTGGCCGTGAGCGACCAAGGCCCGCGGGTGCAATCGAAACTCGTCGCCGTCTTCGAGGTGTCGCGGTACAGAGCGTTCGTCGCCGATCTGATCTGCCCAAGCAAACATAGACAAACTTGCGACGGCTGCGGCGGCAAACACGTGACGGTGGGTGATGTTGGGCATGCGCGGCACTCCTTGAACACGACGAACGGACGGCTTGCCCATTACCCTATGGTTCGTCCAATGCTGAAATCCTGATTTAAAGCGGAAATAACCTGAAACACGTACGCTGCTCGCTACAACGACAACTAAACGGCAGCACCGAATCCGGTCCGATCCATGACGCAGCCATCGGAACCATTTTTGTCAGAGCGCGACGACCGAGATGCAACCGCGGTCGTTTACCGTTTCGAAACATTTCGAATCGATCCGACGCGGCGCGTGCTGCACCGCGGCTCCGAACGAATACCTATTCAACGTAAGCCGTTTGATGTGTTGGCCTACCTCGTTGCCGCCGCGCCGCGGGTCGTTTCCCGAGAAGAGTTGCTGCGGCGCTTTTGGAGTCGCTCCGTCAACGACGAATCGCTGACCCGTTGTGTCAGCACGATTCGCAAACTGCTCGGTGACGGCGATGACCCGCCGCGTTATGTTGAAACCCACCGAGCGCGCGGCTATCGGTTTGTTGCCGACGTAAGCATCGAGCCAATGGCATCGGCCGATCACGCCAACGGTGGGGGTCGCGCCAGAGCGCGGCGTCGTTGGTTGCCCGTGCTCGCGGCGATCGCGGTCGTACTCGGTAGCGGGGCTTGGTATCGATACTGGGCACCCGCTCCGTCGGCAGCCGATGAGTCGTTCGACCGGATTGCGATCTTGCCGCTAGCCGTTGCTGCGGGCGACGACTGGCTCGCAGCTGCCGTCACCGATCACCTAATGCGCGCCGTCGCGCGTATCGAAGGCGTCACGGTCGTGTCGTTTGCCGACGTCGGCAGCGATGCCGATCTGTTGGCGCTCGGTCGTAAGCTCGGCGTCGACGCGCTGCTGGCAAGTCGCCTCGACGACACGCCGGGTGGCTCGACGTTGACCGCGCGGTTGATCGCGATGCCGGACGGCGAGCTGGTGTGGAGCACCCAGACGGTGTCGCGCGATGCGGTAACCAGCAGCGAGCAGGTCGATACGCTGGCGCGGCAAGTCGCGATACGGCTGCGGCCCATGCTGCAGCTCAAAGATCGGCGGGCCGCTGTCGCGCCTGATGCGTATCGCTACTATCTCGAAGGGCGCTACTACTGGAGCCAGCGATCGGCGGTCGGTTTGACGGCCGCCATCGACAAGTTCAACCAGGCGCTCGCAATCGATCCGGATTACAGCGATGCCCTGGTCGGCGCCGCCGATTCCTGGCTGCTGCTGCCGCTCTACGGTGCTAGGGCGCCCGCAAGCGCGGTACCGCAGGCGCGCAATCTAGCGCTAAAGGCGCTCGAGATTGATCCGCAGAATGCGCGGGCACACGCCGTGCTTGGCGTTATCGCGATGCAGTACGACTGGGATTGGTCCACGGCCGAAGCGCGTCTTCGTCAAGCCGTAACGCTAAACCCAAACGATGCGACCGCTCAGCAGTGGCTCGGCGAGCTGTACTGCTACCGATCGCGGTTCGATGAATGTTCGCAGCAATTTGCGATCGCGCGCGATCTCGATCCGCTCTCGCCGGTGCTGTCCATGCAGCGTGGATCGGTGTTCCTTTACCAAGGTGACTATGTTGCGGCCGTCGATGCCTACCGCGACGCGGCCGCGATGCATCCGCGCTTCGCGCTGCGGCAGTACTCGTTGGGGCTCGCCTATGCCGGTCTCGGCGACTGGAACAACGCCATCGAGGCGTACGAGGCATCAATGCCGGAACTCGGACTCGAGATCGTCGGCGGGCCGTTGATTTTTGCGTTGGCTCGTACCGGTCAACGCGACGCCGCCGAGGGATTGCTGCGGCAGCTCGAAGTGCTGGCCGACGAGCGCTATGTGCCGCCCAGCAAGCTTGGGATTGCGTATCTGGGACTCAGCAATCGCGCGGCGGCGCTGGCGGCGTTCGAATCGGCGGTCGCGCTGCACGACGATCGGCTGGTCTACTTCGGCGTCGCGGTCCACACGAAGGGTCTCGTCGAACAGCCGGACTTCGCGGCTATCGCGAGCAAGATTGGGCTTTAGAGCACGTCTCCGGCTCTGTCGGTCGAGAGCGACCGAGCCAGCCACTCGCTCCGCAGCAGGCCGGTCAGTACCAAATCCTCGCCGTAGCCGTATTTGAACGAATGCTGACGCTGCACGCCTTCCTGTTCGAAGCCGAGTTTCTCGAGTACCCGCCCCGACTCAGCATTGCGGGTGAGGTAACAGGCGCTCAACCGTTGCAGTGCCAACGTACCGAAGGCGTAGGTTACTAATGCATCGGCGGCCTCGGTCGCGAAGCCCTGGTGCCAGTACGGTGCGCCGATCCAATAGCCGAGTTCGGCACTGTTGAGGCCCGCATCGAAACGCAACATGGCGTAACCGCACAAGAATCGCTCGCTTTTCTCAATTGCCACGACATGCAGTGCGCGGCGGCTCTGCCACGCTGCTTCGGCGCGCAAAATGAACGCTTCGGCGTCCGCCGCGTCGTACGGGTGAGGAATGTTCTCGGTCGTGTCAAAAATTCGGAAATCGCCGGCGAGCTCGACGAGCTGGCCGATGTCGCGGTTTGCCGGCAGGCGCAGGTCCAGCCGTGGGGTCGACAGTGCCGCGAACTCAAGCATGCGCTTCGGCGTGGTAGCGAAGCAGCGCAGCGACGGTCAGGATGTCGGTGATCTCGCCGCGCATTGCCATATCAATAGCCTCAGTCAGCGGCAGGTGTCGCGTCTCGAGCTGCTCGGTGTCGTCCGGTTGTGCCTCACCGGCGGTCAGCCCACGAGCGACAAACACAATGCCGCGCTCATCGGTAATCGAATTGGACAAGGTCACACGCATCAGCTCGCGCCAGTCGGTCGCGACCAGCCCAGTCTCTTCGCTGAGCTCACGTTGCGCGGCGGCCAACGGCGGTTCGTCGAGCCCACCGCCGCCCATCGGCAGTTCCCACGAATATTCGCGCAGCGTGTAGCGGTGCTGTCCGACCAGCCAGGTGTGGCCGTCGTCGTCGATCGGCAAGATGGCGATGGCGCGGCCCTTGAAATGCACCCAGCCATAGCGATTTTGCCCGCCGCGTGGGTTAACCACGTCATCGTCGTGCACGCGCATCCACGGATTGTCGAAAACGACGTCGGATTTCAAGGTCTTCCAAGCCATGCGATGCCCAAAACGAGTGCGCCCAAGCACGATAGAGCAAATTCGCCGACGGATCGAACCGATGCCGATGGTAATCTTCTAGACGCGGACGTACCGGCCGCGACCCCTCCCTATTCCTAAAACAACAACGCACGGTGACAGCGTGGCTCGATTGACGACCGGCCCGGTAGGCGGCCACCTGATTCGGATGGCTGCGCCATTGATGCTCGGCATATTCGCGATGATGGCGTTCAACGTTGCCGATACGTGGTTCATTTCGCAGCTCGGTACCGCCGAGCTCGCCGCCGTCAGCTTCACGTTTCCGGTCGTCATGGTGATCTCGGCGGCATCAATCGGTTTAGGCGCCGGCACATCGTCGGTCGTTGCTCGCGCTATCGGTCAATCCGACTGGCCACGCGTGCAGCGCCTGGCCACCGATGCGCTGGTGCTCGCGGCGATCGCCGGGATCGTGTTGGCCGTGATCGGGTACCTCAGCGTGCCGGCACTGTTCCGCGGCCTCGGTGCGAATGACCAAACGCTGCCGCTGGTCGTCGACTACATGCGCGTCTGGTTGTACGGCGCGCCGCTGTTGCTCGTGCCGATGGTCGGTATGGCGACGATCCGAGCCACCGGCGACACCGTCATACCGAGTGCCGTAATGATCGGCTGGGCGATTCTGAATTTCACGCTCGATCCCTTGTTGATCTTCGGCTTTGGCCCGATTCCCGGCTACGGTCTCGACGGCGCCGCCTGGGCCTCGGTCTTGGCTCGCGTCGCCTTTGCAGTCACGGCAATGGTGGTTCTACTGCGCGTCGATCTACTGACGATTCACGTTGGTAGCTGGGAGCAGCTGCGCCGGTCTTGGCGCGAGATTCTTCACGTCGGTCTTCCAGCGGCGGGTACAAATGCCATCATTCCCATCGCCACCGGCGTCGCGACGGCGATGATTGCTGGCTTCGGTCAGACCGCGGTCGCCGGATTCGGCGTCGCGTCGCGGATCGAGTCGCTGTCGCTGATCATGTTCTATGCACTGTCGGCGATCATCGGACCGTTTGCCGGACAGAATTTGGGGGCCGGCAAAATCCCGCGCATCTGCCGCGCGCTCGCGCTCTGCAATGTGTTCAGTTTCGGCGCCGGCGTTGGCATTGCCGTCTTGCTGATCCTTTTCGGCCGCGACATTGCCCTGTTTTTTAACGAAGACCCGGCGGTCGTCAGCGTCGCGGTGAGCTATTTCTGGATCGTGCCGCTGTCTTACGGCACAGCGTCGATGGTCATGGTCATGAACGCGACCTTCAACGGCTTGGGTCGACCGATGCCCGCCGTCATGGTGTCGATGGCGCGCATGGTGTTCATTTTTCTGCCGCTGGCCTGGTTGGGTGCGCACCTCGCGGGCGTGCAAGGCATCTTCGTTGCACTCGCGCTAGCCAACGTCGTCTGCGGAATCGGCGCCTACGTGTGGGTTCGCCGAGCGCTCGCAGACGAGCAGCGCACGTTGGATGAGCGGCCGTATCGACCGACCGAACCGGGCGCCGGCAGCGCCGCACCTGTGCCGGCGGCGCAAAGCGACTCGATCTAGCCGGTACCGGTCGGGCGGCCGACCTGGATCATGTTGGCGCGGGTTTCGTCGCGATGCTTCGCGAGGTACTTCATGAACGGTGTGCCGCCAGTGCCGACCACGGTGTCATTACCCGATGCCTTACGGCTTTGCTTGTGAATGTAGCTTGCCGCGTACTCGAGGTGCCGCGACCGAAAATCGGCGATCGCTTGAATGACGGCGTTATAGGCACCGGCCAGACGCTCGCTGCCGGTATGCTCGACGAATCCACGCACGTTGCTTGAGCCACGGATTGCATCGATAAAACGCCGATGCGCCGGCGGCCGATAGATGTGCAGCTGATCGAGATAGGTCTTCAACGGATCGGCGGCGTGGCCCACGCCGAGGAGCGCGTCCATGGCCGGTACGATCGACGATTGCGAGCCAGTCTGACCGCGAAAGGCTTGTCCCTCGGTACCGTAGCGCGTGCCCTCGTAAACGATGCCGCCGGGGAGCGCCGGATTGTCGCGCCAGCCGTGAATGTACGGCCGCACGCGTTCGAAATAAACGTACGGGTCACAGCGTTCCGGCATGCGGTCAAAGATGGCGTTGATGTCCGCCCAGATAGCAGCGAGCCCCTCGAGTCCCGCCTGCATGCCGTCAAAATCATGCTCGTCCGCGGCAAGCACCAGCGGTTCGACGAGTGCGAGCGCACTGCCGGCTACCGCTTCGATTGCTACGTGGATCAACACGAACCAAATTTCGTCTTGGCCGCCGAGAAAGTTCTGCAGCATGACCGTGTTGTCGAGCGTAACCGGGCCGTCATGGTCGATGCGTGCCCAGTTGTCGAGCACGTAGGCGCTATACGGCAGCAACGGCTGCTGACCGAGGTGATCGGCGAGCGCCACGATTGGCCGCGCTAACGGGGCGGGCAGCACGGTCGCCGGTGTTGGTTCGCCCCAAACATACGCCTGCACCATGAACGAGTAATGGACCATCGCGAGACGCGCTTCGGCGTCGCTCAACGTGGCGAGCGCGTCGCCGAGGTCGGTATCGGGTAGTTCACGTACCAACAGTGAGCGCACGCGGCCGCTGGGCAACCAGCGCGGCAGGTTAAGCGCAACGTCCCGGGCGGTGGCGAGGTCACCGTCCAGCTCGACGCGGTCGGCATCGAAACGGCACAAGAAGCCGCGGTCGGCGCAAATGTCGTAGTGCTCCAGCGCAAGCGAGTTCATGGTTGCTTCCGAGAGGGCGAAGAGCGCAATAATACGCCTCAGAAACCGCAACAAGATTGCGACATAGCAGGCAAAAACCGGTATAAGGGCAATTTATGACGTCAATTGACGCTAGCAACGAACGAATATTGCGAGAGCTCGAGCGTGATGGGCGGCTCAGCAACGTCGAGCTCGCGCGACGCGTCGGTCTGTCACCGTCGGCGTGCTTGCGTCGCGTGCAGGACCTCGAGCGCAGCGGGGTCATCAAACGGTATCGGGCGGTTGTTGATCATGCGCAGCTCGGCACCTCGCTGACGGTGTTCGTCATGGTTGGTTTGTCGGCGCATCTGAAAAAAGACGCGCGGGCGTTCGAGCGGGCGATGGAAGCATCGCCGGAAGTTCGCGAATGCCACAACGTTACCGGCGACGTCGAGTACCTGCTGCGAGTCGAAGTCACTGACCTTGCGGCGTATAAGAACTTCCACGCGAACGTGCTTGGCGAACGTTCGGAAGTGAACCGCATCACATCCTATGTCTGCTTGGGCTCGCCGAAAGACGAGCGCGGCTAATCGACAGACAAAGAGCGATCAGGCTTTGTAGCGCGGGAGCAATTCTTTGGCTTTGGCGTTAATCAGGCGCGACGCGCCAAACCCCGCCAGCCCGGTGCCGATGAATACGATCGCGAAGCCGCTGGCACCGCCCAGTGCCTGCGCCAGTTTTGGGACACCGCCTGTTTGCGTTGCGATCTGACTCAGAAACGCGGCCAACAACCCAAAGTACGACCAGCTCATGAAAAAGTAATGCGAGGTCAATGAGCCCCGCAAAATAGCGATGAGGCCTGGCGTAATCGTGCCCAGCGAAACGACCGCAAAAAAATGAAAAAGATTCGGGCCGCGGGTCATGTCGTACATCGTCAATGCCGTCACGTTGACGACGAGCATTGCTGTCAAATAAGCGTAGCCGAATCCGCGATGCATCGCGGTGCCTTTGCGCTGCGTAAAGATGAGCGGCCCGAGAATCAGCGCGATGGCGGCAAGAACGAAATGCCCTTGGCCGACCCACGAGTCGGACCAAAAGCGCGACAGCAATTCCAACAGCGGTTTCCAACAACTCGACGGTAAGCGTCAGCGTAGCACCGGTCCGCGGCAAGCTCATCGTTAGCGAGCCTTTGCCCGCAGCGCTAGACCCTAGACCGTTGCGGATAGCGGCGTACGGTACCGGTGTCGGTAGTAGATGTGCATGCCGACGGCGCGCGTCAGCATGAAGGCCGTGAATGCGAGCCACAGGCCGTGATTGCCGAGTGGTTGCGCCACCCACCACACCGGCACAAAAACGAAAAACGCGGCGGCGCACATCACGTTGCGCATCTCTCGTGCCAGCGTTGCGCCGATGAATACGCCGTCGTAAACGAAACTCCAGACCGTGACCAGCGGCATGATCACGAGCCACGGCAAATAGACTCTGGACGTAGCGACGACGCTGTCGATATCGGTTAGAAGGCGCACCAGCGCCGGTCCGCCGATCCAGAGCGCGAGCGTCATACCGACCGCAATACCGAACGACCAGCGAAAAATCAGTCCGACGCTGTGTTTGAGCCCGGCGCGATCGCGCCGTCCTTCGAACTTGCCAACGATCGCTTCGGCGGCGTGTGCCAGTGCGTCCAGTCCGTATGAGATGACGTGCAGCAGATTTAGCAAGATCGTGTTGGCGGCAAGCACGGCCGTGCCGAGCCGTGCGCTCAATGCGGTCATCGTAAACAGCGTGAACATCAGTGCCATCGTGCGAACGAATATGTTGCCATTGACGGCGAAATAGCGAACGAGATCGGCTTCGCGAATGCACTGTCGCCACGTCAGCGTGCTCGGCCAACGCCCGGACTCACGCAGCACCAAAAAGACGCCAACGGTGAGGCCGAGGTATTCGGCGACGAGCGTCGCATAGGCCACGCCGGCCGTTTTCATGCCGAATCCGACCACCAGCACGATATCGAGCGCGATGTTCGTCAGATTCACGACCAACGTGATCGTCAGCGGCACGCGTGCGTTCGACAGCCCGAGAAACCACCCGACGATCACGGATGTCGCAAGCGTAGCCGGTGCACTCCAAATACGAATGTCGAAATAGCGAGCCGCTTCCGTTCGGACTATGTCCTCTGGCCGCATGATGGCGAGCGCCGCATCGCGGATCCACGGATGCGCAAGCAGCATCAGCGTGGCGACGGCGAGCGCGACCAGCGTCGCTTCGCGCAACGAGCGCACGACAGTGTCGCCATCGCTGCGACCGAAACCCTGCGCCGCGATGCCGGTCGTTCCCATCCGCAGGAAATTCACGCCGTTGTAGAGCGTCGTGAAGATCATTGCGCCGACGCCGACGGCGGCGAGATACCAGGGTTGATCGAGGTGGCCGAGCACGGCGGTGTCGACCAGGCCCAGCAGTGGAATAGACAGATTGGAGAGCAGCATGGGCGCCGCGATGCGCCAGACGTCTCCGTTTGTCGTGGTCGGCAACGGCGGTGCCGTGCCGTCCGTGCTCAATAGGACAATCCGAACCGGCGATAGATCGCTGCAAGAATCCACAGCGGGCCAATCATCAGGAACTGCAGGTCCTCAAAAAACGACGGTTTCTTGCCTTCGATCTGATGGCCGATGAATTGGCCGACCCATGCGGCGGTGAACAGCGCCAGCGACGAGTAGACGAGCGGAAACGGCAGCGAGTCCAGCCAGACCACAGCCGCAACAATGGCGACGACCACCGGCAGCATGCCGAGCGCGAGTGGAATCGACATGACAAAGTAGTAGACGACAGCCGCCAGCAAAAATGCGGTACCCCAGTTCAACGCCGGCGAGATCGCGGCAAACCCGTCCGGTACCGGTATCGCCCACAGAAGTCCAATGAGACTAATGACGATGATGGGCACGCAAACCCAGTGCAGCGCTTTGTTGACGGGGTTTTGGTGGCTTTCGGCGTAGGCGTCGAGCCAGACTTGGGCCGTGTTCATGGGACTTCTCGTCAGGGTTTTCGGCGATTTTAGCGCGGTTCTCAGTCCAGCGTCGCTACGGCCTTTGCCGGTCAACTAGGGCAATCCACTCGGGGTTACGTGGCGGGCCGAAGCTTCCGTACCTGCAACAGCGCTGGGCGGATCTAACCAAATGCCGTGGCGGCTGCGGCGGCGGTCCGACCAGCAGCGCCAACCGCGCCCACAGCCATAAGCAGCACGGCGTTACTATGAACCCTCCGGTCAACCACAGCGCGGCGTAACCGTTAACGTAATGGGCGGAGGCTTCAGCTCTAGTTAAGCGGCCCCAGATATAGTTTTGGACTGATAAATCTGGGAGTATCCGCGCGATGGCCCCCGGGCTTCACTCGCAAGGGCAAAAAAGGTGAGAACTATGAAACGCAGCAAGCTTGCGGTCGCGCTCGGCGCCGCCGCTATCACCGTGTTTACCGGTGCCTGTCAAACGCTGGATCCTTACACACGCGAAGAGCAGACCAGCAAGGCAACGCGCAACGCCGCGATTGGCGCCGGTATCGGCGCGGTCATTGGGTTGATCTCAGGCGACGACGCGGTCGACCGACGCCAGAAGGCATTGATACTCGCCGGCGTCGGCGCACTGGCTGGTGGTGCGATTGGCTACTACCAGGATCAACAGGAAGCCGAGCTTCGCGCAGAGTTGGAGCGCTCCGGTGTCAGCGTTACGCGTATCGGTGACAACATCACGCTGAACATGCCGAGCAACGTCACGTTCGCGACCGACAGCGCCGATCTAAGCCCGCAGTTCTTCAATGTGTTGGCGTCAGTGACCAAAGTCCTGAACAAATACGAAAAGACCATTATTGAGGTCGCCGGTCACACCGACAGTACCGGCACCGATCAGTACAACCAGAACCTTTCGCAGCGCCGCGCTAGCGCGGTCGCACAGTACCTGCGGGCGCAGGGCGTCATGGATCAGCGTCTCATGACGCTCGGTCTCGGCGAGCAGTATCCGGTTGCCGACAATGGCACGGAGGCCGGCCGTCAGCTCAACCGCCGCGTGGAACTGACGCTCGTGCCGTTGACTGGCTAACAGCGACCGCAACGTGCAGTAGACTTAAACGCGGCCTTCGGGCCGCGTTTTTTCTGGTGCTGGTGTTGCCGATGAACAATAAGCTGGTTCGTTTCATGGTGTTGCTAGTCGCGGTCGCCGGTTCCTGGCTCGCGCTGCAAACCGGCACGACGCTGACGCCAGGGCCGCCTGCCGCCACCACCGACAACGACGGAGCCGAACTTTTGGCCGACGCTTTCGATCGACAACTCAACGACGAATGGATCCGTGCCAAGGGCCGCGTCAGCCGGCTGCTCGAAGACGACAATGTCGATTCGCGTCACCAGCGCTTTGTCATTGAGACGTCGACCGGCCAAACGCTGCTGATTGCGCACAACATCGATCTAGCGCCCCGAGTACCAGTCGCGCTCGGCGATCGCATCAGCTTTAAGGGCGTTTACGAGTGGAACGAGCGCGGCGGCGTGATCCACTGGACCCATCACGACCCGCAAGGGCGTGAGCCGGGCGGCTGGATTGAGCTACGCGGCAAGCGTTACGAGTAGCCAGCGAAGGCTCGCTGCAACAGTGGGTCGATCTGAGCTTTGGGAAAGATGCCGCGGCACCGGCGGAGTCGTTGCGACTCACACCGGCGCCGGTCGGCGGGGGGAGCGGTGTAGCGGACGGCCCTTAAGCGGCCATCGCACCTCTCAATTTCTTAATAGCGGCGGCTTCGATCTGCCGGATGCGTTCGGCCGACACGCTGTACTCGGCCGCCAGTTCATGCAGTGTGGCTTTGTCATCGGTCAGCCAGCGGCGCGCCAAGATGTCGCGACTACGATCGTCCAGTCCACCGAGTGCGGCGGTGAGCTGATCGCTCGCGTTCGATGCCCAGTCGGCGTTCTCGACCAGCATGGCCGGGTCGGCGTCGGGGCTCGGCAGGTACGCGGCTGGTTCAAACGCAGCGTCGTCGCTGTCGTGCGGGTTGGCATCGAACGATGCATCGTTCGCCGCGAGCCGCTGCTCCATGGCCGTTACTTCATGCTCTGGCACGCCGAGATCGGCGGCGACCGCCTTGGTCTCTTCGGCCGACAGCCAGCTCAGGCGCTTCTTCGATTTGCGCAGATTGAAGAACAGTTTGCGCTGTGCCTTGGTCGTGGCCACCTTTACGACGCGCCAGTTACGCAGCACGAATTCGTGGATTTCGGCACGAATCCAGTGCACCGCGAACGACACGAGGCGAACGCCAACGTCGGGGTCGAAGCGTTTTACGGCCTTCATCAGACCAACATTGCCTTCCTGGATAAGATCACCAATCGGCAGTCCATAGCCGTTATAGCCTTTGGCGATATGCACGACGAAACGCAGGTGCGCGAGCACGAGTTGCCGCGCAGCATCGAGATCGCCGTCGTCGCGAAAACGATGCGCGAGCTGCTGCTCATCCTCCTGACTGAGGACGGGCACAGAACCTACGGCCTGGATGTACGCATCCAAGCTGCCAACCGGGCCGGCTAGCATAAGTTCTTGATTTTTAAGCGCGATGCTTGTCGTCATTAATGGCTGTCCTTTGTCGAATTGCGCTTTATCCTTATATCGGATGTTAGCACTCGAACCTTTAGAGTGCTAAAAGGTACTTGAGTTCCAAGCCGGAAGCCAAGGAAATACTTCGACATTTCAGTTATTTAGGTATGCGCGGCGATTGTATCGCCCGCGTTCTCAGCGTGGCTCTATCTGGCGCAAATGGCGGGCTGTGGCGACGAAACTGCCAATCCACCCAAGCAGCGCCCCGGAGACGGCAACGATGCCCGTCTCGGCCAAATTCAGACCGCGTAGCGTGAATCCGGTTCCGTACAGCCCGGACAGTCGCTGCACCGGCTCATCCAATACCGCCAGCGCAATCAGCACCAGGGCCAGCGCCATCAGCCCACCCAGCAGGCCAACCAGGAAACCCGAATAGAGAAACGGCCGACGAATGAAGCCATCGCTGCCGCCAACCAGCTTGACGACGACGATCTCATCGCGGCGATTTTCGATATCCAGGCGAATCGTGTTGCCGATCACGACTACGATCGCGATCGCGAAAAATATCGCCAGCATCGCAATGGTTCGTTGCAGCAGATCGAGTATCGCGTGGAAGCGGCGAACCCATTCGGTATCGAGCTGCACGATATCGGCTTCCGGGAGACTGGCGAGATCGTTCCGAAGCGCATCGATTAACGCTTCGCTGGCGCCTTCCGCCGGCCGTACGACCACCGCATGCGGCAGCGGGTTGTCGCCAAGGCTCGCCAACGCTTCGGCAAAACCGGGATCCGCGCCAAAGCTTGCCGCGGCATCGGTGGCGCTGACAAAACTGACCGACGCGACGTCGGCACGTTGCTCAATGACCGCGGCGAGCTGTCGCGCCGTGTCTTCGGTCGTGTCGGTTTTGAAAAACACGCTGAAATCGACGGCTTCCTGCCACCCGCCGCTCAGCGTCAGCGCGTTCTGTACCGTTAGGTGACCAATCGCCGGGAGTGCCAGTGTGATGGCGATGACGAGTCCCGTCAGTAGGGTCGCGATCGGGCTGCGGACCAGCCGGCCGACGGTCGCAACGGCCACCTGCGCATGACGGGTGAAATACGCCGCCACCGGGTTGGAACGCTTAATCGACTCGTTGAGCGCCGTCATGGCGTGGTGTGGGCCTCGTCCAGCCGACCCTCGGCGAGCGCCACGCGGCGATGCCCGAGCTGTTCAATGAGCGCGATATCGTGACTCGCGATCAGGATCGTGACGCCAATTTCGTTGAAACGCTCGAAAATTTGCATGATGTCGAGCGACAGGGTCGGATCGAGGTTGCCGGTCGGCTCGTCAGCGATCAGCAGCCGCGGTCGGCCGACGATAGCGCGCGCAATGCCGACGCGCTGCTGCTCGCCGGTCGACAGGGTCACTGGCCGCACTTTCTCCTTGTGCAGCAAACCGACCTGATCGAGCGCCGCGCGCGCACGGCGACCGGCGTCGCGCGTCGATGCGCCCGCGATAATCAGCGGCAGCGCAACGTTGTCGAACACCGAGCGGTCGAACAGCAGCTGATGATCCTGGAATACGATGCCAAGCCGGCGACGGTAATGCGCGACGCGCCGGCCGGTGATGCGCCGCGTGTTCTCGCCGTCGACGATGACCTGACCACGGGTTGGTCGCTCGATCAATGCGATGAGTTTCAGCAGCGTCGATTTGCCGGCGCCGGAGTGGCCGGTCAGGAACACAAATTCGCCGGCCTCGATACGCAGCGTCAAACCGCGCAGCGCGTCGTGCCCGCCCGGGTATCGTTTGCCGACGTTCTCGAGTCGAATCATCGGCTCGGTGTTTGCCTCACGCGCCGCTGTCGCCATCGCCCTTCAACAGTGCACGAACGAATTCACTGGCGTTGAACGGAGCCAGATCCTCGAGTTTCTCGCCGACCCCGATGAAGCGAATCGGAATACCGAGTTCAGCCGCAATGGCGAAAATGACACCGCCTTTCGCCGTGCCGTCGAGTTTCGTAACGGCGAGACCAGTCACGCCGAGCGCCTTGTGAAACTCGCGCGCTTGCGCCAGTGCGTTCTGACCGAGACCGGCGTCGAGTACCAGCATCACTTCGTGCGGCGCCGCCGCATCGGCGCGCTTCAGGACGCGTTGGACCTTTTCGAGCTCCGCCATCAGTCCTTCCTGGCTGTGCAGTCGACCCGCCGTGTCGGCGAGCAGCACGTCGACACCGCGTGCTTTGGCGGCAGCGTGGGCGTCGAAAAGCACAGCGGCCGGGTCGGAGCCCGTTTGCTGTGCAATCACCGGTACGCGATTGCGCTCACCCCAGACCTGCAATTGCTCGATCGCCGCAGCGCGAAAGGTATCGCCGGCGGCCAGCATCACTTCGTGGCCGTCCGTTTGAAACCGTTGCGCGAGTTTACCGAGTGTCGTTGTTTTACCGGCACCATTGACGCCGACCATCAGGATGACAAACGGCTCGGCGGCCGTGTCGATGGTCAACGGTTTTTCTACCGGTGCGAGAATATCGGTCAGCGTTTCCTCGAGGCCGAGTAGCAGCGCCGCCGTATCCTTGAGCTCGTTGCGTGCGAGCCGTTTGCGCAAGCGCTCGAGGATCGCCTCGGTCGTCTCGATACCGACATCGGCCATAACCAGCCGCGTCTCGAGTTCATCGAGAACGTCTTCATCGATCTTGCCGCCCGGGACGAGGTTCGCGAGATCGTAGGTCAGCCACGAGTCGCCCTTGTTCAGCCGTGCGCGCAGCCGTGAGAAGAAGCCGGGTTTGCGCGTGGTGTCGTTCATGCCCGCTGGCAGCTTTCTTGTTACCGTTATTGGCGATGTTGCTCGTTGCTCACCGCCGATGAATCGTGCCAGTCGTTCCGCTCGGGGTGCCGGCCGCGTGCGTATTGTAGCGGGCGAGTGGCGCCGCCGCTTCATTCAAGTGGCGTCGGCACGCGATCTGCGGCCGACGCCGGATCGCGTTCGCGAAACGCTGTTCAACTGGCTCGCACCGACCATTGCCGGCGCTCGCGTCCTCGATGCATTTGCCGGGACCGGTATTCTCGGCCTCGAAGCGCTGTCCCGCGGTGCAGCGCACGTGACGTTCATAGAACGTAATCCACAACTTGCGCACGCCCTGGAAGCCAACCTTGCGGAGCTTGGCGGGGCGCCGCGCGCCACCGTCGTTTGCGGCGATGCCTGGCGCCGCCTCAGCGAGCCAGGATCACCGATGGACGTGGTGTTTCTCGATCCGCCATTCCGGGCTACCGCGCACGCCGAATTGTGTACACTGCTGCAAAAAAACGGCTGGCTGGGGAGCGACAGCGTCATCTACCTAGAGCAGGAACTTGCCCGGCCGCCACCGGCGTTGCCCCAACCGTTGGGTATTCGTCGCCACGGCAGTGCCGGACGTGTGCGCTACATGCTTGCGGCCGCATTGTCACCTGACGAGGAGTGCGAAACGTGGGCATAGCCGCGATGTATCCTGGGACGTTCGACCCGATCACCAAGGGCCATACCGATCTCGTGCGGCGTGCTGCCCGCCTGTTTGATCGTGTCGTTGTTGCGGTTGCCGCGAACCCCGGCAAAACGCCCATGTTCAATCTCGAAGAGCGTGTGGACATGGCCGAACAGGTGCTGGCCGGTATCGACGGTATCGACGTCGTGGGCTACGACGGCCTGACGATCCAGTTTGCCGTCGACAACAAACTGGAGGTCATCCTCCGCGGTCTGCGCGCCGTGTCGGACTTCGAGTACGAGTTTCAGCTCGCCAACATGAACCGACATCTGACCGAAGAAGTCGAAACCATGTTCTTGACCCCGACCGAACGCTACACGTTTATTTCGTCGACGCTGGTGCGCGAGATCGCCATCCTCGGCGGCGACGTCGGGGAATTTGTCGACCCACTTGTCGAAAAAGCTCTGGTCGAACACTGCACCGCGTTGCGCGAGGCCTGATCGCGCCCGGAAGGGCGCTCCTACATCTTCGTTTACTGCTGCGTTGAATCCCGATGTAGGAGCGGGCTTCTGCCCGCGATTGGCCGCTACCGCAGTTCGCATCGTCGGCGCATATCGCGCCTGGAAAGGCGCTCCTACATCGTTATTTACTGCTGCGTTGAATCCAGATGTAGGAGCGGGCTTCTGCCCGCGATTGAGCGCGGTGTCGTCGATGTGTTCGCGGCTATGATCGATATCGCGGGCGCAATCCGTTGCGGATCAGCGCTGGCAGCGCACGCAGTAATACGTCGCACGCTGGCCGAGCACCGAGCGCCGAATCGTGTCGCCACAGGTTCGGCACGGCTCGCCGGCACGTTCATAGACGTTGAGCTTTTGGCGGAAATAGCCGGGCTCGCCGTCGCCCCCGTAGAAGTCGCGTAGCGTCGTGCCGCCGACGGCGATAGCGTCGCCGAGCGTCGCACGAATTTCGTCGGCGAGACGCTCGTAGCGCACCTTGGACACTCGGCCCGCGTGCCGGCGTGGATCGATGCCAGCACGGAACAGCGCCTCGCTGGCGTAGATGTTGCCAACACCCACGACCACGGCGGCATTCATGATAAATACCTTCACCGCAACGCGGCGGCCGCGCGACAGGCGGTACAGGTATTCCCCATCGAATCTTGTATCGAACGGCTCGGGCCCCAATGACTCAAGCAGTGGGTGCGATGCGTCGCGGGCCAGCCAGTGCAGCGAGCCGAATCGTCGCGGGTCGTGAAAGCGCAAAACGCGGCCGGAGTCGAGTTCGAACTCGACATGGTCGTGTTTCTTGAGCGGCGTCTCGGCATCGAGGATCCGCAGGCTGCCGGACATGCCGAGGTGCAGCATGGCGGAACCCTCGCTTGTTTCTAGCATCAGATACTTGGCGCGCCGGCGCACACCGGTGACGGTTTCGCCGATCAGGCGCGCTTCGAAATCAGCCGCGATAGGCCAGCGCAAGCGGCGTTCCGTTATGCGTACGTCGGTCACGGTCTGGCCGACCAAGTGCGGCTCAATGCCGCGACGGGTGGTTTCGACCTCAGGTAATTCCGGCATTGGCCGATACTCGACAGAATGCGACAAAGAGACAAGGGATCAACAACTTAGCCCGGCCCTGACGAAATGCGCCCGGAATCTGTGATTTCAATCTTGGTCGCCCCTTACCGGTCCGCTATAGTTCGCGGCACCGCCACGATACACCCCTTACGGAACCTATCGCTATGCAGCAATTGCTCGAATACGCCTACGGACTGATCCCGATGTCGTTCTGGGGCTACGTGCTTACCAGCTTCGTGCTCGTCCAGATCACCATGATGTCCGTCACGCTGTACCTGCATCGCGACGCCGCGCATCGCTCGCTCAACTTGCACCCGGTGTTGCGGCATTTCTTCCGCTTCTGGATTTGGTCCACGTCGGGCATGCTGACCCGCGAATGGGTTGCTGTGCACCGTAAACACCATGCGCTGTGCGAGAAAGTCGGCGATCCGCATTCACCGCAGGTCTTCGGCCTGAAAAAGGTCCTGCTGGAAGGCGCTGAGCTTTACCAGGAGGAGACCGAGAAAGCCGAGACCATTGAGAAATACGGACGCGGCTGTCCGGACGACTGGATCGAGCGCAATATCTACACCCGGTTTCGTAACGGCGGCATCACGCTGTGTGTATTGACTTATCTGGTGCTGTTCGGCGTGCCTGGCATCATCATGATCGCGGTCCAAATGATTGCGATGCCGCTATTCGCCGCCGGCATCATCAATGGGGTCGGTCATCACACCGGTTACCGCAACTTCGAGTGTGACGATGCGGCCCGCAACATCGTGCCGTGGGGCCTGATCTGCGGTGGCGAGGAGCTGCACAATAACCACCACGCGTTTCCGACGTCCGCCAAGTTTTCGATGCGGCCTTGGGAGTTCGACCTCGGTTGGTTCTATATCCGTGTGTTCTCGGCACTTGGTCTAGCCAAGGTGAACAAAGTCGCGCCAGAACTCGTGCGCACGACGCGCTCGACCCCCGACATCGAAACGCTGCGGGCAATAATCGTCAATCGCATGCACGTGTTGCGTGACTACACCCGCCACGTGACGCTGCCGGTCTTCAACGGCGAACGCTCGCAGGCAATCGTCGGCAGCGACAGCCGCGCTGCGCAGTTGTGGCGCCGCGCCAAACGTCTGGTCGTGCGTCAGCCGAGCCTGCTTGACCAGGCGTCGCAGCAGCGACTCAACGATCTGCTCGACTCGAACAAGGCGCTGGCCACCGTGCATCAGTTCCGGCTCCGTCTACAGGAGCTGTGGAGCGGCGCGCAGAACGTCAGCAACGACAAGCTGCTCGCCAGCCTGAAACAGTGGTGCGCCGAAGCGGAGGAGAGCGGCATCAAAGCGCTGCAGGACTTCGCGGCAACCGTACGCGGCTACTCGATGGCCGCCGTCCCCGCGCGTTAGGCAGGCACTCGTAAGCATAAAAAAAGCCCGCTTCGGCGGGCTTTTTTTGTGTGCGGTTACAGCGGCGGCGCTACTTGATCTTCGCTTCCTTGTAGAGCACGTGCTTACGGATGGTCGGATCGAATTTTTTCGTTTCCATTTTTTCCGGGTGCAGGCGCTTGTTTTTGGTCGTCGTGTAGAAGTGACCAGTGCCGGCCGATGAAACGAGTCGGATTTTCTCGCGCATGATCGTTACACCTTCTCGCCGCGGGCGCGCAGATCACTGACGACCTGTTCGATACCCTTCTTGTCGATGATTCTGAGGCCTTTGTTCGAAACGCGCATCTTGACGTAACGCTTCTCGCTTTCGAGCCAGAAACGATGCGTCTGCAGGTTCGGCAAAAACCGCCGGCGGGTCTTGTTGTGAGCGTGGGAGACGTTGTTGCCCGTCATCGGGCGTTTCCCGGTCACCTGACAAACTCTGGACATGGGACGAAATCCTGGTGTGTTCGGAGCGAAACGGGCACGCTCGCCCGCCGCGGAGCCGCACTTTATACCAGCGCCGTGGGGTGCTGACAAGCCATCGCCGTGGTCTTATCGGCGCGGAATGCGGCCTCGCCGCCGTTTCTTGGACGAACGAACCCCAGGATCATCGAATGCCGTCGTCACGTGAAATAATCCTTGCCGTCTGCGACGTGATCCTTCAAGTCGCCAAACGTGCCAGCGACGAGCTTCAGCGGCGGCTCATCGCGCTTCTTGCGCGCCAACAGTCGGTTCAGCACCCACATCGGTGCAAGCGATGAGGCCAGGATTATCAGCGTCGCTAGCCAGCGTTGGAGCCCGGCAATCGGGGCTGGGCGCTTACTGCTTTGGAAGCTCGTGTTCGGCTCGAATTTGACCTCCAGCAACGACTCCTCGAAGTCGATCGACAGCTGTTTGCAGACCGATCGGGTGGCGGCGGCCGGATCGGAACGCAATTCATCGTAGTCGATAGTTATGCAGTCGAAACGCTGTTCGACGCGTTTCAGCAGTCGCTCGCTGCGTACCTGCCCCGGGAGAGACTTCAGCAGCGAGAAGCTCCGCCCGGTGTTTACATTCAATTGCTTCATCGACTGTGCCGTCGCAAGCGTATCGCGGCGAATAGCGACGACTCGTACATTGCTGAGTTTGAGACCAATTCCGAGGGCCCGTTCCGGATCGCATTTTTGCAGCCAAAATCTGGCCGATCGGCGTATCGCGAAGCGCTGCATCACCAACTCGAAGATCCTGACGAACGACAGCGGTCGCGGGTCAAGGCTGTAGAGGTATTCTGCGTCTTCGCCTGTCACCTGAAAAAACTCCGTTTTCTTCCACAGTTCTACAAAACCGACATAATCGTCGCCGGACCGCAGATCGAACTTTTCCTGCATTCGGTGGAATAGGTTAGTCTCGAGGATTCCTCGGGCTCGCTTGCTTTGCACGCCTGCTATCTGCGGGTGGTTACAGAGAATATTCGAAAGCCACTTTGTCCCAGACCGGTTCAAGCCGACGACGAGAATCGGCTCCGGCATTTTGCGGTTAGACAAATTCTGTTGGTCGCTCACTGTTGGACGCCTCTGTCACTCGAGACTGCATTGTTGCTCGCTGGAATCATGAGCGTCCGGCGTCCTGGTGTCGCTGGAAACGCGATACAGCCGAGCGACTGATCGATGCTATTTTGTCGGCGAGGTAGACCTCCGCGCCATCCGGCCGACCAGCGGCTCGCCAAAGTCCGTAAGTCGCTGCGACAAAGACCAATGCACCAGAGGTTGCTTTGCCGAACAACAAGACGATGGCGGATGTGTTTACGGGAAAGGGCAAATAGATCAATGCGGCAGCCATGATGCTCGAGGCAATCAAAGGTCTCACGGAGCAGGCCGCAATGTCGCGGAAACGCAAGCCCGCGATGCTTCGTTTAACAAAGTAGAATTGCACAGCTAGCCCAAACATTGTTGCCACGAGTAGCAGCCTGGCGACATCCATGGCTGACTTCTCCACCAAAGGGGTCATCACCAAGCCGGCAAAGATTGCAACCTGCGACCACATAACGATTGCGTTCAGACGTTGCCGGCCAGTACTGAGCAGAATATAGGTGCCGCTGGTCGTCAGCGCTTGAGCGATGTTTATCAGCGCGAGTATGCGCACGAAACCGGCAGCCGTCCCCCAGTTATCGCCCAACAGCACCAATACGATCTCGTCCGCGACGAGCGCAAGACCGGCAGCCGCCGGCACGGCGATCAGGGTCTGCACCGATTGCGCCATTAGGAACAGGCTTTTGAGGCGTTCCGTCGTGTGTTGCGCTTTCGAGAACGCTGGGAACAACGCTCGATTGAGCGGCTGCAGCACCGCAGTCGTCGGCATCATGGAAAGCTCATTGGCGATGGAGTACGCGCCGACTGTGGCAGTTGGCTCCCAGCGGCCGACGATTAATTGATGGAGTTTCAGTCTCAAGTATCGCCCGAGACTGAAGATCAGCATCCACTGTGATACGCCGAAAATCTCCCGAAACTTGCTGAAGCTAAATCTTGGACGCATCGTGTGGACCGCGTAGCTGAGTACCACACCCGCGAGTTTCTCGGCCAGCATGCCGACGACCATTGCCCAGTATGACCGCAATGCGTACGCAAGAACGACCGTGACGGTGAAACCGACGAGCCGACGAATGAATCGGAAGCGAAACTCAGCGCCGAATTGCATTTTCTTCTGGAAATCGACGATTCCGATGTTTTCCAGGCCGGCAAGCAGCAGCGTAAACGACAGGCACTGCGCGACGATTGTCACTCGCTCGTCGTTGAAATAGTCGGCCGCGTACGGCGCCGCTAAGAACAGCGCGGCTGTCGACAGCGAGGTTTGCAGCAGACGCAACGTCCAAGCCGAATCGTAGTGCTCCTGCGTTGCATCCTGTCTTTGGATCAGCGGTACGTGGACACCGAAATTGAAGACCGTGTCAGCTAGTGCCACGATCAGCGAGGCCATGGCGATCACGCCAAAGTCGTCGGGCAAGAGTAGCCGAGCCAGGATCGCGATACTGATGATGCCAACCAGTCGGTTGAACCAGTTCATCGAGACTGTGAGCACAGCGCTGCCGAACGTGGAGTAAACGCGATAGTTGGTCATGTGTTTCGGGCGCCGCTGTGCATGTCGCGAGGAGTCTGTCGGCCAATCTCAAAATCCGGCTCGTCGGCCAGTGTGCCATTACCCGGCTGGCTATTTGCTGCGCGGCTCCGTACGGTGCAGCCAGCGCAAATTCAGCCGTGGCGAGAGTAGCTAAAACGCACCGCGAAGCCCCGGACACGGGTCACGCACGAAACGACAGTTCGTTTAGCGATGGGCAACGAGGTCGTCGCGCGGATACAACCGGTCAGCTTCCTTTTACCCTCCGGGACGCGCCGGTCAGCGAGTTTTCAGTTCGCGCCGGTCCGTATCTCTTCCGCTTAGCGATCGACTGCTCTGACTGCTCGGATTGCTCGGGCTGGTCGGGCACCGCGGATTCTCTCTGCAGCGTTGCGTCTCGGAGTGCTACGACCGCGGCCAACAGCGCTAGACACCAATACTGCGTCTCGAGGCCTAGATTGCTGGAGAAGTTGCCCGACACGAACATTGCCGCCAGTGCACCTCCGACCATCGTCATCAAGATGGAAATCTCTTGTAGCTCGTCACTCGCTGTGACGGGGGTTCGTCGCATGCCAAGTATTGTTCGCAAAGCCCATATGGCAATGAGCACGTAGAGAATTAGGCCTGGAAAACCGTGTTCGGCGAATACCTCCGCGAGCGTGTTGTGCGCAGCCCGTCCTGTCTCAAACAACGTCAGATATTGCCCGCTCATTCGCTCTGTTGCGGTGCTTCCCGCACCGAATGGGTGTGCCAGTCCGATCTTGATACCGGCCTTGGCAATTTCTACGCGACTTGCGGCACTGCGATCGACTTGTTCCTCCTCCGTCGTGAACGCGGCGAAGCTCTCGGTGAATCGTTCGATCATCGCGTTGTGTGACAACATGACGACCATTACGAGACCGAGAATCCCCAAGATTAGATACGTTTTTGTAATCCGCTTGGGTGCCGCCACGTAGCCCGCGAGCCCGCCGACGAAAAAGCCCAGGAAGGCGCCGCGACTAATCGTGAGGATCAAGCAATTCGCGATAAGCGGGAGTACGCTAAAAACCGCAATTCGGCGCAGACCGCGCAGACTTAGCAGCAGCAGACCGCCGAAAATCAGACCGGATGTAATGTGTACGCCGAGTTCATTTGAACCCGCCACGGGCCCGCCGATGGTCTCGAGTCGTCCGCCACCGGCGCCCAGTGCCTGATAGCCGAACCAGCCGCAGCCGATCACGTGCCAGAACGCGATTTCCTTGATGCGCTCTATGCTGTTGGCGAACGTGTAAATCAGATAGAACGACACCGCGTGCTTGGTAAACAGCGTTGCGGCTTCTATTTGCGCGGCCTCATCGAACGCCCACATCACCTGAAGCCAGTTGAACGCGACAAACATCAGAAACAGCTTGCCAGGTGTCGTTTCGTAGAACCGAGGTCTGCTGTTGTCGCGCGGCAGCCAAAGCGATGCAATCACCGCGGCTATACCGGCGATGAACATGTATCGCAGGTCGGGGACATCGTTGCGCCACCAGCCATAGCTCGGAGCCATGTAGAACGCAAAAAAATACGTATACAGGCCGTAGATCGGATGGCGGACGAAGGTCAGCAGCAACCCGAGGGCATACCCGGCCATAAAAATTATTGGTGTCATGCCGGTGCTTTGTCCCTGCGTCGGTCTGTCGCTGTCGTCGCCATCTCTTAAACCGCCGACGCCTGTCGAAGCAGCTGCGACAACACCATGACCTGGCTGCGACGTGAATACTTTTTCACAATTGAGTCGCTCGGCAACGAGTAGCTGCCGTTGCCAAGTTCGGTCAGGAACTCTTCGAGCTTGTCCGCGATCTCATCCGGGTCGGCGATGTCCGCCGTCGCGGTGATACCCATTTCGCCGAGGGCATGGTTGGTCTCACCTGCCTTGTCGACAATTCCCAGCATCGGACGACGGGCATACAGGTACTCGTATACCTTGGCTGGCATTGCGTGGTTGTAGATGGTGCCCTGAAAAACGAGCAGACCGTCAGCAGACACCATCTCGCGAATCGCTTTCTCGTATGGAAGATGCGGCTCGAGTGTCACGATATCGTCGACACCCGCTTCCTCCGCCATGCCCCGATACTGTCCATCGAATCCGGACGCCCGGAACACCACTCGCAGTTTCTCGGCCGAAACGACGCCACGTTCTTTCAGCTTGCGCAGGGCGGCAAAAAAAGTACCTGGATTGCGACCTTTCGGTTGCATTGCTCCGCTGTGTAGCAGGAAGAGCCGCTTATCCGATTTCATCGCTTCCTCGGTGAGCTGCGGGAAGTTGGCCTCATCGTAGCCATTCGGAATCAGTTCGGCCCGGCCTTCCAGCTCTGGATATCGGCCTAAATAGATCTGTCGCGTATGTTCTGCGGTGAAGACGACTTTGGATGCGTGTTTGATTGTCTTCTTTTCAATCGCGACGGCCTGCTTGTAACGCGTCGGGTCAACGGGGTAGCCATCAAGCGTGATGGGATCACGTAGGTCCGAAATCCACGGCAATTTGCTCCACTCGGCGAGCCGGCAAGCCACGACATTGGACGACGTAATTGGAAACGTCGACCAGATGATCTTCGGTTTGTAGCGCTTGATGAGTCGCTTGCCGGCCATCGTAGCGAACGGAATCCAGCTGGCCCACGGATCCGGCCATGCGAGAAAATCGAGATAGCGTCCCTTGATGGCAAAGTGACGCGTCGCATCGAGCCCGAACGCTCGGCACACGGGCACGCCGTCCGGTATTTCCCGCAGCTGGCTTGGGTTGGTGTTGCCGTACGCTCTCGGTGACACGGTCAGCACGACCGGGTCCCAGCCGTCCTCGGTCAGATAACGGACGACCTTGGTAGCCCGCTGCATGCCGCTGCTCGATGCGATCGGCGGGAAATGGAACGCGATAATGAGTATGGAATTCGGCATCGGAGTCGAGCCGTCGACCGGCTGGAGTTGCGTTCACGTTTGAGGCGATACTAGCACCTGGACCTTTCGTCGGGCAGGAACCACGGCCAATCCGTGAACCTGGAACGCGGCACGAACGGACTGTGATGTCGGTCACATATCTCATCGCTTATGCCATCGGGCTGGCGGCCGTCGTTGCCGTGACGCGGGTGTATTCGTTCTCGCGTCGCTCGATCAGCGCGCGTCCGGGCGCATCCGTCTGGCTCTGGCTTGTGATCAGCTGCGGAGGTGTGCTGATGGCACACTTTGCGCTCGAGTCGCTGCGTTACGTTCGGCCGGCGAAAGAACGCGACTTTAGCGGTACCGGCGATCTTGCGATTCCGGACGATCGTGACCCAAGCGGCGTGCGGCTCGTTAGGGCTGCGCACACGCGCTTCCCGAAGCCGAGGTCCGCAGAACCCGCAGATTGGCGCGAGTGGCAGGCGTCGCTTCGAGCGCACCTTAGGAGCTCGGTCTACCAACAGAATTTCTCGAGCGCCGTACGACCGCCAATCTCCGCTCCGGTGGCTGAACGTGTCGACGGAGAATTGCTCCGCCGCGAGTATTCGCTCGTCGCTGCCGATGGCGACAGGATTCCCATTGTCGTCCTGTCGCCTCAGGACGGCGCGGCACCGAAGCCAGCCATACTCGTTGTTCACGGTCACGTGCGAGACGGCGACTCCGGTCTTGCGCAGCTCGTTTTGCCGGTCGATTCCTATATGCATTCGGCGGCCCTAGAGTTGGCGAAGGCCGGTTTCGTAACGGCGGCGATCGAGTTGCGCGGTTTTGGCATGCGCGGCAAGCCGGAGTTTCCCGATCATCGCATCGTTGCGTACAACGCGATGCTGGCAGGCGGTTTTTACAAACAACTCGTGGTCTCAGATCTCCGGATTGCGTTCGATTTCGTATCGGCACTCCCGCAGGTCGATGCGGCGCGATTCGGTATCTCCGGCGTTTCGCTGGGTGCAGAAATTGCCGTCGAATATGCGGCACTGGACGAACGCGTCAAGGTGATTTCGTTTCATTCGCACGGTGGTCAAGTCGGCGCGTTTCATGCCCGCGCTGCACCGTCGGCAAGGCCGCCTCACTACTGCCATTTCATTCCCGGGGTCGTCTCCGTTATGCACCGGGAAGACCCTTTTCTTCTGCTTGCACCGCGTCCTACGCAGGGTCTACGCAGTGCTGGAGAGCCGTTCGTAGACGCTCGTTTTCAGGCCGGCCTCAAGCGCCTCTGGTCGACCCTGGACAGCGCTGATGCGCTGGACTTGCGCGAGATGCCGGTTGTCGAGGGCCGTCGCGACCACGCGTTTTTTGTGAACGAAGCGATCGAGTTTTTCAGAGCTCATCTCTAAGCTATCGATATGGCTACATAATTCCGCGCCGAAACATTGCACTTTGCCGCTGTGTAATATGTCGGACTACGGAGACACCTTGCGTAACGCGAGCGGGCTAACCACGATTGCCCGGCCTGAAATTGGAGCAAATCCTTTTCAGCCGGCATTAGCCGCTTTCGGCTGCTGGTTTGTGACGGCGGCAACACTTCATTGTGTGACCTATGTCGCAAAACCGCAGTAGCATCACAGCGATACTTCGCATCCGAACTTGTGGAACTGGCCGTCCGCGGTCACAGGGGATGATTCCGGTATGAGTAAGTCCCGATACGAGCGCGTGGCGCTCGCAGCGATTCTAGCGTTGGCCGTCAGTGAGCCAACCTTTGCGCAATCATATTTTGAAGACCTGAGCCGTCGCTCGGACGTCGTGGTTGCCATTCCGTTCGACAGTGCCGCTGAGGTTGGGCGGTACGTATCCGGACGCAACCAAGACGTCGACTTTGACCCTGCGATAGGGGCCATGCGCTTTTCGTGGCCGTCCAACGACGGCGGACCGAATGTCGACCAAGCTCAGGTCGATATCCAGCCGGCAATTTCCTCTGGCAACGTTTTCGTTACCTGGGAAGAACGCTGGGGCCCGAACTGGGCGTCTAGCGGCAACGGTGGTTCGATCAACAACATCAACACCTTCAAAAATATGCAGTACAGCGATCAGGAAGCATTTGAAAGCGGCGGTTTGCAGCTTGAAGTGCGCAAGCTGAATCGCAAGAGTGGCTTTCGCGAGGTACCAGTGCCGCGCGGGAAAGCGGGCTACGTCGACATTCGCACGTATTTCGGCGGCGGCGGCGGTCCCGGTGGTTCGTCACAGCTAAACAGCATCCGCGCCGACTATTTGCTCGACGTTGAAGTCTGGGCCCGCTATTACCTATTCATCGAGTACGGTGGCCGCGGCAAGATCAGTCTGTGGGTATCGCAGGAAAATGCAGAGGGTGCGACTGCCGTTTATCGCCAAAGCGAGGGTGACAGCAGCGGCGACCCCGGTGAATTCCGGTCGTTCTGGTTCGAACACAACTCGAGCCAGGATTATTCGGGCCCCACGTCGCATGTCTGGAATCGTAACTTCGTCGTGCTGGACGGCGTCCAGAACTACTCTGAAGCCGAGGCGCTTGTCGAATTGGGCAGCGGCCCCGTCGTTCGCCCGAATCCGCCCGTTATTCAATAGTCGGAGTTGTGCTCGGGCGCCCAAGTCGTTAGCCGGCGCCCGAGCAACCATCCCCCAACACAGCTATCGTCCGAACGGGCAACTGCCCCGATGACGGCGTCGCCGTCGATCGGCACCACCCACTCGATGCGCGTTTCGGCTGCACCTTCGAGCTGTCGGGCGCTGCTAGTCGGGATAGTTGTCGGCGTCGGAATCGCCCAGTGTCAGCAGCCAGTTTTCCGGCGAACGCAGTGACGTCGCGACTCCTTCGTCGACACCGAGCGCGTAAATCAGAAACTGGTGTCCTTCGCCGCGCGGCCTAAAACCAAACTGTGTCAACGTGCGTTCAAGCGCCGGATTCGATATCTGGCAGATGACGGTTTGGGCACCCGCTTGTTCGAGGTGTCGTATCGAGTAGGCCAGCAGTGCTATTTGCGCTGCTGCGTCGTCCAGCGGCACGACGAAGTCGACAAGCACGCCACGCCGGTAAGGGTACACGTCGGAAGGACTCTCGAGCTTGGTGACGACTGTCCCGACAACTCGATCATCATCGCGTACTTCGATCGCCTCGAAGCGTGCGGCGGGCCGATCGAAATACTTCCAATTCAGATAGCTAGCGTCACGTTTGGCCGCACAGCTACAACTAGCAGCCATACGCTCCCACAGCGCGTCGTGCGCCTCGCCGAATCTATGGACGTGATGCGAGCTGTAGCTCCCACGCGCTGTGCTTTCCGCGCGTCGGGTTTTGCGTCTTCCCGCGACTCCCAGGCTGAACGCGGCCACCTCGGCAAGACCGGGCGGCAGCTTGCCGCGTAAATTCATTCCGTAGCCACAGACGAAAACATATTTGGTCAGGGCGCAGATCTGCTCCCAGCCGAGAGCGAATTGGATCTGGCGCATTTGCTCGTTCTGCCCGAGCGATAGCGACAGATTCATGTCTTCGAGCGCTTTTTTGATGACCATCGGTCCAATGGCCGACCCGCGGATGCCACTGGCGGCCATGGTTTCGACAAACCAGCCGGTCCGCAGGCGCTCGCCTTCGGTGTGCAGGTCGATCGGTATTGCACCCTGATGGGCGAGGACGGCGTCATCCTTCAAGTAAAGCCACACCGATGGCGGTGCCTGCAGTCGCTGAGCAGACTCAACGAGCATCCAGCGCCATTGATCTGCAATGGTCTCCTGATTGCGTTCCGGATACGTGCTCTTCTGAAACTCGAACACTGCGTTTTCCAGGGCTGGGTCATAGCCCGAGAATCTTCCTCCGCCCTTTCTTGCCATTAGCCTGGTCCGGTCTTCTTATTGGTCGTCGGATTCGTAGTGCGTACGCAACACATGCCGATACTGTTGTCTTGCCGGCTCCGATTCCAGCTCGATCTCGTCGAGATCTTTGTTGAGCGCGTTGACGTCGGCGTCTCTGAGTCCGTGCATGGCAGCGCTCTGCGCTTCCGAAACGACGTAGCCGCGCGCGAACGCATTGGTCTTCGCCTGGTTGATACTTCCAATACCGGCAGATTTCGTCAGCCTAAACGTGTCACAGAGCAGTTGGTTGACGGCATCCGGATCGCGAATCAGATCTTCGTACCTGACCTGGCACTTGCGGTCGTAATCGGCGAGTTCGCGCCATATGGTCTCCACAGCAACCATGCTCTCGTACCAGCGCTTCTCGTCAACGTACGGCTCGGTGGGTCGGGACGAGCGCCGGTGCCTCGACTTTAGGACGGCTCGTGGGTCTCGCAGGACGTGGATAACGCCGGTGCCGTACAGGTTGACCGAGCTCAGCAAATTGGCGATGCCTTGTTCCTCGAACCAGCCGTAGGTGCGTTTCGTAACGTAGTTCAGTCCGCCGTTTGCGAGCGCCTTGCGACATAACGCGAGCTGTGGGCCGAAATCGGGATATAGGGGCGAGGTTTCCGCGTCAACGACTTCGGTATTGTTGTAAGCGAGCATGCAATACTGAAAAAATGTAGTGCCCGATCGCGCACAACCAATAATGTGAATTCGCTGAATATTCGCGACACGAAAAGCGGCGGCGGAGATTTTCGACTTCAAGACTTCGAGCATTGCCGACTACCAATGGGGACGAGAGATCGATCAACTACCGGGCAATGCAGCGTACTCGTGAGTTATCCGGTCGGTCGCGACGGCACCGTTTCGTACGACTTCCCGAGCAACGCTGCTTGTTTGCTGTTCTTGTTGTTCGGCGGGCAGTGATCAGCGGCGAAATGGTACTACACGTGACCGGGGCAGGCAGCCTGCGACAGCGGTCTCGATAACCGACAAACCTCGCATTGCCTTGGCACGAACTCCACTGGGACTCGCCGCCGAGGACATGCCGAAATTTAATATCGCAGAGGCGCATCAATGAACCGACCCTCAACGACAAACTTGCTCGGCCTGGTTGCACTGGCAGCCCTTGTTTGGTTCGGGTCGACGTCGCTGGCGTCATTCGCTGCCAGGGGCAACACACTGCCGAATAACGACGAAATCTATCACCTGCTGGCGGCCGAGTCCTACGTCGCTGATGGAGAATTCACCGTGGGCACCGGTACATATCGGCGCGCTGGCATCTTCACTCAGTATGTGGCAACGCATTTCGGAGTGTTTGGCACGTCGTTGCCGGTAGCTAAAACGTCGATTGCGCTGGTCTACGGCCTATTCATCGTCGCCATTTTTCTCTCATTGCGAACCCGCATCGGGCCGGTACCTGCGGCGCTCAGTGCGGCGTTTTTCGCGATATCGCCACTCGGACTCGAGTATGCAACGACGGTACGTTTTTACGTTCCACAGGCCACGCTGTTCTGGGTCGGCGCATTTTGTGTTTACCGAAGCGTTGTCGAGCGCCGGCAGGTTGTTGCCTCGCTCATCGTCGCGTTGCTTGCCTGGCTGCTAGCCTTCGTGTTGCAGCCCGTAACGGCGGTGGGCGCGGTCGCGGTGGTTGGTTGGGCGGCGTTGTACCTGGCGTTCGAGAATCGTAAGTGGCTCGCGAGAGGCGTTTCGAGAATGTCGACTCTGCAGATAGCTGCCGCTGTGCTTGGGTTGTTGATCGTGGCCGTCGGCGTGTGGCAATCCGGTCTGGTAGGCGCCGCCCTCGCCAAGTACCAGACTCAGGCACTTTGGAATCAGGGCAGTCGAATCCAGTATTACTACTGGGTTCTGACCGAAAACTTCAATCCGTTCTGGGCCGTTTACCCGCTTGCCTGCGTGCTGGCACTGCGACGCAACGTCCCGATTACCGTTTTTTCCGCCATCGTATTCGTAGTCTCGTTCGTGCTGCTGTCGTTCGCAGGGATGAAAGAAGATCGCTACCTGCTGTTCGCGTTGCCGTTCTTCTTCGTTCCGCTGGCTATCGCCATGTTCGAAGTCTACGTGCTACTCGGTCGGCAAATACCGCAGATTCTGGAGCAGGCCGGTCTCCGTTCGGGTGCTCTGGTACGAGCGTCGACTTCGCTCGTCGTCGCCGGAGCACTGGCGTTCTTCTTCATTAGCAACCTTGGCTACATCGATGCCGCGAAGGACATCGTCCGCGGCCAGGCGAAACGTGAACAGCCCCGTTGGGACCTGCTCGCTGCGGAACATGGCGGTGCAATCAACGACGAGGCAGTCCTGATTACCAACTCGCCGAACTACGCTCTTTACTATCTCGACAGACTAGCAGTCGCAATGGGGGCCAGCCGACTGCAGGACGGCAGCGAGACCGGCGCCGAGTTTTCGCGCGATCGTCGCACTGGCGTTGCGCTGATCAGCAGCGTCGACTCGCTGAATACTGTTCTCGACTGCAGCGACAGCGTCTACGTAGTTGCAGAAGATCGCCAGTGGAAAAAGAACGAAAACACGGGGTTTCCGACAGGAGTGGCGCAAGTCGTCGAGTCCAGAATGACGCAGCTGGAGACGCCTAAATCTTGGCAGCTGCGCTTATTTGAATGGAAACGTCCGGCGGACGATCTGTTGACGGATGAGGTATCGGGCCGAGCCAACTGCTCGGATCACGTGGTCGAGCAAATCGCGCGCACGACCCAACCGCTACCGTAACCGTCAAAAGACGCGTGCTGCGGTACGGGCTGCCTATTCCGCCGTCAGTACCGGCGGCAGGGGACGGACGATTTCGCTGCCGAATTCGTAGGCGCCAATGTCGTACGGCGCCTGGCGCGGTGAACCGTCGCGATCGACCGAGACGTCCGCAATCGTGTCGCCACCGTCGATAAGGCTTGAGCTGCTCGCCAGCCGGTAATCGTTGTCGGCTGCATCCTGAAAGTCGCTGTTGCTAACGACTCTGTTCGATGGGTCGCTTGCTTCGGAAGGCATGGAGCCAACGAAGGCGTTGTTCAACAGGGTCCATGAGCCCGTGCCGCCGCTACCGCCGGCGTGGCGGCGCATTTGCGCAATACCGTTGCCGAATGTCGAGTTCAATATTTCGAGGTTGCGGAGATCGTTCTCCGAGCGAATCGCTATTCCGACGTTGTAGACCACCGCGTTTGAAATCCGCGTGTCGGCATTGCCGAGCGCACCGCGAACGCGAAACGCGATCTCCGAGTCATATACCGTGACTCGATCGAGCGTGGCCGTAATCTTTTCCTTTAGATTAAATACCGCCCGATTGCTGATTTCGGGAACCGCCGTCCAGCCGTAGGCGGTAATGTTTCGCAGCGTAATCTGCATACGAATTTCGTTCTCGAATCCCGATTGAAGGACCTTGGTGTCCAGCGCGTTCTCGCCCGGAGAATTTCCGGCACGCCAGCCAGCGTTGAAGTTCTGTTGCAGCGGCCCGGTCCAGAAAACCGAATCTTCAAGGAGAATTCTGTCGGAAATTCGTCCTGGGATTCGATTTGGATCGACCTGAACGGAATCGCCCGAGACGTGATGAATGTTGGCGCGGCGGACGGTCACGTCCTTCGAATCGGTTATGGCCAGCCCGTGCGAATCGTCCTTGCTGCCGAACGAACCATTCAAGAAATGGTGAATTTCGACGTCTTCGACGAGGAGCTCATCGGCATTGTCGACATCAAACGCATCACGAGTACCGTTACGGATTTCCATATTCCGGAACGTCACGCCACGCGCGCTGCGCACCCGAATAGCATCGGAGTCATCCTTGTTATGGTCGATGTCGATGCCGTCGACGACCACCCAATTACCGGAGATCGAGAGGCCGTAGAGTAGTGGGCGTTCGTTCCCGCCGCCGAATGCGCCGACCTCGATCGGTTGCGATTGCGTGCCGTTGTCGCCGACTCTAAGAGTGCCGGAAAACGCTTGGCCGCGCCGGAACAGTACGGAGTCCCCGGCCGACAACGTCAGCGAATTCGCCGCATCCACGGTTCTGAATGCAGCGCCGGCGGACAAGCCGTCATTGTTATCGCTACCGGCGGAAATATCGACGTAGTAGGTTGCCGCGACTGAGTTTTGGGCGCACGCTAGCAGTATTACGATTGAAGCAGTGCGAACGCCGGGAATTTGCTTCGCAAACATGAGTTTCTCGCTCACAGTGCCAAAATGGGCAGGGGCAGGACCGTTAACAAAAAAGTATCTCGCATCGGTTGGTCCACAACAATGCGACTGCAATTGGAGACACGTTCGACAGCCGAAGACGTGAACGGCGTCACACTTTGTTCATCCTTCCCCGCCGCCAGCAGGCGGCAGGCGGATACACCGAGTCGCGTTCATGCGCTGGCCGATCGACAAGCTCAGAATAACCATGGTCATCAGTCACAAGCACAAATTCGTTTTCGTCGAGATTCCGCATACGGGCTCGCACTCAATCTCGGAGCAGCTGGTCAAGCACTATGGCGGCGAGCCGATCCTGCGAAAGCACGCCAACGTAACCCAATTTCTCGGGCAGGCAAGCAGTGACGAGCGTCGGTATTTCAAGTTCGCCACGGTTCGCAATCCTCTGGATACCGCTACGACCGATTACGCAAAGCTCAAGAACAACCACAAGGGGCAGTATACAAATCCTGCCATGCTCATTGAGAACGGCGGCCATATCACCGCGGATCACCTCCGCGAGTTCAATTTCATCAGAGATAACAACGCCGATTTCTCGGCATTCTTTGCGAAGTTTCGCGCCAAGCTCTACAACAACTGGTTTCTTGTTGGCGATCAGCATCTCGACTACGTGATTCGCTTCGAAAATCTGCAGGACGGATTTTCCGAGGTGCTGAGCCGGCTCGATATCGAGCAAGAAGAACCGATCCCGCACGTCAATCGGACCAAGGGAAAAGAGCAGTCGTTCGAAGACTTCTTTGCGCCGGACGTTCACGCGATGGTCGCAGCTAGCTATGGCCCATTCATGCAGAAGTGGGGTTACTCGTTTCCGGAAAGCTGGGGTGACGTGCGTATTCCCACCTGGAGCCAGGTGCAGTTTCAGGCGCTCGATGGCGCCGCACGAATTGCCGCCGGCTTCATGACCCTCGATCCGGACCACCCGGTACTGCACCGGGCCAAGAAGACTGTCGATTTCGCGACGAGGAAGACCGGATGAGACCAATGCCGCTGCTACAGACCCTCACGTTTACGTTTCTCGTTGCGGCATGCGCTGGGGCTACGCAGGCACAGGAGGCCGTGAGCGAGGAGGCTTGTCTCGCCATGGAGCGTGATCGCTACGCTGCGATGATTGCGGCCGACGTCGCGGATCTCGACGCGATGCTTGACGATGCGCTGGTCTTCATCCATGCCAGCGGCCGCACAGACACCAAAACGACGTTTCTCGACCGGCTCGGCTCCGGCAATCTCAACTACAAAAGCATCGAATTGGAGGAACCGCGTACGCAGGCGTTCGAAGGCGCGTGCATCGTAACCGGTCGCTCCAATCTCGCCATCGAAGTCGGCGGCAACGCACGCGAGCTTTCGCTACTATTTACAGCCGTTTGGGTGCGCACGACAGGCGGTTGGCGCGTTGCTGCCTATCAGTCCACGTCCGCCCGCTGATCGAGCTGGCTTCCGGACCCGAGACCTGCAGAGCTGACGTTGGAATCCCCGTCGGCGATCGCCCTCGACGCTTTGCCGGCGTCGTTTGCCGCCAGTGCCTCGCAGGAGACCGCCGCGGACGTTTTCGCCACGGCAGACTGGTTTCGACACCTGCACCAGCATGGCTTCGATTCCCCTCCAGAGCTTCATGTCTACACCGTCCATGACGGTGGTGCCGAGTCGCCGCGGATATCTTACTTGCCGCTATATTGTGAGCGAGCCGGGTGCCTGCGGAGCCTGACCAATCAATACTCAATCCACTACGCCGCGCCTTTCCCCAACGGTCATGGATCGGCTGTCAGTGAGAGCTTGGTAAAGCTTATTGCCGAGGAGACCCCGTCCTGGAGCGAGCTCGACATTCGTTGTCTGCGCGCTCATGCCCAACCGACCATCGATCTGGCCAGCGGTCTCGAGCGCGCCGGCTGGTCGGTTTTCGCCGACCATCAAACTTGGAATTGGAGCGCAACCGTTGCCGGTCTATCGTACTCCGCGTTTCTCGCTCAGCGCCCTGGGCAGCTCCGCAGTACGCTGAAGCGCAAGGGACGCCGAGCTGCCAGCACCCACCGCGTCGCATTCAGGATCTTGCGCGACACGAACGGGTTGGCGCAGGCCATCGAGGACTACCAGCGTATTTATGAGAAATGCTGGAAGCTTCCCGAGCGATGCCCGAGATTCATTCCTGGACTCATGCAGCTTTGCGCACAGTCTGGCGCACTGCGGCTCGGTTTGCTGTATCTCGACGGTCAGCCAGCCGCCGCCCAGTTCTGGATAGTTTCCAGAGATACAGCCTACATCTACAAGCTCGCGCATGATCGCGATTTCGACGACATCTCCGCCGGCACGCTGCTGAGCGGCGCTATGTTCGAATACGCGCTCGACGAGGACAAAGTGGCGAAGATTGACTTTGGCGTTGGTGATGAGCCCTACAAGCAGGACTGGATGGATCACCGGGATCAGCTTATAAGGCTGCGGGCATTCAACACTCGAACGCTTCGAGGCAGGCTGCGCGCGGCCAGGCTCCACGTTCGCCACGTCCTGCGACGGGCAGGCTTTCGCTCGTACACGCCGCTGGCGCACAAACGCCAATCCGACCGGTGAGACGCGAGTCCCCCTGCAGACTGTTAACTGCTTCATTCTGCGTAACAAAGATACTGATAGACTCCGGCCCCGATGGCCAAGCTCACTATTCAGCACCCTGTTTTCCGGCACGCCCCGGCGGTCACTTTCGGCCGAGGCTCGCTGCGCTCGCTCGGCCGGCTGCACACTACCGATACCGTCTACCTGACCAGTGCGGCCACCGCCGTCAAAACGTATCTCGCCGCCTCGCTGAGCAAAGACGGCATTGAACTCGACTCCGCGTCGATCCTCGAGAAACCAGCGGGCGAGCCGACGGCCGATGCTCTGCGTATCGGTGCGGCCTTCCTCGAGCAACATAAGCCCGGCCGTATCGTGGCGATCGGTGGTGGCTCGGTGCTGGACTGGGCGCGACTGGTCTGGGCACTAGCGAGCGGTGCGCTCGATCCCGACAGCGGCAAGTTCGATGCGACAGCCGCCGACTACCGAGTATCTTTCTGTCTCGCGCCGACAACGTGCGGAACCGGTGCAGAAGCGGCCGACGTCGTTGTCTACTCGGCCGATGACGGCACAAAACGTTCGGTCGTCTCACCCGTTTTCATGGCAGACCAGGTCATCCTGGACGGGCGATTCCTAGATGACATTCCACGATCGGTCATGGCTAGTTTCGTTTGCGACGCTATCAGCCACGCGGTCGAGTCGTACCTGTCGGTGGTCCCGGGCGGTCTCGCTAAAGGTGCCAGCGTGCACGCGTTGAACCTGCTGCTCGACAATTTCGGGGAATCACCTAGCCATTCGCAACAGGACCGGCTGATGGAAGGGAGCTTCCTGGCCGGGGTCGCCGCCGCAAACTGCTCGGTTGGCATCATCCACGCGTTTGCGCATTCCATTGGTCAGGACAAGGTACCGCACGGTCTGGCGAACGCAGCCGGGCTCGACAATGGCATAGCCTACAATGCCGAGACGCGGCCAATGGCCGGTCTCCTAGCGGCACTCGGACTGCCAGATGTCGAAACGCTGCGCGCCAAAATCGGCGCGATCAGCAGCGTTGCGCTGGGATCGGTCGGTGACCATGCCGCTTTGCGCCGCCTTGGCGAGGCGGGCTATCAAGATATCGTTGCCGAGCGCATGGCCGGTGACGTGACGATCCGCTCCAATCCACGGCGTCCAGACGGCGATGAGCTCGTGCAGTTCGTTCGCGACGTTGCCGCGCAGCTGGCAGCCCGATGAACACGCTCGAGCTGTGGCTACGGCGGGCCGACAGCGATGCCCCGGCCGTCATCGACGATAGCGAAACACTCTCGTACGGCGAGCTGCTGCAACGTACCGGTGCGCTGGCCGCTGTACTGCACGCGAGGTTTGGCCGCGACGTGTATCTCATGATCCGTGCGGAAAAAACCCTGGCGTTCGTCATCGCGCTGATTGCGATCTCGCGAAGCGGCAACATTCCGGTACCAGTCGATCCTGACGCCCCCGACCGGCTTATCAGCAGCATCGGCGCGCGGTGCGGCGGGGCGACACTGCTCGATCCGGACGAATTTGCGGATTCAGCAGGAGAACACCCCGAGATTGATACTGACGATGCCGCTACGGCGCTCGTCCTGTTCACTTCCGGCACGAGCGGCACACCAAAAGGCGTCCCGGTGAACTGGCAAAACCTCGAACATTCCGTGGCGACGGTCTCAGCCTACCTCCGTTACGGCCAGCATCCCAGTGCGGCGATCGTCCTGCCGCTACACTACAGCTATGCGCTGCTGACTCAGCTTTATTGCATGCTCTACGTCGGCGGTCTTGCCCGACTGTTCGGCACGTTTCGTAACCCGATCAAGTTCGCTAGGGCTGTCGAGTCACAGGTGCTCGAGACGTTCTGCGGAGTACCCACGACCTACAAGGCACTAGCGGCCATTCACCGCATGTCGCCGTTGTCGATGCCGTCGATGCGGGTGCTTTGCTCAGCCGGCGCCGCCATGGATCGGACCATGATGGCGCAGATCAGCGAGATGTTCCCGAACGCCGCATTCTTTGATAACTACGGCATGACTGAGGCGACGCCGCGCATTTCGTACATTCGCAGCGATGACCCGAGATTCGCCGAGCCAACGTGTGGTCGTGCAATCGATGGACTGGAAGTGCGAGTCGTGGAACCGACGACACACCGGCCGCTGCCTGATGGTGAGCAAGGTCTCGTTGCCATTCGCGGACCGAACGTCTTTGACGGTTATTTGAACGACCCGGAGAACACAGCTGCGGCATTTACCGACGACGGGTTTTTGCTGTCCGGCGACTCGGGTTGGTTGGACGGCGGTTATATCTACCTGGCGGGACGGGCCGACGAGATTTTTAACGTCGGTGGTGAGAAAGTGGCACCGCTCGAGATTGAGCGGGCGCTCGCCGAGCATCCGGCGATCGCGGCCAGTGCCGTCAGCAAGACCGAGGATGCCAATCGCGGCACACAAGCCGTCGCATATCTCGAGTTGCTAGACGACGTGCGTCGCGAAGAGCTCGTCGATTTTCTTCGTGACTGGCTGCCGCCAGCGAAAATCCCGGCATACTTCTACCAGGTCTCGTCTTGGCCGCTGACACCGAATGGCAAACTACAACGCTCTCGGCTCGCGCCGGACGGCGACAACGTAGTGGGTGAAGTGAAATGAGCGTGTCGTCAAAAATGGAAGATCTGTTTATCCCGGACTTGCGCCCGTTCGAGCCCGATGCGGAGCGCAAAGCCGAATACATCGGGTCGAGGCTCACCGAGCTCATGGCCTACCACGAGGCGCGATGCGAGCCGTACGCCGCGCTGCTCGAGGACTGGCGGAGAAGCTCCGGCGGTGCGCTGAATACGCTGGCCGACTTCCCATACGTGCCGGTGACGCTGTTTAAAGAGTATGCGCTCAAATCAAGCACTGAGAATCTAACGGTTATTCAGTCGTCGGCGACAACATCGGCGAACGCGTCGAAAGTCTACGTCGACAAGGAGAGCCGCAAGCGTCAGGCACGCAGCGCCAATCTCATACTCGGCGATTTCGTCGGTACGGAGCGGCGGCCGTACCTTGTTTTTGACGTTGAGGAGACGGTGCGCGGGGCGGGCGGCTTCAGCGCGCGGGGCGCCGCTATTATGGCGCTCGCGCATATGGCCAGCGAATTCATCTTCGTCATGAAAGACGGCGAGAAAGGACCGGAACTCGACTACGATGCACTCGCGGCCGCCGCCGACAAAATCGGTGATCAGCCGTTTATTTCCTACGGCTTTACGTATCTTCTCTATCAAGCGCATCAGGCATTGTCGCAGTACCCTGCCTTTCAGGCGCATCCCGAATCTGTGTTTCTACACAGCGGTGGCTGGAAGCGTTTGACGGAAATCGCCGTCGACAAGCCGACGTTCAACCGCACCGTCGCCGACTGCTGGTCACTGGCGCCCGAAAACGTCATTGATTTCTACGGAATGGTCGAGCAGATTGGCGTCGTCTACCCGGATTGCCCTGAAGGCGTGAAACACGTCCCGTACTGGGCGGATATCATTATCCGCCGGGCCGATACACTCGAGCCCGTCGCTGACGGTGAGGTCGGCCTCATTCAACTGATCAGCTGTTTACCGTTGTCCGCACCGAATCACAGCGTGTTGTCGGAAGACCTAGGCCGTATCGTTGGGCGGGACAATTGCCCGTGTGGCCGCAAGGGCATTGCGTTCACGTTCGAGGGGCGCGCGCCCCGCTCAGAAACGCGAGGATGTAGCGATGTCGTCCGCCGTTAACATCCGCTTTGCGTACGACTCGCTGCCGACATTCGCGGCCACGCTGGAGAGCCTTCGGGCTGGTGGCAGCGGCCGGCGTATTGCCGTTGACGACCGACTCGATGCGATGGACGCGTTGGCGCGCGAGATTCTCAATCCAGCCTCGGAGCTGCGTCGGCAGGTGCCGTCGCAGGGATTGGCGTATCTCGCGACGTTTCTGCAGCGCAGTTACCTCGAGGCGCTGATTAAGCGCGAGATTGACAGTCTCGAATCTCTACGTGGGTACGCCGATGTCGGGGGTCGCAAGAGCATTCGGCGCGTACCGCGCGGTGTCGTTTGCCACTGGCTTGCCGGTAATGTGCCATTGCTAGCAATGTTCTCGTGGGCCGTGTCGGTTGTGCTCGGCAATAAGAACGTCATGCGTCTGAGTTCGCGTCAACAGGACGTTGTGTCACCGTTCCTCGAAACGCTACAAGGGCTGTCTGGAACTGGAGAACGCATTGCCGGCGAGACTGTCGTAGCTTCATTCCCGTCGAGCGACACTGAGAGTCATAGTGTTATGAGCGCGGTAGCCGACGCGCGCATCGCCTGGGGCGGTGAGGAGGCGGTGACGGCCGTACGCTCGCTCGCTGCTTCGTGGGAATGCGACGATGTCGTGTTCGGGCCGCGTGTCAGTCTTGCTGTCATCGACCCGGATTTCGTCGATGCGAAGGCCATCGGACGGCTGGCAACGGACGCCGTCATTTTCGATCAGCTCGCTTGCAGCTCTCCGCAATGTGTTTTCGTCAAGGCGCCGTCTGGTTCGGACAAGCTTGCCGCTTTTCGCGACGCTTTCGAGACTGCGTTCCGAAAAGCGACTAAGACGTACCCGCGGCATCCGCTGGATTTTTCCGAGAGCTACCTCATTGAACTGGATCGCGCTCGCGCCGTGCTCGAGGGGGGCAGAGTCGCGCACGATACATCGACGCGCTGGACCGTTGCGGTGATGCCGGCGCCAAACGATACGATTCAGTGTGCGAACCATTTCATCCAGCTGATTCCGTTTGACAGTCTGCAAACTGTTTATGACTACATACCGCTGAATATTCAGACGGCGGTGACGCAGCTTGGCCCTAAAGACTACGAGAGCTTTACCGAGGAGGCGGCACACCGCGGTGTATGCCGTTTTCCGCGCCCTGGCGAAGGCAACAATTTCGAAAATCCGTGGGACGGCATCGGCCTCGTTTCGCGGCTGACCCGTGCGGTTATCCGTACGAACGGCAACCGATAAGCTATTGCACGTCTAACGAGGAACGCGCCCCCAAATGAGTACCACCGAACAAGAACTGAAAAAGCTGATGGCGAACCTGTTCCGCTGCAGCGAGGGAGAATTGACACCGGAGACCGGACCCGGCGATATCAATGGCTGGGACTCGCTCGGTCACGTATCGCTGATGACCGAAATCCAAAATCAATTCGGCAAGCACATCCCGGTCGAAGACGCGATCGAGATCGAGTCCATCGCCGACATCGTCGACCTCCTCGACAATATCGAAGCGGAGTCCTGATGCAAATTTCGGGATCGACGATCCTGATCACCGGGGGCGCGTCGGGTATCGGTCTCGAGGCGGCCCGAAGATTTGCCGGCAATGGTGCGCGCGTCATTGCCGTTGACCGGGACCGCGCAGCACTCGACGGCTTGCGCGGCGACGATAGCCTCGACGGGGTCGAATTTGTTTTAGCTGATATTGCGATCCCCGCGGATGTCGATGCGCTGTTCGAGCGACTCTACGACGATACGTCAGGTATCGATGCACTCGTCAATAACGCCGCGGTCCTACGCGACCAGACGCTCGTGTCGAAACTCGGAAAACGGCTCAAGAAACACTCCGTAGAGGACTGGCGAGGTACGCTCGATTCGAACCTAACCGGCACGTTTCTCGTTGCACGCGAGGCGGCTTCGCGTTGGATCGAGAACCGCCGCGGCGGTGTCATCGTCAATACGTCTTCGGTGGTACGAACCGGCAATCCGGGTCAGAGCGCTTACGCGGCGACGAAAGCGGCGGTCGATTCCCTCACAGTGACATGGGCGAAGGAACTTGCTCCGTACAAGATTCGTGTCGCCGCAATTGCTCACGGTTTTGCCGAAACTGGCATGACGGAGCGCATTCCGCCGTACTTTCGCGAGCAAATCCGCCAGAACTCACTGGTGGGCCGCTATGCTGAGCCGGCTGAACTTGCGCACGGCATCGAGTTTATTCTCACCAACGACTACTTCTCAGCAAGAATCCTGGAACTCGACGGCGGCATGCGGTTCTAGCGCCGGCGGTGCCGGAGTGCCCAACGCGCACACGGGGTATGTCGTCACCTGAACAAAGGCAGGGCGAACAAACGCCGACTTCTATGCTTCTACAGGATCTCGTTCTAAAGACTGCGTCGCGAACTCCTGACCAGACGGCTCTGATCGAGCGCGACGATCGTATTAGCTACGCGCAGCTCGCCGCGCAGGTCCGGGAATTTGCGGATTTCCTACTCGAGTCCGGCTTGCAGCCCGGCGAGCGGGTGGGCGTGTACCTCAACAAGCAGATTGCGAGCGTTGTCTCGTTCTTCGGGACCGCTCTTGCCGGTTGCGTGATCGTACCGATCAACTCGCGTCTCAAAACGGTGCAAGTCGCACACATCCTGAACGATTGCGGCGTGCGCGTTCTGGTGTCGAGTTCTGCGCTCGTCGATGGGCTAGGTACGACATGGCATGCGGGTCCTGAGCTTGCTGCCGTTATCTCCATCGACGGCCCGCCAGCTAACCCAGCGTCGCAGCTCAACTGGTTCGACTGGGGTTCCCTGCCGGCAGCAACGGCGTCGGAGGTCCAACCTCACATCGTCGACGCGGACATCGCCGCCATCTTCTACACATCCGGCAGCACCGGACTGCCCAAAGGCGTAGTGCTGTCGCACAGGAACATCGTGGCCGGTGCACACAGCGTCGCTGAGTACCTCGAAAACGGTGCCGAAGACATCGTGCTGGCTGTACTGCCGCTGTCGTTCGACGCGGGATTCAGCCAACTAACCACGATGTTTTCGACGGGCGGTACCGTCGTTTTGATGGATTACCTGTTGCCACAGGACGTTATAAGGGCCGTTGCCGAGTATGCCGTGACGGGGCTTGCCGGCGTCCCCACATTATGGAACCAACTCGCCGGCCTGGAGTGGCCTGCCGAAGCGGCAGCGTCGCTGCGTTACTACACGAACACCGGAGGCTCGATGCCGGGTGCCACACTCGCGGCGCTCCGCGAGAAATTACCTAAAGCGTCGCCCTACCTGATGTACGGCCTGACCGAGGCGTTTCGTTCGACATACCTGCCGCCGGCGGAGATCGATCGTCGCCCGACATCGATCGGCATTCCGATACCGAACGCCGATATTGCCGTCGTACGGCACGATGGTACGTTGTGCGAACCGAACGAGCACGGCGAGCTCGTGCATCGCGGTGCGCTAGTGGCGCAGGGATACTGGAACAATGCCGAGGCCACCGCGGAACGATTTAAGCCATGGCCGTTCAGCGCGGCCGAGCGACAGGTCCCCGAGTTGGCCGTTTGGTCTGGCGATACGGTGTACCGCGACGCCGACGGGTTTTTGTATTTCGTTGCGCGATTCGACGAAATGATCAAGTCGTCCGGCTTTCGAATCAGTCCAACCGAAGTTGAGGCCTGCGTGCATCAATCCAGTCACGTCGAACAGTGTGCTGCATTCGGGGTGCCGCACGAGGATCTCGGCCAGGCGGTCGTTGTTGTCTACCTGCCGAACGCAGACGGTGACGGGCGCAGCGAGGATATTCTGGCGCTTTGTCGCCGCGATTTGCCAGGCTATATGGTTCCGCGTCAGGTGATTGCCGCCGCGGCGATGCCGACCACGTCCAGCGGCAAGATCGACCGACGAGCACTGCGGGACGCGTACGCGAGTCTGTTTGTGGCGGAAGCGGCACCGTGCTGAAACGCTCTCGCAGGCATGCGATTCTTGCGACCCTCGACTACGCGGACGGTGTCCTGCGCTGGGGTGGCATGTCGGTCGAGGCTATCGCTGCCGAGCTTGGTGAAACGCCGTTCTACGCGTATTCGCGTGCGATGATCGATCAACGAATCGCTGCGTTACGCAGCGCCATGCCGCAGGAAATGTCGTTGCATTACGCGGTTAAAGCAAACCCGTTGCCAGACGTTGTCCGTCACCTACTGCAAAGCGTCGACGGACTGGATGTCGCATCGGCGGGCGAGTTGCAGACGGCGCTGAGCGCCGGCGCCGACCCTTCGGGCATCAGCTTTGCCGGGCCAGGCAAGTCCGGCACCGAGCTGGCGCTCGCCGTTGAGCACGGCGTGACGGTGTCCGTCGAGTCCGAGCGTGAAATCGCACGCCTCGGCGAGATCGCGGAGGGCCTTGGCAGAACCGCCAATGCGGTCATTCGTATCAATCCGGCCTTCGAAGTTCGCAACTCCGGCATGAAAATGGGTGGCCGGCCGTCGCAGTTCGGCATCGATGCAGAGCGGACGGTCGATGCCATGTCATTGCTGGATGAACGATTCCGGTTTCGCGGCTTTCACATCTATGCCGGTTCGCAAACTCTGCGCGCCGCCTCGATCTGCGATTCGCTCGAGCAGTCGACCGATTTGATTCTCGAACTCGCTGCTGCCGGCGGTCGTCCGATCGATTATGTCAACGTCGGCGGCGGGCTCGGCCTACCCTATACGGCTGCCGACGTGCCGCTGGAGATCGCCGATCTCGAAGACGCATTCCGACGCACGACAAGGCGCCTCCGCGATGCCCTTGGCGACGTCGAGGTCGTCATGGAACTCGGTCGCTACCTGGTCGGCGAAGCGGGCATTTATGTCAGCCGGGTGCTCGACATCAAACAATCGCGCGGCGAGACCTTTGTCGTGACCGATGGCGGCCTGCACCACCACCTCGCGGCGTCGGGCAACTTTGGCCAAGTCATCCGCAGAAACTATCCCGTGGCCGCTGTTAGGCAATCGCCAGATCGACATACGGTGACGGTCGTCGGGCGACTGTGCACGCCACTGGACGTGATCGCCGACGCAGTCAGTCTGGACCAGCTTGAGGTAGGCTCACTGATTGCCGTGCTGGCGTCCGGTGCCTACGGTCGCAGTGCGAGCCCGGGCGGGTTCCTGTCCCACCCGGCGTGTCTGGAAACGCTGGTCTAATGCCAAATTGGATCGGCAAAGAGGGTAAACAGGATCGTGGCCAAGAGATCATGTACGCGAGGTCAATCTTGGCGATGGTCTTTCGTTTCTTTGAGCGGTCACCATAATCGGTGACTCCACGCGCTGCGCTGGTTCGAAAATCGCCGAAATGTCCACTCGAGTGTCTCGACTTATCCGCCTCATCGCTGCTGTTGGCACGATTCTCGGCGCTCTTTTGCTAGCGCTGAATCTGGCAGGCTGGTGGGTGCCGATGCGCGCCGTGGAAATCGACGGCTACGTCGATTTCGCGGGCGAGCCCACGCGGACGCTGACGGAGTCGTTGCAAAGGCTAGACGCGCTGCGGCAAGAGTCGCCCGACCGCATTCAACTCGTTACCCAAGCCACCAGGATCTTCCACGACGGCATAGCGCACGTCGCTCCCGCTGACGTGCGCGCCAACGGCTTTGCGCACTACGGGATGCGCGTACCGCTGACCGAGAACTGGGTGCTGTATGCCCTTAGTTATGTAAAGCCGTCGACATACATGGATTACGAGTTTTGCAGCTACGAGCGGGCACTCGAGCGGGGCACAGGCCGGTGCGGCCAACAGTCGCTGGCGCTGGTATCGTTCTTGTCTGAGCAGGGCATCCCAACTGGTTTCGTTGCGCTGGAAGGGCATGCCATCGCCACCGCCGAAGTCGAGGATGACACTTGGTACCTGCTCGATCCCGACTACGGCGGCGTCATCCCTTATGACATCGCCCAGGCTGAGAAAAACCCGGCCGCTGTCCTAAGTTACTACTGGAGTGATGCGGCACAGCAGAACCGGATCGACGCGACGTACGAACCGGAAAACGAGGTTCGCTACGGCGGTCCCGAGGCTCGTTACGCTCGAGCGTGTCCGATTGAAACGCTTGCTTACGTATTCAAGTGGGCCATGCCGCTGCTTTTGATCTTGCTATGGCCGGCATCGCTTCTGCTGCCCGGTCCGCGCCGGAGTGCCTGATTGTGTCCTTTCTGATTCGCTCTGCGCTGAGTATGCTGTCACCGGCCGGGCCTCGCGCCCGGCTAATGGTGTTCCCGTACCATCGCATCGTCGAAGCGCCTGACCCGCTGACACCTGGCTCATCGACCGCCGAGCGCTTCGAGAATCACCTGCGCTGGTTGTCACAGTATTGCCACCCGCTGCCGTTGTCCGAAGCCGTTCGGCGCCTTGAGTCAGGGTCCTTACCGTCTCGCGCCGTAGCGTTGACCTTCGATGACGGCTACGAGAACAATCTGAGCGTGGCGGCGCCGCTTTTGAAGAAGCATGGCGTGCCGGCGACGCTGTTCCTCGCAATCGATGCACTCGAACGCGGGATCATGTGGAACGACATCATCATCGAGGCCGTGCGCAAGGCCGACGGCACGCTCGATGCCCGCGACTGTGGGCTCGGCAGCCTCGACGTTACCGACGAGAACCGCCTAGACGTTTCGAAACAACTCATCGCCAAGGTCCAATATCTGCCGATCGCCGATCGCATGGCTGCCGCCGAGGCACTATACGCGACCGCGTCAAGCGTGCCGCCGGCGCGCCAGATGCTCAAGCCCGAGCAGATTCCGGAACTTGCCGAGTATGGCATCGAGGTCGGTGCCCATACCGTCAATCATCCGATTTTGAAGACACTCAATGACGCCGAAGCACGGCGCGAGATCGCCGACAGCCGCGACTGGATCGAGAGCATAATCGGCACCCGACCAACGCTGTTCGCATATCCTAACGGTAAGCGCGACTTCGACTACGACGGTCGCGAGATGGAAATCGTCGAGTCGCTGGGGTTCGACGCCGCTGTTGCCGCCAACTGGGGCTGCGCGGCGCCCGGCACTTCACTCTATGAGCTGCCACGCTTCAAGCCTTGGGAAAAAGACGAGCGCGGTTTTGCAACGCGCCTTTGCAAGACGGTGGCGAGAACGTATGCGTAATTCGTGCCACCCGAGGGACCACCAATGCGCTTGCTGAGGAGCAAGGCGGCCGTCGCTGTCAGCGTCGTTTTGCTGCTTACCGTCCTCGCCTTCCTAGCGTCGCTGTTGACGCCGACCGTTGAACTGACACGTTTTCGAAATTCCTTGCTGGCAGAGCTGGGTACGCCAGCAGATTTCAACTGGACGCCGGAAAACTTGCCCGTCGGCTACCGCGCGGAAACGCTCGATGCGCCGGCACCAATTCGAGACGGTGCCGCATCGGTGCAAGATTTCGAAACGACCGTCGATAAGATGACCGGCCTGGTCGGGCACCTTAGAAGCAAACCTAAAAAACGCGGTCCAATCAAATCCGACACGCTGACCACCTATCGGATCATCCGTACCGAAGGTCGCGGCTATTGCGCCGACTACACGCAGGTTTTCAACGCATTGGCGCACGGCGCCAAATTACCGGTACGTGAGTGGGGGATGTCGTTCGATCGCTTCGGTGGCGACGGCCACGCCTTCAGCGAGGTCTACGACGCGCTGTCGGGCAACTGGGTCTTCGTCGATCCGATGCACGGATTTTTTGTGAGGTCAGCGGCGACCGGGCAACCACTTTCCGTGCTTGAGTTTCGCGCGCAGCTAACGCGACCCGAGGGCTTCGACGAACTCGAATTCGTGCCGATCGACGATGCGTTTATGTTCGATTCTGCTCGCAAAGCCTATGACTACTATCGCGACGGGGCCGATCAGTTCTTTCTGTGGTTTGGCAACGACGTCTTTTCGTACGATGCGCACGGCGTGGTCCAGACGTTCGGATTTTCGCGATCCGTCGAGCAGCTCGCAGCCATCATCGTCGGCGTCCACCCGAAAATCCGCGTACTCGGAACGGCAACGAATGGTGTCGAAATCGAGTCGCTGATGGCGCTGCGCAATACGGTCCTCAGCCTAGTTGGCTTGGCAGCACTGCTTGGCTGCATTGTTTTTGCGCAAGTCTTGATGCTGGCGTTCGGACGACGACGCAGCAGATCTTAGCCGCGCGCTCCGTCGGCGCCATCAACCACCGTTGCTGATTGATACGCGATCGATGTAGATCGTCTGCTTGGCGACGGGGTGATAAATGCCGAGTTTCAAATAGACGCCACGAAAGTCGTTGTAGGCGTTGGCACCGCGGTGCTGAAACACCATATCGTCATCCATCCATACCTCCGTGAGCCCGTTGTCTTGATAGGACCAGACCACCCGGAACGTCCAGTCGATCCAGCGGCCCGTCTCAACAGGCCCGATAAAGTGCCATTTGTTGGCAATGATCCGTCTTTCGGACTTGAGATTGGGGTCGGCGCCGTACGTTATACCCCAGCGGTTGTTGTGAATCCTGAGCGCCAGCGGCGGTCCGCGGCCCCCTTCCTTTTGCGGCAGTCGATCCGGGGACGAATGCCATTGCAAGACGATGGTGTTGTCACCGAGGTCGTCCGAGAACTCGGGGTTCCCGAGATCGTCGACGAAAACGCTGACCCGGTACCAGCGCTCCTCGTCAAACGGCTCACGTACGAACATCGACAAGGCTGACGAGCGGGTTCGCGGCACGACTTCGCAGCGCTTGCCGGTTGGCGCGACGATCTTCAGCGCGCGCGGTCCGTCCCGCACGTGTTCGTTGTCTGGCAGCATCACGCAACGCTCGGCGGCATCGATCTGCCAGCGCTCTTCACTGATGTTGGCGGCGTCGAAGCCGTCGGCGAACTCGGGTGACGGACTCGCGGCGACAAACACGGCGGCACCGGCCGCGGTGGCGATGATCAGTATCGCGAGGACGATCAGGGCACGGCGCATGAGCAGGTAAATCCGTCTATTTTTGCTGCGGCGTCAATCGGCCGACAGGGCACGCCCGTTGCTGGCAAGGCCGCCACGAGTCTCGGGAGCGCCGCATGGCGCGGGCAGAGCGCCGCAGAATCGATGCCGCAACGCCAGTCTGGCGGCCACCATCTAGTAACCCGAGTCGCGTCCCGTAGGCAATCATCACCATTGCGTCCTGTCTTTATCGTCGGCGGCGTCAGATCGAGAGCAACAGTAGGCGTTTCTTCAGCCGCTGTCGTCCCGTGGCTTCGCAATTCTACCGTCGATTCGCCCAAGGATTCGGCTGGCAGCGCCCGCTGGTGACGCGTGCAACACGCCCCGATGAGCCGTTGCACCGTCCGTGGTCCTCGCAATCGGATCTCGATGCAGTCGTCTCGGGTCTCTCGTCTCGAGCCGACACCACGCCGATAGCGGGCCACAGATCACCAGATTGTCGGCCGTGACCGGTTAGACTGTGCCGTGGCCGACGCAGCATGCGCGGTCTCCTCTATCAACCGAGACGCTTCCGAGCCAGCCGCAGTATGACCGCAAGATCCGCACGTCCCGTCTTTGTCGTCGGCAGCCCTCGATCCGGAACAACGTGGCTCTACCATCTGCTCTTGTCCGCCGGCGGATTCGCTATCTACCGGTCTGAGTCACAGTTCTACAGTCGGTTTGGACCGAGTTTTGGCTGGATGCGGCAAACGTCCGATCGCCGCGCGTTCATGGAGCACTGGCAGCAGAGCGAATTTTTCCTGCGTGCCGGCCTCGACGCCGACGAGTTCCATGCACGGGCGATGGAGGCGCCGGCGTCGACCGGCGAGTTTCTTACGCTTTTCATGGACAGTATTCGCGCGGCTCAAGGAGCCGAACGCTGGGCCGATTGCACGCCGGACCACGGCCTGTACGTCCGCGAGATAAAGCGCGAGATTCCGGACGCGCTGTTCGTCCACATTCATCGCGATGGTCGGGACGTCGCGCTTTCTCTGGCCCGGCAGCAATTTATTGGTTCGTTTCCTTGGCACCAGGACGTGCCGGAAGTTGCGGCGGCCGCTTATTGGTCGTGGGCAACCCGCCAGATGCTGAATGAAACGGCGTATCTCGGTGGCGATTACATGGAGCTGCGTTACGAAACGCTCGTCGACTCCTTCGATGCCGCTCTGCAGCGGCTGAGCGAATTCCTCGACCGTCGCATGGACCCGGTGCGTATCAAGGAGAGCCCGATCGGCACCGTCACGGACCCGAACAGTTCTTTCGCCGACAAAGCAACCGGCAAGCCGCGTTGGCAAACCGAAATTGATGAGGCGCTGCTGGCGCGTATGGAGCGAATAATGGCGCCGGAACTCAAGGAACTCGGCTATGACGCGGCGACGGAGGCAGGCCAGACCGGATCGCAAACGTACCCCTTTGAGCGCCAGCTCTACGCGCTGCGATTCGATGTAGGCAAACGAATCAAAGACGCGGGGCTGTCAGCGCGCCAGCTCCCGAGCTTGTCGGCCATGTCTGACGACAAGGTCAAAGAGGACCCCACGCTTCGCCCGGCTGACAATATCGATCACATTCGCAAACTCGTTAGGCGGTGATGTCGGGCGCCGGGCAATGTGCTAGAGCCCACCGCGCTCCGCCAAAGAAACGCAGCCGCGCTCTCCGACGATCATGTGATCGAGCAATCGAATATCAATCAAAGCCAGCGCCCGAATTAGCCGCTTGGTGAGTAGCTCGTCAGCCGTACTGGGCTCGGCGACCCCCGATGGGTGGTTGTGGGCGAGGATCACCGCCGCCGCGTTGACCGCCAGAGCAGCGCGCACGACCTCTCGCGGATAGACGCTGGCGCCGTCGATCGTGCCGCGAAACAGCTCCTCAAATCGAATAACTCGGTGGCGATTGTCGAGGTATAGGCAGCAAAACACCTCGTAGGGCTTGTCGCGTAGCCGCACCGTCAGGAATTCTCGTGTGTCTGCCGGGCTGGCGAGGGTTTCGCCGGCCGGCAGTGTTTCGTCGGCGTAACGACGAAAGAGCTCAGGCAAGGCGCGCAGCGCCGCTGAACGGCGGCCATCGATGCCACCGAATTCGTCCAATGCAGCGACTTCCGCGCGGCACAGTCGCCGCAAGCCGCCGAACCGAGCAAGCCAGGTCGACGGGCCATCGGCGCTGGCCGTACCAACGACGATGGCGACCAACTCGGCGGTGGTCAGGCGCTGCGGGCCGCAATGGAACAGTCGGGATTCGAGGTCGGTCTGAACCTTTTTCTGCATGACAGTCGTTTCCGGAGTCGGAGCAGCCAGCCTAGCCAGATGCGTTGCGCTCTGTTGTCTCAGTTTGTGAGGTATCGCCGTCAATTCCGGTCCATTTCTCTGGCAAACCCGGATTCGCTGCCTTAAGCTTTCTACAATCGTTGTCAAAACAGTTATTTATGAAAAAGATTCTGCTTGGAGTTGCCGGCGGCATTGCCGCGTACAAGACTCCACAACTGGTCCGCCGGCTGATCGACCGCGATGCCGACGTCCAGGTCGTCATGACCGACGGCGCACACGCTTTCGTCACCCCGCTGAGCCTTGCCGCGGTGTCGGGGCGGCCGGTTCGTGACGATCTTTGGGACGAGCAGGCGGAAGCGGCAATGGGCCATATTGAGCTCGCGCGCTGGGCTGACGAGATCTTGATCGCGCCGGCTACCGCCAATGTCATTGCGAAACTCGCCAACGGCATTGCCGACGATCTGCTGACCACGCTGTGTCTGGCGAGCGATGCGCCGCTTAGCGTTGCACCTGCGATGAATCGGTTGATGTGGGCGAACGCAGCGACGGCCGCCAACGTTGCGACGCTGCGCGAGCGCGGCGTTGAATTTTTTGGGCCTGCTGCCGGCGATCAAGCGTGCGGTGAAACCGGACCCGGCCGCATGGTTGAGCCCGAAGATCTTGCCGAAGCGTTCATGGCAACCGCAGCGCCGCGCTTCAATGGCGAAACCGTCGTACTTACCGCCGGCCCGACCCGTGAGCCGATCGACCCGGTGCGCTACATCACGAATCGCAGTTCTGGCCGTATGGGGTACGCGCTGGCCAAGGCATTTCGCGAGGCGGGCGCCAACGTCAAGCTCGTCACGGGGCCGGTCAACCTCGCGTGCCCGGCTGGCGTCGACTGCTATCCCGTCGAGACCGCTCAGCAGATGCTCGACACAGTGCTCGAGCAGGTCCGTGGCGCAGCCATATTTATCGGTGCAGCCGCCATCGCAGACTATTCGCCGGCGAGTTTCTCCGACCGCAAGATCAAAAAGTCTTCCGACAGCGTGTCACTCGACATGGTGCGCGCCCCGGATACCTTGGCAACGGTGGCAGCGTTGGAACCGGCGCCGTTCTGCGTTGGTTTTGCAGCGGAGACGCACGACCTTCGGACTTACGCCGTCGGCAAGCTCGAGCGCAAGCGCCTCGACATGATCGTCGCGAATCAGGTCGGTAAGGGCCTCGGTTTCGACTGCGCCGAAAACACCGTTACGGTGTTTTGGGCCGGCGGCGAGGCAGCCTATCCGACCATGCACAAGTTGGCGCTGGCGCGTCAGCTGGTTGCACTGATTGGCGAGCGCTTCGACGCACGGCCGCCGGCACCGCTTGCTCGCGACAGCGTCGCGTGAGTCGCGTTCAGTTCCGACGCCTCGACTCGCGTCTAGGCGACGAGGTCGCGCTGCCCGAATATGCGACGCCTGGGTCGGCCGGGCTCGATCTACGGGCGTTACTCGATGAGCCATTGACGGTAAGCCCCGGCGAGACGCATCTCGTCCCGACCGGACTTGCGATCTACATCGGCGATCCATCGCTGGCCGCCGTGCTCCTGCCGCGTTCCGGGCTCGGCCACAAGCACGGGCTGGTGCTCGGTAACCTAACCGGCCTCATCGACTCGGACTATCAAGGCCAGGTTTATGTATCGGTATGGAACCGCGGCCAGCAGCCGTACACGATTGAGCCCGCCGAACGGATCGCGCAGATGGTGTTTGTACCCGTCGTGCAGCCCGAGCTGGTCGAAGTCGATGAGTTCGATACGTCTGATCGCGGTGCCGGCGGTTTTGGCCACTCTGGCAGAACCTAGCGAGTCGTCAATCGCGCCCGGAAGGGCGCTCCTACATCGCAGATGACTGCGGCGCTCAACCTCGTTGGAGGGGCCGGCTTCCGCCCCGCGATTGGCCGTTGCCTAAATCCGCACTGTCAGCGTAAATCGCGCCTAGAAAGGCGCTCCTACATCTTCGTTTACTGCCGCGCTAAACCTCGATGTAGGAGCGGGCTTCTGCCCGCGATCGCGCCCGGCAAGGCAGTCCCACGCCTTCTATCGCAGGCGCGAAACCTTGATGTAGGAGCGGGCTTCTGCCCGCGAATAGCGAGTGCGGGGGCGCGCGGTCAGGCGCGATTGCCAGCCGACAGCTGCTTCTTGAGCTCTCGAAATCGCTCGATGTCGATATCGAAGCGGTCAGAGATTTCCCGTACGCGATTTTCGTTTTGGTCGCGGATCGTGCGGTAGCGATCCAGTCGGTCGCGGGTTTCTTCGAGGTCTTCCGACAAATCCAGCGGCAGCGGTGGTGCCTCAGGGTCGTCGGAATACGGTCGGTAGTCGTTGGCCTCGTTGAGCAGGCTCTCGAGTCGCACGGACAAGTTCTTGAGATACAGGTTGGCGACCTTCGCCTGAGCTTCAACCAGCTCGAGACGCCGGTCGCGGTGCATCTCAATCTCTTCGATGCTCTGGTACGTTGCGAGCAGAATGCGGTTTTGACGACGCTGTTGCTCGCGCGCTTCTTCTTCGGCTTTTTGTCGAGCACGTTCGGCGAGTTCTTCCTCACTCAACCGGCCTTTGACGAAATCGACGTGTACGCCCTGCTTGTTGAGGACGTTGACGTCCTTTTCCGAGTATTCCGGCGGCACAGCGTCGCCGAAGTGCACGACACCCTCGTCGTCCACCCAACGAAATGTTTTCTTTTCCTTTTCCGCAGCCGTCAGCAGGCACATCGCCACGGCGGCTAGCGCAAGCGGGGGGATTCTCATGACGGTTCTATACCACACGCTGTCAACCCTTCCGAAAAGGAACTGTTTCGCGATTTTGCCGATTATCCCACCTGGCCTCGAAAAAACAGTGACTTATGCCCCATATGTGACTCTGTAGCGGCGAATGGCGTCGACAACCTCGGCATGGCCGCCGGTTTCCTCTAGGTAGTCGATCAACTCGCTCAGCGTAACGATGCTCGTAACGGGCGCACCGTACCGTTGTTTGACCTGATCGACCGCCGAGGTTTCCCCGCTACCGCGCTCTTCTCGATCCAGCGAAATGACGACGCCAGCCAATGTGCCGCCGGCGGCCTGAATGAGCGACATCGATTCACCGATCGCTGTACCGGCCGTAATTACATCGTCGATGACGAGCACGCGACCGTCGAGTCCGGCGCCCACGATTTGGCCGCCCTCGCCATGGTCTTTCGCCTCTTTGCGATTGTAGGCATACGGCTTGGAAACGCCGTGGTGCTCAAACAAGCCCGCAGTTGCAAGCGCGACGAGCGGGATGCCCTTGTAGGCAGGTCCGAACAGCACATCGAATTCGATCCCGGAATCGACAATGGCGGCGGCGTAGCAACGCGCGATCGCTGCCGCCGCGCGGCCGTTGGCGAACTGTCCCGCGTTAAAAAAATAGGGGCTTTGGCGACCCGACTTGAGCGTGAATTCGCCGAACTTCAGTACCCCGAGTTCCAGCGATAGCCGGATGAAATCTTGCTTGTACTTCTGCATACGTTCCCGAAAGCACGGTGATGATCTACCGTGAAACCGCCATTATCGCACAGCTAGGCCGCTGCGCTCCTTGCCAGTGCTTCCGCCGCCAGGAGCCGGCCGGTACACTCGCCAGCTTTCGCCGGGTTGCTCCGCCATGCGCATCGTCTCGTTCAACGCCAACGGTATTCGTTCCGCTGCCAGTAAAGGGTTCTTTGATTGGATGCACGGCCACGGGCCGGACATCGTGTGCGTGCAGGAAACCAAAGCACAGGTGCACCAGCTTACCGATCCTGTGTTTCATCCTGACGGCTATCACACGTTTTACGAGGACGCGGAGAAGAAAGGTTACAGCGGTGTTGCCGTTTACTCGCGTCACGAGCCAGCCGCGGTACGCCGGGGGTTCGGTGTGGCCGATTTCGACCGCGAAGGTCGCTATCTGGAAATCGATTTACCCGGCATTACGGTCGCATCGCTGTATCTGCCTTCTGGAACGTCCGGCGATGAACGCCTCGAGTTCAAGCTTCGTTTTCACGACGCGTTCTACGAAAAGCTCCAGAAATTGCGCCGCCGCCGGCGCCACGTCGTGGTGTGCGGCGATTGGAACACTGCGCACAAAGAAATCGATCTGAAGAACTGGAAGTCAAATCAGAAGAATTCGGGATTTTTGCCGGTTGAGCGGGCTTGGCTGGACACCGTTTTCAAAGAAAACTTCTTCGTTGATGCGTTTCGGGTCATTAACAAAGAGGCTGAGCAATATACCTGGTGGTCCCATCGCGCACGCGCCTGGGACAAGAACGTGGGTTGGCGCATCGACTATCACGTCGTGTCGCCGTCACTCGAAACGCGTATTCGCGACGCGGCGATTTATAGGGATGAGAAATTCTCGGATCACGCGCCGCTGACCATCGACTACGATCTCGCCTAGCCGCTTGCCGCGATCTCCTCGTCGCCGTTCCATCGCGCCCGGAAGGGCGCTCCTACATCTTCGATAGCTGCAACGCCACACCTCGATGTAGGAGCGGGCGTCTGCCCGCGATGGTGCGATCTCGCCTGGAAAGGCGTTCCTACATCTTCGATAGCTGCAACGGCAAACCTCGATGTAGGAGCGGGCGCCTCGCGCAATCGCGCCTGGAAAGGCGCTCCTACATTTCTGATTACTGCTGCGCCAAACTTCGATGTAGGAGCGGGCTTTTGCCCGCGATCG
>JBCAXA010000003.1:85441-263827 GCA_038534295.1 Pseudomonadota bacterium
GGCCCGGAAAGGCGTTCCGACATCTTCGATAGCTGCAACGGCAAACCTCGATGTAGGAGCGGGCTTTTGCCCGCGATCGGGCCCGGAAAGGCGTTCCGACATCTTCGATAGCTGCAACGGCAAACCTCGATGTAGGAGCGGGCTTCTGCCCGCGATGGTGATGACCCAGGCGTATCGCATTTGTTGCAGAGGATCAGGAAGGCGCGCCGCTCGCAGCCGGTGGATCGGCCTTGTTGCTGCTCATGAAGTCCAACATGGCGCGGACAAACGGCAGCAGGAAATACGCCGGGATGCCAAAGGCCATCGTGATCAGGAAGAAGTCGGCGTAACCGAGCTCTTGAGCGCCATACCCACCCGCCCAGCCAGCGACCGAACGCGCGACCGCAAAGATCGACGACAACACGGCAAACTCCGTCGCAGCGTTACGCTTGTCGACGATCGCCATGAGAAACGCGAGAAACGCGCCAGTGCCGAGTCCTTGCGTAAAAGATTCAATGCCGCTGGCCGTGTACATCAGCGCCTGTTGGCGAATCGGTTGTTCAACAACCTCGCCCGGCAAATCGAAGGTATACGCGATATACACGTAGCCAAGATTTGAGATGATTTGTGTCAGTCCAAGGATCCACAGGCCTCGGAAAACGCCGACGCGGTCGGTGAACCAGCCGCCGGCGATGCCGCCGAGAATGGACAGTAGGATCCCGATGTTGACCGAGACCAGACCGATTTGCGCCGTGCTGAAGCCAGCGTCGACCCAAAACGGTTTGATCATGAAGCCAATCGTTTGATCGGCGAGCTTGAAGGTCAGAATGAACAACACGACGGCCATGAAATAGGGCCGCGTCGCCATATCGAGAAACGCACCGAAAACGGGACCGCGTTTGGCGGTAGCGACCGTCGCTTGCGTTGCACGGCGGCCCAGCCAGGCGCTGACACCAGCCGCGCCAATCAGGACTAACGCGACGATCGGCATATAGCCGGCGGCTCGATTGGCCGCATCCGATTCGAGCAGCTGCAGCGGTGTGCGCGAGACGTAGGCAACCAGTGCAACAAACAGAAACAAACCCGGCATGAACACGCCCGGATTGCGGAACACGCCGGTAAGTTCGTCGCGCGCGCTCACACCGGTGCGGCCGCCGCCGGGCAGTTCGGGTGGTGCCATGCGACACCAAATGCCCATACCGGCCATGATCAGCGCGGAACCGGCGAATACGCCGCTCCAGCCAATGAATTTTTCCATTGCCAGCAACGCGCCGGTGCTGATCAACGCGCCGCGATACAGCGCAATGCGTACGCCATTGGCGAGTCCCAGCTCGTGCTTGTCGAGCATCTCGACGGTGTAGCCGTCGATGGCAATATCGTTGGTTGCCGAAAGCAATGTGAATATGGCAATGGCAAACCAAATCCACGTACCAAATTCCGCGTGCACGGCCAGCGTCAGCAGGATGGCTGCCATCGCAAAGTCGACGACCAGCATCCACGTTCGATGGTGTCGGTACCGATCGACAGCCGGGGCCCACAGAAACTTGATGCTCCAAGCGAGACCGAGCAGGCTCAAGAAACCAATGTCGGAGAGCTCGACGTCCTGCACTCGAAAAAAGACCGGCAGGACTTCGTAAAAGATGCCGAGCGGAAAGCCCTCAGCAAAGTACAGTACGGCAACCCAAAACAGCTTCGATCGAAGAACGCTCTTGGGCGACGGCGAATCTGTGTTGGTGTTGGCGGGCGCGCTACGTGCGCCGTCGGGATCGGCCAAAATTATGCAGCCGGCAAGGACATGCGATGCAGGATAGCGATGCCCTCGGTCAAAAAACAGTGCGTTGCCGGCTCGGTCGGGCAGCCGACGTCACAGATCGGCAAGCAATCGAGTATCGGCTCGGGGATGGCGACTGGCCACTGCGTGTGTTCGCCGTCCGGTGCGGCGACGCGATTCGGGTTTATCGAAATCGCTGTCCGCACTTGGGCTGGCCATTAAACGTCCAGCCCGATCGATTTCTAACGCCTGATGAATCGTTAGTGGTATGCGCCGGTCACGGCGCTTTGTTTGAGAAAGACACCGGCCGTTGCGTGGGCGGGCCGTGCCCTGGCAGTTCGCTGGCTGCGTATCCGGTAGAAATTGATGCGGCCGACACGATCACGATCGTCGTACCACGAGCGCATCTGGACAATTTATGAGAGCAAAGTGCATCTGCGCCGAAAGATCGGCGCTCGCGTCGTCGCTTGCTCGGATCAATTGCGGTCGAACTGATACAGCGGGTCGCGACACTCCCGCGGTAGCACGGTCTCGAAGTCGTCTGGGACGTCCTCGTCATTGACGTCGACCGAGCCGGACCAATCCTCCGGCGCTCCGACCTCTTCCAACAAATCAGCCGGCCAGTTGGTGAGCTCCATCTCTTCAACCGTGCCATCGAAATGTTGGAGTTCGATGGTCTGGTCCGACTCGTCCATGGCAACCACTTCAAAAAGCTTACGGTTGCCGCGCCGATACCAGTGCCCAATCACAGGTGTCAGTGTTGCCATACTGCAAAACCTCCTGTGCGACGCGCTCATGCGCGCTGAAAAAACTCCCCTGCTTTTTCTTGTCCGGGTACCATTCTGCACCTTTGGACCCGCAGACTCCAGCCGTGACCGAGCAGCTCATAAAATGGTTCGTGATCCTGTTCGTCGTCGTCGAACCGATCACTCTGGTGCCCATATTCGGCGCGTTGACTCGCGGAGCGGAACCGGCGTTTCGCCGTATGATGGCCGTCAAATCCGTGACGATTTCGGCCGGAATTTTTGTCTTTTTTGCGTTGGTCGGGCAGTCGCTGCTGGACGTGCTCGGGATCTCGGTTGACGCGTTCAAAATCGGCGGCGGCCTGCTTTTGTTCATGGCAGCGCTCGACATGGTGTTCGCCCGTCCGTCAGGCCTACGCTCAACCACAGTGCGCGAGCAGGAGGAGGCACGCTACCGTGAGGACATCAGTGTGTTCCCGCTTGCCTTCCCGCTGATCGCCGGGCCCGGCGCGTTGGCGACACTGTTTTTGCTGCTGATCGATATCGGCCGCGATCCGGTGCAGATGGCACTGCTGCTCGCCGTCGTATTCGTCGTACTGATGATTTCCCTCGTGATGATGCTAGCGACGGCGCCGATCATGCGCGTGCTCGGGTTTACCGGTGCAAATGTCGTTAGTCGGCTGCTCGGTGTGGTGCTGGTTGCACTAGCAGTGCAGTTCGTCATCGACGGCATCCGCAACCAACTGACTACCTAACGAGCAAGCGCGGCAAGGGCGCCGTACGGCCACGTCCCGAGTGCGTGCGGTCGTAAATTGATCCGTCCCATCGCGGACGGAAGCCCGCTCCTACATCGCAGTTTGGTGCGGTCGTAACCTGGCCCGTTCTATCGCGGGCAGAAGCCCGCTCCTACATCGCGGTTTGGCGCTGCGGTGATCGGAGATGTAGGAGCGCCCTTCCGGGCGCGATTGCTCGTTGTCCTACAGAAAGCGATCCCAGCTATGCGGCGCGCCTGAGGGTCTGTCGATGCCTCGCATCGCGGGCAGAAGCCCGCTCCTACATCGCGGTTTGGCGCGGTCGTAACCTGGCCCGTTCTATCGCGGGCAGAAGCCCGCTCCTACATCGCGGTTTGGCGCTGCGGTGATCGGAGATGTAGGAGCGCCCTTCCGGGCGCGATCAACAAACGCCGCACCGGTTCAGCGGCATTTCTCGAGGATCCAATCGGTGATCTCGTGTCCCAGTGCGAGACCGCGGCGCTCGAATTTGGTGGTGACGCGATCTAGCGGTTGATCGCCGGCGTGTCGCACACGTTGCCGGATCTGGAATACATCGTTGGCGGCAATGACCTCATCGACGTGCTCCGCATACGGCGCCCAATCAGTGGCGATATGCAGCGTGCCGTCGATCGACAGCGCGCGGTCGGCAAGCGCGAGGAATTCGAGGCTGAACAAGCGCCGTTTGTGGTGGCGCTTCTTCGGCCACGGATCTGGGAAATAAAGATTGATACGCTCGAGTGCTGCCGGTCCAATCTGCGCCGTCAGCAAATCGACCGCGTCGGCCCCTATAAGGCGGACGTTCTCGAGCCCGGCTTCCTCGATCGCCAATAGGCAGTGGCCAATGCCGGGTTCGTGAACTTCGCAGCCCAATACACGGTAGTCCGGGTGCGCGGCGGCCAATGCAACCAGGCTGTCGCCGTCGCCGTAGCCGATCTCCAGAACGCGATCTCCGTGCGAGCGGCCAAACAGCGTGTCGAAATCGATGGTTGCTGTCGCTGCAAGGCCAAATCTTGGCCACAGCGATTCGAGCGCGCGCTTTTGGCCACGGGTCAGGCGTCCTGGCCGCTTAACGAAGCTACGAATTCGTGCGGCGGTATCGGGCTTACCGTTAGTCGTCAATGCGTGAGCTGCGCGAGCGTGCGGCGGATTTCGTTCGCGGACAGTGGTTTGTGGCGCAGCACATAGCCAGACTCGCTGGCCTCGACCAATCGACGTGGGTCGGTGTCGGCCGTGATCAACACGCCGCGAATGTGTTGTCCGAATCGTTGGCGGATGACGTTCAAAACGTCCGAGCCGCGGACCGCTTCGTCGAGTCGGTAATCGCAAAACACAATGTCAGGCAAAAATCCGCGATCGATAATGTCGACTGCCTCGCCTTGGCCGGTGGCAATACGCACGTCGTATCCGCGTCGTGCGAGCAGCTGATGCGTTGCGCCGAGCACGCGTTGATCGTCATCGATGACTAGCACGCGTGCGTCGGCATCTGCCGGTTCGGCGGTCGGTGCCGGTGCCAAGGGCTCGTCGGTCGGATCCGCCAGCGGCAGCACGATTGAAAACACACTCCCGTAACCCGGCCGCGACTGGACACTGAGCTTGTAGCCCAGCATGTCGCAGAGACCTTTTACGATCGATAGCCCGAGGCCGAGACCTTCCGTGCTCGCCCTCGCCAGATTGCCGACCTGGTAGTACTCGAGAAAGATTTCGTCCAGCGAATCGCGCGGAATGCCGACACCGGTATCCCAGATGTCGATGCGCGCCGAGTCACCGGACAACTTGCGCACGCCGACGAGCACGCCGCCACGCTCGGTGTACTTGATGGCGTTGGAGACCAAGTTCCCGAGGATACGCTCGACGAGCGCACGATCGGCGTGGACTTTCACATCGGAGTTCCGTACTCGAAAGTCGAGGCCTTTATCCAGCGCTTGACTCGAGAAGCGCTTGTGAAGGTTACCGAGCACACGCGAGATCGGAAGCGATTGTTCATCGGCCTTAACGAGGCCAGCGTTAATTCGCGAGATATCGAGAATGACCTCGAGCAACGACGTGAGATCGTTGACCGATTCGCCAATTGATTGGCTCAGCACTTTTAGGTCGGGTGTTTGTGCCTGTACTTCTAGCGTGTCGACCAGCAGTCCAATTGCGTGAATGGGTTGGCGCAGATCGTGGCTAGCGGCCGCTAAAAATCGCGTCTTCGCACGCGAGCTTTGTTCGGCGATTTCCTTTTGTTGTTTGTACGCGGCGAGCAGCTGATCGTTGCGGTAACGCGCTTCGATCAGTTCGATGTAGCCTCGGTTGCGATAGCGGCTCTGAATAACGATGCCCGCCAGAAAAGCGACAAACGCAATACCGCAAAACATCAGCGCCGGATCGTCAAATCGAAAAATCTGCAGAGCGCCCGCGAGATTGGCCGGCACGATGAAGTACAACAGTTTCGGCAGGTGCATGCCGTACATGATCACAGCGCCACCGGTAACGGCGAACATAAAGCCAGAAATCAGCACGAGCAGTGGCGCTAACTGCGCTTGGCCGGCTAGATTTTCGAATGCCAGCATCAACAAAATGAACCAGCCGACCCCGTGTGCGAGCGACGTGGCCTTATAAGCGTTCAAGGCCCGGTCGATGTTCTCGCGCGTCTTGACGGTCGGCATCCAGATTTCGCGGCACGCCAAAATCAAGATATCGGAGCCGACCATGAGGGCAATCCCAACCCAAGCAAGCATGGACGGCCCGGTCGGCCACAGAATCGACAGAAACAGGACGGCGCACAGCGCATTGATCAGCATCTCCTGCGCCGAGTACTCGGTAATGTCCTGATGCTGCGTCCGGCGAACGGTTTCGCGCAGGCGATTCACGTAACTTAATCTGCCAAAAAGTGGATTTGGGTCGAGCGATGAGCGCGTTGTCGGTCCCCCGCGACAGCGCTAACGCGTTCTTTTGACGGCCGATTCTTCACGCACCGTTGGTGTCGGTCAAGGCGCCAAGCAGCAAACACCCGAGCTGTGAGCCAGGTCACAGTAAGCGCCCAGGCCATCGGCGAGCCTTGCAACGTCCTCGTAACCGTCGTGACCGGACTTATGTCCAAGCAAGCTGGCCTGACTCTCGTTGATGTCCTCGTGGTGGTGGCCGTTTTCTGCGGACTCGCCGCCGTTGCCTTGCCGCGCTTTGCCCTGCTGGACGAAGCCAGCCGCCTTGACGCGCTACGCAACCTCGCCGACGAAATTCGCTCGACCGCCGAGCTCAGTCATTCGATCTGGGTTAGCGCTGGACGACCGGCGCAGCTCAGTCGAGACGATATGGCATTGACGATGATCAACGGTTACCCGTCGATCGACGATATGCGTGAGCTGGTTGCTCATGAGGCTCTGTTCGCGATCGACGCCGAGCAATACCGTTACGCTGACCGCGGCCATGTCATTCGCGATTGCTACGTGATGTATCGTCCGCCCGCACATTCGCTGGACGGTCCGGATATTCAGGTCGTCGTTACCGGCTGCTGATAAAGGGACTCGCGCAGAGACCCCTACGGCAGAACGGCATTCAGCGGCTGATCGACCGCGCGCAAAATCTCGCTGACTTTTTCGGCTTGCATCGGCCGACCCAGCAAATGACCCTGCAGCAAATTGCAGCGACACTCGCGCAAGAACGCGAGCTGCTCGGCCGTTTCGATTCCTTCAGCACCGACTTCGATGTCGAGACCCTGCGCCATCGCAATTGTGGCGCGGACTAGCCGTTGATTGCCGGCGTTGACATCGAGGTCTTTGATCAGCGATTGGTGCAGTACAAAGGTGTCGACAAAGTCACGATCAAGGGTGCTAAACGACACGTCGCGCGTGCCGAAATGATCAACCGACAAGCGCACGCCGAGCTTGCGTAGCGCGGCGAGCACAGCCTTGGTCGCCGTGCGTCGCGAGCTCAGCGCCGATTCGTCAATTTCCAGCTCCAAACACCCTGGGTCGAGCATGGTGTTCTCGAGAGCCAGCGCGACCGCCGAGATCAACCGCTCGTGCTCGAGTTGCTGCGGCGAGAGGTTCACGGTGACCGACAGGTCGGGCTGATGGTAACGGTCTTGCCAGCACTTCAGCTGGCGGCACGCCTGATCGATGATCCACTCGCCGACCGAATAAATAAGGCCACTCGATTCGAGCACGGACAAAAAGCGCGACGGCGTCAGCAGGCCAAATCGCGGGTGTTGCCAGCGCAGTAATGCTTCGAGCGACACCAATTTGTTGGTCAGCGCGTCAATGCGTGGCTGATAGTGCAGCGTAAACTCGTGGCGAACCAGTGCGTGACGAAGGCCCATTTCGAGTTCGTCGACATGCTCGCGATCGGTTGATGAGCCCGGCCGATGCAAATGGAAACGCCCGGTACCGCGCTGTTTGGCTCGGAACATGGCCGCGTCGGCCGCCTTGATCAGCGCCGCAACGTCATCGCCGGCATCGGGAAAGAGCGCCGCGCCGATGCTCGGCGTGACGTAGACCTCGGTACCCGAAAGCGCGTATTTCTCGGACAGCGCTAGGCAAAGCTTCTGCGCGACGATGGTGACGTCGCGATGCTCTTTCAGGTTTTCGAGACAGACCAAAAACTCGTCGCCGCCCCAACGTGCCACGAAGTCGCCGACCCGCAATTCGTGCTGCAGGCGTTTACCGACCTCGACCAGCAGTGCATCGCCAACGTCGTGGCCCAACGTGTCGTTGACCGACTTGAATTTATCGAGGTCGATGAACAGCACGGCGAGCAGTCGCTCGTCGCGGCGGGCGCGGGACAGCGAGCGCGCCACGTGTTCTTCGAAAGCGCGTCGGTTAGCGAGCCCGGTCAGGCTGTCATTCGAGGACAATCGCGTCAGCTCTGCCGAGCGGTAATAGCTCTCGGTGGAGTCACGAAATGTCAGCACGGCGCCGAGTGGCTGCCCGTCGTTGCCAGACAGACTTTGACCGCTGACGCTGAGAATGGCATCCGGCTGGCCTTCGCCGCGGTGCATAACATCGACTGCGCTAAATCGTCCCCCGGTCAGCGCTCGACCCAGCGGTGTGTGATCGAACGACAGCGCCGCGCCATCGTTCGGCGAATGCGCCGCAAATCCGTGCGACCAACCTGGGCCCGGCCACTCGCGCGGGCCGAGGCCGAGGATGCGGCGTCCGGCCGGGTTAAGCGAGATGACCAAGCCGTCGTTGTCAACGACGATCACGCCATCGTTGATGGAATGCAGGATCGACCGTACGGACAGCTCGGGCTGCGAGAGCTGAGCATAAAAAGCGCTGCGTTTGCTGGCATGCGTGATCGCGTTGTCGATTTCTTCCGGCCGGGCCTCGTCGGCAGCAATGTAGTCCTGGGCACCGTCTTGCAACGCTTGCATACCGCGATACGCGCGTTCGGACGACGTCACGGCCACGACTGGGTGATCACGCAAGCGACGCATGACCAGCGCCGGCACGAGCTGGCGGCGCGATTCCTCGGTGATGCCGACGTCAATCAGCACCAAATTGGGCTCCAACCGCACCAGCGCCTGCGACAGCAGCGTGAGATCCGACAAATGATGGATTTCGTCGCAGCAAGGCAGCGCCTCGACCCGGTCGACGAAACGCGCAGCTTCGAGTGATTCCTCGCCCACAAACAGCAAACGCAAGGCGTTCGAGGGCGTCTTGAGGTCAGCAGGGTCGATCATTTGGCGGCGGGACAACGGGGGCGGGGAAGTCGGACTCGTGAGCCTGGCGCCATAGGGCCTTCCAATGTCGCTAGCGGCGGTGCCGCGTTCGATCAATGATAGCACCCCACCTGCCGGGGTGTATAAACCTATCGGCCTGCCCGTGCATCGAATTCGGCAAATGCAACTCATGAGCGGCAATGTAGATGGTAAGCGGAATGGCACTCGTAATGACGCCTGAGCAGGCGCCTGCCAAGGCAGCGCTGCCCGCTAGCGAGGCGGAATTAGTCGCCGTAGCGGCCGACGGCAACCGCACGGCGTTTGAGCGCCTGTACCGGCGCCATCTCGGCCGGGTTTACGGCCTGTGCTTGCGCATGTGCCGAGATCAGTCGGAAGCCGAAGAATGCGCGCAGGAGGCCTTCATTCAGGCCTGGCGCAAGCTGCATCTGTTTCGGGGCGATAGCGAGTTTGGCACGTGGCTACACAGACTCACCGTCAATACCGTTTTGCAGCGTATGCGCAAAGCGCGCCGCGACCAGGACCGGTTGACGTTTCTGGCTGAGCCGAACGACACCCGTTCGGAGGCCGATGCGTCGGCCGGGACCGATGACGTCGAGGAAGCGTTGAAATCGCTCCCCGGCGGTGCGCGCAGCGTTGTGGTGCTGTGCGGCGTGTATGGCTACAGCCATGAGGAAGCGAGCGCGATGCTGGGCATTGCGATAGGGACCTGCAAGGCGCAGCTGCACCGGGCAAGAAAACTACTGGCCGAACGACTGTCGGCCTGAGGCAAGACCGATGAACACGAGATTTGACGAAAACGACCCACGACTCGACGTCCTCGACGAGAAGCTTGCGCAACTCGAGACCAGCGCACAGCCGGATCGCGATCTGTGGCCGCGCGTTGATGCCGCCATGAGCGGTCAGGGTGCGGCGCCGCCGGCATCGTCGTGGCGCTACGCCAGTCTTGCGGCGACGGTAATTCTGGGCGCTATGGCGGCGGTATTCATGCTGACCGGTGAGCAGTCCGATCAGCCGAGCATTGCGGATGAACGCGGACCGACTCAGCCCGCTGACGTTGGTGTCGACATTGGCGATCTCCCACCGGTCGATCGACCGCGAGCACGGCTCACGTCGTATCCCGGCGAGGCATACGATGCGGCGCGCATGGAAGAGCTGGTTAGTTTACGCGAACAGATCCAAAACCTGCCGCCTGAGCAACGCGAGATCGTCGAGGCGAATCTCGCCACGATTCACAAAGCGCTTGCAGAAATTGATGCGGCGCTCGCCAATGATCCCGACAGCCCTGCGCTGCGGCACCTGCTGGTGACAACGTACCAGCGCGAACTCGAAACGATGAACAAGGTAAGCCGGATTGCTGAATCCGTAAGGACTGACCTATGAAAGCTTTTGCACCTCTCCTATTGCTCGTGCCGGCGATTGCATCGGCCGGATTGATCACAGATCGCGAATTTGAGGAGACGATTACCGACGTTTCCAGCAAAGGGATCGTCGAAATCGACAACACCGCTGGCTACGTCGAAATTACAGGCACCAATGCCAAACAGGTCGTCGTCAAAGGACGGCTTGGTCGGAAAGTCGAAGGTATCGAAATTGAAAGTAGCCGCGGCCGCGTTTCGATCCGCGTTCGGCACAATGGCGGCAGTCGCGATTGGGATTCCGGCGAAGCCAGGCTCGAGATCGAACTGCCCAAAGCGAGCCAGCTCGATGTCGTAACCGTGAGCGCCGAAATCCAGGTAGAAGACGTCGTTGGCGAGCAGCGCTTGAAATCGGTCAGCGGTGAAATCGAAACCGATGCCTACGATAGGAACGTCATCGCCGGCTCTGTCAGTGGCGATGTGCAGATCAATGGCAGCGGCGGACAGATGGACGAAGTACGTCTTTCCAGCGTCAGCGGCGACGTTTACGGAACGAAATTGAACGGCGACATCGAGGCACGCTCGACCAGCGGCGATGTAATCGTTCGCGATAGCCGCATTTCGAGCGGCGAGTTTTCGTCGACGTCGGGCGATGTCGAAGTCAGCGCTACGTTCCTTAGCGGCGCGCGAATGGATTTCGAATCGGTCAGCGGCGACGTCGAGCTTACGATCATCGGCAAGCACGACGGCAGCTACGACATCCGGACTTTCAGCGGCGATATCGACAACTGCTTCGGGCCCGAGCCAGAAAAGCGCCGCAATCGTAATCAACGGCTGCGGTTTGCACACGGCGATGAGGATTACTCGCGTGTTGACGTCACGACGATGTCCGGTGATATCGAGATTTGTAACTGATTGGGCTTAGGGCGGGTGACGCTGAGTCACCGGCAGTCGACTGACCCGGCCTGTAGGCGCAGCGCCGGGTCTTTTTTTGTCCGCTCTCGATCGAGTCGTCGCGATCAATGCCGACTCTTAAGATCGCGCCTAGAAAGGCGTTCCTACAACTTCGTTTGTCGCTGCGCTAATCCGTGATGTAGGAGCGGGCTTCTGCCCGCGATCAGGCGCGTCCGATCGCTGCGACGCCGAACCTCGATGTAGGAGCGGGCTTCTGCCCGCGATCAGGTGCGTCCGATCGCTGGGGCGCCAAACCTCGATGTAGGAGCGGGCTTCTGCCCGCGATCAGGCGCGTCCGATTGCTGCGGCGCCGAACCATGAAGTCGAGTGGACGCCTACCCCCGACAAGAGCAAATTGGGTTCTTCGCTGACGCAGAGTTGTTGCGGTCAGTCGTGCCAACCGCAGCGAGATGGCCCGTCCCACTTGAGCGAGAATTCTTCGACGATCCTCAGATTACCTTCGCTATCGGGACGAACGACGAGGTACCAATTCTTGTTGGCGAAACAAGAGTCGGCCTCGTAGCGTTCGGCGTAGATCCGATAGCCGTCCTCGAAGCGCTCATAGCGAACGTTGCTGTAAAGAATGCCGCGATCGCTTTGGTATTGCGCCGCTGCCGTCGCTTGGAGTCGCAACTGAAACTTATAGGTTGCGCCGTTCCAGTCGAACTCGCGGAACGAGCCGTTTTCGTAGACGAACTCACCGTGAACTTTGGCGGAGTCCGAGTACAAATCGGCAATGTCTGGGTTCAGCGTGCGTTCCAGCTCTTGGAATCGTGCAAAGAACGCCTGGGTATCGTCGTCGTCAGTTGCCGCCGCGGGCAATGCAATCAGCTCGACCGCAAGGCCAAACGCCAGCATCTTTCGATGCCACCGGCCACGCATTAGCCGATACCCATCTCGTTTGCTGCTGTTTCCGTGTATTCCATAACGATCACCTCATTTTGCTCGGTGTCGCGGAACTTCCTCAGTGTTCCGACGTTGGGAATTGTGAAGGGTTCGCTGAGAAGTGTTCCGCCAGCGCGCTCAATCGCATCGCTCGCGGACTGTATATCGTCCACCGCGACTGTGCATTCGAACCCTTTCGCGCCAGGCGTTGCCGAACCGTTACGCTGTTGCAGTGCGCCGTGAATGCCGCAGCCGCTAATGCGATAGAACCCGGGTGGCCCCCAGGCCGCAAACTGCCAATCGAACACGGTTTCGTAAAACCGTCGCGCACGTTCTACGTCGTCCGCTTCGATGGCAAAATGGACGAGTGGGTTCGGCACCGTTGTCCTCCTGCCATAACGTAGCCTTTATTATACGCCTGTTTCCACTTAGTCGGCCGCCGACTGAATCACGTTAGTCAGTGCTTCCCAAACAACGCGAATGCGTCTCACTCGACGAAAGTCCAGATACGTGGACAACAGCGTTCGCCATGCATGTCTGGCGGTTTGAAAAGTCGCGTAAGCCCCACCTCCGATTGATCGGACGGCAACACAGCAATACCGATGCCTGATCGAGCCAGCGATGCTATCGTCGATAGACCGTTCGCGCGTGCAACACTACGATTGCGCAATCGACATGCAAGTGACCGACGACGCAAAAGACTCAGCGCAATCCATTGATCGAGGTCGCGAGGCACGCCGCGTGGAGGCGCTCAAATCGCTGGCCGATTGGAGCAAGTGGATAATTTCGATTCAGGCCATTTCTGGCGTCGTTTTTTTATCGAACTCGGAACGGTCGGTGCTCGAACCCGGCGGGGAATTGTTGCTGCGGCTCGCCCTGTTTTTCGTGCTGCTATCGATATTGGCTGCAACGTTGCTGGTCGGCGGCATTCCGGGAGCGATCGTCGGCGAAACGGCTGACGAGTCGACCGAAGCAAGTAAGCCGTCGATCTACGATAACCGCGTATGGACGGAACTGCGGTTCCGAGGCCTTAGTTTCAGGTTTCTCGCTTTTTTCGAACACCTGGGGTTCGCGCTCGCCGTGATCTGCGTCGGTTTGGCCTATTTGTAGCGTCCGGCAGCGAATCATTCGTCCCATTCCACGAGCGTCTCGTCGCGACCTGTAACCGTTTACCGACAGTCCGGACGGGCGGATTTTGCTAGGCTAATCGTTTCGGAATCTCGCGGGCCGAAAAGGGTCGGAGAACAGTATGGGCAGTGCAATTAAATCGATTCTCATCGGCTTCGCCGTACTCCTCGGCGTCGCCGTGCTCGCGATCACCATCGCCGTTGCGACGTTTGATCCCAACGACTACAAAGCCGACATCGAGCAGGCCGTCAAAGAGAACACCGGCCGCGAATTTTCGATTGAAGGCGAACTCAGCCTGTCCGTGTTCCCATGGCTTGCGGTCGAGTTGCCCAAAGTCACGCTCGCGAACCGCGAAGGATTCGGCGATGCGCCGATGTTCAACGTCAATAGCGCGAGCCTAGCGCTGAAGATCATGCCGCTGTTCGCCGGGACTCTGGAAGTCGGCGAGATCCAGATCGACGGCGCCGAGATCAATCTAGAGATCAAGCCGGACGGCACAAACAACTGGGACGATATGATCGCCGCCATGGAAGCGGCGGCCGCCGATGAGCCGGACGGCGTCGATGTCGACGTTACGTTCGAGGACGACAGCGTGCCAACGCGCGACGGCGAGGTTGGATCGTTCCAGGTGGCCGGCGTGCAGATCACCAACACGGCGATTCGCTATATCGACGCGCCGGGCGAGGCGAGCTTCATTCTCGAGGACTTTCGTTTTGTCACTGGCGCTATCAAAAGCGGTGCCGACGTCTCGCTCGACGGCGGTTTTCGGTTTGCCACCGAGCCCGCGGCGTTGGCCGGCGCCATTGAATTTGACGGTAAGGTTCTCTCACTCGGTCAAAACGACCGCGTATCGATCGAGGACCTCGGTATTCGCGGTGAGCTGTCTGGTGACGACGTCGGCAACGTGCCGGTCAGTTTCGCGGCCGCTCGTATCGACGTCGGCACACTCGACGGCACGTTGGCGCTCGACGAACTTTCAGCCCAGTTCGCCGAGCTGGTGGTCAAAGGCAGCATCACCGGCAAAAATCTCGATACGGATCCGGAGCTCGCCGGCAGCATCGAGGTTCCGAATTTCTCGGCACGCGAATTGATGCAGGCCTTGGAGATTCCACCGCCCGAGATGGCGTCGGCAACGGCCTTGTCCAAAGTCGGTGTCAAGGCCGCGTTCGCGATGACGCCGGACGTGATCACGCTCAGCGACGCGCGCATCGTCCTCGACGACACCACGTTCAATGGGCGCTTCGCGATCCGCTCCGGCGCGCGCAGCGCGTACGAGTTCGAGCTTGCCGGCGATCAAATCGTCGTCGACGATTATCTGGCGCCGGCTACCGACGACGGTGGCGATGCCAGCGGCGAGGCCTCGGTCGACGACACTGAGATTCCTGTCGAGCTGCTGCGCGAGATGGACGCAAAAGGTTCAATCACGCTGCAGCGGGCCGAGCTTTCGGGCATGGCATTCACCGATATCGAGTTTGGCTTGAACCTTGCGGGTGGCGCGCTGCGCCTGCATCCGCTGAAGGCAGGTCTGTTTGACGGCTCGTACGCCGGCGATATCCGCATCGACGCGAGCGCCGACACGCCGCGTTTGTCCCTGAACGAGGCGGTCACCGGCGTGCAGCTCGAGCCGTTGTTCCAGACGATGTTCGAGACCGAGAACCTGTCCGGCACGATCGACGGCCGCTTTCAGCTCGCCGGCAACGGCACCAACCTCGGTGCGATTCGGCAAACGCTCGGTGGCGACATCGCCTTCTCGCTAGCCGACGGCGCGCTCGAGGGCACCGATCTTTGGTACCAGATTCGCCGCGCCAAAGCGTTGTTCGATCAGGAGGCACCACCGGCGCCGCCCGCCAATCCACGGACGCCGTTCAGCGAGATCAACGCGACCGCTAAGGTCGCTGGCGGCGTGCTGACCAACGACGACTTCAGCGCCGTTCTGCCGTTTTTGCAGCTTACCGGTGCCGGCAAACTGAATCTGGTCGCAAGCACTGTCGACTACCGCATGGATGCACGCGTGCTCGAACGACCGGATTTCATCGACGCCACCGCCGAGGAGCTCGACCAGTACACCGAGGCCGTGATTCCGATCAAGATTTCCGGTTCGCTGGCCGAGCCGTCGATTGCGCCGGACATTGCCGGACTTGCAAAAGCGCGTGTGCAACAGGAAATTGACAAGAAAAAGGACGAGCTACGCGACAAACTGCTCGACAAGCTCGGCATCGATAACACGGCCGCGGCGAACGACCCGAACGCCGCCGGCGAGGCGGCGGCTGCCGAGGACTTGGACGCTGAGGATCTTCTGAAGCAGAAAGCCGGCGAAGCGCTGCTCGATCTGCTCGACAAAAAGAAAAAATGATTCGAACCGCCGTCACGCTGGCCGCGCTCGTCGCGGCGCCGGCGCTGTACGGCGCGGACCTGGTCAGCGTTGCGGTTGAGCGTAACGGTCCTCGGTACATCGTGACGTCGGTATCGACGTACGACGCGTCACAAGCGGGCCTTTTGCACGTGCTGCTCGACTACGACAACTTTCATCAGGTGTCGAGCGTCTTTAAAGAGGCCAAGTACCTCGATCCTGCCCCGGATGGCGCCCGGCGCGGTTACACGCGCGTCGAAGGCTGCATCGTGTTTTTCTGCCAAACCATCGAACGTATTGATCGCATCGTGCTGCACGACGGACCCACGATCGTTGCGATCTCAGAGCCCGATCCGGACGATTTCAAGTTCTCGCACGCCAGTTGGCGTTTCGAGCAAAACGGCAACGGCGTCACCATCCACTATCGGCTCGAAATGGAGCCTGGCTTTTGGGTGCCGCCGCTCGTAGGGCCGTACATGATGAAAAAGAAGCTGGTGGACGGTGCTACCGACGCGATGCAGCGCGTCGAGAAACGCGCGCAGGCGTTCGACAACGGCACGTACTGATGCGCTACGCGGGGTTTCATGCCTCGGCCGGCCACGCATGCCGACCAAGGCACGAAGCGTTGCTTGGTTCGGGTTGGCTCAGGACGCCAGGTTTTGCAGGATTCCTAGGCGGTAGAGCGTGATCAAGACACCGATCGCAATGGCGATCAGTCGAATCGCCAGCGACACCAGCGCACCGAGTACGGCGCCGCCGATCCCGCCCATCACGGCCCCGACAAGAAAGCCGCCAGCCGCGTTGGCATTCGGGTCGCTTTCCGCTGCACCAAGACCCAACAGAGCACCGACGATGGCCCCTACCCAAGCGACCGCTTGAACGAATTCGTCTTCCTTTTTTTCTTTGCTCATTTTTGCATCCCCTTCGATTCGCTGATTTGAATCGACGCACCAGCACGTCGTCATAAAGGCCTATGCGGGGATCTGGGGCGAAAATTCCTTGGCCGCCGTCACGAGGACAGCAGCGGCATTTTTCGATGCGCGGAACGCGAAAACACCGCGTTTCGGGCCGGGGCGGGAAAAAACGCCGCTGTTCCTTCCATAGCCCGGTTGGCGGCGTATGGCCGCGAATCTGGAGCCGGAAATGAAATTGCTACCCGCCTTGCTTACGGCGCTCGTCGTGGTTGCCACAAGCACCGTCGCAGCGACCCCGTTGTCCGCCTCGCCGGTGGATCGTCGCGCGATTCAGCGCATGATCATCGACGAAGCGCGTCGTCAGAGCTTTCCTCCCGAGGTGGCGCTGGGCGTCGCCAAGGTCGAATCGAACTATCAGCCCGATGTGGTTAGCTACAAAGGCGCCATCGGCGTCATGCAGATCATGCCGCGGACCGGCCGCAACGAATTCGGGCTAGCGCCGCACGAGCTGTATGACCCGCAAACGAACATTCGCGCCGGCGTTCGATTTCTGAACTCACTCTATAAAGACTACGGACGCATGGACATCGCGCTTTCCCACTACAACGGCGGCTCTAGCGTCAGACAGCCGTCGGGCGAGCTGCAAATCATCCCTGCCACGCGCAGTTACGTGCATCGAGTTCTCGAGCTGGCCCGAGGCATGCAGCGCGACGGTCGCGTTGCCGCGCTCGCTGGCAGCACGCCGCGCTCCTCGCGCGGCCGAGGATCGATTTACGGCAATGAATGGTCAACCCGCGAATGGCGCCCGTCCCGCACCCGGCCACCGGTCTCCGGTCGGCGTCCCATCTACGGGGCCGACGCCGAATGTGACGCCGCAGCAGCACGCGACGAGTACGTCAGCGAGCGCTGTCGACGGCTGGCGAAGATTCGCGAATGGGAGAGCGTCTACCGTCGGTAGACGGTAGAGTCGGAGCTCTCCTAACGCGATGGAATCAGCACGGCGTGGATAACCAGTACGATGATGATCTGTCCGCAATGCTGCGCTTCGGCGTCAGCGAAGAGCTCATCGGGTTACTCGACGCGGTGGCAACGACAACGTGTGAGGGTGAGATGAGCGATCTGCTGAAGTTCCCCCCATGGTCGATTGCGCTGCTGCGCAAGGCGGTGCTCTGTCGCAACTACGGCAAGTCGCTGTGGGAGCTCGCGCATCTCATCGCTGCCGTGGTTGCGCTCGACGGCAAATCCCGGGGCGCCACGCAGGCAGTGCTGCAGTTTTTCTGGCAGCGCGGCCAGGCATCGGCCGCAACGCTGCGGCATGCGTTTCGCGAGCCCTCCGAAAGCAGCGCGACAGTGGTGTCGCTACAGGACACGTTGCGTATCGATTATCCCGACGGCGAATTTCAGATTGCACCGTCGCGATTTCCGTTTCTGGCCGCGCTCATGGAGTTTGTCACGTACATCGACCCCGGCATCGTTGCCGGGCTCGCCAAGCGCATGCAGACCATCGATCGAAAATCCGTCGACGCGCTGGCGGCAGCGATGCAAGCCAGCACTGCGCAATTTCTCAGCGACAACATGCAGCTCGAGCACGGCCAGCGAAAATTCCGGCAGATTATCGAGTGGCTGGTCGCTCGCGACTGTCGCGCCGCCGATGTCGACGATCAAACCGTGTTCGACTTCTGGCTGCATGCGACCGAGGAGACGATCGAGGACTTCAAGCGCTTTAACGTCGTCGCTCGAGACTTTTTGTTCCTGCTGAAGATCGTCAGCGAGGGTCGAACGTCCAAATACGCCGAGTACGCCTTCTCGCTTGGGCCAGACCGCGACGCGGGCGACGTCGATCCCGAGCGGCTGGAGGATCTGGTCGATTTCCTGGAGGCTGAAAGCGCCGTGTTTACCGAGCTGTCCGAGCCACCGTTAAAGGCCATCAGCTTCTGCATCGGTACCGATCGAAAAGTGTTGGGACCGATCGATGCAGCAGGTCCATGGCGGCAAAAGTTGCCGCTGTCGATCGCGCGCGTCGAGACCCTCGGCGCCGCGCAGAACCGAATTAGTCAGCACCTTCGCAATCAGTCGGCGTCGCCCATCGAGCCGCTGATTGCGTGCGACGATGCGCCGTCCTATGACGACTTTAACGGCGCGCTTGCCAAGCGACGCGCGAAGCTCGAGCTCACCCGCGACGCGACGCTGCATGTGCTGCGCGTTTGCAAACACCCGGAGGCGGCGGCTGCCGCCGTCGAGCGATTATCAGACGCGACGCGGCGCGAAATCTACGAAAGCCTCGGCGTCACCGAGGACGACGCCATCGAGCAGATACCGCTCCGCAACCTGGCGGCGCTCGCGTTGCAACACCCTGAGCTGAACGCCGTAATCACCGGCTGGGCCCACGCGTTCGGCGATGTAAACCGCGCGGGTTTCCACGAAATCCCAGACGAAAGCGAGAGCGATCATTATGGCGCCGGTTTACGGCTGCTCGAATTGCTGCTGAGCCGACTGGACAGTTACACCGAAGCGCTAGCCAATGCAGCGGACGAATCGGTCAACGGCACGCCGCGGTATGACGTTGATCGTGCGTCGTTCGCATCTGTGTACGCCCGGCTCTATGGAGACCATCATGTCTGAGTCGAAAAATGACCCGAATGACGTTTCGCTGGAGGTGGCCGCGTCGGTGGCGAAGGCTTTAACCGGCCTTAAGAGTCCCAGCGAGTCGCCCAAACCGGTATTGATGAATGATCTGGTCGAGCACCTCCGCGGTCACCGACCGGGCAGCGAGGCGCGGATCAACGCTGCGCTGGCGGCCAATGGCGATCTCGCCGCGCTGTTCTCGATGCTCGTTCGCCAGCACCGCGTCACGCATGCACCGCGCTTGGTGGCGGCACAGTCGGCCGGCGCTGTCGATGAGCGGCAAGGCGAGCAGTTTGTCGTTCGTCTCCGCGGATCGAACGCCGACCCGAGCCAAGTTTACGTAATCCTCGAATTTGACCCGACCGGCGCCATACAAGACGGCCAAGCCGTCAACTTGCTCGCCGAAAAGGCAGCTACGATGGCGACGCAGAGCTTTCCCGCGCTGCACGACTTTCGCACGCAGGTGATCGTCGATCAGAGCAGCGATCTTTGTGCATTGCTGCGCGATCCTGATTCGGAAATCAGTATTATCGGGGTACTCGCCTGATTTAGTCGCCGTGATTGACCCGTGACCGCACGTACCCACGTATTCGTAGCAACGACACAGGGACCGGTCCCGGTAATCGGTATCACGCGCGAAGAGAGCGATGTCTCGTCGGTCGTTTGTGTCAACGGCGGCAGTCAGCGTGCCGGCATCTCCAACCTCTACTACGACTTCGTCAGCAAAGGCACCGGTGTCATCGCGCGGGAAACCGGTCACGGCGCGTGGCGCGTCGATATCGGTTCTAATATCGAGTCCGGTCACAGCTGGCAGCTGGCGTTCTTTCTCGCCCACACGCTGCATCGCGACGGCACGCTGGGCGCCGGCGAGCCGGCAACCGGCGATCGCGTGATCTGGGCGACCGGTCGGGTGCAATTCGACCGATCGGTCGTTGCCGTTAGAAACACGCGCAAAAAACTCGAGACGTCCGCACAGCAAGTCGAAGTCTGGCGCGACGCCGGTATCTACGTCGTCGGACTCGCGCCGGCCCAGAACGTTGCCGAGCTCGATGACGACTGGCGTGACCAAACGGGTTTAACGAACGAACGATTTCCGTTGCACGCCGTGAGCAACGTGGACGCGGCGCTGGCGGCGCTCAGTGGCGGCGCGACCGCCAACCGGCCAAGTCAGCGCGGCCCAAAAATCGGTTGGTCACGCAGTGCCGTCGCCGTCGCGCTGCTGGCCGTTGGCGGCATCGTCGCGGGCGTCGTCTTGTCAGCAAAGCCCTCGTCGGTCGCATCGCCGTCGCTGGAACCCGAACCGCCGACCGAGCCGGCACCGGTTGCGCCGGAGCCTCCGGCAGGGCGAGAGGCGCCCGGCACGGACAATGGCCCGGCCCAGGACTCGAACGATCCAACGCTGCTTTACGCGCAAGACTCGAGTAACGCCGACTGCTCGCAGCCAAGCGCGCAACCCGTTCCGCTCGGCCGTGACGAAAATGGGTATTTCGTGTTCAACCCTGTCAGCCTCACCGGCGCCTGTTCGCTGCGTTTCGAGTTCGCGACGCCGCCAACGTCTGCGGTATTTGCGGCCGCGCCGAAAGAGGGGATATTGTTTGAAATCGACGCTGAGGGCGGCGGCTGGCACATGCCGGTACCCAACGGACGTGGCGAGGATCGCGAGTACGCATTGATCGTGCCGGTGGCGACGGTCTCGCCCGATCAACGCACCAGTTTTGAGCGCCGCCTGAAGCTCTACGGCGGTACGGAGTTACTGACGCCGGGTCGGTTGGAGCAGCTTCTTGAAGAGTCGGGCTGGCGCGCCGTCGTTTACCGACAGCGGCTGATCGCCGCGGACAACTAGAGCGAGAGTGACGACCGAGACTAAGTGATACTGCCGGCCAATCGCGCTATTGAACCCTGATAAGTCACGGTAGCGCCTCGCAACAATGGCTCGCACGAATAATCTAAAGAAAAACGTGGCCTGATCGTCGTATAGGCCAACCATAACGTTCACGAGACACTCCTACGATGATTGCGAAAGCCCGGTGGACCGTCCTCTGCGTAGCAGGCTTGCTGGCCAGCTGCGCAACGACGTTGTCCGCAAGCGACGTCTCACGCCCACGCGTCGCGTATGCCGGCTTCGCGCTGGTCGGTGCGGCCGATGATCTGCGCGATCTCTACCCGGCGGCGTATGAGTTGCAAGCAACGCTGAACGCCGCGCTGTACGAGCGAGTGCAAGACGTTAGGCCCGAGCACTACGACCTCGTTACGTCGTCGATCCTGCAAGCCGATAAAGGCGACACCGTCGCGCTAGCCTTTGCGCTCGAGTTCGAACGCGTCAGCGTTGAACGCATCGCCGGCGTCTACAAGGCGTTGGTGGAGTTCTCCGCGCAGGCGCTGGTGTTCGATTTCGACGGAGAAGAGCGGGCCATCATCGCCAGTTACCCGGTGCAGCAATTGCCGTACGTCGATGTTTTCGAAGAGCGGCCGACCGCGGCGCAGCTCAACGAACTCGCCAGGCGCTACCTATTGACCGGATTCGACGGTGGCGAGAGTTTGATCGACGAATTCGTGAACGTCATTGCACGCGCGCCGATACGCCAGAAATACGCCCAGGAACTCGGGATCGGCGAGATCCTGTTCACCGACGATGCACTCGCGCAGATTCCGTCGACCCAGCGCGAGTCCATGGCGGCGTTTCAGTACCAGATTGGCAGGCGCCTTGCGAGCGAACTGGCACGCCACCAGGGCGTGTCGGTGATTCCTTTTCAACCGGATGCCTCCGTGGCGAACCTCGCCATGCGCTTTACGGGCGAACGCAGCATGACGTTTCTGAGGCTGCCGGAGCCGGACTACGTCGTCGACATGGCGCTGCTCACGCTGAGTCGCGACGTCTACAGCGCGTCGTCGGTCGGCAAGGCTTATCTGTACGGCGCGCACGCGCAGATGCGCTTGCGTGAAGGGTTTTCGGCCGAAACCGCGCTGTTCAATCAGTACGTCTTGAACGGCGAAGTCAAAGAGGTCCCGGCGTCGCAAGATGAAATCGACCATTGGTCGGCATCACTCGACAGCCTGTGGGGCTTGCTGGCGGGCTTTAGCAGCGAAATCGACAGTCCGTCTCGAGAGTGGACCAAGGTCCATGAGCTCACGCGGGCCGATCAAAACGAATACAAGGCTTTTGCAGAGGTATTGGAACAATGCAGATAACAGCAAAAAACGGTGTGTGGATTGCCTCCGCAATGCTTGCCCTGATTGGGGTCTCACTCAGCGCTGCACCGGCGTATGCCGAGAACGCACGCGAGACCGGTCGGGCAACGATCGACATGCGCGGCAAGAAGCCGAAGGTCGCTGAGACCCGCGAAGCCATCTTGCTCGCTGAAATCAACGCGGTGGAAAGCTACGTGTCGCGCAGCCCGTTAAAGCTCGATCTCTTCGACAAGTGCCTGCGAGACAGTGTCGGCGAGAACATTCGCGACTACGTCCTCGACAGCAGCGTGCTGCGTGAAGAGCCGCGCGCGTCGAGCCGGCAGCTGACGGTCACGGTCAAGGCGGAGATCAACGAGAGTCGCCTCGACCTCGCGCTCGAGCGCTGCAAAGGGGCCACCGAGCGCCGCAATCGCATCGCGTTCGTTTTCATCGCGCGTCAGCAGGCCGAGGCGGGCGGGTTCACGGTGCCGGCCGTCAATTCGGGCGTCGAGAGCAGCGTCGAGCAGGTGTTCCTCGAAAACAAATTCCTGGTGACGTCGAGTTCGAAAATGGAGACCGACTTCGCCGACTACCAGCGCCAACGCCTGGTGCGCCAGTATGCCGCAACCGGCAGCGTCGATTGGGTGAGCGCCGAGAAAGCCGCTGCCTTTATGAGCAACGACTTCGCCGCGCTCGGCACGTTCGATATTCAACAAGCGACCACCGACGCTGCTACCGGGCTCGTTCGGGTCGCTGTCATTGGACAAGGCCAACTCATTGACCTGCAGTACGACGCCAAGTTGGCCGTCACCGGTCGCATCAGCGAATTCGCGTTAGGCGCCAGCGTCGAGGAAGCGGCGACCAACGCCTTCACCTTGGCCGCGGAGCGAATGGCGAAGCGCATGGTGGATCAGATCAACGCGCAAGGCTATCAATAAACTCAAAGACTGACGGAGAGTTAGGGATGAAGGACCTAATCAAAACACTGCTGGCGGCAAGCGTTGCCGCGCTGCTGGCAAGCGCAACCCCAGCGTGGGCACAAGATGCCGCCGCGACGTCCGCCGCCGAAGGGGCGAAGGATGCGGCGACTGAGGCCGACGCGAGTGCCGATGCCGCGGCGGAGTCTGCTGAGAGCGATGAGCCGACCTGGGACGATCTTGTCAACGAGCAAGAGCGGATTGTTTTGAGTTACGTGGTCGCAAGTGTGGCGATGTCCGACGCGCAAGCGGAACTCGCCGATGCGCTGGAGCTGAAGGACGCGGCCGCTAAGGTCCGCGCGGAAGCGCGTGCGCTGGAGTCGGCAACGACCGTCGACAAGAAACGCCTCGAGAAGAACACCAAGATCTCGAAGTCCACGAACAAGCAGATTCAAAAAGCGCTGAAGAAAGACAAGGAGCTCACCGCGCAGCAGCGCATCGAGTTCTCGCGCGGTATGGCGAGCTATGTGCTGGCCGTTGAGCAGACCGACAACGTCATCGATGAAGCAGCACCGTTTGTGTCGTCGGTCGAGCAGAAGATCACCGGGACGATGGAACGGCTGAAAAGCGCTTGGTCCGAAAAAAACCCGGTGAGCATTTTCAGGGGCGGCACCACCGCCGATGGCACGGACATCGGCGAGATGAAAAAGAAACTGGCGACGGGCATGTACATCGGTCAAAAAGCGCCGGGACTCATCGTCAGCCACGGCAAGACCGTGCAGCAAATCGCCAAGTACACGCAAAACAACGATATTGCTGTGCCGCCGGAAGCGTCGGGTGCGCTCAAGAAGTACCAGGCGCCGCAAGAATCGAAGGGGGTGTTCGGGCGGATCGGCTCGGCCGGCTCCAAGTTGATCCCGGGCCGCGACAAAGTCGACGCCGTCCAGACCGCCATGGCCAACGTGACCTGCAATGCCGGTGACGGCGAGTACTGCATGTGGATCGAGGCGTATCCGGAGAATGCCAGCATCGTCATGCCGGACGTCGAACCCGCTTACTCGCCGGGCATGAGTCTTGCGGCCGGTACCTACAAGGTCGAGGTCAGCGCCAAGGGCTACAGTACGCGGACCGAGGAAATCGACCTTACGCAGTCGAATCAGCGCATCTTTATCGAGCTGAAGCCCGAGGCGTAAGCGCGCCGGCAAAAAGCGCCCCAGATCCTCGCATACCGAAGGCACTACCCATGAGGAGACCGAGACATGAGACTCATCTCGCTAGTGCTTTTGGTATGCAGCGTTTGGGGCTGCGCCGGATCGCCCAGCCGCGCGGAGCAACCTCGCAGCATCATGATCGTCGGCGTCGATGCGGACCTTCAGTCGGTCAGCCGCAACGACCGGATATTCGGAGCCGTTGAAGTGGCCATGGCCGAACCGCTCGCCGCCGCCGGTTACGAGGTGCTGACGGAAGACCAGGTCATCCCGGGCCGCGGACCCGCCAGCGACATTCGCCGCGGCGGCGACCGAACACTGGCGCTGGTGCGGTCCGTTGACGAGCCGAGCGCTCGCTTCGCGGTCCTGTGCACGCTGTACGCGAACGCCAGACGTGAAGCCAATCGAACCCGGCTGCGCTTGCGCCTCGGTGTTGATCTCGTTGATTTGGCGGACGGCGCCGTCAGTGACTTCGAACTCACCGGCTCCGACGACTGGTTCGTGCCGGATTCCTGCACGGGCAACTGTTTACAGCGGGCATTCACGGTCCGTGCGCAAGAGCTCGCGTATTCGGCCGGCGCGCTGGTCAGCGAACAGGCGGCGCGCCGCGGCACACGCGTTGCAGAGAACCGCTACACGGGTAGCGATGTGCGATTGGCGAGACAGGTCGAACTACGCTTTGTCGGCTTTACGCAAGCGGAGATTTTCAGACTGGAAGATCAGCTGCAGGCGTTCGATGAGTTTCGCTCGATCCGCCTGGTTTACAGCAGCACGCATCGGGTGACCTACAGCTACGTGACGGGCCTGACCGTGCCGAGATTGCACCGCCGCTTGGCTGAGGAGCTCGAAGCGCAAGGACTCGACGCCGATATCAGCCCCGAACACGATCGCTTGGATATTCATCGCGCGGCTGCGCCTCGGGCCCGACGTCGCGGCGACGAGCCCGAGTGGTAGGCTCAAGCGGTGGTTCGGAAAAAGACGCGCTAATCCATCCATAGAACAAAACAGGGATAACCCGAACAAGGAACACACATCATGCGAACGCTAACGACATACACAGTTGCCGTATTTCTGGCCTTTGCGACGCTGGCGTCGCTGCCCGCGGCCGCGGGCGAGAAACCCAACGTCCTGATCATGGGCGAGGACTTCGATAAAGACACCGTGCCGCGCGACAGCCGGATTTTCGGTCGCGTCCTCTCGGCGGTATCCAACCAGCTCGGCGACGATGGTTTCGACGTTTTTGACGAAACCGCCATCACCGTCGGCGACTTCAAGCAGGGCCGTAAGCGCCGCTCGGACGCCGAGATGATCGACATCGCACGCAGCATCGACCGGCCGCCGATCGACATCGTGGTCTTCTTCTCGATCTACGCGAGCGCCGAGGACACCGGCTACGCGACCAAGATTTTCACGCGTATCGAAGGCCGTTTGCTCGACGTTCGTGCCGGACGCCAGCTCGGCAACTTCGAAGTCGACAGCCCGCGCAGCTGGCAGGCAACGTCGCCGTGCACCCGCGAGTGCATTTTGGAAGCCATCGGCGATGCGTCAAAGACCTTGGCTAACGACCTCGGCGACGTGCTGTCGGAAAAACTCGACGCCATCGTTAATGACGGCGGCGCCGAATACGCCGAGGGTCCAGCGGAGTCGTCGCTCGATACGGCGTATTCCTTGGTCTTCGATAACTTCTCGTCGGACGAAATGCTCGAGATTGAGGAGTACCTCATTCTCTTTGCCGACTACCGCACGCATCGCCCGACCTACCAAAGTGCGACACGGTCGGAGATCTGGTACGAAACCGGCGCCCGCGCCACCGTCATGCAGCGCAATCTGCAGAACATGCTCGACACCGTCGGCATCAGCGCCCGGGTCCAGTATTCCGACAATTTGTTCAAGATACAGAAGGTCACCACGCGCGGTTCGCGCCGCCGTGCCCCCGACGAGAACGATTGGTAGGAAAAGTGTTTGGGGCGCGACAGCGCCCCTTTCTTTGCCATCGGCCGCACATCCTGGAGCGACGTCATGAGCGACCAAAGAATTCGAACCGACGCCCTACTGAAAACGACGCTGTGTCTGCCGCTTTTGCTGACCAGCCCAGCGAGTCTGGGTCAAGTCAACGCACTGAGCGACGAACTGTTCATCCCCGGTGAGTACATCGTGGCGCTGGATAATCAGGCAGCCAGCAATGAGGTCGAGAACTACCTTCGCAATGAGACCAACGATGTTGCGCGCTATCGGGCCTTGCCGAACTCGACGTTCGGCGTGGCACAGATCCCGATGTCGCAGCGCGGCCGGCTCAATCTCAATGATTACCTGGCCATTCTCGAAGCAGCGCCCGGTGTCGCCGCCGTCGAGCCGAACCTCGTCCGCGACAATTTCGTCACGCCAGCGGCGTTTGACGACCCGCGACTGGTTGAGCAATGGCACCACGCGAACATCAATGCGCCCGCGGCGTGGTCCATACAGGCAGATGCGTCGCAAGTGGTGGTCGCGGTCATCGATGACGCGGTCATGATCGAGCATCCAGACATTCGCGCGAATCTCTGGACCAATGCCAAAGAGATTCCGGGCAACGGTCGCGATGACGACGGCAACGGCTACATCGACGACATCCACGGCTGGAATTTCGGCGGGCGGACGGCGAATCCGTCGCCGGCCGGCGCGTGTACCGGCAAGAGCGGTGCCCACGGCACGCATGTCGCCGGGATTGTCGGCGCCGTTGGCAACAACAAGGAAGGCGGCAGCGGCGTTGCGCCGCGCGTGCAGATCATGTCGCTGGCGATTGGCCGGCCGAATTTGGAGTGCAAGCTATCCAGTGACCGCATCGTCGAGGCGATCAACTATGCCGTGCGCAACGGCGCCAAAGTTATCAACCTGAGTTTCGGCGGTGCACTGTCGAGTCCAGCGACCAAGGTTGCTCTGCAGCGCGCTGCGGCGGCGGACGTGCTGATTTTTGCAGCGGCGGGCAACGCAGGATTGACCAACGACGCAGAAGACGTGCCGGCCGATTCAGAGGTCCTGGTCGTCGACGTTTTCGACAAGAAAAAACCGAACGAGCTGGTTGCCCGATTCAAGTCGCCGAATTTTCCGGCCACGTTCTCGCGTACGGTGCCCGCCGTCGTCAGTGTGGCGAATCTCGAGCGGGTGGGACGCGATCCGACCAACAGCAAGCTAAACGGTGCGCCGTTGCGAAGCGATTACCAGGCGTTCCGGGTGAGAAATGTACGAATCCACAAGCAGGGCTTGGTCAGAGTCGGTCGCGACAACCCCGTCGCGTACGAATACACACCGGGCAGCAGTTACGGCAAACGCTCGGTGCAAATCGCCGCACCCGGCACCGACATCCTGAGCCTTAATTCCGACGGCAGCTCGGCCACGAGCGGCAAATACAAATTCTCGACCGGAACGTCGATGGCAAGCCCGGTTATGGCCGGGGCAGCAGCCGTGGTGTGGGCCGCTTTTCCGGACATGAGCAATCTGCAGATCAAAGACCGGCTGCTAAAGAGTGCGCGGCGTAATTCGTCGCTCGCGAGCACTGTGGAATCGGGCCGGCAAGTCGATCTCTACGCCGCGCTGTGCGGCGATATGTTTGAACGCAAAGCGGCCGGCTGCACGGCGAGCTTGCCGCCGAGTGCGCCAGCGCCGGCACCAACGCCGACGCCACCGGCGGATTCGCCAGCGCCTACACCCGCACCGGCGCCAACGCCCACGCCGACACGGAAGCCACGGCCAACGCCCGCCCCGACGCCACAACCGACCCCGGCACCGCAGCCGGCTCCGACCCCTCAACCGGCTCCGGTGCCATCGCCGGCACCCGCACCAGCGCCAACCACGCCGGCGCCGAGTCCGGCTCCAGAGCCGACTCCTGTACAACCGCCGAACCAAGACGATTCAACACGCCAGCTGAACGACTGGATTCGCGGCCGCGATACGGAAGACGATGACGACGACTCGGATGAGCAATGGTGACGACGATGCCGAAACTAACGTTGTGCTTTGCCGCGGCGCTGCTGCTGTCGGCGTGCGTGTCGCACGCGCCGCTACGCCAGGAGCCGCAGCCCGTGGCGACGAACATGAATGATGAGCGTGCGACCGGTGACGACCTCGCCGTCCGCAACGAATACCTGGTTACCGTGCAGCCGGACACGTCGGTCGCGTCGCTGGCCAAGCAATGGGCGCCGTTGCAGGTGAGCATCCGATTCTTAGGTCCAGATTGGACTGGGGTCATCGTCGTTTCCGTGGCCGCGTCGATCTCGGTGAACGATGCGATGGCGCAGCTCGCCGCCCCTGAGTCGGTCATCGCAGTTGAGCCGAACAGCCTCGTCGAATCAATGGACGATCTGCCAGCCGGTATCGAGCGGCTCTGACCGAGCGCGGCAGACACAAGCCTTCGTCGGTCCTTCTGTGCCTGCGCGTAGACCGGTAGGCTCTCGGCATGGATTTCGCTGACCGTCTGCTCGCCTGGTACCGCGACCACGGCCGCCACGACTTGCCGTGGCAGCAGCCGCGTACGCCGTATCGCGTCTGGCTGTCGGAAATCATGCTGCAGCAAACGCAGGTGACAACGGTCATTCCGTACTTCGAACGGTTCGTTGCGGACTATCCAGACGTGCACGCGCTGGCCAGCGCCAGCGAAGACGACGTGCTGCATCGCTGGAGCGGGCTTGGCTACTACGCACGGGCGCGCAACCTTCGTAAGGCCGCGATCATTGTCAGCAACGAGCTTGCCGGAGAGTTTCCGCGCAACGTCGACGATCTGACGGCGCTGCCGGGTATTGGGCGTTCGACCGCCGGCGCCATTCTTGCGCTCGGCTACGGCATTCGCGCGCCGATACTCGACGGTAACGTCAAGCGTGTGCTGGCGCGTTTCCACGCCATCGACGGTTGGCCCGGCAGGACCGCAACGGTGCAGCGGCTCTGGGACGAAGCCGAGCGGGCAACGCCAGCCGCCGATGCGGTCACCGATTACACCCAAGCGATCATGGATCTCGGGGCAACCTTGTGTACGCGCACCAAGCCGCTGTGCCCCGTTTGTCCGCAGCGCGTGCACTGCGTCGCGCATCAAAACGGTCGCGAACTCGACTATCCGGGTAAGAAACCGAAAAAGGTCAAACCGCAGCGCGCGACAACGATGTTGCTGGCCGAGCACGATGGGTCGGTGCTGCTGGCTCGTCGAGACAGCCGTGGCTTGTGGGGTGGTTTGTGGTCGCTGCCAGAGATCGCGGACGAAGCTGGTGTTGCCGAGTGGGCCAGTGAATTCGGCGCAGGGATTGCCGCAACGGAGCCGTGGTCACCGCTCAAGCACAGCTTTAGTCACTACGATTTGACGATCCATCCGCTGCGTGTACAGCTCGACCGCAAGCCAGTTCGCGTCGCTGAGCAGGACAAGACGCTTTGGTATAAGCTCGACGCGCCCGCCGACGTGGGCCTCGCCGCGCCAGTCGCGCGGCTGATCGATGAACTGCGAATGAGGGTTGTCGCTGCACCATGAGCCGCACCGTTAACTGCGTGATTTTGAAGACCGAAGCCGAAGGCCTCGACCGAGCACCGTACCCGGGCGAACTGGGTCAGCGAATTTTTGAGAACGTCTCAAAACAAGCCTGGCAGCAATGGCTCGCGCACCAGACCATGTTGATCAACGAAAACCGTTTAACACCGTTCGAGCCCGCGGCCCGCAAATTTCTCGAAGCAGAGATGGAGAAATTTTTCTTCGGCGGCGGTTCCGCCGCGCCGCAGGGCTACGTGCCGGAATAAGTCGCGCTCACTAGCGTTGCGTCACCGACAGGCCGGAATCGCACGGACTCAGACCCGTCGGTGCGGTTGCTTCACGCAACGCACGCTCGTTTCAGTTGATACGCGTTCCTTCGGCGTCGGCACCACCGAATGGAACAACCTGTAGCGGCGCGTCGAGATCGGGCCCTATCAGGAGCTCGGTGAGACTGTCGGCAGCGTCTTGTATGAACTTGCCGTTCTCAATGCGAAATCGACTGCTGACTCGCAGGTAGCCGGCCTGCTGATTGGTCGTGCCGTCGAACACGATTTTGACGAACGAGAAGTAAAACGTGTTGCGATTAATCCGCGACCACGTGCCGTAACCGTCGCTGCCGGTGAAATTAAACTGTGGTACGGCTGGGTTTGCGCTATTCGCGTGCAGCGAACTGTTGGTTTCGCTGACGGTGCCACCGCGGTGGAAAGCGATTAGTTCTTTGAAGGGTGGCGGTGCGCCCGGCACGGCAGGAAAGCTAACCGTGATGTTCCAGGTCCCCACTGGATCGGCCCAGCCGCGCCACCAGCTGGCGTTAGCGTCGCTCGCGCTGACAAAGCCCAGCACGAGAATGAATGCCCATGTTGCAAACAGTGAGCGTTGCTTTTGCATGATGATTCCCCTGTTTTGTCGTTTGTTGTTCTCCGTTCTTGCAGTTGAACTGTGTTGCGCCGGAATCGGCCGTCTCAGTGTACACCCGACGACGAAACCGCTTTTTTAGGCGAAAAAGCGGGGAGAATGGCGAAATCGGAGACCAGACCGCGGTGCCGTAGCTGGTCTTTCGCGAGCTCGAGGCAAAAGAAAAGCCCGATACCTTTGCAGGTACCGGGCTTCCTATCGCTTCGTTGTCCTTGGCTTTCTGACTGCAGGCTCACCACTTCCCGCAATCAGAAGTTATGACGCCAAACGGCGACATTGGTTCAAATCCCGTGAAAATTTCTTTGAGAATTTTGTCGCTGGGAACGGCTGACCTGAGGTTGGTCAACAGAAAATGGCGTCAACGCTTTGATTCTTTTGCGTGCTGCCACGGCCGAGGCTGAAATCGTTGGCACGACAGGTCGTGACGGCGATCCCTGCCGTCACTGAGTGTCGCATCAGCGCTTAGCCGCACCTGCAACCGTTCATCCTTGAACGAGTGGTATCTGTCATGACTTCGCGGTCTATCTCACCTGGCAAGGCGCTCCTACATCTCCGTTCGCCGTCGCGCTAAACCGCGATGTAGGAGCGGGCTTCTGCCCGCGATTCGAGGCGTCCGTTTGCCGCGGCGCTAGACCCCGATGTAGGAGCGGGCTTCCGCCCGCGATTCGAGGCGTCCGTTTGCTGCGGCGCTAAACCCCGGTGCAGGAGCGGGCTTCCGCCCGCGATTGGCCGTTGCCTAAATCCGCACTGTCGGCGTAAATCGCGCCTGGAAAGGCGCTCCTACATCTTCGTTCACTGCTGCGCTAAACCCCGATGTAGGAGCGGGCTTCTGCCCGCGATTGGCCGTTGCCTAAATCCGCACCGTCGGCGTAAATCGCGCCTGGAAAGGCGCTCCTACATCTCCGTTTGCCGCGGCGCTGAACCACGATGTAGGAGCGGGCTTCTGCCCGCGATTCGAGGTGTCCGTTTGCCGCCGCGCTAAACCCCGATGTAGGAGCGGGCTTCTGCCCGCGATTGGCCGTTGCCAAAATCCGCACCGTCGGCGTAAATCGCGCCTGGAAAGGCGCTCCTACATCTTCGCTTACCGCGGCGCTAAACCCCGATGTAGGAGCGGGCTTCCGCCCGCGATGGAGCGGCGTCGGCAAACAAGCGCCAGCGATAACAGCAACAACAACGCCGTCAATCCGATGGCCCCGCCGCCGCCTTCGCCCTCGCGCCACTCGACTTGGGCAAGCGCAGGCTCATCCTTCAGTCGTTGCTCAAAGCGTTCGAGCTCACTCGCAAGATTGGTCGTCATGTCGTCGACCGCGACCCGCATTCCGGCAACGCTCTCCGCCGATCGCTCATCCCAAACGTCGACCGCCGTACTATGGCTTTGGCGTTTGTTGGCGCCGGGAGCACGGAACAGCAATCGTTGCGTCGGCATGTCGAATACCGCGGTATCGACGAAGGTCTGGGTGGTGTTCTCCGTGGCCGGAATGACGTAGGCGCCGACGATTGTCCAGTACAGTAGCGATGCCGCATTGTCCGTACTCGCGCTGACTTGGTCGTACGAGACCAATGCCATGATGTCGACGTCGTACAGCCGGGCAATCTGACCGAGCCCGTCGAAGCCCTTGCTGTTGCGCAAATACGTTTGCGGAATGACCTCGATATGCTCGACATAGTCGAGGTCGACGAACGCAGCCTTAACCGTCTCGAGTAACTCGTTCTTGACGTTCTCGGGCAAATCTCTCGTCGAGTAGCTATAACCTTTGGTCTCCGCAGGAACAAAGCCGATACCGACGCGCAGCGGTAATTCCAGTCGCGGTATCGCGCCATCCGGTTTGGTCGGCTTCTCACCTTCCGGGTATAAATAGTCGACGAGACTGCTCGTGACGGTGGTTTGTCTGCCGCCAGCCTCGCTCCAGAACGCGGCACAACCAGTCAAGAACAAGCTAAGAAAAGCCAACAGCACCCATTGATATCGTTGTTGCATCATCAACCCTCCCGTGACCGTTTTTACGGTTTACACAGTCGCTGTGACTGTACGTTTGACGCCGGGTTCGACAATTCGCTGGCACGAGCTTTGCTTGTGATGTCAACGACTTAGCTCGGAATTTGTGTCGGTAAAAAGCCGCAGATTACGCGGATCCGGCGCACCCCAACGCGCGCTAAGTTGCGCAAACACGACGCCGGTCGGAGATCCTGTCCGCAACTCCGGAATCGATTGCTTGCGTCAATTTCCAATCGCGCCCAGAAGGGCGCTCCTACATCTCCGTTAGCCGCCGCGCTGATCCCCGATGTAGGAGCGGGCTTCCGCCCGCGATGGTTCGTTCGCGCCTAGAAAGGCGCTCCTACATCTTCGTTTACTGCTGCGCTAAGCCCCGATGTAGGAGCGGGCTTCTGCCCGCGATGCGATCTTTACAGTGTCGGCATACGTCCGAGGCTTGCAGGAGCTTTGGCCTGCGCGCATCTGAGGGTCGTCTTCAAACCAAAAACCTGGCGCCACCGCACGCGCGCCAGCCGACGACTACAGCCCAGTGCAGGAAAACCGATGCCCACAACGAGCGCGTGCGCCACGACACCCACGTACTGGCAATCGCAAAAAGTCCAACGAGAGCGAGAAAATCCGGTCGGTAAAACGTCGAGCGGGCGTCGTGCAGAAAGAGCCAGGCTTCAAACGGGTGCCAAGCGACGAACAGCGCGCCGGATAACAAAACCCAGAATGTCGAATACCTCGGCATCAACAAACCGCGAAATACCAGCTCTTCAAAGAATGCCGGCAGAAAGAATGCGACGGCCGCAATGGCAGCGAGTTCGGCTAGCGGCGGCCGACGGCGAAAGTTAAAGAGCTCGGGCGCAAGCAGATAAGCGGTTGCGCCAAAGGCAACGAGCACAAGCGCAGTTTCCAGCCAGCCTTGACGCGACGGCCATGTGCGGAGCCTCTGCAACAATTCGCGAAACATCGCGAGATTCTACGCTGCTAATCGCGCCTGGAAAGGCGCTCCTACATCTTCGTTTACTGCTGCGCTAAACCTCGATGTAGGAGCGGGCTTCTGCCCGCGATTGGCCGTTGCCTAAATCCGCGCTGTCGGCGCAAATCGCGCCTGAAAAGGCGCTCCTACATCTTCGTTTACTGCAGCGCCAAACCCCGACAATTGGTTGCACCTGAAAAGCGGCCCCGCATCTTCGTTTACTGCCGCGCTAAACCCCAATGTACGAGCGGGCTTCCGCCCGCGATCTTGACTCAAGCGGCGACGTCCACAGGCACCCAGATGTAGCCGCATGCAGTATCGCCATAGAGGTTTCCTCGATTGCCAACGGCATACAACGCTGCGATCAACAGACAAACCACGGAATCGAGGGCGTCCTCGTTTTCCTTGAGTGCTTTGCCTCGCAGACGCAGGATTCTCTCCGGGTCGAAGTGGTGAAGTATCCGATCCGAAAAACGCACGTCAAAAGGCAGATGGCGAAGGCCATTGCGCAACAGTTCAGCCAAGTGGATTTGACCGAGGCGCTTCGCATCGACACGGCCCTTCTTGTACTTCAAGCGTTCAGCCAGGCCAAACAACTCGACAATTGACGGGTGTGGGTAGCACTCCAGCTGCCAGCGACCACGTTCGCGTCCGAGGTGATCGAACCCCTGCCCGGTCAGTCTTTCCGACAAAGCAACACTGAGTGCGTCCGGGTAGAGCCGGTGATTGGAGGCGTGACAGCCAATCTTGCGATTACCGTAGTCGGCGGACAATCGTCGCTCGCACGGTCGTTGTCCCGTCTCGTTCTGGATGATGAGTGGTGCATCGATGGCGATGCCGGTCAAGGCTCCCATCGAATCGAGCGACCCTTCGACAAGATCGTGCGAGTAGAGCGCCGAGTCGACTCTGGTGACGACTAACGCATCTTGCAATTCGCCATACGCAACCGCGCTAGCGTTTGAATTACTGTGCCAGGCTAGGTCGAGGCCGGCTAATTGCACGGTCTGCGCCGCGCACTGAGCAAGCCGTTAAACCGCCTCGCAGAACTGCACGCTAAACAAGCGATCTTTGTCGACCCAGACTTCGCTGACTCGAAAGCCGGCGCGCTCGACCATCGCACCAAACTCCACCGGAGCGTACTTATGCGAGCACTCCGACAGAATGTACTCGCCTTTGTCGAAATCGAAGCGTTCGCCGCCGATGGATACCGACTGCGCCTTGTCGCTGATGAGGTGCATCTCGATCCGCCCCAGCACCTCGTTGTAGATCGCCCGATGCGAAAACGCGTCTACATCGAAGTTCGCGTCGAATTCGCGATTGATGCGCACCAGCATGTTCAAGTTGAACTCGGCCGTAATCCCTGCCGCGTCGTTGTACGCGGCCTCGAGGGGCGCTCGGTCTTTCTTGAGGTCGACGCCGATCAGTAGCGCGCCACCGTCTTTTGCCTCGGCCCGCATCACCTTGAGCAGCTCGAGCGCTGCGTCCGGCATGAAGTTACCGATGGTCGAACCCGGGAAATACACGACATTGCGAGCCGGCATGCGCTTGGGCTGCGGCAGGTCGAATTCACGCGTGAAATCGGCCGCCACCGGCAGGATTTCGAGGTTTGGGAAGTCCTTCGCAAGATCCTTGGCGGTCGCGATCAGAAAGTCTTCGCTGATATCGACCGGCACGTATACGGCAAGGTCTTCGAGATGCTCGAGCAAAAAGCGCGTTTTGTAGCTCGACCCCGACCCGAATTCGATCAGCGACGCATCGGCACCAATGGCCTTCTTAATGGCCGCAATGTTGTCCTGCATGATGCCGAGTTCAGTACGGGTCGGATAATACTCGGTCTGCTCGGTGATCTGATCAAAAAGCTCAGAGCCGCGCTGATCGTAAAAAAACTTCGGCGACAGGAATTTTTGCGGCCGCGACAGGCTAGCAATTATCTCGAGCAGATCGCCTTCCGGCTCGGCTTCCTGAAACGAAACGTTGTGGGCGTCCATGATTAGGTCCTTATTTTTCTGGCAGCTCGACGCGTGAGTGCCGCAAGCAAACGGGGTGTCGTGCGGTGGGTAGCCAACCGCAGGTGCGATAAATCTGTTTGTTGGAGTGATGTCCGCGCACGTAGTCCATCGACTCCTCAGTCGCCGCGTGCCAGCAGCATCGTCAGCGATACCTGTACAACGACCGTGATGGCTACGCCGACGGCCGTACCAATCGCTGAGTTTTTCCAGCTTAGGCTGAACATCAATTTCAGAACCAGTAGTGGAACCAGTACGAAAAATGACAGACTGATTAAGGCTAAGTCTGGCGGCAACTCAAACAGGCCGATCAGTAGCCCCAATAAAAATCCGAGCAGTATCGGCACGACGGCGATTGTGATCGGCAGGTCAACGCCGAACTCTTTGGTCGGAGGCCAGCGAGAGAAGAACAGCCAGGCCAGAAGAGCCGAAGCAGCAGCGCCAATCATCGAGCTACGTCGCTGTTAGACAGCGCGGGCTAGCCGGAACCCGAGGTACTGCCACCGGGCGTCGGGGTAAAAGAAGCTGCGATACGTTGCCCGCAGGTGACCGGCAGAGCTAACGCTTGCGCCCCCGCGAACGACGTGCTGACTGACCATGAACTTGCCGTTGTACTCGCCGAGACTGCCGGCGAGGGGCTTAAAGCCCGGATACGGCGAGTACGCGGATGACGTCCATTCCCAGACATCGCCGTAAAGCTGCGAGATCGATTTACCAGCGGGTGCCGCACAGGGTTCCAAGTAACCGGCTTCGACGAAGTTGCCGTCGACGGGCTCGGCGGCAGCGGCCAGCTCCCACTCGGCTTCGGTCGGCAATCTTGCACCCGCCCACCGCGCGAACGCGTCGGCCTCGTAGTAGCTCAGGTGATTGATCGGTGCATTCGGGTCGATGTCGCGTCGACCCGCAAGCGTGAACTCGCTTTCCAAATCATCGGACCAGTAAAAAGGTCGTGCCAGTTCACCGCCCAGAACTTTGGCCCAGCCGTCCGACAGCCACAGCGCGCAGTCGTCGTAGCCACCCTCGAGCATGAACTCGCGATACTCGCCGTTGGTGATGAGTCGCGAGCCGAGTTCGAACGGCTCGAGTAGCACACGGTGGCGCGGCGTTTCGTTGTCGAAGCAGAATGGCTCGCCTGCGTTCGCACCAATGCGCTGAAGACCGCCTTCGTATTTGATGAACGACAGCGGCGTCAGGTCACCCGTCGGCGGGGTTGGCAGGTTCGCGCAATAGGGCGAGTCCATCGGGTTTTGCGCGAGCACGTGTTTGATGTCGGTGAGCAGCAGCTCCTGGTGCTGCTGTTCGTGATGAAGGCCTAGCTCAACTAGAAAAGCAATTTCCTCAGAGTCGTTTGTTGCAAGTAGGCGGCCGATGCCATCGTCGACGGCGTGGCGATAGTCGATGATGTCGGCGAGCAGCGGTCGCGACAGCAGACCACGACGGGGCCGCGCGTGCATGGTGCCGGCCGTGTGGTAGTAGCTATTAAACAAGTGATCGTAGGCTTCGTTGTACGGCTGGTAGCCGGGCAGGTGCTTGCTAAGAACAAAGCGCTCGAAAAACCACGAGACGTGCGCAAGATGCCATTTGGTCGGACTGACGTCGGGCATGCTCTGCACGACGCAATCTTCCGGCTGCAGCGGTGCTGCGAGATCTTCCGTGAATCTGCGAACAGACGTGTAGCGATCGGCCAACTCGCCGCCCTTGCCGCGAGCCCCGTTCGCCTCCGGGTGGGGGTGCATATCAGGTACTTCGTTTTGCTTGCCGTCACCCTACGAAACGGGTTCGTTATTGTCAAAATCAAAAAGGCATGATGTTGTTACGGAACAGTCATTTATGCGTTGCATTTGTCGAGGCTTGTGCGGTGTTTTTCTGTGCGTCGTTTCGACGTATCGATCAATGCAACATATCGTTGCGTCAATGCGCCACTTCGTCGCAGCGCACCAGCCTACTGTTCATTGCTTCTATTGATGTAGGAGCGGGCTTCCGCCCGCGATTCAACATATCAGTTTGCCGCTTGCCGTTCTGGAGATGTAGGAGCGGGCTTCTGCCCGCGATTTGACGCATCAGTGTTTCGTTTGCAGTTGGCGGCTTCGCTACTCGCTCGCTCAATCGCGCCTAGAAAGGCGCTCCTACATTTCCGATAACTGCTGCGCAAACGAAGATGTAGGAGCGGGCTTCCGCCCGCGATCCAACACATCAGTGTTTCGTATGCAGTTGGCGGCTTCGTTACTCGCTCGCTCAATCGCGCCTAGAAAGGCGCTCCTACATTTCCGATAACTGCCGCGCCAAACGAAGATGTAGGAGCGGGCTTCTGCCCGCGATTTGACGCATCAGTGTTTCGTTTGCAGTTGGCGGCTTCATCACCCGCTCGCTCAATCGCGCCTAAAAAGGCGCTCCTACATTTCCGATAACCGCTGCGCCAAACGAAGATGTAGGAGCGGGCTTCCGCCCGCGATCCAACCCATCAGTGCGTCGCTCGCCGTTCTGGAGATGTAGGAGCGGGCTTCCGCCCGCGATTCGACGCATCAGTGTTTCGTATGCAGTTGGCGGCTTCGTTACTCGCTCGCTCAATCGCGCCTGGAAAGGCGCTCCTACATTTCCGATAACTGCTGCGCCAAACGAAGATGTAGGAGCGGGCTTCCGCCCGCGATCCAACAAATCAGTGTGTCGCTTATCGTTCTGGAGATGTAGGAGCGGGCTTCCGCCCGCGATTTAAATTCCAACGCCTACAACAACCCTTCCGCCTTGGCCTGCTCTAGAAACCCATCGCTTACCGGCACTTCTAACCCGTTCGACAACACCAAAATTCGTCGCCGTCCGCTGCGCGTCACTTTCATGACGGCCTCCTTCGATACCCACCACGAGCGATGCACTTGCGTGCCGAGCGACGTCGGCATATCCGCAATCGCATCGCGCAAGCGATGGTGAATCATGTAGGCCTTCGCGCTCGTATGCACACGGACGTAATGCTCTTCCGCCTCCAGCGCCAGGACATCTCCCGCTTTCGCGCCGTCCGCTTTTTTCAAAAACGCGGGCTCTTTGTAGGGCGACGCCACCGGCTCCGGTTTGATCGCCAACGCGCGGGAGTCAATCAGCACCCACAGCAACAGATTGATCGGTACCAGCACCGTCGCAATAGTGAGGTACTCGCTCAAAAAAGCGCCAATCACGGATTTCGCCAGCAACTCCGAGTCGTCGAAATCGGCCTGCTGCGGAATGTATTGCTCCAGCAGCATTTCGGCGACGGTCATCGGCAAGACCGCCACCAGCATCGTCAGTACGGCCGGCTTCAGCCACGCCAGCTTTTCGAAACGCTCTTGTAACGACTTACGAACCAGCCATTCGGCGGCCAGCAGCGAGACGAGCGCTGCGCCGAGCCGCACAGACCAGAACACGACCGTCTGCTTAAGGGTTGCATCCGCCAACGGGTCGACCAGCTGGCTGAACGCGACGAGCAGCCCGAGCAAGACATAAAGCCGAAGTCGCGGCGCACGTCCCGTGGGCAGTACGGCCGTGAGCAGCCGATTCAAGAAGGATTCGGTCGCGTTCATGCAGTTTCTGGTGTTGCCCGTGAAAACGTCGCGCGCTCACCGACCGCCCGACGCTAGCTTCGTCCGTGGTTTTTGATTCCCCAGGATTTTGACATGGCACGTGTGAAATACGCGGCAATTGCCGGCGCGTTATTGGCGAGTGTGCGACTGAGTGCGGCAGAACCGGCGTGGCCGGATGCGCTGGACATCGATTTCAATTATCGAAACAGCGCGTTTTCGGGCGATACCCGGCGCTGGGACATTCGGCTGGGGCTCGGCGTCGAGCAGGAGCCGACCTTTCAGGGCTCCGACAAATCGGAGACTGAAGCGGACATCTTCCTCGTTGCCGCCTACCGCGGTGATTTTGGCAACGTCTTTTTCACCGGCGAGGGCCTCGGCTACAGCCGCCTCGTAACGCCGAGCTTCGGTATCCAGCTCAATCTCGAGGCCGAGGACACCCGCGAAGTCGAGGACGACAGCCGACTCGAGGGCCTTGGTAATCAGGACGAGGAAACCGAGCTCGAGATCATCGGCCGCTATTTTGCTGGGCCCTGGCAATTCGGTGGGTCCGTGGCACTGGCGACCGGCGATAAAGGCGTGGTCTGGTTCGTGGGCGGTGGCTACACGGCCAGATTGGCCAACGATCGGCTGTTCGTGAACATAAGCGCCGATCTCAGCGGCTCGGACGAGACCAATCAACAGACCGACTTCGGAATCACGGCGGAGCAGGCTGCCAACAGCACCTTCGGCTACCCCGAATACAGCCCGGGCGGCGGGTTAAAGTCCTACGGACTTGGCATGAATGCGGACTTTCAGTTGACTGATCGGTGGTTTCTGTACGGCGAACTGGACTACGAGCGCCTGCTCGGCGACGTGGCCGACAGCCCGCTGGTGACGATGGGAGGCTCGGAAACCAATATCGAGGCCGGCATTGGCTTTTATTACCGGTTTTGATTAAATGGCGCGCCCACGTGGCGGCCTTCCCTGGGCTGGGCCACGAGAGGGCTGGCTACTATATATAAGTAGAAGAGCCAGTCGCCGGTTTCCGGGGCCAGGTAGCTCAGTTGGTAGAGCAGCGGACTGAAAATCCGCGTGTCGGTGGTTCGATTCCGCCCCTGGCCACCATCTTTTAAGGGTGTTAACCGGTCACACGGTTTCTCTTGCATCCCTTTTCGTGAATATTGCGTAAGTCAGCTGAGGATGAACCGCCTGGTCTTTGAATTCGGGCGTGTATCGGGGATTGCTCATCTGACGATCTCCGATACTCTCGGAACAGCGTGGAGGTCTCAGTTGGTCGGGGTCAAGTCCACTCTCACTCGGAGTATTTAGGCTGGGAGGGGTAAGGTCAGAGCCAGTACTGCTGGCGCCCAGTTATCAGTTTCTTGCTCATCATCGGCTCCGTTAGACAAAGTAGGAGCCTGATCGATCATGAATCAGCGGAAAATGATGTCGTTAACGCACCGCTTACCATTATCTAGCCAAATACCCCATACCAATGCGCGAGGCACAGTTCGCAAATTGATTAGGACCCACTGCAAGCAATTAAGCGTGATGTCGGAACGATCTACTGGTCACTGTGCAGAGTCATCTTTATCGTTATTCACTACAGGGAAGACAACACCCTCAAGATTACTTCGGTTCGAAATTCACCGGCAGGTCACTGGTATGAGAATTAGTGTCTCGATGTCTTCCTTGGCGACGGTTGTCGGGTCGTTGATGTAATTCTCCATCGTGTGGTTCGCGAGCTGCACGTCATGGGCCTCCGCCCAGTCGACAATCTCTTTGTACGTATCCCCGACCTTTTGGTAAGGACCACGGTGGATTGTCCGAACGCACTTCAGCGATTCAATCGCGACAGCTTCAATGTCGCCATCGCCTTCGACCGGTGACGCCACCGTCATGCCGATGCGCATCGGCTGCTTCGACGTCAGCATTTGCCAAACCATCTTGAGCGGCCCGCAGTGCCGCATGTGCTGCCAGTCGATGTTCATGTATCTAACGTAAGGAGCGCCCGTACGGTTACTGCCCTTTGCAGTGATATGCCGATCGATTCGAGGGAAAGCGTCGCCAAGCAATTTGGGAATCTTCCACATCGGCGCATTCTTGTTGATCTCGAGGGCGTGCAGCGGCGGTTGTTGCTCGATTCGAATGTCGAGGCTCATGGGTTACCTCCCGGTCCCGAAGCTTTACAAGTCTTATACACTCCTCGCGTGTTCCTGGTCGAATCTCGCCGACCTGAGATGTTGCTTTTCGACCGCTAGGTCGTGTGCCCATCGCGTCGGCCGCCTAAGCGCTGCTACCGACGATCAGCCGGCAGTGTCGGTTTTCTTGACGCCCAACGACGCTGAAAGCCGCCAACCGCCGCGCAACCCACCTGTTTACGGCTGTTTCGCTCCGTGGCACAAGTATTGCAGCTTTGTTACGAACAACAAGAAGATGGGGCGAAAACAATGAACAGCCGAGCGAAGCTGATCGGTCTTTTCAGTCTGTTCCTTGCGGCAGGTGCGGCTCACGCCACCCCGATAGTCGAAACGGTCAGTTTCGGCTCGGGCCAATACATGTGTCCCGTCGCAACGGATCCTGCCTGCGACGCGGGCACCGGCGCGGCTAGCAGCGTCTCTTGGACGCACAACACCCCCGCAGGCTTCACTGTTACCAGCTACATCATCGAGCTCGAACTCTATGATGACTTCGTGCCGTTCGGCAGCGACCCGGCGACCGATGATCGCGGCGAACCCGAGTTCGGAAGTTTCTTCCAAGAAGGTGTCGAGAGCATTCCGACACTGCCTACGTTCGAGATGCGCAGCCCCTTTGAGATCGACGGCATCGCGACCTCACCGCAGATCTTTCAATTCGCAGGCACCGCGGCGGGGCTCGCCATGTTGAACGGCACCGGCATGCTTTCCGTGCGACTCGACGCCATCTTCAATCCCGTCCCGTTCGCCGGCCAGCAAGGTGTGCACGGTGACGATTTTTTCTTGCTGAACTCGAGACTCATTATTGAAGGGCAAGGACCAACGCCTGTGCCCGAGCCCGGCACGCTGTTGTTGATAGCCTTGGGTCTGCTGGCAATTGGACTGGTACGCCAGAAGCGCCTTACGCGTTAGCCACTCGACGAGTTGATCAATCGAAAAGAAGCCCGCGCATTGCGCGGGCTTCTTGCATTTTGGTCGATAGAATCCATCTCAACCGAGCGGTCGATGACACCGCAAACGACGGGTCCGTATTACTATCGGGCCACAGTCGAAGGCCGAACTGCCGTTAACGAAACGGTAACCACGGACGTGGTAGCCGTCGGTGTTCGAGCCAACCGGAACGGATACGATTTCAGGCACTCATGGGTTCAACAGTGTTGACACAGCTCATTCGAATCCCGCGACGTCTTTTCCATGTTGTCGCGCTGTATTTCTTGCTGTCCTTTGGCGTGATGGCAGTTGCCGATCCGCCCGACGACACCGTCGAGTCGACAACCGATGCCGAATCGACATCTGAGGCAGAGCCTAAGTCTGACGACGAATCGATCGATGAGATTACGGTCACCGGGCAAGGCTCGGTCACGTCATTTAGAAATCAGATGTTTCGCGCCGAAGACGCGTTCTTTGACCTCTTTAACCAGCTGACTACCGAAGAGGACTTCGAAATCGTCTGTGAGCGCCGGCGCAGGCATTCATTCACGAGAACGACCGAGCGCTACTGCGAATCTCGCTTCGAGTCGCGTATCGCCTTCGAGCTCACCCAACGAAACATCAACTTGGGCTCCGTCGAATCGGCGATACCGGTGCCGTTACAAGGCGAATACGAGCGTCAGGTGAAAAAGCGTCGCGACGATCAGCTGAAAGAAATGGAGCGCGTGTTGCTCGAGAACCCTGAACTGCAGCAAAAGTTGATCGAACTCAACGAAGCCAAGGCCAAGTACGAGGAGGCTAAATCAAAGTAGCCCTAGCCAATGAGACATCTCAACCGCCGTTCGCTCAGATTCGCAACGCTATTCTTACTACTGGCTGCGTTGCCCGTCCAGGCACAGGATTCAGCGACGTCGACCGGCACCACCGGTCCAGCGTACACCAGCCCCGACAACGCATCGGTCGTCAAAGGCGCCGCCCAAATTCGATATGCGACGTACATGGGCACATCGATGTCGTATACGACGAGCCTGTACTTACTGCTCAAAGACGGCAGCTATTGTCGCAACCTGAACAATGAACCGTCCAACGCCGCGCTCGCAGCGTCCAAAAAGAGCAACCCAAAAGACTGGGGTCGTTGGCAAATCAACGGCAAGAAACTTGTGTTGACCAAGCCAACCGGCAAGACGTCCAAGTACAGCGACTGGAACATGCTGAAGCCCAAACCCAAGGACTATCGCCTGGACGGCTACTTCAAGTCGGAGGTGGGCGACACTGGCACCGGCGGTGATATTGCGGCGACAGCGCTAGTGGCCGCGCGCGGTTATCGTTTTTATCCGGACGGATCGTTTCAGTCGTCGAGTTCGGCCAGTGCCATCGCACACGCACCGGCCGGTGTCGGCACGCGCAGTGCCCGTGCGCAGTCTGGCGGTAAGTACTTCATCGACGGCTATACCATCGTATTGACATTCGACTCAGGCGAGCAAGTCACGCGCACCTTCGCGTCTTTCGCGAGCAAACGCAAAGGCTACAAAGACAGCACGATCTTTATCGGCGAGCGTGACTACATCCAACCGTAGACCCATTCGTTCGACGTACGCTGGCCTGGCTCTCAGCCGATTTAGGGGTTGAGGGCCAGGCCGAACGTCTTGCCTGAGTCTACTTCTCTACGCGACGTTGTTTAACAGTCCACCGTCGACCACCAGTTCTTCGCCGGTGATGAAGCCGGCGCCACCGCTTAGCAGGAATGCGGTCGCTTGGGCGATGTCTTCACCAGAGCCAAACCGCTTGAGCGGCACGCGGCTCGCGAGCTGGGCAGCAAAACCGTCGAGTTCTGCCTTGTCCATGCCGGTCTTGCCGTAGATCGGCGTCTGAATTGGTCCAGGTGCAACGGCGTTAACACGGATGCCTTGCTCCGCAAGCTCTACCGACAGCGACCGAACGATGGATCGAAGCGCGCCCTTGGTGCCGCCATATGCGGCAGCAGCGCCCATGCCCGATTCATGAACCATCGACGTGTTGAACACCAGCGAACCACCCTCGTTCAGCAGCGGAATGAGCCTCTGCGCGAGGAAGAACGGACCCTTAACGTTGATAGCAAACAGCTTGTCGAATTGATCCTCCGTCCACCCTTCGAGTGGCGCGAACGGTGCGATTCCCGCATTGAGGAAAGCGCCATCAATTTTTCCGTACGTTGCTTGAAGATGCTCGGCTAACTTGCCGATCGCGTCGGTATCGCCGGCATCAGAGATCAAGAACTCGACGTTGGCGGGAGCCGATTTTTTTGCGGCTTCCAGCGTTTCCGGCGAACGGCCGGTCGCGATTACGTTTGCGCCAGCGTTGGCTAGATGCGCGACGGTGGCGGCGCCAATACCGGTCGTACCGCCGGTCACGAGGTAGGTTTTGTTGTCATGTGCGTTGGTCATTTCAGGTTCCTTAGGCAGCTGCGATAGCTGCTGTTCGTTGAAGTTGGGGCCAGTCTAGGCAGTGCAAATAAGCGCGTAAATAGCCTATATTGCACTTAGTAAGTGCAAAAACGCACAATGTGGGACGAGCCAATGAATTGGGATGACATCCGTTATTTTCTGGCGCTTTGCCGCGAAGGCTCGGTCACTCAGGCAGGCAAAGTGCTTGGTGTTAACCACACCACCGTTGCGCGGCGTATCGCGGCTTTCGAATCCCGACTAGGCACGCGATTGTTCGATCGCACGCGGAGCGGACATGCAATGACCCAAGCCGCCGAGAACATGTACGACAAAGCGGTAGAGATGGAGGCTTCTGCTCTCGCTATAGATCGAGAGACCTTCGGCCAGGACGCCGAACTCAAAGGCTCGTTGATCGTGACCGTGCCCTATGATTTCGCGAGCCGAATCATTGCGCCTTCGCTAGCGAAATTCTGCCGCGAGTACCCGCAGATCGATGCTGAGCTTTTAACGACGACGGGACTCGTCGATTTGACCGCTCGTGAAGCGGACATCGCCGTTCGCATGACCGAAAAACCGGCGGAGTATTTGGTTGGTCGCAAGCTGTTGCCGTTGCGCCACGGTATCTATGGATCGCCAAAGTACCTTGCATCAATGCCGGAGTGCCCGGATGTCGTTCTGTACCGCAGCGAACGGGAGACGCCGGAATGGGTTTGCGATCACTATCCCAACGCCAAAGTCGTTTTGAGGACCGACAACATGACGACGATGCGAGCTGCCGTCGTTGCAGGTCTCGGCCTCGCACGCATTCCCTGTTTTGAGGGTGATTCCGAACCGGCAATACGCCGGGTCGACCTACCGCTCACCCCATCAACATGGGGGTTGTGGATTCTCAGCCATGTGGATCTTCGCTCAACGGCGCGCGTGCGGGTTTGTCGAGAATTCTTGGCCGAGGCGATTCAAGGCAACAGTGACCTGATCCTTGGGAATAAGTCACGCTACTTCAACTGATGGATCATATATTAGCTGTTTCGCCGACATTCGATTTCAACGGTCCATGGCCTGCTATTGGCGCTTACCCGAATCTCGTCGCAAGTCAAATACGTCGTTCAGAGAGCTAGTGATCCGCATCTTGTACCGTTATTGCTCATCTTGGCCGAAATTGGCTAGTAAAATGACAATCCAATAGTGCGGTGCAGTCTACGACTTGGACGAAGTGACCGACAATACCAAACAACCGGGCATTCACGCGGATGTCAGTTTCCAGAACTGCCGCATTTTGTTGTCTGAAAAGGGCGGCGACAATTTAGCTCCGTTCAAGAAGTTCGAGTTTTTCACTGGTGAGTATTGCTATATCGGGCTCGATACCAATGGGGAGCACTTGATCGCAGAAACTAAAAGCGAGCTTGCTGAGCCAGTAGTTGCAATCCGTCGGCACTTCAAAAAGCTTGATGGGAAGCGAGTTTTCTCGTACGCGATGCGTTGCTTAGGTAATCACTTCTACGTAAACGAATTCGGCTATAGGAGCGGAAAATACGAAGGCGTTTTTCTAGATAACGACCGGCGTTACCATTTCGACACGTTCACACTCTCCGTCGAGATCGACGAAGACTTCGTAGAGCGATCCGATTTGCCCGACTGGAATTTCGATGACTTCGACATCGTCAAGCGGTATGAGGTCATTGGATCCAAACATCTGTTTTCCACTATCCAGCTTGAGGTGAACGGTTCGCCGACAGCGGTGTGCGGTGCGCCGGACCTCTTCGATTTACGTGTATGCGCATCGTTCAATAAGCCGGGCGGGCCAATTCCGTGCGAAGACAACTATGGTCGTGCCGAAGTGCGAGGAATCTCGCGGCGAGAGAGCGGATGGGATGCAATTCTCACGTGGCCGAAGCTCGAACTTGTAGCAGGCGACCTACTGACGTTTCGATATTCCTTGGGAAGAGACGCAGGCTCTCCTGTTCAAGTTTCACAAGTAGCACCGGCCCAGTCGCGCAAGGTCCGTTTCGGACACTTTCAACGAGCGCTCGCAACTGTACGAAGGCTTGCAGGACGACGCGGTGTGGAAATGGCGAGGCGCGCTATGCTCTTATCGCCAGCGGCGGTTTCTGACCGACCGGGATCGCTTTCGAACGACCCATGCGATATTGCGATGGAGGTCACAATCAATGGTCGTTCCAGCTTTATCGTGGGGGACCGCGACATGGATCATTTGTGGTTGTCTTTTGATGTCATCGGGTCACTAGGCCCGGACACGAATTTTCGCTACGAAAAACCTAATCCACCAATCATCAGACTCTTCGTTGCTGCTTCAGAAACAGTCAGAGACCATCTCGGATTTCAGAGACTTTTTGCCGAGCGCAAGTTCGGATGCTGGTGGCGCGAAACGTTGTACGGCGATCGCGATCATTGCATACAAATAAAGTTGCACCGCACCGCACTACCGCACGCATCTGCCAGTTGTCTTCCCGTACAAGAGCAACGAAAAGCAGAGGGCATGTTTTCGATTCAGCCAGTAGGATTCTCGAAATTGGACGCAGAAGGGGCATCGAGTTATTGGTACGGCCCAGGGCGAGCCTGCAATTGGGAGTCCCCTTCAGAGAAAGAGCTTCTTTGGAAAGAACTGAACGACGCCCTTCAGATCGTGAAAAAGTTTGGGTCGGAATTTTCGAACGATCACTGGCCGCCTCCGGATTGCTCATGACGCTGCATGGACGCAGGCAATGCTCCCAGACCACCTCGCGTCTCAGCATTATCAAGCTCAGCTAACGCAATTCATGCCAAAAACCTGACCTATTAGGGCTGACGTCACGCGATCGATAGATACCTGATAGGCGGCTGCAATGTCTTGCAGTCGGTCACCTTGCAGCGGTTCGCTGTGGGACTCTGATAGCGCTGTTGTTTGATCCTTGCACTCGATTGTTCCCGCAAACTTGATCCGGATTTGATTGGTCTGGCGCACGACAAAACTTTCCTGCAGTTCGAGCCGCAGTGTCACGTCGGCTTGATAAGCATCCTGGCTGGCAATCACGCGCTGCCAATGACCGGTTGCAGAGAACGACCGACGAATAACGGATTCAAAGTAGTCGGGCGCATTGTCCGGCCATCGCCCCGCGGCGTAGCGGCGAAGCTCGCGATCAGGCTCGAGCGCAAGCCAATGATCCGTGTCTAGCCCAGGTACCGCTTTAACAGCAACGCCCACTGATACTGCGCTTTCACCCGAAGCCGTTCCGGTTGTGACCGGCTCCAGCCAAAACGTCTTGGCCGGCGGAACATCCGATTGCAGCAGTCCGCTGCACCCGGCAACAAATAAAACGCTAACGACGGCGAGCAGCGCCGCAGACGGCGAACAACGAGAACGCATCACTCCGGCGCCTCCACATCATTGGTATTTGGCTTATAGATCACCAGCGACGGGTCATCGCGCAGTTCTCTCAACAGTTTTTGCAAATCACGCAGCACGATCCGTGTTTCCGACATCAAGGAGGGTGTTTGCCCCAGTCCGCCTTCGAGAAATGTAGCGAGTTCACCCTCGCTGTCTGCCGTTAGCGTGTTCAAGCGGTCGCTGACTTCAGCAAGATTCTCTGAGACGTCCTGCAGCGAACTCAGAATGGCTGGAACCTTGGGGCTCGCGTCACTCAGCACGCCATTCAAGTTGGCGACGGCGCCTCTAAACTCAGCCAACGTGCTTTTCAACTCGTTGGGAATGCCGGCGAGCGCTTGCCGTCGTGCGGCAAGCTCGTCTGTCAGTAGAGCGAGACTTGTAAGTGTGCCGGAAACCGACTCGATGTTGTCGTCGGACAGCAGCTCGTTCATCCGGTGCAATACCAGCGACAGCTGCGTCGAAATCTCGCCGCCACTGCTGAGCAGTGCCGCGATGCCGCCACGGCGCGACGGTATGACGAGCAAGCCATCGATCGTGTTAGCAGGATCAAGCGGTGTCGCTTCCAACTCGACGTCGGCACTGAGGCCGATGATGGTCACACCGGTAACGCCCTGCGGCGTTAGCGTTGCATACGTTGCGTTGCTGATTGGTGTTGACTCATAGACTTCTACCAGCACGTCAACTTCACGATTCGAATCGTTGGCAAGCTTAATGCTGATCACCGAGCCGACCCGGACGCCCAAATAGGTAACGGGCGCGCCGATTGACAGCCCGTTAACGTTTTGCTCGAACGGAATCATGTAGCGGTCCAGGCGCTCCGCGGATGAGTCGTCCGCGAGAATCAGCACCATCGCAATCGCGCCAACGATGACGGCGATCGCGAATCCGCCAACGACTAGGTATTTGTTGTCATCATTCATTCATGCTGCTCGCCAGAATCGCGCGTTGCGCACGCGGGTCGCCGAAGTAACGCTGAATCCAAGGATGGTCAATCTTGGCGACATCGGTGGGTCGCCCGGTGACCGTCTTCTTGTCGACGAGCACGGCAATGCGATCGCAAATGCTGAAAACACTGTCGAGATCGTGCGTGATCATAACCACCGTTAGATCGAGGCTGTGCTTTAGGTAGTCAATGAGTCGATCGAACTCGGTTGCGGCGACGGGGTCGAGCCCCGACGTCGGCTCGTCAAGGAACAAGATTCGTGGCTCAAGTGCCAACGCGCGCGCGAGCGCGGCGCGCTTCACCATGCCGCCCGAGAGTTCGTTGGGGAGCTTGTCGGCTGCATCGGCCGGCAATCCGGTCATTCTGATTTTCAGTCGCGCCAGCTCGGCTCGCGACTCAGGGCTCATCTTCGAGTGCAGCGCGATCGGCAGTTCGACGTTCTGCTGAACCGTCAGCCCGGACAGTAGGGCGCCCGATTGAAACAGCACGCCCCAGTTTCTCTCTGGCCCCGGCCGTCGATAGCGAATCTCTTGGCCAAGCACGGTCACCTTCCCAGCATTCGGCTTGTGCAGGCCAAGGATCGTTCGCAGCAACACCGATTTGCCCGTACCCGAGCCGCCGATGAGGCCGATGACTTCGCCGTGCCGTACGTCAAGATCCAGCAAATCGTGAATGCGATTGCTGCCGAACTGGTTGATCAGCCCCTGGACGGCGATGATCGGCGCTTCGGTTGCCGTGTCAGACGCCATAGCGAACAAAGATCACGGTGAAAATGCCGTCCGCCACGATAATGAGCGTGATCGACTGCACCACGGCGATCGTGGTCAGCCGGCCAAGCTCGGCGGCCGACGATCGAACCTGAAGACCACGCAGCGTCGATACCGCTGCGATCAGGAGCGCAAACACCGGCGCTTTGGACAAACCGACCAGTATGTCGGCCATGTCGATCGCGTCGGCCGTTCGCTGGATGAACTGTGTCGGACTGATATCGAGTACTAACTGGCACAGAATCGCCCCGCCGGCCAAACCCGCCAGATTGGCGAGTACCGTCAACAGTGGCAGCGCAATGGTTAGCGCGACGACCCGCGGCACGACCAGAACATGATCCGGGTTCAGACCCATCACACGCAGCGCATCCGTCTCCTCGTTGAGATTCATGACGCCGATCGATGCGGCGAATGCACTGCCGGAGCGTCCGGCAACAATAATCGCCGCCAGCAGCACGCCCATCTCGCGAATGATCGATATCGTGACGAGATCAACAACAAAAATCGATGCGCCGAATTTTTGCAGCTGGGTCGCGCCTTGATACGCGAGTACCAGTCCCATCAGAAAGCACACCATCACAATGATGGGCGTCGCGCGCACGGCGACTTGTTCGAACTGACTGACGGTTTCGCGCCAAACGATGCGCGAAGGTTTGGAGATACCGTCTAGAATGGCAAACGCGATCCGGCCGACGTCTTGAACGCCCTGTACCGCGGTCGCGCCGACTGCACTGACGACAGATCGCGCACGCGACGCGGCCTTTCTTTGCGCCGGTGCCTCCGGCGCACGTTCTTCAAGATCCGTAATGCTATTGAGAAACTTAAAGTGCGCCGCTTTGAAACCCTCAAAGTCGGTTTCGCGCCCTTGGCCGCGAATCTCTTGGGATTTTCGAAACAGCACATAGGCGCCGGCGATGTCGATGTTCTGCAGGCCGCCACAGTGGAACACCACTGGTTCTGAACCCGACGTATCGATCTCGTCCAGCGACGCTTCGAGCGTCGGGACATTTTCAAACAGCCAATCGCCGCGAAGTCCAATCGCGATTCGCTCGTCGTCTCGGGCCGTGGTCAGGTAGTCAGCTGTCATCGTCGGTGGTGAGCGGCGCTGCAGTTCTAGTTAGCGCTTTGCGGCAGCGTTAGGCACCACCGCCAATATACCTTGCAAAGAGTCCGCGCTGTAACGCGTTCTTGTTAACCAGCGGCCCATAGGTGGCGCATCGATCGACGGCACGCGCGGACGGCTGGCGACCGGCGGCAACGGTTGCGCCATGAAACTATTGCCTAGAACTGCGAGGTATACTAGATTGCCTCTCAACGGAATAGCAAGGCGCGGCTGCCGAAGCCGAGTTGTCGCGGGCAGGGAGTTGCAATGCAAAACATCAACAACGACGCCACCGTTATCGAGGCATCGGAAGCCGACGTCGACCTAACGCCGATGCTCGACGTCGTCTTCATCATGTTGATTTTCTTTCTCGTCACATCGACGTTCGTGCGAGAGCGCGGGATCGATGTCAGCAGGTCGGACGCGCCTACTCGAACGCCGGAGCATTCGGACGTCATCCTAGTTTCGATCACCGAAGACGATCGCATCTGGGTCGAGGGTCGCGACATTGACCCGCGTGCCGTGCGGGCCAACATCGTCCGCCTGCAAGCCGAGAAGTCGGACGCGACGGTCGTTATTCGCGCCCACGATCACTCGACGACGAATGCGCTGGTGCAAGTCATGGATGGAACTCGGCAGGCCGGGGTCTACGAGATTGCGCTGGCGGAATGGAGCAACCAATGACACGCCTCCAACCGCAAGCCTTAGCACGAAGATTCATCAGCGCTGCGGTATCAGTAAGCGGAGCGGCGACCCTCATGATCGCAGCCGTTGCGAACGCACACGAAGTCTTGGAGCGCTGCAACGTCGCGGAAACGCCCACCGTATTGGGCAAGGCGCGCTATCCAAGTGTCATGGGTGCCCGCGACGTCAACGGGATCGTGACGCTGGATTTTCGGATCGACGAGAACGGAGAGGCCAGCGCACCGCAAGTTTTGTTTTCGTCGTCGAGCCTATTTGAGGGCGGTGCAAACTTAGCACTCAAGCGCAGCCGATTTGAACCTCGCCAGCGACCGTGCAGGCACAAGCTTACGATTGCAATTGAACGACGCGACAACAAATGGATGACGCGACTGGTAGCTCGCGATGACTAGAGCGAGTCAATGCTGTAATCGCGTGATCACTAATCTCCGAGCTCAATACAGTCGTCGACGGGTATCAAGCGTTCGCCAAGCGAGCACGGTCGCCTTGCTCTCAGTCTTCTTCGGCAGCGCCTGCATGCTGCATGAACTGCCTTTCGACGAGCCAGAATCGATTCCTCAGTTTGAGTTGCCGCCGCTCGAATTCGCAACGCCAGCGGTGGAGTACCCTGACTTTGACGCGTCGTGGCCCGAGGTCTCCTTGGAGCCGCCGTACATAGCATCGAGGCGGTACGCTTGCGGGCTGATTGCGCCAGAACCAAAACCCAGCGGCTTATGGGTACTGCAAACGGTGGACAGCGTGCGTTACCAGCCAATTCAGGACATTGTGGCTGCCGTCGGTGGGCGGCTGGCCCCTCGCAACTACCAGTTCGTCTACGTCGATTTCAGAACCAACGATAAGTAAATCCGCCGGCAAGGGCGCGAGCATGGCGACGCGATTCGCGCCGCTCGTGAATTGAGCGTTGCGTCCGTTTGCGATCTACCCTTTTCTATTTGTTAATGAATTACGATAATCTCCCGCGCGGCAATGAGGATGTTTTGTCGGCGCGGTAGAACCGAGTCACGGCAAGACCTTCCGCAGCGCCAGAATTGTGCCAAGCGGCGTGGATTCGCCGGCGGATATCCGATAGTGTCAGCCACCGTTGTGCTTTCTTGAGCGCTAACTTCCTGTTTCTAAAGTCTTTTATCAGCGATCGTTGCTATCGAGCGGCCGCAACGCCGTGGTTTGGTGGGCCGAACGGCTGTTGCCGCTTTTCCACGGCCATAGATCCTGATTCGGAGAGTCGATTTGATTAGGTTCGGTCTTGTCGGTTGCGGACGCATTGCACGCCGTCACGCGGATTTGCTGGGCAAAGGCGAAATTGCCGGTGCCGAACTCGTGGCCGTTTGCGACGTCGATGAGGCGAAAGCGCGTAAATACGGCGAAGAGTTTGGTATCCCGTACTACTCCGACATGCGCGAGATGGCCGCGTTGCCCGACGTCGACGCGCTCGCCGTGCTGACCGAAAGCGGTTATCACGCCGAAAACGTTCTCACGCTGGCACCTTTCGGCAAGCATCTGCTGGTCGAAAAGCCGATGGCGCTCACGCTCGCCGATGCGGATCGCATGATCGCGGCATGTGACAAACACGACGTGCGGCTGTTCGTCGTCAAACAGAACCGCTTCAATCTGCCGGTCGTTAAATTGCGCGAGGCGCTCGAAGCAGGCCGCTTCGGCCGCCTCGTTATGGGAACCGTGCGGGTGCGCTGGTGCCGACGGCAGGCCTACTACGACCAGGACGAATGGCGCGGCACTTGGGCGCTCGACGGTGGCGTGCTTGCGAATCAGGCGAGCCACCACATCGATTTGCTCGAGTGGATGATGGGCCAGGTTGACAGTGTCTACGCCGTGAGCCGAACCGCGCTGGCTGATATCGAAGCCGAAGATACCGCCGTCGTGGTGCTGAAATTCACCAATGGTGCGTTGGGTATCATCGAGGCGACCACGGCAACTCGACCCACCGATCTCGAGGGTTCGTTGTCACTGCTCGGCGAGCACGGCACGGTCGAGATCGCCGGATTTGCGGTCAACGAGATTCGCCATTGGCGCTTTGAAGAACCCACATCGGACGATGACAACGTACTCGAGAAGTTCTCAACCAATCCGCCAAATGTTTACGGCTTTGGCCATCGTGAGTATTACCAACACGTTGTCGAGTGTATTCAGCACGACAAGCAGCAGCTCGTTGACGGACTCGAGGGTAGAAAGTCGCTCGAGCTCATTTCCGCTATCTACGAATCAATCGAAACCGGAAACGAGGTGAAACTGCGGTTTTCTCCCGCCGAGTGCCGACTGGGAATACTGTCGACCGCGGCGCGATGAGCGACTCCAGTGGGCAGCCACGGTTTCTCGACATTGGCGTTGTCGACGTGGAGTTCGGCGCGAACGTCAAGGTGGTGCAACCGGCTAACCTGTACGGCTGCAAGATCGGCGACGACTGCTTCATTGGTCCGTTCGTTGAGATTCAGAAAGACGTCAGCATCGGTGCACGCTGTCGCATCCAATCGCACAGTTTTGTGTGCGAACTGGTCACCATCGGCGATGATTGCGTCGTAGCGCACGGCGTCATGTTCATTAACGACACGTTTGCATCCGGTGGGCCGGCACGCGGCAACAAAGAGCTATGGAAGACCACGCAGATCGGCAACAACGTGTCTATTGGCAGCAACGCCACAATTTTGCCTGTTCGCATTTGCGACAACGTCGTAATCGGCGCCGGTTCTGTCGTCGTCAAGGATGTTACCGTTGCCGGCATCTACGCAGGCAACCCGGCGCGAATAATACGGAGCTTTGAATGATCCGCTTTCTTGATCTGCGGGCGCAGTACCATCGCATCAAACCAGAGGTCGATGCCGCGATCGCAAAAGTGATCGAGTCGAGCGGTTTTATCGGCGGTGATGAATTGCGCGCGTTCGAAACTGAATTCGCCAAGTATCAGCAGGCCGAGCATTGCGTCGGCGTAGCCAACGGCACGGACGCATTGGAAATCGCGTTCGAAGCACTAGACCTTCCCCAAGGTAGCGACATCATCGTCCCCGCTCACACCTTTATTTCGTCGAGCGAAGCTGTCACGCGAGCGGGCCATCGCGTCGCTTTTGCTGACGTCGATAGTAACGGGTTGCTCGATCCGGCAGCCGTAGAGCGAAAAATTACTGACGCGACCCGTGCGATGATGGTCGTGCATCTTTACGGTCAGCCGGCGCCAATGAACGCACTGCTGGATATTGCCCGCGAGCACGACTTGAAGGTAATCGAGGATTGCGCACAGGCACACGGTGCCGAAATCAATGGCCGCCGTGTCGGTACGCTCGGCGATATCGGTACGTTCAGCTTCTACCCAGGCAAAAATCTCGGGGCTTACGGTGATGCGGGCGCTATCGTAACCAACGACGACGCGCTGGCTCGGCGGTGCAAAATGATCGCAAACCACGGGCGTGTATCAAAATACGACCACGAGTTCGAGGGGCGCAATAGCCGCCTCGACGGGCTGCAGGCGGCAATCCTCAGGGTCAAGCTGCACCACCTCGATAGCTGGTTGGACCAACGAATTCGTATTGCCGAGACCTACAACCAGGTGCTCGATGGCATCACTGAACTCGGCCTACCGACGTGGCAGGATGTGCGCCACGTGTTCCATCTCTACGTCGTTCGTACGACGCGTCGCGACGAGCTGCGTGAATTCCTGTCCGGCGCGGACATTCAGACAGGTATTCACTACCCGGTCGCGCTTCCAGACCTCATGGCCTACGGCTACCTCAATGAGGCAGGTGCGTACAAAATGGCCACCGCGTTGGCGGGCCAGGTGCTGAGCTTACCGATCGGCGAACACATGCAAGAGTCCGATGCCCACGAGGTTGCCATGCACGTCCGATCATTCTTTGAAGCACAAGGCGAACCCGCCGCTCGACACGCCGATGCCGGAAACCGCAGCTAGCTCAGAGGCCGCCGCGCCACTCGGCTTCGCCGAAGTGCGAGGCCTAATCGCGCTGGCCTGGAAACCGGCCGTCATCGGTGGAATCTTGCTGGCCGCCGCTGCGCTAGGCGTTTCGTATCTTATTGATCCAACCTATCGGGCACGAACCGTCCTCGAGTACCACGGTGACCCCACCCAGCAAGTACCCGGTGGCGGGGGGCTTGGTGACCTTGGTGGCTTCGCGTCTCTCGCTGGGTTCAATATCGGTGCCAGCGGTGGTCAGAAAGAAACGGCCGTGGCGTATCTGAAGTCCAAGGTTTTCGCCCGTCGGTTTATCGAGAAAGCCGATATCTTTCGCACGCTGAATGCCAAGAAATGGGACAGCGACGCGAATGAGTGGCGCAAAGAGCCCACCATGTGGCAGACGGTGGAGAGCTTTCATAAGGACGTGTTGTCCGTGTTCGAAGATCCAAAGACCGGGCTGATGGTTATCTCCATCGACTGGACCGATCCGGAGATCGCGGCGCAATGGGCTGCCGGTCTGATCACTCTGCTAAACGACGATCTGCGCGAACAATCCGTGGCCGAGACCAATCGCAGTTTGGAATACCTGCGTAGCGAGCTCGAGCGCGCGTCAAATGCCGAGCTGCAGCGGGTTATCGCCGGACTCATGGAAAGCAAAATCGAAGCGCTGATGTTCGCCGGAATACGCAAGGAGTTCGCGTTCCGGACCATTGACCCGCCGGTCGCGCCGCCCGAGGAAGAGTTCGTTGCGCCGGACAGGATCGTGTACTTCTTGATGGGCGGATTCGTCGGCGGACTGTTAGGCGCATTCCTAGCGCTGTTCATAGCCTACCTTCGGACCACGCGAACCGCATAACCGCACCTCGGCGGGCGGCTTGTCGGTCGGCCCCAGGATTCGATTGAGATGCGCTTCATATTCTTAACCAGGACCAACTGGAACGAGCCGCCGCGAATTCGCCACCAGTTGGCCGAGCTCCTGGTCAGCGAAGGCCATGACGTCGTATTTTTCCAAAAGCCGGTCGCGCGCGCGTCGCTGCAGGACACGAGTGTCAAATCGAGTTTGACGCTGAGCCGTTATCGCAGCTACGTGCATCATCAATTGAAGTTTCTAACGCCGCTGCGGTGGATCGACGATTGGCATGTCCGCACTCAGCTTCGTGCGCGCATCGCTAAGCTAAATGTCGACGCGGTCGTCAACTTTAACTACGACTATCCGTTTCTACGGGCACTGTTTCCAAACACGCCGCTCATACATCTGATAAACGATGATTTCGTCGGTAGCGCCAACGCGCTGCATCGGCCGACGGCCGAGCGCTTACAGACCGCCACGAGCGCGAGCTCGGACTACACCTTATGTGTCTCGCACCAATTACTGGCCGAAGCGCGCAAGGCGACGCCCGACAGCGCACTGTTTTTGCCGTGGGCACGGCGCGAGTATCGTCGGCCACCGACCAATCCAGCACGCGATGAGTTGCTTTATTGGGGCTACATCAACGAGCGCATCAACTTTTGCGACGTCACGGCGTTGCTCGATAGCGGCGTGAGAATCAACTTTGTCGGACAGGTTTCCGACGACGCGCGTATCGCGACGATGCTCGAACATGCCAACGCCACTTATCAACCGCCTCGGCCGCTCGCCGAGTTGGCGGACGTCGTCAATCGCTGCTCGGCCAGCATTTTGCCGTACGACCTCGAGTTCGAGCCGAATCTGGCGATCTCGATGAGTAACCGCGGCTTTGAGTTGCTAAGCTGGGGATTGCCGCTCTTATTCAGCAATCTTCCTCATCTGATCGATGCTCCGCCGGGCGTCCTATATAAATGTATGAGCGTTGATGACTATCGCGCCGCCCACGCGCAGGCCGTCCGCCAGTTCGAGTCAATGCAAGATACGATCAGCGCATTTCTCGATGATCACTACGCAGAGAGTCGCTACCGGCAGCTGATGAAGATCCTCGAGCAAGGCGCCGGCCGACCTTCTGCACCAGGTAGCGTCGGTGGCGGCTAATTTCCTCGCTCGATTCGGAGAGCGACTGTTCCCTGACGGTAGCCTCAAAGGAATCATCACGCTGTCTGGCGGGTCGATTATTGGCCATGTCGTTCTTGCCGCCAGCTCACCGCTGATCTCGCGGCTGTACGCGCCCGAAGAATTCGGGCTCTTTTCTATTTTCTTCTCGATCTTCGGCATCACGTCGATCATCTCGACGCTCCAGTACCACAACGCGATACCGGTGCCGCGCGAGGACCGATCCGGTGCTGAGGTTTTCGTTGCCGCGGTGGTCATACTCGGCGGCTTTTCGCTGCTGTCATTCGGTGTGCTGGCGCTCGCCATAGACTGGATCGCCGACCTTGCGCAAATGAACGCGTACCAGTCGCTGCTTTGGTTGTTACCGGCGGCCATCGTCGCGGCCAACTTCAATCTTTGTCTGCAATTCTGGTTCTTGCGCAAGAAGGAGTATCACAACCTCGCGATCGTCAAGGGAGCGCAGAGCGTCACGATGGCGCTCGGGCAGATTGGACTTGGGCTTGCTAAGCTCGGTGCGATTGGTCTGATCGTTGGGCATATCGTCGGGCAGGCTACCGGCATCGTCCAGCTGCTCTGGGGTGTGCGTCGACGCTATCGGGAGCCATTCGGTGCTGTTCGCGGGCAAGGCGTTGTCGACGCGCTGCGGACGCATCGCAGTTATGCGACGACGTTCACACCGGCGGCAATTCTCGGCGCCAGTACCGTGTATCTACCGGCGATCGCGCTCGGCGTACTTTATGGCCCGGCTGCTGCCGGCGCGTTCGCTTTTGGTTTGCAGCTGTCGAAAGCTGGAATGAGTATCCTTGTTCAGTCGGTATCTAAGGTGTTCCTGGTTAACGCCATCGACGACTTCAATGAGGAGAATCGCCCGGCGATAATGCGTCGGGCGCTCAAGTTTTGTTTCTCGCAGTTCTTGATCGGTTTGCCGATTTTTCTACCCCTGGTGTTTTTCGGTGAGGAAATCTTCGGCTTTCTGTTTGGCGACAATTGGGCGATCGCCGGCAAGTACGTGGCGTTACTGACGCCTCATCTGTACACCTTTTTCGTGTTCGACCACCTGGTCAATCTCTTCATCGTGACCGGTAAACACCAGTGGAAGCTGATCTGGGACGGCCTGAAATTTCTAGTCTTGGTCGCGATTTTCGTGCTCGGCCAGCTGACCGACCTGCCAGCCGATCAGGCCATCCTGTTTCTGTCGATTGGCTGGGCCTCGCTGCACCTTGCGCTTACCCCTATAGCCCGGCGACTGCTGCGTTGAAGCGCCGTTGTGAAGTGGCCCAAAACATCGCGTACCGGCACTTCGTCACAGAGTCCCTCACACCAGATGAATAAGATAGAATGCGCGCCGTCGAGCCGGCAGCGGCGCCAATTTTCCGATCAAATTCTCGCCCAGCAGCTAAGGTTGCCGAGCCGGCGGGTGCGCCAGGAATCAGTTGAATGAAGCAAGTTGTGCAGGACATTAAGGATGGGCGAACGGAGGTTCGTGAGTTGCCGGATCCAGTGGTCGGGCAACATGACGTCGTAATCCGCAATTCCCATTCCCTGATTTCACAGGGCACCGAACGCTACGTCGTCTCGTTGGCGCGCCAGAGCCTCATTGGCAAGGCGCGCAGCCGGCCAGATCACGTCAAGCGTGTCTGGCAAAAGATCAAATCAGAAGGCATCGTCAGCACCGCGCAGCAGGTGTCGGCCAAACTCAAAGAGCCCATGGCTCTTGGCTACAGTTCGGCGGGCGTCGTGCTCGGTACCGGGTCGGCGGTCGACAGCGTTAAGCCAGGCGAACGCGTGGCCAGCGCCGGGCCGCACGCGTCGATCGTGTCTATCGGCGAGTTGCTTTGCGCGCGCGTGCCGGACGGTGTGCCCATGAACCAGGCGTGCTTTTCCGGTGTAGCAGCGATCAGTTTGCAGGGCATTCGTCTTGCGGATGTGCAGCTTGGGTCGTCCGTGCTGGTGATTGGGCTTGGCCTGATCGGTCAGCTCACGGTCGCCATGTTGAAAGCCTCCGGCTGTCGCGTGTTCGGGACAGATCTTGACCCAGCCAAAGTCGAGATGGCGAAGAAGATGGGCGCGGATGCCGCCGAGGTCGGCGAGCCGCTAGACGCCATCATGGCTTTTTCCGGCGGCGGCGGTGTCGACGCCACCCTGGTCACGGCCGCTACACCGAACAGCGCGCCGATCATCTTCGGGGCCGAGTGCACGCGCCTGCGTGGCCATTTGATTTGTGTCGGTCTTGTCGGCTTGGATTTGCCGCGACCGCCATTCTTCGCCAAAGAGCTGCGCTTCGCTGTTTCCGGTTCTTTTGGACCCGGTCGCGGTGTGCGTGAATACGAAGAGATGGGTCGGGACTACCCGCCGGGCATCGAGCGTTGGACGGCGCAACGCAACATGGCAGCATTTATGGACGCTTTGGCCAACGGAATGGACATTACGCCGCTCCTAAGCAAGGAAGTGGCGCTGCACGAAGTCGAGGCTCAGTACGACTCCATCGTCAAAGGCGAGGCCAACGGCTACGGCTACGTCATTGCCTATGGTGACGGTGACGATATCGAGGCGAAGCCGCGTATCACCTTCAAAGAGTCGACCGCCGACGGTGAGTTAGGCATCGGGGTGGTTGGCGCCGGCAACTTCGCGCGGCTTGGGCTGTTGCCGAATCTCAAGAGAATCGCCGAGCCACCGTTCAAGCTACGCGCGATTTGCAGCGCGCATGGTCTCAACGCCGCCAGCAGCGGCGAAGCCGACGGTTTTGACTATGCGACCGCGGACATCAAGGAGCTGATGGGCGACGATCGTTGCAAGCTTCTGTTTCTGACCACCCGCCACAACCTGCATGCGGAGCAGACCAGCGATGCGATCGCGCATGGCAAGCACGTCTATGTCGAAAAGCCACTCGCGCTGTCGCACGATGAGTTGGCCGGAATCGAGCGCAGACTTGCAGAGCAAGATTCGGCGACAGTCTTAATGGTGGGTTTCAATCGCCGCTTTACGGAGGGTAGCCGCAAATTACGCGAGCATTTCGGCGATCAGGCGCCGTTGACCATTCAGTATCGTTTTGCGGCGGGCCCCGTGCCCGACGATTCCTGGCTCCACGACCCCGAGGTCGGCGGCGGGCGTATTCTCAGCGAGGCATGCCACCCCATCGACTGGTGCATCTATCTTGCCCAAAGCCCCGTCACTCGCGTGTACGCGGAGTCGATTGCTGCGCAAGGCCGCAAGGCGCACATCGAAGGGAGCGTCAACATCGTTTTGCGTCACGCCAACGGCAGTCTTTCAACCGTTCTTTATGAAGACAGTGGCAGTCGTGCAATGCCCACCGAGCGAATCGAAGCGTTTGGTGGCGGTCGCTCGGCGTCGCTCGAGAACTGGCGAGACCTAAATACCTACGCTGGCGACGACCGCAACCGCGACAAGCTGCCTGCGGGTCTCGGTCACAAAGCATCGTTCGCCGCATTCCTGAATGCCGTACGCAGTCCAGGCACCGATCCGGAGCAATGGCCGATTCCACTCTCGCACATTCTCAACGGTGCGGAGGCGACATTGGCGGCGGTTGTCAGCTTGCACGAAGGCCGACCGGTGGATCTCGAGGGCTAACGCCATGCGAGACATCGCTTTGTCAGACAGACCGGAGCGTTAATGAAGCCGTTTAGCTTTATCTACGTCTTCGTCTTTCTGTTCGCGCTGGCGGGTTATCCGATCGCGCTGCTGTTTGATCAAGACGGCATGCTGTTCTATTTCGTGCGCCACCTCGATCAACGATACCTCGGTGTTGCCTATGTTTGGACCGTGTTGAGCGCCGCACTGCTGCTTGCACTCAACGTGCTGTTTGGTTCGCACCGCAACTTCGACAAATTCATGGAGAAACCACGCACAGCCGGACGAGTCGACCCGGACGCGTTATGGTGGGTCGTGTTTGTCGTCGGCTGTGGGCTCAATGCGCTGTTCTTCGTGCTTGCCGGGTTCGAACTGCCTCTGCTCAACCTGCCGGAGAACGTCACAGAATTGCTGCTGCGTCGTATCGAGCTCAAAGAGCAGCTCAATCCGATACTTTTTAATCTCGGCGCGACCGTCCTCGGGCCACTGGCGTTAATTCTGTCGTTCTTTTTCGTCAAACATCGACGAGGCCTAAAAATCGCCGCCTCCATTGCGAGTTTTGTCGTGCTCGGCACGTTCAGTCTCGCAAAGTCGTCGTTTATCGTCGGCGTTCTCATTTTGATATTCGCGTATTCGTTCCTGCGGCCTTTGAGTATCCGGTCGATCATGAAAGTCAGCGGCGTGTTCTTAATTGCGCTGCTGCCGATGTTCATTCTGACGAACTCCAAAGAGGCACCGCACGTGCGCGGTGAAGCTCTGGCTGAGATCGTCATGGCGCGCATCGTTTATGGGCAGTGGGCGGCGCTGCCATTCTTTTTCGAGATGTTCGAACGAGACGAGCAGGACGTTGGCCTGTTAACGCCGCCGTACCTCAGTGATGGCGACGCCTGGACCCGCGGTGGCGAGGAAGTGCCGCCGCGCAAAGTAATGCGTGCAGTCACGGGCTATCGCGTACTCGAGGGTACCGGCTCGGGTGTCGCGGTGACGTACTTTATCGGTGAAGCGTTTGCCGTCGCTGGCGAAAGCGGCATCGTGCTGGCGTGCGTGCTGGTTTGCGGACTGATCTGGATGCTGACTTTTGTGTTCAAGGACGTCCAGAAAACACCGCTGACGATCTATGCGTACTCTTGGTTTCTCTACAAGATCGGCATGGGTCTGATTACCGGCTTCAGCGCCTTTGTTGCATCCAGTCTTACCATTGCCGTAGTGGGACTGTTCCTGCTAACGGTGGCGAGAGCGATGGCGCAGCCAGTGCTAGCCGACCTTTCGAAACGTTCTGGACCGTCGGTTGACGGTATGGGGATGGCTACATCGTGAGATTTGAAGACAAGACTTGTATCGTGACCGGTGGCGCGGGTGCCATCGGTTCGCGCCTGGTGTCGAGGCTGCTGGACGAAGGTGCGGCAAAGGTAATCGTTGTTGACGATCTGTCGTCGGGCTATGAGTGGCTGCTGCCGGGCGACGACCGCGTGCGGTTTGACAAGGCGGATGTCGTTGACTACTTCGCCAACGCGAAAATCGATCCCGGCGCCTACATCTGGCACCTGGCCGCTTTCTTCGCCAATCAGAATAGCGTCGACCATCCGCTCGACGATTTGCATACGAACGGCATGGGGACGCTACAAGTCTTGCGTTGGGCAGCAGACGCGGGTGCGCAGCGTGTCGTCTACGCGTCAGCCGGTTGCTCGATCGCCGGGCACGGGATCGACGGACCCATTTCCGAGGACATGCCGGTCAGCCTGCATCTCGATACGCCGTACCAAATCACCAAAGCCTTGGGCGAGTTTTACTGCAACTACTATTTGAGTAACCTGAGCTCGGTACGATGCCGGTTCTTCAATTGCTACGGTCCGGGCGAAGTGCCAGGTCCTTATCGCAACGTGATTCCGAATTTCATCTGGTTAGCGATGCACGACCGGCCGCTGACGATCACTGGAACTGGCGAAGAGACCCGCGACTTTATTTTTGTCGACGATCTTGTCGATGGATTAATGCGCGCCGCGCTCAAAGATGCGGCGCATGGCGAGGCGATCAATCTGGGCACCGGCCAGGAAACGCGCATCATCGACCTTGCCGAGTCGGTTATTCGACTCACTGAGTCTTCGAGCTCGATCGGATATGCACCGCGCCGTGCATGGGACAACAGCCGTACGCGACAGGCAGACATATCACGCGCCAGCGAGCTTCTCGGCCTCGCGCCTAGCGTGCGTCTGGAGCAAGGCTTGCTCGAGACCGTGCAGTGGTTTCGCGAGAATTTCGAGCAAATCGACAGATCCAGCGAATTTTGATTTTCTCCGCGGCAGCTCGATTCAATCGCGTGAGCCGTGAGTCAGTGGCTATTTGGGACATCGTTTGATCAATGTGTGGATTAATCGCAACCGTCGGCCTCGCGCGTCCGTTCACCCACAATACCTTGGACAGTCTGCGCAATCGCGGACCCGATTCGATCGGTTTCTGGAGTAATGGGCGACTCAACGTTGGCCATACGCGACTTGCGGTGCTCGGGCTTGGCCACGACAACGACGAGCCGATGGAGAACGAGCGCTACGTGCTCGCTTACAACGGTGAGATCTACAATTTTGAAGCGCTGAAGAAAGACATTTCTCGTGATCGTCCGCTGCCGCCGCACGCTAACGATGCCGCCGTTTTGCTGGAGGGCTGGACACTGCATGGCCCCGCTTTCCTCGAGCGTATGCACGGTTTCTGGGCGTTCATCTTTTACGACAAACTCGAGAACAAGCTAATTCTCGGCCGCGACCAGGTAGGTATCAAGCCGCTCTATTACTATCGGTCTGGCGACGTGTTGTGTGTGTCTTCGCTGATGCGAACCATCTCCGACACGGTCGATTCATCGCTGTCACTCGACTACCTCGCTATGTCGGAGTACGCACGCTACCAGTACACCTTCGGCGACAAGACGTTCTTCAACGAAGTCAAAAAAGTGATGCCGGGTCATCTGGTCGAGGTGGATCTCGACTCAATGAGTTTCGAATCGCATTGCTACGAAGATATCTTGCAGTCGCGGCAGCCAGGGGCCGGCGAGGAACCCGACGATGCCTGGCTCGAGCGCACGCGCGCATTGATTAGCGATTGTGTTCTAGAGGCAACGGTGAGCGACACGTCGTTCACGACGTTTTGCAGCGGCGGTATCGATTCCAGCCTAATTACCAGCCTGGCATCGCCCGAACTCGCCTATCACTGTAATTTCTCTGACCCCGACTGTAACGAGACCTTTTACGCGCAACAGGTTGTCCGGGACACGTCGACGCGTCTGTTTACAGTCAACGCTGAGGAAGACTTCGAACTGGTGCCAAAGCTGCAGGGGATCGTCGAGGATTTCGATGAGCTCAGCATTGGCTCAGTGATATTGCCGCTCGAGGATCTTTTATCGCAGGTAAAGAGGCGCTACAAGGTCATCTTGACCGGTACCGGTGGCGATGAACTGTTTGCAGGTTACGTTCGTTTTTCGTTGGCGCAAGGCGAGTGCCGGCAAGATAGCTACCGTGGCTTGTTCGAGCGCGTAATGAAGCTCAGCGGTACGGCACAGCGTTTCGAGCTTTGTCATCAGAAGGGCGACATGTCCATCTACCGGTTCTATCAGCCGGAAGCGCAGCAGTCGTTTGAGGATGAGTTCAATCGGATTCTGGAAGTCGAGAAAGATCCGCTCAGCGCCATGCTGCGCTTCGATCAACAGAATTTTTTGCGCGGCCTGTTGAATATTGATGACAAAATGTGTGGCAGGCATTCGCTCGAGAGTCGACCGCCGCTGCTGCACCAAAAGCTATTGCGCCATTTGCAAGAGGCGAATATGAGCAAGTTTTTGCCAAACGGTGATCTGAAAGCGTTGCTACGTAAGATGGCCGAGGGGCAAATCCCCAACTCGGTCATATATAGAAAGGACAAAATGGGCTTCACGACACCGATTGGTACGTTCGTCAATAAATCGGCCGATCGGGTGCGCGAGACTATCGCAGACTCGCCTTTCAGCCATCTCTACGATTTGCGAAAAGCTCGGTTTACCGCGGCCACAAAATTTTCGCGGGAGACCTTCGGATTGTTGATGCTTGATCTTTGGCTCAACCGTTACGCTTCACATACTGCCGCTCAATGACCCGCCAAGCTGAACCGACTGGCGCCGCACGACCGATGCGCATTCTGATTTTCTCTCAATGGTGTGACCCCGAACCGGGTGCGATTCGGTCCTTGCCGCTCGCTCGCTGGTTTCGCGAACGCGGCCACGATGTGCAGATTCTGACCGGCGTGCCCAACTACCCGGGCGGTAAGGTCTACGATGGCTACCGAATCAAATTCAAACAAATCGAACATATCGACGGCGTAGAGATCGTTCGCGTACCGCTGTATCCGAGCCACGACAGTTCTTCATTCAAACGGGTGTTGAATTACCTGAGTTTCGCGTTATCAGCAGCAACCATTGGTGCGTTCTCGGTTAAACGCGCCGATATCTGTTTCGTCGTCAGCCCGCCGCCGACAATCGGTGTGGCCGCGCTGATCCTGAAGTACATACGCCGCATCCCGTACGTTTATCACGTCTCCGACATGTGGCCTGATTCGGCGATAGAATCAGGAATGTTCGGTCAGGGTACGGTCAAGCGAGCGTCTGAACGCGTGCTCCATTGGTGGTGTAATTTTCTTTACCGCCAGTCCAAAGCCGTGACCGTTCTGGCCGACATGCCACGCAAAGTACTGACCGAGCGCGGTGTGCCGGACGAGAAGCTGCATGTCGTTTACAACTGGGCGGATGAAGCGCTGTTCAAGCCGCTGTCGAAAGACACCCTACTGGCCGCGGACCTCGGGATCTCGGACGAGCATTTCAACTTGATCTATGCCGGCAATTTCGGCGTCTTCCAGAACCTCGAGGTGGCGGTCCGGGCAGCCCACCAAGTTCGGGACACAGCGCCGGCGCTGCGTCTGTATCTCATCGGCACCGGTACCGAAGAGCGGCGACTCAAGTCGTTGGTCAACGAATTGGGCGCTGACAACGTTACGTTCTGTGACCGACGTCCCTACACGGACATGCCAGCGATATCTGCGTTATCCGATGCGATGCTCGTGCACCTGAGCGACATTCCGTTACTGCGTTGGACCGTTCCCAGCAAGACGATGAATGCTCTTGCGATGGGTATTCCGATGCTAATGGCTGCTGTCAGCGACACCGCGCGTTTAGTCGAGGAAAGCAATTCAGGCGTCGTCTGTCGACCGGACGACGTGAATGAGATGGCGGCGGCGATGTTGAAACTGTCGGCCCTGACGCCCGAGCAGCTATCTGAACTCGGCAACAACGGTCTGCAGTTTTATCACGAGCGCATCTCGCTGGATCGCGGCGGCAAACTGATGGAAGACATTTTTACGGACGTGCTCGGCTCCGCCGACGCGACCAATGCACCGCAGCAACGGGCAGATACCTAAAGCGTGGAATACTTGCTCTATCGATATGCTCCGCAAGGTGACGACGGGTCGCAACCGCAACTTGGCCGCACGGGTCGATGCGTGACGTATTCGCCGCTCGAGATGCGTTGGACGTTATCGGCGCTCCGCGCAGGCGGCATGGAATTTCTCAAGGCGGTCGTGCTAGTCGGTTGGGCAGTTGCGACCGGCGTGCTTCGTCTTCGTGACGTTCGCATCTGGTCATTCGTCGACGAGCACGATCATGTTTTACACCACAGCGTGGTGACACCGACAGCGATGCACCTGCCTTGGCTCGAAAAACCGGGCCGCGAGATTGGCGGCTGTTTTACCGTCGCGGCCGCGCGAGGCATGAAAATCTATCCCTTCGTGTTGCGAAGCGTAGCGGCGCAAGACGACGAACCGCTTTACATGATTGTCGAGGCGGGTAATCAGGCATCGCGATCCGGCATGGAACGCGCTGGATTCCAGGTCATCACGAAACTAACTCGGCGGAGCGGCTCAATTCGACCGCCACGCTATATCGAAGAGCCGGAAAACGGCACCGATGTAACCATGGGCATTTGACGTGCAAGAACGAAAGATTCCGTTTTTCAATTACCCGGCGCTGTTTGCCGCCAAAAAAGAAGCGTACATGGCCGAAATCGAGCGTGTGCTCACCTCCGGCTACTACATCATGGGCCCAGATCTCGTCGAATTCGAACGTGAGCTGGCCCGATACTTAAAGGTCAAGCACGTCATCGGCGTGGCCGACGGTACGATGGCGTTGATGTGCGGCTCCAAAGCCGCAGGAATCGAGCCGGGTGATGAGGTGTTGGTCTCGGCGCATACGTTCGTTGCGTCTGCGGCGGCAGTTCATCACGCTGGTGGAGTGCCGGTTCCTGTTGACTGCGGCGAGGATCACCTAATGACCGGTGACGCTGCCCGTGCGGCCATGACGTCGCGAACACGCGGCATCATGCCTGTCCAGCTCAACGGACGCACGACGAACATGGACCCGATCATGGAGCTCGTGCGTGAGCACGATTTGATCCTTGTTGAAGATTCGTGCCAGGCGCTTGGCTCGTCGTACGACGGCACTTTCGCCGGCACGTTTGGGCACGCTGGCACCTTCAGCTTTTACCCGTCCAAGACACTTGGCTGTTTCGGCGATGGCGGTGCCGTTTGCACAAACGATGACGAGATCGCCGAGCGCATTCGCCTCCTACGTGATCATGGCCGCCTCGCAGACGGCAACGTTGCCACCTTCGGCTACAATGCGCGACTCGACAACCTTCACGCCGCCGTGTTGCTGTTCAAGCTCCGTACTTACGATGACGATGTCGCGACACGTCGCCGATTAGCCGGCGTCTACGATTCACGTCTTTCGGAAATGTCGCAGCTGCGATTGCCGCCGGCGCCGGACGCGGATCCAAAGCATTTCGATGTCTATCAGAACTACGAGATCGACGCCGAAGATCGCGACAGTCTTCGTGAGCATCTTGCTAGTAAGGGCATTGGGACGATTCTGCAGTGGGGCGGCCGCACACTTAATCAGCTATCGGTTCTCGGTGACGCAGTGTCGCTCCCCATTAATGATGCGATGACCAAGACGTATTTGATGCTGCCAATGAACACCTCACTGACTGACGATGACGTCCACTATGTTTGCGACAGTATCCAAAGCTACTACTAGCCGACCAGCCGCATTGGCGGCACAAGGATCAGACGAATGAGCAAGAAGACCGCTGTTTCGGGCGGGTTACGCACGGCGGCCGAGTCGGCGGAGGGCGCCCGTAACAAGGCTTGTTTTGACGCGAGCCCGGTTCCGTGGGAAACCAAGCTCGAGAATTTTCCGAAGTACGTACGTCGGCAGAACATGACCCGTTTCCTCGCCCTGTACGAGATATTCAAGCGGGTTTTGCCGGTGAAAGGCTCGGTGATTGAGTGCGGCGTTAATCACGGATTTGGCGTCATGTCGTGGTGCAAATTCTCATCTATCCTCGAGCCGGTCAATCTTACGCGCCGCGTTTACGGATTCGACACATTTGAAGGTTTTCCGTCGCTGTCTTCAAAGGATCGGTCGGCACACTCCGATCACGTCAAGGAAGGCGATTTGGCGGCCAGTTCTAAAGAAGAACTCGAGGAGCTTGCCGACGTTTTCGATTCATCGCGTTTTCTTGGCCACATTCCCAAACTCAAGCTGATCAAAGGCGATGCGACAGAAACCATCCCGGCGTTTATTGCCGAGAATCCTCATTTGGTCGTCAGTCTGCTGTTTATGGATTTCGATCTCTACGACCCGACGAAGGTAGCGCTCAAGCATTTCTTGCCCCGCATGCCTCGCGGTGCAATTGTGGCCTTCGATCAGCTGGACAATCCGCTTTGGCCCGGCGAAACACAGGCGGTGCTCGAGTTCATGAAGGACTACAATTTTCGCTTGGAGCGGTGCGAATTTGATCCCTACATTGGTTATGCGGTGCTCGATTAGCTCATGGTGAATACGGCGAATGCGCTCACGGCGCCAGAGACCGAAGAGCTCGCGAAGAAGATCCGCTCGAGCGTGGTCCGAATGACCCACCTCGGCAAGAGTTCGCATGTTGGCTCTGCGCTGTCGATCGCCGACATCCTCGCCGTGCTGTACGGCGACGTGCTCAACGTTGATCCGAGCGACCCGTCGAAGCCGGACCGCGACCGATTTGTTTTGAGCAAAGGGCATGCTGGCGCTGCGGTGTACGCGGCGCTGGCACACACCGGTTTCTTCTCGGTGGAGACGCTAGACAAGCACTACCAGAATGGGTCGATCCTCAGTGGTCACGTATCGCACAAAGGTGTGCCGGGCGTGGAACTGTCAACGGGCTCTCTCGGTCATGGGCTCGGCGTTGCGGTTGGTATGGCGAAAGCCGCTCAGATGCGGAGCGCAAAGCACCGCGTCGTCTGTCTGCTTAGCGACGGGGAATGCGATGAAGGATCAAACTGGGAAGCCGTGCTATTCGCCGCTCACCATGGGTTGCGAAACCTGACCGCCGTCATCGACTACAACAAGATCCAGAGCCTCGATCCGGTTGCCGACACCATCGGCTTGGAGCCATTCGCCGACAAGTGGGTCGCGTTTGGTTGGAAAGTCACTGAAGTCGATGGTCATGAGCACACGGCGTTGCGCAATGCGCTCAGTGCTTCGGCCGACGATGCGCCACATTGTGTGATCTGCCACACGACCAAGGGTAAAGGCGTGTCCTTCATGGAGAACTCTGTGCTGTGGCACTACCGAACACCGCAAGGCGAGGAATACGACGCTGCGGTTGAGGAGCTGGACGGTGCGTGATCACGTTGTCGGCCGCATCACCCAGCTTGCACAACAAGACCCGCGTATCGTCCTAATAACTGGCGATCTTGGTTTCGGTGTTCTCAACGAGTATCGAGAACGGTGTGCGGCGCAGTTCATAAACGCGGGTGTGGCTGAGCAGAATATGACGGCGATGGCGGCGGGCATGGCGATGGAGGGGCACATTGTCTTTACCTACTCTATCGCTAACTTCCCGACGTTGCGTTGCCTAGAGCAGATTCGAAACGACGTTTGCTACCACGATCTCAACGTCAACGTGCTTGCCGTTGGTGGCGGTTTCTCGTACGGCCAGCTCGGTATGTCGCACCATGCGACGGAAGACTTGAGCATCATGCGTGCGCTACCAAACATTCAAGTCTTGGCGCCGTCGGATCCATGGCAGGCGGTTCATGCTGTCGACGCACTGATAGCGCAAGATGGCCCTGGTTATCTTCGCATCGACAAATCCTCGGCTGGCGTCGCACCGATCGATCATCCAGATCTTGCGACTCTGCGCGTTCATCGCGACGGTACGGACGTCATGCTCGTCGGCATCGGCGGCATCTTAGCGGAATGCCTCGAAGCAGCGGAGCAACTGGGTGCACGCGGTGTTTCCGCCGGCGTGCTGGAAGTCGTGACCCTAAAGCCGCTGGACGTTGACGGTATCGTTGCCGCTGCCGAGCGTACGCCGTTGCTGGTGACGGTCGAAGAGCATTCCGTCGTTGGCGGATTAGGCGGTGCCGTTGCAGAGGTCATTGCCGAGCGCCGGACAGCTGCAAGCTTGTTACGAATCGGTTTGAACGATACCTATTCCAGTATCGTCGGCAGTCAGGATTACTTGCGCAACGTCTATGAGATGGATGCGGCGGCAATCGTGTCCAAAGTCCTCGAGCGTCTCTAGCCGCATGGTGTTTCGGGTCCTAGATTTTCTCCTTGCAGCGCTGGGGCTCATCGTGCTGTCGCCGTTATTGCTTGTAGCAATACTGGCAATCTGGCTGCAGGATTTTCATTCGCCGTTTTACATCGCCGAACGTGTCGGTCGCAGCAATCGCCCGTTCCGCATGGTCAAGCTGCGCTCGATGACCATTGGTGCTGACAAAACCGGCGTTACATCTACGTCAGCGGGCGACAGTCGCATCACGATCGTCGGCAAGATTGTCCGTAAGCTGAAGCTCGACGAAGTGCCGCAATTCTGGAACGTTCTGATGGGCTCGATGAGTCTCATTGGACCGCGTCCCAACGTCGTCAAATGGGGCGTTGAGCTCTATACGGACGAAGAGATGCGCCTTTTGTCGATTCCGCCCGGCGTCAGCGATTTCTCGTCAATTGTTTTCTCCGATGAGGGGCAGATTCTCAAAGACGCTGAGGATCCGGATCTCGAGTACAACCGGATCATTCGCCCTTGGAAGAGCCGACTGTCACTCGCATACGTGGACAACCGGTCGGTAAGACTTTACGTCGTGCTCATTATCTTGACGGTCGTTTCAGCGGTATCACGGCCCAAAGCGTTGGCCTGGATACAGGCGGAGCTGAAACGAATCGGCGTCGACGATGAACTCGTCCGCGTCGCTGGTCGCGAAGATCCGCTGGTTGCGCATCCGCCACCCGGCAGCAACGAGATCTATAGCCAGACAGACGGCCGTGACGATTCGAACGTCTCCATAACGTCACCGCAACACCAAGCCGAAGTGGCTCGAGAATCCGTTTAGGACGGACGGCTATTAAGCGTGGATTTCGCACTTGGGTCGTTCGGTGGATCCGATGGGCTAATTACGATCGAGTTCGATTTGTCTGGAGCTGCCGTCTGAGGTCGCAGAACTTGCGTCAACGAACGGTGATCGTTTGCGAATCGTCGTACTCGTGTGTTCGTAATAGTCCGTTGGCCCTTCCAGAGGATCGCGTTCCACGATGTGGTCCTCAGCGCGCCGACCTTTAACGTTACGACGGTTTTCTTGTTCGTCGTTGCCGTGTTCGGGCAGGCCGATTTCAGCGGCGCGACGCGGTTCGCCGCTACGCCGATCGTCGTGGTGTTCGTACCGGCATTCACACTGGTCAGGTCGATTGCATTTCTTTAGGGGCAACAGCGGTGCATCTGCCGACAGGTGGCGAACCCCTTGCGCCTCATGCGCGGCTGGACACGCACGCTTGACGCAGCGAATAGAGACGGCGTGATACTGAGCCGTATCTTTCGATTCAGTCTTATGTGAAGACCATGCTGACAGCCAACGCTTTGGCATTCCGTATTGCGTCCTTACAACCGGCGGATTCGCACAATAACCGTATGCGATTAACGACAGTGTGTCCGTGATCCGACTCACAGGGGGTTAGACGAATTGTCGTCTTATGTTTTGTTAGCGGAATCGACTCCTGTCTTTTGGTACGTGGACGGCGCGTCCGACATCAGTGTCGGACGCGCTGTCACAGCTCGGCGTTTTTTTGCTAAAGACTCCCGCGACGCCACGGGCCGGTAATCGCAAACGTAATGCCCGGCGTTTGAATGTTCACAAACAGTACGCGGCCAAAGAGTGAGAACGTTGCGCCAGCGAATTCCGAGCCACGGTAATCGTTTGGCGCGATAAAGGGGCGACCTTCAAGCGCGCTATCGATCATGACGTTGTTCTCGCCGAAAATGAACGACGTCCCGTCGCGATTGATACCAACCAATCGTGCGCCAAACTCCCGTTCACCGTCGCTGCGTACCAAGCCGCCACCGTCTTCACAAACCAACACGCCGCCGCGCGGACTGACGGTAACGTTGTCTGGGTTGTCGGCGGTTGCCTCGTCTGGCGATACGAACAGCGCTTTCAGTAGGCCATGTTTGCGGCGGCGTCTGGGCGGCTGATACACCCACACAACGCCTTTGCCGGCGGCGCCACCGCTGGTATCGACAAAATACGTGAGCCCGTAGCGATGCCAGCAGCCCTCTCCTCGGTTGAATTGCGCACCGCCGTTAGCCTCACCTTGCAGGAAGGGTCCGGATTTGCCGGTGCCGGTTATCGGCGGAAAGCCGGGCAGCGGTGATTCAAACGATTCGGGGTCCGCGTTCGGGTCCTCGACCGGCACCCAGTCGACGACGAACGTGTCGCCCGTTTGTACGTTCGCCAAATTCGCGTTCGGTTGATCGACCACGCGAAGCATCTCTAGCGTGCCGCCGCCTTCCAAATCACCGCAGCGCCGGCATCGGTTGTGCGGCGTGAAACGGTAGAAGCCCGAGTTGTTGCCGTTGTCTTCGGTCAGATAGACCTGATTGCGAATTGGGTCGACCGCAACCGCCTCGTGATCCATAAAGCCCATGTCGATGATCGGCACGGCACTCGCCGGACCTAGGCGCGGCGACGGTACTTCATATACGTAGCCATGGTCTTGTGCGCCGATGGCCGAGCCGCGGACCGTCGTTTCTTCGCAGGTCAGCCACGACCCCCACGGTGTTGGGCCCCCAGCGCAATTCGACAGCGTGCCGCCGAGCGTTGCCTGCGAACCGGTGAAGCCGTGCCGACCGTACGTTACGGCTGTTGTGCCACCGCCGATGCCAGCGAGCACGCCGGGCAATTGAAAGCTGTCGTAGATCGGCACCTGACCATTGCCAATGAAAGGCAGCGGATCATCGGGCGCGCCCGCGCCGCGTTCATGATTGCGGATCAGCGTCATCTCGAAATCGCCGCGCCGCCATTGAAAATCAACCACCGCCATGCCGTCGTGTCTGTCCGGCGTCAACGTGCCGTCGCTCATAATGTCGCCGGTCCAGCCAAAGCTTTCGTACGTGAAGCCTTTGGGCAGCTTCAACAGCGGCAGCCCCGTTGTTTTGTCGGCAACCGGTGCGATGGGTCCGTAGCCGTTGCGAAAATCGGGTCGGAAACCCGCGACCTGCCGCGCATGCAGACTGTTCAAAGGTGCCGCCAGAGCGAGGCCGCCAGCCGCAGCGGAGCTTCGCAAAAACGTGCGGCGACTGACAATCGATCCTTCTTTATTCGCCATCGTAAATCCTCCCGTTTAACCGCGATTACGAGAGATACGTTGAGCGTGCTAGATGTCGCGACTGTGACAGGTCGGTGAAAGTCGGATGAACGCTGGCCGCGCCAATCAACGGCACCGATGGTTTCGTTCGCAATCAAATCGGTGCCGCGTGCCGCGGCGACGCATCGTTAGTAGGAGTTAACGATGACGAGGAAATCTTCGAACGTCACTTTGCCGTCGGCTGACACTGAGCGAACGCCAAAGGAGTTCTCTGACAGCCGTTGCAGGTGCGCCTCGTTGTCGCTGTGTGCTGCTGCAAACGGGAAACGCAGGTTCGCGTTTGTACTCATTGCGCTACGCATTCGTTCCCGCATGGCTGCTAGATCTGCCGCCGTTACGGCAGCCGGAGATGCAGGTTGTCCGGTTGGCCCGCGATAGCGAACTAACGGCGCGTACAGGGCGCCGCGCGCCAGGCTCAACTCGCCGAGGTATTGCTTGTCGCCGGCCGTTCGCGACACCGTGAGCTTGTTGGGCAATGTTCGAGCCTGTGCCGCAACTGCGTAACCATCGTCGCCCGGACTGAGATCGGCAATGCCATCGCCATCGGTGTCGATCCCGCCGTTCTCATCGACGACGACAAAAAACGTGACGAAGTCGAGCATGTTGGCGCTCTGCGATGCGCTCAGTACGCCGCTGGCAAACGCGGCCGAAACTTCGATCACGGTATCGTTCGCTCGTTCGCGCAGATCGATCAGAGGCGCGCCGGACTGATTGAACACCGGCCGACTTTTGGGAGCATCACCACGTTGTTCGTCTTTGGCCGCCGTGTCAGCGGCTGCAGTGGCTTCTGCCGCCGCGCTTGCCGATCCAGACCGTTGCTCGCCCCGTTGTCGAGCGAGTCGACTCGAGGAGCAGTCTTTGTTTTGAGCGATATCGAACATGTCGCCGGCTGCGAACGCCTTGTCCTCGCCGATCGATGCCAACACCGCCGCAGCTTCTTCATACTTGAGATTCATGTCGAGGCCGACGTATCGAGCCGCATCTTCGCCGTGGCGCTCAACGAGGAGCTTCATGATGCACTGACATTCCTCATCGCCGATCCCGTTGCTGGCGCACGCCGGTTGGTAAAGCGACCACAGGTTGGCGCTGTGCGCGGGGACGGCAAGGAATGCCACCAGCAAGCCGAAAGCCATTCTCGTTGTCATTGGTTGGCCTTTCATTGAGTCAATTGAGCACGCCGAACCAGTATTGAAACGCTTCGACATAATTTCGTCAAACGGTTGGAGCTAGGCAACTGCCGAGCTAGCCGAAGGGATTGAGCGGTTGCTTGACCTTGCGGCAGTCGCACATTCGCGCGGCTGCACGCGCCTCATGGGATAAGTCTCGAAGCGACAACACTCAATGTTCGAGTAGGCGGGCGGTCGCCGCGAAACCGCTTCGTGCGATCGAAATACCCATGCAACGCAAACTCGGAGGTTTGCCATGTCCGGAAAACTGCCTTTCGCCGATCCCGACCCAGCCGGTTCAGAGCGTGCTCGCATCGCGAAGTCCGTTCGAGATCTGTCAACCGAGATCTCACGACTAAACCCGCAGGCGCTAACGCGTTCGAACGGCGAGGAAGCCGACCATGGTCCGGAGTACCCGGCCAACTTCACCAAGGGCCTTCTTCACGACTCAAACGGATTATTGGAGGATCCCGAAGACTACCGATGCTTTGTCGAAGCGATTAACGCACCGGATCCAACCCTGTTCGAGAAGCACGTGTTGTCCGCAGAGGATCGCGAGGTTGAGTTTCGCTGCAAGGTCGATGGCAACGAAACCGAGTGGCGCGGTTGGGAAAGTCCGCGTGCCGGTCACGTGTATGAACTGCAAGGGCCGGATGCCGGTGCGGTTGGTATGGCGCCGGCGCCGCGAGTTGGCTCAAGCGAACTCGCCGCTGAGATGGCCGAGGTCTATGCGCTTGCGCTGTTACGCGACGTTCCGTTTACGACCATCTGCGAAGGGGGTGATGATCAGTTGTGCCCGAGCAGCAAAAAGTCGACCGCGGAGCTGTCGGCAGCCGAAGTCGTCAACGCGCTCAATGGCATGCGCTACTTTTCCGGCGACTATCCCGTGTCGTCGACGCCGCATAACGCTGACGACTCCGGCCTCAACCGATTCGAAAGGAATCGACGTTTCGGTCGCACCCAATCCCTCGACGGAGCGCTGACCACGGAAAATGTTTTCCGGGGGTCGACGAAAGGTGCCTTAAACGGACCGTACGTGTCGCAGTTCATGCTCGTTGGCGGTACGTCGCTGGCGGGTGCGGGTGGCGGGGCTTCCAGTTTCCCTGGACAAATGGCTCGATTCGATCTCGCCGACGGTTTTATACCGTACGGCTCAATTACCGTAGATCAACGCACGATCTCGCACAAAAACTGTGTCGACTACATGACCGACTGGTGCTCGTGGCTCGACGTGCAGAACGGGGCCAATTTCAAAGGTGCTGATGTTTACGAAGAGAAGCGCCGTTTCATCACGACGCCACGGGACCTTGCAACCTATGTTCATTTCGACGCCCTGTACGAGGCTTACTTAAACGCCTGCCTGGCAATGCTCGCGCTGGGCGTGCCGGCATCAAAGGGCTTTCCGGAACCGAGCCCGTCCGGCCGGCGCGACGCATTCGCGACATTCGGCGGACCGCACATACTGTCTTTAGTAACCGAAGTTGCAACGCGTTGCCTAAAAGCCGTGCGACGCCAAAAATTCAATTATCACCGACGCGCGCGACCCGAGACTCTTGGTGGGCGAGTGACCTTGGCGTGTCTTGATGCGGCCGATCAGCTCGGTTGCGCCGGCCCCGGATTTGTTGACCTTCTGAATGAAATACCGGCCGAGATTCGCGACGCGATCATTCGGCACAACGCTAACCAAAATTCGGCGTCGATGGGCAAGATGCGTCGTGTTGACTGCAAAGGCACATGCCGCCCCAACGCTTGTACGTCGGCCGCGGCATTCAAGAAGTGCAATCTGCTCCTGCCGATGGCGTTCCCGGAAGGCTCGCCCATGCATCCTGCCTACGGTGCAGGGCACGCTACCGTTGCCGGTGGCTGCGTCACGATGTTGAAAGCCTTCTTCGAGATGTTCACCGATTGCAACAGCTATGTGGAGCGACCGCTAATCGACGGTGATGGCAACCCGATCGTGTTCGTGCCCAACGCTGACGGGTCGAAGTTGGTCAAAGACCGGAAGACGAGGGGGCCGCTCACGGTCCAAGGCGAGCTCGACAAGCTCGCGGCGAATATCTCGATCGGCCGCAACATGGCCGGTGTCCACTACTACTCGGACTACTACGATTCGCTGCGCATGGGTGAGCGAATCGCTGTCGGGATACTTCTCGAACAGGCACCTACCTATGGCGATGCCGTCGAATCCACTTTCAAATCGTTCGACGGAGACTACGTGACGCTCTCTGGCGAGGCGGGCAGTTGCCCGTCGCTGTCCATCGTCGATCGCAATGGCTGCGCCGTGTCACCGCGCGATTGGTGGCTGCGCCACGTCAGCGGTCAGGAGCTCTCGGAAGATCTGTAGTCGTCGATTGCGCGTCGCTCCATGTGTGACGGAGCGACGCGCATTCGCATTGCTTGTTGCGATTCGATTAGAACAATTGGGACACCCGAACAATTGGGACACCCACCTTTGTTCGGCGGAGCAGAACAATTGGGGGAGAAAAGCAAAAAGGAGACCCACGTGTACTAGGTCACGCCGAAACAGCAAAGAAGCTTCTTAATTTCCGTCGCTTAGGTCGTGAGTCTTATCAAGCCGAGCCTGGACGGCCCAACGTGGGTGTTTCGAACAATACAGGGCTAGGTACGCAAACCGTTGAGTCGCTTTTGCCCCAGATAGTCTCGGTATCTTTCGAGTGAGGCTGCATTTCCGATGGCACGTAGATAGCGCCGAGAGATGTGCCGGTAGGCGTCGAGCCACGAGCAGGTTTCGCCGCCGGCCAGTCGGTACAATATCGGCGGGAGATCACGCTCAATCACACTACGTTTGCCCTGCCGGACTATTCTTCCGGATCGATCAACGAGTTCGAAGTAGTTGCCTTCTGTTATCGGCAAAGCGAATCGCTGTGTCGTGGGTGAATTTGAGAAGGGTGCTAGTGATCTCGGTTGACCGTCGATCCGCGCCTTAACCGACGTGTACATTGATGACTCTGGCGTGTCAGCCACCTTGGCACGGATAGGATTCAGGTCAACGTACGCCATGCACTTCAAGACCGCGTCCTCATCGAGCAGTGCCTGTGATCGAAAACGCCCCTCCCAGAACCGACCAGAGCATCCGTCTTCTTTGTTGGCGAGCCGTGCGAGCGGCTCGTTCAGCGACTTCATGAACCAGCTAATGCTGCCTAGCCTTTCTCGCCAGACGGCGACAAGCGTTTGGCGGCGCTGTTCGTCAGACCTTTCGAAGTTCTCCGGAATGCGGTGGAGGCGGCTCCAACGATCGACAACATCGTTGTCCGTAAGTGCTTGCTGGGAATTGGTGTCGATTCGCAAGACAACATGGTAGTGATTGCTCATCACCGCGTAGGCACACAGGTCGATTGTGAATATTTCGGCGAGTGATTGCAGTCGATCTTCAATCCAAGCCCGACGATGCGAAAAGTCTCTACCGGACGAATCGTCCACGCCACAAAGAAATGCTCTGCGCACGCAACGGCTTACACAGTGATAGAACGGCGTGGCTGCCGGGATAATTTGGCGTCCGCGAGGAATGGTCACGCGAGCAGCGTATCGCGTGGTGCCGAGTGACAGGTGGCTTCAAATCTCGCCAACTGTCGAGTAATAATTTTGCGTGTCCGAATTAGAACCGCCGAAAAATAACTTTGCGTGTCCCAATTAGAAGCGATCGACGAATAATTGTGCGTGTCCCAGTTAGAAAGGGTGCTAGTTTGGTAGTGCGTCGGTGAGGCCGTCGGTGTAGCTGCGGAACTCGTGGATGTCGTTGTGCTCGGCGCCTTGGATGACCAGCAATTTGGTCGGCGCGACGGCCAGCTCCTGCAAGCGTTGCGAGTGCCGCAGCGGGATGAACGTGTCGTAATCGCCGTGAACGAGCACGATCGGAGCGCTTACTTTCGTGATCGCAAGATCATTGCGAAACGGGTAGCGGACCGCGGCGGCGGGCACGAATGGATAACGTGCTTGGGCCATTGTCAGCATGCTCTCGAACGGTGAAACCAAAATGAGTAGGTCAGGATCAACGTCGGTTGCAAGCTGAACCGCTAGCGCGGCGCCTAGCGATCGGCCGTAAAGCACGATCGGTTTGTCGGGATATTGCGCGGCGATGGTATTCCACGCCCGGCGGACATCGGCGTGCAGCTGCGCTTCGCTGTCGATCTTGCCGGTGCTCTTGCCGTAGCCGCGGTAGTCGAGCATGAACATGTCGTAATTGACGCGGCGATAGTAGTCGACGCCCGTCGTCCACGATTCGAGATTGCCACCGTTGCCGTGGAGAAAGAAAACGAGGCCGCGCGGATCTGGTTGACGAAAATGCAGCCCATGGAGCGCCGCGCCGTCCACCTCGATCGTGACTTCCTGATAAGGCACCTCAAATTCAAACTGATGCGCCTCTGGAAGGGGCTCGCCAACGAAAATCAGCGACTCCTGACCGACGTACAAGAACCCGACCAGTCCCGTGTAGACGGCTGCTACCAACAGCAGCAATCCTGCCGCCGCTTTCGAAATCTTGGTCAGCAACTCTCGGTCCCGGCACGTATTCTGGAAGAACGACGCGCGATCCTATCGCGTCATCGGTCTTCCGTTCCAGCGACCTCGTCGAGTCGCTGGACACACGCACGGGCGAGTTCAGTGATTGGGTCAGCAAGTGCACTACGAGCCGCGGACCTCCAGCCCAAAGCAGATGTCAGGCGGCCTGGCGCGGAACCTCGGCAATGCTCGGTTTTTTGCGCAGCTCGATCATCGAAACCGTCAATGCCGGCAGCATGGTCAACGACACGATGGCCGCGCCTAGTATCCCAAACAGAACGATGATTCCTACGCCACGATAAAGCTCAGTACCGGCACCGGGCATGAAGACCAGCGGCGACAGTCCGAATATTGTCGTTAGTGTCGACATGGCGATGGGCCGGAACCTCAGCGAGACCGCTTCACGCACAGCCTCGTGCGCTGAACGACCGCCAGACGCTAGCAGCCGCATGGCCTGGTCAACGATGAGTATCGGATTGTTGACGACGGTACCCATCAGGATCAGGAAGCCGAGCATCGAGATCATGTCGAACGGCTGCTGAAAACCGCTGAGTCCGACGAATGGCAGCAGCGATCCGATGGTGTTCATCAGCACCAAACCCACTATGCCGCCCGCAATACCGAGCGGGATCGTCGTCATGATGAGCAGCGGATAACCCCAGTGTTTAAAAATGGCGACCAGCAATAAAAACACGATAACCAACGCGATCGGGTAGTTGGCTGCCAGAGCGGCCTTGGTTGCATCGAGTTGATCGCTCGCGCCAGAAATCGACACGTTGATGCCGAACGGCATATCGCCGCCAGTGCGCATGGCCTCGATAATCTCGCTCTTCACAATCTCGACACCCGTCTCCAACGGTACCGAGGACGGCGGAATAATGTTGAGCGTAACGGTGCGTTGCCCGTTAATGCGTCGCACTGCGCTGGTATCGACGGTTTCCTCGATTGTTGCGAGCGCCGACAATGGCAGCACGCTCCCTTGCGGCGTGAACACTGGCAGCGAATCGAGTCGGTCGACCACGGTCTCGCCGGATTCATTGCCGAATAGATAGATGTCGATCTTGTCGTCTTCTAGGAAAAACTCGTCAACAAAAGCGCCATCGGTAAGCGCCGCTACCGTGTAGCCAATATCGCCGGCACTCATGCCGAGTTCTGCAGCGCGGTCCCAGACCGGGCGCACTTCAATAAGAGGCTGTGCGAGCGCCAACGACGATGGACTCGACTGAATACGCGGATTGTCGAACACCTGCTGCGCGCGGCGGTTAATCTCGTTGGCAACCTGATAGATCACGGCCAGATCCGGGCCAGAGACATCGAGATTGATGCTGCGCGTGCCGCCGTCGTTGCTCGAGATTATGGACCCGCGCGCCGCGAATGCCCGCATGCCTGGATACGATCGGTAGATCGCCGTGATCGCATCCATGAGTTCATCGATCTGACCGGGGTCGACGGTCTCCGAAATAACCAAATTGTTGTTGGTCGTGACAATGAACGTGAAATATTTGAGCGCCGGTACCGCGGTCTCGCCGCGCGCAAAACTGCGCGGGTCGGCATCCACGGCCGCCAAGAGCTGCGCCTGAATTTCCTGACCGATCTCCGACATCGTCTCGAGGTTGTAACCCGGCGGTGCATTCATCGACGCAAAGATTTTTGGTTCCTCGCCTTCTGGCAGATACTCCGCCGCCGGTGTCAGAAAAACGATGGCCCAGAGACTGAATGCGGCCGTCAATCCGATCGTAATTGCACGTCGGCGCGGTGTGCTGATTGATCGATCGACGCCGGCGAGCACCGCGTCGCGGAACCGACTGCTTGGCAGTTTGTCGCGTTGACCGAATTCAAAACGTGCGCTGGCCGTTGGGATCAGCGTAATCGCAACGAGCATAGACGCGAGAATGGACGCAGAGACGGCGATGGCGATGTCGGAGTAAAGCTGACCGGCTTCCTCAACGATGAAAAGAATCGGCGCGAACACCAGGATGGTCGTCAGCGTTGATGCCAAGACAGCCGGCCAGACGTTTCGTACACCTTCGATGGCCGAGCGAATCCGATTGAGACCGCGCCGTCGTGCCAGCTCGATACTCTCGATAACGACGATGCTGTTGTCGAGCGTCATACCGATCGCGAACGCAACACCAGCGAGCGAAATCACGTTGATCGTGCGCCCAGCAGCCAGCAAGCCGATGAACGCGGCGATCGTGCAGATCGGTACACCGATTATCCCGATCATGGTTGCTTTGCCGGAGCGCAGAAACAGGAACAGAACGAGCGTTGCTAGCCCGGCACCTAAGCCTAAATTGATCCAGATATTGCGTACCGACGCCTCAACATAGCCCGCATCTTCGGCAACAAGACCGATGGTCATGCCCGCCGGTCGCAATACTTCGGCATCGATACGGGCCACGGCGTCGAGCATCGCGTACTTGATGTCGATAACGTTGGAGCCAGTCTCGCGGCTCACTGAAATAAACAGAATTGGCGAGCCATCGACAAACGACAGGTCGCGTACCTCGAAATGATCGAGCCGCACGGTGGCGATATCACCGAGGCGAATCAGCGTGTCACCGCGCCGGTCGATAATCAGGTCGCTGAGTTGCTCAATGTCGTCAAACCGGCCGACGGTGCGCAGCAGATAGCGACGCTTGCCCGCATCGATCTCGCCGCCAGAGACATCTTGGTTGCGGCGACGAACGGCGTCGCGCACGGCGGTCATCGTCAGGCGTCGATCGGCCAGCCGCACCGGGTCCACCTCGATACGAATCTGCCGATCCGCGCCACCGTTGACCGTGACGTCGGAAACGCCCGTTACGTTCGACATGCGAGTACGGACGTTGTCTTCGACAAAGTCCTTCATCATGTCCATATCGAGCCCGCGCGGATTGCCCGGCAGCGGCGAGATATTGAAGTACATGAACGAGTTTGCCGAAAAAGAACTCGCGTAGACGCGCGGCTCATCGACGTTGATCGGATACGACGGTACTTGGTTTAGCGCGTTGTTGACCCGAATCAGCGTTTCCGTGATGTCGACGCCGAACGGAAAATCGAGCTCGATTTCCGCGCTGCCGCTCGATGCCGTGGCTTCGAGACGCTGCAGATTGGGTACCGTCCGCAGGTACTCTTCCTGCTCGATCAAGATTTCTTTTTCGACGTCCTGCGGTGTCGCGCCCGGCCAAGAGGTGACCACCGATATGGTTCGCACTTCCAAATCCGGAATCATCTGCACCGGGATACGCATCGCAGCGGCGATTCCCAGCACGGTAACGATCAACGCACCGACGGTGATCAGCAAGCCGTTGTTAACGATGGCTTCAAAAAAACCCGATGCCGGCGTCTTGCTCATCGTTCTGTGACGACTTCGCCCTCTCGCAGAGATTCATTGCCGCGCGATACAACCGCAAGTCCGGCGGTAAGCCCGCTCCGCACCTCGACCAGGCCATCGAATTCGATACCGGTCTCTACGCGTTGCTCGCGCACCGTCGTCTGACTGCCGTTCGACTCGGCCACCCAGACGGCTTTGCGCCCATCCGGGTACCGAATAATCGCATCTCTCGGCACGACGACGGCACGTCGTCCGGCATCGATTCGCAGCGTCGCCCGCGCCGACATCCCCGGCGTGACGGCGGCGTTGCTGCCAGCGGCCATGACGACACGCAGCAAGAAGGTCCGTGCGCCAGGATCGTTGACAGGCACGATTGCCTGTATGACGCCGGCAATTTCACGGTCAGGCAGTGCGTCGATTCGCAGCGAGACCTGACCATCGGCATCGATTTGCGCGAAGTAGGTCTGCGGAACTTGAAAGTCGAATCGCAAGCCGTCGGTGGCAACGAGTTCGACGAGCCCGTTACCAGGTGCCACCCATTCACCCACCTGCGCAATCCGTCGACTGACGACACCTGCGAACGGCGCCTTGATCTCATGACGTGCAACGATTGCCCGTTGCTCGCTGAGCGCTGCGGTGGTTGCGTCGAGCGCAGCTTCGTCCTGAATGACTTCGGCCCGCAGCGATTCAATCGTGCTTTTGGCAATACCTCGTTCCGGGCCTACGTCTTCGGCCTCTCGCAGGCGCCGTCGCGAATCGGACAACGCAATTTGCGCCTGGGTTTCTTCGGCGGTGGCACGGTCCATTGCCAGCGAGGCCAGTTCCCGGTCGAGGGTGACCAGAACGGCGCCAACGGCCACTCGGTCGCCCGCATCGACATTGATCCTTTCAACAAGGCCGCCTATCGCTGGTGACAGCAACGCACTGCTCGGTGATGTGACTGTGCCGCTGACCGTGACGATCTGCACGATCGGCCGCTCTTCGCTCTTTGTAAGCGTAACCGGCGACGCCGCGTTGAGATCCGACGTCGGCAACGTCAAGACACACAGCGCGACGAATGTCAGTTTTCTCGGGCGGTGCATGGTCTCGGCGAATGTCCTGTTCCTGGCTGGAAACGGCTACTAATACTAACGCCCCAGCTGGTGCGCAGCGATTTGGTCTACACGTCTAGATCCAGCCAACGCGGACCGAGCTGCTCCAATACGATCTGCGTCATAACGGTCCTACATAAGCACACCGTGTGGGTGTAAGGGCTACTCGGCGGCGTGTTTGCCGACCTCCCAACTTACCTTGTTCAGCTTCTCCGTCGCAAAATTGAAAGGCGACTTTTCCAACGTCGTCGCGAACGTGTCGTTCCAGCGATTCAGGAAACCCATGTAAGCAATCGCCGCAACGATGTCGATGATCTGCGCGGTGCTGAAGTGCTTCTTTAACTCAACGAAGTGCTGATCGGATGTCGCGTTCGGAACTTCGCCAGCAGCAAATGCGAGATCCAAAGCCGCCCGCTCCGCGGCACTGTAATGCTCGCTGTCCGCGTAGTTCAAAATGTCGTCGATCTTCTCGGTGCTGACGTCCCGATGGCCAGATAGCATTGCGCTATGGGCCTGACAATACGCGCATCCGGCGGAAAGACTCACCGCCGTGAACACCAACACGCGTAGCTCATCCGAGATCGGTTCGGGCTCGGCCTTGCCGAAGTGCTTGAGCTCATAACGAATACGGCCAAGTATTGCCTTCAGCGGGTTCGGCTTAGCGGTTTTGGCACCGCGGAAAACGGCACCGGACAACATACCGAACGCCGACATGAGCTCGATGTTGTGCGACATGATGAACATTGAGTTGGGTACAAAGCCACCCATTACCTTCTCAATGGTTTGCCAGACCGGTTCGAATTCCTTCAAGTTTTCGCGTTTTCGACCCTGCAGTCGTTGTGTCATGACTTCACCTCTGGTTTGCCAAAGCGCGATCCGCTGGGCTGTGAGCGTCCTGTGCCTAGGGTGTGTTCGCGCCGGCCTCCCGGCTACCAGCCGCCGATGCGCATACACCGTTCCCAGATCTTTTCGTTTATTCGGTGGATCAATGCTGCTGCTGTGATCCGTCGACCCCGTCCCGTACGAATCACACCGTCCGCTGTCAGATCGTCGTGTTGCCCTGCAGCATTACAGCGAATGTCTCCATGGTCAGTTCACCCGAGACTGTGTACAATTTATCCCAATTCAAATAAATAGCCTACTAATTTTGCATCTTCACATATAAAGACGGCCAAACAAGGGGGGGCTGGCAACCGTGAAATTCCAAAGGAAACCGTCACGTGGCGGCGCGATGAGCGTTTCTGCGGTCGCAGCAGCCAGTTTGATGCTCGGTGCGCTAATACCAGCGTCGGTCCACGCCGGACCGATGGATCCTGCGCTTGCCGCCGACGGTGGTTACGAAGGCCGGATTCGCCTAACCCGGTTTCTCGACGAACCCGACGGCTACTGTTTTGATGTTCCCGGGCCGGTCGACAATCGAATGAAAGATGTCCCGATGGTCGCGCACACTTGCCATGCCGATCCGCTCGCAGATCAGGTCTTTGAATTCAACGTGCGTGGCAACGGCCGTATTCGTTGGACCTACGAAGCAACGGCTTTGTGTTTCGAAGCGCAGGCGGCCGAGGTCGGCGCGAAGCTCGATTTCAACGCCTGCGGCGATGAGCCGACACAGTCATTCGACTACACCGAACGCGGTGAATTTAGACTCCGTGATTCGTCGCTCTGTATTCACGTCGAGAAGACCGGTCCTGGTCCGCGTCAACAGCCGGCAGAAGGTCAGGATGCTTACGGTCGTGGACGTTCGGTGAATGCGCAATACACCCACTTGATGCGTTTTCTCGAGCTCAGAACCTGCGGCACCGAAGACCCAGCCATGTCGCGTTGGCAATCGACCGACTGAGCGCAAGTCAAAACACCAAATATCGAAAGGGGTGAAGCCGTGACCGCAAACCGCCTGCACGCGTCATTTATCGTTAGCTTGATAGCGGCGTTGCCCGTGTCGCTGTCCGCCGGGCCGGTGACCGACGACATGCTCGATGCCCCGCCCGCCGAGGATTGGCTGATGTTTCGCGCCAACTACCAGAGCTGGGGATACAGCGCGCTCGACCAGATCACCAAGGACAACGTCGACGAACTGCAATTGGCCTGGGTTTGGGCCATGGACCCGGGTACGAACCAGGCGACGCCCTTGGTGCATGACGGTGTTATGTATTTGCCGCATCCGAACGACGCCATCACGGCGCACGATGCGCGCACCGGCGATCTACTGTGGGAGTACCGACGCGAGCCGCCCGAGCAACCGCTCGAATCGGGTAATCGGACGCGCAATATCGCCATTTACGGCGACAACATTTATCACGCGTCGTGGGATGCGCACATCGTCGCGTTGAACAAAGACAGCGGCGAACTCGCGTGGGAGACCAGCGTTGGCGATCCGGCAAAAGTCTCCCATTCCGCCGGTCCGATCGTCGCGGATGGTCGTGTGTTCTCTGGTCGTACCTGCGGTTTCGTTTCACCCGGCGGTTGTTTTATTGCCGCGCATGACGCGACGAACGGCGAGGAGCTTTGGCGGGTGTATGTCATTCCCAAACCGGGTGAGCCGGGTGACGACACCTGGGGCGGTCTTCCCTGGGAACAGCGCAAGCATGCGAGCGTTTGGATGGTTGGCTCGTTCGATCCGGAGCTCGATACCCTGTATTGGGGAACGTCGGGGCCGTCGCCTTCGCCGGAAAGCGTTCGTGGGTCGGGCGACGGGGCCATGCTGTTTACCAACTCGACGCTAGCGTTGGATCCAGCGACTGGCGAAAAGAAGTGGTATTTCCAGCACCTGCCGCGCGATAACTGGGACATGGACCACACCTACGAGCGTTTCCTGATTGACGCCGAGGTTCGTCCTTCCGCCGACGATGTCTGGGTAACCAATCCGGATTTGCCGTCGGGAACACAGAAACTCATGACCGGGATACCCGGCAAGAACGGCATTGTCTGGACGTTGAATCGAGAGACCGGTGAGTTCTATTGGGCCAAGCAAACGATCGCACAGAACGTTGTCGAGGCGATCGACCCGGCGACTGGCGAGGTAAGCATCAACGAGGACGTCGTTCTCACCGGCGAAGGTGAGTTCAAGTCCGTCTGCCCGGCGGTGTTCGGCGGCAAAGACTGGCCGGCCGGCGCGTACGATCCGCGCGCTAAGACGATGTTTATCTCGCAATTCAATGTCTGCATGGAAATAGCGGCTGGCGATCGTGATCCACGCTACAAATTGTCGATCAGAGCGTTCCCGTTGCCGGAAGGTCCTGAACGATTTGGCCGCCTCGAGGCGATTCACGCTGAGACGGGCGCAACGCTGTGGAAACACGAACAACCCGCCCCGATCTACTCCGTTTTAGCGACCGCCGGCGACGTTATTTTTGCCGGCGACTTTGGACGACGCTTCAAAGCGTTCGACGCCGGCACTGGCAAGGTACTCTGGGAGACCATTCTCGCCGCGCCGGTGTCCGGTTTCCCGATTAGCTACTCCGTTGACGGCGAGCAGTACGTTGCCGTTGCGACAGGCGGCGGTGCGGGGATGGCAAGAGCGCTGGCGATGATCACGCGCGATGCGTCGTCGAACGGCAAGGGCAGCGCAATCGCAGTCTTCAAGCTGCCCGCAAAGCGTTGACGCGCGGGCCGCGCTGCTACGCAAGCCCAGCCTTAATCTCAATCAAAAAAAACGCCGGTTGCTCGAAACCGACGTACGCACTGTCCTGGTGCCATGCGAACGACGCGCCGGTGCGCGGCCCTTCACAACGAACTGCTCGTTGAAAAGGTACGGGTGAGCGCTAATCAATTCGCCGGCAAGTGTCCTCATGTTGTCGCCGAGAACAAACGCTGCCAACGACTCAATATCGGTGTGGCGGTGTCGCAGAAAGCGTCGGTCCTCACCGCGGCCAATGTTGTGCGCCTGGCCTCCTTTGTCGTCGTCCGGAGGCTCTTCGAGCAGTACATTGCAGGCGTGCTGCAGCGTCGCGAGTTCTTCGTTATCGAGGAAGTTCTCGAGTATGACGAAACCGCGGCGTCGGATTTCGTCCCGGGTGCCATGTCCAATACTTCGCATCGCGATACCCCATAAATTTCTGCGGCCAGCCGTTAGGTCTTGCCCGTAGCCATCTCCGTGTCCGGCAATGATTTCCGGACCGCAAAGCCCGGCTCGTCGTTCTGGCGGCGAACGCACGCGACGATTTCTCGCCAGGCCGCAAATACGCTTCGACTTGCCGGAGGCATCTGGTCTCGGAGTTTGTCGTGTAGCGTCGGCAAAGCATGGAACGGCACGAGCGGGAACATGTGGTGTTCAATGTGGTAATTCATGTTCCAGTACCACGCTCGTGCAATTGGGTTGTAGTAACAGGTGCGTGAATTAACACGAAAGTCATTGCTGCTCTCCGGCATGCCAACGTGTTGCGTTAGGGCGTACAGCCGGGGCACAAACCCGCCGTAGATGTGCGCAAGATACGTGTAAAGCAACGGAAGCCACGTCTGATAAGCCAGCGAGACGGCAAGCAAGGCTGCGTAGAAACCCAGGATGGCTGCCGCTTGCCAACGTACGGTCGCGCGTTCGCTCACCGGCAGCACCCGCAGCTCGTCGTCGGTAAAGCGCCCAAAAAGTTGCCGCACCAGCAAGACCGGCTGAGTCACGGCCGAGCGCAGCCAGAAAAGATCCGCAATCAGTTTCCAGGCCACGATTGGGTTCGGGTGCGCGAGTTCCGGATCGCTACCCGAACGACCGGTCTTGCCGTGATGGCGCGTATGCATTCGCCGATCGTAGGCAGGGTTGCGGAGCGTCATCAGGCCCGCCAGAAAATGGACGACTTCATTGAGTTGGCGGGTACGAAACGCGGTTGCGTGATGGGTCTCGTGGATCAGCGAGTTACAGAAACCGTAAATGCTGCCGTAGAGCCAAAACAGCGGAATCGCCCAAAGCGTATCGCGGGCGAGAAAAGCCGCGAAACCGACCGCTGCGAGTGAACCCAAAAAGTACGCCAGGTGAGCCAGTCCTTTTGCATCACTACGTGCCATTAGCGCTCGCAGCTCGTCGCGATCGATTTCGCAGCGTAACCAGCCGTCTTTACTCGTTTTCACACGAATGGTCCTTTGTCGATGCGTTCAGATTAGCCACAGCGACGCAATTCCGGTATATCCAGGCAAGACTTTGCTATATCGGAAACGGACATTTCTTGGATTCCGCGTTCTCCTCCCTGGTGCTAGACACTGCCGGAACGATGGTCTACCCCCGCGGGGCAACCCTCGGCCCGCGATCGCGAGATCGCTTCGAATTGGTATGGGTTCTGTCCGGAAGCTTCACCGTCGCGGTCGAGGGCGAGCGAATCCATTGTGAGAAGAGTCAGATACTGTTGCTCAAACCCAGTCTTCCCAACGTTTTTCACTTCGCCAAAGATATCGCAATCCGACATGCATACCTCACGTTCCGCTTTCCCGAACCGGCCGACGTAGCTCGCGCGCACGTGCTACCGCGGTTGCTGCAGGGTGAGGCGGTGTCGTTGTTTCTGCCGGTGCTGAATCAGCTGGTCGAACACCTGCTGATGGCCGGGCCAACTGCTGACCGAGATGCGAACCTCGCGCAACGCGTCGTCGCTACGTTTCTTGCCACGTGGAGCTGGCCGATTCTGGACGGGCGTCGGTCGGCCGCTGTTTCGAGCCCGGCGCTGGCTCGCGCTCTTGAATCGATCGATGTCGCCTGGCGTTGCGATCAGGGAGCAGCGTTGAGCGTTCGCGATGTTGCCAATGCTGCCAGCATTACGGCGCGCCAGCTCAGTCGCCTATTTCGCGCCGAGCTCGGGATGTCGACGCGAGATTATCTGCGCCGCCGTCGACTGACTTACGCGGCCCGTCTGCTCGAGCGCAGCAACCTGACGCTGCAGGTGATCGCTGCCGAAGCCGGTTTCGCCAACGAATTCGCATTCTCGCGCGCGTTCCGTGCGGTGTATGGAACGCCGCCGGCGCGTTACCGTCGGCTGCAACACGGCGACGATGCCGGGGTCGATGCGTCCTAGAGCGGCTTCTTGAGAAACCAGCGGCAATGCGCGGGCGGACTCTCGTGGTCGTTGTTGGTGAGTCTGGCGAATGTGGTGAAACCGTTCGCGCAATAGAAGCGCATCGCATCCGGATTCGACGTATCCAGCCACGCTGCGTGGCAGCCAAGCGACACCGCGCGGGCCTCGGCTTCAGCCAGCAGCGCCGACGCAACACCGCTGCGTCGATAGGTCGGGTCCACCCACAGCACCTTTACCAGTAGCCAGCCGTAGGCGGTGGCTGCCGTCAATCCGCCTGCCACGCTATCGTCCTGGCCGGTCGCAACCAGCGCGAATTCGTCGTTGCTGCCCTGCGGCAGGGTTTGCCGCAGCGATGCCAGCAGCCGTTCACGGAGCATGTCCGCTTCGGTCTTGTTGCCTTGCCTGATTGAGAACACCAAGGTTCGCGTCGCTTTTTCTATTCCGAGTCGGTCACTTTCGAGCTGTACGCCGGCGCCCCAACCGACGCAACCCGGGCTGCGGCGATACCAAGAACAAACGCTTGTTGAGTCGGCGCAATACCGAGCAGTGCGGCAATCCCGTCGCCGGGCGAAAATCGAATGGTCATCGCGCCCGACAACGGCGGCAAACCGGAGGCGTCGAACACCAGAGTACGGGATTCAGCGCGACGGCAGATGTCAACGATAGCCTGCCATTTGTTCGCGCTCGCGCCGGTGCTGCGAAACAACACGACGCCGGTGTTTCGGTTCAGCATCTCGACGACACCGTGGCGGAACTGGCCGCCCTCGAAAGCAGCGCAGGGCAGTCGCGCCAGCTCGCAAAGACCCAAAGCAGTCATGCCGGCCATGCCGTCGAAACTCGCCCGGCCGCTGACGACGATACTGTCGACCCCCGCAAATGCCTGGACAGCATTGGCGTAACCGGTATCGATTGGTGGTTCGGTCTCCGGGAGCCGATCCATGACGCCAGCACCGAGCTCGACAAGGATCGCTGCAAAGGCCGCAAGTGTCACCGTGAAACTGCGCGTTGCGGCGAATGCGTGTTCGGCGCCGCCGCTACCGACAATCACCGGTCCATGTCTGTCGAAGCCCGATTCATCGTTCAGCGTTACGGCGCCGATGACGTTGCGATCGTCGGCTTCCAGCCAACGCACGATTTCAGCCGATCCGCCGGACTGCGAAGTCAGAATCGTCGGCCATGCTCCTGGCAGCGGTGCATACAGTGCTTCAGATGCCGGTTGCGCGACGGCATCGACACCAAGCAAACGCAATCGGGCCGCCGCTATTTGGTTGGCGTAGTGCGATGCGCCCATGCCGAGCAGCAGAACCCGACGACGCTCGCGGATCGATGCCGCAATTGTCGCCGCAGCCGGCTGTGCGGCAGTCAGCGTTTCACGCGCGTCTCGGTATTGGCGCTGGCACTCGGCGAGAATCGCTGCCGTGGCCGGCACGTCGCGATCCACGCCTTGCGGCAGGAATCCGTCACTGAAGCGCAACGTCACGGCAGGAACTGCCGCGCTATGACACCGGCCCCGAGCACGCCCGAGTCACTGCCGAGCCCCGGTGTCACGATCAGTTCGTCGACTGAGTCGGCCAATACCGAAAGATCGATGTAATTGTTCATCAGCGCAACGAAGTGTTCTCTGATGAGCCCAATCAGTTGCGGCTGTTGCATCACTCCACCGCCCAGAATAATCCGCGACGGCGACGCCATCAGTGCAAGATTGATGCACAAGACCGCCAGGTATCGGGCCTCGAGGTCCCAGGCAGGATGTGTGCTAGCGAGCGCCGCACCGGGTCGTCCCCAGCGTTTTTCGATGGCGGGTCCTGCGGCCAAGCCTTCGGCACACAGGGCGCCGTGAAAAGCACACCGACCGGCAAAGTCCCGATCATCGGCGAACTGCGGCAGGAACATGTGACCCACTTCCGGATGACAGCGGCCGTTGGCGAGGCGGCCGTCGATCATGATACCCGCGCCTATCCCGGTTCCGATGGTGACGTACACGAGGTTCTTGCGGCCGACGCCGGCGCCCCAGGCTGCTTCGGCGCGCAGCGCGCAGTTTACGTCGGTGTCGATCGCCACCGGCAACGTCGTGTGCTTACCAATCTCTGCGAGTACATCGGTTTGTGCCCAGCCGACCTTCGGGGTTTCCAAAATGCGCGCGTACCGCGTCGAGGAACGATTGAGCATGATTGGCCCGAAGTTGCCGACACCGATGCCGCAGATGTCGCCAGGGTCGCTGGCCAATGTGGTCACGCTGGCTATCGCGCGCGCATACGTCTCGGTGGGAGTGGTTGTCGGAATGCTCTCACGTGCAAGCAATTTGCCGTCGGCGGCCACAACACCGCACACCGTTTTGGTGCCGCCGAGTTCAATCGCCGCCAGCAGATTCACGGTCCGTCTTGTCCCTTGTGCTTGCCGGTGTCAGTCGTGAGGTACCAAGACTAGCGAAGCACCACACCTATTGCCCGCACCACGCCAGCCACATCGCCGCGGTCCAGGAAAACTCGTCGCCCCCGGTTCCTTCGCCAGTGATCGGCGAGAATGCCTCATAGAATCCGGACCGCTCAATCAGCCGTCGACTGTCCTGTTTCAATTGTTCTGCCCAGCGTTCGCGACCCTGTTCAGCGAACCCTTTGGCGATCAGGTAATTGACGATCGCCCAGGTTGGCCCGCGCCAATACCGAACGTGGTCAAAGTAGCTGTTGTCAGGATCGTGGCTCGGGCACATGAATTGGGCGGTGACGCAGATGCGATTCCAGTGATCTGCCATACGGCTGCGTTGTTGCTCGTTACCGACGCCGGCGTAGTCTGCCAGAAACGATGCGCTGGTCACGAAACCGGAGTGTTTCCCCGTGATCGTATCGCGCGAGCAAAAAACGCCGTTGTGGTCATCCCATAGGTAGTCGACGCCATTCTCGAGACGCTCGACAAACGACTCGATTTCAGAGGCCGCACCGCTCTCATCGAGCGCCTTCGCCATTGCGACCAGATCACGGTTTGCGCGCAGCAGGATCATCGTCATGCCGACGTCAGCGACCCGAAATGGTCCTTCGCTCGCGATCAGCCGCTGATCCCAGTCGTGGTCGCGGCCGAAATAGATGAGTGCGAGATATCGGTCATAGTCGGCCTTCGTCGGACGCATGCTGGCATCGGCATGTTGCAGGTCGCGACGCTCGTATTCACCGACACCCGAAACATCGATGTCTTTGGCAGGCATGTCCCATTCGACGGAGTTGTCGCGCCCGCTTTCCCACGGATGCGTGATTACGACGGCGTCGATGTTTTCGGGTACGCGGCATTGGTCGAACCACCGGTGCCAGGCCAGTAATTTCGGGAACAGTGCCGCGTAGCGCTCGCGCACCGTCTCGTCCGTGGCGTTTTGCCACAGCTCGTACACGACCGTTGCCGCCACGGGCGGCTGCGTGATTCCAGATGACGGCAATGTGCCGCCTGCGCCCCAAACGCTCGGTCCCGGGAAGTAATCCGGGTCGTCGCGACGAAAAATGATGTGCGGAACCAGACCATCGTCCCACTGTGCTTCGAACAATGTTTCAATCTCGCGGCAGGCACGAGATTCGTCGAACGTGTGAAAACCGAGCGCGACGAGAACCGAGTCCCAATTCCACTGGTACGGGTACAAACCGGTGGTCGGCACCGTAAAGCCGCCTTTGTCGTTGGTGGTCAGGATTTGCCGGGCTTTGTCGTTGAGTTCGGTGGCCACTGCGTTTTGCTCCGCCAGGTTGCGTTCGCTCGTCGTCTTATGCCGTTTGCGGGTCGACGAGGATGACGCGGATGTCGTTCACATTAGTCTGAGTGGGCCCGGTGATGATCAAGTCACCGGTCGCCGACAGAAGTTCGTAAGTGTTGTTTTTTGCCAGCGTCTGTTTGGGATCGACTCCCGCTGCCCGCGCGCGCGGCAGCGTTGACGGCGAAATGTAACCGCCGGCATTGTCTTCGGATCCGTCGAGGCCATCGCTGTCGCAAGCAATAGCCTCGATGCCGTGTTCCGCATTGAGGGCGATAGCCAGGCTGGTGAGATACTCGAGATTCGGGCCACCGCGCCCGGACGGATTGTTGACCTTGACGGTTAATTCGCCCCCCGAGATCAGCGCCGTGCGGCGAGCGCTCTTTCGATACCGTCGAGCCAGCGCGGCGTGTTCGCGCCCGACTAATGTGGCATCACCCTCGATGTCGTCGTCGACGATGATCGACTGCCAGCCATTGGCGCTGGCCTCGTTCGCAATGGCCGCCAGTGCCTGATGTGCCGTCGCGACCACCGTGACAGGATGCGGTTTCGGCGATGCCGTTTCGTGCGCGTGCATTGCTGTGGTCAGCTCGGCAAGGTGCGGGGGCGCGTAGCGCTCGAGCACCGCTTGCGCGGCGTCGACATCGCGATCGATACCGATTGACGGACCCGACGCGACATCAGCCGGGTCGTCGCCAACGACGTCGGAGATGACAAACGTGTGCATGTCAGCATCGCCGCCACATACTGCCAACCCCCCGCCTTTGATGGTCGACAGGTGTTTGCGAACCAGGTTGATTTCGGCGATGTTCGCGCCACTGTAGAGCAGGTGCCGGGTGACGGTTTGTTTCTGCTCCGGCGTCACGCCAGCGATCGGCGCGCACAGGAGCGCCGACCCGCCGCCCGAGAACACAAACACAATTCGATCGTCAGCCGTTGCCGTTGCGGCGAGGTCCAGCATACGGCGGGCCGCAACAATGGACTGGTCGTCCGGTACCGGGTGTCGGGCTTCGATTACCTCAATACTGCCGGTCTGCGTTTTCTCGGCATGACCGTACCGAGTCACGACCAATCCGACAGTGTCGCCAGCCAACGTATCGCTGGTTGCCGCGGCCATCGCGGCGGCGGCCTTGCCGGCGCCCAGTACGATGTTTTTGCCGCGAGGTGCGTCACGGGGCAGCAGCGGAGGCAACACCGTTCGTGGATGGCAGCTGGCAACACCGACATCAAACAGGTGCGTAAGCCACGCCCGGTGATTCGTCACAGCTTCACTCAGCTGATGAACCACGATCTCGAGTCCTTGAGTATGACGCTGACGACGACGATCACGACGAATATCGCAACCAGCGCCGTCGTGTAACGAAGCACGACGGCGCTGGAAGCCACGGTGGCTGGGTCAACGGCTGCCGGCTCCGCTGCGGCGGGCGCTGGTTTCGTTACCAGGTTAACGATTGCCGCGACGGCCAGCGTGACCACCAGCCCGATGAAATTCCACCACATCCAGAATACCTGGGGCTGGGCGAGCCACAGATAGAGATTGAATCCCAGGCCGACGATGAGGCCGGCGTTTGCCGCGGTACCGCCAACGCGACGTGTCAGCATGCCTAGCAGGAACACACCGAGAATCGGTCCATACAGCGCCGAGCCGACTTTGTTGATCGCCTCAATTACGGTAGGCGCAATTGCCCCGGCGAACGACGACAACACGAGGATGATCACGCCCCAGAATATCGACACCCAACGTGCCCAGACTACTTCGCCACGTTTGTCTTTAGGTTTCTTGCCGAGTACCGCAAGATCCTCGAGCGTTACGGCCGCCAACGAGTTGACGGCGGAACTCAGCGACGACATTGCCGCGGCCAGGATGGCAACCAGCAACAAACCAATAATGCCGTGCGGCAGATACTCGATGATGAAGATCGGCATCATGAAGTCGGGTTTGTCCGACGGGACCCGTGCCGCCAGTGCCGGGTCGTTTGCAAACGCAACGCCGACGATGAGCCCAGCGAAGCAATAGAGAATGACCAGTGGAAAGCGCAATACGCCATTGGCAAACAATAGGACTCGCGCGTCCTTCAGGTCTTTCGCTGACAGAATACGCTGCGCCTGGGTCTGGTCGCAGCCGTAGTAAGACGCGTAGAGCACGAAGCCGCCGAACAGCATCGGCAGGAAGCCGAACTCATCGCCGGACAGTCCCAGCGAAAAGAAGTCCACGGCCACAAGTCGTTCCGGCTCGACCTGTCGCCAGAATTCGCCGAAGCCACCGATGGCGCTGAGCGCATAACCGGCTACGACTAGCAATCCGCCGAAGATCAACACCATTTGAATGGCGTCGCCATAGACGACCGCTTTCATGCCGCCGGAGGTCGAGTAGATCAACGTGATGACACCGACGACCAAAACCGATTGCCAAAGCGGGATACCGAGTACGGCCTCGAGAATCAGGCCCATTGCATAAACCATGATGCCGGTCGCGAACGAACGTACGACCTGAAAGCTAACGCTAATCAGAATGCGGGTAGAGCGGCCGAAGCGTCGGTCGAGGAAATCGTAGATGCTGACGATGCCGGCGCGGTAAAGTGCCGGTGCGATGACGAACATCACCAGGATCATCGCCAACGGCAGGGCAAGCTCGTAGGTTAGCCACTTCATGCCACCGCCGTCGCGCAAGCCAACGAAAGCCGGAGCCGAAACAAAGCTGATGGCGGACAGCTGCGTCGCCATCGTCGACAGCGTCAGCGGGAACCAGCCCATGGTGCGTCCGCCGAGGAAGTAGTCGCCCTCGTTGGACTGGTTTCTTAGCAAGTAGCCGAAAAACAGCAGTGCACCGAGGTACGCGGCGACCACGATGTAATCAAGCCCGTTCATGACGCGTGCTCCTGGAGTGCTCTGTCCTTTGGTCGGTCACCTCGCCTGCATGCTCGGTCGGGTAGTGATCCGATGGCACAGCGTACAGCGTGCGTCGGTGCAGTCGAGGCGTCAGCCGTATCCCGCAAACACCTCGTCTGCAGGATACGGCTTTGGCCAGGGGGACCTAGAAGCGATACGTTGCTTTGAAGTAAACGCGCTCGGGCAGGATCGGCCGGGCGACCTGGAAGTCCCCGGCGGCACCGGCAGCGGCGCGTGGGTTGCCTTCGGTTAGGCCAACTTCGTCACCCAGGTTAAAGACCGAGAGTCCGAGATGCAGGCTCTTTTCGTCTTCAAGTTCGATCGAGTAACCAACAGCGGCCCGGATGAAGTCGAACGAGTCCAGCACGACCGAGTTGCTCAAGTTCCCGAAACTCTCGCCGCGATAGTTGTAGCCGAGGCTCGCGTCGAAACCGAACTCGTTTTGGTACAGGAGTTCCACCGTTCCAACGGTATCGGGCTGACGCTGCAGCTCGAAGCCATCGTTAGGACCTGCTGTCACTTCCTGATCGACAAACGAGACGTTGAATCTAACGTTGAAGTCATCGGTTACGCTCCAATTGCCGGCAAGATCGATACCCGTCGCTTCGGTATCCTGTGGAATCGAAGTCGGCACGAACGTGCCATCGGGCTGCTCAACGTTCTGGAACAGAATGTTGTCGTTCTGTTCGAGGCGGTAAATTCCGATCGAGCCATCGAAGCGCTCGGTTTGCAGCTTCACGCCAATTTCGAGCCGATCGACGGTTTCTTCCTCGAATTCGTCTTCAACCAACGCAATAGCCTCGCCCAGCGGCAACTGCTGTGAGGCAGTCGAGATCTGGCCGGGTAGGTTGCGCAGCTGCGGCCAAAAGAAGCCGCGAGAATAGTTACCGTATAGATTTATTGTCTCGTTCAAGCGCCAAACACCGGCTAGCGCAAACGCGACGGCCGAGCCGTCAAAATTGGCCCGCCTAAACTGTCCGTTTCCCGTTGTGTCGGTCAAAAGGTTCGCAGTCAATTGCGGGTTCGCGCCGAGTCCATATAGGCTGGGATCGATAGCCGCGTTCGAGTTTGCACCTTCAGAGAAGTAATCGCCGTCGAAATTCTCGACCCGCAATCCGACGTCGAGACTCCAACGCTCGGCTTCGATCTGATCGGCGAGATAAAAGGCATATCGGGTCGCCGCGCCGCCGTTGTTGACGTGACCGCCCGAACCAGCGAATCCGTTGACGGAATAGTAGGTCGTGCCGGTCTCAATCGCCGCCGTGTTCGCGTTGTCGCCTTCGAGCGTCAGGCTGAGTAATCGCGGCTCGTTGACGAACTCGCTGAGATAAAAGATACGCTCATTGAAATCGTCGGCGTCGGCCCGCGACCACCAAAGACCGCCAGTCACATTGTGAGTCGCGGTACCGGTTTCGAATGCGCGGCTCAGGTTGATCTCGGCGGAGAAATCACGCATCGGCCGGATACGACTCCACACCTGTGTCCGGTACACGAGATCGGTCGGCGACAGAGTCTCCCCGGTCGATAGCACGGTAAACGCGGCCGACTGAAAACCATCGAGCGGCAGTCCTGGAATATTGGTCTGCTGCAAAAATTCAGTCGTCGTCAGTACGTTATCGCCGCCAGCCGGAATAAAGATGTTGAAGTTGTGGTCGTAGCTCGAGTACTTGCCCTTCAGATCCAAGGTCCAGCCGGAATTGAAGTCCTTCTCATAGGCAAGGCCGAGCTGACCGCCTTCGGTGGTCACGCCATCGCCAAACGGGGCGCGCTTCAGCCCGTTCGCCGTTGGATACGTGAAGTTGTCGAGCTCCCCCGACTGAATCGTGCGGACTTCACCTCCGTCGTTGCCAATCGCGAAATCCTGCGTGTTGGCGTTCAACGGTAACGGCAAAAAGAACTGCACGTTATCGTCAATCGCTTGGGCGAAGATGCTGAACGAGCCAGAGCCGTCTTCAAAGTCATGCCGGAAGTTACCTTTTATCTGGTAACCCTCGGTATCAAGCCCCGTTTCAATCGGCCCTTCATCGAATCGGTAGAAACCCGATAGCGCGTAGTAGTTATTGCTGCCGGGAGAAAGGGGGCCACTGGTCGCAAAGTGCGCGCCAAAACGGCCGTCCTCGGCAACTTCAAATTGAACCGCCGACTCCGGCGTATCCGAGCCTTGTTTCGAAATGTAGTTAACGATGCCCGCCGTCGAGCCCGGGCCGAACAGATTCGATGCACCGCCGCGCACAAATTCAACGCGTTCGATGCCAAGGTCGGGCCGGTGGTAAACGTCGAACGACGATGAGTTCAAGCCGAAATAGCTGAACGTTGTAAAACCGTCATAGACCAGCGGCGTGAAAGAGAACTGTCCGGCTGCAACCAGTCCCGGAATGAATAGGTTGACGGCGATTTCGCCGCCGCCGCCTTCTGCCGATACGCCGGGCACATTTCGCAGGATGTCTGCTTGGCTGTTCGCCGCGAGGCGCTGAATAGCGTCCTCATTGAAAGACGTCGTTGCTGCCGGCGTGTCGAAGGACGACCTAGCCAGAGCGGTGCCTGTGACGATGACTTCTTCGATGGTGTCATCGTCGGAGCCCGTGCTGGTCTGCGCGAACGCAGCGACAGGCAGCGCAATCGCCACCATGGCCGCCCACACAGGGTTTGCCACTAACTTACTCATTGGATTACCCCCCCCAGGGTTTATGGGACCTGCACCGACAACAGCGACGCAAAATCCGACAACTGAACTGCTATTGGCCCACTTGCCCTGCAATCTATGACACAGTGTTACAATAAATACAACCCATAATGAGTACTAATAGGAGTAAATAAAGATAGTCAATCCGCCGCGACCGGCCGTGGTTTTGCCGTTAATATCGCCGGTCGCTGTGACGTAACTATCGGTGCAGCGGATATTTTTTGACTGTACGTGCTTTGTCCGGAGACTGACCGGCAGTGTCCACTTTCGAATTCGGGGCCGGAGTGCCTGCTTTTTTTGAGGCGAACGATCTTCGCCCGCCTTCCGAATCCGAGCGCCGCGTTCTAGGTACGACGGTGCGCGGTGGCGCGCTGCGGCAAACAGCATTGGTCCGCGCGACTGGCCTGGCGCAGCAGAGCATTTCGAGAATCGTCAAGGGATTGGTGTCGGCAGGTGCGCTCGCCGAGAGCGAACGGGTGCTCAGCGGCAAGCGCGGCCAGCCCGGTATTTCCATTCGAGTCGTACCGGAATTTGCCTACACCTTCGGCATCTCGATGATGACCGACGCAATATCGGTTGCGTTGATGGATTTCTCCGGAGCGGTCGTCGACGAGGCCCACCATGACATTCCGGCGATGACCCGTAACGCTGTGCTGGACTCGGTCGAGTCAATAATCGATGAGCTGATTGACCGCAATGCGATAGCTGAAACCCGAATATTCGGAATGGGCATCGGTATTTCAGGTCGCTACATCGGTCCCGGAGCCGTTTACAACACGCCAAGCCCGCTTGACGATTGGGCGCTCGTCGCAATCGACCGCTTATTCGAGGAGCGTTTCAGTATGCCGGTTTGGGTCGAGAATGACGGTAATGCGGCTGCCGTGGGCGAGAGCCTCGTCGGTGTTGGCCGCACACTCAATAACTTTGCCTATTTATTCATCGACACGCTGCTCGGCGGCGGCATCATCATGGACCATGAACTGATGCGCGGCTGCAACGGCAACGGCGGTGAAATCGGATTATTACTGCCCAAAAATCTGTATCAGCACCCCTCGTTGGAGTCGCTTCGGCAAACCTTGGGTGAGCACGGAGTTGAGTATCCGGGTGTCTCGCAGATGATCCACGAGTTTGATATCGATTGGCCCGGCATAGACGAATGGATTCTGAAGACGCGCAGTTCGTTCTCGCTGATTGCATCGGCACTCGCTGCAATCCTCGACCCGGAAGCGATTGTACTAGGGGGGCGCATGCCGGCGTCGCTGGCGAGGCGAGTAATCCCCTACATCAACATCTACAACGACTCGCGTCGCGGCAAACCGCGGGCGCTGCCGCGGCTGCTGGTGTCGAAAGCTGGTGGTGACGCGAGCGCCATCGGCGCCGCTGCGTTGCCTTTCAAAGAGCATTTTTTCGCTGCGGCTGTATAGCCAGCCCGGCTTGGCCAGTCCAATCGGACCTACTAGCAAAATATCGTAATACCGCTGTCGTCGGCTGGGTCTAACATCGCAATAAGGTGTGCGCCTGCACTGCCGATTCTTATTTTCCGGTTGGCAGGCTGCCCGGCGACGACGCCGTCGATTGCGATTACAATTTGGCATAGCTCGCGCCTCGATCCGATTCAGCTCGGCCGGAGAACAACTGTGAATAAGCTCGATCAACTGAAGACTATGACTGACGTGGTCGCCGATTCCGGCGATATCGATTCGATCGTCGACTACAAACCGCTCGATGCCACAACAAATCCGTCGCTGTTGCTGAAGGCCGCGCAATTGCCACGTTACGACTCAGTGATTAACGACGTTAGTCGCTGGGTCCTCGAGCAAAACGTCGAAGACGGTGAGCGCATAGCGCTGGCCGCCGACCGTTTGGCGGTGGCGATCGGCAACGAGATTCTCGACATCATTCCCGGGCGGATATCGACGGAAGTCGATGCGCGGCTGTCATTCAACACCGAAGCCAGCATCGCGAGAGCGCGGCGTTTGGTCGAGTTTTACGATGAGCTCGGCCGTGGTCGCGATCGTCTGTTGATTAAGCTTGCCTCGACGTGGGAGGGTATCGAAGCCGCGCGCGTGCTCGAGCGCGACGGCATCCAATGCAACCTGACGTTGCTGTTTAGCGACGTCCAAGCCGTTGCCGCCGCCGAGGCGGGCGCGTTTCTAATCTCGCCCTTCGTCGGCCGAATTCTCGATTGGCACAAAGCCAACGAGCCGGATCGTGTCTTCACGGCCGAGGACGACCCGGGCGTCGTTTCCGTTCGCAACATTTATCGGCTGTTCAAGCATCGCGGCTACGAGACGATCGTCATGGGCGCGAGTTTCCGTAACGTTGGCGAGATCGAGGCACTGGCTGGTTGCGACCGGCTGACGATCAGCCCGGCCTTGCTGGACGAACTCGCCAATGCGGACGGCGAACTGCCGAGGCGGCTGGCGCCAAACGACGCGGCCCCAACCGTACAGACGACATTTAGTGACGAAGCCGATTTTCGGTTCCAGCTCAATGCCGATCAGATGGCAACCGAAAAACTCTCTGACGGCATCCGTGGCTTCGTGCGCGATCAAATCAAACTGGAGGCTCTGCTCGAGAGTCGCCTCGACGCCGTGAAAGCGGCCTGACGATAACGCCTGCTGCACGGCGGCGATCAGGTCGGTTGTCACCCGGTCGCGGCGTGCATGTTGCGTTTGCTCGGATGATTCGGCGTATATTTTGGAATTGAATTTGGCACTGCCCGGGACAATGCGATGCACATAGGTATACGGATCAGTTTCACGCTGTGTGCGCTCTCGCTAGCGCTGGCAGCGTGTGAAACCTCGCCCGTTGCAGCTACCGTCCCGGTATCGGCCGACGTCAATTACGACGGACTAGCGACGGTGCCGTCGCGCTCACTCGATATCGCGCAGGTGCGGCCCAACGTGGATTTCGGGGCGTACACCGCAGTCATGCTGCGCGAGCCGGAGCTCGCGTTCCGCACACCCGATCGCGCCGTGCGTGAGTTTCCGCTAACCGACACGCAAAAACAGCGCTTGCGCGACATGCTGTCGTCGGCCTTTCGCAAAGAGCTTGCCAAACTCGATGCGCTGGCACTCGTCGATGCGCCGGGCCCCCAAGTGCTGGCGTTGGACATTCGCGTTCACGACATCGCGGCCTCCGTCTCTGACCAAGCCGTCGGCCGAGGCTCGCGCCAGTCGGCCGTACTGCAGGCATCCGCGGACGCGACCGTCGTGCTCGACCTAAAAGACTCAGAGTCGAACCAAATACTCGCGCGCGGCGTCGATACTCGGTCGGTCGACGGTGTCGCGTTCATGCCGCGCGGCGATGACGTCGTCACGCGTTTCGAGGCGGGCGACAAAGTGGTCGCTCGCTGGGCGGCAACAGCTCGCTCGAGTCTCGACGCGCTGACGAAAAGTAACTAGCCCGTCGGAGGCGCGGCCCCATCGGGTCGCCGATGCTACACTCGGCACTCTCAGGTGCGGTGAGTGTTCCATGAGATTTCATCGACTGCTGCTTGTCCTGGTCCTGGTCGTTGGCCTGTCGCCTGCGCTCAGCATTGCCGACCAACACGCCTATGAGAGCGCTGCGGATCTTAGTGCCAGCGATATTCTCAGTCCCGAATTGCTGCGTAGCGACCACCACGAAGTCGACGATCGCGTTCTCAGCGACGGCTACCTTAACTACTACACGATCAAATCCGACTTCGGCGAGTTTGAGGCGGCCGGTACGTACCTGCTCGAGACTCGCGTTGGTGAAATCGAGGCGCTGGCAGCGTTGAACGATTTGTCCAAGACCAAAGTCTTTGCGACCGCAGCCAAGGACGCCGGCATCGCGCAACTGCGCACGGTGCAGGAGTTTGCAACGCGGCCGATCTCGACCATCGTTGGTATCCCGCAAGGCATCGGCCGCATGTTCGGCCGCTACACCCGCAAAACCAAAGAGACGGCTGCGGACGTTGCGGAAACAGCGAGCGATCTCGTTTCCAGCGACGACGAAGACGAGGCGGGCGCCAGCGACGATGACGAGAGTACCGCTAGCAAAGCGGCCGGTGCGGCCGTCGGCCTCACCGAAAGTTATCTCGGGGTTGGTGGAGCGCAGCGCAACTGGGCGCGCAAACTGGGAACTGACCCTTACTCGAGCAACGAAACGCTGCAGGCGGCGATTAAAGAATACGCCTGGGCGGAGCGACTCGGCAGTTTCGGGATGGGCTTTGCCGGCATACCGAGTATCCCCGGCGCGAACATCATTGCCGACGTCAATGAAGCGGTCTGGAGCAAAGACCCGTGGGAACTCGCAGACCTCAATCGCGAACGCCTGCAGGCCACCGGCGCTAGCGAAGAGCTGATCGAGATTTACCTCGACAACGGACGGATGACGCCGACGCAGCAAACCATGCTAACGGCAACAATTGCTGAACTCGACGGCGTCGAAGGCAGGGACGGCATTCTGCGCCAGTCGTTGCAGCCCAACGGCGAGACGGAGATAAATTTTTTCATCCAGTCGGTCGCCATACTGGCTTGGTATCACATCAACAAGGCGCCGTTGGCATCGGTCGAGACGTACGCAACGGTGCCCGTGGCAAACGCCGAGAACGGCGATGCGGTGCTGGCGTTTGCGGTCGACCATTTGTACTTCACCGAAACCATCGCGGCTGTGGGAGGCGCCCACGCCGATTGGAAAAGTCCCGATCAGGCGGCCGGTGTCTGGTTGCTGGGTACAGCGTCAGAGCGCAGTAAGAGCGAGCTCACGGCAATGGGATTCGATGTCCACGAGGACACACGTGCTGCAATGTACGACAAGTAGTTTGTTTGCCGGTCGGTTTCGAGCAGGTGCGATCGCGTACCGCGTTTTGCTAGCGGCGAAATTCAAAAGCGTGTTTCGATGACGTTGCAACAACGCAAGTCGCTGACATACAATAAATTGGGAGATATCTGATGCGTATTCGTTCGGTCGTCAAACTCATCGCAGTGACGTTGTGCCTCGCCGGTACAGCAGTGGCACAGGATCGCCCCAACATCCTCGTCATCTGGGGCGATGACATCGGTATACACAACGTCAGTGCCTACAACCTCGGCATGATGGGTTACGAAACTCCGAACATCGATCGCATCGCCAGCGAAGGCGCCATGTTCACGCACGCTTACGCCCAGCAGAGTTGCACGGCCGGAAGGGCTGCCTTCATCCTCGGCCAGCATCCGTTCCGGACGGGCCTTTTAACCATTGGCATGCCGGGCTCGGAACACGGCATCCCCGACTGGGCGCCGACAATGGCCGATTTGCTGAAAGAGCAAGGCTACGCGACGGCGCAATTCGGCAAGAATCACCTCGGTGATCAGGACAAGCACCTGCCGACGAATCACGGCTTCGATGAATTCTTCGGCAATCTCTATCACTTGAACGCCGAAGAAGAACCGGAAAGCTATTACTACCCGAAAGATCCCGCTTTTCGCGAGCAGTTTGGCCCGCGAGGTGTGATTCACTCGTATGCGGACGGCCGGATAGAAGACACTGGGCCGATGACACGCAAGCGTATGGAAACGGCGGACGAGGAGTTCATGGCGGCGTCGCTTGCGTTCATTGACAAAGCGCACGACGAGGGCAAACCGTTCTTCGTTTGGCACAACTCGACGCGCATGCACGTCTGGACACACCTCAAGCCCGCATCACAGGGCGTCACCGGCATCGGCCTGTACCCGGACGGCATGGTCGAGCACGACCAGCAGGTCGGGACGCTGCTCAAAAAGCTCGACGACCTCGGCATCGCGGACAACACCATCGTGATCTACAGCACAGATAACGGTGCCGAGACAATCTCATGGCCCGATGGCGGCACAACACCGTTCCACGGCGAAAAAGGTACGACCTGGGAAGGCGGCTTCCGCGTGCCGATGGTGGTTCGTTGGCCGGGCACGGTCGAGCCCGGCATGCGCAGCAGTGAGATCATTTCCCACGAGGACTGGCTCCCCACCTTGCTTGCCGCTGCCGGCGAGTCCGACGTCGTCGACAAGCTCAAGAAAGGGCACCGTGCCAACGGCAAGCGCTGGAAGGTGCACCTCGACGGCCACGACTTCGGGCCGTACTTCCGCGGCGAAGTGGCTGACGGCCCGCGCGATTCGATTTTCTACTTCGCGGCAACCGGCGATTTGAACGCCGTGCGAGTTCAGGACTTCAAAGCGCATTTCGCCGTGCAGACTGGCGGCATCAATACCGCCGTACGACAAGTCACCGCATGGCCGCTGGTCGTGAACCTCAAGGCGGACCCGTACGAGAAAGCCGCACTCGAATCGGAGATGTACATTCGCTGGTACGCGGAAAACACGATGTGGATCTTCGTGCCGATCCAGCAGCGTGTCGCCGCGTTCCTGGCCACGCTCAAAGACTACCCGCTCCAGGACGGCGCCAGCCTCAGTGCGTCCAACATCAACTACACGACGCTAAAGGCGGCGGATATTCTGAAACGCCTGGGCGATCTGAACTCGGTCGCCCCGTCGCGCAACTGATCGGACGCTCATTCAACATACAGCGGACGGGCGCGTTGCTCGCGCGGCCGTCCGCTGTCGATTGTCCTCTTTCGACTACTCGGCGTGCTTTATGCCGAATAGGTTCGACCACTGTTCGCGCGACACTTCATCACGCAGCTGGAAACGCAAATCGAGCATGTCATCGGCGTAGTCCGCATTGGTCTCGAAATACTCCTCCCAGAGAGCATCGATTGCCGCCGCATCTAAGTCGCGCGATCCGAATTGGCCTTGTAGGTTTGCGCTAAGGCTTGCCACGTCGTCTGCTTGTGCAGCCGCGCGAGTTTCTATCGCCAGCAGAATCTCCTCCGTGGCGGCTCGCTGTTCGTCGTCTGTGATCGTGGCGTTGAGATTGGCGCGTGCCAACTCGATGTATGGCATCGCACCGAAAGAGTCGCCGCCACCTAGCAGCAAGTATGTGAAAAGCGCTACGAGCATATGTGTGTCCTAAATCGACTGCAGGGATTTGAGTAGCGTATCCGTTGCCTGGGTCTTCGCTTTAGCCAGCGACGTCCATTCTTCATCGGTTGTCGCCGCGACGAACCCGCGGTGGCTTTCGGTCACGCGGCGTCGGGCTGCGCGAATTTCGAAATCGTGGCGATCAAGCAGCGACTCGAATTGTGGCCTTGTAGCGTCGTAGTTCAGATAGAGAGCGCGAAACTCGACACGGCGGTTTTCGAGTGCCAGCCGCAGCGCGGCAAAGTCTCTCTCAACCGCGTTGAGCGCTTCCAGTGCGCGTGCCTGCCGAGCTGGGTTGTCGATGGTCTCGGTCACCGCTTCTCGGAGGTCATCGAAAGCAGCCCTGTCGACGTCGTCGGGTGTTCCGCGCTGCAGGCTACTGCAGGCAGTGACGACTAACGTCACTGCCAACCCAATCGCGGTGACGAAGCCAGCGTTCGTTCGAATCGACAACGGCATCGTGCTGCAACCTGACTTGTTCGAATTGCCTAACGGGTCGCCGTCTGCTGCAGCTGATCCGCCAGCTTGTCGAGATTCCACGAGTCCGGCTTCTGCGTCGGCGGGTAGTCGATGACCGATTGCACCGCTTCCTGAACCGTGGCCAGCGCCAGATACACGTATGGCGCGTTGTACTCCCACCATTCGTTGTAGGTGTTCGAACCCACGTCGGCGCGTTCGAACGGATCGCGCCGGAGATGGAAGATCTTGGGTGCGCGAAGCGAGACAAAAGGCTCGCGCCAGATATCGAACTCGTTCGCGCGCTGCTCCATGAAGACCATCTTCCAGTCGCCGACCCGCACGGCCATCACTTCGCCGCCGTCGCCAATGTAGAAGAATTTATCCCGCGGCCCCTTGTCGACCTCGCCGGTCAGAAATGGCAGAAAGTTCAGTCCATCGATGTACTTCCTGTAGCGCTTGCCGCCCGCGCGATGTCCGCGGCGGAGTTTCTGAACGATCTCATCGTCTCCGGCCGCGGCGATCAAGGTCGTGAACCAATCCTGATGGGCCATGATGTCGTTGATCACCTTGCCCTCTGGGAATTTTCCGGGCCAGCGCGCAACGGCCGGCACGCGGAAGGCGCCTTCCCAGTTCGTGTTTTTCTCGCCGCGGAACGGTGTAATACCGGCGTCGGGCCACGTGTTGAAATGCACGCCGTTGTCGGTCGAGTAGAAGACAATCGTGTTGTCGGCAATACCGAGTTCATCGAGTTTGTCGAGCAGCTCGCCGACGTGATTGTCGTGCTCAACCATGCCGTCGTTGTAAAAGCCCTGGCCGGAGAGCCCCTTGGTTTCTTCCTTGATGTGCGTGCGGAAATGCATCCGGGTCGCGTTCCACCAAACGAAAAACGGCTGCTCCGCTTCGTGCGCCCGGTCGATGAAATCCATGGCTTTCGCGAGCGTCTCGTCGTCGACCGTTTCCATCCGCTTGATGGTCAACGGTCCGGTGTCCTCGACGCGACCATCGGCAAAGCTATGGATAACGCCGCGCGGCCCAAACTTCTCTTTGAAACCGGGTATCTGCGGGTAGTCCTCGTGCTCGGGCTCTTCTTCGGCGTTCAGGTGATACAAATTGCCGAAAAACTCATCGAAGCCGTGATTCGATGGCAGAAACTCGTCCTTGTCGCCGAAGTGATTTTTGCCGAACTGCCCGGTGGCGTACCCCATGGGCTTCAGGATCTCGGCAATGGTCGGGTCTTCCGCACTCAGGCCAATATCCGCGCCCGGCAGGCCGACTTTCGTCAGCCCGGTTCGAAACGGGTTCTGGCCGGTGATAAATGCCGCGCGACCCGCCGTGCAGCTTTGCTGACCGTAGTAGTCGGTGAAGCGGACCCCTTCATTCGCGATGCGGTCGATGTTCGGGGTCTGGTAGCCCATCATGCCGTCGCTGTTGGCGCTGACATTCCAGTACCCGATGTCATCGCCCCAGATGACGAGAATGTTAGGCCGGTCCTGCGCGTGGGTTAACGGTGCGAGCGACAGCAGAAACAGCAAAGCGGTCATGCGTGCGGACATCATTGTCTCCCCATTTTTTTGCGCAGCTCGGTCGACGATACGCTGCGAGCACCAGTGCGGGTATTGGGGTATTCCCAAGCAGGGCTACGGTTGGCCGCAATCGCAAGCGGCACCGCGGCGGCTCGCCGCTCACTAACGGATCGACTACACTGCGGCGCAGGTCCAGTCATTGTCGGAGAAGCGACATGGTATCTCGCGGAACGTCCCTATCGCCAGCTGTGTGTGCCGCTGCCGCCATTCTGGCCTTGGTCGGTTGTGCGCAAACCAGCCAGGTCGAGAAAACCTTCGAGGACCCGGCGTTTAGCGATGCGTCCTTCACGAAATTTATGGTTATCGGTGCTGCTGAATCCGACAATGTTCGACGTATGTTCGAAGAGCAGCTGGTGGCGTCACTCCGAGAACGGGGCGTCGATGCGATTCCAAGCTACGCGCATCTCGGACGCGGCACGGCCGTTACTCGCGAATCCGTCGTTGCCGCTTGTAAGACTCAAGATGTCGATGCCGTGCTGGTGACGCGCCTGAAAAGCAGCGAAACGCAAACTCGTATCGAGGAGAGTCGAGAAGAGGTGAAAGTAACGCGCAAGGACGAGGGTGCCTTTAATCTCTTCCGTTACGACTATGACGTGCTGACTGCGCCAGAGGTCGTCAAGGTTACGACGACCGTGGTTCTTAGTACGGATCTATACACTGTCGCCGGGCGAGCCAAAATCTGGTCAGTGGATTCGACGGCATTCGAGACCGAAACGGTCCGCGAAGCCATAGAAGCGGAATCCGGCGCAATCGTCGGGCAGCTCAGCCGCGACGGCTATCTTGCGCGTTAATTGCCGCTGATTTGGCAAACGGGCCCACGCCCAGAGCACGCCAAGACTAGGCTAGTCGGCCTGCCTGCGGTCATCCTCGAGGGCCTCCCGCCGGCAAAGTGACAGCTCGACTGCGACCCACCGCGAGCAAGGACTAACGATTGTCCATCTGTCTGAGTAATCATGTCCTGCAGGAATTGCGGAACAGATTGACGCAGAGCGTGGCATGCAACGGTTTAGCAGCATTATTCGGTTTAGCAGCATTATTCTATGGGTACGGTCAGGGGCGTTAGCCCTTGGTCTCGTCGTCGGATTGTTCGGATCGGCGCTAGCGGGAACGGACGTTGTGCTGTTTCCGAACGGCGATCGGCTCACCGGCGAGGTCAAGCGCTTGGAGCGCGGCAAGCTGTTCTTCGATACCGATGCGACCGGCGTAATCGGTATCGAGTGGGAGGACGTCGCTTACCTCAGCAGCAACCAGAACCTACAGGTCGAGCTGCAGGACGGTCGCCGTTTTCTCGGTCCGTTGATTCGTGCTGAGTCGCAGGGCTCGTTGCGCGTTCAGGACTCCCGGGAAACCGTCGACGTCGACATGGTTGATGTCATCTGGCTTACGCCCATCGAGCCAACGCTGGCGTCGCGTATTGATGCCGACGTTAGGCTCGGATACAGCTACGCGCAGGCCAGCGACACCGTGCAGACCAATCTCGGCTTCAACGCTGCCTATCGGACCGAAGATCGTATCTTCAGTCTGACATCAGCGGCAACCACGACCGATAGCCAGAACAACGATACCAGCACGCGCTTCAACGCGAATCTTGAGTACCGTCACCTGTGGCCTGAACGTTGGTTCACCGGTGCTCTGGGCTTTGTTGAGAGAAACGACGAGCTCGGCCTCGATCGGCGAACATCCGCCGGCTTCGGCGGGGGGCGCTTCCTAAGCCAAACCAACAGCCGGGTCCTGGCTTGGTATGCGGGCCTGGTTTATAGCCAGGAACGGGTCGCCGGGCGCGCTGACAACGAGGACTCGGTGGAACTGCCTCTGACATTCGAGTTCGACTGGTTTCGGTACGACTCACCGCAGCTGGATTTGTCCGGAACGTTTCAGGTGATACCGAACCTCAGCGAGACCGGACGCGTACGCAGCAATCTCGACGTCGCGTTGAAGTGGGAACTGATTGCGGATCTTTTTTGGGAGTTCACTTTTTACGATCGCTATGACAGCGACCCGCCGGCGGCCGACGCGGAAAACAACGATTACGGCGTGGTGCTATCGCTGGGTTACAGTTTCTGAGCGCGCGGTCGGTCAAAACCCAAATCGAAAGCCGAAACCCGGGCCGGACAAGCTGAAGTCCTCGAGCAGGTCTTCGTCATTGCGGCTGTATTCCAGATGGCGGTAGCCGAAGACGAGTGCGCCCCAGTCAAAGTCGTATTGCAGCGTTACCGTCGCGTTCCATACCAGGTCGGACGAGCCCGTGCCGACGTCAAAATTGTAGGGCAGGGACCACGCGCCGTTGCCGAGTCGAAACTTGCCACGAAGGCCGACAATGCCATCCAGGAAATCAGCGTCGTCGTCGCGCGAGCCTTGCGCCGGTAGCAACAGACCACCGCCCGGCGCCGTGATTTCGGCCGACAGATTCCAGTTCGTGTCCGCCTCGGCGTTGAGATAGCGCGCACCGGCATAGACGACATGCGAGGAGCTCTCTGTTTCTCGATACGCGTAGCCGACCCCTCCGGTCAGTAGAAGACCGGTGATCTGGATGTTCGTGTCGAGATTCAACTGGCCGCTAACTGGTACGCTTATGCGTCCACCCGGGCCGGATACGCTGCCCTCGACGGAACGCACCCGACCGTCGTTATCGGATTCGAGACTGAGATAGATAAAGTCGCCGTGCAGTGACAGTCGGCCCTTGCGGGCTTCGCCTTCCAGCAGCAAACCAAAACTCAGCAGCTCAAGCCAATCGGCGGGGCCGATCGCAACGCTTGGCCCACCGGTCCCGTCACTGGGCGCATCGTAGTTGATCGTGCCGTCTATTGTCGGCAGCCACAGATACGGGGTCAGGTAGTAGGTCCATTCGTCGGATTGCGCGTACGCCAAACCGGACGAGGCGAATGCGCCCAGCGCCACAATCGTGCCGGCGATGCTTGATCGCATGTTATCCCCCTAATTTAGTTTTCTTAACGCAAGGTTACTGCCCGAGGTTTTGCTCGAGGAACTGGCGGAATAGGCTCGCCCAATGATCCGCCGCGTCTTCAACACTCTGCCAATCGGTCTCGACACCGCCGGCCGTCGCAACGATGGGCGTCACGGCGCTATCGGCACCGCGGGCGAGCACCCGATTCGATTGCGAGTCGCGCATCTCCATCAGGAAAACTATTTTACCGGGCGTCGCCAGTTCCTGAATTTCGCGCTTCAGATACGAACCGCCGGTCGCGCCGGCTTGGCGCATATCGACCAGCGAGGCTTGTACCGTCATCGTCGTGGGCCCCGGTGCGCTCTCAATGTTGTAATCAGCGAGCTCTGCAATAAAAGCTGTTCGAAAGATCTGCCGAATCCGTGCGAGGTCTTCCGGTGGGACCGAGACGTCCCGCGGGAAAAAGATCCCCATCTCCTGCGGCAACAACCGGTCGTAGTGACCAAAATCAGCATCGGTCGAAATTTGCGCATACTCGACATTGCTGTCCGCAGGCTCTTCGAAGCCTTGCGTTTCTACGGTCGTGCAACCTGCAAGAACTGAAACCAGCACTATCGCCAAAACGCCCGAAAACGCGTGAGTCGCACGGCGATGCTCGGACCTGGTTAACGGTGGCAACATTTTAGATACCTACGTTTTTGAAGAGCCAATTTAAGGAGTCTATCCGCCATAGCAGTCTACCGGATGGCCGCGCTAGTGGACCAACGTAAAACCCTGTGACGTCATCCGCCTTAAGGGGCCTGACCTTCGAACCCGCGCTTCAAATGCAGTTCGTTGGCCGCCAGCCTTGTGTGGCCTGACGTCTCAGGTTGGCAACCGCTGCGACAAAGCGCTAGGGCCTGTCCGCCCAATAGTTAAGGTCCATGCGCACGAGCAACTCTTGAAAGCGGGGATTGCCGCGAACCTCTGGGTCTTTGATGTTTACCCCGAGATAAGGTGCATCCGGATCGCCCTGCTCGTACGCTCGAACGTACCAGTCAATGGCGGTGTCGTGGCGGCCGGCAGCCTCGTAAAGACTACCGATGAGCATCGGCTTGACGTAAGTTGACTGCGCGACCGCCGCGAGTTGCTCGCCTAAGGCCAGATTCGCGGCTGCGTAACCTTGTTCGGCGTAGACGCTCTCGAGCAGATCGGCAGCCTGTGGCTGGCCGCCAATGAAGCGGAAGAAATCGGCGTGCGCGGCGATAGCTGCCTGCTCGTTGTCGAGCGTGTCGTTGGCGAGCGTGAGCGTGATGTAACCGAACGCTGCTCCCGGCGCCATCTGCAACGATTGCTCGGCAACGGCAATGGCCTCTTCGAATTCGTCGCGCATGACCAGCTGGATGCTGTGCAGGCCGACGACAAACGGGTTTAACGGGTCCAACGCCACCGCTTGTTCTATGTGATAGGTGCTTTTCTCGAGCTCACCGACAATGCCGAGGTAATGCGAATAGAACATGTGCGCTTCGGCATAGCTCGGGTTCAGCTCGAGCGCGCGTTCCCAATGCGGGCGCGCTGACTCCCAATCAAATGACTGCCAGGTCGTCATGGCGGCCAGGCCCATGTGCGCTTCGGGCAACAGCGGGTCCAGCTCAAGGGCCCGATACACGGGCGGGAAGCACTGTGCTTTCGCCTGCGCCGGCGACAGCATGCCGGCCTGCGCTTGGAACGCGCACAGTTTCCCAAGGCCCCAATAGCCGAGCGCCGACTCCGGGTCGATATCAACCGCGCGCTGAAAGTGTGTGGCCGCGATACGCATATCGTCTGGATTGAAGCGCTCGACGTGGAAGACGCCACGTAAAAAAGCGAGGTAGGCCTCTGGGTCAACCGGCCGAGCCGCCGCAAACTGTGCCCGCTCGTCCGGTCCTAGCTGCACCCGAACCTGATTGGCAATGTCCTGCGCAACGCGCGCTTGCAGCAACAACACGTTTTCGAGCTCGTCCTCGAAGGTTTCTGCCCAAACCTGCTCGTCGAGCTTTGCATCGTGCAGTCGCAGTGCGATGCGCACACGCCCGTCGCTTCGAAACACCGTGCCTTCCAAGATTCGCGCGACCTTGAGTTGCTCAGCAATCTCGCCGAGTGCGCCGCCCGACTCTCGATACGGCAGCGTCGAGACCTTGGCCGTGACGCGAAGATTGCGCACGCGCGATAGGCCGTCGATAACCGCCGACTGCATACCAGAGACGAAGAACTGTTCGTCCGCGTTACCGGACATGTCGTCAAACGGCAGGATCGCGATCGAAAACGGATCGATCGATGCGTCGAACTGCTCCGGTGCCGCTTCGATTCGGCCAGCGAGCTGCAGCGTGACAGCGATACCGACAGCACCCAATGCGACAATGATCGCGATATCGGTTCTGCGCAGCGACGGGTCGAAATGCTCACCCGGCACTGCCGGCGGCGTGCGCGATATACCGTCGAGCGTTACGTCGTACGACCACGAAAACAGCACGACTAACGGCAGCAGCGCGCCGGCAATAAGCCAGACGTACAAAAGTGCCGATTCGTCGATACCGAGCGCCGGAAACACAAGGCTTGCAACCTGTACCGCGACCCACGCAGCGACGATGTAAAGGCCAGTCGCCTGAAACACTTTACGGCGTCTGAGTTCGCGGATAAACGACATGCCAAGATCTTAGCAGCAAGCCATGACATCGCCACCGCCCACGGCAGCCACGCTCGTATTGCGCTAGAGCAGTGCGTCAATCGCAGATTTCATGGCAGTGCTATATTGAGACGGGGGCAGGATACGGCGTGCTGCGATGGACAACGAACTCCTCGAAGGGTTCTTTCTTAGCGATATCCGCGTCGAGCCACTGACCGGCACAGTGACTCGCGACGGCGAGTCTTTGCACGTGCCACCCACGTCCATTGAAGTCCTGCTTTGCCTCGCGAAACAGCCACGTCGACTCATCGGCCGCAAAGCCCTGTTGCAGAGCGTTTGGGCTGAGGGCGGCGGCAGCGCTGACGCTCTGCACCACGCCATTGGTGAGCTGCGCCACGCTTTCGGTGACAAGGCAACGCGGCCAACCTTTATTCAGACAGTCCCTACGCGCGGCTACCGATTGCTCATAGAGCCCACAGTCGACGGTGTAGCCGTTCAGCCCGCCGCCAATCAGCGCCACGCATCAGGGTCTTTCTGGCAACAGCTCGTACGGCACGGCGTCGTGCAATCCGTGGTTGCATACAGCGTCATTGGTTGGGCATTGATCCAAGTTGCGGGTGAGACCTTCGTCAATCTCGGACTGCCTGGATGGACCGTGCCGGCCGTGATCTTCTCGATCGTAGGCGGCTTCCCGGTGGTGGTGCTGTTGTCGTGGTTTCTCGAGATGTCCCACGGTCGCATGGAGCGCGATGAGGGCCAGCACGAGGGCGGTATTTGGAAGGGGCTCGAGCGGAACTACCTCGCTATCGTTGCGGCGTACGTAATCGCGGCAGTCGGTGCGGCCGTCTATCAGGTCACAGTCGGTTTTGCCGATCCGGAAGAAGCCAGCTCACGGGTCGCGTTGACCGATATGACGCCGACACTTGGTGAGTCGGAAGAGCTGCTACCGATCGCCGAAAACTCGATCGCCGTGCTGCGATTTAACAACTTGGATGAGAGCGATACCACCAGAATCTTTGCGAACGGTCTCAGCGAGGACATTCTTGATCGGATTGCGCGTGTGCCCGGCTTACTGGTCCCATCGCGCGGCGACTGTTGGTCGCTGAGCCCTGATGCGACCTCAGATGAAGTTCGCAGGCGTCTACGAGTTGCTTACTACGTTGAGGGCAGCGTCCGCATTGATGACGATCAAATTACGGTCGTGGCCCAGCTCATCGACACAGCTAGCGGCTTTCACGTGCTGTCCAAGTCAATTCGTCGCCAACTGACGCGCTACAGCGAAATCCAACCCGACTTGACGAGCTTGATCGTTGCCGAGCTTCGCGTTGCACTGCCTGAAGATGTCCAGATGGCCTCCTTGCCCAGCGAAGAGCCCGTGGTTGATGCCTATGTCGCTTACAGACGCGGCAAGGACGTTCTCGATTCGCCGCGGACGCTCGACTCAATCGACCGCGCGGTCGAGCATTTCCAGGAAGCGCTGTCGATTGATCCGGACTACGCCGCAGCCAATGCGGGGCTGTGCGGCGCGGAAACGGCGCGTTATCAGATAACCGGTACACACGACGACATTGAGCTTGCAGAGCGCTACTGCGCATCGGCTTTGCTGAACGCCCCGCGGCTTTCACTTGTGCACCGTGCTAGCGGCAATATGCTGTATCGCACCGGTCGACTGGAAGAGGCGGCCATTGCGTACAGCAACGCGCTGGAAATCAATGAGCGCGATGCCGATTCAATGCTTGGGCTTGCGCGCGTAAATCAGCGCAAGCAAAGCTACAGCGATGCACAAGCGCTCATCGAAACGGCCATCGATCTGCAGCCCGGCAATTGGCGTGCCTACAATCGGCTCGGTGCGCTGCAGTTTTCCCTCGGCCAGTACACCGATGCCGCCGAGTCCTACCGCCGGGTTGTTTATCTTGATCCGAACAACTTCGTGGCGCTCGGCAACATGGCAACGTCACGGATGATGGCTGGCGATTTTGTAGCAGCCAAAGACATTTTCGAGTCGTCGCTTAAGATCGAGGAGAGTCCAAGTGCGCTGTCCAATCTCGGTATTTTGTACTACTACCTCGGTGACTTCGATCAAGCTGTGGCCATGCATAGACGCAGTGCCGAAGCTACACCCGATCACGAGAGCGTGTGGGTGAATCTTGGCGATGCCTTGCACTTTGCTGGCAAACGCGAACAGGCGACGGTAGCGTTCGAGAGAGGCGCGGAGCTCGCTCGAGCTCGAACGGCGGCCGACTCCCGCGACGCCGAGGCGCTTTGCTACTTGGCGTGGGCAGAGACGATGCTCGGCAACGAATCTGAAGGTCAGCGTTTAACGGAGTTGGTGCTGAGCATCGCGCCTGACGATCCATATTCTTATTACTACCGCGCGCTGGTGCTGGCGCAAGTCGGGGACATCGAGACTGCGTCGATCGCGGCATCAAGAGCAGTCGAGCTCGGCTACTCTGTCAAAATGCTCGAAGCTGAACCGTATCTGCAGACTCTGCTCGGCTCAGGAGGGTTTAGCGAACTTCAACAATAAGGCAAGGGAGATAAGCAATGAGAAAGGGAATTTTGACGCTGGCGGTGACGGTGGTATTCGTTGCGGGGTGCGGTACATCGCCACCGGCCTCGGCGCAGACGACCTGCGACATTCGTGGCCGAATGCCCGTTGTTACGTTGGTCGTATTTGATCAGGGCATGCGTATCAGGGAGCCCAGAGGGGCGTTGAAGCTGCGGGTGAAGCGGGACGGCTCCTGTGCTCGTTTCAATCTGCGGCTACGGGAGAAGAACACCACGATTCGAAATGGCCAGATAACGCTGCGTGTCGCCAATCAGGGCAAGACCTTAAATGGTCAGCCACTAAGCTGCACAGCAGGACTTAGGTTTGCAGATCAGTATACGAACACGGGTACGCAAACGATGGAGATCACGGTCGTGAGTGACAACACAATCAACCCGAATGATTTCCTTTGCTTCGACATTCTGGTCAAGGATATCGGTGTTCTCGATCCACGCGCCCGGGTCGTCGATGAGGATCGGTATACCTATGAGCTTCAAGCGGAGTTGAGAGCGCTTATCAGCTTCTACGATGAACACGGGTTCAGCAGTACTAATAAGTCCAAGCTCGATCCTTCGTTGGACGAGTACCTTCGGCAGTTTTACGACTTGACCGAGCAGGAGGCGCGCGAGCTTATTGCTGCAGACTAGGAGTAATCTGGAGAGGCGTCCACCTCGAATTGCGGATCACTTTCCAGCCGAGTCGCCAACGATTACGGCGATATTCGTTTGCGTAACAGGGGGGGGTAGCGATGAAAACCATAAAACAATTGAGCAAGTATCTGCTGTCGCTGATGGCACTAGGCTTATATCTCGCGTCGCCGACGGCGTCGGCCAACGACTGCAAACCGGACAAGTTCAAGCTCAAGGTTAATGAGCATGGGCTCTGGCTAAAGCCGGATGGCCAGCCGAAATGTTTGCCGGTCGACGATCTTGGAAACGTTAACGCAACGTTCGAGATTCGGCTCAAGTCACCCGGTCCTTATGAACTCCGAAGCGGCCAGGTTCATGTCCGAAACGCCGTGGCGAAGGAGATTGATGGCGTCGCGATCAACTGCGGTCAGGAGCTCGAGCTCGAAGACGAATATACGAACGTCGATGAAGATCCAATACTAATAACCGTTGTCGGGACCAATGTGCCTGCGGACGATGTCGTTTGTTTCGAAATTGTCGTCGACGATATCGGCATGCTCGACCCGCGAGCGCGGGTGGTCGACGAAGACGCTCTTCGCGGCATCCTCGACGATCGGATCAGAGAGCTGGTCGAGGCCTACGATCTCTTGGCCGAGAGCGATCTTGGGGTGGCCCTGCTCACCGATACGCTGGACAGTTTTCTCATCGAGAATTTCGATATCACAGAGGCGAAAGCACGGCTGCGTCTCAATGCGCTTCAAACCGAATAGCGGCACAACCCGGGAATTCCAGGTTGAGACGTTCAATCGGCCTGCGGCACTGCTCTAGTGTCGCCGGCCACTAACTGCGACCGACTGAGAGGGTGGCTATGACGGATTCAAAGCGCGCGCAAGCGGAAAGCGGAAGCCAGGCAGCCGAGGCGAGTTTGGCGCCACCCAAGTTGCGGTCCAAAAAGGCCTGCGCCACGGCGGAAGAGCCGTACGTGCACATTTACCACCACGGTGCGGTTTGCGAGACCGACAAACGCGGCCACGCAAACCCCGAGAATCGCGGGCCGCTCGATCTCGTGCTGGACGCAACGGAGGGGTTCATCCCGCTGTGGGCCGAGAACGTTACGCTGCGTTGGCGCTTCCAGGAGCGCTCGATGGCGTTGTTCCGAAACCCCGATGCCGCCCGAGCGTACCTTCGTAATCTCATGGCCGAGGCGCTGTTGCTGTGGGGCGATGCCGTTCCGGTCCGCTTTTTCGAAGCGCGCGACGCCTGGGATTTTGAAGTTGCGGTCAGTCCGGTTGAGAACTGCAGCGCCAACGGCTGTGTACTCGCCAGTGCGTTCTTTCCGGATGGCGGCCAGCACGAACTGAAAGTCTACCCGACGCTGTTCGAGCAGACGCGCGACGAACAGGTCGAGACGATGGCGCACGAGTTCGGCCACATATTCGGGCTGCGGCATTTCTTCGCGCAGATCACGGAGACCCAATGGGCCAGTGTCCTGTTTGGCGAGCATCAGCCGTTTTCGATCATGAACTACGGCCCGCAGAGTGAGATGACCCAAAACGATCGCGATGATCTCAAAGAGCTCTACCGTCTGGTGCGGAGCTTCGAGCTGACGGAAATCAACGGAACGCCGGTGCGGCTCGTCCAGCCTTTCAGCGCCTTACGAATTCCGCCTGAGCTTGCGTTCGCATAACCGGCCGGCTTGCGGGGCATCCTCGCGCCCACCCAGACGTCGTCTCCATTACTGCTGTGTTGTCCAACCGGTGATTGGCCGGACCTACGACGACGTACGTACGTCGAATTTGCCCCGTTGATCGACCTCTACAGTTCCTGTTTTGCGGCGTCGATTGCAATCGTTATGTCACATTCCAGTCACGGTCCTTAAGTACTCGCTCGCTAGTGTTCTTCCCTGCATAGCCTGCTGTTGGCGGTGGGCTTGTGCATGAAAACAATGCCCCGGCCGCCAACTGATCGGGGCCGTCTATCGACAACGCGGATATTCGCATAAGGGGAAGAGCATGGCCGCCGTGCCAAAAGACACCGTTTCGAAACAGAACTACCAGATCGACGACTCTTCAGAAGACGTATCGGCTAACCCTACCGACAACACGTCATTCGAAGAAATCGCCAAGTCGCGCCTCTCGCGCCGTACCGTCATGCAGGGCTCGCTCGCCGTTGCTGCCGCTGGTTACCTGGCGCCGAAGCCTGGCCACGCGGCAGGCGACAACGCCTTTGCAAACTGGTTTCGTCGTCGCCCACGGCGCAGCTCGCTGCTCGACTTCCGTCCGCTGACGACCGAAGACGCCGTTGCTGCCGGCGGCAGAACCGTCACGATTTCTCCGGACTTCGAGTACGACGTGCTGATTCCTTGGGGCACGCCGATCGACCCTAACTCCGGCATCGCCGAGTACACCGGCGATCCGAACACGCGCCCGACCGCCGCTGAGCAAGAGCAAATGATCGGTATCGGCCATGACGGCATGTGGTTGTTCCCGATCAACTTGCCTGTGGTACTGCGCATCGAAGCACGCCTGCGTCGTGAACTGCCAAGTTGGTTGCGGCGTATCTTCTTGAGCAGCCGCGCCGGCGTGCTCTGCATCAACCACGAGTTTGGTAACAACACGCACGTCACCGGCAAACCCTCGCCCGAGAGCCTCGAGGACGTGCGGCTGTCGCAGCACGCTCATGGCGTGTCGGTCGTCGCCGTCGCCCAGCGCCGCGGCAAATGGGACTTGGTCGCTAACCGCACCAATCGTCGTATCACGGTAAACACCGAGGTCGAATTCTCAGGTCCGGTGGCGCACAGTCACCTGCTGCAGAACGCCGCCGGAAACACGTTCGCCGGTACCGTCAACAATTGCGGCTCGGGCCCGACGCCATGGGGTACGTACCTGACCTGCGAAGAGAACTTCAACGGTTACTTCGGCTCGACCCAGGAAGACCAGTCCTTCGGCGGCTTCGACGAACTGCAGGATCGCGGCTACGATCGCTACGGCTTTGATTTCGACGGCTTCGGCTACGGCTGGGAAGGCTTCGACCCGCGTTTCGACCTGTCGAACCCGGATTATGCGAACGAGTCAAACCGCTTCGGTTGGATTGTCGAAATTGACCCGTTCGACCCGCACGCCAAGCCTATCAAGCGCACGGCCCTGGGCCGCTTCAAGCACGAAGCGGGTGCCGTCACCGAAATCAGCGGTGGTCGCGTCGCCGTCTACATGGGCGACGATCAGCGCGGCGACTACATGTACAAGTACGAGTCACGTCGCTCGTGGCGCACCGAGATCTCGCGCGGTCGCAGCCCGTTGGACGACGGCAAACTCTACGTCGCTAAGTTCGACGAAGACGGCAGCAATGAGGGTACCGGCACCGGCCAGTGGATCGAGCTGACGCCGACCAACCCGGACATCGCTGCCGCGGGTCTGACCGACATGGAAAAGGTTCTGACCTACGCGCGTATTGCGGGCGACGCGGTTGGTGCAACCAAGATGGACCGTCCTGAGTGGAGCACGATTGGTACCAACGGCGAGGTCTACTGGACGCTGACCAACAACGATCGCAAGGACGACGGTCAGGGCGCGCTCGGCGAGTCCAACCCGATCTTCGAGAACCGCGACGGTCACATCATCACCACGACGGACACCAGCACGACGACGTTCGAGTGGAACCTGTTCATCCTGGCGCGCAACACGCGCACGGAGAATCCGGGCGATGATTCAGACGACCTGCCGTTTGCCGCCTATACGGCTCCGGCCGATGGCGGTGCGAACGAGTTCACCGATCCCGACGCTGCCTACGCCGATCCGTTCGGTCGTCTGTACATCGGCACCGACGGTGGCCAGCCCAGCGGCCTGCAGGATCAGCTGACGGTATTCGACACCAACACGGGCGAGTACCGCCGCCTGCTGATGGGCGTGAATTCGGATGAGATCACCGGCATCACGTTCACGCCGAATTTCCAGACGCTGTTCACAAACACGCAGCATCCGGGCAACGGCAATCCTGCGTCGACCAACTTCCCGGCGCCGGACGACGGGGTAACGATTCCGCGCGACGCAACGTTGGTCGTACGTCGGAAGTACTAAGGTCTAACCCTCGAGCGCAGTCGCGCTCAACGGTGCACGACACGGCGCGCCCCACCTTCGTGTGGGGCGCGTTTTTTTTGGTCGTGCAAATTCAGTCGGTTGCCTCACCGGCCATCGACCGTTCGTGCACCGGTGCGACCGATCGTGCATAAGTTGCTGATTCATAGATCGATCATGACTTAGCTTCCGAGTCGACGCGAGGTGGCTGCCTCGCCAAACTCACTGAGGTAAGTCATGAAAACGAAGATCGCTGTGGTAGGCATCGCCTGCCTTCTGAACGTCCCTGCATCCGCCGACGCCCTGTTTCCGTCGCCATCGATCCCCAACGTTGCCCGGTCGGACGGGTGGGTATTCGCCTTGGGTGCCGGCAACGAGTATGAGGCGGAGTATGACGGCTCTGATGACTATGGCGTCGAGCTCGAACCGGTGTTCGCGGTGCAGCGACGAAACGGCAACTCGGTCTGGTTTCTGGAAGGCCAGGAGCTCGGGTGGCGCAGCCGCGTTGACGCTCAGTGGCTGGTACAGGCTGGGTTGCGGTTCGAAGGCGGCCGCGAGTCGTCGGAATCCGATGCGCTGACTGGGCTTGCAGACATCGACGACGAGATAGTCGTCATGGGCGAGGTTCGTCGCGGTTTTGGCGAGAATTGGAACAACTGGGTGGCCGCGAGGATTATGGCGGGCGACAGCGACATCGGCGAGCTCGGTGTGTTGGCTGCCGGGCACACCTTCGGTGCGAACCGTGATGGTACGGGCGTCGATGTATTTGCATTCGTGACGCTTGCGTCGTCGAGTTTCATCAATCGCGATTTCGGAATCTCGGCCGCTGACAGTGCGAGCTCTGGCCTTGCGCAGTACCGCGCCGATGGTGGCTATCGGTCCGCCGGCATCCAGGTCGTAGGTCGCTGGGAGTTTGGTGAAAACTGGCAACTGTTTGGTGAGGTTGGCTACGAGCGTTACAGTAGCGACATCGCCGACAGCCCGATCGCACTGGATGACTTTGAGGCGGAAGTTGGTCTAAACCTCGCCTACATTTTCTGATCGAGACATGCCGACGACACCGCAAACCGCGCTGAACGGCACCGTGTTAGGTGTCGCAACGCTGCGCAACACGCTGCCGGTCGCCGCCGTCACATTAATCCTGCTGTTCACGGCGATGCGACCGGCGGCCAGCGCCGGACTGGGGCTCGCGGAGCGCGCGGCATTCTGGTCGCTACATGTGCTGGTGGGGCTGGGCGGAATCTATGCCGCAAGCTTTCTGATTCGTCAGGCCTGGATTGTCCGTTGGCATCCGCTTGTCGCGATATTGCTGAGTGGCGTGCTCGGTGCGGCACTCGTCGCGCCCGCCTACGTTCTCATCGAATCGATCATGCCAGTACCGGCTGTCGACGTTGCCGACGACTGGCTGGATCATTTCGCACAGGCCGGCGCTGGCCAGGCGATCGTCGCTGAGGTGATCGAAGTTATGCCGATGTTCGTTTTGGCGTGGGCGGCGATCAATCTGCCGATTCTGCTCGCGACCCGCCGCACGGAGGACAGTGACGGCGACGCCGATCCGCCAAGCACCGGTCCCAGTCAACCAAAAACTGGATCGCCCGAAGCTAACCCGGACAAAAGCGCGTTCTTTAGTCGCCTGCCCGCAGCAATAGGTCGCGACCTTGTGTCGATTTCCTCCGATCTGCACTACTTGCACGTGCACACGACCACCGGCAACGCGATGGTCATCGGCAATCTTCGCGACGTTGCGTTGGCCTTCGCCGATGAAGGCATGCTGGTGCACAAGTCTCATTGGGTGGCGCACAGTCACGTGGTTCGCTACGTAGCGTCGGCCCGTCATGCGCACTGCTTGATGACGAGCGGTAGTCGGGTGCCGGTCAGTCGTCGCAGACGCGCCGAGGTCAAATCGACTTACGGCACTGCCGGCAGCGCCAAGCTCGTGACGGTGGATTCTCGAGCGGCGCCCCGTTGAGGAGTCCGAGATTCGGTACCAGCGGAACGATACTGCTTGAGCGGGGAGCTCATTTTCTGGGTTGATTGGGCCTTTCCCGCAGCCATTGAGTTACTCTTCCAGAGGGGTATTCCGCGCCGTAGCGACAGGCGGAGGGTTGGTGGTTTGAGCGCTGAGCAATCCAGCGAGCAACAGCAAGTCGATCCCGACGAGCGGCCGTTTGTTGTTCCCTGCGCCGATTTGACGTGGCGTTCGCCGCTGCATTGGCTCCGCCTCGGTTGGCACGACTTTCAGAAAGCCCAAGGTCTGTCGCTGGCCTTCGGCATCGCTATTCTCATCGTGAGCGTCATCGTGTCCGTGATGGCTTGGCAGCTCGGCAGCTTCGCGCTATTAGCGGCGCTCTTGTCCGGCTTTGTGTTCTTCGCGCCGTTGCTGGCTGTCGGCCTGTACTCGGTCGCACGCGCGCACGAAGCCGGCAGAACGCCCGAGCTTGCCGACGCCTGGCGGTTGATCAAACGCGTGGTGGGGCAAGCGGGCGTGCTTGCGCTGGTGTTGATGGTGATTTTGATGATCTGGTCGCGCGCAGGCATGGTGTTGCACGCGCTGATGCCGATCGAAACTGGTGAGATCGCCGTACTCGCGCAGTTTCTGTTTGTCGGCTCGGCAATCGGGGCCGTGTTCGCCAGTTTGACCTTCGCCATTGCCGTGTTCTCATTACCGATGATTGCCGATCGTGACGTCGACATGATTACCGCGTGCATATCGAGCATCAACGCTGTGTTACGCAACAAGTGGGTGACCAGTATCTGGGCTGCACTGATTGTTGCACTGACGATTGTCGGGTTTGCGACCTTCTACCTTGGTCTCATCGTCATCATGCCTTGGCTCGCCTATTCCGCGTGGCACAGCTATCGCGAGACGCTAGACGCATCTGATTGGCCGAAACTGCCATAGCCTAGATTAGGAAACTCGCATGAAACTCGATTCTTCGGCGATAAGCCTTGGCACAGCGGCCGTTGATTTCACGCTGCCTGGCGTGGACGGGCGCAACTACTCGCTTCGCGACGTGGCCGGATCGCATGCAACGTTGGTCGCATTCATCTGCAACCACTGTCCGTTCGTCGTGCACATCGTTGCTGGACTCGTCGACTATGCGCGGGACTACCAACCCAAGGGCGTTGGTGTGGCCGCAATCAGCGCCAACGACGTCACGACCCACCCGGCCGACAGCCCAGAGCGCATGGCTGAGTTTGCCGCGGTACACGGTTTCACGTTTCCGTATCTGTTCGATGAGTCGCAGGCGGTGGCGAAGTCGTACAAGGCTGTCTGTACGCCGGATCTGTTTCTGTACGATCGCGATCTGAAACTCGCCTACTGCGGTCAGTTCGACGCCAGTCGGCCCGGCCGGTCAGATATTCCGGTCAGCGGCGACAGTCTGCGCGCTGCGACCGACGCTGTTTTGGCCGGTCGAGCCGTACCGTCGCCACAAATCCCCAGCAGTGGCTGCAATATCAAGTGGAAGCCCGGGAACGCACCGACCGCAACCTGAACAAAAACTACCTAGCCGCTGCCCTGCAAATCGCTCATGTAGACTGGTGCTCAGTTCTGGGTAAGCGAGTTCGATCATGATTCACGTGTCGTACGTCAGCCGAACCGATCCACCGATGTCTTCTGAGCAGCTGCTCGAGCTTCTCATGGAGTGCCGCACAAAAAATACAGCCCGCGGCGTAACCGGGATGTTGCTCTATGCAAACGGCACGTTTTTGCAAGCTATCGAAGGCGATGACGCGGTCATTGACGAGTTACTTGGAAAGATTGAGCACGACTCGCGCCATGCCGACATCCAAATATTGAGTCGCCGCGCCATCGAGCAACGCCAGTATTCGGAGTGGAGCATGGGCTTCGATCGCGTGACCGACGAAGCGCTGGGCGAAATCGACGGGCTGAGAGACTTCGGAGCCAAGGATTTCGACTTCAATTTCCTCGTCGAACATGAACCGGTCGTCAATTCGTTGATGGAGCACTACCGGCGACCGCATTGGGACCCTTTGCTTGGCGAGCTCGATGCGAAAGACAAAGTCATCGAGCATCTGCAGGAAAAACTGGCCCAAGTCCGCGGTGGCGTCGAGGTGGCTCGCCTGGCTCTCGAAAGCGTCACCGAAGCGAGCCGCAAAGGCGCCACGGACGATGCGCTATTGCGCCTTTGTGACACGGCACTCGACGCGTTGGGACGGCGCTGACGGGCTACACGCCTAGGACTTTCTCAATGGATGGCGCAGCTATATTGACGTTCGGCAAGGCCGCGGCCTTTTTTGGGATTCCACTCGGTCTCGCTTTGTGGGAGCTGTGGCGGCTCGAGCGTGATCGCCGCCGGGACAAAGGCCAAGAGCGCGATCCGCCGCGCGACGCTAGTCCCTAGCTGAAACCCTGGCGACGCCATAGACGAGGCTCGGCGGCATGCTGGTACACTAGTCGTTATGCGCAAGTTCGGTTTGGCCAGTGCCGTTACCGTTGCGCTGCTGCTCAGCTTCACGAGTCCTCCACTGCGAGCCGAATCGGATTGGCAGAGCCAGCGCGATGCGCTTGCGCGCGAGGTCCAAAAGCTCGCCCGCGCAACCAGCAGCTACACCGGCAAGCCAGCAATCGACGACCGCGTCATTGCGGCTATCGCCACGGTGCCACGCCACGAGTTTGTACCGGAGCAGTTCCAGCACCGGGCGTACGAAAACCGCCCACTACCGATCGGTAATGGCCAGACGATATCGCAGCCCTATATCGTTGCGCTGATGACCGATCTTGCAGCGATCGACGCCGAGTCGTCCGTGCTCGAAATCGGTACTGGTTCGGGCTACCAGGCTGCCGTCCTCGCCGAACTGGTCGAGCACGTTTACACCATTGAGATCATCGCGACACTTGGCGAACGCGCCGAGGCGACCTTAGCTCGGCTTGACTACGACAATGTCAGTGTACGAATCGGCGATGGCTACCAGGGTTGGCCGGAGCACGCGCCCTTCGACGCCATTCTCGTCACGGCCGCACCAGAGTCGATACCCGAGCCGCTGATCGAGCAGCTCGCGGTCGGCGGCCGGCTGGTCATTCCGGTTGGGCCGCAACGCGGTGGCCAATCGCTAAAGCTGCTCACCAAGTTGCCTGATGGCGAAATCGAAACAACCAGCGTTTTGCCCGTTCGTTTCGTGCCGTTTACTCGCGAATAGCGATGATCGACTGTCTCGACGAGATCTAATCGCCGGCAACGCGAACCGCCACTCGATTCTGCAACAGATTGACTCAGTTTCGACCGTGCCGCTCAATCTTGCCGGCAACACGACGCAAGAAACCGGGTGGCTGACTGCCGCCCACGGAGGCCATGCTGGCAATCGCCTCGCGCTTGACCGACGCTAGGCAGGGCTAGTCTACTGGCGTTGATGATCTTAATCGGGCTGGCTGTCATTTGAGTGCGCTAGACAACAAAGCAGCGGGAATCGACGAGCCAGCGACCGACACCAACGAGTTTGCGACCGAACCGGTACCACCTGCCTACCGGGTTGGCTGGATCAAAGTAGGTTTGGTCAGCGCAATGGTCGCTTTTTCGTTGCCAACGTTTGTGACCGGTGCCGAAGTATTCCTTGCGCTGGACAACCGAACCGCACTCCGCGCGGTGCTGATCGGTTGCGGCATCCTAACGTTGATCGCGTCGGTGTGCGGTTCGATTGGTACGCGTACGCACTTGAGTTCGTACATGCTCGCGCGGATTGCCTTTGGCCGGCATGGCGCTGCGCTCGTCAATCTCGCCTTCGCCGTGTCGCTGCTCGGCTGGTATGGCGTCAACATCGATTTGTTCAGTGGCGCTGTCGTTCGCTTGCTGAACGACGCCCTTGGCGTCGCTGCCTGGCCCTGGCTGGTCGAACTGTTTGCTGGTGTGGTCATGACGGTAACGACTATCTACGGCTTCAAAGCAATCAATACGCTGTCGACTTTGCTGGTGCCGGTCATGATGGTGGTCACGGTCGTGCTCATTGCAAAAGCGTTCGGCGTGCGGCCGCTCGTCGAAACGTTATCGGTCGCGCAGTCCTCGGAGATCTCGTTTGGCAATGCCGTTTCGGCCGTCGTCGGCGGTGTCATTATCGGCGCCGTTATCCTGCCTGACATTACGCGGTTCATTCGCCATTGGCGCGGGGCGGTTTACACCGCACTGCTCAGCTACGCGGTCGTTCAGTCCGTCGTGATGACCGCCGGTGGGCTCTCCGCGGATGTGCTAGCAAACGATGATTTTCTCGACGTGCTCATTGTTATGGGCTTGAGTTGGGGCGCGTTTGTCATTGTGATCGCTGGCAGCTGGGTGCTGAACTCGCTCAACCTCTACAGCACCGGCTTGAGTGTCGAGGCAACCTTTCCGGCGACGCAGAGTCGCTGGCTGATTGTCGTTCTTGGGGCGCTGGGTACCGTCGCCGCATTTTTGAACATCCTCGATTATTTTCTCGATTTCTTGTTCTATTTGGCGATCGTGTTCGTGCCCGTCGCTGGAGTCATCGCCGTCGATCACTTTGTTGCGCGTCGCTCAGCTTACTTTGGCGACCTCACGGCCGCCGAACGCAACATCTCGCCGACGGCACTCATTGCATGGGTCGCCGGCAGTGTCGTTGCGCTGCTTGGCGCTGAGTCTTTGCTCGAAGTGTCTGGCATTGCAGCGATCGATGCTATGGTCGTGTCCGCATTGACCTACCTCATTCTCAGTCGTTTCGATTCGAGCGCGGCCCGCACTCGGTCGAAGAGCCCGGAGCCGTAGTGCGCCGAATCGGTATCGATGTCGGTGGCACGCATACCGATGCGGTGCTGCTCGACGGTGATCGAGTCGTGTCCTGGGCAAAGGCGCTGACGTCCGCCGATGTCCTGACCGGCATCATGGAAGCGCTCGACGCCGTGCTCGGGAGGCAAGACGGCGTCGACGCGGCAATCGATGCGGTGATGCTGGGAACCACGCAATTCACGAATGCGGTGATCGAACGCCGCGAGCTCGCCGAAGTCGCGGCTATTCGTATCGGCATGCCATCTGGCGACGGTCTACCACCGAAAATCGGTTGGCCTGACGACATCGCGCGCTGCCTCGGCAATAACGTTTACATGCTTCACGGCGGGTCGCTCTATGACGGCTGGCCGCTCGCCGAACTCGACGATGCGGAGATCGATGTTGTCATCGCTGACCTCGTCGCCAAAAAGGTCGACGCAGTTTCGATTTCGTCCGTGTTCTCACCGATGAATCCGCAGCCTGAAATCGACGTCGGTGCTCGGGTCCGAGCGGCACTGCCGAATGCTCACATAACGCTGTCACACGACATTGGTCGACTCGGTATATTGGAGCGCGAGAATGCTGCGCTGCTCAATGCAAGTCTGCTGCCGTTCGCTGAGGGTGTCGTTACGTCGTTTACCAATGCCATCCGCAAGCGCGGACTCACATGCCGTTTCTTTGTCAGCCAAAACGACGGAACATTAATGGATGCCGAATTCGCCCGGCGATACCCGGCGCTGACATTCGCATCGGGCCCAACGAATTCGTTGCGCGGCGCGGCCAAACTGACTGGGCTCGATGACGCCATCGTCATAGATATCGGTGGTACGACGTCGGACATCGGTGTGCTGCAGGATGGTTTCCCGCGGGAGTCCAACGTCGTGATTGAAGTCGGCGGTGTGCGCACGAATTTTCGCATGCCGGATATTCTCGCGCTCGGCCTCGGCGGCGGTAGTCTCGTGGCGGACGATGGCTCGAGCATCGGCCCGCAATCATTAGGTCATCGCCTTGTAGAAGATGGGCTCGTCTTCGGCGGCCGCACGCTAACCGCGACCGATATCGTTGTTGCCAGCGGTAAGGCCGCTGTCGGCGACGCGGCGCTCGTCGCCGGACTGGACCCGCAACTCGTCGCAAACGCCAAAAAGTCGATGGCTGAGATGCTCGATATTGGCGTCGAGAAAATGAAACCGAGCAGTGATCCGCTCCCGGTCGTTCTGGTTGGCGGTGGCGCGATCCTCGTCACTGAGACGTTGCGCAGCGCGTCGGAGTTGCGTCGCCCGGAGTATGCCGGTGTCGCAAATGCCATTGGTGCGGCGATTGCGCAAATCGGCGGCGAAACGGAGCGTCTGGTGTCCTATGACCAAATGAGCCGTCAAGACGCTATTGCAGAGGTCGCGCAGGAAGCTACCCAGGCTGCTGTTACGGCAGGCGCTGCGCCATCGACCGTGCGCGTTGCCGACATTGAGGAGACTGCGATCTCTTACATGTCCGGCAATACGACGCGACTGCGCGTCAAGGTTGTCGGTGACATCGCCGGCATTGCAGGTGAGGCGTGAAGTTTGGTAGCGAACACTTGGAAGATCTGTCGGCGGGCGCTGTGTTCCTGGCCACCGGTGGTGGTGGCGATCCCTACGTGTCTTTCCTCGCAGCACGCAAGGTGCTCGACGAACGAGGGCCGGTCGAACTTCTTTCGGTTACTGATCTCGCCGATGACGCTTTCGTAGCAACCATCGGTGGCGTCGGTGCTCCATCGGTGGGTCTAGAACTGCTGCCATCCGTCGGTGAACCTGCCGCCGCATTGGACGCCTTCGAAGCGCACGTCGGTCGTAAGGTCGACGCCGTGGTTTCGTTTGAAGTCGGCGGCGGCAATTCGCTGATTCCGATCGTCGCTGCGGCGCAAACGGGCATTCCGGTCGTAAACGGCGACGGCATGGGCCGGGCGCTGCCGGAAGCACAAATGATGACGTTCCCGATTGGCGGCGTTGCACCGACGCCGGCGATTGCGCTGGACTATGCTGGCAACATAGCAACGTTTGCGACCGATACAACGGCCACGTACGAACGCCACATTCGCGCCGTGGCCCAGGCGATGGGCGGCATGATCACGACCGTCGAGCACCCGATGAGCGGTGCCGAGTTGAAGCGCTCGATCATTCCCGACACCATCTCGTTCTCGATCGAACTCGGCCGTGTATTGCGCGAACATCGCGGCAGTGCGCAACGTATTTTCGACCCGCTTAGCGCCTTGTTCGCCGGTTCGCTGTACGGCGATCTCTGTCATCTCTACACGGGCAAGGTCGTTGACTACGCAAGTTCCGTAGTCGGCGGATACGACGTCGGTCGAGCAACCGTCGAAGCCTTTGACCGTGCTGCGGAACCGCTGACCGTACACGTCAAGAACGAGTACCTGGTCGCAAGCATCGGCGATACCGTATTGGCATCCGTGCCAGATCTAATCACTATCCTCGACTTCGAGACGGCAACACCGATCAACGCGGAGAGACTACGCTATGGGCAGCGGGTCACGGTATACGGGGTAGGGTGCCCGGCGTATTTCCGCCAGCCGCATGCCTTAGCGGTCGTCGAACCACGCTGCTTCGGTTTCGATTTCGATTTTGTGCCGATCGCAGAACTCGCCGACCGTCACGTGTCGTTGCCATAGCGTTAGCAGGACTGCGTCGGCATTGGGCAGTCTGGTTCGACCTAAGGGGGCGGATAGTCGGCGAAGATTGCGGCAACCGCTTCTTTGATCCGCGGCCCACTATTCTCGATGTCGGCGCCGGTAACGCGTTTACGCTCGACTCCGTGCCAAATCGGCAGCATGGATTCGCCATCGTACAAATCGATCGCCAGCATGCCTTCGGTGTACGTTTGCACGGTCACTGTGTCGGTGGGGTATGGCCACTGCCGGTTCCACCGTCCGAAATACGCCGGTTGCTCCGAAACGTTCACCTTGTCGCGGGCGCCAACTGTGTAGCAGACGCGCAAATCGGCCGGTTCGTCGTCGCCGACCTGGCGCAACCCCTTTGCCACCAGTTCGCTTTCGATAGCCCGCTCGATTCGTTGCAGATCCAATGGACTGATGTAGCGATCAGTATCTTGCTGCGACTTGGCAAGCGCGCTGTCGCCGGCCCAAGAGAAGGTTTGAAACTGTGTGAAATCTGCCTGGCTGTCATAGTCCGAATGCGTGCGCAGCGTCGTGCATCCAGCGGCAACGATGGCAATCGTCGCGATCACTGCCGCAGCGAAGTGGGTATGTTCGTGCATCGCTCAGTCTCCCAATTGCTGCGGCCTGCATGTGGTTTGGCATGGCTCGGCGCTCGTCACGCAAGCGTTGACAACACGGTTGAGGCCAAAGACAAACGCTGACACTGTTGCCGATAGGCCGCCATTCGTAGAAGTTCGAGTCCTCCTTCGGTTATCCACGATGGCGTGGGATTGCGATTGCTTGACGATGTGTTATCGGGATGACTCGGCAAAGATCGCCGAGATGCGCCCGCATTTTCGGGAGGGCACGGCAATGCCGGCACAAAATCACATCATCAGGCAGTACCAATACGAGCTACACAACCAGTTTAAGCAGGAAGCGGTCAACGATAATGCGTTGCTTTACCTGTATGGTGAAGACAAGTCACTGCTTGCAGCGATAGCGTTTCTTCCAGACGACCAGACGTTGGAGGCGCCTGAAGAATCGCCGAACGGTTACGTTGCCGTGCAGATGCACAATCGTCATCTGCAGCCGCTCATCGACATGCTGCGCAACGAGAAGCCCGTGGTGTTTTCGTGGTCACCGGCCAGTTCGGTCATACGGGTTTCAACACACAAGGAACCGGTCGGAGAGCAAGAGCTAAAGCGGATGTTTCGTTTCCTATATATCTAGAGGAAGTAGGGCAACCTACAGGTACGGGCTGCCAAGCCAAGCAATCGCGTTCCGCAAGCGTTTCCACGACGGTTCGCGCCGCCAGTCTTCCATGCTGAGTCGGCGCGCCGATGCAATACGTCGATCAATGTGTGTATTGAGCTGGTGCGCAAGGTCGTCATCCCAAACTTCAACACCGATCTCGAAATTCAGACGCAGGCTGCGCGGATCGATGTTGAACGACCCGATGACGCTGAGTCGATCGTCGATGGTCAACAGCTTGCTGTGGTCGAAACTGCCGCGCTGGAAGAAAATCTTGATGTCGTAACGGAGTAGCTCCGGTAAGTCGTGCTGCATGGCCCAATGCACGAACGCGAGATTGTTGGTCTCAGGTAGAACGATGCTGACGTCGACCCCGCGGACAGCGGCCATCTGCAGTCCGGACACAATATCGATGGGCGGTAAAAAATATGGCGTCATCACGCGGATCGAATTCTCGGCCGATGCGATCGCACTCAGGATCGAGACGGTGATTAAGTCGGTCGAGTTGTCCGGTCCGTCAACCGTCAGACGGCATCTTGCGCTTCCGCTGCCAGGCTCGCTCTGCTCAATGTAAGCGAGCTCGGTCCCGGTCGTGTACTGCCAGTCGTCCTGGAAAACGGCAGCAAAGTCGGCGACTAGCGGTCCTTCGATTCTGAAATGCGTGTCGCGTATCGATGCCGGTCGATTGTCGGCGCCAGGCAGGTAGCCATTGCGAACATTCATGCCGCCGGTGAACACGCAGCCGTCGTCGATCAGCAATATTTTCCGATGATTGCGAAGGTTGATGCGAAGAGCCGGTGGCCACAGCCGAATGGGCAGGAACGTTGCCGCTTGAACGCCGGCTTTGCGCAGGCGTCGACGGGTGCTGCCAATGGAGTACAGCGCACCGACCCGATCGAGCAGCACACAAACCTGCACGCCGCGCGTGGCCGCACGGCCGAGCGCTGCAATGAACGTCGCGCCAATGCCGCGACTCTCAAAAATATACTGCGAGAGCCAGACGCGCGTGGTGGCGGCGTCGATAGCCGCCAACATTGCATCGTACGCCTCGGTACCGACGAAGTAGGGCACAACAGCGTTTCCCGACGACGGCAGCGGCTGCTTGCGCACGATGTCGTCGCCCGCGCTTTGGAAACGCGATGAGACACCGGGGATTGCTTGCGCACGAATTTTGTTGGCCTGGCGATGAGCACGGTTGATCCCGAGAACGATATAGGTCAGCGGGCCGATAATCGGCGCGAACAGGCATAGCGCAATCCAACCGAGCGCCGCTCGCGAGTCGCGCTTGTGCAAGAGCGCATGCAGAGCAGTGCTGAGCGACAACACGATTGTCGCGAACTGCAACAACATGGAAAGATCGAAGTCGACGGTCATCGCAAGTGCCTGATTCTAGCAGCGCATCACGATTATTCGCGCACTGCGGAATACCGCAACGCGCGGCATCAACTACGGATAGCCGTAAGCTGGCCCTCGGTAGATACTTAAGGCTCGGACAGAGCGCGGCTTGCCGCGATCTGAAGAACGCTTGGCTCTGAAATGTCGGGCCCGATTCACGCACTGCGAGGATTGAACGATGCTGACTGTCGAACCGCACGGCGCAAACAGACTGGACCTCACGCTGGACGGCAAGCTAGACACCGAGGGCATGAAGGCCGCACTCGATTCGCTAATGGCGAAGTCCGAGGGCATGGAGCACGGCAAGATGCTGTACCGAATCAACGAATTTCGCGTACCGACGTTCGGCGCTCTTGCGGTCGAGTTTTCGCGCGTGCCGTCGTTATTTCGGCTGGCGCGGCGCTTCGACCGGGTCGCCGTCCTGGCGGACAAGGAATGGATCCAAAAAGTCGGTGAAATCGAAGGCGCCTTAATGCCAGGGCTTACCGTTAAAGGTTTCGATCTCGACGAGTCTGACGACGCTGAGCGCTGGCTGGAAGAGACATAAGACGGCCTTGTCGAAACGCTAGGTGGCCCGCACCCGGCTCGACGAACCCAAGTCCGGAATTCGGTGTGAACTTCGGCGCGGACGTCGGGCCGTCCGCTCGCATATACTCGGCGACGGCGATATAACAATAAAAACGAGCAAGACCCGTTGTCCGAAGTCACCGAGCTGCTGGCGCAGTGGAACAGCGGCGACCCCGAAGCCCGCGCGCAACTGATCAAACGCATCTACGCTGAACTCAGCCAGATAGCCCGACGCTATCTCGCCCGAGAGAGCGCCGTTGTCGATTTGCAGCCGACCCTTTTGGTGCACGAAGCCTATCTTCGGCTCGTCGACATCGATCGAATCGACTGGGCCGGTCGGGCACATTTTCTAGCGATGGCTGCTCGTGTGATGCGCGAATACCTCGTCGACGAGGCGCGTCGACGCAATGCCCAAAAGCGCAATGGCGGCGTGCAGGTCACCCTAGCGGATCCCAGCGACAGCGCGATGAATCCGGCCACCGATGTTGTGGCGCTCAACGATGCGCTCGATCGACTTCAGAAGGCCGATCCCGATCGTGCCTTGCTCGTTGAGCTGCGATTTTTCGGCGGCTTGACCATCGAAGAGACGGCGGCCGTGCTTGATATGTCGCCAATGTCGGTGAAGCGCAGTTGGCAGGTGGCACGCGGCTGGCTTTACCAGGCGATGAATCCCGATGGCATCTGACAATCAAACCCGGCGCGTACTCGCGCTCTGTGATGAGGCGCTAGAGCAGCCGGTCGAATCCCGTGACGAGTTCATCGCAAACGCTTGCGGCGCGGATACAACACTGTTCCGCGCCGTTTCGTCGATTCTCGATGCGGCAACGGCCGTCGACGGCTTCCTGGCCGACTCGGCCATGACCTGGGCGAGCAACGATCTCACCGGCCAAGAGGTCGGTGGTTACCACATCCAGTCTTTGCTCGGCGAAGGTGGCATGGGTGCCGTGTTTCGCGCGACAAAAACCCGCGACGGGTTTACGCAGGAAGTCGCGCTCAAGCTGATCCGCGGCCGGTTTGCGGCGCCGGAGCTCATCGACAGATTCAACGCCGAACGCGCGATTCTCGCTCGGCTCAATCACCCGTACATCGCACGGTTGATTGACGGTGGTACCGATCGCGGCGCGCCGTTTCTAGTGATGGAGTACATCGACGGTCAGCCGGTCGACGAATACCTCGATGAACGGCAGGTCGATATCGACGGGCGTATTCGCCTCGTGCAGAAGATTGCTCAAGCCGTGCACGCTGCCCATCAGAATCTCGTGATACATCGTGATCTCAAGCCGTCCAACGTGCTCGTGACCGATGACGGCATTCCAAAGCTGCTCGACTTCGGTATTGCGAAGTTGCTCGATGACGCGAACGACAGCGAGCCAGGCAATACGACCGTCTATGGCCGCTCCGCATTAACGCCGGATTTTGCAAGCCCCGAGCAGTTGCTCGACAACCGCACGACGACGGCTAGCGATGTTTACTCGTTGGGCGTACTGACGTACCGATTGTTGGTCGGTGTGCAACCCTATTACCTCGAGCGTTCGACACAACGCGCTGTGCTCGACTCGATCGAGCGCGTTGCCGTGCCGAAACCGAGCGAGCGTATCGCGTCGTTGGACGACCCAGACGCGCAGGCCAAAATTGCCGCGAATCGGTCGACGACACCGGCACGTCTCAACGCCCGACTGGCTGACGATCTCGATCGCATCGTCATGAAGGCGCTCGCGCAGGACCCAGCGCAACGCTACGCATCGGTAGCGGCGTTCAACGCCGATCTGGAACGATTTCTTTGCGGCGAGCCGGTCGAAGCGCGGCCAGACTCGCTGGGTTATCGCGTGCGCCGATTCGTTGCACGCAATCGTCTGGCGGTCGGATTCTCAGCAGCGCTGGTTGCGACGTTGATCGGTGCGTTGGCAATCACCAGCCGGCTCTATCTGCAAGCCGAACAGGCCCGGGCCGATGCCGCGGCGCGTTTTGATCAAGTACGTTCGCTTGCGACGACGATGATGTTCGATGTCTACGACGAGATCGAGAAGGTTCCGGGCTCAGTGTCGGCGCGGCGTCTGCTGGCGTCGACGGCACAGCGCTATTTGGACGGCCTGCAGTCAAGCGACGACGCACCGTTCGGCGTGCGTTTGGACGCCGGTCTAGGTTTTGCCCGCCTCGCGGCGATCCTCAACCGGCAAGCGGTTACCGACGTTGCCGACCGCGGTGACGCGAGCACGGCGTACGAACAAGCCGAGCGCTTGTTGCTTTCGCTGGAACGCGAGGCGCCGGGCGATGCGGCGGTGTCGCTTGCCGTTGGCGAGCTGTATGCCGAACGCGCACGGCAGCAACTCTACATCGACAACGAACCTGAAGCGGCTGGCAGCACCCTCGATTCCGCGCTCGAGCGACTGCAGCAGGCGCAAACGGTGCAGCCGGACAACGTTGATGTCGAAGCTGCCCGTCTGATGGCACTTGAAATTCGCGCGGACCGATTTAAATGGTTGGGCGACTATTCGGCTGCTCGGGACGCCGCTATCGACGTGGCGACGCTGGCGCGCGAGGCAGCTGCACGCCACGGCACCGATCCGCGCTTCTCCCGCGTTGTCGGTGACGCCGAGCAGCTGCTCGGTGAGGCGCACTACTACCTCGATGGCTATGACGACGCGGTTGCCGCGTACACCGCTGCGATTGCGGCCTACGAGCAAGCAATCGCGCGCGGCGGACCGGACCGCGCAATCACCGATGCGCTGGTCACAGCGCAATGGTCACGCGGTAACACGCGCTTCGATATGGAGCAGGCGGCAGCCGCGGCCGACGACTACCAAGTCGCCATCGATCTCACCGAGCTGGTCGTTGCGACCGATCCGAACGATGCGGCTAGCGCGCGGCAGCTGGCTATCCTCAAAGGCTCGCAAGCCATGGCTTGGGTCAAAACCGGGCGTCGCGACGAAGGCATTGCCCGCATGTTGGAAACCAACGCGTGGTTTGAAGCGCAGGCTGCTGCGGACCCGGATACCGCCAGCGCCCAGCGCTCGCTGGCGGTCAGTTACTACGTCTCAGGTGATGTCTACGACAACGCCGGTGACAGTCAAAACGCCTGCCGCTGGTTTCGGCGCTCGCTCGAAAAATGGCAGGCCATCGACGCGCGCTTCGGGCTCGCCGAATTCGATGCAGGCGAACCCGAGCGAATTCGCGGTGTGCTTGCCGACTGTGACTAACCGCTTATTCGTCGACGAAGTCGATTAGGCAACGGTTGGGCGCCGTCTCGAGGAAGTTGCCGGCGGCCCGGACGGCGACGAGTAACGCCTCCGCTTCCATCCTTAGTTCCGGGTCGCCGGCGCAAACGCCGTCGAGAAATCGGCCGCGATCAGCCGGTGGCAACACAAATACCGCATCACAAATCGCCAGCACTCGGCGCGCTCGAACCAGTTCCGCAAACTCAACGCTGCCTGGGTCCGGTTCGTTGCCGTCGGTGCAGTCCATGTCGATGGTCGTGAGCCGTCGCGTGATGGGCAGCAAAGCGCCGCCCATCACCGGCCGGTATTCCTCAGTTGGTCTCATTGACGATGTCGATGATGCGTGATGCGACCGACGCGAAGCCTCCCTCGTCGATGCGCGCATTGCCACCGGAGTCGTTGTTGCCCATCGTGACCACAACGAAGGCACCGCGACTGTCGGTTTCGACGAGCCAGCCGTAGGTCAGTACGCGCAGCCCGAAACCGTCGCTAAGACTGCCTCCTTTGAACCACACTCGCTCCCACTGATTGCGCAGGTTAACGACGAACGTCTCGGCGCCGTACGCCTGATCGGCCACTGCAAACCCATCTGTTCGGTCATTGAACTGGCGCAGGCCAGCAATCGCTGCACAAACGTCCTGCGGGCTGCCTTGCCATAGGGCCCGTACGAGCACGGAGATATTCGCCTGGCTGAAATTGGTTACCGGGCCGAGTGGATCGAGGGTGTTGTCGAGGTAGTCGCGCTGAAACTGCTCATCACCGTCGACGTAAGCCAATGCATCGACCTCCGGTACCGTGAAGTAAAGGTGGAAGCCCTCGTTCATCGACAAGAACGGCAACATCTCGTCGAGGTTGGCATGGTTGAACTCGGTGAGTATGGCCTCGTTGCGATCGCGGCCCACCAGGTTGAACAAATGTTCAGTTGCCGTGTTGTCGCTGATGCCGAGCATGAGTGCGGCCATGTCGGTGACAGTAAACTCGGTACCGAGCGGCTCGCTGTTGATAGACCCGCCGAGCACTTGGTCGTCCGTGTTCAGCGCGACCAACTGTTCGGGCGTGATGATGCCGTCCTCGATCGCACGCGATAGGGCACCCATAACCCACACCTTGAAGATCGACGCGGTTGCGAGCGGCGTCGCCGAGTTACGCTCGAAAATCGGCACGCACTGGTTGTTCTCGTCGATTCGTGCAACTAGCACACCGACATCTTCAGCGAGCGTTTCCAGCTTGTCGGCGGCGGTGGTATAGGTCAGCGACTGATCTGCTGCACCGGTTGACGACCCGTTCAGCGGGAACCCGGAAGCGCCGAACGAAGTAATGAGACCGGTCCCATACCGTGTTTGCAGCGTCATGAACTGGCCGCTGCCGGGGTTCGCGGCGTCGCCAATCAACACGCGGATGTTGGTCGGCGTCATCGTTATGATGTCTTGAATCGTGCCGTTGGGTATTGCGGAACGCAGCGTGTCGAAAAAACCTTGCCACTCGGCGGCGCTAAACGCCGCCAGCGCCGTCGGATCAAAACGGTCATTAATGTCCTGAAGTGACGTGGTCGGTGCGGCCAGCTGTTCGACGACCCAGGTCATCTGACTGGCAGCCGGCGTGTTCGGCAGCTGGAACTGACCGTTTACCAGCGGGAACAGCGGCTGAATCGGCTGGGTGCGTGCGGCATTGGTCGGGAAATCGTCATTCGCATCCGGGGTGCCGTCATTGTCGTCGTCGGGGTCGGCATTGTCGCCGATACCATCGCCGTCGTTGTCCGACGATTCGCTGGCATCCAGCGGGAACGCATCGTTCGTGTCGTCGACACCGTCGTTGTCGTCGTCAGGGTCGGCGTTGTTGCCGATGCCGTCGCCGTCGGTATCAGTCGTCTCCGTCGGATCGGTCGGAAACGCATCCATCGTATCGTCGACGCCGTCGTTGTCGTCGTCCGGATCCGCGTTGTCGCCGATGCCGTCGGCGTCGTTATCGCTGGTCTCGTTCGGATCGTTCGGAAAGGCATCAGCGTTGTCGCCCGTACCGTCGTTGTCCGAGTCCTGGCTTTCCGATGCGTCAAACGGAAACGCGTCCATCGTATCGTCGACGCCGTCGTTGTCGTCATCGGGGTCGGCGTTGTCGCCGATACCGTCACTGTCGAAATCAGCCGTTTCGGTAGGGTCGAGCGGGAATGCGTCATTGGTATCGTTGACGCCGTCGTTGTCGTCGTCGGTGTCGGTCGCATCCGCGATGCCATCGCCGTCGGTATCGAGCGGCGGAGGCCCACCGCTGCTGCCGCCGCCGCAGCCGCCGAGCAGGATGAGCCCAGCAACGATGAGTGCGCGCCACGCTGCGCTGATTTCACGGTTTTTCATGCTTCCACCTCAATGTCGACCCGCGCGCCGCACGCAAAATGGGCGCCTCAATTAGGTAAGGCGCAAATCGGGTGGATTTCGGACCAGCAGCCGAGTCCGGCTGCTGCGACAGCTACTCGCCGCCTACCGGCCTTGCGTGTTTGCGGTGACCCACTCGGCGTACGGGCCAAAAACCTCGTGCGCTTCGAAAGCGTAGATCGCCGGCACGTCGTACGGATGCAGTTCGGCAATGGCGACCTCGAGCTCGGCGTAGCGCGCGGCGACGGTTTTGAGCACCAGCCGATACTCGCGCTCCTGCTGAACGGCGCCGTCCCATCGGTAGCAACTCTCGATCTCGGTGATCTGTGCGCAAGCGACCAGGTTTCGCTCGACCAGCTCGCGGCTGAGCGATTGGGCGCCGGCACGTGTATCTAGAGTGGTTATGACGGCGAGTATTGTCATGAGCGCGATCCTGAACGACGACGCCCCGAGTTTAGCGGCCCGCGAATAAAGAAAGCCCCCGCCGATCGAGTCGACGGGGGCCGGCAACGCCGAGACACAGATCAGCGGCGGGGGATACGAGTAGTAATTACCGCGCGGAGCAGGTCGCCGTCGCGCCGCAGTATCGCTTCGGCACCGCGAACCGGAGCGCTCGGATCGGCAAAAGCAAAGACTGCGTCGCTACCCGATGCACCCGGTCCGAACACCGCGAAGTGAGTATCGGCGCACGCGTTCGGGCCGGCGAAGTAAAGAAGGTTCGGGTCGGAGCAATAGGGATCGAGGAAATTGGTGATCTGTGGCTCGAGATCGGACCACTTTGCGCGACCGTGATCGCGTACCACCAAATGAACCTCTGCATCGACGTTCTCAAAGCCGCGGCCAAAGCCCATCGGGTCGGCACCGGGCGGTAACGCCAGCGGCTGACCGGTTGGCGTACGGTAGATCGAGGCCACCAGACGGATGCGACCCAGCCAGTCGGTGGTGCCGCCCGTTGCATAGATAACGGCCGGTTCGGCCGCGAGGTTCGGCGCAATCAGCGACGGATCGGGTGTGCCGTTTTGCATCGAATCCAGAAACGCCTGGCCGAAGACATCCACTGGGCTACAGCTAGCGCCTGGGTAGGGGCTACCAAAGCAATGTTCCGGTTTGTTGAAAATGACCCACCAAACGGTCACTGCGCTCGGGCGCGGCCATTGGTATCCGCCGGCTTCGGCGTCGCTCGGGAACAGCGTGGAGCCGCAGGCGGCGAGTAGCAGGGCAAGTATCGTGTTTTTCATGTCAGTCTCCTTTGAAGGTCAGCAGAATCGCGATAAGTCATTGAAAAGCTTGCGTTCCTCGAACGCGGCGCCAGTCTCGGCGAACGCCGCTGTCGAGTCCTGACCATCGGCTGACGGGTTCGTGACGATGCGCTGACCTTGGCTTCGGAGCGTCTCTGCAAGCCGTCGCAACTTGACCGGATATATCAAAGTGATATCATACTGACATCATATTCCCCAGGAGTATCCTATGACAGGCGTTGCCGAAAAACCGTTTCGGCCCATGTCGGGCTGGCCGGTGCTGTTCGTCGAACTGGGATTGCTGGCGTTTGGCATCCTCAGTTTCATCAACCTCGTACCGCTGCTCGGCGTAGCGATCGGTTTTGTAGTCGCGTTTGTCGCTGTGGGTTTTATGGCGATAGCGCCAAATGATGCGCGGGCACTGCTGCTGTTCGGCGAATACAAAGGATCGGTGACCCAATCGGGCTTCTTCTGGGCGAACCCGCTGTTCAGCAAAAAGAAAATCTCGCTGCGCGTGCGCAACTTCGAGACCGGCTCGCAAACGGTGCCGCAGAAGAAGGATGCGGCTGGGAAAATCGTGCAGGAGAAAATGCGCACGGGTGGACGGCCGTCCAAGGTCAACGATCGGGACGGTAATCCGATCGAGATCTCTGCCGTGGTTGTCTGGAAGGTCGTCGATACCGCCGAGGCGCTGTTCGAAGTGGACGACTACGAGGATTACGTTGCCGTGCAAAGCGAGGCGGCGCTTCGGAATCTCGCCAGTCGCTACGCATACGACGGTCCTGACGACGAGGAATCGCTGCGTGGCAATACCTCGGCGGTCGGCAACGAGCTGAAAAACGACATTCAGGAGCGCTTAGGCAAGGCCGGTGTCGAGGTTATCGAGGCCCGCATCAGCCACCTCGCCTATGCGCCCGAGATTGCGGCCGCAATGCTGCAGCGTCAGCAGGCCCAGGCCGTGGTGGCCGCGCGGACCAAAATTGTCGAAGGCGCGGTCGGCATGGTCGAAATGGCGTTGGATCACCTGCAGCGCGACAGCATTGTCGAGCTCGACGACGAACGGCGCGCGGCGATGGTCTCGAACTTGCTGGTGGTGTTGTGCAGCGATCGGCATACCCAGCCGGTCGTGAATACCGGGACGCTTTATAATTAGCGCGTGAGACGGGCATGGTGTTTCGATCGAAACTCGATGTGTGGCTTGTGGTTGTCATGGTAGCGACCGCCGTCATTGCCTTGAGTGGCGCCATGGCCGGGCTACCCTATAAGACGCTCATCGAATGGTTGCCGGCAATCGTCCTGCTACTCGGCGCGGTGGTTTTGCCGCTGGCGCTCGTCGTCAACACCAAATACACGGTAGATTCGGAGTTGCTCAGAATCGATTGCGGACCATTTCGCTGGCAGATTCCGCTGTCCGACATACACGGCGTACAACCGTCGCACAACCCGCTCGCGTCGCCCGCGCTGTCGCTGGATCGGTTGGAAATCCGCTACGGCGATAATCGCGTCGTGCTTGTGTCGCCGCGCGACAAAGACGGCTTTATCGCAGCGCTGCGATTGCCCGCCGCATAACCATCGGCGCAACCTATGGCTCGCACGTCTTTTCTGTACCGCACCGATCCTGCGGTTCTCGATGCTCTGAAAAAATGGGCCGAGGACGATTTACGCAGCGTCAACGCCCAGCTCGAGTTCATCGTCCGCAAAGCGCTGCGTGATGCCGGGAGAACGCCAAAAGAGCCGAAGTCACGCTGACCACGGCCGCGGTTTTGGCTGGCAACATCTACGCAGACTTGCACGCATTGGCCGCGGTCTGGCCCATCTCCCCGGTCGTTAAAAGAAACTTAAGGTTTTCGGTAAGACTTGCGGCGCTGGCCGATGCACTCTTCCGTGGGAAGTCACCGATTGCGACGCGGCTCGAACGAAACGTCACCCGCGCTTTCGGCAATGACCGAGTAGGTCTCCGTGGCCAGGGACGGCCACATCTATCCCGCCAGCACTAGCGATCAAGAAAGCGTTTGACGGCGGCATCGATCGTGAAAAAAAAGTGATCGCCACCGAGTTCGTCGTACAAACCCGAGCGCTTCATGACTTCCCGAACCGGTGCCTTGACGCCAGCGATGTACACGTCGACATCCTGCTTTTTCAGTTCCGCTGCGATTTGGTGCAGCGCGTTGTCAGCCGACGAATCCAGATCGTTGACGGCGCTGGCATCGAGAATCAGCGCTTTCAGCAGGAAGGCCTGCGACCGTGACACCTCGCGCAGTTTCTTCTTCACAAACTCCGTGTTCGCAAAATAGAACGACGCGTCGATTCGCAGGATGGCAAGTCCTGGTATCGACTCGGCTTCGGGAAAATTCTCGGTGTTGCGAAAGATGTTGGTGCCGGGTAGTCGGCCCAGCAGCGCCGCGTTCGGGCGAGTATTGAGCGACACAAACAACAAGATCGACGCAACGATGCCGGCAAGCAGTCCGGCAGTGATGCCAAAAACGAGCGTTGCAACAAACGTGAAAGCCAGCAGGAGGCCCTCCGTTTGCTTCACGCGAAATAGGTAACGGATTACCCGAAAGTCGATCAAGCCTACCGCCGAAACAACGACGATGCTTGCGAGTGCAGCATTTGGCAGGTTGGCAACTAGCGGGGTCAAAAACAACACGGCAATGGCGACAACGGCTGCCGTTACCACGCCAGCCAACGGCGTTTTCGCGCCTGCTTCAGCGTTGGCTGCCGATCGCGAGAAGCTCGCCGACACGGTGAAGCCTTGTGAAAACGCTGAGCTCAAATTCGAAAGGCCGAGTGCAGAGAGCTCCTGATTGGCGTCAATATCGTATCCGTGCTTGTTACCCAACGACTTGCCGACCGCTATCGTTTGCGCGAAGCCGACTAGCGCCATCGTCAACGCCAACGGCAGCACATCGCGAACGTCCTGCCAGTCGGGGCTCGGCCAGGTTAGCGACGGCAATCCGCCGGAGACTTCGCCGACCGTCGCGAGTCCGCGCTGATCGAGATTCATGAGTCCAACGATGGCCGTCGATGCCACCAGCACCACGAGTGCACCGGGCCAGTTCGCGAGCCAGCGACGCTGTGCAAACAGCGCAACCGTACCGATTAGACCGACCGCGAGCGCCAGGCCGTTGGCCTCGCCAATGTGCTGCCAGACATGCTGAAGCGTGGTTGCGAGCGCCTGATCCGGCGGTGCGGGAATCCCGAGTATGTGCCGCAGCTGGCTGACAGCAATAATTACCGCCGCAGCCGCGGTCAAGCCGCTGAGGACTGGGTACGACAGAAAATTCACCAGAAATCCGAGCCGGCAAATCCCCATGACTACCTGAATGACACCAATTGCCGTGGCGAGCGTTATCGCAAGAGCAATGTAGGCGTCCGTACCGCCCTCGGCCAACGTGCTCAAACCAACCGCGATCAGGATCGCATCGAGCGCGACCGGCCCGACCGACGTTTGCCGACTGCTGCCAGCCAGTGCGTAAACGATCAGCGGCAGCATTGATGCATACAGCCCCATGACTGGCGGCAGGCCGGCCAACAAGGCATACGCCATGCTTTGCGGAATCAGCAGCGCCGCAATTGTGACGCCAGCGACAAGATCGCGCCGCAGATCGACGCGCTGATACGCACGCAGCCAGCCCAGAAACGGGTCGCGGGGCGGTCGCTTGGTGCGTACGGTCGGCGAGCCGTCTTTTGCATCGTCGGCATCACGCGCACGACTCCGACGCACCCGTGCTGGCACAACCGTCGCGTAAGGGTCGTGATCGGGGTTTATGCGATGCGGATGTTCGCCGGGCCGAAGGAACAGGGTCTCTTCGCTTGCGGATGCCGCAGATGGTCGCCGTCTGGGTAAATCGACGGTTATTCGAAAGGGGCCGATTTGGATGACGTCGTCACCAGCAAGATCGCGTGTTTCGATACGTTGCTGGTTGACAAAGGTGCCGTTGGTGCTGCCGGCATCGAGCACGATGCAGCTTCGTTCGCCGATATCCAGCGTCGCATGGCGCCAGCTGACCTGGGAGTCGTCGAGACAAACATCGCTGTCCGGACTGCGACCAACACTGAGCCGCCCGGGTTCCAGGACGATCTCGGCGACGAGATCATCGGATTTCCGGACGTACAGCTTTTTCATGGTCGGGTCGGTTCGATCCTACTTCCTGTAGCCCGAGCCGCGAGCGGCCCGTCGACCGAGTATCGTCGCCGCAAGGCTGCGACGCAAACTGCTGCCGGCGCCTTTATGCAGACGGCGCAACGCGGAGGCCGTGATGGCCTCCGCGCCGCCTGCGCTGACGCCGGAGAGTTGCCGGCTTAGCCCGGCAGTCCGCCCGAAATCCGCGTGAAGCTCATCGGGCTCGCCGCGGTCAGCGAGTTCGTGCTGATGTTGTTAATGATGTCGCCGCCCGTATCACCATTGAAGATGCTGATGTTGGTCGGGTTCTGCTGGAAGATGTTCTGCTCGTACTGGACGAAGAAGTTGTTGATCGTCGGCAGGTATGAGCTCACCGGATCTTGGTGAGGAATCAAACCACCCAGAAACCCGCCGATAACCGCGTCGGCGGCTTCGCGATCCAGTTCTTCGTTGCAGGGCAGATCGTGCAAAGTAATCGTCGTCATTGTTCTCGTCTCCAAAGTCAGTACAGATAGTCAAAAACTGCGTCGCAATGACTTTTGCAGAAAGCGTGCCAAGAATTTAGAAAATCAGTAACATGTTGATTTAACTATCATTGTTGGGATTTTGCTCGTCCAACGCCGACGCTGACGATACAGACTGTGGGGCCCAGCCGAACACAGAAGCTTCTGTTTGTCGGGTTCGGGCGCACACTTGCCGCGTCAATGTCCGGGCGCTTTGCCTCTTCGCTTGTACTATTTCAGTGAAATCAGTCGCTTAGCTTCGATCTAGGACGGGCCTGCCGATCTGGCACAGGAATTGCTCTGTACACCATAGATCGTGGCCCGTTGGGCCGCGCCATTAATTAAGTAAGCGACAAGAGGAACGAAAAATGGCAACTCTGGTAGTACGCGACCTAGAGACGAGCACGGAGCTGGATCGCAGCGCGTGCCTCGCGGTTCGCGGCGGATTTGGTACGTTGGTCAGCTGGGACGAGCTGCTTTCCAACATCCAGAACGGCAACGTCAACAGCGGTGTCGATATCACGGCTTCAGGAAACATGTTCAGCCCGCAAATCGTGACGAATCTGGCGCTCTACATCCCCGTAAACACGGTCGTTCAGCTCGACCTGGACAACATCGTGAACACCGAGCAGATCATCGCGTCGCAGTTCAGCGGTGGCGCGGCGTAATAATCGGACTAGGGAGACTTGTAAGAAGTCTCCCTAGCTTCCGGACAGTTCGGGCAGCAATTCAAGCTTGGCTTGCTGGACATCGGATTCGATGACCAGCAAATCGCCTATGGCTTGCGTTTGCAGTTTGATTTCGCGGATCACGTTTGAATTAAGCGCGGTCCAGGCATCGGGCGGCGCTTCGTCGAGTTGGCGGTAAATCCCGCTGCTCGTCGCGAGATTCCGATAAGCCTGGGATAACAGACTGGCGAGCCGACGAAACTCGTTTGAGACTTGATCATCGAGTCGGTGCTCGCTCGTTAACCGACCGGCCTGCTCGTAGTCGCGCCAAGCGCGCTCGGCTTGCTCGAGTTGCTCATTGGCGCGCACGAGCGCTTGTTCGCTGTAACGATCGAAATCCGGGCGTAGCGCATCGTGCAGGTAGCCGTCGACATTCGGATCGAGCCGGCTATAGAGGGTAAACAGTCGCTCGGCGAAATCATCCGCGCTTTGGTTCTGCTGCAGTGCCACAAGCGCATCGAGCAGACCGCGCTGGCGCTCGAGTAGCACCGCCGCATCATCGCCCCACCGCTCCTCACGCAACGCAGTCAACAGGTCAAACGCCTCGAGCGCGTTGCCCTCATACCATGCCGTTGCGGCCCGCGCGTATCCCGCCCGCGTTTCGTCGTCGGGCAGTACGCCATCATTCATGAGGCGCGCCTGACGGATAAAAGGCGCCGTTTCAAACGGCGCTTGGTTCAGAATTTCATGTGCCTTTAACCATTCACCGTTGGAGACATGAAGCTCCACGCTTTCATAGCGCCGCAGGTCGCGTTGCAACGCCAGCGCCTCAGGCGTATCCGGATTGCCGTCAAAAAATGCCCGTACGCTTGCGCGCAACGCTTGCGTATCGCGATTGGCGAGTGCCGAATCAATGTCGACGCTCAGCGTCTGCTGCGGCGAGTCTTCAGCATACTGATCGCGCAGCGCGCGCAGTTTTCGGTAAAACGTCGACTGAAACGCCTCGAAACCATCCACATAAGACTCGATACGCGTAAGCGCTCGCGCATTGCGGTTCTGCTGCTCGTCCCATTGTGATACCAGCGCGGCGATCGATTCGTCACCATCGGGCGTGGTAATCATTGTGCTCGTTGCCGACTCGACGTCGACCGCGTAAAGCCGGGTTGCCAAGCCAAGCGCGTCGATTAGTTCATCGTCACTCGGATTGTTGGCACTAGCGCCGCGTATTTGCGTCAGTACACGCACTGCCGACCGGATGTCGCCAGCATTGATCGCTGCAAGCCAAGCCGGAAGTTGCGCCTGCAACCGTGCTTGCGTGGCGAGTTCCTGCAGGCGCTCGTTGTTTGGTCGTCGCGCAAGGTAATGCTCGGCAAGGCTCGCAGCGCCTTCGAAATCGTCGTTTGCCAGCAGGCTCTCAACTTCTTGTGCAGGCCGGACCAAATACGCATAGCCGCCGAGCCCGCCGGCCAATACCGCCAGTGCCCCGAGAATCGTCCAGCGTAGACGACGATCGACGCGGGTGCCGCCTAACGAGCGCAGCGCTTCGCGGGCAACGGACAGAAAGCGGCCGAAGCCAGAGCGCCGCGCCGGCCGACGGCGCTGGTGCACGCCGGTCTTTGCCGGATCATCTTCGACCTCTTTCGACGACTGCTCTGCGTCGTCGCCACCCATGTAGATGTCAAAGAAGTTGGTAGCATCGTCGACGAACACGGTGCCCTGCGCGAGCTGCGAGATTTTCTGCTCTGCCTCGATCACGGTTCCTTTGCCGATGAATGACTGCACCACGAAGACAAAGAAGTCGCCACCAAAGGCAATCGTGTCGCCATCGCGAAGCTCGCGGGCATGTTCGGTGAGTCGCTCCGAGCAAACGTATGTTCCGTTCGTACTGCCGAGGTCCTCGACGCAAACCTGGCCGTCACGCACAAACAGATGCGCGTGCTTCTTCGAGATTTGTGTGAGCTGGCTACTGACTGCCGCGTCGCTGTCCGAGAATAGGCTGCTGTACCGCCCGATCAAACATGGAAAATTCGCGATGACGATTGGCGATAGCGGGCTGTCCGGTTTGCTCGGCGAGAGTACGATTCGCGCGTCGGTCTGCGATTGGCTCATCGTCCGCGTCGTGCCGGCCTCGGCGACATGCTCGACTCGGTAACGCAGCCCACCGAATTGAATCTCGTCGTTGAGCCGCAAGAGCACTGGCTCACGTCCCACGTTCTTGCCGTTTACCGTGGTGCCGTTGCTGCTGGCGAGATCCGCTACGTAGGCCCGTCCGTCGCGCTCAAAAATTCGTGCATGCCGGCGCGATAATCGACGCACAACGGTTTCGTCGTATTCATCGAAATGCGGCTCATTACGACCGATCGCGAACAGCGATTCCGTAACAATGATTTCCCGCAATCGCGCATCCGAGATCGGCTTGAGTATTAGTTGCATGTCACCCGATTGTCTGCGCGCCTACTTGCTCCGGCGGCCAGCCTCCGCCGACTGCTTTAAACAGAGTGACGGTATCGATCAGGGTTTGCCAACGGTTTAGCAAAAAATCCTGCTGGGCATTCAGCAAGGACCGTTGCCCTTCTAGCAAGTCCAAATACGACGCGAGGCCCAAGCGAGTGCGGTCGCTGAGCTGCTGCTGCGCCTCGGCCAGATTGTCGATGCGTTTCAGAAGTTCGGCGTTGCGCTCTTTGCGCTTGGAAACGTTGGTGAGTGCATTCTCGACCTCCTCGAATGCCCGAAACACCGCGGCGCGGTATTCGGTCTCGGCAACTTCGATCTGCGCGTCGCTGACTCGGATGCGCGCTCGAACGTTGGGATCAAACACCGGGAAACGAACGAAGCTACCAATCGTGCCGGTCAGCGTTCGAAACAGCTCGGTCGGGTTGTATGCGGCGGTCCCGCCGACACTCGTGAGGCCAATCGACGGCAATTGCGCGAGTCGAGCCTGAGCGTTCAGATTGACCGCCTGTAGTAATCGGTATTCGGCAGCGACCAAATCAGGTCGTCGCGAAAGAATCTCAGACGGCAATCCGGCTGGCACATCGACGGGCGAAATATCAAAGAACTCCGTGGTGTCCGGAATGGCAATGTTGCCAGCGGGTTCTCCTACGAGCGTCGACAAACCGTTCACCGCGAGCTGTCGGGAGCGTTCCAGGTCGATCAGACCCGCACGTAGCGCATTCAACTCGGATTCCTGGCGCAGCGGATCGGTTTGCGCAATCAAGCCCTCGGCGTGCATATCATTGTAGATACTAAGAATTTCCTCGCCCCGCTGGATGGCTTGCTGTTGCCGGTCAACTTGTTCGTCAATCAAACGCAGCTGCAAGTAAGCGGTTGCAACGTCGCCGACCAATGCCAAATGCGCTGCCCGCCAGTCGGCAAGCGAACTTTGATACGCAGCTTCCTGCGCTTCAACACCGCGCCGAGCCTTGCCCCAGACGTCGATTTCCCAGCTGAGCTCCGATCCAATCCCGTATTCGCTCACGTCGACCTTCGGTGTGCCGTCTGTGGCGACCGACGACTGCCGTGCGCCGGCGGCAACGGTTGGCAGCAAGCTAGCTTCCGCCCGACGAACGTATGCGCGTGCGACGCCGGACCGCGCGGCGATGACGCTGAGTTCTGCGTTGCGTTCGATCGCGGTGGCGATGAGTTGCTCGAGGTACGGGTCGCCAAAGCGCCGCCACCAGTCGAGCTCTAGCGACCACTCCTCACCGAGGTCTGCGCTCCAGTTGGTTTTTGTCGGCACGTCCGGGCGTTCGAACTCTGGGGCCGAGGTACTCGCACAGCCGGCGGCTATTACAACGCCGGCAATCCACGCAGCCCGCCGGTGTGTTCGGACGACAGCCGTGGCGCCGCAGTCAGTAGTCGTTGGATACGTCGTCATAGTCAGGTAATCACTTGAGTCATGTCGATCGCGGTCTTATCGCTTTCTGCCGTCGACTGTGGATCTGTCGCAGCAATGTTCTCCGTTGATCCGGCAGCGACGGCGCGAACCACAACAACGGTCGCGTCGTCTTCGTTGCCGTCCCCATCGGCTGCACGTTTGATCAACTCGTCGCATGCGTTCTCGCTGTTCTCGAGCGCCAAGCATGTTGCAATGTCATCGGCGCCGACTTCGCGATACAGCCCGTCGCTGCACAGCAGAAAGGCGTCGCCAACGGCGGCTTCCAGGATCTGTGTGTCGAAGTCGATATCCGCCATCATGCCGACGGCGCGCGTAATGACGTTCGACCTCGGGTGGTCTTCAGCTTCCTCCGCCGACAATAGCCCTTCACCGACCAGCTGCTGTACTTGGCTGTGATCGACGGTCAGCTGCTCCAGCGTACCATCGCGCTGCCGGTAAGCGCGGCTGTCGCCGGCCCACAAAATGGCGACGTGCGTGCCCTGGGTTAGGAGCGCAACGACGGTAGAGCCCGAACCGATCTTTGATTTGTTGGTTTTCCCGTACAGTTGCTCGTTGACAGCGCGCAGTCGCGCTTTCGAATCGTGTATGAGGTCAGCAAGACTGGTGTCGCGCCCGAGCATCGCGAGCGATGTGACAACGCTGACGCTGGCGGCATCGCCGGCTTCGTGGCCGCCCATGCCGTCGGCCACCGCCCAGATACCCATCTCCGGGCGATTCAAAAAAGCGTCTTGATTTAGCGTTCGCTCAGCGCCTTTCTGTGTCCTGCCAACCGACCGCCAGGCTATCGCTCTGGGCTGATTCACGGCCTGCCTCTGGCTTGTTTTGCTCGGCGACCGGCTATCGGCAAGTCCCATTTGCCGCGGTGTAGCGCCGAGGTTTTCGCCCGAGTCTAAAGCCTCGGTCTGAAACTGGGTAGTCGCGCCTACCCGTGTCGGCGATAGCCCGACACAGTGTCGTGCTGCACCCATCTTTTGTGGTTCCCGGCGCGGCCGCCTGTGCGATCGAAAAGCGCACCTTTCCCATAAAAACAACGAATTACGGCGCCGCTCAGAAACTTGGCACGGGTTCTGCAAAAGGTCCTACAACTGAATTACTTCGCGAAAACGCCCCGATCTGGAGACATGACCATGAACGCAACCGAATTCGCTAGCTGGACCGCCGACGACACGATTCATGCAGGCGCCGATGATTCTCATGACTACGCTCCCGTTGATCAGTGGGATCTCAACGACTTTGACGACTTGGTAACGGTGGACTGAGCGCGACGCAAAACCCCAGCGGCCCGGACCGACCGTTAAATCGGTCCAATGACTTGAAACTCCTCCCTGCAATCCCCCTTGGACGCGTTCTCCTCCCCGGTTCGCGTCCTTTTTTTTTATACTTCGTCCACGCGCGATCCACTGCTATCTAAGGACGAACGTGTCATGGCCAACATCGTAATTCGTGATCTCGACGAAAACGCCGAACTCGACAATGCGGCAATGCGAGAGATTCTCGGCGGCCGTCCCGGCCACGGCCTGAGCTCCGCGCAAGATCGGGCGCTCGCGATGACCCAGTCGCCGCTGCAGAATCAGGACGATTTCCTGCCGAAGATTGGCCTGGGTGTGGGTTTTCTAGGCAGCGTCGGCTTTTAGATTCGACGCCGAGTAGTCCGTCAGCCGCCGCGCAACGGCCGTCAGCCGCTGGCGCCGAATTTGCTGTATCGATTGAGCCAACCACGCTCGCCCCAGTAGAGCGAGCCGGGATTGACGCTCTCGTCGCCCTGGCGCAATAGGTCGGATTCGCGATGACAAGCATGCAGGAAATCGTTGATGCCACCATCGACGCAATAGGTAACGAGTTCAAAGATTCGCTGCCGATCGGCGGCGCTGAGGTTCGCGAGTTTGGCCTGGTGTTCGCGGTGGCCCGGCGATTCGAACCGGCCGGCCAATATGCCGTCGCACATTTCCAGCGAGACGTCCCGTAGGTGGTGCGTTAGAAGGCGCCCCAGCAGCTCGGTATTCACGGTGTAACCCTAGTTATCGTCACTGCGTAGACCCTACCAGGGCCCGCAGCGAGTCCCTATTTCGCCCGAAATGGCGCTGCGGGCCTGCTTGGTTAGGTAATCTCGTCGTTTTGTTGCTTTTAGACAGACATATAGCGAAAAATTTGTCGGTCTAGAGAAGACGACTGGGTTAGCCAGCGCAATCGCCGGTACTCAGAATAACCTCCAGGAAAAATAAAAAACAAAATAAAAACAGTATATTAAGATTTTTTATCGGCTTCAGAAAAAAGTTGGCACGGCATCTGCAATATGTCAGGCGTGGACATACTGGGTCCCGTTTTAAACTAACTCTCTAGGAGACGAAACAATGGAAATCAAAGATCTGGCAACTGCAGTTGAGCTTGGTTCGGAAATGGCAGAAGTTCGCGGTGGCGCTCGCGCCTACGTCGGCAACCTCGACCTGAGCCGCATCAAGTCTTGGAACCGCTCTTCGATCACCAATGGTGACGTTTACGCTGACACGAACGTTACTGCCAACCGCGCTAGCGGCAGCAGCTTCAACGGCATCGGTTCGGTTGTAACTTACACGCCGTCGAACACGGTTACGCAGACTAGCGGCAACGCTTTCGACATCACGTCGCAGCTCCAGGGCCTGAACTTCTCGTTCTAATCTAAACCCTGCTGTTGGACCCGACGCGGCGGAGGTCTTCGGACCTCCGCCTTTTTTGTGTCATGGTTTCCTGGCGGATAGTGTTTACAATCGAATAAACGCAGCGCGCCGGTGATTCGGCGACGTCCCTGGGTGGGACAGGCGGCAAGAGCGAGGCACAAGAAACTCGACATGCGCATTGCGGGAGGATCACAGCCATTGCTTGGCGACGACCTTCAGGAGCACAGTCCCGAAGGTGTAGAGATCCTTTACTCCGAACCTTCGTCGCTGTTCCGTTGGCTCATTCTGTTGTTCTTCGCGCTGGTGGTCAGTGCATTGACCTGGTCGTTGTTCGCGCGGGCCGACATCATCGTTGCAGCTCCCGGCGTGCTGTCGTCGGAGGATGAAGTGCGCCGCGTTTACTCGCCCGTCGACGGCGAGCTGGATGCGCTACTCATTCGCGCCGAGGAGCCGCTCGTTGAACAGGGCGAGCCAATTGCGCGGCTGCGCTCGAGAGCGGCCGTGCGGTTGCGGGCGGAGGCCGAACAAGCACGAATTGCGTTGGAAGAGGCCCAGCTACGCGTCAAGCAGCAACCGCGCCGCGAAGCGCTTGCTCGCCGGCAGATTGACGTGACTCGGACCGAGCTCGCCAGCAAAGAAGAACAGCTCGATCGGCTCTTTACGGCCAGTTCCGAAATTCTCCGCGCCGGGCAAATGGCCCGTTTGACCGAGGCCCGCGGAGCGCTCGCTGCCGCCGCCGGCCGCCGCGACGAAGCGCGTGAGCGCTTCGACAGCATGCGTGCGCTCGCCGGACGCGGCGTTTCACAAATGGACGTGGAGCGCCAGCGTGTCGTCTATCAAGAATCGCGCGATGCCTACCGAATTGCCAGCGAGGAGCTCAGTGCGCTGGAGCTGCAATTCGTTTCGGAGGCAGCAGCTGACCGCGAGCGCTTAACGGCGCTGCAGCTCGAGCTCGAGCAGCTGCGTATCGACCTCGAGACCCAATCACTGGCCATCGAACAGGCCCGTGCAACGCTAGATGCGGAATACGCATCAGCGGTTGAACGTGCCGAAGCGGCTAAACAAATTCGCTTTGACGAGTCGCAGGACGGCAACTTTATCGTCGTGCTCGCACCCTTATCCGGCGTCGTTACGAACATCGTTTATTCGCAGCCGGGCGACAAAGTGCCGGCGAATACGCCGCTGCTGTCGATAGCCCCGCAAGGCAGTCGCAAAGTCATCGAGATCGATATCGCCGAGAGCGATCGTGGACTGTTGGTGGAGGGTAGCGTCGTGAAGATGAAATTCGCGGCGTTTCCGTATCAGCAATACGGCTTCATCGAAGGCACGCTGGAATACATCTCGCCAACGACACGGCAGTCAGATCCAAATCGGCCGCCTTCGTACCTCGGCAAGGTCAGCCTCGACCGTGACTATGTGGAGTCCGGCACTCGTCGTCTGCCCTTGCGCTATGGCATGACGGCCGTTGCCGAAATCGTCGTGCGTCAGCGTCGCGTCATCGACATGGCGCTGGATCCAATCCGCGGAATCTGAGCAATAACCGACAACGAGAAACAAGAGCCTGACTACCGATGAGTGAACTCGTACGCGTCAACGACGAAGTCATTACTACCGACGACTTCATAAAGATTCTCAAGCTGACAGGGCGCTTCGACACCCTCATGGACGAGATCGTCAAAGAAAAGCTCACCGTTCACGCGGCGCGGCTTGCCGGCATGGAGCCGGAACCGGCGGCGATTCAGGAGCGTGCCGATCAGATTCGCCGAATTCGCGGGCTGCACCGTGCCGCCGACATGAACAACTACCTCGATATGGTGGGCATCTCGCTGGATGAGTTTGAAGACTTTGTCGTCGAGCACATTCTTTACGACGACATGAATGCCCGGGTCGTCAATGACGAGGCAGTCGAGGAATACTTCACGCTGAACTCGCCGCGTTTCGACGCGATCGACATCAGTCACATCGTCGTCGAGTCCGAGGGCATGGCGCGCGAGATCATCGCCGTCATCGAGGACGAGCCGGACATGTTCGACGAACTAGCCCGTGAGCATTCGATGGCCGACACGGCCGCCGGCGGTGGCTTTATCGGCCGCGTGCATCGCGGTGCGATGCACCCTGAAATCGAAGCGAAAGTTTTCCAGGCATCGGAAGGGGAGATCCTCGGGCCATTCGCGGTGCCGGGCGGTTCAGCATTCGAGGTGTTTCGCGTCAATGCCAAGCAGCCGGCATCGCTCAGTGTTGAAACGGCCGACGAAATCCGCCGCAGCATTCGCGAAGAATGGCTGGCGGCACGTGCTCGCGAGAGCCGCATCGAGCTTTGCTAGCCGCCAATGGACTCGCTGGCCAGTTTTCTAAAGTCCGTCAGTATTTTCTCTGCGTTCACGCCTGCAGAGATCGAGACGCTTGCCGACTTGGCTGAAACCCGCCGTTTCGGATTCGGTGACTCCGTCTATAAGGCAGGCGACCCGAGCGATGGCCTTTACGTGATCCGCGCTGGCGCCGTGCGCATTTTCACGGTCGAAGAAGAGAAAGAGATCAGCATGGGCGTGCGCAAAGAAGGTGCCGTCTTTTCTGAGATTGGATTGCTCGGCAAGTACCCACACGAGTCGTCTGTTCGTGCGTCGGGCAAAACCGAGCTGCTGTTCTTCGCGCGCGACAAGGTGGCACCGCTGCTATCTGCGAATCGCAATGCGCATTCTTTCGTGCAGAAATACGTTGCCATCGCTTCGCTGGGCGGCTTCATATCGCGGATGTTCGATTTGCGCGGCAAAGTCGATGCCAGCGAGATTGAAGCCAACTTCAAGTCGATCGGTATCAAGCGGGTCAAGGCGGGCACACAGCTGCTCGAGCAAGATGCCGTTGACGACCGGCGCCTGTACATCATTCGCAGCGGTACCGTCCGCTTGGTTCACAACGACGGCCACAACGAATATCCGCTCGGGAGTTTGTCGGCCGGTGAGGTGTTCGGCGAGAAGGCCTGCCTGCTGCGGCAAGGACAACACGCCACGGTGGTCGCCGACGATGAGGCGGTTCTGCTGGTTGTGCCCGATCGCACGGTGCATTTCATCCTCGAGCAGAATCCCAAGGTTCGCGAAACGCTCGAGCAACGCATTGCGCGTGCCGATCGGGAGCTGAAGCGGCAGATAGAGCTGTCCGAGCGGCGCAAACGCAATCCGCTGGTCGATCTCTGGTCTCGCCCGGCTGGCAACGCCAAGCTGATTCGTCGCTTCCAGCTAGTCCAGCAAGCCGAGGAGATGGACTGTGGTGCGGCGTGTCTAGCAATGATCACGCGTCACTACGGCATCAACATCACGCTGGGCAAGCTCCGCGAACTCGCTAACGTGACCCGCGAAGGCGCAACGCTCGACAGCCTTGCCAAGGTCGGCGAGTCGCTCGGATTCACGACCCGCGGTATGCGTTGTTCTTATGACGCGCTGCTTGGTTTCGATATGCCGTTCATCGCGCACTGGGAGGGGTATCACTACGTCGTCGTCTACGGCATATCCAAGCGTCACGTCTGGGTTGCGGACCCTGGGCCAGGCTTTCGCAAAATGACGGTCGAGGAGTTCGAGAAAGGCTGGACCGGTGTCTGTCTGCTGTTCACGCCCAGTGACGACATGGCCACCGTTGAGGATTCGCCGTCACCGTGGCTGCGATTTATTCGTTACGTCGCGCCGTACAAGAGCGTGATGGGCTATTTGTTCCTTGCGACGTTCGTCATTCAGCTGCTGGGGATTGTCCCGCCAATAATTACTCAGAACATTCTCGACAGAGTCATTGTTCATAACAATTACTCGCTGCTGACGATTCTGATCGGCGGACTGGTCATCACCAACGTTTTTTCTCAGCTGACGCTGGTGATGCGTGGCTTGCTGTCCAATTTCATGGTTCGCAACCTCGACTTCTCAATGATGTCGGGATTTTTGCGCCACAGCCTGGCGCTGCCGTTGTCGTTTTACGCGAAGCGGAAAACGGGTGACGTGTTCGCGCGGTTCCAGGAAAACGAGACCATCCGCGCGTTTCTGACTGAATCAACACTGGCCACCGTGCTAAATCTGATGATGGTCGTGCTCTATCTGACCATTCTTTTCTTGTACAGCACGCTGCTGACATCTCTACTGCTGATATTGATCGTTCCGATCATCATCCTGACTGTAGCCGCCACGCCGAAGTTGAAGGGCTACGCGCGCGACGTTTTCGATAAAGCAACGACAGCCGAAGCGACGCTGATGGAGATGATCGGCGGTATCGAAACCATCAAAGGCATGGGTATTGAGCGACCGATGCGCATGAAGTGGGAGCGGCAGTTCGTCTCTGCGCTGAACGTTAAGTATCGGGCGCAGCGCTTCAATATCCTGATCGGTTTTGTGAGTCAGATTTTCAATGCCACTATCAGCATCACGATTCTCGCGGTCGGCGCTCGGTTGGTGATGTCGCAGGAATTGACGATCGGCCAGCTGATGGCCTACAGCGCGCTCATGGGTATGGTGCTCGGTCCGCTGATGGGACTGGTTGGTCTCTGGGGTCAGTTTCACAGCGCTGGCGTTGCGATGGAGCGGCTCGGCGATATCCTCGATATGGAACCGGAGCAGAAACCGGAAACCTTGGCCTCGCGCATTGTCATTCCGGACCTGCAAGGCGCCATCGACGTCAAAGATATGTATTTCCGCTACGGCGGCAACGAAACGCCGTACGTGCTGGAGAACATCAATCTACGTATCGAGCCCGGCCAAGTGGTATCGATCGTTGGCCAAAGCGGCTCGGGCAAGACGACGCTCGCCAAACTCATCGTCGGCTTTTACCCTCCGTCGGAGGGTAAAATTGTTGTCGACGGTTACGATTTGGACTCGATCGACAAGGAATACTATCGCGCGCAAATTGGCTACGTGATGCAGTCCAATCTGCTGTTCTCGGGCACCATCGCAGAGAACATCGCTGCCGGTGTAGACAACCCCGATCGCAGCCAGATCATGCGCGTGTCCAAATTGGCCGACGCGCATAACTTCATCGCCAACATGCCACTTGGCTACGATCAGGTTGTCGGTGAGCGTGGGACAGGGCTGTCCGGCGGGCAAATCCAGCGCTTGTGCATCGCCCGAGGTCTGTATCACGATCCTAAGCTGTTGATTTTCGACGAGGCCACATCGGCGCTCGATACTCAGTCGGAAAGCAACATCATGCACAATATGAAGGACATTCTCGCCGGGCGTACGGCGATCGTGATCGCTCACCGACTGAGCACGATCATGAACTCCGACAAGATCGTCGTGCTGTATCGTGGTGCTATTGTCGAGGAAGGCCGCCACGACGAGCTCGTCGATCGCCGCGGCATGTATTTTCAGCTGGTCAAAAAGCAGATGTCAGCGAACTCGTGAAAGTTGTCGAAACGAATGTCGAAGCAGCAGCCGTGTCTTTCGGGGCGTTGCTGGAGCGCATCGAGATCATGCGTACCGCTTTGCGCTGGCAGCAGAAGCTCGACCGACCGCAGATCGATAAGTTGCTGAGCCAGTGCACGTCGCTTCGCGAGGAAGTCTTGCGCATCTCGCACAAGGAGCGCTTCGTCAAAGCGTCGATGCAGACTGGCGGCAAGAAAAAGCGCTCGCCCGCCCAGCGCCGCAAGGAACTGATTGAACGCGATTTTCGATTCGACGGCGTATTTGGTGAGAACCGTCAGTTGCTCGACTCATTGGAGATTGCAGAGAAAGCAGCGCCGACCGATCTGCCGGTTCTGATCGACGGCGAAAGCGGTACCGGCAAAGAACTCATGGCAAAGGTTATCCACGCTAACGGTAAACGCGCGGACAAGGTCTTCGTCTCGGTCAATTGCGGGGCGATACCAGATAATCTGTTGGAATCCGAACTCTTTGGGCACAAAAAGGGTGCCTTCACCGGTGCGAGTGCCGATCGCAAGGGCAAATTTGAAAGTGCGGACGGCGGGACCATTTTTCTCGATGAGATTGGCGAATTGCCAATGCCTGGTCAGGTCAAATTGCTGCGCGTCCTGCAGTCCAGCGAAGTACAGCGCGTCGGATCGGATCAATCAATCGGTATCGACACCCGAATCGTTGCCGCCACCAACCGCAACCTGTTCAAGATGTGCCAGGAAGGCACGTTTCGTGAGGATCTGTTTTACCGAATCAGCGTCATGCAGGTGACGATTCCACCGTTGCGGGAGCGCCGCGACGAGATACCGATCTTGGTCGAATACCTAATCGATGCGGCAGCGGAGAGTTTGGACCGCCATCCCGTCAAGCTGTCGCGCCGCCTGTCCAACTTCATGCAGAAGTACGACTACCCCGGCAATATTCGCGAGCTGCGCAACATAATTTTCCGCATTTCGTGCCTAGCAACGGACATTGCCGACATCGAGCACCTGCCAGATCACGTTCGACCCCAGGCGGAGAAATCTCGCGCCAGCCTTTCCGGAATCGATCCGACGTCGACGTCATTGGCCGACGCCAAACGTATCGCCAGCGATGAGGTTGAAAAGGAATACCTGGAGCAGGGCTTGGCTGAGACCAACGGGCAGGTCACCGAGCTCGCGAAGTTGCTAGGTATGAATCGCACGCACGTGCAGACGCTGTTGAAAAAACACTCGCTGAGTTCAAAGGCGTTTCGACAGTCCAAAGCGGGCACGCCGTAAAGCGCTCTTTCGCCGACCGGACGTCGCAAGCGCAGGCAAAAGTCGTTCTATCTTCCTGAATCTAGGATCAGTTTCCCGCCGTGAAGGGCGTTTCGCTATACTCAGAAGAACGCGGTTGCCCGAATTTGCATCGCGCTGTTTCGGCGAGTGTAGAAGCAGCGTATGGCTGGCGACCTGCCAATGACCGGGCACGTACCGCGATCGCGCCAACGCGGGCCGACGTTCGGCTGACGCGGTCCTGACGACGAACGAGCATGCGAGAGCTGCAACAACTTCTGAAACGGTTTCTCTCGCGAGAGATCGGCATTGAAGAATTGCAGCGTCGTTTCGCCGTTTTGCTCGAGCAGGATTCGGATCTCGCGGCACGTGCAGCAGCCTGGCTCGATGCCGGTGAGCAAGACGGCATGCTTTCGGCGACCGTCTGCAATTCTCTGAAGAACGTACTTGTTTCTCATCTCGCTGCGATCGCGGACGGACCGGACCCGCGCGATTCTGGCGTATTTGGGCCCGACGACGACGGTCCTGAGGACGTCAAGGCGACCGCCGCGAGCCCCGCGCCCGATGCCGGGCCGGCGGTGCCGGTCGTTACGCCAAGCCAGCCCGATGCGCAACCGCCACCCACGATGCTGGCGCGCAAACCAACGGCGGGCAGCGCCAGTCAGTCTGACCGCACGCTGCTCAGCACGGAGTATTTTCCGCTTGGTAATGCCTCGCAGACCAAGGTTGCAACACGGCTGCCTGCGAGAGTCGACACGGTGCTACGGATCGGATCGGTCGTCGGCGAACGTTACGAGTTGGTCTCGCACATTGGTAATGGCGGCATGGGCACGGTGTTCAAAGCTCGTGACTTGCTACGCGAAGCCGCGCAGGACCGCAGACCGTTTGTCGCGCTGAAGGTGTTGAGCGAGAAGTTCAAAGAGCACCCAGACTCGATGATCGCGCTACAGCGCGAAGCGCGCCGTGCGCAATCGCTGGCGCACCCAAACGTGATCACCGTTCATGAATTCTTCAAGGACGGCCCGCACTTCTACATGACCATGGAGCTTCTCGATGGGCATCCGCTCGATCATTTGGTCTCAACCAAATTGCGCGGTGGCGTATCGTTGGCCGACGCTTGGCCAATCATCGAAGGTGTTGGCAAAGCCCTGCAGTACGGTCATGAGCAGGGCATCGTTCACTCCGACATCAAGCCCGGCAATATCTTCGTGTGCTCCAATGAGGTCGTTAAGGTCCTTGATTTCGGCATTTCGCGCCCGATTCCGTTGACGTCAGCTCCTGAAGGCGAGCAAACCGTTTTCGATGCGCGAAAACGCCTCGGCAGTCTGACGCCGTCCTATGCATCGCTAGAAATGTGGTATCAGGACACGCCGGATCCTCGCGATGACATCTACTCGCTCGCCTGTGTTTGCTACGTACTGCTGGGTGGGCAGCATCCCTTCGAAGGTCGTTCTGCCAAAGTCGCGTTTGAAAAAGGACTTCGGCCGCGACGCATCAAGTCGCTGACACGCGGTCAGTGGTCGGCGATCAACCGCGGACTGGCGCTACATCGCAATGATCGCATTGCATCGGTCACCGAGTTGCTCGAAGAACTCGCACCAGCAACTGCCGATCGATCGCGGCGCCGCCTGGTCGCGTTGGCAGGCGGCTTGGTTCTGGCGATCGGACTCGCCGCTGGCGTTCGTTATTTCGGGTCCATACCCGAAGACTTTGATGAGCCGCTATTCCCGCCGATGCCGACTGAACCGGTTACATTGACCGCTCAACAGGAGCGTGAGTTAAGCGATCTCATCGAACTTGCGCGGCTGCATTTCCAGATGATTGATGCGACCGCGACGGCCGACGAGCTCGATTTTCTACTGACCCACGGACCGAACAGCGTCATGCAGCTCGTCGATTCGGCCCGCAACATCAACCCCTACGACGAGGCCGCGTTAGCAATGCGCAAAGCGGTGTTCGATCTTTACGAGACCAGAGCGACCGAGTACTACGAACGGCGCGATTACGAGTCGGCATTCAAAATGGCAATAAACGCCCAAGAGATATCCGACCAGCGTGGCATCCGGCGGCTACTCCGATCGATTTGCGACCGCGCGCCGGACAGTTGTCAAAGTGAGTAGCCAAGCAACGCCGGCGCCGTTTGAACGGTCCTAGCTGTGCTCAATGCAAGGCTGTTGCACCTACTCTTGATCGGTTTGTCGATCGGCGCATGCGGTCTGCTGCCACGTTGGATGCAGCTGGCCGACGCCAGCGACCTTGATTCGCTGGTTGTCGAGACTGAAACATTTCGTCATCGCGTGCTCGCCAATCGCCATGCTGGCGACCATCTCAGAATTTATGTCGAAGGTGACGGCGAACCGTGGATTCGCGGGCAACGCGTTGCCGTCGATCCAACGCCGGCGGTGCCATTGCTGCTTGAGCTCATGCATGACGTCGAGCACCCGGCGGTCTACTTAGGAAGACCGTGCTACTTCGGGTTCGCGACCAGCAGGCGCTGCGACAGTCGATATTGGACTGTTGATCGCTATGGCGACGATGTAGTCAACAGTATGTGTTCGGCCGCCAATCAGTTATCGGCTCGTTACAACGCCAAAACGGTTGAACTCGTCGGCTATTCCGGTGGTGGTGCCATTGTCGTCGGCATGATTGACTGTACGGACAAGCTGACCGCCGTGAAGACCATCGCCGGGAATCTCGATCCGGAGCGTTGGACCGAACACCATGGCTATTTGCCCGTTCGCTACTCGACAAAGCGCGCAACGGTTGTCGCCGAGACGCACTGGCAATGCGGCAACGACACCAACGTGCCGCCCGCTGTGACCGCTGCGTACTTCATCAAGCGACCGGATGCCACGCGAATAGTCGTCGACGATTGCACGCACGCAACGGGTTGGTCGCCGATTTTCTCAGATATCGTCGGCGAATAGCGGCAAACACCATCCATCTGCACCGTCTAGGGCGCTACAAACGTTTGGCGTGCCAGTTCAGTGACCTGCAAACGGTTTATCAGCCATTAAGTAATGCGAGTGTCAACTTTCTCGACGCTAGGCTGAGATTAATTCAATGCAGATTTCACTAACTTGACAGAATGGTTCGTTACATTACATATGGGTAGGCAAATAACAATTATGACAATACCGTCGTGTCGTCATCGGTCACGGCTAGAGCTGCGCAAGGACGGCGGCAATGCTCATCCTAGAACCGCAACGGCGCGCGGGAACCCTGGCGCAAACGGTGCCGTCATGCATCGACGGCGCTGTAGAACAAGTGGGAGCGCGACGATGAGAACAGCAAACAGCTGGTCGAGCTTGTGGGCGCGGTTGCTATGTTGTGTCGGCAGCTGCGGTTTGGTGATCGGGTGCGCCGTTGCCCAGGAATCCAGCGAAACCGAGATACGCGAAGAGATCGCGGCGGCAAACATGCGTGATGCAGTTATTGTCGACTGTCAGCTGCCCGGCAAACTCCGCAAGCTCGGCGGCACAAGAACGTACCTGACACCAGGTCAACTCATTCGCACGGCGGCAGTTACCTGCCGAAGCCGCGGTGGCGAATACACGCTCGGTGATTTGGCGAGCGGCACACTGTCGCTGCAGCGCTGGACTGGTCCGGCCGAAGATGGCGACGCGGAGGCGCAGTACTACGTAGCGCGAATCTACGCCAACGGCATGGACAATGTGCCGGTTAGCTATGACCAAGCGGCAGTTTGGTATCAGAAAGCGTCGGACCAAGGCCACAACGAGGCGATGCAGGAACTTGGCTATCTCTACGAACAGGGCCTTGGCGTCGAGCAAGATGCACTGCTAGCGCTAAATCTACAGCGCAAGGCATCAGGACTCGGCGATGATCTTGACTACGCGTACAAGATTGCTGACGCCGAAGCGATTGCGGACGATCTCACTGAGCGATTAGCGATAGCCAACGCGGCGTTGCGTGATTCGCAGCTCGAAGCGCAACGCATGGAAGATCGACTCGCGCACGCGCGCAACACCAGCAGGGCGCATGAGCAGCGCGCTGCAGAGTTACTCGCCGAGCTCAACGCCAGGCGCGATACCCCCGCCGGTCAGCCGCAGGCCGACGTCAGCGCATTGGAAGCCGATCTCGACGTCGCCAAGCAGGAGCTCGCCACGAGTCAGGCTGAAATAGTTAGCCTAGAAAAAGAACGAGATGCCGTTAATGCACAGCTTGCGCTGCAATTGCTTGGCGGTCAGGCGGCCCAGCTCGAGCTGCGCGAACTGCGCGCACGCACGGCAACCGCCGAGCAAAAAACCGAGGATTTGTCGGAGCAATTGGCCGACAACCAGCAACGCCTCATTCAGACCGACCAAGAACTGCAAGAACTTCGGCTGGCGTATCGCGACCAGTCCGATCAGCTTGCCGCCGACACGCTGCGATTGAGTGCCGCTCGCACGAAGTCCGCATCGGATGCAGCGGCGTATGTCGCCGCTCAGCAAGCGAAACTAGCGGCCAAGAGTGCCCGGGTTGCGACGCTCGAATCTGAAGTTAATTCACTGCGCGAGCAGCTCAGTGCGGTCCAGGGCGCTGACGAGACTGCCAACTTGCGCCAGGCGCTGCAGCAGCAACAGGCGCGTTACGACACAGAATTGGCGGAGCTGCGCGCCGAACGCGAGCAACTGGAAGTCGACTCGAATCGCAACGAGCAGCAACTGACTGCGTTGTTCAATACCGCGAAGCAGCAACTCAAGACGATGGGTCTCGAGCTGCAGCGTCGCAAAGTCGAGATCGACACGCTGGCGGCCGAAGCAGATCAACTCCGCGGCCGGGTCGGTGAACTCGAGAATGAGCAGATTCTTGCGTACGAGCAGTCCGGCGCCGAGGCATCGCGGCTTTCTGCGCAGCTAACTCAATCACGTGAGCAGGCGGCGGCACTGCGCAACACGCTCGCGCAGGTTCAGGCTGAAAAGTCGGTGCTCAATGCCGAACTGGCCAGCAAACAAGCAGAGCTGCAAACCGCATTGGCTGCTGGTCAAGCGGCAGAGACCGCAGAGATCGAGCTGCTCAATGCACAAATCGCCGCTAGCCGCAGCACGATAAAGGCCAAGGATCTGCGAATCTCAACGCTTGAAAAACAAGTTCGCGACATGGACTTCGAACTCAGCGAGTTGAAAGCAGCTGCCGGTAGCGAGCCGCAAATGCCGGTCGAAATGCAAAACGCAATGGCGGTGTTGCAGCTGGCGCGGTCGTCGGAAGAGCCAAACCTCGGCAACTTTCACGCGCTACTGATTGCGAATGAAAAGTACGAGAACCTCGAGGACCTGACGACACCGGTTCGAGATTCGTACGAGATTGGCAAGATGCTGACCGAGCATTACGGATTCAGCGTCGAAGTGGTCGAGAACGCAACGACCGATGACATCATGCGCACGCTGCACCGCTACTCAAACACGATGACCGCCGAGGACAATCTGCTGATCTACTATGCCGGCCGCGGCAGCACGCCAACCGGGCCACCGGATCGCGCCTACTGGATGGGCGTGGACTACGATCCGGAAGTACTTACTGGCCGCTTGCTCGCAGAACACGTGAGCGAAAAGATTAAGCACATTTCGGCACAGCGCATTTTGGTGGTTACCGATTCCTGTTTCTCGAAGCGCCGCGTGCAGAAGACGAGTTTCACTGTAGGACGCGGCCTAGATCCCAAGCGCTTCAAATTGCTAGCGCGCTTTCAGTCGCGCAACGTGCTGATGTCTGGCGCAAATCTGCCGCGCGTGAATGACAACGGTGACAGTCGCCACTCATTGTTTGCGCACTACTTCATGGAAGTGCTGCGCCGTAACGAAAATGTGCTGAGCGGTGAGATGTTGTACTTCCAAATGGCACAGCGCATTCAAGAGCAATTTGACGACCCCGAGCGTGCGACGCCGACATACAACTCGTTGCAGGGTGCGGGACACAAAGCGGGCGACTTTTTCTTCGTGCCCACGCCGTCGGAGACGATGATGGCTGGTGGAGGCACCACAGAGACCGCGGCCTATCGTTAGGGCCGCAACGTTAGACGAGATTTGTTTGTAAAAAAATAAAGAACAGCTGGGGAGTTACGCAAGAATGAATACTAAGAAAAAGTGCATTGGCCTATTGATGCTGATCGGTACGGTCGCGGCAGTCCCGGTGCTAGCGCAAGATGGCACGCCGCCGCCGACTACTCCGGTAAATCTCATTACCTTCGTCAATAACACGGAGTTTGGCGCAACGGAATTGCAACGCGGTATTGGTACCGGTGTGCAACGCGCTTGCGCCGCGCTTGCCGGCCAAGGCGGCTTCCAACTCGAGGGGCAGCAGCTAGACCTATTCGCTCGATGCAACGAATTGGTACAAACCTCGCAGCGGATCCAGGACGGCAATATGCGCGCGCGTGATCTGGGTTTGTCGTCGGACGAATTGCTCGGGGCTATTCAGGAAATCGCCGGCGAAGAGCTGCTTGGTAACGCGACAATGTCGACTCGAGTTACCAGTGGCCAGTTTTCCAATATTGCCGGTCGTTTGAATTCGCTGCGTCTTGGCACCGCCAATTCGGCGATCGGTGGCCGCGTGGCCTACGCGGACCCGATTCAGATCGATTCACCCAACCAGGCGCGGATGTCGCTAAACGATTCAAACGTGCGCGGTGGCGCCGCCGCTGCCGACGTTGCTGGCAGTCGCGTCGGCTGGTTCCTCGAGGGCAACTTCGGTACCGGCGATCGCGATCAGACAACGAATGAAGACGGTTTCGAATTCGACTCGACCAGCTTTACGTTGGGCCTGGACTATACGCTCGACCGAGGCGTTATCGGCGTAGCATTTGGCATCGACAACTACGAAGCGGATTTCGATACCAATGCTGTCGTATCCGGCGGTGATCTTGATGTCGACGGGGCAGCCGGCAGTTTGTTCGGTGCCTACAACCTCGGCAGTTGGTTCATTAACGGTATCGTTTCGTTCGGTACCATTGATAACGATACGGCACGTCGGGTTGTCTATTCCGGAAATCCGAACTGTCCGCCAGCGCCGCAAGCCTGCCCGGATATTGAGCGCACGCTGAGCGGTAGCACCGACGGTGACTATCTTGCGGGTGGAGCGACAATTGGCTACGACTTTGCAGTCGACAGTTGGGACATTGCTGCATCGTTGAGCCTTGCTTACCGCGACATCGACATTGACGGCTACACCGAGACCGACTCGAGCGGTGGCGGATTGCCGTTGGCCTACGACGATCAAACGATCGAATCCTTCCGAGCGATTCTCGGGGTCAATTTTGCGCGCACGATCAGCCGTGATTTTGGTGTTGTTGTTCCACAGCTGCGACTTGAATGGCACCATGAATTTCAGGACCAGCCGCTTGAACTCGTAGCGAAGTACGCCGTAGAAGAAACGCTGCCCGGTGGCGCCGGCCCCGGTGTGTTCGCCGCATCGCAGTGTATTTCTTGCTTCCAGATTAACAGCGGTGAAATCGATACAGACTTTGGCTTGGTTGGCCTTGGCGTCTCCGCGGTCTTCTCGCGTCGTTGGCAACTCTACGGCGTGTACGAGGGAATTTTCGGACTCGAGGACATCACCAGCAATACGTTTTCGATAGGTCTCCGCGCCCAATTCTGACGGCGTAGCCAGCAAGATCGAGACGGGGCCCCTGCCGTAACTGTTGCTCGGCAGGGGCCTTTTCATTGCCGGCCACAAAATAGGTTTGCTGAATCGTCAATCGCGGAGCATGCCAAGGCGTGGGTTCGGACGGTATAGTCGCTCGCGCAATGGACGACATCGACAAGCTGCATTTCGCCGTAATCACGTTGCTTCGCGCGCTAAAGATCGCCGAGACGACGTTGCGAACGGAGCATCGTGAACTAAACCTCCAGGCCGCGGATATCCAGACCTTGCGTTTTGTCGCTGGAAATCCCGAATGCATGCTGTCCGACTTGGCGAACCACCTCGGCGTCGTACCGACGACGGCCAGCAGCATTGCTGATCGGCTCGAAGATCGCGGCCTGCTGGCTCGACAACGTCCAAAGACCAACCGACGCGCTGTCGCACTGACGCTGACTGACGATGGTCGCAACGCATCGGCGGCCATCGAGCGCGAGGAACTCGCGACCATGCAGGTGATGCTCGAGGCGTTGCCAAAGTCCGAGCGCAAGCGTTTCGTTGCGGCGATGACGACGATTGCCGAAACCGTCTTAAAGCGTCAAGACTTGTAAATTACGAAAATCGTACTATTCTTCATCCCCACGACTCATCGGGGGTGACCATGCGAATTTTGCAACGGATCGGAATCGGGCTTGCGGCGAGTGCTGCCGCGCTTGCGGCCCTGCTCGCCGTTTGGAACCTCACGAGCGGAAGTCCAGCCATCGCGCCATCGCAGGAGTCGACCGCGACGTTCGATGCGCAAGCTTTACTGGTCGCAGTCGATGGCGATATGGCAGGCACCGCGTACGCGGATGGCAAGCTGCATCCCGTCGCCGACGCGGCGGACTTGTTGATTGGCGTTGATCTCAAGTCACTCGAGCAGGAGACCTTCCGCGTCGAAGCATCGAATTCGGTGATGGGCTGGCCGGGTTCGGCGGCTCTGTCGTCGGATGGTCGGTTCGCCTACGTCATCGAAACGCGTGGCCAGATCGATCGGCAGGTCGAAGCGCTAGACAACCTCTATCTGGAAATGCCGAACGGCTCGGCTGTTACGACGGTTGAGCTCGCGCGCAACAAGGTCGTTGATACGCGCAATGCGTGCCGCCGCCCGTCGTCCGTCGACGTCGCGCCGAATGGTGCGTGGTTGCTCGTCGCTTGCGCAGATGCGACGGCGGAGCTCGCGGTAGTCGCTTTGACCGACGGTATCCCTAGCGCGGTCCGAAACTTAGACCTCAACCTGCCTGATTTCACTGCCAGGCCAGGCGTTGATGAAGGCCTCACCTATGGCATGATTCACCCCGACGGCGCTGCGGCCGGCGTCATTCAGACCAATGCGGGTGTCGCTTTGGTGACGTTCGAACTCGATGACGCTGGTATACCTCGATCGGCACAGACCGAGTCACCGACATACGACGGCAAGTGGTTGTCTGTCGCGCGTTGGACGGCATCTGGCGAGTACCTACTCGTCGCCGATGTCGCTTGGGGACCGAAACCGACGGACGCTGTTTTCAATGGCAATGGCGCTGTCCATGCATTTGCGTTGGCGCCGCAGAACGACAAACGCGGTGTCGTGTCATCCGCCGAAGTGTCTAGGTCGCCGGAAGCCATCGAGCTCAACGCCGCTGGCGATCTGCTCATTGCCGTCAATATGGAGAGAACGTATCTGCCCGGTGGGCCGCTGGCTGTGATTCCGGGGCGCGACGCATCTTCGCTATCGTTGATTGCGGTGGATTCCGCGACCGGGAATCTTGAAACCGTATCAGCACCTGTCGGCTTCAAAGGCATTTTGCCTGAAGACGCCGTGTTTGATCGCGATGGCGACATGCTCGCAGTGGTTGTCTATCAAGACCACGATGCCCCGCGCAGCCATGGATGGCTTGAGTTTTTTGCCGTTGATCGAAGCGCTGACGCGCCAACGTTGACACCCACCGGTCGACAATTACCGCTGCCGCGCGGTGCGCACGACCTGGTCATTCAACATTGATCGTTTGGCCTCAGCTACCAGTATCGAAGCGCTCGCTCGAGCCGTTTTTCATCGACCCGCGTGTTGCTATCTCGGCGCCATGCCAAAAACGCTCTAATCGCGAGAACCTGCCGCTCGTTACATCTGGGCTTGACCGCCGCGTACGGTGACCTAGGGTTATTCGTACGGCCGTACGTTGCGATCGCATCCAAGGTTCCTTCAGCAACCAAGTCTGCGCTGCCGGGGTGTCGCACACACCATTGCATGTAGAACGGTAGAACGTCGAAGTCATCGACTTCTGTTTGCAGCATCAGTGGGTGCGACTCACCTCGAATTTCTCCGTCAGATACCCGCTTCCTGTCCGCCAGCACCGGGAAGGCCGCGCGTTGTTGAGTCAGTAACCTCTGATCGCAATCCATTATGTCGAACCTTGAGGCTCCATTTTTCGTCTTATCTCACTGAGCCCCTCGTTCTAGCGAGCGACATTGCGACCTCCGACTACAGCAAACGCGAGTTTTGTTCTGAGGCGGCGTCGGCGTTATAAATGTGGTTAGTTGGGTGGGCAGTTCGGTAGGTCAGCCATGCCGACGTTTGCAGTACACATCAAGGTCGCTGGTCCGTTTCGCGATTTGGCGGACGGCAAACGATTCTCGGGTGCATACAGCCACCGGTATGTCGTAGCGGCCGATGCCAAATCTGCAGAGCGACAGGCGATCGAGAGCCTAAAAAAGGAGCAACAGTTCGCCCAGCTGCGACCCGTCGACGGAATCGGCTCGCCGCCGACCGAGGTGGATGAGGTGCGTAAAGTGCCGTGGTACGAGGGTTTTTTCAGCAACAAGGCGCTCGTTTTGCAGCGCAAGCGTCCGGATCCGCAATCGTAGCTACGAGAAGATTGATACGCCGCGGCGTAGCTCGGTAGCTAAAAAAGACAGAGTCCGCGAAGCAACATTGGGCTTCGCGGACTCCGCCTTCCGAGTAGGGTAAAAACTCCGGCGTCGTGCCTTCCGTGCAACCGCTCTGCTATGGGCCGAGCCTGCCGCCGCCCGTTTCCTCGAACACCTCGGCGTCTTCTTCCTCATCGAGCGCCGCCAGGTGCTCACGATCGAAGAACCGTGACAGCGAGCGCCGAATGGGAACGAGCATTGCAATTAGGACCGGGAACAAGAGACCGAGCGGGCTCGACTTCAATGCCCACAGCGCGCCAAGGCAAGCTACCTGGATCGCGGTGTACGCATGCACCACCTTCATCGGAACTTTGCCAATGAAGTGGTGTGACGTCGGGTAAAGACGCGGATCCATCGCCCACATGCGAACGCGTTCGAAGAACTCGTTGCCGGCGAGCGTGGCAAAGCCCATAAACAGGAACAGTCCAAACAATACCGACATCGGAATCTGAGCAACGAGCGGCAGGAACAGCAAGGAAGCGCCGATGAGCAGATGGACCAACAATGGCGACATGCGGTTTTCGCGAACCGAGACGATCTCTTCGCGCACCTGGCCACCTTCGTCGACAACGCGGTGAGTCGCGAGGCTTCTAACGTGATTGAGCGAATGAACGGTGGCCGCCACGATCCACGGCAGACCGAACAGCGAACAAACCAAGATAATCAACCCGACGATGAAAAGGTCGAGGTGATAACCGCTGCCTTTCTTTAGCTTGTGGTGCTTTGCGTTGACGAGACGCGTCGTGATGTTCTGGTCGAGAAACAGCAGTACGACCGCCAGCACCGCGGGAATGATGGATGCGATCCAGATCCACGTCGGTACAGAGAACATGTCGACCATCCATGGCCGGCCGGTTGTCGTACCGAAGGACTCAGGAACGTCGGCGTGATTGCGCGGAACCTCGTTCATTAGGATCGCGACAATGGTCATGAGGACAATCGAGATGGCCGGTCCGAAATCCGCGAGGAAATCGCGTACCCACCAACGCAAGTAAGGCGAGTTGCGGAACCACTGCAAAGTTCGGGCGACAACGAACGTGCCTATCGCGAGAACGAGGCCGAGCAGCGCGGCGTCATACGGCGTGTCGGTATCGGTGAAACCGGCGGAGATATCGGTTACCGCTTCGACAATAAAAATCACGGCGATCAGGGCGGCGAAGATTTCATCCGTGAAGCGCGTGAAAAAGCGCATCAGTGCGCTAGCGTCAGTCACAGCCAGCAGCATCAGGAGAATGCCGGACCAAACGCCGACCCACGCATACACCGGGAGAAAGTCGAGCCCTAGATCGTTCGACGTCGTATAGAGAATCGCCGTAAAGATCACGATGGGTCCGGTCCCCCCGAGAATCGTTAACGGCTGACCGGCGAAAAGCGCAAACGCGACGCCGCCGACAGCCGTCGCGATCATCATCTCGGTCGTACCGATCTGACCGTCGGTTAGGAAGCCCATGAGGGCACCGAAGGCGATGGCATTGGCGAGACAAGCAAAGTAGAGGAATAGGGTCGAGCCGACGACCTTGCTATGGAGCCCTTGGCGGAAGTCGTCGCCGTACCACGGCGCTCGCCGTTTCAAATCGTCGATCAGCCCACCGGCGAATCGTCCGGTCCAACGCAATCCATCGTCGTTGTTCGCGGCTGGCGCTGTGCCAGCGCCCGAAAAGTCAGTGCCATCACCTGTGGCTGCATCCGTCGTGTTTGCCATTCGCTAATGCCCTCGATCCACCCCGCGCAGCGCGCTGGGGAATGCGTTCGACTGAAAAAGGCTATTGCCTCCAACACACGACGGTCTCGCTAACGGCATTTGACGACCGCATCGGGTCGTCGCTCGCGTTCAGCAAGATGGGTGTGATCGGGGCAATTCTTAAATATGAACTCTATTGCATGTCTTTCGTGTCATGTTATACCATTCATGACAATTAGTAGCAACGCGTGCTACGCTTCAGCCATGCAATCGAGTTGGACCTTCCTCACTAATCACGCCCACGTTTTGTTAAGTCTTGCGGCGAATCCGGATGCGACGCTCCGTGAGGTGGCAGAACGGGTCGGAATTACCGAACGAGCTGCACATCGGATCGTGAGTGATCTGGAAAACGAGGGGGCCTTGACCCGATCTCGCAGTGGCCGGCGTAACCACTACGAGATTCGACAGGATTTTCCACTGCGCCACCCGATCGAGCGCCATTGCTCGGTTGGTCAACTCGTCGCAATGGTTGCGCCCGACGACTAGTGCTTATGGCCGGGCGGCCCGCGTGTTACTAGATTTCGCCGATACCGTCGCTTGCGGTGTCGGCACCGATGGCATTTGCCACAAAAGTTACTCTGATGGAGATCGACAATGACCACCGCAATTACCGAACAGGAACTGACTGACGCACGCAAGATTTGGGGCGATGCGCTAGTGGCAGTTTCAATGGCCTACGATGAAGGCGGCATCGACGCTGCAACTGACGTTGCTAATGGCGCGCTCGATGCGGCTTATGGCTACAACCTCGGCCCGGTACTCTTTAAGCCGACGTTGGCGAGCGGTGAAAAAACGTTTCGCCCAACGCGCGAGGGCGCGCTGTCCTACTTCGTTGGCCACAACGACAAATACCCGCTGGACGGTGGTTTCGGTCTCAAAGGTTGGCGCGAAGTCGTGTCGGAAACATCTGCCAGCTTCATCCAGGGCGACGTCGCCATGTGGATGGGCTGGGTGATCTTCACCGACAAGAACGGCGATGTAACCAAAGTCGACAAGAGCTGGGGCTACAAGAAAGACGAGGAAGGCACGCTCCGCATCGTGTTGCATCACTCGTCTTTGCCGTATCAGCCAGACTGATCAATAAGTCGGACGGCGCGCCTTAGCGACTCGTCCGCAACTCGAAACGAGAAGCGGCCCCGATTGGGGCCGTTTTTTTGTGCTTGCGGCGGGCTGCTAATCGCCAAAGTCACCTACCAACATCTGCAATACGCGAACAGCCAAGCCGTGGCATTAACCTTTTGGTGTGAAACGGCAGCTCACTGTTCCAACACCACTGTCGTACGGCCTGCGGCCAATCTGGATCTCGCCTTGGTTGAAGTCACTTACATTCAGGTATTGATCCAGCCTGGAACGCAGCGTCGCAAGTGTGTCACGTTCACAGCCTGCGACCGTGATTCCAGAGAACCTCGGCGCCGCAGCAAGGCAGAAGGCAATATTCCTATCGTATTGCTCGTCGAAGTAGATGTCGCAAAGGCCAGCGCACCTGATCGAAAACACAGTGCTATCTCGTCCGACAAACTTCAGTCGAGCGTTACGGATACTGCCGTGCTGGAAAACAAAGACGCTACCGGAAAACTCCGCGCTCCGTTCATTATCAGGGCCACCCAACGCATACTCTCGATCCTCGAGGTCGCGCCAGTTGCGTCCCCGCAAAGGAAAATCGTTGATGAGAATGCTTGGCGGCCAGAACGTATCATCAACGTCCATACCCTCCGCGCAGACTTTGAGACGCCAGCGGAGCTTTTTGCCATCGCCTTGGTTATACGTGTCGCACCAATAGGGATCCGGCAAGCCTGCAGTGAGTTGCGCACTCTCAATAGAGAATGAGAGTTCGGCAAGTTTCAGGTACTGCTTGCTATCGGCCATGCTCGCCACTTCCGCGAATAGAGTCGACCAGGTTCAGAGACTTACTCGCAGTGCGGGAATCGCATCTGCGCATCACAAAAAGAACAGCGGCCACTCCGGCTGCAGTCCGAGTTTGACCCGACCGACGTCGGCCTGCATGAACGGCTGTGCGACGATATGCCGAAGCATTGCATGGAGATCGCGTGCGGGCTTTTCGATCGGCGAGTCTTCATAAAGACCGGATGTACCGCTCAACTGGTGTAACGCGTCCACAGCTGTCTTCGCTGTTTGGTTGGCAAAAAAAGCGGCCGCGTAGAGATCCGTGCTCAATGCGGCGCTTGCCGTATTGTCGGCTTCTGCGTGTGCCCAGACCTTTTGAGCTGCCGACTGCAGTCGCTCCCTCGCTATGGTCAGTGCTTCCCCGTGGTGCGCGATGGCGATCTGATACTCCTGTCGATCACGTGGATCCGGCATCGGGCCGGCAGTCACGGTGGATCGGCCACGGTCCAACGCGTGCTCGAAAACCGCTCGAGCCACACCGACAGTCTGTGCTGCAAAAATCGCCGACACGCACGCGAATATTGGCAGACGATCAGTGGGTCCCGTGACCGAGGACGCATCTGCAAGGGTAAAAGTGCGGTGCACGGGCACAACGGTTTCAGCGACCTCGATATCGTTGCTGCCGGTACCGCGCAAGCCACTTGAATGCCAGGTATCGACAATCTCGAACGACTCGCGAGGGATCGCAGCGAGCACGATTTCGGGCGCACCGGACGCGTCCGTCGCAGGACTTCCATTGGCGAATTTTCGGCAGCTCAGCACGGCCCAGTCTGCTCCCGGGCTACCCGACATCAGCGGCCAGCGACCGCGAACGACAGTTTCGTTGTTCCTTGTATCCAGTTCGCCGGCGGGAATCGTCGATTGGCATATCAGTTTGTCGCAGCCGTGGAGCAACTCTTCCCTCAGAGCCTGCGGCATGTACCGCGCGTAAAACCCGATGAGTCCGGCGTTCCAAACTACCCAACTCACCGCTGCATCTTCATAGGCAATCGCTTCATAGATCTGCAGCATCTCCGGTAGCGCGGTTCCAAGCCCGCCATGTGCAGGCGCGATCGGCATACCCAGCAAGCCGCTTTCGCAGACCGCATCGAAAACCTGGCTGGAGAGCTGACGATTCTTGTCGGCCTCACGGCGGTGTGCGGCGACGATGGGCAGCAGCTGTTCCAAGGCGGCGACAGGCGTTTGAGTCATTTTCGGTCTCCTCACTTCTTCCAGCTTAAGCTCTCAGCTAGCCCAGGAAGAATCTACTAGGATTTTCGAAGTTGATTTCGGCCGCGGCCCGCCGGCAGACTGAGGGCATGAAAAGTCAGTATGGCCAGTACTGTCCGGTATCTCTGGCGACCGAGATATTGGGAGAGCGATGGACCATCCTGGTCGTGCTGGTTCTTGCTGATGGCTTTCACCGCTTTTCGGAGCTCGAACGGGCGTTACCTAGGATTTCGGCGTCAACGCTGAGCGCAAGGCTTAAGAAGCTCGAAGAAGCTGGTGTGATTGAGCGTCGCCCGGGCGATGGCGAAAAGTTTCTCTACTATCTGACAGCAGCAGGAAACGAACTCGGCAATATTGTCTTTGATCTCGGAATATGGGGACATCGATGGGGACGCGACCTGGTCACCGATGATCTCGATCCGGAGCATCTCATCTGGAGTATGCATATGCGGATGAACACCGAGATTATGCCGACCGACCGGACCACCATCGCATTTGAATTCGCCGACCAACCTGCCAAGAAACGCTACTTTTGGATACTCGCTGAAAATAAAAAGGTGCAGGCGTGCCTCAAGCATCCCGGTTTCGATGAAGATTTGCGCGTGATAGCCCAGCTCAGATCTCTTACCTATGCCTGGCGAGGCTTTGTCTCACTGCGCGACGAAATCGCGAAAGGACATATTCGAGTGGTGGGTGCGGCGAAGCTGGTTAAAGCGTTTCCCGACTGGTTGCTAGGAAGTATGTTGGCTGACCAAGAGCGCATGTATCCGGGGCGCGAACGAGCTTTGCAGCGGACTAATGCGAAAGCGTTCAAAGCGGCTGCTAACTGAGTGAGCCGCCGTCCGCATCAACGCGGCCTAAACGTACTCCGGCACCACAACTTAGCAATGGTCAGTGCCATTATTGTTCTGATGAGCTGGGCTTGAACGCTGCGAAAACGTAGATTCGAAATTCTTGCTTTTGCCTGTTTCTGGCCAAGAGGGTGGGATTGACTCGAATCGCCTAAGGGCGATTCTCGGGGCTACGCCCCGTTCTCGCTGCGCTCGAACGCCCGGTGCGTCGTAGCGCTTGTCAGATCTGTAGATTTAGAAGTGGCCCCGATTGAAGCCGTTTTTGCTTAACGATCGGTATCTAGCATCGCCGAATCGAAGCATTCGGGCACTAACTAGAATGCCGCATCACACGCGGCCGCTATCCAGTCTCGAACGAGGCGCATGCGTTTATCCCGACGCGTGCTTTTGTGAAAGACTATCCAAGGTTGGCGCGGCGGTAATGCTGGTCCGCTGACCTCGACTAGTTTTGCCGGCGCTGAGAACCGAGGCAAAGGCGCGATCCCTACCCCAGCGAGGCAGGCCTGCTCAAGCGCACGAATGCTACTCGACCGCATAACCGTACACGCGGCGAGACCGTTCTTCTCAAGCCAGCGATTCTCCGGGATGCCCTGATATTTGGCATCCAACCATATAAATTTCTCGTCGGCGAGGTTAAGACGGTCGGGGTTGCGTCGGCGCAAGTAACGCCTGGAGCAAAACAGGGCTAGTTCGATTCTCTTAAGCCGTCTTCCCACATAGGACTCAACTCGAGGTTGGGCCAGGCGAACGGCAATATCGACGTCGCCCCAGGTCAGATCTGATAATCCCGTATCTACATCAAACTCGATCCGCGCGTCAGGAAACACATCGAGTAGGTCTGGGAGTCTGGGGGCGAGCACTCCAGAGACCATAGGCTCCGTAGATGAAATCCGAATAGGGACGCGCACAACGTCATGTGAGAAACCCTGAGCAACGCGCGCAAATTGGGAAAGGTTTCGCGCCCCAGCCCGCGCGTCATCCAGCGCAGTCTTTCCTGCTTCAGTAAGCAGCGTGCCTCGTGTTGTTTTGCGAACAAGACTGACGCCTAACTCTGCTTCCAGCGCGTCAATTCGGCGCATCACGGTCGGCACCGAGAGGCGCAGCTGCTCGGCGGCTTGAGAAAGCGATTTCTTCTCGGCCACGGCGAGAAAAATCTCAATGTCGTTCCAACGAACACTCACTTGTCTTTCTTATGTGTAAAACCGTTTTTCAAACCAAAGAATAGGCGAGCTTTCTGCTGATTGCTATAAATCGAAGGAGTTCGACCAATAATCATCGATAGAGGACCCCGATGCATAACAGAGTTTTGGCGGTTGTACTTGTCTGCTGCTCTAGCCTAGTCAGTTTGATAGGCTGCTCCACCGCGTCGACTAACCAGCGCGTGGCGGTCGTCGTTGAGATTCCACGCCCGGAATCAGTCGACAACAAACGACTCGCTCAGGCTTTCGCGGAAACGGCGCAAAAGTTTCAAGGCATCGACGGCCTGCAGCGCAAGTACTTTACGTTTACCGAGCGTTCATTCGGCGGTGTTTACCTATGGTCGAATCGAGCCGAGGCTGACGACTTTTTCTCAGAGGAGTGGAAGTCGCGCATGGAAACGACCTATGGCGCGCCTGCATCTTTGACCTGGTTTGAGGTTGTCGAGGAGCTCGAAAGTGCTGCGTTCGGAAATGCCGGCTCCCAAGCGATTGTTTCGGTCGTTCGCGTATCTGCACCGTGGTACGCGCCAAGCGGTGTCATTCGGGATCGAATGTCCAAAGCACTGCCCGAGTACGCCAACATTCCAGGGCTAGACTACAAATATTTTACGATCGCGTCCGGCAAGAAAGTAGGTGGAATCTACTTGTGGGAGAGCAAAGATGCTGCGCTCAATTTTTTCAGCGACGAGTGGTACCAGCGAATTCAAGACCAATACGGAGAACCAGCAACGCTGCAGTTTTTCTCGTCGCCGGTAACGATCCTTGACGGTCAAATTAAAGCGAATTAGATGATCGATACCCTCTCTAAGTTGGCCTGTCGGATCGATACCTGCAGAGCCGAGCGCAGACAATTCGACTACCGAACCGGCTGGCCCGCCATCACGAAACCGGACATCAAGTTCGCCCGAGTCGGTGGAGTTCAATTTCGTTACCGCGAACGAGGCAATGGCAAGCCGATCGTCTTCTCAGCGGATCCTCCCGTAACGCTGGAATCCTACGACGAGATACTGGATCTATACGCGAGCCAATTTCGAGTCATTGTCTTCGAATTACCCGGTATGGGATTTTCCGCCGCAGGCGCCAAGTACCAATTTGGATGGAAGGATACCAACGATACTGTCGCCGAGTTCATCAGCAAAGTCGCGCAGACTCCTGCCATCCTCGCGTTCTCCTGCGCAGCGGGCTTGGCGGCAACAGACATCGCCGTTCGCTATCCGGCACTCGTAGAAAAGCTCGTCCTGATTCAGACTGGAACGCCGGCGACATTCGCCGAATGGAAGGCAAGAAGAGATCCGAAAAAGATTCTGGCTCGTCCGTTTATCGGCCAATGGGCGATGAAGCGAATGGGCAAGCAACGTCTTAATGACTGGTTCGAACTGGTAGTCGCCAACCCGAAGGACGTCGCCAAGCTTTCCGAACAGTCGATGGCTGCGCTCAACAGAGGTGGCCTTTGGTCATTGAGCAGTGCCTACCAGCGATATCTGGTGCACAACGTGCCATTAGGCGTGGCCGAGCAGCCGTCGCTCGCTATTTGGGGCAAAAAAGACCGTTCGCATTCACCAGCCAGTTGGCGTAGCGCGAGAGGGCTAGCAGAGTCGGTCGATATCGTCACGTTTGACGATGTTGGGCACTTCCCAGAGCTAGAAGCACCCGCTCAGGTGGCACAGTGCATTACTGACTTCGCGAAATAGACAACGACCGCAAGGGTCGTTGTGGTGATTATTGGCGGAGAGGGTGGGATTGACTCGAATCGCCTAGGGGCGATTCTCGGGGCTGCGCCCCGTTCTCGCTGCGCTCGAACGCCCAAAACGCTAGCGCGTTTTGTCGAACCGATGGG
>JBCAXA010000003.1:263925-547111 GCA_038534295.1 Pseudomonadota bacterium
CGAACCGATGGGTTCTCATCCATCACCCTCTAATCCCAGAAAAACAACCGGGGCCAAAGGCCCCGGTATGTTGTTTCTGGCGGAGAGGGTGGGATTCGAACCCACGGTACGCTGACGCGCACACTTGATTTCGAGTCAAGCCCGTTCGACCACTCCGGCACCTCTCCGCTGAGAATTCCTGGGTCGCCCCGACGGGGACCGCGTAGGGTAAACCTTGTCATCGATCGTTGCCAGCCGTGCCGGCACTATGCCCGGCGCTTGGCCAGATACGACTACTGAGAGTCTTTGCCGAGGCGCATCACTTAGAGAATAGAAGTCGCTCGGCGAGGCAATGTCCGTCGATCCGTCGGCTTGCATGACAGGCATGCACGGTCGCATGGTCGCCCGGCACGCGCGATCCTATAATCCCACTGACCCCGGCCCGGAGACACGGATGTCAATCAACGATCACCTCATCAAGACCGGCGCCGACGGACGTCTCGACGGCACGTCCACGGCTCAAATCGACAAATTGATTCGGCGGCTCAGCAAAGAACAGCGTGTCGTCATTCATCTGCACGGCGGTCTCGTGTCGACCAAAAACGGCATCGCCAGCGCGGCCGAACTCGAGCCCGAGTACGAAGCCGCCGGTGCTTATCCGGTCTACTTCATCTATCGCACGGGGCTGTTGGAGATCGTCCGCAACAACCTCGGCGAAATCGCCCGCGAGAAGATCTTCCAGCGCTTGCTCGTGAAGATCATCAAATTTGTCATGGGCAAGCTAACCGATTTCGGCGGTCGATCGACGTCTGCCGCCTTGGCACTCCCCACCGAACGCGAGGTGCGAATCGAGCTGCAAAAATGTCGACAGAACATCGAACCGTTTGTCGCCGTCGCGCCAGCGCCCGCCGCGGCAGCGACAGGCCGGGGCGGTGCGGCAGCCGTACGTGGGCTAACGGCAACCGAAAAAGAACAGTTTCTTGACGATCTGTCCACGGATCCCGATCTGCAAACCGAGCTTCAGGAAATAATCAACGGCGCTGGTGATGTTGTCGGTGAGCACAGTCGCATGGCCGCGCGGGCCGGCGGCAGCGCGGCGTCCCGTGCAACGATGATGTCCGAGCATGTCGTGCATGAGTTGGTCGGTGACGGCTCCGCAAAAGACGCACGCGGTGTTTACAGCAGCGCAAAGTTCTTCGCTCATGCCATGAAGGTGCTTGGTCGGGTGATCAGTCGCTTTCGCTCCGGGCGCGACCACGGCGTTTACGCAACGGTAGTCGAAGAGCTAGCCCGCGAGCTCTACCTCGATAATGTCGGCCGCTTGGTGTGGAACACCATGAAAAAAGAGACGGCGCAGACGTTCGAGTCCGGGTCCGCCGGTGACGTACGTGGTGGCCGCTACTTCGTCGACGCGTTGAGCCAGATGGTCGCCGCGAGCGAAAACCCACCGGAAATCACCGTTGTTGCACACAGTCTGGGCTCAGTCTTCGCCTGCAACCTAATGGCCGATATTCGCAAAGCGCAGAAAGACGCTCAGCACCCCTGGCCTAAGGACTACCTCGTCGAAAACTTGATATTCCTCGCGCCGGCCGTCGAGCACAGTGTCTTCGCGAAGACGATCGGTCGCGACAGCGCAGCATTTCGACATTTTCGGATGTTTTCACTCAACGACACGCTCGAATCGGGTTATTGGGAAGTGCCGGTTGTGTATCCACGCTCGTTGCTTTATTTGGTGTCAGGTGCTTTCGAGGAAACCGACAAAGGCGACGGCGCATTCGATCGGCCGTTGGTCGGCATGCAGCGCTATCACACTCGAGCCACCGTTTACCGTATGGCAGACGTCAAAAAGGTTCGCGACTACCTCAACGTGCGCGGTCTGGCGCGCGCCGTTTGGTCGGAGACGCCGGCTAACGCTCGTGCCGGGCAACGTTCCGATGCCATCGAGCATGCGACGTTCAACGACGTCAAGTTTCCGCCAGGCGAAAAGAAACGACGTGCGACGGTCGACAGCCTGCGGCACATTATTCGTAACGGCATGAATTGAGGTTTGGCAACGCTGCAATGACTGCCGCCAGCGACGAGGTACCGAATCCCTACCATTACGCGGTGGTTGTAGGCATCGACAGCTACCCGTCACAGAAGCCACTCAAAGGTGCCCGCGTCGATGCTCGGCAGTTTGCCAAATGGCTGCGTCAACCTGAAAACGGCGGGCTCAAGCGGGAAAACGTCGGGCTCGTCGTCGATCCGTCAAAAAAAGACAAGCCACAGACTGACCGCGAATCCGCGGTGCCGACACGGATGCGGATCTACAAAGAGATACGCAAATTTGTCGAACGCGCTAAGCAAGCCGTCGATGCGGATCCGACCGTGTGGGACAGCACACGTCTGTATGTTTTTTTGGCTGGCCATGGAATCGCGCACGGCCGCGAAAACGTCGCGCTGTTAATGGCCAACGTTGGCGACGAGTACCGCAGCGAAAATCTGTCGACCGGCCGAATTATCGATATTCTGAAGCTCCGGCAGGATTTCGCGGAAGTCGTGATCATTGCCGACTGCTGTCGCGACCGACCGCTGGCGACCGCATTCCCGCCGCTCGACCTCGACCCACGTGTTGGACAGAACGGTGAGGTCAAGTGGTCCGTCTTTATGGGTTCGGAATTTGAGCGTCGCGCATTTGAGGCCGTACCGGAGGGTGCTGACCCAAACGATCCCAATCTGTTCCGCGGTCACTTCACCAAAGCGGTACTCGAAGGTCTGCGCGGTGGCTTCATCGACGGGCCCGTCAATATAGGAACGCTCAAGCAATTCGTTCGCGAGCGCTTGCGCAAACAGTTAGAAGGCCGTGGCTACGATCAGCGCGCGCGTCTGTTTGGCTACGAAGCCAGTGAAATCGTCCTTAGGCAATCGGCAACCGGTAGTAACGACTCGCCTGCGCCGGCCAACGTTGAAATTGTGCTCGAAGTGTTAGCGCCGTTTGTTGGTGACGTTGCCGTGCATGGCGGCGAGAATGTGCAAATTACGCAGTTCCGCGTAACCGACGATCGTCGCCGCCATCGCGTATTGGCTAATGTCGGTATCAACCGCGTTGTAGCGGTCGGCGAGATCGACCACCGTTTTCAGGCTGACGGATTCTTCATCGCGCTAGTGGATGACGAGCATGTCCGGATCTAGCGTCATGCATCGTGTACCGGTAACGGCTCATTGTCCGGACGGTCCGCTGCCTATCGCCATCGAGAACAATCGACTGCAAACCGTCGTTGGCGGTTATGGCGAGGCCGAGATCAATCTCGCGCAAGGTCTGTATCGTGCCCGGGTAAATACCGGGGCTGAAGTGGCCGAGCGCTACATTGCAATTGCCGCAGGCGAGGACGCTAAAAGCATCGAGGTACCGTGCCGGATGGCGTCTGTAGCGCCAGTGCCGGGCATGCGCGGCGAATCGCCCGCACTCCTCGACGTCGTTAACTCGGCTTTGCAATCGCCGCCACCGTCTACGTCAGCACGAATTCTGATCTTGGTTCGTCGCTACGAGGGCACCGGCAAGATTGACACGTCGAATCTGCGCTTGGTCTTCGGCGACGACGTCGTTGCAGACATTGACGAGTGGCAGGCGGACCCGCACGGGCGCTTCACCTTACTGAGTGCTACGTTACCGCCCGGCGGTTACGGGCTCGAGTGGGCGTACAAGTGGCACCCGCGGTTCTCCAAGGGCGACGAGATAGCCGACGCGGTAACGTTGTCGCTGTGGGCTTGCGCCGGCTGGACAACCGTGGTGTTCCTGACGACCGACCCAACTATCGGTCATCGGCCGCGCATGAGCGGCATGCACGCGCAAATGCGCCGCTTCGGATCGGTCATCGGTGAAGACCAATACGACACCTTGTGCCACCAGATCTCGCAACTGGCTATGAACGGCTTGCACGCCGGCCGCGCACTAGTACCTGATGACATCGTCAAGATCGTTAATGATTCGCGCTTTGCCGATCCACTGCTCGCGATCGTTGCGGCGCAGGCGCTGCTGTTCGACGATCGAGTCTCGCCAAGCGAAGTGATCGATACGCGTCGCGGGCATCGCGGTGTTCGCTGGACGCACTTCGATCACCTCGTCAGCACGCTACGTAAATTGCTGCCCGACCATCCCGACGTGCTCGGTCTTTTTATGCTCGGCAAGGAGCTGCGCGGCGACCGTACGTCGCGAACCAAGGCAGACCCCATCGTCTGGCCGCCAATGCTGAATTCTGCCTTCCGCGTGATGATCGATCGCGATTGGCGCGAGCACGGCCTTATCCTGCCCGGCTCGCAGGCCGAGCAAGCCAGTCGTGCGCTCGTGCCGCACGGGCCATGGACCATGTGGTCCGAGCCGCAGGTTGGCGACGCCGCAGATATCGAAGCGCCTACGGACGAGCAACGTGCCGTTATCGGCGCGATCGTCGAGAAAGTTCGCGAGGACGGCATTCGACCCGATATACGCGCGCTGCTTGGTCTGGACGTCAGCGGCCGGTGGCGCGACGCCAAAGTCACCGTCGATCCAGAGCCGCAACGTCGTGTGCAAGCCATTGTTAACGATGCTATGGCATCAGCACGTACGCGCAGCAAAGCCGTCGCTAAAGCAGAGTTACAGAACGCAGCGGCGACCATCGCGCTCGACAATCTTCGTCGTGCCAAACTGCCGCTGTCATCGGTAGTCGGCGCACTAGGCGGATTGCAGAAAAAGTAGTGACGTGTCGTCGCTGACGGCGGCTAAAACGTCGGTCATAAAGCAGGGGGTAGAAATCGTGAAAGCACAAGGAATTCGTAAGCAAAGTCCGGCCGCTGTTTTCGTCTGTGCGTTCTTTCTGTCCGGTTGCGTCGCCACCGGCCCGTCGGTTGAATCCGCACCCGTGCAGGCGTTTCGCGACAGCGTTGCAACACTGCAGGCGGCATCTGAAACAGCGTTGGCTGCCGAGCGTGACCGCGCCTATTTTCGCTTTGCGCGCGAGCGCGGTGAGGTCAATGATTTTGCTGCTCTGCAGCTCGAAAGCGTGCAGCCTATGTCGCCGTTCGAAATGCAGCAGACCGGGAATCCGCTTTTTAGGAGTATCGATTCCGCACACGAGAGTCTCGGACAGCTGCACGACCTACTGCTTCGATATTGCGATGCGTTGCTCAGCATTTCCGGGCCAGATGGCGTTGCTACGTTCGACGCCGATGCTGAGGCCGGCGCGCTGCGGGATGCGGCTGAGTCGTTCGCAGCGTCAGCGGACGTCAGTTTGGATGTACCCGACGGTGTATTTTTCGGGTTTGCCGAAATTGCCCGAAACTACCTTGAAAGCCGGCGACGCGACGAATTCGACGCATTAATCAACGCCTCACAACCGACGATTGCACGCGTTGCTGAGCTGGCCCAACAGTTGGTCACCCTGAGTGCGCTTGGCCTGCAAGCAGAATATGCTGCGGCCTACAGTGCAATGACCGACGATGTCGATTCGCTATCGGCATCTCGTCGTGCGCGCTTGCCCACTGACCTTCTCGAGCTGAACGAAGAGACGCTGCATCAATTGGCGGTCCTTGGCGACCTCAACGCCGCGTACGGAACTCTGCCGTCGACACACGCACGACTTGCAACGGCAAGCTCGGCCCGCGACCTAGGTTTGTCGGAGATCGCCGAGTACTTGCGTTCGATTCGTCGCCGCTACAACGAATTCGAAAGGAGTAACTAATGGCCATCAGCGCGTTTGATAAGAAGCTCGAGATTCTCAGCTTTGTCATTTTCCTGCACGGCAAACTCATTCGTCTGGCCCTAGTGCTCGAGCAGATGGGCGAAGACTCCGCGCGCGTACGCGAGCGAGAGGCCAAAGCGTTACAAACGATCGATGCTATGCGTGCTGCAATGCTCACGACGTGGAGCGGAAACGCTAAATCGGTCATGCGGGACCTGCGCGCGATAAACGCAGATGCGCAGCGGCGGGTGAGAGAGCTCGAAAACACTATCGATCGCGTCGGCAAACTGACATCGGTTCTCGAGAGAATCGACAAAGCAATCGCACTGGTTCGCAACTTGCTTTAGTTGTTCGCGATGTCGCTATGCGGCAAGTAAATTAAAAAAGTTTTTGAGCACGGTTGACATGAAACATTCGGTGCGTATAGTTCCCGACCCTATGAGTAAACAGCTCGACAACTTGTTTACGTATCGACCCGGTGGAGAACCGCGCTTGCCCATACGCGCGATTCAACGTCGACGGATTCGTATGTCCTCGCGAAACGGTAGCGCGATGACGTAGCCTTGCAGCTGACATTGCTGGAAGGCCAAAAGTTTTGTGCCTTCCAGAGCAAATAGGCCCTGGTTGGTTTTTCCGATCAGGGCTTTTTTGTTGCCCCGATCATTGTTCTTTAACAATGCGGATTGCATGAACAGCGGGGCAGGGTCACGTCTAGTGGCGTCTCACGCAGGCGTACACTCGCGTCCTGCCCCGCGAAGCTGGGGCCCTCTTCACGAGAAGTGTCCCCCCACTCAACAAAAATCCGGTGGACGAAGGGTTACGTCGCCAGGCTCTCAACCTGGAAGTTGCGGGTTCAAATCCCGTCCGGATTTCCAACAATAGACCAGTAGCTCAGTCGGTAGAGCGCACGTCTGATATGCGTGAGGTCGAGTGTTCAATTCACTCCTGGTCGACCAATCCGTGCAGCTAAGCCACTTGCAACAGGTGCGCTTACCTGCACGTCAAATTTGAGATCGATAGCTCAATGGCAGAGCACCCGGTTCTTACCCGGGAGGTTACGAGGTCGAGACTCGTTCGATCTACCACCTGTGGTTAGATCGTGCCGAAGACCGGCGCCATCTAGCGGAGCCGCACTTCGGCGTTTTGATTTTTGTCACTGCGCGAGGCGGCTCCGATCTACCACCTTCAAATAGATCGTGCCGCAGATCGGCGCCATCTAGCGGAGCCGCACTTCGGCGTCGTGGTTTTTGCCACTGCGCGAAGCGGCTCCAATCTACCACCTGTGGTTAGATCGTGCTGTACACCGGCGCCGTCTAGCGGAGCCGCACTTCGGCGTTTTGATTTTTGTCACTTCGCGAGGCGGCTCCGATCTACCACCTTCAAATAGATCGTGCCGTAGATCGGCGCCATCTAACGGAGCCGCTTTTCAGCGCAGCTATTATTGCCGCGCAAAGCGGCTGCCCACCACGTTCGCGCATGACTTCAGCGGTTCGGGTTCTGAGTCCCGACTGGCGCGCCGACGCTAACCATTGCAACGCGTGTACCGAAGTTTGCCGACCACCCAGCGAAACTAGCTCAGCGGTCAGAGCGTACGACCACAAGTCGTAAGGTCGCAGGTTCGAATCCTGTATTTCGCTCCATGGGAATTAGCTCAGTTGGTAAGAGCATACGGCTGTTAACCGTAAAGTCGCAGGTTCGACTCCTGCATTTCCGCTAAATCTTCCTCACTGGAGGATTGCCAAGGGACCAGGCGGTTCGACTCCGCCACCGGCAGGAAACTGCCACAACCGCGGCCGCTTCCGGCGTGCTCGTTGCGGCGAAGCTTGCTTCGCCAAGGCGAATACGCGGCAGCGTGCTGGCCGGCTCGCAGTTGCTTTGTCGAGTCCGACTTCATGCCCGGTGTTGCCCCAGGTTAATCGCGAAGGATTGCGATTAGCCCCGGGTATCACCGCGTATAAGGTCCGCTCGCCAATTGCTGTGCGCCCGCCGACACACTGTGGAAGCGGTCGCATCAATTTCACAAACGCACGCATCGGGCGTGCGTTCAATTTCTCAACGACGACAAAGGAGGTGATCCAATGAGCCACGGCATGGCCCGCGTGGTCGATGTCGAGCGTCAGATTCGTGCGCGCAAGGCGAGGATGCTTCCGTTGTCCGAGCCAGCCACGACGCTGCGCCCGACCGGGCCAGAACGAAACACTAACAACACAAAAGGAGCACGTAACATGATTTACACAAAGTTTATCGTGCGCAAGCACGAACGTGCACTCCTGTTCCGTGACGGTGACTTCGCGGGGTTCCTGGAGCCTGGCGTCCACCGTTTCGTAACGGTACTGCACAAGTACACGATCGAACGCTTCGATCTTACGGTACCAATCTTTGGCCACCGTCTGCAGGACTTCCTGATTGAGAAGTACCCGGAGGCGGTTGCGCGCTACTTCGACGTCGTAGCGACGGACAAGAACGAGATTGCGTTCGTCTACCACGACGAGCGCGTGACGCTCGTATTGGCACCGGCAACGCGCAAGCTTTTCACGAAGGGTGTGAAGACGATTCGCGTTGAGCGCTTCGAGATCATCGACACGCTCGATGTCGATCCTCGTCTGGCTAAGCGTCTCGTTGCCGGCAACGATCCGATGCTAAAGGCGATCGCGGATAAGGCGATCTACTCGCGCATCGTACCGGCCGGCCACGTTGGTTTGCTGACCGTTGACGGTGAGCTGGCCCGCACGCTTAAGCCTGGTTTCCACGCGTTCTTCGCGGTCGAGCGCGACGTTTCGGTCGAACTCTACGATACTCGTCTGCGTACCCTCGAGGTGTCGGGTCAGGAGATCCTGACCAAGGACAAGGTGTCACTGCGCATCAACCTGACGGCAACGTACCAGCTCAAGGACGTCGAGAAGGCTGTCCGTGAGACCAAGGATCCGCTGGATTATCTGTACAAGGAAGTGCAGTTCGCTCTGCGCGGCGCCGTTGGTACGCGCACGCTCGATGCTTTGCTCGAGGACAAGGCGGTCATCGATCGTACTGTTGCCGAGCATCTGAAGGCCCCGTTCGACGAGATCGGTATTGCCGTGAAGTCGGTCGGCGTCAAGGACATCATCCTGCCCGGTGATATGAAGGAGCTGCTGGGCAAGGTGGTGGAGGCTGAGAAGGCCGCACAGGCTAACGTGATCCGCCGTCGCGAAGAGACCAACGCAACGCGTTCACTGCTAAACACGGCCAAGGTCATGGAGACCAACGCTGTGGCGCTGCGTCTCAAGGAGCTAGAGACACTCGAGAAGATTACCGACAAGGTCGGCAACATCTCGGTCTACGGTGGTCTCGACGCCGTGCTGAACGACCTGGTTCGCATGAAGCAGTAGTTCGGCACATTCGGGAGGGGGCGTTCGCCCCCTCCCATCTACGGCGATAGCTCAAAAGCTGGGAGACTAACAGGTGATGTCTGGACTCGTGCGTTTGAAGCAAACTTCACGGTGACATTCTTCCAATCTGATGCAAATTACGCATTTCGTGTGCATCTTTTTGCAGGGCTTCCTCCAGCTCGTCATTCAGCGGGTGGGAGCGCCTTTAGTCCCGCCAACGTGCGGATACGGCCAGGGGCCTTTTCAAGCGAGAGTTCATAAGCTTTACGAGCTTCTGAGACGTTTCCGAGTTCTCGATATACATCTCCCAACAGTTCAGCCATTGGCTGGACGGGTTGCGGCGGTCCGACGTCCAGTGGCCAGTTTGTTTCGATGTCCGCGGCTCGCTTCAACAACCTTAGCGCTGCGTCATGATCGCCTTCCGCCATCGCTATTTGGGCAGTCAAAGCCATCTGAAGTAGGGCCGGCGCAACGTTTGTGCGGCGCCCCGTCAACGGCACTTGCGGATTACGCATCCGAGACAAAGCAGATTCCGCAGACTCCAAGTCACCTCGCTGAAGGGCGATCACCCCGGCAAGATACAAATCCGTGATCTGACTATAGGGGGACAGATCGGAGTGATCGATCACAACCGACGAGAGTGGGTGGTCCCAGTCCTCCGTGTCGATGATGAAGGACGCACGAGCTTCGACATAGTGCATTCGCGCCATCTTGAAGGACGGATAGAGCTCAGTCTGCCGCGCGATCAGCGCGATGTACTCGAGCGCTTCGTCGTACTTTTTCTGCTGTTGAAGACCGTAGGGCAACCAGCTCAAGGAGTGGAACGTTTCAGGATGATACCGGTCGTCTGGATTCGATTGACGCGACACCGCTTCATGGAAGGACAACTTGTTTCTTCCGACACCCTCGTCCCACATCGCGAGCGGGTAAAAAATGTGCGCCCCCATATGCAGCGCGTGAACGGCCGATGGTGCGACCTTGATGTAATCCCTGGCGGCTCTCAGTCCGAGCGGCGCATGTATCGGATCATCATAGCTATGGATGTTGTAGTGCAGGGCGCCTGGGTGAAGCGGATTTCTGTCGAGAATCTCTTCGGTGACGGCACCTGCTCGCATGTAGAAAAACGGCTTTCGGCCACCGGAGCGGGCCAGAAGGGACAAGGCATAAAAGGCCGCGGCATCGAGGTCATCCGGGTACTTCGTCTTTAAGTCTAGAAGTGCGTCGGAATAGCGTTCTCTGGCGCGTTGCCGATCGTCACCCTCAAGCAATATTTCCAGCGTCCGCAGATAATCTCGTTCTCGTTCGGTTTGCCCCTGCTGAATTCGAGCGCTCGAGGTTGATCCCAGACGCGACATGATTTCTCTGGCGGCTTCGATGTTCGACGTTGGCCAAAGCGGGTGCCAATGAGTTAGCGCTTCGCCCCAAGTCGCCATAACAAACTCAGGATCAATCGCGAGCGCCCTTTGGAAGGAGTTGCGCGCATCAGCATACTCAAAGTTATGCAGTTGAAGCAGCCCGATCAAAAACTCTGAATGCGCTTCTGGCGCCCCTGTCGCGTCAAAGTCTGTCTGACCGTACTGCACCAACGCTTGCGTAGACTCAGTGCTGAGGGTGACGACTGAATTAGTCGTTTCACAGGCTGTAACAAGCAAAACGACAGACGCCAACGCGAAGCCTTCGAGGACCTTCCTTCGCATGTCCTTCCTCCGAATCGCAGAAACGCTCTTGATTGACAATGCTACTTGTTGATCTAGGAGTTTTACAGATCGCGCTCGTTGTCATCGGCCGCCAAGGCGCGACAGCAATCGAGACGGACACACCGAGCGCTCGCCTATTTTTGGCGGCTTGGCTTTTCCCGTGGACCCGCCAGCGGTTGCGGGCGCAATCTCCGGTCTCCTCAGTCGTTTCATAACTCTGCGCGCTGGTCCAACGGCACAGTGCCCTGGCCACGCCGATAGGCGGGTTCGAGACCCATCGGGTCCACCAGATTCACGCAATCCGCATCTCCATACAACGCTATGGACTGCGGCCTGTGAAAAACAAAGACGTACTGGAAATTATCGAGTGTCTACCCAACGAGAGAACACTCTTCTATTACTTCAAAGATCGCTACGCGCTGGAGATGCTGCGCCTCGCGATCAATGAGTCGGCGACCGTCGGTGCGCTGCGCCGAAGTCCTATTGCTGCCTTGCTCGACAAGCCCATCGTCAAGGCGACGGTTCGCGGTGACGGGCTCGTGATTGCAGAAGCGCTACGCCACGTTTACCGCCAAGAACACGAGATCTACCGGCTGACGCTCGATGCCTGGGGCTCGGGATCGTGTATCGGCGATCAAACGTCCCGCCCGGGCCGCAACCTCGTCCTACAACTCAATTTCAGCAACAAGCACGATACGGCCTACAAGGAGTTGATTACCTGCGAGGGCATTAGTCCTTTCATGTCGTACGCACACCCGGTTGCGCTGGACGGCTTGAATACGCTGGCGTGGTCCCGGTTGGATATCGATCTGGCGACAGGCGAGGCGCTCATCGAAGAGATCCAGAGTGACTGGTTGCGATTTGCGGCGCACGCGTTTCAATGTTCGCGAAACTGGCGACGAGCTTTCCGCTACGGCGGTGTCGGGTTATCTGTGCGCAACTTGCAGACCTACGTGCGTGACGTGCTGGCGCCGCACCAGTCGATTTGGGACGAGGCCATGCTCATGGCGACGATTTGGTTCCTGCGTTACGAACTCGGTGTGCGAACCATCTATTTTCACACCCATGCATCCGGTGCGGCGCTAAAGCGGATCGAGGGGCGCCTGCCGCCGCGTTCGATCTACGAAGCACTGCCAAAACGGTTCTGTTTTCAAAAGTCGGACGCTAAGCCGTCGTTCTTGCACGTCAAAAGTCGCCGCTCGGCGCGACGGAAACTGCTCGATCAGGCTAGGTTTCGCGTGCTTGCGCTCTAATCGACAGATCGACGGAGCCGTCGACGGACGCGTCAGAACCCAATGACGCCACCGTAGATGGCTCCGCCGACGATTCCTATAGAAATGATCGCGCGCAGTGTGGCCGGCCCAAAACCATGGGCGAGCTGGAACCGATTCCAAAGATCCAGTTTGCGTTGCAGCACATGTTCCTGGCCCGGCAGGAGGGTTGGGTAGCCACTGGGGGCATTGCCGGGATCCGGCGCTGGACCAGGATCAGTGCCGTCCGTGCTGTGTTTAGCGACCGCCGTTTCCCGTTTGATCATTTCCTCCAGCGCCGCCGATCGGACGATGCCCAGCGCGTAGGTCAGGTTGTCCATGATCTGCGATGCGACTCGACACCAGTCGACCCAGTTGTCTTTGGTGACGTCATCGATAGCGAACTTCGGAAACTTCTCCGCCCAATTGTCGATGCCCGTCGCGCTGGCGATCGGCGCCGGGAGAACAATCTGTTCGGCAAAAGAGGAAACCTCGCGGAGCTTTTGCTGCACTTGATTGCAAACGCCCAGCATGCGCTTTTTCTCGAAATAACCGATCTGTCCGTCCGCAGTGATTACCTGCCACGTGTTTACCAACAGCGCTTGCTCGTTGCTGACCACCGCATGCAAGTGTTCGGTGCTGTGCAACAGCCGAACGAGTCCCAGCAGGTAGCTGTCCCAACCCTGACCGAGGGCCTTGGCCGCGGCCAGGTGCGCTTGCCGGCAGTTGGCGTCGTGCGTCTTGAGCTCCTCGCCGAGCGCTTTGCGTTCCGCAGCGACCTGCTCAATTGCATCCGGAATATCGCTCTTGTCGAGCTCTTCGCCGCGATGGCGAATAACGCCGCCGGAGGGTTTTAAATCGCCGGCAGCGAGCGCTTCCAAGGTGTGTCGCTCGGCGTCGAGGCTCCGACATTGCTCCAAGCGTTCCGCGATTGCTTCAGGATAAAGCTGCTGATGCGTAACGGCATGCTTGTCTTGCAAAGTCGCACACTCGAGCATTTCGTCGACACTGGCAAAGTTGCGTACCGGGCTTCGTGACAGATACGTGCCGCGGAACTCGGAGGACAGTGACGCCTTGTTAAACCGGCGCGTGACCGCCTCTTCACCATGTACGGTGTCGAGCTCGTCAATCTTGTCGGCGTTGTAGAAGCTGCGGCTTATCTGTTCACGAAGGGCCGGTGGATCTTTGAACACGAGCCAGGCGGACCGACTGTCGATATCGGCCGGTACGTAAACGCCTTTGGCGTTGTCTTCGCGGTCTCGGTTCGGCGGATGGGTCGACCACATCTGTGGTGGCGTCGCCATCTGCTCGGTAAATACACGATGCTCAGCCGCATCGTCGCTGTCCGGTTCGGGTGCCTTGCCGTACGTGTCATCGTTGAGCACGCGACCAATCGTTGAGACTGCCTCCAGCTGCGCGTCGAAAAGGTCGCCGATCCGTTTGCCGTTGCCGGCTTCCTGGCCAGCAATGTCGAGCGTGGTCTGCCAAGCTTCATCGGCCGCTTGCAGTTTGTGCAGCGCGTTGACCAGCGCATCGCTGCCGGTCACAGAAACGGCGACGAGGTCGGCGTTGAATTCCATTTCGCGGCTTAGCGCTCGCTCCGCCATGATCACGATGGAGAACAGCGTGTCCATCAACGAGCGAATCGACCAAATAACGAGGGCCAAGATCCAGCCGATCCACGCGATGCGTATGTCGATGCGACCGATGAACCGGACCACCGAATCCAGCCAATCGCGTGTCGCGACCATGTGCGAAATGATCTGCTGCGCTACGTATACCCAGCGGCCGACCGCCATCGCGCCTTGGGCGAAATGCCCGAACTCGTGCGCCAACACGGCTTTCAGTTCGCCGAGATTGAGCACGTTGACGAGCCCCAGGCCGACAATCAGATTTTTCTTCGAGGGGAAGATGAGGTTGATTAGTGATAGGTCGTAAAACACCGCCGCGTTCACTTCCGGCGTAATGAACACCCGGTGCGGCTTCGGTGCGCCAATCTCATCGGCCAGGCGATGCAAGAAATCGAACAGGACCGGTTCGTCGTCTGCGGTCACTTCAACGCCGCCCGGATCGCCCGACTTTCGTACCGTGAAAAGTGACTTAACCAAGAAGACGGTCAGCAGTACCGAGATGCCCGTGACGACGATATGGAAGAAGTCGGAGTCGCCGGCCTGTATTCGGCGGAAGTTGTTGTACGCGATGATGGCGAAGCTCGCCGTCAGCGCCAGGTAAAAGAGAATGAATGTGAGCAAGCCGGCCATCGCGAGCCAGGCTTGGCGCCGATAGCTTCCGGTGGCGCGGGTCAGGCCTTGCGGAACGTCTCTGGGGCTTTCCGGGTAATGCGTGGCGTCTGACATTATTGAATTACCTTTTTGTTACAGACGAGGGGCGTTGAGCGTCTCTGATCGGTCCACGTCCGTAGCTTAATGCGCCAGAGGTGCGTTGCGAAGAAAGAAACACAGCAAACGGCGGGCGGGTCTCAGATTGGCGAGGTTCAGGGTGAGCCCGATGCGTTCGATCCAAGCACGTAGGCTTTATGTCACTTTGTTCCGCCGCCAAGTGATCGGTGCGAAAAATGACGGGCACGTTGGCAAATGGATGCCGCCACCTAAAACGTATTGGAAGGTGGTCCGGATAAAACCGGTCGTCGTTAAGGAGGGCGCCTCAGTTGCGAAGTCCTCCCAAAAGTCGAGAGGGTATGGTTGAGGATGGCAGGCGACTGCTCTGAGGAAGGGTTACTCGCTGGCGCCCGTTTTCCAACAATCGACTTACCGGTAGTAATGCCCCGGCTACGACGATATGCGGGTTCGATACCCGTCGTGTCCACCACTTTCATGCAGTCTGCACGCTGACACCTTGCCGCCGAGCGCGCTGGCGCGACGCTGTGCCGTGGCAGATACTGACGCGCTGGCGAAAAGGGAAAACTCCGATGATCGTTCCATCGCACTGGGCGGAAGCCAAAGAGAGAGTTGTTATTGATGGCCAAGCGAGGACGTATCGCCGTTTCGGTTGGTCAAACGATAGCGAGGCTGATGCACTGGAGCGGGCTCGCGAGCGGGTCGAGGACGCCGCAGAGCGCGCGTCTCGCGGTGAAAAAGTTCGTCTCATTGATCGAAAGGTTCCGTACAACGGCGCCGAAGGCCTGCCGATTCGAGAAGAAGTCATCGCTCGCCATGGCGATACCGTCATCACGCGAAACTCGTACGGCGCGTTGTGTCTGAACACGCCGGACGTTTTGTTTGCCGACGTCGATTTCACGCCGCCCAGCTACGCGGCGTATGGCTGGATGGTTTTCTCTGTGATCGTCGGTACAGGCGTCGCGTTGACCATGAGCGGCTGGGGCGTCACTGCGATCAGCATTGCGTTTCTGGTGGCCGCCATTCTCGCGGCGCCGATCGGCAAGCTCATTGGTCGACTGGTATCGAGTGCGTCGCGCGATCCGGTGGCGGTGTCGATGCAGCGGATCGAGGCGTTTGCTGACAAGCATCCATCCTGGTCCTTGCGAGTCTATCGAACGCCAAACGGACTACGAATACTCGCCATGCACGCGGTTTTCGACCCGGTCGGTGACGACGCGCTGGCTTTTCTGCGGGCCGTCGGCAGCGATAAGAATTACGTGCGTATGTGCCGTAATCAACGCTGCTTCCGTGCCCGGGTGAGCCCAAAACCGTGGCGCATCGACATTGCACACATCAAGCCGCGGCCGGGTGTTTGGCCGATTCGGCCGGAGCGGATGGCCGAGCGCGAAAGTTGGGTAGACGACTACGAGCGTAAATCTCGTGACTACGCGTCCTGCCGGTACGTGAGTACGGTGGGCATGAGTCACTCCGACAGACGCTGCGAGGATGTCTGTCGCCTCCACGATGAGCTCTGCCGCTCAGATCGGGACCTGCCTCTGGCCTAGCGCTTGCGGTGCTTGGAAACGCTGCTGTAACGAATTTGTTACGTGTAAGAGATTTAACATAACATTTCCATCGATATACAATTATTAGTAATTAAAACAACAAATTAAATAATTACATGTGAGAGTCTTGCGTTATCACATGTGAGTCTGTATAGTGCTGGCCATGAACGTGAAAACGTCAGCACACTACCAGCGCGAGTACCGGCGCCGCCTGCGTGAGCAGGGCCTTGTAAAAAAGGAGATCTGGATCCGTCCGGAGAACGCCGACCGGGCCCGCGCGGTAGAAAAGGAGCTTCGTGACGAGAGTGCCAACGGCAATGCGTCCGGCGGTCGCGATTCACGCAGTCCCTGGCGTACCGGTGCGCTTTACGACGAGCTTGCAAACGACCCGCTCGTCCGCGATGCGCACGCGAGCATCGAATTGATCGAAGGCGTCGATCCGACGCTGCATCTGATCATGCACGACTACGGTGATCTGCCGGTATTCGTGTCTGTTGCTGGCGATCAAATCATTGCCGAATCGGTGCTATGGCCGGTATCGCTGGTACGCGATTCCATCGAGTTTAACGAGACCATTCTGCGGACCCACAAGTACTTCCCGCTGTCGACGATTTGCCTCGGCCAGCGGATGGATCAGGACTACTACCTGATGTTTGGGTCGCTGAGTTCCGAATCGTCATTGGCGGACATCGTCCACGAGATCGAAGTTCTTGCCAGTAACGTTATCCACGCCACTGAGGCGTATGTCGATTTACTGCAATCAGATCACGTATCTGAAGGAGAGAAGTGATGAACGTCTGGTCGAAAATGATGACCGCGTTGCGCGGCGGTATTAACGAAGCCGGCGAGGTAATCGTCGACAGCCAGGCGCTGCGCATTCTGGACCAGGAAGTCCGTGACGCTGCGGAGGAACTGAAACGTTCCAAAGACAGCTTGGCGGCAATCATTGCGCGGCAAAAGGTCTCCGAGGAGCGTTCGACGAAGATCGCTGAGGAGATCGCCGAGCACGAAGGCTATGCGATGGCGGCGATCGAAAAGGACGACGAAACGCTCGCCCTTGAAGTTGCCGAGAAAATCTCTGCGCTCGAAGTGAAGTTCGAGACCGAGAAAGCAGCCGGCGCCGGTTATGAAGAAAGCGCCAATCAGCTGCGCGACGCGATCGCTGACGCCGAGCGCGACATTCAGCGCATGAAGCAGCAGATCGACACCGTCAAGGCCACGGACAGCGTCCAGAAAGCCCAGGCGGCTGTGTCCGAACGGCACAGTGGTTCGGATTCCAAGCTGCGTACGGCCATGGAGTCACTGGAGCGTATTAAAGAGCGCCAGGAACTTCGGTCTGCACAAATGAAGGCAGCGCGTGAGATTGCAACCGAGAGCGGAGATGCGTCCCTGTCAGACAAGCTCGAGGCGGCCGGTATCACGAAGCACAGCCGCAGCGCCAAGGAAATCCTGGAGCGGCTGAAAGCCAAGTAAAGCTGTCTTTTAACAACGCTACGCACGAGGGAGGTCACCGCGTATGTTCGCCATACTGTTCAGCGACAAGATGGATCCGTTCTATCAGAACATCGCGTCGTTCCCAACGGCGGTCTTCACGGTCCTCCTCGTGCTCAGCGTGTTCTTCTGGGCCGGTGCGGTACTTGGTTTTATCGATCTCGACTTTCTCGATTTCGATACCGACGTCGACCTTGACGTCGCCGACCTCAACGCCGATTCGCCGCATACCGGCCCCGATGTGCTCGCCGGCTTGCTGCTTAGGCTCGGTCTGACCGGGGTGCCGGTAACGGTGAGCTTGTCGATCCTCATTCTGATCGGCTGGTTCATCTGCTACTACGCCGTGTACTTGATCAATCCGATCGTGCCGGGGCGGTTTCTCGAGATCATCGTCGGTATTCCGATCCTCATCGGTTCGCTGTACCTCGCGGCGCTGATTACTGCGCAGCTCATCAAGCCGCTGCGGCCGTTGTTCGAGAAAGCGACCCAGGAGACCCATAAACAACTGTTGGGTCAGACAGCCGTCGTGCGCACGTCGCGCGTCGACAAAGATTTTGGCGAAGCCACCGTCGATGACGGCGGCGCCGGCCTGATCCTCAAGGTCCGCGCTACCGGCGACGACACGTTTCAGCGGGGCGATCGTGTCGTGCTCATCGAGCGCATCGACGAGGCCAGCACGTTCCGCGTGATTTCAGAAGACGAGTTCGTCGGTCAGTAGGCCGACGAGCAACAGGAAACAACCTACTGGGAGTCAACTATGGCGGATTTGTCCGTACTCATGCCCATCGTGGTCGGCGTCGGTGTAACGCTGCTGATCCTGCTGGGCCTCGCGGGGCTGTTCAAAGCGTTCTACGTGAAGGTCGAGCAAGGCACGGCGCTGATCGTCAATGACATGAGCTCCAAGCCGAAGGTGCATTTCACCGGTGCCCTCGTCTATCCGATCATCTACAAAAAGGAGCTGATGCGCATCTCGCTGATCACGCTCGAAGTGGATCGGCGCGGTAAAGACGGACTGATCTGTCGCGACAACATGCGCGCGGACATCACGGTCGCGTTCTACCTCCGGGTCAACGAAACGGCCGAAGACGTTCTAAAGGTCGCCAAATCCATTGGCGCGAACCGCGCGTCGGACAAGATTGCGGTCGATCAGTTGTTCTCCGCAAAATTTTCCGAAGCGCTGAAAACCGTCGGTAAGCAAATCGAGTTCGTGCAGCTGTTCGAGAATCGCCAAGAGTTTCGGGAGAAGATCATCGAGGTCATCGGCGACGACCTGAACGGTTATGTCCTCGAGGACGTTGCTATCGATTACCTCGAGCAGACGCCGAAGGGAGCCTTGGATGCATCGAACATCCTCGACGCCGAAGGCATCAAGAAGATCACCGAGCTCACGGCGGCACAGAACGTTCGAACCAACGAACTCGAGCGCGACGAGCAGCTGGCGATCAAAAAGAAAGACGTAACTACCGTCGAGGCCATGCTGGAACTCGAACGCCAGCAGGCCGACGCCGAAGCGCGTCAGCAGCGCGAGATTCTGTCGATTCAGGCACGCGAGGAAGCAGAAACTCGCAAGGTGCAGGAAGAAGAGCGCCGCCGCGCCGAACAGACCCACATCCAGGTCGTTCAGGACCTGTCGGTGCAGACCGAGAATCAGAAGCGCGAGGTCGAAGTCGCTGAGCAAAATCGTCAGCGGGCGGTCGCCATCGAGCAGGAGAAAGTGGTTCGGGCGCGGGATCTCGAGGTCGTCGCTCGCGAGCGCGAAGTGGCGGTCGAAAGCGTTCTTGCCGAGAAAGCGGTCGAGGTCGAAAAGAAAGAAATCGCCAATGTCATTCGCGAACGCGTTGCGGTCGACAAGACCGTTGCGGTCGAAGAGGAACGCATCAAAGAGGTACGCGAAGTCTCCGAAGCAGACCGGCTGAAGCAAACAGCCGTTCTTGCGGCCGAAGCCACCGCCGAAGAAGAGCGCATCAAAGAAGTCGTCGCCGCAAAAGCGACGGAGACGGCGGCGAACCACAAAGCCAAGGAAATCACGACACTGGCCGAAGCGCGGCTTGCGGCGGCCGGCAAAGACTCAGAGGCGAAGAAAGTGCTTGCCGAAGGTGTGCAGGCCGAAGAGGCGGCCCCAGGGCTTGCCAAGGCAGATATCGTCCGTGCCACCGGTACGGCCGAAGCCGAAGTCATCAAAGAGACCGGTACCGCCGAAGCTTCGGCTAAGACCGAAGTGGGCATGGCCAACGCCGCGATCACCAAGGCGCAGTTCCAGGCCGAAGCCGATGGTCTTACCGACAAGTTTGCAGCCATGGCCGGCATGAGTGGCGAGACTCGCGAGCACGAGGAATTTCGCATGGCGCTCGAAACCGCCTTCAAGGAAGCCCTGGCATCGATTGAGGCCGGTAAGGAAATTGCCAAGGAGAACGCCGAGATCCTGTCCATTGCGCTCGAGAAAGCGCACATCGACATCGTCGGCGGTGAGGAGCACTTCTTCGACAACTTCGCCAAGTCGCTGTCGATCGGCAAAGCGGTCGACGGTCTCGCCGACAAATCCAGCGTGGTCAAAGCCTTGCTCGCCAAGGTGGCCACGTCCGGTGACAACGGCGCCGGTACAACGTCCAAATCGTAAGACCTGTCCGGCCGCCCGTCGGGGCGGCCGTCCTTTCACCGCAACGGGAGCGATGACGCGTGGAAAAAGGCGCCAAACCGACCAATCTCGTCGAACAAGCCGTCGCCGAAGGCGGTGCGTACGAGGTCATTCAGCAGCGACTGGTAACGCAGGGCGGCGAGCTCGATGCACTGGCGCAGCGTCTGAACGAAGGTCGGGCCAACGAGTTCGGTTCGACCGAAATGGCGCTGGCCGCACGCTCGCGCGTGCGTACCGAAAACAACTGCGTCGGCCGGGACATCGTTCAAGTCGGCGAGCTTTTGGTCTTCGGCTACAACGTCTTCATTGGCCTCAAGACCACGACGAGCATCGAAGATGTCTTCGCGCTTTATCGACTGCAGCGCGAAGACGACAGCTACTCGATGTCGCCGGTACCGCTGGAAGGCTCGTTCCTTACCGATGCCCGCTTTCGGCACGACTTCGACGAGCTGTATCGATACTACAAAGAAACACGGTTGATACAGCTGGTCCACAAAGGCGGCAAACTGCTTGCGAGTTTTCAGATCGGCGAGCGGCTCGAGGACACCCGCGTATTTCGCTGGGAAGTGTCGCCGGACGGCAAGCAGCTGACATACATCGACAACCGCGGTGAGCGCGACATCGAACTGCCGCACCCTTACGACTTCGAGTGGCAGCCAACGACCCGCGACGACATCGTGCACGGTCGTTTCCCACACATCAACGTTCGCAATCGCGTCTTCATCGAGATTGCCGAAGGCGAGCTGGCGATCAAGCTCGAAGACAACACCGAGGGCGGTCAGGGCGTACACAGCGAAGCTGTCGATGAGCCGCATCAATCCCTGGATGACTGCGAGGTCGACTACGCCGAGGTTGGCGAGCTGCTGTTGTTTCGCGTGCTGCCCTACAAAGAAGAAGACCGGCGCTATTACGTCTTCAACGCGTTTACGTCGTCGGTGACGCGCATCGACGCCATTGGCGATTCGTGCATCCAATTGCCAGAAGACCATGGTTTGATCTTCCCCGGCGGCTACTACCTCGCAACCGGTGAAACGCGCTCATTTAACGATCAAGAGTCCGACGGTTTGAAGTTCAAGCGAAGCTTTCGCTCGCCGAACGGCGAAGACGTGCTGTACGTCTTCTATGAGCCCAGCGAAGGCATTGTCGCGCTGCTGTCGTACAACTTGATTTCCAAGTCGCTGCAGAACCCCATCTTCGGCCACGGCTATGCGCTGGCCCAGGACGGCACGATCATTGTCTTTAACGCCGATCACGAGGCGACCCGGATCCACCCGATGCAGATCTGGATAACGCCATTCGTATCGGATGAGTTCGCGAGCAAGCAGCCGGTCGGAGAGTCGTTTTTCTCCCGCATCGGTAACGCCGAGTTGGTGCGGGGCGTCTCCGACGTCTTTAGCATTACCCAGCTCATTCGCGAGTCTGAAGCCAGCGTCGCGCATTACGAAGCGCTGCGTCGATCGGCGACGAGGCTGTTCGACAGTCATTTCTGGATCGATGATCCGGACGCCTTCGGGATCGGCACGGCTGTGCGCGAGATTACCGCTACCGTTGAGCTCGTCATCGACGAGTTCGAGAAAGTCGAGGCCATCAAGCGCCAGTCCGACGCTGCTTTGCGCGAGGCTGAGGACACGCAGCAGAACATCGAAGCCACGACGCAGTCCGGCGCTTGGAACAGTGTCGACGAGTTTGTCGATGCGCTCGATCGGATCCGGCGCCAGCGCGGTCATCTGCAAACGATTCGCGAGTATCGATACATCGATGTCGATCGGATAGACGCGATGGACGAAGCGCTCATCGAGCGTAGTGAAGAACTCGCCGGCAAGACGGCCGAGTTTCTTGCCGAAGAAGACGCCTTACAGCCGTATCGCGACCAAATCGTCACGGTTGCCGACGGCCTCGAAGCGCTCGAAACCGTGGCCGCCATCGAGCCACAGCTCGAAGCGCTCGATAAGGTGGCGGCCGGTCTCGACCTGTTGTCCGAGCTGATCGCGAGCTTGAAAATCGCCGATGCGAGCGTGCAAACGGCGATCGTCGACTCGATCTCGCAGGTCTACGGCAGCCTCAATCAGACGCGAGCCCGCGTTCGCCAGCGACGCGAGACCCTTGGTGCGAGCGAGTCCGTGGCGCAGTTCGGCGCACAGTTCAAACTGTTCGGGCAAAGCGTCGTCAACGCACTCAGCCTCGCCACCTCGCCGGAGCGTTGCGAAGATCAGCTGTCGCGATTGCTCGTGCAGCTCGAAGAATTGGAAAGCCAGTTCAGCGACTCCGAAGCGTTCCTCGCCGACATCATGCAAAAGCGCGAGGAGGTCTACGAGACGTTCGAGGCGCACAAGCAACGCTTGCTCGACCAGCGCCAGGCGCGCGCACAGACCATGGCCGATGCGGTCTCGCGCATGTTGGCTAATGTTGAACGGCGCACCAAGCGCTTCCAGTCCCAGGACGAGCTCAACACGTACCTAGCGTCCGATCCGCTGGTCGTCAAAATTCGCGACCTAATTGCCGATCTGCGGGAACTCGATAGTGCCGTCAAAGCCGACGACGCCGAAGCACGCTTGACAATGTTGCGCGATCAGGCGGTTCGGTCCCTGCGCGACAAGACCGAGCTGTACGCCGACGACGGTCGGGTTATCCGACTCGGGTCACGACACCGCTTTTCCGTCAATCGCGAAGACCTCGATCTCACGATCATCCCGCGCGATGACGAGCTGTATCTGCATCTGATCGGTACGCAATTTTTCGAGCGTATCGACGACGCCGAACTCAATGCGCTCAAGCCCTATTGGGTGTTGAGCGGCGAGTCTGAGTCGGCTGACGTCTATCGCTCGGAGTATCTGGCGTTTCGGGTCATCGAAGCGGCCCGCAACGGCGACGACGGTCTCAGCTGGCCTGATCTCGTCGCCGCGTCGACGGACGAGGATGCGCTGCAAACGCTCTGCCGCAACGTCGCTACGCAACGTTACAAAGATGGCTACGAGAAAGGCGTTCACGACGCTGACGCCGCGCAGATGCTGCGTGTGCTCGTGCCCATGCTTGAAAAGGGCGATCTGCTGCGTTTCGGTCCTGAGTCTCGGGCACTCGCCCAGTTGTTCTGGGCCGCACGCGAAGACGGTGCCGAGGAGGCAGTAGCCCGACTGGCCGTGCTGCCGGCCGAAGCCAAAGCGGCGGCTGCCATGCAGGCCACGTTCGACGATCCGCGCGCGGCGACCCTAATTGAAGAAGAGCTCACCGAGCATCTGCGCGCGTTCGCTGCGACGAACGATGTCGACAGCGATGCGCTGACGATCACCGATGCCGCGCGTTACCTCACCGCAGAGATTGCACGCGATGACATCAAGTTCGTTACCTCTGGACAGTCGCGGCAGTTGCTTCGCGATTTTCGTGCCGCCGTCACCGGCACAGCCGGCAAGCAGTTCAAGGCCGCGCTCGATAACTTGCAGGGTAATCCTGGCCGGCAGTATTCGCTCGCCTGCGCCGGGTTCTACGCCATGGTTGATACGAGCGAGGACCGGTCAATCCGGCACTATGTCCCGGAAGCCGCCGTCGAACTCGTCGTCGGTCGCGGGCTGGCCCGCCGCACGCTCAAAGTCGAGCCGCAGGCCACGGTCGATGGCCTGTTTGGTGAGCACGCACGCGTCGAAAACGGCACGCTGCAGATTCAGCTCGATGAGTTTCTGGGTCGCCTCGGGCACCACACCACGCAGGTCGTACCGGCCTACCAATCGTACCTGGCCGTACGCCAAGGCGTACTGGACGGCGCGCGCGATGAACTTCGCCTCGACGAGTTCAAACCGCGACCGCTGAGCTCTTTTGTGCGCAACAAGCTGATCAACGAAGCCTATCTGCCGTTGATTGGTGACAACCTCGCCAAGCAAATCGGCACGGCCGGCGATTCGAAGCGCTCTGATCTCAGCGGTCTGTTGATGATGATCTCGCCGCCGGGTTACGGCAAAACCACGTTGATGGAGTACGTCGCAAGCCGACTCGGCCTGACCTTCGTGAAAATCAACGGGCCGGCGCTTGGCCACCGCGTTGAGTCACTCGATCCGGAAACGGCGCCCGACTCGGCGGCAGCCAATGAGCTGAACAAACTGAACCTTGCGCTCGAGATGGGCGACAACGTCATGCTGTACGTCGACGACATTCAGCACACCAACCCGGCTTTCCTGCAGAAGTTCATCTCGCTCTGTGATTCGACCCGGCGCATCGAGGGCGTTTGGAAAGGACGTACGCGAACGTACGATCTGCGTGGTCGCAAGTTTTGCGTCGTGATGGCCGGTAACCCATACACCGAGTCGGGCGAGACTTTCCGCGTGCCCGACATGCTCGCCAACCGTGCCGATATCTACAATTTAGGCGACATCCTCAGTGGCAAGGAGGCGCAGTTCGAGCTGAGCTACATCGAGAACTCGTTGACCGCGAACCCCGTACTGGCGCCGTTGGCGACCCGTGATATCGCCGATGTCTACAAATTCATCGACATGGCCCGCGGGCGCACGGTGGCGACCACCGAGCTCAGCCACGCTTACAGCGCTGCCGAGGTCACCGAGATCACGCGGGTTCTCGAGCGCATGTTCCAGATTCAGGAAGTCATCCTGCTGGTCAACCGCCAGTACATCGCGTCCGCCGCGCAGGAAGACAAGTATCGTGTCGAGCCGCGCTTTCTGCTGCAGGGTAGCTATCGCAACATGAACAAGCTGGCCGAGAAGATTTCGGCCGTCATGAACGATGCGGAGCTCAACGATCTCATCGACGATCACTACCGCGGTGAAGCGCAGCTGCTGACGCAGGGCACCGAGGCCAACGTGCTGAAGCTCGCCGAGCTTCGCGGTGTTCTAACGGACGAGCAGCAAGTCCGCTGGGAGCAAATCAAGCAGGACTTCCTGCGTAACAAGTCGCTCGGTGGCGATAAGTCTGACGTCGGCACACGGATTTCGGCCCAGCTTGCCGATCTGGTCGACAACGTCGGCAGCCTCGGCGAGCAGCTGCAACCCAATGGCGTGCTCACCGAGCTGCGGGCGCAAAGCGCCAAGTCATCGGAAACGCTGGGCGCCGCACTCGACGCGCTGCGTGAGTCCATTGCCGAGCAGAAGACCACCGTCAACGTCACAAGCAAGCCATCGAAGGAATTCGGTGCCGTGCTGGAGACGTTAAACGAAACGATCCAGCACACGCTCTTTCCGCTAGTGCGCAGCATGGACAAGCGCATCGCGCAGGACCTCGAGGCGCACGAGAAGCTGGAGCAGTTGGCGAACGATGTTGCATCACTGAAGAATAGAATCAGCGGGTGACTTTTGTCTCATCGAACATGACAAAGATTCGGTGATATGGATCGTCGCCTCGTGCTCATCATCGTTTTCGTGACCTGCGCTCTGATCATCCTGTTGGCAAGCCCGTTCGGCCAAGGGTCATTGCCTTACGATTTATCGGCAGACAATCCGAGCAATGCCGGTGTCGAGGTTGCAGGCGCCGAGGTGAACACGACGGGAACACTTGAGACTCGCCAAGCCGACATACGTATCGCGTTGGAAAAAAGCTGCGCGAATTTCACCAGCAGCGATTCACCGGTGATCGAGCTACCAACGGATGTTTACGAGGGTGTCGACGACCCTGAAGCTTGGTTTCGCGAGCTTGTAAGCAAAATGTCGGTGTCGTCAGAACCCGAGCACCTGTATTTCGCCGCCTTGATTGAGGACGATCCATCGTCGCGCCTGCAACTGCTCAAGCGTGCCATCCAGGGTAATCCGAACGACGCCTTGGTTGTCTGGGGCGCCGTACAAGCTTGCTCGGAATTCGACGCTTCGCCAACGTGCCCATTATCGGAATGGGAGCCAATGTTGATCGCTGTTGACGGTCAGAACAGCGAGACTTGGATCCGCATCGCCGCAAACCGTTATGGCTCGGGCGAGTTGGATGCCGCTCTGTCCGCCTTACGGCGAGCTGGCAGCGTCGCTAAGTCCAATGACTATTGGCCGGAAATGATCGAAATGATCGAACGGGGTCTCGCGGCAAGCACCGATCGGTCATTTTCATGGCGTGCCGGCATGGCTTTCGGTCTTGCCGCAGCCAATCTTCCACGTGTCGGCGACTACACGCGGATGTGTCGAGACCAATCGCAGCTAAGCGCCGAATGGGCGTATGCGTGCGTTGACTACGGCAAACGAGCCGAAGAACACGGTAAATCAATGATGACCGTCGATATCGGACAAGCAATTCAGAAATATGCCCTCCAAGCGCTTGGTGAGTCAGCGTTAGCAGCGGAAGTGGAGAGACGAAGCCGCGCGCGCAGCCAGCAAGCAAGCGACGCGGTGAGCGACGGCAATGAGCTGCTGATCATTGCGACACCGGCGTTGTTTCACGCCTATTTGGACGCCGTCCGATTGCATGGCGAGACCTCGGCGCGGCTTCGTTTCAACGCAGAGATTGCACAGACGCTAAGAGACGGTGAGCTGAAAAACTGCAACGAGTGATCGAACCGTCCGGCCATAGACAGATTCTCGTAACAGCCGTCTTCAGGGCAGCCAAAGTCCACTGACCGTCAATTGCCACGAGCAAAGGATCAAATGGAATACATAATCGTAATAGCAATACTCATCGCCGTACTGGTCGTGCCGGTCATGATCGCCGCGCGAATGCTCGGCGCTCAAAACACTGGCTTCGGGTCCGCATTGCTCGCCGTTGTTGTCATGGTGATTGTTTCTAAGGGCTTAGAGACCGCTGTGAGCCAGAACATTATTGGTTTGATTATCTCGGCTGCTATCGGTGCGTTCATTTACGCTGGCGTTCTGGGCACAACTTTTTGGCGTGGATTGGGTATCAGCATTATTTCAACGCTGATTCAGGTGTTTACTCTAATCGTCTTCGTCAGCGTGCTTGTGAGCAGCGGCGTTGATCTTGGCTAGGTGGAGAATTCAAATCTTGCGCAGGCGGCCATTCCTGCGATGTCTTGTCGTCACCTGACGGTGCCTCAACAACAGATAAACCGCGAAGCCGACGGCGACCCCAGGCACCACACCCAGCAACACGCAAATCCAACCGTGCTTTACGTCATAGGCCTTCGCTTCGAACGCTACCCACGCGACCAAGATCGCCCAACTGATGATGACATCGGTTGAGTATCCGCTGGCGTAGGGATTGACGAAACCGGCCGCGAACGCAGCAACGACGTCCGGTTTGTCAATGAGAAGCGGAACAAGGGTTACCGCAAAGAAACTCGTGAACGCAGACGCCGCAACGACGAGGCTAACCTTGAATGCATTCTCTGCAATGCCTGAGTTCCGCGAGCGTTGCTTCATCAGACTCCAGGCTGTGCCACGCAGCCGAGTTCGTCTCCCGCGGGGTTCGACAGTAGCTCCATGCTATCGATCCACAGCGTCTCGCCGACGCCGGGTCTGAGTGCGAGCGTTGACGGTTCCACGTGCACACCGCGACCGTCGCGCATAGCAATGTACGCGCCATTGCGGCTCACCGGTTCGGTACCCAGCACCAGGCGAGCAAACACAGGTGCCGTCGTTGCCACCGTGCCGGTGCGGTCTTTTGGCATCGTATGGGGAACGATGCGTTTCACGAGAGCAGCAACCAGTTTGGGAAATTCCCGCGAGAGATTGGTCTCCGGCAGAAATCCGGGGTCAAAGCTGACCGAGCGTAAGTTTGGATAGCGATTGGCGATCTCCCTCGCCAGTAGGATGCAGCACAGTTTTGACGCGGTGTAAGCACGCGCCGCCGCGCGAGGACCGAGCCGGTCGCGATACGGATCGCGATCGGGGAAGGCCAGCCAGGGAACGCTTGCGTGTCGAGGTGCCGGCGGCGGTGCTTTCTCGTCCGGGTCGTGGGTACCGCTGCCCGTAGTCAGAACGATCGCATCGTTCGTCAGCCGACTCTCGAGTAGCTGAAACATCAAAAAGTGGCCGAGATAGTTCACCTGAAACGTCCGGTCGAATCCGTCTTCGGTCATCCGCATCTTGTTGGATGTGATCCCGGCGTTCATCGCCAGCGCGCAAATCGGCCCATCGCCGACTTCGTCGCAGAACTGGCGCACGCTCGTAAGACTCTCCAAGTCCAGTCGTACTGCTCGTACGTGATCGCCAAAGCTGACCGGAACAGATGACACATCGCGCGCGCCGACGACGACAGGACCCGTATGATGCTCGGCGATCGTCGCGAGGGCAGTGCGCCCGAATCCGGACGTTGCTCCGGTAATGACAATAGTTGCGCTCATTGGACCTTAATTCCCTCGTTGCTCGGGCCGGTCCATGGCGAAGCCGTGATTCGGTAGCGGCTCGTCGGCCGCCAACGGTTGGAAAGTAGCAGTGCGGCCAAGCAGCGAGATACCCACAAAACCGCGCATCTTCAGTGCGCCGTCTTCGACCCACAGCGTGCCTCGATAGGTCCGACCGTTGTCTGGGGCGTATACGCGACCGTCTCGCCAACGATCCTCGCCATCGAAGCGAAATCCGGTGATGAACGGCACCCCCAATAGATCGCGACTTCGCAACGCTGGATCCGGATTCTCCGTGTCCAGCATCGGTTCAGCGCTCCAAATCGCTTTGCCAAAGACGACGCCGTCGGTCGAGTAGATCTCGACAATGGCGTCCCGGTCCGGATTCCAGTATCGACCGACAATCGGGTCATCCGCACCAGCGGACAGCCATGAAGACGCGAAAATGGACAGAGCCGCCGCCCCAAGCGTGCACAATCTAAGCATGTGTTTCTTTAATGACAAAAAAGCGTATTTGTCATTAGTATCACCTATAATGCCCGTTTACAAGTGCTGACCGTCAATGGCCAAACGACCCGCGCGCAGACAGAACGACACGCAAGTCACGCGTGATGCCATCGCCGAGGCGGCCGAAAGACTGATCGTTCAGGGTGGTGTGCACGCGCTGAACATCTCGAAAATCGCCCGCGAGCTCGGTATGTCGCACGGCAACGTCTATCGCCATTTCTCATCGAAAGACGAGTTGGCTGCCGAAATTGCGATGCGATGGATGGGCGAAACACGCGACGCGTGCCAGTCGGCCGTTGATATCGACGCACCCGCCGCCGAGCGGCTGCGCGCGCTCGTGATGACCATTCGCAAACAGATTCTGAGTCGCGCGAATAACCCGGACGCTTTCGCGATCTATCGCTTCGTTCTGGAGCACCGTCCGGCGGAAGCGCTTGCTCACCACCAGCATCGGCGAAACTTGATTGTTCGGATCCTCGAGGATGCCAATTTCTCGACCGACCAGAGTCTTGCAGCAGAGGCAGAACGCTTCCTCGATGCGCTTCGCTTCTTCATCGATCCATTCGCGATGGTGGCTTATCGCAACGTGGACATGACGGCTAGGATCGAGCAGGTAGTAGACCTGCTGGCGGGCTACATCCAGTCCCGGACCTAACCGACCGGTCAGCGTCGGCAGCCACATCGCGGCGCCGCCTCGACGATGCACGCTCCCAGCGACCTTCTTGCCGTCGCGCTACGACTTTCGTTGGAGCCTGGCAGGCCTTCTTTACATTTCCTGCCATAGCTGCCGACCTTCGTCACACTCTGTCGGCCAAACTAAGAACCATCAGATCAACTCACCCCCCATAAGGACACGTGATGAAAACGACGAAGTTTGCGGTTTTGAGTACCACGGCGGCGCTGCTGCTCGCCATGCAACCCGCGTTTGCCCAGGACGAAACGGATTCAGCGCGCGGCGTCGATGGTTCCAGTTCCGTTGTCCAAAACGATGACGGCTCTGTGACCTATCAACAGGACCGCACGTACACGAATCGTGATGGCGAGAGCGTCACCAAAAGCAATACGGTCGATGCGGCGCGCGATGACGAAGGCACGCTGACCGTCGATCGTCGCAACGATGTCAGCACCAGCGACGGTCGCAGCGCTTCCACCGAGCAGCAAAGCCAGCTCAGTCGCGGCGAAGACGGGTCCGGCTCGTTCAGCCGCAACCGGAGTGGTTCAGCGACGAACGCAGAGGGAGAAACTCGCACGGCTCAGGGTGAACGGCAGTCCGACTGGGGCAAGAACGAAGACGGCGGTCGCGATTTCGACTCGACCTGGGGTGCATCGACCAGCGAAGGACGGGCTGGAGAGGGTACTCGTTCCGCCCGAACAACACGCGATGGCGCCGGTAACGCGACATTTGAGTCGATGCGTGATCGCACGACCGGTCAGGGTGGTATCAGCGTCCAGCGCGACGGTTCCCGCCAGGTCGGCGAAAACGGTGCGACCCGCGATCGCAGCCGGAGCCGCAAGCGCAAATAAGTACACACGTTTATGCCGCCGGGCCCGACTTGCTCCTCCTCCCCCTCGCTTCTCCGTAGCGGGTCCGGCGGCAACCTCCAGCTCTCCAAATGCTTATGCCCGATTGGAATTTCCTGCTTGCCTCGCCCATGCGGCATTCGCGTTTGACGCCATACCCTTCATTGCAATTCTTGACAGCAAATCACGTCCCACTCGCTATCGTAGTCCTAACTCGCTAATGCCCCTGGATGCGCTCTCGTGAAACCGACCACCCTAGCGATAGTTAGCCTGCTGATGACTGTTGGACCGAAAATCGCGTCAGCCGATCCGAACGACGCATCGCTCGAAGCGATGATTGCGCTGTCTATTATCGTCAGCGAGCCGCGTACCGAGCCGCTCGATTTGTTGACTTGCCACGACGGATTTTGGGTCGCCGATTACGAAACCGACGATCGGGAATCGCTGACGGTCGTCAACGACACCCACATCGACGTACAGAATCGTCGCACCACCGTTTATGCCCAGATCACGTCCTCTACGGGCGACGTCATCGCACCACCACAGCTGAACACGGGCGAGTGTCGAACGGATTCGAACGACGAGACGGTTTGTTTCCACCCCAATGCCGTTTATCTCAACGGCAGCGGCCAGGAGCTGGCGGTGGCCGATGGCACTGGCGATTGGTGGGCAAAGTATTCTTGGATCGACGGTGGGCCTGCGTATTACAACTGCCAGCTGGCGGCGCGGGAGGACTACCAGTGCGCCTGGGTGAAAGCGAGATTGCTCGATGACGGCAAAACGATGCGCATTGGCGGCGTCAACGCGGTCACAAGAAACATTTTTGATACGCGCAGCCCGATCGTTGGCGATTTCGGCATAACCTACGAGATTAACCGCTACCTCGACTTGGGCTGGGAGCCTCTCGAGCCGACGTTCTCGTTAACCGCCGATTGCATCGAAGACCCGAGTCCGCTCGACGGTCGGCGGCGGGCGTGTCCACACCGCGTCCACAGTCGGTGCGGACGTCTCGTCTACGATTGATTTCAGCAGTTGTCTGGCGTGCCGTCGCTCAGTCAAAAACCACGATGGCATCAACTTCAAACAGCATATCGTCGAGGGCCAGCCGTGGCACGGGCACCAGCGTCTGTGCCGGCAACGACTCCCCGAACACCTCGGTGACGGCTGCCGTCATCACGGCCAGCATGGATTGCTCGTAGTCAACGACGTACGTGGTGATTTTGGTGACCTGGGCTGGTTCTGCGCCGACGGCCGCGATGGCTGAGAGCAGGTTCCGATAAGCTTGACGCACTTGCTCGTCGAATTCTGGCGACAGCGCACCATCAAGAGTCTCGCCGCCCTGGCCGGCGATAAACGCCACGTTCGAGACGCCGTTCGCAACGACCGCGTGGCTGTAACCGTTCGGTGCCGGGTCGTAGAGGTCAGGCGGGTTAACGATATTCAGCTGCAGTTGTCCGGTCGATCTCTCGCCGGTCACCATCGATGCGCTCATTAGCAGCAGTACTCCCAATGAAAAGTATGAAATGACTCGGTTGGTTGTCATGGCCCGATTGTTCATGGGTAGTCGCACCGTCAGTGGAGCGGTTGGGCCTTGAGCTTCGTTAGTTTGTCCGGATTGCGAACGATGTAGATATGCGTGACCTTGCCGCTGTCGGCATAGGCGAACGTCACCGCCGCGACGACCTCATCGCCGTCTCGAATGACCACACCGCGTTCGCCGTTCATGTCCACGACGTTCCAAGCGTGGTCGTCCCAGTAGTCATGCAACCGAACTGACAGGAACTCCGTCACTGACTCGACACCGCGCAGAGTGTCCAAGATTGCTGGGACCTTGCCGCCGCCGTCTGCGACCAAGCGGATATCGTCGGCGAGTAGGGGTGTCAGATGGCCGGTCGTACCGCTCTTAATCGCAGTTTCGAAAGCGGCTAACAGTTCGTCCTGTCGCTGAATCGGAACCCTAAAGCGGGTACGCGTCGAATCGATGTTGTCCTTCGCGCGCGATACCAGTTTTCGACAGGCCGGTTCGCTGACATCCAACGTCGCAGCAACGTCCCGATAGGGCAGTTCGAAGATTTCGTGCAGCAGATAGGCGGCGCGCTCTCGGGGTGTCAATCGTTGCAACATTAGAAGGAACGCCGTTTTCAGCGACGTCGCCAGGTCTAGGTCGGCATCGGATGCGTCCTGAATGGCCGTTTGAATGGGTTCGGGCAGCCACGTGCCGACGTAGTCGACCCTCGATCGGTGTGCGCCCCGCAAAACGTCGAGACACTGCCGCGTGCATGCGGTGGTCAGCCACGCCGGTGGGCTGACGATGGCTTCGCGATCGACGTTGGCCCATTTCAGAAAAGTCTCCTGAACGGCATCCTCGGCATCCGTGAGTGAACCGAGTATCCGGTACGCCAACCCCAGTAGCCGGGGTCGGACGTCCTCGAAAGTCTGCGTGTCGGATTGGCTCAGCATGTCAGTGCCGTGAAATGTTGATGCGGTTCCATAGATTGATCATCGCTACTGTCGCCGTCAGCGCACCAATCTCGGCTTCGGAAAAATGCTCTCTGAGGCGGGCGCGGAGCGGGCCCAAATTGGTCGCGGGCTCGAGCAATGTCAGTGCCTCGGTCCACGCCAGCGCTGCCCGCTCCTTGTCGCTGAAATCATCGACCTGGTCCCACACGACAACCCGGTCCAAGCGCGTGTTTGACTCGCCATCCTGGCGCGCTTCGCGCGTGTGCATCTTGATACAAAAAGCACAGCGATTGATTTGCGATGCGCGCAGCTGAACGAGGTGGTGAACGGTCCGGTCGAGGCCATGTTCGTTGATGGCCTGATGAACACCCGCCATCGAGGACATCACGTCGGGAATCACTCGTTCATAGCCAATAGGCATTGTGTCGTTCATACCGGCACTCGCTCAGCATTTGTTGTTCGATGCTGATATGACGAATTACGCGGTGCGTTTGTGACGCACGACGATCAGAAACTCGAAACATTCGTCTGCGCAGGTTGCGGTCGGCTGCCCAGGACCCGTGCCGTTACGTACCGCGATGCGCTGCAATCAATCTCAACTGCGCGGTATGTCGAGCTCGAGATTTAGGCCGGTCAATTTGTCCTCGTCCAAACCGACTTTGTCGAGAAACGCGTGCCAGCGATCGTCGTCGCGCAAATTGTCGTACCAGCGCTGTAAACGTACTTCGCCCCAGCCGGCCGCTCCGTACTTCTCGTAGTCCTTGTCCAGCCATTCGAAAGCGGCGTCGAGTTCGCCCCGAAACGCATAGACGTCCGCGATGACGCCTGGCCATTTCTCGGCCCAGGTCTCTGTCAGCTCCGCGAGCGCCGCGTCCGAGCCGTCTGCGTCATCCATGATGTACCGAGTCACCGAAATGCCCTTCAGGCGGTTATAGCCACTGAGCGCCTCGAACTCAGCGAGCGCGGCCTCCGGCTCTCCGGTGAGCAGCAGCGTCTCGGCGAGCTGATACTGCGCACCGTTGTAATCCGGATTCATCTCGCGAACTTTGCGAAAGCTCACCAGTGCACCTTCGAGCTGGTCGGCGTACTTATAGGTAACACCCAGGTTGTAGCGCAATCTTGGATCCGTGGGCGAACGCCGTATGCAGTAACGCAGCACGTCAATGGCCTGGTCGAGCTGACCGGCTTGCAGCAGCAGTATGGCGGCGTCCGGCAAAATGGTAACGTCCAGCGAATTGATCGCCAGCGCCCGCTGCATGTGGGCAAAGGCCGCGCGCAAATCTCCGTCGTAGCGGTGCGCGACCCAGGCGAGTTCAGCGTGCCCGCCGGCGTATTCAGGATCTGCGGCCACCGCGGTTTCGGCGGCTTCGCGTGCTGCTGCAAAGCCGCGATCCCAGTCCCAAAATCCCTGGCCGGCCAAGTTGTTGTAAACGTCGGCCATCTGCGCCCACGCCGGCGCGTAGTCGGGATCGATCAACACCGCTTCGCGCAGTAGCTCAATGGCGTTTTCGAACTCTTGCTGATTGCCGCCGCGAGCCAGATGGCGAGCCTCGAGATAGAGCGTGTACGCCTCTGGATCGGTACGCCGCGCCGTAGCCGTATCGCCGAGCGCGCTGACCTCCAGGGTGGCGGCGACACGCGCGGAGATATCCTCCTGAATGTCGAAAATGTTGCCTACGGGTTGGTCGAAGCGGTCACGCCAAATGATGTTGCCGCTAGCCGCGTCAACCAGTTGGGTGCGGATTCGCAGCAAATCACCGTCGCGGGCAACGCTGCCTTCCACCAGATGCCGAACGCCGAGTCGTTGACCGATCTCCGGCGCAGCCAACGACGATTCCCGGAACTGAAAGGCCGACGTGCGCGACGTAACCGTTAGCGCCGGATTGCCTGCGAGCAGCGACATTAACTCCTCTGCCAGACCGTCGGCGAAGTAGGCCTGATCCTGAGCAGCCGTCATATCCTCAAACGGCAGCACGGCGACCGAGCGGTCATCGACAATCGGCGCGACAGCGGCTGCAACGCTGGCGTCGGTTGGCCGGTCAATCGCGCGTTCAATGACAATTTGCACGACGGCCGCCAGCACGAGCACCGCAAACCCGACCAGCATTTTGCGCAGCGTCACGAAACGCGCCGCGCGAGACGCCAGCGTTTCTTCGCTGGCTGCGCTCGGCGGCGCTGTGTTGTTCAGCTCGCGTGGCGCTGTCAGCAGGCGATAGCCGCGTTTCGGCACCGTCATGATGTAGGTCGGGTCGGAACGCGAATCGTCGAGCGCTTTTCGTAGATCGGCAATGCAGCGGGTTAGCGGTTCATCGCTAACCGCCCGTTCGCCCCAGACGTTGGCCAGCAGCGACTCTCGTTCGACGACACCGCCGGCCGCGTCCGCAAGACACAACAACACGTCCATGCTTTTCGGCGTTACGTGACGTTCGTCGTCGCCGCGTTGCAGCCGGCCTTCCAGCGGCAGCACGGTCCAGTCGCCTAGTAGAAAACCGTCGCGCAAGTTCAAAGCAGGGTCTCAGTCCAAAGCCGAGGTACGGTCACTTGCCAAAACATCACGGTGCCTTGTTCCTCGTCGGATTCGCGGATTGAATATTGCTGCTCGGTGCGACCATTTTAGCCCGCACCGAGTTCGCCTCGCTCCCATGATTCGCCACAACTTACGCACTATGCCGCGCCCGTCGGTCGTTTAGCATCTATGCAGACGCGATAAGATCGGCGGAACGATCGGGAGGGTGTCAATGGGGATAATAGGTCGGCTTATTGGCGTTATTCGCTGGACTCCACCACCTTGGCTGACGCAATTCGGGGTGCGCCGCTTTGGCGGCTTGCTCGTGCTCGTACTAGCGATTGCTGCGGGCGGTTACGCGTATCAGCGACATCTCGAAACAAAACCGAAACCTCCCGGTATTGTCGCGACCGCGACGGCCCCGGGGATAACGCCCATTGTCGATGGCGAACTCGTCCCCCAGCCATTGGTGTTGCGATTCGAGGTGGTTCCCGACCCGCGCGTGCCGGTCGAGACCGTCGAGTCGGTAGCGCCGCTCGAAGCTATTGATCGCACGGTCGATGCCGGAATCACGCTGTCGCCCGCGCACCCCGGCGAATGGCGTTGGCGTGACGAAACGACGCTCGTTTTCGCTCCGTCCGAAGACTGGCCGGCCGGTCAATCGTTCAAAGCGAGCTGGGAGCCGTCGCTGTTTGCACCGGGGCTGACGATTCGCGAGCGGAGCGTCGAATTCGAAACGCCGCCCTTCGCGGTGACGATCGACGAATTCGTTTTCTACCAAAACCCGGAAGACACGGCCGAGCGGCGCACCGTGGCGACGTTGTCGTTCACGCACCCGGTCGACCCGGACAGCCTCGACCGAGAACTTGAACTCCTGTTGCGCCGTTCCGGTGCCACCGTCGATGAGCCGGCTGACGCGCTCGAACGGGAGCTGCGCTTCGATCAAGCCGGTCGCGTCGCGTACGTCTCGTCGGAGACGCTGACGATTCCGCCCGAAGAGAACTTTGTGACGCTAGAGATCGACGCTGGTCTGGCGCCGACCCGCGGACCGTCGCGCGTCGACGAAGAGGTCGTCGGTTCGGTGCGGATACCGGACATTTCGAGCTACTTCCGTGTCGCCAACGTCGATGCGCAAATCGTGCGCGACGACAACAACGACCCGCATCAAGCGGTTATCTTGGAGTTCACCGACCGGGTCGCGCTCGACGATCTCGAGTCGGTGTTGACCCTGTACCTGTTGCCACAGTCGGTAACTATTAATGGCCGCACTCACAACAACAAGCGCTGGCAGTCGCCGCGCGAGGTAACACCAGATGTACTCGCCAGCGCCGAGCCAGTCGAGTTTACGCTCAACGCTGTCGAGAACGACGCGGCCGTGTTCCACAGCATGTCGCTCGACGTACCGCAGGGGCGATACTTATACATACGTGTCGAGTCCGGGCTCGCGTCCAGCGGCGATTTTGTGCTCGCGCAAGCGTTCGACACAGTCGTTCGTGCTCCCAACTATCCTCGCGAAGTCGCCATCGCGCAGTCCGGGGCGCTACTGCCGCTCACCGGCGATCACAAACTGACCTTTGTCGCCCGCGGCGTGGACGCGCTGCGCGTTGAGATCGGTCGCTTGCTCGACGGTGAAATAAACCATCTCGCCAGCCAGACCGGTGGCGATATTCGCAATCCGTACTGGCAAAACTATCGGTTCAACGAGGAAAACCTGACGACCCGAACCGCGCGCTACATCGATCTTGAGACGGCGCATCCCAAACAGGCGGTCTACGCCAGTCAGGACTTGAGTGAGTTTTTGCTGTCGGGTGGCTACTACTTCATCACCGTCCAAGGCTGGGACCGAGAGCGCAAACGAACGGTAGGGCCGCAGGATCGGCGCTTTGTGCTGATCACCGACCTCGGACTGCTCGTCAAGAACAACGCCGACAATTCACACGATGTGTTCGTTCATTCGCTGGCGAGCGGTCGGCCTGCAGCGGGCGCGACGGTTCAGCTGCTTGGCAAGAACGGCATTCCCGTTTATGAGCGCCAAGTCGAGCGCGACGGACGGGCACGAATTCCTAGTACGAAGGACTTAAAGCGCGAACGGGCGCCGACCGTTTTTGTCGTTCGCAATGGTCTCGATTCGGTGTTTCTGCCGTTCGCCCGTCGCGAGCAAATGCTGCAGCTATCGCGATTCGACGTAGGCGGTGACTATGTCCGCAACCGCACCGATGCGGATCGGTTGCGGGCACAAGTTTTTTCCGACCGCGGACTGTATCGCCCCGGCGATACCGCGCGCCTTGCGGCGATCGTCAAACGCGATGACTGGATCCCTGTCGGTAATCTACCGCTGGTGCTCAATATTCGCGATCCGCGTTCGCAGACGGTCCTCGACGAGCGTCTTGCGTTGCCGGATGACGGCTTCTTCGATCGACCGTTCGAAACGGAAGCGGCCTCGGCGACCGGGAACTACACGGCGACGCTGTACCTGATCGACGAACGAGATCGCCGTCGAGCCATTGGTAGTACGCGCTTTAAAGTCGAAGAGTTTCAGCCGGATCGCATGCGGATCCGTTCGCGCATCGAAGGACAGAAACCCGCCGGCTGGCTGAAACCCGGCAACCTTACCGCCGTCGTCGAGCTCGAGAATCTTTTCGGTACGCCGGCGTCGGATCGTCGCGTAACCGGCGAGGTCGAGCTTGCGCCGATTGCCGTGAGCTTTCCCGGTTACCCCGATTTCGTTTTTGACGATCCGCTGCGCCGCAGCAACACCGTGCTCGGCCCCGTCACGTTGCCACTGCCGGAGGCAACCACGAATGACAACGGTGTTGCGCAAATCCCGCTAGACCTGACCCAATACGACAAAGGCATCTATCGGCTAACGGTCCATACCGAGGGTTTTGAGGCTGGCGATGGGCGCAGCGTGCGGTCACGCGCGCAAACCATCCTGTCGCCTCTCGATGCATTGGTAGGCTACAAGAGCACCAGCAATCTTCAGTTTCTCGACCGCGACGCCGAGCACGACGTCGAGCTACTGGCGCTTTCAAGTTCCGCCGAGCCAATTGCTCTCGACAACCTGACCGTCGAACGCATCGAAGAACGCTACGTATCCACACTGGTACGCCAGCCCAACGGTACCGTTGCGTATCAGTCGATATTGAAAGAAGAGTCCATCGCGAGCCGCGACTTCGCCATTGCGGAAGGCGGCAGCACACTTGCCTTACCCACCGACCGTGCCGGACGGTTTGTTATGCGGATCGTCGATGCCGACGGCACGGCGCTTTGTCAGGTGCGCTATACCGTTGCCGGTGCACGCAACATGGCCGGCAATCTCGAGCGCAACGCCGAGCTCGACTTGGTGCTCGATGCAGCCAATTACGACAACGGCGAGGAGATTCGCATCGAAGTAACGGCGCCGTACTCGGGTACGGGCTTAATTACCATCGAACGCGATCGCGTGTATGCGCATCGGTGGTTCCGCTCCGATACGACGTCGAGCGTACAGAGCATTACGGTGCCGGCAGGTCTCGAAGGCAATGCGTACGTCAACGTGGCCTATGTTCGCGATCTGGATTCGCCGGAAATTTTCGTAAACCCGCTGAGCTATGCGGCGGCACCGTTTGCGATCAATCGCGACGCGCGTACTGTCGACATTGAGCTTGACGCACCCGAGCGGATTCAGCCCGGCGATACCATGGCCGTTTCGTATCGAACCGACCGCGACGCCAAGCTCCTGGTCTACGCGGTCGACGAGGGCATTTTGCAGGTTGCGAACTATCGGATGCCCGATCCGCTCAGCTTCTTCCTGCGCAAGATGGCGCTGCAGGTGTCGACGCACCAACTCGTCGACCTCATCCTGCCGGCGTTCGACGCCGTGCGCCAAGCGGCTGCGCCCGGCGGCGGCGAAGCGCGTGGTTTGGCTGGCCAAAACCTCAATCCGTTCAGGCGCAAAACCGAGCCACCGGTGGTGTTCTGGTCAGGGATCGTCGCGAGTAGCGACACGCCGCGCAGCGTCGAGTTTGAGGTGCCCGACTACTTCAACGGCGAGCTGCGCGTCATGGCGATCGCCGTGTCCGACAGCGCCGTCGGCGCGCAACAGGACAGGACCACCGTGCGCGGACCGTTTGTCATCACGCCAAATCTGTTGACGGCTGCCGCGCCAAGCGATGAATTCGATGTAACGGTCGGGCTTGCCAACAACCTCGACGGCTCGGGCAGCGATGCCGAGGTGCGACTGAGTGTGTCGCCGTCGCCGGCGCTCGAGGTCCTCGGCGACACCACGCAGACGCTGGCGGTGGCGGAGGGTCGCGAAACCAAGGCAGTGTTTCGGGTTCGTGCACGCGACCAATTGGGTTCGGCCGAACTGCGTTTCGTCGCATCCAGCGGCTCGGTGTCGGTGCCGCGGACGGCGACGGTCAGCATCCGCCCGCAGGTGGCCTATCTGACGACGGTTGCGTCGGGCAGCGCGTCGGCTGACCCTCTGTCGCTGTCGTTCGAGCGCCGCATGTACGATCAGCTCGCCGAGCAATCGGCCGCCGCGTCAGCCAGTCCGCTGGTGCTGGCCGACGGCCTGTTGGACTACCTCGAGTACTACCCGCACTACTGCGCCGAGCAGATCGTCAGTCGGGTATTCCCGCAAATCGGTTTCCTGAACGATGGCGACTCGTCGCTTGATGCCGCGTCTATTCGTCGCGGGTTCAACGACGTCATCGCAAAGCTACGGGCGCGGCAAACCGATCAAGGGTGGTTCAGGTTTTGGCTGACGTCGACCGAGCCGGTCGACTTTGCGAGCGTTTACATCATCCACTTTCTGACTGACTCGGCGGCCCAGGGACTGCCCGTGCCGCGTGCGATGGTGGACCGCGGGCTCGGTTTCACACGCCAAGTGGCCGCTCGCGACGTCGCCGACCTGCCGTCCGCACGCTTGCGCGCGTACGCCATCTATCTGTTGACGCGCAACGGCGATGTTACGACCAATTCGCTAACCAATTTGCACGAGACGCTCGATCGCTTGTTCGCCGACGATTGGCACAGCGACATTGCGGCGTCGTACATGGCGGCCAGCTACGCGCTACTGCAGCAACCGGCACTCGCCGATCCGCTGATCGACGCCTATGAGATCGGCGCGGGCGACGAGATGTCCAGCGACTTTGATACGCGGCTCGGTCGCGATGCGCAGTATGTCTATCTGATTGCGCGGCACTTCCCGGAGCGTATGCAAGCGCTCGACGGCACGACGTTGCGTGCGTTGATCGATCCGGTCATGCAAAACCGATTCAACACGGTCTCGTCTGCCTATACGGTGCTTGCGCTTGGTGCGTACACGCGCGCATTGGCCGCCGGCGGCGACTTGCCGGCGCTGTCGCTCGAGGACGCACAAGGAGTCGAGCTGGCAGCGGCAGCCCGCTTTGTTAGGGCCAAGGTGACCAACGATCTCGCTGCCGTGGCGGTTACCGGCGGCGGTTCCCGCGAGATCTACCACGTCCTCGCGCAAACCGGTTTCGACCGCGAGCCGCCGGCCGACGCACAAGCGGAAGGCATCGAAATATTCCGCGAGTATCTCGACGACAACGGCGACGCCGTCACTAGCGCCGGCGTCGGCGACGAATTGATGGTGCGACTCAGGATCCGATCAACGGGCCAGCCAAGATCGAACGTCGCCGTTGTCGACATGCTGCCGGGCGGTTTCGAGGTGCTGACCGACTCGTTGCGCGATCAGTACCAGGGCTGGCGCGTGGATTATCAGGATGTGCGCGAAGACCGCGTCGTTACCTACGGTCGCTTCACCGATCGGGTCACCGAGCTGACTTATCGAGTCAAGCTGACGAGCCCCGGGCGCGTCGTCGTCCCGTCTGCATTCGCCTCGTCCATGTACGACCGAACCGTACACGCGCGCACGCAGCCCGGCAGGTTTGAGGTTCGCTCCAACTGATGCGTATCGTCACTCGACTCGCTGTGCGTGCGGCCATCGTCGTCGCGGCGTTGACCGTTGCTTGGTTGCTCATTCCCAAACCAACGCTGTACGGCGATGTGACGTTCTCGACGGTGATCGACGATCGCAACGGTGAGCTGTTGCGCTTAGCGCTCGCCGATGACGAGAGATATCGTGTCAAAGCGAATCTCGCCGATATTGCGCCGGCCGCCGTGCAAGCAACCTTGCTGTATGAGGATCGGCACTTCCGTTCGCATCTCGGGTTCAACCCGGCGGCGCTACTGCGCGCCGCTTGGTCGACGTACGTCGTGCGCCAGCGCGTTGTCGGCGGCTCGACGATCACGATGCAGCTGGCGCGGCTGCGCTTCGACCTCGACACGACGACGATTGGCGGCAAGCTGGTTCAAATCGCGCGCGCGATTCAGCTCGAGCGCCACTACAGCAAGGACGACATTCTCGAGGCGTATCTGAATCTTGCGCCGTACGGCGGCAATATCGAAGGGCTGGCTACGGCCGCGCGGATCTATTTCGACAAGCGCGCCGATGAACTCACGCTTCCCGAAGCCTTGGCACTGGTCGTCATTCCGCAGAATCCAGCGCAACGCAATCCACAAACCGCGGTCGGTTACGCGGCCATGCGCGATGCACAGGTTCGGCTGTTCGAGATTTGGCGCGACAAGTACGGCGCGTCCACGGAGCTCGCCGCGCACTTCCGCCTACCTCTGGCGGTTCGTAGCACGCCCGAACTGCCTTTTTTGGCGCCGCACACCACCGAGCGATTGCTGCACAGCGCACCTCTCGCTGAGCACATCGCTGCCACCGTCGACATCAACTTGCAGCGCGTGCTGGAGCAACGCCTTGCCGACCATGTCGAGCGGCATCGGGGCGCTGGCATCGATAATGCCGCAGCGATGCTCGTCGATACGCGGACGATGGACGTCTTGGCTGAGGCCGGCTCGGTGGATTTCTTCAACGCCGCCATTGCCGGGCAGGTCAACGGCACACGCGCCAAGCGCTCGCCCGGTTCGACGCTAAAGCCGTTCGTCTATGCGCTGGCGCTCGACCAAGGGCTGATTCATCCGATGAGCTTGCTTAAGGATGCGCCGCGGCGATTTGCGGCGTACACGCCCGAAAACTTCGATCGCGGTTTTCTCGGGCCGATCACGGCTCGCGATGCGCTGATCTATAGCCGCAACGTGCCGGCCATCGAGCTGTTGAATCAGATTGGTACCGAACCCTTCAACGCGTTTCTTGGCCGGGCCGGCGTCGCCAATTTACTTAGCGCCGAACACTACGGATTGTCGATGGTGCTCGGTGGCAACGAAGCAACCATGAGTGAGCTAGTGGGCTTGTACGCGATGTTGGCCAACGCCGGCGTTTCGCGCCCATTGCGGCGCGAGCTGAACGCACCGCTCGGTGCTGCCGAACGCCTGCTCAGTCGCGAAGCCAGCTTTCTTGCGCTCGATATGCTGCGCGCCAATCCGCGGCCCGACGCACTCGCCTTCGCCGGCGAACAAGCTCGAACGGCCGTCGCGTGGAAAACGGGGACGTCATACGCATATCGTGACGCGTGGAGTGTCGGCATCGTCGGTCCATACGCGCTCGCGGTCTGGGTCGGTCATTTTGACGGTCGCAGCAACCCGGCACTGGTCGGCCGCCGTGCGGCGGCTCCGCTGTTTTTCGCGATCGTCGATCAGCTTGCGGCCGGCTTGCCGGCGGTAGCGAAGCAGTCGGTACCGCCAGTCGATCTGAATCTCGCAAAAATCGACGTGTGCGCGCCGACCGGCGACTTGCCGGGACGCTATTGCCCGCGCACGACCAAGAGTTGGTTCATTCCGGGCGTGTCGCCGATCCGCGTCTCGAACGTGCATCGCGCGGTCGCCGTCGACAGCCGGACCGGTGCGCGCAGTTGCGCGCCCGGCGAGACGACGCGTACCGAGGTTTACGAATTCTGGCCATCCGACTTGCTGCGCCTCTACCGCCAGGCCGGCATTGCGGTGCGATCGCCACCGCCATGGGCACCGGATTGCGGGCTCGACGTGCGCGCCGCCACCGGCGTGCAGCCGGAAATCACGTCGCCGCTGAGCGGTACGACCGTGTTGCGCACGGCGGCGGCGAGCCACGGTCGCGAATTGCCGCTAACGGCGACGACGGATGCCGATGCCCGCTGGCTGTACTGGTTCGCGAACGATCGGTTTCTCGCCAAAGTCGACCGCGATGAACCGCTGCTGTGGGAGCCGGAGTCCGGGGAATACCGGCTGGTCGCTGTGGATGATCTTGGTCGCAGCGGTTCGGCGTCACTGACCGTCGCGGCCGTGCCGTAGCGACGTCCGGTTTCATCCGTCGCATTAAAGTCACAGGTGGTCGCAGGCCGCTCCGTTGCCCATCGTTTGGGCTGCACGAATTCGCTACCTTTAACTAATAGGTAAGAACGACGTGGGGGGTGAGCATGGCGACGTACGAGTTCCGGGTAAACGACGCTGCCGTTGAATTCGACGGCGACGGTGCAACGCCCTTGCTGTGGGTCTTGCGCGAGCCGCTAAACCTTACCGGCACGAAGTTTGGCTGCGGTACCGGTCAATGCGGCGCCTGCACGGTGCACGTCAATGGCCGCGCGCGCCGCTCGTGCATAACGCCGGTCGCCAGCGTGGTCGACAGTCGCATCACCACCATCGAGGGTCTCGCGGCATCCAGCGACAAACTGCATCCGGTGCAGCAGGCCTGGATCGAGCACGCCGTGCCGCAGTGCGGCTACTGTCAGGCCGGCCAGATTATGGCGACGGCGGATCTGCTCCGTCGCAACAAATCTCCCAGCGACGCCGATATCAACGCCGAGCTCACCAACATTTGTCGCTGCGGCACCTACCCGCGGATACGGCGCGCCGTGCATCGCGCCGCCGAGCTACTTGCCAGCGAGGAATCGAACGATGCGTGACGCAACGGTTACGACGCCGCGAATGAACCGACGCCAGTTGTTCGTCAGCGGTTCCACGCTGGCCGGCGCATGGATTGTCGGTATCCCCGTCACCTCACTGCTCGCAGACGACGGTCCCGGCGACCGCCAGTTGGGTTATTTCATCGAAATTCGCCCGGATGGCGATGTGATCATCGGCAGCAACCAGCCGGAGATTGGCCAGGGCGTTCGAACCGCGCTGCCGATGCTCGTCGCCGAAGAGCTCGACGTCGAATGGTCCACAGTGACGGTGCGTTCGATGCCGCTCGGGCTGGTAAAAACTGACGACGGATTTACTTGGAAATACGGCAGTCAGGGTGTCGGTGGCAGCACCGGACTCACGCGCAATTTCGACTACATGCGTGAGTTGGGCGCGACGGCGCGCGGTCAGCTGATCCGCGCCGCGGCACGGCGTTGGGAGGTTGACCCAGCGACGTGTCGTACGGAGCCCGGTGTGGTGGTCTGCGACGACATCGCGCAGCGCGCGCCGTACGCCGAGCTCATCGAATCGGCGGCAACGCTACCGATGCCGGACGAGTCGCCAACGCTAAAGGCGCAATCCGATTACCGCATTGTCGGCAAGGCGCAGCAGCCGGTCGACCTCGAAGCGATCGTTACCGGCAAAGCCAAATACGGTATCGACACGCGCGAGCCCGACATGCGTTTCGCTGTTATCGCCCGCAGTCCGGTATTGAACGGTCGAGTTGCCAAGATTGACGCCAGCGCTGCGCGCGGCATCGACGGCGTGCTCGACGTATTCGAAATTGAGGGACCCGCGCCGGGTGCGCCTTATCAGATCCTCGCCCACGGCGTTGCCGTCGTTGCGACGTCGACGTGGGCAGCGATCAAAGGTCGCGAGGCGCTTAATATCGAATGGGAGCCCGGTCCGAACGCGACCGACAGCACCGAGCAGTTTTGGGCCGACAACGAGGCGATGCTCAATGGCACCGGCCAAGTCGTCGTCGACGACGGTGACTACGACGCGGCCATGGCCAGCGCCACGCACACGGTCGTACGCCGCTACCGCGTGCCGTTTGCCAATCACGCGCCGCTCGAGCCGCAAAACTGCTACGCGTATGTCGATGGCGATCGTTGCCACATCATCGCGCCGACGCAAACGCCTGGCGGTGCATCACGATCGGCTGCTTGGGCGACGGGTCTCGACCGCGAGCGGATCCACGTCGACTTCACGCGCGTTGGTGGCGGTTTTGGACGTCGCCTGACCAACGACTATGTCGCCGAAGCGGCGCTCATTTCGAAACGCACCGGCTGGCCGATCCAGCTGCAGTGGACGCGTGAAGACGACATGCGTAACGACTTCTTCCGACCTGCTGGGCTCCACGAAATGCGTGCCGGGCTCGACGGCTTCAACAACGTCGTCGCTTGGACGCAGCGTTTGGCGAGTGCCAGCAAGTACTACCGTCGGCCAAACATGACCGACGACAAGCTGTGGGAAGCCGAACTCTATTCCGACGATTTTCCGCGGCGCATTGTCGAGAATCTGCGGCTCGAGTATTTCAATCATCCGATCGGCGTACCGCGCGGCTCGTGGCGGGCGCCGGCGCATACTGCGAATGCGTTTGTCATCCAGAGTTTTATCGACGAAGTCGCGGATGCGACCGGACAAGATCCGCTGGAACTTCGCGTCAAGCTGTTCGGCGAAGAACGCGAGCTCGAGTACGGCAATCACGGCGGCCCGACGTTCAACCCGGGCCGACTGACGCGCTTGACGAAATTTGTTGCGGAGAAAATCGACTATGCCCGCGAACGGCCGGCGATGCGCGGCGTAGGTTTGGCTGCACATTTCACGTTCGGCGGTTATGCCGCTCACGCCATTGAGGTTAGCGTCAACGACGCTGGCGAATTCACGATCGAGCGGATCGTGGCCGCCATCGACTGCGGTTTCGCGGTTCACCCGAACGCCGTCAAGGCGCAGCTCGAGGGCGGTACCGTCGATGGTATTAGCACGGCGCTCGGACTCGAGATTACCGTTCGCGATGGGCAAATCGAGCAAAGCAATTTCCACGATTACCCGCTCGCGCGCATTGGCGTGTTTCCGGCGGCGTTCGAAGCGCACATTCTGCCGTACGGTGAGACGCCAACTGGCGTCGGTGAGATGGGCATCCCAAGTGCCGCGCCGGCGCTGACCAACGCCATCTTTGCGGCGACCGGTGTGCGCATTCGCGACCTGCCCATCAAAAACCAACTACGCGACGCCCTTGCCTGACTGAGCACCGGCGTCTCATGTCAGCGGGGCGGTGCGCCGCCGTCCGCCACGCGTCTTCGAATTACCAATTGACGCGGCCTTGTTCTATATTTGTCGAATAGCGGGCGGCGCCGGCTGCGTTCCCCGCTTCGACAAACAAAAACAAAACAAGGGGCAGGGATGAAATCGACGATGTTTCGGGCGGCGGCGCTCGCGGTCGTGCTGTGTCTGGCGGCCTGCGGCCGCGGGCCAGCCGATACCGCTGAGGCGTTCATGACGCACATCAACGACGGCAAGATCTCCGAAGCCAAAGGACTCGCTACCGAAAGCACCGGTGAACTGTTGGATTTGGTCTCCGGACTCGGCGGACTCGAGATCGATCCGGACTTCAAGTTCAGGTTGGTCGACGAGGAGATTGACGGCAATCGCGCGACCATCACGTTCGAGAACGCCGCGGATGGCAAAAAGGACACGATCTCGCTCGTCAAGGTGGACGGCGCATGGAAGGTGCACGCCGAAAAACGCTAACGTTGCTCGCGCTGGCGCTGCTGTCGTCGCCGGCCCATCCAGCCCCTGAGCTCGGCCCGGCGCTGCAGCCAGGCGATATCGTTTTTCGGCGCCAGAGCGGGTTTTTCTCGGAAATCGCACGGCGTCATTCGATCGGCGAGAAGCGTTTCTCACACGCCGGGATCTACGCTGTTCGCGACGGTCAGCCCGTGGTTGTGCACGCGATCTACGATTCCGAGCGGGCGCGCGACGGTGTGGTCATCGATTCGTTCGATGACTTCTTGCGGGACGCATCGGATTGGGCAGCGTACCGAACTCGAATGTCGGATGCGCAGCGCGCAAAGATCGGCCAGCTGGCGCTAGTCGCCGCCGATGCCGCCGTGCCCTTCGATCTTGATTTCGATCTAGCCAGTACGTCGACGGTTTATTGCACCGAATTCATCTGGCGCACCGTCAATACCGTCGCTGCCTACGAACTGATGCCGAGCAGCCGTCTCGCCGGCAAGCGCGACGTCGTCAGGCTGTCGGACTTAATACTCGGCGACGGCACTTTCGTCATTGCCGACGCCACAGTGGTCAACAACGCAACACCAATCGGAAAAAAACCATAACAACAGGGAGTACGTCATGATTCTTTCAAGGCTCATCGTTCAGTGGCTCGAAGTCATTATCGAAGTCGGTTTGTGGATATTCTTGATTGCCTCGTTCATCGCCGGCTGGATGTCGGTCGACGGATTTTTCGCTGGTCTGATCCGCGGCATCATTTCCATGATCATCGGCGCGATCTTTTCTGCGGTTCTGTTCGGTTTCTTCATCCTGCTTGCGGACATTCGCAAGATGTTGAAGCAGCTACTGGATATGAAAACGGTGGCTTAGCGCGAAGAGGCTGGCTCAGTCAGTCGACGTACGGCAGACGGGTCGGATCGCAATCGACAAAGTCAGGGTCTGGTGTGCGCGTGAATTGAACCGCCAGGACTCGTTGCCGGCCGGCACGCAACGCGCGACAAACCCGGTGCATGCCGTCCATCACACGGCCGGTGTGATCAAGGATGATCGGGTAGTCGAGATCGGCCTCGTCGATGAGCCGCATATGCTCGAGCAAGGATCGACACGTCGGCGTGGCCCCTTCGTGTGTGTACCAGTGGGGCTCGTCGAGCTCGGCGATATCGTCGATAGCAACGTGCACAATCGGTAGCTCTCGGCTGAGTTCGATCAAGCGGCGCACGTCCCACGCGAGCAAACCGTTCGCGGAATCCTTGAAGAAGTATTGGGCACGAATCATGGTCCGATAGGTCTCGTACGCGCGGTCGCACTGGGCCAACGTAGCCTACCCCAGCCGGCGATCAGCACATCGATTGCAATGCATTAGCCAGCATGCGACTCGACATGCGTGGTGCTGAGTTTTTGTTTCACTGTCTATTCCGATCGCATACGGGCAATAGCAATGAATCATAGAACAATGACGTTGCCGTGCGTCGTCGCCACGTTGCGAGTGTTTGTGCGATGCGCGCCAAAGCTCAGGACGAGTGGCCGCTCGTCGGCGGCTAGCACTGGGAAGTCACCGGCATCGACATCAAAGATGGCTGCCGTTAGAAGAACGCAAACTGGCTAGCGACGGTGTGGCGCGAGTAGCCAGGCACCCGAGTGTCTGGCTGTCTTCGGTAGACCATTGGGTCAGCGTTTGCGCGACGACAGCGCAAGGCAAAGTACGTCGAACAGCGTTTTCACGAGCAGAACAACCACAGCAAATACTAACGTGTTTACCTCGTCGTCGTAGAGCGCCGTTACGACAACGGCCGCGAAGATGGCACCGACAATCCAAAGGCCACGTACGTAGGGATACAGCAACAATGAGATGACGCCGATGTCGCGGTAGCCGCGACCGAACAAGTAGCGCGTCACAAAAGCGATCGCGTGACTCGCCAAGAGGACCCAGAAGCTAATCGTTACCCAGGGCCCAAGATCGTTCGGCGCGAAGTCGCGCCAGCCTGCCTCACCGGCAAGCGTAATCAGAATCAAGAACAAACCGAGCAAGACGGCGCCGAACTTGGTGATGAAAAATCCGCCGGCCATTACCGACAGCACCAAGGTGCCGCCGCGGCTGGCTTCGCTGTAGCGACTGTCGAACGGATAGCCGATGAGTGCGGCGACGGCTAGTTGCAGCAAGGCGAAAAGGCCGATGATCGCAAGTTCGATCCAGAAGACGAACAGGAGGTCATACGCCGACATGCGCTCGAAGACGATCAGCAAAAAGAACAAGGCATTGGCAATGAGAACGCCGCCCTGCGACGCCCAGCTTGGCAATACTCCAGTAGGAGCAGCGATGGTCGGTGCTGACGAATCGGGAACGGCGGCCATGGCCCGAACTCCGTACATTTCGGCAAAAACCTAGCACGGTGTGGCACTTACGTCCGGAACCAGAGCACACCTTCGGCTTGCCAGCGCAGCATCGCTCTGCGACGCTGCTACCCGCTACTGCCGTCGTCGCGAGGGTTACGCCGTGAACATACCGAGACTGATTACCGCCATTGAGAAAACGATCTTGGCACTGATCGTCGTGTTAACGGTGGGCGCGGTGGGCATCGAACTGCACATGGTTTGGCGCAATCAGACGATTGAAATCGCCGATATTCTGCTGTTGTTTCTATACACCGAAGTGATTTCGATGGTCGGAATCTTTTATCGGAGTCAGACGATTCCGGTGCTGTACCCGATTTTCATTGCCATTACCGCGCTCGCACGACTCGTTGTCCTGCAAAGCAAAGAGATGGATCCGCAGGTCATCCTCTTCGAGTCCGGCGCAATCTTGATTCTCGGTCTGGCCGCCCTTGCACTACGGCCGACGGTAGCGCGTGGCTTTGGACAGACGGCGGAGGGCGGTGACGCCGGTCATTGAAGTCACTCGACGCCTACTTTAGGCACCACGGATTTAACGACCCAGCACGTCGTCGCGAACGGACTCGACCACCGCCAGCACTGCATCGACGGTTGCCGCGTCGACATCGAAATCATTCAGCGTCATCGCAAGGCATTCACTGACGGCGTTAAAATGACTGTCATCGAGTCCAAACTCGTCGACCAGTCGACTGTGCGCCGCACGCAGCGAGCGGCCACTGTACGGGTGCGGCCCGCCCAGCACGTAGGTCAAAAACTCACGCTGATGCGCGAGCAGACGCTCGCTGTCGAAGTCGCCAAAAAAACCGGCGACGCGCGGATCGAGAAACACGTGAAAGTAAAAGCCTTGCACGATCTGGCGAATGCCGTCGCCACCACCGAGGCGGTCGTAAAGGCTAGGTGCTTGCGGAGATTCTGCGTTCATTGTTGTATCCGAGCACAAGCGAGTCGCAAAAAGGGCCGGCAGCTCGAACGCCATTGAGCTGCCGGCCAGTCATGCCCTCACGGGTAGGTGGAAAGCGTCAATTCTTGGCGACCTTGCTGTCGCGGGAACTGCCAACCATGGCCGCGCGTTCGGCGAGAACAGCGTCGAATTTGCTTTGCTGCTCCGGCGTCAGTACGGCACGAATGGCCGCATTCTCAGCGGCACGGATGGCCGTCAGGTCCTGCTGCAGTGCTGCGACAATCAGCTCCTGGCGCGCGACCGCCTCGACGTCGTTGGCGCTACGTGCACGGCGCAATGCGCGCGACTCGCGATTGAACTCCTGACGCTTGGCGGAGAATGTCCGGCGATACTCCGCCTGGATGTCCGCAACGGCACTCGCCTGGTGCATGTCGAGATCGAGCTTGCTTTTCAGCGGCGCATCGGCGAGCGCCGAACCGGCAAGCAACATGAGTCCGGCGGCGGCAAGGGACAGCAGTTTGGTTTTCATCGTCATCTTCCTGTTTGGGGTGGGTCTACCGCCTTAAGCGAAAACGAGGCCCAAAAACGACAGCGCGATGAAGATTTTTATTGCGTCATGCAGGTGGCGGCCGGTTGGGATGCAGCGTCGGGCAGCCGTGTCGCCGACGGAAACCGCGCTACCAAACCGGCCAGCCGTGCGGCATCGTCGCGCAAGATTCGCTGCGCCGCGCGCCGCTGCGCGTCGGCTGTCTCTGCGAAATCGGCGGCGATATCGCTCGGCAGCGCAGCGCCTCGTCTGTTGGCGAGCTGCGTCAAGGCTGCGAGCGCGTGCCAGCGATCGAGCGCGTCGAAAAATGGGTGACGGGCGCTGCGGTAGGCGCTGAACGCTCGTTCCAGCGCCGCTTGGTCCGCATCTGCATCGGCCGCCAGCACGAGTGCCAGCCACAGGCCCAGTTCTTGTGCGTCGGCGCCACCGGCGATGGGCAGCGCTTGCGTCGCTTCAGCGACAACGCTCGGCAAGCGTTCCGCCGCGCCAGCGGCGCACGCGATCCGCAGTTTTAGTTGCAGCGCTTTCGGTGCCACATCGACGCTGCTGAGCAACTCGTCTGCAAGCTCGGTATTGCCGGCCGCCAACGTGACTAGCACGGCGGTCAGTATGCTCGAGCTACTGGCGTCCTCATCGTTCGCCCGTGCCAGCGCGAGCCGCAAGGCATTGGTATGGTCACCGGCGAAACTTAAGGTACGCGCCAACGGCACCGTTGCGCGCCGGACGTACGCCAGTTCGCCGCCGTAGCTGCCAAGCGCAAGCTCGCTGGCGGAAACCGCGGCATCCAACGCTGCATCGGTGTCGCCAGCGACCAGTGCATGGGTGCCCAAGTTCACCAGCACGACAAACCGTGTGTAGAGCTCATCGTTGACACTCAGCACCGCAAGCGCCTCGTTGAGCCGTGCAATCGAGCCCGACGCATCACCGCGCCGAATGAGCAGCCCTGCGTAGCTTCGCAATACGCTGGCGCGGGTCGGATCATCCGGCGCGTTTTCGTCGAATACGGCAAGGGCTTCATTGAATGCGGCGTCAGATGCGTCGTATCGACCCTTGCGACCAAAATGCATCGCTTGGTTCGACAGCATCACGGCCAATGCAAACGGATTTTCCGCATCGCGCATATGCCGAATCGCGTCGCGCCAATGGGCATCGGCCGCTACCTCGTCACCGGCGCGGTCTGCTCGACCGGCGAGCAACTGACTGAATCGACCCCGCAAGCGTGCGTCGCCAATACCAAATTGCTCTGCGATTTCGTCCATGCGACCGATTTCCCGATCGGCATCGTCGAAACGCCGCAGCCGCATCAGCGCGTTGATTGCCGCGTACTGTGCATACAACCAATCATCGCTTGCGTTGACTGAATTTGGGCGGTCATCGAGTTCTGCGGCGAAGAACGCAAGCGCAGCGGACGGATTTTCGCGCACCAGCGCGTTGCCAAGGCCGGCTACTGCAACGAGCCGTTCGCGTTGGTTGTTGCCATCGAGGTCATGCGCTGCAGATAACGCTGCACGAAACGCATCTTTCTCGGCATCGCTGAGGCCGAGCGACGAGAGAATTTCCCCCAGCCGAGAATTCACCTCCCAGGCGAGTCGCGCGTCGCCGCGCACCTCGGCCTCGATGCCCGGGATGGCATCGAGCAAGGCATCTGCCAAGGTTACGTTCTTGCCGGCCCCGCTGCCGTAAGGATCTGCCTGCTCAAAAATGCTGCCGAGTATTTCCTGCGTTTTGGCGCTGCGCGCCGCTTGGGCACTAGCCTCGCTGGCCAGGTTGAGCGACACGCCGGTCGCGATCGCGAGTCCGACGACGAACGTGGTCGTCAAGCCAACGACCAAGGCATTGCGTTGCACGAAGCGCCATGCCACATAGGCGCGCGATGGTGGTCGCGCAGTCACCGGGTGACCGTTCAGCATTCGCTGAATATCGGCAGCGAATTCGACGACAGACCGGTAGCGCTGTGCCGGGTCTTTGGCAAGCGCCTGCAGAATGATCGCGTCGAGATCCGTGCTGACACTGTTGCTTTGTTCGCGCGGCGACGGCGCCGGCGTTTCGGCGATCAGCTTGACGGCATCGGTCAGCGAGACATCGTCCAGCCGATACGGCAAGGTGCCGGTGGTGAGCTCGTACAGCAGCATCCCGAGCTGGTAGATATCGCTGCCGACCGTCATCGGTGCGCCGCTGACCTGTTCGGGACTCGCGTACTGCAGCGTCAACGGGCTGCCGCCCGTGCGTGTTTTCATATCGGGCAGCGCGCCGAGAATGGTTGCAACACCGAAGTCGAGCAAGCGTGCGCGGCCAGACTCGTCCACCAGAATGTTGGCGGGTTTGATATCGCGATGGATGATCAGCCGTTCATGGGCAAACTGCAGCGCCGCACAGACCGACAAAAACAGCTCGAGCTTGTCGTGCAGCGACAGTGTCTTCGCAAACGACACGATATCGGTGCCGTCGACGTATTCCATCGCAAACCATGGTCGACCGTCACCGAGCAATCCACCATCGAGCAAGCGCGCCAGCCCAGGATGTTCGAGCGACGCCAGAATTTGCCGCTCGCGCAAAAACCGTGCGGTGAATTCATCGTCAGCACGGTGCGACCAGAGAATCTTGACCGCCGCGCGCTGCACATAGTCGTCGCCGTCGCGGACGCCCAGCCAGACCTGGCCCATCCCGCCCGAGCCCAACTCGCGCTTGAGTCGCCAGCGGCCGGCGTTCGCGCTGCTTGGCGGCGTCTTGGCCGCCGCCATCGATCGCTGTGCATCGCGGGCAATGGCGTCGACATCTGTTGCGTCCGCATGGGCCAACAGGCGACGAAGTTTTTCGGCTTTGCTGGCGGCAAGCGCGTTAACGAACTCATCCCGAGCAGGCGGCTCGAGATCGAGTGCAGCATCGAGTAACGCGTCGAGTTCGACAAAATCTTCTGCGGCCGACCGTTCGTCGTCCCGTTTGTCGTTCACGTGCCGTCGTCCAGCAGTTCACCGATCCACGCACGCGCGCGCTGCACTTGCCGCTGTATCGTGCGCACGTTCGTCGCCTTGAGCGCGGCGATCTCATGCGTGCTGAGTCCGCCGAAGCAGGCTAGGTCGATCACCTCGGCCAGTTCGGCGTTGTTTTCTGTCAGCAGCTCGAGCGCTTGATCCAGTTTCAGCAGGCGCTGCGGGTCGGCGAGATCAACCAACGCGTTTGTCGATAACTCCTCGACGCCAACGCCGCCGCCGCGCTTCGCGGCCATCTGGGCACGATACGTATCGACGACGATCTGCCGCATCGCGCGCGACGCGATGGCGAAAAAATGCCGGCGATCTTCGACGCTTTGTGTCTCACCGAGCGAGAGCTTTTCGTACGCTTCGTGCACCAGCACGGTGGTCTGCAGGTGCTGGCGCAAACCCGACCGACCGAGCTGCGCGTGCGCCAGCGACTTGAGTTCTCCGTATACGAGCGGGATGACGGCGTCGAGCGACGCGCGATCGCCGCGCGCATAGTCGCGCAGCAGGCGGGTCACATTCCGTGCTGATTTGTCGCCGGATGCTGGCATGGGTAGGACAAGGGCTTTGGCTAAATTCATTCCGCCACATGCTCTGAGCAGCTGTCAACGAGCATCGATGCGCCAAGGAAAAATCAGCTTGGGTGTCGTTTACCTGACGTTTTTTCGCTTGGTTCCATGACAAGGCTCAAACGACGGCGACGCGCGCCAAGGAGAGAATCATGCGAATAACGACACGAATCGGCCCGGGCGGTTTCGGTGTTCTGTATCTGCCGCAACAGTCGACGGCAGGTGTTCGCACCAAGCGAACGGCATCAAGGCTGCACAAGCGCCGTGCGCAAGGACATTGGGAAATCGATCAAGCTGGGGACTTGGTATTTATTCGCGACGGCGGCCAGCCGTGCTGCGGATAAACGGCTGCAAGTCTGCGCGACCAGGTCACAGCCACGCACCGCTGCACAAACGGGCATTCGAACCGCTGCGAGATCCGGTAGATGCCGAACTTAATGTCGGCCAGGCTCCGTTCGGCGGTGCTAAACCGCTCGTTGGGCGATGAGTCGGACGAGGTTGCGTTAGCCCGAAACACTAACTCGGGAATGAGCCCCTTGCATCGCTGCAAGGGGCGAAAGCTCGCCGGAGGCGCGTCCTTTTTCTTCTCCGGTGCAGGTTATTTCGCAGCCGGGGTCGGTCCAGTGCGGCGACTACTCGGGTCGGTCGGCCCGCGGTGCGAGTGCATCGAGCACGTGCGACCAGATTGTCGGGTTGAACGCCATGCCGAGGTGAGCGGCGTCGACCTCAATGTGCTTGACCGACTCATTGCTGCGGTCGAGGGCAGCTTCCCAGCTGACGATCGCGTCGCTTTTGCTGTAAATCGCCGTCACTGGCTGACTGATCGGCCGCGCATCGCGTTTGCCAATTTCCGACTCGATCCAGTCGAGGTCCATACCGCGTTTCGTGAAGAACTGAGCGGCGGCTGTGTATTTTGGCCCGCCAACTATCGGCGAACCCAAAGTGACTACGCGATTGACGATCTCCGGCAAATCCCGCGCGGCTTCGCGAGTCACATAGCCACCGAGACTCCAGCCGATCAACGCGATGGGTCGCTCGAGTTCGGCGTGTCGCTCGCGAACGCGGTCGATGAAGCGGTCGCACAAATACGGTACACCCGCTTCGCCGCGATAGGGCTCGCGCTGTCTGTCGACGTCCCACGACGGCGACAGGTCTTCCAGCGTGTGCCGCAGGTTGATGCCGGCCAAGTTGCGGCCCAAACCCCAGCCCTCGGCCGTAAAGCCACGGCTTTTCAAGTAGTGACGTAGCGGTGCAGTCGAGCGATCGTCGGCGCCGAACCCCGGCACGACAATAACGTGCAGGTCATCGCGCGCCTCGCTGCGGCTGAACTGTGCGCCGACCAGCGGACCGATCATGCGGGCGACGTCGATCGCAGCGCGGGTTTCAAGAAATATGCTGCGGCGCGAGGGCGCCGACATCGGTGTTGATTCATTCACGTTCCGTTCCTCCGGATTCGACTCAGGCCGTCGCGGCAATGCGCGCGACGATCCGATCGGGGTCAATGGTTTGCAAGTGATCGTGCATGGCGTTCATCTGTTCTTCGGTATGGCGTAGCGCCGCGTCGTCAAATGGCGCAAGCTGCTCACGAATGAAATGCGTGCCGGCGGCGCGCGCTTTTTCCAGCAGCGCCATACCGTCGGCCGTTAGCTCGCAAATAAACGATCGGCCGTCCTCTTTGTTGCTCCGGGTTCTGAGAAGCCCATTCTCTTCCAGCCGATGTAAAACACCGGTGATGTTGCCGCGGGTAACGACGAGGTCGTCGGCGATGACCTTCGGCTGTGCTGCATCGCCCAGCCGAGCAATGGCGCTCATAACGTCAAACTGCGGCACGGTGAGGCCAAACGCTTTCATCATTTGCGAATAACGCCGTCTGCACTCCTCGTAGGCATGCACGACGGCGAACCAGGAAGCCGCTTCGAGTTTTTGTCGGGACGCCATGGCGACCTCTGCGAATCAATATAGTTGAAGCTTAAATCAATAAAGTTTAAGTATCAACTAAAAAATTAAGTCACTATTATTCAACGACTTAGAGGTTTATGCGGTTCGGTTCAGCGAGCAGCCAGGCGGATTGCGCGACGCTCGCCGGCTTCGGTGAAGCGACGTTTTTCGGCAGTGGTCTCTGCGACGATTGCCGGGACTGGCTGCGGTGCACCGTTATCATCGAGCGCCACGAACGTCAGATACGCGGAGACGACATGGCGGCTTTCGCCGGTCATGCTGTTTTCGGCATCGACCCGCACGCCGATCTCCATCGACGTTCGCCAGGTCCGGTTAACGGCCGATTTGACGATCAGCGTGTCGCCCGATCGAGCCGGTGCAAGGAAGTTCAGACTGTCGACCGCCGCCGTAACGGCGCTGGAGCCGGCATGGCGTTCCGCGACAATCAGTGCGGTGCGGTCACACAACCCCATCACCACGCCACCGAACACCGTGTACTCGGCGTTCAGATCGTTTGGAAAAACCTTATAGACGTTTTGTTCGATGGCCGATGCACGGACCGGCTTGCCGCCGTCGTTCACCGTCCTGGAATGGGTGCGTCGAGCGTGATGACTTCGCCGTCACGGAGAACGCGTATGGCGACCGATCCGGTTTTCATGGCGGTCTTCCTCATTTCCATCATTTCGCGCATTTTGCCGGGCGCGAGCGAGATATTGTTGAGCGACAGGATGATGTCACCGCCAATAAAGAGTTCCTGCTGGCCAATTCGAGCCGGTATGCGGCTCGGGCGCAAACCCAGTCGCGCAGCCGGAGAGTCTGATGCCACCCGCTGCACGAGGTAGCCAGATTCCTGCGGGACGTTCAGCGCCGCCGCTAGTTCGCCAGTCAGCAGTACCCCACTCATGCCCGACCACGGGGTGCGCTGCTCGAACAGCGCTTCATACGCGGCGTTCGACGTCACGGCAAAGCCGAGACCCTCGGAGCCGCCGGAGCGACTGCGAATGTAGCTGACGACGCCGATGACCTCGCCGCGCCGATTGAACATCGGTCCGCCGGAATTGCCCTGATTGATCGCAGCGTCGGTCTGGAAAGTCTCTGCCTGGACTTCGCCTAATACGCTGCCGTCGTTCGTGTGGCGTGCCGAAATATGGCCAACCGACAGCGTGTGCGACAGACCGTACGGAGCGCCGATCACCAGGATTTCCTCGCCGACCCGCACTTTGTCGGAATCGCCGAGTTTCGCCGGCTTAATGCCGGACGGCATCGATGCGAGCTTCAATAGCGCGACATCTTTGACCGGATTGGATGCGATGATCTTGGCGTCGATCTGCGTGCCGTCGACCAGCTCTGCGCGGACTTTGTCGGCTGTTTGCACGACGTGAGCTGCAGTAATGATGTAGCCCTCGTCGTTGATGAGAAATCCGGACCCGAGACCCTGCGCGGAGGTTTCGCCACTGCGCAGCTGCGGCGCCGCGACCCTCTCGACGGTGTAAAGCACGACCACCGACGGATCGACTTTTGCAAACAGGTCGCGGTAGTCATCGGCGAAGCTGGTTCGCGACGCAACAACAACGACCAATAGGGGCAGCAACTTGAGCACGGGCAGTACCGAACGCATTTTCTTGGTTCTCCGACGAAGACTTGTGAACTAGCAAACAGCGGTATACAGCGACCGGCGGCCAGGCGCTAGCGTTAGGCGTTACGGTCAAGCGCAAAACGCAGCAAGCGCCGCGTAATTCGGTCGGCGGTACCGGCATTGTCGAGGCCGAGACGTTCGATCGCATCGTCATGCGCAGAACCGCCACGTACGAGCGCGCCAAGGAGTTCCGCGAGGTTCTGCAGCGGCTCGGCCGTCTTGTGCTTAAGCCATTCGAGTGCCGGGATCAGCCGTTGTTCCACCGGCGTAAACACCGTCCCCAGCGGATAGGTCGGAAAATGCGGCTGCACGCCTGGGTCTGAAAACACCTCGGCAATCCGTTCCGGTGTGTTGTCGTTGGTCTCCGGTACCGCCGAAAAGTTTGCTGCGAGCTTGCGTGCGTCTTGCGCCGCGGCCGTGAGCGTCGGCAAAAACGCCCGATCGGCAATACCAAGCATTGCGGCGATGGTCTGCGCGTCGCTGCGGTTTCGCGTTGCGGCCAAGCCATACTCGGTAGCAAACACATCACGATGGTGTCGCGGCACTGTCGTATGGCCATAGTTCCACTTGATGTTCGTTTGCGGGCGACCGCCGTGCATGCGGCGTGCGCGCAGCATCAAGATCGAGTGCGCATCATCGAGTTCGTGGCCCATCTGCACGAAATCGAACTGGCCGCCAACGCCGCTGACCACTCGCCCGTCATCGAGTCCATCCGAGACGGCGGCGCCGAGCAACGTTGCCATCATGGTTTCATTAACAAAACGGGCGTTGCGGCGCTGCGCTCGTTTGCGCTGCTCGTCCCCGTACAAGGTGTTGACGGCCGAGATGCGCGTCATATTGATCAGCGCGCGCCGGTCAGTCGGTAGCTTGCGTAGCTTTTCATAAAAAGCTGGCGAGCCGACAAAAAACCCGCCGTGAATCACGCAAGGATCGTGGTCATCGGCTGGGCGACGGACGATGTTCGCCTCGAACAACGCGAATAGTGCATCACTGACGAGTTCCGTCGACGCGAACAGGCCATGCTCAAATGACCCCGTTTCGATCGGTAGTTGCTGGCGCCGCGCCGTCCGCGTGCCGCCGGGCAACTCGTTCAGCACAGCGTCGAAAATTGCCGGTTCACGTTGCCTGAGGATGAGGCAATGCGCCAACGCATCGCTCAATGAGCCGATGCCGACCTGCAGCGTGCCACCGTCGCGTACCAGGCTGGCGACGTGCATTGCCGTTGCGTAGTCGGCTGGGCCGACCGGTCGATTCGGTAGCCCAAACGGCTCAAAGTCCAGCGCTGAATCGTCAAGCACGAAATCAAAGCTGGACCGTTCCAGTTCGGCATCGCCGCCCATGTACGGCATGCGTCGATTCACTTGCCCAACCAGCGCGACGTCTCGGCCGCTAACGCGCGCGGCTCGTAGGCGAGGCCACAGGTCTAGCGTGATCTCCGGGTTCGAGCTCAAGCTGTAGTGTTCCGGCCGCGCCGGGTCGGCCGCCACCAACTGTGCAATAACGTTGACGCCGAGTTCGAGCAGTGCGCCGACGACCTGGCTGTAGTTGATGCTGGTGTAGCTTTGCTGCACGAATGGTGAGCCGAGCCAGGCACCCGGACGCAAATAGAATTCATGCACGCGAACGTTGGCGGGTAGCTGACCGGACCGGAGCGCGCGCGCGTATTTCGGCGTCGGCCAATCCGCGTAAAGCCGTTCGGCCAACGGCGCGAGGAATCGCCCCTCGATTCCATCGCCGACGGCCGGTTGCTCGAGCGTCAGGCCGGTGAACAGCGTGAGTTCAATGCTCGAGTCGGCCGCTGCTCTGTCATAAAGTGCATCGGCGACGTGCAGCGCTTTGCCAATACCGAGCGGCAGCCCGACGACCAGTCGCTTACCAACACCGGCGATCAGAGCATCAACGAGCTCGTCGGATTTTGAAAACGACGTGGTCACCGCGCCATTTTACGGTGCCGCCGTGGCAAAAGCGTCGTTTCAAGCGGCGCCGAAAATCGCGGCCGCGTCGGCAGTCAGCTGCGCCATCGCGCGGCGATGCGGGCCTGGACCGTAGCTGATGCGAGCGACACCAGCGGCGGCAAGTTCGGCAATACCCGGCATGCCGTCTCGCATCATGACATTTACGGGTAGGGCGACGCGGTCACACAGGTTGGCGATCAAGTCGAGGTCGGCAAGCCACGGCACAAAGAAACTGCCGGCCCCGGCTTCTCGATACGCGACAGCTCGTTCGACGGCCGCCGAAATCAAATCGGCGTGCCTTCGCTCGTCCGATTCTTTGAGAAAAAGGTCGGTGCGAGCGTTGATGTGCATGCCCAGGCCGTTGCCGGAAACGGCCTCGGCAATCGCATTGATCCGAGCGCGCTGCTCGTCGATGGAATAAATGCCGTCGCCGCCGACAATTTGGTCCTCGAAGTTACAGCCAACCGCGCCCGCAGACGCGAGTCTGACAGCCGTCGCCGCAACGACCTCAGGCGACCGGCCGTAACCGCCTTCGAGGTCGACCGACACCGGCTGGCTTACGTGAACAGCAATCTGCCGTACAGTACGTTCGAGATCGTCGAGCGGCAGCCGCTCACCGTCGGCAAAGCCTTGCGCCGCAGCGACGGACGCGCTACCCGTTGCGATAGCTTTGGCGCCGGCAGCCGCGACGGCCTGCGCCGAGCCGGCGTCCCAGACGTTGTAGAGCACCAGCGGCTCGCCGGCGACGTGCAAATCGGCAAAAGCCGTGGCGGTTGTGGTCATAGGTCAAGGCTCCAGCAATACCAAGTGTTGACGGCGCTACGCCGTGAGTAGGCGACGAATAGTACCGCTGTGGCTGGTGGAGCAGGACCGCAAACCGGGCAGCGAACTGCCGCTGCGACCGGCAAATTCATATAACATGAATGAAAAAATCGCCTGACAAACTTTGCCCCGCCGGTCGCGCGAACCGAGCGCGTATGCAACGAATCTTCGACCCCGCCGCGCGCTGGCAGCGATCGTAACGAGCCCGGATGGCTCTAGCGAAACCCAACCGGTGAAGCTTGGTTGGGTAACACGCCAGACCGTCCTGAATGCAGTTGACGGCGTCAGTCCAGGCAAACCTGACCGTGGCCGGCTGTTTTTCCGTCAACCGCAGCAGTGAAGTGCCGCATCGTGCGCAAGGCATTGCAGTCGAGCTGCACGTGTTGTTGCAAGACGGGAAACAGAAGAACGTAGAACGACGGTGGTGTCATGTCGATTTCGTATCGCCCGGAAGTGGATGGCCTCCGGGCGCTGGCAGTTATACCGGTCATTCTTTTTCATGCCGGTTTTGTGCAGTTCAGCGGCGGCTTTGTCGGCGTTGATGTCTTTTTCGTCATCAGTGGCTATCTGATCACGAGTATCATCGCCGGCGAACTTGCTGAGGATCGGTTTAGCCTCATCCACTTCTACGAGCGCCGGGCACGGCGCATTCTGCCGGCGCTGGTTCTGGTCATCATCGCCACGCTGCCGTTCGCCTGGTTCTGGCTGATGCCCGCCGACATGCGGGACTTTATGCAGAGCATCGTCGCTGCGGCGACGTTCTCGTCGAACATCCTGTTCTGGTTCGAAAGCGGCTATTTCGATACCGCAGCAGAGCTCAAACCGCTGCTGCACACGTGGAGCCTTGCGGTCGAGGAGCAGTACTACATCCTTTTTCCACTGCTGCTGATGCTTGCCTGGCCGCTTGGCAAGCGCCGCGTCGTGATACTGCTTACGGTTCTGTTCGTGGGTAGTTTCGGGTTGGCGAGCTGGGCATCGGTCGAGCACCCGGACTTTGCGTTCTATTGGCTGCCGACGCGCGCATGGCAGCTGCTAATTGGCGTGATGGCGGCACTCTATTTAGGGCGGCGGGCGTTCGCCGCTGCACCGCGGTGGCTCGCCGAGCTGGCCGCCGCCGGCGGGCTCGCGCTGATTCTCTGCGCTGTGTTTGTGTTCGACGAGCACACGCGCTGGCCCGGTGCTTTGGCGCTCGTGCCGACGGTCGGCACCGTGTTGGTGATTTTGTATGCGCGACCGGGGACCGTCGGTCATCGCCTTCTTGCCAGCAAAATTCCGGTGGGAATCGGGCTGGTCAGCTACAGCGCCTATCTTTGGCATGTGCCGATTTTCGCGCTGTTTCGCCATCGCAGCCTGGCTGAGCCAGATCTTACAGCGATGGCCGCGCTATGCGTCTTGAGTCTCGCGCTGGCGTACCTAAGCTGGCGTTTCGTTGAGGTACCGTTCCGCAACAAACGGCTGATTTCTCGACCGGTCATTTTTACCTTTGCCGGGGTTGCGTGCTCGGCGTTGATGGCTGTCGGCATCACTGGCCACGTTACGGCCGGCTGGAGTTCGCGCCTCGCTCCCGAAATCGCTGAGCTTGGCAGTATTCGGCGCGCGCATTTCAAACAGCGCGACGACGGCGGTTGCAACCAGTACAGAAAAGACACCGACCTCGGCGGGTGCGTATGGGGCGCCGACGTCACGCCGAAATTCGCCCTCATCGGTGACAGTCATGCCTCGACTGTAGTCGCAGCGCTCGCCGATCTGTTCGCCCAGCAAGGCATCAGCTTCGTTCAATACACGAAGAACGGGTGCCCGCTCGCCCAAGATTTTGTCGCCAGTGACAATCGTCGCTGTCAGCGTTTTCGGCAAAATGTGCTCTCTGACTTGGATGCTCGCGGTATCACTCATGCGATTGTCTTGTCGCAGTGGTCGCACTACCTCTACGGTGACGAGCGCTACGAGAATGGCGTTGGCGGTATCGAGGCTCGCCCGCGCGTGCGCTATTCGGTGCTTGGCCTTGGGTTCGACGCCGACGCCGAGCAGCGCCGGTTGGCGATACTGCGCGCCTACGAGGCAGCCATCGTGGATTTGGAGGTACGCGGTATTCGCACGATTATCGTAGGCCCAATTCCCGAGCACGCGTGGGATGTTCCAACCCAGTTGGCCAAACAGCGCTGGCTGGATTCAACACGACCTGAGCTGGCCGCGCTGCCCAACGAGGTTTACGAACAGCGACACGCCACGATCAGCGAGATGCTAGCAGCGATGGCCGAGCGAGCATCGGTCAACGTGATCGATCCCTATCCCGTTTTCTGTAGAGAGGCCCCGGCTGGCTGCGCCTCGGTGCGTCAAGGCTCGGTCCTTTACTACGACGACGACCATCTATCGAACGACGGCGCTTCCCTGTTGGTAGCGGCCATGCGCGATGACATCCGACGCGCCCGGCTGTCGTCGGCCGCAACGCCCGACGCGACCGCGCTTTGAGACTCGTTACTCGACGTCGAGCAGCCTTGCGTCGAGCGGGGGCTAAAGACTATGCCGCTACGTCTCCGGACTGGGCGGCGGTGAAATGCCGCCGTTCGTGATCGATCAGCCATTGCTTGCGCCACGTCCCACCGCCGTAACCGGTCAACGAGCCGTCGGCACCGATCACGCGATGACACGGTATGACGATCGCCAAGGTGTTGGCGCCATTTGCGCGGGCGACAGCGCGCGTAGCGTTCGGCTGCTCGATCGCTTCGGCGATCTGCCTGTAGCTGCGCGTCTCGCCCGCGGGAATGGTCATTAGGACGTCCCAAACAGCGCGCGAGAATGGCGTACCGCCGCGTGTAAGTGGCGTTGCAAAACGGCATCCTTCGCCGTCGAAGTAGGTGGCTAACTCAGCGGCGATTGACTCAGTGGCTGCGAAGCGACCGACGCCAATTGCACCCTTAACATCGCGTTTCAGACGCGCCAGCTCGGTCGGTAACTGAGGTCGGTCAAAGAACTCCAGCAGTGCGAGGCCTTGCGCGTTGGCAACCGCCAACATCGGGCCCAGCGGGGTGTCGATAAAGTCGGCACGCAGGTGCGCGTCGCTCACTAATTGACCGGGCGCCACGCCGAGTTTCTTAGCAAACGCCTCGCGAAACCCACTGGCAGACTCAAACCCGGCCGTCACCTGTGCGTCGATGACACGCCCTCCGTTGGCGAGGCTCGCACCGGCACGCGTTAGGCGAAGGCTGCGGGCAAACTCGAGAAACGTTGTGCCGAACTGACGGCGAAACGCTCGGCGGACCGTCGATGGGTCGAAGCCGAGGTCGACCAAGTCCTTTTCACACCAACGCCTGTCGGGCTCGGCCAGCAAGCGTTCGACGAGTGTGCTGACCGACGGTTCGACGGCACCGGCGGCAGACAGCGGCTTACACCGGCGGCATGGCCGAAAGCCGGCCTCGATGCAGGCGGCCGGCGAATCGAAAAACCGGGTGTTTTCGCGCTTTGGCTTGCGCGCCGGACAGGTCAGTCGACAGAAAATACCGGTGCTGGTGACGCCGACCCACGCCTGGCCCTCGTAGGCGTCGTCGCGGGCGATGAGCGCCGCGTACAGTTGATCGTCACTGGGGCGGGTAAACAGCATGCGATCTTTATAGCAGACGCTCAAACCGTCGCCGCCGGAAATCGGGCAGCGAAGTGCTGCTGACCCGCCGGCTAGCCGTTAGTTGTCGCCCGGGGCTGAGACCACGATCGGTTGTGTTGCAACGACACGCGTGCCGTCCAGCACGTAGCGAATCTCGAAATCGCCGCCTTCGGCAGGTGCCTTCAGCGTTGCCGGGGAGCCGTTGCGGGTGTACTTGTACGACAAGTACCGGTTTGGCCTCGCATCGCGCTCGGCGATCGTGACGTAGTCGCGGTAGTTTGCTGGGCCTGTCCAAGTCACCTCGAAGTTCGCATTGGCCTGCACTTGCAGCGGTGCGCTGACGGTCGCTTCGACGTCGATCACCGTAACCGGCACGCGCGCAATGACTTTGCGCCCGTCGAGCGTGTAGCGATACTCGTAGTCGCCAGGTTCTACCGGCATCTTGAGCTCGGCCGGCGAGCCGTTGCGCGCGTACGCGTAATTGATGTACCGATTTTCGGCGTGATCCAGTTTGGCGATCGCCACAAAGTCATTCTTGGCGCCGGGTCCGGTCCAAGCTACCGACACCGTGCTGCCGACCGTCGGTTGGCTCGGCGCATCGAGTGCGGCTGTCGCTGCCGTGATCGAAACCGGCTGGCGCGCGATGACTTTGCGACCCGACTGCACGTAGCGCAGCTCGTAGTCGCCGGCTTCGAGCGGCATTCGTAACGACACCGGGCTGCCGCGATTCGTGTAGGCGTAACTCGTGTAGCGTCGGTCGGCCGCGTCGGGCTTGACGATCGTAATCCAGTCGCCGCCCAACGCAGGACCCGTCCAAACGATATCCGGATACGTGCCAGCAACCGCCGTTGCGGGTCCGGACACCGACGCCAGCACCGCTTCTACCGTGATCGGCCGGCGCGCAATGATTTTGCGACCTGCTTGCAGGTACCGCAGTTCATACTCGCCGGCTTCGAGCGGCGCGGTTACCGACACGGGGCTGCCGCGATTCGTGTAGGCGTAGCTCGTATAGCTGCGGTCGTCGGCATCGGGCTTGACGATGGTGATCCAGTCGTCGGAATAGCCGGGGCCGCGCCATTCGATAGCGAAGTTGCTGCCAGCGGCGACTGTTTCGGCGGCAGTCAATTCCGCTTCCACCTCGACCGCGCGAACCGGCGCCCGCGCCAAAACGGTTGGTGGCTGCGCCAACACGTAGCGAACTTCGTAATCACCGGGTTCGACCGGCAGCCGCAGCGTCAGCGGGCTGCCTCGCTGGGTATACGCGTAATTGGTGTAGCTGTTGTCGGGCGCGTCCGGCGTGGTCAGCGTGATGTAATCGCTGCGTCGATCGGGCCCGGTCCAATAAACGGTGAATTCTGAGCTCACCGGCGCGTCGCCGTCGACCCTAACGTCGAGCGTTGCCTCAAAGCTCATCGCCAGCGGGATCGTCACCGTTTTTTCGGTGCCGCGACGCACGGTAATACGCTCCAGTTGGCCGCTGAGCTGATCGCTCGGTCGATTGACGAAAACGTCGTAGGTGCCGGGGGCAAGCTCAGCCTCGGTTTCACCGGCATCGGTCGCGTCGAAGACGACGTCGCCGCCAGCCGATTGCTGCACGCGCCAGGTCAGCCCGGACTCGATCAACGGTCCCCCGGCATTCTCGGTTGCCCGCAGACGCAGCGCCGTGGTCTGCAGAGATTCCGGGGGCGGATTTTTGGCGACCGTGTCAACCAAGGCCCGCGCCAACTCGCCGGCATTGTCGGCGCCGATGTACCGGCCGCCGGTGTTTTCGGCGAGGCAGCGCAGCTGCACCGCGTCCTGAGTCTCGCCGATGTCGAATCCAATGACGTGCGCGGTAAAATCGACGCCGAGGTTTTCGAGCGACGCGCCGACTTTGCACGGGTCGAGATCGCAGTTCTCGATGCCGTCGCTGACCAAAATGACCGTCGCTTTGTTCTCGGTGTACTTGAGTTCGTTGGCGGCAAACTGCACCGCCGCACTCAGCGGGGTTTTGCCTTTCGGTTTCAGCCCATCGACCGCATTTTTGAGCGCCTTACGGTCAGTTCCCAGTGGCGCAACGACTTCGATGTCGGTGCAGTCACTCTCGCGATTGTGGCCGTAGGCGACCAGCCCCAGCGCGCGGTCGCCGGGCATCTCGGTCACCAGATCGCCAATGACGCGGCGGGCCGTGACGATCTTGGCCTCGCCGTCGATCTGGCCCCACATGGAGCCAGAGGCATCGAGCACCAAGATGGCGTCTTCCTGTGCGGTCGCGGTAGTGGCAGCGACCCCAAAGGTAATGGTCAAGAGCGAGCGCAATACTCGAGCGGCGGTGCGGCGCATGGGCGTTCCTCCCTCATTGCCGTGCGGCGGACGACGTCTTGTTGCGGATGTGCGTCGTTTCACGGCTAAGATTAGTGTCTAGGTTTTGTCGGATCAACGCGGCGCGGCCGACTTGGTCAATCGCCGACGGGATTCGGGGCCGTTGACGGGCGCCGCCGATGTTGCAAGCATCCTGATTCGCCACTCAGCGCTCGCCGGTTTCCCTCATCTTTTGGGAAGCGGGCCAATATCGGAACGCACACATGGAATCTATCGCTGCCGATCTTCGGCAAATGCAGCGTACGCCGCTGCACGACGCTCACGTCGAGGAAATTCGCGCGGCCGGCAAAGAGGTGCGGTACGAGGCGGGTGATATGGTCTTTGACGTCGGCGATCCGACCGACCGATTCGTTTATGTGCTCGACGGCGAAATCGCGTTGATCGATCCCTACACTCGCGAGCGCTATCTCCCGAGTTCGCTCGGCCCCACTCAGTTCTGTGGCGAAATTTCGTTCCTCAACGGCGGCACTGTAATCATGCCGCTGCGTGCGGAGCAGCCGACGCGCACGCTTGAAGTGCCGCGGCTAAAGATGCTCGAGCTAATGGCGCGCATCCCCGAAATGAGCGACATCATCATCACGGTATTTGCTGCGCGCCGACGTCGCCAGATCGAGGAAAACGACGCGACGCTGACCTTGCTCGGCCACGACGTCGATCCTGTTGTGCGGCGTGTCGCTACATTCGCGAACCGCAACAAGTTGCCGGTCCGTCTGGTCGAGCATGGGACGCCGGCTGCGCAACGGGTCGCGACTGCGTGCGGGTTAAAGGCCGGGCAGTCCGCGGTTATTTTCGGTCGCACGCCAGCAGTTGTGGAAGACCCGACCCCTGCGCGAGTAGCGAGCCTGCTCGGCCTCGATTCGACCTTGTCGTGCCGTACCGAAGTGGATCTGTTGATCGTTGGCGGTGGTCCGTCCGGCGTCGCGGCCGCCGTTTACGCAGGCGCCGAAGGCGTCAGTGCGCTCGTGGTGGAAGAGCTGGCGGTCGGCGGCCAGGCCGGGACGTCATCGCGGATCGAAAACTACATGGGATTTCCGACCGGGATCTCCGGTGCCGATCTCATCTGGCGTGGCGAAGTCCAGGCGATGAAATTCGGCACCAAATTCGCGATGCCGCGTCGCGTCGTTTCGTTATCCAGGGATGCAGATGGGTTGTTTTGTGCAACCCTCGATGACGGCATCGTCGTTTGCGCGCGAGCGGTGCTAGTGGCCACCGGCGTGCAGTACCGACGGCTGCCGTGGGAGCGGCTCGAAGAGTTCGAAGGCGCCGGTGTCTACTACGCCGCGACGGAGACCGAAGCGCGCTACTGCCGCAACACCGAAGCAATCGTCATCGGCGGCGGCAACTCGGCTGGGCAAGCCGCTATGTACCTCAGCCGTTCGGCAAATCAGGTTCATGTGCTGGTTCGCGGCAAATCGCTGGCCGCATCGATGTCGGATTATTTGTCGAGTCGCTTGGCGGCCGACCCTCGCATCACCGTGCACTTTGAGACGGAGGTCGACACCTTGCATGGCGACGGCAGTCTCGAAGCCGTCGACATTGTCCACAAGGCGAGCGGCACAACAGAGCGGATCGAGTCGGGCGCCGTGTTCGTGATGGTCGGAGCGGCTCCTAACACGCAATGGTTGTCCGATCTCGCCGACCTCGATGACAAAGGTTTTGTGCTCACCGGAAAGGCGGTCGATCGATCGTCGCCATTCGCAACGTCATGCCCGGGCCTCTATGCCGTCGGCGACGTCCGCGCCGGATCGGTCAAGCGTGTCGCGTCCGCGGTCGGCGAAGGCTCGGTGGTGATATCGGAAATCTGGCGATTCCTCGACACCCAGCGTGCCGCTGTGGCGTAGCGTATCGCGGCAGCGACGAGCGTTAACCAATGGGCGAACAATTTGGAAAATTCGGGCTGCTGGCGCTGTTTACGATGGGACTCGCCGCAGGCTGCGGTCAGTCCGATGGCCCGGACGGATCCGATCGAGCGCCCGCGCCGCCGCTTACAAGCACCGAGCTCTTCATCGAATTCACCGACGATCCAGGCCCGGACGCCGAGCGCTGTAACCCACTCGTGCGCTACCGGCTCGACACGCCCGAGGGCTTACGTGTCTCGCTGACTTACGAGCTCAACGGTGAGCCAAGCTTCAATACCGTTGTCCTCAAATCCGCTACCAACGGCGGCTTCTCAGGGGATGCACCCATGGACGGGGGTCGCGGCCCGCTCGGTGCGTGTCAGGACAAAGACGTGTTGTTGACCGAGGTCATTTGCGCAACGCTGGACGGCGACCGTGCACTACCTTGCCCGTCGATGAAGTATGACGGTGAGGCCATGTTCGCGAGCTTCGATATCAGCGCCAACTGATCGCGCTACTGGGGGCGCAGAACGCATTGCGCTGGCGTTGCTGGGGCCAACTGCGATAGCGTGACGCTGTGTCGTTGTCGCGCACGACACAGCACCAGCGCTCAAGCACCGATCGGTACACCAATGACGATGCCATCTCAGCAGAAGATCGAAAGCACGTCGTTCATCGTATTTCTGGTACTGATTTCGATTGCGCTGCTCGGCTTACTGCAGTATTTCGTCGAGCCGATTCTGTGGGCGAGCATCTTCGCGCTGCTGTTTCGCGCGCCGAATTTCGCGCTACGCCGCCTGCTGCGCGGGCGAAAGACGCTGGCCGCGTTTCTAACGCTGATCATTATTCTGCTGTTTGTCATCATCCCGACGTTTCTCGTCGGCGCTGCGGTCGTCGACGAAGGCACCTCGATACTCGCCGATATTCAGCAGCGTGAGTTCGATCCCGGCAAGGCGCTCGTTTGGGTTGAGCAGCAATTGCCCACGCTGCGCGAGTTTGCCGCAAGCGTCGGCGTCGATTTTGCGGAGTTACGCGCCGGTTTTCGCGATGCGGCCGTGACGATCAGCCAATTCATCGGCGGGCAGTTGATCCGGATCGGTCAGAACGCCGTGACAACGGCGGTGCTGTTGTTGGTCATGCTGTATTTGCTGTTTTTTTTGCTGCGCGACGGCGAGGTCATCGTGCGATCCATTCTCAACGTCCTGCCGTTGGGCGATGAGCGTGAAGCGTTTCTCATCGACAAGATCGCCGAAGTCTTGCGCGCCACCGTGAAAGGTACGTTCGTCGTCGCGATTGTTCAGGGCACCTTGGGCGGTATCGCCTTTGCCGTGCTTGGCATCCAGGCAGCGGTGCTGTGGGGCGTTGTCATGGCGCTGCTTGCGATGCTGCCGATCATTGGTGCGTTCCTGATCTGGCTGCCGGCGGCCATCATGTTCGCCGTCAACGGTGACTGGGTCCGCGCCGTTTCGCTGTTCTTGTTCGGCTTTATCGTGATCAGCTTCATCGACAACCTGTTGCGGCCGTATTTGGTGGGCCGCGACACCAAGATGCCCGACTATTTGGTGTTGCTGACGACGCTGGGCGGCCTGTCACTGTTCGGCTTGTCGGGCTTTGTTCTCGGGCCGATGGTCGCCGCGATATTTCTCGCCAGCTGGGCCCTGTTCGCGCGGGAGTTCAACAACAAGTCGCCACCAGCGAGCAGTGACTGAGCAAAGATTCACTATTGCCTATTCGCTCGCTTTGCGAATCAACAAAACGCAACCGGTCTCGGTGCGGACCTCGCCGTGTTCGGTGCCTTTCGGCGCGAGATGATAGTCGCCGGCGACGAGATGAATATCGCCGAACCACGTCTCGCCCTCGATGACGTACGTTTCCTCATCGGCAGGGTGCGAATGTGCGGGGAACACCGTGCCGGGTTCGAGACGGACGATCATCGACATCGTGTCATCGTCTTGCCGCAACACGCGAATACGATTCCCCGGAACCGGCTCAAACCAATCCGCGGGCTCGGCGCCGCGCACCGTCGTCAGGCCTGGCTGTGACGCGCGAACGCGCGCAAGCATCTTCTGTTCGATGCGCTCGCGAGTCGCCGCGTCGAGCGACACGGGCTCAATCGCGTCGAGCATCGCATCGGTCAACGAGCGGTCGATGTTCTTGTCGTCTTCGTGGGCCATGTCAGGCCGTCTGCTCCGTTTCGAGTTCCCGCCCCATGGCCTGCAGCGCACGTCGAATTCTCGACTTGACGGTGCCGAGCGGTTGACCGGTATGCGAGGCGATTTCGGCGTGGCTGTAGTCGCGAAAAAAAGCCAGCGCAACCAGCTGGCGCTCATCGTCGGACAATGACGCCAGCGCGCGCTGGACTCGATGGCCGCTCTCGAGAGCGTCCAGCAGGTCTTCCGGACCGTCGCTCGAGTCATCGGTCGCGCTCGCGGCAGCGTTCTCGACCGTCCGCGCTCGCACCGCCCGCTGTCGAAGCGTGTCGATGGCGCGATTTCTACTCATTGTCAGTATCCACGTAAGCGCTCGGCCTTTAGAGGGGTCGAAGGTCGCCGCTTTCTGCCACACGCCGTGATACACCTCAGCCGTGACGTCTTCGGCCAATGACCTGTCGGAGACAATGCTTACGGCAACCGCGAATGTCCGATCGACCGTTGCGCGGTACAGCGCCGTGAGCGCCGCCTCGTCACCGCGAGCGATAGCACCAAGCCACGCTCGACAACGCGTCTCCACAGCGTCGTTCAGTTGAATGCTATTCGCGGGCAGCTCCGAAGGCATGCCGCGAATATAGCAAAGTCGCTGTGCGTTCTTGCGCGTTACTCGATGTTTATACGGCTCAGACGCGAGTTTGGATGCACATTTTGAGAAAAAAAATTTTCCGAAAATATTTGCGGTGTTTCGTCCAATTTTTTGAATCCGGAAGGCCAACGCGTGCGTAAACGGGATGCAACAACACATTCATTGATCTTCAAGGAGACATCCCATGCAACTCGCACGTATTTGCACCGCTGCTGCCATCGGTGCGTTGGTCTGCGGTACCGCGCTGGCATCGAGCCATCGCGAAGCACCGTTTATTACCAAGTATCCGCAGTCGGACGGCACGGACTTCTATTTGTTCAAAAGCTACGAGCCTGGCCGCGAAGACTACGTCACGATGATCGCCAACTACCTGCCGGTTCAGGCGGCGTACGGCGGTCCAAACTACTTTCCGCTTGATTCACAAGCGCTCTATGAAATTCACATCGATAACGACGGCGACAGTCGCGAAGACCTGACTTTTCAGTTTCAGTTCAACGACGACTTGCCGGCAGGCGGCTTCGTGAAGCTGGATGTCGACGGTACGCCGATCACTAGCGTACTTCGCAACATCGGCGTGCTGAGCGCCGAGGATCAAACCGGTCTAACGCACCTCGAAACCTATACGGTCGATGTCGTGTCGGGCGATCGACGTCGCGGGCTGCGACAACAGGCGACGGACGCCGTCGGCGAGCGTACGTTTGCCAAGCCGTTCGACTATGCCGGCACCAAAACGTTTGGCGGACCCGGCAACTACACGACCTACGCCGAGAGCTTCATCCACGATATCCATCTGCCGACCTGTTCGGTTCCCGGTCGCGTCTTCGTAGGTCAGCGAAACGAGGCCTTCAAACTGTCACTCGGCGAAGTCTTCGACCTCGTCAATTTCGTGCCGATCGAAGGTGACAGCGCTCCTGGCGCTGGCGACGCGGATGGGTTTCCGGGCGGCATCACTCAGGATCCGGAGCGCAACATTCTTGCGCGCAATAACGTCACGTCGATTGCGATCGAGGTGCATGAGGACTGTCTGACGAGCGGTGACGAGCCGGTCATCGGCGCGTGGACGACATCGAGTCTCAAGCAGATCAACATCCTCAACCCGCGTCCGACGTTCCAGAAACCGGAAATCAGCGGCGGTCGTTGGGTGCAGGTCTCGCGCTTGTCGGCACCGCTGGTTAATGAGCTGGTCATCGGCTACGACCGCAAGGATCGTTTCAACAGCAGTGAGCCGAAAGACGACGGTCAATTTCTGACCTTCATAACCAACCCCGCGCTGCCCACGATTCTCGACGCGCTGTTCCGCCAACCGGTCAACCAGACCCTCGCGCAGGCTATTCCTGGATTCACACCGTTTGCAACGCTCGCGCCGACGAACTTCCCCCGTAACGACTTGGTCACTGCGTTTTTGACCGGCTTCCCGGGCCTCAATCAGCCGGCCAACGTCGTTGCTGGTGAAATGCTGCGTCTGAACACGGCGATCGCACCGACCGCTCGCGAAGCACAGCACCCGCTCGGGGTTGCCGCTGGCGATCTCGCCGGTTTTCCGAACGGCCGTCGACCGGGTGACGACAGCGTCGACATCGCGCTGCGCGTCGTCATGGGTGTGCTCTGCCACGACCTGCCGCTCGGCGACAACGGTGCGGGCGTCAACCTCGGTATTTGTTCGCCGGACGATGCCGTCGTCGGCAATGTCGCGTTCACCGACGGTGCTCCGTTAGCGGCGACCGAGCTCGATAACCACTTTCCGTACTTGCTAACGCCGTACCCCGGTTCGCCGGTCGGTGCGCCGCTGCCGCAACCGACGGATTAATCGCGGAGGAACTGCATCATGTTTATGCGAATCACGGTAGTAGCAGGTGCCACGCTGCTGTTGGCGGCCTGCGGTGGCGGCAGCAGCGGCGGTGCACCGGTCGATCAGGTGCCAACGGTATCGGGTATTGCCGACGTCACGATCGACGCGAACAACGCATCCAGCCCCATCGCCTTCGCGGTCACTGACGACGACGTTGCCGGCCTTGCGATCGACGCGATGTCCGACAACGAGTCCTTGATCGCGTCCGACGCCATCGAGACATTCGGCTCGGGCACCGCGCGCTCGCTGGTGGTCACGCCGACGGCAGATAGCATTGGCGATGCTGAGATCAGCATCGTCCTGACCGACAGCGCGGGCCAATTGGCTGGGACAACGTTTCGGGTCACCGTCGATCCGGAACGTCGTTCAATGCTGACGTTCACGCGCGATGGCTTCACCGATGACGCCGACGACATTCCCACGCTCGTCAACGCCATCGATTTCGAACAGGACGCAGACGACGACGAGTTTGCCGATTTGTTCGACGAGTAAGTCCCTGGTCGCCCAGGTTGCACCTGGGCGACCTTCTTCCCAAATTGGAGAGTTTCATGAAACGCATCCCACTGTCGGTCATTCGATCGTCGTTCACCGTGCTGTTCATCGCGCTCATGACTGAATCAGTCGCCGCTCACGTCCATCATGAGCATGCCGGCGAAAGCAGCGCTGAGAGCAGTACACCGGTGCCGGCGCTGATGGCTGATTACCAGGCCAGCGGTAACGATCGTCCTCTCGAGCGGCGCTGGCAGTCGCTGCGGGTGGATGCTGTTAGCGATCGCGCGGCGCCTGCGCTGTTGATAGAGGCGGCCTTTATCGCGCAAGCGTTACATCGCTTTGACGATGCGCTGGAATTTGCGCGTCGTGCGGCCGCTCAGCAGCCGAACAACAATCAAGCGTGGCTGCTGCTGGCGTCGCTGCATCTGGTGCGCGGCGACAACGCGGCCTCGACCGATGCCTGCCGACGTTTGGTCGACACGGCAGGACTGCTGCAGCTGACCTGCATGGCGGCGGCCAGCATCGGTGCTGCCGACGGGGTCCGCTACCGCGCGGCGCTCGACGGTTGGATCGACGCCTTTGGGATCAATGGCTTCGATCCCGCGTTGCAGGCGTGGGTGCTACGCGTCGCCGGCGATCACGCCGCCGCGGCCGGCGATATTAACGCCGCCGAGACCTACTTGCGTGCATCGCTAGAACGTGCCGAGGCAACTCAGGTGCGCGCGGCGTTGTTCGACCTTCTGCTCGCAGCGGGCGATGTCGATGCGGCAAGCGCGGTGTTGCCGACGACCACCGATTCACTGGCCTTACGCGTTCGCCGGTTGATCGTGGAGCGCAAGACTTGTCGACCGTCGTGCTCGTCGAGCGAGGCACGCTCGCTCGATCGCGATTTTCGGCACTGGATCGAACACGGCGACTTTACCCATGCGCGCGAAATGGCGCGTTTTTACCTCGACGTGAATCGTCAGCCAGAGCTAGCGCGTTACTTGGCCCTTCGCAACGCCGAAACGCAACGTGAACCCGAGGATCGGCGCTTGCTGATACGCACCGCCAGATCGTCTTCGCCAGGATGAACACGTCTGGCGGCTGCGCTGCGCTCTGCTACCATGGAGCGAAAAAATGGCCGCCAAGCTCGTCGACAATCTCCGCCGCGGACAGGCGGAACTCACCAATCAGCTACTGGCTGAGCAGCTAACCCTGTCGGGGTTGGTGAGCAGCACAGCGATAGCTGCTGCGCTCGAGACTTGCGGACCGGGCGAGCTCGGCGCACGGCTCGTCGATAACGGTGCGCTGTCGCCGTCGCAACTGGATACGCTGGCGACCGCCGCCGAATTTCAGTCCGCGCTCGCAACCGTTGCTGGCGGCGACGCTCCGGCCGAAGTCGAGGCGGTGTCGCAGAACATCGATCGGCGTCTCGGTCGCTACGTGTTGGTCGACGAAATCGGTGCTGGCGGCATGGGTGTCGTCTGGCGCGGCTGGGATGCGCAGCTGTCGCGCTGGGTGGCGATAAAACTGGTCAAGGTTCGCGATTCGCAGCTCGTGCGCCGTTTCATGCAAGAGGCCAAGCTGCTTGCCAAGCTGGCGCACCCGAACATCACGCAAGTTTTTGAAGTCGGTGTGCACGAGGGGCGCCCGTACCTCGCGATGGAGCTCGTCAACGGTAAGCCGCCGAGCGGTACGGAACCGCTCGAACGTAGCGCGGCCGCCGCGATTGTTCGCGATGCGGCACGTGCGGTGCACTACGCGCACGAGCAAGGCATCGTCCACCGCGATCTGAAGCCGTCCAATTTGCTGGTCGACGATCGCGGCCGGGTGTTTGTGACCGACTTCGGCTTGGCGCGGATGCGCGAGGAAGCGAGCGGTATGACTCAAAGCGGTGCGCTGCTCGGCACACCGTCGTTCATGGCGCCCGAACAGGCGCAGGGTAAAGAAGCGGACTATCGCACCGATGTCTACGGGCTCGGCGCAACCCTGTATGCGTTGGTCGCTGGCGAACCGCCGCACAGCGGCGAGATTGTTCACGAGATCGTCAAACGCGTCGCAATTTCGAACCCGCCAACGCTCACCGGCAACGATGACCTCGTGGTCGTCGCTCAAAAAGCCATGGAGCGAGATCGTGAGGATCGTTACCAGGATGCGGCAGAACTCGCCGACGATCTGCAGCGATTCGTCGATGACGAGCCGGTGCAGGCAAAGGCCATTTCCACGGTGGAGCGCGCCTGGCGCCGCGCGCGCCGCCGCCCGGTGTACTCCTCGCTCGTGGCGACCGGCACACTCGTGCTCGCCAGCGTGCTCATCGGTGGCGGAACCTTCATCTGGAATTACTTCGAGCGGCAGGCAGAGATTGCGGCGGCAACCGATTCGATCGCCAGCGCAGACGGAGTCATGACCGAAATCCGCCGGATGTACGCGAACGACGACTACAACGCCGACTGGGAGCGGGCGGCGCTCGGGAATCTCGAGCGGTACGTCACGACGGCGCTCGACGAGGCGCCCGGCTACGGTCCGGCCCTGTATCAACAGGGCATGCTGCACCTCTGGCGCGACGAGGAAGCGGCAGCCATTGATGCGTTCAACGCAGCACTGGACGCCGATCCTAACCATCACGAGGCGCGCGCGGCGCGCGCGGGTTTGCTGCTCGCGACAAACGATGCCGCGTCGACAGAAGCGATCGCCGATGTGGACGGCTTTAGCTTCGTGGCGCCGCCAATGACGGCCGAGCTCGAGGTGTTTCTCGATGAGATTGCGCAAGAAGTCGATCGCTTGCCGCCAGAGCTGTCGCGCCGGCAGCTCGTCAGCGCCATGCTGGCTGGATCGCGCGGTGAGTTCGAAGACGGCGCCGCGCAGCTCTCCAGCTATCTGGCCGATCACCCATACGACCTGCAGGCGCGCAGCCAATTGATGTGGCATTTGCTGGCGCTCGAGCGCTTTGGTGAGGCGGCGGCAGTTGCCGATCTTTTGATCGAGCGCAACCGCATGCCGGCGCTATCGCAGTACGGCAAAGCGTTCGCGTACGCCGGTCTCGACGACATCGATAGTGCGATCGACGCGATGCGTCAGTCGAACAGCGTCAGTCCCGATCCCGATGCGCAGCAGTGGATCGGCTTTTGGCTCGCGCAACAGGGTGACTTCGAGCAAGCCATCGAAACGTACACCGAGGTGCTGCGCGACGAGCCCGATCACTTCACGTCGCTGACCGGCCGCGCGAGTGCGCTGACGATCATTGGCCTGCCCGATCTTGCCCGCGCCGACGCCGAGCGCGCCGTTGCGCTGCAGCCGGACAATGCCTACGCCCATTTTTTACTGGCCGGTGCGCTATTGACGAGCGAACCTGCGCGAGCCATTGAGGAGTACGCAACCGCTGAAAATCTCGATGCCGGTTACGCCGACGACACCGTAAAAATGCGCGCGCTCGCCGAGATAAATTTGGGCGAACTCGACGCCGCAGCCGTAACGCTGGAGCGCGCGCTCGACATCGTTCCGTCCGATCTACAATCGCGCGACCTCTTGGCCCGCGTGCATCTGATGCGCGAAGACGTTCCGGCAGTACGTGAAGTGCTGAATCGCGGCGAAAAATACGCCGACGATTATGTCCTGCTCGCTCAGGCCGAACGCTTCGCCGGCAACGCGCTGGCCGCCCGGCAGGCGCTCGAGGCGGCCGTGGGGCTAGCGCCTGATAACGCCATCATCCTGTCGGAGCTCGCCTACCAGTATCTAGCCGATGGCAATCGAGCATTGGCGAGCGAAACGTTTGCCCAAGCGCACGCGCTCGCGCCGGAGGAGCAAACGGTCTATCGCAACGAGGCCTACGCGTGGGCTTATGTCGGTGACACCGACGCGGCGCTCGGTGTGGTCGAGCGCTGGCTGGGCGAACATCCGGGTAGTGCCGATGCGCTCGAGATGCAGGCCTGGCTGCGCGAACAAGGCAGTCTGACGCCATGAGGCGGTTTTTTGGGCTACTCGTCGTCAGCGCCGTGCTGCTGCCCGCGACGGCGCTCGCGCAACACGCGTTGCTGACGGATGCACCGGTGCCTGTTGGCCGCACGCTGTGCGTCGTCACCGACGCGGTGTTGGATCTGCCGGCGGTTGACTGCGCCGCGCGCCAGCAGGCGGAGCGGCTGCAGGTGGGCGGCATCGATGCGGCCTTCGATTCGATTGACTTGACGCTGACACCACCGCCCATTGACGTCGAATTGCTCGAAGCCGTCACGGTCGGTGCACGCTACGCGTACGACGTCGGCCCATCGTACCGCGACAACTATTTTACCCGGGTCGATCGCTACGCCGTTGAAACGGCCATTCAGCCGGGCGACGTCGTCGGTGGCTTGCCGGTGCGCATTCGTATCGACGCCGGCTCCGAGCTGACCTTCGCGCAGCAATTTGCGAGTGGCGCAGAGGCACGCTCGTTGGCCAATACGTACACGCCTGATCGCCTGCCGCTGACCGCAACGCGAGCACGTGCCCTAAAGCCCGGCGATTATGTGCGCTTTGACGCCAACCTCAGTTTGCTCGCGACCTTTGGTCAATTGTTCTCACTGCCCACCGCGTTTCTGAACAATCGCATTGGCGTTGAGGCCGTCGCCAGCGGTCGCTTCCAAGTGCACGTGTTTCGACTAGACGGTGAGCGCATTCGTCTGAAGCTGGTTGCCGAGCGCGAGCGGGCTGTCGGCGGCGCGGTCACTGCCGTGCCGTCCTTGCCAGTCGATCTTTTCGCCATCGATCGTGGCGCCGAATCGCTCATTGCCTTTGCCAACGTCGACCGCTCGGTGCGCATGGCGATCGGTCGTGCGGACAACCGCGTTGTGCTCGTCGACTACACGCTCAATCTCGCGGACGATACCGTGGCGGCGACTTACGACAATTTATTTCACGCCTCGCGCCGCTTGCGCTTGGTCGAATCGACGCCGAACGCGCGGATGGGATTTGTCGGTGACCTTGCCGAATTCGATGTGCTTGCGAGCGAATCGACGGCCGTAGATCGTAATTTCAAAGGTACGCATAGGGCCGGCACGCGTGACGCCAGTATTGCCGTTGCACTGCAGACCTATGACGTCAAGCGCGAGCGCATCTATCGCGAAAAATTGCTGAGCGAAGCAATACTCAACGAGGATGGCAGCGAGACGACGCAGTATTACCTGCTGCCGACGTGGTCGAGGATACGCGAACGCACCGCTTTCTTCGGTACGCTTGACGAGCGCATGGAGCAAAGCGCAGAGGCGATGTTCAGTGCCGATGCCAGCGGCCGACCGCTGGAGTTTATCAATCTCGGCTTTACGTTCGTTTACGCCGATTCGATTCTCCGCGTCGAGGAATACCGCCGGATACGCAAGAAGATCGAGCTGTTGTTGCCGACTCCAGGCGAGGAACTGCTAAAAGAAAGACTCGAAGGTACCGGCTGGCTCGATGCTGAAAATCACCGCGGTGTCCGAGTGCGTTTGCACTATTTCTTTCGCAGCGCCGCTTTCGATGTGCTCACCGATGCCGGCCTAGACGATGTCGAGATCATGCAGGCTAAGCTGGAAGCGTTTGTGCTCGCGGCTATCCGCGACCGCGAGTACCCGTTTCACGACGGCGGTATCGACGAACTCATTGATCGCTACGCGTCGACGGTACGGGTGCGCGGTGCCGAACGTCGCGATCCCGAGGCCTACGCGGCGCGAATCATTCATGTGCTGTGGGGCGATGAGCTCCGGCGTACTGCGGCACGACTCGTCAACGTGCTCAATCCGCGGCTCGATAGTCAGCAGCGCCTCGACGCATTCGTCGATCTGCGCTGGAGCAGCTACTACCGGCGTCTGGGTGCGGCAATCTGGATCTATCTGATGCACGATCTCGGCGTTGATCTCAAAGAGACTGTCTATGTCGATCTCGAGCTCGATGCGCAGAATCGTGAGGCCATCGAATTCACGTTCGGCCGCGAAGAGCGGCGAAACCTCTATGAGGCGGTGCGGCACGTCGAGTCCTTGCTGAACGATCGCAGTATCGATATGCGCGAGAATGCGGCGTTCGACAGCGTCATCGCCCGCATGCGGGTGGTTGAGCGACCGTGAGTGACGATGCGTCGAAAAAGCCGCCGGCTGAGTTTCCACAGACGCCGTGGTCGCTGATTGCGGCCGGTGCCAACGGCGACATCGAGGAATCGCGCGAAGCCTTGCGCACATTACTCGCGATTTATTGGGAGCCCGTCTACGCCACTATTCGCGGCAACTGGGAGCCGGACGCCGAGCGAGCAGCGGTCCTGTGCGAGCAGTTTTTGCGGCGTTTCTTGTACGGTACCGATCTCGCTGACAGTGTCGAGCGAACGGGACGGTTTCGCGATCTCGTGCGTGAGCGGCTGGACGCCTTCATGCAGGATCGCAACGGCGATGGTGCGCACGAGCGGCCCAGTGGCATCGACATCGAACCGGCCGTCGCAACGTCCCGGCTACCGCCCGATGCCGCTAGGACGTTTGACGAGTGCTGGATATTGGCCATATTCAACAACGCGCTCGACAAGCTCCGCGACAGCTACCGCGATGAACCCGAGAGCTACGCAATCTTTGCTGCCGTCGACGTCGATGGAGACGATTTCGATCCGGCGTCGCTGGCCGATCGTTTCTCGATCGAGAAAGCGCTCGTTGCGCCGACGGTTCGCGAGGCGCGTCGTCGTTTACGACGGTTTTTGACCGATGCCGTCCACGCGTACGCCAACGATCAGTCCGAGGCGCTCGCCGAGTTGCGTTGGTTGCTCGGCGACGGAGCGCCCGGCTGAGGCGCCGCGCTCTGCGCCGCGCGCGCAGCCAAAAGACGCGAGAAAGACCGAACCAGCGACGGGTGTGCGTCGATCAAATCCAGAAAATCGACGCGGTCGATCGTCAGCAGCTCGGATGGCTCTTCGGCAACGACCGTTTGGCTGCGCCGTGCGCCGCGCATCAAGGCGAGCGCACCGAAAGCATCCGACGGTCCGAGACGGGTCTCGCTCCCGTCCGAGCTCGATACGCGCAAGCTGCCGCGGCAAATCATATAAAAGTGATTGCCGAGTCGGCCTTCGCGCACAATGACATCGCCGGCTTCCGCACTCACGGTCCGAGAGATCTCCGCTAAGAGTCGTAAGCGGTCCGACGGCAGCGACTGCGTGAGTCCCATCGTCCGCAGAAAGAACACACGCTGCCAGATATCGATGTCGTCGGCGGATTCGCGGTCATCGGCGAGGGTCCGGGTGGCAAGCGACAGCATTTCACTGCGCGTTATTTCGGCTTTGGCGTCGCTGAGATCGGGTATTCGTTGCGCGAGTCCGCGGAGCCACAAGCCTCCGCAGCGCGCGTTGCGCGCAATCACGGCATAGATCTGATTGAGCGGAACGCCTATGTCGCCTGGCTGACGTGTCGGATTTGCACCGGTCAGAATGAGCGATTCCACATCCAGCGCGATGCCGCCGCGGATGAGCAGCAGGTGCTCCTGGTTATCGTCACCAGTGGCAAGCAGGTCGGTGAGATCACCGAGCCGCCAGCCAGGAAACAAACCGCACTCGAGCAGTGCGGCGACCGCTTGTTCGTCGATCGCCTCGTCGATATCGAGTACGTCGCGCAAGGCGGTCAAGCCGTTCGTGCCGGTCGTTGCTGTGGTGGGATTGTCGCGCGGTTCGGTGAGCGCAAGAATCCGCGCCCGTTCGGCGCCGCGCAGATACTCGTCCAGCGTTTCGGCTGCGAGTGCGCGCTGGCGTTTGTCCGGTGACCCGGCGGCCAGATAGATTTGGCGAAACGGAACCGTCGGGTCGCGCAGCGCTAACGCCAGGAACAATCGTTCGAGTTCATAGTCGGCTTCATTCGCCGCTACGCGCTCGGCGATTCCGCTGCCTTTTTTGGCAAGCGCGGAGAACTGTTCGGCGCGCTCGAGCGCGTCGCTGATCTCGGAACCGATGACGTCATCGGCCCGTCCTCGCCAGCGACCGGGCCGCGTCGCGGCGACCGCGAGCGCGCGAAATTTAAGCGCAGGGTCGGGAGCGGCCAGACATTCGCGTAATGCAGCCTCGGCGGCATTGGTACCGAGATCGCCCAGTACGCCGAGCGCCTGCGCCGACAGTCTGGGCTCTTGTGCGGCCGATCGCAGCGCCGGTATGGCGGCATCGCCGATGGCGGCGAGTGCAGCACGCGCGAATCGCTCATGCTGATCGCTGGCGAGCCAGTGCGTGCAGGCTTCTGCGAACCGGTCGTGCGGCCGTTTCATCACGGTTTCCAGAAGCTCGGTCGGTGCAACGTCGAGCAATTGCGGAATCAGGTAGTCGAGCCACGGAATCTCGACCCGGACAATCGTCAGCGCGGCGGTAAGCCGATCGTCTTCGTTGTCGCTGGCGGCGAGCGTTTCCACCAAGCCCTTGGTGCTGGCGACACCCTGCCGATCGATGAGCATCGCGATGGCTTGCGCGCGAGTATTGACCGGCGCGTCCGCGGCCGTCGCCGATAGCGTGTCCGTATCCGTGTTCTCGCCACTCAGGCTTAGTGCCGCGGCGCGAACTTCATCCGGCTCGTCAGGGCCGAGTCTTGCAATAAAGTCAGTGACTGGCGGTGCGTCGCGATCGTCGCCGAGGGTGCGTACCGCTTGAGCGCGCAACCACGGTTCCCAGCCGGGCCAGTTTTGCGCGATCTCGTCGACGACATCGTCGTCCACATAACCACCTAATAGTTCGAGAGCGAGTGCCGTGCGCTCCGGCAAATCGCTGCGGAGATAGCCGAGCAGCAGCGTTTTCAGGGCCGGGTCCATCGCGACACCGGCGTCTTCGGTCCGATCGAGATGCAGACGCCGCGCATGCAGTGCGGCAATCAACTCGACCACGTAGCGCGAACGTACGAACCAGAAACCGAACAACAGCAGAACGGCCAGTCCTGCGACGATGTAGGACATGTCCTGCCAAGCGAGGCCAATTGGTACCAGCGGTACTTGGCCGGTCAGCAGCAAAACGGCGGCGGAAGACAGGATGGTTCCAAGCGGTCGCGAGCTGCCGTTGATCAACAGACCAATCCGCGCGCGCAGCTGCTCGTGCAGCGGCATGATCGCGAGTGTCGATACGGTGCGGTGAATGTTTTGCCGAATCAGCCGCTCGCTCGCGACGGCAAACGTGACGGCCGCAAGGCCTGGTGAGACCAGCGCGATTGCCGCCGCGAGAATCAGAAAGCCGGGGTACAACAGCAGCGAATTGGCGGCGCCGAGTCGACTAACGGCGAGTCGGGTAATAACGAGCGTGAATACGATCGCCAGGATGTTGATCGCGATCGCGAGACGGCTGTAGAACAAACCCAGTTCTGCTTCGTTGTACTGTTCGGCGGCCGCTGCACCAATCTGGTACCTCAGTATCGTCGCAATGGCGGCAACGATGCCGGCCGCGAGAATCAGTACCAGCGCATAGCGATTACGGTGAATCGGTTTGGCTTCAGGCGGTCTGGGCTCGCGACGGCGGCGGATGCGACGCGCGCAAAGCCAGGCCGGCAGCAGCGACGCGGCCAACAGTACGGCGCCGAGAGGGACCAGCGGTGCGACGCCGATGCGCGCCGATGCCTCGGCGGAAAGATAAGCGCCAAAGGTTGCGCCAAAGCCACCGATCGTGCCGATCGTCGGTGACAGTCGGCGCGCGCTGCGCGAGTCGAGCAAGCCGGCCGACAGCCGACTGTTCTCGCTGCTCAGAACACCTGCGATGCTCGGTAACAGAATTAGCAGTCCGCCTGCGGCGATCAACGCCGGGCCTTGTTGCGCGGCAAAAAGACCAATCAGCGCGGCGACAATGAGACCGATTGACCAAGGTGCCAGCCAGCGTGCTTTCAAATTTGCGCGCGCAAGGCCGTACAACTTGAATACTGGAATTACCAGCGCCTGTCCGAGTAGTATCCCAAGAGGTAGCTTTTCGGGACCTATCTGGGCAACGAACAGCGTATCGGCGGCGATGCCAATCGCTGTCAATCCGGCAAGCATTAGAAAAAAGAAACTGCCGAGAATAAGAACAAGATGTCCTTCGCCAGTCCGGATGTTCAGCCACGAAAGACTCACCGCGTCATAGTAGTACGCATGTGCGGCGACTGCTATGTAGCCAGCGCGAGTAATCGAGCGCGACGATGATCGAAGAACGCGGGTCGCTTATTGTCATGTCGCCTCGCGGCAACGAGCGTGTCTACGCACTCAGTGACGGTACCGTGCTGATCGGTCGCAGCGCCGAATGCGACATCATCCTGCGCGATCCACAGGCGTCTCGGAAACACGCCCGGCTCGAAATATCGGCCGAGCAAATTGCCGTCTACGATCTGAATTCGCGGTCCGGCGTAACGGTCGACGGTGCCGACATCGAGCAGGCGACGCTCGGCGACGGGTCGGTGATACGTCTCGCCGGCTACGAACTCAAACTCGAATTGCCGAAGCCGGTCGATGCCGCGACAGCCGCGGCGGACGAATACATCGAGATCGCCGCGGGACTCGATGAGCCTTCCATTGTCGAGACGGTCAGGCCTGGCGAGGCAACGCTGACCCACGCTGGCCTCGATCAGTCGCTGCAAGACACGAGTCACGCCCGTCTGGCTGTGTACGAAGGTGGCGCACCCTACGAAATCGTTTTGACGGCCGACAAGCTCATCATCGGCCGCGACGAGCAGTGTGACGTGCCGATCACCGATACGTCGTCGTCACGCCAGCACGCGATGCTCGAACGTCACGGCGAGCGCTACGTGTTGCGCGATCTCGATTCGAAAAACGGCACGTGGATTCGCAATCGACGCATTACCGAAAGCAAGCTGTTCGGTGGCACCAATTTCCGGATTGGTGACACGCTCTTTGTCTATAAGGCACCGTTCCGCCACGAGGCCTTGACGCTCGACGGTGCGCGTGACCCGGGCTTCGAGGCAGAAGAGCGTATGCCGGTGGTTGTTTTGCCCGGCATCATGGGGTCCGAGCTGCACGGTTCGGACGGGCTCGTCTGGCCAAACCTCGCCAAGACATTCCGTAATCCCGAGCGTCTCGCGATCGGTGCCGATCCGGACATCAAGGTTGGCGGGATCGCCCGCGAGGTCATCGTTATACCGGGACTCATCAAGCTCGAGGCGTACTCACAGCTCGTCTATTTCCTGGAGAACAGCCTCGGCTACAAGAGCGGCTACGATTTGCTCGAGTTCGCCTATGACTGGCGCCAAGACAATCGCGATTCGGCGCAAAAGCTGAAGCAGGCCATCGACACGTGGCGCGATGAGGTCATTGGTAGCAACACAAAATTCGTCATTCTGTGCCACAGCATGGGCGCGCTGGTGTCGCGCTATTACCTGACGTGTCTTGGCGGTGCCGCCAATGTCGAGAAATTTGTCACGATGGGCGGCGCTCATTTCGGCTCACCGTCGATGATTCAGACGCTGCTGCACGGCCCCGACATTTTGCCGTTGGGGATCGGTCGCAAAGGTTTTCATGAAACGCTGATAACGATGCCGTCGGGTTATCAGCTGATCCCGCCATATCCGGCCGTTTTCGACGCTGATGGCAACGCGATCGACATACATGCCGACACGAGTTGGATGAATCCCGACTACCGGCATTTGCTCGAAAGCGGCCGCGAGTTTCATCGGGAGATCGGTACCACGGTGGGCGTGCCGACGACGTGTATATTTGGCTATGGCGTCAAGACCGTGACAAAAATCGTCGTCCACGAGCGCAACGCCGACGGGTGGAAGAAAGTCCGGATGATGCTAAAGCCGGCCGGTGACAACCGAGTACTCGATCAGGACGGATTTCTGCAGGGCGCCGATATTCATCCGGTCCGCCAACAGCACGGTTCGCTGTGGACCGACAACGACGTCAAGATGAGGCTCAGGATCGAGCTAATGCGCAATGCGGTCCAATAAGCGGGCGCGACAAACGACAACAAGAGTACAGAACCATGAATAAGGTCATGACCATCGCTGGGGCACTGGCGGTAATCGGCGGGGGCGCCATGGTCGGTATGTCGCTGACCGGTGGCGGCGGTTCGACTGAGCCCGGCAATTTACGCCTGCAGATCGAGACCAAGCCGGCCGTCATGTCGGCCTCTTACAAGGTCCACGCCAACAAGGAGCTCAAGGACGGCCGGTATTGGGTGGCGAAACTGCTGCTGACCAACGAAGGCCCTGGGCCTGTTGACGACGTCCGCGTCGCCTATCGAATTCCAAACGTCACCGACTGGACCACGCCGCAGCCGTACCCACAGGTGCTGCCCGAGCAAACGGTCGTCGATTTGTTCTACCCGCGCCTGCCGTCGTCGCTGGCGGAGAAGCTCACAACCAGCACTGAACAAATCGAAATCAAGATTACCTACGACGCTGGCGAGGACGAGCGCGAAGAGCTGCGCAAAGTTGACTTCGACCTGCGCGGTCGCAACGACCTGATCTACACGACCATGGACAGCGACGAGATCGCCAATCTCACCGATGTTTACGAGAACACCGATCTGTTGGCATCGTTCGTGACACCAGAAGATCCAGTCATCAAATACTTCACGCAGCAGCTGCAGCAAAAGGTGCTCGGCGGCTCGACTGCGGGCGTCAGCAACAGCCAGGAAGAAGTCGTTCGCTTCATGGAGGGTCTTTACAACTACCAGCTGGCGGCAGGCGTGGTTTACGGCGGTACGCTCGGTCTGCCGGAGAAAATCGGCAACTCCTACAGTGTCGTCCAGAAAGTTCGTATGCCGCGCGAGGTTTTAACCGGCGAAGCCGGGCTTTGCGTCGAGCTGTCGACGCTGTTCGCGAGCGTTGCGCTGTCGGCAGGCCTCGAACCGGTGATTTTCTTGACGGCGCGGCACGCGTTTCCTGGGATCAAGCTTGGCGACGGCAGTATTTTGCCGATCGAGGCAACCACGATCGGCGGTGAAGGCATCGGCGGTCGCGGCGATTTCAAAGCCGCCATCGAGGCCGGCGTGAAGAACGCGAACGCCTTTTACGCGGGCGGCAGCGACGGCATTGGCGCGTCGATCGGGCTGCTCGACATCAGCGCGCTTCACGCGGCGGGTATTCGGCCGCCGGAGTTGCCCGACGATTCCGGTCTTCGCAAGGACATCGATGACACGTTGACAGCGCTGTTGGCGGGCGCGAAGAGTTCCGGCGGTTCGTCCGGCGGTTCGAAGAAAAAGACGCGTACGGCCAGCAACACCGGTGGTGGCTCGTCGTCTGGCGGCGGTTCATCCGGCGGCGGTCGATCGTCCGGCGGCGGCGGCCGTTCGGGCGGTTCTGGAGCGCCGGGCGGTTTTCAGCGCTACCAGCATCCAACCGGCTCATTCTCGCTGGCGCATCCGGCTGGCTGGACACCGCAAAACAACCCATTCCCGCAATTTCCGCAGCTGGCGGCCGTTGTGGCGCAGAATCCCGGCGGTTTGGGTCCCGCCGTTGAGGTCTACATGTTCCCGGGCGTCCACCACCCCGAAGATGCCCTAGACCAAATCGCTTATGCGATCCAAGGCTACGGCGGCTACATCGACGGCGGCCCGACGGGTTCGGTGAATCTTCGCGGCGTGCAATACGCGACGTACAACGGCCAGACCACATTCCCGACCGGCGGTGTTGAGTGGCGCGCTTATTTTCACGACATCGGTGCCGGCACCGTAGCGCTCATTGTTGCGGCGCCGATGGGTCAATTCGGCGGCTACAACCAGGTGCTCAGCCAGATCGCCGAAACGTTCACGATTCAGTGAGGCACGACATGAAGAAGCAAGCAATCACTTTCGTACTGCTGTCCCTCACCGCAACGTCATCGCTCGCGCAGGTCGACGCGATCATGCAAGAGGGCGACTTCGTCGTCGACAAGCTGGGCACGGCCGAGATATCGATCAAGACCACGCTCAATGCGCAGCAGTGGCAGGGCTGGATGCAGGTGTACGGCAACGCGCAGCACGTCCTGAAACGCGACATGAAACACAGCTTCGCCGCGTATCACGTTGACGGCTTCTCGATGGATCGCAACGACAGCGATCGAGAGTTCACGATCAACATGAATGCGCACGGCACGGCGGTCTACCGCGGCAACAATCGTTGGGAAATGGATCTCGACAAAGGCGTGCGCGCCCGCAAACTGAACGAACAGCAGTGGCTGGTGCAGATGACCCAAGACGATGGCGGGCAGCTGCTGCAGCAAGACTTCACCATCAATCTGCCGCCCGAGGTCGAGTCCTCGGACCTGGCCGTCGGTGAGCTTGGCCAAGAGCTGATTCGCTACACGCTGCCGGTCGAGGCAGCGGCCGCCGGTGGCGGCACGATGCTATACGCCGGCGGTGGTCTGGGCGTGTTCGGTCTCATTTTGCTGGCGGTGGGTCTGACCCGTCGTGAGCAAGCGGCCGTCCAAACCGTCGGTGCGCCCGCGCAAATTACCGCGGAGGAAGGCGCGGGTGTCGTGCACGACAGCACTGCCGAGCGGCAATCGAGCTGAGCCCGACCGACGCCGACGTTAGGTACCGCAGAACGTACGCACCACCCGTTCCGACGGCTCTGGCGCACTGGCGTACGCGTCGAGCCCGGGCTGCAGCCGATACGGTTCGGCAAGTGCGGCCGCGAGCTCGTTAAAGACCGACAGGTCGCCACCCATGGCGCTCTGTATGGCGCGCTCGATTTGGTGATTGCGCGGAATAACGATCGGATTGATGCGATTCATCGCTTCACGGATCGCGTATCGGTCAGCGCCGTTCGCGAGAACGCGGACGCGCCAGTTGATTTCCGGCTCACCGAGTAGCGGCGCGTCGTCATCGACCAGTCGGTCGGCCAGCTGACGAAAGCTCAGCGTGTAGTCGAGCTCCGCCTGCTCGAGCGCTAGGAGCAAGTCGCGAATGAGCGTCGCGTCGGCTTCGGTGTCATTCGATTCGAAACCGAGTTTGGACGCCATCCGCCGCCGATAAGCGGGTTCAAACACGCTGTCGAATCGACCCAGCTCCCACTCAAAGCCGGCCTGGTCGCTGTCAATGCCCAACAAACACTCGGCCAATCGCGCGAGATTCCACTGCACGATCAGCGGCTGCTGGTTATAAGCGTAGCGCCCGCCGCGGTCGATCGAGCTGAACACTTTGTTGAACCGAAACTCGTCCATGAACGCGCACGGTCCGTAGTCGATCGTCTCGCCGGAAATCGACGTGTTGTCGGTGTTCATCACCCCGTGGATGAAACCAAGCGCCATCCAGTGCGCGATCAACTCCGCCTGACGATCGACAACGGCGCCAAAAAACGCGCGATACGGCTGCTCGGTCTCGCGGGCCTCTGGGTAGTGCCGATCGATCGCGTAGTCGGCCAGCTGCTTCACCGCGTCCGTGTCGCCGCGAAGCGCAAAATATTCGAAGGTGCCAACGCGAATGTGGCTTGCGGCGACACGCGTCAAAACGCCGCCGGGCTCGACCTCGTGGCGCAGAACGTCTTCGCCGGTACTTACCGCGGCAAGCGCCCGCGTCGTCGGTACGCCGAATCGGTGCATCGCTTCGCTGACCAGATATTCGCGAATGACCGGTCCCAGCGATGACTTGCCATCACCGCCGCGAGAAAACGCCGTCGGCCCCGATCCTTTCAGCTGCACATCAAATCGCCGCCCGTCGCTCGCGACAACTTCGCCCAGCAATGCGGCTCGGCCGTCGCCTAATTGTGGGCTGAGCTGGCCGAACTGGTGGCCCGCATACGCCAACGCAATTGGGTGTGCGCCGGGCAACAGCTCTTTGCCACTGAACAGCGACGCAAGTCGCTCGGGGTCGGCGGGCAGATCGAGCCCGAGGTAATCCGCCAACGCTTGATTCCAAGCCAGCAACGTCGGCGCTGGCGCTGAATCGGGGCACGTCGTCGCGTAGAACCGCTCCGGCAGGTCCTTGTAGGTATTCGTTAGCATCCGCAAAGAGTGGGGGCTAGCCGCGCCAGTTTCCAGCACTCCGGAAGGACGATGCCGGAATAAGCGCTTGCGTTGGTTAGATCGTTTCGTTATATCCTTCCTGGCTAAGTAAAACAAAATCTTGGGGTCAGTCCGATGGCGCTTAGTCAGTACGACGTGCAGGCGCTGTTTGCGGAACCGTATTTTCGGGCGAATGTCGGTTCCGCAATCAGCCCGGATCAGGTCGAGTTTATAAAGAACCTGGCCATGGCTCGGAATCAGTCGAACCTGATTTCCGAGAATCTCTACATTTTCGACGAGCCCGAGCTCGCCAGCGTTAAAGAGGCGGTGCATGAGGCGCTGAACGTCTTCGCGACATCGGTGATGGGCATTCGCCAGCAGCTCTATGTCACGCAATCGTGGTCGCTGATCAATGAGCCATCGGTCGGCATGCACGGGCATTCGCATTCCAACTCGATTGTGTCGGGATCGCTGTACTACACCGATCTTCCCGAGCCGGTTTCCGGGATGGTTTTCGACAAACATCGGAGCTACCAGCAGCTCGATCTGCGACCGGAAAAGGATCGGCAGAACATTTTCAACACGACGGTTAATATTCTGCGACCTAAGAAGGGCGAGGTGTTCTTGTTCTCATCCGGGCTGCAGCACTATGTCGAACCAAATATCTCCGACCAGCCGCGCTACTCCATCGCCTTCAATTCATTCGTCCGCGGCAAGATTGGCGATCATCGCGACGTCTCCGAACTCACGCTGTCGTAGCCAGCACGTGCCGGCACCCGGTCGATGGGGTTGAACGGTACCGTCATGCTCGTGAGCGCGTTGGTGTGCGCGCTGGGCTTCCTGTGGCGAAATCCGTTACCGCCCGATGCCGATATCGTCGAGCCGGTGCGCAGTGATCCGCGGCAGGAGAAAATGCGCACGCGCGGCGATCAGCTCACGTACCGAGATGTCGACTACGATATCGAGCGCGTGTATCGCTACGACATCTCCGGGGTCGTCGTTTCCTACCGTTATCACGACGATTCCAGCCGCCTGCATAGACTGGCAAACGATCATCTAAATTTGCTGGATGTCTGTCTGGTGTGGGGCAGCAACGCCGGCAATCCGGCGCTCAATAAGCTCGATTTTTGGAACGGCGTGTTTACGTGCAACGTACAAACCAAGGATCGTGACGCGTGGCAACAGTTCGACATGAACGCGCTGTCCAACAATCACCTGATCTCGGCCGATCCGTCAGTTCGCAGCCGATTGGACGGTTTGAAAGTCGGCGACCAGGTGCGCCTCCGCGGTTATCTCGCTAACTACGGCGCGGCGGGCCAGCCCAAGCGTAAATCGAGTACGACGCGTGAAGACACCGGCAACGGTGCGTGCGAGACCTTGCTGGTTGAAGACGTGGAGGTCCTCGCGGCCTCGTTTAGCAATTGGCGATTGGCGATGTACGTATCGGGGCTCGTCTTACTCGCATCGCTGATTCGGCATTTCGCCTCGCCGCACCGACCGCACCGGCGCCGCTAAAAATCTCGCAGCTCGACGAAACGCCGTGAATTCAGCGGATTTGCGGTGCGCTGCCGCACCCGGTCCCGCACAGAATCGCGTGCATGCCACACTCGATTTCAAAAGGGCTAAACCTGCGGCGGGCGCTCGCCTACGGTATCGCCATTGGCGTTTCGGGACTGTGGTTGTTCGGCGTTGTATTACCCCAGCTCGACGTAACAGTCCGTCAAAATCACGGACCGTCGCCCAGCCCTATCTACTCAACCCCGCCCACCGCTCAGCGCGTGCAGGATTTTTTGGACGCGCTGACGTCGGTGTCTCGCACCGATCGCTACGAGGCGCTGTCGACCGCAGAACTGCAAGCACTGGCTTACGCCGATGCTTTCGCTCGGTTAGCGCTGGCCGCACGCTGGCTGGACGACAACCCCGACATCGCACGGCAGTTGGTGATTGATGCGGCGATCGACCTGAACGATCCACAACCGCTGCGCTGGCTGGTGCGCGAAGCATACTCGCAGACCGCGGACGACGGTCGCGACATCGCCCGGTTGTTCCACCGCTATCGACTGGAGGCGCTGGCCGATAATTTGGGCGAGCCGACCGGCATGTTGCCCCAGCTTGCGCGTGCGCTTCGCGCTCGAGGTCTCAACGATGCCGACTGGCAGTCGCTGCAGCAGCAGATCGCCGCCGATCGTCGGCGCGTCGACCAACGCCGGACTGCAAAACCGAGCGGTTAGAGCCGCGCCGGTTGGGCCGAATCCGAATTGTGTGCCCCGATCGCGGTACGACATCGAGATTTACCGACCGGCAATCCTCACCGTTCGCCTACGCTCGCCGGCTATGCGACTATCAAGCCAGTGAACGGTTAACGGGGAGGCCGATGCGTAATCAAACGAGATACCTCGTCGCGGCGACTGTCGCGTTCATGCTGTCAGCGGGCGGTGCGCTGGCTCAGTCCGAAGACAGAACCGCGCTCCTTAAAAAGCAACGCGAAAAAACGACGCAGGTCGAACACGAGCTCGAGCAGTCGTTCACGGTAGATTTGTCGGTCGCTCAACCGCCGCCGCCGTGCAGGGGCCAGATTCAGCTCGAGTACGACCAGTACGACACCGTTGCCAGGGTCGACGCCGAATTAACCGGTGAGAGCTGCGTGATTGAGAGTTTCACGTATACGTTGGTTGTTCGCGTACGCGACGAAAACTACGACGTAGCGTCGGTAAATCACGCTATTCAATGGTCAGCCGACCAAGCTCAGCAGTCGCTGGGTTCTGGCGATTATCCAATCGGCAGTGATGTTGATCTCGTCGATGTTCGCGCCCGCCAGTTCTCGTGCGACTGCAAGCGAGACGACGTCAACGAGACCGACTAGTCGGCGGTGCGCAGTTCGCCGGTTGCCGTTTCCGGCGTGGCGACGTCCGCGCTGTAATTCGCGGCGATATGCTGATCGACGACCGAGCGAAACGGATCCGAGTACGTAATGCGCTGTCGAGACCACCATCTGCGTACGGCCGGATACCCCAAAAGTCGGTCGCGATACAGCTCATAGCGCCGCCGCAATCCGTCGTCCAGGTCTGCGAACCGTTCTGCGTCGCCGAAAATCGAAAATGCTCGATACAGCATCATGCCAAAGCGCTCGCGGTCTTCGTCGCTGGCCTCATCCGGATGATTGATCATCTGATTCCAGACCCGATACATCTCAGGGTCGCTGGCGATGTCACCCATGATCGACGACATCGCTTCGCTCAGGGAGCGATGCGCTTGAAATCGAGCGATGCGGCTCGATTGGCGTATCTGCGTTGCCAGATAAATCAACGAAATAATGACCGCGAAACCGCCGATCATCTCGCCGATGTTGCCGAGGTCTTCGAGACTCAATCGTTACTCCGAACAGCGTGCGCTCTGAGAGTGTATAGCGAAACGCCAATTTGAATCAGCCGCCGTCGAGCTGCACCCGCAGCGGCAAATTGGCTTTCCTCAGTTGACTGGACGCACTCGCGATGCCGCCAGTCAGTCCGCGACGAAGTCGCTTGCGGACTGGCTATGAAGCTGTCATAAAACGACGGTCTCCACGCTCGGCCCGGCTCGGGGCCAACCCGGGCATGCCGTCGAAACACCGACCTGTCACCACGTACGTTGTCGAGAAGCCGCGGATTACGTATGCGCAGCCGACCGACTCGTGGCTGCGACGACGACTGATCACCGGGACCGAAGTTTTGTTCGGCCGCCGCGGCGTTGAGCGCATCTATCGCGATCTCAAATCTCGCAAATTCGATGCGCATGCTTTTTTTCGCGGTGCACTCGACGCCGGTCGCGTCCGCGTCCAATGGCACGGTGTCGATGTCGAATCGGTCCCGGAACACGGTCCGCTGGTCGTTCTCGCCAACCATCCGTTCGGTGTCGTCGACGGCTTGGTGTTGTGCGATCTCGCAATGCGCTTGCGCGGCGACTTTCGTGTCTTGATTCACTCCGCCTTGTGTCAGGACCGCGATCTGGCACCGTACTTTTTGCCGATCGACTTTTCCGAGTCGCGCGCGGCGGTGCGGACCAACGTGCGGTCCAAACAACTCGCCCGCGAAGCTCTGGCGAACGATGTCCCGGTGCTGATCTTTCCGGCGGGCGCCGTGTCGACGGCGACGCGGCGATTCGGCTTTGGACCGGTCGAAGAGCAGCCATGGAGTACGTTTGTCGCGCGGCTCGTTCACGAAAACCACGCGTCCGTGTTGCCGCTCTATTTCCACGGTCGCAACAGCCGCAAGTTTCACGTTGCATCGAGCATCGCCGAGTTTCTGCGCATGGCGCTGTTATTGGCGGAGGTTCGCAATAAGTTCGACACCGACATCCACGTTACTGTTGGCGAGCTGCTGCCTTATGTCGAACTCGAGCGCCTCCGTGGGCGGCGCGAACTCACCGACCATTTGTACCGAACCGTCATGCACCTGCACGATCCGCGGCTGCCGCCTCGGCCGCGCGGGCGCTGGCGTCGACTTAAACCACAACGCACGCCCGAGTCGTTTCGCTACTGACGCGGCACAGCCAGGGGTCGACACCCGTGCCGCTACACCTCGGTTGGCTACGGAGGACGCAGCAATGACAAAGCACGGTTGGATAGGGTTAGTAGCACTTGCATTTGGCTCCGCAGCGGCGGTTGCGGCGGATTTTCCCGGGCGCTACCAGCTGCAAGATGCCAATGCCACGTTGACCATCAGCGAGCCCAGCGACGGCGAGTATTTCGCGACGATTTACGCCAACAACGACGCTATCAAAATGTCTGGTCGAGTTATCGGCGGTCGGCTTGCCGGCAAGGTCGACGATGGCACCGGCGAGGTCGATTTTTACGCGGAGCTGGCCGGCAGTGGCTTGACGCTGACGTTGTATCAGGTCGATGCGAGCGGCAGTCCGGTGCCAGGCGAGAAAAGGCAACTTAGGTTCAGCCGTGAAGGCGCCGGTGGCGTCGCCTCAGGCCCGCGCCCGGCGTCGGCGGCATCGGTCAGCATTAACGGTAGACCGCTGAGCACGCAAGACCGCCAAGCGCTCACCGCGCAGTACGGTGTAGAACCGCGACCGGGCAACTACTGGTACGACTCGAACAGTGGCCTTTACGGGGTTGTCGGACATCAGGCCTTCGGCTTCATGCGGCCAGGGCATAATTTTGGCCCGATGCCGGCTAATGTCTCCAACGGCAATACCAAGGTGTACATCAACGGGCGCGAACTTCCACAGGGCGAATGGCTGATTTGGAGTTACATGCTTGGCACGCCGGTCATGGTCGGCTCCTACTGGCTCGATGCGAGCGGCAATGCCGGTTACGCCGGTAACCCAATGCCGATCGTCAATCTGTATGCAATCTCGCGACAGAATCAATACAACGGTCGCGGCGGTAGTGGCGATAACTTCTGGTCGACGCGATTCAGCGCCGGCAACTCCGATGGCGATCGCGGCTATGTCAGCGTGCCCGGCTACGGTCCGGTCGGCTACGGCTTTTAGTCAAACGTAACGAGCTGCAAGCGGCAGCGCGGCTATGCACGCCGCCGCTTGACCATTCTTTACATGTAGCGCAAAGCCGCACCAGTTGGACCCGTTCGTGCGTCCACTGGTCGCAGCGAGCGAACGATCACTCGCAACCGTGCTCGAAAAGGCACAAACTTATCGTTCGCCTTCTTAGCTGTTGGCCCTGACGCGTCATGAAAAAAGCCCTGCTAATCGTCGCAATCCTGTCGATAGGGGTGGCTGCCGCAGTGCTACTGAAAAGCACTGCCAAGCCGCCGGAGAAAAAAGAGGTCGAACGCCTTGCGCCGTTGGTCGACGTGCTCGCGTTGAATGCGGAAGCGGTCACGTTCGAAATTCCGAGTCGCGGCACCGTTACGCCGCTAATCAATACTCAGCTGAGTGCGGAGGTTTCTGGCTCCATCGTCAGTGTGTCGCCAAATTTTATCGCCGGCGGAATCTTTCGCGCCGGCGAAACGTTGGCACAAATCGATCCGGTCGTTTTCCAGGCGGCGCTGAATCGCGCCAAGGCCACGTTGAAGCAACGTGAGATCGAATACGAAGGCATCAAGAAGCTCGGCACCAAGGGCTACCGTAGCGAGACGGAATTAGCGGCGGCGGAAGCGGCCTTGGCGGCTGCCAAAGCAGACCTCGCCGACGCCAAACGCAATCTCGACAAGACACGCATCCGCGCGCCGTTCAGCGGCATGGTGCGTGAGAAATCCGTTGATCTCGGTCAATTCGTCTCGCCTGGCACGCCCTTGGGTCGCGTGTTCGGCACCGAGGTTGCAGAAGTCCGGCTGCCGCTCAGCGAACGTGAACTCCGCTTTGTTCGTTTGCCGGAAGCAAATACCCTCGTCAACGGTGTGACCGTTGAACCCGTCAAGGTGACGCTCACCGGGTCCTATCGCGGCAAACCGGCGTCATGGCGAGCTGAGATCGTTCGCACGGAAGGCGTGGTCGATGACCAGAACCGAGTCACCTTTGCCGTGGCACGCGTCAACGATCCGTATGCGCTCGCCGACGACGCGGCCGGCCGAGCGCCGCTGCCAATCGGTACGTTTGCCAATGCGGGTATTGCCGGCATTACCGTCAACGACGTCATTCGCGTGCCGCAGGCAGCGGTGCGAGGCAACAACCAACTGCTGATGGTCGATGACGAGAACAAGCTGCGAATTCGTGAAGCAGACATCATTCGTATTGATGAGCGTTTCGCATACGTGCTTGCCGAGTCGTTGCCGGAAACCAAGCTGGTGATGACGGCCATCGAGGCGCCGTTAAACGGTCTCGCCGTGCGCACGCAGGCCGACATCGATGAGACCGGTGATGACGATCAACTGGCGGCGAGCGACACTGAGAAATCGCCATGAGTAACGAAGCGCAAACGGGAATCATCGCGTGGTTCGCCCGCAATCCGGTGGCGGCCAATCTGTTGATGATCCTGATTCTGGTATTCGGCGCGATCTCGGCGTTTACGATACGCAAGCAAACCACGCCGGACTTCGAGCTGAACACGGTGTCGATACGTGTGCCGTACTTGGGCGCCGCGCCGCAAGAGGTCGAAGAAGGCATCCTGATCAAGGTCGAAGAGGCTATTCAGGACGTCACCGGCATTACCGAGATTCGTTCGACGGCGCGCGAAGGCACCGGTACGGTCATTGCCGAAATCAGTCTCGATGAGGACATCGATCTCGTTGTCAGCGATATCAAGACGCGTGTCGATGCGATCTCGACGTTTCCGGCGCTTGCCGAAAAACCGGTCATCTACAAGAACGAGATTCCGTTCCCGGTGGTGTTCGTCTCCATCTACGGGGATCTCGATGAGTACGCGCGCAAAGAGCAGGGGCAAAAGCTGCGCAATGCGTTGATGACCCTCCCTGAAGTCAATCAGGTCGAGAATCTGGGCGAGCGCGAATACGAGATCAGCATCGAGGTCTCCGAGTTCACGTTGCGTCAGTTCGGACTGACCATGAGTGACGTCTCGGCCGCGATCCAAGCAAGTTCGACCGACGTGCCGGGCGGGACGATCAAGTCGGAAGGCGGCGACATTCGAATCCGTACCGAAGGCCAGGTTTATCGTGGCGTCGACTTCGCGGCCATCGTGCTGCGCACCTTTGCCGACGGTACGCGCCTGACGCTCGGCGACATCGCGACCGTCGACGACGGCTTCGAGGAGACTGACGGCTTTGGCCGGTTCAACGGTGTCGAGTCGGTGACGATGCGCGTGCTTGCTGACGGCCAACAGAACGAGCTGAAGACAGCGGCCGTCGTCAAAGAGTTTATCGCCGAGTACAGCCGCGATATTCCGGACGGTGTCACCATCGATGTGTGGGTCGATCGCGCCCACTATCTGCAGGACCGCCTGGACATGATGCTGAACAACATGTTCCAAGGCGCGATTCTCGTGTTTCTCGTGCTGACGCTGTTCCTGCGCTTGAAGGTCGCGCAGTGGGTCATTATCGGCATCCCGATTGCGTTTTTTGGTGCGCTGGCGCTAATGCCGCACGGGCCGTGGCCCGTCACAATCAGCATCATCAGCCTGTTTGCGTTCATTCTCGTGCTGGGGATCGTCGTCGATGACGCGATCATCATTGCGGAATCCGTGTATACGAAGATTCGAGCGGACGGCCATACCACCGACAATGTGGTCGCCGGTGCTCAGCGAGTCGCGACAGCGGCAACGTTCGGCGTACTAACGACCATCGCTGCGTTCGTGCCGATGCTGTTTATCGGCGGCTTGTTTGCGCCATTCTTTGAGGCGCTGTCCGTTGTTGTTGCGCTGTGTCTCGTATTCTCGCTGGTCGAGTCCAAGCTCATTCTTCCGGCGCACCTTGCCGAAACGCACATTGCGCCGATCAACGAAGACGAGATCTTCTCGCCTTATCGGGGCAGTCCGCGTGCGCGAATCTCGAAGTTCTTTCAGCGCGTGCAGCGTCATTTTCAGCACTGGCTGCAGAACGTCATCCAGCAGCGCTACAAGCCGGCACTAGAGCTCGCGCTACGCAACCGCGGCGTCACGGTCGCGGTTTTTGCGACTACTTTCATGATCACGATCGGGCTCATTGGCGGCGGGCTAACGCGCATCGTGCTGTTTCCAGAAGTCCCAGGCGACTATATCCAAATGGATATGACGGTCGAAAACGGCACGCCGCCGGCGGTGCGCAACGCGCTGCTGCTCGAGGTCGAAGACGCGCTGTTTAGAGTGGTCGACGAATACGACGAAGCGAATCCTGAAACCATCCGACCCGTGCGCCATATCGCGACGTTCACGAACGGCGATGCACGCGGAACGATCGTCGTTGAGCTACCGCTCGACGAATCGCGGCCGCTCGATGTGTTTCAGGTGACCGAAATGTGGCGCGACGCCGTGCCGGAGTTGCCCGGCGTCAAAACCCTAAATTTCAACGACGGCGATAACCTCGGTGGCGGCAAGCCAATTAGCCTTGCGTTTTCTGGCGACGATTACCCGTCGCTAATGGCCGTGTCCGATGCCATGGCCGCGCGCCTCGCTGAGTACGAGGGACTGTTTGACATCGAGACGACGGCCGCGAGCGCGGGCGACGAGATTCAGCTGGCGGTTAAGCCGGGCGCTGAAGCGCTCGGAATTTCCTTGGCGCTGCTGGGACGTCAGGTCCGTCAGGCGTTTTACGGTGAGGAGGCACAGCGCATACAGCGTGGCAAGGACGAGGTCAAAGTCATGGTGCGCTATCCGGATGAGCAGCGCCGCAGCGTGGCTGATCTTCGTGACATGCGTATCCGAACCGCCAGCGGCGCCGAAGTGCCATTCGACGATGTCGCCGAGGTGACCTTCGGCGATGCCTTCACGGAAATCGAACGTCTCGATCGCAAGCGAACCGTCACGGTGTCAGCCGACCTAGACCCGTTGGTTGTGCAAACTGGCCCGATCCTCGAGGAATTGATGGATGAGGTCATCCCGGAGGTATTGGCACGCTATCCCTCGGTGTCCGCTGCACTGGAGGGAGCAAGTCAGGAGGAACAAGACTTTATCCGCGATGCGAGTATTGCCAGCTTTGCCGCGCTGTTTTTGATCTATGCGTTGATCGCAATCCCGCTCAAGTCGTACGTACAGCCGCTCATCATCATGTCGGTGATTCCATTCGGGCTGATCGGCGCTGTCATCGGTCACATCATTTTCGGCAAGGCGATCTCGATGTTTTCGATTTTCGGTTTGATCGCTCTCGCCGGGGTCGTTGTCAACGACAGTTTGATCATGATGGATTTCATCAATAAGGCTCGCCTGTCTGGCCACTCGATCAGCGCTGCCGTCATCCAGTCCGGCACGGCGCGGTTCCGCGCGATTATTCTGACGTCGTTGACCACCGCGTTCGGTTTGATGCCGATCATCTTTGAGACCAGCGTTCAGGCGCAGTTCGTTATCCCGATGGCGATCTCGATGAGCTTCGGCATACTGTTCGCGACGGTCATCACACTGTTTTTGATTCCGTGTCTCTATGTCTTGGCGGAAGATTTTCGCGAGTACCGCCAGCTGTTCTTTCGCACAATGCGGCGCGTTACGGCCGGCCTTACGTAGCTCGCCGTGAACACCAGGCTGTAATTCCGTCGCTTTTCTCCGGGAGACGATGCGCAACCCTGCCACTTGCTTGGCTTGTTCCGATTGATGTGCGGTCGACCGCTTTTCTCGACAACCAAAGTAAAGGCAAGGGCCTGCTATCATTTCGCCACTTGGATCAAGAGCGGACGCCAAATAGAGAGGCGATGAGTTGAGAACAGAAAAGACACCGCTGCTGCTATTGCTATTCGCTGTGGCGGGAGTGTTGACGATGAGCAGCGGGTACGCAGAGACCGGATTGGATTTTTCGCATGTCGATTCGCGGGAGAAGGCTGAGGAGCTGGCCGAGCAAGGCGAGCTGTTCAAGATACTGCTGTTCCCCGCCGAGTTTGGCGGACAGGACATACCGCCAAATACCGTTTACGTTCCCGCGGGCATCCCAGAGATTAAGGATCAAATTACCCAGACACTCATTCGGTACGTGGAAGATGGGGTAATTGACAACCTAGCGGTCAATCCTGAGTACAAGGGCAACAGCTTTGTGCCTGCCAAGATTCTGATGGAGACTTCCCATTCTGGAAAGTCGGGCACGTTCAATCCCACGATCGAAATCTGGTGAACATGAACTGCCGGTTCTGGCCGGAAGTCGCAATCGCCGCGTCTTAAAAAGCCGATATTCGTTGACCGCTGCGCGGCCGCCGCAGCCACTCCAAATCTTGGCTACGAACCGAGAACGCCACGATCATCTCCACGCTTTCTCCACATTTGCTCGTCGGCGGCTGCACTGGCGGGTCGTTGAATCTCCGTACGTTCCTTGGAACCGCTATGGAGACTCGACATGCTTATCCGACAATGGACCGCACCACTAACGACTGCCGCGTGCCTCGCGCTGGTGGCCTGTGGGTCCGGCGGCGATAGCGACGACACAGCGCTAGCCGTTACGGATCCCGAACCCGCTGCAACACCGCCGATGATGGCCGAGGATGAGGCCGATACCTCACCGGTGCTGCGGATTCGCCGCGATCGCAACCGGCGTGGCGATCGTCCTGATGACGAAGCGCGCACACGCAGTTTTGACGGCAGCGGCAACAACCGGCTCGATCCAGCCGCAAACGAAGCGCATACCCAATTGAACCGTTGGGTCGCGCCGGTCTACTCGGATCTTGTCGATTCGCTCGCCGGCAGCACGCGCCCCAACCCGCGCGCGATCAGCAATGCCGTGAGCGCGCAGAGCGTGAGCTTGCCGAATCCGCGTAACGCGAGCGATTTCCTTTGGCAGTGGGGTCAGTTCATCGACCACGACATCGATTTGACCGACGGTGTCGAGCCGGCCGAGGCAGCGGACATTGCGGTGCCTGCCGGCGACCCGTGGTTCGACCCGACGGCAACCGGGCTCGTTGCAATGAGCTTCAACCGCTCGCTGTACGACACCGATTCGGGGACTAGCACGTTAAACCCCCGTCAGCAGATTAACGAGATCACAGGCTGGATCGACGCGTCGCATGTGTATGGCTCCGACATCGATCGTGCGCTCGCGCTGCGAACCCTGGACGGAACGGGACGGCTCAAAGTCTCGGCCGGCGAACTTCTACCGTTCAACGTAGACGGGTTGGCGAACGCCGGCGGTGACGGCGCCGAGCTATTCGTTGCCGGCGATGTGCGCGCCAACGAGCAGCTCGGGCTGACGGTGATGCACACGTTGTTCGTCCGCGAGCACAATCGCCTTACCGCGATTATCGCCGCACGACGACCCGACTTTTCGGGCGATGAGATATTTGCAGCAGCACGACGCCGGGTGGCGGCGCAAATGCAGATCATCACGTACGAGGAATTCCTGCCGCTGCTCTTGGGCGACGACGCGATCGGTCCGTACCGTGGTTACGACGAACGAACCGACGCACGGATTGCCAATGTGTTTTCAACGGCGGCGTTTCGACTCGGCCACAGCATGCTGAGCGGTGAGTTGCTGCGACTCGACGCCGACGGTCAGCCCATAGCGATCGGACCACTGCCGCTGCGCGATGCGTTTTTCGCACCAGCAACCATCGCTGAACAAGGCGGTATCGAACCGTTGTTGCGCGGCCTCGCGGCGCAGGTGTGTCAGACCATTGATGTCTTCGTCGTCGACGATGTCCGAAACTTCTTGTTCGGCCCACCGGGCGCCGGCGGCTTCGATCTCGTCTCGTTGAACATACAGCGTGGCCGCGACCACGGCCTGCCTGACTACAACACCTTGCGCGCCGGCCTTGGTCTCGCGCCGCGGGCCGGCTTCAGCGAAGTCACGACGTCACTGGCGCTGCAAGATCGTCTTGCTGCGATCTATCCAACGGTCGATAACATGGATGCGTGGGTCGGCGGTCTAGCGGAAGATCCTGTCGCCGGTTCGATGCTGGGCGAAACATTTCATACGATCGTCCGCAGACAGTTTCTGCGGCTCCGCGATGGCGATCGGTTCTGGTACGAGCGCTCGCTGAGCGATGCCGAGTTCGCGGACGTCGCTGGCGTTAGGCTCGCCGACATTATTCGGCGCAATACCAGCATCGACGACGAGATTAGCGACGACGTGTTTGTCGTCGCACCTTGAGTCAAGGGCGCTTCGGTACCGGATCGTCTTGGTGTCGTCTCCTTACCGGTACCGGAGCCGCCCGCTCAACGGCGCAAGATCGCCCACCAGCGCGCGATGTTCAGAAGACTCATCAACGATGCCGCGACGTAAGTCATTGCTGCTGCACGCAAAAGCTTGCGCGCGTGCGGTTCATCGCCGTCATGTAGGAGCTGGTGCTGCTCGAGCATGGGCAACGCCCGATTGAAGCTTGCATCGATCTCGGTGGGCAAGGTCACCGCATGGACGGCCACACTCGCGGTAAGGATCAGAAAACCGCCGAGCAGCGTCAGTGCGCCGACCCCAGGTGCTCTCGTGATCGCGGTGAGCACCGGTGCGGCGAACAGCAAACCAGCGCCGATACGCTCAATTGGCCCGACCCATTGCACGAGCGTCGTCCGCCATTTGAGCGGCGGATAGGCACGGGCGTCCTGGATGGCATGACCCACCTCGTGCGCGGCCACCGTGACCGCCGTCAGCGAGCCGTTGTTGAAGTTGTCTTCGCTCAGCCGCACGGCTTTGGCGATTGGGTCGTAGTGATCGCCTTTGTCGGTCGCCTCGACAGCGACATTTGCGAGACCGAACGCATCGAGCAGCCGGCGCGCGGTAGCGGCGCCATCGTAGGCGTAGAGATCTTCCGGCTCGCTGTAGCGCGCCATGACACGCTTGACCCAAATACTCGGTCCAAGCAACGCGGCCAACAACAGAACAATGACAATAACGATCGCCACGGCGAGAGATTTACTCCGTGCTAGCGGGCTCGTCGACGGGCGGTAGCAACACCGGGCTGAGGGCAGGGCGACGGCCCCATTCGGTCTCGTTGTAGTGCTTTGCGAGATACCGAACGATGATTTGCTCTTGATGGTCCGGAATCTGCCACAGATTTTGCGTGCGCTGCATCCAGCGAATGGTTTTTGTCCAAAACGCCTCGTCGCCGCGCTGCGCGGTGACGAGACGATGACTGTGACAGGCACCACAGTGGCCATTGACCAGTACCCAGCCCTCGTCGATGACAAGGCCCGTTCGCTCATCGATCGGCAGCTCGGCGGCGAGCGCGTTCGCTGCCAGCAAAGCGCTCATTAACAGTAAGCGTTTCATACGACGCGAATCGCGATTCGGTGGCAGGCGTTATTCAAATAGCCTTTCGGATTCCAGCCGGGAACCAACATCGGTTGGCTGATACCGTCGTTGTCGGTCGCTCTGGCCCAAACCTCGTAATAGCCTGGCTGGGTGAGCCGAACGCGGCCCCGAAAGCGCTGCCACGCGAGCCGATTCGGCGGGGGGCGCAGCGATACTCGGTCCCACGTTGCGCCGAAGTCGCTGCTGAGTTCAACGCGGCGGACGACCCGGTCCCCGGCCCATGCATGGCCTTGCACGGTAAATGGCTCACCCGCGTTCACGGTAACGCCGGAGGCCGGTGCCGTGATCAGCGATTTCACCGGCATGCTTTCAATGATGCACATGTCCTCGTCGGCGACGGTCTCACCGGGAGCCACGGGGCGGCACGGGACGCGGTAAGACGACCCGGTCATTTTTGCGCCATCGTGAACCCGGTCGCGAATCAGCAACCGGGTTAGCCATTTGCCGCTGACCGAGCCCGGCCAACCACCGCAAACCAAGCGCAGCGGCGCACCGTGCAGAGCAGGGATCGGTTCGCCGTTCATCGCGTACGCGATCAGCGATTCGCGCTCCAGCGCTTTGGCCATCGGTACGCCGCGGGAAATCACGGCTTTGTTTGGATCGCCAGACAGATGCGTATCGCCGCCTTCGTAAGCAAGATAGACGGCGTCATCGCCGATGCCACACGCGCGCAACACGTCGCGCAGCCGCACGCCAGTCCAGCTCGGACAACCAATCGCGCCGGTTGTCCACTGGTTGCCCGACGCTCGAGGTCGAAACTCGGCTCGGCCGTTGCCACCGCACTCGAGCTGCAGCCGCAGCGTGACTTCTCGAAACTGGCCTTTCAGATCGGCAATCGAAAAGGTTCGCGGCGCCAGACAGCTCTCACCGGCGATATCGAGGCGCCAGGCTTCGGGATCGGTGTCCACGGGTGGCATCCCGTTGTTGCGAACGAACAGCCGACTCGCTGGTGTTACCGCGTCGTCCAGCAAGTGCGCCGGCGTCTCGGCATTGAGCGGGCGGTCGTTCAACAGCCGCAAACCTGGCTTGGCGGCCAGCAGCGAATCGGCGGGCGTTTCCGCCAGTGCGATCGGCACGAAACCGGTCGGCGCGAGCGCCAGCAGCGGAATGCCGCCTAGGGCGCCAGCGGCCTGCTGCAGAAATCGCCGTCGCGGCGGTGATGCTGGATCGCTGTTGGCGAGCCATTCGCCGATCCCACGTTCTTTCATGACTGTTTCCCGTCGATGCCCAGAGCTAAGCTGTTAACAATATCGACGTTTCGGGACCAAAAACCTACTTAACCGATGTTATTCGGGTCGGATTGTCAGGCTTATTCGAGACGTGCGAAAGTGGCTGTCGAAAATCATTACAGCCACACAAATTGGCGGGTCGAGCAAAATACGTAAGTCTCTGAGCGTATTAATTTTTTTAGGCTTGGCACAGGGATTGCTTTGTATACACCAGTTTCGCTTAGCTCACATTCACTGAACGGACGATCATGAAAAAATTTATTGCAGCCCTCATCCTCAGCGCTGGCTTCATCTCGTCGGCCAACGCGTCGCTGGTGACCTTTGAGTACTCCGGCATCTGCCTCGACCGATGTGCACGCCTCGGCCTGGCACCGGGCAACGTCGTTGGTGGTTTCATCGAAACCACGGAAGCCGGCGCTGCTGACGGTCGCATCTTCGGTTTTGAAATCACCGATTTTGCATTTAGCTTCGGATTTCTGTCTTTCGACAGCTCAACGCACACCGCATTTGGCCAGATGGCTATCGGTCCTTTCGGCCAAGCTTTGGTCGGTCTCGGTGGCGGTCTCGGTGGTTTCACGTTCGCAGCCTTCGGCCTGCCGAACGTTCGCACCGACGTGCTGATTGGTCCGCTGAACGCCTGGACAGTTAACCTGCCCGGACCGCCGCGTTTCGACCCAAGTGGTCTCGGCATCTACACGCGCGGACCGGCTGCTATCCCGGAACCGGGAACGCTGGGCCTGCTCGGCCTTGGCCTACTCGGTGCTGCATTCGCACGCCGTCGCAGCCAGCGCGCGTAAGCGTCTCTGCATTCAGCCGACTCCGTGTCGGCTAGAAAAATACCCGCCGTTAGGCGGGTATTTTTTTGCCCGCGGTTTCTAGTCGCGTCTGGACGGTCGCTCCGACATCGTCGATTGCTGCGGCGTTGAACATCGGTTTCGGAGCGGGCTTCTGCCCGCGATCACCTGCGGGCGTCGGCGAGAATCGCCGCCAGCTCCGGTCGATGGCTCGCGACCTCGGCGTCGCTCAAACCCTCCAGCGAGTGCGGGAATTTCAGCCAGTCCTCCGTTTCATGCAGGTAGTAGTCCGGCACTCGATCCGTGAGATTGCGCGTCGGCTTGTAGTAGGGCACGGCCACCCGAATATCCTCCGGCGTATTGCGACGCGCCTTGTCGGTGAGGTGTTTGATCAACGCGTCGATGGTGTGGCCAGTGTCGAAAACATCGTCGACGATCAGCAGTCGATCGTCGAAACACATGTTTTTCAGCAGGTAGCTGATGCCATAGATTTGGACACCGTGATGGCGCTGATCGATGCCACCGGCGTAATGCGCCGTGCGAATCGCAATGTGGTCGGTACGGACGCCGTGATAGGCCAAAAACTCCTGCACCGCGATCCCAATCGGTGCGCCGCCTCGCCACAACGCGAGAATAAAACTAGGCTCAAATCCCGATTCGACGACGGCGGCGCCAAGGCGAAACGAGTCGTCGAGCAGGGTCTGAGCGTCAATATAGACTTTGTTGACCATCGCTGGACTCTGCTACGGTAGTGGCCGTCACGCAAGCGTCGCAACATACCGATACGTGCAGAAGCAGTTCATCCGCGAGCAGGATCTTTTGAACGATTCGTTCCGGCTGGGCGTGCGAATTTTTAACGACGGTTTTCGACCGACCTTTGTCGTGGGGCTGTGGCGTGGCGGCAGCGCGGTTGGAATCTACGTGCAGGAATGTCTGCAATATCTCGGTGTTGAAACCAATCACATTGCCGTTCGAACGTCGTACACCGGATTGCCGGATTACGCGCGTATGGTCGAGAACCCGGCAGCCAATATCCGCGTTCACGGCACGCAATATCTGCTGGAAACCTTAAACGCGGAAGACCGGCTGCTGTTGGTCGATGACGTCTCGAGTTCTGGCCTTACGTTGAGCGTCGTGCGGCAGCGGCTCGAGTATCGGCTCAAGCGCAACATGCCCACCGAAGTTCGCGTCGCAACAATCTGGAATAAACCGGCCAGCAACATCAGCGGCGCTATGCCCGACTACTGCTTGCACGATACCGATGATTGGCTGGTGCTGCCCTATGAGATGGCTGGCCTCAGCAGCGCCGAAATCGAGCAACACAAACCGGCCGTCGCCGCGCTGTTGCGGCGTCGCTAGCCTAAGCTACGTCGCGGCCTGTCGGCCGAGCAATTCAGCGTACATGGTGCCGGGCCGCGTCAATCGATAGTCGCGAAATCCATCGGTGTTGCTGCCGGTACGTTCCACCAATAGCAAGCGCGCCAGTACCTCGAGTCTGGCCTCGGCGGCGCGCGGTGTCTCATCGAGCAACGTCGCGAGATCGGTGACGGCCAGCGAGCGTCCTTGCGGCAGCGCTGCAGCGAACTGCATGATCTGTAGCGCCTCCGGGTCGAGCCTGATCTCCGGTGCCTCGTTATCGACATCGGTCGGCGGAAACCATTCGGCCCAGCGTTCGCGCCAACGGCCGATACGCATTTGCGAGCTCAGGCGAAAGCGAAACAATCGACCTTCAGCAGCACGCAATTTCGGTCGCAAGGCGCGGCCGATAGCACGCAGCCCGCGACCGAGCGCGAAAGCTACAAGTGCCCAGATCAACAGAGACAGCACGAGCGGAATTCGCCAGTCGCCGTGGTCCAACGCGTTATCGAAAATGCTCGCAAGCGGGGGCGCCAGCGCGCTAAACGCCGAATGCAGCCAGGTTGCTGGCAGGACCAGCCAAGGGTAAATGGAGTCGGCCATTGCACGCCGCCACGCCGGAAATCTTGTTGCCGACGTCAGTATTCGCGCCAGCCGGCGCTCGGCTCTGTGACCTGTGCCTCAGTTTACGTTAGGCGTCCAGCGGGTTTTACTGGCGTCGACGTAGCAACCAGGCGCCGAGCACGGCGCCGGCGACCGCCGAAACACCGATCGGTGCCACGTGATGTGTAATGGTATGCCAGGGTTCATGCATACAGGCGAGCTGCATCAGAAAAGCCGGCAGAACACCGGCGGCAATACCGGCGAAGAGCCCGGTCCGTAGGCCATTCAGCACATACATCCGCCGCAGCATGAATATCGCGATGACCGTCATCGGCAGCGATATCGCCATGGCTTCGTAGTAACACTCGTGGCGCTTTCCTGCCATTGATGGCGGCAGCGCCGGCTCGATAAACGCGAAGGCGAAAAGCGCGAGCCAAAATGCACCAAGCACGGCAGCCAGCGTGACGTACAGTCGCTGTGAGCGCCGATCCGGCACGGCGAGTTCGAATGCAGCGCGCACAAACAGAATACCGACGACGAGGCCGACCACGGTCTCGAGCGCGAAACGGGGTGTGCTCAAGAGCTGCTCGACAAAGCCAGTTCGGAACGGTGCGACGAGCAACATGCACACCGCCGTTGCGCCCAACGCAAATATCCACGACAACGCGGCGGTGCGCGCGGTGTTGACGGGTCGGACGGGCTCGAGCTCGTCGACCAGGCTAGAAATTCGTTCGTTAGTCTTCATGAGTCATCTTGCCAGTCGGCCTTTAAGAGCCGACGCGTTGCGGCGAGCGCGCGATGCAAGCGTACGCGCGCCCCGGTTACCGAGATTCCCAATCGTTCGCTGGTTTCCTCGGCGCTGAATCCAAGGTATTTCATTAACACGATTATCTCGCGTTGCTGTGGGTTGAGCTGGCGCAGCAGCGTTGCGGCTTCGCTAACGGCGCACAGCGACTCCGGTGCTGCGATGCCATCGATATCTGTCTCGCGATCCGCCGTCGACCAGCTACCGCGCTGCCGGCGAAGATAGTCGATCGTGCGGTGCCGCACGATTGTAAACAGCCAGGCTCGAAACGGTCGGTCAGGGTCATACGTGTGGCGCCCAGTATGGATGCTCAGCAAACAATCCTGTGTGACGTCGTCGATAAATTCGGCCGGTCCAAAGCGGTTGCGCAAATAGCGCTCGATGACGGTTGCAAGCTCTCGAAGTAATCGGTCGTAACTCGCCTTATCGCCGCTCTGCGCGGCGCGCATCCAATCAGACCAGCGTTGATCGTCGCTAGTCCATCGCGATTGGCCTAGCCCTGCGATCATGCTATTGCGCAAAGAAGGACGGAGCGCTGCGTGCAACGCTCCGTCCTCGGTAGTTGCGGTTGCCGTTGCCAACGCAGATCAGCGGCGGCGGCGAACTCGCTTGACTTCGACTTTCGCGACCGGGTTGCGCCAGTCATAGACAACGGGGCCAAGGACCTCGAAGCCATTGGCGTCGACACTACCGCGGTCGTGGAAACCGTTGCCGATGTAAACAAAACCTTCGTCACCTTCGCCAGCGGCTGCGCTCAGACCTTCACCGCCGCAGCGGGGTCCCGGCATGTTGGCGCAGGACTGATCATTGAATTCGGTGCCCGCGTCATAACCCGGGGCGAAGTAGGTCCGACTGCCACCGTAGCCCGGCAGACGTACGCTGTCGATGGCGAAAAAGGTGTCGTTGGTCGGGATCAGCATGGCCGCAACGCTCAAGACGTCACGCCACGGATTACCTTCGATGGCAAATGTGATCGACTGGCCCGGCGCAAGCAGACCGTCACCAGCGGTAACGTCGGAAACCGCGCGACCCGCACCTTCGAGCAACGTGACGAACGGACCCGTACCGCCGTCTTCCGCCAAGAATTCCAGCTCATCGCTCGCCGGAGCGCCGAGTTCAAACAGCGCGATGCTCGGGCTATGCGTGGTGACGAGGATCGGCGTAAATGTCTGACCGCGGGTGATGTTGGTGACGGTCACTTCAAAGGTCGGCAGCCGATCGGCGGCGGCCGTGCTGGCAGCGAGCGCCAACGCAATGCCAAGGCTGGAACGAAGCAGTGATTTCATGGGTGTGGGTCTCCAGAGGATGAGGTAATAAAAAGCCTGCATCTCCGGTTACGCAGCACCGTCGAGAACGTTACAGCGTGCGAAAAATAGTCTTGCTTGTCGGCTAAGGGTCGAGGCGATGTCGAAGTTGACCGCCGAAAACGCGTCGTTCCACACGCTGAGCTCTCGGCGCTAGCGGCTTCGCCGCGTACAGAATCGCGCCTAGAAAGGCGCTCCTACATCTCCGATTGCTGTGGTGCTAGCCCTCGACGCTTGCGTGGGCTTGCGCCCGCGATCCCCGCGCCTGGAAAGGCGCTCCTACATCTTCGTTCGCTGCGGCGGAAAACCTCGATGTAGGAGCGGGCTTCTGCCCGCGATCCCCGCGCCTGGAAAGGCGCTCCTACATCTCCGTTCGCTGCGGCGCTGATCCTTGATGTAGGAGCGGGCTTCCGCCCGCGATCCCCGCGCCTGGAAAGGCGCTCCTACATCTCCGATTGCTGTGGTGCTAGCCCTCGATGCAGGCGTGGGCTTGCGCCAGTGATCATCGCGCCTGGAAAGGCGCTCCTACATCTTCGTTCGCTGCGGCGGAAAACCTCGATGTAGGAGCGGGCTTCTGCCCGCGATTCCTGCGCCTGGAAAAGCGCTCTTACATCTTCGATTGCTGCGGTGCTAGCCCTCGATGCTTGCGTGGGCTTGCGCCCGCGATCATCGCGCCTGGAAAGGCGCTCCTACATCTGCGTTCGCTGCGGCGCTGATCCTTGATGTAGGAGCGGGCTTCTGCCCGCGATCAACGCAGGATGTGCCGAAACGTAAGATTAATACGAGGCCCGCACGGGCGCGTGCGTTTGTTGATGCCGTGCTTCCAATGCCGCTGCGTCTGGCCTCGCATAATGAGCAAGCTCCCGTGTGGCAGCGGCAGCCGGCGGGTCGGCAAATCGCGCCGCGAGCGGTGGCGCAGCGTCAGGACTCGCTCGGCACCTAGGCTCAACGAGCCAATCACCGGCGTCTCGCCTAGCTCCGGCTCATCGTCCGCGTGCATGCCCATGCTGTCGCGTTCATTGCGGTAGAGATTGAGAAGCACACTGTTAAAAGGTGTGCCGGCCGCGTCGGCGACAGCGTCACGCACAGATCGCAAACGCTCGTTCCACGGTGATGGTTCAAAGCGGCTGCCCGAATAGGTGTAGTCAGCGCCGGGGTCGCCATGCCAGGCAATCAGCCGTGGTTGGCGAAAGCTCCGTCCGAATAGCTGGATGTCCCGTTGCTCCCACGAAATCTCCCCCAGCAGCGCCGCGTGAAGTTCATCCGCTGCGGCTGCGCTGAGAAAGCTCGGCCGCAAACTAATGTCGGCGTCTGGGAGATCGAGCTCAATATCGGTGGGTGGCAGCCAGGTGTCCTGGTTTTTCATTGATTTCCCCTCGCCGTCGATCATAGACGGCTAGGGTGACGGTTGCGCGCCCGTTAACATCGACAGGGTATCGGAACTGCCGACGAGGCAATGAATACGAACGAATCCGAAGGCATCGTCCACTTGGCGCACGGCGAAACCTATTTTCGTTTCGATGGTGCCCACGAGGCGCCGCTGTTGGTGCTGATTCACGGCGCGACGGTACCGGCCTGGGAGTTTGACCGGATTGTGCCGTACCTGACCGAGGCCGGGTTTCGCTGCCTGCGCTTCGATCTTTACGGCCACGGCGCATCGGCGCGGCCGCGTCGTCGCCACGATCATGCGCTGTTCGTTACGCAAGCCCGCGAGCTATTGGCGGCGCTCGGTGTCGAGCAGGTCCATGGCTTGCTGGGTCATTCGCTTGGTGCCGCATTGTCGGCTCGCCTCGCGGCTGAGGAGTACATCCCGTCTGCGCGTCTGGCGATGGTCGCGCCGCTGCTCGACTTCATCGGTGAAAACCGTGCGGTCTCGCTGATGACGGCGCCAGGGCTCGGCGAGGTTTTGATGCCGACCGTCATCATCCCTGGATTGATCCGTCGGCGGACGAGGCGCTACCGGCCGCTCGACGGCGGGCGTTTTGTGGGGCTATTCCACGAGCAGCTGGCTAAGCCAGGCTTCGGTCGATCGCTATTGTCGCTGATGCGAAGCGGGGCGCTCGGCGATCAATCGGACTGCTACCGGGCGTTGGCATCACGGGGCAATCGGCTGCTGTTGCTGCGCGGTGACGAAGACAACATCGTGACTGCCGATCAGCTGCACCGCGTACGAGACTTAACGACGCGAGCCGACACGCGCGAGCTGGCAGGCACGGGGCATGCCGTCATGTTGACGCATCCGGAAATCATCGCGCCGGTATTGGTCGAGTTTTTCGGCCACGACGAGGGCGAGTGATGGCCGCTGCGGTAATCGCGTTTCGCCGACGCGGCCAAACCGGCGCGTGCCCGTGTTGCGGCCGTCAGCAGCCGCTGACGTTTCATCACCTGATCCCCCGCAAGTTGCATCGGCGGCCGCATTTCCGGCGGCACTACGATCGAGCTACGCTGGCGGCCGGCATAATGATTTGCCGCGCTTGTCACGACGGCATCCATCGCCTGCACGACGAAATGCATCTCGGCAAGCATCTGAACACGCCGGATCTGCTGCTCGCCGACCCGGCGCTCAAACGCCATTTTGGCTGGGTGGCGCGGCAGCGCCGACGCTGAAACTGTTGTCGCGCCTGGAAAGGCGCTCCTACATCTGCGTTCACTGCGGCACTGATCCTTGATGTAGGAGCGGGATTCTGCCCGCGATCATCGCGCCTGGAAAGGCGCTCCTACATCTGCGTTCACTGCGGCGCTGATCCTTGATGTAGGAGCGGGCTTCTGCCCGCGATCATCGCGCCTGGAAAGGCGCTCCTACATCTCCGTTCGCTGCTGCGCTGATCCTCGATGTAGGAGCGGGCTTCTGCCCGCGATCATCGCGCCTGGAAAGGCGCTCCTACATCTCCGTTCGCTGTGGCGCTGATCTTTGATGTAGGAGCGGGCTTCTGCCCGCGATTTCGCGTGTCGGTCAGTCGATGGGCGTTGCGCAACAGCGATACGGTCGGAACTCGTTGCGAGAGCGGACTACGTGCCGCCCAAACACTCGCCGAGAAAAGCCTCCATTTCGACCAGCAGAGTCTCACGAGAGCCTGCATCGCGCAGCGTATGGCCACCGCGCTCGACCATGACGAGTTTGTGTGGCTTATCGGCGCGCTCCATGGCGCGTGCCAGATCGTTGGCGTGATACGGCTGCACGCGGGCATCGTCTTTCGCTTGCACAATCAGAAATGGCGCAGACATCTCTTTCGCACGATGCACCGGTGATACGGCCTTGGCACCTTCGTCCTCCAAGCCCATGCTGCGGGTCCAGATGCTGCCGTTTATGTACTTTTTGTCGTCGACGATCAGCTGCGGCAGGTTGTATACGCCGTTGAAGCCGACGCCACACTGATACAAGCCCGGCGCTTTGATCAGCCCCATTGCCGCGGAGTAGCCGCCGTAGGAGCCGCCTGCGATGGCGATGCGCTGCGGATCGGCGATGCCCTCGGCCACCAGCCATTTCGCGCCATCGTCCACATCATCTTGCATCAGGCCGCCCCATTGCTTGCGACCGGCACGCTCGTGTTGCCAGCCATAGCCCGTTGAGCCACGAAAGTTGGGCTGCAGCACCGCATAACCACGCGACGCCAGAAACTGTGCCAGCCAATCGAAGCCGCCCAAATCGCGGGCATGCGGTCCACCGTGTGGTAGGACGACCGTTGGCAAGTTGCTGCCATCGGCTGAAATTGGCAGCGTTAAGTAGGCGGGAATTTCGGTGCCGTCACGCGCCTCATAGCTCACGGACTTGACCGGGCTCATCAGCTCGGGATCGAGAGCCTGGTAGTACCAGCCGAACGGATCCATACGCCGCGCATCGCGGTCCCAAATCAGTACCATTCCGGCATCGCGGTCGCTGCTCGCGATGACCAGTACTTTGCGCTGATCGGCGGTGACACTGGCGATATTGTTCCACGTGCCGGGCATCGCTTTGTCGACTGATCGCTGCAACCCTTCCAGCGCGGCATCCCAGTATTTGGTTCGATACGTGGCGTCGTCGACGTACGTGGCGCCGACCGGCTTACCGGTCCAAGGGTGGCGCGCGATATCCTCCATATCGAAACGTTCGTCCGCGGCCACCACTTCGGCGACATCGCCGGTTTTCGGATCCAGCAACGCGTATTTCGCTTTGTCCGTGGTTTCGTAGCCGTAGACAATGACGTTCTTACCGTCGTCGCTAAAGCCCTCCGGGTACCAGCTGGTATTGGTGAACCAGTCCACGGAGGTCAAATGCTCCCACTCACCGTCGTCCTTTTTCAGCACGAGTGAGAAGTTGTTGACGGCGTCGCGACCCCAGCCCATCCGAACGTCGTGGTTTGCATCGGTAACCCAGTGCTGAATGCCTTCTGTCCAGCGCTGTACGATCTTGTATTTACCGGTACGTATGTCGATGCGACGCACTTCGCGCGTTCCGTCGTGGTCCTCGTCGAGTGACACGAGAATGTGGTTCGGTTCGTCCGGCAGCCAGTCGATCACGTCGTCTTGAATTTGCGCGTTGCCGTACTTTTCACGTGCGGTTCGGCTGCTAGCCGTACCGACTTTGACCGCCGGTATAATGAGTGGCTCGGTCTTTTGTGTAGTGATATTGAAGCCGACGAGCCGCGTCTCGGTGGTCTCTGTCAGGTCGCGTTCGGCAGAGAACGTCAACGAATAGACGATGGTTTCGTCATTGGCCCAATGCAGCCACTTGTAGTCGAGATCGCCCGGCGGCGGCACGCGCGTCTTTTTCTCGGTCGCAAAGTTATGGACGATCATGTTCCAACGACCGTCGATCGGATACATGTAGGCGAGATGCTCGCCATCGGGCGAGAGCCGGGCCCACGCAAATCCGGGCAGCTCGGCGAAAGCGCTCGCCGGAATGTCGGTCGGTGACTGAGCCTGGGAGAAGCTCGAGCATGCTGCCAGCACGAGAAGCAGAGCAGAACGTGTAATCATTAGCGCCGATTCCATGGTCGTCGTTTTGTTTCGGTATTTTTACCGCATTTCGTTGACGCTTTCATGAACCGCTCGTCTTGCCGATTCGGGGCGTGACACTTAAGCTTTCAGAGCGCCGCGTCGGTGGCGCAATTCGATACAGCTTGCGCTGTAAACCAATACAGAATGTTGACAACTGCCGGTGCTGCTGCCGCAGCCACCGCACGTCTGATTGCGAGGAGACAAAAGCATGATCCGCCGTATGATCGATCAACTGGACTTGCCAACCGCGAGTGCCCACTGCGACATCCCGTGCAAAATCTACGATCCGTCAACGGCGCAGATTGCGGCGCTGAGCGTCATTCGTTTTCTCGATTTGATCGCCGAGCTCGAAGGCAAAAGTGACCTGACGCTGGCCGATCATGCGCAGCTCGCGCGCCTCGTTCGCGAAAAAGAAATCCACGCGGCCAAGGTGAAAGACGAAGTTCGCGTGATCTGGGGTGACTACTTCAAAGCGCCACAGTTCGAGAAATTCCCGGACATTCATAGCCTCGTGCACAACATCATGCTGGCCGGCTCTGCCTGCAAGCAGCACATCGACCGCGCGAATGGCGTGAAGCTGCTCGAACTCGTCAACGAGTTCGCTGCTGCGTTCTGGGCCACCAAAGGCGTCGATACGTTCACCGCCGATTGTCCGTACCCGCCGAGCGAGCCGACGGTTTACCCGAAACTCGGCTAAGCGGCGCAAGATGCGTCCGACGCTCGCGCGCGTGCGCGGCGGCAGCATGCTGCCCGCGTACCGTGACGGTGATGTTTGTCTCGCCCTACCGCTGCCGCGATCGTTCTTCGGTCGCGGCAGCGTTGCCTTATTCGATCACCCTGCCTACGGGTTGCTGATCAAGCGCGTCAATGCCCGCGATGCGCGCGGCATTCGCGTCAACGGCGACAATCCGCGCCACGACGCGGGCCCCGATCTGGGCACGATTCCCTGGTCGCGAGTGCGCGGCCGGGTGGTGCTGCGCCTCGCCGCGAAAGCGTGAATTAAGTCACATTGGCGCCGGCTGCCGCGCTTTGCGGCCGGCCGTTTGTGATCGACGTCGCGACGATTCGCTGTCCGGGCTCCTAGAATCTCCCCTGGGACGCTATAACTGATTGTTTCATGTCGGGATTCGCCACCGATATCTGCCGTTGGGCGGTGTCGGCCGCATTGCTGTTGTTATTGATGGTGCCGCTGTCACCGGCTGCGCAGGGCCAGGTGCTGTTCAGCGATAACTTCGAGCGCAACAATCTCGCGCCGTGGACCACGTCCAACACGCAGCGTGCGGGTATCGCGACCGGCGCGGACTTTTCGAATTCACCAACCCGCGGCGGCTTTACGCGCTACGACCCAGTCACCGTAACCAGCCCGACCATCAATGCCGCCGTTCCGGCCGCGCAGGTGAGCTTTTGGTTTCGCCGCGGCTCGGACGCCTTCAGTGAGGACACCGACCCCGGCGAAGACCTCGTGCTCGAGTATCGCCGCGCTGACAACACGTTCGGTATTCTTCGAAGCTACCCGGGTTCCGGGATCAACGGCGAACAGCTCAATGAGGTCATCGTCTTGCCGCCGGACGCGCTGCACGGCAATTTGGCGCTGCGCTTTCGGCAGACGGCTGGCTCCGGCATCGGCTTTGACTGGTATCACTTTGACGATGTCGTCGTCACCCAAATCACGCCGCCGCCGCCGATTGGGGTCGGCCAGTGCGAGGAGTTCTCGTCCGGCATTCCGAACAACTGGACCACGACGACGTCAGGGACGGCATCAGTTGGCACGAGCTCGGCTACGTTTCTGTCGCCATCGGCGAGCCTGTTTACCAATGGCGGTGCGGCGACGGTAGCGACGAGCACCATCGACACGAGCGTGCCGGAATTCGATAACGTCTCAGTATGGATTCGTCGCGGCGCCGACAGCTTCAGCGAGAACCCGGACGGCGTCGAAGACTTCGTCATCGAGTATCTGGATAACGCATCTAGCTGGATCGTCTTGGAGACTTTTGCCGGCTCCGGCTCACCCGGTCAGCAGTTCAATCGTACGTACGCGATTCCGCCGGCGGGCCGGCACGCCAATTTTCAGATTCGATTCCGGCAGACCGGCGGGTCTGGTCCGGCGTTCGACTTCTGGCACGCCGACGATCTTTGTATCAACGCCCGGCCATTGCCGGCGTTAAACGTCGCCAAGATTACGCGAACGATCTGGGACCCGATCAACACGACCACCAATCCGTTCGCGATCCCGGGTTCGATCGCCGAGTACACGATCTCGGTGACGAACGAGGGCGCCGGGACCGTTGACGCCGGCACGATACTGATCGAAGACATTCTGTCGGCGAACGTCGAACTGTTCGTCGACACCACCAGCGGCGACCCGATTCGATTCGAAGACAGCGCAACCGCGCCGAGCGGGCTAAGCTACCTGTATAGCACCGCCGTGACGTTCAGCAATCAGCCGGGCGGCGCGCCGCCATTCGACTACGTGCCGACGCCCGATCTAACGGGGTTCGATCCCGCCATCACCGCCGTGCGTATCCAGCCAGCGGGAACGATGAACGGCGCTGTCCCCGGCACAAACCCGAGCTTCCAGCTGATCATGCAGGTGCGTGTGCGCTAGCGTAGGTTCCGTGCAATCAGTCAAAGTAAAACTCGACCGGCACCCATGATCGAGCCGCCGCGTAGAACTGCTTTTTGAGATTCTCTTTCGCCTTCTCAACGAAATAGCGTTCCTTGTCATGGATCCGGCCATGGCATGACCCATGGACCGGGTAAATCCGTTTGAGAAACCCTTCGAAGTACTCGTAGTTCTCCTTTTGGCAGCGCCGGCAATCGGGCACCTGATCAATCTCACCTTTAACGGCTGGCCGATAAATGTCGTCGTGATCAACCGGGAGGAGGGCGCCGGTACACACCCGCAGATAGTCCGCATGATGCTTTTCTATTTTCGAGGTCACTTTGGTTTCGGACTTCGAGAAGCGGCGATCGCAGGCCAAGCATTTTGGGCCGCGTAGAAACACCTCTTCATGGAAGTAGCGATTGCGCAGGCACCCCTCGGCGAACAGTCGCCATCGATCGACGTCGCCGGCATACACCTGGCGCGCGTGCTTTTTTCTCATACCTGGCACAAGCCCTTTTTTGATGAAAGGGACCAGGTAGCGCGGGATTTTCTTCAGTCTCTCAAGATCCTGTTTTCTCATCCCTTCTAGGGTATCGAGCAGCTCTTAACAACGGGTAAAGAAACGACATGCATAGAAACGATTGCTATTACTTGGCGGGACTCGGCCGTGAAAAAGTACGTGAATATGTGCGCATCGATGCTGAGCAGCTAAGTACTAACCCCTTGATTTAGTGTGCAAATCGGTTATGCGTTTTTTGTCCAAACGAAACTGCGTCTTTCGCTGAGATATGGCAGTGGTTAGGGACGCTCACGACCGTATTTTGGTCTCGCTAACGCGTTACCAATTTTTTCTAACCACCTAATCACAGGAGTGTAGACGTGAAGAAAATTCTGCTCAGCTTGGTTGTATTTTTTGCTGGTGCAAGCAATGCATCGGCGTATGATTTTCTAATTTCATGCGACGGATGTTCGTTCAACGACGAGAAGTGGGCCGCACAATCAACCCCCACAGCCTCGAATGGAGCCTGGATTGTGTATGTTATGGATGCTAGCGCGGAGACCCTTACGGGTTTCGCTGTGTCCAAGTACTCCCAGTACATTGACAACTGGGGACTGGTCGAGTACTCGGGGGCTTCTGAGATCCCAATAGACGCGCAGACGCAGGCCGATTTCGACACCGCTTTGGGTTACGCGCAGAGCCTCAAGGCAGAGGTAGACGGAGACGCAATTTCCATTCCGGCGAGTATTGCAGGTTCGGCGTACGAAGTACTCTTCAATCCTGGGCTTCAAGCACAAATAAGCGATCACATCGCTTACAACCTGTCCTTTTTCCAGTTTTTGGGTGCTGAGGCTGGCTCTGTGCTCAATTTTCTGTCAGAACTGACCGGCTCAACGGTAAGTCTTCAGGTAGTCTTTGCCGACGGTTCGACCATGCGTTTCAAAGTGACCGGCGTCACTTCAACAAATCTCGCGATATTCACATTCGAGTATATTGAGGGAACTGCGAATAGCCCCGACGGAAATTCAATACCCGATTCCGTTGCGGCTGCACAAATTTTCGTCGGTATTTTCGAAAGCGTGAACTTGGGCCAAGACATGACGGATTTCTTGTACCGAACCTTCGGGAGCTACTTCGGACCTACGTACTATTGCACAATGGAACCCGGCGTCGGGGATGAAGTTATTGTTCGTTGTAGCTTATAGCTGCCAACGCAGGATTAGTCGTGATTGACCTTAGTTATGGCATGTACGGAAAACTCATTCTTTCCTGGATGGTTGTTGGCCTACCGATCTTCGTCATCGCTGCGAGACGATGGCTTGGCCTTGGCCCGAATCTTGTGGGGGGGATTGGGTTGCTGTCACTAGGCGTGCCTTACGTCGCCTGGGCCGTGTTACCGTTTTTTTTGCTCTATGCAGCACTGAATCGGAAAGAGGCGGACGACGCGTCGCTCGCTTCGTAACTCAACGCGCTATGCTTCGTTGCTACACGACGGCAGCTCTGAGAAGAGCTGCCGTTTTTTATACCTTCTTAAAGTGTATCGAGCAGCCTTCGAAGCTCTCAGATTGAGCAAACGCACGTCTGGCAACTAGGACAGGCACATTCCGCCGGAACCGCGAGCACCGGTGCCCCTGGACTAGGCACATACTGTCCGAGGGCGCAGTGGACTGTTTCGTGGTGGCAACTAGGACAGGCACATTCCGCCTACTGGCAACTAGGACAGGCACATTCCGCCGGAACCGCGAGCACCGGTACCCCTGGACTAGGCACATACTGTCCGAGGGCGCATTGGACTGTTTCGTCACAAACGAGAGCAGTGAATTCGAGTAGCGGGGCGCCAAAACGAATCGGTCACGCGCCCGATGCTCTCAGACAGATGGCCTGCTTTCTAACGCACCGGATTACTCATCAACTGCCGTTGAGACGTAACTCGCCGCGCCAATAGCGGTCTCGGAAGCGTGTGGTTGTTGCCAGCCACTGGTCAATGCTTAATCCAAGTCGGTCCAGCACGGGCATGAGCGACGGGTCGATCCGACCGCGCTTGCCCGAAACAGAGACTCGTCCAGTCATTTCGACCAATTGCAAGTAATCACACCAATGGATTGGCAATGTTTGTGAGACTGCGGTTGCGCTTAGCGTATCGGGATCGTCCTCAGCGAACGGCGCCAATGGTCTAATGGGCGTGCATAGACGACGAAGTTCGCCGCTTTCAAGTAGAGCGGTAATTGCTGTCGCAAGCTGCGACGATGTCGAATCGCGTTCGAGCCGTGCTTTGATGCTCGTGTGATCGGACTCCTCCGGTGTCTTTGCGATTGCAGCGCGAACCGGGCTCAAATCAACGTACGCCATCGCTGACAGCAGCGCCTGGTCGGAGACAAGCGGCTGCGATTGAAAGCGCGCTTCCCAGAAATGTCCTGTGCAGCCGTCCTCCGCGTTCGCTTGCCGGGCGATTGGCTCATTCAGGCACTTCATAAACCAACTCAAACTTGCCAGCCGATTCCGATAGACGGCCGCCGTGTCGCGCAGCGTTTGGTGCTCCGCTTCGGTCAAAGCGTCTCCGTCGCGATACCGCTGCACTAGAAGCGGACCCTGAAATACGCACGTCCAGCGATCGAGGACTTCCTCGTCTGTCCATAGCTCAACCTCCTCGGGGACTAAGCGGACCACGAGATGATAGTGATTGCTCATGACAGCGTAAGCGCACAGCTCGACGCTAAACAACGAGCTCAGAACACGGATTCGGTTCTCGATCCAATCGCGACGATGCTCGTAACTCTTACCGGATTCCCTATCAATGCCGCAAAGAAACGCTCGACGCACGCACCGCGACACAACGTGGTAGTAGGGGGTGTTCTCAAGGCATACAAGGTGTTTTCGGGCTCTGGGCATGTTGAAACCCTAACTTGATCTGTCTGACGGTCGGCCTCGTATTCGGCGACGATTCGTTGATATTTGTGCCTGTCCCTGTCGCTCTAATATTTGTGCCTGTCCCTGTCGCTCCTGTCCCTGTCGCTCCCGTGCCGAATTGCTCACCTTCGACGCCGACTTAGTTCACCTCGTATTTTGGGTATGCAAAGTTGCACAATCCGGTTTGCGTCGAGCAACTAAACTCCCAACTATCGGGTCCTTCTTTGTAAAAGACAGTTACGGTTGCTTGGTTGCTAGTTTGCTCGCTTTCTGCACCAAGGGCTTCGACAACGAAAGAACCCACGTCGGTCGGAGCTAAGTAGAATGAGCCGATCGCGGTATTTGCTCCAACGTCAGTAGTTATGCGAATTTTGGTTGCCGTCTCCGGAATAATATCGGGGAGCCAGCCACGCTCAAATAGCAGATCTCTCTCGGCGTCTCCGACCGTTGCGTAGTAGTCTGTGACAGTATTGTCAAGTTCTGAGCACCCCTCGGCCGAGATTACAGCTGCCACAGCAAATCTAAGCATCAGGCCTTGCGCATTTCTGTTGCTGGAGTGCATTGGTTCGTCCTTGGTGAAGCCCGTTTCCTGTCTAGAAGATTGTTGGCGGAATACATTGTCGTCCTCAGATGTTCCATCGCAAATGTCGCCTTCGCGAATCAGCGCACGGGCAGACAGCGAGTAGCTAAAATATGCGGATACCGTCCCTGTGCACAGCGGGCTGTTTTTTGCATCGGAAATTGCGGAAATTGTGACAGGAGCAGGCAATTGGGACAGGCACGTACTGTCGCCCCGGAGACTTTAGAACATCGTCGAGGCTACGCAGTTGTGAGAGTTTTGATCGCGGTTCGCTTTTCTACCGTTTTCGGAGTACTTATTATGGCCAACTCATGCGGCGCAGGTGAGTTGTGTTCCACAAGCGATACGCTCGAAAAGTTATCAATTCTCGAGAAGTCATTGACTGTCTACGCGGCGGACCAAACTGGCCGTCGGTCCGCCTACCTGTCGTTCATTCATTTTGATCACAGCATCAGTTTCTCCGACATATCCGGAACACAGTTCCGTGTCGATATTGAAGATACACACGGCGTTGTCTTCCGGCATCTAGACCCGGATTCGGGGTTGTTGATGCTGTATTTGAGGCCCACCAAACCGTACTGCGTCGCCAGAATTTCGATGGACGTTTGGCAGAAAATTCTGGCGAGTTTGTCGGACTGGCCACATCAGGATCAGCTACGCACCGTCTCTGACTTTAGCGATGGCAATGGGTGATGCCTTAGGGGCAAAGACTGTACGTAGACAGGCGTCGACAGCGATTTGCTCGTATGTGTTCAACCGGGAGATAGCGGTTTTGCCTCATTTGTTCTCCGGTGCTATTCGGGCGAAGGTCTTGCCGATTGGCGGCATCTGGGGCAAGTTGCCTGGTACGGTCAGCCGGCAAGATGCATGGGCTAGCTCCGATATCACGGCGCAGCCTCGTCCTAGAGCGTGCAAAGACTTCTGGCCGCGATTACGTGACGGACACTCGCGAGCACATCGATTGTGTCATCGGCCAGCGTCAGGTACCGCAGCGAACCGCGTTTCGTCACTTGCCCCTCTAGCGTGACCGGCACGGCTACCTTGCCGGCGACGAGGTCGATCGCGCTACCACCGTCGGGGGCCAGCAGCACATAGCCCGCGGTGATGCCGCTGGTGTCGGTAGCCATCAGCATCGGCGGCATGCCGCCGCGGATGCAGAGCTCGGCGCAGGCGCGATGCACACGGCCCTCGCCTGGTTTCATGACGCCGAGAAAACACTTCGAGTCGACGATCTCGCCGGACAACGTGTGCGAGCCGAAGTCTTCGACAGAAGGAACGTCGATGCTTTGATCGAAGTCGATTCGGGTGATGTCCGCCTCGGTGCGCAGCTCGAGCATGCGCCACGAGCCGCGGTCGATCGCGTAGCCGCTTACCGCGACGGTCTGGTTGTCGACGGCTTTGGCCCATTCCTGCACGCCGAGCTTGCCCTCGCGAACCAACAGCACGGCATCGCCGTCGGCCGTGATGACGTGCGGGTAGGGTTCGGCCTGCAGCAGGCCAGTGACTTCCGATTCGATTCCGTATGCCCATTGGCCTTCGCCGACCGCTTGCTGCGCGCCAGCGAGCCAGAAACCAAACGCGCCGGCAGCCACGATGATCACGGGTACTAGCAAGCGATAAAAGCGCACCAGCCCCGGCGGCGTCGGCAGGTAACCGACGTAGAACTCCTTCTTGTTAGACGACATTGGCCGCCTCCTCGATCGTTGCGATCGGCCGCGCCGTACCGGGCGGCAGTGGTTGCGGATTCACTAGCACGCTGTCGCCGTCGATCCGAACCTCGTAGGTGGAAATGATGTCGGTAAACGGCGGCGGCGAGCGGCCGTCTTCGGGTCGATACTGGAAGCCGTGCCATGGGCACGTGATGCAGCCGTCGATAACGCGGCCTTCGCCGAGCGGCCCATTCTGATGCCGACAGACGTTGCTGACGGCGGCGACTTTGTTTTCGTCGTAGCGGAACACGGCCACGCGTTCGTCCGAGCCGATGTCGACGGTAATGCCAGCGTCGTTCGGAATGTCACGCCATGAGCCGACGTTGACCCAATCCGCTGCCGTTACTTTGCGATCGGCACTCACGCCACCAAACGTGGCGGCGAGGTGCAACACGCCAACCAATGCGACGCTGCCAGCAACCATGTAAAGGCTGAAGCCGGTATTCGACTCCTGCATCGCGCCAAGCGCTACATGCGCGATCACGGCCGCGTACGCGACGTAGACCAACATGTGCAGCGCTTTCCACAGCGGTGCGCCGAGATTGGTGTTCCAGTAATCGTGGCTGGTGGCCGCCAGCAGGAAAAGCAGCAGCAACGCGATGGAGCCGATCGGCTGGAACGGTATATCGGCAACGCTGTTGATGGCGTCCGGCCACGCGAGGATCGACTCCGGTGGCGCAACGACGCCGAAGCCGTGGTACCAAAAAATCGAAATAACGGCGTGCACCAGCGCGACGATGAACATCGACACGCCCATGTGCCGGCGGTTGTACAGCAGCGGCAGAAACCGGGTGTTCAGCCGCGCCAGCGGGCCGATGCAGAGAATCAGCGTCAGCAACACAAACGCGCACGAGGCCAGCGCCCGCAACAGAATGATCTCGTCCGACAGGGCATCGGCGCCGGTATTGGTGGCGCCGCTGATCACGATGTAAGTCACGAGATACGCGACGATGCCGAGCCACAGCAAAACGTCGTACCAAACCTTGCGCTTGTTCCATTGAACCGCGACGTAACCGTGACTCATGGCAACTCTCCTGCGGTTACATCGCCCGGCAGCGAGGCGTTCGCCGGAGTCTCATCGGCCAGCCGTGCGTTGTTCGCAACGACGAGCAGCGCGGCAAGGGCGGGGACGAGCAGTATCCATGCAAGCCGATGCACGGCGCGATGCGGTCGTTTCATGCTTTGTCGCCTCCCTTGCCGAGCCAGCGCACGAGCAGCAGTGGCCACAGCAGCATCGATGCCGGGAAAATCAGCAGCCGAAAGCCGATCGGTGCGCCTTTCGCCGACTTGTCTATGGTGCCGGCGCCGCGGATTACGAACGCCAACGCAAACAGGATGCCGATGCCGAAGTAGCCGCCGATGATGGCCGGCGCCATTACGAGCGGCCCCAAACGCCACCGTAGGCAATGCCGGTCAACTCCGACATTTGCCGATCAAACGTCGTCAGATCGTCGCGGCAGAATTTCGACAGATGATCGTGGCCGCAGGCCCGCGCCAGCACCTGCATGAGTTCGATCGATGCATGAAAGTACCGTGCGAGGCGTTTGGCCGCTTGATCGACGATCAGGCGCGAGCGCAGGTGTTCCTTTTGCGTGGCAATGCCGACGGGACAGTTATTCGTATGGCAGGCTCGCATGCCGAGGCAGCCAATCGCTTGCAGCGCGGCATTCGAAACGGCGATGCCATCGGCACCCAGCGCCATCGCTTTCGCGAAATCCTCCGGCACGCGCAGGCCGCCGGTAATAATGAGTGAGACGTCGCGCCGGTCCATGCGGTTCAGGTGCATGCGTGCTCGGGCCAATGCCGGAATCGTCGGCACCGAGATGTTGTCGCGAAAGATCAGTGGTGCGGAGCCCGTGCCGCCGCCGCGACCGTCGAGAATGATGTAGTCGACGCCAACTTCCAGCGCCGCATCGATGTCTTTCTCGATGCGCTGCGCGGATAGTTTGTAGCCAATCGGGTTACCGCCGGTTTTCTCACGGACCTCCTCGGCGAAGTCGCGAATCTGCTCGATCGAATCCCAGTCCGGGAAGCGGGACGGCGAAATTGCCGTCTGGCCAATTTGCAGGTCACGAACTTCGGCAATTTTCTCGTCGACTTTTTCGCCCGGCAGATGGCCACCGGTACCGGTTTTTGCCCCTTGACCGCCTTTGAAATGAAAGGCCTGCGTTTTTTGAACTTTCGACCACGAAAAACCAAAGCGGGCCGAGGCGAGCTCGTAGAAGTACTTGCTGTTCTCCGCTTGCTCTTCCGGCAGCATGCCGCCTTCCCCAGAGCAGATGCCGGTACCGGCGATTTCGGCGCCCTTGGACAGCGCGACTTTGGCTTCTTCCGACAGTGCGCCGAAGCTCATGTCCGACACAAACAGCGGGATATCTAGGGTGAGCGGCTTTTGCGCTTGCGGGCCGATGACGATGTCGGTACCGACAGCGGCCTCATCGAGCAACGGCAGTTTGTGCAGCTGCGCAACGTTGAATTGGATGTCGTCCCACGTCGGCAGCTCGGTGCGCGAAACACCCATGGCGCTGGATGGGCCGTGATGGCCGGTCTTGGTCAGGCCTTCGCCTGCGAGTTTGCGGATGAATTTGACGTGCGGCTCGGCATCGGTGCCGTGCGGGTCTTGGAATAGGCCCTGGTACGCGTCGCGGTCATAGGGCTGCGGGTGTTGTTTGGCCCACGCGTCGATCTCGTCGCCGTCGACAACGACCTGGTCGTCGTCGATCCACGCGTTGAATTTGTGCAGGGCTTCGTCGTTGGCGTATTCGCTGACGCCCGTGTCGTAGCGGTAGTCCCAGCCGTGCACGCCGCAAATCAGATTCTTGCCGTCGATATGGCCGTCCGACATCAACGCGCCGCGGTGCAGGCAGCGACCATAGAGCACCGACACCTCGTCGTCGTACCGCACGATGACCAGGTCGACTTCTCCGACCAATGCGTATGCCGGTTTGCGGTCCTCCAATGCGGACCACTTCGCGATTGCGACGCGATTCATCGCCTTACCCCCTAACGTTTCTCATTGTTGATGTGCTCGGCATTGTGCGCCACGCACGTCTGTTGTTCGACCAGACCGGGACAGCGTCGCAATCATTTCAAACTTGCGGGCCTAAATCGTCACGCAGCGTTCGCCGGCAATTCACCGTTCCGTAGCAATTCGCGTCTAGCCTTGTCGCTTACCATAACCAAGCCCTCTTTCCGATGAAACTATCTAGATTAGTCACTTGCACGTTGCTGCTCGCGTCAACCGGCGCATTTTCCCAGGACCTCAAGATTACGGGCGTCGTTGACGGTCCGCTGCCCGGCGGCCTGCCAAAAGCGATCGAGATCGAGGCGGTCAACGCTATCGCTGATCTGTCACGCTGCGGCGTCGGCGCGGCGAACAACGGCGGCGGCACGGACGGCCAGGAGTTCACGTTCCCGGGCGACGCATTGGCGGTTGGCGACGTTGTTTACGTTGCGACTGAGGACGCGAACTTCACCAGTTTCTTCGGATTCGCGCCGACGTACATCTCTACGACGGCGGCATCCATCAACGGCGATGACGCCATCGAGCTGTTTTGCGACGGTGCCGTCATCGACACCTTCGGCGAAATCGATGTCGATGGGTCCGGCCAGCCCTGGGAGTACACCGACGGGTGGGCCAAGCGGCTTGCCATGACCGGGCCCGATGGCGCGAGCTTCGTGTTCGCGAATTGGACCTTCAGCGGCCCGAACGCGCTCGACAACGAAACCACCAACGCAACGGCCGCGGTGCCGTTTCCGATTTCGGCGCCGCCGCCCCCGCCGCCCCCACCGCCGCCGCCGCCGACTGGTGGTCTGGTCATCAATGAATTCCAGTACGATCCAGCCCCGGACATTGCAGGCGATGCCAACGGCGATGGCGTGCGTGATGGCTCGCAGGACGAATTCGTCGAGCTCGTCAACGATTCTGGCGCCGACCTCGATCTTTCGGGCTGGACGCTCAATGATGCCGTCGGCCTCCGGCACATGTTCCCGGCCGGCACCGTGGTTGCCGACGGCTGCGCCATTGTCGTTTTTGGCGGCGGGACACCGGTAGGCAGCTTCGGCGGCAGCGTCATCCAGGTTGCGAGCACGGGCTTCATCGGCCTCAATAACGGTGGCGATTCGATCACGATTCTCGATAGTACGGGCGCGCAGGTGGCGACGGCGTCTTACACGAATGAGGCTCCCGATCAGTCGCTGACGCTCGACCCGGACATCAGCGGTGCGCCGACGCCGCATTCCGCGGCTGCAGGCTCTGGGGGTGCGCTGTTCTCACCGGGCACGCGAATCGACGGCACCGCGTTTGCCGGATGCGCGGCACCGCCTGCCGCCGGCCTGGTTATTAACGAATTCCAGTACGATCCGGCACCGGATGTAACTGGCGACGCGAATGGCGACGGCGTGCGCGACGGTTCGCAGGATGAGTTCATCGAGCTGGTCAACAACTCGAGCGCCGACGTCGACATTTCCGGCTGGACGATCAACGACGCCGTTGGTGTTCGGCATACGTTCCCAGCGGGATCGACGGTTGCCGCGAATTGCGCCATCGTCGTCTTCGGCGGCGGCACGCCGGTCGGTGGTTTTGGTGCCAGCGAGGTACAGACGGCCAGCACCGGATTCTTGGGCCTCAACAACGGCGGCGACACGATCACCGTGTTCGATGATCTCGGCATGGAAGTGGCAACCGCTTCGTACTCGAACGAAGCGCCCGACCAGTCGCTGACGCTTGATCCGGATATCGTCGGTTCGCCGACCGCGCACAGCGTTGCGACCGGCTCCGGCGGGGCGCTGTTCTCGCCGGGTACGCGAATCGACGGTACGCAGTTCTCGGGCTGCCCGATCGTTGCACCGCTGGTGCTGATTTCAGCGGTCCAGGGGCCGGGCACGGTAAGTCCGCTTGTCGATACGCCGATCACGATTGAAGGCATCGTCACTGGTGACTTCCAGGATGGCGACGCGGACAACACCCGCAACCTGCGCGGCTTCTATGTGCAGGAAGAGTCGACCGATGACGACGGCAACACCGCCACATCGGAAGGCGTTTTCGTTTTCGAAACTTCGTTGATCACCGATGTCAACGTCGGCGACAAGGTGCAGGTCAGCGGTACGGTCGCCGAATTCTTCGGCGAGACGCAGGTTGTCGCATCGACGGTGACGGTTACTGGCACGGGTTCGATCGCGCCAACACTCGTTACGCTGCCGGTTGCCAACGCGATCCTGAACGCGGACAACGAGTTCATTGCCGATCTCGAAAACGTCGAGGGCATGCTGGTTGAAGTGGCAGGGCCTCTGAATGTAACTGAGATGTTCAACCTGGATCGTTTCGGCGAAATGCGCCTCGCACAAGGTGGTCGCCTGTTCCAGTTCACGAACATGAGCCAGCCGGACGTTGCGGGCTTCCAGCAGCATCTCGAGGACATTGCCAAGCGCAACATTTTCCTCGATGACGGGCTGAGCGTTCAGAACCCAGATCCGATTCGCTATCCGACGCCGGACGGTCTGCCGAATTTGACGGGCGCAGCGGTGCGCATGGACGATCTCGTGTCCGGCCTCGTTGGCAATATCCGCTTCAGCCGCGGCAGCGGCGGTTCCGGCGATGAGGCGTATCGCCTGATGCCAGTCCAGGATCCGACCTTTACGCCGAATAACATCCGCCCGGCTACGCCGGACCCGGTTGGCGGCACGCTGCGCGTTGCGAGCTTCAACGTTCTCAACTACTTCACGACCATCGATACCGGCGCCGACATCTGCGGCCCGCTGGGCACTCAGGGTTGCCGCGGCGCGGACAGCCAGCTCGAGCTCGATCGGCAGACGGAGAAGTTGATCAACGCGCTGCTCGTGCTCGATGCCGATGTGCTCGGTTTGATCGAACTCGAGAACAACGCGTCGGCTTCACTATCGGCGCTCGTCGATGCCGCCAATGCTGCGCTCGGCGATTCGGTTTACGCGTTCATCGACACCGGCACCATTGGCGGTGACGCCATCAAGGTCGGCTTCATCTACAAGCCAGGCACCGTCACGCCGTCCGGTCCCTTTGCGGTGCTCGATTCGACGGTCGATCCGACCTTCATCGACACCTTGAATCGGCCGGTGCTGGCGCAGACCTTCGTTGAGGTGGCCAGCGGCGAGGCAGTCACGATCGCCGTCAATCACCTGAAATCGAAGGGTTCGGACTGCAATGACGTCGGCGATCCGGACGTTGGCGACGGTCAGGGCAACTGCAACGGTACGCGTACCAGTGCGGCTATTGCGCAGGCCAACTGGCTGGCGACCGATCCGACCGGCTCGGGCGACGAGGACTTCCTGATCATCGGTGACCTCAACGCCTACCTGCTCGAAGATCCGCTGTCGGCGCTCGAGAGTCTCGACTACGAGAACCTGCTGAAGACTTTTATTGGTCCGAGCCCGTACGGTTTCGTCTTCGATGGGCAGGCGGGCGCACTCGATCACGCTCTCGCAACCCCGAGCCTTGTGTCACAAGTTACCGGCGTGACCGAGTGGCACATCAACGCCGATGAAGCCGATGCGATTGACTACAACCTGAACTTTAGCCGCAACCCGGCCATCTTCGACGGCACGATCGTGTTCCGTGCGTCCGATCACGATCCGGTGATCGTCGGTCTGGCGCTGTCGTCGCCGCTGCTGGGCGATATTGACGGTGACGGCGACGTCGATACGGCCGACCTCGTGCTGCTGCTGCGGGCGTTCGGCTCACGGGAAGGCGGGCGTCGCTACAACCCGGCCGCCGATCTAGACAGCAATGGCCGAGTCGGCTTTGTCGATCTCTTGATCTTTCTCGACGCACTCGCGCGTTTCAACAACACCCACTAGCGGCATCGCGACCGGGTAAGCAGCTAAGCGGCGGCGCAATGGGGCGCCGCTGCCTAAGCTTAGGGTGACACGGCTGGCTCTATTGATTCGCGCCGAGAATCGAAAAGCTGACCTGCACCTCGCGGCGAATCGTCATCTCGCCGGCGCTCACCGATTCGTCTGTCGACGCCGCCAAGGCGCGTGCATTGACCTCGGGTCGTACCGAGCGCGTGCCGATCGTTCGCACGTCATAAGCACGACCTAGCTGTACGTCGAATCCGCTCGCAAGGCGCTTGGCAACGCGGCGCGCGTCGCTGACGGCAAGGTCCAGTGCGCGGTCCTCGAGCTCCGGTCGTTCTGACGTATCGAGACGAATCTGGCCGATCGTATTCACGCCAGCTTCCAGCGCCTCGTTAGTAATGTCGCCGAGTTTGTCCAGTTCGCGAACGACAATGCTAAGGCTGCGGCTCGCGACCACACCGTCGATCGTCTGGCGACCGTCTTGGTACTGGCGGTTCGGATAGATTTGCACAGCGGCCGCGGTGATGTCCTTTGCGTCGACGCCATGCCGTTGCGCGAGGCGGATCACGGCCGCGGTAACCTTGTCGAGCTCGGATTTCAGTGCGGCGGCACGTGGCCCGATTCGCGTCACTTCCAGCGAAACGGTCGCCATGTCGGGCACGGCAATGATTTCGCCGGCGCCGGTGACGTGAATGCCGTGCTGATTGTCGCCCTGGGCCATGGCCCATGATGTCATGACCAAAGATGCCACGGTCAACAGCCAGCGCGGCCGCGAAGTCTCGCGGCTTTGTATCTGCATGGTTGATCCTCTCCTGGAGCCAATTCATCTTGGCGGCAACACACATCGTCGTCCCGCGCAAACGAATTAACAATCAATGGGTTGCTGTCGGGCGGTGCATAACGGCGTCGCAATACGCGCGGTGTTGCGCCCGCCGCCTATGTCGATCGGACGCCAACGTGTGCGACCAGACTTGTGTAGAGTCTATGCAGGCCAAGGACATTTGTGGAGATGGCCGGGTGCACGGACCGGAACTCGTACAGGCAACAACGCACAGCGAACGCTTTGAGCGGGACGGCTTTGTCGTCGTCAAAGGGCTATTCACACCGGACGAGCTCGCGCCGCTGCGGGCCGCTGCTGACGACATCGTCGCGGGCTTTGATGCCGATGCGCATCGCTCGGTGTTTCGCACCGACGATCGCGACGCCGGTCGCGACGATTATTTTCTGGACTCGGCCGAAGCGGTGCACTGCTTTCTCGAAGCGGATGCCGTCGCCGCTGACGGTGGGCTGAATCGGGATAAGACGCTCGCTATCAACAAGATTGGTCACGCGCTACACGACCATGTGCCTGCATTTGGCGCGTTCTGCCGCGATCCACGCGTTGGCGCGCTGCTCCGCGAGCTCGGTCAGGTCGACCCTGAGGTGCGCCAGACCATGTACATTTTCAAGCAACCCGGAATCGGTGGCGAAGTGCGCTGGCATCAGGATGCGAGCTATCTCAACAGCGATCCGGGCGGCGTCATTGGCCTTTGGGTTGCGCTCGAGGATGCCGATCGCGACAACGGTTGCCTGTGGATGCAGCCGGGCAGACATCGCGACGGCCTCCGAGAGATTTTTGAGTTGGATTGGCCATCTCGCCGCGGTGAGCTCCGCACGCTCGACCCGCGGCCATGGACCGACGACGAAAACGCCGTCGCGATCGAGGTTTCGGCGGGTTCGCTCGTCGCGTTTCACGACCACATGCCGCACTACAGTTCGCCCAATCGCTCGCCGCGCTCGCGCCATGCGTTTGCCGTCCATACGAGTTCGGCCGGGACGCCGTGGTCGGCCGCAAATTGGCTGCAGCGCAGAACGCTGCCGCCTTTCGCGGTCTGATTACATAATGTGATCTTGGCACTGGCTGCCGCCGTGCGGCCGGTGTACGGTCATTGATTGTCCGAACAACAACACCGCACTCTCGGGAGACCCGTGTCCAGCGTGACGCACATCGACTCAGCGAACGGCGCCGGCGCCGACCTCGACGACCCGTCGCTGTATCTCAATCGCGAGCTGACCTGGCTGGCGTTCAATCGACGTGTCTTGGCCGAGGCCGAGAACCCCGATAACCCGTTGCTCGAACAGGTGAAATTTCTCGCGATCTTCGACTCGAATCTCGACGAATTTTTCATGAAGCGTATCGGTGGCCTAAAGCAGCAGGTGGGCGCCGGCATGCAGACGCCGTCCGTGGATGGGCGTTCGCCGCAACAGCAGATCGAGGAGTGCAGCGTGCAAGTGGCCGAGGCATTGGCCGATCGCGCTTATATCCAGCAAGAGCTGGCGCTACGTCTCGCCGAGTCCGATATTCATCTCGAGTCGTATGACTTGCTCGGCGCGTCATCGCGCGCCTTGCTGCGCCAACAGTTCGAGCGCTTTGTGCTGCCGCTGGTGACGCCGCTGGCGATCGATCATGCGCACCCGTTCCCGTTCGTGTCGAACCTGTCGATCAATCTGCTGGTTGAGACGCGCCGGCCTGGCGACAAGGCCCAGCATCTCGTGCGCATCAAAGCGCCCGTTTCGAAACGCATTCCGAGATTCATGCGTATCGGCCAAAGCGAGCGCTACGTACCGCTCGAAGACGTGATCGCCGGCAACCTGGACTTGCTGCTGCCAGGCTCGGAGATCGTCTCGGTGGGCTTTTTCCGCGTCACGCGCAACGCCATTGTGGAGCGTGATGAAGAAACCGCCAGCGATCTTCTCGAAATGATCGAGGCGGAGCTGCGCGAGCGGCGTTTCGCGCCGGTCGTGCGTCTCGAAGTGAGTCCGGGTATGCGCCCGGCGCTGCGTCAATATCTGGCGGACGAGCTGAGTCTCAACCTCGAGGACGATATCTACCAGACGTCCGGACTGCTCGGAGTTCGGGATTTGATGCAGATCGCGAGTCTGCCGCGGCCGGACCTCAAATACCCGCCGTTCGAGCCGGCGCCGCATCCGCGGCTGTTGAAGGTGCCGTCGATTTTCGACGAGCTCGATGCCAACGGGCCGCTGTTGCTGCTGCACCCATATCACTCGTTCGACCTGTCGGTGACGCGGTTGCTGCAGGAGGCGGTTGAAGACCCAACCGTGCTCGCGATCAAAACCACGGTGTACCGCACGTCCGAGGACTCGCACATCGTGCCGCTGCTCGTCGAAGCGGTTACCGCCGGCAAACAGGTCGCGGTCGTCGTCGAGCTCCAAGCGCGCTTTGACGAGGCCGCCAATATTCGCTGGGCGAATCGGCTGGAAGAGGCGGGCATTCACGTCGCGTACGGCGTGCTCGGCTACAAGACCCATTCCAAAGCCACACTAATCGTGCGCCAACAGCCGACCGGTGAACTGCGTCGCTACGTGCATATCGGGACCGGCAACTATCACTCGGTGACGGCGCGTCAGTATTGCGATATTGGTTTGATGACGTCCGATCCGTTGATCGGGTCCGACGCAACCGAACTCTTCAATCTGCTGACGTCGGGATCGATTCAGGCGCGCCAATATCATCAGCTGCTGGTGTCGCCGAACGACATGAAGGCAGCGTTGCTGCAAAAAATCCATCGCGAAGTGCATTGGCATCGACAAACCGGCGGCGGTTGTATTCAGCTAAAGACCAACGCGCTCGAAGATTCCGATATCACGCGCGCGCTTTACGAGGCCGGTCGCGCTGGCGTCAAGGTCGACTTGATGGTTCGCGACAGCTGTCGCCTGCGCCCAGGGATACCGGGGCTGTCGGAATCAATCCGCGTGGTCAGTATTCTCGGTCGCTTCCTCGAGCACGCGCGACTCTATTATTTCCGCAACAACGGTTCCGAGGAATACTTCATCGGGTCAGCCGATCTCATGACTCGCAACCTCGAGTATCGCGTCGAAACGCTCGCGCCGATCACTGAGCCGTCGCTGCAGTCTGAGCTCAGGGAGTTGATTGACCTGCAGCTATGCGATCGGCGTGGCGCTTGGGAGCTCGACAAAGATGGCCTGTACCATCGCCGCACGCCCGACGAAGATTCCGTGCACTCGCAAACGGCGATGGTCGAACGGGCGATTCGTCAGCTGCCACCAGCCGCTTTGCCCGCCCTGGACGAATTCAACTTGTAACGGGCAGCCGTGCGCGCAGTCGCGCCGGCAGCGCGTCGAGATCCTCAGGTTCATCGATATCGACGACCGGGTCCGTTAGGTGCACGCTAAAACCGCTGTCGCGGAGTCGCTGCTCGGTGATTGCGGCGACGCGATTTGTTGACCAAGGCATGTTGGTAAACAGGGAGCGATCGAAGCGGGTGAGGCCGAGCAGCGCATAGCCGCCGTCGCGCGCGGGTGTCAGGACCGCGTCAAACGAATTCAAGGTGGTGATCGCTGCGTCGAGCAGCCGTGCCGTGAGCGTCGGCGCGTCGGAGCCGATCAGCAACACGCGCTCATAGTTCGCCAGCGCCTGCGCCGCGCAACGCGCCAGTCGGTCGCCCAGATCGCCGCCGCCTTGATCCCATTGATCGATAGGTCCGAGCAACTCGGTATCGCGCCAGGCGGGGTCCGCGGGCGCTGGGCTCTGCGCGAGGATGATCTGCGTCGCTCGCGTTGCGAGGCACTCATTCAGCGTGTGATCGAGCAACACCGCAGCGAGCTCAGCCGCGCCGTCCACACCGAGTGCCGGGATCAGACGGGTTTTCGCGAAGCCCGGCTGCGGTGCTTTGGCAAAAATGACGATCGCGCTGTGGTCACGCATACAGTGCTGCCAGTTTCTCGGCCGGTACGCCGCGCCAGTAAGCGAAACGTAACCGCCACATCAGAAAAACGGTTCGCCAGACGCCATTTGTATCCCAACGACGCCCCGACGTAATGGCGGGCTGGGCGATGCATACCGGCCAGCGAATCTTGCGCAGTCGCCGGCTAATCTCGACGTCTTCCATCAGCGGTTGGTCCGGAAAGCAACCGACCGACTCAAATGCATCGCGACGAACGAAGATGGCCTGGTCGCCCGTCGCATGACCGCCGCGACGCGAGCGCCAATTGATCATCGCAGCGATCAGCGGAAACCAAACGCTTTTGCCGTCGATGCGAATATCGAAACGGCCCCATACGGCGCCGGCGGTGACTGCCTCGCGGACGAGCGCTATTGCGTCGTCCGGTAGACGCGTATCGGCGTGCAAAAACACAAGGACCGATGCGTCGGTTTGTTTGGCGCCGGCGTTCATTTGCACGGCCCGTCCGCGACGTGAGTCAAGCACAGGTAAGCCGGCCGCTCTGAAGGTATCCGCTGTTCCGTCGCTACTCGTGCCGTCGACGACGATGACATCGATGTCTGCCGACTGCATGAGGCTGCGCAAAGAATCGGCCACCGCCTGCGCGATCGCCGCTTCGTTGTAGACGGGAACAATGACCGCAACGGTCAGTGGCTCGGTGATCAAATATCGTTCAGAGACCAGTCGTAACTCAAGAATCGGATGCTGACTTTGCCAGCATTGAGGCGATCCGTCGTTGCGCTGTCGAGGTCGAGCGCATCGGCGTATCGAGCCAAAAATTGTCCGAGCGAGTCGGCCCCCTGCCAGCCTTTTTCGAAGTCGCCACGATACCACTTGAAGATCGAGGAGACTTCCAGTTTGTTATCGTTCAGGCGGTTGCGGCTGCGGTCGCGCAGGAATCGTTGGGTGGCATCGTCGAGCTGCTGGTCGATTTTGCTGCCGACGAACGCCTCTTCGGCCAGCGCCGGACACCCGACGCTCGCGCAGTTGACGGCGAAGTGGATACGCGGTTCGTTGTAGCGTCCCGATCCGCGAATCAGCGTGTGCTCAACGTGATCGAGCGAGACTTTGTCGCCGAACAGATTGACGATCTCTTTTTTCCATGGCGATGAAAAAATCGAACCGAGATCGCGGATCGAATCCAAGTCCGGGTACTCCGTGAGGATCAGCTCGACCGTCCATGCGTTGTATACATTGATCAGAAAAGCCAGCTGATCGTTCTTGGCCCAGCCATCGAACGTCGACTTATCCACCGATGCAAGTGCGTTCAAATAATCGCCGAGCGCCGCACGTTCCTTGGCAAAGCCGGCATAATCGGCGGCCGTCGCGTTTCCGTCGCCGATCGCAACGACGTGCTCGGTCAGCAAGCGATCCCAATCGCCATGATCGAAACCCTGGCTGTAGGCGGATTGCAGCGTTAGAACGCTCATCATGACGGCCAGGATCGCTTGCCAGCCGAATTTTGTCGTCGCATTGAACATGGGAGGTCCGAATTTGTTTGGCTTGCGTCAATAGACCCAAGCGAACCCGAATTTATTTCCACGTGTCATAAGCCTGTCGGTCGGCGCCGTTTCGCGCTACTTTGGCGCCGATTTGACCCTTATTAAGGAGAAGAACGCGTGAACGAGGCTCGCATCGGCATCATTGGCGGCAGTGGCCTGTATCAGCTCGATGGACTGACGTCGCAGCGCGAGCTGGCAGTGACGACGCCCTACGGTGAGCCGTCAGACGTTTTACGCTTCGGTGAGCTGGCCGGCGTTCCGCTGGTCTTCCTAGCGCGCCACGGTCAGGGTCATCGGCTACTGCCGTCGGAGGTACCGTACCGCGCCAACGTCTTCGCGCTGAAGTCGGTTGGCGTGCGTTACGTTATTTCGGTATCCGCCGTTGGTTCCTTGGCAGAAGCCATCCGCCCGCGCGACATTGTGCTGCCGGATCAGTTTATCGATCTGACGCGGCGTCGCGAGAGTACGTTCTTCGGCGACGGTATCGTCGCTCATGTTTCGATGGCCGACCCGACGTCGTCCGCCGTGCGTGAGGTGCTTGCCGACGCGCACGGTCGGCACGCCGGCGAATCGACGTGCCATATTGGCGGCGCCTACCTGTGTATAGAGGGACCGCAGTTTTCGAGCCGCGCAGAATCGGAGCGTTATCGACAGATGCGCGCCAGCGTCATCGGCATGACCAACATGCCCGAGGCAAAACTCGCCCGCGAGGCGCAAATCGCGTACGCCACGTTAGCGCTCGTTACGGACTATGACTGTTGGAATCCTCGCGAGGCCGCCGTCGATGCCACATCGGCGCTCGAGAACATGGCACACAACGTGGCATTGGCCCAGAAAATCGTCGCGGACGCGGCGACCGCGCTTGGTGAGGCGCAAACGACGTGTCCTAGCCACCGCGCGCTCGAGTTTGCCGTCGTTACGGACCGGGCCGCACTCGATGAAGCGCGCCGGGCGCGCCTCGACGTGCTGACGCGTTGAATCAGGATCCGCCGCTAAACGATCGGGCTAGCATGACAGACACCAAGACGGCGGCAGGTACGGTCGGAAAGCCGTAGAACAGCAGCAGGACAGCAATTAACGCGCTACCGCGCCACAGGCTGTCGAACGACGTTTGCGCGGTGCCGGCAAGCATGCCTAGCAGCGTACTCGCAAAGCCGGCCAGCAACGGTGCGAGTATCAGTACAACAAGCGGTATCCAAATCGCCGCGACCCAGCCGAGCCGGCCATCGTAAAAACGACCTAGTAAGCCACCGAGAAACCCGAACGCCGCGATAGAAAACGCGTAAATCGTGTATTCAACCCACGTACGTTTGAAATCGGCTTGGGTTTGAATCTCGATAAAGACGATGCCGACGATACTCGCCGCCGCGTATCCCAGTGCAGCGCCCCAGCGAAAATCGATACCGGCTGCGAAAGCGCCCATCGCACCAGTATAGCGACGCGTTCGGCTAAGACGGTGCTAGCGGTAGCTGCGCCCTTCCGCCGCGAGCAGCTCAAGCGCCCGCGGCCACGCCAGCGGCAATTCATCGCAAGCGACGGTCAGTCGCGCGAACGCGGCGTCGCGCATCGTCCAGGCCGCCTCATGGATGGCGCTGAGATGGGCATCGCCGTCAACGAAACGCGCCATATGCTCCTCATCCACCCAGACACTCATCGTCCAGGCCTCGTTGCCAAATACTTGGCGGCGCTTCGAATAACCGACGAAGCCAGGTTGCGTCGCCAGCGTTTCTTCAACGCTGCCAACATACGACCAGAAAACGTCGCGGGTGCGTAGGGACGGGTTGTAGCGGGCATGAGTCACGGCAACGGTGACCGTCTCGCAATCCGCTGCAGTGTCCTTGAAGTCATCGGCAAAGCGAAACGGCGTCGCAACGCTGCAAGCGCTGAGCCAGCCGACCAGCATTAGCCCACCACCCAGTCGCAGTGACTGGCCGATGCGTCGTCGCAATCGGATTGCTGCGCGATCATGGCGCTGCATGGGCCTGCATCCGCTGTTCGGCGCGCGTCTTAATGGCGGCCAGCCACTCAGCGTGAAAATTGCTCAGTCGGTTCGGCAAGAACCAGCGCTGCATGACAGCCAAAAATCCGTGCTGCGCTTCGTCGGTCACCAATCGGCACCCGGTTTCCGTGGGGACGAGCAACCAGGCGTGATAGCCGCGAATGACCCGTTTACGCGATTCCCAGCTAAGCCGTGTGTACGGCTCGAAGGTGTCGATTTCACTCGCGAAATTCAGGCCCATCGTCCGCCAGTGAAACACCGCTTCGGCATCGAGCGTGCCGGTCGGGCTGTTCTCCACGCTGACGTCGCTGGCGCCTGAGTACCAGTCCGGCCAGCTCGCAGCCTCGACAATGACGGACCAAACGACCTCTGGACTCGCGGCAATGTCGATTTCGTGGTGCAGGTAAAACGCGGCGTCTGCCGGGGTGTAGTCGGCTGGCCAATCGATGGCGTCAGCGTACGGTTCGCCGGCAGCGAGGTGCGAGCTCATTGAGCTGCAACCCGCCGCCAACGAGCACAACAAGACCAGTGGGAGGACAGCACGTGCGGTAAGCATGGTAGGGATTCCGGCTTTTTGAGTTTCAAAATGAAACTGACTATGCCCAATTGAGTTCTATCATGCAACGGACTACCATTACCCTATGAAAAGAGCCTCTTTTGCCGACAAACCGTGCTCGATCGCACGGTCGTTAGACGTGCTGGGCGACTGGTGGAACCCTTTGATTCTGCGTGAATGTCTTTATGGCGTAACGCGTTTCGACGAGATCCAGCGCTGGCTCGGGATCGGACGCAACATCTTGACTACCCGGTTGAGCCAGCTGATCGACGCCGGCCTCCTTGAAAAAGTGCCGTACTCCGATACGCCGCGGCGCTACGAATATCGCTTGACCGACCGCGGCTACGATGCCGCGCTCGTACTCGTTGCGATGATGCAGTACGGCGAACGCTGGCATTTCCCACGCGGTGAGGTGCCCATCCAGCTGTACGACCGACGCACCCATGAGCCGGTCAAAGCGATGCTCGTCGATGCCACATCCGGCGAGCCGATCAACGTGCGCGAACTCTACGCAGGTCCCGGACCCGCCTTTCCCCCCGCGGACAGCGTCCGCCGCGACCGCTTTCGCGAGTACTTCCAACACCACGACAAAGCCGCCGATTAACGCTCGCCGAGCGCGCTCGGGCAGAGTTGAAATTCGACTCAATAAGTAATAAAGTAATTACATACTTACTAAAAGAGCTGCGCGGCACATTCGCGGAATGATTAGCAACGAAAGCATGGATGATGTCTTCCACGCGTTGGCTCACCAGACGCGCCGGGCGATTCTCGACCTGGTCCGCGATCGCCCGGGCCAATCCGTTGGCGAGCTTGCGCGTTCTTTCGATGTCAGCCGCATCGCCGTGATGAATCATTTGGCGGTACTCGAGCGGGCCGGCCTGATCATTAGCGAAAAAGACGGTCGATCGCGCCGTCTGTACCTGAATGCCGCGCCGATTCAGCTCATTCACGATCGCTGGCTAAACGACTTTTCGGGTCACTGGGCCGGCAAATTAACGGCGATCAAATACGCCGCCGAACAGGCGGCGCAACGGGAGGAGGACTGAGCATGGCTGAGGGACTCACGATGGAAGAACAACAAACCACCGCCGACAAGTCGGTTTATCGCGTCCTGATTAACGCACCGATCGACAAAGTCTGGGCAGAACTCGTCAAAGTCGACGACGTGCTGCCGTTCTTCTTTGGCACCGTGTGCAGAACCCCGAACGGTCGAATCGAAGTGGGCGGGCCGATGGCAATGCGCACGCCCAACGGCATGTACACCGCCGTTGTTGGCAAGGTGCTCGAGTTTGATCCACCGCGGCGCTACTCACATACGCTGATGTTTACGCAATACAGCGACGATCCGTCGGTGATTACGTACGACCTCAAAGAAGTCGATGGCGGCACCGAGTTTACGCTGACGCAAACGAATATCCCGGTTGGTACCAAGTCTGCAAAAAGCATGGTCGATGGTGCCGCGCTGATTGCCAACACGCTGAAGGCAGTTGTGGAAACCGGCAAACCGACGTTCGGCACGCGGATAATTCTCGGCATGATTCGGTTGATGCAGCCGCTGACACCGAAGCAATGCCGCAGCGAGCATTGGACGTTTGAGCGCATCGACAATCTCTAATTGGCCCGGGAGAAAACCATGCCCGCGACACCGGACAAACAGTTGGCAACCATGCTGGCAAACATGCAGGAAAAGACCGGCAAGTCGCTCGAGCAATGGCTAAAGCTGCTCGGCAAACAGACGTTCGAGAAGCACGGCGAAATCGTCAAGCACCTAAAAGCCGAACACGCCGTCACGCATGGATTTGCGAATCTAATTGCGCACCAAGCGCTGAATCCCAGCGGCGCTAACGATGATCTCATCCAAGCGCAGTACGCAGGCGCCAAAGCGCCGCTGCGGCCGATCCTCGACGCGATTCTCGAGCACGTGCAAGGTTTTGGCGGCGATGTTGAGGTTGCCCCGAAGAAAACCTCGGTGAGTTTGCGACGCTCGAAGCAGTTTGCGTTGGTGCAGCCTTCAACAAAAACGCGGGTCGACGTCGGGATCAACCTCAAAGGCGTCGCGGCCGAGGGACGATTGGAAGCCTCCGGCAGCTTCAGCGCTATGGTGAGTCATCGCGTTCGACTCGGCGACGTCAGTGAGGTCGATGCAGAGTTAGTCGGCTGGCTGCACGATGCCTACGAGCGCGCCTGAGGCTCACTGATCCTCGACGTGCTGACGCAGCCGCTCGAGCGCTTGATCCCATTGGCCGGAGATTCGCTCGAGATAGCCGGCCGCCTCGCGCAGCGCGCCCGGTTCGGCGAGAAACCGCGTTTCCCGTCCGCTACGAGCCGAGCGCGCCAGGCCGGCACGTTCGAGTGCACGGAGGTGTTTGGTCACTCCTTGGCGGGTCAAAGGCAAGTCGCCAGCCAATTCGGTGATCGACCGCGACTGCGACGCGTCGAGTTTCAGAAGCAGCGCCTGGCGATTCGCATCTGCAAGGGCCGCAAAGACGTCGATAAATTGCGCCGTCGTGGCTTCAGTTTTCATCAAAGTAGCGTACGAGATTATCCGCTTGGAATGCCCAGCCTTTTGTGTTGCCCGCGAACGCCGCCGCGCGCCTCGCCGGGTCCACAAGCGCATCGAAACCGCTTTCGACTATCGTGACTTCGGTCCCCGTATCGGTCGGCCGAAGGGTGAACTCAACGGTGGTCATCGGCTCGCTCGAGTAATCGAGCGTGGGGTCATCGGCGGAGGGCTGCCAGCGAAACACCAGTCGGTTCGGCGCCTCCACGGCGACGACCTCGATGAACCAGCGTACTCGACCGCAGCTCTGCGAATTCATCGTGGCATAGGATCGGCTGCCGGCCACGAAGGGCGACTCGAAATCGGCCTGAAACCATTGGCTGAACTCGGTCGAATCGGAGATCGCGCGCCACACGCGGTCGATCGGTGCTCGCAGCTCGATTACTTTCTTAATCGCATCTGTCATAACAGTCTCTTTAGGCAACCTAAAGGTTGCGTATGAGGTTGTCACAGCCTCTTTCGAAAAGCAACTCTTAGGTTGCATATTTTATTCGCCCCTTGGCACAGAGAACAAACCCATGACTAACGTGCATCAACTGCCTCAGACGTTCGCATTGCTGACACCGGCGCTGGGAATTCATCCAGAAGCCTGCGACGCGGGTCTGTACGAACGACTGGACCGCAACTACGACGACTGCAAAGGCGCAACACTGGTTAGTTGTCACGCCTTCAGTGAAGACTGGGGCATGTGGGAGCTGCATCCACACGGCGACGAGCTGGTCATGCTGCTCGACGGTCACGTAACACTCGTGCTGCGCCAGGACGACGGCGACAAAGAGGTAACGCTCACGGAGCCGCTGTCTTATGTGATTGTGCCGAAAAACACCTGGCACACGGCACGCACCAAAGTGGCCACGCGAATGGTGTTCGTGACGCCGGGAGAGGGCACGCGAAACGAGGTTTTTGATTAACGCCGCAGCTGCCGCTACGCTCGAAGACGAGCTTGCTCGTTCACAGAAGTCGCCATGATGTTTGATGATTGCCTGCGCCGCGTCGCGCAGACAAGCGCTTGCCTTGTAATTGCCATTTGCGCGGCCTGCGCGCCAGAAACCCCTTCGACCGATCAGGTCGCGTCGCTCGAGCGTATCGACGTCAAAGTGGTGGTGGTCGCCATGTTTGAGTACGGCGAACCCACCGGTGATCGCGCCGGCGAGCTGCAGCACTGGGTTGAGGACATGCCGCTCGACAAGAGTCTGCCGTTCGCCATGGGCGAGCAGCAACTTTTCTACAACGATGACGGCGTGCTCGCCGTACTGCTCGGCGGCGGCATCGCCAATGCCACAGCGTCAACAATGGCACTGGGCTTGGATCCACGGCTCGACCTTTCTAAAGCCTACTGGCTGGTTGCCGGTATCGCCGGCGGTGATCCGGAAGATCTATCGCTGGGTTCTGCCGCTTGGGCGACTCATGTCGTTGACGGCGATCTACTGTACGAAATCGACGGTCGCGAAATTCCCGACGACTGGCCTTATGGGCTCATCCCGCTCGGCGCGAAGAAACCAGCTGTCGATCCGAAGGACATCTATACCGGCTGGACCGTCGATACCATTGCATTCAGCCTTAACGCCGAACTCGTCGACTGGGCCTTTGAGCTCACGCGAGATATGGACCTCGGCGATTCCGACGGTATTCGCGATTACCGCAATCAGTACGACGGTTTTCCGAATGCCCAAAAGCCACCGTTCGTTACACGCGGCGATACATTGGCTGCCAGCACCTATTGGCACGGCGAAATGCTGAACAAATGGGCCAACGACTGGGTGTCGTTGTACCGCGGTGGCGACGCCAACTTCATGACCTCGAACATGGAGGACACCGGTACGTTGACGGCACTGCATCGACTGGCCCGCGCCGGCCACATCGACGCCGATCGCGTTCTGGTTTTGCGCACCGCCAGCAATTTCACGATGCCACCGCCCGGCAAAACGGCCGCATGGAGTACCACTGCGCCGTATGCGGACAACGGCGAGCCGGCCTTGCGTGCGGCTTACGTCGTCGGCCGCAAGGTTGTCGATGAAATCGTGAATGGATGGGCGCAGTACGCAAGCACACTGCCGTCTGCCGATGAGCAATAGCCAGAGCGTTAAATTGCTTCGCGCGTACGGCTAATCACTACAAGAACAATGATCGACGGGGAGCAGCGATGACGGCTCTAACGAGCGGTTTCGGATTGGCGGCCGCAAAAACAACCACACGCAGCGAAGTAATCGCCGGCTGTACTACATTCCTGGCGATGGTCTATATCACCGTCGTCAATCCGGCGATCTTGTCGGATGCAGGTATGGACTTCGGCGCGGTGTTTGTCGCGACATGTATAGCCGCCGCCTTTGGTTCGCTGGTGATGGGCCTCGTTGCCAATTACCCGATCGCGCTAGCGCCCGGTATGGGTCAGAACGCCTTCTTTGCCTATACCGTCGTGCTCACCCAAGGCCACAGCTGGCAAACGGCATTGGGTGCCGTATTCGTATCGGGCGTGCTGTTTATCGTGCTCAGTATTCTGCCCATTCGCGAATGGCTGATTAATGCCATCCCGAAAAACCTCAAGCTCGGGATGGCGGCAGGTATCGGCCTGTTCCTCGGGTTCATCGCGTTGCAGAATGCCGGTGTCGTGGTCAAGAACGACGCGACGCTGGTCACCCTCGGCGATACCCTAGCGCCGGCACCGCTGCTTGCGATGCTCGGATTCGTGATCATTGCGGCGCTGACGGCGCGCAAGATCCCAGGCGCCGTTGTCATTGGAATTCTCGCCGTCGCGATTGTCGGTTGGGTGATCGGTGCTGCAGAGTTCAAAGGCGTCGTGTCGATGCCGCCCTCGCCAGCCCCGGTACTGCTGCAGCTCGACATCGGCGGTGCGCTCGAGATCGGCATGCTGACCACGGTGCTAACAATGTTGCTCGTCGACGTTTTCGACACGGCCGGGACCTTGGTTGGCGTTGCGACCCGCGCCAATTTGCTTGATGAGCGCGGTCGCCTGCCGCGGCTGCGTAAAGCACTGCTGGCCGATTCCGGCGCAACCTTGGTCGGGTCGCTGGCCGGAACGTCGTCGACGACCAGCTATATCGAAAGCGCGGCTGGTGTCGAGGCCGGTGGCCGAACCGGACTCACGGCCGTCGTCGTCGGCCTGTTGTTTCTCGCTTGCTTGTTCTTCGCCCCGCTTGCCGAGAGCATCCCGGGCTATGCAACGGCGGCGGCGTTGCTTTTTGTCGCTTGCTTGATGGTAAGGGCGCTTGCCGATCTCGATTGGCCTGACGTTACCGAGAGTACGCCGGCCGTCGTGGCTGCGCTCGCCATGCCGCTGACGTACTCGATCGCCGAAGGTATCGGTATCGGCTTTATCTGCTACGCCGTGATCAAAGTACTGAGCGGCAAAGCGACCGAATGTCCGCTGGCCGTGTATCTGATTGCCGTCATTTTCGCGCTGAAGTACGTCTACCTCTAGCGGAACTCAAGCGCTATTGTCGGTCGTATGGCACGTAGCCTTCCCAGCGCCACGGCAATCCGGTTTCGCCCAGCAGTCGGTCGACCAGATACAGAAAAATGCTCTCGCCGTTCGATGAGTTCGAAAGCAAGAGAATGCAGCGCTCGGCCTCGATTAGGCACAGCGCATAGTTGTTCCACCCATCGTCATGGCCTTCTTTAAAGTAGGCCGGCCCAAAGCGACTGCGAAACAGGCCCCAGCCAAGCCCATAGGACAGTTCAATAGCGTCATTGGCGTCGGTGTCTTTCCAGAACTGCGTCGGAAACTGAGCCTCGGACGTAATGCGAATTTGCGGGCGCAACATCTCGCGTTTTGATGCTGCGGTAATGCCATCACCGCGTTGCAGTGCCGCCAGGAACGTTGCGTAGTCGGCGAGCGTCGTATCCATCGAGCCTGCGGCACGAACGGACTGGCGCATGTTGTGGCCGAGGTTCTCACCGTCCTTGGCGTAGCCGCGAGCCAAGTTGTCGCGAAAATCCTCGCGCCACAGCATCGATGTGCGTGCCATTCCGAAACGATCGAAAACCCGTTCCTGCATCAACGCGTTGACATCAATGCCGTAAGCCTCCTCCAGCACGAGCTGCGCCACTTGGATACCTTCGCCGGAATAGGCGTAGCGCGTGCCAGGCTCGAACATGATGGTGAGTTTTTCCTCCGGCATGAACCAGCGCCAATTGGGCAAGCCACTCGCATGCGACAGTAGCGTTCGCAGCGACCAGCTTCGCCAGCGAGGATCTTCTGTAAGATCCGTGTACTTGTCGTAGTCGCTGAGCGGCTTGGGCAGCAGGTCGGCAATGGGTGCGTCGAGATCGACGCGGCCCTCGTCAACCAAGGTCATCACCGCATAAGCAAACGTTGATTTGGTCAGCGACGCGCCGTACATGACGGTGTCGGTCGCAAGCGGTGCGTCGCGTGCGACGTCCGCAAATCCATAAGCTTTCGCATACGCAACGTCGTCAGGACCGATCAACGCTACCGCAAGGCCGGTGACATTTGCCGCGGCCATGAGTTTCTCGACCTGTGTATCGATAGCGTTGGCGGTTAGTGCGACGCCATCGGCGCGTGTAAATGCAACGTCGCCGACGCGTTCATCGGACGCTGACGTGCAGCCTGCGACGAGCGCGGCGATCAGCAAAAGATACCCATGTGCGGTCCGCGTCATTTCTTGTTCTCCGTGAATTTCTATCGGCGATTTACTTCGGATGCGCAACCGTCGGAAAGGGTTGCAAGTCTGCGAAGACAGCCCTTATCGGTAATCAAAACAACACCGGTATGTCAATGATCGTCGTCAATGACGCCGCCGCAAGCGCCTCTGAAGATTGCCTTAATCGAGGCATTTTCAAAGCAACTAAGGAGAGAAACATGAGAACGATTATCGCTTTCATGATTTGCCTCTTGTCGGCCAATACGATGGCCTATGAGAAGGGTACGTGGTTCATCCGTGGTGGCGTGGCCAACGTCGACCCGGACGCGAGCAGTTCGCCACTTAATCTCGACGGCACCGATATTGGATCATCATCGGCCGACGTCGACGACGGTACGGCGCTCAGTTTGATGTTCGGCTACATGCTCACGGACAACTGGGCGATTGAACTCCTAGCATCGTCACCGTTTACGCACGACATCAATGCCAACACCGGTGCTCTCGGGCTTGGCACGGTCGCCGCCGGTGAAACGAGCCACTTGCCGCCGACGCTGTCGCTGCAATACTGGTTCGGTAATCCGGAGAGCACGTGGCGTCCGTACGTTGGCGCCGGCATTAACTACACGCTGTTTTTCGATGAAGATGTCGATGGCCAACTCGAAGGCGTACTCGGGTCGGGTGACCTCTCGCTCGATGATTCGGTCGGTCTGGCACTGCAGGCGGGCTTCGACTACACGCTAACCGATTCGTTAGCGCTGAGCGTGGGCGTCTGGTGGGCCGACATCGACACGGATGCGGAGTTCTCATTCCCGGCGAATACGCTGACCACCGACGTCGAGATCGACCCGCTGGTCTACTCAATTTCGCTGAGCTGGAATTTCCAATAAGTCAGTAGGCAAGTACAGACTGGGTCTCTCGGAGCTCGTGCCTGGCTGGGGTCAGGTTCCGAGGGACTCTTTTTCTCGCTGTTCCCGCACGTGCTCGCCCGCGTAGTAATCGTCGATGATCTCGGTTGCTATCGCGAACAGCGTCGCGTCGCCCTCTTTCAGAACCTCGAGCAATGCGCGTTTTTCGCGCATATAGACCTTTGCAAACCGCGGATCGAACTCGGTGATGGTTCGCGAGTTGTCGATCAAGTCGGCGAGTTTGACGGTTTTTGCACGAGGTGACGCGTTGCTGGTGTGCTCGCGGTCGATGGCTTTGCGAATTTTGCGGTTGCCGTCCTCTTTTTTTGACACGTCGGTCAGGTCGGCAACCAGCGTCGCAATGTCCGGGCCGAAATGCTCCTCGATGTCGGCCAGTGTGACGTCCGTATCCTCGACCACGTCGTGTAACCACGCTGCCGCGACCATTGCGACGTCGTCGGTGACGCCACCAACGAGCTTTGCCACGGCGGCTGGATGCACGATATACGGCTCGCCGGTGTACTTTCGCCGTTGGTCAATGGCCGCGTGGGCCTGTTTGGCAAAATCACGCGCTTTTCTTACGATCTCACTCATACTGTTGTCATCGGAGCGCAGGTCGTCGAGCGTCGACTCGCTCATGCTGTGGCGATGCCGTCGGCAGTCCGTCGGCGGCGTCTATCAAAATGGCATTGCGGACTGCGCGATCCAGCGGCGCGGTAACTCTTGCACAAAACGGCGCCCCAAGTCTGCTCCAGTTACCTTGCGCTCGGCCCCGCCGTCGGCCCAAAAACCAAATGCGCTCCCATACCGACCAAGCCGAGATTGCGAAGTGCGCTGCCCAACGTCTGGAGCACGTCAGGTACCGCGAGTACCGTGAGGAATAGGTTTACCAAAACGCCAGCGCAGAACATGATCGACGTCCAACCAGGAAACACCCGAGCTCGGTACGAAGCGGCCCCAAACGCAAGGCCGCCGATGATCATCACGAGGCCATGTACGGTATAGATGTCGCCAAGTCGGGACCACAGTGAGGAATAGTCCGCGACGGATTCCGCCAGCGCGTAAAGCGTCGTGTGGGTAAAGAAAACAAATGAGAAGCCGTATAGCAATGCGCCGAGCAGCCCGACCGCACCGATGGCGGGGCGCTGCATCGCGTACAGGCCCATTACGGCAAATGGAACGATCGAAAAAGCAACGTAGTTTGCCCAAAGCTGTGGTGCAGAGAATCCACCCGACAGCAATTCCGCGATATCGGTGAGGGTATGAACGGTCGGTGCCGCGATCGCGCCAATCCCGATGAGCGTGCGTAGCTGGCGATTCGATAAGCGCATATCTGCGGATCATCGGGTCGCTCGAAGAATGCTGTCAATCGCCGCTCGGGCTACGCCGGCGGCCCACAGGCGTGATCGATGGAACGTGGTACCCTCAATTGTCTCTAAACCCTTGTCGATACTCGGGGAATAGCGATGGCATCAAAAAAACGATTTGGGCTTGCAACGTTTCTGTTGCTGGCAATGTCAAGCGTATTCGCCCAAGAACAGCCGCTGATCGTCGACGCCGAGCCGGCCTGGGACATCGAGTACTTTGGCGACAAGGTGCCCTTCTATTCGCTCACGCGGCAGGACAACGGCGATTCGCAGCTCATGTTTCACCGCTGGCCGGTACGCGGTAGCAAGGAGCAAATACCGACACTGCTCGGCGACATCGCACAGCGCTTCGCCGAAGAAATGGGTAGTGGTTGGACAAAGCTGGTCATCAAGGACGGTTATGCCCTCGAGAGCATCGCCGGCAACGAGTTTTCCGGCGAGGCCGCTATTTTTTCGAGCCGGCTCGGCTTCGTGCAAACGATGTTCATGATCAGCGACGGTGACGGCCTGTGGTTCGGCCAGTTCAACGGCCCGAAAGCCATGTGGTCCGAAGCCGTGGCGGTTCTGAACAATCTGCAGCGCAATCCGGGGTAAGGTTACGCCAGCTCAAATCGCGGGCAGAAGCCCGCTCCTACATCGGGGTTTAACGCCACGGCAAACGAAGATGTAGGAGCGCCCTTCTGGGCGCGATGGATTCACCGAGGCGAGGCGCCGCTCCACAGACCCAGAACGAATGCCAATACACCGCGATGTCGCATCGCGGGCAGAAGCCCGCTCCTACATCGGGGTTTAACGCCACGGCAAACGAAGATGTAGGAGCGCCCTTCTGGGCGCGATGGATTCACCGAGGCGAGGCGCCGCTCCACAGACCCAGAACGAATGCCAATACACAGCGATGTCGCATCGCGGGCAGAAGCCCGGTCCCACAGCAGGGTTTAACGCGACGGTAAACGAAAATGTAGGAGCGCCCTGCTGGGCGCGATACGGCTCGATCGACGGTGCATTACGGCGACCCGGTCGGACCGGCGTCGACCGCGCTCGAGACTACAGGTCGTCGATCGCGAGAAACCGACCGGAGTCATCGCGCGAAACCTCGAGTACGTCCAAGACCGCAGCCGGCGGGATGCCGCCAAGAATGTGCGGAAACAGCTCGGCGTCAGAGCCTTCGAAGTTGGCTGCCTTGTCGCCGACCGGCGCCGTGCCTTCAAACACGACGTCTACGCCGGCGTTACTCAGGCTCCGTACCGTCATCTTCAGGCACAGCCAATCGCCGGGTACATCCGTGTAGAAATGATTGGCCACCGGCAGCAGCATTTCCGGGTTGGCCGTCGCGTGCGTGAAACCGTCCTGCTCAAACGTCGGCGGAAAGTACATGTCCCCGGTCGCGACTGCCTGCTGCCAGTGTTTGGCCTGAATCAGGTGGTAGACGTGCTCATGGCTGAGATGCGCGCTCGTCGACATGGCGGGCTCCGGCGTGGTGTCGCGATACCGCGGCCAATCAGCCAGTAATGTATCGATTACCACCGAGCCCACACGATACGCTGATTCGAGCGCCGCGCCGAGACCCGAATAGCCATCGTTCTCTGACAGCAGGTTTTCGGCGGCGCCGACGCCCGGTGGCGGTACCGTGTAATTGCTAGCGGTCCGCAAAACCAGCACCCGATCCTTGTTGGCACGGCCCAGCCGGTTGAGGTAGGTCAACGACTGAAAGCTGCCGGTGTCTTCCATCGCCGAGGAGACAAATTCACCGTTGCCATCGGACCAGTAATCGACCCACGCGTTGGCCCAGCCGTTAAGGATTTCGCCGTGCCAGAACGTCAACGCCGCTAAATGATCGCCGCGCAGTACGAATGGCGGTTTCTGAGCGTTCGGATAATTCGTGTAGCGCGCGCGACTGGCGGCGAGCGCTGTCGAATCGGGCAACGTCATGTCGCGAGTGAGCTCGTAAGCCCACTGTACGAGGGCTGGGTTTAAGCGAAACACCTCACCGCGTGGCTCGGGCTTGTTGGGATCGAACGGGACTTTCGTGTGTCGGGCAATGTAGCCCCACTGCCAGTCGGCGGGCTTCTCGCGCGCGTCAATTTCATGGGCCAGATCTCCATCGACGAGATACTCGGCCCAGGCAGCGGAGCCTAGCGATGCATCGTTTGGATCAAAGCCAGATATCCCTGCGATCAACCAGTAGCTTTGCGACAGATCGAAACGCGGATCCATGCCGAGCGCCATAACCGATGCCGCGGCCTTAGCGGTACCGACTCCGGTGACGATGGCCAGCAAATCGCCAGACTCATCCATGTGCAAGTCGTGATGACCGTGGAATGAAAAGACACGGGTCAGTTTGCGACGTTCGTTCCAGAGCTGAAACTCGCCCGGGGCATCGCCGGAATCGGCCCCTCGTTCGAACATCGTCACGATCACGATTTTCGGGCGCTGTAGCTCTGCTTGCTCCGCAGGTGTTGTCGTGCAGCCGAAAAGGAGAGCCGAGAAAAGTGCGGTTAATACACCGAACAAGCGATCAACTGTTTGCATAACCGAGGCTTCCTTAACGTTAGTCCGCGAGCGGCACGGTCAATAAGGTATTGAGACGTCGTATCGCGGGCAGAAGCCCGCTCCTACATCGGGGTTCGACGCTGCGGCAAACGGAGATGTAGGAGCGCCTTTCCGGGCGCGAAACCAACCTCACGGGCAGAGGCCCGCTCCTACATCGGGGTTCGACGCCACGGCAAACGGAGATGTAGGAGCGCCTTTCCGGGCGCGAAACCAACATCGCGGTGAGGCACCGTTCCCACAGACTCGCAGCACACACCGATGTAGCCATTCGTCTCATCGTCGGCAAATCCTGGTCCTACTCTCTCGATTGGTGTTGTGCCTACTGAAACAAAAAGGGCCCTGGCAACGTTACCGCTGCCAGGGCCCCCTTTCATGCCGTGTTGTCAGCCGATCAGAACCGGTACGAGACGCTGGCTTGCCAGTTTTGCGGCAGTTCGGGCAGAACGATTTGCGAACCAAAGAGGTTCGGGAAATTGGCCCGGAAGTAGCGCTCGTCGGTCAGGTTCTTGCCGACCACACCAAAGGCCCACTGCTCGCCTTCCCAGCGGATGCCAGCATTGACCAGCGTGTAGGACGGCAGGCGCACGGCCTGTGAGTAGCCTGAAAACACCGAGTCAACATCGATCACGCTGGCACTGAACGACAAACCGTTATCGAATGCGTAGGTGCCAGTGAACGAGAAGATGTCCTCTGGCACACCGGCACGGCGAGCGTCATCTTCGCTGGTTGCCGCTGGCTCGCCGATGACCAAGCCGCCATACAGCAACGTCGGATCGATCTGCGGGATGTCCTCAGCGCCATAGAAGCTGAAGTTGCCGCCGTTCTGGATGGTCGCGAGGTTGATGACCTCGATGTTCGAGTAGCCGAACGTCAGGATCAGGTTCTCGTTGACAACCCAGCGCGCCTCGAGCTCGAGGCCCTCCGTGTTGGTGGTCTGGTTGGTCACGATAGCCTGTGCGTTGAAGTCTGTCCGTTCCTGCTCGTAGTAGGCTAGAGCAAGGTACAGCGTGTCTTCGAGCAGGCTTGCCTTAACGCCGAATTCCTGCAGCTCGGAGGTATCGAACCAGTTGCCACGGAAAACGTTGCCCGAGGTGATTTCCGCGCCTTGACCCGCAATCACCGTCGACTGCTCGGCAAACGTTGCGTATGCCGTCCAGTTTTCCGCGAAGTCTTGCGAGAGGCTAATGTTCCATGAGAAACCGCCGTCCTCATCGGAACTGTTGACCGGCGCATTGATGTCGTCTGCCGTGAAGTTGATCGGGTCGACGAAGTCGTTCAGGAAAAAGCGCCCGTCGGCCGACTGAATCACGTTGCCCGACGCAAAGCTGCCCAGCAAAATCTGGTCGGCCGGAATGCGGCTATCGACTTCGATGTGGTCATACCGCAGGCCGAGCAAGACGTTCGTGCCGCTGACAAATTCAAAGTCGGCAACCCCAGCAAGGCCATAGTTGACGTAGTTGCCGATGTAGTACTCGGAGTACTCATCGTCAATCCGGGTCGAAAGCCTTCTTGCGTCCAGCGACGTCGACGGTCCGGTCAGATCGCGTCGATCGAAGTACTCGTTCGTAAAGTCGTCGCCATGTTCGAAGTCGGTGTAGCGAATCGACGGTGAGACCTGCACGGTCGACGTGAAGTTGCTCGTCTCGAACTGCTTGGTCGCTACGAATTTGTTCTCGATCACCCATGTGTCATGGAACTGCGAAAAGCCGTAGGCGTTTTCGTTGAGATTGTCGTAGCTCTCGTAGAACAGCTGATTTTTGATCTCCCAGCCGTTGTCGGTGTCGTAGATCAAATCGAAGTACAGCGTGATGACTTCGTTCTCGAGCGTGTCGTCAGCCGCAACGAGTACCTGGCTGCCGTCCAGTTGCGCGGTACCCGGGTTGACCAGTGCGTGCAGCGAGTCGAGGTCGTCCAGCGTCACGAACTCGGGCCGGAAAACGAATACGTTGATGCCGAATAGACCATCGCCGTCGACGTCCGGCGGCGTGAAGTCCGCCGTCGCGAAGTACTCCGCGTGCGAAATCAGGCCGTCGCCGTCGGTATCGAGCGGCTGTGCATCGCCGGTGATGTACGTGCCGTTATCAACCAGGTCCTGCGTCAGCCGATTCCAGCCAGCAATCTGATTGCCCTCGAAATCGTGATACATCCCGCCGAACTGAAAGCGCAGTTTGTCGCTGGCGTCATGATCGATGGCGATCTGGAAAATGTCCTGGTCGGTTTCCGAGTTGTTGTAGTAGCTGCCCGAGTCCTCGATTTCGGCGTAAACGTAGTAGCCGAAATCCCTGTCGGCGAGTTTGCCGGGGCCACCCATTTCGCCGGTGATAACGTTTCTGTCCCAGCGTCCGGTCGTGTACGACACCTTGCCTTCGATCTCGTCGAGATACTGGCCGCCCGATGCACGCGCCGACTTAGGCACGAAGTTCAGGTAGCCGCCGATCTTGGACGGGCCGTAGATGACGGAAGCTGGGCCGCGGACGATGTCGACCCGGTCCGATGCGCCGATCGGCGTTGGGTAATTGCCTGGGTTGTCGAGTCGCCGAACGCCACGAAAATAGGTTTCGCCGGCGGTACCGCGAACGTCAAGCGAACCCGCGACGCCGAAGAACGATTGCGTAAACGTTCCGGGAGCGAGCGCGACGAGTTCGTCAATGTCGGTGATTTCAAAACGATCGATCAGGTCAGAGCTGATCGTCGAGGCGGAGCGCGGCGTTTCCAGCAGCGTCTTGTCGAGGCCAAATACGGATCCGACGTCTTGTGTTGGCAGGCTTCGCAGACTGCCTTCAACGACGATCTCGTCAATTTCCTCATCCTCCTGGGCGATGGCCGGCATAGCTGCCAAGCACGCGGACAACGCCGCGATCCCACCGAGCGTCCATCGGCGGGACAGGTTTCGTACTGTCATTGGGTACCCTCTCCTAAATCAGCCCGTTGTTGCGCGGGCGGTTCTTCTCAATCGTCACTTAACGTCACTTAAGTTTGGGGAAATCGCTGTGTCGTTTTTCCCCAACATCGGCCGTTCCTCAATCCGGCCGAATGTTTTTTAGAGCAGTGCCAGCGTCGCCTAGCGGCGCTGATCACTGCCCCTGCAAACCCGTATTCCCCCCCACAGGTTTGCGCCGACGCTCAGTTGCAGAGCTGATAGCGGGCACAAATGAAGCCACGAGTCTCCGGCATCTCGCCGAGCTTTGCAAGATTGCCCGATTGCATTTGCCGCTCAAATTTCCCGATATTTCGCTCATATTCGGCGATCAATTTCTGTTTAACTGCGGGTTCTACAAACGCGTACTCGAGCGAGTTACGACCGAGCAATTTGATTTCGTCCCACGTCAGATCGAACTCTCTGACCGCTACGTAGAACTCGTCGCTCAACGTCGAATCCCACATGCCGCGGTCGTCGGTCGATAAGGCAACTGGGATATCGGTACGTAAATACTCCGGAAACGGGTGTTGTGAATAGTCCACAACGTAGCCCAGCAGCAGATTGCTGATCAGGTTTATTTCAACGAGATACGGGCCATTCCTCATATCGAGCATGGTTTCGTCATCGGTGATCAAGTTGATCCCGTGACCGATGCGATCAGCGCCGAGCAACAGCGTGTCGCGAACGTGAGCATTCGGTTCGTCTACTTCGCCGGCGTGGATCGACAAGCGCAGGTCGTATTTCTGCCGCATCTCGCGCAGCACCGGCAGAAAACGCCGCGGGTAGCCGAAGTCGTTGTCTTCACGACCGACCATGTTCATCGCGACGATCAGATCCGAATGCCGCGCGCCGGCCGCGTAAAGCTCGCGAAGATCGTCCTCGGCGCTAGGCACAAAACGCAGCAGCGCCAGTTGAACCCGAACAGTAATCCCCGTTGCTAGCGCGTCCGGTTGCGCGAGACGCGCGCGGAATATATCCATGACCTCGTCGTTCGAGATCGGCTGTCCGTCGGGGCGGCGCGCGCCGCGCAGACCAATCTGCGTTTCCAGATAAAGCCCGTTGTCGGCCTTCAGCAGCTCCATGTTGTTGACGAGCAGATCCGCGCGAATGTGCGGGTTTTCCCACAGCGCGTTGAGTCGCTGCCAGTGTGTGCCAAAAAATTCCTCGCGACCTTCGCTCGGTTTGTCGAGCATGATGGAATTCAACCAGCCTTCTTTTTGCTCATCGTCGAGCTGATCGAGCCGCGTGTATTCGCTTTTTTCGCAGTCGCTGAGCGTCTCGTACTCAGCGGCGACAATGTTGCGAAACAACAGCAGGTACGGGAATCCGGCTTTGTCGTAGTCGCGACAGTTTTCGATGCGCGTTTTGGTGTAGTACACGTAGCCGCGATCTTCTTGCGCAAGGGCAACCCGCAACCAGTCCTCTGGATACGACGACCCGGAATTGTGGTTATGTAAATCACCGCCTTTCGGCATGTAGTGCAGCGCGCGGTACAGCAACTCGTCGTCGCCGGCGTCTTTGAGTGCCTCAAACCATGCGCCATCGTCGGCGCCGCCGGGACGGGCCATCGCCAGCAGGTTGTCGAACCAATGCTCGTCGGAAATTGCAGTGGCGGGCAGCGCGAGCGCCAAACCAACAAGGGCGAGCCGTTTCATTGTGTCGTCTCCTTCGAACCGGGCAGGGCAATCTCCAGCAGCATGGCGATAAACGCGCCGCTGGAAACCGGAAAACTGATCACATTAATCACGCTTTGCGGCAGTACGTCCATAGATGGCCCAATCTCACCGAGCGTGAGACCGCCGATGACGGCGATTGCGGCGATGATCCAATCACGCCGGCCGGCGCCGGCTTCGACGATCAGCCGATAGCCGGCGTAACCGACCATCAGAAACATCAGTAGCGTTGCCCCGTAAAGGACCGCGCCAGGCATGATTTGAAACAGTCCGGCAGTCGCTGGCGAGAACCCGAGCAGCAGCAGGATGGCGGCGACGTAATACCCGACATAGCGGCTGGCGACACCGGTAAGGCGAATGACGCCGTTGTTTTGACTAAACGTGGTATTCGGGAACGTCGCAACGAGCGCGGCCAACAAGGAATTGACCGAATCAGCCGTCACGCCACCGCGCAGGCGGCTCCAGAAATCGGCGCTGCCGGTGCGCACGCCGGACAGGCGAGCAGTCGCACTGAGATCACCAATCGACTCGGTGGCGGAAACGAGAAAAATTGGCGCGAGGATCAACAAAACGTCGGTGTCGACGCTGAGCGGATAGCGTCCGAACTCCGGCAAAAAGAACCGCGGTAAGGTCGCGAGGCTGCTGGTATCGATGAGGCCGAGCAGCGCCGCCGCCAGCATGCCGAGTGCTAGCCCTGACACTACCGAGCACAGGCGCGCCATTGGAATCGGCAACCGCGATAGCGCGGCAATGGTCACGAACACGGCGCTGGCCAGCCCGTAGACCAGCCAGCGATCGCCGCCGGACGCTTCGCGCTCGAGATTGCCGAGTGTCGTCCAGACCAGCGTAATGCCGAGCAACAATACCGTTACGCCAGCAACATTGGCGGTGACGATACGCCGCAGTCGATCGACGAACTGACTCACGACAATCATGGCGGCCGCGAGCACCGCGCAGGCGCCAAAAATGCTGCCCAGGGCTTCAGCCGGACTCAGCGATTCGCTGCTGACCTGGTACGCATAGATGATGGGGCCAATGAACGTGAAGCTCGTGCCCTGGACGCTCAGCAGGCCAGAGCCAACCCTGCCGATACGGCCGACTTGGATCAGCGTCGCGGCGCCCGATACGAACAGCGCCGAGGCGATCAGATAAGCAGTGTCGGCGGGGCCGAGTCCCAGCCCCAGGGCGATCAGCAGCGGTGCGGTCGCGATGCCACCAATCATCGCAAGCACGTGCTGCAGGGCAATGAAGGCCGCCAGCGGCGGCGCGGGCCGGTCATGCAGGCCTGGCGCCAGCATCGTTTGTTGTTGTGGTACTGACATGCAGTCGCCGTCGCGATGTCTTCGAGCGTCAAACCGTCGCGCCGGCGTGAAGACTCGTGCTGTGGCCCCCTAAGAAGACACGCAAGCGCCGTCTTCCTGGCGGCAATATACCGTCATTGCAAGCACCTTGCGACGGCGCTTCGGCCGGGCGTAGCATGCAAGCAGCATCGGGGTTAGGGGGCGAGGTCCGACATGCAAGCATTTATCGAAGCGATGCCGAAGGCCGAGCTGCACGTGCATCTTGAGGGCACGCTCGAGCCGGAGCACATCTTCGCGTTGGCGCAGCGTAACGGCATCGCGCTCAAGTACAAGACGCCGCAAGAGGTCGTCGCGGCGTACGATTTTCACGATTTGCCGTCGTTTTTAGCGATCTATTATCCGGCCATGGACGTGCTGCGCACCGAGCAGGATTTCTACGAACTCGCGTATCGCTATTTCGAACGCGCCAAAGCCGACAACGTGCGCTACGTTGAGCCGTTTTTCGATCCACAGGCGCACACCGGTCGCGGCGTTGCGTTTGAGACTGTCATCAACGGCATCCGCCGTGCGCAGGTCGATGCCGAACGCGAGCTCGGCGTGAAATCGCAGCTCATTATGTGTTTTCTGCGCGATATGTCGGCCGAATCGGCGATGGAACACCTCGACATGGCGTTGCCGTTCAAAGATTGGCTGGTGGGTGTCGGTCTCGATTCGGACGAGAAAGACAATCCGCCGCTCAAGTTCGCCGCCGTTTTCGAAAAAGCGCGCGCGAACGGTCTCAAGCTGACGATGCATTGTGACGTCAATCAAAAAGACATCGTCCCGCATATCCGCGAGTGCCTCTACGACATCGACGTCGACCGTATTGATCACGGCGTCAACGCGCTGGAGGACGACACGGTTTGCGCTGAGATCGTCAAGCGCGGCCTCGGTCTCACGGTGTGCCCTGTTTCGAATCGATTTGTCGTCCAGTCGCTAACGTCGGGCGAGATCCGCGAGATGCTGCGCCGTGGCATTAAAGCGACCATCAATTCCGACGACCCGGCGTATTTTCGCGCGTACATGAACGAGAACTTTCTCGAACTGCAGCGCGAAGGCGACTTTTCCAAAGACGAGCTCGTGCAACTGTCTCGTAATGCGTTTGAGGTGGCGTGGCTGTCGGAGATTGAGCGCGATGCCTACCTGACTGAGCTTGACGAGTTTGCCGCAAGGCATTAGTCGGCTAAGGCATGGATCGCCGTGGACTTTTCCCTGGGCACGCTATTACTGATTCTGCTGGTCGTCCTTGTTGTCGACTTGATGTACTACGGCTTTCTAACCGGTTTGCTGCTGGAGCCGTTCGAACCGCTGATCAAGCGCTTGCAGGAAAAATTGCTCGGCATCGATAAACCAATCGTCGGCAGCGAGCGGATAGAAGGTGGCAGCGCAATTGTTGTTGACGCTATCGACAAACCGACGCCATACGGTCACCAAGGCACCGTGCGGTTCGAAAGCGAAATCTGGGCGGCGCAATCGCGACGGGAGATCGAATCCGGGGCTTACGTCGAGGTCACGGCGCGCAACGGTCTTTTACTGACGGTGCGTCCTACTCACCACCGGCAGTAACGGATCAAACCCAACGTCGCCGTCGCACTCAGCAAGGAGGATTGAGATGACACGCGATAAACCGCAGTTGGCCGGCATTGTTGTGATTGCCTTTGTCGTTTCGCCGGTCGCTGCGCAAACACTTGGAGTTGATCGGCCCGTCATGCGTATTCCTGAGGTCCGGCCGGAACTCGTTTTTGACGAGGGCGAATTTGATGATGTCTCGGTCGACGAAATTACCGTGGAGCAGATGGCGCGTTGTGTCGGCTCAGACTACGACATTCAGGGTCGCTACCTCGAACTCGAGCGCGCAAAGCAGCAGCTCCAGGATTTGCAAACGACGCTTGATGCGGCGGTAGAGCGCTTCGATACCGACGCGCTTGCGATGCAAAACCGTCGGACAGAATTGTCCGCCGATCAGGCCAGCGTCAACGCTGAGTATGACGCCTTAGAACGCCGACGCGAAGCAATATCAAACTTGTCGGCCGGCTCCTCGAGTACGGACGAGCAAGCACTAATCGACGAGTTCAATGCCGATACGCGAACGTACAACGCTCGAGTCGATGCGGTTCGAGCGCAAATCGTCCAGTTCAATCTCGATGTCGACAAATACAATCGGGCGGGCGATCGATTTGACGCAGCAGTCGATGAGTACCGCTACCGGCAAACGAAATACAACGAGCGTGTAGAGGCCTTCAATACCAAGGTTGGTCGCTACGAGCGTAAGTGTGGTGGCACCAGACGTATCGTTGACGACTAGTTCTACGTAGCGCTCTCCGGCAGCGGAGCAACCGCCTTGTATCGGCTCGCCGGAATCAGTAACAGCAAACAAATCGCCATCCCGATCCCGGTGGCGATCGCCAGCGCATCGATGCCGAAGTTGCCGGCAATCAGCCCGGCCGCGATCGCTGCCCACGCGAAGCCGCTGGTTTGCAGCGGCGCCGCGATCGCGCCCCAGCGACCTTCGTCGTCGAGCGAGCCGGAGAGGTCCAGCAAGATCGGGAAATTGAACTGCAGCGCGAACACCGCCGGGACAAGAGCTATGTAAAAGACCGTTGGCGACGGCGCATGTACCACCCAATACCAGCCAACGGCGCACGCAACGTACGCAATAGCTAAGGGCACATATGGGCCAAACCGTGCGCTTGCCCAGCCGCCAGCCAGGCACGCGAATGCGGACAGAAACAGCAACAGTCCAATGCCGCGGCCGGCCTCCGCGTAGCTGATGCCAAGCTCTTGCGCGATCGTGAACATGTACGTGAAACCGAGGCCGGAGCATGTCACGAACAACAGGGCCATAAATACGACGGCAACGGCGCGCACGCTGATGTTGAGTCGGTTGTCGCCAGTCCCGGCGGCGATCTCGTGCGTGCGATCGCGATAGGGAAGCATGCAAACGGTAAACACGGCGGCAATTCCGGCGGCAACAACATAGCCTCCGACCAGTCCGCCACGTTCGACCGCGGTACCCACTAGGGCCACCATGACGGACATCAGCAACACAGCGGTCATATCGGCAAAGCCGAACAGCGGTCCGGGCTTGTCGCGCGTCGCAATGACGCGCGAGCTCGCGCCCATCAGGATGCCGACCGCGAGGCCACCGCAAAGCTGCAAGGCCAAGACCAGCAATGGCGACTCGTGCACGACAGCTGTCAGCGCCTCACACGCCATCAAAACGCCGCCCAAACAAAGCGCTAGCGGTCTTAACGCAAAACGGGTTGCGAATGCGGACGCAACCAAGGCCGACAGAGCGATGCCAACGAACGGCATGGCGACCGCGAGGCCGGAAAGCTCGTTCGACCAACCGTTCTGCTCGACAAAGCGCGTCAACAGCACCGGTTTCATCGCGCTGAACAGCGTCGACATGCTGTACGACGCGGCGGCGGCCAGCAGCAGTCGCGCGTGACGCGCGTAAAGCGGCGCACTCATCGGTCAGCTCGCAAAGCGCGCTTTGTGCGAGGCTTCGATTCGTTCCTGCAAATGTTTGCCGGCGGTGGTTGGCGAGAAACGCGGTGGGTTGTCGGCCGTGATGCAGCTCCAGAGCGCGGTGACTTCGGTGTCGCTATCGGGGTCCACAAACATCGCGATCGATTGGCGCTCAGCGCCGCCGATTTTGGGTTGCACGCGATGCGGCGTCGATCGGTAGCGACCATTGGTCCAAATCTCGAGCAGGTCGCCGGAATTGATGACGACAGCGTCCGGGTCCGGGTCCACCGCTTGCCAGGTTCCGTCGGCCGCCTGAACCTCGAGGCCGCCGACACCGCTTTGGAACAGCAGCGTCAAGAGCCCGTAGTCGGTATGGGCGCCAGCGCCAAGCTGACCGGATTGAACGGCGTCAACGCCGGTGGTCGGATAGTGCAATAACCGCAGCGTAACGTTTTCGCCAGAGTGACAGCGGGTAAAAAAATCCGCTTCGGTATTCAGGGCGACAGCCAACACACGCTGCAGCCGAAATGCGGCCTCCAGACACCGGGCGTAAAAGCGGCTCATCAGCGAGCGAAACGCGGGCGACGGCCACCGGTCGTCATCCGGCGGCTTGTTCAGGACGTCGCGCATCGTAAAAGTCTCTTTCAGATCCGCCGGTGCGCTGGGGTCGAGATTCTCCTGCGCTATGCCTTGATAGCCAAAGTTCTCGGCAGCCGACACGTAAGCACTGCGGCGCTTGGTGCCCGCATCGGCGTGGAAGAACGCTTGGCTCGCGCCAAACACTTCGTCAATCAGCGCGTCTTTGATACCGAGATTGCGAATGGCCAAAAAGCCAATCGTCGACAGTGCCTCATCGACCTCATTGGCCAGATCGCGCAGCGTCGCCGGCCGGTCCGCGTCATAGCGCTGAAAATCGATTATCGGAATCGCCGCAGTCACATCGCGGTTGTAGCAGATACCTATGCTCACTGATAGCACCAACGTCGGCGCTGCTACACTGCAGACGATGATGATGACGAGTTCGACGTCCTGCGACTTCTGATCGACAACCCGACGGCGATCTGGACCGCGACCGATGCCAGCGCCGACCGGCTGGTCATTGACGGTAATCGAATCGATGCGCTGCTCGGACCAGGCGAGGAACCGGCGTCTCCGGTGGATGCACGCTTCGACGCGACTGGACTGGTCGTTCTGCCGGGCTTGGTGAACTGCCATCACCATTTTTACCAGACCTTGACCCGTGCGTTTCCCGCCGCCCTCAATCAGCCGTTGTTTCCGTGGCTGCAGTCGCTGTATCCGATATGGGCCGGATTGCGAGCGGAATCGATAGAGGTATCGACGCGACTCGCGCTCGCCGAGCTGATGCTGTCTGGCTGCACGCTCGCGTCCGATCATCACTACGTTTTTCCGCAAGGGCTCGACGCGGCGATCGACAGCCAGGCTCGTGTTGCCGGCGAGCTTGGCGTACGAGTCGCGTTGACGCGCGGCTCGATGAGTTTGGGCGAAGACCAAGGCGGTCTGCCGCCGCAATCCGTCGTGCAAACCGAGGCGCAGATTCTCGACGATTCGACCCGTTTGCTCGACGAGGTGCACGACGGCGCGGCGGACTCGATGTGCCGCGTGGCGTTGGCGCCGTGCTCGCCGTTCTCGGTAACGGAATCGTTAATGCGCGAATCGGCCGCACTTGCTCGTGAACACGGCGCCCGACTCCATACGCATCTCGCTGAAACCGAGGACGAAAACACGTTTTGCGTAGAACACTACGGCCGCCGACCGCTCGACCTTTTGGCCGATCTCGACTGGCTCGCCGACGACGTTTGGCTTGCCCACGGCATCCACTTCGACGACGCGGAAATCGCGCGGCTTGGCGCAGCCGGAGTCGCGATCTCACACTGTCCGAGTTCGAACATGCTGCTGGCGTCCGGTCAATGTCCGGTGCTCGATCTGGAAGCGGCCGGCTGTCCGGTCGGGCTGGGCGTCGACGGTTCGGCGTCTAGCGATGCGTCCAACCTGATGCAGGAAATCCGCCAGGCCTTTTTGCTGCAGCGCCTCAACTACGGCGCGGAACGTGTGACCCACGATGTTGCGCTTGCGTGGGCGACGCGCGGCGGCGCGCGCACGCTTGGCTGGGACCGGCTCGGGGTAATCGAGCCCGGCGCGTTGGCCGATCTTGCGCTGTTCGACCTCGACGAGCTGCGATTCTCGGGCCACGGCGATCCGATTGCCGCACTGGTGCTTTGCGGTGCGCATCGCGTGCGCTGGCTCATGGTAAACGGCCATTGGTGCGTGCAAAACGGCGAGATTCCCGATCTCGATCTCGGCGCACTGCGTGCTGCGCATGCGGCCGAAGCGGGGCGCCTTGCGGCGGTCGCCGGCTAAGCCGCTACGCGCCGGCGTGCCTTACCGCTACACTCTTTGAACCCGCTGTCCGGAGGATGACATGACGACGTTGCGCCTATTTCGATCGAGTCTGCTGCTTGTTTCTGCTTTGTTGATCACGACGCTGGTCCGCGCAGACGGTCACATGGAGGCCGGCAAAAACCTGCTCGTCATCCAGGCGGATTTTCCGGGCATGGTGATGGCCGGTGTTGCAAAAAGTGTCAGCAAAGACATCGAGGTATTCAACGTCCGCCCCTTGATTCCGCTGTACGACATTTCGGCGGCCAGTCAGAGCCTCGAATACAACGCGCAATCCTGGCCCTCAGGGACCGTGTTTGTCTCGGTCGTCGACCCTGGCGTCGGTACCGCACGTAAGTCAGTCGTTCTGCAGACCAAAAACAATCTCTATTTCGTCAGCCCCGACAACGGGTCCCTGTCTGGGCCGGCGAGCGCCTACGGCATTGCTGCCGTTCGTGAAATCGACGAAAACGTCAATCGCATCGAGGGCTCCGAATGGTCGCACACCTTTCACGGTCGCGACGTCTATTCGTTCACCGGTGCGCGCCTCGCCGCAGGCGTTATCTCTTTTGACGAAGTCGGCCCGCTGCTGGAGCCGAAAGTCGTTCAGTTGGAACGAACTCGCGGCCAGCTGCGTGACGGTGTCTTTACCGGTTCCGTTGCGGGCGGTACTGGCTATCTCGGCAACATCTATTTCGACATTGATCGGGCGATGTTCGAATCGTCGAACCCGCGCTTTGGCGACATCTACCGTATTACCATCTCGAACGCCGGCGAACCGGTGTGGGAGGGCACGATGCCCTACGCCCGCTCGTTTGGGTCAGTTTCGGTCGGCGACAATCTGCTGTTCGTCAACTCGAGCGGCGATCTCAGTGTCGCCATCAACCAAGGCAACTTCGCTAAGACCCACGGCATTGGCTACGGCTCGACTTGGCGTGTTCGCATCGAGAAGCAGCGCTAGATGAGCGTCCGTCTCGTCGCAATGGCATTGGCAGCCTGCGGGTTGCTGAGTGCCTGTCAGAGCGCGCCAGACCTGACGTTTGCCGAGAACGCGACGGTCATTGACTCGACGGTGCGCTCGCGTGGCGTTTCCGTACCGGTGACCTACGTGTATCCAGACAATCATGGCGGTAAGCCGGTACCGCTCGTTTTGTTGATCCACGGCCATGGCGGCACCCGCCACGAGGCTGGCGGCTTCACGAAAGTCGCTCAGGGGCTGGCCGACAACGGCATCGCGTCAATTCGTATGGATTTTCCCGGGTGCGGCGAATCGACCGAATCGTGGACCAACAACAATCTCACCAACATGCTGACCGATATCCGGGCGGCTGAGGCCATCGCCATCGAGAGCGGCAATATCGACACTGCGCGTATTGGGTTGCTCGGCTTCAGTATGGGCGGCCGACTGGCGCTGCTGCTCGCCGACCGCGATCCGAAGTATCCGGCGCTCGCGATGTGGGCGCCGTCAGCGACCAACGGCCGGTCGCACTTCGTCGAATATCTCGGTGGCCAAGAAGAATACGCGCGCATGAAAGAGCAGGCGCGCAACCAAGGATTTGCCGAGTTCACAACGTTTTGGGGCCAAGAGCAGCGGCTCGGCTATCAATGGTTCACCGACCTCGAGAAGTCGCGACCCATGGATGCGGCCAGGCGCTTCAGCGGTGATTTGTTTGTTCTGTGGGGCGCCGACGACACGGTGGTCAAGCCCGAGATTTCCGAGCAGGTGTTAGCGAGCGCGCTGAACGCAAATTCGCGCAATCGTATCGTCGTGCCGGACGCCGATCACGGCTTGGGGCTGTTCGACGGTAACGACGCGGCGGTTGAGCAGGCCGTGTCCGCTACCGTCAACTTCTTCGTGGAGCGACTCTAAGTCAGTTCCGTCGTACCTTCGGTGTTCCGATGCGCCAGGCGGCCGGCGACATAGGTCGCCGCGACCGACCGATCATCGCCCAGCATCCATTGCACGAACAGCTCGTCGTCGAGCGTGTCGACCCGCGCGAGGCGTCGTTCGATCAGCGGCGTGGCCGCGACATCGAGCACAATGAAATCGGCTTCTTTCCCCGGCTCGAAATTGCCGATCTTGTCATCCATCGACAGCGCTCTGGCGCCGCCCAGCGTCGCCAAATACAGCGCATCGCGACTGGCCAGGGTCTGGCGTTTCATCTGCAGGACCTTATAAGCCTCGGCGAGCGTCTTTAACAATGAGAAACTCGTGCCGCCGCCGACGTCGGTACCAACACCGACCTCGATGTGTGCATTGTTCGCCGCCTGCCAGTCAAACAATCCGCTGCCAAGAAACAGATTCGACGTTGGGCAAAACGCGATGGCGCTGCCGGCTTCGCCCATTACGCGGCGGTCTTCGTCATCGAGATGAATGCCGTGCGCAAACACCGAATGCGGACCGACGAGGCCGTGCGAGACGTACACGTCAAGGTAGCTGCGCGAATCGGGATACATCTCGGCAATCCACGCAATTTCGTCGTGGTTTTCGGCAAGATGGGTGTGCACCAACGTATCCGGGAATTCGCGGTGCAGTCGCCCGGCCGCGTCGAGCTGCTCTGGGCTGCTGGTGGCCGCGAAGCGCGGCGTGATCGCATACACCGCGCGACCGTTGCCGTGCCAGCGTTCGATCAGCGCGCGGCTCTCGGTATACGCGGTTTCAGGCGTGTCGCGCAGATTGTCCGGGCTGTGGCGATCCATCAGCACTTTGCCGGCCGCGATGCGCATGTTGAACCGCGCGGCCGCCTCGAACAGGGCGTCCACCGAGCCCGGATGAACCGTTGCGAACACGAGGGCCGTTGTCGTGCCGTTGCGCAGCAATTCGCGAACGAAGAACTCGGCGGTGTCGCGCGCATGCGCAAGATCGGCAAAGCGCGCTTCCTCTGGGAAGGTGTAGTTCTCCAGCCAGCTCAGCAGCTGTTCGCCAAACGACGCGATGATATCGGTCTGCGGGTAGTGCACGTGACAGTCGATGAGCCCCGGCACGATCAGATTCCTACCGTGGTCCATGACCTCGAGCTGTGTCTCTGCCGGCAGGATCTCCTTGGCCGGTCCACAAGCGGCAATGACGCCGTTGTCGACAATCAGCGCACCGTCGTCGAAGTAAGCAACACCGCCGGTGCTGTCCGGGCGGCGCTCGCAGTGCGCGATACGGCCGCGTACGGCAACGGTGCTGCTCATGGCGATTGCAACTCAATCGGCTGGGCCAAATCGTACTCGTCGCAATTCGTGTCGTTGCCGCAGTCGACAACCAGGAATCGTTGACCCACAGTCGTTGCGATCAACGGCATATGCCACACCCCGCAGGCGAGGTTGATGCCCTGTCGACCGTTCGATACAAAGGCTTTCGCCGCTTGCACATCCGGCGCGTCACCGGGCGGGGCAACAACCGCGAAAAACGGTTCCGCCTGCAGCGGCATGAACGCCTGCGAACCCAACGGATGACGCTCGAGTAAGCGGATTTGCAGCGGCAACGCGCTGGCCACGCGACACCGCATGATGCTGACGTTGACGAAGCTGTCTTGCCCGCGAATGTCGACATGCGCAAGGTTCACGAACCGGTCAAAGCGCGCCTCATTAATTTCGACCTGCTCACCGGCGCCGTCTTCGAGAATGCTGCCGAAGGGCGCAAACGCGTCGGCCGTCAGCGGCACTGGGTGCAGAACCACGTCGCTCACAGCGATTGCCGGTTGCGAGCGAGATGGCCCATCAGCCGTATGCGTGCCAGCCCACCGTCTGGAAAAATATTGATACGGATGTGGGAGATTGGACCAATCTCGTTCAGCTCACTCGCAAACACATGCATTTGATCCGGTCCGAGCTTCGCCGCGGGCAACAGCTCCGGCCAATCGATTGACTGAGTTGCCAGATCCGGCGGGTAACTTGTTGTCGTGCGGACCGCCTGAATAGACACCTTGTCCGGGTAATTGCCCTTGAAATGCGACGTGTCGATGTGCACGGTCCGCACGTGGCCTGGGTGGCCCAACGCTAAGATAACCCAGTCATTACCGGGTTCGCGCCGCCGTGCGGTCTCCCAACCGTCTCCCATGTTGACCGCATAGCCCGGCGCATTCAGATTGCGCATGCTGCCGAAATGCTCGTCGTTGCAAATGAGCGATTTGCCGCCGTTGGTCAGCGCTACGAGGTCGATGAGTTCCTCGTCACCGACCAACGCCCAGTCGGGCCGAATCTCACCGTAGACGCGCAGTCGCGCGACGCCGCCGTCCGGAAAGATGTTCAGTCGGACGTGCGTAAACTCAACGCCGCCTTCGATCGGCACGTAGTGATGTGAGTCGCCGATCAACGCCAGCCGATCGATCACCGGGTACCACGCAGTATCGTCAGCCGGGGTCGGATCGCTCGAGATGCACGCATCGACGGACGCTTCCGGCGGGTAGTTGCCGGTGAAAAACCGGGTGTCGATGTCGACGCCCCGGAGAATGCCCGGAACACCGAGTCGCACGACGGCAAAATCGTGGCCGGGCGTGCGTTTGCGGCGACTTTCCCAGCCGTCCATCCATTTGCCGTGATCGTCGTACTTGTCGTCGATCCAGACCGGCTCGACCGGGGAGATTAAACGTGACTTATCGGCAAAGAAATCGTCGGAGGCGAACACCACCGAGGAGCCCAGCCGCGGCTGGGCGAGATCAATCCATTGGAGAAAAGGGTTGCGATCTCGCTGAACCGCGCCTCCTGTTTCGGCAACGTCGCCATGCGGGTCCTCGGCCGCTGCGATATCGAGCAGCCGGAAACGGGCGATTTTGTGAATCTCTTGGATAGCGCGGTCGAATTCTTCATCGAGATCGTTGGTCAGGCGGTCTTCGAACGACGCGAGGATCGCGTGCCGGTTACTGCCTTTGACAGCCATGATGAAGGTGAAGCCGAATTGCTCCTTGTAGGTCGCGTTCAGTTTCTGGAAGCGATCGAATTCTTCCGGCGTGCATTGATCGATACCCGCGCTGGTCTGTTCGGCGGTCGACGCCTTGGTGAGTTCGCCGCGTACGGCGGCACGGCCAGCTAGGTCCGGGTGCGAATTGATCAATGCGCGCTTCTGCGCATCGGTGGCTTGATCGAGCGTGCGCGCCATCGATTCGGCGAGCCCTTCGACCGTATCGTGTCGCGCATCGAGTCCGTAGCGCCAAGTCTCCGCCGCGATCCACGGCGAATGTTCATAAATACCGCCGAACCGTTCGACGAACTCTTCCTCGGACAGCTGCCGCGGCGGCTCGGCAAATCGCGTGATCGGGCCGTCGTTCATGCCGGGTAGCGTTTGCGCCAGTGATTGGCGATGTCGATGCGCCGCGTGACCCAAACATCGGATTTACGCATTGCATAGTCGAGGAAACGCGCCAGACCGGCCGCGCGGCCTGGTCGGCCAGCCAGTCGGCAGTGCAGCCCAACGGACATTAATCGCGGCGTCGCGGCGCCGTCAGCGTGCAACACGTCGAGCGAATCTTTCAAATACTGAAAGAATTGCTCGCCGGTGTTGAATCCTTGTGCGGTAGCAAAACGCATGTCGTTGGCATCGAGGGTATAAGGCACGATGAGTTGCGGCGTCGCAAAACTCAAGTCCCAGTACGGCAGCTCGTCGGCGTACGAGTCCGCATTGTAGGCGAAGCGACCGTAGTCGGCGGCGATGCGATGCGAGTTTGGGCTGCAACGGCCCAGATACCAGCCGGCCGGCGGGTCGCCGGTCAAGTGCGTGTGAATGTCGATCGCACGCTCAAAGTGCTCACGTTCGAGCGCCTCGGGAATATGTTGGTAGTCGATCCATCGATAGCCGTGGCTCGCGACTTCCCAACCGGCATCTAGCATCGCTTCGACGGCGGCCGGATTACGTTGCATCGCCATCGCCACACCAAACACCGTGACCGGCAACGCGCGCTCGGTGAAAAGTCGGTGCAGGCGCCAGAAACCGACCCGCGCGCCGTAGTCGTAAATCGACTCCATGTTCATGTGGCGTGCGCCGTCGATGGGCTCGGCGCCAACGATTTCCGACAAGAACGCCTCGGACGCTGCATCGCCGTGCAGCACGCTGTTCTCACCGCCTTCTTCGTAGTTGATGACGAACTGCAGAGCCACGCGCGCACCGCCCGGCCAGCAGTCGGCCGGCGGCGCTTGAGCGTAGCCGATGAGGTCGCGTGGGTAACTCGAGTCGTTCATGACCGCTTGCTTATTCGCTGGCCGACCAGTCTACGTCAGCCCCGGCCAGAAACCACGCGCCGATCAGCGCGCGCTCGTCGTCCTGCATGTCAGTGAGATTGCCGACCGGCATGATCCGCGTGACGACGCTTTGCTGATAGATGTCGTTGGCTTGGGTGACGACGTCGTCCGGCGTTTCAAAAACGACGCCACCAGGTGGGCTGACAAAGCCAGGATACGTCGGCTCGTTCGCATGGCAGCCCGTGCAGCGCGACTGCACGATGCTAAAGACGTCGGCGAAGCCGGCATTGCTCGCGACGTCGACGTCGGACGGTCGCGACATCGTCGGGCTGGTTACGGCAATGATCGCAGCGAATATTGCGCCCGCCGCAACCAGCGTCCACGGCGATGCCGGGCCTTTGTGTCGGGCGACGAACCAGACGCGAATCAGTGCGCCCGCAACCGTCAGGCCGACGAGGATCAGCCAGTTCCAGCGATGGCCATAGGTCATCGCGTAATGGTTGCTGATCATGACGAACAAGATCGGCAGCGTGAAATACGTGTTATGAACCGAGCGCTGCTTGGCTCTCTGCCCGTCCGCAGGGTCTGGCGCCGCACCGGTGCTGGTCGCCGCTACCATCCGCTTCTGACCCGGAATGATGATGAAAAAGACATTGCCGACCATGATCGTGCCGATCAACGCACCGTAGTGGATGTAGGCGCCGCGACCGCTGAAGAGCTCGCACAGGCTCCACGCTGCAAGGGTCAAGAGGGCAGCGAGTGTGGCTGTCAGGCCGGCTTCGCTGCGACCGAGCGGCGAGCGGCACAGTAGGTCATAGACCAACCAGCCGCCGATGACATATGCCGCACCGATCGCGATCGCCACCGGTTTCGTCAGCGCTAACACGCTGGAATCGATCAGGTAGATCTCGGCGCTGTACCAGTAAATCAATCCCAACAGGAACATGCCCGACAGCCAGGTCGAGTACGCCTCCCATTTGAACCAATGCAACGGCTCCGGCAGCGTCGCCGGCGCCAACCGGTACTTTTGCGCGTGGTAGAAGCCGCCGCCATGCACGGACCACACTTCGCCGCCGACCCCACGTTCGCGATCGGTCGGATCCGCCGGTTGCAGCAAATGGTTGTCGAGCCAGACGAAGTACAGCGACGAGCCAATCCACGCAATGCCGACGACGAAGTGCAACCAGCGCCCGAGCAGACTCAGCCATTCGACGACATGCGCTTCCACAGGATTGCGGGGCCCGGCTCAGGCGTGGCGATCGCCGCGCTCGGCGGTCGTATTATTGGCTTGGGCAACGCCGAGCGCCTCGCGGCGCTGGACGAGCTCGGCGCTGACGCCGATGGCAATCTCAAACGGCTTTTTGCCGCGGATGCTATCGATACCGATCGGGCAAACCAGCTCGTTGAGTTGCGCGTCGGAAAAGCCGGCCTTACGCAGGCGTTTTTCGAAACGACGGCGCTTCGACAGCGAGCCAATGAGGCCGACGTAACCGAAGCGCTCCAGCGCCAGCGCGCGTTCGACTAGCGCAAAATCGATACCGTGATCGTGAGTCATGATGAGCACGTCGCTGCCGGCCGGCAGTCGATCGAGTACGCCCAGAGGATCGTCACACAGATCCGTCGCTAGCGATCGGCTTCGTGCAGCCCGCACCTGCTCGCCGCGCGAGTCGAACAACGTGACGTTGGCCGGCAGCAGCTTCATCGCCTCGGCACACGCCGTGCCGACGTGACCGGCGCCGAAGATCGCGATGGTCCACGCGTTTGGTCGCGTGCGGTCGACCAACACCGGCATGCGCATGTTGTCCGATATGGCCAATACGTCGACCCGAGTACCGATCGGCCGGCCGGCGAGCTCGACCGCCGCCGTTCGATAGCGTGCGTTTTGTACAAACTCGCCGCCGGCAAACAACACCCGCTGCCCGCCGACGACAAGCCGGGAGATACGCTCCTCGGATTGGCGCAGGCTGACGCGCAGCAGGGCATCGCCGTTGCCGAGTGCCGCAATGCCGGCATCGATCCACGCGAGGTCTTCCGTGCCGACGCGCTCGAACCAGACATCAACGACGCCACCGCAACATTGGCCGCAGTCCGGTCCCAGCGTGAAACGATGCTGCCGACTGGCCGGCGCGGTTGGCTCCGCCAATTGGTCGCAAGCCTGGCGGATGCAGCGATACTCGAGCTGGCCGCCGCCCACCGTGCCAAAGCTGTGCTCGCGGGTCACGATCATGCGCGCACCGGGTTCGCGGGGTGCCGAGCCGCGAATGGCCGCAACGGTAACGAGCACCGCCGGCTCCCCAGCGTCATGCAATTCACGCAATCGTGTTAGCCAGTTTCTCATCCGACCGACACCGATCGGTTGCTCGATTGTTCACGCAGTGCGTCAAGTGCGCGCATGATGGCCTGCGGCGTTGCCGGTGCGTCCAACGGTATGTGATCGACCGCCTCCGTCGTGCTGGCAAGCGCATCGCGGATCGCGTGAAACACCGACAAACCGAGCATCAGCGGCGGTTCGCCAACGGCCTTTGATCGGTAAATCGTGTCTTCTCGATTGCTGCCGGCAAAAAAACTGACGCGAAAGTCTTGCGGTACATCGGCCGACGTCGGAATCTTATAGGTCGACGGGGCGTGCGTACCCAGTTCGCCCGCGGCGTTCCACCACAGCTCCTCCGTTGTCAGCCAGCCCATGCCCTGAACAAAACCGCCTTCGATTTGACCAAGATCGATGGCTGGATTCAGCGACTCACCGCAGTCGTGCACGATATCGACTCGCAGCACGCGATGCTCGCCGGTCAGCGTATCGATGACCACTTCGCTGACTGCGGCGCCATAGGCAAAGTAAAAGAACGGCCGGCCGGACAGCGTCTTTTTGTCGTAGCTAATCTTCGGAGTCTTGTAGAAGCCCGTCGCCGACAGCGATACGCGCGCACGATACGCCTCGTCCACGAGGTCGGCGAAGGCGACGGTACGGTCACCGACCCGGACGGCGTTGTGTTCGAACACAATGGCGCGTTCATCTTCGCCGTAGTGATCAGCCGCAAATCGCGTCAATCGCTCACGGAGGGTACGCGCAGCCGCTTCCGCCGCCTTACCGTTGAGGTCCGAGCCGCTGGAGGCAGCCGTCGCTGAGGCATTCGGAACCTTGCTCGTGTCCGCTGCCGTGATTTTGATGCGATCGATATCGATTTTGAGTTCTTCAGCGACGACTTGAGCGACCTTCGTGTAAAGGCCCTGGCCCATTTCGGTGCCGCCATGATTGAGGTGCACCGAACCGTCGGTATAGATGTGTACCAATGCGCCGGCTTGGTTGAGGTGAGTCGCAGTGAACGAGATGCCGAACTTGACCGGCGTCAGCGCAATGCCGCGCTTTAGAATCGGGTTTGCGGCGTTCCACGTTCGAATCTCGGCGCGACGCTGTTCGTAGTCAGAGCTCGCTTCGAGCTCATCGATAATCGCCGCGATGACGTTGTCTTCGACTCGCTGACCGTACGGCGTGACGTTGCGTTCGTCGATGCCGTAGAGATTCGCGCGGCGTACCGCGAGCGGGTCTTTGCCGAGATGGCGGGCTATTTCGTCGACGACGTGCTCAATCGCAAACATTCCCTGCGGACCGCCAAAGCCGCGAAACGCGGTGTTCGAAACCGTATGGGTCTTGCAGCGATGGCTGTCGATGGCGACTTTGTCGAGGTAATACGCGTTGTCTGCATGGAACATCGCACGGTCGTTGATGGCACCGGACAAATCGGCCGACATCCCGCAGCGCGAGGCAAACATGAACTTGATCGCACTGATAACACCGTCGTCATCGAATCCGACGTCGTAGTCGATCTCAAAATCGTGGCGTTTGCCGGTGATAATCATGTCGGCGTCGCGATCGAGTCGCAGTTTGACCGGACGCTGCAGCTTGCGCGCCAGCAGCGCCGCAATGCACGCAATTAGCGCGGGTTGGCTTTCCTTGCCGCCAAACGCGCCACCCATTCGGCGACACTCGACCACGACGTCTTTCGATGGCCGGCCCAGCGCGAGCGCAACCGTTTCCTGAATCTGTCCTGGGTGTTGGGTCGAGCTGTACACCAGCATGTCGCCGCCCTCGCGCGGCAGTGCTGTCGCGATTTGGCCCTCTAGATAAAACTGGTCCTGACCGCCGACGCGCGTGGACCCGTTCAAACGATGACGGGCCGTTTGCAACGCCGCGCCGACGTCGCCGCGCGTCAGTGTTGCGCTTGGCAGCACGCTCGATTCTTTTGCGACAGCTTCTCGAATCTCGAGTATCGGCTCGAGATCGTGGTACTCGATTTTGGCGCGTCGTACCGCGCGCCGGGCAATGTCGACGCTGATCGCGGCAACGGCGAACACCGGTTGTCCGACGTACTGGACAAGGCCGTCGGTCAGAATGGGATCGTCTTTCAGAACATGCCCGTAGTTGTTCTCGCCCGGTATGTCGTCGGCCGTGATTACGCCGACGACACCTGGCATCGCCCGTACCTCGGTGAGATCCATCGCCGCGATCGTGGCGTGCGGTCGTTCGCTTATCCCAATAGCCGCATACAAGGTATTGCGCGGCTCACCGATGTCATCGGTATAGGTCGCGCGGCCGGATACGTGCAGCGCGGCGCTGTCGTGCGCGAGCGCCGTACCGACGCTGCCGCGAACGGCACTGCGCGGTTTAGACGGCAAATCGGTAGACATCGGTGGCCGTCTCCGGTTGCGTGGTCTCGAGCCAAGCGCGGTACAGAAGATTCTGCGCTGCCTGCATGCGGTACCCCGCGGACGCGCGCATGTCAGTCAACGGCGTGAAGTCTTTGGTCAACGCCGTCATGGCCGCCTGCACGCTGGCCTCAGTCCACGGCGCATCTTTGAGCGTCGCCTCCGCAGCCGCGGCGCGCTTCGGGATTGCCGCCATGCCGCCGTAAGCGATGCGCACGTGTTCGATACGGTCGCCGCTCAGTTTGAAGGCGATCGCGAGACATACCGCGGAGATATCCTGGTCAAAACGCTTCGATAGCTTGTAGCTGCGCAGCGTCAGGTCGGGGTCGCGAATCGGAACGCGCACCGTCGCCAGCAGCTCGCCCAGCTGAAACGCCTTTTGCTGGTAGCCAAGATAGAGTTCTTCAAGCGCAATCTCTCGTTGCTCGTCGTCGCGCACGAGCACGAGGCGCGTGCCGAGCGCGAGCAGTGCCGGCATTGAATCGCCGATTGGCGAACCATTGGCGATGTTGCCGCCAAGCGTCGCCGCATTGCGGATCAACGGCGATGAGAAGCGTTCCCAGAGATCGATCAATTCCGGGTATTGCGCATCAAGGTACGGCAGACAGTCTGTGAAGGGCACCGCCGCGCCGATGTCGAGCCAAGCCTCGGTTTGTCGAACCGTTTGCAGTTCTCGAACGCGGCCGGTGTAGATCACGTGAGTAAGGTCGCGACAGTCTTTCGTGACCCAAAGACCGACATCGGTGCCTCCGGCTAGCAGTGTGGCGTCGGGCTCGGCCGCGTAAAGCTGGGCGAGATCACCGAGCTCGGTTGGCGCATGAAACACGCCGCTCGTGTGCTCAACGCTGAGACGATCCATGTCGTCGAGCCCGGCCAGCGCCGTTCGCGCAACGGTATCGTCAGCATGCGCCTGCCGCGGTCGTGCCGCATGCCGCGACGGTGCGTCGAGTGCGTCACCTAACGTACCCATGCGCTCGGCCGCATCGACGATCGGTCGGTAGCCGGTGCAGCGACACAAATTTCCCGACAGCGCGACATCGATATCAGCGCGCGATGGTGTCGCGTTTTGTTTGTATAGCGCAAACAGCGACATGACGAAGCCGGGCGTGCAAAAGCCACACTGCGAACCGTGCATATCAACCATGGCTTGCTGTGCTGGGTGCAAGCGGTCACCGTCGGCAAGGCTCTCAACGGTGATCAACTCCTTGCCGTGCAGCGTGCCCAGAAACTGAATGCACGCATTGACGGCGCGGTAGCGCAGGCCATCGTCGTGCCGTTCAGCCAGTACCACCGTGCATGCCCCGCAATCGCCCTCAGCGCAGCCTTCTTTGGTGCCGGTAAGGCCACGATCTTCACGCAGCCACTGCAGCACTGTTCGCGTTGGCGGTACGTCATTGAGCTCAACGGTCTCGCCGTCGAGCAGGAATCGAATCGTGTTGCCGACGTTAGCAGCCATCGTTCAGCTGCCGCGGTAGGTGCTGTAGCTCCACGGCGAAACCAACAGCGGCACGTGATAGTGCTCGTCGCGGCTCATCGTAAAACGCAGCCGGACCCGGTCGAGAAACGGCGCCTCGTCGTCACCGACCAGGTCGGAAAAATACTCGGCAACGTCGAACTCGAGTTCGTAGCTGCCAATTTCAAACGCGGCGCCGTCGAGCAGCGGTGCGTCACAGCGCCCATCGTCGTTCGACTCGGTCGACACGATAAGCCGCCGCTCCTGGTCGGCCGCGTACAGCCGCACCGCGATACCGGCGCCGGGGCAACCGCGCGCGGTGTCGAGTATGTGTGTCGTTAACTTGCCCACAGACCTTAGACCTTACTTTCTAGTTACTGAGAATACCGGAATTTCATGACCCTGGTCTGCGCGTCCAAGGGTCTCTCGGCATGGTCAGAACCCGGTCAATCGACGCCAATCACCAGTTTGGGTCACCGTGCTGGTGCATCGTCGGTGCGCGTCGCGCTGCGGGTTGTCTCGCTTCGCAAAGTCCGCAACACTCCGAGCCTCGTGCCGATCCCACAATCACAACAACGGCGACATCATGTGCGCTGCCTCACTGGCTGACCTGCCCGCGACGTCGTCGGGTTGGCCAGCGCAACTGACGCTGCGTTTTGAGCGCGACGGCGCGGTTACGCGTATGCGCCGTGGGCGGAGTTTCGGGCCAGTTTATGTTCAGAAACCTTTCTTCCCGGAACCAAACGGCACCCACGTTTATATCGTGCATCCGCCGGGCGGGCTGGTCGGCGGTGACACGCTGTCGATCGATGTCACCGTCGAGCCCGACGCGCACGCGCTACTGACGACCCCGGCCGCTACCAAGGTTTATCGTGTCGCCGCTGCGCCGGTGACCTTGGTGCAGCGATTGACGGTGCGGCGCAACGGTCTGCTCGAGTGGCTGCCGTTGGAGACCATCGCATTTGCACGGACAAAATTCGTGTCGCGTACCGAAATCGTGCTCGAGCCCGGCGCGCAGTGTTTCGCCTGGGAGATGACGGCCTTCGGTCGCCCGGCTGGCGACCGACCGTTTGTGGCGGGCGACGTCGAGCAACGAACCACAATTTTCGAGCAAGATGGCGAGCACAAAACGCCGCTACTCATCGAACGCAACCGCCTAGTCGGTGGTTCGCCGCGGCAACAGGCACGCTGGGGCTACGCCGGACGGACCGTTTCAGCAAGCGCTTGGTTCGCGCCGGCCGATCGGGCTCTCGGTAACGCGCTCGTCGACGCGCTCGGCGATGACGCCGCGGCCTTGTCCGTGTCTGTACCGGACCGAGTTTTGACGCTTCGCACGCTCGACGACGACGCGGAACGTTGCATGCGCAGACTCCGCAATGCCTGGGCGATCGTCCGCGAGCTCGCGCTCGAGCGGGCCCCTTGCCCGCCACGAATCTGGACTACCTGAACGCCGGTTCCCGGCAGAGAACGAGACAATGGAACTGACGCCACGAGAGAAAGACAAGCTGCTTATCTTTATGGCCGGCGAGCTGGCCGAGAAGCGTCGCGCGCGCGGCCTCAAGCTCAACTACCCAGAGAGTATTGCGCTGATATCGGCGGCGATACTCGAAGGTGCTCGGGACGGACGCACGGTTGCCGAGCTGATGCAATACGGCACCACGCTCCTGACTCGTGCTGACGTGATGGATGGCGTCGCCGACATGATTCACGAAGTGCAGGTCGAGGCGACGTTCCCGGACGGGACCAAGCTCGTGACCGTTCACAACCCCATCGGTTAAACGGCGAGGAGAAAACGCACGTGATTCCGGGCGAATACTTTATTGACGACGGTGACATCGAACTCAACGCAGGTCGCGAGACGACCGAGCTCGTTGTCGCCAACACGGGCGATCGGCCGATTCAGGTCGGCTCGCACTACCACTTTGCCGAAACCAATCCGGCACTGGAGTTCGACCGCGGCGCCGCGCGCGGCAAACGGCTCGATATCCCGGCCGGCACCGCGGTTCGCTTCGAGCCCGGCCAAAAGCGAACCGTCAATCTGATCGACTACGCCGGCGACCGCATCGTTTACGGCTTCAACGCCGATGTGATGGGTCCGCTCGAGGATGCATCATGAGCCGTATCGACAAACGCGCTTACGCCGACATGTTTGGGCCGACTACCGGTGACCGCGTGCGGCTCGCCGACACCGAGCTCGTTATCGAAGTCGAGCGCGATCACACGCACTACGGCGACGAAGTGAAATTCGGCGGCGGCAAAGTCATCCGTGACGGCATGGGGCAAAGTCAGCGGACATCGATCGACGTTGTGGATTGCGTCATCACCAACGCACTGATCGTCGATCACTGGGGCATCGTCAAAGCCGACATCGGCATCAAAAACGGTCGCATCGCGGCAATCGGCAAAGCCGGCAACCCCGACGTGCAGCCCGATGTCGACATCATCGTCGGCCCAGGCACCGAGGTGATCGCCGGTGAGGGGCATATCGTGACGGCGGGCGGCATCGATGCACACATTCACTGGATTTGCCCGCAGCAGTTTGAAGATGCGCTGATGTCCGGTGTCACTACGATGCTCGGTGGCGGCACGGGTCCAGCGACCGGTACCAATGCAACAACTTGCACGGCCGGCCCGTGGAACATTGCACGAATGCTGCAGGCAGCCGACGCGTTTCCCGTTAATCTGGGTTTTCTCGGCAAGGGCAACGCCAGTCAGCCGGCACCGCTTAACGAGCAAATCGAAGCTGGTGCTATCGGCCTCAAGCTTCACGAGGACTGGGGCACCACGCCGGCAGCAATCGATTGCTGTCTCGGCGTCGCCGACGACTACGACGTGCAGGTTGCCATTCATACCGACACGCTGAATGAATCCGGCTTTGTCGAGCACTCGCTGGCCGCCATGGCTGATCGCACCATACACACCTACCACACCGAAGGTGCCGGTGGCGGTCATGCGCCCGACATCATCAAAGCGGCCGGGCACGCCAACGTGTTGCCGTCATCGACTAACCCGACCCGACCGTACACGGTCAATACCATCGACGAGCATCTCGACATGCTGATGGTTTGCCATCATCTCGATGCCAAGATTCCGGAGGATGTGGCGTTTGCCGAATCGCGCATCCGCCGCGAGACCATTGCCGCCGAGGACATTCTGCACGATCTCGGCGCGTTCTCGATGATCGCGTCCGACAGTCAGGCGATGGGTCGGGTTGGCGAGGTCATCAGCCGCACGTGGCAGACCGCCCACAAGATGAAGGTGCAGCGTGGTGCTCTCGATCAAGACACGGCGCGCAACGACAACTTTCGGGTCCGTCGCTACGTTGCCAAATACACGATCAATCCGGCGATCACGCACGGCATCAGCGATCTGGTCGGTTCGATCGAGCCCGGCAAGCTCGCCGACCTCGTGCTGTGGAAGCCGGCGTTCTTCGGCGCCAAGCCGTCGCTCGTGATTAAGGGTGGCTTGATCGTTGCCGCGCCGATGGGTGATCCGAATGCGTCGATTCCAACGCCGCAGCCGACGCACTACCGACCGATGTTCGCGGCCTTCGGCGGTGCACGCACGGCAACGTCGGTGACATTCGTATCCCGTGCCGCGCATTCCAACGGCGTTGGCGATGAGCTCGGTCTCGCGAAAGCGACCGCGCCGGTAGTTAACACCCGTAAGGTCCGCAAGACCGACATGGTGTTGAACGACTGGATGCCGAGCATCGACGTCGATCCAGAGACGTATGAGGTGCGTGCGGATGGCGAGCTGCTGACGTGCGAACCGGCGGACGTATTGCCGTTGGCGCAACGCTACTTTCTGTTTTAGATCATGACGCTCGTCGCCGCCGAACCGATCACATTGACCGAGCGCACGACGTCGCGCGAGGCAATCGATAGCGTCGCGCTGCCGTTCGAAGCGCGGCAGAAGACTCGCCAGCGAGTGTCGCTGAGTTCGGGTCGCGACGGTTTTGTGAAACTCAGCCGCGGCGCGGTATTGCGCGGCGGCGACTGCATTACCAATGAGGACGGGTACGTCGTTCGCATCGATGCAGCGATCGAAGCCATATCCCGGGTGCGCAGCCGCGAGCCAGCGGAGCTCGCCCGCGCTGCATATCACCTCGGCAACCGACACGTTTGGGTCGAGGTCGGACGGGATGCCTTGAGTTACCTCCGCGATCATGTGCTGGATGAGATGCTCGAGCAGCTCGGCTTTGCGGTCGAGCATGACGATGCGCCGTTTGAACCCGAAGCCGGTGCGTACGACGGTCATGGCCACTAACGTTGCGGTTAATCCGGCGCTCTGGCTGCTGATCAGCCCAGCGCTGCCGGTCGGTGGCTACAGCTACTCGCAGGGCCTCGAGTTCGCCGTTGAGGCCGGTTGGTTGACGTCGACGACCGATGTCGACGACTGGCTTTTTGGCGTTGCAGGCGCAACGCTCGTGCACCAGGACCTTGCGTGTCTCGCGCGATTGCACGATGCGGTGGCGAATGGCGATGCCGACGCGACGCTGCGTTGGAACCGAGCGCTTAGTGCTAGCCGCGAGACGGCCGAGCTACTCGACGAAGATCGCCAAATGGGACTCGCACTCGCGCGGCTGTTGCGCGACGTCATGCCCGAGGCGACCGAGCTGCTGCCGGCTGCGCCAACGTTCGCCACTGCCTTCGCGGCGGCATGCGTTGCGAACTCGATCGACATGGACGCTGCGTTAGCCGCCTACGCGTGGGTGTGGCACGAAAATCAGGTCGCGGCCGCCATCAAACTCGTACCGCTCGGCCAGACCGACGGTCAGCGACTCATGCTCGCCGCCGGTGAGCGGCTCGCCCATCTCGTCGAGTGCGCTCGCGCGGTCGATGACGACGACATCGGTTTGACGCTGCCGGCCGTTGCGATTGCATCGGCACAACACGAACGACAACACACGCGGCTGTTTCGCTCATAGCGGGCGACGCGACGGTCTCAGGAGAAATACATGTCTCAACCCACTCAGGATTTATTGCGGGTCGGCGTTGGCGGCCCGGTTGGCGCCGGCAAGACGGCGTTGGTCGAGGCGCTGTGCAAAGCGTTGCGCGATCGTTTCAACATTGCCGTCGTCACGAACGACATCTACACGCAGGAGGACCGGCAAATCCTGGTGCGCGCCGAGGCGCTGTCCGAGGATCGAATTCTCGGCGTCGAGACCGGCGGCTGTCCGCATACGGCGATTCGCGAGGATGCATCCATCAACGTCAGCGCGATTGACGAAATGGCCGCACGGTTTCCGGACCTGCAAATGGTGATCGTCGAGTCCGGTGGCGACAATCTCTCGGCGACATTCTCGCCGGAGCTCGTCGACCTTACGATTTACGTCATCGACGTTGCCGCCGGCGAGAAGATTCCGCGCAAAGGCGGGCCGGGTATCACAAGGTCGGATCTGCTGGTTATCAACAAAACCGATCTCGCCCCACACGTCGGCGCATCGCTCGAAGTCATGGAGTCAGACACCAACCGCATGCGCGGCGAGCGGCCGTGGCTGTTTTCCAACCTCAAGGTCGGCAAGGGCGTACCGGAGGTCTGCGAGTTTCTGATTCGTGAAGGGATGCTCGAAGAGCGCATGGCGGCTAGCGCTTAGCCGTGACCGTACGACCGACTTGCTTGCCCAACCGGTAACCTTCATCGGAGTCGTAGCGGAAGTGAATCCCTAGGTAGACGCGCGACAGCGCACACTCGCGCGCCGCCGCATCGAAGGAATCAAAGTCGCGGTACGGCGGCTGCATCGCGAGCGGCTCTGACATCGGTCCGGCGGAGTCGACGGTGGCCGTGACCATACGAAAGGCGTAGTCCTCGCCGAAGGTGGCTTCGAAAACCGCTGCCGCAGCGCCGCAAACCGTACCGTGCGCCGACGGATACGACGGAAACGCGTAGGTGTGGCCGTGCAGATTGTCCCACGCCGGATCGGCGGTTGTTTTCTCGTTGCCATCGTCGTCGGCGGCACGAATCGCGGTGTACGGTCGCCAGTGGTTGTAGTGGTATTTGTTGTCGAAGGCGGCGATGTAAGCGTCGAACAAGGCGGTATTAAGCAGAGCAAACAGGCGCAGTTGGTCGTCAGTATCGATATCGCTGGTTGCGATCTGATCGCGCGCCAAGCGATTGAACGAGCGTTCGGCAAAGTCTTTCCACCACATGGCGAGGTGGGCTTGATCGTCGGCGCGTTCCGCACTCTCAGCCGCGCCCAGTCGACGGACCTCGTCCCAGGCCCTCGCGTACGCGTCGCTGTCGATCGCGGGCGGAGCAGGCACCCGCGGAATCTCGGTTAAGACCATGGGTCGGACGTCGGCCCAGCCGCGACCGAACACGAAGCCTTCAGGCGTGCCGCTGTGCTCGTGGAAATCGGCATAAACGCCGGGAGCCGGCGCTTGCCACGCATACTCAACCTGCCGATTCCAACCATCGCCCACATGTGACGCTATGATGCCGACCGCGCAGTTTCTCGCCCAATAGACCTCATCGGCGCGAGGCCCGGCCAAGCGGCCAAAACGGTCACGCGCGTCTGGGTACGCAGGCGTCGCAATCGCGTTGGCCGCAGTAGCAGCAGCACGGGCGGGGTCGGTAGGCTCATCAGGCGGCAGGCAAAAACCATAACCGCTTAAGCCCTGCGCGAGACGCCAGGTCTCATGCATGGCAATGTGCATGAGCGCCGCCGTGCGAACGCCCTTCAGGGTTAGAAAGCCGTCTTCGGCATCCGCGGTTTCGAGCAGTGCACGATTCCACGCCGCAACATCGAGCGCGCGGTCGGTCGGCTGGGCGGCGCAGGCCCAAGTCGTGAAGCTCGCGAGCAGCACAATCAGCATTCGCATCACTGACTCCAAGAGTTCGGATAAGACCAAACTAGTCCTCGCACGCCTAGGCGACTACTATTATTTCTGTAGTGGTCAGCAACGCTAAAAATAGCGAGCCTGCCGCGGCCGGACGCGGCTACGGGCAGTATTGCCCGCTCGCCCTCGCCGCCGAAATCCTTTGCCGACGGTGGAGTCTGCTGGTCGTTAGCCGGGTAATCGACGGCTGCGAGACCTTTAATGACATTCATCGCGGTGTGCCGCGAATCTCACCGAGTCTGCTGTCGACGCGCCTTGGCGAGCTCGAGCATGCCGGAATCATCCGGCGCGAAAAGCAACCCAACGGCCGCGGTCATCGGTACCGGCTCACCGAGGCCGGCCGCGATCTCGACGACATCGTCATGGCGATCGCGGTGTGGGGGCAACGCTGGGCACGCGACATGACCACCGACGATCTCGACCCGGGGTTTCTCGCCTGGAGCATGCACACACGGCTGAACATCGATGCGATGCCGGCAGGGCGCACCGTAATGCACTTCAAGTTTAGCGGTGCGCCGTTCGACTGCGATCGCTTCTGGCTCGTGGTCGACGGCGGTTCGGTTGATATGTGCCTCAAGGATCCGGGGCATGAACCCGACTTGGTGGTTCGCAGTGACTTGAGGCTGTTCGTCGAGGCCTGGCGCGGAATTCGCGATTTGCGAGCCTTGGTGCGACGCGGTGAGATCGTCGTCGAGGGGCCAACCAAACTGCGCCGCGCACTGCCGAACTGGCTGTTGCTGAGTATGCTCGCGCCTTACCCACGTGAAGCCGTTGGGCGCGAGCGCGACGTGGCCAAATTCGCGACCAACCGACGCTAATTGATGACAAGCGTTCCCGCGTGTGGGCCACTGTTGTCACGGAGGTTCATGACGTCGCCGGACAGAGTGCCGTCGTCTTGTAGGTTGAAAAGGCCTGAGACCGTGCCGCTGTGCTGCACGGAAACTTGCTGACCACTGGCGCTCGTTATGAAGCTCGTGCCGCAACCGGTGTTTTCCCAAGTCGAAATACAGCTATCGTCGTAATCGGCCGGTGCCGTCGCGTCGCGGGGGAATTTGCGCGTCAGACTCGCCATTTGCGGCGCGCCGTCCTCGGTCCATTGCACGACCAATTGCCGAGCCATAATGAGCCGACAACGAAGGGCTCGACGTTTATCGCCGCGGCCCGCGGCCGGGCTCTCCAGTATGTCCAGATAGTCGTTCGCCGCCGCGCGGGTGCAGGTGCTGTCGATCGATGTTGGTGCAGGCCGTTCGACGCCCGCGGTCGGTTGATCGCCTGACCCGGCATTCGGCGGGCCCGCACCATCGATGCGGGTAATCAACGCACTCAGCAATGCAGCGAGAATTGTTGCGCCGGCCAGAATGGCGGTCGTTATATAGGCTGTTTTTCGATCCACGACGTCGACCTTGCCACCGCTACGCGGGCTGATGGTAGCGGCAAATACTTGTTGACCGCTAGCAAACGATCATTCACGCAAAATGGTGTGCATTGTCGATTCGAGGCGTATACTTCGCCGCGCTACAAGGTTCGGCGGATTTCTGATCGCCATCTCGCGCATTCCGATTCCGGAAATGCCGGGCATGTCTTCAAAAGTTTAGCTGCACATTTAGCGTCACCGCCTGTGCAGCAGGCGTTTACTAGCTTCATTTAGGTACATAAAAGACATGTCAGAGAAGAGAAAAGGAACCGTTAAGTGGTTCAACGAGGAAAAGGGCTACGGCTTTATCGCCCAGGAAGGCGGACCGGACGTCTTTGCTCATTTCCGTCAGATTCAGGGTTCGGGCTTCAAGACGCTGGCTGAAGGCCAGGCCGTCGAGTTCGAGCAGACTGAGGGTCAGAAAGGCCCGCAGGCCGAGAACATCGTTCCGTTGTAACGCGTTCTTCGCTTGATCGTATAGGGAACGGCCTCTTCGGAGGCCGTTTTCGTTTGTGTACGACCTAGGCGATTGGCAAGACGTACAGCGCCACCGCGTTGAAGTGGCAGACGCCACCGATCAGTACGAACGCGTGCCAGGCGGCGTGGTGATAGGCGATTTTTTTCGCCGCGTAGATTAACGCGCCGACGGTATAGACGACGCCGCCGGCGAGCAGCCACGCGACGCCTTGCGGGCCGACCGCATTTGCAACGGCGGGACCGGCTGCTACCACTAGCCAGCCCATCGCGACGTAGCTCGCTAATGCCAGCCGCGGAAAGCGGTGACGGAACCAGAGCTTCATGACGACGCCGGCAACGGCCAGCGACCAAATGATCGCAAACAGCCACCAGCCGGTGGCGCCGCGCAAAGACACGAGCAAAAACGGCGTGTAGGTGCCGGCGATAAAGAGATAAATCGCGCAGTGGTCGAGCAGCTTCAGTAACGCTTTGAAGCGCGTCTGACTGAACAGGTGATAAACCGTCGACGCCAGGAACACGAGGATCAGGGTTGTGCCGTATATCGCGCTGGCAACGATGCGCCATGGGTCACCGGCACCGATCGACAGCGTGAGCATCCAACCGAGCCCGACTAGCGCCAGGACGACGCCAATACCGTGGGTCGCCACGTGCAGGCGCTCCTCGGATTCGGTGTAAATGGAGTTGGCGAGCGTTGCGTTGGCACGAATATTCATCCGGCGAGCGTAGCGCACCCATTACGACAAGACTATTACGCCGCCGCACAATGGGTTGCCGGGATTATGTAAGCGGCCGGGCGTGACGCCTGTGCGGGCCCTCAGAAGTGCACGACGTTCGAGAATTCCATTTCGAAAATCGCGTCGATTTGCGCCGGCACGCCGCAATGGTATCCCTGGGCAAAATCCACGTTCATCTCGCGCAGCCGCTGAGCAGGTGTTGGGCCACTAAAAAAGCCGGCATCGCAAGCGATGCCGGCCGAGTGTTCCGCGTCGGGCGGGGGGGAGGGGATTAGCTCGACGGCGGAAGAATGACTTCGTCAATAACGTGGATGATGCCGTTGCTGGCCATGATGTCGGTCGACACGACGTTGGCCTGGTTCAGCTTGACCGTGCCATCAGCGACTTCAATCGTGACGTCAGCGCCGTTGACGGTCGTAGCGCTCGTCAGCTTGACAACGTCTTTGGCTTTCACTTTTCCAGCGACAACGTGATACGTCAGGATGTCGATCAGCTGCTGCTTGTTTTCCGGCTTGAGCAGCGTTTCGACGGTACCGGCCGGCAGCTTGGCGAAAGCAGCGTCGGTCGGTGCGAAAACGGTGAATGGGCCGTCGCCTTTCAGCGTGTCGACCAGGCCAGCAGCCGTCAGCGCGGCGGCCAGTGTTTCAAACGAGCCGGCGGCGACAGCGGTGTCGACGATGTCGGCTTTCTTCTCGCCGTGATGACCGGCGACGGCGGCGGTCGACAGCGTCAGGGCGGCGACCAGTGAGGCAAACAAGCCAGCAGTACGGATTCCCGCAGTGTTCATTGACAGACTCCCAAGTGAAAAAGGTGGTGTGCGAAGACAGCTCGCTGCTGCCGGGGACGTAAGCTACGGCCGGTCGTGTCGTCGGCACGTGAAAAACACCGCAAGATTGGATCAAGATCGGGCTGTCGAACGATTGTCGTGCTGACGCAGCATCATCGGGCCTCGGAACCTGTGTCGTTGCCGACACACTAGCGGTGCGTTCCGCCAAAAGAAGGCGTGAGTGCCGGCAACGCGAATAGCAGTAGTGCGCTTGCGCCTGCATCCGCACTGCCCAACCCAGCGAAGTCCGTTAGTCAGGGGAAATCCATGGGGAAACGCTGAACATTCACCGCTGTAAGAAAAATGTCATAAAAAGCGCAGGTTTTTTTCCGATCTCTTTCAGGTGTTTACGAGCGCCGAGCCGAAAAATGCGTCGCAACGCTGCCGAGTCACGACAGCGACCTAAGCACAGACTCAATTTCGGAGGTGCAGTATGAAAGCGATGACTTTTCGGTTTTGGCAGTGGTTTATGACGGCATCGGCCCTCGTCGCGGTGTCGCTCACTGGTGTGGCCATGCTGGCCGGCATTTACGATGTGGCGACATCACTCGCTTAAAAAAAAGGGCCAGGTCCCGGAGAGGAGGACCTGGCCCTTGCCACCTGACGAGGGAGGCGTCGTGCGATAACTAGCGCACTTCGAGCTCGTCGAAACGCGAGTCGTTGCCGCCGCAAAACCAGAGGGTTACGTGTGCGCTGCCGGCGGGCACTTCCGTCGTGAACGTGAAGCGCTCGTACTGCGAGTTGGTTGGTCCGAGGCTAATCATCGTCTCGTCAAACTCGTTCCATGAGCTGTTGAAGTAATCGACACCGATGCTGCCCCAGCCGCTGTTCGACGGTGAACGGTGGTAGCCAGAGACCGTCAGCAGCTGACCTGCTTCGTATTCGGTGCGCAGCTCGCGTGACGCGCAGGCGCCTCGTTTCAGCCGCAGCGCTTTTTTGCCGGCGTATTCCGTCGTCGAGATCATGACGTTGTCGTAGTCGTCTTCGTCTTCATCGTCGTCATCGTCGTCGCCGCCGGCGCCGCTCAGCCACAGTCCTGACAGACCGCCGGTCTCAAAACCGCCATTGGTCATCAAGTTGTCGCCGGTTGCGCCGCTGCAGGAGTCGCCGCCGCCCGCCGCGCTGCCGCCGGCATCGTTGGTCTGTGCAATCAAGGTGTCGTTGTCCGCCCAAAGATAGCCGTCTGCCCACATGTAGCCATCCGCCCAGAGATAGCCGTCGCGCCAGAGGTAGCCATCGCGCCACAAATAGCCGTCGCGCCACAAGTAGCCGTCCGTCCACAGATAGCCGTCGGACCAGAGATAGCCGTCCGACCACAGATAGCCGTCGCGCCACAGGTAGCCGTTTGACCAAAGATTCTGTGCGGCCCATTCGAGCGCGCCCCACAGCGTGCCGGTGTCTTCGATCAGGATCGTGTCCTGCTCTGACAGGCGGATCAACCGCGGCGACGGCGCCTGCGACGTGAAGCCCTGGTCACGTAATGCCGCGGAGATATCCAGCGCACCGGCACCGGTTGCGACCGGGTCGCCGTGAACCTTGCGCGCAGAACGCATCAGCCGGGCTTTTACCGTCGCCGGGTTCAGCGACGAATCTTGTGACAGCAACAGTGTGGCGGCGCCGGAGGTGATGGCTGCGGCCATGCTGGTGCCCGACAGGCGATAGTACTCATCGCCACACGCGCCGTTGTTGCAAGACTCGATGCGATGCGGATGGTCTTTCTTGAACTTGCCTTTCTTCGCTGTCGGTGCAATCACGCGTGAACCTGGTGCCAGCAGGTCTGGCTTCATGGTGTGGTCGTACAGCGTCGGGCCGTGCGACGAGAAATCGGCGACGGCATCGTCGTTAATGCAAACCGTGTCATTGATGTCGAGCGCGCCTACGGTGATGACGTTTGGAGCGTTGCCGGGGCTCGTAACATGGAAATTGCTGAGCGTGCCGTAGTTGCCGGCCGACGCGACAACAACGAGGCCGTTTGCGACCAGCTGCTCGGCAGCTTGGACCAGAATGTCGTCGGCAGCGGGCGATTCCACCGCTTTGCCGATCGACAGGTTGACGACGCGAATGCCCTCGCTCGAGGCGTTCTCAAGCAGCCAGTCGAACGCGGCGAGTGCCGATGCCACGGTGCCGCGGCCGTCCTCATCGAGAATTCGCAGGTCGTAGATTTTCGCCCCCGGCGCGATACCGGCGTGCTCGCCGCCCGACACCGAACCTGTACCGGCGATCGTGCCAGCAACGTGCGTGCCGTGACCGACGGCATCAAAAACGGTGACGTACGCGTTGGCGCCGTCCTGTGAGTGTTTCTTGATCGTGCTGCTGCCCAGCGAATCGCTGTGCAGCGCGAGCATGTCGATTGCGCCCGTCCAGCCGCCGATCGCGAACGACCCGGCACCGGACCAGCCAAGCCGCGAACTCTTGTTCGTGCTCGTTGACCAGTGGCGGCTGCCGTTGACGAAGAGCTCGACGTTGCCGCTGGTCGTGCGCTGCACGGCGACATGCATCGGCTGGCCGGCGCTCACTGAGCCGCTGTTCGAATACGCATAGATCGAGCCGCCTTGGATTCCGACGACCGCCTGCAGGCGATTGCCGTACTGATACAGCGCGAAGTTCGTGGTGCTGCCCGAACGATGGGCGACGATCTCGCTCTTAGTCGAGGTATGCGCCGGCGTAATGAACGCCTCGAACGTGAATTCGTTGCGGTTGTCGATTTCATCGGCAATGTTCTTGTCCGGCAAGCCCGCGAATTGTCCGCCGCTCACCGTCAATGCGCCGCCCTGCCAGTCGAGTGTTGCGGATTCGTTGTCGAGATACAGGTGCTCACGGGTGTCGCCGATACGGTCGAAGACGACGTCGCCCTCTTCATCGAACAGATACAGAGCCAGCAGGCGACCGTCCTTGCGCTTGTTCGATGTGTATTCGGTCGCCGGCGCGAGCAGGTGTACGTGTTGTGCGAGGTTCAGATCTTTGTGCGGCTCGACACCACTGTCGACGACCGCAACACCAAGCGACGTATTTGTGGCGACGTGTTCCGGCGAGCCGATAGCCGGCAGCTGTACCGTCGCTTTGGCTGGCGTCGACATGAATCCGATGTCTCCGTCATCAGCGACGGTACCGACGCCCGCGAGCGACGTCAGTTCGTTTGCCCGCGCAACCGGAATGCGAACGGTGGCGATACGCAGGTTTGGCAGGTAGCGCAGAACTTCGCCGTCCAAATCGGCAATTGACTCACCGAGCGTGTCGATGTCCATCTCGGCGTCGAGGCTGATGATGTGATCACTGAACCCGACACCTGGCGACGGGGCGAACTGGCTCGTGCGCCGAAGCGCAAGCGCTTGGCGCTGCGCCAGTGTGGCTGGCTCGATCGTCGACGCCTTACTCGCAACCGGGGCAAACAGCGGCAAACCGTCTGCGTCAAAGACCGTGCCGTCCGGCAAGTCTTCGTCGGTGTCGGTATCGGTGTCGTGCTCGCGCGCAGCTAGCAGCGGCAGCGGTTCAGCCTGCGGCTGGACCGCATGGGCCGTCGGCCGGTCGATGGATGCAGCCGGTTCGCTCTTCGGCCGCTGGGATTCGATCAGCAGCCCGGCGCCAAGGGCGGCGCCGAGGATCGCAAGGATCGTCGTGTATCGCATCGTCTGGTTCATGGTGATCGCTCGGAAAGACTGGTTTCTCGATGCGGTCCATTAAACCGGTCAAGGGCTCTGACGTCGGTGTCGAGCGACAGGCAAGGGGGCGTCGTTTTGTGACGTGGGTCACATAAGGCCGCCGTCAAATTGACGGCGTCAGGCGATCTTTTCGGAGCTGTCCCGAATGGCCTCGGTGATAATGATTTGGCCCTGCTCGTGCAGATCGTCCAGGTCCTGGTGCATCGCCTCGAGCAACGTATCGACGCCGTGCGGGTAATCGACGCCAACAACGCCACACCAGCTGTTGCGCTGCGTTTTCGCTCTGTACATAACGATATCGGCGACTTTCAGCGTTTGTTCCCAACTGAGGCGGGTCGGGTCGTTGTCAAAGAACGGATACGACGCGTAGCCGATTGAACTCGTTGTGCGGGCGACTTGGCCAGGGCCGACGGGGAACACCGAGCTCGCAACGGCCGCGCGAATTCGTTCGGCGAGATGGCTTGCCTCGTCAGAGCCGGCCCGCCGCGCCACCATCAGAAACTCGTCGCCGCCCCAACGAATGACGGTGTCGGTCGAGCGGCACAAATTTTCCAGCGCCTGGGCGACGCCGACCAGCAAACGGTCGCCCGCCTGGTGGCCGTGCGTGTCGTTGACAGGTTTGAAGTGATCGAGGTCGATCATCAGGAAAACAAACTCGTCCGGCGACTCACGCCGTTCGTGAACCGGTCGTTGCGCAACACGGTTCAACTGCGAGCCGATTTCCTCGAAGAAGAAGCGTCGGTTCCTGAGGCCCGTCAACGGGTCGGTATAACTCGCTTGGTGCAGCTTCTGGTTGGCGTGTTCGAGTTCGCGGTTGCGGGCGGCGATCTCGCGCGTGCGTTCGTCGACTTTAACTTCGAGCTGGCGACTGTACTCGGCCCGCTGACGCAGCTTGCGTTCCTGCGATTGCCAGATTGCGAAGCCGATCCCAATTGCTGTGGCCGCGTAAAGCAAATAGGCCCACGGGGTCAGCCACGGCGGCGGCTCGACCCGGATGTCCATGGCAAGGCCGGTTTCCGTCCAGATGCCGTCGCTGTTCGATGCGCGCACGCGGAACGTATATTGGCCGCCGTTGAGATTTGTGTATGTCGTACGATGTTGATTGCCGGCGTTGACCCAGTCGCGATCGAAGCCCTCGAGCTTGTAGGCAAACTGGTTTTCAGTTGGCGCAGCGAAGTCCAGTGCCGCGAACTCGAAAGTGACTACGTCGTCGGTGTAGTCGAGCTCGAGCGTTGCAAAGGCATCGTAAACGGCGTTGTCGTTCAGCGGCCGGTTCAGCAGTTCGAGCCCGGTCAGCGCAATCAACGGCGGCGTGCTGTTCATCGCGAGATTCATTGGGTCGAAGACGTTGAAACCGTTTGGACCGCCGAATAGCAGCCGCCCGTTGGCACTTTCGAAATGCGCGCCGAAGTTAAATTCGAAGGCTTGCAGACCATGACTCACCGAGTAGTTCTGCACGGTGCCAAGACCGATATCGACGCTCGACAAACCGCGGTTCGTACTGACCCAGATGCGGCCCGAATTGTCGGCGCGAATGCCATAGACGCTGTCGTCGGCGAGGCCATTGCGATCGTCGTACAGCCGGAAGGCAAGCTCATCGGCGGCGGCGGACGGATCGTCCGCCCGGTACAGACCTTCGCGCGTGCCAACCCAGAGACGGCCGGCATCGTCGACGTGCAACGCGTACACGGTCGATGTCAGAAAGCCGCTCGCGACCGACTCGGTGTCCGAAAAACGCTCCCACTCAGAAGCGTCGACGCCGAGGCGATGCAAACCACCGCCGTCCGTACCGACCCACAAATTGCCGTCGGTATCCTCGGCAATGGCGGTTGCGCGTGGGCTTGCCAGTGACGCGGGATCTTGGGCGTCGTGCGGGAAGTGGGTAAAGGTGCTGGCCCCGGGTTCGAGCATGTCGACGCCACCGCCGAAGGTACCGATCCACAGGCGGCCGCGACTGTCGATGAGCAGGCTCATGATGCCATCGGCGGCCAACGAGTTCGGGTCGGCCGGATCGGTGCGATATGTGGTGACGTCGCCGGTCGTCGTGTTCATGCGGCTCAAACCGCCCATCATCGTGCCGATCCACAGATTGCTGCTGTCACCGGCAAGCGCCATCACGCGGTCGTCGTCTAAGCCGCGACCGTCAGGCAGCGATGCGTCAATGCGTTGCGTGATGTCGCCGTTGGCATCGAGGCGCGTCAAGCCCGCACCGAAGCTACCGAACCAAATACCGTCATCGTCGGCATCGGCGAACGATGTTACGTGTCGAATGCGGTGGCTGGCATCGTCGCTGAGCTCTGGCAGCACGTGACCGAACGACCACGTCCGCGGGTTCCACTTGTTGACCCCGGCCGTTTTGGTGCCGACCCAAAGAAGTCCGCCGCGATCCTGGTAAAGCGCAATCGTGTTGTTGTCGCTGAGCGTCGTCGGTACGTCGCTCGCGTAACGATAGGTAACGAACAGATCGGAGTCTGGCAGATAGCGATTCAGACCGTCGGCCGTCGCAACCCAGAGCCTGCCGGCGTTGTCTTCGAGTAATGCTTCGACGCGATTGTTGCTGATCGCGCCCGCGGAGTCCTCGTGGCGATAGTGCTGGAAGTGTACGCCGTCTGTGCTACGGCTGAGGCCACCACGCTGCGTACCGACCCAAAGTGTGCCGCTGCTGTCCCGAGCCAAGGTGCGCACGCGATCGCCAGCGATGTTGGTGGGACCGTCGCCGCCGACCGCGACGCGCTCGATCCGGTTGGTCGCGGGGTCATAGCGATCGAGACCGCCGTTCGTGCCAATCCAAACCGTGCCATCGATATCAACCAGCAATGCCCGCACGGAGTCGTCGCTGAGACTGGTGGCAGGATCGTCACCGTTCTTGAACACGGTGATCTTGCCGCTTCTCAAATCGAGTCGATTCAGTCCGTCGCGTAATGTGCCGACCCAAAGATAGCCACGCGGATCGTAGGCGAGCCGCTGAATCTTGTCGTCGCTGAGGCCGTGTGCGCTGGTCACGCGTTCAAAGCCGGCCGTGCTCGAATTCCAAAGCGCGATACCGCCGCCGTCTGTGCCTACCCACAGCTGACCGTCGGCGGTTAATGCTAGATCGGTTACGTAGTCGGCCGGCAGAGAGTTCGGGTCGGCGCGGTCGAACTGAAAGTGCAGAAAGCGTTGGCCGTCATACCGGTTGAGGCCATTCTCGGTGGCGAACCACAGAAATCCGCGCTGATCTTGAACGATGGCCATGACGCTGTTCTGCGCCAACCCTTGTTCGGCTGTGAGACGTTCGAAACGCATCGGCTGCGGCGGGGTCGAGGCGGCGGCGGCCCCGCACCAGACGAGCGCGACGACGCCGGCGAGTGCTGCTAAGCACGCGCGTCGTCGCTCTAGAATCGATCGCTCCTTAATTCGATTCACCGCCATCGCCCATCTGTTGCCGTTGTTGCGGAGTTCTTTAAGACCCGGACAAGCCCCGGGTGCAATGACCGCTGAGTGCAACAGAATTGCAAAAAAAAGTCTGTGTTCGAGTCCCGAACAACAGTCGTCGTGACGTGACCTAGGTCACAGAATGATGAACATCAACCCGCCAGTGTCGACGTGAACGGAAGTTCAACGACGTTGCCGTCCGTGCCATCATCGCGTAGCGAATCGATGAACTCCGGAACGTCGTCGGCGAGCAGCGGCAGCGACAGAAAGTAGCCCTGTACCGCGCGGCAGCCACGCTTGCGCAACCAGTCGAGCTGTTCGCGTTGCTCGACGCCGACGGCGACCGTGTTCCAGCCGAGTTCATGCGCCATGGCGAGCAGTGCTGAGCACAGTGCCGACGAAGCCTCGTCAGCCGTTGCCTTCAGTACCAGATCGCGACTGAGCTTGACCGCATAGATCGGGAAGCGGATCAATCGGCTGGCCGATGAATAGCCGAGCCCGAATTGATCGATCACCAGGCGTGCGCCGATTGCGGCGACTTTGTGCGCGATGGTGTAACCGCGATCGTGCGACATCAGCATTCGTTCGGTCAGCTCAATCTGCAGACGATGCGGCTCCAGCGACGTTTCATCGATGGCCGCCTGAATCGACTCAACAAACTGCGGGTGTGAGAACTCCGCTTCCGTTACGTTGACCGAGACGGCGAGATCGAGACCGTCGCTTTGCCAGGCCGCCGCATGCCGGCAGGCCTCGCGCATCGCCCAGGCGCCAACGTCGGGCATGAGCCCGCCAGCCAGCGCAAGCTCGATAAACTCCTCAGGCTGCAATTCACCGCGAATTGGATGGTCCCAGCGCAGCAAGGCTTCGAGGCCAACCACTTTGTCGTTGTCGAGACGAAAGCGCGGTTGGTAGCGTAGCCGCAGCTGATTTTGGTCAATCGCCCAGCGCAGCTCTTCTTTAGCATCGAGTCGCTGATTGACCCGATAGCGCATCGTGCTCGAATAAAACTCGTGCCGTTTGCCGCCGGTGACACCGGCTTCGTGCAGCGCTACGCGAGCATTCGACAACAGCGTTCCCGACTCCGAGCCGTCAATAGGAAACAGTGCGATGCCGAGGCAGGGATGCAGCTCGATGTCGTGTCCGTCAATCGTAAACGGCGTCTCGAACGCTTCGCGCAAGCGATCGCTCAAGCCCGTCGCGGACTCCCGCGTATCGACATCGGCGATCGCAAGTACGAACTCGTCGCTACCGAGCCGCGTAAACGAATCGGTACCGCGCAGCTGTCGCTGCAGCCGATCGGCACAGCTGCGCAGCAGCCGGTCGCCAATTTCGCGGCCGATGCTGCGGTTGATGCGATTGATGCCCTCGAGATCCATGGCGACGACGGCCATGCCGCGCTCGCGAAGGCGCGCATCGGCAAGCATGAGTTCGAGTTGTTCTTCGAACGCCGTGTCGCGCGGTATACCGGTCAAGGTATCGATTTCGGTCAGATCGATACTGTCCGTAACGTCACTGGGGCGCTGGACCAGACGCAAAATCGCCAGCACTCGATTGAAACCGCGCACGATCAGTCGCACGCGATAGTGGTAATTGTGACCCTTACCGGGTAGCCGAACGCCGAAAGACAACTCGTCGCGCGTGTCGAGCGCGCGCCGCACGTTGCGTAACGCGGCTTTCGCAGCGTCCGGTGGCCACAGGTCGCTAATGCGCTGGTCGACCATCTCGGTTGGCTTCAAGATGGTGTCTTTCTGACCGCCACCCAGGTACTTCAGTACACGGCCGCGATTGTCGATCTCGACAAATACGTCCGGCATGCTCGAAATCAGGCTGGATTCCGCCACCGACTCATCCTTCGCTCAGGGCTGTTTTAGTAGTAATCCAACGGTAGACCGGCGACATTAGCGGATCGCAAGCCCCTAATCGGCGACCTGTTTCACAGCCCGCCGACCTGGAATGGTGCATCTGTCATAATCTGGGGTTCTGGACTCAACATCGTCGCTACGCGCGACGGCCTTGCGGCCTCCGATGATCTCGGTAACCTCCGCCGCTTCGGTGCCAAAAAACTGAATGAAATCATGCTGGACGTCTTGAAAGTCGCGCTCGCACTGATCGTCGCCGTATACGTGCTGCGCATACTGTGGCGGCGTTTGTTGCTGTCGCGCGCCAAACATCGGTCACTGACCGGCCACGGTCGTATCGCCCGGCGATTGGCGCGCCTCGTACCGTTCTACGCTTACGCCGACGACGAGGTGTTTGGTGTCGATGGCGCAGATCCGGCGCTGCAGCAGCGCCGCCGGCAGGGATTTGCAGCGCTGCGTGAAAGATTGCTCGCGAAGTCGGAGCAGTCCCGCGCGGCAAGCAAGGATCTCGCACCCGGCGTGTCGGACATGCAGTTCACGAGCGCCTACCGCGTGCCGTTTCAATTTCGTCGCTTTGTCATGGAGCAGCTGCCGCTCGGTTCGTTTGTCAATGCATCCGACGGTGTGCAGCTGCGCGATCTCGACGGCAATTGGTCCTTCGACCTCGGTGGATCCTACGGTGTCAATTTGTTGGGCTACGACTTCTACAAAGGCACAATGGAGCGCGCACTCGAGCGGACTAAAGACCTGGGTCCCGTGCTGGGTCCCTATCATCCGCTGATTGCTGAGAACGTCGAACGGATTCGACGCATTTCCGGCCTCGACGAAGTGTCGTTCCATATGTCCGGCACCGAAGCCGTCATGCAGGCAGTGCGCCTTGCGCGCTATCACACCCGTCGCCCTAAGCTCGCGATGTTTTGCGGCGCCTATCACGGTTGGTGGGATGGTGTGCAACCCGGCGTCGGCTCACAGCGCGGCTACCGCGACATTCTGAATTTGCAAGACATGAGCGAGAAATCGCTGGCGGTACTCAAGTCCCGCAACGACATCGCTTGCCTGCTGATTAACCCGCTGCAGGCGCTGCACCCGAATAAGTCGGCAACCAGTGATGCGATGTTGGTTGGTTCGGAACGCAAAGCGTGCTACGACAAACAAGCGTATGCCGCGTGGCTGCAAGAGTTACGCAGAGTCTGTACCGACAAGGGCATCGCACTCATTTTCGATGAAGTCTTTGTCGGATTTCGATTAGCGCAGGGCGGCGCCCAAGAATACTTCGGCGTCCGTGCCGACCTCGTCACCTACGGTAAGACCATCGGCGGTGGTCTCCCGGTTGGCGTGATTGCCGGTCGACACGAGCTGATGCGTCGCTATCGCGACAATTCACCGACCGACATCTGTTTTGCTCGCGGTACGTTCAACTCGCACCCGATGGTCATGGCGGCGATGAATGAGTTTCTGCAATACGCCGATACCGCGGAGTATCGCGAGCAGGTCGATGCGGCCGAGGCCGTTTGGAACCGGCGCTTTGCTGAGTTGAACGACGCGCTGGCTGCCAACAACGTTCCGGTACACGTTTACAACATGGTGTCGATCGGCTTGGTCGGTTACTCCGCCGTCAGCCGGTATAACTGGCTGCTGCAATACTATCTGCGTGCGGAAGGCCTAAGCCTGTCGTGGGTCGGTACCGGTCGGTTCATCTTCAGTCACAACTACACGGACGTCGATTTTGCGACCGTGGTCGAGCGTATTGTCGCTGCCGGTCAACGTATGCGTGACGACGGATGGTGGGACGCCCCGGATGGGCTGACGAACAAAGCGATCAAGCGCCAAGTGCTGCGCGAGATGCTGCGTAGCCGGTTCGGCCGCAGGACCGACGCGACCGCGGCGCCGCGCTTAACCAGTAACGAACAAGCGTAAAAAAACCCGCCCGGCAATGCCGGGCGGGTTCTTGATTGCAATTACCGCAGCGCTCGTCAGGTCGTCGCCGGTGTTGGCGGCTCCTCGTCTTGGTCATCCTGATCGCCATGCGCAACGTGGTACATCGGATCGATCAGTTCGCCGCGCAGCAAATAGAACGGCGCTTTGCAGTACAGCTTAAAGTCGTGAAACGGGTCGGTGAGAATCTTGGTTGCCCAGACCAATCCGGTCTTGATGTCGCTGATGAAGAACAGGTGTACGGTGCGGAAAATCAACGCACCGATCGCGAGCACCAACCAGAGAATCATCAGGTTGTAGAAATACGCGTCCCAGCTCGCATGCGCTTCAAACATTCCGAACATCGTTGGGAAGAAGTACAGAAACACCGGTGATGCGGCCCAGATACCGTGCAGCACGCGCTTGCGGTGCAGGTTGTAGCCGACCTTGATGTCTTCCTTGTGCTCAAACGTCGCGTCGTTGATTTCGTCGTACGTCTTCGGCTCGAAAAAGAAATGGCCAATCTGTCGCGAACACATCGCAACGACCCAGCCGAGCAGCACGGCGCTGGTTGGATCGAAGAACAGCATCACGTACGTGACGATAAAACAGCACGCGCTCAGAAAATGCAGCGACTGATTTATCCGACTGTGGTGATAGAGCCGGTGGTCATCCCAGCGCTGGACGCGCAGTTCTTCGAAAAAGCTGCGCTTGTCTTCGTTGTTATCGGTTGCGGCAATGCTGCCCATCGTTGAGTTGCCTCGTTCCAGGGTCCCTCGAGAAGACCCGTATTATCACGAAATTGTAAATTTTCGCCACGTCAGGCCGCAGACGCTGATCATGTGCGCTGCATCAGGGGTTGGCCCATGCGAATCAGCGTGCCCGTGCTCAAGCTGTCACAAAACTGTAATGATCCATCGGTGACGACGATGATGGTCGAGCCATGCTCAAAGTACCCCATTTGCTCGCCGCGCCGATAGCCGCGGTCGAGCGTCAGGCGGTTTGGACCGCGGTAGCCGAGGTTCAACGCCGGTTCCAGTCCGTGCATGCGCACACTCGCCACGAGGATGGCGGCTACGGCCACCAGCAGTATCGGCTGGCTGTCGTCCGTCGTTAGCGGCACGACAACGCGCTCGTTGCGACAAAACAGCCGCTCGACGACCTTGAGCGCGATCGGATTGACGTTCCACGTGTCGCCGGCGATGTAATCGATCGCATCGACTGAGCCGTCGCATGGCGCGTGGAAGCGGTGATACATGCTCGACTTCAGTCGCAGCGTTATGAACCGACCGGATCGGTAGCGCTCCGCCCGCGCCGCATCGCCGAGCAGTTCGTCGAGCGTGTACGGAAACCCCTTTGCCTGCAGCGCCGTGACGCCGTCCAGGTCGCCGAATTCACCAACGATGGCATCGCACGGACTCACCAGCGCGGCGTCGGTATCGATCGGTCGGGCGTCGTCCTTCAGTTCGCGGACAAAGCAATCGTGCAAACTCGAAAACGACTGCCTCTTGGCTTCAAACAGGCGTAAGTCGTCGACACACGCCCGCCAAACACCGATCGACAGCGACCGAATCAACGGGTTTTCGAGCTTGCTGAACCAGCCCATAAAGCGCGTCAACGCATTGCGGGGTAGGCGGTTGGTGATCAGGAAGTTCAGGCGCTCACCGGCGGATAGGTCGGCGAGCGGACGGGTCTCGGACATGGCCGTGGACATGCGGCTCAGAATGACAGCAATGTGACGGAAACGGCCGCGAAGGGCTACGGGGCGGCGCCGCTGCGAGCTGGCGCTCTTAGCTCCAGTTGCTCGACAAAAATTCGACGCACTGCATGAATCGCCTCGGCAGGGGCGAGGCCATGGTGCTCGGCAAGCAAAGTCCCCAGCGCTTCAACAGAGCGTTTGCCATCGGTTGCGCCCAGTACTTGGGCCAGCAGCAAATGCCGCGACGACTCGATGGCCCGTGCGGCATCGGTGGGTATCGGCTGTGACAAATCGATCAACCAGTCGGGCAGTACGCGGTGCCGGTCCGCTGGGGCCGCATCCCGACACTTGCGCGCAACAAAGCTGAACAACTCTTCCTGCCGCCCGTGAGCGCTCAGCGGCGAGCACAGATAAGGAACCGTATCGCGACGTGCCGAAACAATCTCGAAGCCATTCGATTCGACGATGTCGAGCACCTCTTCGGCGCTGTATGTGTGCAGCGGGTCGGCACCGAAAAATGCCAGTGAGCCCGTATTGACCCAAAGCCCATCCGGAGCGAGATGCGCGTTGATGCGCCGCGCGAAACTCGAGAACTCCTCGCTAATGATGTCGATCAGCCACGGTGTAACCACGACATCGATCGTCGCATCGGCGAACGGCAGATTCGTTACGTCGCCCAGTACCGCCAGAAACGAGTCGTCGTCGGCCAGTGGCAGCGGTGCCGGCGCGCGCAGGAGCTGCTCGTGCGCGACCTCGTCGATGCCGCGTGGCGCGACCGGAATCTCGTGCAGGTAGGTCTCGCGACCCGCCATGACGGCGACGGCCGTCAGCAGCAGCAGCGGATTGAAGTCGACGACAATCGACTGCGCGGGATGCATCGCGCGATGCAAATCGTACGGCAGCCGACAGGCGCCGGCGCCCAGGGTCGCCATTCGTCCGGGCCGCTTGCAGCCGGCGGTGCGCAGAAGGTCGCGAACGATCCCAGCCAGGGTTTCATTTTCACCGTTGTCCCACGCCCAGTCGCGAAACAAATTGTCGTAGTAACTCGACAGCCCCTGATTCGCAGGCAGCTTGTTCGCCAAGCGACGGCCAGGATCGGTCTCGTCGTTGAATTCCACGTCGTCGAAACCGAGAGGCGCGAGTCGCTCAACGACGGCGGTGCGCTGTGCGGCCAACGCATCGGCAAGCCGGGCAAGCCGTTTCTCGGCCAGCGAGCCGCGCGCAACCTTACGCAGCGCACCCAGCAGCTGGGTTTGTTCGGCGTGGTTACGTTCCAGAAAGCCGTTCAGGCGGGCCTTCCATTCGTAGCGTGCCGATTCTGGATCTGGCATCAGCCACGGCACGGTAACCCCGTCGACTTCGAGTAGCGGGAAGCTGGTGCCGCAGTGCAAGCAGTCGAGAACGTCGCCGGACGTTGCCAACGCCTTCAGCTCCTTGCGACAGGAAGGACAAATGAACAGCGCCAACGACGAACCGATAGGGTCCGCCGCTGGCGCTGCCAGCGCGTTGCGTGAAGGCTCAGGCAATGGGCTCGAACGCTACGTACGGCTCAGCGGCCGCACCGGTACCGAGTCCCGGGTTGTTGAGGACCGTGCCGAACATGCCTTCCAGACCGTGCAAGCCGAGATAGTTGAGGACCACCATTTCGGCGAGTGTACCGACGCTGTTCGCAAACGGTGTGGACGCCGTCTCGATATTGCCATCGGGACGGAAAAAACCGAGCTGCTGCGCTTCGGGTCGGCGCAAAACCGGTCGACCGTTCGGGCTGTAAACGAGAATTGCACTCGCCGCCGTCTGCGAATTGTCCGAACGCCAGCGGAACTTGGTCGTACCGTTGCCATCGTCTTCCTCGCGATTGGTGTCGGCCGATACCGAACCGTCGCTGAACAGGTAAATCATCAGCGGTTGGCCAAGCTGCGCCGCGTATTCGAGCGATGCACCCATGACCTGACCGATAACGAAATCCTTGCCGTCGGTTTCCGGACGCGGATCCTGATGGTAGTCCCGGCCACCGTATTCGACCGTGCCGGCACCACCGTAGCCATTCAGAACGACCTTCATCGCCGTTGCGGCTTTCTCGTAGTCGCGTTGGTCGAGCTGACCGTTCGGGAATATGCCCTGCAGGATCGCGTCCGCTTCAGGATTCAGATCGTCAGCACCGATGACGGTGTTGAAGGTCTGTGCGCTCTTGTCGAAACCGCACTGGATCAGCTCCTCGGTCGCCTGCATCTCGTCGATCTTGCCGAGCTTCAGGGCGCTGATGACCGATGCTGCCTGCGATACGCGACCGTTCGGGAACCCGTCGTCGACATTGCCGCCGGCAAGACCAATGGCCTCGCGTGAGTTGCTGACCTTGGTCGGGCGGAGATCCGCCTGGATCATGGCGTCCGGCGCACGAGAGCGACCACCCGATTCCGAGTTGCGCGAGCCGATCGTTGCGACAAATTGGCCGTTGGCACCGGCACGCGCAATCCCGTAAATCGGATTGTGCGGGTTGTTGCTGGTGTCGTTTTCCGAGCGCGCCGGAATGACCGCGCCGTTCACGTTGGCGCGGGTGCCGGCGCTGGTCTTGTCGAGAAGACCGCGCAGCATGGCGCTGTTCGGGTGAAAGGCGAGGCCAAAGGTGCGATCGACGCCGACGTTTTGCGGAATGATCGCCTCTGGCAGACCCAGTTTGGCGTACCCATTGGCGTCCAGAAAGTCTTCCTGGCCACCCATGCCGCCGACCATGATGTTAGAGCCGGCGATGTTGGCACCGCCACCCATATCAAAGCCGAGGTATGGGATGCGGCCCAGCAGCGGCGCGTTGTCGGCACACGCCGCTTGTGCGTGTGCTTCGCGCGATAGCACCGTCGCGAGGCTAGGCAGGAAGACCGTTCCGAGTCCGCCGATCAGACCGGTGCCGAGAAATTCGCGGCGGTTACGCGGCCGACCGTGCCCAGTGCGCCGGCAGACAGCCTCAATCTCTTGCTCGAAGCGGCGATTGGCAGCGTCGCGGGCGCGACAATGTTCTATGTATTTACCCATGTCGTTCCATCCTTCCGTTCGAGTTAGTTGATGCTGACGGCTGCGCTTGCGAGCGCCGCCGTGCAGGTCGCCTGCAGCGCAACTTCCGCAGCAGCGCCGTTACATCCGCCATCACAACCGACGTCATCGATGAGCGAGACGAGCTCGGTCGACACGTCGGCGAGGTCCGGCTGATTGACGAGGTTGTCGCCGATCAGTTTCGAGTAGACCGTCGCCGCAACTTGCGCTTTATCACCGGCCGCGATTTCACAGCTGCCGAAGAAGTCGGTGCAAGTTCCGTTGTTGCCGACGAGTACACCGCAGTAGGCCTTCGCAAGGTTTTGAATAGCGATCTGCTGGGTGCCGCCGAACGCGTTTAGGTCCGCGGTAGGCGGTAACGAATCCCGCAGATCGGAGTACGCATTGCGAACGGCGTTGTTGGTCGCGGGTACGCCGGTCAATAACGACATGGTGTCGTTGACCTGCGAGAACGTGCGCATACCCAGGTCGGGCTCCGGCTCATCCGGCGTAGGAATCGGCGGATTGCTGGGCGCGACGGCTTCTGCAAGGCCCGTGTTGTTGCCGAGGATTTCGAACTCGAGCGAGATATCGTCGTTCTCGGCGCCAAGAGCCAGCGGGATTACCGCACCCTGAGCGGACAGCAGCATCGGTGCCTGTACGACGGTGGTGTCGAGGCGGCGGAACATCTGCGAGGCGACCGGCACAGCGCCGTTAATCGCGATACGGACATTCTTGATGCGTACGTTAGCCGCATCGCCGATGAAGGTCGGGTTGGTGAACACGTAGGCAGCTGGGTCGAGCTGTGCGGCTTGTATTTCGATAGCCGCCGGTGCGCCCAACATGTCGGTGAGGTCGAACGTCAGGGTAACGAAGCGGTCGGTGCCGGCATCGTAGTTCTGCGCGACTTCCAGCGAGGACAGCGCCTTGTTGTGGATTGCGACGAGTTTGAACGTCCCTTGCCAGAGGCGGTCATTGGTGACCTCGTTGCCGATCACGAAGATCTGATCGTCGGTCCACGCCAATGTATCGGCGGTGTTCTCTTCGATGTCGAGCTGACCGTTGATGTAGACCTTGCGTCCCTCGGCCTCATCGAACGTCATGACGACGTGTTGCAGAACCGTGTCGACCTGCGTGTTCTCGGCTTCGAGCGCTGGCGTACCGTTTTGACCGGTATTCGCGCTGCGGTTGCGGAGCTGGTAGTAAATCGCGTTTTGTCCCAGCGTAAAGTTCCGCGTGCCGGTGTCTTGCGAGTAACTGACGACACGGGCCGGACCGTCCTGCGCGACATCGTCGGTAATAACCCAGGCTTCGACCGTATACGCGCCTTGCGGCGTGATCATGTCGAACAGCTTGCGGCTGTCGTCGAGACTGGCCTGAGCTTTCCCGCTGATGTTGCGCAGACCGCCTCCGGCGACCCACTCCATACCCTCAATATTCAGTGCAATCGGTGTACCGACGCCGCTGGTGTCCATCGCGACGTCGCCAGCGCCTTCTTCGAAGTTGAATTTGGCGATAACAGCGTCGTCGGCGCGCGCAGCGGCTGCAGCGACCCCGTCGGCCAGCTTCAGCATGCCGCTGACGACGGGACCTGCGGTGCCACCGCCACCCGGCGGTGTCGGATTGCTCGCGGCAATCAGCGTCTGCCAATCGTTAATCGCTGCCAGCATGTCCATGGCAATGCGATCGCAAATCATGTCGCCGCCGCAGTTGTGGCGGTCGATGGCAGAGCGCAAATAAACGCGCGACAGCTCGGGATTGTTCAGATTGACTTTTTGCTGTGAGACCAGTGCGTTGTAAGCCGAGGTCACGTCAGCAACGGAGAACGTCGGAATCTGAGTAACGCCGTGGCAGGCCACGCAGAAATTGTTCGGATCAGCCAGATGCGGATAAAGCGTCTGTTCGAACAGCTGGACCTCAGCGCTTGGCGGTGCCGGTGGCGGCGCCGGATCGCCCGGAGGCGGCATTGGCGGCGGTGGCGGCATCGGATCGCCCGGCGGCGGTGGCGGCGTCGGATCACCCGGCGGCGGTGGCGGCGTCGGATCACCCGGCGGCGGCGGTGGCGTCGGATCGCCCGGCGGCGGCGGTGGCGTCGGATCGCCCGGCGGCGGTGGTGGCGTCGGGTCACCCGGCGGCGGTGGCGGCATCGGGTCGCCCGGCGGCGGTGTCGGATCACCCGGCGGTGGAGGCGGCGCCGGCGGATCAGCCGGTGGATCGGCTGGCGGCGGGCTCGGCGGCGCCGGATCGGCTGGCGGTGGTGTGCCGCCCGCTACTGGATCGTCCGTCGTTGCGGTGTCGTCCAGCGATTCGTTTTCGAGTTCACACGCGCTCAGGATCACGGCGAGCGTGACTAGCAGCGCTGCGCGTAGGAAGCGGTTCGAGGACATCGTCCAGCCGCTGCCGACGCCGGCATTCAAGGCGTTCGCGATCATGATCAGTTCCCCATGCAAAACGTCGCAGTCTCGGCGAACACGCGCTTGAGACTGCGGTTATTGGTTTCGAAGACGTTCGCAATGCGTTCGACTTCAGCGAGATCTGCGCTGCCGTTTGGTTCGCGGTAACAGACCTTTTCGAACACATGCTCGACTTGGCAGAGCGAGAATTGCCGCGTTTGGGCGATCTCCATACCCAGCGATTTCGCGCCGTTGCCGAAGCCCGGTCCATTCCAACCGACGAACGCGTTCGGACCGGTGCGCCAAAAATTCAACCACGAGTCATCGGTCGTGACGTAACCCCAGCGAAACACGCCAGCATCGTTCAAGTTTTTCGGATGGACCTCGCCAGCCGTATACCGAATGTCATTGGTGTCCTCATTGAAGTCGTAGTACGCAAACGCACCAGACAGCGGGTCGAGCCCGGCGTGACACGACAGACAGTCGTTCAGGTAAATGTTCGCGTCGCCGCCCGGTGAGCGGCTGACGTCCTGCCGAATACGGTCTGAGTAAGCGGTGACGTCACGGAAGTCTTCCTGATCCATACAAACGTGATTGAGGAGCGCGAAACGAACCGCCGCGCGGTTCGTGCCTGCAACCAAGAAGGCCTCGGCGAAACCGCGGGTCGTCATGATGCCGGCGGTTGCGTCAGCGGGCAGCGGGCTCGCGGGCAGTGTCGATTGCGTCTGCTGCGCAAGATTCGCCGGATCGCTGAGATCAACGCGGTCGTTCTGCAAGTCTTCGTAGTGTGCGTTATCCGTCTGCGAGTACTCGACATTCGTTGCCGCCGGCGTGCCAACGTAAACGATGTCCGCGTACAGCAGCTGATCGAACGGCACATCGTCGCGGACCATGCCGATTACGGTTGCCGTAGAGTCGTTCAGCGGTGCGTAAACGGACTGATCGCGGTTGGTCCACGGAGTGGCCAACTCACGTACGGTGGTGTTGTAAAAGTTCGGGTCTTGCATCGCATCGTATGCCGCTCCGATGGCATCACCCGCGCCGATCTTCGCCGCCATCGAATCGAGTACTGCGGCGCTGGGCGGTGTCCCGACGAGTCGGTCGTGCATGCGTTTGGCTTGCTCGCGCGGGCCGGCCATCGAGCTCGTGGCTACCGCACAAAGCGTTAGCGTGGCAGCGATGCGCAGCCAGCCGCCGGTTAAGGACGCTGTTGCAGGCATTCTGGCGCCTCCTTGAAAGGTGTTATTGGCTGGAGAATTTGTTCGCGCTGGAGAGACAGCGTGGTTACAGCGACGGGATCCGTAGCACTGAGGTCAACGAGCCGATTGAGCCGCGCCGACTTAAGTCCCCTTGTTGTACACGTGAGCCTTGCCATGGCATCTCCCCTCGGGAGTGCGGCCAATGGCGACGTTATGTCGCCGGCCCAATCCCGGCTTGCGCGTCGTCTTACGAACGTGCAGGCCGACGCTAACGCCGAGCTGCCAGCGGGCGCGGGGCGTGCTACATAAGCGGCAAAAAGGCGGATTTTTTGTGACGCAACTCACAAAACACCGAGCAATTTATTGTGAATTGCGTCAATTTCTGGGCGTTCGTTCCGCGCGACAGACCAAAAAACGCTTGTCTGTGGTCGGCGACAGCGAACCACGTCGCGTTACCGTGTGTGACGTGGTTCACATCGCGTATGCTTCGCTATACACGGTTGTGCGTGTGAACGCGCGGCAGGGAAGACCAACAATAAGAGGGCAACGCCAATGCGCACGACCTTACCCCGATTCACTGTGCTGGCCGGCTTGCTGGTCGTCGGCACGCTGACGCTCGCCCAGGAGGCCTCGAACGACGCGACGGTCGACGAGTTACCGCCGGAGGCCGTTGCCCAGCTCGAGCAGATGCAGGCGTTTCTCGACGGCCTGACGCCGCGCAACGGCGCGATCCCGCTCGGCGACAACCTTGTGACGCTGACGGTGCCAGACGACTTCAATTTTTACGGGTCAGCCGATGCGCAAGCGATACTCGTCGATGCATGGGGCAATCCGCCGGACGGCAGCGAGAGCACGCTCGGGCTGTTGATGCCAACGAAATACACACCCTTCGATCGGGACAGCTGGGCTGTCACGATTGAATATGTCGAGGACGGGTATGTCTCCGACGAAGACGCGGCCAGCATTGATTACGACGAATTGCTCCGAGACATGCAGCGCTCGACCCGCGAATCAAACGACTATCTAAGAGAGTCCGGCTATGCGACGGTCGAGCTGCTCGGATGGGCAGAGCCACCGCATTACGACGCCAGTACGCGCAAACTTTACTGGGCCAAGGAGCTCATGTTTGAGGGCGCGGATGAGTCGACGCTCAACTACGATATTCGGGCGCTGGGTCGCCGCGGTGTCCTCAGCATGACGTTTATTGCCGCGACCGCGCAGCTCGATGAGATTAACGCGAGTCGCGATGCCGTGTTGGCGATGGCGCAGTTTACGCCCGGCAATCGCTACAGCGATTTCGATCCGAGCATCGACAAAGTCGCCGCATACGGCATTGGTGCCTTGGTTGGCGGCAAGCTGGCGGCCAAGGCGGGCCTATTCGCTGCGGCTCTGCTGTTGCTGAAAAAATTCTGGTTCGTGATCGTCATCGCCGTCGCCGCGATCGGACGCTTCGCGATGCGCTTGCTGGGAGGTCGTACGGACACCTTGGAGCCGCCAAACCAGACCCCGCCAAAGTAGGCTTGCTATCGATCGGCGTAGCTGACGAAATCCGTCAGCGCTTTGCGCTGGATGTCTGGGACGGTCGCATCGTCCGCCGGATAACCGGTAACGAGCAGCAAAAACGGTTTCTCGTTTTTGGGTCGGTCCAAAATCTCGTTGAGAAAGCGCATCGGGCTCGGGGTATGCGTAAGACATGCGAGCCCGGCGATGTGTAGCGCTGTTATCAACAGTCCTGTGGCAAGGCCGGTCGATTCGACCGGATAGTAGTGTTTCACTTTGGAGCCGTCGGGCAGAGTACCGAACTTCTGGGTAAACACCGCAATTAGGTACGGTGCGGTCGTCAGGAACGGTTTGTGGCTGTCGGTACCAAGTGGCTCGAGCGCTTTGAGCCATTCCTCGCTTGCGCGATGCTCGTAAAATTCGCGTTCTTCGATTTCGGCGGCTTCTCGAATACGCGCCTTGGTTTCCGGTCCGCTGACGACAACAAAATGCCAGGGCTGCAGATTGGCGCCGCTCGGCGCTGTTCCTGCGGCTTGCAAAGCCGTTTCAATAATGTCGCGAGGCACCGGTCGAGCGGCGAAATCACGCACGGTTCGCCGACGATTGACGGTGGCGTAAAAATCGGCAAGTCGCTCGCGCACATCAGCCAGCGTACCCGGTGCTGTGAGATCAAGCGGCCGCATGGGTGGCGATGCTTGGCTCATAAACGCGACTCATCGTGACTGCTCGCGGCGTTGCCGATCAACGCTGACCAGTCGATTGCGAAGGGCAGAACGATGACCCAGACCAGAAAAAACGCGGCGATGCCGCCGGGCACACTGTGAGCGCGACCGCTCAGGTAAGCAGGGGCGGCAAATACGATCAGCCACAGGCCTTTGTAAACGAGTTGGATCAACAGCACCGGCTGAAACGCCTGCGGCGAGAAATAACCGCGTACCGACAGTAGCGCGATCGCAAGCCAAAACGCACCGACGACCGTTAACGCGGCACGATCGCTGGCCGTGCCACTGAAGACGAGTACTGACGCTCGTGCTGGGGTCGCAAGGCAGAGAAAGCCGACCGTGCCCGCAACGACGACATTGGCGATGTAAATGAGTTTTAGCAGCATCGGGCGTTCGGTGTTCGATGATTCTGTGGCGGCGCCACGTGAGTCGCAATTGTACATGGACGATTGGCGCCGCTTCGCGATGCTGCGCCGATGGGCGCGCCGCGTCGCAACGTGTAGCATGCCGCCTTCATGTTGACGGTCCGTCTATCGCAGTTCCTCGTCGCGCAAGTGCTGATGTCGTTGGCATCGGTCATGCTGTCCGTCGCCGTCGGGTGGCACATTTACGAGGCAACCGGCAACCCGTTCGATCTCGCCTTAGTCGGCCTCATGCAGATCCTACCGATCGCTGGACTGTTCATCGTGTCCGGATGGGTCATCGACAACGTGCAGCGCAAATACGTGTTGGTAGCCTGCACGGTGCTGCAAGGTCTGGTGCTGGTGGGTTTGGCCGTGGTATTCGCGAGCAGCGAGTTTGATCGCTTCTCCGTATTTGCTTTGTTATTCGCGAACGGCGTAGCCCGGGCCTTTTACATGCCGGCGGGGCAATCGGCGTTGCCGGGTATCGTCACACAAGAGCAGTTATCACGCGCCGTTGCGATCAGTAGCACGCTGCGAACGTCCGCCGAGGCAGCTGGCCCGTTCGTTGCCGGTTTGTTGATCGCGTGGCTCGACAAGGATGTCTACCCGGTCCTGGCCACGCTATGCTTTCTCGCCGGCCCGCTGTATGTGCTGCTGCCAATTGCACCGGTGCGTCGCCCGGTTGGCAGGGGGCTCGCCCAGCTTCTCGATGGGTTGCGTTTTGTGACGAGGAGTCCGTTGGCATTGCCAGCCATCTCGCTGGACCTCATCATCGTTCTCGTTGGTAGCGTCGTCGCGCTGCTGCCGGTTTACGCCATTGACATACTCAATGTCGGCCCGGAGGCGCTCGGCCTCATGCGTGCGATGCCGGCGCTCGGTGCGGTCGGTGCCGGTGTCTTGTTCTCGCGACTTGCTGACGTGCGCAACACCGGTTCGCTGCTGTTCGTGTCGCTTGCCGTATTCGGTTTGTCGATCGTCGCATTCGCGCTCTCGGGGAGCCTATGGGTAACGCTTGTCGCGTTGTTCGTCTATGGAGCGACCGATATGGTCAGTGTCAATGTGCGCCTGACGACCATACAGCTGGCGACCCCGGATGAGCTGCGTGGGCGCGTCAACTCGGTCAACTCATTGTTTATCGCAACGTCCAACGATATGGGCGACTTTCGCGCGGGCACGGTTGCGACCTTGCTCGGGCCGGTTGCCACTGCCTTTGTAGGCGGACTCATGGCGGTCGGTGTGGCGGTCGGCGGCTACTTCTTGTTTCCAACCTTACGTCAGCTCGATCGGCTCACCGATGCCCGCGAGGAGTCGAACAGACCTGCTTCGCAGCGCGCGACCTAACAGGTTGTCGTCGCTCGCATCGATTAGACGAACTTCTTGCAAACGGTCTCGAGCACGGCATGACAGAAACGGAACGTACCTACGAACTGGCGGAAGCCTTCGAGGGTCTTCGCGAACAGGTCTTCGCGCTGTCCACAGAAACGATGGAAGCACGCGATGGCGTGTTTGCCTTGCTGATGGAGACCGGCTACGCGGAAGCCGTGGTTGCGGTGCTGGCGGCGGCGGATGGGAGCGCCAGCCTCTATTTTTCGAACGGCGGCGGCATCATCGGTGCCGGCGAGTATGAGCAAGTTCGCGAGGTCGTGTTCGAAACCTCGACGTTGATTCGAGCTCACGCGGACGCGTTTGAGACGGTCGATGTGCATCCGCTTCCAACACCAGGTCAAACTCGATTCTTCGTGGTCGCTGATCGTGGTGTGTTGTCGGCAGCAGTGCAACAGGCCACCCTTGTGGCCGATCAGCATGCGCTGGCACCGCTCTTTCATCAGGTGCACAAGCTCATCGCGTTCATACGCGCCGCCGAGGAGCATCGCCAAGGGCGAAACCCAGCATAGATCGCAGGCCTCGTTTGTCGGGGGGTAATGACCGCTGCGCAACGTTAGCCGAGAAATTTGGTGCCCAATAGGGCTGCGAACAGCGCGATTCCCATCAAATACAGCACCGTGAGAATCATTGAGCCTCTCGGCGTGTGCCGAATGAACCAATCGTCACGCTCGAGTCGGCCGTACAGCGTTGAGCGACCGTTCTGAAAGCCGCTGTCACGCTCCATCGCCGCTGACTCTCTGAGTATGTAAGTGAACCAGCGCCGGCAGCGCTCGATGACGATGAACCACAAAACGCTGAGGACAGCACCGGACGTTGCAGTAAATACCTGCACCGTTTCGCTGTAGTCGCCAGCGCCCATCGCCACGCCAGCGAGCGGCAGCGCGACAGCAAAGTAGATGCCGGTAATCGTGTAGATGAGTATTTCGTTTTCGCGCGCGTAGTTGACCAGCGCGAAGTAGATATCTGCTTCGGAAAGCTTGTTGGTCACGGTGTCCCCCGATTGTTGTTCTGTCAGCGCTCGCTAAGCATTGGCGATGCGGTCCGCTAAGTTTGCGCTAACGAGCCGTTTGGGGTCGAGGAGCTCGAGGAGTTTTCAATGGTTCCGCCAGCGTGAACAGGTGTCGGACCACACCAGCTGCGGGCACAAAAAAGCCGGGCCGCCCTGTTGGGATGGCCCGGCCTTTGCGTTGACAAAGACTACGCGAAGATTGGCAGGACTTGCTCGGAAAAGGCGAACTGACCGGCCACCGGGCCTTGGTCGATGCCGGCCACCCGTCGCAATGACTGGTGAACGTACTCCATCGTCAATTCAATGCCGTTGGAGTCCACCGCGAGCGTTGCCGGGTTGATGTTCAGCGAGCGTTGCTCGTTGTCCGTTGCGCCGACCGTGCGGTTGCCGTTGATGAACGCTGGCGCACCCCAAACCATCATGCTGCCGTGCGACCAGTGGTCTTTGCCGTTGTCGTTGTTGTAGCGGTTGGTACGGCCGAAATCGGAGCCCATGACGATGATCAAGTTGTCGCCGAGACCGCGATCGATAGCGTCTTGGATGATGTTGTCGACTGCCGCGAGGTAGTCCATCAGACGCGGGTAGTGTCGAGCGTCGTGATCGTCGTGCGTGTCGAAACCGCCCATGTTGATCTGCGCTGTCGCTGCCGCACCGGCTTCAAACGCTGCGAATGCTCGCTGCGCTTGATCGAACATGCCTTCGGCTTGGTTGCGTGTTTGCACGTAAGCATTCGGCGTTGACGGGGTCTCGAGGCCATCGACGAAACCAGAGATCGAGCTCGCATCGATGTTGCGAATGCCGTCATGCAGGATCTGCGCATTGCGTAGACGCAGCAAGCGCTGCTCAGCGATTTGCCGCTGGCGTCGCGCCGACCCCGCGGTGCCCACATGGGCGGCAACGCTATCGGCAAAATACTGGCTCGACGCATTCTCATTGAATACGTTCGATCGATTCGGGAACGCAACTTCGCGAATGACGTTGAGTTCGCCACCGTTGACAATGGTTCGCGGTACGACGCCGTTGGTCTTGCTGATCTGCGACGAGGAATTCGCGACGAACGGTAACGCGAAGTCCGGCGCTACCTCACCAGCCACGACCGCAGCAATGCTCGGATAGTCACGAGCGCGGGTTCCGGTCCAGGCGGCAGTCCGTCCAACGTCATGCGAGTTGGTGCCCATGTCGATTCCGTTAACGACAACCAGGCGCTGGAAGTGGTTGGTGAAAAATTCCTGGTTGGTGAACAGCCCGCCACCGCCAGGGAACGACGTCGGTGGCGGTGCGTAGGCAAAGTTACCCACCGTACCAATGTCGTTCTGATCGTAGTTGTTGATGTCGCCGTTCGGTCCTAGGCCCAGTCCCTTCGGGTCACAGAAACTGGTCGGGTCCCAGCCGCCGCGCGCTTCGATGAGCAGCCAGTAAGGGCCGCTGAACGAGCTTTGCGCTTGGCTGAGGCGGACGCCGCCAATGCTCATGAGGCCGGCAGCGGTGCTGATCTTTAGAAAATCGCGTCTTTTCATGGTCAGGTGCTCCGGCGGCTTATTCGTAAAAGAACCGATAGTCGGACATCAAGTAGGCGACCACCGCCATCCACGGAATCACCGTTCCGTTGGTGTCGGTGTTGCCTGCGCCGCCGCGACAGTCGTTCGTAATTGCCGTTTCGTTCTCGGCGCGAACGTCGAGGAACAGCTGGTAGGTGGCATCAACTTCTGGATCGTTGCTGGCTATGTCCTCGCCGAGCAGCAGTCCGTGCAGGTGACTGATGTTGTCGCGAATCGCGGCCTCGGCGCCCGGCGGGGTATCGGTAATCGACACCATCGGGAACAGGTTGCCGTTGCCGCCGTTCAGCTCAAGGGCGACGCGTTCACAGGCGACCTGATAGGCGATGCGCTCCTGCGTGCCGTCGATCAGCGAGTTTGGACTCGTCGTACGTTGCGTCACCTCGTCCGAATCGATGCCGCCGTAAGACAGGCGGTACCGGCCGAGCAGACCGCTGTTGCTGTTCGGGCCTTCCCACTCGTAACCGTTGCCGATAACCGCTTCGATGCGCCGACTAAGCTCTTCCGGCGTCAGCAACCGCGCGTTACCGTGGTCGGCAAACTCGTTGGGATCTTCGCCGGCAACCAAGTTTTGTGCGAGGAAATACTCGCTCGTCACGATGGCTCTGACGAGGCTCTTCATGTCGTAGTTCGAGGCGATGAAGTCGTCTTTGAGGCCGGTGAGGTAGGCCGTTGTCGACGGTGCCGTTGAATCGATTCGCGTGAAGGCCTCAAAAACCGTCCGAACCGTGTGCGCGGCAAAGCGATCGTCGGCGGCCAGTCGTGCCGTTAGCCAAGGCAGCGCGCGATCGTAGTCACCAGCCGGCAATTCATCGGCAGGGTCGATCGTGTAGCCCGGCGGCAGCATGCGCGGCACACCGTTGGTCGTGCGCGTGTGATGCCAGCGCTCGTCGCCACGGTATTCGCCGTCGTTGCTGCGGTTCTTGAGCAGTCCGGCAACCGGGTCGAGGACGTCGTGGCAGACCGTACACTGCGGATCTTCGTAGGTCGGCACGCTGCCAACTACGTTGTCCAGATCCAAACCGTCACGAGGCGCCAATCCTTCGATATCGACACCAAGGAAATCGTAGAACACATACCGCGCTCGATGCCGATTGACGTTTGTGTTCGTCGACTCGTAACGAGCAAGCCATGCGTGCGTGCCAATGACGCCCGCAAGCGGCAGCGGCAGTGATGCGCCGTCGTCCTGCATGATCGCATCAACGCGTCGGAAGTCGTCGCGATCATGATTGGCGCGGACGTCGTCCGAGCTAAATGGGAAGGACGGGTCGCCCGCGTCGACGCCCAGGATGGTCGCCGAGTACGGGTTCACCATCATGTAGTCGGCGGTCAGAATCTCGGTGAACGGCCGATCATTCTCGACGACGTACTTGATCAGCTCGAGCGGCGCTTTGGCAAAGCCGTAGTTGGCGTCCTCGCGCAGATTGCTGCGTTCGTTGCCGTTGAAGGCTTCGAAGTAGTCTTTGCGGCTGAATGCGTCTACATCGAACCGGTCCTCGACCTCGCCGCGCGAATCGGCATCGCGATCCGTCAGTAGGACGTCGTTGTAGATCTCCATCAGTCGAACATAGAAGGCCTCTTCGGTCATCATTTGCTCGGCGGTCGTCTCGAGCATCGACGTGATGCCGGCTTGATCGGCTTGTGCCTCGACGGCGTTCACTTCCGATGTCGACGGCGGACGAGAGCCCAGCGACATGGTGAGCTTGTAGAGCTGTTCGTACCCGGTGCCGACGTCGATTTTCGCAGACGACGTCGGTGGTGCTTCGACACAGGTCAGTACTTTCGCGACGAACTCATCGATGATCATGTAGTTCGGATCGAAAGCGCCTTGTACGGGGAAGCGATTGCCGCCGCCGTGTGTGCCGCCGCCAAGCGCTTTGACGGTCATGCTCGATTCGCCGTTGATGCGGATGTTCGAGATGGCGCGGAACAGGTCGTAACCGGCCTGGTCGTTGGCAAGTATGTTGAAGCCGTTTGCCGTCGACACAATGTTCGGCGGCGTGTGGCAGTTTGCGCAAATGCCCGGTGCGTCGAGCACCGGATAGACCGTCGTCGCGAACTCAGGCTGCAGCGACGCACAGGTTGGCGGCGGCGGCGGCGCGTTGACGGTGACGATCTGGATGGCGGTCGCCTGATTGCCGCTGGCGTCGGTGGCCGTCCAGGTGACGTTCGTTGCGCCCAGTGGGAAGCCACCGGCTGGCGCATCGTCTGTGACGGTCGGTGCCGGATCCGCCAGGTCAGTAACGGTCGGAGCGCCGAGCGTCACGGGCGTTGGGTTGCCATTCTGATCGACGGTGACGTTGGCCGGGGCGGTGATGCTCGGCGCCGTCGTGTCGTTGATCGTCACAGTCTGATTCGCGGTAACGGTCGCGTTAGCAGCGTCGGTAACCGACCAGACGACGACCGTTGCGCCGACCGGGAAACCGCCCGCCGGTGCGTTGTTCGAGATATTCAGCTGGCCCTGGCCGCCCGTGGCCGTTGCCATGCCGATGTTGACGGACGTTGCCGGCGCAGTCGCTTCCGCAGCGACGTCGGCGGGTGCTGTCAACGTGAGCGCGCCGCCGCCTGCCGCCGTAATCGTTACCGATTGCTGCGCCATCGAGACATTGCCGCTCGCATCCGTTGCGGTCCATGTGACCATCGTGACGCCCATCGGATAGCCGCCGGCCGGTGCGTCATTGGCCATCGTCGGGGCTGGGTCGACAACGTCGGTGACCGTCGGTGCCATCAGCGTGACCGGCGTCAGCATGCCGGTCGATGGCGTCTGCACATTGATCGGTGAGCTAATGGTCGGTGGCGTGGTGTCGCTGAGCGTCACCGATTGGGTCGCCGTGCCGGTGGCGCCCGTGCCATCGGTCGCCGTCCATGTAACGGTCGTCGGTCCCAGCGGGAAACCGCCGGCCGGCGCGTCGTTCGTGTACGTGAAGTTGCCGTCGCCGCCCGTCGCGGTCGCGATGCCGAGCGTCACCATTGCAGTCGGTGTCGTCTGCCCCGTGGCTTCCGCGGCAACGGCCGCTGGCGCTGTAACGGTTACCGCAGCGGGCGTGCCGCCACCGCCGCCGGTGGAACCACCGCCGCCTGTCGAGCCACCACCGCCGGTCGAGCCGCCGGTGGTTTGGGTGTTTTCGAGAGATTCGCCCTCAATCTCGCAACCAGCGAGTACGAGTCCGGCAACAAACAGCAGCACGAGTTTCGCGCTGCGACGCATTCCGTCGGTCCCCATGGTGTGGTGCCTCTTCGGTTCGTTTGTGCACACAGCAAGAACGCTCGCTGCGGCATCGCCAAAGTCCGGTCAGTTTTGCGAGTGACTATTCGCGATGGCGAAAATTTATCGGCTCGGCGAATCGGTCTGCCGCAGATTCGACATAAGCGACTACGAGCAACGAAGAAGTGAGAAGCGGTTCAAAAAACCAGAGTTTTATCGGCGAATTTGGACCGTTTCCGTCTCCGAACGGAGACAGTGCACTCAACAAAAAAACGCGTGCTGCGCAAACCGAGCCGTAGTCAAACGGCGACAGTCAGTTGTTACTGAGGATTGCTCGAGCTGGCCGCAAGCGCCGTTGCGCGCTGAAACGAACCGAACACTGGCTTGAAGTCATCGCGGCTCGCATAGCGCGTTTCGCGACCGGTGCTGTCCACGGTGACGATGTCGATGGCGGTTGCGCGCGCAAGCCAGTCGAGCTGACTCATCGTCACGCGTGCGGCCAGCGTGTCGGTAACGAGCAATCCGGTATCAAACACCTCGGCTTCTGATGCTTGTTCCCAGGGCTCGACATCGAGTCGTACCGGGGTTCCGTCGGCAATCAGAATGACGGCATCGATCGTCGGTGTTTTTGCGCCTGTGATACCCCGATCGACTGTCGAGCGCGCGCCCAGCCACAGATAGTGTTTGAGCGCGCCACGTCGGCTGACGCCAACTGGCGCGACAAACAGAAAGTCGGCACCTGGTACGGCAAGTCCCGGTTGCATGGCCGTGAATTTCGACGGTGTCTGCGGCCGGACGTGCGTAATTCCGCCGCCGGCGTCTATCTCGCTCAACGGCGGCGGTGCGCCGGCGCAAGCGGCTACGAAAGCTGTGACTACTAGAACGATGGCGTGTCGCATGGCGTCAAAACTCCCAGCGATAACCGATATTGACGTACGAGCCGAGCAGCTCTTCCTCACCGTCCGTGATGAACGGATCAACAACGCCGGCAGCGAGCTCGCGATTGGAATAACGTCCACCCGCTTCGAGTTCGAACAGCATGTGCTCGCCCCAGCGGTAGAAAATCCGCACGACCGGTTCAATGATTGTTTGTTGCGAACCGTCGCTAAGAATGTCACGCGTCGCTAAGTGCAGCAGCGGGTTAATGCGCAAGCCTCGGAACGGCACACGAGTCTCTAGCGTCAGTCGTGTGGTTTCCTGAGTACGGGTGACATCCTGACGCACCAGGATCCGGCTGAATCCGCCGTCGCGAACCAGACTGGTCGTGGTTAATGCGGCAATGATGAAGTCCTGACGGCCGGTCGCTGGGAACGCGGCAACCCCACCCGAAGCGACGGTCGCGTCTGTGTCCCGCGACGCGTAGTCCACCGACAGTCGCGTGCGATCAGTAAGCTCGTACGCAGCGCCGAATCCGAACTGCGACGCTTCCGGCGTCCGATCGAGTGCCAATGTGCGGATTTGCCCTTCGCGGTAGATGTCTTGCAGCTCATCGATGGTCCGCACGACTTGGCCGGTAAGGGCATTGCGCGTCGTCAGCGCAACACTCCGACCTGTCTCGGCAAGTGCGTTGAGCGCAAGGCGATCGGTCGCCTGCCAGTTGGTCGTGACCAGCAGCGAGTTGAGCTCGTTGTAGGACACGTCGAAGTCGAGAAGCGCGGTCGCGGTTACCGTGCTGCCGGCATAGAACAGCTCGGCGCCGACGGCCTCGCGGTCCGAAATGCCATCGACCGTTTGCTGTACGCCGTAAATCTGTGCGTCGATACCGGCGATCAGGTCGGCGAACTGCACATTAGCGCCGTAGACCAATCGATTGCGGTTGCCGGCGTAGCGTGCGGTATCGATCGGTACCCCGGCGACACCGCCAAACGTGATGCCGTCGCGCCACTGATAGTCGAGCCGCAAACCATCGAAGCGCGTAAGTACGCCCGAACCGTTGGCCCGTTGTCGACCCAGCGTTGCGTCGATTCCTAGCTGATTGTCGGAAACTCGCAGAAAGGCATCCGACACCCAGCCGGTGTCTTCACTCAGGCGAGTTTCGTCGTTGGCGTCAAACACGTAGCTGCCGGAGAAACGAGCCAGCGCATCAAATCGGTCGCCGCGCCTGACAACGCTGAGGTCCGCATAGTTGTACAACGCAGACGCGGTTAGCCGTCCATCGCCATCGTCGACGAACTGCGAGACGTCACGTCGAAATACTTGCGAGATGCCGCCTTGCCACGTTAGCGACGGCTGGGCCGCGGCGACGCTTATATCAAACGTCCCGCTGCGCGGGGCGGTAGCGGCATTCTCGAGACCGACGAGGCGTGCTTGTACGCGCTGCGCATCGTCACGATCGCCAAACTCGGCGAGCCACGCCCGATATTCGGCCATGGCCTCGCCCGAGCGTTGTGCGCGTTCGTAGGCAAGACCGAGATACTCGCGTGCGTCGGCTCGGAAACCATGATCAGCAACGGCCAGTACGTCACGATAGTTTTCGATCGCGAGCGCGTAGTTTTGCGCCAGCAGCGCTTCGCGCGCGAGCCGCATACGTTCGGCAAGCGTTGTCTCGTCGAGTGACTGGCCGGCGACGACACTCGTGGCGATGGCACCGTCACCAAGATCGGCATTGCGATCGAACGCTCGACCGTCGAACTGCGGAACGATCCGAATCCAACTGTCGGGGAACCTCGCCTGCAGCGGCCGCCACACTTGCTCGGCGCTGGCAGCGTCGGCGAAGGGTCCGACCAAAACCTCCGTCCAGTCTTGACCGCCGACGCTCAGTGGTTTGGTGGCAACCGGAAGCGCTGGAAATTCCCCGGTCAGCACGAGCAGAGCGGCCTGCGGGTCGTCGAAAATGCCAACCTGCACGGCGTACGTTTCCGCTTCTGCAGTCCAACTGCGACTCAACGACGGTCCGGGATTGGCGGCCGGGCCGCGCTCGCGTTTTGTTTCGATCCGTTCCGCGGGCGTTGGCGGCGGCGGTGCCGGTAGCGGCAGCGGATCGGGCAGCGCATCGGCGAATTCGACGGCATCGCGACTGGCGTCGAGGCGTATTTCGATCCAGCCGTTCTCGCCGGGCGCGACTGTAAACGTTCGCGGTCGGGAGAAATCCAGCGTGATGTTGCCGTTCCAGCGACTGGTCGCATCAAAGGTCACGCTGATGAGGTCAGCGGTGCCGCGCCCGGCCGGCTCAAAACGCTCGCTAACCGTCTCGTCGAAGGCGTCGGCACAATCGCGGCCCAGCGTCACGCGGATACGCACCGTCGTACCGCCCTTGGGTGGCGAGTGAACCAGGTAGCGCATGCGGCACGTCGGCAGCACGCGAACGATCGCCTCATCGTCTTGTTTGGAGACGAGTATGTTCTCGATGGCCTGACCTTCGATTAGAAACTGTGCATCAGCCGACGTCGCCAACAGGCAAGCCAGCGCAGTGGCTGCGAGGCGATAACGACCTTGCGTAATCATCGCTCGACCCTCCGCGTTGTGCCGCCGGCCGACGGCAGTGCAAACGGTCCGTCGGCGACCAGCTGTTCGGCGTTGAGCGGACGACGCTTGGCTTGGTTACCCGGTCGGAAGGTCGTGAACGACCACGAGGTGACGTTGTGACAGTCCTCGCAGGTGTCAGGCGCGGGAATGTGGTCGGCCGGTTTGCCGGCGACGATCCGATTGTTGTGACATCCGACGCAGCCGGCCACGATGCCGTCATGGCTGAACACGGCGAGCGCGAATACCGATGTTCGGTGACAAACATCGCAGTCGGCTGTCGTCGGAATGTGGTTGAGCGGTTTACCAACAGCCACGCGGTTGTTGTGACAGCTCTCGCAAGTGCCCAATACCTCTTCGTGATCCACACGCTGCACCGGAATCCACGCAAACTCGGTGTGGCACGATTCACAGGTGTTTGAACTCAAAATGTGAAAAGCTGGCTTTGCACTCGCGCGTACTTGTCCCACCGTCGTGTGGCAGCCGTTACAGGTCTGCGGGGTACCCGAAAACACGCCGCGGCCATGGCAATCGGCACACTGTGCGACGGCATGGCTACCCTGCAGCCGAAAGGTGGTCGTGTCGTGATCGAAATCCGACCGAATGATGCTCTGCGCGCCAGCGCTCGTTGCCAGCAGCAGTCCCAGCAGTAGTAAACAGCGTCTCATCGGATCAGCTCCGAGAAATCGACAGTCGTATGGCATTGATCACAACGGGTGCTGAATTCACCGTTGTGTGGGTCGTCGCGTCGATGGCAGGCATCGCATTGCATTGGGGTCGCCGACAGCGCGACGTCGGGGTCGCTGTGGCACGCGCCGCAACTCGTGTCGGCGTGGGCACCAGTGAGCGGGAAGTCGGTTTGGGTGTTGTGGTCGAACGACCAGACGGCCCAGTCGTTGGCGTTGTGACAGCTCGCGCAGTTTTCACCCAACGTACCGTTGTGCGGATCGTCCGAGGCGTGACAATCAATGCAGGTGCTGCCAACGTCATGGAATCGCTGCGACTCGTGACACGCCGAGCAGGCCGTCGTGGCGTGCAAGCCGATCAGCGGGAAAGCGGTCAAGTCGTGGTCGAAACGAATCGGCGCCGGCCAGCCGTCTGGTTGGTGACAGCTCGCACAGTCCGTGCCGAGCTGACCGGCATGCACGTCGTCGGCCTGGTGGCAGCCGCTGCACTCGGTGGGTGCGTCAGCCGCATGATCACTCTGGTGGCACGCGTTACACGCAACATCGGCGTGTTTACCGACCAGCTCGTAGCCCGTCTCGGCGTGGTCGAAGTCGCTTTCGGACCAACGAATCGTATTGTGGCAGTCCTGACACTCAGTACCGTTTCGACCTTGGTGATGGTCGTCGGCTGCGTGGCAGGAGGCGCACGCGGCGTCCGCGTCTTTGTAGTCGGGCTGCGAATGGCAGGCCTCACAGACCAAGCCGCCGTGACCGGCGGTCAGCGCAAAGCCGGTCTCTGCAAAGTGATCGAAACTAATGCCGGACCAGGTATTGACTGAATGGCACTGATCGCAGCGAGTGCCTTTGCTGCCAGCGTGCACATCGTCGACGGCGTGACAGCCGTTGCAGCTGGTCGGTGCCGCATCGAACTGATAGTCGCGGTGGCAGTCCTGACAGGCAACGTTGGCGTGTCCGCCCGTTAGGCGAAAGCCGAATTCAGCGTGATCAAAGCTGATGTCCGCCCAGTCCGAATCGTTGTGGCAGTCGTGGCATGCCGCGCCGAGACCGCCCTGATGCACGTCATCGTCGGTGTGACAGTCAACACAAACGGTCGATGCATTGCGATGCGGGTCGCCCGGCGCATGACAGCCCGTGCACGGCACTCCCGGATGTGCGCCGGTCAACGGAAAATCCGTCCAGCGATGATCGAACAAGCCGCCGTTCAAGCCGACGATGTCGGCGTCGCGACCTTCGTGATCGGTGTGGCAACTGACGCAATCGTTACGTGTCGCGGCGTCGAATAGCCCGTGGAAGCCTGCCGCCGCCGTAATATCGTCGCCAACCTCGGTATGGCAATCGAGGCACAGCGCGTCCTGCACCGCTTCACTGTTGCCGGAATGGCACGCCCCGCAGTCGCCCTCAAACTCCGCATGCGCTTCCGTGAGCTTGCCGGGCATGACGAGTCGCGATAACTGCGCATCGGCCGTCGCCGACAGCGCCATCATGACGATCAGGCCGAGTACACGGGTTATTGGCAAGGACGGCACCGTAGGCTTACCCGGAATAAAAGTGCACGGCGAAGATGTGCACGATCGCCGTGAAAATAAGCAAAGCGAAGAAAGGCACGTGGATTTTGTGCCACAGTGAAAACAGCCGCTCGTACGCGGCGTATTCGGCGACACGGCGGACGTGGCGCAGATGTTTTTTCAGATACGTAGCGCAGGCTTTTTCGAGCCGCTTGCGGTGCTCGCGAACGATTTCGTTTTGTCCGGCCTGTAGCTCGAGCTGCAGCGAAACCAGTTTCATGATCTCGCGATAGCCGCGCCGCGTTGAAAACATCAGCTTCAACGGCAGTACGCTGCACTCGCGTATGCTTTTCGGCGGCTGCAAGACCTGGCGGTCGAACTTGGCGACGGCCTGCATCAATCCGGGAATGAACTGGGCGGCGCCGGCGGTATCCTCGGCGGACAGTTTGACGCTCGCAAGAAGTTCCTTGAGCTGCTTTTTGCGACCAAACAGGCCGTGGTGGATCTTCGAGTAAAAGAACCGGCCGATCAGACCGCTGCCGGCCACGAGCAGCAGCGACACCAAGGCGGCCGAGCTGTTCAGGGAGCCGAAAGCGAAATTGCAGTGATACAGAATGGTTAGCGTTGAAATGACGCCGAGCGTCATGTGCACCTGAAACCAATTCTTCACCGAACCTATGACGCGCAAGAACCGGTAACGCTTGCGCAACGGATACACGAGCAGGATCAAGATCAAGAGACTGCCGACGATGCCCAGCGCATAGCCGAGTCCCTCGTCGGCGAAAATTCGCCGGGTCTCGCGACCGTACCAACCAACCGCAAGCGTTAAGGCCGCAAACGTCAGCCATAAAAAGGGTGATAGCAGCGCCTTGACGTTAAGCCGCGATGCACCGGTGCCTTTGCGCGCGATGCCGTCGGTAGCGGTCGTAGCGTTGGCGGCCATGGACGTTGCCTATCGAGTCCGCGGCGTTCGCGCGAACTGAACCTGGCTGCGCAGCGACGCCTCATCCACACCGAGCTCTATTGCACGGTTTATCGCACGCTCGGCGTCTGCGTCCCGTCCGAGATGACTATAGGTTTGGGCGAGCAAAACCCAGTGGCCTTCGTTGGTCGGGTCAGCGTCTGCGCGTGCTTCCAGACGTCCGACGAGCGAACTGATCGGTGGTGCCGACGTCGACTTGCTGGTCGGCGCCGATTGGCCGACGCCCATTGCATTCTCGACGTCTGCCCAGGGGTCGGTATTATTTGTATGTTGTGCGGTGACGGTGTCGTCCGGATCGCGCACCGCGGCATCCTCGCACGCGGCAAACGAAACCGTAGCCACTGCAAGTAGCAGTAACCTCATTCGTTCGCGCTCTGTTCACTTAATTCTTGTCAAAGCGAGAAGATACCGACTGGCCGGACAGGTGATCGTGATTGAGGTCACAAAAGTTGTGACCTGGTTCGCTGCTAACTCCTTTGTCTCACTTATAAATTGCGCAGTGTTGCCAAACGGCGTCGTAGTGCAGCCGGTCTTGCTCGCCTCATTTAACTTTGTTCGCGTTTGTCGTCGGTTGGCGACAGCCGCGTTGTTGTTGCTGTCATTGCACGATGTTTCGTTCGCAAGCGTTGACGCCGCACGCGATGCCATCAAACGCAAGGACTTTGTCGCGGCGGCGCATTTGCTCCGTTCTGTTGAGCCGACAACCGCCGATGCGCAGTACTTGTTGGCTGGCCTGCATTCGCGCGGTCAGGGCGTAGCTCGTGATCGCGAGAGAGCTGCTGAGCTTTACCAAAACGCGGCGGAAGCCGGTCATGAAGGCGCGCGCGCCGCACTTGCTAACGAATGGTTGGCAACGATGTTGGTCGACATTGAGGGTCTCGATCTGAACGAGGCCTTGCGTGTCGCGGCCACACGTGGCTCGCTCGTCGACATGAATGCCCTGTTGGCGAACGGCGCCGAGATCGACGCCATTGATGTCAACGGTCGTACTGCACTGATGGACGCCGCTGAGTTCGGCGGCAATGATGTGGTCAGTCGTTTACTCGATGCCGGCGCAAATCCGAATGTAACGGACGGTGACGGCGAGAGCGCACTTCTCAAAGCGATTCGGGCCAACGACACGGCGGCGGTCGATTCGCTGTTGAGTCGCGGTGCGAGAACGGACCTAAAAGACCAGCACGGCAATACCGCGCTGCATTTCGCCGCGCGCTACCAATCGTTGCCAATCCTTGAGCGCCTGATCCAAGCCAACGCAAGGCTCGACGTCGAAAACGCGCGTGGCATGAGCGCACTGACAATTGCCAGTCGTCGCGACGACACGCGGCTGGCAAGGGCGCTGCGGCGCGCTGGCGCCACGTCGCCGACTCAGTTTGCACAGCAAGCGTTGCATGCCCTGCGCGCCGTCGACAGGCCGGTCAACGGGCGCAATGTCTGGTTTATTGCTGCGGAACGTGGTGACCTACCCACGTTGCGTCGTGAGCTTGCGGCCGGTGCGTCGCTCGATGCGCGCAACGGCGAATCGATGTCGGCGTTGATGCTCGCGAGTCGTCGCGGCTACATTGACGTGGCCGACTGGTTGCTCGGCAATGGTGCGTCAATCGTTATTGAGGATCGCAACGATCGGAACGCTTTGACGCACGCAGCCGAAGCAGGACAACCCGAAACACTCGAACTGTTACTCGAGCACGCACTGTGGCAGGCGCCGGGCGGCGGCGAACGGCTGGTGTATTTCGCTGCGATGAGCGGTGACCCAGAGACCGTCGACGTCGCGCTGCGCGCGAGCGGTGCCACTGAGTCTAGTGCCAATGGCGATCTATCGGCACTGATGTTTGCCGCTCAGGCTGGACTCGATGCGGTCGCAGCACGTTTGGTTGCGGCGGGTGCAGCCGTTGATGCCGTCGATCGGCAACGCCGCTCGGCGTTGTGGTACGCCGCCGACAGCGGTCACTTGTCGATGCTCAATGTGCTGCTAACGGCCGGCGCGGACATCAATGCGGTAGACCGGTCCGGTACCAGCGCGCTGCATCGCGCCAGCGAGCGCGGCCATGCCGAGGTCGTGCGCGCACTGCTAAACGCCGGTGCCGACGCCAACGCTGAGAATCAGCGCGGCTACACACCGCTGATGGCAGCACTCGAGGCGCGCCGCTACGGCGTCATTGAAATTCTCGCCCGCAGCAACGTAGAAATCGATAGGCGGAACTCGTTTGGCCAGACGGCGCTCATCCTGGCCGCGTTTCGTAACGACAGTAATGCGATCAACACGCTACTCGCGTTCGGCGCGGACGCAGCGATCGTCAACGGCGAGCGGCGCAACGCCGCCGACATTGCTGAGCGCCTGGGCAACGACGCGGCGTTAACTGCGCTTGATAGTCGTTAGCCGGAACACGGACTGGTCTGGAAACTCACCGAACGCCTACCGCAACCTGTGGCCCATGGTTGGCGCGGTAAGCAAAAAAAGCGGGAGCGTTGCCGCTCCCGCAAATGGGGTTATCGTTGGTGAGCGTGAGTCAGAGGCGGCCGCGACGCCAAGGGCCCGTTATGGCGATTGTCAGTCCCGGCGTCTGTATGTTCACAAACAGCCAGTTGCCAAAGAACGTCGCACCGGCCCATTCTCGACCCGTGTAATTGCCGGCGCCGAAAGCGCCTTCGGCGCTCGCAACGCCTGGCCAGATGCTTTCCAACACGCCCAAGTCACTGTCTGACAGCACGATTCGGTTCTCCGCGAATGGGAACGTTTCGCCGTTCGGCGTAAGTCCGATCAGTCGCTGCGGATCGTTGTCACCGTCCTCGCACAGCAGGATGCCGCCGCGTGGACTGATCGCGATATTGTCTGGGCCGTCGGTGACCTCCGCCGCCGGCGACTCGAACAGCATCGTCATCGTTTCGCGACGTGGGTCGTACGTGTAAACCTGACCGTGACGATTGTCGCCGCCGTCGGTGGAGACGAAATAGACCAACCCACGGTCGTACCAACAACCTTCGAGACGGCTGAACAGCGCCGCGCCAGGCGCTGAATCGAGCGGGCGACCTTCCATGCCTTCTGGATCGTCAACCTTGATCCACTCGGTGTGAAAGCGTTGACCATTCTCGAAACTAACGCGCATGTCTTTGCCGGGTTCGCCGACGACCGCAAGTGCATAAAGATCACCACCGGTGGCGTACGCGCCGAAAGCCTTCGGCCGGTACTGGTACAGGCCAGCCGGACGGGCGTCCTCGGTCTCATACAGGTAGCCGGTGCGCGGATCGGTTGCGGTCGCCTCGTGCGAAAAGCGACCGGCATCGCGAATCGGCCGGCCGCTGCCGACGCCGAATCCGGGCACGTCAAAGATGTAGCCGTGGTTAAAGCCGTCATCGCGGCTATTAAACGGGTGGAAGGTCTCTTCGCAACTGAGCCACGTGCCCCACGGCGTCGGGCCACCGGCACAATTGCGAATCGTGCCGGACAAGCTGCACCAGGACGCTTCGAAACGCCGTTCAAGCAGGTTGAACACGAGGTTGGTGGTGCCGCCGGCTTCGTTGGGGTTGTAGTCGGCGTCTTCGCATACGGCTCGCGGCCGTTCGGACGCGCTGAGTTCGTGGTTGCGAACCATAACGATGCGCGCGCCCTGCCGCGCGACGACGGCCATGCCGTCATGATCTTCCGGGGTCGGCTGACCGTCGATGAGCTGCTGCCCTGTCCAGCCATAGGTCAAATAATTGAAGCCTTCCGGTAAGGCCAGCAGCTCCAGCCCGGTGGCAAGGTCTCTGGTGGGGTGCAGCGGTCCGTAGTCCGGACTGAAGGGTCGGCGCCAGAACCACTCGCCATTGGCCAGCTCTTTGTTGTTGGCCATGGCGTTTTGCGCGAGGGCGCCAAAAGCAACGCTGGCGGCGCCAGCTTTCATGAAGCCGCGACGATTAATTCCGTGTAACGGCGAGGGCTTATCGAATTGCGATAGGTACTGTCTGACGGGGTCCATCGAGCTCTCCTACCTCAGTGAGCGACGGATCCATGAAAGCACTCTGATTTAACGTAACCTCGACACTGCGATTATTGTTAAATTAAGATCGCGTGAAGGGAGCGTGAAGAAGCGGCGAGACTCGTCAACGGATTGACGAGCGCAAAGCGTGGCCGAGAATTCGGCCACGCTTTGTTGTGTCGGAGCGACTAATTGCTGTCGGCGCGGTAAATCTTGACGCCGCCGCCGTTGGTCTCGAGCCGGATCCGCGGACCGCCGCCGTGAATCGGCCCACGCAGGCGGCGATCGCCGCGCGTTTGACCGCCGACCGGTATCTCCGAACGCACCCCACTCGATGACGATGCATCGATTTCGAGGCCGACGCCGTCAGCGACGTATAGCCGTACGCTGCCGCCTGATGTGGTCAGGGATGAATCGCCCGCCGGCTGCACCAACATCGTCGCCTCTACCGAGCCACCCGATGTGCGGGCATTGACCCGTCCGCTGGCGTTTTTGACGCGAATGCTGCCGCCGGACGTGCGCGCTTCAACGTCGCCCGTCGCCTCGCCGATGGTGATTGAGCCGCCGGAGGTGCGTACATCGATGTCCGCACCACCGCCGTCAACCCGAATCGAGCCACCGGACGTATTGGCGTCGATCTCACCCTCAATGCGCCCGAAACGCAGTGCGCCGCCGGACGTCGTCGCACGAACCTTGCCGTTCATGTCGTCGACGCCGATCGAGCCGCCGCGTGTACGGAGGTCGACGTTGAAGTTTCGCGGCACCGTTACATTAAATACGACTTTGGCTTTGTTGCCGCCCCACCAGTTGCGTTTGCCGTCTTCCCAACGCCCTTCGATGGTGACTTTGTTGCCGCTGGACGTGAAATCGACCTCCAGTCGTTCGCCTTCGGAGCCGCCGCGCTCAACCTCGACATCGACCCGCGCCGCATCGTGCGTCTGAATGCGGATTGCGCCGATGTCGGTATCAATTTCCAGGTCGCCACCCGACGAGGCGTCGAACGACTCGCTGAGGATATCGGCTCGAACCGTGTCGGACATCGCGAACGCGAACAGGATGAGGCTCAGTGCTCGCAATGTAGGCATCGTCATCGGCGCAAGGCGCATTGTTCTTCTCCATTCATCAAAACTGTGTCGATCAGATGCCCGGTTCGGCGAAATGGTTTGCAGCGCAAGTGCCGGACATAGCCGCGCATTTGTTTAGATTGCCAGCGTAGGCGTCTGAAGTGTCGGATTTTTTTGCATTTTTCTTATGACAGAAATGTTTGACAGAGCACCGAATCGCAAAAATCTGTAACAAACGAGGCCTATTCTTCGGGCCCGTTTCGCCCTCACTTCACCCTTTTGGAGACAACAACGATGCGACAAGCACGCCTCATCCTGGCGAGCCTCGTACTCGGCGTCCTCGCGCTGCCTTCGATGGCCAGTGCGGCTGGCAATGGATTTGCCACTGACCCCGAGCTCGACGCCCGTCTTTTTCAGATACGCTTCGTCAATTTCTTTCAGCTCGATTTCCGCTATCGGATTATCAACAACTCAGACGCAACCGTTACGGGGCCAACGCGCCTGTTGATCGATACGCGCGCGCGGGTCTTTAACGCGGATGGCCGCGTTGACGGCAAAGCCTTCGTTAACGTATGCCGCTTCGAAGAATGCTCGCTTGAGCCTGGCCAGCGCTCGCGACTGGTGCGCGTTCGCCTGAACCTGTTCCAAGCGCTGTTCTTCGGCCTCGACGTTGACGCGCAGTTCCAGCCGTTTGTGCTGCAGCTGCTGCATAACGCCGATATGGATGGCAACGGCAGTGACGCGCTTGAAAACGTTGAGCGTTTCTCGGGCCTGCTCGCCGATTTCCAGGCCGAGTATCCGGACAACACCGTCACGCTGAGCTCGGGGGATAACTACATCCCGGGTCCGCGTTACAACGCTGCCGCCGAGGTAGAGTTCACGGATCTGCTCGGTGTGCCGGGCGTTGGTCGTCTCGACATGGCCTACATGAACGCCATGGGTTATGAAGCCAGTGCGGTCGGCAACCACGAACTCGATGACGGCACGGCGGTGTTTGCATCGATTTTTGGCGCCGACGGTGACTACCCGGGTGCCCAGTTCCCGTACCTGTCTTCTAACCTCGACTTCACGAGCGACGCTAACTTGGTGGGTGCGGTCGTTGCGGACGGTCAGGAAGCCGCCACGATCACGAATTCGCTGGCACGGTCGACCGTCATCACCGTTGATGGTGAGAAAATCGGCATCGTCGGTGCGACGACGCCGACGCTGACGTTTATCACCGACTCCGGCGACATCACTGTCCTGCCGCCCGACTTCACGAGCGACAACGTTGCGGCTCTGGCCGGCGAAATCCAGCCGGCGATTGACGCCTTGACGCTGCAGGGCATCAACAAAATCATCATGCTCGGCCACATGCAGCGCATCGCAATCGAGCAGGAGCTGGCTACGCTGCTGACGGACGTCGACCTCATCGTGGCTGGCGGTTCGAACACACGTCTCGTTGACGAAAACGATCGCCTGCGTCCGGGTGAAGAAGCCCTCGGTGTTTACCCGGGTGTTTTCACGAGCCCGAAAGGCGAGCCGGTACTGGTCGTTAACACCGACGGCGACTACAAGTATCTCGGCCGTCTGGTCAGCGCGTTCACGCTCGCCGGCACGATCAACCTCGAGTCACTCGACACGACGGTTAACGGTGCGTACGCGACGGACGCTGATTCGTATGCGTTCTTCGGTTCGCCCGCAGCAAATCCGGCCGTCGTTGCGCTGTCGGACGCCGCGCGCGAAACGCTCGCTCGCATCAACGAGCCGGTTGGTCTGACGGAAGTCTTCTTGAGCGCTCAGCGCGAGCCGGGTGTTCGCACGGAAGAGACCACGCTCGGCAATCTGACGGCAGATGCAAACCTCGTTGCTGCTAAGAAAGTCGATCCGAGCGTCGTTATCTCGCTGAAGAATGGCGGTGGTATCCGTGCCGACATCGGCTCGATCGTTGTCCCGCCGGGCGCGACCGAGCCGGAATTCTTGCCGCCGCCGGATGGCGAGATCACGCGTCTTGATATCGAAAGCACGCTGGCCTTCAACAACGGCCTGGTGCTGCTGACGATCACGTCGAACGAGCTGCGCGCCTTCCTCGAAGGATCGCTCGGCGCGCCGCTCGGCCCGACGCCGAACCAGCTGTCGGCTTCAGGCGGATTCCCGCAGGTCGCCGGCATCAGCGTCAGCTACGATCCGAATCTGCCGTCTGGCTCTCGGGTCATCAGCGCTGTTGTCGACAACAACGGCACGCCGGTTGATCTCGTGGTCAACGGCGTCACTCAGCAGGCCGGATCGTTCCGCCTGGTCACGCTGGACTTCCTGGCGGACGGTGGTGACGGCACCTTGGGTACGCTGTCGGCGCCGAACCGAGTCGATCTGGAGGTCATTGGCGAGCCGGCCGGCGGCCCGTCGATGTTCTCAGCTGACGGCAGCGAGCAAGACGCGCTGGCTGAGTACCTGATCGAAACCTTCCCGCTGGACGGCAGCAATGGCGGCTTCAACCAGCAGGAAACGGCTCCGAACCTCGATACGCGTATTACCAACGTCGCGTTCTAAGTTCGCAACCGTATAACGCTGTACCAAAACGCGGCGGGAGTCTTCGGACTCCCGCCGTTTTTCGTGGCGTGCGCTACGTTCGATCAGCCACTACTTGCGCGGCAAACCGAGACGGATGGGCCCGCGCGCTTTCTTCGGGTCGATCGCATTGCCGCCTTGGGTGATTGCAATCGTGCCGGCGGCCGCCATTGCCGTTGCCACCGTTCGCACCGCCGCCATCATCGATCGCCAATCGTCATCCGACGCTACTGCGCGAGCGGCCTCCGACGGGCAGATCGTTTTGCCAACACCGCGTGCACGGCATAGCGCGAGAATCGTCTTGGCAATGTCGTCGTTAGAAGGGTGCACTGGGAGTTAGCTTGCCGATCGATGCCGTAAGCGGCACGATCTCAAGAGTTTAGCGAGATATGAGGTAGGTATGCGCGGCGTACTGGACGGCGTTCGGGTGCTCGATTTCGGTCGCTACGTGGCGGCGCCTTACTGTGCGACGTTGCTTGGCTATCTCGGCGCCGACGTCATCCGGATCGAGCGTCCCGGCGGCGGCGACGACCGCTGGATTGCGCCGCTTGCCGACGATGGGTCAGGCGCGGTGTTTCTGCAGACCGGTTGCAATAAGCGCAGCGTCTGCCTAAAGCTCGGCAGTTCGGCGGGCGATGAGGTGCGCTCGCGCTTGCTGCGTAGCGCGGACGTTGTGGTCAGCAATTTTCCGCCGGCGATACAACGGCGGCTCGGTTTCGACTACGCAACGTTGTGTGAAACCAAGCCTGACATCATTCTCGCCAACGTCAGTGCTTTCGGTACCGAAGGACCGTTGGCCGCGCAAGGCGGATTCGACGGCGTTGGCCAAGCGATGTCCGGAGCAATGTTCATGACCGGCGATCCGGGCAAACCGGCGAAAGCGGCAGCACCCTATGTTGACTACACCACCGCCGTACTAACCGCGTTTGCCGTTATGGCGGCACTGCGCGAGCGAGATCGCAGCGGCCAAGGCCAGGAAGTAAGCGCCGCGCTGTTGGCAAGCGCGCTCGCCGTTTTCAATTCGCATTTGATTGAGCAGAGTGTCGCCAAGGTCGATCGACAACCGACAGGAAATCGCGTGCAAACGTCTGCGCCATCGGACGTCTTTGCTACCGAAGACGGTCACGTGCTCGTGCATTGTCCCGGCGACGCCATCTTCAAGCGTTGGTGTGCGCTCGTCGAGAAACCGGAGTTCGAAACGGATCCGCGTTTCGCGAACGACCAACTGCGCGGCGATCATCGCGATGCATTGTGTGAGCCGATGGCGAAGTGGTGCGCGGCGCGAACGAGTGCCGCTGCGCTAGAGCAATTGGCCGCGGCGGGCGTGCCGTCTGGACCCGTGCTATCGATCCAGCAGGCGCTCGATCACGCGCAAACGCAGGCGCTCGGTGTGCTTGGCAAGGTTGAGTACCCTGGGCTGTCGAGCCCGGCGCCAGTTGCTGATATGCCCGTTCGCTTGTCGGTCAGTGACACCGGTATTCGCGGCCGTCCACCGACTGCCGGAGAGCATACCGATCAAGTGCTCGCTGAACTCGGCTTCTCCAGCGCCGAGATTATCGACATGCGCGCTGACGGAACGGTCGCTTAGTCGACCGCGCACTCGAAGGCATGAAGCTTTGGCAAAAAATACTGCTCATCATCGAAGTATTGATTTGCTTTGGACCGATTGCCTTCTACTGGCTATTGGGCGTGCTGATCTTCTTCGATTCGAGCGGATGGGTGAAAGATGAGGCAATGTTTGCCGGCTTCTTACTCGCCGGCGCCGCTGGGGTCACCGCGTTGATCTATGTGCTCTGGGCGCTGCTTACCGACCGCAGCAATTTGCGTTTGCGGGCGCTCGTTTTCGTCGGCATCGCCGCAGGGATGGTGCCGCTTATTTGGCTTCTCGCCAACTTATGGTCTACGACGGACGAGGCATTGCTACTGTTGGCGCTGTTGCCATTAGGATGCGCTTGTCATCTGCTCTATGTTGCCCGACGTTTGTTATTCGGTCGCGCCAATGCGGTCGATTCTCCGCAGCCGGACTGATTGTGTCTGACTCGCCGATCGACGTTTGCCGTCTGTCACCGGACGACAGTGACGCAATGCACGCGATGCTCGATTTGTTTGCGACGGCTTTCGACGACGACGCCAACTACGTTGGCAAGCGGCCTGATCGCACCTATCTGTGCGAATTGCTCGGCAACGCTCACTTCATTGCGCTGACCGCAACGAGCGAAGAACGACTCATTGGTGGATTGGCCGCTTACGTGTTGCCGAAGTTCGAGCAAGCGCGCAGCGAGGTATATATCTATGACCTCGCCGTCGACGAACGCTATCGGCGCTGCGGCGTAGCGACGGCGCTCATCGATGCGCTAAAGCCAATCGCTCGCGAGAACGGTGCATGGGTGATATTCGTGCAGGCAGACTACGGTGACGATCCGGCCATATCGCTGTATTCGAAGCTCGGACAACGCGAGGACGTGCTGCATTTCGACATCGCGCCGGACTAACCCCTCCAAAACGACACCCATCGTCAACGTCGGGCAGGGATGACCGTTTCGCACGTTTCCCGGCGCTTGGGACCGTCGATTGCTCTCGCATAGTCGGGGTAGGGACGTTGGCAGGTTATTACTGAATAGTCAGGCAGTTATCGATCGTGATCTCACTGCCGTTAATAAAGCGCGATTCGTCGCTGGCAAGGAAGACGACAAGGTTTGCCACGTCGGCCGGGTCACCGATACCGATCGGATCGTCACCGGCAGCCGCGGGGTCGATGCCAAGCTCGGCATGGGCCTGCGCAATCATCGGTGTCTGGATCGAGCTCGGGTGCACCGAGTTGCAGCGAATGTTGTAGCCATTCATTTGGCAATGCACGGCGATCGACTTGGTCATCGCACGAACGGCACCTTTTGCCGCCGTGTACGCGAAAAACACTGGGTATCCAAGATGTGAGGCGACCGACGACATGTTGACGATCGAGCCGCCGCCGGATTCTTTCATTAGAGGAATAGCGGCTCGGCAGCCAAGGAAAACGCTCTCGCTCATCACGGCATTGGCCTTGCGAAATTGCTCGAGCGTCGTTGATTCCGGGGTCGCAACGATGACGATGCCAGCGTTGTTGACCAGTATGTTGAGCCCGCCGAAGTCTTTTTTGATCGCATCCATCACTTCGCCCCAGCGGTTTTCGTCGGCAACGTCCTGGTGGAGGAATGCGGTTCTAGCCCCGGTTTTCTCGGCAATTTCCGTCGCGATAGCCTCGCCGGCATCGTCGATGTCCGTTAGCACGACCGCCGCGCCTTCCTCGGCCAATGCCCATGCGTCAGCCTTGCCGAGTCCAGAGGAAGCTCCGGTAACCAGCGCTGTTTTTCCGGCGAGTCGACCCGTCATCCGACATTTCTCCTTAAGCTTGCCAAACAAAAACCGCCGACGATCATGATACCCTCGCCGGCAGTTCGCAACCGGCACACGGCTCGGTTACGAGCGTTGCGCTCAGTAATCAATCGATGGCAGGCACAAAGAAAACCAGTAAATCGCGTCCCAGCGGCCCCGGCGAGCAAGGTTGGCAAGCGTACAAGAGCTCGAGTACGCGACAGCAAATCCTGGACGCTGCCGTGCGTTGCATCGTCAAGATTGGCTACGCCAATACGACGACAATGATGATTGCCAACGAGGCGGGCTTGTCACGCGGTGCGACGCTGCATCACTTCCCGTCCAAGATCGACATCATCAAAGCGACGGTCGATTACCTGTACGAGAAACGCAAGCGCGCTTTTCAAAAATCGTCGATCGACCTGCCCGAGCACGGCGATCGGGTGCGCCAGGCCGTGGCTGCCTACTGGAAGCACGTCAATCACCCGCTGTTTGTTGCGTTCTTCGAACTGTCGGTAGCGGCTCGTCACGACGACGAGTTGCGCGAGATCTTGATTCCAGCGCAAAAGAAGTTTGACGATGAATGGTATGCCGTCGCCGAGGAGATGTTTCCCGAGTGGCAGTCCGATTCCGGCGCGTTCAATCTCGCGCTGTCACTGAGTCAGACCTTGATGGAAGGCATCGCGATTAGTCGACTGATGCACCCACGCGCCAGTTCGGAAGAAGAGTTGCTGACGTTTCTCGAAGAGCAAATCCGCGCGCTGCTGCCGCGCGATTGATCGCTGAAGATCATTGCGGGTTTCGCGGTTGCGATCATCGCGCCCGGAAGGGCGCTCCTACATCTTCGTTTATCGCGGCGGGAAATCCCGATGTGGGCGCGGCCTCTGCCCGCGATCATCGCGCCCGGAAGGGCGCTCCTACATCTTCGATAGCTGTGGCGATAAACCCTGATGTGGGCGCGACCCTCTGCCGGCGATCATCGCGCCCGGAAGGGCGCTCCTACATCTTCGATCGCTGTGGCGGGAAACCCTGATGTGGGCGCGACCCTCTGCCGGCGATCATCGCGCCCGGAAGGGCGCTGCTGCATCTCCGTTTGCCGCGGCTTGAAACCTCGATGTAGGAGCGGGCTTCTGCCCGCGATCATCGCGCCCGGAAGGGCGCTGCTACATCTTCGATAGCTGTGGCGGGAAACCCTGATGTGGGCGCGACCCTCTGCCCGCGATCATCGCGCCCGGAAGGGCGCTCCTACATCTCCGATAGCTGTGGCGATAAACCTCGATTTGGGCGCGGGCCTCTGAAGGCGATCATCGCGCCCGGAAGGGCGCTGCTACATCTTCGATCGCTGTGGCGGGAAACCCTGATGTGGGCGCCGGCTTCTGCCCGCGATCAGGTGTTTGCGATCTGTTCCGACTATGCAGATCGCGCCTAGAAAGGCGCTCCTACATCTTCGATAGCTGTGGCGATAAACCCCGATTTGGGCGCGGCCTCTGCCCGCGATCAGCGCGCCCGGAAGGGCGCTCCTACCTCTTCGATAGTTGTGGCGATAAACCCCGATGTAGGCGCGGGCCTCTGCCCGCGATCATCGCGCCCGGAAGGGCGGGCCCATATCTTCGTCTATCGCGGCGGGAAACCCCGATGTAGGAGCGGGCTTCTGCCCGCGATTAAAACGACACGTGCTAATTGTCAGCCGGTTCTGGCAGCCCCCACGCGATCAGCACATTGCCCGGGCGATGGAAATAAAGACCGTAGCCCGAGTTCGCGTACAGCATGCCGTCAAACGCCACCGGTGCAGCTCCGCCACCAAACGAACCGCCGCGAGCGGTTCGGCCCGATAAGGCGGTGAACTCGCGGTCGGTGTCGACGCTCCAGAGCACAGCGCCGTCATCGCGCGCGTACGCTCTCAGCCTGCCGTCCATGTGCCCGGCCAGCACCGCGCCATCGATGGCCGTTACTGCCGCAGAAACACCGGGATCACAGTCGACCCGGTCGCCGCACACGTCGTCCGCCGGCTGACTCCACAGCAACTCACCGGTGAATGCGTCGAGGCCGTACACGCCAGGTTTGGCGTCGGCGGCCGGCCATTGCTCATCGCTGTAATCGGAGATCGGCACGTACACCAGTTCGCCTTCCGCCGCCATGCCAAAGTGCATGCCGCCTTGCACGCCGCCGCGACCGACCTGGCGCCGCCATAGAATCTCGCCGCTCTCGACGCTCAGGCCAAAAATCTCACCGGACTTCTGACCGGCGACGAGCACCTCGCGATCGTCAGCGCGAACCAGCATCGGCGGCGCGCCGAAATCGAGGTCCGGGCCTTCTTCTTCCGGACAGTTCGTCTTGTTCTCGATGAACTCCATACAAGCGACATTCCATGCATCGCGAGGCGTCGTTTGCGTTACCCAGACGATATCGCCTGAATCGATGTCCATCGCGATGATCGCATCGGAGTTGCCGTCGGCGGGCGATGAGTAGTTCTCGCCGGTACCGAAGTACAGCCGGCGACGCTCGGTGTCGACCGTCGGCGAATTCCAGACCGGTGCGCCGGACGGTGCCAAGACGGCGACGCCCACGTTGTTCGTTGCCACTTGCGCGGGCGGTTCCGGAATCGTGTGGGTCTTGCGCAGCATCTCGCCGGTAGCCGCGTCGAGCGTGGCGATGGCACCGCGGAACGAACAACACGAATAGTTGGGGTCGGCCGCCGGTACCACTTCGAGCGATGAGATCGGCTGCATGACGAGCCCGTCGAAGTACACCGGTTGGCCGGTCGCCGTCGCGTTCGGGTGTTCGTCGACTTTGGTTTTCCAAATGCCAGCGCCCGTTTCGAGGTCGATGGCGTGCGTGCGCGCCAGAACGTCGGCGAAATAGGCCACTGGCGTGTCGCTGTCGTTCCATGCAGGGATGGTCAGGCCCGTGCGAACCTCGGCACCCGCTTCGTATGTCCAGCGGACACAGCCAGTGTGCCGGTCGAGCGCGTAGACCGTGCCGCTTTGACTGCCAACGTGCACGGCGCCGCCGGCAAGGCTCGGTTGTGAGCGGGCGCGCGACGCACCGGGGTAGTCGAATACCCAGCGGATCTCGAGTGACGCGAGATCGCTGGCGGTGAGTCCGGCGGTGGTCGCGCTAACTAACCGCGTGTTGTCGTGACGTTGGCCCCAGCCGCTGGCGGTCGGCAGTTCCGCGCGACGAAACGGGCTGGCGCCCGGCTCGCACATAACGAGCGGCGCCGGCGTCGTGTCTGGCTCACCGACGAGAAAACTCACCACATCGCGCCGCTGTTGTTCGTCGAGCATCGACGCTTGTTGCCGCATGACGCCCGATTCGAGCGACGTCAAGATGGCATCGGGCGACAATAGCTGCAGAATGTTCAGGGCTGGCGCGCGCGCGAGTCCGGTGTTGTGGCACGTCGCGCAATGGGCTTCGTACAACGCCGCACCGGGATGCTCAGCACCACCGCCACTGGAGCCCTGCAGTTGGGCGCGAATCTCGGGGTCGTCGAGTTCGCTCTCGGTCGCTGGCGGGACTTGTTGTTCGGCGCACCCGAATATTAGGCTGGCTACGAACACCGGTCGCAGCGCAGCAAACGATCGCTGATTGGGCATGGCCCCCCCAGGGGTCAGCACATGGGACCGCCGGATAGTAGCATTGGATCCCGTCAGCTCAGATGAGGCCTCGAAGTCATGTCCAACACGCATCTCGCGCGCATGCCACTCGATCAAATGACGGACGTACAGCGTCAAGCTTGGTCGACGTTGAATGACCTCACCGGTGAACCCGGCTTCGTAGAGGTGTTTGCCAACACACCCGAGCTGTTGAGTTTCGTCATGGAAGACTTTTACGGACGCATATTTTTCGGCGGTCGTGTTGCGCAACACTACAAACAACTGCTGCGCTTGAAGCTCTCTCGTTTGCACGGTTGCCGGACCTGCAATAAGCAAAATGTGCCGGGTGCCCTCGAGGCGGGGATCAGTCAGGCGCAGGTCGATGCCATCGATGATCACGGCAATGGCCCGTTCAGCGATGCCGAGAAGGCGGTACTCGATTACGCCGAATTGATCTCGATGTCGAATGCCGATCGCACACTGGCCGCTGCCGACTACGAACGCCTGCAAGCGCATTTCAGCGACGCGGAGATTTGCGAGCTCGGCGTTGTCGGTGCGTTCGTTACCGGATTCGCGAAGTTATCGTTCGTGCTGGACCTGGTCGAAAAAGAGCCGTACTGCAGTTTTCGATAAGCGATAGCAGTCTGCGCGCTACGCATGGCGGTTAGTCGAAGCGCTTGATCGCGCCCGGAAGGGCGCTCCTACATCTTCGTTTGTCGCTGCGCTAATCCGTGATGTAGGAGCGTGCTTCTGCCCGCGATCAGGTGTCTGCGACCTGTTCCGACCCTTACGATCGCGCCTAGAAAGGCGCTCCTACATCTTCGTTTGTCGCGGCGGTGAACCCCGATGTAGGAGCGGGCTTCCGCGCGCGATAGGGATTTTGCGATCGGTGCCGACCCTTTAGATCGCGCCTAGAAAGGCGCTCCTACATCTTCGTTTGTCGCTGCGTTGATCCGTGATGTAGGAGCGGGCTTCTGCCCGCGATCAGGTGTTTGCGATCTGTTTCGACTATGCGGATCGCGCCTAGAAAGGCGCTCCTACATCTTCGTTTGTCGCTGCGCTGATCCGTGATGTAGGAGCGGGCTTCCGCCCGCGATCGGGTGTCTGCGATCTGTTCCGACCCTTACGATCGCGCCTAGAAAGGCGCTCCTACATCTTCGTTTGTCGCTGCGCTGATCCGTGATGTAGGAGCGGGCTTCTGCCCGCGATCGGGTGTCTGCGATCTGTTCCGACCCTTCAGATCGCGCCTAGAAAGGCGCTCCTACATCTTCGTTTGTCGCTGCGCTAATCCGTGATGTAGGAGCGGGCTTCCGCCCGCGATTGGGGCGGTGAACGTCTTTCGAACCGCTGAAAACAAGCGAAAGCGCGGCATGAAAAAAAACAGTCAGGCTTGATTTTTTTCTCGGCATCGCTGAGTATTCGCTGAACCTGCAAGGTTTCCAAAAGGGGGGAGACACTTAATGGGAATCAAACTGCCGGGCGCCCCGCTGGTGGCCGCTCTGACGGGCTGCGTCGCCTCGACATCCGCCATCGCCCAAGCCAGTCTCGATGAAATCGTCGTAACGGCGACACGTCGCGCCGAGACCGACATCCAAACCACGCCGGTCGCCGTATCGGCGGTCAGCGCCGAAGATTTCAACAAGCTGTTCGCTCAAGACATCGGCGAAGTCGCGCTATACGTGCCGAACTTCTCCGCTGCCACAGTGACTGGCTTTAACGCCGCGTCGTTCGCCATGCGCGGTGCAGCCGAAACCGACATCATCGTTTACTTCGATCCGAAGGTCGGTGTCATCGTCGATGACTTCGTCATCCCGCACGTGCAGACCCAGCTCTTAGAGCCGTTCGATGTCGAGACCATCGAAGTGCTGCGCGGACCGCAGGGCACGCTGTTCGGTAAAAACACTACGGCCGGCGCCATCGTTGTCAGGACTAAGCGACCGGAGCTCGATGCCGGTACATACGCAGACATCAGCCTGCAGTACGGCTCGTTCTCGACATCAAACACACGCTTTGCGTTGAACCTGCCGTTTTCCGACACGCTCGGTTTTCGTCTCGCCGCGATTTATCAGAACTCGGACGGCTATTACGAAAACGGCAAAGTCGACACCCCGACCGACGCGTTCGGCGCCGCATTTGGCGACGCCGCGGCCGCCGACGGTACAACAGTGGTCGGCGATGGCCGCGAACTCGGCGGCAAAGACGTCCTGTCCGCCCGTGCGAAGTTGCTGTGGGAGCCGTCCGACAACTTCAACATCCTTGGTCAGCTCGAATTCATTCGCGACCGCAGCGAACCGGTGCCGGTCATCAACGACACCGATCCGGCATCCGGTCAAATTGCTGGCTTGTTCGGCTTTCCGGGCGTCACTAGCGGCGACCCGATTGAGCAGGCCGGTATTCACCAGTCGTCGATCGTCGGTTTGAATGACGATCAGGAAGTCGACGTCTTCGGCGCCTACCTCAACCTCGAGTGGGGTCTAGAAAACCACACGGTCTACGGCGTCATCGGCCATCGCAACCAAGAGTCGCGTCTGCCGAACGAATATCTCGGTACGCCGTACGAGAGTTTCTTTGCGGCTACCCGCGACGACGACCGCGACACGTTCCAGATCGAAGGTCGCATCGCATCGGATTTCGACGGTTCGTTCAACTACGTAGCCGGCGCGTTCTATCAAACCAACGACGCCGAGTTCTGCGTGCTGCAGCAGCTAGGTCTGGTCGAGTTCTTCGGCACCGGCGTGCCAGGCGTGCTCGATAACGACAACCCGCTGCTGCTTTGTAACAAGCAGGACGCAACGGCGATTGCGGCATTCGCGAACCTGACGTTCGACGTCACCGATCAGTTCCAGATCGGCGTGGGCGCACGCTTCACTGACGAGGAAAAAGACTACACCGCGCGGGAAGGTTTGCCGGTCGTCGCCATTTTCCCAAACGGCTTTAGCGGTAACCCGCTCGACGGTCAGGACTTCTCGCTCGCGGCTGGCAGCGTCCAAAGCGATTCGGATTCGTGGAGTGAGCCGACTTACACCGTGACGGCGTCGTACACGTTCAACGACAACGTCTACAGCTACTTCACCGCATCGCGCGGCTTCAAAAGCGGCGGTTACAACGATCAGGCCGGGTCCGGTGGTTTCGCCAACTTCCCGCTGGCCTCGTACGACCCTGAATTCGCCGATAGCTATGAAATCGGCGTCAAAACCAATTTGCTGAACGATCGGGTTCGATTCAACGCGACGTATTTCTTCGTCAACTACGAAGACTTCCAGCGCAGCACCGTTGTGCAGGTGCCAGGCACGGCGTTTCAGGAAACTCGCACCTTCAATGCCGCCGACGTCGATGCGTCCGGCTTGGAGCTCGAGCTGACGGCGCTGTTGACCGACAACCTTACGCTGCGTGCCAATATCGGCACGCTGGATACCGAGTACAACGAATTCGTTCTCGATCGAAACCTCGATGGCGTCATTGAAGACTTTTCGGGTCGTGACGTGGTCCGCTCGCCGGATATCACGGGCGGTATCGATCTCACGTACGAGCGCGATCTTGGCGGCGATGCGGGTCGACTGCGGCTGAACGCCAACTTCTTGTACGAAGACGAGAACGTTTACTACTACGCAGACGATGTCGGTCAGGCGTTCGATACGATTCTCGAAGAACGCACGATCACCAATGCATCGATCACGTGGACGGACGCCAACGACAACCTGTATTTGTCGGCTTTCGGCAAGAACCTGTCGGACGATCGCTACAAAACCGCCTCGCAGTCGGTGGGTACGCTATGGACGTTTTCAAACTACGGTCCGCCGCGCACTTGGGGTGTCGAAATCGGCTATCGGTTCGGCGATCAGTAAGGCTTAGGGCCGACCGCACGGCGCTGCCGTGCGGTCAGTCCCATCACGATGTTTGACCTCACCGGTACCGTCGCAGTCGTCACCGGCGCCGCGAACGGCATCGGTCGCGCCATTGCAAACGTATTTCTCGACCATGGCGCTCGCGTGGTCGCCAGCGACATCAGTGCGGACGATCTCGGGAACGCGTTCACCGAAAACGAGCATCTGGAAACCGTTATCGTCGACGTTGCGGACGATGACGCGCCGGCTCGGTTGATCGATACGGCCATATCGTCGTTCGGGCAACTGGACATCCTGGTCAACAACGCTGGGATTGTCGTCGCAGGTCCGTTCGAAGCGCTGACCGACGAGCAATTTGATCGCATCATGGCGGTCAACGTTCGCGCGCTGTTCCGAATCTCACGCCACGCGGTACCGCATCTCAAACAAAGCGGTCGCGGGCGCATCATCAATCTCGGTTCCATCATGTCCGATGTCGCTGGCCCCGACCTTGCGATCTACGGTACCTCTAAACATGCCGTCGCCGGACTGACCAAAGGCATGGCCGTTGACCTTGGCCGCTTTGGCATAACGGTCAACTATCTGCAGCCGGGCTCGATCGTCACCAAGATGTCGGAACCGTTCATGGACGACCCGGACTTTAAAAAGTACTGGGAAGAGAAAGCGCCGATCGGACGTCTTGGGGAAGCGGAAGAAGTTGCAACGGCGGCGCTGTTTCTAGCGGCGGAGGAATCTCGTTTCGTTTCCGGTGTCGGTCTGAATGTAGACGGCGGCGCGATCGTCCAGTTCTAGTCGCGCCGCCAATTTTCTGGATCGTTGCCGGGTGGGCGGAGGAGCCATCGAGCCGGCGGGTGCCCGACACGTCCATCGTATCCTGAGTCCGAACCCGGCTATCCGTCGCTACTCCTTAATAGTGATACATCGGGAACTTCGATTCCGGCGGTACCACTTCGTAGCGTGGCGACAGAAAGGCCACAATGTCGATTAAATCCTGCACGCTGATGCGCGTGTTGAAGTCCGGCATCAGTGACTCGCCTTCTTCTGCCGTGACGTCGTCGCGCGCATAGCCAGCAATGAGCTTGTGCGACGGATTGATCACGGAGGTTACCAGTTCGCCGTAGCTCTTGATGCGCGTGACTTCGCCGCCCAGCTGAACCGAAACGGGACCCTCGTGTATCGGCTCGGGAAGATCGATGCCGGTCACGGTGTGACAACCGTGGCAGCCGGTCGCAATAAACGCCATGCGGCCCATGTCCTCGTCGCCGTCCGGGAGTGCAAAGCCCCGGCTCTGATACGGCTCTTGAACGCACCCGGCCATTCCTATCGCGCCGAGCAGCAGCGCGATGCCGATGCACCGGTATGGGTTAAATGTGGTCATAAGGTTCTCCTCCAATCGAGCAAGGACGCTTGCACGGTTCTACTTGATCGCTTTGTCTGGGCCACCGCGGCCGTCCAATCGCTATTGAGTCGAGTGTTAATCGCCTAGCCGTTGTGGATCGTGAGAATGGGTCGCTTGGTGTTGTTCAGCATGTGCTCGGTCACACCGCCGAAAATTCGCTCGCGCAGTCGACTGCGGCTGTAGCTGCCCATTACCAGCAGATCGGCTTTCGCTTTCTCGCAGGTCGCGTCAATATCCTTGACGGGATTAGCGCGAGCGCCGCGCGTTTGAACGTGTTCAGCGTCGATGCCCCAGGCACTCAAATAGGCGACCAGTCGCGACGCTTTCGGGCCGTCCTCTTTGCCATGACCGCTGGTCAGGACTGTCACCGATTCTGCCTTCTGCAGGATCGGCATCGCTGCGATGACTGCGAGCATAGCGTTGTGCGTACGGTCCCACGCTATGACCACGCGTTCGCCGACGCTCCGGGCACCGCGCGGCGGCAGCACTAGAACGGGTCGGGATGAATCCAACAGCGCCGCCTCAAGAAACTGCCGTGCCTTGTAGCTGCGCTTATTGCTCGGGCGCGACACGACGAGCAGGTCCGAGAATGGCCCGATCACACGCATCAGGTGCTGTGGGTCGCCGACCTGTTCAGACCAGACCACACCGTCATCGGTGCTGCCGCGAATTCGACGCACGACCGAGAAGCCCGCGTCGTTGGCCATGTCGTCAACCATTTGTCGGGCCTCGTTGGCCGCTTGCTTGGCAGATTCCTCGGCGCGGTCGGCTGCTTCTTGCACAGCCTGATCCGACAGCGCAAAGGCCGCTTCCGGCGGCAGCACCACCGCCGAATAGCGATGTGGCCGGACATGGCAGGCCTGGATGCAAGCGCCAAGACGCCTGGCTAGATTGAACGTCGTGCGCATTGCTGCGACACACTCGGGCCGATTGGCCACTGGAACCATCAAGATGCGCATGACGCAGCGTCCCGCCTTATTGAACCAATAACGGTCTCAATATGGTGTGCCGCAATGACGGTGCCTATCCGAAGTTACCGCAGGGTTCTCCGTAGGGTCCGCAGTTACGCCGGTTCCGCCAATCTCACGTGGCAGCGCACGAGTTGCGCTAGATTGCGAGCGCCGAGTTTTTCCATGACGTGGGCGCGATGGATTTCGACGGTGCGCTGACTGACGCCGAGCTCGTGAGCGATTTGTTTGTTGGCAAGGCCCTTGGCGACGCGTTCAAACACGTCTCGCTCGCGATCGGTGAGTGAGTCAAATCGCTGTCTGAGTAGGCGCGTGTCTTCGAGCGACGCCCGGACCGCGCGCGCCGAATTCAGCGCTTCGTGAATACAGTCGATGAGGTCCTGATCGCGAAACGGTTTCTGGATGAAATCTGCCGCGCCGCTGCGCATGGCCTGCACGGCCATCGGGATATCGCCGTGCCCGGTAATGAAAATGATCGGTTGCGAGCAGCCGCGCTCATTGAGCAGCTCCTGCAACCGCAAGCCGCTCATCCCGGGCATTCGTATGTCGAGCACGATACAGCCGAGCTCGCTCGAATCGTACTGGTCGAGAAAGCTCTGCGCGTCTGGAAAACAGCGCACCCGCAGGCCGATTGAGCCGAGCAGCAGCCGAATGGCGTCACGAACGGCTTCGTCGTCGTCAACTATGTTGACGATGGCGTCGGCAACGCCACTATTTGCTGTCGCCATGACGGTCCTCCGCGCTCGGCAACGTGAACCAAAATTCCGCACCCCCGTCGGGATTGTCACGATAGCCGATTTCGCCGTGATGTGCGTGGATGAGCGTGCGCGAGATCGTCAGCCCCATGCCCATACCTTCCGGTTTGGTGGTGAAAAATGCATCGAACAGGCGCGCGCGACTCTGTGCGCCGACACCATCGCCACGGTCGACGACACTCAAGCAGGCATCGCCATTGTCGTCGGTGTACGTGCGAAGGGTGACGGTTTTGCGCTCCTCGTCGAGATCGCGTACCGCGTCGACCGCATTGCGGGTGAAGTTGAGAATGACCTGTTCGATTTGCACGGGATCGGCGAGGACCATGGGTACGGCATCGAGCTCGGTTGCGATCCGAACACCGGTGTGCCGTGAGTCGATATCGAGCAGCGACTTCAGATTCTCAACCAACGTTGGTATCGCAACCCGCTGACGTTCGGTCGCCTGGCGTCGGGTCAGCGCGCGCAGTTTCTCAATGATGTTGCTCGCGCGGCGGGCTTGGTCGGCAATTTTGTCGCAGGTCTCGCCGAGCTCGGGCATGTCGTCCAGCGCGTCGCTGAACATCCGTTTTGCTGCGTGTGTGTACGTGGTGATTGCTGCCAGTGGTTGGTTCAATTCGTGCGCGAGTCCCACCGCCATCTCGCCCATCGTGTCGATTCGTGCGATGTGCGCTAGCCGCTCGCGCTGGATTTGCAGTTCGGCCTCGGCCGTTCGCTGCCGCGTCAGGTCCTCAAACATGCAAATCAGCTGTCGCGGTCGGCCCTGCTTGTCGTGGGCGACCGCGATATACAGCTGTACCGGCAGGTAATCGCGATTGACCGCGCGCATTTGGTGCGTGCTGATACTGTGATCGATGCGCCGGGTCAGCAGGGCGCGCATGGAGCGCCGAATGTGCTGTTGGTCGTCGACATGCATAAAGCTCAGCGCGTCCTGGCCGAGTAGCTCCAAACGATCGTAGCCCGTGCTGCGCGCTGCCCAACGGTTCATTGACAGCACCCGGCCTTGAATGTCGAGTGTGACGATACCAATGGGCGCATTCTCGACCGTCAGCATCAGCTCCTCACGGATCCGGGCGAGCTCGTCGATGATCCGCATCCGGTCGCTCAGGTCATGCAGCACCGCCGTGAAACGCTTGCCGTCCGCCGCGTCGTACTCGGTGATCCAGATGTGCGCGATGAAGTCGGAGCCGTCTTTGCGCCGGCAATGCACCGCCCGACCGACGCCGATGATCGAGCGCTGCCCGGTCGCAAGATAGCGGTCCAGAAAGGTGTCATGCGACGCGGCATCGTCGTCGCGCATCAGCGCGTTAACCGATTTGCCGAGTAATTCGTCGGCGGAATACTGAAAGAGCTTCTCAGCCGCCGGATTCAAGAAACGAATCTTGCCGCCGTCGTCAATGCTGATGATCGCATCCAGCGCGTTCTTGACGAGGGCAGAAAGTTCAGCGGGATCTAGGGAGGCCAGGGACATGCGCGGTCAACCGAGAACGTGGGCGAACTGTGTTTCGTGGGCGTGTGACGGTCAATACGTAGTCCCCGCAGCAGCGCTGCAGACACTACGAGTGGGGTGTGCGCGTCGTGCTCGATACGCTTTATTTGCCGGCAAGTGCCGGCGGTTTTAAGGAGACAGTTATGAATCTGACACAGTGGACTCCCTTCCGCGAGCTCGACGATTTTCTGTCCGGCTATCGGTCATTGATATCGCGTCCGGGCAGCACGGAGGACGGCACGGCGATTGAAGGTGCCAACCTCACCTGGCGTCCGACATCGGACATTGTCGAAAGCGACGATGCGTTCATCGTCAAAGCCGTTTTGCCCGACGTAAAACGCGACGATATCAAAGTCTCGGTCGACGAGGGTGTGCTGCGCATCGAGGGTGAACGACGCTACGAGAAAAGCGCCAAGGACGAGAAGCAACACCGGACCGAGTCGCTGTATGGCTCGTTCTTTCGAGCCTTTACGCTGCCGAAGAACGTCGACGGTACGGCCATCTCGGCCAATTACCGTGACGGCGTGCTGATGGTAACGCTGCCCAAGCGCGAACCAACCGCGCCCGAGTCGATCAACATCGACGTTAAATAACAATAATTCTTACGAGGTACGTGCGGTGTCCGCCCCGATCAGTCGCGATGAGCTTCGGCATCTGATGGATGTGCTGCTCGATAAACGCATCGAGCTGCACAGTCGAGTCAACGCGATTCGTGCTGATATCGGCAATCGGCTCAGCCCCGACTTCTCCGATCAGGGCATTGAGCTGGAAAACGCCGACGTGTTAAACGAACTCAGTCGAGAAGCGATTGAGGAGTTGGGCCGGATTAACCTTGCGCTGCAGCGCATCGAGGCCGGTACCTATGGACAGTGCAGCGACTGCGGCTGTGAGATCGAAATAAAGCGACTCGAGTCAGTACCGTGGGCGCTGCGCTGTCTGTCTTGTGAAAACAAGCGCGGCAGCCAAGCCGTGAGTGACCGTTCCGGCGAGCGAAAGCGATTCAGACGCTAGCGCGCGGCTAGTCCAAAGTCGGCAGCAGCAAAATGTCACACGGTGCGTGATCGAGAATGCGCTCGGCCGTTGAACCGAGAATCGCCTTATCGACGCTCTTCGGTCGTGAGCGACCGAGCACGGCCAATGCGCCGGCAAGCTCGGTGAGCTTGCCGGGCAGCACGTCGGCAATGCTGCCCAGTGCAAAGTGGGTCGCGTTCTGATCGAGCCCATGCTTGCGTCCCAGTACGGCCAGTTTGTCCTGGCACTCCGTCGAGATGGCGTCGGTCAGCGCATCGCCCTCAATGGGCCGCGGCCCAACAGCCCACTCAGCAAGTTTGCTGACCTCAATCAGCGGCTGATGCACGTACAAAGCATGCAGTGAACCGTTAAGCGCATGTGCGATAGCGGCGCCTGTCGTCAGTACGTTCGCTGCGACCTCGCCATCTTTGTCGTCGCGCTGCATGGGATCGACACAGCCGATAATGCGGCCGCCGTCGTTGAAGTCATTGCCAACACGGACCAGCCAGACGGGTATCGGCGACGAGCGCAGCAGGTGGCGATCGGTATCAGTGTACAGCGCACGCTGAACAGCCGAATGATAGTGCGTGTCCTTGATGATCAGGTCGCACTCTTGATCCTGGGCAGTTTGCAGGATGTTCTCAGCGAGCGAGCGATGCCAGGTGAACAGCGTCGTCACTCTGATGTCCCGAGCCCGCAACACCTTGGCGCGGCCTTCCAAGCTCTTGCCAATGGCGTTTGCGACATCGGCCTTGTATTGCTCGAGAGCGATCTGCAGCGAATCGATGTGTGGGTTATGGGTGGGTTCTTTGACGGAGACCAATAAATCGAGATCGGCGTCGAGGTTTGCCGCGAGCAGCTCGGCGCGTTCGAGCGCGCGCTGCGTTTCAATGTGTGGGTCGAGGACGCAGAGAATTCTTTTTAACGCAGACATTCGGATCGCCGTGCGGTTGAGAACACGAGAACCAGTGTGCAGGCACGATGTTAGGGTTTGAATTCGCGCAGGCCGCACGCTGCTGCGGCATCTACCTATCGACCAAATGCGGCGAATGTCACGGCTTTCAGGTGGGTCAAGTACGCTGCTTCTTCTTCAGCTCCTCGATGAGCTGTTGTCGTTCGATCTCGCTGCTATCACCGCCGCCAAACAAGAACATGCCCGACGTGTAGGTACCACCGAAGGTAATAACGACATTGGCGGTCTGCGCTAGGCCAACCAGGAACTCCTCGTCGCTAAGCGTACTCAGCGGGTGGATAAAGGTGCCCCAGACCATGCCGTTGGCGACTGCGTAGCGTGCATCCAGCGCGGAGTCGTAGTTGGCCTGAAGCATGCGCATCAAAATGTCTGGCTCGAGATCGTCGGTAGGCACGATCGGAATGATGATGCGCATCCGATCGGCCTCGATGTCGTAGACCACCGAGGTTTCCAGACCTTCGATCCGAAAGTACCAGCTGTTGCCTTCGAGTTCGGCCTTCTCATCGACCGCTAAAACGAGCTCGCCGAGTCGTTCGGCGGTCATGTCGTCGTCGGCATGGGCGGTGCCGATGAGAAGATCGCTGGCCTCGTCGATCGAGCAGGCCGCCAGCCCGGCCGTGAGCAGCAGCGCTACTGAAATATGCGACATCTTATTCATGTCCCAAGCTTATACACGATCGGGCTCGACCGCGTGTCGCTCAAGGCGCCATTCGTAATACCGAATCGTTACTAGCCCGGGCGCCGGCTCCGTCACCCAACGATGAAATGGCCGCTAAGGTGTTGCGGCAACTACGAATTGGCGGACTTGGAGCTGTCGGTTCAACTAGCTGCATGGATGCAGCGACGACATTGCAGGCGCGCGGTTTGACCAAGATCTATCGCAGCGGCGACGTTGCGGTCCATGCGTTGCGCGGTGTCGACCTGGCGCTAGCCGAGCGTGAGCTCGTCGTGCTGCTGGGTCATTCCGGATCCGGCAAGTCGACGTTGCTGAACATCTTGGGCGGGCTGGATCAGCCGACCGAAGGTTCTTTGGAGTTTCGCGGCGATGCCTTGGCGCTCGACAGCGATGCCGCGCTGACCCGGTATCGACGGAACCACGTCGGCTTCGTGTTCCAGTTCTACAACCTCATCCCGAGCTTGACGGCGCTCGAGAACGTCGCGCTCGTCACCGAAATCTCCGAGAACCCCATGGCGCCAGCCGATGCCCTCGCGTTGGTCGGGCTCGAAGAGCGTATGGAGCATTTTCCTGCGCAGCTGTCCGGCGGCGAGCAGCAGCGTGTCGCCATCGCCCGGGCCATTGCGAAGCGTCCCGAAGTCTTGCTATGCGATGAGCCCACCGGTGCACTCGATTCGACAACCGGCAACCTGGTTTTGAAAGCCATCGAGCAGGTCAACACTGATCTCGGTACCACCACAGCCGTCATCACGCACAACGTCGTTGTCGGCGATATGGCCGATCGTGTGCTGACCCTCGCCGATGGGCAAATCGTCAATGAAAAGCGCAACTCGGCCCGCTGCTCGGTCGACGATCTCCACTGGTAGGCATGCGCGCCCTCGATCGCAAAATGCTGCGCGATCTCTGGCACCTGAAAGGTCAGGTGCTTGCTATCTCGTTGGTCATCGCATCCGGCGTTGCCGTGCTGGTGATGTCGCGATCGGCTCAGATGTCATTGCTGGATACGACCGCGGCCTACTACGAACGATATGCGTTTGGCCACGTCTTCGCCTCGCTGACACGTGCACCCGATCGGCTCGCCGACCGCATCGCGGCCATTGACGGCGTGCAGCACGTGCAAACCCGTGTCGTACGCTACGCGACACTCGACGTGGCCGGTTTCGACGAGCCCATCACCGGCCAGTTCGTGTCCATCCCGGCGGACGCCGAACCGATCTTGAATCGCATCACGCTAAGTGCCGGTCGGTCTGTGGCGCCGAATCGGCTCGACGAAGTCGTCATCGGCGAACCGTTTGCTGAGGCCCACGGGCTTGTGCCGGGATCGACGTTTCACGCCGTGCTGAACGGCACACGCCGCGATCTCACCGTTGTCGGTGTCGGGTTGTCACCGGAGTTCGTCTACACCATCGCTCCAGGCAGCCTAATGCCAGACAATGAGCGCTTTGCTGTGCTCTGGATGGGCCGCAAAGCACTGGCAAATGCGTTCGATCTCGACAATGCCTTCAACAACGTCTCGTTGACGCTGCAACGCGGCGCCGACCCTGCTGCCGTGCTTCGCGATCTCGACGGTTTGCTCGAGCGCTATGGTGGCGTTGGTGCTATTGAACGCGCGGATCAGATCTCCAACTGGTTCGTCATGAACGAGATCGATCAGGCCGATACGATGTCGCGCATATTGCCGACGATCTTCCTGCTGGTCTCGGCCGCCCTGACCAACATGGTGTTGTCGCGTTTGATCGCTACGGAACGCAGCCAGATTGGTCTCATGAAAGCATTTGGTTACTCAAACCTTGCGGTCGGTTGGCATTACATCAAACTGGTCATTGTCATCGCGTTGATCGGCACGGTGATCGGTTTCGTCGCCGGCGGCGCGGTGGGCCGCTACAACACCGAAGTTTTTGCGATCAGCTATCGCTTCCCCTTCCTCGTTTATCGACCGAGTGGCGCTGCGTTCGTTCTTGCAGCGGGGCTCGCGACGCTGGCGGCAGTTGCCGGCGCGGCAGCCAGCGTCATGCGAGCGGTTAAGCTGCCACCGGCCCAGGCGATGCTGCCGCCGACGCCGCCCGCGTACCAAAACAGTCGGCTCAATGAAACGCGTGTCGGGCGCTGGCTGGACCAGCCGACCCGTATTGTTCTGCGCAACATTGCCCGACAACCGACCCGTTCGGCGATGACATTGGCAGGTTCCGCCTGCTGCGTGGCGCTCGTCGTTATGGCGTTTCAATGGAACGATTCGATCGATTATCTGCTGCGTCACTACTACACCGACGTCCAGCGTCAGGACGTCACTGTTGGTTTGACTGACCCGCAAGAAGTGACGGTGCTCGACGATCTGCGCCGTTTGCCGGGCGTACTAGCGGCGGAGCCCATGCGTGTTGTCAGCGCTGATTTTCACGCCGACAACATCGTTCATCGTGGCTCGGTGTGGGGAGTTACCGATGCGGCCGTGCTGCAGCCCATTTTCGATGATCGACTCCAGCGTGTGGTCCAACCGCCCGAAAACGGCGTTGTACTCGGTACGCGCATCGCCGAGAAGCTGCGCGTCGACGTCGGCGACTCCATTTGGGTGCACGTGCTCGATGGCCGCCGCCCGTGGTTGCAAGTGCACGTGGCCGGAACTGTCGATGTATACCTTGGCATGCCCGTCTACATCAGCATAACGACGCTGAATCGCTTGCTGCGCGAGCGCCCGCAAACCGAGTACATCGGCATGCTCACCGATCCCGCCGAAGAGCAGGAGCTGTTCCAAGAGTTGAAGGACTCACCGCATGTTGCCGCCGTTGTCGTGAAGCAAGCGGGAATCGACTCGTTCAACGAAACGATTGCGATGCATATGGGTGTGTTCATCTCCATATTTTCTGGGTTCGCGTGCATCCTCGGATTCGGCGTCGCGTACAACTCGGCAAGGATTAGTCTTTCCGAGCGCGGTCGCGAGCTTGCAACGTTGCGAGTGCTCGGATTTACCGGTGGCGAGATCAGCTACATTTTGCTGGCCGAGCTTGCGGCGTTAGTCACGCTGGCGCTGCCGCTCGGCTGCCTGCTCGGACTGGGATTGACTCATCTGATGCTCACGGCGTTCGATACCGAGCTGTTTCGACTACCGACCGTTATCGACGCATCGACCTACGGTTTCGCCATCATCATCACGCTGCTTGCCACGGTTGCGGCGGCGGCGATTGTTCGCCAGCGCGTTGCGCGATTGGACCTGATCAGCGTGCTGAAGACCCGGGAGTGAAACGATGACTGCAAATCACAAACGAATGGTTGTTTGGAGCACGGTTGCTGTCGCGATACTGCTCGCCATCATCGTGTTGTTGTGGCCTCGAGCGGCCGCCGTTGATCTGATCAACGTGACCGGCGGTGCGTTCGAAGTAACGATCGACAACGAGGGCGAGACACGCATCCACGATGTCTTCGTTCTATCCGCACCGGTGGCCGGCCGGCTACAGCGCATCGAGGCAGAGGTAGGAGATACGGTTGTTGCCGGCGACACGGTGCTGGCATTAATCGAGCCGGGCGATCCGGTCTTGCTTGATCCACGTAGCGAGGCTCAGGCGCGTGCGGCCGTGCAAGCGGCGGAGTCTGCGCGACAACTCGCGCAAGCGGAAGTCGACAAAGCCAGCGCCGAACTCGAGTTTCAAGAACAGGAGCTGAAGCGCGCCGCCGAGCTCGTGGTTGACGGCACGATCTCGCAGCGCTCTCTGGACGACGCCCGCCGCGGTGCCCGTACAGCTCGCGCGGCGCTTGATACCGCGCGCGCGGCACTGCAGGTCCGTTTGTTCGAGCTGGAGCAGGCCGAGGCGGCGCTGTTATCGCCGATAGCCACACAAGCGGCGGCCGAGGTTTGCGAATGTCTACCGATCACCGCGCCGATCTCCGGCCGCGTGCTAACGATACCCAATCGCAGCGAGCGGGTAGTCACGCCGGGCGAAGCGCTGCTGGAAATCGGCGACCCGGCCGGTCTCGAGATCGTTGCCGACTACCAATCCGCCGACGCGGTGCAAATCGAGGCAGGTCAGCGCGTTCGCATCGAACGTTGGGGCGGTGACCAGCCGCTGGAGGGCCGGGTCCGTTTGGTCGAGCCGTTCGGTTTCACCAAAGTCTCCGCCCTTGGTATCGAGGAGCAACGTGTCAACGTTGTGATCGATCTGCTCAGCGACGCGGCCGCGTGGCAGGGCCTTGGCCACGGCTATCAAGTTGAGACTCATGTCGTCGTCTATGAGTCGTCCGACGCCGTCGTTGTGCCGCAAACGGCGCTGTTTCGGAGCGGTGACGGCTGGGCCTTGTTCGCGGTGCTCAATGGCCGAGCACAACTACAGCCGGTGACCGTTGGAAAGCGCAACGGTCGCGATGCCGAGATCCTCGACGGCGTCGCTGCCGGCGCGACCATTGTTGCCAATCCGGACGATCGAATTGCCGACGGCTCAGCCGTAACCGCTAGGCTTTAGCGTCCGAGGCTTCTAGCGCTGGGCTCTCGACAACGCCCATCGGCCTCACGCCTTTGATCACGAGATACAGCGCGCTTGCGACAATGGCGATCATGTTCGACACCATGAAAGCAATGGTTATGCCGTCGTTCCCCAGTGCCGGGACGAAATCGCGAGCGACAATCGTGAAGGCGACAAAAATCGACGCGAACACGCCCCAACCGGCCAGAATGGCCGGGAACATTCCCGAGCGCAGCAGCAACCAGAAGTAGCCGAGTTTGCCGAGGGATCCCATCACGATGCCGAGGTGAAACGACGTGTAATCGGACGTTACTTGCGTGCCAGCCAACAACAGCCGTTGCGATTCGTCGGCCAGCGTTTGGAAAGCCGAGCTGCTCGCGAATAGCGCAACATTCAAGTCGAAGACGGCGCCCAGTAACGACAGCACGGCTGCGGCGAGGCTCATTGTGAGGCTCCACATGGCCAGCAAGCGTCCCGCTGGCAGCACCAGCAGATACAGACCGATGACGAACACGGCCTCCATCGCAAACCCGAAAATGCTGAAGTAGCCTTTCGCTCGCACCGCCTGCTCAGCGGCGAGCATGTTCTTCGCTACCGCCTCAATGTCGGCGCTGAGGTTGATGTCGATCCCCGGCGCCAGCATCACCGTGAATGCGATGCCGACCAAGAACATTGCCAGCATGGCGCTGCCCGCAATGCGGGCTGTGGACCGTCGTTCTGCGTGAGTGTCTGCGGTCATTGTTGTTTACCGTTCAGCATTTTCGAGCCGAAACGATAATTTTACCGAGGACGCGGCGATCGTTGCGCCCGCTAAAAGAGCTTCGTCTTCTTTCTGTATCCGGTTATCGCATTTGCGGGGCTTTCAATTGAACGGTTTGTGCGCGTCGGCAAGTTGGGCGCTGCCAGATCGGGCGACGCAGTTCTCGCTTTGCGCCGCTACTGACGGAACACCGTCACAGTTCTTTGTTTTCCCGCAAGCATTAGGGGTTTGGGACGCATAGTCGCTTCGCTGTAATCGCGCCGGGCCAACCAATCGCTTGGAGCGACTGCAATGAGACTTTCAATTCCTGTTATGTGCACGGCGGCGCTGCTAGCGGCGTGCGATAACGACAGTACACCCAATCGCGCACCGACGTTCGCCGATAGCACGGTCACGGTCAGCGTCACCGAGAACACTTTGACAGCGGGCTATACGCCCCAGGCGACCGATGCGCCAGGGCAGACGCTAACGTACAGCATCGCTGGCGGGGCTGATGCCGCCTTGTTTGAGCTCGACGTCGCCGGTGCGCTGGTATTTCTCGCTGCGCCGGACTTTGAGGCGCCCACGGACGCCGACGGCGATAACCAGTACGAGCTGACGGTCGATGTTGCCGATCCGGCCGGGCTAGCGGCGTCGCAAGCGGTCGTGGTCGCTGTAGAAAACATAAATGAGGCGCCGGCGATCGACTCTGCGTCGAGCGCCAGCATCGCAGAGAACGCCACGGGCGTCGTGTACCAGGCAAGCGCAACCGACCCAGAGGCAGACGCCGTCACGTTCACGTTGGGCACGGATGCGGACTCGGCGCTGTTCACCGTGACACCCGATGGCGTGCTCAGTCTTGCCACCGCGCTCGACTTCGAAGCGCCGACCGATGTCGATGCAGACGGTGTCTACACCGCGATGCTGATCGCGAGCGACGGCACTGCGTCGTCGCCGACTTTCGCCGTTGACGTGGCAATCACTGACGTGCCGTTCTCGGTTTCCAACCTGACGGTTGCGCCCGGTGCCGAACCGCGCTCGGCCGAGTTCGCGTGGGATGCCGATGAACAAACTCCTGATTTCGCGGAGTACGTGATTACCGTCAGCGATGACGGCATTGCGCCGGCCACGGACACAGCCGTCGGCCTGACCGCAACGTCGGGCGCAGCGGAACTGCCGCTCGGCTCAACGGACTTTGTCAACGCGACGTTTACCGTTGAGGCGCGCGATGCCGGCGGCAGCGTGCTGGCTTCGACCGCAAGCCTTGCGCTCGACAACCAACTGGCGACCGAAGAGCTGATCGGGTACCTGAAGGGCGCTGAGCCCAACGTTGGCGATGGATTCGGCGAGCGTGTCGCTGTTAGCGGCGACGGCTCGACCATCGCTATCACGGCGCTTGGCGAGTCGTCCGGATCGACGACCGATCCGTCCGACAATTCCGCACCGCTGTCGGGCGCCGTTTTCGTTTTCACGAAAAACGGCACCGACTGGGAGCAACAGGGCTACATCAAGGCATCGAGCATCGATACCGCTGATCTTTTCGGCAGCGCGGTGGCGCTGAGTGAAGATGGTAGCGTCTTGCTCGTCGGCGCACGCCGCGAAGACAGCGCGGCGACGCGCGTGAACGGCGACGATTCGAACAACAGCCAGGCGGATTCCGGTGCTGCGTATGTGTACCGCAGAAGCGCCGGGGTTTGGACGTTCGATGCATATCTGAAGGGGCCGTTTAGCGCCGGCGACCTACAGACCGGCCGAGCCGTTGCGCTGAGCGCGGACGGCGCAACGGCGGTGGTCAGCGCGATCATACCGACGAGCGCTAATGAAAAGATTCGTCCCAACTCCAACGACGCAGGTGTGCAGCGCGTCGCGCCACCGCCAGCGGATCGCCGCACTTCGGTCTTCATATATAAGTATGCGAACGGCGGCTGGGACTTCGACGAGCAGTTCACGCTGCCCTATGCCACCGAAAGCAACACCGTATACGCGAGCCTCGCGGTGAGCGCCGATGGCAATCGCATTGCCGTTGGCGCACCGGGCGACGACAGCGACGCCACCACCGTTGACGGTGATGGGTCCAACACCAACCGGGCAGACTCTGGCTCGGTCTACATTTACGATTTCGATCCGCTAGACGGTTGGGACAGCGCCGCGTATCTGAAAGCGCCGAATGCCGGCGCCGGCGACCGATTTGGCTGGAGTGTCGACCTGTCGGCCGACGGGCAGTACGTTGTGATCGGTGCGCCGAGCGAGGACAGCGAGCCTGGTATGCCCGGCAGCGATGCCTTTACCGATGCGGGCGCCGCTTACGTGTTCGAAGAATTGGCCACGGGTTGGGTGTACGTCGATATGCTCAAGCCGGCACAAACGCGTCTTGGCGACTATTGGGGTTCGTCGGTGGCCATGAGCGCCGACACATCGGTGCTGGCGATCGGTGGGGAGTTCGAGGACAGCAACGGCGTCGGTGTGCAGACTGATGGCGCCAGTGTCGGCAATGCCAATAACTCCGGTGCGGTCGCACTGTTCCGTGGCGACGGTGGCGTTTGGACGTATCGTCGGCTGCTGAAGGCCTCTAACACAGGCGAGGACGACAATTTTGGCCGGACGCTCGCGATCTCGGACGACGGCGAAACCATCGTAGTCGGGGCACCGCCGGAGGACGGCGACAGCGCTGGAATCGATGGGGCCGATAACGACGACATGTCGACGGCGGGCGCCGCCTACCTGTACTGATCGAGCGGAGACGGTGGCCGGGCGCGTACGCTAAACGCGCCCGGCCATACTTATTTAATAGAGATCAACCCGCGTCGCGCGCCTGCCACCACCGCTGCGGTACGCGTGCCGACCTCGAGCTTGCGATAGAGCGAGCGGGTGTAGTCGACGACGGTGTGGTACGACAGGCCGTAGCGGGCAGCGACTTCTTTATAGGTATACCCGTTGGCCAAGGCTTGCAGCACTTGTAGCTCACGATTGGTCAACAGGCTCTGCGAGCTGCTGTCGGTCGTCGGGTGCAGGACGCGAATGAGATGACGCGCGACCGCCGGCGTTAATGGCGATTCACCGTCGCGAACTTGGCGTATCGCCGCACCGATGTCGCGCATCGACTGATCTTTCAACAGGTAGCCATGCGCGCCGCGGCGGATAGCGCCAACCACGCTGGATTCATCGCCCAGCGCGCTCAGGACCAGCACGTTGGCATCGCCGGTGTCTATGCAGTAGGAGATTAGGTCCAGCGCCGAGATGTCGTGCAGCTGCAGATCCAGCAGCAGCAGATCGAAATCGCCGTTGGCGATCAGACGTTTCGCATCGTCAAACGTGCTGGCCGAGCCGGCGAGTGTGAAATCGGTTTCCGCGTTCACGGCCGCACAGATTGCAGCAAGGGTCTCGGGCTGGTCTTCGACGACAGCAATTCTCATGGGGTGTGCTCGTTCGCGTCGCCGGTCGGCAGGTTGAGTCGCACCGTTACGCCGTCTGGCGACGAATCGATCGAAAGCGCACCGCCAATACGCTGCGCGCGTCGACGCATATTGCGAAGACCTTTGTGTTCGTCGCTGTCGTCTGCCATTCCACGGCCATTGTCGATGATCTCGAGAACTCGCTGGCTCTGGGTTCGGCGCAATCGAATCTCAAGGCGATTGGCGCCCGAATGTTCGATTGCGTTGGCACAGGCCGCCTGCAAGATACGAAACACCTCGAGGATGTCCTGCGCGCTCATGCCGTCGTTGCCAACGTCGTCGACGGACCACGCGAGCTCAATGCCAGCGGCTTGCAGCGCGGGTTCGATACGGCCGCGAAACGAGCCTAGCGCCATCGACAGCGAGTCGCCCTGCGTATCGAGCGAGTCGACCATCAAGCGCAGCTCGTCGATGCTGCGCGATACGTCGGCGGCAAGCGTTGAACGCGGAACGTCCGGGTCGCCGACTTCGGCAACCAGCGCCGTTAGCTGTGCGCCGAGACCGTCGTGCATGTCCTGCATGATGCGCCGTCGCTCTTCGATCAACGCGCCCTGGCGCGCGTGTTCGCGGATCCGGGTTTCGCTGGCGGCGAGCTTTGTGGCGAGCCGTTCGTTGAGCGACATCTCCGCGAGCCGAGCGCGTGTTGCTTGGGCAGCGATCGATGCGGACATGCCAAGCGCTAGCGCAAGCCCGAACATCGGCGCTGCGTAAAAGGTCAGATACAGGTTGTCGGTAAACGGCACGACGAGATGAAACATGTTGTCGAGTTTGTCGACCAGTAGCGCCATTGCGGCAACAACAAACAGCAGCGTTTCAAGGCCGTCACCGTGGCGGTTGCTAGCGAAATGTCGCGTGAAGACCGCGATGGCAAACAGTGTCGCGGCAATCGTTAGGACGTTGTCCAGCATCCACGGCAGGCTGATGCCGCCGGCGATCGGTAGGATCCGCCAATCGAGTACGACGATGACGATCGGCACGGCAATGCACGCCGCATAGGTGGCGCGCTCATAGCGCAGCAGTCGTTCGCCGTATCGGCACCAGCGGATGGCGAAGGCCGTCAACGCAATCATCGGCAAGTAGTTGGTGGTGTACGTGGCAATGCGGAGAAGCGGTAGCGACAGCGGGTCGAAGGCACCCAGGATCGACAAGTTGCGCAGCGACCAGGCGGCGAGGAGCATGACCAATGCGTTGATCCGCGGACGGTCGACGGCCGGCCAGTCGACCAGCAAGCACATCAGCAGAACAAAAATCATCATGGCCGTCGCGGCGATGACGAGATCGAGCGCAAAGACCTCACCCCAGCGCTGTGCGGTCAGAATCTCGCCGGCCGGACCGACCGCAAAGAGCGGCAACGCTTTGTACGTGCGTCCGGTCGAACGAATCTCGAGCTTGTTCTGGCCAGCAACGACAAATTCATCGGGAAAAACGAACGCAACCGGTCCAAAGCCACTCAGCGAGCCGGCTGGGTCAATAGGCGACTGGGCCTTGATCAGGCGATCATTCAGGCGGACCTCGCCGATGCCATAAGCCGATGAGAAGTACACGGCGAGCCCGGTTGGCTCGTCGACATTGAATCCAGTTGTGAATAGTCCACGATTCGCAGCCGGGTCCGGTCCTGGGTCGCGGTAGTCGTACAGAGGATCGCGATTCAGCGGCACAGTAATCGGCCGCTCGCTGCCGTCGCGTTGCCAGTCGCGGGTTAGATATAGGGTCACGCTGTCCGGCGCATCGAGAATGGCCGGTCGAGACAATGATTCGGCGGCGCCAATGATGGCCCAAAGGACTAGTTGTGACAGCAATAGCAGCAAGAGCGCCCGGCCAATGCGCTGCCCGGCCTGCAGCCGAGTGGCGGGTGCCAGCGTTGCGGTCGTGGGCGGTGCCGCAGCGTGGGCGATGGCGTCTCTCCCGATATTTGGCGGGTCGCTAGCTCACTAATAATAGGGGGAAGTGCAGGGTAATGGGTATCCCCCAATTCTTGTGGGGCGGTTTAGTTAGAATCGCCCGAAACATATGCTGGGTGTACTCCAGTGAAGGGAAACCCAACGTCGCCCGCTATCTTCAAACGCTACGGATCACACAGTTGGCCCGACACCGTCTGACAGACTCGGTATGCCTGCATATCCCCTGGTGATGTCGAGCTCACCTACCGTTTCTACTCGGCAGCAAGGCGCGTGATTTCATCTGAAAGTATCGTGAAATGTGCCCGTCCCGTTGGAGAATGACCATATGACATTGCGGCTTTGGATGGGACTCGTTGCAGCAGCAGGCGCCACAGTGTCCTGCGCGCACCATACGTATTGTCATATTCATGTCGACGAATCGGGATGGACGCGTTTAGAGACTACACCTGCCGGCTTGGATCGATCCCTGGTCGAGGTTTATGCGCCGGCAAACGAGATCGCCTGGTTTTCGGTTGACGATACAAGAATTGCGGCGTGCCCGTTCATGGTCGATGAAGCAACGTGTAACAGCCAAGTTGTCGGTGTTTACGACAAGTTGGACGACGGCAGTTTCGAGTACTTTGATAGTTTTTGTACTGAATAATTGGCATGCATTTACACCGATGGGCTATCGGTACCTTCTATTCCACTAACCCCGGGGCGAACGAGAACACTGTGATGGTGCTGAGGGAGTTACCGAAACTCGGTTTGAAGGGGGGCACATGGACAGGCACACAATTCGGTGTTCACCGATGGACAGGCAAAGGTACGTTTCATCACACACATCGTGAAATGTGCCTGTCCCGTTGGCATTCGATACAGTGGATAAACGGCGCTACAAAGGCGCGCGTCCCCGGCGTCAGCTACGCACTTGAAACTGGCGGTTATCATAGTATGAGCAAGCTGTGCGAGGCTCTATCATGTCCAAGATTCTAAGCGCGGGCGCAAAAAATGGACTGAAGGTCCTCAATCTTGTTGCGTTCTTGTTTGTTGGTGGCTGCGGTTCCGCGGATTGCCCAGAACCGGGCTCGGTTGATCCTTCGACGCCACTTTACCATTTAAGCGCGGGCGAGCTCTTTGCCGGATTGGCAGAGTGTCCGCTTGCAATTGCTGCTGAGGCGGGCAACACGGCGGAAATTGAGCGGCTAGTTAGAGACGAAGGCCTGGATGTCAACGCGATCGGAGTGCAAGGAGCGCCAATACTTTTTACTGCCCTCTCAAATCATAGGGCGTTCGAGAAACTCCTAGAACTCGGAGCAGATCCGAACCTTCGATTTGGAGGAACTGACAACGTAACGGTTATGCACGTGGCTTGTGAATACCGGCTGACAAAGATCCTTGATTTGGCTCTTAGGTACGGTGGCGACCCGAATACGCCCGCCGGACTAAAAGGCCAGTCGCCGATTTATAGATTGATGACGTTTGATGCGATGTCAGCTGACATAGCAATAATGGAAATGCTTGCGGAAGCCGGAGCCGATCTTAATTTTGAGACGTCGTACAAGATTGTCGGAAGCGAAGTTGAGGGCATCACACCGCTAGTTGCCGCGGCATACGTAGCGCGATTCGACCTTGTGCATTGGTTGCTCGAGCGAGGTGTGCCACATAGCGGATTCCCGCGAAAAGGTGGCAAGACTCTGGATCAACTGATCGCTAGCTCAGTGGCGCTAAATCTCTCACAAAGACAAAAAGACTATCGGGCTGCTGTCGCAGCCAAACTTGTAAGCGCCGACAATTGAATTCCAACGCTCGCATGATCCACATGCATGAGCATCACGTAAACATGGACAGGCACACAATTCGGTGCAACGAGGGGTACACCGATAGACAGGCAAAGGTAAGTTTCATCGCACACATCATGAGATGTGCCTGTCCCGTCGGGAATGCATCGACCAAGGATCGCAGTACACATCTCGCCGTTGTCAGCGCTTACGGAACTGAAGCAGAAATTTCCGAAGGAAATTAGAAGACTCGATGAAACGGAAAACAACTAGAGAAAACGATAAACAGCAAGACTGGCGGAAGTCTTTTGCTGGCGCAGTCTTCGTTGCTCTTTGGGCTTGCGACGCTTTCTGTCAAGACTCGGCGCTCGTGATTCCGGACGACGCCATTCCGTATTGGAAGACGATCGAGTTGTGTCGCACTGCCGACCAGGCGGCCGTAGCATTGAAGTACTTCTCAATTGAGTTCTACGATAGCTCACTCGAGGCAATACTTAGTGAAACTGATCAGGAAATCCGGAATTCGTTGATTGAAAGTCTCCATGACCAGCTGCTCATCTGCCAAAATCTCTCGGATATTCAGTCAGTAGAATTCAAGGTTGTTAGGCGCGAGCCGCAATTGGCAGTGACGTTCTACTATGGGCAAGACGATCTGGACGCTTGCCTATTTGTGTTCGTTGATGACCCATTGCGCGGCCCACTAATTAAGCGCTGGGCGTACAACTTTAGTCCAGAGAGCGTCGATACGTTTGAGCCAGATTAGTCAAATTCACATAAACCAACTAGGACGCACATTTGGACGGGCACAAGCGCTCACGCGCGCACACAAACTAGGAAAGGCACCCAAGGTGGGACGGTCATTGGCGCGACGGGTGAGGAGAGCCGGTGACCTACTCCCTAAAGACTGGACCGATCTAAACTAGAAGATCCAGCCGGACTTGCCGATAGCTTGTCCGTTGCCGAGGAGCTAGAGCGCTCGCGTATCCCGGACGACCTGATGACCTGATTGCCGCGTTGTCCAGCTTTAGCGGTTACTACTGAAGCTTACCTAGTATCCGAAAACCGCCGAATTCGTAAACATGGACAGGCACACAATTCGGTGTTCACCGATCGGCAGGCATAGAAACGATTCATCGCACACATTATGAGATGTGCCTGTCCCGTTTGGGGAAAAGACTTTGGCAGCAACCCCCTAACACTTGGCGTATACCCTGATGCTCAATAGAGTCTTTGGCTACCTTGATCGACTAGTAGGCGCCCAGTTCTCGGCTCTCGTCTCTCAAAACGACGGGGCACCGTATGAGAAGACGCTGCTTTTCGTCGGTTTGGTATTGGAGTCAAATCTCGCCCTAGTAATTCTTCTTGCAGCGTCGTTGCTGCCAGTCAAGGATCGTTTATGGCTAGCGACAGCATTGGCGCCCTTTGCCATTTTGGGACTTATCCTGATCGCTGTAGTGCCTATTGCCTTTCTCGTGTCCCGGTATCCTTCTAGCGACACGATCATTCTGTTATCAAACCGAATCGGGCTAGAAACACCCGCTCCAAGATTGTCCGTCGGCCAAATAATCTACTCGCTCACGTCAATAATAGCTGCTGTCGCAATTGCGATTCGATGGTTCTCTTCTTTGCAATGACGGTCAGGTGATCACACACGGATATGGACAGGCACAAATATGAACGGAGCCGACGGAGAAGATGGATAAGCGGATGCATAGATGGCACACACACATATGGACAGGCACACATAAGCGCATCATTTGTATCGTAGACGTAAGTCAGTGAAAGAGCAGACCGTTCAAGAGTTTCGATTGGCACTAAAGAGACGCGGCTTCGCTGACGATGGCCAGGCGCCGAATCGCACGATTACCCTAACGCAGGAGTTTCTCGTAGAAAAGGATCTGCTTGAGCTGTACGACATGTTGGTCACACGGCGCGAAAAAGTGTTTAGGTCAACTGGAGTTGTTGGCGCGGAGGCCAGTCGTCAAGCCTTCGACGACGTTGTTATCGCAATTGAGGCGTTGCAAGAAGCGGTCCGATTGGCTTTCGGCGAGCTCTAGACTCCTTAGAAGGACTCCGATAGAACAGCACACACATGGACAGGCGCCATCTGGCGGGCTCTGTTCACCGATGGACAGGCATAGAAACGTTTCATCGCACACATCGTGAGATGTGCCTGTCCCGTTGGGAATGGTTCCATATTTTGCGGAGCATGCGTGCATAGAGGGAACGGACTACTAAGAGATCAGAGTCAATGATCCGTGGAGTCGGTGAGAGCCTGGGGCGTGGACTCGCCGCGCTGCTCATATTATTTTTTTTCGTCGTTGGCTGTACAACATCAACATCTGACCCGCTTTTAGAGCAAGTGCAAGATGAAGATGGAAAGACTGTATTCGCGGATAACGAGATCACGTGGGAGCTCTTCACTCGGAGAGCAAATAGACGAGTAATGCGCGAAGTTCACGGCGGTCGGCCCTTAGCTGGATTTTCGAGTTGGGCTCAGTTCTGGCTATGGAGAATTAAGCATCTGCTCGATTTACAGCAAAATGCGGAACGCTACGTCGAACACATTTTGACAACAAGGCGCGAGTATGGATTGCCGGATCTACCGCAAGATGAGCTCAAAATTCTGGGCGTAAACATGGACAGGCACTCAATTCGGTGTGCACCGATGGACAGGCAAAGGTACGTTTCATCACACACATCGTGGAATGTGCCTGTCCCGTTGGGAATGCACCCGCGGCGGAATACTGAAGCAGTTTTTTGATCGAGCGGAAAATCAAAGCCTTCGCTGCGAAGGAGTTCCCGGCTAATCGGAAGCCAACGGTGGTTTGATAATGTGGATTGCAATAGATAGGTACAAGAGTGCTATTTTTTTGCGACAAGACTGCAAGAAACGATGGTTCGTCTCCCCGGCCAAAGGGGCTCTTCGCGACTCGATCTAGTGGACTGCTCGTTCTAATGACTAGCAGTTTGCTGGCAATCACATTTATAGCTTGCTCTACGGTAACGGCCACCCAGGAGCCAGACGTAGAGATTGGCATTGACTGTGGAATTAGAAGTCAGTTTGTGCGTTGGTTAGCGTTTATCTCTAATTTTCCTTCAATGTCGGAGCTTGAAGATTACGTCGGCCATCATCAGTTTCGTGAAGCGGTTGAAGAGCGGTCGTCGACAGAAGGGCTTAGCAACGAGTGGCGTGAGGTTTTTCTCGAGCGCTTAACTTCAAACATGCTCCTCCTGGAAGCCTGGCACGACAATCAGATAAAGATCCTCGGTGTATCGGTAGAAGTCTGCAATACAGAAAGAACTCGAGGTGAGCTGGTGTTTTACTACCTATCCAGAGACAACGATACTCGTTCTAAAGTAATTCCGTTTCGGGCTAGCAAAAATAAACGTTGGCAGCGGTCCTTTTACCTTAGTAACAACTACAGTGAGCTTACCAATGAGAGTGCTACTGCTATTTTGCAGACGCACACTGAGAATAAAAACTAGCCCACGCACGCATATGCACGCACACACACGCACACACATGGACCGGCGCCATCTGGCAGGCTCAGATAGTCAGTGTCTATCAAGGTGTTGCTGAGCTAAAGTCCGGCGAGATTGCCGCCTTTAGAAAGCTGCGCGACTGCAGGTTCAGACGCTCTCAATCCTCAGGTGCGAAACCTGCAAGTTTGTCTCGGCTGTTAGTCAGCCGCTCTGAACCAAACGCAGCTCGCCGTTGCGGAAATGCTCCTGAAACTAGAGAAGGCACCTCTGTTGCCAGTAAACCTGTCTGTGGGTCCGCCACTGCCGGCGACGTCAGCAACGCTTGCCCGTGTCGTGTAAAGACGCCATCAACAATCTAGCGCGATTTCGAGTTCTAGTAGCTAACCGCCATACGGTTGATGTAGCACGAAGAACTTGCGCTATTGAAGGATACCGATACGTCTAGATCCGCGGCGGCGGCGGCAAGGGCCGTTGCGAGCAAGTTTTTCAATCCATCGCCCGTCATTCCGTTAGCACCGACGGCTATGTAGTGGAATGGCGGATTACTGCCATTCGTGCAGCTGGGACTGGCGGTTTGGAAGGTAAGCACGACTGAGCCATTGTGACCTTACCCCACTCAGCCTGAGTACTTCGAGTGAGAGTTTGGATAAAATTTCTCTGTCAGCAGCGCCTCGATCGGCGCCATTTGGTTAAGTGCGCTGTGCGGTCGGACATGGTTGTAGTCGAGTCTCCAGTCTTCAATGACTTGTCGTGCTTCAACCAGTGATTTGAACCAGTGCTGTCGCAAGCACTCGATGCGCAGCTTGCCGTTGAACGATTCGCAGTAGGCATTCTGAGTCGGCTTGCCCGGTTGGATGAAGTGCAGTGTTGTGCCGGTTCGCTGTGACCACATCAGCATGGCGCGAGACGTGAACTCGGTGCCGTTGTCGCAAACGAGGACCTGCGGCAGCCTGCCATCGTCGCGTAGCCGATCAAGCACGCGGCTAACGCGCTGCCCAGTGATTGACGTATCGACCTCGAGTGCCAAGCACTCACGGCTATAGTCATCGACGAGGCACTCTTGGGACAGGCACACATAAGCGCACACATTCAGACGTAAACATCGTAAACATAGACAGGCACAGCAGGTACTTTGGACAGGCACACATAAGCGCACACATTCAGATCGTCAGGGCATGCGGTGATCGACGTGCGTGACTAGCGAGACGCGGTAGGTTGCGCTCGAAGTTCGGCGGGCACAGCGCCCGCGACGAAAGAAACTCAGTAGATCAAGGAGAAAGGGCTCGCATGAACAGAATACTCACAGTCGCAACACTCGTGGCCCTGCTGATTCCATGCACTGCGGATGCCGCAGGATGGTTGAATTTCCGGCAAATCGAGCGAGTTGCATTTCAGACCGGAGGATTCTTTCTGTATGCAGAAAGAGGTTGGGATAACCCCAACGCATGCAACAAGGCCGATGCGATCGTTTAAACGCACACATATGGACACGCACACAATTCGGTGTTCACCGATGGGCAGGCATAGAAACGTTTCATCGCACACATCATGAGATGTGCCTGTCCCGTTTGGGACCTTATTATTCCGTTTCCAAGAGAGCGTAGGCGGATTTGTCGATGAGCAGTAACACACCGGGCAGCTGGGATTTAGACACATTACTTGAGCATTTCAAAGTAGCAGTGCGCTTTCGCCAGGCATACCACGTCCGTCGTGGTGAGGAGGTTCTTGCGAAGGCTCTCAATCATGCAATCGATGCCGCCGAATTCGCGGCCGCAAAAGGCAAGCAACAGGAAGTACTTGCGGCATATCACGAGTTTTTGGACAGTCTCGAAGACTTCTCCCCAGAGTCAAGAGCGGAATTCCGACGTAGTGTCGAGGACGCGGGCTTGGAAATACCGGACTGGTAAGTCGGCACACCTGGACAGGCACCGCGTAACAAGCCGGCTGCTGCCGATGGATAGGCTCCAGCCGTAGTTGGCCAAAGCTAGGCGTTTCGGTTAGCAGGAATCGCAATACTAAATGGAGCAGCGAGAAATGAGATACATGGACACACGCAGGCACTCTTGGGACAGGCACACATAAGCGCACACATTCAGACGTAAACATAGACAGGCACAGCAGGTACTTTGGACAGGCACACACGGATATGGACAGGCACAAATATGAACGGAGCCGACGGAGAAAATGGATAAGCGGATGCATAGATGGCACACACACATATGGACAGGCACACATAAGCGCTCACGTACAAATGGTCAGGCACGCAAATGGACAGGCGCCATCTGGCAGGCTCAGATAGTCAGTGTCTATCAAGGTGTTGCTGAGCTAAAGTCCGGAGAAATCGCCGCCTTAAGAAAACTGCGCGACTGCAGGTTCAGACGCTCTTAATCCTCAGGCGCGAAACCTGCAAGTATGTCTAGGCTGTTTGTCAGCCACTCTGAGCAATACGCAGCTCGCCGTTGCGAAAATGCTCCTGAAATTGCGTACTTGCCGATTGCCACTGTTTCGTCGTCAGGCCCAAGCGGTTTAGAACCGGCTCAAGTGCCGGATCGATGCACCCGCGTTTGCCGAGCACTGCTATTCGCCCGGTTGTATCCACCAACTGCAAATAGTCGGTCCAGCGCATAGGTAAGCTGAGGGCCGGCGTGTCGAGCTTGGAAGCTGCGTCCGCGAAGGGTGCCAGTGGGCGTAGTGAAGGCGGGGCGCGCCGGATTTCGTTTCGTATGAGTAATCGTGCCACCGTGTCTTTAACCGGATTCGTCGAATCACCATGCTTGATGCGTGCCTGGACGCTTGTGTAGTCCGATCCCTCGGGCGTTCGGGCAATCCTCGCCCTGACGGGATTTAGGTCAACGTAGGCCATCGCGGCCATGAGGGCCTGTTCCGTACGCAGCGCTTGCGAGCGGAATCGTGCTTCCCAGAAATGCCCAGTACATCGATCCTCGGCGTTGGCTTGTCGTGCAATAGGCTCGTTAAGACACTTCATAAACCAACTCAGGCTCGCAAGCCGTTTGCGATAGATGGCGGTAATCGCTTGAAGTGTCTCCGTCTCCACGGCACTCAGATCGTCACCATCACAGAACCGCTGTACCAACAGTGGACCACGAAACAGCGTCGTCCAGCGCCTAAGCACGTCCTCATCTGTCCACGAACCGGCCTCATCGGGCGCCAAACGGACGACGAGATGGTAGTGATTGCTCATGATCGCAAACGCGCAGAGCTCTACACTGAACAACGAGCTCAACACGCGAACTCGATCTTCGATCCAGCCGCGACGATGCTCGAAACTCTTGCCTGTTACGGCGTCTTCGCCGCATAGAAAAGCTCGCCGGACACAACGGGAGACGACGTGGTAGTACGGCGTATCGTCGACGCATACCAGGTGTTTTCGTGCACGAGGCATGTGTTTGTCGTATCGCCCTTGCGGTTCCGCAAGGTGAGCGATTTCATCGTGAAGTATATTGTTATATGCCTGTCCCGAGTCAGACGCGGAAATCCAATGCAGATAGCCAAGCTTTCATCAAAGTGGCGATTACTCTTCTTGAGTCTTGTTGTGTTGTTGCCCGGGTGCGCAGTGACACAAGATGCAGTATCGAGTGGTGTTTCGTTGATCACGGGAGAGCCGAAATCGATAAGGCTAGTTGTCGACGAAAGTAAAGAGCTTGATCCTTTCGATCGTACAAGGAGATTCCTTGTCCGGCTCGACGATGTAGAGACGGTGTCAGGTACCCTCGACAAAAGGTCAGTGACGGTCGTTCTCACAGCGCTTCGTCCAGACTACATCATGTCTGAGCCTCGGATCGCAGTAATCTTGCGCCACTCAAGTGAATCTCTGTCGGCGATATCTTGGGCGGCTATATTTCCAGTGTCTTGCTTTCCAATCAGTGTGGTTCATGCGCATCGGGAGTCGATCGAATTCCAACTCGAATATGATCAGATCGGTCATGAATGTGTCTTTGCGTACCCATAGGCGTTGCAAGCGTTAAGCGTAGCTGGGACAGGCACAGCGAGGGCAGCACATGGACAGGCACACACAAACGCTCACGCAAAAAAAGCGAAAAAAATGTGCCTGTCCAATCAATCGCAATCAATCGGTCTTCATCACACACATCGTGAAATGTGCCTGTCCTGTTCGGGAATGCAAACAGTTAATCGCGAATGCATAGGAGTTTTTTTGGGGGCTTTATCGTGGACGCTTTCGTAGTCAGGCTCATCGCTTACCAAATCGCGGCACTGTCCGCGTCCGGTCGGAAAAGGAGTGACGAGGAGAAAATCTCGTACGCGAAGTCTTCAATCTCTGCGCTGTTGTCTGGGCAATTCTTCATCGGGCTAGCCATTTTGCTGTTGCTGGCCGTCTCGTTGGTTCATCAGGAAGTGAATCTGACCAAAGCGCACATCGTTGGTGGGCTTGGTTTCGCTATGGTGATTTCATCTATTCCGGCTTCTTGGATAATTTCCGATGTCTCGACTAGACACTTGTCGACAATCAGAAAGTTGGCAGCCGACACTCTGGTGAGCCCCACTAAAGGTGCATGGTGGGCAATTCGTCGGCTAATGATCGTAACAGTGACGCCAATCTTGGCTGTCAGCGCTGCCGTCGTGGCAATTGCTATTTGGGAAGCTAGCTAGGTGCGCCGATGGACAGGCACAGAAACGTTTCATCACACACATCGTGAAATGTGCCTGTCCCGTTCGGAATGCCCCTAAGACCATGAGACCCGCAGCAGGAAAATCGATTTTGGCGGTTTTTGGCTTAGTTCCGATTGTTATTGGATGGACTGCCGCATGTGCGTTGCTTTCACAGGAGAAATTTGTCGACACGCATACTGACGCATCGGGGAAATTAGTTCTGACTGATACGCAGCGAAACTGGGAGGAGTTTGTCGCAATCGTCAATTCGCGAGTGAACGACGAAAAAGGCGGGGCGCCGCCTGAGGGCGGCGTAGAAACTTGGACAGAGTTCTGGACGCTGCGAATTCAAGCGTTGCAAAAAAATCAGGAAAACGCACAAAAGTATGTGCAGTACATCATTGATCGACGTCAGCAGTACGATCTACCCGCCATGGAGTAAGGCACGACTAGGAATTAAGTGAAATATTCATGGGCAGTAATCAAAAACTTCGACAGGCACACACAAACGCTCACGTTCAAAAAGCGTAAAAAATGTGCCCGTCCCTTTGGAGGCTATGTCCCGGACGACCTGATTGCCGCGTCGGCCAGCTTTGGCGGTTGCTACTGAAGCTCACCTAGTATCCGAAACCCGGCGAATTGGCGTATGTGACTGATGAAGGTGTTGAAGTCTTCAAAGTCGTCCGGCTCGATGCGCTGCTTGCGCATATCGACTTCGGTGTTGATGTAGACGACGTTGCCCTTGCGATTCTGATTGCGCTCTAGGCGCCCGAACCGCGTCTGGAAATCCACCGTCGGACTCAGTCGGTTGATCTGCCACTTCTCATCGACGACCACCTTCACGCGACCCACGAACTTCATGCCTTCAAAGTCGAACCCGTAATGCTCGTTCTCGGTCTCAAAGTAGCCGGCGAGACGGCGCAACCACGACGCAGACTCCCGATAGTCAAGATCGACATCCGGGTCGAGTATTTCTTCGTAAACAACGCTTGAGTCAACCTGCAGATCGTCCTCGGTATTGTCGATGCCGGAGAATTCGAACGCCGGCTCAACCAAGTCGCTCACCGTTGATTGGTAGACATCGAGTGCCCACTCGCTGCGTTCCTCATCGGTCAGTCCTGCCAATCCCGAACGAATGCTAGCGGCGTAAGGCCCTAGGTAGGTCACGCTCAGGTTTTCTTTGAGGTTGCCTTCGCTGTCGAGCTCCATGGTCATGTCTTCGCGCATATACCAGCGAGTTCGATCGCTCGGTATTTTGATCGGTCGCGAATCGCGGTCTGGCGCATAGCCGACCAGGCCTTGAATGCTCGGGTTCGTGTAACTCGATCCGGAATACGGGTCCGTCGGATCGACGCAGAAGCGAGCGCCGTCACGCAGTGAGCCGCAGGCAATGACATGATCAAAGTAATTTGCCGACGGTAGGAGCAGTCGGGATGGATCGGTGCGTCGCGAGGCGACGAAAACAGGTGTCGCCTCGATTCCGACGCTTTGCAACAAGTCGATCAACAAAACGGTCTTGTCTTTGCAATCGCCAAAGCGGCGTTCGAGCGTCGTATCGCTCGGTCGCGGCACGTGGGATCCGTAACCGTGCTCGAGCCCGACATAGCGAATCTCGCCAGCGACAAACTTCAAGATGCTACTGAGTTTGTCTTGGTCGGAGTCGGCGTTCTCGGTCAATTTCGCTGCCGTGCGAGCAATTTGATCGCTCTCGCTCAGCGCCTTCGAAATAAACGTGTGCAAACGCTCACCAATCTCGCTCCATTCGAGTTGCGGGGCAACGATGACCTGCGGCAGCAGGTCGTAGTAGTTCGCGCTGTCGTCCGTCTGGAATCCAGGGATCGCACTGGCGCGGCAATCCAGACGTCGCGCATCTGGATTGGTACATGTCAAAAAATCGGCTTGTGTCTTCCATACGGGTTTCAGGGAATCGTCGGCCCAGCGAGCGCTTAGCCGTAGGTCATGCACATAGTCATAGCCCTGCAAATACAGACCGTGACTCCACGGCGTGGCGCGTTTGCTGTGCTCCGTGCGGCGAATGACTTGCAGCGTCACAAAGGAGCCTTCTTGCAGTGCCGGCCACGGAATCGTTACGACCATGAAATCGCCGAAGACGTCGTCCGCCGTATCGTTCTCAATCTGAATTGTCGACGGGTCCACGCCAATGACATCGCCATTCGGCTGTACCACATAAGCCTCCGCGATCGTCAATTCAGTCGAGAACGGGTTTACGTGGACGACGCTGTTGCCATCTTCTTGAATCTCATCTTGTGTCTGAAACCGACGAATAACCGTATGCGTTGCCGTGATATGCGCCTTTTCAATTTCAAGCGAGTGATCGCGCAGCACGGTGAATTCGCCGTGGTCGTCGCTGTAGTCGACCTCGTAGTACGGCCGCAGGTGCTCAGCAATTTTGACGTTTTCACCGTTGTTAGCGGCAAAAGTAACGTAGTCCGTCACGGCTACGTCGGCAGCGCCATGGGCTGCGTGCAGCGCTAGCGCAAGCCCGCACCAAAATCGTGACGTCGCGTTCATTTATGAAGCCTCAAGCCGCTCGCGATATTTGTGTATGAGCGGCGCTTTTCGAAAAGTCTCTTTTCCAAATCGCTGATGGCGACCACGATCTCAACGGAACGGCGGCCGTCACTGATTGCGTGACTTAGAACGACGTATCGCCCGAGCAGCAGCGTGCTACCGGTGCACTCGACGCGGGAAATGACGTTGAACGACTCCGTGTCGACACTTTGGTCTTCCGAGCAGCTCGCTTTCTCGTCGGCATACTGCCCGCGGACCCATTCGATGTGCCAATCAGCGATTGATTGCAAATCGCGATCAGGGCCATACCAGATGGCTGCCCAATCGCCATAGTCGGCCAGCAGAAGCTCCACATCGGCGTCAGTCGAGCTGTAGCCGGGTTCGATTTGCACCCAACCGGCGCTCGGCAAACGCAGCGAGAAATTGCCGGCCGGGTCTTCGATAACCGTGCCTTGTGCCAGGCGCTGGCCGCCCAACTGTTGAAGCTCCAACTCGAGCGAAAAGTACGCGATCGGGATCCACGCCAACGCCAACACACCGACGACGACACGTTGCACCCACGTGAAGCGCATCGGCGGCGTGCGAAACTCCGGTGCGGTTTGCTCTTTGATGGCGTTGACTTGACCCTGAAGGACCAGCAGCGGCACAAACGAGGCGAGCATCGCGACGAGGAGCGGCCATATCAAAACGTCCAAGCCGGACGTCACGTTCACCGTCACCGCCGTTACAAACGCCAGCAAGCCGAGTCCCATTGGGTTGGACACCGGTACGATCCTTGCGTCGGTCGCCTCGGCCCACTCCCTATAGGCGGCGGCGAGATTGAAGATGGCAATGCCGTAGGAAATACCGGTCAACGGCGCCAAAAACCACAGCCACGGGTGATATTCGCCGCGGCCGCCGACCTTTAGGTCGCGTGCTAGTCGGTAACACCAGTAAAACGCAAAAACACCCAGCGTCAGCACCAGGAGCAGCGCGAGTTTCCAGCGCTGTAAGGGCGCGTGGAGCTTCTCGCCGTGGGCCGCTGCGGTGTCGATCGTTGGCGGCGGAAGGACTGCTGGATCGTCCATGAATCGCGTCGATGTCGGTTCTTGTTAGGCGACGGATGGCCCGATACTAACTGCAACCACGCATCGCCTCTACCGCCCGTTTGACATCTTCTGTGACAAAGACAGCCGGCTACTTGGTGTGTTTATCTGCGCGTTTTCGCAGCTGTGAAGCCGCGTTGCAGTTGCGCGCGAGACAGGTAATTTGCCACGCCGCAGCCGTGTAACCGTTGCTCGGTTCTCCCGGTCTGGCGGCTCAATTTTGTCCTTGATTCTGAACGCACCCGTGCGGACAAATCTAGGTCACCGGATTCGCTTAGCGGCAACGGCGCAAAAGACTGAGGCTACGCGTCTGCCTAGTCGAACGATTCGCGAAGCGCCTTGTCGAGGCGTTCGAAGTCTGCGTCGTTGCTGTGCAAATGCGGCGCGATCCGGAGATTACTCCCGCGCACGCCCGCGAATACGTTCGCAGCAGCGAGGTCCTTAGCGAGGCTTTCGGCCGTAGCGATATCCGGCAGCGCCACCCCGATGATGTGTTCGACCGAGCGTTCGCGCGGCCGCACATCGAGTCCTACCGACGCCGCGATAGCTCGCACGCGTTCGGCGCGTTCAGCAAAAGCCGCTTGAATGGTGTCCCTACCCCAAGCATTCAGCTGCGAAACAGCAGCCGTTGCCATAGGTACGTTGATGAACTGCGAAAACTCGCCGCAGTCGAAGCGGCGCGCACCGTCGCGGTAGAAATCGGTGTAGTTGACGAGCTCCGCGAAGTTCTCGCTGCCGCGTCGCGCCACCCAGGTCTCTTCGATAGGTACGCCGTGCTCGCACCAGTGGTCGCTGGCAACTAGATAGCTGAGCCCGTACGGGCCGAGTAACCACTTGTAGCCGACGCAAACAACAAAATCTGGCTGCACCACGTCGAAGTCAATGGGCCGGATGCCCAGGGACTGGCTTGCATCAATGACGAGCGCGGCGCCAGCCGAACGCGCTGCGTCGCTAACGGCAACAACGTCGATGAGCTCGCCGTCGGTCCAGTGGCAATTCGGTATCGCCACCAATCCGGTCTTCGAATCGATGGCGCGCAGCACGGCGTCGGTTAGCGGGACGGTCGGTTGCTTGTCGACGGTAATGATCGTCGCCCCGGTCTCCGCGGCACGTCGCCGCCACGCATACACATTTGACGGGTATTGCTCAGCGACAATAACGATCGTGTCGCCGCGGCCCAATGGAATATTGCGTGCTGCAACGGCGATGCCGTAGCTCGCCGAAGGCACGAGTGCGACCGAGTCGGTTGGGGTACCAACGAGCTGCGCGAATTCCGCCCGCAGCTGTTCCGGGCGACCGAACCAATCGGCGGTACCGATCTTCCACCGTTCGGTACACCGGTCAATTGCGGATCGGCCTGCCTCGGCAACCGCCGTTAGCGGTGGTCCTAGGCTGGCGGAATTGAAGTAGGCGACATCGGCTGGGATATCGAACGCGTCGCGAAACGAGTGTTGCACGGGCTCACCGCTTGGCTTTTCGGCGAGTGTACCGAAGGTGTCTTACCGATGGATCAATGTTTGTTGGGTAAGCGGTCAGCGTGTCACGTTATCTCGTGAGCGGCTGTCCTGCTCCGAAGCCGAAGGTGTTTCAGACCGCGGTTCGTCCGAATGGGAGACCTCCATCGGGTCGGCGATGTAAGCGGGGCCTTTCATGATATGCACGATGATGCAGCCAATGGCGACAGTGAACGCAGCCACCAAGACTGTAATCTCGGTTGCAATCGCAAAAATGTCGACCGTTTGAATTCGTTTGGCAGTATCGAGGCCCGGCTGGGTCACGCCCATGCGAGTGATTACCGGCACTGCCGCGATTGCAGCAGAAACGATAAACACCCACTTCGGCAGGCTGCTGAGTATCTTCACCTCGAGTCCGGGCGGGGTCAGTCGACCGTGGCGAATTTTTAGCCAGTTCATCGTGATCGTTTCGTGGGCTCGGTAAGCGCTGCCGCAGCGGCGACGGACCTATAGTCTAAGCGCACGGCGTGAAAGCCGCGCGAAGAGCGCCGTCACAAAACGACAATCTATTTTTGACCGCGGATGTAGCGATCCAGCTCGGTATGAAAGTGCCGCAGCCGCTGTTCTTGCTCGCCCCACAGCGGCCCGTCAAAGCCCTGCGAGTGCATGCCCTGTTGCACAACGGGCAGCAGTTCGGAGTCTTGATCGAGCACCAGCCCGAGATTCGGCGGCTCACCGAGCGGTATCCGTTCGATCGTCGGGCGCATCTCGCCGGTAAGATCGGTGCCTTCGGGTATGCCCATCCAATCCGGCGCTTTGTAATTCGGGTCGTCGGCCGAGCGGAACAACGTCATGGTGTCGTAGTAAAAGCGTTCCGGGTCGGTGGGGTGCGGCATGAAACGCATCAAGAATGCCCCTTCCGGATGCAGCCCGATCTGCACGTTCGGGAAAACGCCGGTTGCCCAGCTGTCGGTCAGTTGGCCGTCGGCAAGGTCGTTGTAGTCGAGCCCGATACGCTGGGCACGTTCGCGCTTGGCTCTTTGTATCGCGTCGCGTACGCCCGCCGCGTCGCCCGAGTAGCTGTCGGGGTCCATGCCGGCGTCGCTCATCATAAATTTAAGCCCAGCATCGACCGACGTCTGATCCTCGACCCGTGGACTTTTCTGCGCGAGCGGCACGATCATGCGGCTCGCGCCGTGCGGGTACAGGTCGTACTGCACGTTGAGATCGCCCATCACCGTTTGCGTTTCGGGGTGCACGGCGTGTAAGTGGTAACTCTCGTAGAACGCGTCGACTCCGGTCTTCCAGTTGGCGCCCCATTCGCTGACGACGTGGCGGACGACGTTCATCTCGTCGAGTTTGTACGCCTCAAGGTAGCCTTCCGGCAGCCCAATCCGGTCTTTCAGTGGCGGCGCGTTCGGATCCATGTTGATAAAGACGATGCCGCCCAGCGTTTCGCAGCGGATTTCTTTGAGGCCCGGTCGGTGTGCGACGACTTCCGGCCGAAAGGTGTCTTCGTCGGTGATCTGATCGAGCTTGCCGTCGAGACAGAAACGCCATGAGTGGAACGAGCAGGTAAACGACGGTACCGACCCAGCGTCGTTGTGCACCAGTCGATTCCCGCGATGCGGGCACACATTAAAGAAGGCCTTTACGCTGCCGTCGTCCTGACGAACGATGACAATTTGTTCCGAGCGAATGGTGTAAACCCAGTAGTCGCCGGATTCTGGAATATCCGACTCGACACCGGCAATTTGCCAGACGCGCGTCCAGAGCTGCGCCCATTCGCGCTCCATGTAGTCTTTCGTGTAGTAGCGCTCGGCGTCGAAGCGCTTGGTGCCGTTATCGACGTACGGCACCTTGTGTTCCAGCGAATCGTCCGGCGCATTCGGGTTGATGATCGCGCCAGTGCGATAGTCATAAGCCATGGTTATCCCCCTAGGTAACCGTGTCTCTAAAACGAAAGTTTAAAGTGTTCCGGTATTCCGCCGGGCCAGGTATCGCCCCACTGATTGTTACCACCGTCGACGGTAATGACCTCGCCAGTTACAAACTTGCCGCTCGGTGCTGCCACCCAAGCGACCGCCTGTGCGATGTCGTAAGAATCGCCAAACGTTCGCATCGGGTTGGCATCGCCGAAGCGCGCAGCCGCGTGCGGCGGGTAGACGTTCAGACCTTCCGTCGCGATCGATCCCGGCGACACGCAGTTCACTCTAATACCGAGCGGCGCCCATTCGGTCGACACTGATTTCGACAAATAAATAACGCCGGCACGTGCCGCACACGTGTGTGCGACTTGCGGCATACCGCGCTGCACGTTGGCGACGATATTGACGATGTTGCCGGGTGCGTTTCGCGACTGCCAACGACGCGCCGCCGTCTGCATCATGTACCACGTGCCGTTGAGATTGAGATCGATGACGGCGTTCCAGCCCTTCACCGAAAAATCGATTGCCGCTTGCGGAAACTGTCCGCCGGCGTTGTTAATCAGTAGATCCAACTTGCCGCGTTTGGCGTAGATCCCGTCGATCAGTTCTTCGACCTGGGCCGGGTCGCGGATCGTCATGGCTCGATAGTCGATGTCTTTGCCGAGATGCGTCTTCACGGCTTGCTGTGCGCTGACGAGCTTCTCTTCGCTGCGCGAACAAATCGTCACGTCGGCACCGAGCCGAGCAAACAAGAACGTCATCGCGCGGCCGAGTCCGGACCCGCCGCCGCTAATCAAAATCGAGTGGTCTTTAAAAAGATCATCGCGAAAGACGATCGGGTAGGTCGCGAGCTCCTCGTCCGTGAAGCCCCAACGGGGATCTTCGTCCGCCGTCGGCAGTGCTTGTGCCTGCTCGGTCATTAACGCTCTCCAGTCGCGGTGCGGCGATCGCGTCTGCGTTCGCCAGCCGAGGCCCCCGTCGACCGGCACACCAATTGGATGCCGGAATTTGGCCACACACTTCAGTATAGGCAGCGGGTATTAAAAAAACAATCAAGACTGTTTTTTTTACAAAGAGTCGTTATAGTGACGCAAGCAGCTGGCAGACCAAGGAAAAACAAGTGTCCGAGCTGATTCTGCACCACCACGCGCCGTCGCCGTTTGGGGAGAAAATTCGGCTGGCGCTTGGCCTGAAAAACCTGTCGTGGCGCTCGGTTCTGGTCTCGATGGTGCCGCCACGCCCGGCAATGACGGCGCTAACGGGCGGCTACCGCAAGATACCGGTGCTGCAAATCGGTGCTGACATCTACTGCGACACCCGGCGTATCACCGCTGAGTTGGAATATCGATTTCCGACGCCGAGCTTGTTTCCGACCGGCGATGCCGGTGTCGGTCTCGCCATTGCGAGCTGGAGCGATCAAACCTTTTTTCAGCCGGGTGCCGGTCTGTCGATGGGCATGAACGAGCAGCTGCCAGCCGACATCCTCAACGACCGCAAAGCGTTCTTCAACTTCATGGACTTTTCGACGTTGAAGGACGACCTAGCGCATTTGCACACGCAATTCCTGGCGCAGGTGCCGCTGGTTGAAAACCAACTGGCCGACGGTCGCGCGTTCTTGAACGGCGACGCACCCGGCGCCGTCGACATTGCAGCTTACTTTCCCATTTGGATGGCGCGAGCCAACGTGCCTGGTATCGACCGGTGGCTGAACGGGCGAGCCGACCTCAATGCATGGGAAGGTCGCATGGAGGCCATCGGGCGCGGTGAGCACAGCGACATGGATGCGGCAGATGCGCTGGCTATCGCGCGGGACGCCGAGCCGCGTGCCGACGGTCACGTTGGCAGCGATCCGTTGGAATTGATCGACGGCGATCGCGTTACGGTGACGCCGACGGATTACGGCAACATTCCGGTTGAAGGAGCGCTGCGCGCGCTATCGGCAACAAACGTGTCCATCGAACGTGAGGATCCTGCTGCGGGTACCGTACACGTGCATTTTCCCCGGTCTGGCTATCGTATTGAGCGAGTAGGGTAGACCGGCATCGCGGGCAGAAGCCCGCTCCTACATCTGCGTTTGTCGCGGCGGTGATCGACGATGTAGGAGCGCCCTTCCGGGCGCGATGGATTCGTTGCGGTAATGCCAAAGAAATCGAAACGCGTATTGGTGCGTTGAGGCGTCCAATCGCGGGCCGAAGCCCGCTCCTACATCGCTGTTTAGCGCTGCAGCGATCGGATGCGCCCGATCGCGGGCCGAAGCCCGCTCCTACATCTCCGTTTGTCCCGGCGGTGATCGACGATGTAGGAGCGCCCTTCCGGGCGCGATGGATCCGTTGCGTTAATGCCAAAGAAATCGGAACGCGTATTGGTGCGTTGAGGCGCCCAATCGCGGGCAGAAGCCCGCTTCTACATCTGCGTTTGTCGTTGCAGCTATCGGATGCGCCCAATCGCGGGCAGAAGCCCGCTCCTACATCTCCGTTTGTCGCTGCAGTGATCGACGATGTAGGAGCGCCCTTCCGGGCGCGATCGAACGCTGCTGCTACGGCGATGGCTGCTCAAACGGTAGCGGGTTGTCGATGTTCACCTCAACCATGCCGTCGCCATTGACACGCGTAGGGAACGCGCGGATGGGGCGACGCGCGGGCGGCCCGGCGCCGGCACCGGTTCGAACGTCAAACATGCCGCCGTGTAGCGGGCAGATAATGTGAAACGCTCGAAGGCGACCGTCGTCGAACGTGGCGGCGGCATGCGAGCACTGGTTCTCAACCGCGTAGAAGCTGCCCTTCACTTTAACGACCGCGAGCGCCACGCCATCGGCTGCGGTGCAGAAGATTTTCTTCTCGGGTAAGTCGTCGGCTTTGACGACTTCAACAAACCGGTCAGTCACGTTTCAGTCCATTTTTCAGTAGCTTGCGTGCGATCTAGAGCAGAAAAAAAACAGTCATGCTTGTTTTCTTCTTAGAGCGTGAATGCTAACATTCGACGATCGATGCGGATACAGGGGGATACCGCGATGCTGAGTTTTCTGTCTCGGTTCAACGTCAAACCGGAGAAGGAAGCGGAGTTTCTCGATCTCGTCGACAAGCTGACAGCAGCAACCCGCGAGAACGAACCTGGCTGCGTGTATTTCAGTTTCTACAAACGCCGCGATCACGACCACGGTTACGCGGTGTTCGAATCTTTCATCGACGAGAACGCCGAGCACGCGCATATGAACGCGACGCACTTCCAGGATTTCGGCATGCCTATGCTGGAGTGCTTGGACGGGGAGTACGTTCGCGAGTACCTCGACGACGTTCGATAGCGCATGAGCGACTCGCTGAAAACGAGCCGGGTTCGTGCAACGACGCTCGGCGACCTGTTGCTAACGGCGGCCGATTCGCGCCCTGACGAACTCGCGGTCGTCCTTCCCGACGTGCGTTTCACGTACCAGGAACTAGCCGATCAATCGCTCGCGTGTGCACGCAGCCTGCACGCCCTTGGCGTCGAGCGCGGCGATCATGTCGGCATTCTGTTGCCGACGTGCGAAGAGTTTCTAACCGCGATGTTTGGCATCGCCCTGCTGGGCGGTGTCGTGGTGCCGATCAATGCGCGCTACAAACCGAGCGAGATCGCTTATCTCACCGAGAACGCGGACCTCAAAGCCATCCTGACGTCGAGTCGGTTCGCAGAAAACGTCGACTTTGTGGCCCGCCTACATGAAGCGCTGCCTGGACTCGCCGATGCGCCCGACCCGATGGCGCTGTCGCTGTCGGCGTTTCCCGAGCTAGGCGCTGTCGTCACGCTAACCGGCCCGGACGCGGCGGGCATGGTCGATGCCGTGGCGTTCGCGACGCTAGTGGGTTCGGTCGATGAAGACGACGTGCATCTGCGGCGGCTGCAAACCCGGCTGGGTTCGACGGCGCTGATGCTCTACACATCGGGCACGACCGCAAATCCAAAGGGTTGCATGATTAGCCACGAAGCGATGGTGCGCTCGAGCATTGCGCTCGGTCGGCGTTACGCGCTGAGTGCCGACGATCGCTTCTGGTCGCCGCTGCCGATGTTCCATATCGCCGCGATTTTGCCGCTGGTAGCGATCTTTGACGTCGGCGGCGCGTATGTCACCGCCGAGCACTTCAACGCGGGCGAAGCGCTGGCCATGCTCGAAGCCGAACAGGCGACCGTCACGTACCCGTGCTTCTGGACCATCATGGGCGATCTTGTGCAACACGCCGATTTCGCCAAGCGCGACCTATCGGCAGTCCGGCTCATGAACGCCAACTTCGCGGTGCAGCCAGCCGCCGTCGCCGAAGCGATGGAAGAGGCGATGCCGGATACCGTTTATGTCGGCACCTTCGGCATGACCGAAATGGCGGGCACCGTTACCACCGGCCGCATTGGCGACAGCAAAGCGCATCGCTTCACGCGGCTTGGTATGCCCATGCCCGGTCTCGAGGTTCGAATCCAAAACCCCGAGACCGGTACCGAGCAGCCGGTCGGCGAGAAAGGCGAGTGTCTGATTCGCGGCTACTCGCAGTTCACCGAGTACTACAAATCACCGGAGAAGACCGCCGAGGCGCTCGACGCCGACGGCTGGTTTCATTCCGGCGACATCTGTTCGCTGGACGAGGACGGCCAGCTGATGTTCCACGGCCGTCTTAAAGACATGCTCAAAGTGGGCGGCGAGAACGTGGCGGCTGCCGAAATCGAATCGTGTTTGCAGCAGCACGATGCGGTGCGCCTGGCGCAAGTGGTCGGTGTGCCGGATGCGCGCTACCAAGAAGTGGCAGCAGCGTTCGTCGAGCTCAATGACGACGCGCGCGTCGATGAGAACGCATTGATTGACCACTGCAAAGAACGCATCGCGGGCTTCAAGGTGCCGCGCTACGTGCGCTTTGTCACCGAGTGGCCGATGTCATCGACGAAGATTCAAAAATTCAGGTTGGCCGAGCAGCTTACGAGCGAGCTTGGCCTCGGGTAGGTAGGAAGGACACGATCATGACGACGTTCATCGCGGTGCTAAAGGTGAATCCAGACAAAGTGGAGCAGTTCGAGCAGGCTCAAAAAGAGCTTGCCGAATTTACCCACGCCAACGAGCCCGACACGTACGTGTACGACCTGATTCGCCAAACCGACGATCCGCTCACCTACATTTGCTACGCGCGTTTCAAAGACCAGGCGGCGTTCGACTATCACATGCAAACCGAGGCGCACGACCGCCTCGTGCCGCCGATTCTCGAAGCGCTGGCGGACGAAATGCAGCTGACGTTTTACGATCACATCGCCTGACGACGGCGAGCTCAGGAAACGACCATGGACGCCGCCACAACCGAACGCATTCTCGAAGGCATGGCCTGGGAGCGTCAGCGCGAGGCGCCGCCGGCAAATTTCCCGCCGTTGCCGCGCATACCGGCCGGTCGCTACCTCGATCCGGATTTCCTCGCGCTCGAGCGTGAGCACGTCTGGAAAAAAGCTTGGGTCTATGCGCTGCACGTCGACGAATTGCCGGAAGTCGGCAGCTTTCGGCTTTGGGACCGGCTTGGCTCGCCGATTCTGATTGTTCGGTCAGCCGACGACGCGTTCCGCGCGTTCTACAACACCTGCGCCCATCGCGGTGCGCCGCTGGTACAGACAGAATCGGGCCAGCGATCAAAACTGTTTACGTGCCCGTATCACGGTTGGAGCTACAACTTTGACGGTGAGCTCAAGGCCGTTCGCGATCCGCGCGATTTCCCCGATCTCGACATTAACTGCCTCAGCCTGCACGCGGTGCGCTGCGAGCGGTTCGGCAATTGGCTGTTCATCAACGAAGATCCGGATGCAGAGCCATTGCTCGATGCGATCGCACCGTTTCCGGATCACTGGTCGACGCTCGCGCTGGACGATATTGCGCACATTGCGACCTCGAGTTTCGTCATCGACTGCAACGTCAAAGTGCTGCTCGACGCGTTCATGGAGTCATACCACCTCGCGTCGATCCACCAAAAGACCGTCAATCGGTTTCTCGACTACAAAGGCACATTCATTCAGCTATTCAACCGCGGCCACATGTTGATGATCACGCCGCAGCGCGATCCGGACTGGCAGGACCCTGGTGCGAAAGGCATGCCGGTGATCGACTCGGCGACCGTCGTACAGCGCGAGCACAATCCGTCTTACCACTTCTTTCCAAACTTGGTGGCGCCTGTGTCAGCAACGGGAACGCCTTTCCTAACGTTCTGGCCCGTCGACGAACGCACGATGATCATCGACTCGCATTGGTTCGCCCTGCGCTCGGCGGTCGATCATCCGCTGTGGGAGACGCGAATCGGTAACTGGGAGCGGATCCTCGAGGAAGACACGCAGTTTGCGCCCGATATCCAGCGCTCGATCGAAAGCGGCGGCTTTGACGGCGTAACACTCTCGTACCAGGAACGACGAATCTACTATTGGCACGAGGAACTGGATCGGCGTATCGGCAAAGACCGTGTACCCTCTGAGCTACGTATCGCGCCGATGCTCGATGAGTTCGTTGAATCCTCGTAGACCTCTCAGGAAACCGAGTGACGTCGAATTCACGCGTTGCCACTATTCGAATGCTCGACTTCCTAGGCCTGCTCGTTGCCGTCGTGCTCACGGCCACAACACTGTTTTGGAGTTTTGGTGTGACGTCCGCGCTCGTTGGTGAGAGCGCGGGACTGGGTTGGCGCGGCGGATTGCTCAACGGTGTCGGCCTCTTACCCGCGAGCGCTGCGTGGATTTTCGGTCGCTTGCTGTTGCGCGTCGAGTCGCCGTTCGACGACCCGGTCGCGCGACGTTGGCGTGTCAGCACGCAGAGTGGGTTACGACTTTTGGCCGCCGTGCTGCTGGCGATTTCGATTGGCGCTGTCGCGTTTATCGAATACCTGACGCAGACTTGAGCCCGTGTCCTGCGCAAACTATGCAACGGTCTGATCCGGAATGAGTCAATCGAGCGGAATACACAGCTGGAACGCGTATGTGCCGCGGCTGGTCATGGCGCGCGCCGTGATCGGCAATGAATGGAGCTGGCTCGATCGAGCGGCGGCTCGCGCTAAGGGCGAGCGCCGTTTTGGCAACTGGGACGAGGACTCACTGACGCTTGCGCAGGCGGCAGCGCGTCCGCTGGTCGGCAACGTGCAGCCCAACCGCCTCGTGTTCGCATCAACCAGCGCGCCGTTTCTCGACCGCTCCAACGCGACGCTGATGGCTGAAAGCCTAGGTTTGTTGCCGCGTTGCCGGGCGACCGACGTGTCGGGCAGTCAACGTGCGGCGAGCGCAGCGCTGATTGATGCGCTAGCACTGGGCGACACCACGTTGCTTGCGAGTGCCGACCGAATTCCGCAACGCCCGGGTAGCGTCGCCGAACGCGATCACGGCGACGCCGGCGCTGCGCTGATGATCGGTCCGGGCGATGGCGTGGCGCGGCTGCTGGCCGTGCGCAGCGTGGGGTTCGATTTTGTCGATCACTACCGAACGCACGAACAGCGCTACGACTATGCGCTGGAGGATCGCTGGGTCCGCGACGAAGGTTTGCTGGTGCACGGGCCCAGTGTGGTCGAAGCGGCGCTCGATGCATCCGGCAAGTCGATCGAGGACGTTGCGCACTTTGTCACGGCGATTCCGGCACACCACGCGAAAAAGCTGGCTGGCAAGCTCGGTCTCGAGCGCCAGGCATTGGCAGACGACATGACCGCCAATGTGGGTCACAGCGGCTGCGCTCATGTGTTGCTCATACTGGCCGGTGTACTCGATCGCGCCGCGCCCGGCGACGTCATCGTCGTGCTCGGTGTCGGCCAGGGTTTTGATGCAATGGTTTTTCAAGCGACCGACGCCATCGCCGACCATACGCAACGAGGCAGCGTGGCGCGCACGCTCGCGCGGCGGACCGAAGTCTCGCAATATCTGAGGCTGCCCGTCTTCAATCGCGAACTCAGCCCGTCGCTCGGCATCCGCGGCGAGGCGGACAAGCGCACCGCCATGTCGGCGTACTACCGCGAGCACCGCGCATTGAATGCGATGATCGGCTCGCAGTGCTTGGCGTGCGGCACGCCGCACTTTCCGCCGGCGCGCGTATGCGTCAACTGCCGGGCCGAAGATCAGATGGATGAGTACGCGTTCTCGCACCGAACGGCGACGCTCAAGTCGTTCACCGAAGACTGGCAAACAGCTACCTTGGCGCCGCCGATGGTCTACGGGCACTGCGAGTTCGACGGTGGCGGCAACGCATTTCTGGAACTCACCGACGTTGAACCTGGCACGTTGGCAGTCGGTCAGAGGCTAACGATGGAGTTTCGCATCAAGGACTTCGATCACGTGCGCGGCTTTCGGCGTTACTTTTGGAAGCCGGTGCCGGAGATGACTCGTGCCTGAGGGCATCCGCGACAAAGTCGCCATCATCGGCATGGGTTGCACGCGCTTTGGTGAGCGCTGGGACGCGAGCTTCAACGATTTGATGCTCGAGGCCTATCGCGGCGCCTTAACCGATGCCGGCATCGACGCATCGGCTATAGACGCGGCGTGGATCGGCGTCTTTTTCGACGAGCAGAGCCAAGGAAAGTCGGCGCTGCCGATGTCGATGAACCTCCGGCTCGACAACATACCGGTAAGCCGAGTCGAGAACCTCTGCGCGACGGGTACGGAAGCGCTGCGCGGCGCGGTCTACGCCGTTGCCGCCGGTGCGGCCGATATTGCGCTCGCGATTGGCGTCGAGAAATTGAAAGACACTGGCTTCGGCGGTCTGCCGGAGCGCACCTACGGCTCGTTCGACGACCTGCATCTGCCCAATTTCACGGCGCCCGGCGCGTTTGCGCAATTGGGTTCTGCCTACATGTCGACGCATGGCGTGTCGCGCGACGACCTAAAGCGAGCGATGGCGCACGTTTCGTGGAAGAGCCATCAAAACGGCTCGAAAAACGAACGTGCGCACCTGCGTTCGACGCCATCGGTCGACGACATACTCGGTGCGCCGATCATCGCCGAGCCGCTCGGTGTGTTCGATTGCTGTGGTGTCAGCGACGGCGCGGCGGCGGCCATTGTTGCGCGACCGGACGTCGCACAGAGTCTCGGCTTGATTGACGCCGGTGACCCGTTGGTCAAGGTGAAGGCGCTGCAGCTTTCCGGTAGCAATGGACTTGAAGTGGCGCACACCAGTTGGGACAAGGCGCACACACTAACGACGCGAATTGCTGCGGAGCGCGCCTACCGTGAGGCGGGCATTAAGAACCCGTCGGCGGAACTTGATCTGACTGAAGTTCACGATTGCTTTTCGATTACTGAGCTGGTGCTGATGGAGGATCTGGGGCTGTCCGAACCAGGCCAGGGTTGGCGGGACGTGCTCGACGGGCGCTATGACGTCGGTGGTGCCGTGCCGTGCCAAGTTGACGGTGGCCTTAAGTGTTTCGGCCACCCGATCGGTGCATCCGGCCTGCGGATGGCTTTCGAGGTCTATCAACAACTGCTCGGTCGCGCCGGCGACCGCCAGCTCGACAACGTGCGGCTCGGTCTGACGCAGAATCTCGGCGGCGTACCACACCGCAACATCGCAGCGATTTCCGTTCTCGGACTTTAGCGACCGATCATCGCGGGCAGAAGCCCGCTCCTACATCTCCGTTTGTCGTTGCAGCGACCGAAGATATGGGAGCGCCCTTCCGGGCGCGATTCAGATCGCGGGCAGAGTGCGCGCCTGTCGGGTCGTGCACCAAGGCAGTTAACGAAGATGTAGGAGCGCCCTTCCGGGCGCGATTCCGGTCGCGGGTAGAGTGCGCGCCTGCCGGGTCGTGCACCAAGGCAGCGATCGAAGATGTAGGAGCGCCTTTCTAGGCGCGATGGCGATATCTGCAGAAGCTCGTTCTAGATCGCGGTTCGACACAGCGGCTAACGAAGATGTAGGAGCGCCCTTCCGGGCGCGATTGATTCATTGCGTCGGTGCCTAAGGAAGTGGAACGTGTTTCAGCACGTTGACGCGCCAAATCGCGGGCGGAAACCCGCTCCTACATCGCTGTTTAGCGCTGCAGTAATCGGATGCGCCAAATCGCGGGCAGAAGCCCGCTCCTACATCTCCGTTTGTCGTTGCAGCGATCGAAGATGTAGGAGCGCCCTTCCGGGCGCGATT
>JBCAXA010000004.1:0-40776 GCA_038534295.1 Pseudomonadota bacterium
AAAGAGGTTTACAATCCACAGACATTCCTCCCTCACGCGGCGTTGCTCCGTCAGGCTTGCGCCCATTGTCCAATATTCCCCACTGCTGCCTCCCGTAGGAGTCTGGGCCGTGTCTCAGTCCCAGTGTGGCTGATCTTCCTCTCAGAACAGCTACTGATCGTCGCCTTGGTAGGCCATTACCCCACCAACAAGCTAATCCGACTTAGGCTCATCCAATAGCGTGAGGTCCGAAGATCCCCCACTTTCCACCGTAGTGCGTATGCGGTATTAGCTCGAGTTTCCCCGAGTTGTCCCCCACTACTGGGCAGATTCCTAAGCATTACTCACCCGTCCGCCACTCGACGCCTGGAAGCAAGCTTCCATCGTTTCCGTTCGACTTGCATGTGTTAAGCATGCCGCCAGCGTTCAATCTGAGCCAGGATCAAACTCTTCAGTTCAATAGTTTGAGCTTTAGAGCAAGAATCCTAAGCAAGAATCAATGATCGTTGACTTAGGTTACTCGCTCCTGTTGGTTGCCGAAGCAACACACACAAGGCGCGAGCACCCACACAAATTACCTGTACATTTTTAAAGAACAATGCCGGGTCGGACGACCGGCGGAACCTGCAATTGTACACCGAAAGGCCACACCGTCAACATAATTTGCGGCGCGGCAAGGTGGTTTGAGGGTCCGTCGGCGACGATGTGTCACCGCCAGCGAGCGGCGCATTATAGGCGGTTGCCGGGCCCGGTCAACCGTTTTTGAAGGTTTTTTTAAACCGGTTGCGGAGGCCGCCAAAAAAGCGACCTCCGCGCACGGTATTTAGTCGAGAGCTTCGAGCTCCGTCCGGTACTTTTCGACCAGCTGGACGTTGCCCTCGGGAGCGCTCTTGGCAATTTTATCGAGGTCTTTCAATGCCTGTATCCCAGCCACGGCTTCGGCCTTCTGCGGGCCGTCCGGCATCGTCGGAATCATCATTTCCATCATCGTCGCCATCTGCATAAGATCAGCGCCTTCGCGCTGCATCTCCGCTCGCATCATTGCGAGGCCGATCTGACCGGTTACTTCGGTGAATTCCGGCGTCGAAAAGCCGTTTGAGCGCACGATGCTTTTTACGGCCGGCGTATCGTCGATCGACGCTTCGAGCTTGGTGAGATTGAAGTCGTTGTCGTCACCGCCACCGAAACCAGCGAGCTTGAGATCCTTTGACTGAACTTCGGTAACCGTCGCAATGAATGACTGCACCTCGGGTTCTTTCAGCTCGCGCGGCTCGAGCGCACTCAGCTGCTCGACCAATTCGGTGACTTCGGCCATCTCGCCGCCCTGCGCGAACGCGCTGCCACAGGCTGCGAGCGCAAGCGCTGCGAGCGCTATAAACCTTGCTTTCATCGGGTGTACTCCTTGGGAAAAAACTGGTTGTGCTACTGCCCGGCGGTCAATGTGACTCGAGCAAACCGGCGCTTGCCGACCTGTACGACCATCGGGTCGCCCGGGAGCAACCGCAAAGCTCTGTCGCTGATACGGTCACCGTCGATACGCACGGCACCCTGACCGATCATGCGAATTGCGTCTGACGTGCTCGGACAAAGCTGCGCTGACTTCAGCAGCTGCGGCAGAGCGATCCCGTCGGACGGCACGCTGATCGAGACATCCGGAATGTCATCCGGAATCTGACCTTTTTGAAATTGCTGCAAGAAGGCTTCGCGAGCCGTCGTGCCCGCACCCGCGCCGTGGAAACGGCTGACGATTTCCTCCGCCAATTCAAATTTCACGTCGCGTGGATTGCGCCCATTCGCGACGGCGTCTTGCAACCCCTCAACATCAGAGAGCGAACGAAAACTCAGAAGTTCAAAGTAGCGCCACATCAAGTCGTCCGAGATCGACATCAATTTGCCGAACATCTCGTTCGCCGGATCGGTGATGCCGATGTAGTTGTCGAGCGATTTGCTCATCTTGTTGACGCCGTCGAGCCCCTCGAGCAGCGGCAGCGTCATGATCGTCTGCGGCGCTTGGCCGGCGTCTTGCTGTAGATGACGGCCCATCAAGAGATTGAATTTTTGATCTGTGCCGCCGAGCTCGACGTCTGCTTTCAGCGCTACCGAGTCGTAGCCCTGAACGAGCGGATACATAAACTCATGAATCGCGATTGGCTGCTCGGCTGCGTACCGTTTGGCGAAATCGTCGCGCTCGAGCATGCGCGCAACGGTGTACTTGGCGGCCAAGCGCACGATGCCGACCGCGCCGAGCTCGAGGCACCAAGTTGAATTGAACTCGATCCTGGTTTGCTGAGGGTCGAGGATCTTGAATATCTGCTCCTGGTACGTCCGAGCATTCGCCGCGATCTCGTCGTCGGTCAGCGGCGGCCGCGTCGAGTTCTTACCCGACGGGTCGCCGATCATGCCGGTGAAATCACCGATCAAGAAAACGACCTCATGGCCGAACGCTTGGAATTGACGCAGCTTGTTAATGAGCACCGTGTGCCCTAGGTGCAGATCAGGCGCGGTCGGGTCAAATCCGGCTTTGACCACCAGTGGCCGTCCCAACGCCAGCTTTTGCTCGAGCGAATCGGTCGGCAAGACTTCTTCACAGCCACGGATGAGCTCGGCCAGCTGGGTGGCGGTCTCGGGCATTGCGTGCCTATTTCCTTGAATCATTCAGCGCGGAATATAGGCGAGCGCCGCGTCGCCGGCCAGCTCCGGTGACACAGTTCTCAATTTTGAGCAGAGTCGATCGAAAATAGTACCCGCAAGAGGCTGAGTTCCTTACAGTTCTTTGACAGTTTTGCGCGATACCGATACATTACGGCCGACTGACGAAACCCGCCGGAGTGCGAGCCTTGAAGCGCCAAGCCAGTTTGCTGCGCCACGACTACCGACCCAACGCGCTCCCGGCTTCCCAAACTTCTCGAAATCGTCTGCCCTGGTTCTCCCTCGGCCTGCTTCTGGCTGTCGCCATCGCCGGGCTTTGGCGCTTCGCCGTCACCCCAGAGGCCGTAACCGCATCTCGCGACACCGACGTCGCACTCGATGCCGATAGCGTCGGCCAAGCCGTCGTTGCGCTGCCAACGCGCCTCATCGAAACGTCAATTGCAAGACCAGCGCCGGCCGACGACAAAACGCCGACGCACACTTTCGCGCATTTGGATTTAACGATCGCCTCCGGCGACACGCTGGACCGACTGTTTCGTCGCCATGAATTGAACGCAGGCGACTTGGCGCTGATCAGTCGTCTGCCGATGGCCGGCGAACAGTTACGCTTGCTGCGGCCCGGCGACACAATACGTATCGATCATGATGCCGGCCGCGTCGTGTCATTGCGCAAGATCGTTGCAATCGATCAGGAACTGCGCGTTGGCATGCGTGCTGACGGCGGATTCGCCGCCGAAATCGCCGAGCTCCCAACCGAAGTACGCGAAGCGGTCCGCCACGGCATTATTGAGACGTCGCTATTCGAGTCGGCCGCGACGGCCGGGCTCGACGACAACATGATTATGAACCTCGCCGGGATTTTTGCGTGGGACATAGATTTCGTTCTCGACATCCGCCGCGGCGACGAATACACGCTGATCTTTGAAGAGTATTGGCGCGACGGCAAAAAAGTTGGCAACGGCGAGATCATCGCGGCGGAGTTCGTCAACAACAAGCGTAATGTACAAGCGTTCCGCCACATTGATGACAACGGCCGCAGCGATTACTACGCCGCGAACGGACGCAGCGTGCGTAAAGCCTTTATTCGCGCGCCGGTCGACTTCTCGCGGATCAGCTCCGTCTTCAACCCGAATCGACGTCACCCAATTCTGAACACGATCCGTGCCCATCGCGGAGTCGACTATGCAGCACCGAAAGGCACGCCGATCAAAGCAGCTGGCGACGGCAAAGTTATTTTCCGCGGCCGCAAGAACGGCTACGGCAATACGGTAATTCTGCAGCACGGCGGCAACATCACGACGCTGTATGCACACCTTTCGAATTTCGCCAAAACAGCTCCGTCGGGCGCGCGCGTCGAACAAGGTCAGACTATTGGCTTCGTCGGCGCAACAGGTCTCGCGACGGCACCACACTTACACTATGAATATCGCGTCAATGGCGTGCACCGCAATCCGCGCACGGTCAAGCTACCCGCGGCCGAACCGATTGACGCACGCTACGCCGATGAATTTCGTGATTCGGTCAAAGCAGCGCAGCAGCGCCTCGAAATCTACAAGCAGACGCGACTCGCGCTGGCCAATTAAAGGTCGCTTTACCCAAGCTTCGTCCGTCGCGACGACGAAGCTGCGGCAACGGAAATCGCACCGATGATCGATGACAGTGCCGATGCCCTGTTCGTCGGTTTGATATCCGGCACCAGTATGGACGGCATCGACGCCGGCGTATTCAGCTTCGCGGATAACAAACTGCGTTGCTTGAACGGCACGACCGTGCCCTACGCCGACCCGTTGCGTCATGAGCTTATTGCACTGCGCGATCCAGATAGGCGCGTATCGCTGGTCGACATTGGGACGCTCGATCGCAAGATCGGCACGGCATTTGCTGATGCGGCGATCGAGGTTATCGCGAGTACCGGGCTCGCAGTCACAGACGTCACCGCGATCGGCAGTCACGGCCAAACCGTTTGGCACGACCCGCGGGGCCCGGCACCGCATACGCTGCAGCTCGGTGACCCCCATACCATTGCCGCGCTGACCGGAAGACGCGTCGTTGCCGACTTTCGCCGCGCCGACGTTGCGCACGGCGGCGAAGGCGCGCCACTACTGCCGCTGCTCCACGACTGGATATTCAAATCGCGTGAATCAGCGGTCGCAGTCCTCAACTTGGGCGGCATCGCCAATCTAACGCTGCTGCCGCCGCGCGGACCCATCTCGGCATTCGACACGGGGCCAGCCAGCACCCTGATGGATCAGTGGCTATTGAGGCACGCCGGTACGGCGTTCGACGCCAACGGACAACGTGCCGCGCGTGGCGCGGTCGATGCACAATGGCTCGATGAGATGCTTGCCGATCCTTACTTCGCCCGGCAACCGCCGAAGAGCACGGGCTTTGAATACTTCAATTTGCGTTGGCTCGAGCCGTGGCGCGAGCGCATCGACCGTCTGTCGATCGACGACGTGATCGCGACGCTCGCACAACTCACGGTGGAAACCATTGCAAGAGACGTCGCCGATCGCACGATGATCCCGACAACCGTGTGGGTCGCTGGCGGTGGGGTTCACAACCGCACGCTGATGCAAGGTCTTGCGGACGCCCTTGCGCCGATCCGAGTCGCGCCGTTATCGGCCGCCGGTATCGATCCGGATCAATTGGAAGCGGCTGGCTTTGCCTGGCTGGCCCGCGAACGATTACTCGGACGCAAAACCCGCCACGCCGAGGTCACCGGCGCGAGACACACGGTCTTGCTCGGTACCGTCGTAGATCCGGCGTGAGACGCGCATGACCAGCCGGCTTGCTCTTGCAGCGCCGTCGGCGCTCGCAGCTGCGGCCGCAGACCATGTGGCGCGTCGAAACGGCAACGCGGTCGATGCGGCGGTTGCCGCCGCAATGGTCGCGATCAACACCGAACCCGGCGTATGCGCACTCGCCGGCGGGGCGTTCGTAACGGCGTGGCCCGCTGACGAGCTGCCGCTGACCTACGACGGCAACGTGACTGTTCCGGGCCGCAGCGGCACTCGACCGGCCAACGATGGCGCGGTGGCAGAGGTGGCACTCGACTACGGCGGCGGGGTCACGACCCTGGTTGGCGCCGGAGCGGTTGCAACGCCTGGAACTCTGGCGGCTCTGCATGCGGTGTGGCGTGATCACGGTAGGCTCGATTGGCACGAGGTCATGGTGCCGGCAGTTGCGGCCGCTCGGGACGGCTTTCCGCTGTCGAGCGCCTGCCGTCACTACCTCGAATACAGTGGCGACAGCATATTTGGTCGCGCCAGCGACTCCCGTAAAGCGTTGCACGATGGCTCGGGGGCATTAATCCAAACCGGCGGTCGCATCATCGTGCCGCATCTTGCCGACTCGCTGGCGTTGATCGCGCGGCACGGACCGGACGTGTTTTATCGCGGCGAGTTGGCCGATCGAATCGTCAGCGCGGTCCAAGCCGACGGCGGCACGCTGACTATGGATGACCTTGCGACCTATGAAGTGGTGCGTCGCTCGGCGCTGACGCTGAATCTCGGTGACTGGCAACTGGCAACGAACCCGCCGCCGGCGATCGGCGGCGCGATGCTCGCGGCAACGCTCGCCGAACTCACGACGCACGGCATACGTGACTGGGACAGTGCCGGTACTTCTGCGTTGATCGATGCCCTCGAAGCCGTGTTGGGGTACCGCCGTGACGTTCTGGATTTGAGCCGCGACCTCGGTAACGACACCCGGCGTTTGCTCGAACGAACGGGTCTTGGCGCCGGCGAGTCGTCCGGCGCAACGGTGCACGTGTCGGCAGTCGACGATAACGGGCTGGCTTGCGCTGTGACCGCCTCCTCTGGATACGGATCTGGCGACATGCCGCCAGGCACCGGGCTATGGCTAAACAACTGTCTCGGCGAGATCGACCTCAACCGACACGGGCTGGATGCTGGATCGGCCGGTACCCGCCTGATGTCGAACATGGCACCGAGCTGCGCACGCCGCGGCCGCGATGCGCTCAGTATTGGGTCGCCCGGCGCTAGCCGAATCACCACCGCGCTCGTGCAAACACTGTTGCCGGCTCTGTGCGGCAACGCGTCGTTCCGCGCGGCCATTGCCGCACCGCGCCTGCATGTCGAGTACACCGACGACGGCTTTCAGCTCGCCGCCGAACGCGGTGTGAAGGGCATCGGGCACCGGGACGTGCGCTGGTATGACGAGCCCAGCATGTACTTTGGCGGCGTCGGCGCAGCGTGGTGTGTCGACGACGCGCTGGATGCAGCGGCCGACCCACGCCGAACCGGTGCCGTGCACCTGCCGGCCGCAGAAAACTGACATACCGTCACGTTGCCGTCGCCAAAGCGGCGGTACGATAGAGGGCCGTGTCACCGCCAGGACCACGCCGTGCCCGATTCAGCGCCGCTCGACGACCAAAGCTTGATCAACCGCGAGTTCAGTCTGCTTGAATTCAATGGCCGCGTGCAGGCGCAAGCGTTGAACCCGGAATTGCCGCTGCTCGAGCGTCTGCGTTTTCTTTGTATCGCGTCGACCAACATGGACGAGTTTTTTGAGATTCGAGTATCGGGGCTGCAGCAGCGTTGCGCGGTTTCCCCGGGCGCGACCGACCCAGATGGCCGCAGCGCTGCCGAAGTCTTGGCGAGCGTCCTCGAACGAGCGCGTCGTGTCGTCGAGCGTCAGTACCAGATCTGGAATCAGGACCTGATCCCAGCAATGCAAGCCGCCGGCGTACGGTTCGTTCCGCGAGAGACCTGGAGCGATGAGCTGCGTGCCGATATGCATCGGCTGTTTCGCGAGGAAATCGTACCGGTGTTGACGCCGTTGACGCTGGACCCATCGCGACCGTTTCCGCGCATCCTGAACAAAAGTCTGAATTTCATTGCCGGTCTCAAGGGCAAAGATGTGTTTGGCCGGCGCCGCCATCGCGGTCTCGTACAGGCACCACGCTCGCTGCCGCGGCTGTTTCGACTCGACGACGCAAGCGACGGCAGTGAGCGCTATGTGTCGCTGTCGGCGGTGATGCAGGAGTTTGTCGACGAACTGTTTCCCGGTCTGAGCGTAACGGGGTGCTACCAATTTCGAGTTACGCGCAACACCGACCTATTTGTCGATGAGGAAGAAGTCGACGATCTCGCGCGTGTGCTCGAAGGCGAGCTCGCCGCGAGCCGCTACGGCGACGTGGTGCGTCTTGAGGTGTCTAGCGAATGCACGGACGAACTCGCGCAGTACCTACTCGATTACTTCAAGCTGGATCCGGCGCATCTGTTTCGAGTCGATGGCCCGGTCAACCTCAATCGCTTGCTTGCGATCTGCGATGACACGTCGCGCAACGATCTCTTGTTTCAAGGCTACACGCCGGGCACGCCCGACGCGCTGATGGCCTACGAGAATACGTTCGATGCACTCGCGGCCAAGGACGTGCTGATCCACCACCCGTTTCAATCGTTCTCGCCGGTGATCGAGCTACTGGCGCAGGCCGCTGGCGATCCGCACGTACTCGCCATCAAACAAACGCTGTATCGAACTGGCCCAGATTCACCGATCGTCCGGCATCTGATCGATGCCGCCTACGCGGGCAAAGAAGTAACGGTCGTCATCGAATTAATGGCGCGGTCCGATGAGGCGCAAAACATCGAACTTGCCAACCGGCTGCAAGAGGCCGGCGCGCACGTCGTCTATGGCGTCATCGGTTTCAAAACTCACGCGAAACTGATGCTGATCGTCCGGCGCGAAGCGGACGGGCTGCGCCGTTACGTGCATTTGGGCACGGGCAACTATCACCCGAAGACAGCGCGGCTTTACACCGACTACGGTCTATTGAGCGCCAATGACGAGCTCGGTCGCGACGTGCACGAGCTGTTTATGCAAATGACCAGTTTGACGGCGAGCGGCGACCTGAAGCACATCATTACGTCACCGTTTCAGTTGCACGGGCAAATCGTCGAGTGGATCGAACGCGAAGCGGAAAACGCTCAGGCGGGAAAGCCGGCTCGCATCGTTGCCAAACTGAACGCATTGATCGAGCCGAAAGTCATCGACGCGCTGTACCGAGCGTCGAACGCCGGTGTGCAAATCGACCTTATCGTCCGCGGCATTTGCTCGCTGCGACCGGGCGTGCCGGGACTGTCCGAGAACATCAGCGTTCGCTCGATCATTGGCCGCTTTCTGGAACACTCGCGGGTCTATTGCTTCCACAACAACGGCCGCGAGAAAATTTACTGCGCAAGTGCCGACTGGATGGATCGAAATTTCTTTCGCCGCATCGAGGTTTGCTTTCCGGTGCTCCGCAAGTCGCACCGACAACGCATACGCGATGAGCTCGAGCTTTACCTCGCCGACAACACGCAAGCCTGGTTGCTGCAACCGGACGGCAGCTATCGGCCAATAGAACGGCCGGCTGGCCTGGAGCGCATTTGTGCGCAGTCGACGCTGATTGGTCGCTACGCCGTATAGTCGACGTCGAGCGAGAAACCGGCCTGAGCCAGTAAGCGCGCCTCGCGGCCAAGATCGGCGCGCGTCAGCGGCGTCGATGCTAGAAAGTCGGCCGGGAAGCGCAGCGCTAGCTTGGAACCGTGCACGTCCAAGTCGAACTCCGGCAACGGCTTGCGGCTGCGACTGCGGTGTAAGGCCAGCGCAATGCGCAGGAGCACCGCAAGCCGACGCATTGCCGTTTGCCGTGACTTCGGCAAATGGCCTAGATCGCGAATGGCCAGCGCCTTGCGCTGTGCACCGATCAGCGCCGCCAAACACTGTTGCTCGACCGCCGGGAAGCCCGGCATATCGGCGTTGGCCACGATATACGCACCGTGCAGGTGAAAGTCGCGATGCGCGATATCGAGGCCGATCTCGTGCAGGTAGGCGGCCCAACACAACATCAGACGCGATTGCTCGTCATCGAGATCCCATGCGGGCGCGGCCATTTGGCGCAGCTGCTCGGCGGTAACGGCAATCGTCTCCGCATGCGCCAAATCGACGTGATAACGACCGGCCATCGCTGCGACGGTTGCGACCCGCGCGTCTTCGGCGTGAATGCGACCGACGAGGTCATACAGCAGACCTTCGCGCAGCGCGCCGTCGGACGTTCGCAGCAACTTTATGCGCAGCGCAATCAACACCTCGACCAAAATCGCCAGCCCGCCGGCGAGCACTTCGGCGCGCCGTGTCGACAAGCCGGGCAAATCGATGCGTCGAGCATGGCCGGCGTCGATCAGTACTTTGATGAGCTTCTCAAGACTGTCGACATCGATACCGCCAGTCGGTCGGATGCCCGAAGCGCTGATCAATCGCTCGGCCGCCAGGATCGTGCCCGATGTGCCAATGGGCTGGGTGTCAGCATCGGCGCGAAACGCTCGCTTAACGGGCCGCAGCTTCAGCCGCGCCATTTCGCGCGCCGCATCGAAGCTGTCTTTGGTGAGCTTACCGTTCGGAAAGAACGACTCGGTTACCATGACCGCGCCCATCGACAGGCTCTGCAAATCGCGCGTTTCAAAACCGTTGCCGACAATCAGTTCGGTGCTGCCGCCGCCAATATCGATGACCAGGCGACGCCCGTCATACGGCGGCAAGCTGTGTGCGACGCCGAGATAGACCAGCCGCGCTTCTTCGATGCCGGAGATCACCTCGATCGGATGGCCGAGCACCGCCTCCGCCTGCTCGACGAAGCGATGGTCGTTGCCGGCACGGCGCAACGCGTTGGTGCCGGCCGCGCGTACGTTGTCGGCGCGCATATCGCGCAAGCGATCGCCAAACCGCGCGAGTGCCGTTAACGCGCGGCGCTTCGCCTGTTCGGTAAGCACGCCGTCGCGCGTCAGACCCTCGGCGAGGCGCACGGTCTCGCGCAGGCGATCGACAATAGTGAGCTGGCCGTGACGCAGCGTCGCAACGACCATATGGAAGCTGTTTGACCCTAGGTCAACGGCAGCGATGACCTGCGCGGGTGATGCAGATTCGGAACCGGGCGGCGCGGAAGGATCAGACGGAGAAGGAGGAACCGCAGCCACACGTGGTCGTCGCGTTCGGATTGCGAATGACGAACTGCGCGCCCTCGAGGTCTTCCTTGTAGTCGATTTCGGCGCCCATCAGATACTGCACGCTCATTGGATCGACAATCAGCGTCACGCCTTCCTTGATGACCTTCGTATCGCCGTCTTCGATCTGTTCGTCGAACGTGAAACCGTATTGAAAGCCCGAACAGCCGCCGCCGGAGATGAAGACGCGCAGTTTGAGATTCGGGTTGGCTTCGTCGCGAATCAGTTCGCCGACCTTACGCGCAGCGGATTCGGTAAACACCAGCGGATCTGGAGCGGCGGCATCGCCGACCGCCGGGACCTGACCGGGTGTCTGGATATCAGTAGTCATAGCGCAATTATCCCACGTTTACCGGCGTGTCATCCACCCAGTTGGACGGCGCGATGACGGGATAGTTCGGCCGCGAAGGCGCCGATGAGCGCCAAGCAACGCTTGCCTAGCCGCCGCTGAGGTTCGGCGCCGGCATCCGTTTCGTATCGGCAACGGTGTCTTCTTTCGGCGCCGGCTTGGCCTCCGGCTTGTGCACCAGCTTGCCGTTGATTTCCGCGCCAATCGCCATTTCGATCAGGTTGTAGTAGACATTGCCGGTCACCCGCGCGGTCGGGCGCAGTTCGACCCGCTCACTCGCGTATACGTCGCCTTTGACGGTGCCGTTCAAGACGACATAAGGCACCACGACGTCGCCTTCGATGCTGCCGTTCTCGGCAATGCTCAGCGCCGACTCCTCTTCAGCGTCCGCCGAAACGTTGCCGTGCACGGTACCGTCGATGTGACAACCGCCGGAGAACACGAGATCGCCGTTGACCCGCGAACCCGGCCCGACGAGCGTGTCTATCGCGGTCTGTCGTTGCGCTTTACGTCCAAACATTGTCTATCCCCATTAGAAACTAGCTGACCGGCCTACAACCGATCGAAAACGGGATCAACCGGTGCCGCGCTCGGGACTGGTCGACCAAGGAAAACTTTGCTTCAAACCAACGTTGCCGGCCCCTTTCGGTACCAACTCGATATTGACCGTCAACGGACTAAAGCCGTCCGGCAAGGCGAGCCGACGTTCGAAATCCTGAAAATAGCGAAAGCCGTAGTTCCAGCTGCGCTTCTCGCCGTCGGCCAATAGCTGGCTCAACGGATAGCTGACCGATTCGCCGTTTTGCGCACCGTCGACGGACAGACTGACGCGACCGTAGATCTCGCGGTGATGCTGCTTGACTTGGACGAGCGTCAAACGAAGTCGATACTGCGACTCGTTGGGTCCGCGCAGCAGCTGCATATCTTGAATACGTAAGCCGGCGTTCGCGGACGACGGCGAAATGATGCCGCGATAAAACGCAATGGCCTCGCGCTGTTCCTGAATTTTGGCCTGCAACTCAGACAGGTTTTGCTCGACGGCGCGATAGGCTTCGCGCTCGGTGACCTGCACGGTCTCGGTCTGAACAATTTGCTCACGCAACGTGGCGATCTCGTCACGCAGTTCGCTGATCTCGGTGCGGGTCTCGCGCCGTTCGGCAGCGATCGCGAAAATGTTGTACTCGGCACTGAACCGACCCATCTCGAACAGCAGGTAGCCACCGGCGGCGAGTGCGACAAGGGCGACGACGATGAACCCGCGCATGCGCTGGTCGGTGCGTCGTCGCATTGGTGTCGGTGTACCCATCGTCAGCTCAAAAACTCAAACAAATGCCGTTACGGAACGCGCCCTTCAGCGGCGCGGTGACCAAATCGAGCAATGTCTCACCGCCAATTTCGCGCCCGCTGCATGTGCGCTTTGCACCGCACCAACCTGATGTAACAAAAACGCTGCGGCTGACAGCGCCATTCAGCAGCGCGGTGACGAATTCCAAACATTCCTCACCGCTCATATCGCGCCCGCTGCATGTGTGCTCCGCACCGCACCAACCTGATGTAACAAAAACACTGCGGCTGACAGCGCCATTCAGCGGCGCGGTGACTAAATCGAGCAATGTCTCACCGCCAATCTCGCGCCGGCTGCATGTGTGCTCTGCACCGCACCAACCTGATGCAACAAAAACGATGCGGCCATTGGCGCCATTCAGCGGCGCGGTGACCAAATCGAGCAATGTCTCATCACCAATCTTGCGCCCGCTGCATGTGCGCTTTGCACCGCACCAACCTGATGTAACAAAAACGCGGCGGCCATTGGCGCCATTCAGTGGCGCGGTGACGAAATCCAGACATCCCTCACCGCGCATCTCGCGCCCGCTGCATGTGCGCTCTGCACCTCAGCAACCTAGAACCAATGTTGATTATGTTACCCAGGGGCCCTCCGCACAAACAGTGCGCCTGGTCACGAAATCGTGGATACTGCCGCCCGGCGAACGCTCGGAGCAGACCCTTGGCCTTGTGGATCAAAGCCCTACACCTGATTTTCATGGTGACCTGGTTCGCCGGGCTGTTCTATCTGCCGCGACTCTACATCTACCACGCCGGCGCCAGCGGCGAGGCCAACCACGCCATGTTCCAAACCATGGAGCGGCGGCTTTTCGCCATCATGACCATCGGCGGCGTGCTCACGTTCGTTTTCGGCCTTTGGATGCTGTTTACGACGGCGTTTAGCTACGCGCTTTCGACCGGCTGGTTCCACGCTAAACTGGCTCTGCTGATCCTGCTGGTCGTGCACCACATCTGGTGCTGGGTGTGGATTGTTCGCCTACGCGATCCGAATTACGAGGTGAACACCCGCTGGCTGCGGTTTTTCAACGAAATCCCGGCGATATACCTAATAGCGATCGTGTTTTTGGCAGTGCTCAGGCCGTTTTGAAGTGCAGCTTGACGCCGTCTCGCCGCAGGTCTTTCTCAAACGCTGAACGCCAACGTTGCGGCCACCACGCAGGTTGGCGCGGCAATCCCTCCGGATAAAGGTGAAAGCCGAGCTCGGACAGCGCTCGCGCATACACGCGGCGCTTGAAATAGATCACCTCGTTGACCGGGCGCCAGTAGTCGACCCAACGCCAGCGATCAAATTCCGGCTCGTCGGTCGCATCGAAACGAATGCGGTTCTCGTCGGACATGAGCCGCAGCACGAACCACCGCTGCTTCTGGCCGATGCACAGCGGTTTCGAATGGGCTCGGATGTAGCGCTTCGGCAGCCGGTAGGAAATCCAATCGGACGTCGAACCGAGCACCTGGACGTCGTCGGGCACGAGACCGAGTTCTTCGTGCAGCTCGCGATACATGGCTTCCCGCGGCATCTCATCGGGACGTATGCCGCCCTGCGGAAACTGCCAGCCGCGCCTGCCAGCGCGACCGGCGAGCAATAGCTTGCCGCCTGGACTCGCCAAGACGATGCCGACGTTCGCGCGAAATCCGGCTTCGTCGATGTTGTCGTCGTTCGCGGACATAGCCGCATATTCCACATTTTGGCGGCAAACGCCAACTGCGCGGTTACGACTCGAAGTACAAAGAGCCGTTGCGCATGAGCTCGGCAAACGCCTCGGAATCACCGCTTTGCACGCTGGCAAGTAAGCGGTCGGTCGCGTCGCTCAGCGCCGCCAAAGGATGCAGACCGAACTCATTGAGGTGCTGAATCTCGAAATACAAGCTGGGACTTTCGGCGGCGACCTCTCGGGCAACGCTGAGCTGCGCGTCGAAGGTAGTCGAACTCATCGTACGCAGTCGCGGCACGGCTTCGCCGCTTTCGGCCAGCGCAGTAAAGAACGCAATGTTTAGCGCGTGCGACAGGCCGAGCACGTAAGCGATGAGTCGGTCGTGCTCATCGAGCTGCATATCGACCTGCTCGACCATCGTCGCCGCGAACAATTCCTTAGCTGCAGCGGTGGCGCGAGCACAACCAACGTCGACGAAGATCATGTGCTTGCCGGACAGAAGACGCGTCGTTGGACCAAACATTGGATGTAGCGACGTGACCTGCAGATCGGCCGCCGCCGCGGCATGCAGTGCATCGCGCAACGGCGTTTTTAGTGAGCCAATGTCGAACACGAGACCGCTTGGCCGTGCGGCGGCTAGCTCGGCGAGAATGCGTCCGGTCAGTGCGAGATCGGTTGCGACGACGATAATGTCAAAGTCGAGACCTGCTTCTTGCCAACTCGGAAACCAGCGCTCGGCATCGGCGACGGGCCGCGGGTCAGCGATCGTCACCTGGGATTGTTGCGACTGAAAATATTGCGTGAACCAACGTCCCATCTTGCCGGCTCCGCCGATCACGAGGACGCGACGGCCGTCGGCGTGGCGCTCCGCCGCAACCCGCGCCGCTTCCTGCGCGGTGAGCGACGCGCGGATCAGCCGGGTCATCAGGTCCTCGGCCAAATCGGCGTCTACGCCGGCCGCCACCGCGCGCGCACGTGCTGCGTCGATGACTTCTTTCTCGCGAGCAAAATCACGCGTGGCTCGGCCCGCACGGCGTTTGATGTCGCCGATTTCAGCGACCAATTTTTGCCTTCGGGCTATCGCATCGAGCAACTCGACGTCGACGGCATCGAGTGCTGCCCGCAGCTGCTGGAGCTCAGTGGGCATCGCTAGCACGACACAGATAAACGGTATCCATGCGGGTAATGATAAACACTCGTTAAGCGAGGGGTAGTTTCGAGCGCCGACGGGGCCGATCGTGCGGTAGACTGCGGCCCCGAAAATGCAACAGCAGCACTCATGAGCGATCTTGCCGACGACCAATTGCCCGCAGATCCGATGGCGCATGCACGCCGTTGGTTCGACGAGGCGACCGCGACCCGCGATGTACCCAACCCCAACGCCATGACGCTGGTCACCGTCGGCGACGACGGCCGACCCTCGGCCCGTATTGTGCTCTGCAAACATTTCGTTGCCGACCCAGGCTATCTGGTGTGGTTTACGAATTACGACTCGCGCAAAGGTCGCGAACTGGCAGGCCACGGAGTCGCCTGTGCGGTGCTCCATTTCGACCACGCTGGTCGCCAGATCCGCGTCGAAGGGCCCGTCGTACGATCGCCGGCGGACGAGAGCGACACGTACTACTCGTCGCGACCGTGGCAGAGCCAGATCGGCGCCCGAGCCAGCCGCCAATCCGCGCCAATCGACACGCGCGCCGAGTTAATCGCCCAGACGCGCGCCGAAGCTGCACGCTTTGACCTGCCCGACCCAGTCACGACGCCGCTTGCGTCGGCCGACAGACCGATCCCGCGGCCCGCCAACTGGGGCGGCTACCGGCTTTGGGCCGAACACATCGAACTGTGGTGCGACGGCCATGCGCGATTACACGACCGAGCGCGCTGGTCGCGTGCTTTGGAACCGCATGCCGAGACCGGCTTTATTGCGGGTGCATGGGCAGGACAACGATTGCAGCCGTGATGGACGCGCTGATCTTTCGTACGGTGCAATGCCCTTATTGTGGCGAGCCCGTCGAATTAACCATCGATACATCGGTCGAATCACAAAGCTACATCGAGGATTGCGTAGTCTGCTGCCGACCGACAGAAGTTCATGCCGAACGGGTTACCGATGACGAATGGCTTGTTGACGTTTGCCCGTCGGATTAGGCGCAGCCTCGCCGCCGCTTGGCTGGCGGCCGCCGTATCGCAAGCGGGCGCTGCCGAACAAATGATTCGCGAGGTGACCGACCTCAATCTCGCGCTGGACCACAGCGCGGGTCGAATCGTGTTCGATTTGTACGGCGCCCTGTGGTCAATGCCGGCAGTCGGCGGCTTCGCGGAGGTTGCTGACGAGTACGGCACCGGCATCAATCGTCCGGCAATCAGTCCGGACGGTCGCTGGCTTGCCTTCGAGCGCTGCACCGGCATGCGCTGCAGTGTCGAACTCGTCGATCGGCAGAGCGGCACGACCCGCCGCGTACTGGACGGACCGTGGAACACGACGATGCCGGCCTTTAGCGCCGACAGTGCGCGGCTGGCCTTCGTGAGCGATCGCGATGGGAGCAACGACATTTGGGAGGAACGGGTCGACGGTACGGGTCTGCGCAAGCGCAGCTTTGCGGCGGATGACGCACGTTGGCCGAGCTTCGCGCGCCACGCCGACGAACTCGTCTGGGTATCGACCGATGCCGCCGGCAGTCGCCTGCTGCGTGCCCGCGGCGGCGCGGCGGGCGAGGTTCTCTATGCAACGCGCGCGCAGGTCGAAGCGCCAGCCTTTCGACCCGACGGCAGCGTTATTGTGTTTTTTGAGCGCGATCCGCAGCGCCGGCTCAAGCTGCTGTTGAACGACGGCTCCGGCGTCGTCAAAGCGCTGTCCGGGCCGGCGTCTTTCGAGGCACAGCGAGCACACTGGTTTGATCGTCACACGCTGCTCGTCAGCGCAGCCGGTAAGGCGCAAAAATTACAGTTTGCGGACGGCGGTCTGGAAGCGCTGCCGCTGCAAGCATTTGTCAGCATTGCTGAGCACCCGCCAACCCGTGCGGCGCTAGCAGCGCCCGCGCAGGCTGCAAACCGCGGCCGCTACGTGCTGCGGGTCGGCGCCCTGTTCGACAGCATCAGCGGCGCCCTGACCGGGCCACGCGACATTGTCATCAACGATGGCCACATTGCCGAGATTGGACCGCCGCGCGTGCATGATGCGGCGCTAACCGTGATTGACGATCCGACGCTGACGGCGCTCCCCGGACTTATCGCGCTAGTTACGACGCCAACCGCAGCCAAGCCCGCCGAGTGGCTCGAACGCGGCTTTACGCAGGTCATTTGCCTGCACCCAGACTGCGATGACGTGAGCCAACGCATGCGTTCGCTCGACACGACTGTCGACGACGCGGAACGCTCAGCGAGCATTCGAGCGGCGCGGGATGCCGGCTACGGGGTCGCAACCGAGCAGCTGTATCCCGATGTTGCGATCGGCGCGACACTCTGGCTTGCTCGAACGCCGGCCGCCGCAATTTACGAAGATTACGTCACGCTGTTGCGACGACGACAGGCAGCCGTAGCGGTCGATCTCGACGCGTTTGCGCCAGCCGACGCGCTGACCATGACGCGCCCGGGCCGACTGACCAATCGCGTGCTGATCGCGGCGGGCGGCAACCCGCAGCAGCATGCTGACGCCGTGGTCGCTTACGCGCGCGCCGTCCAGGAACAAACTGGCGTTGCTGGAGACGTGCTGCGCGCGATCACCATCGATGCGGCGCTCGAGACTGGCGCCGCCGCATCGGCAGGCCGGATTGCCGTGGGCAATGTTGCCAACCTGATCCTGGTTCGCGGCGACCCGCTGCTGACACCCGAGGCGTGGGTCAGCCCGGTTGCGATGGTCGAGCGTGGCCGATATTTGACGCGAGCAGGGCTCGCTGCCGCAGAAAGTGCAGTGGCACGTCGATAAATTTTACAAAATGTGCCAGCTGTGGCATCGTGCGCGGCGTCGGTAAGTGGCGACAGTCTGCGGCCATCGTGATCGGTCACAGGACAGTTCCACAGGTAAGCGACCGACAGGGAGGCGACAGGCGGGGGCTTGTCGGGTTTTTTTACATCGGCAAGGGAGATTTGAACCCAGTTTCCGATGAGCGAAGCGTAAACCTGTGTTTTTCGAGCGGATTATTCGATTTGGCACAGGGCTTGCTCATCTACCGTGCCCAAGCGAAACAGGTGGTGCCGTAATCTGAAGCCAACGAAAACGATTACGTATTTCGCGAAGCCAGAAGACAATAAAAACAACAACAAACCATTGATAATAATACTAAAAATCTTCGGGACAGGATTCGGCAAGACCGCCTAACAATAATAAGAAGAAACGGTTAAACCCCGTTGGCGAAAGCCGCGGGGTTTTGTTTTATCTGGGCGACGGAAATGGTCTTACTACCTGCGACACAGTCGCAAGGCACCAATCCAGCAATCGGGTTACCGTTCGCGCATAACGACGCCTTCTAGGCCCGGCGAGCCGTGTTTCGACTGATCCGCATCACCATTCTTCTGTATGTGCTGCTGTGTGTGGCGCTCGCCAGCTACGTCACACGGTCGGTCGCCTCGGACTGGTCGCGGACGCTGTGGATCAACGTCTATCCGATCAACGGCGACCAGCACCCGGCTACCGCCGAATACATCGCCTCGCTCGATCGTGACAGTTTCGCGGATATCGAGCGATTTTTTGAACGTGAAGCCGAACGCTACGGCTGGGACACGCGACAGCCCGTGCGAGTCCACCTCAGCCACGAAGTGGCCGAACGACCGGATTCGCCACCGTTCGACGGTAGCGTCTTAGCACGAATCCGTTGGAGCCTCGGCATCCGTTGGTGGAGCATGCAGGTCACCGACGACAGCGACACCCCTACCCCGGATGTGCGAGCCTTCTTCGTCCTGTATCAGCCGGATGGCTCACCGGTGCTCGAAAGCTCGGTTGGCCTGCGCAAAGGCATGATCAGCGTCGTTAATGCCTACGCTGATCGGCGCTATCGCGGCTCCAACAACGTCATCCTCACGCACGAAATCCTGCACACCTTGGGCGCAACCGACAAATACGATCCGGCGACGAATTTGCCGTTTCATCCCAACGGGTTCGCCGAGCCCGACCGTGTGCCGTTGCTGCCGCAACGACGGGCCGAAATTATGGGTGGTCGCGTTCCGATCGAGCCGACCCGCGCTGAGATTCCACGATCGATGAAACAAGTCGTCATCGGACCGGCCACCGCACTCGAGGTCGGTCTCACCAAACCCTGACGTGAGCGAAGACCGCGCGCACGGGTTTGCCCCGCTACTTGGCGCGACACCGCGCGTGCTGCTGCTCGGCTCGCTTCCGAGCGAAACGTCGATTGCGCGGGGCGAATACTACGGCCACGCGCGCAACGCGTTCTGGCCAATTGTCGCGGCACTGCTCGATTTTGACGCTGACGCGCCGTACGCCGAGCGGGTCGCAGCCGTCACGGCCGCTGGGCTTGCCGTCTGGGACGTGCTGGCGGCGGCCCGTCGCCCCGGCAGCCTAGACGCCGCTATTGAAACGGCGACCGAGCAAGCGAATGACATTGCGGCGCTGTTCCGGCGTCAGCCAACGCTCGGCTCCGTCTTACTGAACGGCGGCAAAGCGGAGACCTTGTTTCTGCGCCACGTGGTGCGCAAACAGGGTCTCGACGTCCCGCGACGGCGGCTACCGTCAACGAGCCCAGCGCATGCGGCGATGCGCTTCGCCGAAAAACTGACGCACTGGCGCGACGCTTTCGCCGCGGCTGGCTTGCTATCGCGCGCGGAAACGCGCGAGTAAATCGTCGAACAGACTCGGGTTGGCGGCCAGCAGCGAGCGCGTATTGAGGTCGATCGGCCCGCCGTCGAGATCGGTGACGTGGCCGCCGGCCTCACGAACAATGACCGTCAGCGCGGCAATATCCAGTATGTTGAGATCGGCCTCGACGATCGCGTCAATTTTGCCGGCTGCCAGCAAATGGTAGTGATAGAAATCGCCGTAACCGCGGTTTCGCGCGACTTGGCCAATGAGTTCACCCAGCGCTTGCCAGCGCGGTGTGCCGGTCATCGATGCGAGATTTCCAGTCGACAGCGCGGCATCGCGCCACGCATCGATCTTGCTGACCGCGAGGCGCTGGTCGTTGAGATAGGCGCCGCCGCCCGCGCTCGCCCAAGCCAACTCGGCAAACGCTGGCGCACTCGAAACTCCGACGACGAGCTCGCCGTCAACCTGCAGTGCGATTTGCGTGGAGAAAAACGGGTACTCGCGTACGAAGCTGCGTGTCCCGTCAATGGGATCGACGAGCCAAAGCGCGGCTTTATCGGCGCCTTCGGTACCGGTCTCTTCACCGTAAAACCCATAGTCGGGAAAGCGCTCGAGCAGAATTCCACGGATCGTTTGCTCGGCTTCAACGTCTGCAACCGTCACGGGTGTTCGGTCTGCTTTGGTGGTGACGGCGACGTTCGCGCGGTAGTACCGCATGATCACGTCTGCCGCCGCGGCCGCGGCTGTGCGCGCCGCGTCCAGTTGCTCACTCCAGAGGTCGCTCAACGGAATACCCTAGTGGCACTGCATCGCCCGGGAGTGTAGCTCGACAGAACCTGAAAAACGTTAACGCCGCGAAGTTCGCTCCAGTAAACTTCTGACGATGGGAAATCGTCTTACCAAGATTTATACGCGCACCGGCGACGACGGCACCACCGGACTCGGCGACGGGACGCGCGTTGCAAAAGACCACCCCCGTGTTGAGGCCTATGGCACGGTTGATGAAGCCAATAGCGCCATCGGCGTGGTTCTGGCGTTCGATAGTCTTTCCGATGAGATTCGCGCTTGCCTGATCGAGATTCAGCACGATCTTTTCGACCTTGGTGGTGAGCTGTGTATTCCGGGCTACACCAAAATCGACGATGCGTACGCAAGTCGGCTAGAAGCGGAACTCGATCGCCTGAACGAGCAGCTGCCGGCGCTGAAGGACTTCATTTTGCCGGGCGGCGGACCTGCAGCGGCGGCGTGCCATGTCGCACGCACGGTATGCCGCCGCGCCGAACGCCGTGTGCACACGCTCGCCAACAACGAGCCGGTGAACCCCGCTGTGCCGCAGTACTTAAACCGCCTGTCCGATCTGCTGTTCGTTGTGGCCCGGGTGCTAGCGCGCGCCGAAAACGGCACCGAGGTCATTTGGGCACGGGGACGGTTGGCGGAGCAGTAGCCCGAGGCGACTCGTATGATGACCGAAACGACACCGAAGACGTCGACCTACGGCATGCTTGCGGTCGTGCTCGGTTTTCTGTCGTTTGCGGCGGTGATTGGCCATTTCTTTGTCGGTCCGCTGGACCCGCCGCCGCCGCTCGAAACATCGCTTGCCGACAAAGCGGCAAGCATCCGCGATGCCACGGTAGCTGCGCTTAAAGGCGAGGACTACGAGGCGGAGCCGACCGTACGTGCAAGAACTCTTGACGACTATCTAACGTATTCGTTTATCGGCCTTGGCCTCGTCGCCATTTTACTCGGCGTCATCGGTTTTGTTCGGCGCGAGCATCTCCGGCCGAGCGTCGCGGGTGTCGCGCTCGGCGGCATGGCGATCGCATTTCAGGTTGCAACGACTCTGTTTTTTGCGCTGCTGATTGCCTTCCTGATCGCCACCGTTCTCGACCAGCTCGATTTCAGTTTCTAACGCGCGCAACGTCGCCGCACGCAGCACTTTTCTGCGCAGCCTCGCCTCACGCACGAGCATCGCACCTCAATTGGTTTATTGCGAGGTACTTGACTTGTGAAATATTATCTATATATTTGCGGACTCAACTACTTCACAAGTGTATCGATCCATGGCTTCGCTCAAAGACGACGAACTCGTTGTCGCACTTACGACCGTCACCGACAAAGCGCAGAAGCAGCTGGCGAGCGCGCTGTCGTATCACGGTCTGGGATTTAGTGAATACCTCGTATTGCGCTGCCTTCAGAAGGCGCCGGCGCACAAGATGCGCCGCATCGATCTTGCGCAGCAGCTCAGCATGAGCGCTTCCGGTATTACGCGCTTGCTAAACCCGATGGAGAAGACCGGTTTGATCGCGAAGGAGGCGAACCCGCGCGATGCGCGTGTGAGCCTGGTCACGCTAAGCGCATCCGGCGCTCGTATTTTTGCGGAGTCGTCAGTGTCGTTTGCCGCCGGTGCGACGAGTTTCCTGGAGGGACTCGGCAAACAAGCTCGCAAAGACTTAGCGGGCATCGTCACGTCGCTGACGTGAGATCGGTATCCGCTAGACGATTGGTCCAGCGATCGTAATAACGGCGACGACGACGACCCAGACAACCAGCGCGCGAACCAGTAGACGCTTAGCGGCTTTGGCGTGCTGCACTTCCTCGTTTTGTTCGTTGTCCGGATCTACTGCAAACGTCAACGCGGCGCAGCCGACGTCGATTAGCAAGCGATCGTTTTCTTCGCCTAAATCGCCGGGCTCATGCGAGTCCGGTTTGCTAAAGGCGTCCCACGCGCGGTCGAAGCTGCCAGCAAGCGCGTAGCTGAGCGCCGACAATCGAGCTGGAATCCACGCCATGACCGCGTGGACGCGTTCGGTTGCATCGACGAGCTGTTCGGCTTGCGGCACCGCCGCTTCGTCCTCGCCGGCGATGAGATCTTCCCGGCGCACGATGCTGCGTCGTCTTAGCGTGTCCGCCATGCGCATGGCCCAAGCGCCGATCGGCCCGAAGCAAATGAACCAGAAAATCACCGAGAAAATTCGGTTGTTGCCCTGCACGAACACCGCATCGACAATCGTGCGGTTCGGCCGCGGGTCGCAATCCAATAGCGCGCGGCCACGCTCAGTCGCCAAGTCGTCGTCGCCGCGATCGACCGCATCGGCCCAAGCGTCTACTTGCTCGCCAATGTCCTGCGGACCGAGGCACAAGAACAAAACGACCACACTAAACGCCAAATACGGTAGGCCATGCAGCGCTTCGCTCGACGTAAACCGCACCCACAGCAGCGGCGCAATCAGCAAGGCCAGCAATGTCAGTACCGCCAGCGTCGCCGGTACGAAGCTGACGTGCCGCGGCCATTCGAGCATGGCACCAATCAATCGATGCAGCCATTTGAGCTCACGGAAGTGAAACAGCTGCGTGGCCAGACGTTCGGCACCTAGCGCCAAGAAAATTGCGATCAGTTTCATGGAAAAACGGTAGCGGAAACGGCGCTCAGGGCCAAGCCGGCGTGCGGACCAGCGCCGGAACGCGGGACCAGTCAAAGCCGGGACCGGGATCGTGCTTGCGCCCGGGCGCAATGTCCGCGTGCGCAGCGGCCGTGCCGTCCGACAACGAGGGCAGCGCCGTACGTAGACACGTGACGAGCGCATCGAGACACCGGTACTGCGCGTTCTCGTACAGACCGTCCTCGGTGCCTTCGAGCTCGATGCCGACGCTGAAATCGTTGCAGGCCGTGCGCCCTTGAAAATTCGACTCGCCGGCATGCCACGCGCGTTGCGATATCGGCACGAATTGCGTCAGCTCGCCGCGACGGTCGATCAGAAAATGCGCCGACACACGCAGCGACTCGAGCCGAGCGAAGTACGGGTGCGCGGCAACATCGAGCTCGTTGCAAAACAGCGCTTCAATGAACCCGCCGCCAAACTCGCCGGGCGGCAGACTGATGCAGTGCACGACGAACAGATCGGGTTCTGTGTCCGGCGGTCTCGTATCCCAATTTGGCGATGCCACCTGGCGGGCCGGCGCAACGAGCCCACTCGATACGTCCACGCCAAAGCGAGGCACTGCGGCTGAATTGCGGTCGGTCATTGCGCGCGAGAGCCTAGCACGAATCCCACGCATTGCTTTGCTGCGCGGGCACGCTGAGAATTCGCGCTAGCCCCTACTACGGCGCCAGCATGCGAATCAGCCGACTCTACGTGGATCAGCCATTGACCGGTGCGCAAACCATCGAACTCGGCGTCGATGCGGCGAATTATCTCGGTCGCGCGCTGCGCGCGCGCCGCGGCGACGCCCTTATCCTCTTCGACGGCAGCGGCAGCGAATTCCACGCCGTCGTCACCGCGCTCGAGCGCCGCCGCGTCACGCTCGACGTTGGCGAGGCGACCGGCGCGAGCCGCGAGTCGACCCTCCGCATAAGCTTGCTGCAGGGGCTCGCGCGAGGTGAGCGTATGGACTATGTCGTCCAAAAAGCCACCGAACTCGGCGTCACGAGCATCTTGCCGGTACAAACGGAGTTCGCCCAAGTTTCGTTGAGTGATGAACGCTCGACGCGCCGCCGCGACCACTGGCGAGGGGTTGCGATCGCCGCCGCACAGCAAAGCGGGAGGACGCGCGTGCCGAGCATTCACGACGTGCAGACGTTGGCGAGCGCGCTCGCAGTCAGCAGCACAGAAGACGAGGGATTGCGCTTGGTGGCCGACACCCAATCGCACGGCGCGTGGCCAGTCTGCGACGCATCCCGCGTAACGATTGCCATTGGTCCGGAGGGCGGCTTTAGCGATACCGAACGCGCCGCACTCGACGCGCATGGATTTGCGGCGATCGGTCTCGGTCCACGCGTATTGCGCACTGAGACGGCGGCCATTACGGCGTTAACGCTCATTCAGTGCCGGTACGGCGATTTGCCGTAGACGCTCGCGCGCAAGCGGAGCTCAGTTCAGCTCAGCATCACGAATTCGCGATTCGATCTGCTCCAGATCGGGAATCAGCGGGTACTCGTTGATCATTCGCACTTTGCAGATCACCGGCTGGTCGTCGCGCCAGTTCGCGGACGATTCGAGTCGCAGCACTTCGCGATTGACCCTGACGAGCTGCGGAAAGCCCTGGGTTAACAACCCAAAATAGCGGTGGCGCAGCAACCCGGCGATCGCGTTGAACACGATGATGCGCGTCCTGCCGCTGGTTTCCGGGACGTCCTCGCCAAGCATCGCTTCGAACGACACCAGCGGTAGTTCCCGACCGCTCCACGGAAAATCGCCGAGCAGCCAATCGGGCCGACTCTCGCCGGGCGTCGGCCGCGTATAACGCACGACCTCGGCGACGCAGGCACGCGGCACGATCAGTCGCTCGTTGGCGAGCGGTACGAGCAGTGAGTAGAGCTCCTCGATGGCCGCACTCACGACGTCGGCTCCGCGGCGGGCAGATAGCGACGGATGGTCTCGAGCAGCTGGTGGTCTTGGTATGGCTTACCGAGGTAGTCATTAACGCCAATCTCGATCGCGCGAGCCCGGTGCTTTTCGCTAACGCGGGACGTGATCATGATGATCGGCGTGTCGGCAAAGCGACTGTCGTTGCGCACATGGGTTGCGAATTCATAGCCATCCATGCGCGGCATTTCGATGTCCAGCAAAATCACCGCCGGTTTTTCTTCCTCGAGCTTGGCGATCGCGTCGATGCCGTCCTTAGCGGCAACCGCGCGGAGTCCCTGCCGCAGCAGGAAGCGTTCGGTGACGCGTCGAACCGTAATTGAATCGTCGACCACGAGCACGAGCGGCGGTCGATCTGGCGCGGGCTCCGGCGGCAGTTCTGGCGGCAGCAATTCGACGGCGCTGCGCTTATCGCCGATCAGCGCACCGGGATCGATAATCAGCACGACGCTGCCATCACCGAGAATCGTCGCGCCTGCGATTCCGCGCACAGCGGCCAACTGCGGGCCGACCGACTTCACAACGATCTCGCGGCTGGTGAGCATTTCATCGGTCAGCAACGCGACGGCGTTATCGCCTTTGCGGACCAGCACAAGCGGTACTGGGGCATCGTCGTCACCGAGTTCGGTGGCACGCCCGCCGACCAGATGGCCAAGATGGACCAGGCGGTACGCACGTTCGCCGTACTCGAACAATTTTTCCTCGCCGCTCAGAAGCTGGTTGAGCTGGCCCCGGTCGACGCGTGCAACGCCTTCGACGGCCGGCAACGGCAGTGCATAGATTTCGTCACCGGTCCGCACGATCAGTGCTTGGGTAATTGCGAGCGTAAACGGCAAGCGGATCGTGAAATTGGTGCCCTGCCCGTCAATCGACGCGATCTTTAGCGAACCGCCGAGCTTCTTGACCTCATTGGCAACGACATCCATACCGACGCCGCGACCGGCCGACTGCGTCAGCGAATCGGCGGTGCTGAATCCGGGCGTCAGGATCAGTTCCATCGCCGCCTCGTCGCTGAGTTTCTCCGAGCCCACCAAACCGCGCTCGAGCGCTTTCTGACGGATTCGCTCGACATTGAGGCCTGCGCCGTCGTCGGCGACATCGATGACCATCTCCGAGCCTTCGCGATGCAGACGAACTGTGATACCGCCGATTCGCGATTTGCCGGCCGCTACGCGGGCCGCTTCATCCTCGATGCCGTGGATGACCGAATTGCGCAGCATGTGCTCAAACGGCGGCAGCATCTTCTCGAGCACCTGGCGATCGAGTTCGCCGCTAGCGCCTTCGACGTTCAGTTCGGCCTGCTTCCCGGTCTCCTGGGCTGTCTGGCGCACTAGCCGCGTCAGGCGAGCGACGTGGCGCGAGAACGGCACCATACGCGTGCGCATCAAGCCATCTTGCAGTTCGGCCGTGACGCGCGCCTGCTGGATCAACAGCGTGTCGGCATCGCCGGTGAGACTTTGCAGCAGATCCTTGATGCTGCCGACGTCGCTCGCCGATTCAGCAAGCGCTCGCGAAAGCTGTTGAATCAGCGAGTAGCGATCCATCTCGAGCGGATCGAAGCCCGGGTCGCGCTGCTCGTCTTGATGACGGTTGATGATTTGCGTTTCCGTCTCGAGCTCGAGCTTGCGCAGCTGGCCGCGCAGGCGACTCACCGTTTGTTCGAGTTCCGACAGATTGAAGTTGATCAGATTGACCTGCTGCGACAAGCGGCTGTGGAAGATACTGATTTCGCCAGCGGCGTTCAGGAGGTCCTCGAGCAGTTCCGCATCAACGCGGGTGTACTCCTGGCGCTCGGCTGTTGCGGCAGCGCCGGGATGATCGCGTTGCGGCGGCGGAACCGCGGCCACCAGGTCCTCGACCGGAACGTCCTCGTCGATCGGCGTCTCGACGGCAGGTTGCGCCTCGGCGTCGCCCGCCTCGTCAACGAGAATCTCGATCGGCGTGTCAATCTCCGACGCGGCCCCGGTTTCGGGCTGCTCATCGCTGGCCGCAGGTGCCGCGACCTCAACATTGGCTGGCGTCTCGACCGACGCGTCGTCCGCAACAATCTCAATATCGGCAGGCTCGTCCGGCGCGAGTAGCACTTCAAGGGATGTACCTTCGCCGGTATCGTCGTCGCCCACCGTCGCGACGTCATGATCCTCGAGGGCAGCGGCGGCGATCTCGTCATCGATATTCGCGCCTTCGCGCGCAAGGTCGGATTCCGGCGCTACATCGTCGGTGGCGGTTTCTGGAGTTTCCTCGGCCTTATCGAAACGCGGCGCTTCGAAAGCCTGCGTGCCGAGGTCAATAAAGTCATCGAGACCGGCGACAGTATCCGGATTGTCGAAGACCGATGAAATCGACACGACTGTCTCGCCAGGATCGGCATCCTCGGCGCCGGCCAGCGCAGAAATTGACTGGTCGAGTTCCGAATCGCCTTCGGGTTGCTCCGCATCGTCACCCGGCACGGCGAGTTCGAACAAACTGTCTTCGAATATCGTTGGCTCGTCGCTGCCCCCCGCGACGAGCTCGTCGGGCGCATCGACCTGATCGACCGGCTCGCCGGTATCTGACTCAGCCGCGGGCTCGTCGACAACGATGGTCAGTGGCGGCTCGGCCGCATCTGGCAATTCGGGACGCCCGCTCCACGTCTGATTGGGGTCGACGCGTTCTACCTCAGCATCCGGTTCAGCGGGTGTGCCTAGCTGCCCGGCATCGAGCATCTCGACGACGGCCGTGTCATCGTCGCCGGCCGTTACCAGCACCACTTGCTCATTGTCGACCGCGTCGACGGTTATCGGTGCGGCAACATCGCTTGTCACCTGATCATCGGCAGCGGCTGGCGTATCCAGATAGGCCGCTAGTTCGGCGTGCATGGCGGCGGCGGCGTCCGGGGACTGTCCTGCGACGACGGTGTCGCGCATCCGGTGCAATTCGTCGAGTGCGCGCTGCACGGTACCGATCAAACGATCGTCGACGTCGGTGCGGCCGTCCTCAGCGGCGATCAGTACCGACTCGAGCTCGTGCGCCAAATCGCCGATCGGCGTCAGCCCGGCCATGCGCGCGCCACCTTTCAAGGTGTGTAGATGGCGTTTCAATTCCTGCAACGGCACGTCCGCTGGCGTTTCCGCCGCCAGTCGCTGCAGCGCTTCGTCGCTGGCTTCGAGGAGCTCCGTGGCCTCCTCGCCAAAGATCTCGGCAATCTCCGAATCGATCTCTGCGAGTTCGGCGTCCGCATCGACACTCACCACCTCGGTCGCCGCGACATCGGAAGGCTCGTCGGCCGGCGGCGCCGGTTGCGGCGGCACGCTCGGGACCACTGACAGCGGCGGCGCGGTCAGCGCGTCGGTAGCGGCGGTCAGCTCGGCGACCAGCGACGCGACATTGGCGCGCTGCGCCTCGGGAGCGTTGATTTCGGCGACGAGCGTCTCGACCCCGTCTGTCGCTCGCGAAAACAGGCCGAGCGTCTCGGCCGAGCACGGCGTGTCTCGGTCGAAAAGCCGTCGTGCAAATCCGTTCAGCGCCGACGTCAAAATCAACACGCGCTCGGCATTGGCCATATTCGCGCTGCCGTGCAGCGTATGGCACGCGCGATGCACAGCCTCGCTCAGCGGGATCTCGTGTTCGAGCCCTTTTGCCTCGGCGACAAAATCGCGGATGACGGCGGTGTGGCTGGCCGCCTCCTTGGAGAAGATGTCGCGCAACACCGGGTCCATTTCCGGCAACGCCGCCTCGACGCTGGCGTCCGGCGGTTGCATCGTTGCCGCGTTGGGATTGCCTTCGGCAAATGCATGCGCCTTGCTCATCAGGAACCCAAGATCTTGCGGCGGCTCGGTACCGATCTCGATCTGTTCCACCAGATCCGGCAGCGCCTGGGTCGCCTCGCGAACGAATTCGATCATGGGCGGGGTCGGCCGCAGGGTCTTGTTGATCAGACGATTCAGGAGGTCTTCGACCGACCAGCAGTATTCGCCCATGCGCTCGGCGCCGACCATGCGTCCGGAACCCTTCAGCGTGTGGAATGAGCGGCGAATCGTGATGAGCGCTTCATTGTCTTCAGGGTCGTCGGCCCAACGCGGCAGGTGGTTCTCGATGGACTCGATTTCCTCACGCGACTCTTCGATGAACAGCTCGAGCAACTCTGGGTCGACGTGCTCGTTGCCGTCAGCCACCACCGGCAAACCACCGATTTCAGGACGCTCGGGCGTGTCGAGCACCTCGGTTTCGCCGGGTTTCACCAGCCCAGCGGCAATGGCGTCGGGCGACAGGCGCTGCGTTTGCGCATGTTCGGCCGGCTCGGTGGTTGCCAGCGTCTCCAGATAGTCGAGACAGGTCTCGGCGTTATCGAGCATGTACCAAGGATCGCGGCGGCCGAGTTGAATCGTCTCGAGGTAGTACTCGAGGCTGACCACCGTGTCGGCTAGGCGATCCATGTCATCGGTGGCCAGCGGCGTCGCGCTGATCCGGAGCATTTGGTCAACGCACGCTAGAATGCGCTCGCTCACCTCCATGGCGCGTACTTTGCCGAGCATCATCAAGCCAGCGGTGACGCCGCGCATCAATGAGCCGGCCGAGTCGATGCCAAGTCGATCGTCGTTGTTGGCGGCGACACGGGAAATCGCTTCTTTCAGACGCGCAAGATTAATCAGGCATTCGCGCACGACCGCATGCGTGACCTGCTGATAGTCGACCTGGTCGCGCTCATTGATCGCCGGCACGGACAAGGTGTCTTCGTTGTCCTCGTCGGCGTCAGCCGGTTTGATCAAACTCTTGAGCTGGCGATCGAGGTTGTCTTCTACTTTCAGTAGCGTTGCGGCGATTTGAATCAAGGTAGCGTCATCAATCGCCGCGTCGGAATCGACCAGGCTCCGCAGCCGGGCGATCTCCGTTTGAATATCGCCACGCAGATCGCCAAGTCCGAGGACACCGAGTGTGTCGCTGATCTTCTTCAGTAGATCGAGCTGCGGCGCCAACTCGTCGGCATTGTCGCCACCGGTCCGAACGTAGATATCCAGCACGTCTTTGACGCGGGCCAGGTCTTCACGGATGACGGCGGCAACCGTCTGCATCAGCTCCGCGCCTGGAGCATGCAAGCCCTCGCGCGCGTCTTCGACTTGTTTGTCGCCGGGGATCAGTTCGTCGAGATTGAAGGCTTTGCGGATCGACGTGACTTTCTCGCCTTGCCCCGTAGCCCGAGCCACGTAATACAGGAGATTATTGAGCAGCTGCTCGGGCGGCCGTTTCTCGTAGGCCTCAACGCGACTGTCGATCAGCCGTTTGATTTCTCGATCGGCCTGACCCAATAAGCGTTTGATTGACACACTGGTTGTCAGGCCACCGTCCGCGAGCCCTTCGAGAACGCCGCCGACGACCCACCACAGCTGATGGATGGTGTCCGTAGTCGCGGCTCGTTCGAGCGCTTCAGCGACCCGCGCGAGCTTACCGAGATGCTCGGCCGTGTTTTGTCCTTTGATCCAACCGAGCAGTGCCAGCTGGAAGGCCGGCCGCAGCTTAGCCGACATGGCGACGACGTCCTCACCGGATGGCTTGCGTACCGGCACATCGCCGCTTGCCGACGCGGTGCGGGTGTTGAGCAGCAAAAGCGTACTCTCCGACAGCAGCGGCTTGCCGCGCACGGCGCGCAAATCGTTGAGAAGCGGCAGCAAGACGAGGGCAATGTCGCGGCCACCAGCCAACATGCGCTCCAGATATACCGGCAGCTGCACCATGCTGCGGGTCAGCGCATCGAGCCCATCGTCGTGGCCCGGGCTGCCGGGACGAAACCCCGCTAAGTGCTCGGCGGACGCCTCCATTTCCTCGGCCAGCAGCGCTGCGCCATAGACCTCGACCATCTGCAGCACACCGCGAACTTCGTGCAGATGACCGGCACAGCGTCGCAACGCGTCGGGCGTGTTGCGTTGCTCGACAGCATCTTCCAGCGCGATTCGCGCCTTGTTTAAGGTCTGATTCAGCTCGTCGCTAACTACGAAGAGCGACAGTGCTGCGGTTTCGGCCACGTAAGGTCTCTCGACAGAAATCTCGGCGCGCAGTTCGGTTTACCCGCGCGCGTTGGCGGTCGCGGCGGGCTCGTCCGTGGACGGCCCGTGCTCAGCCAGTTGCTCTTCGGTCACGTAGGCGCCTGAGTCGGCGCCGACATCCGGCAGTTGAAAACCGGCGACTGTGCCGCGCAGCTGCGTGGCCAGTTCGGACAACTTGCGAATGGCGGACGCCGTGGCGACAGTTTCGCGCCCGGTCTTGTCGCTGATTTTGCGCAGCGTCGTCGTACGCTTATCGATATGCGACGCCAACGAATTTTGCTCTCTCGCCGACGTCGAAATGTTCTGGACCAAGCTCGCAATCTGATTCGATACTTGCTCGATTTCATCGAGCGCCGCACCCGCATTCTCAGCCAGCAACGCGCCGCCAACTACGTCGGTCGTCGAGCGCTCCATCGACACAACAGCCTCGTTGGTGTCGGCCTGAATGGTCCGTACGAGAACTTCGATTTGCTTGGTCGCGTTCGTGCAGCGCTCGGCGAGGCGCTGCACTTCGTCGGCTACCACGGCGAACCCACGCCCCGCCTCACCGGCCATCGACGCTTGGATCGACGCGTTCAGCGCGAGGATGTTGGTTTGCTCGGCGATGTCGTTGATCAGCTCAACGATGTTGCCGATTTCCTGTGAACTCTCGCCGAGGCGCTTGATACGCTTCGACGTCTCCTGAATGGTCTCGCGAATCGCATTCATACCATCGATGGTGCGGCGCACAGCGTCACCGCCTTTGTGCGCGACGTCGACCGAATGGCGCGCCACGTCGGACGAGCGCTCGGCGTTACCGGAGACCTCCTCGATGGCGGCGACGATCGCACCAAGCTCATCGGTGGTCGCTTTGACCTCGTGCGCCTGCTGCCGTGCTGACTGACTCATGCTCTGCGCCGCAGACTCGGTCTGCTTGGCGGCGCTGTCGACCATGATTGCGGTGTCGTTGATCGTCGCGACCAGCCCCCGCAGGGCCTCAATGGCGTAGTTGATCGAGTCGGCGATCGCGCCGGTGATGTCCTCGGTGACCGTCGCCTGTACCGTGAGATCGCCGTCGGCAAGCGAACCGAGCTCATCGAGCAAGCGCAGAATCGCTTGTTGATTGCGTTCGTTTTGGTTCGATTGCTGTGCCGTCAAACCGGCCTGGCGCGCGGCGCGAAAATAGGCGGCGGCGAGCAGCAAACTCAACAACGCGGCCACACCCAGACCGGCGGGCAGCGCCCACGGCGGAATGTTTGCGCTCGCGCGCGGCGCAGCCGTTGCAAACGCCGGCAGCAGCGCGTCAGCGCCGCGCTCCAGCGAACGCAAGGCGACGGACGCTTTGCTCGCCGCCTCCGGGTCGCGCGTAATCGCGGTGACGTGCGTCGACAAGTTTCCGAACGTGGTCAGCATCGCAGCCAGTTTTTCGCGGTCGGCGTCTACGCTGAGCGGTGTCACGTCGAACGGCGCTTGCTCGCCGCCGAGGGCAGCCAGCACGTTACCCAGCCAATCGAGCGCGGTGTTCGCGCGCTCACCGCGCAGACCGACAGTCGCGCTGCCAGGCGCATCGATCGCCGCAAGCACGGCGCTTTGCCGATCCAACTCGTCGACGAGTTCCACCGAGCCGCTGGCGATCAACAGCTCGCGCGTGCCGTCAACAAATGGCGGCAGGTCTTTTAGTAGCGCTTCGGTGGCCGCCGCTTGATAAACCAGCGCCTCGCCCGACGATGCGACGGTGCGCGCATCGGTCAGCAGGCGTTCCCAGACTGCCGCATCGCCCGGTAGCGGGCCGGCACGGCGCAGCTCCTCGAGCTCGCGAATTTTTTCATTGAGTCCGCGCAAACCGTCAGGGCTGCCGGCGACAGCGCTCGACGCGAACCTCGGCAAGCTTTGCGACGTTGCCGCAGCACGCGGTGTTGCGGTCGCGGCAGTCGAGCCGCCAGCCGATGATTGATACGTGAACCAGGCGATCGCACCAAGTGCCAGCGGGATCAATATCGCTATGAATTTGTAAATCGATGCGGGTTGCGCTGATGTCGCCATGGGTATTCTCGTCGCAGCGCAGCCGTCAGCTTGCTGCCTTCAGGAATCGCTCGCTTTCGACCAGCGGCTTGAGCGCAAAAACCGGCCAGGATTCTTCGCCGCGGCGAAAAATGCCGCTCAAAAATTCTTCGCAGCGAATAATGGTCTGCGGCGTCTCGGCACTGTATTCACTGTCGATAAAGCGGCGAAAGCCATGCACTTCGTCAACCAGAAGTCCGCACGATGCCTCCTTGTGATTGACGCTGATGACGCGTGTGTCGCGGTCCATCGCCACCCGGCCGCTGCCGAGCAGACCGCGTAAATCGATTAACGACAGCAGCTGACCGCGTACGTTGCTGAGGCCGAGCATCCAAGGTTTGGTTCCGGGAACTCGGGTGACGCCATCCGGCGGCATCAAGATCTCGCGCACGTCGTCGCGCGATGCCAGAAACGACTCGCCACCGAGCCGAAAACCAACGCCGACCCACTCCGTCGGTAAACCGGCTGCACGGCCCTGACCCGACAGGGCCTGTCGAGCACGGTTCTCGAGTTCGCGAAGCAGTTCAAACGGCGATTCGCGCAGCGACCGAATGTTGCCATCGGCGGTCACGTCAGCCAGCGACCACGCTGCGGATCTTTTGCACCAGTTCTTTTTCTTTGACCGGTTTGGTCATGTACTCGGTTGCGCCCTGGCGCATACCCCAAATCCGATCGGTCTCTTGATCTTTCGAACTAATGATGATGATCGGTATCTCGGCCGTTTGCGGATTGCGCGAAATCTCCCGGGTTGCCTGAAAGCCATTGGTGCCTGGCATCACGACATCCATCAAGATGACATCCGGACTGTGGCGTTCGGCTTGTACGCGAGCGTCATCGCCGTCTTCGGCGGTCAGCGTCTCGAACCCGTTGCGCGCCAACATTTCCTGCATGACGTGCAGTTCGGTCGGCGAATCATCGACAATCAGAACCGTTGCCATCGTGACACCTCCGCGGCTACCGCCGCTTACCCGAGCTGATCAGAAATTGCACCCAGCAGTTCGTCCTTAGTGAACGGTTTCGTCAGGTATTGCTCTGACCCGACGATGCGTCCTCGTGCGCGATCGAACAGGCCGTCTTTACTCGAGAGCATAATGACCGGTGTTTCGCGAAATGCTTTGTTGTGTTTGATCAGCGAGCAGGTTTGATAGCCATCGAGACGCGGCATCATGATGTCGACAAAAATGATGTCGGGCTGGTGGTCAGCAATTTTCGACAACGCATCGAAACCATCGACGGCCGTATGGACCTCGCAGCCTTCTTTAGTGAGCAATGTCTCCGCCGTTCGGCGAATGGTCTTGGAGTCGTCAATGACGAGGATCTTCATGCCCTGCAGGCTGCCTGACTGGCTAGCTACCACGCTTTACTCCACGTTCGGTTCAAGCACGCAAATCCGGCGGCGGACTGCTCTGAACAGCGCGCTTGATAGCACATTGGTCAGAACCGTGCCACGACGCGCGCCGGTGTATTGGAATTGCGTTGCCCCTTTCCATAATACTAGGCGCGGCGACGAATGACTATGGCGAGACGAATGACACGGGTACCGAGCAAGCTAGGCATCGTAATGGACCCGATCGCGACGATTAAGCCCGAAAAAGACACGAGTTTTGCCATGTTGCTCGAAGCAAAGCGGCGCGGCTGGCAACTCGCCTATTTCGAGCAAAGCGATTTGTGGCTGGACGACGGCACCGCATACGGTCGCGCGCGGACTTTGGACGTGCACGAAGACCAAACGCCGTTTTTCGAGCTCGGCGACGCTGAAACGACCGAACTTGGCGCACTCGACGTCATTTTGATGCGCAAAGACCCGCCGTTCGACATGGAATACGTCTACACGACGTACGTTCTCGAGCGCGCTGAGGAGGCCGGCGCCTTGGTGGTCAATCGACCACAGGCGCTCAGGGACATGAACGAAAAGGTCTACACCGCCTGGTTTGCCCACTTGTGCCCGCCGACGCTCGTCACGCGCTCTATGCAAACGATTCGACGTTTTCTGAAGACGCACGGCAAAATCATCGTCAAACCACTGGACGGTATGGGCGGGCGCTCGATATTCGCCGTGAACGCCGGCGATCCGAACACGAACGTCATTCTCGAGACGCTCACCGTTAACGGCACACGGTTCGCGATGGCGCAGGGCTACATCCCGGAAATCAGCGACGGCGACAAGCGCGTTATCGTCGTGGACGGCGAGCCGGTCGACTACATGCTGGCGCGCGTCCCGGGCGGCGATGATCCGCGCGGCAACCTGGTGATGGGCGCTACCGGCGAAGGCCGACCGTTGGGAGAGGCCGACAGACGCATTGCGACCGAGGTCGGCGCGGCGCTCCGCGAGCGCGGTGTGCGCTTCGCCGGACTCGACATCATTGGTTCGTCGCTGACCGAGATCAACGTAACCAGTCCGACCGGTATCCGCGAGATCGACCGACAGTTCGGTACCAATATTGCCGCACAGCTGTTTGACCGACTCGAACTGCATCTCGAGCAACAGTGATTCGTGTTGCGGGCGCCGCGTTGGTGCTGGTGCTCGCGGCCTGCAGTGCACCAACGTCGACCCATGAGCGCTCGTTACATACCTTTGGTACGTCGGTACGTATCGAGCTTCGCGGTCTCAATACGGCTGACGCCAGCGTGGTTGCCGATCAGATCGAGCGCTCGCTCAATCGCTGGAACCACGACTGGTATGCGTGGGGTGACGGGGCGCTCGGATCGCTCAACCAAACGCTCGCTAACACAACGGTAGCAACCACCTCAGCCGATATCGGCGCACTGCTGAGCGCCGCCAAACTCATGCGCGCGCGCAGCGGTGGCCTGTTCGACCCGACGGTCGGCGAACTGGTCGAGCTGTGGCAATTCGACGACCTGAGCGCCACCACCGATGACCTACCGGAATCGACCGAGCTCGATTCAGCGCGCGCCAACGCGGCCTTTACCGTCGACCTCGAGAACGGACAGGCAATAATCCGCACCGAGCGAGCCGGCGTGCAGTTCGATCTCGGCGGAATTGCCAAGGGTTATGCGCTTGCTGAGCTCGAGCGCGAATTGCGCGCCGCATCCGTGCCGGCCGCCATCGTCGATATCGGCGGTGACGTGCTCGTTATCGACGCGAATGCCAACAGCGCGATGACCATCGGCATCGTCAACCCGCGCGGCACGGGAACGCTCGCGCACGTCGTGGCAAACGACGGTGAAGCGGTGGTCACATCGGGTGATTACGCGCGCTACCGCGAGATTGACGGCGAACGCTATCACCACATCATTGACCCACGCACAGGACGGCCTGGCACAGGTGCACGCGCTGTCACCGTTATCGATCGTGACCCGGTGCTCGCGGACGCTGCCGCGACCGCGTTGATGATTGCAGGATCGGCGCTATTTCACGAAACCAGCCGTCGTATGGGCGTAGAATTCGCGTTAATGATCGATGCCGATGGCAACGCCCTGACCACACCGGCCATGCGCGAGCGCTTGCATGGACTGCGTGAGACCGCGGGTGTGACACCGTGAACGAAACCGTGACGGCACTCGAGCGCGGCATGCTGCCCATCGTGCCGCCGCAAACCGATCGACTGCCACCAATGCTGTTTTTGGCGGCGTTGTTCCATGCGCTCGTCATCCTGGGCGTCACGTTTGACGCAGGGCTCGACCGCATGGGCGATAACTCGCTGACGCTCGACGTCGTGATGTTAACGGAGACCACGCAGCGCATCGCGCGGCCAAGCGACGCAGCGTACCTCGCGGCCGTCAGCCAGACCGGTGCCGGTAACACGACCGAGCGGCGACCCGCCGGCGCGCCACCGCCAGGTGTTAATGCCCCACAAGAGCTGACTGAGCTCCTGGGCGACTTCGCGCCCGATGTCGACCCAACCGACATAATCGCCGCACCGCTTTTGACGACGACCGCGCTGACCGATCGCACGGCAGTCGCCGAGGCCGACGAGGAAAAAACCGATCCGCCGCCGAATCCAGCCAGCCTACCCACGGGCGCTGAAGCAGCCTTGCCGCTGCCGGAACGCAACGTCACCAACACCGACCTGTACGACGCCGATCCGCGCGAGCTCGTTTTTAGTGTCGACACGCGCGAGAGCGATCTGGCCGGCTACCTCGCCGCATGGAAACAGCGTATCGAAACGGAAGGCACGCGTTTTTACAACCGCCAGCAGCTCGACAGTTTTGCGGACTCGGGCAGCCCGATCATTGAAGTGGCGATCGACGCAGACGGTGCGCTGGCCGAGATCATCGTGGTGAGCTCATCGGGCAACGGCTCGGTGGATCAAGCCGCACTGAATGTGCTACGCCAGGCCTCGCCATACGCACCGATCCCACAACACTTGCGGGCCGACTACGACTCACTGCGATTTCGGTACCGGTTCGAGTTTGCGCGGGTCGAGCGATGAGCGCTCACGGCGACACAGCGACGTGAGTACATCGCTGAAAAACCATTTCCTCGTTGCCATGCCGGGCATGAACGATCCGAGCTTCGAAGAAACCGTCACGCTGATTTGCGAGCACACCAGCGAAGGCGCGATGGGCGTCATCATCAATCGGCCAACACCACTGACACTCGGCGACGTGCTTGGCGAACTGGACCTGGCAGCCTCGTCGACCGCCATGGCCGAGCGCCAGGTCGTGGCAGGCGGACCGGTGTCGCAAGATCGTGGGTTTGTCGTGCACGGCCAGCCCGGCGAATTCGAATCGACACTAGAGGTTTCGACGGATTTGCGCATAAGTTTTTCGCTCGATGTCGTGAACTGGCTTGCAACACTCGGCCAACCGGAAAAAATTCTCTTCGGCCTCGGTTACGCGGGCTGGGAAAGTGGCCAGCTCGAACAGGAAATTCTCAGCAACGCCTGGCTTACGACGCCCAGCGACACCGGCATCGTGTTCGACGTGCCGTTCGAGGCTCGTTGGAAAGCCGCGGCAGATCTCATCGGCGTCGATCTCGCCCGCATCGCACCGGGCGCCGGGCATGACTGACAGCGAAACCGTACTCGCCTTCGATGTCGGGCTCGCGCGCATCGGCGTTGCCGTAGGACAGTCGCTGACGGCGACGGCAACGCCGCTGACCACACTGCGCGCGGACGACGCGGAACTGGCAACCAACATCGCAGGCCTGGTGGCCGAATGGCGCCCCCAGCGGCTGTTGGTGGGTATGCCGGACGACGTGGGCTCACCGACGTCGATCCGCGAGCACATCCGCGCATTTGCGCGCGGGCTGGAGCGCTACGCGATGCCGATTCACTTTGTCGATGAGTCGTTCAGCTCACGGGAAGCCGAAGCGCGCTTGCGCGCCCGTCGGCAAGCGGGGGGCCGGCGCACACAGCGCGCCGATATCGACGCGGAAGCGGCGCGAATCATCGCCGAGCAGTGGCTGACGACGGGTCCACCCGACTGACGCGACTCAGCACGAGTCTCCCCCGGAGCTCTGCTAGACTTCGCGCGATGAGCGCTACCCCCAAACCCGTCGCTAGCAACGGCGCGAGCGACATTCAACGTTGGCCCGATGGATCGCTACGCCACTTGCTGACGCTCGATGGGCTCAGCCGTGACGACGTCGTCGATATGCTCGACCGCGCCGACAGTTACTTATCGCCGCAGGGGGCAGCGCCAGTGCGCAATGACCGGCTCAGCGGCCGCACCGTTGCGAATCTGTTTTTCGAACCTAGCACCCGGACGCGCGCGTCGTTCGAACTCGCGGCGAAACGACTCGGTGCAGACGTCATAAATCTCGACGTCAATATGTCGTCGCGCATCAAGGGCGAGAGCATCCTCGATACGATTTACACGCTCGAAGCCATGCAATGCGATTTTTTCGTGGTGCGGGATGCCAGCGAAGGCGTACCGCGCATGATCGCGGAGCACGTACAGCCGCACATTGCCATCCTGAACGCCGGCGAGGCGAGTTCCGCGCACCCGACGCAAGGATTGCTCGACGTGCTGACTATTCGTCATCACAAGCAGCGATTCGCCGATCTCGTTGTTACGGTCGTTGGCGACGTCGGCCATTCGCGCGTCGCTCGCTCGCTGTACCACGCCCTCACGGCGCTCGGCGTCGGCGAGCTGCGTTTGGTCGCGCCGGCAGCGCTCGCGCCCGATGCCACGCTGTACCCGCACGCGATCGTGGGTAATGCCGTCGACGATGCGCTCCGCGGCGCCGACGTCGTCATGACGCTGCGTATTCAGCGCGAACGCCTGGACGGCGCGCACGGACAACCCGACGCTACGCACTACCACACCGAGTTCGGCATCACGGCCGAGCGCCTGGCGCTCGCGAAACCTGACGCCATCGTCATGCATCCTGGCCCGATGAATCGCGACGTCGAAATTGCGTCGTCGATTGCTGACGGCGGCCAGTCAGTCATCACCGAACAAGTGCGCAACGGCGTCGCTGTGCGCATGGCGGTGCTCGATCACATTGATCAGACTCGTAAGCGGAATTTGGGCGCATGACCGGCCAAGAAAATCGCGGCACCATCCTGCTCGAGGACGCCGAGGTCATCGAGCAGTTCGACTGGCCGGAAGAGCAATACATCGTGCGACTGCGTTCGCCGCGTGTCGCCGCCGCGGCGCAGGCCGGCTCGTTCGTTCACCTGACCTGCGATAACGCGATTCCGATGCGAAGGCCCTTGTCGATCATGCGCGTCGATGCCGAAGCCGGCTGGCTGGACATTCTCTACAAGATCCACGGCGAAGGACTGCGCGCCCTCGCCGATCAACGGCCTGGTGAACTGCTGTCGTGCCTCGGACCGATCGGCAAACCGTTCGAACCGCGTCCCGAGCGACCGCACCGGGTACTGATCGGCGGCGGCGTCGGCATCCCGCCATTGGTGTTCCTGGCCGAAGCACTCGCCGGCGACAGCAGCGGACAAACGGTCGCATTCATGGGCTCAGAAATCCCGTTTCCGTTCGACCTCGGCAGCGCCACTGACGCCCTGCCCGGCATCGACGCGACCGTTGACGCAACAATGCAACTCCTCGATGACCACGCGATCCCGTCCCGCCTCGCAAGCCTTGCGGGCTTTGACGGCGTCTACAACGGCTACGTCACCGAACTCGCGAGCGACTACCTCGCCGCCTTGCCCGCCGACGAACTCGCGAAGTGCGAGATCTTCTCGTGCGGCCCGACGCCGATGCTCAAAGCCACCGCCGCCGTCGCCCGCAAGTTCAACCTGCCCTGCCAAGTCTCCCTCGAGGAATACATGGCATGCGCCGTCGGCGGCTGCGCCGGCTGCACCGTCCCCGTCACCATCGACGGCACCGTCGCCATGAAACGCGTCTGCGTCGACGGCCCGGTCTTCGAAGCCCAAACGGTGTTTCCGGCCAGCGGCTGATAACCGTTCCTCTACCGCAATCCACGCACTTTTTTTGGACGCGTGATCGTCTCGAGCCGAAACGCAGCGCGGCAGCAAATCGTCTGGGGCGAGTCAGGCGTGGGCGAGACTAGGCGCGGGCTGGCGAGGTCGAGAGGATATGCGCCGTTCGGCCACCGGGGCGCGCTGAGAGCGTCTCAGGTGCGGCCGAGACAAGGCATTTTTCGGCGAGAGGCGTGAGCGTATAAGCGAATACGTGATCGTCTCGAGCCGACGCTCCACGCAGCGGCTAACCGTCTGGGGCGAGTC
>JBCAXA010000004.1:40876-389509 GCA_038534295.1 Pseudomonadota bacterium
AGGCGTGGGCGAGACTAGGCGCGGGCTGGCGAGAAAGGTGAGCGTATAGACGAATACGTGAGCGTTTCGAGCCAGACTGCAACAACGTATCGCCCCGTTCGGCGGCGAAAGAACAAATCACCGTACCGCTTCCGCAACGCATTGAGACCGATCCAGGTCGGCCGAGACAAGGCATTTTTCGGCGAGAGGCGTGAGCGTATAAGCGCATACGTGATCGTCTCGAGCCGACGCTCCACGCAGCGGCTAACCGTCTGGGGCGAGTCAGGCGTGGGCGAGACTAGGCGCGGGCTGGCGAGAAAGGTGAGCGTATAGACGAATACGTGAGCGTTTCGAGCCAGACCGCAACAACGTATCGCCCCCGCATGGGTCGTCCCAGAGTTAGCCGAAGTTGATTTGGGCTTCTAGGTTTGTGCGTGAATCCGCGTTTTGGAGGGCTTCCTCCATCGTAATCTTGCCCTGCCGATACAGCGCCAGCAGCGCCTGATCGAAGTTCTGCATACCCTGCTCGCTCGAATCCTTGGCGGCTTCTTTCACGGCCGAGATATCGCCACGGTTAATGAGCTCGGCGATGTGCGGCGTGTTCAGCATGACTTCGACGGCGGCCAGTCGTTTGCCGTCGCGACCGCGCACCAAACGCTGCGAAATGATCGCGCGCAAGTAGTGCGACAGGTCCATAAACACCTGGCGCTGCTGCGCCTCCGGAAACAGGTTGATGATTCGGTCTAGGGTTTCCGGCGAGTTGTTCGAGTGCAATGTCGCGATGGCGAGGTGACCGGTGCCGGCCAAATCGATGGCCGCCTGCATGGTTTCGCGATCGCGAATCTCGCCGATGAAGACGACGTCAGGCGCGGCGCGCATCGCGCTTTTCAACGCTCTGCCGTACGACTTGGTGTCGAGACCGAGCTCACGCTGATTGACGATCGACTTCTTGTTGGGGTGCAAAAACTCGATCGGGTCTTCGATCGTGATGATGTGCGATGAGGTTTTCTCGTTGCGATGGTTCAGCATCGCCGCGAGCGTCGTCGACTTACCGCTGCCGGTCGCGCCGACCATCAGGATCAAGCCGCGTCGCAGCATGACCAATTCCTGCAGCACTTCCGGCATGCCGAGATCGTCGAGTCGCGGCATTTCGGCGGTAATGTAACGCAGCACCATGCCAACGTTGCTGCGCTGATGAAACACGTTAACGCGGAATCGGCCGAGGCCTGGCTCCGAGATCGCGAAGTCGATCTCGAGTTCGCGCGAAAAGAACTCCATTTGCTCTTCGTTCATCAGATCGAGAGCAGCCTGGCGCACCATTTTTGGCGTCAACTCAAGCTTATTGACAGGCATGATCTTGCCGTCGATCTTGATCTTGACCGGTGCATGGGAGGTAAAGAAAAGGTCCGACGCCTTTTTCTCAACCATCAGATTAAAGAGCGGTTTGACGTTCATGACGGTCGTGCGGTCAGAAGGTCTGCGCGGTGTCCTCTTCCATCATCTTCAGACTCTCGGACTGCTGCGCCGCAAGGTTGTCCTCGCGTTTGCTCTCCAGCTTGATGCGCAAGCGCAACTCGTTGCTGGAATCGGCGTTTCGCAGCGCCTCTTCGTAAGAAATGATGCCGTCTTCGTAGAGGAAAAACAGGGCCTGGTCGAAAGTCTGCATACCCAGTCGGGTCGATTTCGACATGACCTCTTTGATCGCCGCGACTTCCCCCTTGAAGATGAGATCGGCGATCAGTGGCGAGGTCAGCATGATTTCCATTGCGGCGACACGGCCAACGCCCGATTCACGCGGAATCAGACGTTGGGAAATCAACGAGCGCACGTTGAGACTCAGATCCATCAGCAGCTGCGAGCGCCGTTCTTCCGGGAAGAAGTTGATGATGCGATCGAGCGCCTGGTTGGCGCTGTTGGCGTGCAGCGTAGCCAGACAAAGGTGACCGGTTTCGGCGAACTGAATGCCGTACTCCATGGTCTCGCGGTCGCGAATCTCACCGATGAGAATGACGTCGGGCGCCTGGCGGAGCGTGTTCTTGAGTGCCGCGTGCCAATTCTCCGTATCCACACCGACCTCGCGGTGGGTGATGACACAACCCGAATGCGGATGAACAAACTCGACCGGGTCCTCAACGGTGATCACATGACCACGCGAATTGTTGTTGCGGTGACCGATCATCGTTGCGAGCGTCGTCGACTTACCGGAGCCGGTTCCGCCAACCACGATGACGAGCCCGCGCTTTTCCATCACCACGTCTTTCAAAATCGGCGGCAGATCGAGCTCATCGAAAGTCGGAATAACGGTATTGATGGTACGCAGCACCGCACCAACGGCGCCCTGCTGCACGAACGCACTGACACGAAATCGGCCGATGCCCTGCGGGCTGATCGCAAAGTTGCACTCTTTGGTCGCGTCGAACTCACGCGCCTGTTTATCGTTCATGATGGAACGAACGATGACCGAACTCTGCTCGTTGGTGAGGCTCTGGTCCGACGCCTTGTGCACCTCGCCATCGATTTTGATCGCGGGTGGGAAGCCGGCCGTGATGAAGAGGTCGGAGCCTTCCTTCTCGACCATCATCTTCAGGAGGTTCTGCATCAATCGGGCGGCTTGTTCGCGCTGCATCTGGTTTCCCTTACCTTGATCTTGCCTGTGCCGTTACCGGCGAGCCCTTGAAGCTTCGCAAAGCGGACCGACGGCGGGCATCGCGGCACGCCATGCACATTCAACGCCTGTCACGGGTCGCGACATACGCTAGAAGTTCTCCTTGTTGACGGACTTGAAGCGCGCCTCTTCCTTGGTGATCAGCCCTTTTGCCATCAACTCCTGCAGATTCTGGTCGAGCGTCTGCATGCCAGCGCCCTGTCCCGTCTGGATCGCTGAGTACATTTGCGCGATCTTGCCTTCGCGAATCAGGTTTCGAATCGCCGGCGTACCGATCATGATTTCGTGTGCCGCGATACGGCCACCGCCAATGCGCTTGAGCAGCGACTGTGAAATAACCGCCTTTAACGACTCTGACAGCATCGCGCGAACCATTTCCTTTTCAGCGGCCGGGAACACATCGACGACGCGGTCGACCGTTTTGGCCGCCGAGCTCGTATGCAGCGTACCGAACACGAGGTGACCGGTTTCGGCAGCGGTTAGCGCAAGCCGAATGGTTTCCAGATCGCGCAATTCGCCGACCAGGATTACGTCCGGGTCTTCGCGCAGCGCCGAGCGCAGCGCTTCGGAGAAGCCAAGCGTGTCGCGATGAACCTCGCGCTGGTTGATCAGCGACTTCTTGGATTCGTGGACAAACTCGATCGGATCCTCAATGGTCAGAATGTGATCGGGCTTGTTGTCGTTGACGTAGTCGATCATCGCGGCGAGCGTTGTCGACTTACCGGAGCCGGTCGGTCCGGTCACCAGACAAATCCCGCGCGGCTGCATCGAGATGTCTTTGAAGATGGCTGGCGCACCGAGATCGTCCAGCGTCATGATCTCGGACGGGATGATCCGAAATACCGCGCCCGAGCCGCGGTTCTGGTTGAACGCGTTGACACGAAAGCGCGCAAGCTTTGGAATCTCGAACGAAAAGTCGGTCTCGAAGTATTCTTCGTAGTCCTTGCGCTGCTTGTCGTTCATGATGTCATACACCATGGCGTTCACTTCTTTGTGCGTGAGCGCTGGCATATTGATGCGTTTGATGTCGCCGTCGACGCGGATCATCGGCGGAACGCCGGCGGACAAATGCAAATCAGAAGCATCGTTCTTTACGGTGAACGACAGCAGTTGAGCAATATCGACGGCCATGGTTTATCCGGTGCCCAAAAGAAGCTGGAATCCTCTGCGGAAACGCTCAGAGAACCATTGGTAAAGCAGTTACCATAACACTCGGGGAGTATAGCGAAGCACCCGGGACAAAGCGTGATTGGAGTCACGGAAAAACTGGCGAAAACCAACGCTTTGCTGGCGAATCTGTGCGCACGCTATGAGCGCGCTCGCGACGCTGTGAAACTCGTCGCAGTCAGCAAAAAACAACCAGTTGCGGCGATTCGTGAGGTCGTCGCAGCCGGCCAATTCGACATCGGCGAAAACTATGTGGCCGAGGCGCTACAAAAGCAACAGGCACTCGCCGATGAGCGCATACGCTGGCATTTCATCGGTGCGCTGCAGTCGAACAAGACGCGTGCGGTTGCCGAGAATTTCGACGTCGTTCACACCGTCGACCGCTTGCGCATCGCCGAGCGACTCAGCGCACAGCGACCGCACTACGCGCCGCCGCTGGATGTGTTCATCCAAGTCAACATCGATGCGGAGGCAAGCAAAAGCGGCATATCGCCAGCTGAGCTCGGCGAACTCGCTGCGGCCATCGCAGATTTGCCAAAATTGCGGCTGGCGGGGCTCATGTGCCTGCCGAAACAAGCCGCCGAGCTAGCTGCGCAGCGCGAACCGTTTCGCAAGTTGGCACGGCTCGCGCGCAATCTCCACGAAGAACGCGGTATGGAACTCGGAGAACTGTCCATGGGTATGTCGGGTGATCTCGAAGCGGCCATTGCGGAAGGTACGACGTGCGTGCGCATCGGTACTGCCGTGTTTGGACCTAGACCGGTCGCGAGCGCATGAACGACGTGACGATCGCTTTCATCGGTGGCGGCAACATGGCCACTGCGCTCGTTGGCGGCATGCTGTCGGCGGTCGACGCCAAAGCGCTCAGCGTGTCGGAACCGAGCGGTGAGCGCCGTCGTCACCTTGCCGAACGTTTCCCCGGGATCGCCGTGCATGCCGACAACGGCGCGGCCGCTGCGACCGCCGATATTGTGTTTCTCGCCACCAAGCCCGACGTGTTGCCCAGCGTCTGCAACGAACTTCGCACCGCCGCACTCACCGCGTCACGGACGTTTGTCTCGATCGCAGCGGGCGTACGCATCGCCAAGCTGGCTGGGTGGCTCGGCCCGACGGCCGGCGTGATACGCGCCATGCCGAATCAACCGGCGCTGGTCGGTCAGGGGCTGACGGCATTGATCGCGGACAGCGCGGCGAGCGAGCGGGTGCAGCGAACCGTCGACGCCTTGTTTGCGTCGACTGGCGATACGCTGTGGCTTGCGGACGAATCGATGATGGATGCCTGCACGGCGCTGTCGGGCAGCGGTCCGGCGTATTTCTACCGCTTTATGGAAATTCTTGCGGACTACGGCGAACGCGCTGGCTTCACGCCCGCCGACGCGCGCCGTATTGCGGTGACGACCGCGTTAGGCGCGGCAACGCTCGCCCGCGACAGTGACACCGACCTCGCCGACTTGCGCGCTTCGGTAACGTCGCCGGGTGGCACGACGGCTGCGGCGCTCGGCGTACTCGACGCTGCCGATATCCATGATATCTTGTCGCAGGCGATCGAGGCGGCCGTGTTGCGCGGCCAGCAACTCGACGCCGAGTCGAGCAAAGAATCCGATGACTGAAGCCTTACTGTTTCTGGTCCGCGCCGTGGCGGACTTGTTCGTCATGTTTGTGTTGCTGCGATTGTTGATGCAGACGTTTCGCGCTGACTTTCGCAATCCGCTGGCACAAGCCGTCCTGCAAATCACATCGCCGCTGATCATTCCAGCACGTCGGCTGTTGCCGCCTATCGGCAAATTCGATACGGCGACGATTGCCGTCGCGCTGATTGTCGAGTTCGCGTTCCTGCTGTTCGTGAACTGGGTGTTTTTTGGCGGTGCCTTCGGTGTTTTGCAGCTGGCCTTGTTTAGCGTGCTGCGCTGTCTGTCGCTCACGATTTGGCTGATGGTCTTCGTCCTGTTTGTTTATGTGATCCTCAGCTGGGTCAGCTCCGGCTATAACCCAGCCACGGCGATTGTTCATTCGCTGGCCGAGCCATTGCTTCGTCCCGTTCGACGGATCATTCCACTGGTCGGCGGTATCGATTTTTCGCCGATGGTCCTCATCTTGCTGCTCATGGCGCTCAACATGGTGATCAGCAGCGAACTGCCGGGCATCCTGGGCTGAGCGCCGCGCAAGCCTTTGCGCTATATTCGGCGGAGCGTCCAGTCGATCGGGGAATGCAATGATGATGAGCCGTCGTAATCTCGCGACCGTGTTGGTGGTAGTTGGCGTGAGCCTTGGCGTTGCGGCTTGCGGCGACGCAGATGCACCGACCGCCACCGTGCCGCAAGCGGCGCCATCGGCCGAAAACGAAGTGACGTTCGGCGCACACACGATTCACATCAACGCCGTCTCGACCGACACGGTGCCGCCAGCGGTGGCCAAGTCCTACGGTATCGTCCGATCGCAGAATCGCGCGTTGCTGAACGTCGCCGTAATCGAAACGGAATCCGGCAAGCGCATCGAAACCGGCGTAACCGCGACCGCCGTCAATCTCACTGGCCAGCTCAAGAACATCAAGTTGCGCAAGATCGAAGAGGCCGGCGTCGAATCCGCAGATCCGGCGATTTACTACATCGGCGAGGTCCCGGTCGCCAACCGAGAAACCTTGACTTTCGAGGTATTTGTTGAGCTGCCTGATAAGGACGAGCCGGTAACCATGAAATTTACGCGGCAGTTTTTTTCCGATTAGGGGCTGACAGCCAAACGAGTGTTCTTTACCGGGAAAGGGTGTGCTATCTTCGCGCGCTGTTTTGAATACTGCAGGCACAAAACCTGCCCTTTTCTCTAGGAGATCGCGCGTAAATGGCCGCAAAAAAACCGACCGCTTCAACCGTCAAAAAAGCACCGACCAAATCTGAAATTTTCCGTCACATTGCGGAAGACACCGGACTGACCCGCAAGGACGTTGCGGCTGTGTTCGATTCTCTGTCGGGAATGATCAAAAAGAACCTCGGCGGTCGCGGTGCGCCAGGCACTTTCACGGTCCCGAGCCTGATGAAACTCACGGTCCGCAAGAAGCCGGCTGTCAAGGCACGCAAGGGCATTAACCCGTTCACGGGCGAAGAGCAGATGTTCAAAGCAAAGCCTGCGTCGAAAGTCGTCAAAGTTACGGCTTTGAAGGGCCTCAAAGACATGGTCTGAGCGCGGCGACGCTTACACCGACTTTTGCTGTCATGAAGCCGCCCACTGGGCGGCTTCATGCGTTTCGGGCGCTAGCTTGAGGCGGCGATTGCTTTTAAGCGCATGACTTCGCTGCGCGGCACGTACAAAAGATCCGCGACTTTCAAAATTAGCGCATCTTCGTGCATGTCCAAGTGACCGTCCGCGTACGCAACGTCCCACATCGCACCGATCAACGTCGCTTTTTGCTCGCGCGTCATTTGCTCGTGCAGGGTTCGCGTGAACTCGTACAGCGATACCGAGGTTTCGACGCGGTCTTGCGCAAGGCTGCGAAGCTCGGCCGCTTCTTCTGGCGTCAAGTCGAATTGCGCCCGCACGCGTTCGAGAACGGTCGCAAGCTCGGCTTCGTCGACCGTATGATCGGCGCGGACGACTTCCACGAGCAGACAGGCCGAACACAATCGCACGGCTTTCTCGATCGCATCGTTGTCGTCGTCGTCCGACGGCGACGTATTCAAAAGCGCATCGATGCGATCAAATAAACGCTGAATCATGTTAGATCGCTTGCCTCGAGAAAGCCGCTGACCTCGCCGCGAAGCGCCACGAGATGGCCATGAAAAAAGTGACTGACGTCTGGCAGGATCAGAAGTTCCGGTCCAGGTTCGAGGGTGTTGGCAAATTCGACCACTGAATCGACAGCGACGATTTCATCAGCGTCGCCGTGCACGATGAGCCAAGGACAGCGTGGTTGCGCCCAATCGTCGTCGCGGGGCCAGCGATCGACGGCTGGCGCGATCGACACCAAGGCCGCCGGTTCCAAGCGACGCGCCACTTCGATCGCGACCGCCGCGCCAAACGAGAAGCCTGCCACAACCAGCGGCGGCGCAAAACGCTGGCGCAATTCCGCCGCAACCGCGAGGGCATCCTCTATTTCGCCGACACCGTGATCGTGCGACCCGGCAGAAGCCCCGACACCGCGAAAATTAAAGCGCATCGCTGCCATGTCTCGATCGAGCGCCGCACGAGCCAGGGTATGCACAACCTTGTTTTGCATCGTGCCACCGTGCAGCGGGTGTGGATGACACACCAACGCGGCGCCACGGACAGCGCCAGATACGGACGGCGTCTCCAGCAGGCATTCTAGCGGACCGGCAGGCCCGGCAACCGTTAATTCTTCACGTTCGGGAACTTTCGCGTTTGTCATTGCCGTTCTCTTGCGCGCTCGGATCTCGGCCAGGCGCGAAGTAAATCAAGGTTTCGCCGGCGCGTGGTTCTCGTTCGTGCATTGCCGCTAGAAACTCAAAATGGCCTTCGGCGGTCAGCACGGCTATCTCAATACTGTCCGCCGGCCGCTCGCCCAGGAAGTCGCTATAGCTGTAAGACTCCGAAAGCCGGGTCTTGTAGAACTTCCAACCGCGCACGTACAAACGCCACAGCTTCTCGAAAACCACGTCGCGACCGAACGCGATATTGCCGCGATTGGTGCGTGCCACCGATTTGGGGTCATCGTCCGCATTCCCAAGCGGCAGTTGAAAGACGCGGCGCTGGCCGACCTCCGGTGCAATTTGCGTACAGACCAACGAGTTGTACGCATCGTTACTGGTTGCGGCGAGGACGGTTCGTACATGCGATATCTCCAGCGATTCCTCGGCGAACTCCGACAAAATCTCACCGTAAAACACCGGTAGACCAGCCAATCGTGCCGCGCGGAGATTGTGCCAGGACGAGTCCGCAATCAGCACGTTGACTTTGAGATCGGTCAGCGTGCGACCCAATTCGACCGACCAGGGCGACGCCCCAACGACGAGGACGCTGTCGCGTTGCGTCGACGCGAGTCCGAGGCGCGTCGCCAACCAGTTAATCGACAGACCGTGTGCAAACACCGTCGCGAAAATCACCGCGAACACGAGCGGCAGCAGAATCTCGGCGTCGAAGCCCTGCGCAACTAGGCCGGAGCCGAGCACACCGGCCGTGGCCGCCGCGACGATGCCGCGCGGGGCGATCCACGCAACCAGCAAGCGTTCGCGAAAACTCATCTCGGCGCCGATCGTCGCCAACAGAATCGCCGCCGGGCGCGCAATGAACAGGAGCGACAGCACGAGCGCAACGCCGCGCCAGCCAATTGACGTCAGCGACGCGACATTGAGATCGGCAGTCAGCAGTACGAACACGACCGACACGAGCATGATCGTGATGTATTCCTTGAAGCGGCGCATGTCGCCAATGCCAGGCAAGTCCATATTGGCTACGACAACGCCCATGATCGTAACGGCAAGCAGGCCCGCTTCGTCTTGGGCGAGATTGGCAAGGACGTACACGATGAGCACGAGTCCGAGCATGATCGGACTTTTCAGGTACTCCGGAACCAATCCAGCCTGAAACGCACGCGCCGTGACGAAGCCGCCGAGACCGCCGCCAATCAGTCCGGCGGCCAGCGCGGTCATGAGATTGCCGGCAATCTCGCCCCAACCGGATCCAGCGCCGCTAAACATCAGAAACTGGAAGACCAAGACCGCCAGCAATGCCCCGATGGGGTCGTTGACGATGCCCTCCCACTTAAGAAACGAGGCGGTGCGGCGCTGCAGCGCCGATTGCCGCAGCAGCGGCATGATGACCGTCGGACCAGTGACCACCATGATCGCACCGAACACCAGTGAGACGGGCCAGTCGAGACCGCCGATGTAGTGCGCGCACAGCGACGCGAAGCACCAGGCCAGCGGCGCGCCCAAGTAAACCAGCCGCCGGACGCCACTGGAGGCTTCTTTGAGTTCGCGCAGGCTTAGCGACAGACCGCCTTCAAACAGGATGATCGCGACACAGAGGCTGATCAGCGGCTGCAGCCACTCGCCGAACTCTGCGCTGGGATCGATGAAGCCGAAAACCGGCCCTGCAAGCACCCCTGCGAGCGCCAAAAGAACGATCGCGGGCAGTCTCGTTCGCCACGCCACCCACTGGGCGAATACGCCCAGCCCGACCACGGCAACGATGATTATGATCAGATGTTGGTGATGCATGTCATACTTTGCAGTGGCCGAATGCACTAAAATTAGGAAGTTAGGCGAGGTTACGGGACTCGATTCGACAACACCACCGACCGGGTCGAATCGTTTGGGGCGCGGCTAGGCCGCGAAAAGCGTAGCGAGTTCGCCGAGCGCACGGCCAGCATGGAGGCCGTAGTGGAGGACATCTATGCCGGAAATGACTACCGCCGTCATACTGATCGGATCGGGTTCAGCGCTGTTTGGCGCGATCATCGGTTGGTTTTTGTGCGCGAGACGCGCCGAACAGAAACGCATTGCGCTGAACGCCGAGTGGAACGAACAGCTCGCGGCGCTGCAGAAGTCCGAAAAGCGCACCAACAGCGAGCGCAAGCATCTCGCCGCCGAACTGGCCGCCGTCCGCACCAAGCTCAATGAATTGACGCGCACGGGCAAGGCCCTCGAAGACACGCAATCGACCTCAGCCGCGAAAATGGCCGAGATAGAGGAAGAGCTGCGCGAGAGCCACGCGCGTCGTGATTCACTGCGCGCGAACCTCAATGCACTCATTGAGCGTACGCGTACCGTGGCCAAGACCATGGCCGAGAAAGACGAGAAGATTTTTTCGCTGAGCCGCGAACTGGAAAGCTGGCAACAACGCTTGCCGCCTTTAGTCGACAAGTACCGCGAAAAAGATTTTCAGCACACAGTCGTGCTGGAGCAGCTCGAAGCCGAACGCACTATGAACGCCGAGCTGTCGAACACGATGAAGACACGCATCATGCCGGCGCACCTCGCCGAAGAGGCGATGGCCTCGTCATCGCCGCGTGGACAGACCAACGGCGAGCCGGCACTGGACGACCTAAAGCGCATCCGCGGCGTCGGTCCGGTGCTCGAACGAACGCTCAACGCGCTCGGCATCCACAGCCTGACGCAGATCGCGAACTTCAGTCCGGATGATGTCGAGCGAATCTCAGCGCAGTTGCCGCAGTTTCCTGGGCGCATTGAACGCGATCGATGGATTGAGCAGGCGCGCAGCCTGCTGCAATGACTGACAGCGAGACCCGAGGCGGACAGCATTGCTGATTCGTGCGTATCTGTCCGGTTTCGTCGCTGCGGCGCTGCTGCTGACGCTCGACAACGCCACGTCGAATCCCAAAGTCGCCGCACCGCCCCGCTCATCGTCGATCGAACTGATCGTTGTCAACGAGGCGGCAACGATTGATCGCGCCGCGCTGCCAACGACACCCGAGGCTGCGCCGGATACATCCACTGACGTCTTTTGCCAAGAATCACTCGCCGACGTGCTGGCCAAGTACCCGTTGGATTTTCGCGCCGGCGATGACGATTTAAAGAGTTCGGTTGTGCGCATCGTCGATGCCATCGCCGAAGTGGCAATGCGCTGCCCGGCGGCGACAGTCGTCATCAACTATCCCAACCAGCAGCGCTTGAGTGCCGCCAGAGCGCGTCGGCTCGTTCGCCGCCTCGACAGCCGCGGCGTGCCAGCGATTGCGCAGGCGTCAGAGGCAGCCGAACTGTCGATCGTTTTCGCGGATTAGCGCTTAACGACGCGACCGTTTTTCATGACGAAGTCAACATCCTGCAGCGCGCGGATGTCGGACAGCGGGTCCTCGTTCACGGCGATGACATCTGCATACCGACCGGCTGCCAATGTTCCGATGTCCGACTCGGCACCAAGCACCACGGCGGCCACCGACGTCGCCGACTGAATGGCTTCCATGGCTGGCATGCCGGCGGCGACCATTAACTCAAACTCGCGGGCATTCATGCCGTGCGGCGATACACCGCTGTCTGTGCCAAACGCGATCGGCACACCGGCGCGGTACGCCGCTGCAAACGTGTCGCGAATTTGCGGACCGATGGTCGCTGCCTTCGGTCGCACCAACGCGGGAAAGAAATCGGGATCGGCGGCTTTTTGGGCGACAAAGTTGCCGGCGAGGATCGTTGGGACATAGTAGGTCCCGTTTTGGCGCATGGCCCGCATCACTTCGGGCGTCATGTAGGTGCCGTGCTCAATAGTCGCAACACCAGCTCGGACCGCTCGCAGCATCCCGTCGGCGCCGTGCGCATGCGCCGCTACTTTGAAACCGTAGTCGCGTCCGGTTTCGACAATCGCGACCAGCTCTTCATCCGTGAACTGCGGGTTCAGCCCGCTTTTCGCGAGGCTAAGAACACCGCCGGTTGCCGTAATCTTGATCCAGTCGGCGCGATCCTTGTAGCGCTGCCTGACGCCTTTGCGAGCGTCGGCGACGCCGTTGACGACACCGTTGGCCGGCCCGGGATCGCCGGCGATACGTTTCGCCCAGCCGTTGGTCGGGTCCGCATGCCCGCCGGTGGTCGCAAGGCTCTTAGCGGCCGTGTAAATACGCGGGCCATCCACGACACCGCGCCTGATCGCATCACGCAGCGCGACGGTGACGTTGCCGGTGTCACCCAAATCGCGAACCGTCGTAAATCCGGCCCGCAGGGTTCGCATGCCGTTCGCCTGCGCCTGCAGCGCGAAATCTGCGTCGTTGAGCGTGAACCGCTCTTGGTAGCTCTTCGGCCCCAACTCGCTAATGAGGTGCGTGTGCAGATCGATGAGACCCGGAAGAACAGTGCTCGTGCGAAGATCAATGACGTCGTCGCCCTCGCCGGGCGCGACAAAACCGTCGTCGATCGCGACAATGCGCTGATCGCGGATTCGCAGCGTGACATTGTCCCGGGCATCGTCGGCCAAACCGTCGATCATCCGACCGGCATAGAGCAATGTGTCGGCGGCGGCGGCTCCTGACAGCGTAACGGCCAGCAGTGCCGCGACGAGTCGACTCACGGATTGACGGCCAGCAACTCGACGTCGAAGATCAGTGTCGCGCCCGGCGGAATGACGCCCCCGGCGCCGCGATCGCCGTAGCCGAGCTCAGGCGGTATCACGAGCGTTTTCTTCTCGCCAACCTGCATGCCGGCAACGCCTTGATCCCAACCCGCGATAACGCGACCGGCGCCGAGCTCAAACTCGAACGGCGTGCCGCGATCGACCGAGCTGTCGAATTTTTCACCTTTGTTGTCCGGCGCATCGGCGTCAAAAAGCCAACCCGTGTAGTGAACGGAAACGACGTCTCCGGCGTCGGCGGTGGTATCGGACATTTCGGTCTCCTCAAGCGGTTGTTCGGTCGATTGATCGAGCGGTTGATCACTTTCGGCGCAGCCGCCGAGGACGAAAGCGCACAAAAGCAGCGCGGTTGCTGGGCGTCGTATCATTGGTCGCTGCCCTCTTCGGTATCGTCGAACCCGAGCGCCACGGAATTGATGCAATAGCGCGCCCCTTCCGGACCCGGACCGTCCGGGAAAACATGGCCGAGATGTGCGCCGCAATTGGCACACAACACTTCCTCACGGATCATGCCGTGCGACGTATCGCGTTCGATACGAATGTTGTCTTTGGCAAGCGGCAGAAAGAAACTGGGCCAGCCGGAGCCCGAATCGTATTTGTGCTCGGAACGAAACAGCGGCTGATGACAGACCACGCACTGGTAAGTGCCATCGGCCTTGTGATCAAGATATGAACCGGTGAACGGTCGCTCGGTCCCTTTGTTTTGGGTGACGTCAAAAGCGGCGTCGCCAATGCGCTCGCGCAGCGCGGCCGCGTCATCCGACTTCGGATTGCTGTTCGACATAGGTAGTTCCTTTGATGGTGAGTGATCACCGTTTGGCGATGAGTGTAGCGTAATCGTACTGGCCCCAGTATCGTTGCACGATGAACGTCTTTGCGTCGGGCGCGCCAACGCTGGTTCTTGACGACGTCAGCAAATCGCTCGGCAACGTCCAGGTACTGAGTCACCTGAGCGTCGATATCGACGGCCGTGGCGGCACGGCGTTGGTCGGCGAGAGTGGCAGCGGAAAATCCACGCTGCTGGCTCTCGCGCTTGGCCTGCTGCGACCCGATACCGGCAGCGTCACGCTGTTTGGCGAGCGTCTCGACGACAACAACGTCCGCGCCGTGCGGCAACGCATCGGCTACGCGGTGCAAGAAGCGGGCTTGTTTCCGCACCTTAGTGTTCGCGACAACTTGACGCTCCAAGGTCGCTTGCAGGGGCTCGATCGAGCCGCTCTCAACGTACGCGCCGACGAATTGGCCGAACGCATGCGCCTCGATAGTGCGATGCTGGGGCGATACCCGGTCGAGCTTTCCGGTGGTCAGCAACAGCGCGCCGGAATTTGCCGGGCGATGATGCTCGAGCCGACCCTGCTGTTGCTCGACGAGCCGTTCTCCGGTCTCGATGTGGTGACGCGGATCGACATTTACAAGCACTTCATCGAACTGGCTTCGAGCCGCGAGGCCGGCTTTGTGCTGGTCACGCATGACCTCAGCGAAGCACATCGACTTTGCGAGCACGTCGCCATCCTGCGGCACGGCGAGATTATCGCTCACGGGCGCACCGCCGAAATAATCGCCAATCCGCCGCACGCCTACGCGCGCGAACTCGTCGAGGCGCAACGTCTGCATGTCAGTCACGGCTAGAAGCATCGTCGTTGTGGCGGCGACCTTCGTCGCGCTGGCCGCGGCGCGCGCCGATGAGGTCACGATCGGCAGCAAGAATTTTCCAGAGAGCTACTTGCTCGCCGAGATAGCCGCGCAGTGGCTCGAGCGCGACGGCCACGTGGTTGAGCGTCGTTTTGGGTTCGGCGGCACTAAAGTGGCGTACGAGGCACTGCTTGGCGCCGAGATCGATTTTTACCCGGAATACAGTGGCACCATCCTAAGCGCAATTCTCGATGGCGCCGAGCTAGCGAATGACATCGACACGATCAACGCGGAGCTCGCCAAACAGGCGCTGGTGTTTACCGGTCAACTCGGATTCAACAACACGTATGCAGTCGCGGTGCGCCGCGATGACGCCGAGCGCGAAGGTTGGCGGCGTGTCTCCGACCTCGCCGCGACCGACGACCTCAGGTTCGCGTTTAGTCACGAGTTTCTCCAGCGCAATGACGGGTGGCCAGGTTTGGCCGCCGCTTACCGTCTACCGCGCAAAGCTACTGGCATCGAACACGGTCTTGCGTATCGCGCCCTCGCGAACGGCGACATTGACGTAACCGACGCGTATTCGACGGACGGCGACATCGCGCGTTTCGATCTCGTGTTGCTCGAAGACACGCTCAACTACTTCCCGCGCTACGACGCCGGTTGGCTGGCCGGCCAATCGCTGGCGCCTGCCGTGCGCGCGCGCCTCGATGCGCTCACCGGTCAGCTCGACGATGCCGGCATGCGCGACCTGAATGCACGCGTGGTCGTTGACGGTCTCAGCTTCGCTGAGGCGGCTACCGAGTTTGTCAATCGGCTCGACGGCTCGTCGGCAGCGGCGCCGAGCCGCACGGGTGAACCCGCGCTGTGGCCGCTGGTCTTGCGGCACGTACAGTTAACGCTGGCGGCGATCGCCGCGGCGACGTTGGCCGGGTTTGCGCTCGCACTCGCAACGTACCGTTCCGCGCGTGCATCCGGCGCGTTGCTGTACATTGCCGGCTTGATTCAAACGATCCCATCGATTGCGCTGTTGGCGCTGATGATTCCGCTGCTCGGCATCGGTTTCGTACCGGCCTTGGTGGCGTTGTTCCTGTACGCCCTACTGCCGGTACTGCGTGCAACGCTTACCGCACTCGCCGCGGTGGAACCGGTACACCGACAAGTCGCCGCCGCAATGGGGATGAGCGGGCAGCAAGAGTTCATGCACGTGTTGCTACCGCTCGCGCTACCGCACGCGTTGGCCGGCATTCGCACGGCGGCCGTGATCAGTATCGGCACAGCGACGCTGGCCGCATTCATCGGTGCGGGCGGGCTCGGCGAGCCGATCGTAACGGGCCTCGCGTTGAACGACACGCGGATGATCCTGTCCGGCGCGATACCGGCGGCACTGCTTGCCGTCGGCACTGACCTCGCGTTCGATGTGCTCGAGCGACGCCTGGTACCGCCGCACATGCGCGTGTCGCGTTAGCTCACACCTAGCAGCAGGCGTTGAATACGATCGACGTAGGCCGCCGGATCGGGCAACGACTCGCCGGCAGACAACCGAGCTTGGTCGAGCAAGACGCGGGCAAGGTCATCAAAGCGTTGTTCGTCGGCTTCATCCGCAAGCTGTCGACACAGGGCATGATCGGCATTCAGCTCGAGATCGGGGCGATCGGCCGGCACTGACTGACCGCTCGCTTCGAGCAGTCGACGCATCTGCGGGCTCATCGCGTGCTCGCCGATGACGAGCACCGCCGGTGACGATACCAGCCGACGGCTGAGCCGGATGTTGTCGACATCGTCTTTGAGCATCTGCCGCAACTTCTTGAGTAGACCCTTGTGTTCGCCGTCGTCGTCAGCGGCGGCGACCTTGTCATCGGCCTCGCCCGGCAAGCGTACGTCGGCGCGACTGATATCGGTCAGCTTTTTGCCTTGGTACTCCGGTAAATGGCCGATAACCCATTCATCGAGTCTACCGGTGAGCAGCAGAACCTCGATGCCGCGCTCACCGAAGGCTTCGAGATGCGGACTGCGGCGAGCGACCGCGAGCGATTCAGCCGTCAGAAAATAAACCTGGTCCTGTTCGTCGCTGCAGCGTTCGACATACTCGTCGAGCGACACAGTCGCAGCCTCGGCAGACTCGGCAGTGCTATGAAAGCGCAGCAGCGCGGCAACCCGATCGCGATTCGCATGATCTTCGGCCAGACCTTCTTTTAGCACTTCGCCGAACTCCGACCAGAACGCACGGTATTTGTCCGTATCGCCGCTGGCGAGCTTGCCGAGCATATCGAGCACGCGCCGGGTCAGCGCGCTACGCATCGCATCAACGTCCGGGCTACCCTGCAGCAATTCACGCGACACGTTCAGCGGCAGGTCGCTCGCATCAACGACACCGCGAACAAAGCGCAGATACAGCGGCAGGAACTGCTCGGCATCATCCATGATAAAGACGCGCTGGACGTATAACTTCAAGCCACGCGGTGACTCGCGATTCCATAAATCGAACGGCGCAGACGCCGGTATGTAGAGCAAACTGACGTATTCGCGCTTACCTTCAACGCGGTTATGGCTGTGCGCCAATGGCGCCGCGAAGTCGTGGGTTAGGTACTTATAGAATTCCTCGTATTCGTCGTCCGAAACCTCACTGCGCGAGCGCGTCCACAAGGCCGTCGCCGAATTCAGCGTTTCGGTTGTAGTCGCGCCGTCGCCTGAGTCGCCGTCGTCGTCCTCGACCGGCGTGCGCAGCAGCACAGGGAACGCAATGTGGTCTGAGTAGCGGCGTACAAGCGCGCGCAGTCGATGGGTCTCTAAAAACTCATCGGCATCGTTTTTCAGGTGTAAGACGATTTGCGTACCGCGTGGCGCCGACGCCGACGTCACGGTGAACTCTCCGTCCCCCGTCGACTCCCAATGCGTCGCACTGTCGTCACTGTCGCCGGCGCGCCGTGAGGTCACCTCAACGCGATCGGCAACGATGAAGGCAGAGTAGAAGCCGACACCGAATTGACCGATCAGCTGTGCATCGGCTTTCTCATCGCCGGAGAGCTTGCCCAAGAATTCAGCTGTGCCGGATCGGGCGATGGTGCCGAGGTTGGCGACCACCTCGTCACGGTTCATGCCAATGCCGTTGTCGACAATCGTCAGCGTGCGGGCATCTGCATCAACGGCAAGTTCAATGCGCAGCTCACTGTCGTCGGCGAGCAAATCCGGTGCAGAAAGGGCTTCGAAACGCAGTTTGTCGGCCGCGTCGGACGCGTTGGAAATCAGTTCGCGCAGGAAGATTTCCCGGTTGCTGTACAGCGAGTGAATCATCAGGCGCAGTAGCTGCCTGACTTCGGCCTGAAACCCTAGCGTTTCGCTGCTGGTCGTGTCGCTCATTGTTATCCCGGCCCGTAGCCCATCGTCGGAGCGGGAGTGTTAGGGGCGAATTCGCAGTTTTCAAGTCCGGCGACCGCCAGCGGTGCCGCCGGGCTGCGGTGCTAAACGACGCTGGCGCAGGATCCCAGCAGAATAAGAACGCTACCGATCGCTAGCCAACGCAGCCTGGCGCGACGCAGCTGGAAGCGCAGCGAGTGAAACGTATCGTCGAGCTCGTCCCAATACTGCAACAAAACTTCCACGAGCGATTCCGCTAATTTTTGATCAAGCGTGGCGCCGTGGCCGGCGGCTCGCCAGATTCGGACGCATGCAGCTCTTCAGCGTTGCGCGACTTTGCCGTCGAGATAGCCTGATGGACCCAGTCCCAGCGAACTCGGGTGGCTTCGTCTGACAACAAATCGTCGGGAATCGGGTTGGCTTTGGTCCGGTTGGTCATCGGCATGAGTCGTACGTCTTCGAGAAGCTTTGCGAGATCGTAGTCACTGCAATTGCAAACCGCCGTGAGGCAAATCACAGCTCGAGGGAGCCGCTGCGCGTGCAGAGTCGACTTTGATTGGGGTATTTATGTCAACGCGCTATTGTGCACAGGCGGATGACAGCCTGTTTACACAACGGTGAATCTGCCGCGAGAAAGCGGCGGGCGAACTATGGGCGTTTAGTCGTTGTCCTGATCGGAGCGATCGGACCAGTTTCGCTTCACTTTGTCGGCCCAGTTGCGATAACCCTTCCAGGTGTAGACCGACGCATCAGATGCGATTCGCGACGTTGCCGCTGGCGCGGGTGCGCGGGACAACCAGTTGCGATAAGCGTCCCAAGTTTCGGCGCTCGCATCGGCTGACTCAGCGGCGTCGGCGCCGAATTCGGCATCCTCGGCTCGTGCTGCGTCGCCCCACGTTAGTTCTTTGGTATCTGGCATGCGATCCGCCTCGATGGAAGCTGGCGACAGAGTAGTTGCCCAATGGCGCCAGGGCCAGGAACTGGATCACAAGGAAAAGGTCTGCAGGTCTTTGATTTAACAAAAATTCCTGCGAGCTTTTACGTAATGGAAGGTTCTGTTAAACGAGCTGTCTTCACGTGACGACACGGTAGCAAGGCGTGTACTGCGCCGTCAGCTTCATGCGCCCCTGATCAACGAACGCGGCGAGCAGGTCGTCGAGCAGCTGCATGATCTCACCGGACCCGGTGATCTCGAACGGGCCGTGTTCGGCAATGCGTGCTTGACCGTCTTCGCGTACGTTGCCGGCAACGATGCCCGAAAAGACCCGGCGCAGATTTGCCGCCAGTTCGTGCACGGGCAAAGTCGGTCGAATTTCGAGCGCGCGCATGGCGTCGTGGGTCGGTACGAACGGCTCCTGAAAGTTGCCGTCGATCGTTAGGCGCCAGTTGTAATGGAATGCATCACGATGCAGACGTCGAAACGACTCGACGTTGCCGACACCAGTGGACATAAGGCGAGCGACTTCCACCGGATCGTCGAGCACTATTTGGTAGCGTTGCCGTGCCTTGTCACCGAGTGTCGCACCGACGAACTGATCGATGCGTTCAAAATAGGCAGCAGATGTCGCCGGTCCGGTGAGTACGAGCGGCATCGGCTGGTCCGCATTGTCCGGATGCAGCAGCACGCCGAGCAAATAGAGAATCTCTTCGGCGGTGCCCACACCGCCCGGAAACACGACGATACCGTGGCCGACCCGGACAAAGGCCTCCAAGCGTTTTTCCATGTCCGGCATGATGACGAGCTCGTTGACGATCGGATTTGGCGACTCAGCCGCGATGATGCCGGGCTCGGTGATGCCAATATATCGACCGTCGCGTATTCGCTGCTTGGCGTGGCCGATCGTCGCGCCTTTCATTGGACCTTTCATCGCGCCGGGCCCGCAGCCGGTACACACATTCAGGCCGCGCAGGCCGAGTTCGTAACCGACGAGCTTCGTGTAGTCATACTCCACGCGCGAGATAGCGTGGCCGCCCCAGCAAACAACGATATTGGTTGGTACGGCCGACTTCACGACGCGGGCGTTGCGCAAGATGTGGAAGACCGCGTTGGTGAGCGATGACGACGACGCGAGGTCGAACTGACTGGACTTGCGCACCGCGAGATCGACGTAAACGATGTCACGCAACACGGCGAACAGCAGTTCGCGAATCCCGCGGATCATTTGCCCGTCGACGAACGCAACGGACGGGGCATTGCGAAGCGCAAGTCGGACTCCACGATCCTGACGGACGATGGAAATGTCGAAATCCTGATGCTGGCGCATAACCTCACCGACATCGTCAATTTCGCTGCCTGACGTTAGTACCGCAAGCGCGCAGCGCCGCAACGTGCTGTACAAGCCGCCTTCGCCATGGTCGCGTAGGCGTTCCACCTCGTCCTGCGATAGCAATTCGAGGCTGCCCTCTGGCGAAACGATGGCTTCATGCATGGCGGTGTTGCTCAGGCAGGGTCAGGGTCGAATTTCGATCGGCGTACCGTTGTTGGTCATCAGCCAGATGTCGATCATGGCTGAATTCGATACGGCGATGCAGCCGTCGGTCCAGTCCGCGGTGCGGTAGAACTCGGTGGAGTACTTTGGCTCGTTTGGGCGGCCGTGAATCATGATCAGACCGCCCGGCGACAGACCGCGAGCACGCGCTTGTGCCCGGTCGGCCGCGTTTGGATACGAAATGTGTATCGACAAAAAGAAGTCGCTGTCCGGATTACGAACACCGAGCCGGTACTCGCCTTCCGGAGTGCGAGAATCACCCTCTTCGGTTTTGTGGCCGCTTGGTTCCTGACCAAGCGACACTGGGAAGCTGGCGAGCACCTGTTCGCCCTGCAACAGATACAAACGTCGATCGCTCTTGTCGACGAGCACTCTGTCGGCCAGCGGCAATGTGTTCGCTGCCAGCGTCGGCGCTAGGCAAAGCGATAAGAGCAGAGTCGTAAGTCGCAACGTCAAACCGTCGTTATTCTCGCGCGCGCAGAATGTCATTGCCTTTTGGACTTTGCAACGACGTCGGTCTGATCTCGTTCGATCAGTCGACGACCGACGATCAGCCCCAGCGCGAAACCAATCGCGCCTGCCAGCATCGTGTAGAGCGGCAGATAGGCAAACAGCAAACGCGGATCGCGAGCGCCAGTGCGCAGTGCATCAATGTCGTAGTGCCAGAGGATATGCAAATACAGCGACAGGCCGACCGCCGGCACCGCGAAGCCCAGGGTCGCCAACGGCCAGCGCGGATCCGGCCGCCACCATCGGCCGCGATTTCGAATCAAGGCGAAAACGGCCAAGCATAGGACCGCGACCAGCGGCACCATATTGCGAGCCACCGTATCGAGCTCCGACTCGACGTCGGCGATGAAGAGCGCCGCCGCGGCGAGCGGCATCGCCACGGTAAGGGCTCGGATGGCGATCAGACGCCAATTGAGAGGTTCGGCAGGTTTCACAGCGGGGAATTCCCGTACTTTTTCACAGTAATCGAACCGCTAGTCTGAGAAACTATCGTAAAGTCACAGGTAACTTTAGGTCGCGGAACGATATTTCCGATGCGTTTGGGCCGAAAAATTGCGGTACTGGGACTGCTGCTGGCGACGACCGTTGCGTCGGTGCAAGCGCAGAGCGTCAGTATCGGCGAAGCGGAACCCGTTGAACAGACGGAAGCCGTACCTGCCCCTGTGCCCGCCGCACCGACCGCCGCGCCGTCGCCAGGACCACCGCCGAAGAACGAGCCACCGACTCGCGAGATCCCGTTGGCGGACGCCGTCGAACGGGCCCGCGGCGATGCCCTGCCGCTGCGCCTGCTCGGCGAAAGCGTGCCGCCCGCGAGCTACCGACGCTTGTCCTGGTCCGGGACGGAACTGTTCGAGGGAATACCCGTCACCTCACCGGTGCTGGTCGTCAACGGCAAGCGACCCGGCCCGACCTTGTGTCTGACCGCGGCGGTCCACGGCGACGAACTGAACGGTATCGAAATGGTACGGCGCGTGATGCACGAGCTGCGTCCGGAAAAACTCGCCGGTGCGGTGATCGGCGTGCCCATCGTCAATGTGCAGGGATTTAAGCGAGGCACTCGCTATCTCCCCGACCGACGTGACTTGAATCGATACTTTCCCGGCAACGCGCGTGGCAGCGCCGCGTCACGTATCGCTCGGTCGTTTTTTACCGAGATCGTCGTGCACTGTGACGCTCTGGTCGATTTGCATACGGGCTCGTTCGAGCGCGCCAACCTTCCGCAGCTACGCGCCGACATGCGCATTCCCGACGTCGTCACACTGACCGAAGGCTTTGGCGCAACCGTCATCTTAAACAGCGTGCCGCGCGCAGGTACGCTGCGCCACGAGGCGACGATGGTCGGAATACCAACCGTCACGCTCGAAGCTGGTGGCCCCGGGCGCTTAGAACTCGACGAAGTCGATCACGGCGTCAAAGGCATTGAAACGCTTTTGAATACGCTCGGCATGGTCAACAAAGTCAGCCTCTGGGGAGCGCCCGAACAGGTCTACTACAAGTCGACCTGGGTCCGCGCCGATCGCGGCGGCATATTACTGAACGAGGTCGAGCTTGGCGCCCGGGTTAGGAGCGGTGATTTGCTCGGCACGATTACCGATCCAATTACCAACGCACAAACGCGGATCTACGCACCGAAGGACGGCCGAGTCATTGGCCTGGCGCGCAACCAGGTCGTGATGCCGGGGTTCGCGGCCTACCATCTCGGACTCGACAAAGCGGGCCCGCCGCCGATGATTGGTTCGGAAGCCAAGCCCGGTGAGCCGGTAGCAACAGCGCCCGCCGAGATGACGACGGACGCTGTGGATGAGGAAGGGTCTTAGAGCAATTCCATCCGGTCAGCGACGCTGCAGTCGCCGACGTTAGAACGCCGGGCTATTACGCAACGCCGCAATACGCTCGTCCAGCGGCGGGTGCGTGCTCATCAGACGTTGCAGCGTGCTGGCAGAACCGCTCGGTCGAATGCCGAATGCGGCCAACTGCTGCGGCAAACCGTCGTCGCTCTGACCGCGTTTCAGCCGTTCGAGCGCGGCGACCATCTTGTTCGTACCGGCGAGTCGGGCACCGCCTGCATCAGCACGGTATTCGCGCTGGCGCGAGAACCACGCGACGATAAAGTAGGCGAGAAAGCCAAACAGGATCTGCGCGACGATGCTCGACACGAAATAGCCGATACCGACGCCACCTTCGTTTTTGAACACGACCCGGTCAACGAAATAACCGACGATCCGTGACAAAAACACTACGAACGTGTTTACAACGCCTTGGATCAGCGTCAACGTGATCATGTCGCCGTTGGCAACGTGCGAGACTTCATGGCCGAGCACCGCTTCGGCCTCGTCCTGGTTCATGTTGCGCAGCAGGCCCGTACTGACCGCCACCAGTGCCTTGTTGCGATTTGATCCCGTGGCGAACGCATTGACATCGGGTGCGTCGTAGATCGCGACGTCCGGCATACCGATACCCGCCGCGCTGGCCTGTCGCTGCACGGTATTCAGGAGCCACGCTTCAGTTGAGTTGCGCGGCGTCTCGATGACTTTCGCGCCGGTTTGCCACAGCGCCATTCGTTTAGACAGGAACAGCGAAATCAGCGATCCGGAAAAACCGATGATCGCCGACATGATTAGCAGCGCGGTCAAATTCAAGCCGCCGCTTGCGTCGATGCTGTTCAGACCCAGTACGTTGAACGCAATCGAAATGACGACCAGAACGGCGATGTTGGTCATGACAAACAACGCGATTCGTTTCATAGTGCGTGGATTCTCCAGCGGAGTTTGTTCGGAGTGAGTCAGGAGAGGTGGCGCTCGCCGCAGTTTTTTCAAGTCTGGACTTGACGGGCGTTGCCGATGGCTCTCACAGTGACCGTTTAGACCGCAAAGGCACCGCTAAGTTCTTGAAATCAAGCCAAAGCGACGCTGCAACTCGTCGTCAGCCGAACGCTTTAGCCATGCATGCTGTGTTCTCGCTACACCGCGCGTTTGCCGTGTTGCCCTGGCCAGTACGTCGTGCCGCGGGTCGCGCGATCGGTCGCCTCGCACGCGTGCTGCTCAAGCAGCGGCGTGAGATTGCCGCGGCCAATATTGCGCGTTGCCTGCCGGCGCTTGCGCCGAACGAACACGAGCGCTTGTTGCGCGAGCACTTCGACGCACTTGGCATCGGCGTCATGGAGCTCGGCCTTGCGTGGTACGGCAGTGAAGCGGAGCTGGCACGCCGCGCAAGCATCGTTGGCGCTGAACATTTGGCGACTGCACGCGCGCAAGGGCGCGGCGTTTTGTTGGTATGTGGACATTTCACGACGCTCGACGTTTGCAATCGCTTGCTGGCGCCGGTGGCGCGCCACGCGGGCGTGTGGCGCCCGCTCGGTAACCCGGTCGCTGATCGATGGACACGCAACGGTCGGCTGCGTGGGGCCGCTGAGCTTTTCGAGAAATCCGCCTTCCGTCGTGCCATACGTTGGCTGCGAGGCGGCGGCGCGCTGCTGATGGCCGCCGACCAAGCCGATCGCAGCGAAGGGGCGATCACCGCCTCGTTCTTCGGTCACGACGCGGCAACCAATGTCACCGCTTGGCGCTTGGCGCGTTCAACCGGCTGCGTACTCGTGCCGGTCGTCGCTGGTCGCGACGCGGATAACCGTTACGTCTTGGAATTCGACGCACCGCTCGACGGCATTACCGAGCAAACAGCGCCGGCTGCCGCCGCCGCTTTGAATGCGGCCATCGAACGGCAAGCGCGCCGGTATCCGGCGCAATATTATTGGATCCATCGGCGTTTCAAATCGGAGAAATCTGCGTGAGCGACGGTGCTCCCGAACCGAAGCCGCCGCGACACCTGGGCCCGCGCTATTGGCCGGTCTGGTTCGGGCTCGGCTGTTTGTGGCTCATCGCACAGCTGCCGTTGACTGCTCAGCTTTGGCTCGGCCAGCGTCTTGGGTCGCTCGCCTATCTCGTCGCCGGCAAACGCCGCGACGTCGTGTTGACCAATCTCACCGTGTGCTTCCCGGACTGGGACGCCGAAAAACGACAGCGCGTTTGCAAGATGCACTTTCAGGACTTAGGGGCGTCGTTGTTCGAGATGGCGAGCGCATGGTGGCGCGAGGATGCGCTGTTCGAGCGCAACGTCACCTTCCGCGGTGACGAGGCAGTGCGCGATGCGCTCGCGGCTGGACACCGACTGATCATCGTTACCGGCCACTTCACGACGCTGGAGATCAGCGGACGCTTCCTGCGTCAAATCGTCCCGTCGCTGCACGCCATCTATCGACCGCATCGCAATGCGCTGCTCGATGAGCGAGTCAGACGCGGTCGTCTGCGTTCGGCGCAACGACTAATCGAGAAAGCCGACATACGACAAATGCTGCGGAGCCTTAAACAAGGCGTCAGCGTTTGGTACGCGCCCGATCAGAGCTACCGTCGCAAATACGCCGAGCTCATCGACTTCTTTGGCATCCCGGCGATGACCAATACGGCAACGGGTCGGCTCGCCGCGTTGAGCGGTGCGAAGGTGGTGCCGTTTTATTGCTGGCGCGATGGCGCCGGCCCGAACTACGTGGTCGAGTTTTTGCCGCCTCTCGACGTTGCCGGTGACGATCTGCCGGCAACCACGCGGCAATTCGTCGCGACGCTAGAAGACGCGATATGCAAGGCGCCCAGCCAGTACTTCTGGATTCACCGCAAGTTTAAGGGTCGGCCCGAAGGCTACCCGGACCTTTATGCGACGCCACTGGCTGGACGCGAGTAACCCGAGCGAATCGCTCTACCAATTCGCTCGTCTAGTGATTGGCCCGCCGTCTGCGCGATCTTTCGCAACGATCGCTCCAAGCGGGCGAGATTCGATGCGCCGGCAACCGGCCGCGGGTGCAATCGGCTGCGATCGAAATCGATCAACCAAACGCGATCGGTGTCGAGCTGAATGTTGTGCGCATTCAGATCAGCGTGCCACAGACCGGCATCGTGGAATTTGCGCACCGTTGCGCCGACCTGACGCAGTCGATCGTCGACATCGTCGGTGTCCGTGACGAGATTGGCCAACGAACGCACGTTCATCAATCGCTCGGTGATCAGATCGGCGGTATAAAAAAGTCCGCTGCGCACGTACCGTGCCGCCACCGGCCGCGGCACAGGCAGGCCCATGTCCGCCAGACGATGCAACAAATGCCACTCACGAAAACTGCGGGTCAGTCGCTCACCCAGATACCAATAGTGATCGCGCACCAAACGTCCAGGCAAACCGCCCCGACAGTAATGGCGAAGAACCAGGTTCGGTGCTGTTTCACCGACGAAATAGGCGCCGCCGCGCCCGCCGCGATCGCGGCTGACGGCCTGCACCACGGGCCAGGACTGCGCGACGAATTGCTCGGGCGCAATGTGCGCGATCCGCTCTGGATCGTATACGATGGCCTGTCCGCGCTCCGGCCGTTCGTTTGCGATCAAAACTGAAGGTCCCGTATTGCCCGCCCCCGAACGACAGCCTTTGCGTTCCGTTTGCGTTTTACGACTCTCCGCAATAGGAGACGTCTGCAACGCACACGCCGCTGTTCTCGCCATCGCTCGTGCCAAACCCGAGACATCCGTGACCTGGGTCATCAACAAGACCGAGGCAGCGCTGGTCCAAGGAACCGAGGGCTGCGAGTTTATCATTTTTGACAAACGCCTAGGCTGGTCGGGCTACCGCGCCGTTTGGCGCGCATTGGCCGACCGGCGCTTTGATGCGCTGCTGATGATGCACGCGTCGATGCGCGCCAACGTACTGTCGCTGGGAATCCGTGCGTCGCGTCGAATCGGCTTTGATAAAAATCGCGCGCGCGACTTCCAGCGCTGGTTCACGAACGAACGCATCGAGCCGCAGCCACGCGCGCACGTGGTGGATGGCTTTTTCGGCTTCGTCCGCCACTTAGGTATCGAGACGCACGAGCCGCAGTGGTCGATCCCGATCGACGACGAAGCACGCAGTTTTGCCGCATCCGCGCGCGCGACAGGCCGCCCGCTGATCGTTGTCAGTCCGTTGAGCTCGCAGCGCAGCAACAACTTTCGCAACTGGTCGGTGGAGCGCTACACGGATGTTTGCCGGTACGCCATAGAAACGCACCGCGCGGACATCGTTATCACCGGCGGTGGCCGCGATGACGAACACGACTACGCCAACAAGATTCGCGGTCGACTCGGCAGTCACGTGCGCTCGCTGGTCGGCGCCACCACACTGAAATCGCTGTTGGCGGTTATCGCCGAGGCGGACGCCGTCATCGCTCCAGACTCCGGTCCCGTGCACATGGCAGTGGCCACTGGCACGCCAGCGATCGGTCTCTACGCCACGTCCAATCCCGACCGCACCGGACCGTATCGTGGCCGCGAGCACATCGTGAACGAGTATCCAAAAGCCCTGCAGCAGTTTCTTGGCAAAAGCGTCGACGACGTGCGCTGGGGTCAGCGAGTTCGCGACCCAGCCGCCCTTGATTTGATTAGCGTCGAAGCGGTGTGCCGGCGAATCGATCAGGTGCTTGGCGGCACCAAGCGCGGCTGAAGCCGCGCCATGACCTCAGCGGGACTAATACCGTTGAGACAATCGAGGTGGCCGAGCGGACACTCACGCTGAAAACACGGACTGCAATCGAGCGCGCGGTACATCACCGTCGCGCGATCGGTAAGTGGCGGCGTGAACGCTGGGCTGCTCGAGCCGTAGATGGCAACGACCCAGCACCCGACCGCGGCGGCAACGTGCATCAATCCGGAGTCGTTGGTAACGGCAGCGTCGCAGCACGCCAATAGGTCGCAGGCTTCCGCCAGCGCGGTCTCCCCTGCCAAATTACGGCCAATGCCGCCGGCCGTAATGAACTCACCGGCCTCGCGATCTTTGTCGGAACCGAGCACCCAAACATTCGCACCACTCGCGTGCAACCGCTCAGCCAGGGCGCGAAAATGCGGCAGCGGCCAGCATTTGGCCGGCCCGTATTCGGCACCCGGCAACAATGCGACGGTCGGCGGCTCGGGCATGAGATCGAGACGGGCACAGGTCGCGGCAACGGCGTCCGCGACCGGCACGAGGCTCGGACGCGGCAGCTCATCCGGTAGCCGCTCGCCGGGCGCGAGCCCCAGCCAAACGAAGCGCTTTATCGTTTGATCGAGTCGCACTCGGTCGAACGCGCGGCGATCGTTAATGAGTCCGTAGCGCATTTCGCCGCGAAAGCCGGTGCGCATGGGCACGCGGGCGAAAAAAGGCACGAGCGCCGATTTGAACGAGCGTGGCAGAACAATCGCTTGCTCGTACTCGTACGAACGTAGCTTGCGTCCCAACGCGCGGCGAGCGCCGAGCGCGAATTCACCGTGCCCCGCTTTGAGCTCAAAGCCGCGGCGCACACTCGGCATGCGCTCGAGAATGGGCAACGACCAGCCGGGCGCAACGACGTCGACGACGGCACCTCGCGCGGCCAGGGTGCGAAACAGCGCATCCGCCATGACCATATCGCCGACCCAGGACGGGCCGACGACGAGCACCTGTCGCGTCACCGGGGCTCGGCGAGCCGCGTCAAATAGGCACCGACGCCGCGCCCCACGTCCGCAAACTCATGGTCGCAACCGGCGGCGCGCAGCGCCGCTAGATCGGCCTCGGTGAAACTCTGATAGGCACCGCGCAGATGATCGGGGAAAGCAATGTACTCTTTGCGGCCACCGAGTTCGGTGATTACCGCGTCGGCGACGTCGTTAAAGGTTTGGCTGCGGCCGGTGCCAACGTTGAATACACCCGAAACGGTCGGGTGATCGAAGAACCAGCAGTTCACGGCGACAACGTCGTCGACATAGATGAAATCGCGGCGTTGCTCACCGTCCGCGTAGCCGTCAGACCCCTGAAAGAGTCGACATACGCCGTCGGCAAGCAACTGCCGACGAAAATGCCACGCGACGCTTGCCATGGACCCTTTGTGATCCTCATTGGGCCCGTACACATTGAAATAGCGCAGGCCGACAATCTGCGTACCGGCGGTGCCGGCCGCTAACTTCTTGCGCACTTGCTGGTCGAACAGCAGCTTGGAGTAGCCGTATACATTCAACGGGCGCTCGTTGGCCGGCGCTTCGGTGAACGCCTCACTTGCGCCGTAGACGGCCGCCGATGATGCGTAGATAAACGGAATCGCGTGAGCTTCGCAGAATTCCAACAGGCGCATCGAATACCGATAGTTATTGCGCATCATGTAGCGCCCGTCCCATTCGGTCGTCGCCGAGCACGCGCCCTGATGAAAAACGGCGGTGACGCCGCGGCCGAACGCCTCGTCGTCGAGACAGTCGAGGAACTCGTCGCGATCGAAATAATCGGCGATATCGAGACCCACCAAGTTTGCAAACTTGTGGCCATCGCTGAGATCGTCAACAACGACGACATCGCGGTGGCCGCGTTCGTTGAGGCCGCGCACCACGTTTGAACCGATAAAGCCGGCGCCACCGGTCACTACAATCATGCTATTCGATCTCTGCTGTTCTCTGGCCACTTTAGTATGTGGCGATAGAGCGCGTCGTACGCGTCGCCCATTATAGCGGGCGAGAACTGCTCGACGCGTTTGCGGGCTGCTGCGCCGAATTTCTCGCGCTTGGTGGCATTACGCTGCAGCAGCCGAACCGCCGCGACAAATCCTTCATCGTCGTCACGATTAACCAGATAGCCAGTGACGTCGTCGTCGACGATATCGACGATGCCGCCCGTGCGTTTGGCAACAACGGCTAGACCGAGGCGCATCGCATCGAGCAAGGTAGACCCAAATCCTTCGCGCAGCGACGGAAAAGCGAACAAATCGAACGCGCGTAAGTACGCATCGACGTCGTCCACTTGACCTGCAAACTCGACGTTGTCCAGATCGCTCGCGGCCTCGCGCAACATCGCCTCGTCCCGTCCGGACCCGACCAAGACGACGTGTACATCGCGCAGTTCGCGCGCAACGCGGATAAGCGTCAACTGACCCTTGGAGTCGTTCTCGAGCGCCGCAACATTGCCGACGACAAACTTGCCTTGCCAGCGAGCGCGTAATGCCTCGTGTGCGCCGGTCACCAGCGGCTCTGGCTGATATGCACTCGGTATGCGCTGCGGCTCGAGCGCTGGGTCAAAACGGCGTATCTCGTTGGCCACGGCGCTCGAGATCGCGACCACAGCGGCGGCATTGCGATACGCATATCGTGCTGTCCAGCGACGGCGGATCGGGTTCATGACCCGGCGTGTGATGACGTACGGTCGCCGGTATCGCCAACCGGCCAACGCTGCGGCGTAGACCGCTCGGCCGTCGTGCGCATGTACCAGCGTTGCGTCCTTCGATTCACGCGCTGCCGCAAAAACGTCCGACGCTTCGCGTACCGACAGCGTCAGCCGATCGGCTGGCGTCAGCGCGTTGGCTAGAGCCGCATCGGGCCGCGTCACCAGCCGTTGCTGCCAGCCGCGATCGGCCAGCGCCGCCATCAACAGCAGGGTCTGTCGCTCGCCGCCGCGCAGGCCGGCAGCGAGATTCACATGAACAATCGGCACTCAGTCGGCATTGTCCACGAGGATGTAGTACGTACCGCAGTATGGGCACTTCACTTCGCCGGTAGCCTCGATCGGCAAAAAGACCTTCGGATGGGCGTTCCACAAATACTGCGCCGGCGTCGGGCACGACAGCGGCAATTGGTCGCGCGTGACCTTGAAGCGCCGCTCGGCGTTGGGGCGATCCAGCATCTGCTCGACGGTTCCGTTTATCACTCTCACCGGGATATTCCTCACGACGAATTCGGGCGCAACGAGAGCCCGCGACAGCGCAGTATACTGGCGTGCGGCGGTGTCGTCAGGCGGTAAAAACCATGCGCCAGAGCCGTGTCACGACATCGCGTTCGGCGCGGTAGCGCTCGACCGGCAGCAGCGTGCCCTGCCCGGTCAATGACAGATGATGCTGGGCCTCTCGGTACGCCAGATAGACGGCCTGCAGCTCACGGGCGTCGTCGGCACCGAGCCGCCCCGTCTCAGCGATGCGATCGATTTGCCGCATGTTGTCGGAGAACTCGAGCAAGGCTGGGTGTTCGGTTGCGTCGCGCAGCACGAGGTATTGAACCAGGAACTCGATGTCGGCAATTCCGCCGGCGTCCTGTTTCAAGTCAAATTCGTCGGCGCTCGATTTGCTCAGCTCGCGGCGCATCCGCTCGCGCATGTTGGCAACGTCCTCCGCCAAGGTAGCGCGTTTTACGGCTGTGCAAAGCAGCCGGATGCGCGCCGCTTCAAACTCCTCGCACAGGCTCGGGTCACCGACCACCGCGCGGCTGCGCAGCAGCGCCTGATGCTCCCAAGTCCAGGCCTGCTCGCGCTGATAGCGCTCAAAAGCGTCGAGACTCGTAACCAACAGACCCGATCGGCCGCTGGGTCGCAGCCGCACATCGACCTCGTACATCGGCCCATGTGCCGTTTGATACGTAAGATAATGAATCAGCTTGCGGACGTGTCTTGCGAAGAAAACATCGTTGGCGATCGACTTCGCGCCATCGGTGGCAGCCGTTTGCGACACCGAGTCGTGCAAGAATACGATGTCGAGATCCGAGCCGTAGCCGAGTTCGAAGCCGCCGAGCTTGCCGTAACCGATTACGCAGAAGCGCGCCCCGTCGCCAGTGTCTGGCTTTTGCGGCGCTCCATAGCGACTCAGGTTTTCTTGCCACGCGACGGCGTTGGCAACTTCAACGACCGCTTCGGCCAGCGCCGTTAGCGCGTCCGAAACGCGCATGACTGGAATCTCGCCGGCCTCGTCGCGAATCGCGATGCGAAAACGGCTGACGCGTTGGAATTCGGCCACCCGCTGCAGCACGCGATCGGTGTCGCCAGCATCAATCGTCGCGATCTGGGTTTGCAGCGACGCGAGCAGGTCCGCGCGGCTCAACGCCGCGGCACCGCCGTGTCCGAGCAATTCGTCGAGCAATATCGGATTGGCCGCCAACTCGGTGGCTAGAAAGCCGGACCGCCCGACCCATTCGACCAGGCGCTGGCGCGCGCCGCGGTTTTCGATCAACAGGGCCAGATACGCGCTGCGCCGCAGCACCGACTCGAGCACCGGGCCGAGCCGCTCCCAACACATGAGCGGTTGGGACGCCGAACACAGCTCTTCGAGCAGCAGCGGCAATACGCTGTCGAGCCGCGCGCGTGACGTCTCGTCCAAGCGCTTTGCATCGGCCGTGCGGAGCAGTGACTCGACATTGCTGGCGAGCACGTCGGCGTTGGCGACGCCAGCCGCGGTGAGACTTGCAGTCAGCCGGGAGGCCTCCAACGGCCACTCGCGCGCGAGCTCCTCGACCGGATGCGCAGCTTCGCCACCCAGTTCAGACGCATTGAACTGCCGCTGCACGCGGGCGCGATGACGGTTCAGCTGTCTTTCGAACTCGTCGGCGTCGGTGTAGCCGAGCGCGTCGACAACCCGCGCGAGGTCGGCGCTACGTGTGGGTAGTCGGTGGGTTTGTTCGTCACCCAAGCCCTGCACGGCGTTTTCGACCCGACGCAGAAAACGATACGCATCGCCGAGTTCGCCGGCAGCGATCTCGTCGATGTGACCAGCGGCTGCCAGCGCCGCGAGCGCAGCCGGCAAATGTCGCTGCTTTAACTGCGGTTCACGCCCACCTCGGATCAGCTGCAACGACTGAACGATGAATTCGATTTCGCGAATCCCGCCGGGGCCCAACTTTATGTCGTCGAGGCGATCGCGACGCTGCACCTCGGCTTCGATTTTCGCTTTGAGTTCGCGTAGCGACCCGAAAATGCCGTAGTCGAGATAGCGTCGGTACACGAAACGATCGAGCAGTTCGGCGAGATCACCGTCCGGGTCGGCGGCAGCATCGACCAGGCGTGCCTTCAAGTACGCATAGCGTTCCCAATCGCGGCCCTGTTGCTCGAGATAGGCCTCGAAACTTGCGTAGTTGACGACCAGCGGGCCGCTGGCACCGAAAGGGCGCAACCGCACATCGACGCGATAGACGAAGCCGTCGGCCGTGCGTTGATCGAGCAAGCGCACCACCTCGCGCGCCCACCGCGTGAAGTACTCGGCGCCGCTGAGCGGTTTCGGGCCGTCGCTGATACCGTCGCTGCGGTACAGAAACACGAGATCAATGTCGGATGAGAAGTTCAGTTCGCCGCCGCCCAATTTGCCCATGGCGAGTACGGCAAGCTGAATCGTGCGTCCGTCGCTGTCGCGAATCACGCCGTGTTTGCGCTTGAGTTGGGTCGCGGCAATGTGCACGGCGCGGCAGATCGCCTCATTGGCCGCCGAACTCAAACGGCCGAACGACTCCTCCACCGCTGCGCCGTGCAACCACTCGCGCCACAGTACAGCAACGTGTAACGCATGTCGGGCGGCGCGTAGCGCGCGCATCGGATCATCCGAAAACTGCGTTTCGGCGGCGCCGAATACGCCCCGGGCGATGGCGCTTGGCTCGCTATCGGCTAGCAAAGCGAGCTCGAGCAAAGGCACCGTACGTGCCGCTCCAGCGTTGAGCTGCAAAGCGGCGTATTGACTGAGGTTCCCGAGCGCCGCGGCCTCGTCCGCCGACCACGCGCTACTACCGGCTGCGGAGGCGCTGGAGCTCAGGTCTCCGGAATCGGATGCTGGCGCAGCGGCTGGCTTGTCGTGGCTCAACGCTCGGGGTCACTGCCTAGGGTCGACACAGGCAGTGTAGCGCAGGGTCACAGCGACAGTCGGCGGCACCGGCAACGACCCGGGAAGGCGTGAGTAGATGGGGATCCCGACCCGTTACCGATCCCGCCGCCAGCCGGGTTGGCGAACGTCAGTCGATGAGTAAGACGGTAAACACACCCAGCAAAAACAGGCCGTATACGAAGCCGAGTACACCGAACACCAGCTTCCATGCCGCGTCGGCGTCTTTGGCGTGCTCATCCATCAACATCTCACCACCGCTTGTTCTCCAACCATTGGCTTAGTGATGTGTCGCCCGCCGCTATCTCACGCCCGGTCATGCTTTTTTTTGCGCAGCAGGCGGGCGCCAACGATACTTGGCCGCTATGCCAACGCGGCCAACATTGCTCATCGTTTATCACAGCCAGTCGGGCACGACATCGCGGCTTGCCGAGGCGGTCGTCGCCGGCGCCCGCGACCCCGACGCAGGTGACGTCAATGTCATCGTCGCCGACCCACTGACCGTTGGCCCGGACACCGTGCTGGAAGCTGACGGCTACCTGTTCGGCACGCCAGAGAACTTCGGCTACATGAGCGGCGCACTGAAGCACTTCTTTGACCGAATCTACTACCCGTGCGAAGGCAAGCTGGCTGGTCGGCCGTACGGTCTGTTTGTTGCGGCGGGCAACGACGGCAGCGGCGCAATCTCCAGCGTCGAACGAATCGTGACCGGCCTCGCGCTGACGCGGATACAGCCGCCGTTGCTCTGTGTCGGCGAGGTCGACGCGCAACGCTTAGACGCGGCTCGTGAACTCGGTATGCTTACCGCCGCTGGGCTGGATGCAGGCGTTTTCTAGGGATCAGGCCGAAGCGGAACCGGCCGCGGAACTCGCGGCGGCGACCGCCGCAACTTCGGTGCGCAAGACCTCGGCCAGACTCTGCGGCTCACCGACGAGGTAGCCTTGCGCATAGTCGACACCGATTTCCAGCAAGCGCCGTCGCGCTGCCTCGTCTTCGACGTATTCGGCAATCGTGGTCAACTTCATAACGCGTGCAACGTGGGTAATGGCTACTACCATCGCCTCGCTGACTTTGTTGGTCGTGAGGTCGCGGACGAAACCGCCATCGATTTTCAACGTATCGACGTTGAAGGATTTCAGGTACGCGAACGAACTCAAGCCGGCACCGAAATCGTCGAGCGAGAAAATCGCGCCCAGCGATTTCAATGAATGTATAAAGCGCTGCGCGCTCATCATGTTGGCGACGGCGGCGGTCTCAGTGATCTCGAAGCACAAATTTCGGGCCGGTACCTGAAGGCGGTTGATCGTGCTGACCACGTATTCGAGCAGCGAATCGTCCTGCAGCGACTGGCCAGACAAATTGATCGCAAACCGTGCATCGGAACGCTCGAGCACGGCGCGGTGCTGGGCGATCGTTTCCAGCGCGCTTTCGATGACGAAGCGATCGAGCTGCGGCATCAATTGGTACCGCTCGGCCGCCGAGAAAAAGTCACTGGGTCGCAACTCTTTGCCGTTCGAGTCGACCATCCGCACCAGCACTTCGTAGTACGGGAAGTGTGCGTTGGCGGTTGGACCGAGCGGCACAATCGGCTGCGCAACGAGCTGGAAGTCGCCGGAATTCAGCGCATTGTGGATTTGCCCGACGATCTGCATATCGTCGACCCGGCGAATGATGCTGTGGTTTTCCTGGTCGTAGACCTCGACGCGATCACGGCCGTGATCTTTAGCGGCCGTGCAGGCCACCTTCGGCGAGATCATGGCGCCGGCATAGCCCTCATCGCTAACCCGTAACGGCGCGACACCAGCACTGACCGTGATCTGGTGCGATTTGTCGCCTTTCAGATAGCTCATTTTGTGCGTCGCGAGGCGGATATGTTCCGCGAAATCGACGCCCGCCGCGACGTCGGTTTCCGGCAGCAGCACGGCAAAGTTGTCACCAGCCAAACGCGACGCCACGCCGCGCTCCGGCAGTGAGCGCTGCAGCTCGGACGCGAACCGAACTAACACCTCATCGCCAGCGCGATGGTCGAAGGTGTCGTTGAAGAGGGTCATTTTGTCGAGGTCGAAGAAGATCAGCGCATGCTCAGGCACGAGGGCGTCCAGCTGCTCGTACGCATCTTTGAGATGCGATTCGAAACCCGAACGATTCATCAGCCCTGTTAGCCGGTCATAGTTGAGTTCGACGACACGTTCGGTACGCCGCGCGATGTGATCGGCAAACGCCATGTCGTTCGAACGGAAGCTGTGGTTTTCAACTTGGCCGAACAATGCGAGAACGCCGGCAACGCGCTTGCCGCCTTCGCGAATTGGGCTGGCAATGATTTGGTAGCCGTCTTGGTGCTGCGTAATACCGGTTGGCGCGCGAGCCACGTCGAGCAGCAGCGACGACGTGCGTGCACTGACCGCGGGCAGCAAGCGGCGGGCCGCAACACCGTCGAGCGCTTTGCGATCGACGCCGGCCCACGTCGGATGGGTCACGCTGAAACGGATGCGTTTGTCCGGCATCAACAGCACGCTGTAGCCGACCCGCATGTCTTTCGCGACCGCGGCAACCAATCCAGCGAGTCCGGCCTGGCCGTGCGGCGTTGTGATGATCGCATCGTCCAAGGCGTAGATGGCTCGTAGGCGCCGCTCCATCGTGGCGCGGCCGACTTCGCGGCCCTCTTGCGACATCCGCAGTGCCAGTGCATCGACCAGCACCGCCAAGGTCGGCGCCAGGAGTCGCTCAATCAGCGCCAAACTGCCGGGTGCGTGGTCAGGATCGGAAAACGAGACGATCAACCATGCTAGAAGCGATGCGTCCTCGTGCAGCGGAATCAGAATGTTCTTCGAGCCGTCTGCGCCGCCTTGCTCGGCCATTGAGCTGTCGCTGAAATGGCCGGCCGTGATACGACGACCGATAACGGCGAGTTCGGAATCAGGGAGCTCGTGGTTCCAGACGGCTTGACCGTCGCCAGCAAGCAGCGCGAAGCCCCGTGCGCGAGGCACGGCGGATGCGAGCAACTCGGCGTAGCGGCCGAGCACCTGCGCTGCCGGCCAGGCCGGGTCCGTGGCTGATTTCGACGACAACTCGCGACTCCGCACGCGCGTTCCTGCGTGCCCAATGAGGACTCGTCAGTCTGCGCGGCACGGTGCCGGTTGTCTGTGATCGGCGTCGCAAGCCGCGGGCCAATCGCCGCTTGCGACGCCTAAATCGCTGTCCGGGAACGACTTTGACGCACGTTATGGCAAACCGGCGAGCCAGTCGTCGTCGGTACCCTCGTTGACCTCGGCGAACAGCGGCGTACTGAGATAACGCTCACCAGTGTCGGGCAACATCGCGAGCAATACCGACCCTGCTTCGGCTTTCTCGGCGGCGACCAACGCAGCCGCGAGTGTCGCGCCGCCGGAGATGCCAGTGAAGATGCCTTCCTGATGCGCCAGGCTCTGCGAGGTCTTGATCGCGGTATCGTCATCGATCGGGATGAGGTCGTCGTAAACCTCGCGGTTCAGAACATCCGGAATGAAGTCGGGGGTCCAACCCTGGATTTTGTGCGGGTTCCATTCTTTGCCGGCCAAGAGCTGCGCACCCGCCGGCTCGGTAGCGACAATTTTGATGTCGGGTCGTGCGAGTTTGATGACCTCGCCAGCGCCCGTCATCGTCCCGCCCGTGCCGTAGCCGGTGACCCAGTAGTCGAGGCGGCGGTCGGCGAAGTCAGCCAGAATCTCGGGGCCAGTGGTGCTGCGGTGGTACGCCGGGTTCGCAACGTTGTCGAACTGACTGGCCCAAAACCAGCCGTGCTGCTCGGAGAGTTCTTTGGCCTTACGAACCATGCCGGTGCCGCGTTCGGCGGCAGGCGTAAGAATGACTTTGGCGCCGAGTCCGCGCATGATTTTGCGACGCTCAACCGAAAACGACTCGGCCATCGTTGCAACGAATGGGTACCCCCTTGCTGCACACACCATCGCAAGCGCAATGCCGGTGTTGCCCGATGTCGCTTCGACGACCGTCTGGCCTGGCTTCAGCACCCCGCGTTTCTCGGCGTCGAGAATGATCGCGTAGGCCAGTCGGTCTTTCACCGATGCCATCGGGTTGAATGACTCGACCTTCACGTACAGCGTGACGTGATCGGGTGGGACTCGGTGCAGCCGGACGATGGGCGTGTTACCGATCGTGTCGAGAATGTTGTCGTAGATCATTGTTGTCCTCTCGCAAGCATTGTTTGTCGCGACGCAGCGCCGAACTCAACCGGTCGCCGACAGTGTCGCATAGATCGGTGGCGCCACGGCCGACTGCGCGGGCGCAAACCAGGCGAGTTCATTAGCAAGACCGGCCACCGTTCCGACGTAAACGATTGCCGGCGAACGAATGGTGTGTCGCGTGGCAACTTCGGGCAGCGTCGCCAGCTCGCCCGTAGCGACGCGCTGCTCACGAGTCGTGCCCGACTCGACGATGGCGAACGGCGTATCGGGGCTGCGGCCGTGGGCGATGAGCTGGTCGCGAATGCGTTCGAGCCGCGCCACGCCCATGTAGAACACCAAGGTTGACCGCGACGCCGCCAGACCCTGCCAGTCGATGGAATCCCACGCGCCTTTGCCGTGCGCCGTGACCAGTTGCACCGCCTGTGTGTGCTCGCGATGCGTGAGCGGAATACCGGCATACGCCGCACAGCCGACCCCGGCGGTAATTCCCGGCACAATTTCGTACGCGAGCCCGGCCGCACGCAGCGCCTCGATTTCCTCGCCGCCGCGGCCGAACACGAATGGATCGCCGCCCTTCAATCGACAAACGCGCTTGCCACTGGCAACCAGCGCCAGCAATTTTTCGTTGATCGCTGCCTGCGTCGTGCCGGGACAGCCGCTTTGCTTGCCGACAGTAATCACCTCGGCATCGCGGCGCACGCGCGCAAGAATTTCGCGACTGACGAGCCGATCGTGGAGCACGACATCCGCGTCCTGCATGGCACGCAGCGCGCGCAACGTCAGCAGCTCCGGATCGCCAGGACCCGCACCGACGAGCCAAGCGACGCCGGCGGACGACGCGTCAGCCGCGGCAATTTGCGCATCGAGCTCCGCCCGGAAATCGTTGGGCGAACCGCGACCCGCCGCAACGGCATTCGCCGCATCGGAATCGAGTGCCCGTTCCCAGACGCCGCGCCGGTGCTCAGGATCGTGTACCCGCGCGGTAACGCGCGAGCGCAGTCGACGTGCTAACGCCGCCAGGCGACCAAGGCCGCTTGGCAACAGTTGTTCGATGCGCTCGCGCAGGCGACGCGCAAGCACCGGTGCCGCACCGCCGGTCGATATTGCGACCTGCACCGGCGAGCGATCGACGATCGCCGGCACAATGGCGGAGGATTGCGCTAGATCGTCGACGCTGTTGCACAACAGCTGGCGGCGCTCGGCGGCCGCAAATACTTCGGCGTTGATCGCGGAGCTGTCGGTGGCAGCAACGACAAAAAACGCACCGTCGAGCGCCTCTGGCGAAAAGCGCGCGGCGACGTGCTCAAGCTCGCCGCTGGCCGCCAGCGTCGCCATACCCGGCGCGAGTGCCGGGGCCACCACGGTGATTCGCGCACCGGCAGACAGCAGCAGCCGAGCTTTGCGCAGCGCCACGTTGCCACCGCCAACGAGGACGGTTTTTCGGCCGTTCAGGCGGGCGAATATTGGGAAATATTCCACTTTTTCGGTCCGATCTCGACGAGAGAGCGAACTATACGCAGCCAAAAAGCGTCAGATACTAACGATTCGCAGTGGTTAAATAGCTCGCAGTTATATTAGGGAGGCTGTTGGGCAGACGATGTGGGCGGGCGACCACGGCGAACGCCTCCGGACGGCAAGCGGTCCGGTATACTGCGCTTGGGGATTGCCGAAAATCGATGAAACTTCAACAACTTAAATATCTATTGGCGATTGCGGATAACGGTCTGAACATCACGACCGCCGCCGAGCGGCTGTACACGTCACAGCCCGGTGTCAGCAAGCAGCTGAAGCTCCTCGAGGAGGAACTCGGCGTGCAGCTGTTCACCCGCAAGGGCAAGAGCCTCGCCGACATCACGACGGCGGGCCATCAGGTGATAAAACGGGCCCGCACGATCATGCAGGAAGTGGACAACATCCGCGCGCTGGCGTCAGACATGTCCGGCGAGCAGGAAGGCACTTTGTCCATTGGCACCACCCACACGCAGGCGCGTTACGTGCTGCCGGAAGTGGTTCAGCAACTGCGCGATCGCTACCCCAATGTGGTGTTGAACCTGCATCAAGGCACCTCTGAGCAGATTGCCGACATGGTGGCGCAGAAGTCGATCGACTTCGCCATTGCCACCGGTGCGCAGAATCTGTTTGGCGACCTGGTCATGCTGCCGTGCTACCGCTGGGATCGGACCATACTCGTGCCGGCGAATCACGAGCTGGCCACGCTCGATCACAAGATCACGCTCGAAGATCTCGCGCGGCAGCCGCTGGTCACCTACGTCTACAGTTTCTCCGGTGAGTCGTCGCTGAAACGCGCCTTCGCCGAAAAGAATCTGCAGCCGAACGTTGTGTTCACCGCACGCGATGCCGACGTCATCAAGACGTACGTCAAAATGGGCCTGGGAGTTGGCATCGTGGCCAGCATGGCGCACGAGTGCGACGAGCGCGACAACCTCGTTGCGATCGACGCCGAAGGCCTGTTCCCGCGCTCGACGACCTGGATTGGATTTCGCCGCGACGCGGTGCTGCGCCGCTACATGATCGAGTTCATGGAGATTTTCGCGCCGCATCTCACCGAGAAGCGCGTCACCGAAGCTACGATGCTGAGCACACAAGGCGAAATCGACGGGCTATTTGACGACATCAAGCTACCGCTAAAAACCGGCTGCAGCGGCGACGTCGAGGCTGCGGCCTGACGGTCGGCAATCGTTGTTCGAGCTGGGCTACACCAAACTCGCACAACTTGCAGGGAAAAAGCGGCGGTTTTTTCCTTTTTCGCAACGCGATGCTGTGCTCCGCAACCTATCGCTTTGGGGAGCGGTCGGCGCCGCAATTTGCACGCCGTTATTCGGCGCTTGCATTTACGCGCTTGATCGCTCCGCCGACCCGGGCTTGATTAAAGACGCGCTTGCTCTCGGCTTCGTTCCCATCTTCGCGATAGCGCCACTGTACTTTCTCGCGACTGCGGCTGCGGACCACCCAATTTCTTGCCGCTACTTGTTTGCCGCGCTGAGCGCGGCTCTGCCGTTGCTCGAAACATCGAGCGGCTACAGCGGCTTCCCGCATGTGCCCGGATGGCACTATCTCAGTGTATTGATTCCCGTCGCGGTGTTCAGTGCCGCCGGTCTCGCACTGGCGTTTCGGCAGATACTTGAGCTGCGTGCAGAGCGACGAGACACAAACGCAGAATCGTTAGGAATCCGCAATCAATAACTCAGACCCGCAGAATTCTTCGCGCGTGCTCCCAGTAAGCGTTGTCGTTGTCCGCTTATTTGCGATTTATATTGCCTTTGTCGCTCTGCAGAGTTCACTTGAAATAGTCTGGACCGTCATCGCACGTATCGACTACAGCGACTCAGTTTGGGAAGTTATTCGGGATACAAGCGTCACCGTCTTTTTCGCCGCCGGACTCCCTTTGCTCTTCGCTTTTGCGGTGTGGCGCTTTGCAAAGAGAATCGCTGGAGCCGACTTTTCCGATTCGGCGAACGAATACGGGACGTTCGATGCCGCAGAAATGCTGACCGTTGGGCTCGCGCTTATCGGGGTTTTGGTTTTGGTCAACGGACTGATCGATCTCGTCGCGACTGAGCTGTGGGTCGTTCAGCTCACACGACTCTCCGATCCTGAGTTGGTTTTCGACAGCCGCGCGCAAATCAACTACTGGTTCTCGCGTATCGAGTACGTCGCACAAATCGCGTTGGGAGCAGGCCTGATCGCTGGCAAACGAAAGCTGTCAAAGATGATTCTGCGGCTTCGGTACGGCGCACGTTGATCTGCAAGCACCGGCGACCCAATTCCGACGCCGCCGAGTAATCGCACGTACGCCGGTTTACTGCCCGAAGTCCATCTCGTGCAGACCGCACTCGCGCGTCAGACCGTGGAAGCGCGTGTCCTCGATCGAGGACACCTCACGCAGCGAACGCGTCGTATGCACATCGCCGATCGAGACGTAGCCGTCTGCCCACAGCGGGTGATACGGCAAGTCGTGCTTCTTCAGATAACGATGCAGGTCGCGATCGCTCCAATCGAGGATCGGGTGTACTTTCCAGCGCTCGCCGCTGGTTTGCACGAATGGCAGGTTCTGCCGGGTGCTCGACTGCGTGCGACGCAGGCCCGCGAGCCAGGTGCCGGCACCTAGATCATCGAGCGCGCGCTCCATTGGTCGAACCTTGTTGTCCTGGTTGTACGCATCGATGCCCTCGCGGCCTTGCTCCCAGCGTTTGCCGTAGCGGGCCTCCTGCCACGCCGGCGACTGCTCGGACCTATAGACCTTCAGGTTCAGCGCAAGCCGCTCGGTGAGTTCGTCGACAAACCGATAGGTTTCCGGAAACAGGTAGCCCGTGTCGATCAGCACGACCGGCGTGTCGGGCGCCTCACGAGTCACGAGATGCAGCATCGCGGCGGCCTGTGCACCGAAACTCGAACTGACCACCAGCGTTTTCGGCAGGTGATCGAGCGCCCAACGAACGCGATCTGAGGCGTCGAGCCTCGCCATCATCGCATCGGCGCTTGCAGCCGCCGCTTCGCGGCTGTCGTATTCGTTCAACGCTGCCAGTTTCATCGATAGCTCTCCAAGCTCACGCAGCGGCAACGTGGAAGTTGTCGCTTGCGCCGACGTAAGCAATAACGCCGGTACGGATGAGAAAATCGCCAAAGTGTTCGGCGGCGGCGCGCTCACGCGCGAAGTCGCCGAGTAGCGCATCGAGCGTGGCAAGGATTTCCGCCTCGTCGATGTTCTCGCGGTACAAACGGTTCATGCGCTCGCCGTTGAAGGCGGCACCGAGCAACAGGTTGTAGCGCCCCGGCGCTTTGCCGACGAGGCCAATCTCGGCGAGGTAGGGCCGTGCGCAGCCGTTTGGGCAACCGGTCATGCGCGCAACGATCGGCACGTCGGCGATACCGTGTTTGGCCAGCAGCGCATCGACATGCGTGACGAGCTCCGGCATGTAGCGCTCGCTCTCGGCCATCGCAAGACCGCAGGTCGGAAAACCGACACAAGCGATCGACGCACCGCGCAGCGCCGAGACCGAATCGCTGCCGAGCTTGTACTGCTCGATGAGTGCATCCGCTGCGTCACGCTCAGCGTCAGTCAGTCCTGCGAGGATGACGTTCTGATTCGGCGTCAGAATGAATTCACCGATGCCCTGCTCCGCCAATGTGCGGAACGCCGTCATCAGCGCGCGATCCTCGGTGTCGCGAATACGACCGTTTTCAATGAAGAACGTGTGGTTCCACGAACCGTCGCGGCTCTGGTGCCAGCCGTAGCGATCGCCGGTGTGCGTAAACAGCACGTCGCGTGGCGGCGCCAGCGGTGTCGGCAGGCGCTCATTCACCTGATCGCGAAACCAGTCGACACCGTGCGTGTCGATCGTGTACTTCAGCCGCGCGTGTTTGCGATTGGTGCGATCGCCGAAATCACGCTGCGTGGTAACAACGGCTTCGGCAACGGCATTAACCGCATTCGGTTTGCAGAAACCGATCGTGCTTGCCAGGCGCGGGTACGTTGCCGGTTCGCCGTGCGACATACCCATGCCGCCGCCGACGAGCACGTTGAATCCCGCAAGCTGGTCGTCTTCGACGACGGCAACGAAACCGAGATCCTGTGAGTACACATCGACGTCGTTGTCCGGCGGAATAACAAATCCAGTTTTGAATTTCCGCGGTAGGTACGTCTTGCCGTAAATCGGCTCGACTTCTTCGCCACCGACGTCGAGTTTTTCGCCGTCGAGCCACACTTCGTGGTAGGCGCCGGTTCGCGGACACAAATGATCGCTCAGCGACTTGGCCGCGGCCTGCACGGCATCGTGAACCGGTGACAATGCCGGGTTTGCCGGCGCCATCACGTTGCGATTGACATCGCCGCAAGCAGCCAGCGTATCGAGCAAGCTGGCGTTGATCGCCTGCATCGTCGTTTTCAGCTCGCGTTTGATAACCCCGTGAAACTGAATGGCTTGGCGCGTCGTAACACGCACTGAGTCGTTGGCGTATTCACGACCGATTGCATCGAATGCCAGCCATTGATCCGGGGTCATGCGCCCGCCCGGGATGCGGGCGCGGATCATGAAGCTGAACGCAGGCTCGAGCATTTGCTTGCGCCGTTCCGCCCGAAGGTCGCGGTCGTCCTGCTGATAGATGCCGTGAAACTTTGACAGCTGCGTATCGTCGGCGGCGATCGCGCCGGTGAGCCGATCGACCAGACTGTCGCTCAGGGTGCCGCGCAGTTGCCGGCTTTCCGTCTTGATGCGCTCGACATCGGACAGCGGCTTTTTGTCGCTCATGTCGGGCGACTCAATACACGTCGCGCTGGTAGCGGCCGGCGCGGCGCAGCGTCTTCAGATAGTCCTCGGCAGCGTCGCGCCCCTTACCGAGACCTGCGGCGATGACATCGAGCAGCGCTTCATGGACGTCCGGCGCCATCTGGCTCGCGTCGCCGCAGACGTAGATGTGCGCGCCTTCTTCGAGCCACGCGAAAAGTTCAGCCGCATGCTCACGCAGACGATCCTGAACGTAAACCTTGTCGGCCTGGTCGCGTGAGAACGCGACGTCCATGTTCGTCAGTAGCCCGCGTTTGCGATAGCGCGCCCAGTCGAGCTGGTAAAGGAAGTCTTCGCGCGAATTGCGGTCGCCGAAAAACAGCCAATTTTTGCCGCTCGCACCGGTGGCATCGCGATGTTCGAGAAACGCGCGGAACGGTGCGACACCGGTACCGGGTCCGATCATGATAACGGCCGCTGCAGGGTCTTCGGGCAGCCGGAAGCGCGGGTTCGCCTCGACGTAAACCGACAACACGTCGCCGACGTCGGTGCGGTCGGCGAGATGCGTCGATGCAGCGCCCCAGTGCGGTCGGCCGAACGCTTCGTAGCGAACCGCGGCAACAGTGACTGCCACTTCGTCTTCGCTAACGAGTGGACTCGACGCGATGGAATACAGCCGCGGCTTCAACGGGCGTAGGCATTCGACAAAGCGCGCTGCGTCCGGTGACGACGGGTGCTCGCGAACGATATCGATGATCTGTCGATCGGCGATGTAGGCGACCAGCTGTTCACGCGCGTCGTCGGCGAGCAGCGCCTTGAGGCCATCGCTGCCGGCGAGCTCGGCGTAGCGTTCGACGAACGCACGGCTGGCAACCGTGATCTCGAAACGCTCACTGAGTAATGTGGCCAACGACGTCCCGTCGACGTCGATATCGCGATCCAGCGACAGCACGTCGCAGAACTCGTCAACCAACACCGGCGGATTGGCAACGACAACGCCGAGCGCATCGCCCGGCTGATACTCGAGACCACTGCCACTGAGGTCGAACTCGACGTGCCGAACGTCTTTGGTGGATGCTCGGCCAGTAATTTTTTGGTTGACGATGACTTCAGCCGCCAGTGGATGCTCGGCGGTGTAGCGCGCGCTTTGCACGGCGTGCAGCGTCGGAACGCTACGTACCGACGACGCACCGAGATGTTCGTTAGCCGCCGTCAACGTCGCATCCGCCCAGGCTTCCGCCGCTGCCGCGTAGTCGGTGTCGCAATCGACTCTATTGTGCAAACGCGATGCACCCAGCTCGGCGAGCCGCTCATCGAAGTCGATGCCGGTCTGGCAAAACTGCGCGTAGCTGGAATCACCGAGCGCGAGCACCGTGTAGTTCAGGGATGCGAGCTTTGGTGCCCGATCGCTGTGCAAGTATTCGTACAGCGCTTCCGCATCATCCGGCGGATCGCCTTCGCCATGCGTGCTAACGATCAGCGCGACCGCCGTTTCTTTCTTGATTTCCTGCGCACGATAATCGGCCATGTTGACGATGCGTGCGCTCACCGAACGCTGTGCTGCTTGCACGGCGAGTTCTTCGGCGAGACGCTGACCGTTGCCTGTTTGTGAGCCGTACAGAATCGTCAGCTGCGCATCGGATTCTGTCTGCGTGGCGGCCGGCGCGTCGGGCGCCGTGACAGCAGAGCCAGTGGCAGCGGCCAACCCAGCGAGATAGCCGCTAGACCACAGCAGCGCTTCAGGCCGCATGCTTTTCCCGAGTGCGGTCAACGCATCGAGCTGTTCGGTCGCCAACGGCAAAGCCGGCGGGATCTTGCTGGCAGGCGTGCTCACGAGCGGCCCTCGGATCAATGAGTGAGGCCGCGACGGTACCGGGCAGACCTTATAGCTAGAACGTATTTGTTGTTATGCGCTTATTCCGCGACCGGATAACGTCGCAGCGGCGCGGCTTGCGATAGCGCCGTGTCTGGTTCTTGTCGAAGCGCTGCGCCACCAGACCCGCAGCCGGTCGAGCCGCAACGGCGCGTGACGCATCGCCGGAGTCAGTAAATTCGGAAGCCGCCGTGGCGCTTGCGGCTGCGATGATCGATCCACCACATACCGCCAATGAAACCGAGCACGACCGCGACCAGTGCCGCGCCGAGCACGATGGGCCAAGGCAAGCTGAACCGATACAGCGACATCTGCTGGCGAAATTTCTGATTCTCGTCAGTGAGCGTACCGAGCTTGTCTTTGCGCTCGTTTAGCGCGCCGTTGAGCTCGCCGACCTGCCGCTCGAGTTCCGAAATACGCCCGGCGGACCCGGCGAATTTCGCTTTGGCATCAGCGAGTTCCGTCTCCATCGACGCATAGTTCTCGGCCCGCTCGGAGACCACCAAAATTGCTGGTTTCTCGTCGACCAGATACGCCGCTTTGACGTAGCCCTCGGTGCCGTCGGGCAGCCGAACCTGTGCATAGTTGCCGTTGCGGGCAACCACGACCATTGCCTGGCCGCTGTCGAGCACGCGGAACGGCCGATCGCTGGTGTCCTCGGCGTTGTGCAGCCCGAGGCGCAGGCGATCGGTGACGTAGTACGTCGTCTCCTGAGCGGCCGCCGGGAGCGCGGCGAGCACCAACAGACCAACGCACGAGGCCAGCAGCAAGCGGCAATTGACGACAATTCGCTTCAACATAAGCTAAGTCTAGCGCCCGGCCGCGGCCCGATTCTGTGAACCAAGCCACTCCAGCAGCCGATCCTGCACCGCCTGGCCGCCGCCGCGGTGAGCATCGTCGGCATTTTGGAGGATCGCGAGCGCGAACCGGCGGCCGTTTTCGGCATGAAAAACGCCCGCCAGCGCGGTGACGTGGTCGAGACTGCCCGTTTTCAGGTGCGCACGACCGGCCAGCGACGGAAAATCTTCGCGATCTTGGAGCGTACCGTCCTCGCCATAGCGGGCCATCGAGCCGAGAAACTCCGGCATCACCGGGCTGCGGTAGCCGTATTCGATGATGTCCACCAGATGTCGCGCCGTGATCCGAGCGTCGCGCGAGCGGCCCGCGCCGTTTTCAACGGCAAATTCTTCGAAATCGAAACCGGCGTCGGCCAGCCAGCGCTGCAGTTCGGCAACGCCTTGCGCTTCGCTCGCGGGCGGTCCGCCCGCCTCGACGGCAAGCGTCAACAGCAGCTGGCGGGCTATTAAGTTGCTGGAGTGCTTGTTCATCAGCCGCACGATTTCGGCGAGCGACAGCGAATCGAACTCGGCCACCAGCACCGCATCGTCGGGCAACTCGCCGCGAACGATGCGGCCGTCGAGTTCGCCGCCGGCATTGCGGAATAACCAGGCAAACAGGTCACCGGTATACAGCCAGGCCGGCATGACGGCCCGCGTCAATGAGTACTGCATGCAGCGGTTGGGGAAGCGGCCGTCGAACGCGATGTGCGCATCGGGGTGCTCGGCGGTCGCTATGCCGCGCCGAAAACCGCGGCAGCGCGCATCGATGGAGCGCAGTCGATTGATGTACCGAAGGTTGTCGAGCGCGGGATCGGGGCGCACCGCAACGGAGCTGCCACTCTCTGGCTCGAACAAAAATCGAATGGTGTTGAAATTGGCGAGTGCCGCTGACGGCAGCGCGTTGTAGACGCGAAACGGCTGATTGTCGAACGCGCTGCGGTCTTCGGACGGCGTTTCGAACAACGTATCGTCGACGATCAGATCGCCGCTGACGCTGTCGATGCGATCGACGCGCAGCCGCCGAATCAACCGGTAAAGACGTTCCTCGACGAGATAGGGATCGCCACCGCCGACGACGATCAAGTCGCCGTCGATGCGTCCGTCGACCGGTTCGGCGGTAGCGAACACCCGCGTCGACCAGCGGTACGACGGGCCCAGCCGATCCAGCGCCGCCAATCCGGTAACCACTTTCATGGTCGATGCCGGATTTCGCGGCTGGTCGCTGCGCACATCCAGCACCACCTCGTCCGTGTCGAGATCGCGAACGTGAACGCTCAGCGTGTCCGTGGGCAAATTGAATCGCTCGAGCGTGCTGACGACGATCGGCGGCAAGGCATCGGCCGCGCCGGCGAAAATTGGAAAAGCGAGCAGAAGAACGCTGCAAGTGCGCGTGACGGTCTGCGATGGCACCATAAAAGGCAGTGACGAGTTGGCCGAGTGATCCGCGGAGTTTGCATTGAACGTGTTCCTTCGAACAACTGTCAGCGTCGTCCTGTGTGTGTGGGCAACGACCGCGGTCGCCGTTTGCGACGACGAACTCGGCCCGGTCGCCGGGCTGTTTGCGATCGGCTTGCCGGAAGCCCGCCCAGCCGGTTTCTCGGTCTGCTTCGCGCTGGCGAACCATTCGACGGACAATTCCTCGCCACTCGAGACCCTGCTGTTCGATGGCGAAACGCTGCGCTTGAGCGTTGGCTGGCGGCGCGAGTTCGGTCGCTGGGATCTCGGAGTCGACGTGCCTTTCCTCAGTCACGACGACGGCTTTCTCGACTCGACGATCGAGGGCTGGCATGACGCCTTCGGTCTGCCGAACGGCAATCGAGACCGTCGGCCGAACGATGTACTCGCGTTCCAGTGGACGCGCGATGGCGCCGCCCTTATCGATCGCACCGAATCCGCCAGCGGTATCGGCGATGCGCGGCTTACGCTGGGACGCACGCTTTACACCGGAGACGATTGGCGCTTTGGCGCCCGGGCACTCGCCAAATTCGCGACTGGCGATGCCGACGACCTCACGGGCAGCGGCGATAACGATTTCACGCTGGGGCTGACCTTCGAGCATGACGCGCTACTCGGCGCCGAAAACTGGCGGCTAAGCAGCGCGGTTGCGCTGACCGTGCCCGGTGACAGCGATCTACTCGGTGTCGAGGTCGAAGATCAGGTGGCGTCGGCGCGGGTGACGGTCGTCTGGCAGGCGTCACCGGCGGTTGCGGTCGGCGCTCGCGTGCGCACACGCGAGCGCATCGTGCGGTCGGAATTGCGCGAGGTTGGCGAGGGCGCAACCGCCTTGGACGCGTGGCTCGGATTTCGACTGGGCGATAAGCGGCAGTTGACCCTCGGCGTAAGCGAAGACATTCGCGTCGATTCGCAGCCCGACGTTGTGTTTCGACTCGCGTTTGATTTTTCGCCGGGACGGTAACGCGGCGTCGATTTACGCGACATCGTCTGCCGCGGCCGGACGGCGAATTTTCATCGACCGCATACGGTCGCTGAGCGTCGTTGGCCGAATTCCCAGCAGCTCGGCTGCCCCGCCTTTGCCGGACACGCGCCAATTCGCCGCTGTCAGCGCCCGGACCAAGTTGTCCCGCACCAGCTCGCGGATTTGGTCTTCGGTACGAAACTCGATGTCTGCGGCGGGCGCCTCGTGCACTGGCTCGGTGTCGGCTGCGACCGGCCGATCGGGCGCCCGATGGGCAAATTGCGGTGCCGATAAATCGAGCCGCAGGATGCCGCCCTTGGACAAAATCACCGCGCGCTCGATGACGTTCTTCAGCTCGCGCACGTTGCCGGGCCAGTCGTAACCGCGGATGGCGTCGATATCGCGTTGACTGAGCGCCAGCGGTTCGCGGCCGAAGTCTTTAATGGTGCGATCGAGAAAATGCTGGGCGAGCTGCACAACGTCGTCGCCGCGCTCGCGCAGCGGCGGCGCATGGATCGGAAAGACGCTCAATCGGTAGTACAGGTCCTCACGAAACCGGCCGGCTTCGACCTCTTGCGTCAAGTCGCGGTTGGTCGCGGCAATGACGCGCACGTCCACCTTTCGCGTGATGTCCTCGCCGACCCGTTCGAACTCCTGCTCCTGCAGCACGCGCAGCAGCTTGCCCTGCAACCCGATCGGTATTTCGCCCACCTCATCGAGAAAGATTGTGCCGCCGTTCGCGAGTTGAAACCGACCAATACGATCGCGTACCGCACCGGTGAACGCACCTTTGACATGGCCGAAGAACTCGCTTTCGAACAGCTCGGCCGGCACCGATGCACAGTTAACTTTGACAAACGGTTGGTCGGCGCGCGGACCGCGTGCGTGCAAGGCATGCGCGATCAACTCTTTGCCGACACCGGACTCACCGAGGATCAGCACGCTGGCCGGCGTTGAGGCTACCGCTTCGATTTGCCGCAGCATTGCTTGAAGCTCAGCGCTCGTGCCGACGATGCGGCCGAAATTCATCGCGACTTTGACTTCTTCGCGCAGATAGTCGCGTTCACGTTCGAGCTCTTCGCGGAGTCGGGCGTTCTCCTCGAGCGCGGCACGCAGAGCGCGCTCGGACCGATTGCGCTCGGTCATGTCCTTGGAGGCAACCAACAAACGAACGGGACCGTCGCCGTCGCTGCTTTCGGTAATCGACGATACGACGACGTCGAGCTGGCTGCCGTCCTTGCGCAACATGCGCCGCTCGACGTTCAGCTCTCGACTGGCACCGCGACGGCGAAATTCTCGCGACACCTGGTTGCGATCTTCCGGCGCAATGAAATCGACAATCGGCCGGCCAAGCACTTCGTGGCGGTGCGTGTAGCCGAGCTTCTGAAGCCAGTGGTCGCTGACCGCCGTGATGCAATTGCTTTCGTCGACGGTATGCAGCATGGCCGGCGTCTCTCGATAGAGACGCCGATACTTGCGCTCGATGCGCTCGGCATCGCCGATCTCGACATAAACGGCGACGGTGCGCACAATCGCGCCGGCGTGGTCGTAGTCGGTCAGCGCAGTCGCCATGACGGATACGCGCTCGTCGGTCGCCGAACAAAAGTCGATCGGTTGGTTACGCACGAGGCCAATGCGGCGCAACTTTGGCAGGAGTTCGCCATCGAGCTGACCGCGCGATTCGGGCGTCATGAATTCACCGGGCTGACGGCCGATCATGGCCTCGCGTTCATAGCCCAAGCGCTCGGCTAGGGCATCGCTGACGTTGTGGAATCGGCCCTGCGAATCGAACAGCGCCGCCATGACTGGCGAACGCTGAAACATCCACGCGTAGACATCTTGCTCACTCATGCGCGGCATGCTTACGGAAATCCGTAAAGTTGTCACGGCTTTTCGGTATTCACGAATTTCCGTTATTCGATCTCTACTCTAACCCTCTGAAAAAATTCAATAATTTTTTTGGCACGGTTTCTGCTTAGTGTAGTTCGAGCGAGAGGAGATGGGCTCCCCGCGCACAACCTGACGAGAAGTATGGACATGTTCACATCACGCCAAACGACTCGGGCCGTGCGTAGTTTCGCCGCGCTGTCCGCCGCAATCCTGCTGGGATTGCCAGGCGTTGCCAGTGCTGACGAGCTGATGCTGTCCGAGATTACTGTCGTTGCCGTTGCACTCGATACGCAGTCGGCACCGAAGGAAATTGCTGAAGAACTCAACGAAGCCGCGTTGGAAAACGTGCGGGAAGCCATCGAGGCCGATACCGAAGCGTATCTGGCAGCGATCGAAACCCGCATTGACGAACCGGCCATCGAAGGTTCCGACGAAAGCTGACAACAACGCTTCGGAAAGCGTCGTCGCCTCATCCTCCCCCCTCGCGGCGGTGACGCAGAACGAAGCCAGGATGGCAGCCAGCGCCATCCACGATTGACTCGATGCTGGCACGCGGGCCCAAACCCACTCCCCCCCCTCGGGCATGGGCTACGCAGGCAGGTTGTTCCCCCCAACAACCTGCCAAGCTGCGACGAGCGTTGCAGCCTCGTTCGAGCCGGCGGGACTCTCCCGCCGGCTCAACCCTTTTTTACTTCATTTTTCGCTGATGCTTTGGCAAGGTTCGCGCCTCAGATCGGCGCGGAGACGGCTATGAGCCAAACAGTTGCAGTCACTGAAACGACTTTCCAGACGGAGGTCATCGACTCGCCAGTACCCGTGCTGGTGGATTTCTGGGCCGATTGGTGCGGGCCGTGCAAGTCGCTGGCACCGATACTCGACAAGCTTGCTGAGGACTTTGCGGGTCGCCTGACCATTGCCAAGGTCAATGTGGACGAACAACAGCAACTGGCTGCGATGGCGGGCATTCGTAGCTTGCCGACCATGATGCTGTTCGTTGACGGCCGTCCGGTCGATCAGATCGTCGGCGCGCAGCCGGAAGCGAACATTCGCGCGGTGCTCGAGCGCCACGTCGCAATGGACAGCAGCGAGCCCGCCAACGATCCGGTAAGCGATGCGCTCGAGGACGGCAGCGGCGACGCGTCGTTGGCGCAGCTGCAGGCGATTTTGGAATCGGACCCCGACAATCTCGACGCCAAACTCGCGATTGCGCAGATTCACATCGTTGCGGGACGCCTGGATGAGGCCGGCGAAATCCTTAACGCCCTGCCCGAAGACGCCGCCGACAACGACAAAACACGCCAGGTAAGCGCGGCGCATTGGTTCGCCACCGAATCGACGGCGCTTGCAAGCGACGCGGACGCATCTGCCAGCGCTCAGCAATATCGCGATGCCGTCGCTGCCGTTGCGCAGGGTGAACACGACCAAGCGGCGGAAGCGCTGCTCGCGGTACTCGCCAGTAATCGGAAGTTCGGAGACGACGCCGCGCGTAAGGCGCTGCTGCGCCTCATCGATTTACTGACGCCGGCTGACGAGCGCGTAGGACAGCTGCGCCGCCGGATGATGACGCTGATTTACTAGCCGTTTCGAGAGCGGTGGCGCTCCACGGCCGAATCGCGGCGCCGATAAGAAGCCGTCGACAGCCCGCGTCGGGCGTGCCCTAGCCAGCGCTGCGCGAATGAAAATTCAGTCGCGAGCACGGCGAGCGCCGCAGGAATCATAAGAATTGCGGGTCCGGGGAGTATCACCATCGCGAGCCCGATGATCAGCATCACGGTGCCGACGGCGAAAACGAGCCACTTGCGAAAACTCGACGGAATGCGCTGCATGCGTGTTCTCCCGGAATTTGCCGTTTAGACCCGTGTCCGGAACGCTTAGTTCAGCGCGCCTCACGTGCCGGACTGGCTAAGTTCTCGCCGAGAAACTCGTAGACCAGCTCCCAGGCGGCCGCCGATTGCTTTGGGCTGTAGCTACGACTGCTGGGCAGCATGAAGGCGTTGCCGGCGACCGGATACAGCCGTATCTCATGGGTCACATCGGCCTCTTTCAGGGCCTCGCCGAACGCACGCACCTCCTCCTGCGTGATGCTGCGGTCGTTGGCGCCGTAAATGCCGAGCAGCGGCATGTTCAACGTTTCGAGCCGCTCCTTATCGGTCAAAGTCTGCCCCTGCACCAAAACGAGCGCCTCGAACTCGTCGGGTTTCGTCAGTGCGGTATTCAGGGCCCACAGACCGCCGGAGCCAAACCCGAGCAGCGACAGACGCGGTGAGCCGACCGTTTCGCGGACGAACGTTATCGCTTGGTCCAGATTTGAGCGCGTCAGGTCCGGCTTTTCGAGAATTTTCACGAGCGCGTCGCGGGTGTCTTTCGGCAGCGTGCCGGTACGACCGTCAAAGAGATCGACGGCGAGCACGACAAAGCCTTGCGCCGCCAGTGTGTCTGACAGCTTCTTGATCTCGTCGTCGAGCCCGAACCAGTCGTGAATCAGCATCACGGCCGGCAGCGGTTCGGTCATGTCAACTGGGTAGGCGAGGTAACCGCGGGCCAGCATGCCGTCGACTTCGGCATAAGCCAGCATCGATCCGGTTCCTTTACGAACGTCGGCCTCGTCCGACGGCGCAGGCGTCGCCTCGACCGCTGGTGCCGGCGCGGCTGCGACGACCGCCGGCGGCGGTGCATCCTCAGAACCGCATGCCGTGATCAATACAGCGGCAACTGCCGGCAGAATCCGGATCTGTCTGAAAATAGTCATACGAAGTCTAAAGAATTCAAGCAACTACAGTTGCCAGGCCCAAGGCGCCATGACAACATGAATTCGGGGATGGTGACAAGGTAGTGGGTCATAGTGGCGGTTCGTTGCGCGCGACCGTTAACGGTGCTTTTTGCGTGGCTGTTCGCGGCCCATGCAGCAGAGGCAGCGGAGCCGCGCCTAATTGTCCTTGAAGCCGGCGTCGAGCTCATAGAGCCGATTTCGACCGGTGATGTACTGCAGGTCTCGCTCGACGTGCCACGCGATCGCGCGTGGCTGATCCGTGTCACGCGCCGCGGCACCGATATGAAAGTGGCGGTCGTCTCCCGCGACGAGACGGCCTACTCACATCCCGTGGTTCGCTATTCCGGCGATTATATTTATGTTCCGGCCCGCGAGATTGACAATTTCCGGTTGCATGTCATCGCGGATGAGCCGAATGGACCACCGGCGTCGGTAGCAATTGAGGCGCACGATGCTGGCGAATTGCCTGCCGTAGTCAGTTCGGTGGCCGAGTGGACCCGTAGCGGCGCGCTCGCGTTTGCCGAGCAAACGATGGACAGTCGCGCGACGGCGCTCGAGGAATACCGTCGTGTCGAACGCGTGCTGTACGCCGCGTCCGACCCCCTGCTCCGGCGCATACGTGCCGACGCCGTGCATGCGCAGGGAGAAATCGCCTACTTTCTCGAGGACGCCGTATTGACGACCGAGAGATTACGCGAAGCGGCAACGCAGTTTGACGCGCTGGGGCAACCCGTCGACCAAGCGATGGCGCTGAATTCGCTGGGCCTCTGGTACATGGACCGCCGACAAATAGACGCGGCCGACGAAGCGTTTGCGGCGGCGATGCGGGCAGCGCAAGCCGCTGGCGATGCCATTGCGCGCAGCATGGTTCAGTACAACACGTGCCTGGTACCGCTAGCGGCCAAGCAGTTACAACAAGCCGAAAGATGTCTAGCGACGGCGGTACTGCTGGCCGATCAGGCCGCAGACCGGGCGTTCGCTCAATCGGTGCGGTATGCGCAGGCAGGTGTTTACGCGATGCGCGGCGAGGCCGCGGATGCGTTACCGATTTTGCTTGAAATCCTTGCCCGTATCGAATCGCTTGACTGGTACCTGCACGGAACGTTTTACAACAACCTTGCGCTGCAATACGCACGGCTCGGCGATACGCCGCAAGCACTGGCGTACTACCATAAAGCGCTGGAGGTCAACCGACAGCAGGGTCGGCGCAACACGGTCACGCTTAATCTTCGCAACCTCGGTATCAAGTATTTCGAGTTGGGTGACGCCGAACGCGCGAGCGAATTTCTGCATAGTGCGCTGGAGATGTCGGAGTCGATTGGCGATAGCGCCGACGCCGCCGACGCGGAGGTAACGCTTGCGTTCTTCGCGCGCGTTCAGGGCAATCTCGACCAATCAGCCGCGTACCTGAGCGCCGCTGAGCGAAGACAACTGGATGATCCGGACCGCAATGGTGACATCGCCATGGCGCGCACGTATCTATCGTTGGCCGAAGGCGATATCGCCGCGGCAGCAGCGCAAATCGACTTGGCTTACGAGCATTTTTCGGCGATTGAACCGAGTTTTCTGTCGCAGGCAAAACTCGCTATTGCCGAAGCGGAAGTGATGCGCACCAAAGGCGACACGGACGCGGCGTTGTCCGCCATTGATCGAGCCATTGGCTACTACGAGCAGCTACGCTACCCGGTCGGTATAGCTGTGGGCAACGGCAAACGCGCCGAAATCGCGCTAGCCCGCGGCGAACTCGTTGACGCGGAACAGGCGGCACGAACCGCCATGAATATGTTTCGGCCCGTGCGCGGGCAGCTCGCAAGCCTGGACCTACGCGCCAACTGGGGCGAAGAGTCGATGGCCTTTATCGACGTTCTCATCGACGTGGCAATGCAGCGCCACGCCGCCGAGCCCACCGGCGGTCACGACGCAACGGCGCTCGAACACGCGATCGCCGCGCGGGCGCAAACGCTGGCTGAAACCTTGCACAGCGACGGCCCGAAGACCGGTGCGAATACCGAACTGCTCGACAGACGTCGCGACCTGCTATTGCAAGTTTCTCGACATGCCGATACTGCCCGTTCGGACGGTTCCGGCCCGCCCTTGAGCGATCTTCTGCTCGAGCTGGATCAACTCGACCAACAGCTGGCGAGCGCCGCACCGCGCCGCGCAAGCGTCAGCGGCGCTGAGATCGTTACCACCGCTGGCGTGCAAGACGCGCTCGCGCCAAACGAAGCGCTATTGACGATTTATCTCGGCGACAACGCTGGCTTTGTTTGGCTGCTCGGATCGGATGGGCTGCGCAGTGAACGACTGCGTGATCCAGACAAGATTGCCGACTCGGCCGTGCGGATTGCGCGCGGCCTGCGGGAACGTCGTGACGTGCAACGCGATCTTGCCGAACTCTCGGCGCAGTTGTTGCCGTTGTTGCCCGCTAACGATGTAGAGCGGCTATTTCTGAGCGTCGACGGTCCGCTGAGTTATCTACCGCTGGATTTGCTCACGATCCCGGCAACGACAACGACGCTGCTGGAACGCTTTGCTGTCGTAAACCTACCGACGCCGGCGGTACTGACCTACGAAAACGGCAGCGCTGCGGATACGGCGGATATCGGTGTCGATGTGTTTGTCGACCCGACCTTTACAGCGAGCGATCCGCGGCTGCCAAACGATCAGCGCGACACGCCGGCGGCGGACACTCGGTTGGGCGCGTCGACATTGGGCACCCAGGACTGGAATCGACTGGCGTACACCGCGCAAGAAGCGGTGTCGATCGACAAGCGGTTCGGGTCCGCGCGCGTTCGTGTCCGCGAAGGTCCCGCAGCGAACCGCGACGCCGTACTGCAGCTCGACGGGGCTGGCGCGCAGATACTGCACTTGGCCACGCACGGCGTAGTCAATTCCGAGCGACCGGAACTGACGGGGCTGATGCTGAGCCGCTTCGACCCAGCAGGTCAGGCAATCGACGGGTTCGTCGGCACCCGCGATATCTACTCGCTGCAGCTCGACGCGTCGCTGGTCGTATTGTCAGCCTGCGAAACCGCGCTCGGCCGGGAAATCCGCGGTGAGGGTCTCGTCGGGCTGACTCGTGCCTTTATGTATGCCGGTGCCGATCAAGTCGTTGCCAGCCTTTGGCAGGTCTCCGACAGCGCAACGGCCTACCTCATGGACGCTTTTTACGCCGCTTACCTCGAGAGTTTCGATGCAGCTGCTGCACTGCAACAGGCGAAACAGGCGGTGCGATCGCAAAGACGCTGGCGAGATCCCTACTACTGGTCCGGTTTTGTCCTGTATGGCGTGCGGTGAGATAGACCGACCGCTTGCGGCACTTCGGATGATGTAGATGGGCTCCGACTGCGGAAAACACCAAGAAATCCCCAAGCAAAGGAGAAAGGCGAATGGCGATCTTGACGGAAAATGAAACGCGGACGCGTTATCAATGGCTCTGGACGATTACCAAGATTTACGACGGCGACGAAGGGCACGCCAGAAATGTCCCTATGCAGGTCGGTGATCGCCTGTTCATCTTTTTTATCAGCGACCGCGAAGTGTGTTTCCACCGGCGCGGTCGGAAGGGTTTCGATAACGATCCGGGCTGGGAAGAAGCCCTCGGCGTATACAGCCCAAAAACCAACGAAATCGTTGGACAAATCGTCTCAACCGAAGGATTCAAGACTGACTTTACGATTCGCCTCGACACCGATGAAAAATCCGGTAAGCGCATCATCGTCGGCAGTCACCGCTACAACCCGGGCGCCGGCGGCTGGCGCGGCGACGACGAGACTGGCGGGTAGTCTCGCGTCATCAGGCGCCCGATTAGAGCTACGGACAAGGGTTTTATGCACAGCACAACGAGCCAAACCGTTTGCGGTCTGTCAAAATCCTGGCGCATGGATGAGACGCCGAACGACGAGCGCGCGAACGACGGCGAGCTGGCCCGCCAGCTCGTCGCGCGCATTCGTGCCGGCGATCGGCAGGCGGAGAACGAACTCGTCGCCCGCTACAGTCGCCCACTGATGATCATGCTGAAAGTGCGGACCAATGGTGACATCCCGTTGGCCGAAGACATTCATCAGGATGTGTTTCGCATTGTCATCGAGCGGCTCCGTGGCGACGGAATCGATGATCCGACGCGTCTGGCCGGCTTTATTCAGAGCACGGGCAAGTTCCAGGTTATCGGTCGCAAACGTCGGCAGCGCCGCCGCAACACCTATGCGGATTCAGAGCTGATCGAGGAGACCGTCAGCAACTCAACGGAACATGTGGACGACATCTATTCGGAGCAGATGCGCGACGCCGTGCGGGCGTTACTGAGTGAATTGCCGAACGACCGCGACCGGGCCCTGTTGACCCGTTATTTCCTATACCAAGAAAGCAAAGCGAGCATTTGCAATGCGCTCGAGCTTTCTGATTTGCATTTCAACCGCGTTCTGTATCGTGCCAAGGCGCGCTTTCGCGCCCTGGTCGAAGAACGCCTCGAGCGCTGAGCCACGGACGGCCATCGTTATGGACAGAGAACAAGTGATTCAAGAAAACTGGGTGGATCGTTATTTGCTGGGACAGCTCAGCGAGACCGAAACCGATCGGTTCGAGCAGTACTACTTAGAGTGTCCCGAAACGCAGGACGACATCGAAAATACGCAGCGCCTGATCGACGGATTCGCCGGCAGCGCGCTGGCCGCATTGGCCCGTAAACATCAGCTGCGGGTCGATGAACCGGCGCCGGCGGCGACGCCACGCACATTCAACTGGCCGGCGATGGCCGCTGCGGCAGTCGCCGTCCTTTGCCTCGGGTTCGCGCTGACCGTGCAACGCTCGATGCCGGAGAATCCGCCGCTGGCCGGTATTGCCGACGTCAACGTGCCGATCTTCACGCTCGGCATCACGCGCAGCGTAACGTCGGCCCAGCTCATCGAATTGCCGACGGTGCCACGGCGATTGATGTTCTCATTGGATATCGGCGGCGCCATTGACGAGCAATTCAACGTCACGCTTCATGACGCCGACGGTGCGGAGGTTTGGCAGGCTGCCGAACCGCTCGTTGCCGATCGCTATGGGTCGGTAACTTTCAGTCTGCCGCCGGGCCTTCTGGCGGCCGGCAATTTCGAGTTTGTCGCCAAACCCCTTACCGGTGGCGACGTGAGTTTGCGTATTCCCGTTCTTGTCGAAACTTCGGGACGCTAAACGCCTCACATCGAACTGCTAGACTCCGGACGAACAGTCCGGAGTTTCCATGGGCGAACTCGAACAAACCCTGATCTACATTGGTGCAGCCGTTGTTGCTGTGCCGATCGTCAAGCGACTTGGCTTCGGCTCGGTGCTCGGCTACCTCACCGCCGGCATCGTGATTGGACCGGCCGCGTTCGGATTTATCAGCGACGTTGAGGCGGTGCTGCATTTTGCCGAGCTGGGCGTCGTATTCCTGCTGTTTATCATCGGCCTAGAGCTGAAGCCGTCGCGGCTGTGGGTCTTGCGTCGGCCGGTATTTGGCTTCGGCACCGCGCAAGTCTTTCTCTGCGGCATCACACTAGGCATGCTCGCTTATCTGAGCGGCCTGGATACCAAAGCCGCCATGGTCGTCGGTTTTGGGCTTGCGCTGTCGTCGACAGCATTCGTGCTCCAGCTTTTGGCCGAGCAAAAGCAGCTGAACACCGAGCAAGGTCGCAACGCGTTTGCGATTTTGCTGTTTCAAGACCTCGCGGTAATCCCATTGATTGCGATGGTTCCGCTGCTCGCGGACCAAGACAGCGGCGGCATCGATCCAGTGCAGCTCGGCATCACCGTCGCGTCGGTCATCGCGCTCGTCGCCGGCGCGCGCTATTTGCTGCGCCCGGTGCTGCGACTGGTCGCAAATTCAGGCATATCCGAGTTGTTCACGGCAACGGCGCTGCTCGTGGTGCTCGGTGCCGCCGTGCTGATGGAAAAAGCGCACCTGTCGATGGGGTTGGGCGCGTTTATTGCCGGCATGCTGCTGGCCGACTCGGAGTACCGCCACGAGCTCGAGTCCAACATCGAGCCGTTCAAAGGGCTTTTGCTCGGGCTTTTCTTTATCGCTGTCGGCATGTCGGTCGATTTGTCGTTGATTGCATCGCGACCGATCGACGTATTTGGTTTTGCGGCCCTGCTGATCGCCACCAAGCTCATTTGCGTTTTTGTATTGGCGCGCACCTTCTCGCTGACAACACCGGTCTCCGTCGCGCTGGCCGTGATCTTGTCGCAGGGCGGCGAGTTTGCGTTCGTGCTCTTTACGCTGGCACGCGATACCGGCGTGCTCGATTCGGAGACAGTGGATCTACTGATCGTCGTGGTCACGCTGTCCATGGCCACGACACCGTTCTTGTTTGTCGCCAACGAGAAAGTGCGCGAACGGCAGGATTCGGCGAAACCGGCGACGCCCTACGATCAAATCGACAACGAGGCAAATCCCGTCGTTATCGCGAGCTTCGGTCGCTTCGGGCAAATCGTCGGTCGCGTACTGCGCTCGCGCGGCATTCCGTTTACAGCGCTCGAAGCCAGCGCCAGCCAAGTGGAAGTCGTGCGGCGCTTCGGTAACAAGGTGTACTACGGCGATGCAGCACGCATCGATTTGTTGCGTGCTGCCGGCATCGAACAGGCGCGATTTTTTGTGCTCGCCATTGAAGACACCGAACAATCGCTGCGCACCGCAAAGACGGTACGCCACTATTGCCCTCACCTGCCGATTCTCGCCAGAGCGCGCAATCGCAAGCATGCCCACCTGCTCATGGATCTTGGCGTCGAGCACATCTTTCGCGATACGTTCTATTCCGGTTTGGAGCTAACGCGGCTGCTGCTCGAATCAATGGGTACCGACAGCGACACGACAGCTGAGGTCGTCAAAACGTTCGCCGAACACGATGAGCGCGTGTTGAAACGCCAACACGCGATGCATCACGACGAGTCACGAATGATTCAAAGCGCGCAGGACTCCGCTGCCGAGCTCGAGTCGCTGCTGCGCGCCGACCGCAACCGCGACGAAAAGCGTTAGGCGGGCAGCTTCATCTCGAGCCGATGCCAGTCGATGTTGCGCGTGGCCAGCATCACCACGGCCAGCATCGTGAATACGAGCAAGGAGCCCGCCATCAGAGCGTGGTCTTCGCTTTGCAAGATGCCGTAGACCGCGCCGCTCAATAGCGCCTGCAAGGCGGCATAGACCAGCGCCAGCCGACGACCCAACGCCGGCATCAAGTAGTAAGCCGCAAGGCCAATGCAGGCAACGGCCGCTACCGCGTAGGCGGCCGCGAAACCGATGTGTTCGGCGAGCGACAACAGCAGCAGGTAGAACACCACGAGTGACCCGCCGACCAACGCGTAGTTGACGCCGTGCAATCGGCGCAGCGTCAACATTTCCAGTAGAAAGAACACAACGAAAGTGACCAGTATCAACAGCATCGCGTATTTGGTGGCACGCGCGGCCTGTGTATAGATATCGATTGGGTCGACAAAGGCCGTCGATAACACGTCGTTGACAAGCGCACTGCACCCGAGCGCGCCGCAATCAACCAACGTGGCGGCCGCTGAACTCGCGAAATGGGTCACTTCCCAGCGGGCGTTGAAGCCCTCGGCCGCGATATTGCGCTCGGCCGGCAAAAAGCGCCCGCCAAACTGCGGATGCGGCCAATCTGCCGCGATGGTGTAGCTGCCCTCTTCCGCTAACGGTACGACGCCCAATGTCGTCGAACCGCGCAGTCGCAGCGACACGTTGACAGGCAGTGGCGCGCCGATGGCATCCAACGCCAGCGCAACACTGACGGCGTGCTTATCGGCCGTGATAACGCTGCCCGGCGCAACGGTCTCGCCAATGCCGCCGACACGAACCTCCGGAACGGCGGCGAAACCGCGCGCATCGGCAACGCCCAAAATGAGCTCGGCCCGGTCCCAGCGCTCGAAACCGTCGATCGAGGCGGCGACCTGCTCGAGTGAGACCGCAGGCAGCTCGCCAGAGATTGCGATATCGGCCGAATAGACCGGAACGGCGTGGATGCCGTACGCGCGCTCCTCGGTAGCGACGTTTGCAGAAAGATCTAAGGTCGTTGGCGCGATGAAGGTATGGCGGAACTCGCTGCGTGTCTCAGTGACATCGCGTCGCAAGCGTTTGTCGTAGACCTCATGATCGACTTGAACGCGGTAGCGCAGCGCGAGGACCGGCCCAATCAGCGTCTGCGAGCCGGTCCAGCGCTCGGCGATACTCTGCGCCGCCACCAACCGGTAGTGACTGCGTTCCTCAATGACGCTGCTGATCATCGACAGCGGAATCAGCAAGATACCGACGACCAGGAACGTGACGAAACCCTTTGCGAGCAGTGGATTGACCGACATGCCGACACCCGAGCGATTTGACCGCGCTCACCTTAGGTGCGGTTTGTGGTCTCTCGAGGGCAGTAAAATGACGAATCGTGGCGAGTGCGCCGATGCAGAGCGCGCTAGCGAACGCCGTGTAAGCGACTGGCCGAAGCCCTCGCTAGATCTGGATTGAGCACGCCGGTCTAGTCGCCCGGCGCCGCAAACGCATCGTTGCCGTCGATAAGAAAATGATGGCTCACAGAACCCGCCAAGCGTGCATCGAGGAAGGGCCGGTACTCAGGGTCATCCATGAAGGCAACACCAGCCTCTTTGTCCGGCCACTCGATTAGAACGAACGCGGCAGGGTTGTCGCCCGTCCCCTCCAAGCGCTCGAAATTGGCCGTGCGTGCCAGGTACTTGCCACCGTGGCGGGCGACAATCGCGCCGACAGACGCGACGTAGCTCGGGATCCAGTCTTCCGACGTGGGCGTTGAACTGATGATGGAGTAGAAAGGCACTGACGTATCCTCCTTGTCGTAGGCTGAACATGACCGAGACAGCTGGCTTGCATTGACTCTAGCGTCGTAGATTATTGAAGGGTGAGTTCATTGAGCACGGCCATCGGGCGAGTCGATAACTGGACCAATGGGCAGGTCGACTGCGAGTCACGAGGCCCGGTCCGATGCTGCTGAAGATCGGTCGTCGTTAGCAAACGTTGGCGCTTGCGCTTTTCGAACGCCGCGATTAGAGCCGTGAACCAGGCAACGCTCGTCGTCCGCTCGTCGAATCGTTCGAAACTTCGGTGACGGAACGCGAACGGTGCTGCGGCAGTCTTACCAACGTCGTGCTCCAGCACTCACCCCACAATCACCACCGGTACAGCAAGGAACCCATGAACTGGGATGACTATCGCTTAATCCTGGCCCTCGTTCGCGAGAAAACAGTCCGCGCGGCGGCCAAGTCGCTGGGCGTCAGCCACACAACGGTATCGCGGCGGCTCGCGTATCTAAACGCTCGCCCAGGTGGCCCATTTCTGATGAAGTCCTCATCCGGTTTGTGGCCATCCAAGGCTGGCCAGACCCTAGTGGACGCCGCCGCGAGAATGGAAGCGCTTGCGAACGAGGCTGCTCGCCACCAACGAGCGGCCGACCTGGAGTTGACCGGCCCGTTGTGCCTATCGGTACCGAACCCCATCCTGCAATACCTGCTGTTCGATTCGATCATTGAGTTCACGGAACGATACCCGAGCGTCGAGTTGACAATTGATGCGTCCGACGAATTGGCGGATCTCGATCGGGCCGAAGCAGATATCGTCGTACGTTCATCCGACACGCCGCCGGAACATTGGGTTGGCCGCCGTTTGTTTCCGTACATGCTGTCACTTTACGCGCAGCGCGAGTACCTGAGCCGGACATCCGAATCGGATTTCCGTTGGATCGCGCCGCTCGAAAAAACCGCTCGATGGCCCGATTGGCTGGCCGATTCTCCGTATCCGAACGCACCGATCGCGCTACGAATCTCAGGCATCGCGGGTCGCTTTCAGGCGCTCCGTCGCGGCTACGGTATTGGTCGTGCTGCGTGCTTTATGGCGGATTCGGAGCCGGGTCTCGTTCGTCTGCCAGATGCGCCGCTGGTCGCGGCCGAAACGCTCTGGGTTTTGAGCCACCCGGACCTCGCCAAGATTGAGCGCGCGCGTGTTGCTATTCGGTTTTTCGCCGATGCCTTGAAGGCGAAACAGGGGCTTATTCAAGGCACCGCCTAACACGCCACTGGCGGCTAACCTCGCGACAATTCATGGCTCGTTGCTGCACCACTGGGCGATAGAAACGATCCACGCCATTTCGCTGACGCTGCGCTACGGTTTGCTCAAACACCAACCGGAGCGTTTCCATGCTGTGTAAGTTCTTTCGTCCCGATCTATGCCATTGGCTCGCTGCCGCGCTGCTGCTGCTCGTGACCGGCACACCGAGTGCCGCGGCGGACTCGGCCGGCGATGCCAGCAAACTTGTCGTGCCATTCAAGGCAGGGCAGCTCATGTCGGTGATCGTCATTTCACCCAAAGCGGGTGACGACGCTGCAGTCGCACGCAATACCTATTTGCAGGAAGCCTTCGGCATTGCGGCGGATTATGGGCTCAAGCCGCTCGGCGTCTTGAACGTCGCTGATGTGATCGTCGGCGAATTCAGGCCCAAAGCGGTCGCGATCTACTCTTGGACCAGCGCCGACAGCGAAGCCGCGTTCGATCGAAACCCAGATTGGCAGCCGATCAAAGAGACGCGCCCAGATGGCTGGGACGAGCTCCGCATTCACGATCGTGTTGCGATGGGCGATCAGACGCTCACATTCTCGACGCAGAAGTTGTACACGCTCGCCACCGCCTGGGTAGATCAAGCGCACCCAAATGATTACGAAACTTACCTGGCTAACATTGAATCCGCGGTTAACGCAGTTGGCGGGCGGTTCTTCTACGAAATGGTCGATCCGGAGTTCTCATCGCTGGGCCCGACGCCGTTAGCACCGTCGCGGCTGACCATTGTGGAATGGGATGGGCCAGCTGCATTGGCAGCGTTCCTTGATTCGGATGGGTTCCAAGAAAACTCGGCGCTGCTGAGCAGTGGCACAACGGCGTTTGAGCTCTTGGGATTGACGGTTCCGCCACGAAAGGCGCAGGACTAGGTAACAACGACGTCCGCATCCGTGCTCCAAATGAACATGGACCGAAGAACCTACGGGGCCAATGACCAAAAGAATTCAAGTGATAAAGCTTACCGTGGCTTACCGACTGATTTCGGCCAGAAATTGCCTTTCAGCGAAGGATCCTGCAAAGCTCGTTGGTAAAGTCTCGCCGCTAGGAAGCGCCCGCGCCCAAGTAATCCGCTGATACTCGAAGGGTTACGCTGTATCTTCAGTCGCATCCATAGTAGTAGGAGCCGCCGGTTGGAAATGGTTTCTTGGGATCCCCCCAGTTGTTAGCGGCGATGATCTGCTCAGCAGTACAGCCATGCGGGTGATCCTCTGCGGCGAACTCTGCCATGTAGGCGACACTTAGGCCCTGTACGTCGTTCGAGATGCATATAGCACTGTACCCTGGGGAATCTCTGGGACGACTTCAGATCGACCAGTTGACGCCAGACGACCTCATGCGGCGCATTAATCTCAATTGAGTAATGAGAAAAAAAGTGGTGAGCCGCCCCGGTCGGGTTCTTGGGTGGCAGCCTCAAACGCGTGACTGCTGATTGAAATGAGTAGGGCAACGACCGTGACGCTGGTCGCTTTCATCATGGGCTCGTAGCGAATTAAAAAGATGGAAAAGGAAGTTACGACCCGCAGCATGCCTGCGTGCGCTAGCAGTCGCGCTGGACGTCTAACGCGGTAATTGACCGTGGCGTCGCGGACAAGGTCCAGACTTACGGCAGGCGTCTGCCGGTTGCTGCCCTATTGCTGCTCGCGGATGCAGTCCCCGGTGACTGTGCCAACGCTTTGGCCGTCAGTAGCCACGCGGACGCTGTAGACCGATGCCGTGTAGCGCCGATGCTGGCCCTTCGCAAGGTTGATCTCCCGCGTATAGCCGTCGGTGCATTGCGGCGGCAGTGCAGGCTCGAATTTGCCGATTTCTAAACGCAACGTATAGTCGCCGGGCGCGAGCGCGATGAAATCGGCGGCGATCGCTTTGCCAGTCTTCTCTCGAGCGATCTCTCTGCCATTGGCGTCTCGCACGATGATGGTAACGCCCGGAGCCGGCAAAACCTGTAGTCCGCCCGGTCCGAAGACGTCGGCTACGGCAACCGTGATGCCGGTGAGTTTCGCTGGTTCGCATTCGTCTCGGTCGGTCGTAAACGCCACTGGCAACTTGGCGCGGTGCGACTCCAGTTTCTCGTGCCACAAAGCGGCATGAAATGTCATTTCGCGCAGGTTCGGCTGTGCGCCCGGCGTATAGACGATTTGTCCGTTTTGCTCACTGAAACCGGGCGGTAGCTGGCTCATGTCGTAGGAAATATTGAGCTCGGTCGACAGACATTTCGCCATACAGGCTCGCCAGCGCTGCTGCGCAGCCGCCCAATCTGCCTTGGCCGTGGGGATCTTGGCCCGCTCCGCCGCAATCGCGGCCTGGATAGGTGCCTCGGACGGCAACTCGTTGAAGATGCGTTGCCACTTGTCGAGATCTTTCCGATAGGTCGCTTCGTTTGCGGCGAGGGCTTTCAACGCAGTTTCGCTCTTCGCGTTTGCTTTTTGCCGCCGGGTCCGCTCGATGCCGTCTTTGGCGTCTTGGATCTCCTGTTTCGCGCGATTTGTTCGGTCACGAAGGCTCTGCCGTTGCGAATCGAGCTCGGCGATCCGCGCGGTTGCAGAGCGTTCGCGGTTGTGCGCATCGAGCATCGCTAGCAAATGGGACTTGCACTGGCTGTAGCAACGCCTGCGTGCAAGATACTCCTCCGCGATGAGCGCGTCCTTGGTTAGCTCGGCAATCATCGTATCTACGTCGGCGCGCAGCGCCAGCCAGGCACTCTGGTGCTCAGGTGAGTCACCGAAGAATTTCTTCCCCTCAAAATTGTTGATCAGCTTGACGAGCATCGATGCCATCGCCGCAGCTTCGGATTGGCCCACGTACCGATTGTCCCAGCCCTCGGTACGCGTCAAGCGCACGAGTTCTTTCCCGACCCAGTCGTAGGCATGCCGAACCGTGATTGTCCACGCTTGGACTTCATGCGGTACGTGGCCGAAGACCAATCGGCGTTGATTGCTGCAGTTCCGAAGGACCGCTTTGTCGTTGGAATGCTCCTCGACGTGCACCATCTCGTGGACGAGCGTAAGCGCCAGACCGATGATCGGATCGAGTGTCGAGGACGCAGCGAAATCGATGATGTTTCCCGTGCCCATACCGACCCGCGCGGCGGACAGCGTCACAACACCTTTCGGATCGGTGCTGCCGTTGTCGCCGTCGGCATCGATCGCCCGATCCCACAACAAGGAACCCGCTCGAATATGCGCTTCGATCTTGCGCCGATGGTCGTCTGCGCCCATTTTCGACAACCAGTCGAGCGCGGCTTTGACGTTCTTGCTGGGTAACCCGTCGGCCGGGTCGATGGATATTTTGCCCGCGTATTGCGAAAACGCCAGAGACGGCGCCAACAATGCGGCAACGAATAGGGTCAGCAGAATCGAACCAGACTGAACACTAACGACGCATCGCTGGCGACTCGCGTTCGATTTAGAAGTGCGCGTTCCCATCAAATCCCCCCCGGCTCAACACCATGATAATCGACGGCAATACGAGCCGTTGCAGAATCGCTCCGCGAAGCCTGTTGCTGTCTAAACCAGACAGCAATCGCAACGGTGTCGTCGTGAAACCCGAGGTTGCATGGAATCGCGAGGACGTATCGCGGGTTGCTATCTGAGAGCTTTAGGTTTGTACATCAAGTTGACTCCACAGTTTCCAATTGCCTGTTCACGCACCATAAGGCGCGCAATTCGGCCGGCAATGAGCGGCGCGGCATTCACACAGCGGTCATCGCGTTCGGCGGCTTCTGCGCCGCCCACCCTGACCTAAACGTCAATAACGACCTTGCCTACCGCGCTACCGCTCGTCAGTCGGTCATAGGCTTTGCCAACAGCAGCAAGGCCAAATTGCTGTTCATCAAGAACCGGCTTGAGCGCCCCAGCGTCCACGATAGTGCTGAGTGTCGCGAGAATGTCGCCGTGCTCACTACGCTTGTGGTTGTGCAGCATCGGAATCAGCATAAACACGACGTGTAGCGTAAGCCCTTTGAAATGCACAGGCGTGAGATCAATCGAAAGGAGCGACACGGTCGATACGATGTGCGCGTTGAGTGCGGCGGCGTCGAAAGAGTTGGTCATATTGGCGCCGCCAACGGAGTCGTAAACCACATCAAAACCGGCGCCGCCGGTGTGTTTCCCCACGTAGTCCGCCACCGCCTCCGCTTGATAGTCGATCGCCGTAGCGCCGAGATCTTCGATCAGTTTTAGCTTCGCAGAACCGGATCCGGTCGCGAATACCTCGGCGCCAGCGTGCTTCGCGAGCTGCAAAGCGACGTGACCGACGCCGCCCGCACCGCCATGGACGAGGACTTTCTGACCCGCGCGAACATTTGCTCGTTGCAGGCCTTCGAACGCCGTTATGCCGACTAACGGCAACGCGGCGGCTTCCCGCATCGACAGTGTTTTTGGCTTTCTGGCTACCAACCGGGCATCGGCCAGCATATAGTCCGCCAACGCTCCGGGAAGATCGCCGAGTCCGCCAGCACAGCCGTAGACCTCATCGCCCGGCTCAAATGCGGATACGCCCTCTCCGACGGCTTCGACGGTACCCGCGAAGTCCATGCCGAGTACCGCTGGAAGGTCCGGTGACAGCGGCAAATTCTCCTGGCCGAGCTGGCGAATCATCGTATCGACGGTGTTGACGCTGGTCGCAGCGACGCGCACCAGCACGTGCCCTGCCCGAACGTCAGGCTGGGGCACATCCACCGGCTGAAACACGGCGTTGTCGCCGTATTCGTTGAGGATCATTGCTTTCATTGTGAGACTCCGGATCTGTGGTTCGCTGGCGAGCAGAATCGACGCTCGGTTTCGACATCAGTCTATTTATCAGTCATGGATGTATAAACTGGCTATCGTTTAAATCGTTATTCGATTTTTTTTGATGAATGGACGCGGCGTCTCTTCGCCTATTCCTCAGAATCGCCGAGCTTCATTCTGTAAGCGCAGCCGCGCGTGATCTTGCGCTGTCGCCGGCAGCCGCGAGCGCGAGCCTTGGCAAGCTCGAACAGACGATTGGATTTAGGCCGATCGGCTCTCCATGAAACCCGGCGGCGGGCGGTGAACCGAGGCCGCGTTCGCGGCGCAGATCGATTCGCGGGCTCTATCTGCGTTAGACCGGCCTCAGCGTTTACGCCGTCTCGACGGCTTGCAGAGACGCGCCCTCGGACATGGCGTCAAGCTTGGCATAAGCAATTTCAGGATCGACGGCGCCGTAACCGGCAAACGTTCCAAAGCCGCAATCGGTACTGGCGATCACGCGGTTTTCACCGACAATGTCGGTGAAATGCGCAATTCGGTCGGCAACCAGCTCGGGATGCTCGACGAAGTTCGTGGTCGTGTCGATGACGCCGGGCAATAGCACCTTGTCGTCGGGAATCTCGTCCGCCCGATCGCGGAACACCTTCCACTCATGCCCATGGCGCGGGTTCGCGTTTTCGAACGACAGGTATCTGGCGTCGATCGACATCAACGTGGCAAATACCTTGTCCATCGGCACGTCCAGAACATGCGGTCCTTCGTAGTTTCCCCAGCATGCGTGCACGCGAACCTTCTCCCGCGGCACCTCGCGCAGAGCATGGTTCATGACCTCGACGTTCACTTCTGCGATCTTGATGAACTCGTCGTCCGATAACTCCGAGAACAGCATTTGGCGAGACAAGGCCAGATCCGGGCAATCCAGTTGCAAATCCAGCCCCGCAGCGACGATGGTCTCGTACTCGGCCTTCAGCGCATCGGCCAATGCTTCCAGATAGGATTCGCGGGACGGGTAGTGTTGATTGGGCAGGAACAAGGCAACCACACCGGGCGAGGCCGCGTTCATGAATCCGCGCTGGACACCGTGCTTTTCCATTGCGCGCTTGAGGTTGGCAATGTCTCTATTCAGTTCGTCATTGCCGAGCGCCCGAATCTCACCTGTGCATTGGGGGCGGGAATAGGTCGCTGTCCCACCGCTACTGGCCAGTCGTTGCATATAGCTCGGAAATAGCTTGAGGTCGGCGGGCGCGTTGCGTGGGCTGTCGCCAGAGAAACCCGTGTAGCGATCCTTAACGTAGGTGGAGTACGAGATCTTCGAGGCTTCGCCATCGCTGACGATGTCCACACCGGCTTCGACCTGACGGCGTACATTCTCGTCCACCGCCTTCGTCATCGTCGCGTCGAACTGCGCCTGATCATAGTCCTCGCCTCTTTCGCGTGCGAACAGAAAATCCACGACCTCTTGAGTCCGCGGAAGCGATCCAACGTGGGTGGTAAGGACTGGCATGGTTTTCCCTGTAGTGTCAGTTGTACTTGCTGTCGAATCGACGGTGTGTGCGACCGAACAATCCGAACCGTGCCATCTTACAAGTTATGAACGTGCGATTCTCGGTGCAGTCGCCGTCAATCAGATCGCAACGCGGCGTACCCGTTACGCACTCAACCCTTGCGAGGGTGTCATCCTCGCCGGTAGCACCAAGCGAAAAAGAAACACTGTCCCAAGCACCAACTAGCACAAACCATACATCCCAGCCCCAGGGGCCTGAATCATTAGTTTGGATCTGAAAACGAACCAGATCGCTCCACGATAAAATCTGAGTCTTACCATTTGGGAACTTCGCCGACACGAAGTCACCGTGGTCCTGAACGAGAACGTGGGCCTAAGACTCAGCCATAGTCTGCTTCAATGTGAAGACTGGCGAGCGGCCGGAAAGGGTCACAACGAGACAGATTGCCGCAGATTTCATGTGCCGCCGGAGACGGCCAAAAGCTGCCGCTCAGCGAAAGATCCTGCAAAACTCGTTCATCAATCCTCGCCGATAGAAAACGCGCAAGTAATCCGCTAATCCTCGCGGGGTTACGCCGTACCTTCAGTCGCATCCATAGTAGTAAGAGCCGCCGGTTGGAAATGGTTTGTTGGGATCCCCCCAGTTGTTAGCGGCGATGATCTGCTCAGCTGTACAGCCATGCGGGTGATCCTCTGCGGCGAACTCTGCCATGTAGGCGACACTTAGGCTCGATACGTCATTCGAGATGCACATATCACTGTAGCCTGGGGAATCTGTGGGACAAGGACGTGGTCCCTCGGTAGACGTCGAGCTTTCCATCCGACTGGTGCGTTCAGTAGAGCTTTCCGTATCAGGCGAGGACTCGTGCCCCTGCCCACAAGCCATCAAAATCACTGGCGTTAAGAGCAAAATCGAGAGTCGCGCAGCGTTCATCTTGTTGTTCCTTTTTCTAATGAATGATCGACGGGGCAATCGGGACGCTTATGCAATTCTTCCCCCTCGTCACCAAGCTAAAGTTAGTCCTCGGGAGAGGCACGACCCCCCCCCCCCCACAATGTGCATGGATTTTATAAACCACAAACTAAACTGGACCTGAATGACGAATTTTTCGATTGAGCCTGCGACTGACCGCCTAACTAAGCCATTAGCCGTCCGCTATGGGTCAACAGCAGTCGCCACCGCGATGGTCATCTCAGTCTGATTTCTGCTGATCAAGCCGCGCCAATAGGTCAACGCCGAGCTGTCGGAACAGATGCAGCATGTCGACAAACACCCAGTTCTCGATATACCTCTCACCGTCACGCTTCCACCAGTCGAGTCCATTGACGCCGAGCGAGTTGCCGGTTGCCGGATGGCCGAGATAGTCGCCTTTGTGCGTTGCTAGGACCCCGTTCCAGCCGGGCCCGCCGCTGTAGGCACCCTCGGCGATTAGGGCGTCGAGGTCCTGCACGCTGCGATCCGGAAACGCGTGCAACCAACGTGCCTGATGCAGCGTTTCGAACTCTTTGAAACTGAGGCACGCGCCGATTCCGCCGGGGCCGTACCATTTAACGTCGGGGTGAAAGTAGTCGGCCATGCCCATGCTCTCGAGCGCGGACTCGTCGTACGCATTGAGACCATCGAAAATAAAACGCCGAATGTGCTCGAGACTGTACGCCGATTCAGCCTGATCCGGTTCGTCATGCAGGACGCCGTCGGCGGCGGCCGGTGGCGGATAGACGCCGTCTTTGCCGCGACTGGGCGGCAACACATCAAATCCGGCTTGGCGAATCAAATCGACCATGTCGAGGAGAAAAAAGGTCTCGACGATTTGGCTGTTCTCGATGCGGCAAAACTCGCCCCAGCGAATCTCGACGGCGGAACCAGTCGCAGGAATCGAGAGATAGTCCCGGGCGAATGTCCCAGTCAGCACGCCCGTTCCGGTGACCCACATCTTGCCGTCGTTGCTGCCGTCAATGCGGCCGCTCGAACGACCGCCGAAAAACAGCCATGTCTTGCGTTCGAGACCCTCGATCGCATCGAGTAGCGGCAGCCAAAAGCCGTTGGCTAGCCCGTCGGCGCCGTCAAGATCGCCGACCGGGTCGAAGCCGCGCCAGCGGTGTTGGTCGACGCAATAACGATCAATAACGGCTTTGATATCGCCGGGCGAGGCGCCCTGTAATGCCTGCCAATAATCCCAGACGAGTTGTTTGTTGTTGGCGTTGGTCGAGTCGGTCACGGTAGCCGGGCACCTGTTGGTTAGTGATCTATGTCGCGCGACGGAAGCCGGCCGTGGCCAGCACTGCCGCAACTTCGTCCAGAATTGCCGGGTCATCGATCGTCGCCGGCATCTTATAGTCCTGGCCATCGGCGATGGCGCGCATCGTTTTGCGCAGGATTTTCCCTGACCGTGTCTTCGGCAAGCGCTCGACCAGCAGCGCCGTCTTGAACGCAGCCACCGGGCCGATGGCCTCCCGAACCATCATGACCAACTCTTCTTGCAGTTCTGTGGCATCGCGCGTCGAACCGGCGCTCAGCACGACGAAGCCGACAGGGACTTGGCCTTTGGTGGCATCGGCTACGCCAATAACCGCACACTCGGCCACGTCCGCATGTGCAGCCAGCACTTCTTCCATGGCACCGGTCGACAGCCGGTGACCGGCCGTATTGATGATGTCATCGGTGCGACTCATCACCCAGATGTAGTCGTCGGAGTCGATGTAGCCGGCGTCGGCGGTGGAGTAATACCCTGGAAACTCTTCGAGGTAACTCTGCTGGAAGCCGCTGTCGTTGCGCCACAGCGTCGTCAAACACCCCGGTGGCAGCGGCAGTTTGACGCACAACGCGCCCGTTTCACCGCGTGCCACTTCATGGCCGTCGTCACCGAGGCAGCGAACGTCGAAGCCAGGCACGGCACGCGTCGGTGAGCCTTGCTTAACTGGCAGCGCCTCGATACCCAAACAGTTTGCTGCTATCGCCCAGCCCGTTTCGGTCTGCCACCAATGATCAATGACCGGGATATTGAGCTGCTGCTCAGCCCAGTCGAGCGACGGCGGATCGGTCCGTTCGCCGGCGAGAAACAGGGTTCGCAGCGACGACCGGTCGTACCGTCGGATGAAGTTGCCGTCCGGGTCATCGCGTTTGATGGCGCGCAAGGCCGTTGGCGCCGTGAACAGAACATCCACACCGTAGTTCGCCACGACGCGCCAGAAGGCGCCGGCATCGGGCGTACCGACCGGCTTGCCCTCGTACAAAATCGTCGTACAGCCGGAGATGAGTGGCGCGTAAACGATGTACGAATGGCCGACCACCCAACCGATATCGGACGCCGCCCAAAACGTCTCGCCGGGCCGAACACCGTAGACATGCTCCAAACTCCAGTGCATCGCGACGGCATGGCCGCCGTTGTCACGCACGACGCCTTTCGGCACGCCGGTCGTGCCCGACGTGTAGAGAACATACAGCGGATCGGTCGCGGCAACGCTGACGCAGCCGACCGGTTCCGCGCGCGCAAGGCACGCCGACCAATCGTGGTCGCGTTCGCCGTCGAGCTCGCAGCGATGCTGCTCGCGCTGCAGCACGACACACGCGTCGGGCGCGTGCGACGCTCGAGCCAATGCTGCCCGCAACAGCGGCTGATACTCGACGATTCGGCCCGGTTCGATACCGCAAGACGCCGTAAGAATGACTTTTGGCGTCGCGTCATCAATGCGCGTTGCCAGTTCGGGCGCGGCAAAGCCGCCGAACACCACGGAATGAACGGCGCCTATCCGGGCGCACGCCAGCATGGCAAATACGGCCTCGGGCACCATCGGCATGTAGATAACAACGCGATCGCCAGCGGCCACGCCGAGCTCGGCCAGAATGCCGGCCGTCGTCGCAACCTTGTCTTTAAGCTCCGCGTACGTAAAGGTCGCTTTGCTGCCGCTAAGCGGACTGTCGTACACCAGAGCCGGCTGGTCACCGCGGCCGTTCTCGACGTGCCTGTCGACGGCGTTGTAACAGGTGTTCAGTCGTCCGTCCGCGAACCAACGATAGAGCGGCGCGTCGTCGTCGTTGAAGATAATGGTGGGCTCTCGGTCCCAACTGATACGCTGCGCGGCGTCTCGCCAATACGCGATCGGCTGTTCCAGGGCCCGGCGGCGATGGGCATCGAGCGATTGCGTCATCGCGGCGGTCCGAAAGAACAGCAGGTCGACAAAAGATTCAAGCGGCGAAAGATCGGCGACATCACGCAGGTACGATAAGTGTGCGGTGCACGCCCGTGCAAACATTTGTGCGCTGAATCGCGCGGGTTCACGGAGCGCAGTTACTCGTTCTCGAAAATGAGTACGCCGTCGCGAACGGTGTAGCGGACGCGCGCTAGCACCGTGACGTCGCTGTAGGGGTCACCGTCAAGCAAAACGAGGTCGGCGATTTCGCCGATCTCGATTTGCCCACTGCCGCGGCCAAATACCTGCGTCGGATGGGTCGTCAGCGAAGCCAGAATGTCGTCGACGCTGAGCCCAGCCGCCGCCATCGCTTGGTACTCCGCCGTCGGGTCGTAGTCTGTGACAAAGCCGGCGTCGGTACCGAAGATGACGGTGCCGCCCGCCTGATGAAAGGCCGTGAGTTGACCGCGCGCCGCCGCCGTATACCGCTCAATAACAACGGGCGGTAAACCGTTCTCGCGGAGCTGCCATTCGAACAGATACAACGTCGGTACCAACACCGTGTCGGCCGCGATCATCGCCGCCAGCAAGTCGTCTGGCAAAGGCCCGGCGCTTGGCGCTGTATGCGCGAGGATATCGACGCCGCTTTCGACGGCGCGCCGAACGCCGATAAGGTCTGTCGGATGCGTAATGACGAACGCACCGGCATCATGCGCGGTGTCCGCCACGGCGCGAATGACATCGGCGTCAAGATGAATCGTTTCGGTCGGGGTCTGAAACGAGCCGGAGAATATCTTCACGCCGTCCGCACCGTCCGCCAGCACCGCGGCGGTCGCCGCCCGTGCGCGCGCCTCGCTGCCGAGTTCCGGCAAACGTATGCCGGGAAGGTAGGACGGGGTGCCGTTCGGGGCGACAAAACTGCCTCCTGCCCGGACGATGGTGGGCCCGCGTAAATGACCGGCGCCAACGTCGGCGATCAGGCTCCGCGTCAATCCTGGCGTCGACCCAGTGTCGACGACACCCACAAAGCCAAAGCGCAGCCAGTGGCGATCCAGCGCCCTTTGCCGGTCCGGTGCGTTGCTGGTCGCATCGAGATGCACATGCGCGTTCCAGAATCCCGCGGTGACCGTGTGCCCATCGGCGTCAAGCCGTCGCTCCGCGGCGTAATGTAGGTCCTGGCCGATTGCGACGATGAGCCCGTCGCGAAGCGCGATATCGGTCTGGTATTGGACCTCGGCGCCCGGATAGGCCACGACGTTGGCGTTTCTGATCAAAAGATCGGCCACGGGCGGGTCCACGACCGCGCAGCCGGCCAACGCGCCGACAGTAATGAGAGTGAGCAGACGCATGTGCACGCCTTTGGTCGAGCGATAACGAAAGTCTAACGAACGCCAGCAGAGTTTTGGCTCAGACACGCTGCCGGACAGACTCGGTCAGTCGTCGTCGTCGTTCCACTCGCGCAGCTTCGAGTGATCCACCTGGCGCCACTGCTCTTCGCTGCGCTTTTGCAGCTGGCGAATTTTGAAACCGGTGTAGACAACCACGGCCAAAATAAAAAGACCCAGCACCAGCAAACCAACCTCAGGTGACAGCATCGCAGCGCTCCGTTAGAACCCGCCTTTGGTGCGGAAACCGCCGCCGGGCATACGCGGTACCTTGAATCCGCCGCTGCCGCCCATGCCGCGCGGCAAACGCACCGAGCGCGGCATGCGTGGCACTCGAACACTGCCGATGTTGCCGCTTCCGGAACGCCGCATCCGCGGCCGAAAACGCTGCGAGTGACGAATCACCCGCCATAGGCGATCGCCGGAAATCAGTCCCTGCAAAAACTCCGCCAGCATGAGTTCGGCTTTACCGCGATCGTCGATGATGCTATCGAGCGCGTCAAAGTGCTTGCGCTTAAATTGACTGCGGACAGCGGTCAGTTCGTTCATTCGGTTCATGCGCCGACCGTGAACCTCGTGCTTATCGGCCAGATACCGATTGAGCTCGGCGACCTCGTCACGATAGCTCGCCAGGTCGCGTACCAACCGATCGTCGGTTTCGGTTGCCGTTAGTTCCGCCTCGCGTTGCAACGCAGGAATCGGCTCTGCCTTGAAACTCTCCACAAGGGCTTGCATGGCGCGTTCGAAGTACGCGTCTTGACCGTTGGCAAAGCGTTCTCGCTCGTTCAGGAGATTGCGGTAACGCTCGTCCGCCGCATCGATCGCTGCATCGGTCGACTGGCAAATGGCCGTCGCCGCCGCAACCGCCTCCTCGAGCGTCTCGACGCCCGCCGCCACTTCAGCGCTGCGCTCCAGCTCAGCCAGCTCATTCAGGCTTGCAGCGGCGGCAGCCTCCAGTCGTTCGGTATGCCGGCGCAGACGACGCGGTATCTCCGTGAGTGAGTAATAGTTACGCCGCGCGTGCTCGAACCGAATATGGCGCGCCATCATGCGATCGATCAACCGCGATAGCGGCCATGCGCGATACGCCGACGTGCCGTAACCGCGATCCCACAGGTAGCGAAACAGCGGGTCTGCTTCGTATGGCTTACCTTTCTCGCGGCGGTCTTGCTCGGCGCGCGCGGTCTTCTCTTCGGCGCCAGCCGCCTGATTGACGAGCTGCTGGCTGCGTTCGGTCAAGGCCACGAATTCGGCGTTCTTGGCCAATTCATCGCCAACCGCCGTCAATCGATCTGCCAATTCTCGCTCGGCGCCGGCCAGGGCATCGGCGTTATCGCTGCGTTGACCGGCAAGCGCATCCAGCTCGCCCTGCAGCGCATCGAGTTCGTTACCGAGATTAGCCAGCGCGTTTTCGCGCTCTTCCAGCAGCGCTTGCGCTTCTCGATCGGCGGCGTCGAGCGCCTGTGCGAGGCCATCGTCTTCGATATCGGCGAGCCGTAAGCGCGCGAGCTCTCGGTACGCTTCGGACTCACGACGGCGCAGCGTTGCCATACCGCGCGTCAAGTCCTGCAGCTCCGTATCGAGCTTGCGAAAATCCAGCCGCAGCCCGTCGAGCGCCCGGTCGAGCGATTGCAGGTAGCCGCGGCCGCTAGGCATTGTCCGCTGCTCCTACCATTCGTGGATCAGCCCACCCTGAACGGGAATGTCGTACGCCGGTTCTAGATAGCCACGCGCTTTGCGGCCGATCTGGCGACTTTGAATGATGCCGTCGTCTGCTTTGTCGTCGCGCACGCGTTCAAAAACGGCGCGCCCGACTCGGATACCCCAAACTCGCACACGCTTCACGAGGCCGTCTTCTTCAGACCGAATATCAACCGCGATGGGCCTGCCACTGCGATCGAGCGCTTCGACGATTAAATAGTAATTGTCGACGTCAAGATTCGACTCCGGGGCACGGATGACGCCTGAGCGTTCGTTGGGGCGCGACACAACCGACACAACGTAATTGCGCTGCAGTTCGCCGAGCAGCGCCTGCAGGTCAGCGGCCCGAACTTGCGCGGTGTCGGCATCACCCTGGCGCAGCGCCGCAATGCCCTCTCGGTAAAGGGCCTCGAGGTCGTTATCGACCTGCGACGGCACCGCCAGCGCCACGGCATCGTCGCGCAGGCTCCGCAGTCGATCGGGCAAGCCGCTTAGCTGTCCGGCGCCGTTAATCGCCGTCTCAGTCGCATCCAGCGCGCGCTTCGCCTGATCGAGCAATGCCCGTTGATTGCTGAGCTGAGCGGCGCCGGCGTCACCGATTCGCCCATAGTTGTCGTCGGTGTAGCGCGCCGCTTGCGACAAGGCCGATGCGTCAACCAGGTACCGGCCCGCCGACTCGAGCGACGCTTCAGCATCATCGAGTAGGCGATCGGCGGCGGCGGCAATCGCCGTGTCGCGATCGGCTGAGCGGCCGCTTTCCAGGGCTGCAGTGAGACTTTGGCGGCGCTGATCCAGGGTCTGCAAATCAACGTCGGCGACATCGATAGCAACATTCAGCGCTTGCACCGCCTCACTGCGCTCGCGTTGCGCCGGCAGCTCGACAAACCCGTAGTACCCGCCGCCAATGGTGGCGGCCACGAGCCCAAACAAACCGACACCGCGGCCGATGCCGCCGCGATTAACCCACGCCCGAAATAGCCGCGTGCGCGCCCCGGGCGGCGGCGGCTCATATTGAAACTCGCGCTCCTTGAGGGCACGCACCCCAGCTGCGAGCGTCTCGTCCGAGACCTCGATGCCTTGCGCTTGGTACGCCGAACGAACGCGTTCGAGCAAGACGCGCTCACGCTCGTCCGCGTTCAACGCACGGGCAACCAGCGCTTCTTCGTGGCGCAGCGAATCGACGACGTCCATGGCAAGCATGACGTCGGTTAGCCGCACGTCGTCAGCAGCCGACGCAGCGCCGCCGTTCGTATCGGTCACGGGATTGCGCTTTAGGCCGACTCGCCGCTGTCGTGCAGCAGCACGTTGCCGTCGCGCGCCAGAGCCGCCAATCGTTGTTTGCCGTCTTCTACCGCGCGGCGAACCTCATCGGCATTGCGCGTCGCCGACTCACGCATTTCGGCGATTAGCTGAATCGACCGCTCCTGGAAATTGACGACCGACTCGACCAGCGCTTTGACGGCGTCGGCGCGAATGGTCGCGCCGTATCCTTGGCGAATCGCCTCCTCTTGGACCTTGCCGCCCACTTCGGCGAGAACCTCCAAACTCTTGCTAACGCCCTCCTTCATAGCCTCGAGCGTCTTCGTGCTCTCGTGCAAACCGGTGAGGCCGGTAAAGGTCGCAGCCAACGCGGTGAATACCGTCTCGTTGGTGCCGAAAAAGGTCACGGACTGCGAGTACACCCGCTCTTTGGCCGTCGTCGTTTGCAGTAACCGCGCCATGACCGTCTCGCTGGTGTTGTAGGAAATCGTCAGGTTGTCGGCGAGATCCTTGGCTATCTGATAGCGCTTGTCGGTTTTTTGCAGCTGGCGCAATTCCGCGTCGCGCTTTAGCTCGAGCCGCGCCATGACCTCTCGATCGTCGTTGGTGTTGGCTTCGATCGCGGCGCTCGCCTCGGCCAGGGCGTCGCGCTGCGCGTTCAGCTCAGCGTCTGCTTCTTTCAGCACCTGGATCGCCAGCACCTCCGACTCTTTTAGCGCGCCGCGAAAATCCCGATAGGCGTCGAGGATCGTGCGTTCGCGCTCGATTTGATCGCGGGAATCCTCGGCAACTTCGAGATAGGTCTCTTTGATCTTCTGAAACCGCGCTGGGATGTCGCCCCGCGATACTTTCATCCAAACGTTTTGCGCGCGTTCCCACAGGTCGAGCTTGCCGTCGTCGAGCTGTTCGACCATATCGCGAGCATCGTCGCGAATGCTGTCGAAGCTCGCCGTAATTTTCTCGTAGCGCTCGCCGATGCGCATGGCCTCAATTTGTTCGCGGACCACTTCGTTGAATAGCGACGCCTGGCTGAGCGTGCGCGCTATCGCCAGCGTCTTGTCCGGCGCAAGATCGGAGATCTGCTCGATCAAACTGAGCACCGGCGCTTCGTCGGTCTTCTCCGGCACGAGCCCTAAGTCTCTTAGCTTGCCCATTGCCTGATCGAGGTACTGCATCGGGGTGGTCAGTGCGGTCGCCATGGTCGAGATCCCTGGTTGTTTTCATCCGAGTATACCGAACGGATCCGACGCTATTGCTAGCAACCTCGGCAAAGGTGTTGCATGGCGCCGGCGAAATCCCGACAATCCGCGGCACTCCCCTAGCCGCATCCGCGGCTTATCCAGACGTCATGTCCGTCCACAACGCTGCCGAGCGCGACCATCCGTCGAGGCGCGGTCCTTTGCGGTTTTTGGCCGAAGCGTTACGCGCTGGCGAACGAGATTTCAGCCGCGGCCCGATACGCCCTGCGCTCGCGCTGCTCGCCATTCCGATGGTCCTCGAGATGTCGATGGAAGCGATCTTCGCGATCGTCGACGTATTTTGGATCGCTCATCTCGGCGCTAACGCCATTGCTGTCGTCGGTCTGACCGAGGCGATGCTCGCGCTCGTTTATTCGATTGCGATCGGCGTCGGTATGGCCGTGACGGCAATCGTTGCGCGACGCATCGGCGAGCAGCAGCCTGAGCGCGCCGCGGTCACGGCCGGGCAGGCAATTTGGCTGTCGGCGATTTGCGGCCTCGGCGTCGCTGTCATCGGCGCCTACGGTTCGGATCGCTTGCTCGAATTCATGGGCGCGACCCAAGCGATGATCACCGACAGCGGCGGCTACACCTACTGGATGCTGGTGGGTTCGGCGAGCATCTTCTACCTGTTTATCCTCAACGCGATATTCCGTGGCGCTGGCGACGCGGCGATCGCCATGCGCAGTCTCGTTTTGGCGAACGGCATCAACCTGATTCTGGACCCGTGCTTGATCTTCGGGTGGTGGTTGTTTCCCGAGCTAGGCGTCGAGGGCGCCGCTATCGCGACGACGATCGGCCGTAGCGTGGGTGTGGTCTATCAGCTCGTTCATCTGACGGTATTGCGAACGCGTATCGCCGTACCGGCACGCGCGCTCGCGCCAAACATCGCCGCGATGGGTCGGCTGTTGCGCGTTTCTGCCGGCGGTGTTGGTCAGTTCTTGATCGCAACCTCCAGCTGGGTGTTCATGCTGCGCATGGTGGCGAGCTTCGGTGCGGCAACCACGGCGGGCTTTACCGTTGCCATCCGTGTGGTCGAGTTCATTTTTCTGCCGGCTTGGGGCCTCGGCAACGCCGCGGCAACACTGGTCGGCCAAAGTCTCGGCGCCGGTCTCGTCGCGCGGGCACGCGAGGCCGCCTGGACCGCGGCCTGGGTCAATGTCGTCGGCATGACGCTGCTCGGCGTGGCGTTCCTCGCGATTCCCGAAATCATCGTCTCGATATTCACTGCGGATGTTGACGTGGCGGCGTTCGCAGCGACCACGCTGCGTTGGTTCGGGATCGGACTGCCGCTGTATGCTATCGGCATGATTCTCGTCCAGGCCATTAATGGCGCTGGCGACACCCGCACGCCGACGCTGCTGAATCTCGTGTTTTTCTGGATCCTGCAGATTCCGCTCGGTTGGACCTTGGCCTATCACTCGAGCCTCGCCGTCAACGGCGTGCTCGTCGCGATCGTCGTTGCCGAGTCCTTGCTGAGCGCCGCCGCCGTGTTGGTATTCCGTCGTGGCCGTTGGCAAAACCACGCGGTATGAGCCACCCGCCGCTGCTCGAAATCGACCGGGCGCGCGTTTGTCGCGGCGGCGTGACGGTGTTCGAGTCGCTGTCGCTCGTCGTGAATAACAATGAGGCCGTCGCCGTTATCGGACCAAACGGCGCCGGCAAGAGCACCTTGGCCGGGTTGCTGATGCGTGACTACTATCCCGTCTACTGCGACCCGGCAAGCGTGCGTATCCACGGCAAATCGCGATTTGCCATCGCAGAGTATCGCGACGCTATCGGCCTGGTCGCCAACGATGCGTTGCGATGGCTGTCGCCGGAAACGACGGTCGGCGCGGCATGTCGCGCCGCAAATACACAGATCAGCGCGAGATTGCTCGATCGTTTCGGCCTCGCGCCCTTGGTTGATCGGCCGATCGCCGAACTCTCAGACGGTGAGCGACGCCGCGTAATCCTCGCACGGGCACTGGCGCGATCGCCGGACGTGCTGGTGCTGGACGAGCCGTTCACGCACCTCGACCCTGCATCGACGGCGCAGCTGCTCGATTTGCTCCGCGACAACGTCATCGGTCGAATGGCGCTGCTGTTGATCACTCATCGGCTCAGCGAAATCCCGCCCGAGATTGATCGCGTGGTCGGACTTCGCAACGGCACCGTGATGTTCGACGGCGCCAAGCGTGAGCACCTCGATGACGCGACGATGCAAACGCTGTACGGCACGCCGCTGCACGTCTTGCAAAGCAATGGTTGGTTTACGGCTGTGCCGGCGAGCTAGCCTTTTTTGCAGCGTCGATACCGACCCGAACGGTCTCCAGCGCCGTAGCGACGTCTTTCCAACCGACGACGCGCACCCATTTCGACGGTTCCAGCGCTTTGTATTGTTCGAAAAAGTGCGTGATACGTTCAACGAGAATACCCGGCAGATCGGTGTAGTCGTTGACGTCGTCGTAGTAGCGGGTCAGTCGCCTAGACGGTACCGCGAGCACTTTTTCATCGAGACCGGCCTCGTCCTCCATGAGGAGCACGCCGACGGGGCGCGCCCCTAGCACCGAGCCGGGCGCCAGCGGCCGATTACCGACGCACATGACGTCGACCGGATCGCCGTCGTCCGATAGCGTGTGCGGAACAAAGCCGTAATTGCACGGATAGTGCATTGACGTGTAGAGGAATCGGTCGACGAACAGTGCGCCGGAGTCTTTGTCGAGCTCGTACTTGATCGGATCGGTGCCAAGCGGCACCTCGATGACGACATTTATGTCGCCGGGCGGCTCTAGACCAATGGGAATTTTGTCGAGATTCATATCACTGCCCGCTCCTAGGAAGACTCCGCGTAACGAGCGCCTTCTTGACGAGCGGGCAGTGTACCGATTGCCGGCGTGCGACGCTAAAGCGCTTCAGCCCCGGCCCCAGAGGCGACGCCACCACGGCTCGTCCTCTTCCGGCGAAACGTCAGCCGGCATTTGCTCGAGGATGTCAGCGAGCGGCCAACCGGTTAGTGAAGCTAACTGCTGCGCTTCACGCTCGCGACGATCGACCAGCGATTTACGGTACGCCTCACCGGCTGCACAGTTCGTATCGCCGGTAAATGCACGTCGCACGACGTAGCGGCCCTGAAAATTGCTGCGGTCGCCGGTTTCCTGGAAACGCAGATCGGCGGGGAATGTTTTGCCGTCGTAGCGCAGGTGCAGCCGCGTCACGAACACATTCTGGGCCGGGCTATTGGTCAAGCGACGCGGGTCGCCGTCACCCAGCCAGAACACACCCAAATTACTGAGCTCTTTGCGCGTTAGCGGATCGGCAGCGCACGGATCGCACCACGCCATGTCCCAGGCGTACTCCAAAAACACGGCGCGATCGTTCTCGCGATTGAGCGCTTTGGCGAACATTGCTTGATAGAAACTGCCGAACTCATCGGCGACATACTCTGGAATCTCGACATTGCTCGGGATACGCACCGTGCGGTAGTTGGCGGTCTCAACTCGTCCCGTACGTGTCAACGCGTACACATAGAGGTCCTGCTTGCCTTTGGCGTTCACCGTACCGAGGCGAATCGGCAGACTGAAGCGCGGACTTTCGAACGCCACCTGAATCGGGCGCAGATACCGGTAACCAAGCGCTGCCTGTTCCTCGAGGTTGACCTTAGCGACAAAGAACTTCAGGCCTTGGCGCAGGTAGCTGTTGACGACCGGCTCTGCTCCGTCCGGCAAGCGATAACCATTCTGCGTCAGCCACGTCACGAGTCCTTTGCTGTCGTCCGCCGACAGGATCAGGATGTCGTACTCGCCGACGGTGTATTCGGCGTCGATCGTCACGCCGAACTCGCCCGCCTTCTGCTGCATACGCATCGCTCCGGCTCGCGGCATTGCCTCAGAAGCCACCGCTCGATCCGCCAGGTAGTCGATACGGGCGCACGGGTCCGGATCGTGATACTCAACCAGCCGCGGTGAGGTATACGCATCGAGGTGTTCGATCAGCGTTGGCTCAGCGACGTTGATTTGCTCGCGTTCGAGCACGGTAGGTACGGGAATCACCACCGCAAAATCTTCGGCATCGCCTTGGTAGTCGTTCGCCATGGTCAGCACGGTGCGGTTGCCGTCACGTACGAGCACGACCTGCGAGGCTTGATTGAAAAGTTTGGTATCGGCACGGGCCACGTAAAAGCCGCAAAAGGCGTGTGCCGCACTGCCGGCGATCAACGTCACGCCGAGTGCCGCGAGTGCAAAAAAGTGTTTCATCGTCACAGTCCTTGAGTTGTCAGGGTTGCGGAAGGCGCTGTGCGCGACCAGCGATAACGCGGCGCACGCCAGCATGCATCGAGCAGCGGAACCAGCGGCGCGGCGAAACCGAGCGCCCATACCGGTGCTGCTGTTACGAAAAAGAAGACGTCGAGGACAAACGCAATCGCGGCAACGGTGGCGCCATAGAGGACACGTGCCAGCGCACGATCAGGCGCGGTCTTCGGATCGGAGATCATGAAGAATGTGAAAACCAGCAGTGCACCGTTAGCCAGCTGATGCGTAACCAACGTCCACGGATCGCCGAGCCACAGCGCGCGCACCGACAGCAGCAGCGCAAACGTCGCAATGAACGCCAACGGTGTTTCCGCGTAGCGCGCGCGGTTTAGCACGATGAGACCGAGTGCGGCGACGACGACCGCCCCCAACATTGCAGAACCCCACTGCCCGCTCGATACCCAGACTTGATCGGTGACGAGCATCAATGCCACGAGCGCAAAGTTCGCCGGGTTAAAGACGTGCTTACCGCGCACGCGAATAAGAAACTTCGAGCCGATGGCCATCGCCGCCGCGAGCACCGCAAACATCGGCGCGCCCGTGCGTAGCAGTAAGGTCAGCGATAGCGACGTAATCAACGCGCTGCGCGGATCGAAGGCAATTCCCGCCCAGCGACTAGCGAGCGCCTGCACGAACAGCGCCGTCGCGACAACCGCCAGCGTTTGCGACAGATGAAACTCGAAGCCGAGCAGCAGCGTGCCGATCGTTAGCAGCACCGACAGTGCCGCAATCTGAAAGAGGCGCGGATCGCGCCGACGTGTCGTCTTCATGCCCGCTAAAACGCGGCCATGCGACGCACGGGGTTAGCGCGCGCTGGATGCGACTACCTGTCAGCGGGGCGTAAGGGCTATTTACGCCGCGACGACCTAAGACGCGCCGGCTGCTTTGGCGGCTTTTGCCTTTTGCAAATCGACCGGTGTCTTCGAAACGGCTTTGGCTGCCGCGAGCATTTCGTCAAATGCGTCTTTCAAGCACTGCGCGTAGAACGCCGGGTCCGGCATCATTTCGCGACACGCGACGGCGCTGATCGTCAGCTCGCCGTTGTAACTGAGTACAGGTTGAAATAGACCAAGACCGTGCACACATGGACCCAGACCATAGTTACGCACCATCCGTGAGCCCATCGAAAATATCGGAATGTTCGGACCCGGCACATTGGTGATGACCGTGTTGAACATCGGCGGAATTCTTTCGGCCAACTTCGTACTGGAATACAGCCGACCGATCATCTGACCGGCGGGTGCCGGAATAAGCTCGGCAAGTTCCGGTGCGAGATCACGACCGGCAGCGTCGTTGAACTGTTTGGCGGCGCGACTTTCGTCCCGAACGGCAGCCACCCGCTCTAGCGGATCCTCGATGTCGGTGCGAATTGGCAGACTCATTGCCGTCACGCGGTTGCCGGCGGCGCCGGACTGGTCGCGCGTGCGCACGGAACGCGGCGCCATCGCCACCAGCGACGTTTCCGGTAGCTCATCCTTATCGAGCAAATACTTGCGTAGCGCCCCACCGCAGACGGCGACAACGACGTCATTGACCGTCGCGCCTTCGGACGCGCGGCGAATCGTGCGGATGTCGTCGAGCAAGAACGTGCGGCCGTCGAAAACCCGATGCGGCCCGACATTGTTGTTGAATCGAGTCCGCGGTGCGCGCGTTGGCGCCGACAATTCCTTGCCGCGGACGCCAGAAAATATCTTGCGGATCGACGGCGCCGCGTTCGACGCCAGGCGACTGATGCGACCGGGCACATGCACCGTGGCGAGCGCCGATCGGCCGAGCAGCTCGAGTCCGGTCGGCTGGCGCTCTGGATCCCAGGGTTGGGTTTCCGGCGGATTGGCCGGATCGTCCGATAGATCGTGAATGGCGGCAGCAATCTCGGTGCCGGCGACCCCATCGATGGCCGCATGGTGGAATTTGGACACGAGCGCAAACGCCCCTTTCGGCACGTTTGGAACATTGTCCAGGCCTTCGACGACCGTGATTTCCCACAGCGGCTTGTTGAGATCCAGCGGCCGTGCGTGCAACCGCGCCGCCTGAATGCACAGCTGGCGCCAGTCACCCGGATGCGGCAACGCAATATGGCGGATGTGGTACTCGAGGTCGAAAAGCGGATCGTCGACCCAGAACGGCTTGTCGAGACCCAGCGGCACATTCGCTAAACGCTGTCTGAATAACGGCGCTAGGTGCATGCGCGACTCGAAAAACTCGAGAATGCCTTTGAAGGTTACCCGGCCGCCTGGCGCGCTGGCCTGGTCGTAGATGGCCAAAGCGCCGATATGCATCGGCGTCGTGGAACTCTCGAGGTACAGAAAAGACGAGTCGAGCCCGGACAGCTGTTGCATACGAGTGCCTCCACCGCGGCGGGATTTTTTACAGCCCGAAGTAGGTCAGTTAATGTACCTGCCCGCAGCGTGGACAGGCAAAGCCTTTTCGCGCTGCACGTGCCGATCTGCTGGCCAATAACGCCAACGGTGCGGATCGATCCCGGTCTCAAGCGGAGAAAACCACATGATCAGACTGCTCGCAGCCCTGCTGGCGGTGATCGCCATCGCCGGTTGCGCCGGCCGACAACCGGCCACGCAACAGGAAATCGACCAACGCAACCAGGCATTGCGCGACGATATCGAACTGTCGATCCGCGAGTTCAAACGCGCCGATCCATCGATGCAGGAGTTGTTTGACTCAGCGCACGGCTACGCGGTCTTCCCAAGGGTTAGCAAGGGCGGCCTGGTTATTGGTGGCAGCTATGGCTATGGCCAAGTATTTCAAGGCGGTTCGCTGGTTGGCGAAGCCTCGATCACCAAGCTGTCGCTCGGCGTCCAGGCCGGTGGCCAAGTGTTTCGCGAGATCATCTTTTTTGAGGATCCGTCGACTTTGACGCGTTTCAAGGGCGGCGGCTTTGCATTGAGCGCAGAGGCGACCGCAGCCGCGGCAGCCGACGGCGCCGCGGCATCGGCCGACTATGCCGAGGGCGTCACCGTTTTCGTCATGCCGATCAAAGGCCTGATGATCGAAGCATCGCTCGGTGGGCAGAAGTTCAGCTATACACCGCTGCCCGAACCGGTGATGGCCAACTAGGCCGCGCAATGACGAGTTTCAGTCGGCGGCGTTTTGCGACGCTCGCTGGCGCGGGTTTGGCCGCGCCGATCGTATGTGCCGACGAGCCGCCCGGCTTCTTGCACGGCGTCGCCAGCGGCGACCCGTTGGCCGATCGGGTCATGCTCTGGTCGCGCGTCAGCGGCTATCGCGATCCGGTTACAGTGACACTGGTCGTCGCTGAGGACCCTAACTTTGAGCGCATCGTGCGGCGTTTTGAGACGTCGACCGATGCATCACGCGACTATACGATCAAAGTCGACGCGGACGGCCTCGCGCCCGGCCGCCGCTATTACTACCGCTTTGCAACGGCCGACGCGAGCTCGCCGACGGGCCGAACGCGCACGCTGCCCGCCGCGGACACCGCAGAAGTTCGCCTAGCCGTGGTCTCATGCTCCAACTATCCGTCCGGCTTTTTCAACGTTTACCGCGCACTCGGCCACCACAACGATCTCGATGCGATCGTGCATCTCGGCGATTATATTTACGAGTACCCGGCGGACGGCTACGCCAGCGCCCGCTCGCGCGAGTTCGGGCGGCTCAGCGCCCCACTGCAGGAGCTCGTCGCGCTCGCTGATTATCGAATGCGCCACGCGCAGTACAAGCGCGACCCGGATCTCGCCTACGCCCACGCCCAAGTACCGTTTATCGCGATTTGGGACGATCACGAGATCACCAACGACGCCTGGACCGACGGTGCGCAGAATCATCAGCCGAACGAAGGCGACTTCGCCGCGCGCAAGCGCGCCGCGCTGACGGCCTACCGCGAATGGATGCCCATTCGCGATGCAGGCCCGCCGTACCGGCGTTTCGATTTCGGTCGCATTGCGACGTTGGCGATCTTGGAAACTCGCGTTACAGCGCGCAGCGCACCACTCAGTTATGCGGACGATTTGGAACCGCAGCTGCAGAGCTTCCGGCCGCAAGCCAGTGGCGCCGTGCCGGTCGCAGCCGAGGCTTTCGACGCGGCGCGCGGCGACTTCCAATTGCCGCGGCTGATCGATCCCGCCACCGGCAGCCCGATCGGTGACGCCGCGCGGGTGCAAAGCTTGCTCGAAAGCGGGCAACGCGGGATCGACTACGACGTCATGCCAGACATCGACGGCTTCGTTCGCGACAAACTGGGCGCCAGTGAGCGACGCCTTATGGGCGACGCCCAACTCGACTGGCTGAGCGAGGCCGTTACCGACCGCAACGGCGGGCGATGGAACATCATCGGCAGCCAGACGCTGTTGGGCGAGGTTCGTGCACCAAATCTCGACGCCGCACTCTCGCGCAAAGAGCGCGCAGCCATTCCGGACTATCTGCAGCCGCTGATTCCACTGACGCGCTTTGGCTTGCCGATGAATCTCGATGCCTGGGATGGATTTCCGGCCGAGCGGGCCAGGTTGCTCGAACGATTGGCGCAGGCCAAGAACACGCTCGTCATTGCGGGCGATACACACAATGCTTGGGCCGGGACGGTGCCCTTGAGCAATGGATCGTCGGCTTACGAGCTCGGCACCCCTAGCGTGAGTTCGCCAGGCATCGCCGAGGCCTTACGATTACCGCCGAAGCGTTTGGAATCGTTGTTCGCGGCAGCCAACGCACGCTTCGACTATCTCGGCTTTTCGTACCGTGGCTATCTCGAGCTGCGGCTATCAGACACCAAAGCCGACGCCATTTTTGTCGGTGTCAGCAACATCGATTCGCGGCGCTACTCGCTCACCGAGCAGCACCGCCGATCGCTGTCGGCTGAGTCATAGGTTTGCCGAAGTTGCCGGCCGGGCCTGTGGCGAGCAGACCCGACCGGCGCTTGATTGCGCGTGGCGCAACCAAGGGGGTCAATCGATAGGTTTCGGTGCGCGATTGACACGCCAGTCTTTCCAGCGACCGGCCTCGACATCGAGCCGCGCCACGTCACCATCGGCTCCCGTGCGGCAATACACCCGCAATCGCTGCGTTTGGGCGTCGTTTGCGTCGCGATAGCGCACGTTGATCCAGTGTCGACCGCGACCGTCCCAAACATGCGCCTTGGTCAGGTCGCTGCGCAGACGCCCATCGCCGAGCTCGGCAGAAATCGCCTGCTCGCAGGCCTGATAGGAATGGCGGAGTGCCGCTCCATGGCTGAGCGTCGGGATCGTCAGGCCAAACAAAGCAACCGCCGTGCAGATCGTTCCAGCTTTCGGATTCATCATCGTAAATCTCCAGAGCCAATGTCCCCGAGGTACGCCCCGGGTTTGAAACGACTGGCGGCGGTGCTTTGGTCTGGCGGTTGCGTCCTTCTTAGTCGACGGCCTTCGGCGGACGATTGGCGCGGGTCTCTTTCCAGCGACCCGAATCGAGGCTCAGTTCGGCCACGTCGCCCGCGGACGTCGTCTCGCACAGAACCCGATAGCGTTCAGTGCTCGATGCCTCGTCGCTGCGGTGACGAACGTTGATCCAATGCCTGCCAGCACCGTCGTTCTGATGGGCTTTCAGCAAATCGCTGCGTAGCCGCCCTTCGCCGAGCTCGGCAGCAATGGCGCTCTCGCAGGCTGCGTAAGAGGTACGCAGCGGCGCGGCATTGGCCGGTGCGGTCAGAATGGCGGCGCCCAGTGCCAGCGCCGAGAGGCGGGTTACGAAATTCATCATGGTCATTTCTCCAGCAATCGGGGGGGCCCGCCGAAGCGGGGGGTTGTCTTACGAACGTGATCAGTCTATTTTTGCAATATCGCAACGTCGACAGCATTTCCAACAGAATTTATTGCAATCATGCAAGGCTTTAATTGGGACGACATTCGTTTTTTCCTCGCGATCGCGCAGTCGCGGTCGCTCGCGCAGGCGGCCGAGAGTCTGGAGGTCAACCAGAGCACGGTGAGTCGACGGATCGCGGCACTCGAGCGCAGCCTCGACACCGCACTGTTCGATCGAGCGCCGAATTCGAGCTGGGTCCTGTCAATGGCTGGCGAGCAGATACTCGGTGCTGCCGAGCAAATGCGCGATAACGCGCAACAGATCGGCCGAGACGTGCTGAAAAATGCTCGAGAGCTGAGCGGCACGATCAAAGTGACCTGCGGTGACGCCGGTATGCAGGCCATGCTCGTGCAGACAATCGCCGGGTTTTCGAAGCGTTATCCGGGCATTGAGCTCTCGATCGTCGTCAGCAACGAGCCGCTGGATCTCGCAACGCGCGAGGCTGACGTCGCCATTCGCGTAACACCGGCGCCACCGCCCAACGTCGTTGGCAAGCGAATCTGCACACTGGGCCTCGGCGTATACGCGAGCCCTGAGCTTGCCGAGCGTTATCGCGCAGGCGATCGCGACCTGCCCGTGATCGTCAACATGGCGGGGACCGATGGGCGATCGGACTGGATCAGTCGCTATTTGCCGGACCACACGACCACGCACAGCTGCAACTCGCTGCCCGGTAAGGTCGAGGCAGCCCTGCAGGGCATCGGTGCAACTGCGATTCCGGTTGCGATCGGTGAGGAGACTCCAGGACTGCGACGCCTTTTTACGTACAAGCCCGACCCGGAACCTGGCCTCTGGGTGTTGTCGCATGTCGATTTGCGCTCGACGGCGCGCGTACGAGCGTTTCGTGACTATTTGGTGGAGAAACTCAGCGCCAAAGCGGACCGGATCGCCGGCGTCAACCTACCGGCAGCTGCATAGCAAGAGCTCGCTCGAACGTCGTCTGACCTGTCGCTGTCAAGCGGAATTAGACAGGACGACAAAACTGCGAACCAGGTGTTGGATTTCCTTGGATTAGCAGCGATACTCAGGCCAGGTTTGGCTGCTGAAAGGAGGTGATCCAGTGTCTAGTGAGATTAATCGCATCATCGTGAGACACACGTTCCAACAGGGTTGTGGAGTGGTTGTATCGGAGTGACGCCGAAGCAGCCGGTCAACGACCACGTCTGACGTTGATCGAACTCACGGGAGGCCGCGGCAGCTTAGCGTTGTCCGCGGCCTTTCTTTTTGCGGCGGCGTTTGTTGGCGCTGATCGGCGAGCGCGTACTCACGTCTTCGGTACCGACGCCCCATTGCTCGCGATGGGCGGCCTCGGCATCGTGGCGCACGCGGCTGTGCCGATTGGACAATAACAGTTGGGACGGCGGGCAAACCTCCGCGCGGATGATCCCCAAATCGCGGGCAGCGTCGAACACGCTGGGATACCAGCTTTGCCAACGCGGCAATTCACGCTCGACGCGTTCGCGCAAACTGAGCGTCTCGTCGGATCGATCCTTCATACGAGCAAGAATACGGCGCGGACGTGACAGAAAGATGCCACGTCGGTCACGAATCGGGACGACCGTACCCACGGCCGTCCCAATCCGGCGTTAGCTCTTGTCGTCAACGACCGCTTTCGGCGCATCTTTCGCGACGCACTTGACGCCGTTGTCGCACGCCGACTCAGTCGAATACGACTGACTGGTGCCGATAACCTGGCCGTTGCTCGCTTTCAGGTTGAAGCGGAACTTGCCACCTTTGGTTTTCGACACTTCAAAGCGGTTCTTGTCCGCGGAGTTTTTCCGAACGGACTCGATGCCGTTCTTGCAGCTCGATTTTGCTTTGTAGCCCTCGCTCGCGAGAATGTTCTCACCATTACCCGCTTTCAGACGGAAGCGAAATTCGCCTGCTTTGTCTTTGTAAATTTCGAATTTGGCAGCCATGTCTATCTCCGATTGGACAAAAACCGCGCCGATAGTAGCACCGCTTGGCGGCGATGCAGAAATGCCCATCAATACGTCGGATCGTGCATCAACGCCGCAATGTGCCCGCGCAGATCGCTCGGCGCGTTTTCGGCAAGACCGCTTGCGAGCGCCACTTCGGCTACGGCAACCGCGATATCGAGCGACACAGCGCGGATGTCAGTCAGCGCTGGATAGACGGTGCCGTTCGCGAGCGCTTCGGCGTCGACCCGCGCAGCCAGCGCTTTGGCTGCCGCGAGGAACATCGCGTCGTTGATACCGCTGGCGTTGACGGCGACCGCGCCGAGACCAATGCCAGGAAATATGTAGACGTTGTTGCCCTGCCCCGGGACTAGCGTCCGCCCACCGTAGTTGACCGGCCCGAACGGGCTGCCGCTTGCGAAGATTGCCCGACCTTGGGTAGCCCGATACGCCTCTTCCGCGGTGCACTCAGCCCGTGACGTCGGGTTAGACAACGCGAAGACGATCGGCCGTTCGTGCAGCGCAGCCATCAATTCCAGCACCTCACGGGTGAACAAACCCGGCGCGCCAGTAGCGCCAATGAGCGCGTGTGGCTTGATTGAGCGCAACGTCTCAATGAAGTCGGCCGGTTCATGTTCGTGCGCGTACGGCAGATTATGCGGCAGCAGATCATCACGGCCGGCGTGCAGCAGCCCGTTGACATCAACAAACCACAGCCGACGCCGTGCTTCCTCGTTACTCAGCCCGACGTCCTCGAGGGCCGGGACGAGCAGATCGGCGATACCGGTGGCGGCCGAGCCGGCGCCGAGAAACACGATCCGCATATCCTCGAGCGCCGTGCCGGCAAGACCCGACGCGGCCAGCACCCCCGCCGTTGCAACGGCCGCCGTACCTTGAATGTCGTCGTTAAAGCAAAGGGTTTTGTCGCGGTAGCGATTCAGCAGGCCGTAGGCGTTCGGCGTGGCAAAATCTTCGAACTGAATCAGCGCATTACCCCAGCGTTCGCGCACCGCAGCAACGAATTCGTCGACCAAATCGAGGTAGTCTTCGCCGGTGAGGCGCGGCTGATTGAGCCCCAAGTACAGTGGATCCTGGCACAACACCTTGTTGTCGGTGCCGACGTCGAGCATGACCGGCAGACAATCGGCCGGATCGATGCCGGCACAGGCGGCGTACAGCGCCAGCTTGCCGACCGGAATACCCATACCGTTGGCGCCAAGATCGCCGAGGCCAAGAATGCGCTGGCCGTCGGTAATTACAATGACCTTGACGTTGTCCGATGGCCAATTCGACAGCAATTCAGCAATGCGGCCGCGGTCGTTGGCGGTCACGTAAAGACCGCGCTCCTGCCGATAGATGTGTGCAAACTCCAGGCACGCCTGACCGACAGTCGGGGTGTAAATGAGCGGCAAAGTCTCCTCGATGTTGTCGAGGATGGTCTTCAAAAACAATCGTTCGTTGCGCGACTGCAGCGCCATTAGGAAGACGTAACGCTCGATGTCATCGCGCTTGCGGCGCAGGTTCTCCAAGACGCGCGACAGCTGGGTCCGCTGGGTACCGACCGCCGGTGGCAGCAGCCCGCGTAAGCCCAGCTCATCGCGCTCCTGCTCGGTAAAAGCAGTCGACTTGTTTAAGTGTCGATCGTGCAGCACCGCGTACCCGCGCTTGTCGGTCATTTTTGTTTCCATTGTGGTGGCCCCGTGTTTGAGTATTATGCCCGCCGTTCGAGCCATTCAGACCGTTTTACGCCATGAATCATTACGCGCGTCGCTGTGTGTTCCTCAGCATGGACAGTCTCGAAGAACACAGCTGCGACGATGAACTCGCGATCGAGCCATTGGCACAGCTCGGCGTTGCCGTCGACACGCTGAGCTGGCGCCGCGACATTGACTGGGACAGCTACGACTGGGTCGTGGTCCGCTCATGCTGGGACTACCAGACCGACGTGGCGGCCTTTCTCGAAACACTGGCGCGCATCGACGCGAGCGGCGCCCGGCTAGCGAATCCGCTGCGGACCATGCGCGCTAACGTCGATAAGCGCTACCTCGGCGAGCTCGAGCAAGCCGGCGTACCGATCGTCCCGACGCGCTATGGCAGTGGCCTGGACCGGAATACACTCGACAGCTTGCTCGCGAACACAGACCGCCGCAAAAGCGTTATCAAGCCGGTGGTCAGCGCCGGCTCGCACAATACCTTCGTGCTGAGCTCGGCAATGAGCGCCAGCGAAAGAGCGGCCGTTGTCGGCGCTCACAAAGCCTCGGACTGGATGCTGCAGCCGTTCGTTGACGCCGTTGTCGATGAAGGCGAGTACTCGGTGTTTCTTTTCGACGGCGTGGTGTCACACGCTATTTTGAAAACGCCGAAGGACAACGATTTTCGTGTCCAGGAAGAATTTGGTGGTCACATACGCGAGGTAACCCCGACGCCGGCATTACTCGACGCCGCCACGCACGCCTATCGCGCCCTCGGCGAGCGTCTTCTGTACGCGCGGATCGATCTGGTCGAGGTAGACGGACGCTATTGCCTGATGGAAGCGGAGTTAATCGAGCCGTCGCTGTACCTCCGCTACAGCGATATCGCGGCAGATCGCTTCGCAAAGGCCTGCGTGTCGTGGTTTGGCTAATCGCCGCGATAGCGCGCTAGTTCAAACCGCCATTTGCCGACCCGCTGCTGGCCGAAATAGCTGTCCAGCTCGTCGTCATCGGGGGTGCGATTGAGCGAGTAACTGGCGGTGCCGCCATCTTCCTGCGCGAGCAGCGCGTTGGCGGCGAAGACAGCGCTGACGACGGGGTCTTCGTGCCGAGAAGCCGCCGCAATGTTGTGATGCAGCGCGGTCGCCTCGACGGTACGTTCGCTAACCCCCCAATACGCCAGCAAACAAGCACCGATTTCGCTGTGCGTTGCGCCCAATTCGCGTCGCTCGAGTTCACAGACCTCGATACCGTCGTGAACGCTGGCTTTGTCGATGATCCGATGCGCATCGGGAATTCGAGTCAAGATCGCAAGCTGACCGATGTCGTGCAGCAACCCCGCTTGAGCCACTTCGGCGCGGTCAGCTCGAGAGATCGAGCGCTCGCAGCTGGCTATCGCTATCGCCAACTGAGACACATTGCTGGCATGCATCCACAGCGTTTCGAGACGCCGCGCGGAGCGGCCGTCAGTGAGCGCACCGAATAAGCTCGTCGCGGTAACCAGCGCCGACAGCATCTCCAGCCCCAACACGCTGATCGCATGCTGAATCGACGTAACGGTGCTGTTGAGCCCAAAATGCGCCGAATTGGCAAGCCCGAGGATCCGCGCCGACAACGCGATGTCGTGCTCGACGATATCCGCCAATTCGGCGAACTCGACCGACTCACACTGACTGGCGCGCACGAACTCGTGGTAGACGTGCGGCAGTGACGGCAACGACTCGAGGCCCGACAATGCCATCTCGCTGTTGGCCCGCAGCAATACCTCGCGCAGTCGGAAACACCGCTGCAGCGTAGGAATCAACGCAGTCCGCGCCCGCGACTCCGGCATGACCTGATGCACGTAATCGAAGACGCGCGCACAAACAACGGTGTCGTCAGGATGGATGAACACGCGCAGGCACTGCGGGTTAGCCTGTCGCAGCCGTTGGGACGCGTTTACGACCGCGTCAATGTCTTCGAGCATGCCGAACAAAGCCGCATCAACGCTGGCAACGCTGTCGACCGCGTCGAGGCGATCGACTTGCTCGATGTCAATTGCATGACGGTCGAGCAAGGTCCTTAAATCGTTGGCGAAATCGTCGGCGCCGACGACGACGATGCGTCGCTCGGTCTTAGGGTGCGCCTCGGCGATAGCAACTGGCTGCATGCGGGTTGACCCGGTATTGGTTATCGTTGTCTGTAACGGCAGAAGCCAGAAAATCTTGAGAGGCCTTAGGCGAGCTGATGGCGGATAAATCGACGGGCAAGCAGAAAGACATAACCGTGCTCGTAACGGGCGCATCGAGCGGTATTGGCCAGGCGATTGCGGGTCGTTTGCTCGATGAGGGCTACCGCGTCATCGTCATGGCTCGGCGCGAGTCGCGGCTCGCTGACTTTGTGGCAGCGCTCGGGCCTGCGGCCCGCTGCGCCATGGCCGTCGCCGATGTTACCGACCGACCCGGCACGCACGCGGCACTGGCAGCGTTGCCGGAACCGTTTCGCGCCATCGACGTGCTGGTCAACAATGCGGGCCTCGCGCTGGGTTTGGACCGCGCCGCCGAGGCCGATTTCACCGACTGGGAGACGATGATCAATGTCAACTGTACGGCATTGGCCTGGCTTACACGGGAACTGCTGCCGGCGATGGTCGAACGGCGCCGCGGCCACGTCGTCAATATTGGCTCCACAGCCGCGCTCTATCCGTATCGTGGTGGCAACGCCTACGGTGCAACAAAAGCCTTCGTCGCCCAGTTCTCGCTAAATCTTCGTGCGGATCTATTGGGTACCCCGATCCGCACGACTCTGATAGAACCCGGGTTGGTTGGTGGCAGTGAGTTCTCTGACGTGCGCTTCCACGGCGACGCGGACAGCGCCAAGGCGGTTTACGCAGGGACCGAACCGCTGACGCCCGCCGATGTGGCTGACGCGGTCGCGTGGGCGCTTAACCAACCAGCGCACGTCAATGTGAACCGGATCGAATTGATGCCGGTTTGCCAGGCGGCCGACCAGATCGGCCTGGCCCGCCAAAGCTGATTGCGACCAAGCGTTGCTGCAACGCCACCAGCGCCGGCGGAGGCGCTGTTTGCACTTGCTAAACTGGCCGTTGGTACGTCTTCGTCTTTCGCCCGCATGACCCTGGCCACACTGCTCGCCGATCGCAATCGATTGTTCTGGTTTCTACAGTTGTGCGGCTGGGGCGGCTACATCGCCGCGAACTCGGTCAGCATGTTTGTCGGCGAGAAACGCAACTGGTTCGACCTCATACTGCTTGCCGGCGCGATGGGTCTCGCGATGTCGGTGATCTTGCGCTATGTCTATCGCGCGTTATGGGACAAAGCACCAGCGCTGCGGCTAATCGGCAGCCTCACGATTTGCTTCTTGCTGGCGCTGATTTGGCGCATATGCATCAACGTCTTATTCGTTGAATGGGAGTACACGGACTGGAAACCGCAGCACTGGATCGAATACTCGTATGCCGTGCTGACGTCATTCTGGCTGCTCGCATGCTGGTCGGCGCTGTACTACGGCATCAAGTACTACCAGCAATATGAAGATCAGATGCGCAAAACGCTGGCCGCCACGGCCGCGGCCCACCAGGCACAGCTAAAAATGCTGCGCTATCAGCTCAACCCGCACTTTTTGTTCAACACGCTGAACGCGATATCGACGCTGATTCTGGACCGCTCCAACGAAACTGCCAATTCGACCGTGACCAGGCTCAGCGACTTCCTGCGCTACACGCTCGATAACGACCCGAATAGCCGGGTCACGTTACGTAAAGAACTCGAGTCCATCGACCTCTATTTGGACATTGAAAAGGTCCGATTTCAGGACCGGCTGGTGCTCGAGCGTGAAATCGAATCCGCCGCGCTCGATGCGCTGGTGCCGAGTCTGATTTTGCAACCTTTGGTTGAAAACGCGATCAAATACGCCATCGCGCCGTCGGAAGACGGCGGCACGATTCGGATCGGCGCGAAGATCCACGGGGCAACGCTGTCGATTTCGGTGGCGGACAACGGGCCAGGGATGGCGGTTACGGGAGACAGACGCATGGGATCGTGTGGTGTCGGTTTGCGAAACATTCGCGAGCGCCTGCAGCAGCTCTATGAAGACAATCAGGCATTGACGCTGGGTGCCAATCACCCGCGCGGCCTGATTGCCACGATCAACATGCCGTTTGAAATGCAGTGAGCGCGATGCAAGCAATAATTGTCGATGATGAACTGCTGGCCCGCCGTGGGCTGGAAATTAGACTCGAGAACCAACCGGACATCGATGTCGTCGCAAGCTGCCGTAACGGCCGCGAAGCACTGCAGTCGATCGATAGGTTGGCGCCCGATGTCATTTTCCTGGACATCCAAATGCCAGGCATGGACGGTTTCGACGTCATGTCGGCACTCGTCGGGCCGAACATCCCGCATGTTGTTTTTGTCACGGCGTTCGATCATTTCGCCGTGCAGGCCTTCGAGTCGAACGCCGTTGACTATTTGCTGAAACCGATCAGCGAAGACCGACTGTCGGCGGCGCTCGAGAAGGTCCGCCAAGCGCGTTCCGCCGTCCAGGCCGAGGGGCAACGCGACCGCCTGCTCGAGATTATCGCGGCACTGCGCGGCAAGCCGGTCAGCCTCGACGAGGCGCTCGCCGATAACGGCGACGGACCCAGTTACTCGAGTCGCCTAGCGATTCGCGACGGCCGGCAGACGACCTGTGTCGACGTGGCCGATATCGAATGGATCGACGCTGCGCGCGATTACATGTGCATCCACGCCAACGGCAAGACGCACGTTCTACGCGGCACGATGAAAAACCTCGAAGAGAAGCTCGACCCGGGCCGATTCGTTCGCATCCATCGTTCGACTATCGTCAATCGCGATCGCGTCGTTGCATTGAAACCGCACCGTAACGGTGAGTGTTTCGTCAGCCTCGACTGCGGCCGGGAATTCAAGCTGAGCCGCAAATACAAGCAGAGCGTCGAGCGGATCGCCGAACGCCTCTAGGTCGGCTCAGCCGAATCGGCGCGGCAAAGCTTGCACAAGTGCGCGAGCGCATTGCTTTTCCGGCGGTGCTCGCGCACGCTAACGCCAGTTTTATGGTTCGAAACGAGTTCCGTCCGGGGGTAAGCGCGTGCGTGTTATCGCAGCCGCAGTCACGTTCTTTGTTGTCGTTGGTGCTGTGATCGCGATCGGACCGCGGGTCCAGCTGGACCTCGACGACGTTCCGGCCGCGCCGGCGCCGCCCGCCGAACTGGATGGGATCACGGCATGGCTTGCCGACGCCGAATCCAAATTCGATGACATAACGCCAGGCGCCGAAAAACACGTCGCTTTTGCGACACCGTCAGCGCCGGCAAAAACCCCGCTCGCCATTGTGTATCTGCATGGGTTCTCAGCGACCCGCCAGGAAACGCATCCGCTGACGGAACGGATTGCTGCCACGTTGAACGCGAACGTGTATTACACGCGGCTGGCCGGACACGGCCGCGGCAGCGCGCCGTTGAGCGCCGTCAATGCACGTGAGTGGTTGGCCGATACCCGCGAGGCCTTGGCGATCGGCCAACTGCTTGGCGAGCGTGTTGTGGTTATCGGCGTGTCGACCGGCGCAACGCTCGCCACTTGGTTGGCCTTGGATGCCGAGTCCGACGAACTGTCCGCGCTTGTCCTCGTCTCGCCCAACTATGGATTGACGAGCCGTTCGGCGGACGTCCTGACGATGCCGTGGGGTCTCAATATTGCGCGCGCGATCGCCGGCAACACACGCAGTTTCGAAGCCATCAACGAAGCACATGGCCGATACTGGACCAGCAGTTATGAGATTCGTGCGGCGGCCGAAATGATGGCGCTGGTGACCGCGGTCAACGCTGCACCGCTCGAGAAAATTACCGTACCAACGTTGTTGGTGCGTTCGGATCGAGACGTCGTTATCGACATGGCGAAAGCCGACCAGACCGTCGAGCGTTTTTCGAGCGCGACACGCGGCACCGTAGTCGTCACAGAGTCCACCGATCCGTGGGGCCACGTGATCGCCGGTGACATCATGTCGCCGGAGTCCACGGACGTTATCGCAACAGCGGTCATCGATTTTGTGCGTCGACTGAGCGTCGCGTCTGTCGAGATCAGCGCCAGTACCGAAGCCGAGTGACCGACGACGCACTACAGCGCCCAAAGGGGCGCTCCGTACGACCGTTGCGCGCGCTGTGGCCGTTCCTCGCGCCGTACAAGGGCCGTCTCGTTCTCGCCGCCGCGGTATTGCTGATCGCAGCCGGCGCAATGCTCGCGTTGCCCATCGCTGCGCGCTTCGTCATCGACGAAGGTTTTGGCGCGTCCGACACGGCGCTGGTCAACCGCTACTTTGTCGGCTTTTTCATTCTGTCCGTGCTGTTCGGGTTGTTTGCCGCGCTGCGCTTTTATCTGGTCATTTGGCTCGGCGAGCGCGTCGTCGCTGACTTGCGCAACGCCGTGTACGCGCGCGTCGTCGCGATGGACGCCACGTTTTTCGAAGTGACTCGTACCGGCGAAGTGCTGTCGCGCCTCACGACCGACACGACGCTGGTCCAGAGCATTGCCGGCGCCGGACTGTCTATTGCGCTGCGCTCGACGCTAACGTTGGTCGGCGGGCTCGCGATGCTCTTGTATACCAACATTGTGCTAACTGCATACATGCTGGCGTTGATGCCGGTGATCATCGTGCCGCTGCTGGCGGTCGGTCGACGAATTCGACGCCTGTCGAATACCGCGCAGGAGAAGATCGCCGACTCGAGCGCGCTCGCCGACGAGACCTTGAACGCAATCCAAACGGTCCAAGCGTTTACGCTCGAAGACAACCAGCTGGATCGTTTTCGCGATCGTATCAGCGAGAGTTTTACGGCGGCGATACGTCGCATACGCGTGCGAGCGTTGCTGACCGCGCTCGCGGTAACGCTGATCTTCGGCGCGATGACGCTGGTGCTTTGGCTAGGCTCGCGCTCGGTCATGTCCGGAACGCTAACGGTCGGTCTGCTCAGTCAGTTCGTGCTCTATTCCATGTTCGTCGGTGGCGCGGCGGCGGCGCTGTCGGAACTCTGGGGCGAAATTATGCGTGCGGCCGGTGCGATGGAACGCATCGCCGAGTTACTCGCGGTTGAGCCGGCGATCGCCGCACCGCTGCAACCGGCGAAACTGCCGGAACCGGTGCGCGGCTCGATTCGCTACGACGGCGTGCGTTTCAATTATCCGTCACGACCAGAGACACCAGCACTCGAGGACTTTGCGCTCGACATCGAAGCTGGCGAAACGGTGGCCTTCGTCGGCCCGTCAGGGGCGGGCAAGAGCACCGCCTTTCAGCTGCTGCTGCGCTTCTACGACCCGCAACACGGCCGCATCACGATCGATGGCGTAAACGTTGCCGATCTCGACCCGCGTGAGTTACGGCGCGTTATCGGCCTCGTTCCACAGGAAACGGCACTGTTTGCTGAAAGCGCACTCGAGAACATTCGCTTCGGACGACCCGATGCCAGCGATGCCGAGGTTATCGCCGCCGCACGCAGCGCAGCGGCCGACGAGTTTATTGATCGGCTGCCGGATCGCTACCAGACATTTCTTGGCGAGCGCGGCCAGCGACTGTCCGGCGGCCAGCGCCAACGCATTGCCATCGCCCGGGCGTTTCTCAAGAACCCGCCGATTCTGTTGCTCGACGAGGCGACCAGTTCGCTAGACGCGGCGAGCGAGCGACTGGTTCAAGACGCGATGCAAACGCTAAAACAGGGTCGGACCACGCTGATCATCGCGCACCGACTCGCGACGACCAAGACCGCCGACCGGATCGTTCTGTTGGATCACGGACGTATCGCCGCGACCGGCCAGCACGAGCAGCTGCTCGTCGAGTCGCCGCTGTACGCGCGCCTGTGCGAGCTACAGCTGAGCGACGATCCTTCTCGGGTGCCGATGGACCTAGCGCCACCGCCAGAAATGCCAACTGGCTCACAGCGATCCTAGCGTGCTGACGTTAGCGTTTTCGCTGCTAAGACGCTGTAGGGAACGATTGATGCAACGACTTTCCCGATTACTCATCCTCGTCACGGCCATCGCGCTGTCCGGCGGCTGTGTGTCGACGGCGGTGGGCGTCACCACTGGGGTTGCCGTCGGCGTTACGAAAGGTGCCGTCAAGACCACCGGCAAGGTGGTCGGCGCTGCCATTCCGGATGGCGACGACGATGACGAGGACGATCGCTAGCCTCACACTGGCCATCGCGCTAGCGTGGCAACCCGCAGTGGCGGATGACGCTGCGGCCGATTGTCTAGCGCTAGCGCTTTACTTCGAAGCTCGTGGCGAGCCGACGGACGGGCAGCGTGCGGTTGCGGCGGTGATATTCAACCGCGTCTCTGACGCACGGTTTCCGTCCAACGTATGCGCCGTCGTCAAAGACGGCGGCGAATTGCCGCCCTGCCAATTTTCGTGGTGGTGCGACGGCAAGAGCGATCGCCCGCGCGATCGCGACGCGTACGCGAAGCTACGAACCCTCGCGGCGCGTTGGGTCGCAAATCCGCCGCGCGATGCGACCGGTGGCGCGCTGTTCTTCCATGCGCGCGGTATGGCGGAACCGTGGCGCGTGCAGCGTGTGCGCACGGCTGCGATAGGCTCGCACGTTTTCTACCGCTGAGCAGATCATGCGGATCGTCCCAGTAGATGTCGCGGTCGCCCGGCCGCCCACGCATCGATCAGGTCGATGACCTGATCGGCAAGGCGCTGTCTCGCCTCCAACGCACCCCATGCGATGTGCGGCGTGACGATAACGTTGTCGCGTTCGGCGAGCGCCAGCAGCGGATGATCGTCCGGCGGTGGCTCGACCGACAGGACATCGACTCCTAGGCCGCCAAGCTGCCCGCTGTCGAGTGCCTTGACGACCGCTCGGTCATCGAGCAACGGGCCCCGCGCGGTATTGATCAATATTGCCCCCGTTCGCATTTGCGACAGCGCCGCTGCATCGATGAGACCGCGGGTCGCAGCGGTTAGCGGGCAATGCAGACTGACGACATCGGCTCGGCGGTAAAGCGTATCCAAGGCAACGAATTCGACGTCCGTCGAGTCCGCATCCGGACTGCGCGTGTTCACAATGACCTGCAACTCGAACGCCCGAGCGATAGTCGCGACGCGGCGCGCGATGGAGCCGTAGCCGATAAGGCCTAGCGTCTTGCCGGCCAAGCTCTGCATCGGACCTTCGAAATAGCAAAATTCACCGCTGCGTTGCCAGGCGCCGGTGGGTAATGAGCGTCGATACGCCGGCAGCTGGCGAACCAAGGCCAGTATGAGCGCAAAACAATGCTCGGGCACGGAATCCTCGGCGTAGCGCCGAACGTTGACAACGTCGACATCGTTCGCGGTCGCTGCAGCGACATCGATGACGTCATATCCGGTGGCGGCAACGGCGATCAACTGCAGCGTCGGATGCCTTGCAATGAGCGCACCGTCGAGCGGTACTTTGTTGGTGATGACAATGCGCGCGCCGTCGATGCGCGCATCAATTTCATCCTGCCGTGTCGCGTCGTAGGCGATCCACTCGTGCTCGAAAGCCGGAGCGCGAAAGGACAGACTCGGGCCGAGCGATTGCTGATCCAGCACGACGATCGCCGGTCGCACGGTCACGACAGCGGTCGCTGTTCGGCCCGCTGGCTGGCCGCGTACGTCTCGCCAAACGGCAGGCGTGGTCGTTGCACCTGCGCGTCGCCGGCCGGCGTACGCCGTCGGGTCATAGCGAGATGAGTTTAGTCGGTGGCGCGGCCAACGATAGCTTGCGCCGCATCATGCGACAGCGTCACCGCGATTACGCGCAAGCGCGCGCTCGGTTGCCGGTCGAGCCAGCGCAGCGGTGTACCAGCGAGCGAGGTTCGGGTAAGGGTCAGTCGACAGGCTCAATTTGTGCTGATCGAGCAAGTACGCCAATACAACGACATCCGCCAGCGAGTAATGTTCGCCGCCGAAGAATTCGCTGTCGGCCAGCGCTTGATCGAGCACCGGTAGCTCGCGTTCAAGCTGCGACAGCGCGCCAGCGACGACATCCGGATCCGGTTCACGGCCGCGGAACGTGGGCTTCAAGAATTCTTCGAGATACAGCATGCCGACTGCACGACCCACGTGATTGACGGTGAAATCGGCCCATTGATTAATGCGGGCATCGATCGCCGGGTCGGACGATGACAGCGGACCGCCGGCCAGGGCGTCGAAGTAACGCGCGATGGCCAAGCTTTCAAACAAGCGCAGGGTGCCGTGTTCCAACGCCGGGATTTTGCCGAGCGGATGCCGCCCGAGATGAGCTTCCTGACGATGTTCGGCGGTGTTGGCGTCGAGAAAAACAATGTCGTAGTCGACACCCGCTTCCTCGCCGGCAAGTAACGCTTTGGCGGAATTGAAGGTCGGCATCGAGAAGCAATACAGCGATGGCTTGGTCACGGGTTCTCCCATACAAAATTAGTCCGAAACTCGCGGCGCGCGATTTTCCAACCGCGCTCGGTGAGGCGATATTCGTCATGGTACGCACCGATTGCCAGCGGCCCGTCCGTCGTCAGCGCTTGATCGGCCGATACGGCCGGCGGCAATGCTTCGATGAAGATCATTGCATAGACGAGTCCTGTTGCCTTGCGTGAGTCGATCACGCGAATCTCACGCGAACTCATGAAATGCTGCGAGCGCGTTTTGCCCGCCCCTTGCCGCAGTCGCGCGGCTATCGCGGCTCGACCGCGGTAGGTGGCATCCGGCAGTACGAGCACACCGTCGTCGGCAAACACGGCAGCGTACGACTCCGCATCGAAGCGATCGCGAGCGATGGCGTACTGATCAATGAGCTCGTCGCAAGCTGCTTCAATGGCTCGTCGCATCGGCGCATCGACGTCGGCGTCAGCGCGACACGCGCTAACGAGCAACACGGCGACAGCGATACGCGACATCCAGCTTGCTGTCATTGTTGCCCGCCCCTGCTACGCCGTCAGCGCAGCCGTGTGGTGGCGCAGGTGCTCGTCGATAAAGCTCGACACGAAAAAGTAGCTATGGGTATAGCCATCGCGCATGCGCGCGGTGACGCGTTGCCCGGCGTCCCGACAAGCGTCAACGAACAAATCGGTACGCAACTCGCGTTCGAGAAAATCGTCGGCGGTTCCTTGATCGATCAGTATATGCGCATCAGTCGGCGCCCGCCGCACGAGCTCGCACGAATCGTAGTCGGACCAGCACTCGCGGTCGTCGCCGAGATAGCCTGCCAAGGCTTTTTGGCCCCACGGCACACGTGTCGGCGCCACGATTGGCGCAAACGCCGAAACGCTGACAAAACGCTGCGGATGACGAAAATGCATGGTCAACGCACCGTGCCCGCCCATCGAATGACCGGCGACCGCGACGCGCTCGGTAGAAAGCCCGAAGGCGTCGGCCACCAGCGCCGGCAACTCGGCGCTGATGTAGCTGTGCATTTGGTAGTGCGTGGACCACGGTTGCTCGGTCGCATCGACGTAGAAACCAGCACCCAGTCCGAAGTCGTAACTACCTTCTGGGTCATCGGGCACATCATCCCCGCGCGGGCTCGTGTCGGGCGCAACAATGACCAGGCCCAGCTCCGCCGCTGTGCGCTGCGCGCCGGCTTTCGTGATGAAGTTCTGTTCCGTACAGGTCAATCCGGATAGCCAAAACAACACGGGGCTTGCAGCACTGGCTTGCCGTGGACGAAATACGGCAAATCGCATCGGGCATGCGCAGCTCGTCGATTCGTGCTCGTAGACACCTTGTGTGCCGTCAAAACACAGTTCTTCGGCGATGACTTGCAATTGGATTCTCCCCGGTGCAGCGTTGCCTCGAGGCAATGTAGCCTTGCGACTGGCCCGAGACAACCGGTCCAATGAGCGAACCAACCGACGCAAGCACGCCGCGAATCGTCGCCTTCGAGGCACGTCATGCCGCAGCGTTCAAAGCACTGAACTATCGATGGATACGCCGCTACTTCGAGATCGAGCCGTCGGATGCTGCGACGCTCGAACACCCCGACGAGAAAATCATCGCACGCGGCGGCCGCATTCTGATGGCTGAGCTAGACGGCCATTCAATCGGCACCTGCGCATTGCTGCGCGTCGACGAGACCACCGTGGAGCTTGCGAAAATGGCGGTCGACGACGCGGCGCAGGGTCGTGGCGTCGGTCGTGCTTTAGGCAACGCGGCGGTCGCCGCGGCGCGCGCCATGGGGGCGACGCGTCTCGTCCTCGACAGCAATCGGAAGTTGACTCCGGCGCTCGCGCTCTATCGAAGCCTCGGGTTTGTCGAGGTGCCCGGTTCGAGATCACCGTACGCGCGTTGCGATATCCAAATGGCGCTGGACCTGACGCCTTAGTCAGTGACCTCGACGCCTTTCCAGAAAGCAACGTAGCCGCGGATGTTGCTGGCAGCTTCTTTGGGCTGCGCATAAAACCACCCTGCGTTGGCGTTGCGCGCACCGTTCACGACGACGTCGAAGTATTCTGCCGTGCCCTTCCACGGACAGACCGATGTGTGCGAGCTCGATTCGAGGAAGTCGCGGTTGAGCGAATCCGGCGGAAAGTAGTGATTTCCCTCGACCACGACCGTGTTGTCGCTGTCGGCTAGAACGGCGCCTTGCCAGCGTGCCTGCATGCGATTTACCTCAAACTGCGTTGTCGGCGAGTGTAACGGTCGGCCGACCCGCGGACCACGTCGTCAAAACACGGACACGATCACGGTGACCAACAGGAACAGCAACAACGCACCGTAAATGCCGGCCAGAATCAGGGTCGCAGGATCGAGATCAGGCAGATTGGAGTGCTTGTCGCTCATCGCGACGCCCTCCGGAAAACCAACAAGGTAGCTATATCGTGCTACGACGGCCGCAATGGTCTCAGTTGCCAGCGCACGCGGCGCTGCCCACGTAGCGTCGCGCTACTCGCTGAATGCCGCACGCGTTATGTGCGCGCCGGCCGGCGCCTGCGTAACGGCGAGCGTCAGCGGCCTTGCAAACTCACGCGGCGTTACGCTGACGAGAAAATGCGTGCCGGGCTGGCCCTGTAACTGCGCCGCATTGGTGTTGGCATCACAGCGCACCCGATACGGCTCCACAATCAAACCAGCCCGCGCGAGCCGTCCCAGAAAACGACTGACTTGCGATGCGAGTGCCAACCAAGCTTCACGATCCGCGGCGTGCGCAACCACCCAGCGAGTCGACTCCTTGAGCGCTCGCTCGATGAGCAACACGAGTCGCAGCGTGTGCAGCGAGCAGCGGCAACCGAACTCCGGGACATACATGCTGGCCGAATGAACGCCCAAAGTCTGATCGCGGCGTGGCGCGAGGACAAACAGGCCGACCTCCGTCAGCGCGCCGAGCGATCGTTGACCGACCTCGGGCGCCGGCAGAAAACGCCGACCGATCCTGGTTCGGTCGGCACTGAATCCGAAATCGCCATAGCTATTGCGTTGGTAGTCTGCCAAGGCACCCAGCACAGCACCGCCAACCGGCACGCGTCGGGTGCGATCGCGTCGATCCACGACAGGCGGCCAATAGCGCAACACCGGTGGCGCCTGACCGCTGCGCTCTACGTCTGGATCAACGGCGTCGCCCGCGGGGTCCATCACCAGCAGTGCCGAGCGCGAATCGCAATAGCGCCGTGCGACGGTCTCGAAAACCGGCCCGCGCGGCGCAAGATGAGGCTCGGGCGGCACGTAAACGAAATCGATCTGATCGAGCGCGTCGAGGGCGAAGAGCCCACTGCCGTCGTCGGGGCACCCGATGAGGTCGTAGTCGCTGAGCGCCGAACCGTCCGAACCGGCTTGACTAACGACAACCAGCTGCCCGGTCACGCGCGGCAGCAGATCGTCATTGGTCGTGGCGACGCTCGGTGGTGCTACGCGAACCAAGCGCGATTCGCTGAGCGCCGTGCGCACGTTCCGTTCGTCGCCGTGACGCAACGACAAGTTCTGAAAGAACTCCTGATCGACAACGCGTCCGGCGACTACACGCTGCAGCGTCATATGCATGCAACCGTCCGGCGTGGCGATATCGACGTCGGCACGCAGTGATTCATTGTTGCCCGGAAAACGCGACACCACCGTTAAACCGCCCACGGCAGGCGGCAAAACCAGGCGCGCGGCTTTCGCGCCGTTGGCAACCCGAATCACCACGAGGCGATGACCGCCGGCCGCGAAAAACTGCAGCGCGGCATCCGGCAGCCAAGACTCAGCCCAGGGGCCACCAAAAGAGCGAGTAAATTCTTGCGCGGACTCGACTAAGACCGGCTCGTTGAGCGGGCCCGACAGCGTCCGACCGAGCATGGCAATGACCGGCTGACGGCGAAAAACGATTGGCGACTCGCGGCCACCAAGCTCGGTTACGTTGATCCCTGCGTCGGCAGAAACGGCCAAAAGAATATCCATATGAAACAGCCGTGTGGGAGGCGAGTCTATCGCGATTTCTGAATAAGCGACAAGCGCCCAGCGTGCTAGGCTTGTCAGATCGCGAGCGTTGGCGACGATTCACTGCGTGCACGGGTTTTGCTACTTGCCAGAATTGAGTCCGGCCATAGCCGCACGTACACCGCGCATCGCATTAGGCGACTTCCCGACGCCGGTTTCCGCCATTCGCACGCCCGCTGGAACGGTTTTCGTCAAACACGACGAGCAAGCCCACCCACGCTACGGTGGTAACAAGCTACGCAAGCTCGAGTTTCTGTTGGCCGACGCCATCGCACGCGAGCGTCGCGTCATCGCAACCTTTGGCGCTGCCGGCTCGAACCATGCGCTCGCGACGGCACTGCACGGCAAAGCGCTCGGTCTCAGAACCATCGCCTTTCTGTCTCGGCAAGCGCGAACGCCGGCGACGTCTGCGACACTCGCGGCGCACGTCAAGTTGGGTACGCGTCTTACCTACCTTGGTCACGGCGGCGAGCGACGACGGACGCTGCGCGAGACGTTGCGACCGCTGCATGGCAACGTTGCCGTCATCCCGATGGGTGGCTCGTCGTGGTTGGGCGTACTTGGTTTCATCGCCGCCGCCGCCGAACTTCGCGCACAAGTCGCTGCCGGCGCGCTCCCGATGCCGACACGCATCGTTTTACCTTTGGGCACAATGAGCACGGCGATTGGCCTTGCGCTGGGGCTCGCGCTAGCGCGCTTGCCGGTGCGGGTCACCGCGGTACGCGTCGTCGATAGCAGCATCGCCAATCCGGAGCGCTTGCGCCGACTAGGCGATGCTTGGAGCGGACGATTGACGCAAATCGACCCGCAGCTCGATTGCGGATCGTGGTGGCAACGCATTGACATTGATGAGTCGCAGTTTGGCAAAGGCTACGCGAAACCAACCGCTGCGAGTCGCGCCGCGCTCGACGTCGCCGCCAATGCCGGACTCACCCTCGAGAACACTTACAGCGGTAAGGCGTTCGCGGCGCTGCTGGCAACGCTCGCCGACGCAGGCGGGCCAACCCTTTTTTGGAACACCTATGCCGGTAAGACGCCGTCATTGCCGAGCTATGGCGTATCGCCGACGGTTGTCCCGGCCGAACTCGCTTATTTGTCGTCCGGCGGCTCCGACGGCTTGTCCGTCGGTTGAGACGGGGGCGGGCGTTTGTCCGGCTCGTCCGCCTCGCGTCTTTTTCGCTCGATTTCCTCGAGCATGACTTTCAACCAGTCACGCACAGCGGGCTACGAGGTCTCCGGGAAGACTATTCGTTCGTTGACGGTAATCGTCAGCGGGTGATAACCGGGTTTGGCGCGCAAAAACACGTCGCGTGCAAATTCGGCACCGGCTTCGGTGCGCATGAGTTCGGTGTACAACGGTCGCACGAGTTTGTTGCGGCCAATCGTCAGTAGGTACTCCTCGAGACGCGGCCAAGCAGGTCGATAGTCGTTGCGGATGGCCATCTTCAACCAGCTGTGCGCAATCTCATTGTTGCCGGCGGTCGTGAGCTCGAACGCGGCGTCGAGCTCGGCAAGCTGTTCGGCGGAGAGCTGCTCCGGCAAGTTGTTGAGAAAGTACAACCAGTCTTGCGTCGACCAATCGGCCGTGTCGATGCTCTCCGCAGCCAGCGACCCAGCCAGGAAGCCAGCGCGCGCATCGTCAATCCGGGTAAACACGTCGGCGGACGGCAAGACCGCGAGGTCCGGCAGTCCCGGTGTAAATATCCAACGTTCGAGCTCAGACCGCGATACTCGGCCCGGATACTTCGCCAGCAGATGCTCATCGACGTAAGCGAGAAAATCCTCCGTCGCAATGCTGCGAAACGCGAAGTGGTCGAAATAGTCGGTCAAGAACCGGTTCATCGTATCCCGTCCAAACGCGCGGTCGAGCCAAACCAGCATCAGGCGACCTTTTTCGTACGGCACCTGTGAGAAAACGAGATCCGGATCCTCTCCCGTCAGATCGACGGCAAGGTGCTGCATTTCGGGCGCCAGGGTCGCGAAATTCGCGATCAGATCTTCATAGCCAAGACGCTCTTCCATGCGGCGGCGGCGCTCGCCGTAGACCGCTTCCATGATGCGCGCCTCGAGGAACACCGTGAAACCTTCGTTCAACCAAAGGTCCCGCCAACTCGAATTGGTCACGAGGTTGCCGGACCAACTGTGCGCGAGTTCGTGCGCAATCAGCGCAACCAGGCTGCGGTCACCGGCAAGCACGGTTGGCGTGATAAACGAGAGTCGCGGGTTTTCCATACCGCCGAACGGAAACGACGGCGGCAAAATCAACAGGTCGTAGCGACCCCACCGGTACGGACCAAATAGCTGCTCGCTAACCTCGAGCATTCGCTCGGTGTCGGCAAACTCGTGCGCTGCGCTCGCCAGCACGCTCGGTTCGGCAAAGACCCCGGTCCGCTCGCCGATCGCGCGAAACTCCAGATCGCCGGCGGCAATGGCGAGCAAATACGACGGAATGGGCTGCGGCATGTCAAACGTATAACGGCCGGACTCAAGATCAACCTCTGCGCTGCCCGCTCCCATGACGGCGCGAATACCCGGCGGGGTTCGCACTTCAGCGGTAAACGGAAATCGGACGGCAGGCGTGTCCTGTAAGGGTACCCAGCTGCGCGCGTGAATCGCCTGCGACTGCGAAAACAAGAACGGCAATTCGCCACCGGCCGTCTGCCGCGGCGACAGCCACTGCAGGCCGCTGGCCTCAGGCCGACTCTCGTAGTTGATACGCAAACGAAACTGTCGTGGCGCCCGCGCCGGTACGTCGATCGTCAACGGCCGACCGAGAATCGGGTCGGCGGCACCGAGCTCGAACGGCAAGCGTTCCCAGCGCTTGCCTTTTGCGTACTCGACCGACCGAATAACCAGCGATCGCGTATCGAGGACCAGCGCCGAGCGCTCCGCCGACAGTCGCTCAAACTCGATCTCGGCAAAGCCCGTTAAGATCGACTGCTCGAAGTCGACCGCCAGGTCGAGATGCAGGCGCTGCTGACGATAGTCCGCGATGTTGGCGTACGAATGTACGTCCGCGAGTACCGGCATGGCGTGCAGCAAGACACATGCTGCTGTCAGCGACAAAAAAGATTTCACAGGTCTAGTCTCCGGCATTTGGCGAAATGGCTTCTGCCTCGTCCGCCAGGGCCATGGCTTCGGCAACTTCGTCGTCCGACAGCGGATTGTCGACAACAACGTTGTTCGCAACCAAACGCGGCCAGCGTTCGTCCGGCGCCCGCTCGGTGTCGGTCGTCACGACAGTCGCGAGTCCGCTGCCCTCAGCGATCAATGCGTTGATCCGCGCAGACACGCGCTGCAACTGCACGCCATCGGCGAGCGACTCTAGCTTGTCGGTAATTGGTGCATGCAGTGTGCCGGCGTCGCGCTCGTCGTCCTCGAGGGCCGGATACGCCTGCACGACCAGATCGTCTCCGTCATGCGCCGCCAAGAGCGGTTGATTGACGATGTGCACCGGAGTGCCCAACCCGACAGCACCGTACAGCGCTTCAATGTGTTCCGGATACAAGCGCACGCAACCGTGGCTGACGCGCATGCCGACGCCGTACGGTTGATTGGTGCCGTGGATCAAATACCCCTCGAGATCGAGCTTCAGTACGCGGTGACCCAACGGATTGTCAGGCCCGGGCGGAACCACCGCCGGCAGAGGATCGCCCATGGCCCGGTGTTCCTCGCGCACCGAGCGTGGCACATACCAGGTCGGATTTTCCGCTTTAGCAATGACTTTTGACGAACCGACCGGCGTTGCCCAGCCCACTCGGCCGATTCCGATCGGGTACGTGATGACGCGCTGCGCCTCGCCAGCAGCAGGCGTCGGGTAATAGAAAAGTCTTTTCGCCGCAATGTTGAGCACGACCCCCTCGCGCGGCGCGTCGGGCAATACAAAGCGCGTCGGCAACAGGATCGGCGTTGCGTCGCCCGGCAACCACGGGTCGACACCCGGATTGGCGTTAGCGAGCTCGTCGTAGCCAAGCCCAAATGTTCGAGCGATGTCCGAAAACGTGTTCTCCGATCGGCTCCGAACAACCTGCAGTTCGCCGACGACGTTCTGCTCTGCCGATGCCAGCACGAATTCCAAGGCAATCAACGGTTCCCGTTCGCTGCCGGTAGACAAATAATTTGCCCACGCGGACACCTCAGCTTCTGTGTCGGTCGGCGACTCCTCGGCGCGAATGACGAGCGTCGGGGCCGTAGCAGGCCGAGGCGCTCGCGCCGAATCGTCCGGTCCGCTGGCTGCCTCGCCAAGTTCGAGCGGCCGATGCGCAACGCACGCCGCACTTACGACGATAAGCAGTGTTAGTGTCGACCGACCAAACAATCGATAAAGCATAGGCTAGCTACCAGATTCTGACGCGCTGCTCGGGCGGAAGGTAGAGCGCGTCGTCCTCATCCACGTTGAACGCATCATAAAACGCATCGATATTGCGAACGATTCCGTTGACTCGATACTCCGACGGCGAGTGGGGGTCGACCAGCAGGCGCCGCTCGAGTTCATTGTCGCGGTATTTGCGCCGCCACACTTGGCTGTAGCCCATGAAGAATCGCTGCGCCGCCGTGTAGCCATCGACGACCGGTCCCGGCTCGCCATTCAAGGACTTCTGGTATGCCTGAAAAGCGACTGTGACACCAGAAAGATCACCGATGTTCTCGCCAAGCGTGAATCGACCGTTGACAAACTTGCCCGGCAGCGGCTCGAACGCATCGTATTGCCGCACCAGTCCCTCAGCGCGTTGCTGAAACTCCTCGTTGTCTGCATCGGTCCACCAGTTTCGCAACAGTCCACTACCGTCGGTTTTGCGGCCTTGATCGTCAAATCCGTGGCTAATCTCGTGACCGATGACGGCACCGATTGCGCCGTAATTGACGGCGTCGTCCGCGTCGACATTAAAAAACGGAGGCTGCAGTATCGCCGCTGGAAAAACGATCTCGTTCATTGTCGGACTGTAATACGCGTTGACCGTTTGCGGCGTCATGAACCACTCGCCACGATCAACGGGTCCGCCAAGTTTGGCGAGCTCGCGGTCGGCTTCAAACCGCACGGCGCGAGCAACGTTGCCATAGAGCTCGCGAGGATCGATTGCCAATCCGCCGTAATTGCGCCATTCATCCGGATAGCCAATTTTGACGTTGAACTGCGCGAGTTTCTCTCGCGCCTCGCGCTTGGTCTCCGGACTCATCCAGTCGAGATCGTCGATGCCGTCGCGGAATGCACTGGTCAAATTTTCGACCAGCTCGTCCATACGAGCCTTGGCCTCGGGCCGGAAATGCCGTTCAACGTAAACCTTGCCGACAATCTCACCCATCAACGCGTCGACCGACTGCACCGCCCGCTTCCAACGCGGTCGCGGCGACTCGACGCCCGAGAGTCGCTGGCGATTGAACGCAAAATGCGCCTCGGCAAACGGCTCCGACAGATAAGGCGCCGCTTCGTTAATCAGTCTGAGCGTCAGGTAGGTTTTCCAAACGTCGAGCGGCGTCGCTGCGGCAATGTTGGAGAATCGCTCGAAATAGCTCGGTTGGCGAACGTTGAAAGCAGTTTGCTCTGCCAAGCCGGCCGCGGCGAACAGACCCGGCATATCCAAGCCGTTGATCAGCGCAGCGATCTCATCGCGGCTCATCTTGTTGTAAGTCTTGTCGCGATCGCGCGATTCGGTTCGTGACCATTGCGCGCGTGCGAGTTCGGTTTCGAAGAACATCACCTCGCGCAGTCGTTTCTCGTCAACCTTGCGTCCAGCGAGATCGAGCAACCGATCGAGGTATTGAAGGTAGTCGTCCCGCAGCGCCAACGATTGCTCGTCGTTGGTGAGGTAATAGTCGCGATCGGGCAACCCCAGCCCAGATTGCGTGAGGTTCAACAAATACTCGTCTGGCTTGCGATAGTCCTGACCCACCCAGACGCCGACGGGCGTGCGGGTGGGAATTCGCAGTGCGTGGCCGAGATATTGCGCCAGCTTGCGCCGACTGCTGATGTTGTCGATGCGCGCCAGTTCTTCGGCGACGGGCTCGATACCTAGCTCGTTCGCGCGCTCTACGTCCATGAAGCTCAGATAGAAGTCGCCGATCTTGCGTTGCTCCGAGCCCGCCGGCGCATTGGCCTCTGCCGCCTCGACGATGATGTCGCGCAGCCGCTCGTCCGACTGGTCGGCGAGCATCGTAAACGAGCCGTAGTTGGACTTGTCGACCGGGATGTCGGTCGTGGCAAGCCAGCGGCCATTGACGAATTGGAAGAGACTGTCCTGGGGCCGGACGGATTCATCGAAACCGCGGTAGTCGAGTCCGGATTCGATATCGAGCTCGGGCGGCGGCAGCGAGACGGGCGAGAATGCGCACCCGGCAGCCAAAATAGCCGCAGCCATGAACGTCATAAGGAATCGATGCATCGCGCGGTGAACTCCGGATAGCGCAGCTTGCGTCGGCCGATCAGGCCGAAAAGATTAGACTTTTTGCGCTGCGATCACCACCAACGGCCAGCGCACGACGGCCGTCGGCGTGGGCCAACGATTTTTGAGATCTACCGCAACGCGGGCCAACGGGTCGGTGCCGGTCGCTTCGCGGGCGCGACGCAGTGCCGACCATGTGGCGAGGTAGCCGAGCATTTGTTCGGCGGTCCACTCCGCCGTCATGACGAACTCGGGTGGCATGAGTTTCGTGCCAGGCAGCGAGATGTCGGCGTAACCGCGATCGACGAGTCGTCGCTCGTCAGGCCAAAAGTCGCCGAGTAGATCAACAAATAGGTGCTCAATCAGTGGATCGACAGCACCACTCACCTTACAGAGTTGATACGACCATGCGACGAGTACGCCACCCGGCTGCAACACTCGCCACGCTTCGGCAAAAAACGCCGGGCTAGCGAACCAATGCAGCGCCTGAGCAACCGTGACTAACGAACAGCTTGCATCGCCCAGGCCTGACGCCGTCGCGTCCGCAACGCGGAACTCGACGCCCGGCAGCGGCGCGGCGGCATTGATCTGCCGCGCACTGGCATCGGTTGCAACGATATCGCTGAATTTGTTGGCAAGACCCGCGGTTGCCTGACCCGATCCGCAGGCGCAATCCCAGACTCGACCGACTGGTGCGAGCGACGCAAGATACTCGTATAGATCCGGCGGATAGTGCGGTCGGAACGCGGCGTAGCCCGAAGCGCCCTGACCAAAGTGATCAGCGAATGACGCTGTGGCGATCAAGGCGCGGTATCGGCCTCATTGAGTTCTTTCTCGGAACCTGGCTCGAGCATTGACTCTTCGCCGCTGGTCTCTTTTTCTGCCGGCACGAGCAGGTACTCAGGCGTCTGACAATCCGGATTGAGCCCACGTGCCTTGGCGTCGTTGTACAGCGGCAGCGTTGTTTCGAGCTGGCCGATCAAGTTTTCGATACGCGTGTCGGGCGCCGGATGCGTCATGAGCAGCTCAGGCGGCAGCTCTTTGTTGCCTGATGCCATGTTCTTCCAAAGCGGAATCGACTCGCGCGGATCGAACCCGGCGTTGGCCATGTATCGGAGACCGACGACGTCAGCCTCTGCCTCGTGGGCTCGGCTGAACGGCAGCATGAAACCGAGCTGCGCGGCATACCCCAGCGCGGTATAGGTAGCTCGCGCGGCGTTATAGCTGGGAGCGCCCCCGGCGACAACGGCGCCGGCCACGGCCACACCATACTGCGAGACTTTCTGATTTGACTGCCGCTCCAACGGATGGTTGGCAATCTCGTGAGCGACCTCGTGGCCGAGCACGGCTGCGAGCTGGTGCTGGTTTCGTGCGGCCTGAAAAATGCCGGTGTAAACGACGATCTTACCGCCCGGCCAGACGAAGGCGTTGGTCTGCGGCACGTCGACGATCAGGAGCTCCCAATCCCTGGCGTTGAATTCCTTTTCGGGGATCTGATCGAGGATGTTGTTGGTTACACAGGTAACGTAGTCGATCGTCGGGCCGTGCGTAACGGACGGCGCTTCTTTCTTAAATTCGCGGAATGCCCAGCGCCCCTGCGCGTCAAGATCGCGTTTCGAGCCAATGAGCACCTGCGGTCGGCCTGTCGGAGACGTTGAACAGGCGCTGGTCGCGATAAGGGCGGCCGTGACAAACAGCGAGAGGAGCAACTTACGCAGCATGATCTTGGTTCCCGTAGCCGTTGGGCTGGTCGAGTCAGGAAAGACGGTACCTAATTCTCCGACCTCGACGCAACGCATGGAGTTCCGTTGATCTAGGCGGAGCGGCAGGCATCGGCTAGACTCCCTGCGGCTGATAACCCACTAAAATCTCATGAAATTCGTCGCAATCGTCGCCGTTTTGAATCTGGCGAACTACATTCTTGTCCTGCTCTCTGTTGGGCGCGCGCGACGGATTTACGGCGTCCCTGCTCCGGCAACCACCGGCGCACCCGAGTTTGAGCGCGCTTTGCGTATTCAGCAAAACTCGCTCGAGCAGCTCATCGTCTTCGTACCGTCACTGTTTCTCTTTGCCACGTACATCGATCCAGTGGGTGCCGCGGCGCTGGGCCTGGTGTTTCTGATAGGCCGCATCATCTACCAGCGTCGCTATTCGCGCGGCGAGAATCGAGGGCCAGGATTCCTGCTCGGGTTTGTCGCCAATATCGTGCTGTTGGCTGGCACCCTCGCCGGCGTAATCTGGAACTTCTCAGAGCTGACCTAAGCCCAGCCGACCCAGCAGGCCGTCGGCCGCCTGCATCAATTTGCGACCCAGCGGCTGCTTCAGCCGGTAGTGCACCTTGTAGAGGTCGTAGTCGTCAACGCTCTTGGCGAGTAACTCGTCGCTGGTCGACAGCTCGTCGGCGAGTTTTAGATCGAGGGCGCGCGATCCGTACCAGTATTCGCCGGTGGCAACCGCGTCGATGTCGAGCTCTCGCCGATAGTCGGCAACCATGCTTTTGAAGAGCGTATGAATGTCTTCGAGCTCTTCACGCAGCTTGGCGCGATCTTCGTCGGTGTTGCGCCCGAACATTGTGACAGTGCGTTTGTGCTTGCCGGCCGTAATCTGCTCGAAGTCGACGCCGTGCTTGTCCAACAATCGATTGAAGTTCGGCAGCTGGGCGAGCACGCCGATTGAACCGAGGATGGCGAACGGCGCGGCCACGATGCGATTCGCAACGCAGGCCATCAAATAGCCGCCGCTGGCCGCTACTTTGTCGACAACGACGGTGAGCGGGATGCTGGCATCGCGCAAGCGTTTCAGCTGCGATGCGGCGAGCCCGTGTTCGTGTACGACGCCGCCTGAGTTTTCCAGGCGAACAATGACGTCATCTCCCTCATCGGCAGCAGCAATGACCGCACTCACCTCGTGGCGTAATGCATCGGTAGCGCTCGCGCGTAAGTCACCCTTAAAGTCGATGACGAATCGCTTAGGTTTGGATTCCGTCGACTTCGAAGCGCTCTTCGCTTCCTGCTTACGCTGCTTGGATAGCGCCTTCGCGGCGGCCTTGTTTGCCATCGCGCGCTTCAGCGTGTCGCCAAGTCGGCGAAAATGCCGGTTTAGGTTTTCTACCTCCAGCGTATCGGGTGCGGCCCCGCGCTTCGATGCGGCGACGATGATGCCGGCGATGGCCGCAACCGCCGCAACGACGGTGCCCGTCTTCGCCAGAAACAGGCCGTAATCGTATAAGAACTCCATCGATTTGCCGTGATCAGCCGATTCCGACGTTGTTGCGTTCGAGGACGCGCTCTGCGCGATAGCTCGAACGGACCAGAGGCCCGGAGACCACTTCGAGAAAACCGCGCTCGAGTCCGCGATCGCGCCAGTGTTCGAATTCATCCGGCGTTACGTAACGCTCCACCGGCAAATGGGCCGGGGTCGGCCGCAGGTACTGGCCGAAGGTCACAATGTCGACCTTCGCTGCGCGCAGATCGTCAAGGGCCTCGTCGATCTCAGCGTCGGTTTCACCCAGACCGAGCATCAGCGACGTTTTCGTCAGCACGTCAGGGCGATGCTGTTTGCCGTAGGCGAGTACGTCGAGGGTTTGTTCGTACGACGCGCGGGGGTCACGCACGGGATGGGTCAGTCGACGGACGGTTTCGACATTCTGGGCAAAAACCTCGAGCCCTGAATCGACCAGGGTTTCGATGGCCGCGTGCCGGCCCTGGAAGTCTGGCGTTAGCGCCTCGACCGCCGTTTGCGGTCGCAGCTCCTTAATAGCCCGAATGCACGCCGCATAGTGCGCCGCACCGCCATCGGCGAGATCGTCACGGTCTACGGACGTCAGCACGACGTACTTGAGATCCATGAGTTCGACAGCCCGTGCCGTATTGGCCGGCTCCTCGGCATCGATCCAGCCGTTCGGATTGCCGGTATCCACCGCGCAAAACCGACAGGCTCGTGTGCACACCGAGCCCAGCACCATGATCGTGGCGGTGCCGGCGTTCCAACACTCGCCGATGTTCGGACACATCGACTCGGCGCAAACAGTGGCAAGCCGATGTTCGTTCACCGTGCGGCGGACCTCACCGAATTTCTGACCACCAGGGAATTTCGCACGCAGCCATTTAGGCTTCGGCCCGGCCTTCGACTCAACGATCTCGCGCGGCGTTTTGATGCCATTCTTGATGGCCGAAAAACCGCTGTCGGTACGATACTTCGAACCGCTGGGCACGATCGGTATGCCGCGGAATTCGCCGGCGGAGGACTTCATCGGTAACAACCTTGTCGGAACACAGCCTGCTATTCTCTCACGCTCGTGGCCGGTCCGCACGGCCGCCGACTCAACGAACCCTGAACACCACACACGAGAATCGCCGATGAGCAATACCGGTAACCTGCGCAAAATGCCTGTCGAACTGGCCGACCCGGTTCGCTATCAGCTGCTCCTCGGCGAGACTCACATAGACGTCAACCCGAGTATCGGCAAGCGCGTGCGGCTGGAGTTTCTGGGTGAGATCAATTGCATCAACTGCGGCCGTAAGACCAAAAAGTCGTACAGCCAGGGACATTGCTTTCCGTGCTCGCAGCGCCTCGCGCGTTGCGACATGTGCATCGTGCGGCCAGACACCTGTCACTATCATCTAGGCACGTGCCGCGAGCCGGACTGGGGTGATGCGAACTGCATGCAACCGCATGTGGTGTATCTCGCAAACTCATCGGGCGTCAAAGTCGGTATTACGCGACGCAGCCAGATTCCCACACGCTGGATCGACCAAGGAGCTGCCGGCGCGCTGCCGATAGCGGCAGCGCGAACCCGGCGTATTGCGGGCTTGATCGAAGTCGCGCTCGCGCGGCACGTCAATGACAAGACCGACTGGCGACGGATGTTGCGCGGGGAGCCCGAAGCGGTCGATCTCGCCGCGAAACGCGACGCGCTGTACGAGGCGACTAGCGACGACTTTGACGATCTCAACCGCGAGTTCGGCGCCGAGTCGTTGGTTCGGCTGAGTGACCACGACGCCGTCTCTATTCGCTACCCGGTCGAGGAATATCCGGTGAAGGTCCGATCGCTAACGCTCGACAAAGTGCCGGCCATCGAAAGCGAGTTGGTGGGCGTCAAAGGGCAGTATCTAATCTTTGCGGCTGGCGTCATGAACATTCGTCGCCACGCCGGTTACAAGATCGCCTGGCACACGTGAGTTATCAGAACCTGGCGACGGTGCGTTGCCCGCGGATAAAAAAATGCCCGGCGATGCCGGGCGAGGTCGGGGGAGAACCATACTGTCCGCGGATCAGTGCAGACGGGACCAACTAATGAGCTGCACGCTATCGGCGTCGAGCTCAAACTGTCTTGCCAGAAGACCTTCAATATATTGCGGTTCGAGTTCGCGTGCCGGCGCACGACTTAACTCGACAATTCCGCTGAATTCATTGCCGTCCGCATACTGCGCGTCGGTCAATAGAAACTGTGTGTAGTACTTTGCAGCCATGGGTCGACTGTACTGGTTTGAACCTGAAGCTACTGTGAAGGGCCGCACAGATCAGCGATCAAGATCTTGTTGCGCCGCAGCAATCGGCACCGGAACTGTGATCGACGTTCCAGAGTCGCACGTGCAAATAGCGCATCGTCTACGCTGACGCGCCCGTTTACGCACCATCGGGCATAATTGCGCGCGGTTACGAAGGAAGTCACAACTATGCGTGTACCGGTCACACTGGCCTTTGTTTTGTTGTCCTTGGTCGCCTCGCTTGCGACTGCGCAGGAATTGCGCGATACGTTGTTTCGTGCTGCGGACAACGCGCGTACAGCGGCAACCGCAGCAGAAGCGGAGGCGCTGGCGCCGAGAACGTGGGAACGGGCCACAGAGGCGTTCGAGTCGGCCGAACAGGCGTTACGGCGCGGCCGCAACATCGACACCGTACGAGAGAGAATTGCGCGGGCCGAGGATCTCTATCGCGACGCCACCGAAGCGGCTGAACTTGCGCGTGCCTCGTTAGCCGGCGTCATTAAGACCCGCCAGGACGCCCGCACTGCCGATGCACCGACGCTGTCGAAGCCGATCTGGGACGATGCTGAACTGCGATTCGCCACGGCCGTACGAGAAATGGAGCGCGGCGATCTTCGCGGTGCCGAGAAGGCCAAACGCGAAGCGGAGAGTCTTTATCGAGACGCCGAACTCGGCGCGATCAAGACGCGCTACTTGAGCGAGACGCGGCGTCTGCTTGCCGATGCGGATCGGGCCCGCGTCGAGCGCTATGCTCCGGTGACGTTGGACAGAGCGCGCTCGCTGCTACAGCGTGCCGAAAAAGAACTCAACGAAAACCGCTACGATACCGACTTGCCGCGTAGCCTCGCGCAGCAAGCGAACTATGAAGCCCGACACGCAATCTATCTGGCTGAATTGGTCCGCAACGTCAACGACAAACGCATGACGACCGAAGACCTGGTCCTCGCTTGGGAGAAGCCGCTGATCGCTATTGCGGGCGCGGCCGATGTCGTTCCCGATCTGGCCGCGGGACCTGCGGACCTCAGCGCGGAACTTGCCACGCTCGTCGAAGACCTGATCGCGCAAAACCAGAGCATGGCGCAGGATCTGGCTGACGCGACCACGCGGGTCGCCGAACTGCAGGAGGAAATCCGCCTGCTCGACGAAAAACTGGGCGGCGCTACCGAAGAACGTCAGGCATTGATGCAACGACTCGAACGGGAAGCCCGAGCGCGCGAGCAATTCGTGCAGGTCGAACAGATGTTTGTGCGTGACGAGGCGCTGGTGTTTCGTAACGGCAACGACGTGACGCTGCGCCTGGTTGGTCTCAATTTCGCGAGCGGCAGCGCTGACGTGTCGTCGCAGAACTATCCGCTACTCCAGAAAGTTGAGCGCGCTATCGATATCTTCCCGCGCAGCGATCTGATCATCGAAGGACACACGGACTCTTACGGCAGCGACGAGACCAATTTGGCTCTGTCGCAGTCGCGCGCCGAATCAGTCATGCAGTACATGGTTTCCAACATGCGCATCCCGACCAATCGCATGACCGCGATCGGCTACGGCGAAACGCAGCCAGTGGCGAACAACGAAACCGCCGAGGGTCGCGCGCGCAACCGGCGTATCGACGTCGTTATTCGACCGAAGTTGTGAGTTGCCCGGCCGCCGGTGGCGCCGCACGCGCGGCGTCCTCTTGTGGCCAGTGCGATTTTAGAAACTCGCCGATCAGCGTGGCGGTCTCGGTCGCCAGCAAATAGCCGTATTCACTGTGCACGAGCAAATCGCCGTCCTGGCGGTAGTGCGTGTAGACACGAAAATCCACGAGCGTCTCGACCAGACCGTATCGCAACATCTCGGCGTAGTCGTTCGCAAATTGATGATCGAGCGCCGTCAGCTCGCCAACCGCACTGACGTTGGCCCAATGCCGAACGTTGGACGGATACCGGCGTCGGCCGTGCTCGCGGGCACCTTTGAGATTGCGCTGAATAACGTTTTGGCCCAGTGGACTGCCAATCGTCAGAAACAGATCGACATGGCCACCGACGCCGTCGACGCGCGACATCTCCCAAAGCGTGTCCCACGCAATGACCGAGCCAAGGCTGTGGCCGATCAACAGAACTTTGCGGTGCGAGTGCCAGGCTTTGCGCAGCGGCAAGCGCAAGTTACGGCGAATACTGCGACCGATATTGTCTTCGTTACGAGCGTAGCGTCGCACGTCGCCCAGCGTGACCCGCATGTTTTCGCCGGCCAATCTCGGGATGAGAAACGGCACCATGTCGCCCATGAGATAGAACGCGCGCAGCATTCGATTGCGTAGCGAACGCGCCTCGCGTCGATCGTCCTCGGTCGGCGCGGGTTGGGCCAGCGCGGCCTCGATCGACGGTTGATCGAGACCGATATCGCGAAACTCGTCGTAGAAAAGATGAGTCCATGCGGCGAGCTCGAGAATGTCTTCGTGATGGCCGAGCACGGCGCCAAAGGCCGGATCGACCCGACGGATGCCCTCGAGCAGGCAGCGCCAGACCTCGTGCCGATGCTGCGGCGGTGGCGGCTTAGGCTTCATCCCCGGCACGAAAATGATCGCCGGTGGTAGCACAGCCGCGCGTTGCTCAGCCGGCACCCATGACCTCAGCTAGCTCGGCGAGATCGGCGACCGCGACATCGGGAGGCGCAAGATCCGCTGGCCAGTCGACACCGGGTCGGTTGACCCAAACCGTTTGCATGCCGACCTGGCGCGCGCCGTCGACGTCGAGGTGCGGATCGTCGCCGACATGCACGAAACGCTCCGGCGGCTGGCCGATCAATTCGGCAGCAAGCTCGAAAATTTGCGGGTGCGGTTTCGCGGCGCCAGCGCGGGCCGCGGTTACTGAGTCGACAAAGTGCTCGTCGATACCGACCAGCGCAAGATCGGCTGTGCCGTTGGTGACTGCAATGAGGTCGTAGCTCGCCGCTAGCGCGGCCAATGCCGCTGCAACGTCGCCGAAAAGATCGACGGTGTTTCGCCAACGATGAAACTCAGCGAAAGCTGCGTCAGCGGTCGCGCTCGACTGGCCCGTCGCCGCCGCTGCTTGCAGATAGATCGCCCGACGGACGAAACCGAAATCGTGCGCTTTGTCAGGATGCTGAGCGACGATATCGGCGCGCAGCGCCGTGACGCCAGCATCGCGCAGGTACTCGGCCATAGCTGGCGCATTCCCGGCCAGCCACCGGCCGACCTCGGTTTCCGCACGACGAATGACGTTACCGACGTCCCACAGCGTGTCGTCGAGATCGAGTGAAACTACAGCGGCGTTCTTAAACATGGCGCGGAGTATAGCGGCGCTCAACGACGCTGTCGGCGCGGCAGTATGGGCGGCATGGCAGCCGGCGGCGTTGGTCCGCGGCGCGGCTGACGCAGCGCCACGATCAACACGCCCAGCAACGAAATGGCGCCGCCGATGACGACCTCCAACGTCAAGACTTCGTTCAGCAACACCACACCGAGGCCGATGCCGATAAAAGTCGATGCGATGGTCGTCGGTGAAATGACACTGACGTCATGGCGCTGCAGCAACCAATACATACCGCCGTGGCCGATCAGGCTTGCGCCGAGTGCCGAGAAAACAAGAATTGCGTAAACATGGATAGGCGCCGCAACGAGCGCCTCGCGTTGCCCAGTTTCAAAGACGACGCTCGCGATCGTCAGCAGTGGAAACGACACTGCCGCAATCCACGCTTGGAGCTGAAACACGCGAGCGCCGCGGATACGCTTCATCATGATCGTGCCGGCAGCGCCCATCATCGCCCCGCCCGACACCAGCACGAGGGCATCGAGATCGGCGAAGACCTTAGGATCGAAACTCATCCATGCGACGCCGCCGAAGGCCAGTGATATGCCGAGCGTGCGCCGCCAACCGATCCGTTCGCCGAGAAACAAGATGGACAAAATAGTGGCGAACGGCACGTACAACTGGGTTGCGATCGCAATACCCGCAATGTCTTCCGCCCGCTGTAGTCCGACGTAAATCAACGTAAAGTGCAGCGCACCCATGGTCAGCCCGGTGAGCATGACCTTGCCCATTTCGCCGCGCACGGGCTTCAACAACGGCGCGAGCACCGCGAGGATTAACGCAAACCGTAGCGCTGCGAATGTCAGCGGCGGCAGTTCCAGCAACGCAACTTTGGTGAGCACGAGATTCGTGCCCCAAATCACGTTGACCAGCGCGATAACGAGTAGGTGACCTAGCGGCACGCGGCAAGCTCGAGATGAAGGGCTGGCCGTCGCTACGCGGCCTTTAGACTCTACGTCCGTCGGTGCGCCAGCCGCCGGTGACTATCGCGGCCCGTCGAGCGTAATGCAAGGGTCAGTTGGTCGTTGCGAGCGCCTGACAGTGCTCCCATGCGTGCATGATTGATTTACGCTCGGGGCCCCAGCGGTAGCCGCCAAGCCCGCCGTTCGCTCGCAGTACGCGGTGACACGGAATCAAGAACGCGATGGGATTGGCGCCGACCGCATTCCCGACCGCCCGTGACGCGCTCGGCTTGCCGAGAAGTGTCGCGACGTCGGCGTAGCTGAACGCCGCGCCCGGTGGAATCGTCAACAGCGCTTGCCAGACTTTGAGCTGAAAATTGGTTCCGACCGGATTCAGCACGAGTCCCGTTTGATCGCCGAAAAAAGCCTGGTCAACGGTCGCTTGCGCCGTCTCGTCCGGCATGAATTCCGCCGCGTGCCAACGCATCGCGGCGTCATCCAACATCGCATTGGCGCTGCGCGCACCGCAAAACCCAAGCTCGACGATGCCCCGCGCGCTGCGCAGAAGAAAAACGGGCCCGAACGGCGTTTTGGCCTCGCCAAAGCGCAGCAGCAGGCCGGCGCCGCCCTGTTTGTATTCACCGGGTGATAGCGCATCGATCGACACAAACAGATCGTGCAAGCGACCCGGCCCGGACAAACCGCTGTCCAACGCCGCGTCGAGCACAGTCGCGCCGCGATCCAGTGCAGCGCGGGCCGCAAGCAGTGTGCGGTGTTTCAAGTAGCGACCGGGTGCAATACCAGCCCAGCGACGGAACAGCCGCGAAAAATGCGCTTCGCTGAGACCCGCCGCAGCGGCAATATCGGCGCTGCTCGGCTGCTCGCTGGCGTGTGTATCGATCCACCGAATAGCGGCGGCAATGCGTTGGTAGTCATCGTCACGAAGACGCGCGGTAGAACTGGCCTTGTATATGCTCATGGACGCGACAGTAGCGGCTGGCGACATGGCCAGCCACCCGATTACTGCGCTTCGTTCGACGGCAACGGAGACAGCGGCGCAAGTCCACTGGCGGCGCCGGCGCTGGACGCCGACGAGCCGGGCAGCTGTGACAGCGAACCAATCGCCCGACCGAGCGCCGCTGCCGACGGTTGCGGTCCGCCGCGGCCGTAGAGTGTCTGGTTCAGCACCCGCAGAGCGTCTGCGGCTGGCGCATCGAGCCTTGCAGCGATACTCGACAACGACCACGGACCGCCGCCGAACTCGAGCGCCGCCCAATTCCGAAGACTCGCCGCCGCCGTTGGGAAATCTTCGCGTTCCGCTGCGCGGCGGGCATCGCGCAACAACCGACGCCGTTCGCCCAGTCGAGCAGGATCCAGCGTTTTGCGGTGCGCCGGTCGGTTCTTGCTGCGACGACTTAGCCACCAGGCCAGCACGGTCAGCACCCACAAGCCACCGACGCTTGCCGTTGCCCATTGCCATGGCCGCGCCGAGGCAACCGCTGCAACGCTAGCCGCGGCCTGCCCGATAGGCGCTGCCGTACCAGCAACGGGTTCTGGCTCTGCATCCGGCGGACGCGCGACGCTCAGCTCGACGGCCGGCAGTTCTGCAACGTTCCAACGGCCCTCATTGACGTTCCACCACGGCAGGCGCATGGCGGGAACGTCGTAACGCCCGGCTTGGGACGCGATGACGGCATAGCGCTCGACGCGTTGACCCACCAAGCCGCGCTCCGATTGCAAGTTGGTGAGTTCCGGCTGGTCCGGGTAGACCCGCACACCGTCTTGTGCCGGGTGGTTCAACGGCGGCAGTTGGCTTGCCATTAACCCCGTTGCCGACAAACGCAGCTCACGCGTCACCGGCTCGCCGGCGGCGAACTCGCGAGAATCCGGATTCCAGCGTTGCTCGAGGCGGACGTCTGACGCCGGTAACCAAGCCGCATCTGGAAACAAGGCGGGCGGCGGCGGTATGGGCTGCACTTCTACCTGAAGCGGTTCGGATCGAAACAAACGCCGACTCGACAAACGGCTGCGTTGCCAAATGCGTCCGGAGTAAACGAATTCGCCAATCGTGAGTTCGCCGCTAGCCTGCGGATACAACGCAAACCGACGTTCGAAAACGTCGTACGTCTGACCGTCGATTTGCTTGGAAAAACTCCGATCCTTACCGAATCGCTGGATCAGCACCTCCGGCCCGTCGAACGTCGGGTCGCGCAACGAATCTTGTCGCACGAGCGCCGCGCGATAAACGCGAATGCTCAGAATGATCTGCGCCTGAACCCACGTCGACGTGCGATCTACGGCCGCCTCAACAAATATGTCGCGGCCGGCGGCGCTCGTGGTGTCGGGGGCACGAACGGTGATCGACAGCGGTGTCGATGACTCTTGGCCGACCGTGATCGCCGGAATCTCGAGCACGCCTTCGCGCTTCGGCATGAGTTGGTACGTGAACAATCGCTGCTGGGTAATCTCGCCATTGAAAATGCGCGTGTTGTTGCTTTCCTGCGAGCCCAACACTTCAAAGTCCTCGAGCACGACGCTGATGTCCGGCTCGACGCTGCGCATATTGTCGACCGAGACGCTTAGGTTGAACGACTCATTCGCGTCGATCATGGCCCGGTCGATGCTCGCGACGACCTTGCCGAGTGCCGGCACGGCTGTCAGCAGCAGCAGTACGGTCAGGAGACTCCGCGTCACCATGGCTCATCCTCGTTGTCTGGCCACAGGCTGCGGCCGTCCTGATCGCGACCCTGCAGCCGATATTGACGCTGAAACTTCCGTCGTAACAGGCCGCCCGGATCGTCCTCGATGCGGCGCAGCCATTGCTCCATCGCTTGCTCGATTTCTTGTTGGGTGCGCTCGGCAGGGGTCATCGCCATTCGCTGTGCGCTCGTCGGTTCACCCGACTGCGAATCGTCTGCTTGCGCCGCACGCTGCTCCTCCTGCATGGCTTTACGCAATTCGTCGAGTGCGCGCTGCTCCGCTTCGGTCGGATCGCGCGGCTCGGCGTCCTCGTCGTTGCTTTGGCCGTCCCCATTGGCATTGTTGGCTTGGTCTTGCGAATCGTTGCGATCTTGCTGTTCGCCATCCGATTGCTGCGACGAGCCGCCTTGCGAGTCGCTGCTGGACTCGCCGCCACCGCCACCGTTTTGCGACGACTGATCGCCCTGCGCCTGTTCTTCTTGGGCGCGTTTGGCTTCGGCGACGAGATCGCGATTGAACGTCGCATCGTCGTGGCCCGGCTCGAGATCGAGCGCCGCGTCGTACGCGGCGATCGCCTCGGCGAATTTGCCGCCGCGAGCGAGCGCGTTGCCGCGATTGTAGAACTCGCGTGCCGTCGCGGCGTTGTCGAGCGTACGGGCGCTGGCGTCGAAATTACCATTCCGGTAGAGCGCTGCCGCGAGCCGCTCGGAGTTGTCGGTGAGCTCAGCGGCGGACTCGTACTCACCTTCTTCTAGTGCGCGGTGCGCACGAGCCTCCTGCGTGGTCCAGAGATCAGCGTATTCGAACGCTTCAGCGGTGCCTGTGAGCGTGATGGACATTGCGCCAACGATCACGAATACCCAGCCGCGTCGAAATGCCAGCGCGGCAAGCGGCACCAGCGCCAGCACGAACCAGATGCCGCCATCCGCGCGATACTCAACCGACTGCTCGGTAGCCACCGTGCCGAAGGCACTGGCGGTCGCATCGAGCAATCGTTCAATGTCACGGTCATCGACACGCAGGCGCACGTACAAGCCACCGCCCGCGGCGGCAAGCCGCTTCAGGTCCCGCTCCTCGAGGGATACGACCGCAACCCGCCCTGCTGCGTCGGTCTCAAAACCGCCGTCAGGTGCGGGCACCGGCCCACCGTCCGCCGTACCGACGCCGAGCACCGACAACACGAAACCATCGCTAACGAGCCGCCTCGCCTCCTCGCCCGCAGCCGGCGAATAGCCACCGTCGGTAATCAGCAGAACCCCGCCGCTGCTGTGACCGGCCTGCAGCAATAACGCCTTCGACTTGTCGATGGCCGCCGCCGGGTAGCTGCCGCGACTCGGCATGATGTCGGTCGACAGTGAATTGACCAGCGCCGCTATCGTGTCGCCATCGTCAGTGAGCGGCACCGCCGTAAACGCGTTGCCCGAATAAACGACCAGCGCCGTTTCACGGCCGGCGCGGCGTTCCAGCAATTCGAGGAGTTTGATTTTGGCGCGTGCCAGGCGACTCGGTGACAGGTCGGCAACGTTCATGGAGCGCGACAAGTCGAGCGCGACGACCAACGGATCGCCACCGCGATTCAAGGACGTTAGCTGTTGGCGCCAGCTCGGTCCGGCCAGCGCGATGACGAGCAAGGCCAGCGTAAGCGCGAGAAAAATCAGCAGGCCCCGCTGGCGGTTGCTCGCCGCGTCGCCGACGAGCACGTAGGGTTTCAGCGCATCGGTGACGACGTTCGACCAACCGCCTTGGTCACCAGAGCCGCGCAGCAAAACCCAAACGAACCAGGGAATCAGCACGAATGCGACGAGCCACCAAGGTCGAATGAAATAGACGCCACCGATGTCCATCAGTGCGCAGCTCCCTGCCGTGACGTGAACGCTTTGGCGGTTTGCGCGAGAACGACAATCGCAAGCACCGCCAGCGCGCCAGCGAGTGGCCAGACATACAAATCGATGACTGGCCGATAGCCCTGTTCGTCGCTGGCGGCCGGTTCGAGCTCATCCAACTTTTGGTAGATCTCTTCGAGCGTGCGCGTGTCGGTGGCACGGAAATAGGTGCCGCCAGTCATTTCGGCGATCGATCGCAGCGTTTGCTCGTCGAGATCGGTGGACGGATTGACGCGCTGGATTCGCCCCGTCAGCGAGGACGGAATGTCCATTCGCTCGGCACCAATGCCGATGGTGTAGATGCGAAGGTCGTTTGCTGCGGCCAGTTCCGCCGCCTTCAACGGATCGATTCGGCCGGCGGTGTTGGCGCCATCCGTGAGCAACACGAGTACCTGCTTGCCCTCCTCGTTGTCGGCCGCCCGCAAGCGTTTAATGGCGAGGCCGATGGCGTCGCCGATCGCGGTTTTCTCGCCGGCCAAGCCGACCGCCGCTTCAAACAGCAGCGTTTGTACGGTCTTGCGATCGAAGGTCAGCGGTACCTGCAGGTACGCGCGCTCGCCGAACAGAATCAGACCGATCCGGTCGCCGGCACGACGGTCGATGAATTCGCCAGCAACGGCTTTGGTCGCTAGCAGGCGATTGACGCGCTGTTGACGGAGCGTGAAGTCATTTACGTCCATGCTGCCGGAGAGATCGACGGCGAGCATGAGATTGCGGCCGGTCGCTGGCGCGCTGACTTCGTCACCGAGCATCTGCGGTCGCATCGCGGCGACGACCAGCAGCAGCCAGAACAGCACCGCCGGCACAATCGCCAACCACGGAGGTGGTTCGCGGTCATTGCTCAGCGGCGCGAAATAGTCGGCGTCGGGCAAACGGAGCGCGCCCGCGTCGCGGCGCACTTGCGGTAGCGCCAAGCGCACGAGCAACGGCAACCCGACGATCAGCGCCAACCAAGGCCAGCCAAATTGCAGGTCGCCGATAGTCATCGGCCAGCGGCCTCGATCAAACGGCGCTCGACCAGCGTCAAGAGCGCATCGCCATTGATGTCGTTCACCGCGTGGCCGGGTCGGCGATACGGACCGTCCGCCAGTATGCGTCCGACACCCGCACTGAACGGTCGCGCGGGATCCGCACCGTCAAGTAGCGCCAGCCAGTCGTCGCCGGCGACCGCCGCAACATCGCGGCGACCGACCTGAGTTATGAGCGCGCGGCGGGCCAACACCGACAACTGCCGCAGCAAATCCTCGGCGTCACCACTGCGCTTGAATTCGCGACGTAGACGTTTGAGTTCACGCCGCACGCGGTGTTGCACGGTGCGCCGGCGGCGGCGCCACGCGAGACCGAAAACTATCGCTGTCGCTAGCAACGCCACCAGCACGGCAATCACCAGCCACCAGCCGGGGGCCAGCGGCCACCAGCCCGGCGCCGGTGGCATATGAATGTCGCGAAGCGGCAGGCTGAGCGGATCCATGCGGCTTAGGACCTCGCCACGAACAGATCGGTCAGTCGATCGACAGGATCGTCGTCGGTAGCGATGGCGAAGTAACGTAGTCGTCCGCCCGTCATCGCTTTACGCAGGCGGGCGGCGTGGGTCTCGAAACGCGTTCGATGGTCATCGGCCGATTCGCGACCGCTAACGAAGCTCTGCGGCTCGCGGTGGCCTATTTTCCAAAGGTAACGACCGGGCGGCGGCAGCGAACGCTCGATCCGATCGTAAAGGTGCACGAAGACGACATCGGTGGCGCGGCCGAAATCCTTGAGCGTCGTCAGCGCACGGTCATCAACGTGATGGCCGTCGCTCAAGACGAAAATCAACGAGCCGCTGCGACCGACCTTGCGTACGCCATTCAAAGCCCGGCGCGCCGCGCTGTCCGGGTCGCCCACGGCCGGCGTTTTGCGCAGCCAAACCGGCGCGCTGCAGATTTCGTGGATCAGCGCGAGCACGCCGCGGCGTCCGACGCGCGGGGCGATTTCCCGATGGTAATCCTCGGCAAACAAAAACCCGCCGACCCGATCGCCGCAACGTTCGGCCGCCCATGCCAAAATCGCTGCGATGCGCGCAGCAAGGACAGCTTTGTAGACGCCGCGCGTTGCAAAATGCATGGATTGGCGAAGATCGAGCACGAACAGCACGGGCCGCTCACGCTCCTCGCGAAACACCTTCGTATAGGGTCTGCCGGTGCGCGCGGTCACGCGCCAATCGATGTCGCGCGGATCATCGCCGGGTTGGTACGGTCGCGCCTCATCGAATTCCATGCCGCGACCGAGCAGGCGAGCAACATGGTCACCGCCAGTCGCGCCGCGCCGAAAGCGATGTAGGTCTAGCCCGCGCGCCGCGGCTGCGAGCTGAATCAGGTCGCGATGGTCGACAGCGACCGGCGACCCGAAGTCGGCCGTGCTGGACTGCTGCACCAAACTGCCTGCCATGGATGCTTACGGTACGCCTATTTCACGCAGCAGCGCCGCTACGACGTCGTCACGGGTCAAGCCTTCGGCCTCCGCCTCATAGCTGAGAATGACCCGATGGCGCAGAACGTCGGGTGCCACGTGCTGAATATCCTCTGGTGCCACAAAATCGCGGCCCTCTAACCACGCCCTGGCGCGGGCTGCTCGATCGATCGCGATGCTCGCGCGCGGACTCGCCCCAAATTGAATTTTACCGGCAAGTTCCGCCGACACGGCGCCAGCATCACGGGTCGCCTGTACCAGATCGACGATGTACGTCTCGAGCGCTTCGGCAAGAAACAGATCGAGCACTTCGCGGCGCGCCGCATGGATGGCGGCCTCCGGCACGGGATCGGCCAGCGCCGGCGTAGCGCCGCCGGAACTCAGCGCCTCCGCCCGGTTCAGCCGCAGAATCTCGCGCTCGGCATCGCCGTCGGGATAATCGACAACGACGTGCAACAAGAAGCGATCGAGCTGCGCCTCGGGCAGCTGGTACGTACCCTCTTGCTCAATTGGGTTTTGCGTGGCCATGACAAGATAAAGCGACGGCAACGCGTACGTCTTGCCACCGACTGTTATCTGGCGCTCCTCCATCGCTTCGAGCAGCGCTGACTGCACTTTCGCCGGTGCACGGTTGATTTCGTCGGCGAGAATCAAATTGTGAAACAGCGGCCCCGGACGAAACTCGAACGTGCCCTGCTGGGGCCTGAAGATGTCGGTACCGGTGAGGTCGGCTGGCAGCAAGTCCGGCGTAAACTGCAAACGCTGGAAATCGCCTTCGATACTGTTCGCGAGCACCTTGATGGCCCGCGTTTTGGCGAGACCGGGTGCGCCTTCCACCAGCAGATGGCCGTCGCAGAGCATGGCGAGCAACATGCGATTGACCAAATGCTGCTGACCGATGATCAGGCTGCTGACGTGGCTGTGGAGACGCTGAAATGCGGGCAAAGAACTCACTGGGTACTCCCGGAAAATCGGTCGGCCATTCTAAAAGGAGGAATCGTGAGCACCAAGCGGTCGTTGCAGAAAGCGTGATTTCCTGGCGTTCGCATCGACGCGCGCCTTCGATTACCCTGCTGCGCCGGGCTTATTGATGCGGTATGACTGTGCACTTGGCGATTGATTCCCGCCGCGGAGCCGTCCTGGCAGCACTTACGTGCGTTTTTGGCTGCACCGCGCCCGATGAGCCAGCGCCCATCGTTAAGGCCGGCGCCGGCTGCGTGGACGACGGCAGCGGTTTCGTCGAAGCCGAGCTCTACGGGGCACTTGAGACCACCCTCACCTGGTCGGACGGCGACACTGACTGCACCGGCATGCCGCGACCGGAAAACGGTGCTCGACTGCGCTTTGCGGGCCGCGCCGCTGAACGGGACCTGGTTGTGATCGTCGGCGTCAGCGAACTGCAGCGAGGCGCGATCGGCAATGGCTTTGCTGCCAACGTGACCATCATCGATGAGACCGACAGCCGTTTTTTCTCGAATGGCGGCGTGCCTAACTGCTGGTCCGACATCTATCGGCAGGTCGATCTGGACCGCGACCGCACTCGCGTTGACGGGGTCGTCTACTGCAGCGGCGCGCTGGCCGCGAAGCAATCGGGCGGTTCGATCAGGCTGCGAGACCTGCGCTTCCGCGGCCAGATCAGCTGGGTCGACGGAGGATAACCCGATGCACACGAGTCGCAGGTGGCGTCTCGCCGTGGCTGCTGCGCTGCTCGGCTTTGTCAGCACTGTCGGCAGCCAGACCATGGTTGGCGACGAGGAATTCCGCTCGGTTTTCAAAGCGGCGCCGACACTGATCGAGACTGCGCGGGAATGCCGATTGTTCGAGCTGTATTTGGCGCTCGAAAGCGCGCAAAAGAACCGCGGTCTGATGTTTGTCCGCGAAATGCGCAACGACCAGGCCATGCTGTTCGTGTACCCGCCCGGCTCGCGGATCTCGATGTGGATGAAAAACACCGTGATTCCGCTGGATATTGTCTTTCTGGATGAAGACGGCGTCGTCATTAATGTCGCCGCGAACACCACGCCGTTATCGCTAGTCTCGGTCCGGGCGGCCCGACCCGGCGCATTCGCATTGGAGCTCAATGCCGGACAAGCGGCGGCGCTCGGTCTCGCGACCGGCAAGCAGGCGATTCGGCCAGACCTCCTCAGCTTCTAATAATTCTCACTGGCGTTGGCTTTTTGACATAACGCTGCATTGTGCACCGTGCTGCATTTGTGCGTCCGGTGCGGCCCCGTCAGGATCCGATTTGTGCCCCAAAAACCGCAGTATGGGGCACCTATTTGACCAACTGTGGTATTTCTGCCTCGCCATCCCATTGTTGCGAGTGAACAACAACAGCGCTTTTTGACTGTTGTAAGTGCTGCTCGTTATTGCCAAAACAGCTAAGAATCAGGGTTTTTTTCGCAGAATCCTTGCTGTAGTATCGCCGCTACAGTTCGGAGCCGCGGGGAAAATGTCACAACTCCAAATGCCCTGTTGCAACGATTCTGCGAGCTGTTGGCAACGCCACCGTGAGGGAGTGGTGCCGGCAGTGACCAATGTACGAAAGCAAGCAATCTAGATTAGCGCTTAGCGTATACCCCCCTAAGGAGGAGAATCTGATGAAAAGCAGTAATGCGATCCGACTCGCGGTTCGCAAGGCGATCTACGCCGGTGCTGCGGTAACGGCTGCAGCGAGTCTCGCGCCGGTTGCCATGGCCCAGGACGAAGGCGCCGACGCGGTCGAAGAGATCGTCGTTACCGGTTCGCGTATCGCACGTCGCGACTTTACGTCGAACGCACCGGTTGCCACGGTCGATTCCGAGCAGATCACGCTGACCAACACGGTCAACACCGAATCTCTGCTCAACACCCTGCCACAGGCGGTACCGGGTCTGGACCGTACGTCCAACAACCCGGGTAACGGTACTGCGACGGTTGACCTGCGTGGTCTCGGTTCAAACCGCACGCTGGTACTCATCAACGGTCGTCGTGTGGTTCCGACCACCTCGGGCGGTTCTGTCGACATCAACGCGATTCCGAATGCGCTGATCGAGAACATTGAAGTACTGACGGGTGGCGCCTCGGCCGTTTACGGTTCTGACGCTGTTGCCGGTGTTGTTAACTTCATCCTGAAAGACGACTTCGAAGGCGTCGCCGTTCAGGGCGGTTACGAAATCACCGAAGAAGGCGATGCCGGTGTCTACACCGCTGACATCACCCTCGGCGCGAACCTTGCGGACGATCGCGGTAACGTCACGTTCAACCTGTCGTTCACCGATCGTGATGACCTGTTCCAGGGCGATCGTGACTTCTCGTTCTTCGCGCAGTTCGACGACACCGACGCAAACGGCAACCCGATTCTGATCGATGGTGGTTCGTCGGGTATCCCGGGCACGTCGATTTTCGCCGCTGGCTTTGACACGTTTTCGCCGGATAACCTCGGTGTAACGTTCAACCAGGACGGCTCGATTCGCCCGTTTGTTGGCGGTCCGGCACCGAACGACTTCTACAACTACGCGCCGGTCAACTACATCCAGCTGCCGCAGACGCGCTACCAGGCTTCGGCTCTCGGCCATTTCGACATCAACGAAAAAGCCACGGTCTTCGGCTCGGCTATGTTCACGTCGTCGAAAGTTCCACAGCAGCTCGCGCCGACGCCGATCTTCCAGACCACAACCTGGACGCTCGACGGCAACCCGTTCCTCGATGCAAACGCTCAGCAGGTCCTGTCGGACGCACTGGGTGACGGCGTCGACACTGACGGTGACGGCGTCGACGATACGGCAACCGGTTTCGTTCGCCGTCGTCTGCTGGAAGCTGGCCCGCGTGTCTCGGACGACGCGTTCACGTCGTTCCAGGTACAGGGTGGTTTGCGCGGTAACATCGTTTCGAACTGGACCTATGAAGGTTACGTGCAGTTCGGTAACGTCAACATTGCCAGCACGCAGCTCGGTAACCTGAACCGCGACCGCTTCGACCAGGCACTTCGCCTCGACGGCGAAGACGGCTCAGCGAGCGACCCGACGGGCACCATCGCTTCGTCGTCAACGGCCTGTCTGGATCCGTCATCGAATGGCGGCCTCGGTGGGTGTTCGCCGATGAATATCTTCGGTGAAGGCAACGTATCGCCGGCCGCTGCGTCGTTCATTCAAACGGCTGTTGCCTCGACGGCCGACTTCGATCAGTTAATCGTCGCCGGTAACGTTGCTGGTGATCTTGGCGAGAGCTTCGCTCTGCCGGGCGGTCCGATTGGCGTTGCTGTTGGTTTCGAGCGTATCGAAAACGACTTCAACTTCCGTCCGTCGCAGGATCTCGCGGCTGGTACTATCGCGGGCTTCAACGGCGCACCGGCTGTTGGCGGTGGTTTCGACTCGGATGAGTTCTACGCCGAGCTGTACCTGCCGATCTTGTCTGGCGCCGATTTCGCAGATCTTCTCGATCTCGAATTGGCCTTCCGTTCTGCCGACTACACCACGGCCGGCAGCGTCCAGTCGTACAAGATCGCTGGTTCTTGGGCACCTACCGACAAGTTCCGCATCCGTGCTGGCTTCAACACGGCAAACCGCGCGCCGAGTATTGGCGAGCTGTTCCTGCCGGCGGCTGAAGGCTTCCCGAGTGCACAGGATCCATGTTCGGGCAACGGTGACGATCAGACACCGGAAGTTGCGGCCATCTGTGCGGCGACCGGCGTACCGGCTGGCTCGATCTTCTCGCCGGCCATTAACCTGCCGGCCGCTCAGGTTCGTCAGGTTGCTGGCGGTAACCCGGACCTGAAGGAAGAGGAAGCTGAAACGTTTACGGCTGGCGTGGTCTTCACCGAACTCGTCGAAGGTCTGACGTTCTCGATTGACTACTTCGACATCGAGATCGAAGACTACATCGCCAACTTCGGCGGCGGTGCTGCAAACGTTCTCAACACGTGCTACGACCCGACCGATCCGGCGGGCGGCATCGGTTCTGCTTTCTGTAACGTCATCAATCGCCGTGCTGACGGTACGATTGACTTCGTTGCCATTACGACGCAGAACGTTGCTGTTCAGACCTTGGTTGGTGTTGACCTGTTGGCGAGCTACGACCGCGAGCTGTTCGGTGGTGACCTTCGCATCAACTACGTCGGTACGTTCACGGACGAGCAGGACTTCGTGCCGTTCGCAGGCGCAACGACGATCGAGTGCGCGGGCTCCTTCGGCAACCTTTGCGGCGAGCCGATTCCGGAGTACAAGCACCGGATGTCGTTCAACTGGACGAAAGACGATCTGACGGCGCAGTTTGTGTGGCGCTTTGTCGGCGAGGTTGACGATGATGATCCGGATTCGGACTTCACCATCGAATCCCTCGACGCTGAGACCTACATCGACGCGGCGGTTTCGTACGCGCTGACCGAGAACTACTCGTTCACGTTCGGCATCGACAACCTGTTCGACACCGATCCGCCGGTTATCGGCGACAACGCGGAGCAGGCTAACACCTACCCCGCGACCTATGACGTCTTCGGCCGCACGTTCTTCCTGCGCGCCAAAGCTCAGTTCTAAGTTCACTCGAACTGACGTCAATCGAACGGCGGGCCTCGGCCCGCCGTTCTTTTTTTGCCCGCTGAAAACACCCTGTACACTTGCCCGATGACCGATAACGCCGAATCCTGGTCGCGCTACTGGCGCTCCGAATCCAAACAGGGAGAGGTTTTCGTCGATCCAAGCGGCGAGAAGCACCCCGCACTCACCGAATTCTGGGAACGGGCGCTCGCGTCCGTTCAAGCTGGCGAGCGCATCGTCGATATCGCCGCCGGCGCTGGCTCGATACTTGCGTGCCTCGCAGGCGTCGAGCGTGTTGAAAAACTCGCCTGTGACCTATCCGGCGACGCGCTCGCGCGGCTCCGCGAACGCTTGCCGGATGTCGCGACGTCGGTGTGCGACGCCACCGCGTTGCCGTACGACGACCAAAGTATGGATTGGGTCGTCAGCCAATTCGGTCTGGAATACGCCGGCGGCGCGGCATTTGACGAAGCGGTACGCATTGTCGCGCCGGGCGGCCGATTCGTTGCGCTTTGCCACTACCGTGACGGGATCATTGATCGCAATCATCAAAAGCAGCTCGCCGCGGCGGCGATGCTCAAAGATGAGCAGTTCATCGCCAAAGCCACGGCGCTGATCCGCGCCGCGTTCGTCAACGACGAGGCGAAATTCAACGCGACGGCCGAAGCTTTCATTCCCGCCGAACGCAAGCTCGCGGCGGCCGTTAGCGACATGCAGGTCGGCGTCCACGCACACCTGTACATCGGTTTCCGGCAGCTCTACGAGCGCCGCCGCCAGTATAACGTCGAAGACATTACCGGCTGGCTGGATGCCATGGCCGGTGAGGTGGACAACAGCATAGAACGGCTGCAGGCTATCACCGCCGTCGCCCTCACCGAAGACGAGGTCGCCGCAATCGGACGCCGCTGCATCGACAGCGGCTTAGACTGGCAATCGCCAGCGAAATTTTATGGCAGCGACCAAGAGCTTCCGGTTGCGTGGCATCTTGCCGCTGCGCGACCGCCAACGCGCTAGTGCAACTGCCGACCTACGCGGAGAATCCATGAACGATCAAAACACCGAAACCCAGCAGAGCGGCGCAACGCCGATTACCGGCTCCATGTTCTTGTATCAACAGCCAGAGCTGTTGACCGAAAAAGACCACGGCCACCTGGGCCTGACACCGCAACAAAATCCGTTTGAACACGTCCGCAACGAACGGGTCATTCCGCTCACCTTGACCGAATTCGGCAGTGCTCAGCGACACTTTCCAATCATATTCTCGAGCACTGACGGCAGGGCTGTGCCGCTCGCAGTGGTAGGCATTGCCGACGGCGAAAACCTGTTCGTCGACGACGCCGGCGAATGGGACCCGATGGTGTATGTGCCCTCCTACCTGCGGTGCTACCCGTTCGCGTTTGCGCGCGTCGCCGAAGACCGCATGGCGGCGGTCATCGATCGAGCGGCGTCATCGGTACGCGAGAATCCGCAGTTTCCGTTTTTTGAAGGTGGCAAGCCGACCGAGCACACCGACCAGATGATGCAGTTTTGTACGCAGTATGAAACCGAACGCAATCGCACGCGTGAGTTTTGCGAGACCTTGGGTGAGCTCGGCCTGCTGACCGCACAGCAAGCAACGCACAAGCAACCAGGCGCTGACGAACCCGTGCCGCTAGCTGAATACAACAGTATCGATGCGGGCAAACTCACCGAACTTGCGGGCGACAAGATCACCGAGTTTCACCGCAACGGCACACTGTCGGCAATGTATCTGCAGCTTTATTCGATCGAGAATTGGCGCCATCTCATGGCGCGCCGGGTACGACGGGAGATTCAGGCCCGCGGCAACGGCCGCGCCTGACACTAAGCCAACGTAAGCAGGGCATTTGCTACGCGGGCAGGATATCGAAAGGCGCCGTTACGCGACGGGCACCGGTCGCGAACGGCGCGGTGCCGTGCCACAAAAACGACGGAAACAGCACCAACAGTCCTGCACGTGGCTCGATCCATTGATCGGGCGGTAGGTCGGGGATCGTCGCAAACGGTGGTTCACCGAATTTGATCCAACCCTCACGACGTTCCCTCGAATCGGCCGTCGGTCGCGGTACATACGCATAATACGCCGAACTCAACCAACCACGTGGATGCACGTGACTCACGTGGTAGCCACCTGGCTCCAGCTCGACCGACCAACATTCGGCAATACGGAAATCATCGGTGCGGCGGCTCGCGAGCGGATGGTTCGCCGCGACATCGAGCTCCTCGAGGTAGGTGGCCACTGGGGTACGCAGCGCCGCCAAATAGGCGCGGACCACTGGCGCGGTCATTCGCTTGAGGTCGTTTTGGGTCTGGTTTCCACCGCGCAAGGATTGGGCGAGCGGCCGACGCCGATACGGCCGTTCCTGGTCGAGCGCTGTCAGCAACGCGGTATTGAACGCGTCGAGGCTCGCAAACCCCGCCGGAACCGGCAACTCAAACTCTCGCACCAGGCGGCCATGATCGAGCAATGTCGCATAGGCATCTGGCTTCGCGATGCGCAGCGCCGTTGCCTCATAGGCTAGCCAGTTTTGATTGAGTGGCTCGCGCGCGCGCATCGGCGCAAGCGTATCCAGTGCGCTCTCGCCTCGGCCCTGCATCAGCAGCGCTGACACCAGCGCGGCGACCGCGGCTCGATGCGTTGGATCGGCCGCCAGCGCGGCGCGGGCAGCACTTTCCGCATCGTCAGCGGCGCCAATGTCGATGTGGGTCAGCGCTCGAACCGCGTCGGCGTCGGCGCCGACGAGACCCGAGCGATCCAGCATCGCGAGTGCGAGCTGCGGGTTGTCGGCTTGCCGAGCGAGATCGATGGCGGGCGCACCGAGACCAGGCTGTGCGAGTGCCGCGTCGATCAATTGCTCAAAGCGCTCTGGCATGTCGTTCATCCACAGCGCTTCGGCCAGCGTTTTTAGGCTGAGTTCGGACGGTTCCGCGTGATGCGCGCGGGTGAGCCGGACAATCGCCGCATCGACATCGCCAGCGGCAAGCTCGCAGCGACCGAGCATGAATTCGATACTGGCGTCATTGCGTCCGGCGCGTTGCAACACACCGAGTTCGCGGCGGGCGTCCGCCGCCCTGCCCGTTTCAACGTAGACGCAGGCCAAACCATAGCGTGAGCTCACGTGACCCGAATCTAGCTTCAGCGCTTTAACAAACGCTTGTTCGGCAGTGTCAAAGCGCTCGAGATCGAGCGCTGCCCGACCGCGCGACTGCCAGGCCGCAACGAAACTCGGTGCTAGCTCGGTCGCACGTTCGAATGCCGCCAGTGCTGCATCAATGTCACCGGCGCTGCGGGCCGCGAGGCCAAGATTTCTTGCTAGCGCCGGATCGTTGGGCTGAGCTACCGCCGCTTTGGACAAGGTTTCGTAGGCACTATCCACGTCGCCAAGGCGACGCTGCGCCAGCCCAACCAGATGCAGAGCTTCAGCCGACGTCGCGCCGGCGAGTAAGGTCAGGACTTCATGATAGGCGCCACGTTGAAACGCGCGCTGCGCCGCTGCAACGGATGGACGGGCAATCACGGCGCAGTCTGAACTCGCTCGCAAAGCGCGAGCGGACGATCGGCAACTGGGTGGCTTGGTTCGTGCTTACTTGTCAGCGACGGCGGCGACAGTTCGCGGTTGCTTAGGCCGACCGATGCCCTTCTCGAGGAACTCGTTGTACTCGTGATCCCAGTAAGCATATTCGAAACGGTACTCGTGATCGCGAGATACGACCGCCTCACCGTCGCGCATCGCCGGTCGATGCACGAAACGACGCAATTGCTTGACGACGAGGAAGTCTTTGAAGCGGTACGGTTCCGACTCGACGACTCGCGGATTTTGCATTCTGCCATCGGTACCGACGTCATAGCGAACGACGACGGAACCACGCTTCATACCGCGACGCCGGACACGGTCACGCCAATAGGCAAAATTGGTCGAATGCACGGTAGGTAAGTCATTGAGCGTTAGCGGATCACCGAAATACTCGTCGAGCTGCTCGCTGGTTTTCGGGTCGGCCGCCATGGCCTGCCACGCTTTGCGATAGAAGCTCTCAGCTTTCACGGCATTGTTGGTTTTTAGCGTGTAGTAATCGCCCATCCCGGAGAACGCCTGCACTTTTTGCGCCGTGGTGGCCTGCTCGTTGCGTTCGGCGATCTTCATCATGACTTCGTAGTAACGCCGTGCCTGCTTGACGCCGTCGTAGCCATCGTACATTTCGTTGTACAAAAACAGGTTCGCGAGACGCCCGGTCACCGGAATCATGAGATGCGAACGGCGGCCCTCGGACTTGACAATGCGGCGCATGATGTCGCGGTATTCGTTCTGCGCGCCAATCTTGTCGCCGGTTTTTTCGAGCATCGCGGCGTAGTCGTACAGCGCCGGTAGAATTTCGAGTGAATCGCGACCGTATTGACGACGCAGTAAGTCGACGCGGTAGACCTGCAGCGCACGGGCCTGCTTATCGTCGCCGATGCGCATATAGAAGTCGCTGACTTCCTGCAGATAGTCGGCCAAGCCGGTGCTTTGCACGCCGTTGTTCACGGTATGCAGGTGCAAGGCTCGTTCGTACAGCTGCGCCGCATTCGACGCATCGCCGGCACCGTCGAGCAAACGGGCATATTCCCAGGTCGGCTGCTCGAGCTGCTCATCTAGATGGGTCGTTTCGTTTGAGATCAGGTCAAGCGCTGCCGCATAGTTTTGCTGGGCGGGCTCTAGTCGACCGGCACGGTGCTGCGCGCGGGCCAATTTAGCGAGGATTGCGCCTCGTTCGAGCGATGTTGCATTGGGCATGTCGGCAAGCGCCATCAGCATCCACTTGCCGGTATCGATGCAGGCTTCAAACTCGCCGTTTTGGAATTGCTCGTCGAAGGCCTGCACGGCGCTGTCGAAATTGACGGGCGACTCCGTTTGGTCGGCGTTTGGCGCCGCGCCGACCGTCACGCTAGCCGAGAGGCCGAGCAGCAAACAGAAAGAAAGCTGGGTTGGGTTTACGAATCTGTTTCGAAAAGACACAGCTTATCCGCTTCTCCGTGGTTAGCGAGACCACGCGAAACCGAGACGCGGACGGCGACGTAAATCGCCGGGAGGCGATGACCCGACGGCAGGTTGACCATTTCCTGCGATGCCGGAATAAACATCCTTGCGCAGAGCCCCCTCTACCGCGACAGGCCTCACTTGAGTCCCTGCGAAATCGACACTACGCTCGTCATCCGAGAGTATCACCTCATGACGTCGGCGCAACGGTAACCAATGAAACTTTGCAACTTTGTGTTCTGCATCACGTTAATTTCAGCCAATGTGTATGCACAGAGCGACAGTACGCTTGCTTTATGTCGGCAGATCGCCGGTGATGTTGAGCGCCTTGCCTGCTACGACGCACTGGCGGACGAGGCTAGGGCTGTCGAAATACCGCCCGCGCAGGCTCCTGGCAGCGTCGCCGCCGCGGCACAAGCGACGACGGATGCAGCGCCTGAGTCGGTTGCCGCAGCACCGGTCCCAGAGCCGCCCGCACCAACCGAGTCGTCGGTCAGTTCGTCGACGCAAGGTGTGTCGCTGGACGATCCAGTGGATCTGTTTGGGCGCTCCGATCGTGAAATTCGCGATGTCGCCGTTCGCGAGAACGCCGGCAACGTGCTCGACCGATTGGAAGCCGCTGTAACTGACGTGACAGAGCTCGCAAGTGGCCGATTGGCGGTCGAACTCGACAATGGCCAACGCTGGCAGCAAACCGAAAGCGAGCGCATTCGTATCAAGGCGAACGATCGGATCGAAATTCGCCGCGGCCGACTCGGCGCCTATTTCCTGAAGAAGGTGGGCACCAATCGCAGCGTTCGGGTCAAACGCGTTCTCTGAGCCATGCTCGTGATCGGCTGAGCTCAGCCGTCGGCGATCTGCATCATCAGCGCGGTCGGCGCGAGCTCATCGCCGGCTCGCGCGGGGCGCGCAAAGTAAAAACCCTGCAATTCGTCGCAGCCCAGCTCGGCCATCGTTGCGGCCTGCTCGCGCGTCTCGATGCCCTCAGCGGTAACGCGAATATCGAGGTCGTGCGCCATGGTAATAACGGACCGAGTCACGACAGCCGTGCGGCGATCGCTAATGTCGCGCACGAAGGCTTTGTCGATCTTCAAACGGCTCACCGGCAAATGACGCAAGTAGTCGAGGCTCGCGTAAGCGCAGCCGAAATCGTCGAGCGCAATGCCGATGCCGAGTTCTCGAAGCGCCGCCATGGTCGCGGCGGCCGCTCGCACGTCGGCGATCGCGGTGCTCTCGGTGACTTCCAGTTCAACCAGACGCGGCTCAATAGCGTAACGCTCCAACATCCCGGCGAGCGCGCGCGTCAATGCCCCATCCTTGAGGCTGCGTGCGGAGACGTTGATGGCGATCGGTAGCGCCTCGCCACGCTCGACCTGCCAACGCTGAAGCTGTCGCCCGACGCGATCAATGACGTACTCGTCAACGCGCTGAACCAGCCCGTTCTCCTCGATGAACGGCATGAACGTGGCCGCGGACGTGACAAAGCCATCGGATCGCGACCAGCGCAAGAGCGCTTCGAGACGCACGGCGATATGCGCACGGGCATCGACAATTGGCTGAAACTGCAGATGCAATCGATTTGAGTCAATCGCACGGCCAACATCGACCAGCAGCCGTTGGCGATGCGCGCTGCGCCGATTCAGCTGCTCACTGTAGTACTTCCAGCGACCGGTATTTTCCGTTTGCTGACCGCCGAGCGCATGCAGCGCCTTTGCCAAAAGCTCGGCCGGCTCTTGAGCATCGTCGGGCGACACGGCGATGCCGAGGGATACCGACGTGCGAACTCGATCACGACCAGCGATCATCGGCACCGAAAGCGCGCGAGTCAGCTCGTCGGTGACTGAGTCGATATCCTCGGCAGCTCCGACACCGTTGACGACGAACACGCTGTGGTCAAGATCGACAATCCGATCGGCACGGTCCAGAGAGCGCTCGATCCGTGCCGCAAAAACAACGGTGCGTGTGTCGTTCACCGCATCGGCGGCGACTAGTGGCCGCAAACGACGTGCGAACTGTTCGAGCTCAGTCGGATTCTCCGGCACCGGCAAGCTCTGCAGTTTTCCGTCCCAACCCGATTGCGCGTGGCGTTCAACGGCAGCGGTGACGAGGTCGGCCAGCGCATCAATGGTTAGGTGTCCCTTGATGACGTAGTCCTCAGCGCCAAGGCTCAGCGCGGCAAGCGCGGAGTTCTCGTTTTCCTCACCCGACAGCACGACGATGGGCGTGTTCGGGCAAGCGGACTGCATATCCTTGACTGCTCCGATGCCCTGACGGTCGGGCAGATCGAGGTCGAGGAGAACGACGTCGAAGCGCTCGTCGTTGCTGAGTTTCTCGGCTTCGACAACGTTCCGACAGCGCCACAGATTGACTTCAAACGCGCCAGTTTCGACGAGCTGCTTCTCGAGCAGTGCCGCATCCGCCGTGTTGTCCTCGACCAGCAGTATCTTCATTGCGACCCGATTCCTTCGGACATGAGCGGAATATGTATCGGCGCGTGAAGTTTCACCTTGAGTGTGCCGGGCGGATCGAGTGACCTTTGCTAAAGCTCTCGCGCACCAGGTCGATAACAGTTGTTAGCGCAGAGTATGGAATCGCTGCTCTGAATGCGGCTGTCGAAGAACAAGGGCGGACAATTAATCGACAATGCCGAAAGTCATGCCAAGCAAGCTCGATTCGATTTTCCGCATGGCAACGGCAATCACCGCCATTGCTGACCGGGTCGATCACCGACGGTGCGGGGGTCGAAATCACTGCCGGTACACAAGGGGTTGGATGCATATATGACCGCAGCGCAGATAGTTGCAGTTATCGGCGCCGATGATGCGCTCCGCGCGCTGCTGGTCGATCTGAGAGAAAGTCTCGGGAACGGCATGGAAATCGTGCAGGCAACGACGCTCGTGGAACTCGAGGCGCTAACGACCCATGAACAAAAAGTGTTGCCGACGTTTGTACTCGTCAAAGTGCCGAGCGATGACTCCGGTGCAGAGACGCTGCTGCGAGCAATGAGTTTCGGCCCGTTGGCTGACCTACCAACGGTCGCTGTCGTCGACGACCCGCAACGTGATCTCGTGCAAACCTGTTATCGGGCTGGCGCAGCGGCTGTGGTTCGATGCCGCTCGTCGGCAGCCGAACGCGCGCGACAGTTCGAAACCATCATCCGGTTTTGGCTGCGGCATATCGGTGGGCACGGCTTCGAGGCCAATCGTGCCAGGCGTCGCTAAGGGTCTGTCGAGGTCGGCCGACAAACAGAGGTGACGCATCCTGCCGCACAGCCAGGAGTATGCCGGTGCGAATTTTGCTCGTTGAAGATAACAAAGACGACGCTCAAATGGTGGAGCTGCTGTTGGCGCGGGACAAGAAGTCTCCGCACGACATTGAATGGGTAGAAACCATTGCCGACGGCCTGGACCGGCTGCAGGAGGAGCACTTCGACATTGCGTTGGTCGACTTGAATCTGCCGGATGCACGCGGCGGCGAGGCTGTCGCCCGACTTGCGGGCGCACACATTGAAGTGCCGATCGTTGTTCTCAGCGGCAACGATGACGAAGACCTTGCGGTGTCGCTGATCGAAGTTGGCGCCCAGGATTACCTGATGAAGGGTTTAGTCGGCACGGCGGGACTCAACCGCGCAATGCGCTATGCGGTTGAGCGCAAAGCAACGGAAGTATCGCTGCGAGAGCGAGCGTCCGTCGACATCCTCACCGGTCTTGCCAACCGCCGTGAATTTGAGCAACAGCTCGACCGCGCAATGGCACAAGCAAATCGTGCCGGTACGATGGTCGCAGTCATACTCATCGACCTCGACCACTTCAAAGCCGTCAACGACAACCACGGTCATGGCGCGGGCGACACCGTTTTGCATGTTCTCGGCGAGCGCTTGCGCCAGTCGCTGCGAATTAGCGACATCGGCGCGCGACTCGGTGGCGATGAATTTGCCGTCGTACTCGAGGATCTCGAGTCGGTGCACGACGTCAAGCACTGGGTCCTGCGCACCGTCGAGGAACTGCGCAAGCCCGTCAACTTGCAAAACGTCGCTCTGCCACTGTCTCTGAGTATTGGTGCCGCCGTATACCCATCGCACGCCGCCGACATCGAGGCCATGCTGCGCTGCGCCGACGTGGCGATGTACCAAGTCAAAAAACAGGGTCGCAACGGGTTTCTGTTGTACGACGAGCGCATGGAGAATTCGCTGCGTGAGCGCGCACAGATTGAACAAGAGATTCGGGCCGGGCTCGACAATGGCCAGTTTGTTCCGCATTACCAGCCACAGGTGAGCCTGATTGACGGCCGTCTGACCGGTCTCGAGGCGGTTTGTCGCTGGCTACGCGCCGACAAGATCTACGCGCAGCCGAGCGAGTACATTCCGCTCGCACAGAACTTCAAATTGATCCGCGAGCTGGGTCGGCAGATTTTTCAGCGTGTCTGTGCGCAAGTCGCCCAGTGGCGCTCGCGCGGCGCGCGCATGACGATTCCGGTATCGATCAAGGTAGACAGCCAAGAGTTGCTGGCGCCGGAGTATGCCGATGACGCCATAGATAGCGTCATCGAGCACGGTATCGACGCCGCCAGCATTCGCCTCGAATTACGCGGCGATTCTTCGACCGACGACAATTTGGTGATTCGTGACAATCTCGAAAAGCTCGGTGCAGCGGGATTTCAGTTCGGCGTGGAACGACTCGACATCGAGTTCCTCAGCAGAGCGCGACTGCCGACCGACAGCCTGTGCGCCCTAAAGCTGACCAAACAACAAACGACCGCCTCGTTCAGCGAGAAAACGGCGATTTCGGTCACGCGCGGCCTCATCAAGATGGCCCAAGAAATTGGTGTCCGTGTCGTCGGCGAGGGCGTCGAAACGGCGCGTCAATTCCGCGCGCTCCAGCAGCTGGGCTGTGACGACGCACAAGGCTATTTCATCGCTCGGCCGATGAACGTGCACAACCTCGAGAAATGGGTGCAGCGCCACAGCGCGCGCCAGCGGCAACGCGACCTCTCGATGACTGGGCGGTTCAGGCTACCGCCAAGAATCGCGCGCTTCGAGGCTCGCGAACGCACCAACTAAGACCGATCAATTCCCTAGAGGGCTGGTCGGGCGCCGTCGTAACCAAGCAGAAGTACGAGCATTGAAAACAGAAACCAGTGCGCGGAGCTTAGCTTCGAACAAAGACAACCGCGTCGGTGCTCCGCGTGAAGCCGAACAGCTGCGCAATACCGATGACCTGCCTGAATTTTTTGCGATGGCGACGGAGGCCGCCAACCTCGGCTACTGGGTCGTTGATCTCGAGACTTATGAGCTGTGGTGGTCTGACGAGATCTACCGCATTCACGGTCTGTCGCCCGAAAGGTACCGTCCGGACGTTGCATCGGCCGTGGCCTTTTATCACCCAGACGACGTCGGTGCAGTCGAAGCGATGCTCGACCGCGTGGTGGCAACCGGTGGCCGCGAGTCGTTCGATCTGCGCATCGTGCGACCGTCTGGCGAGACCCGGCACGTTCGATCGATCGCAACGTATCGACCGGCCGATGACAACTCGAACCCGCGCATCATAGGCACCTTCCGCGACACGACGTATGAAGCTGTTACGGCCGGCGTGCGTAGCCAGCTCGACGAGCTCAATTCCATGTTCCACCTTGACGGAACATCGCGAATTCGTCGCTTGCTGGAAATCTGTCGCTGGGTAACCGACGCGGATGCCGCGGGAATTTGGTTCGGCTCATCAGAACCAACGACCGCCGATGACGCCGCTTACTTTGTTCGTCTTGCTAACGAAGCGCCGGTCGGCGCCTGCTTTGCCGTCGAGCCCATCGATTGCGGCACGGACGAGCTGTGCGTAGCCGGGTTCTATTCCGCCGTCAGTGGTCGCGAAATCGGTGACGTGCAACGGACCCTCACTCGGCTGCTCATTCGAATGATCAATTACGAGATGGCGGCGCGTGCCCAAATCGAAGAACTCGAAGCGGCACGGCAGACGCTGGCGATACGCGAGCAGGAACTCGCGCTGATCTTTGACACCGTGCCGGTCCGCATCTGGTACAAGGACGATCAGAATCGAATTCTGCGCTTGAACCAGCCGGCGGCGGAATCGATGGGCATGTCGGTACACGATGCTGAAGGTGCCAACGCCTACGACCTGTTCCCGGAGATGGCCGCTAAGTATCACAAGGACGACCTCGACATCATCGAATCGCGTCGGCCGCGCTTCGGCATCGTGGAACGTTACACGCCCCGTGACGGCGCTGAAGGCTGGCTCCGAACGGACAAAATCCCGTTCAAAGATCCGGTCGCCGGAAAACTGCGGTTGCTGGTCGTCGCACAAGACATCACTGACCTCATGCAGGCTCAGCAATTGCTGAAACGTCGCACCCGCGAGCTCGAGTTGGCCAATCAGCAGCTCGATGAATTTGCTTACCTCGCGTCCCACGACTTACGTGCCCCGATGCGCGGCATCAGCCAGCTCGCGACGTGGCTGGCCGAAGACAATGCGGATACGCTCGGCGAGGAATCGCAACAAGCACTGACGCTGCTAACCCGCCGCGTTGCCAGAATTGACCAGATGCTGCTCGATATTCTGACGTACTCGCGTTCTGGCCGAGAAATGGCCCAACCGGAATACGTCGATTGTCACGCACTTATTGATGAGATTCGCACCGACTGCAACTTTCCAGACAGTTTCGCAATCTCGGTTGACCCGGAGCTGCCCGATATCCATGCGCCGCGAGCCGGCCTGCGGCACATTTTCGCCAATCTCATCGACAACGCGATCAAGCACCACGATCGCGATGCCGGCAACATCCGTATCAGCGCCGAGCATCGCGGCGACGCAGTGGTGCTTCACATCGCCGACGACGGGCCAGGCATCCCGCACGAATTCCAGGATCGCGTGTTTCGAATGTTCGAGACATTGGCGTCCCGCGACACGGTCGAGGGCAGTGGCATTGGCTTATCGATCTGTCGCCGACTAGCGCGGGCGATGGGCGGCGACATCACAGTCACATCGGCTCAGCATCGCCGCGGTACGTGTTTTAGCGTCCAGCTACCCCAGCAGGCGAAGAGCCTCACTGACGCTGACCATGACTGAAACAACACGCCCGCTGACTCTGCTATTGGTCGAGGACGACGAAGTTGACGTCCTGTCGGTCCGGCGCGTCATACGAAAACTCAACGCTCCCGTGGAACTGCGCGTCGCCGAGGACGGTATCGTCGCGCTCCAACTGCTCAAAGGCAACGGCGGCCACGCGCAAGTACGGCGGCCGTTCGTCGTATTGCTCGACCTCAACATGCCGCGTATGAAGGGCGCTGAGTTTCTCGCGGAACTGCGTGCCGACCCCGCACTGAGAGCAACCGTCGTGTTCGTCATGTCGACGTCTGACGCTATCGAGGATAGGCGCCGCGCCTACCAATTTGACGTTGCCGGCTACCTCGTCAAAAGCCGCGAAGCCGATCGACACGCCGCGGTGTTGGCGGCGCTGCTGGAGTATTGCGACGCGATCGAAATTCCCGGTAGAGATACCCGCACCAGCGACGATCAGCGAGCACGAGCCTAGCGCAGCAGTCCGGCGTATTCGCGCAGCAGGCGTTCGTGCGACGCCGGGTCGACATTGACTGCATCGAGGTCGCCATCGATATGCGGCAGAGCTAGCAAGCGACTATCCATCAAGGCATACCAAATTGGCGGTACATAGGCAGCAAGGTACATACCAAAGTAGCCACTTGGTAACCTCGGTGCGTCCGGATCGCTAGCCAGCGCCTGGTAACGTCGTCGCGGATTGGCGTGGTGTTCGGAATGACGCTGCAAGTGGAACAACAGCAGATTCGACGCAAGGTAGTTGCTGTTCCAAGAATGGCACGGCCGGCACGGCTCGTAGCGCCCATTCGCGATGCGGCGACGCTTGAGTCCGTAGTGCTCGACATAGTTTGCGCTGGTCAGCTGCCACCAAGCGAAAACATTGTGGATCAGCAAAAACGGCAGCATGGCCATGCCAAAAACCACCAGCAAGCCAAGCTGTAAAACCAGCGTGATCGCGTACGACTGCAAGATGACGTTGCGCAAACTCCAAAACGACAAGCCCAGTTTCGTGAGCCGATCGCGTTCGGATTCGATACCGCGTCGCCACGCACCCGGAATCTCGCGCAGCGCAAACCGATAAATCGACTCGCCCATGCGCGCGCTTGCGGGATCTTCCGGCGTCGCGACATCGCGATGATGACCGCGATTGTGTTCAACGCAAAAGTGACCGTACGCCGGCACCGCCAACGCCGCACGCGCCAACCACTGCTCGGTGCGAGTTGACTTGTGACCGAGCTCATGCGCGGTGTTGATCGCAAGCCCGCTAGCAAGACCAGTCGTCAACGCGAGCACGACGTAAGCGGCGACCGACAAATCGGCAATGGCGGCATACCATACGGCACCGATCAGCGAGACAAAGTGCAGCGGGACGGTGATGAGGGTCAGCCAACGGTAATAACCGTCGCTCTCGAGCGCGCCGACCGCTTCGCGCGGCGGGTTGTTTGGATCCTCGCCGATCCACGCGTCGACGATCGGGCCGAGACCGTAGCTGAGAATCAGCGCCAGCGCGAGCGTCCACGTCCAGCCGGTCTGTTGGTGGGCCGCAATCCCGAGCAGCGGACTCAATGGGTAGAGCACCGATAGGCTCCACAGCCACCGTTTGCCGTCGCGATACTCGAACAGCGTGCCGTCTTTTTCGTACAGATAGGTCTTCATCGGGTGACGCAACCGCCGACTCGTTCAATTCCAAGCTTTCAATATAAGATACGGGCCCTGGCGACGGCAACGACGCAACCTCTCACTCACCGAACTCGAGGACTGAAATGGCCATAGCAACGACCCACGTCACCTACGAACACAACGGCACGACGTTCGAAGCGCATGTCGCCTGGGACGATGGCCAAGACGGTCCACGACCCGGCGTGCTCGTGAGTCACGCTTGGGCCGGTCGCAGCCCCTTCGAAGACCAGCGAGCCGTAGCGTTGGCTGAGATGGGTTATGTCGGGTTCGCGCTGGACGTTTACGGCCAAGGCGTGCTCGGCGGCGGCCCCGAGGAAAACACCAAACTCATGCAACCACTGCTAGATGATCGTGCTGAGTTACAGGCTCGACTCGCGGCCGGGCTGGCGACGCTGCGAGGCTTGGACCAAGTCGACGCGGCACGGACCGCCATCATCGGTTACTGCTTTGGCGGCCTCTGCGCATTGGACCTCGCGCGGACCGGTGCCGATATCAATGGCGCCATTAGCATTCATGGATTGTTTGCCGCACCGGACAATCACACCGACACCAAAATCACTGCGCGGATCTTAGCGCTGCACGGCTGGGCGGATCCAATGGCGCAACCCGACACGGTGCTGGCACTGGCCGATGAGCTCACCGACAAAGGGGCCGATTGGCAGCTGCATGCCTATGGCAACACGATGCATGCGTTTACCAACCCCGAAGCCAACGACCCGGATTTCGGGACGGTGTACGACGCCGCGGCCGACCGGCGCTCGTGGCAAGCAATCGCTAACTTTCTGGCGGAAGGGTTTGTGGACTGAGCGGTCGCTGCCACAGCGTTTTGCGCAGCGGCGCGAGCTCGGCCGTGTCGTCGAAGACGACGCGATCGCCGATCACAGTCACGCCGAGACGCTCGAGCAGCGGCGCAACGTCGGGGAATCCTGGGCGCCCGGCGTAACGCTCATAAAGCGGCATTAGCACGGAGCTACCTGCCTCCGCATCGAGCGCTGTAAGCAGCTCACGCGCCGAAATCGGTACATTTTCTGGCGTCTGTCGACGTGTGTACCGCGCCAACACATCCGGCAACGATACGGCGTTGTCGGTGCGCATGCGGATCTCAACGTCGGCCATCAACGCCAGCGCCGCGCCGGCCCAGTACATTTTCATGAGCCCGCCGCGACGTCGCGACGATTCCGCTGGCGCGACGTTCGGCAGCGCCGCGGCGCCACGACCGAAGCCAGCGTGCAACATCTGCCAAGCCCGCTCGTCGGAGTATGCGCCGCCCGACGCCATCAGTAGATTCTGCAGATAGCTCGCGAAGCCTTCGCCAATCCAACGGTCTCTCACGCGCGGCAGCAGCAAATGCGAAAATTCGTGGGTCGCGGTCCAGTCGGCGTTTAGCTCGGCGACGCTGCGGCGGCTATCGACCCAAAACCGAACGGCCGGACCGAACGTTCGGGTAACCAGCCCAAATGGCACTGGCGAGTCGCCCGCGTGTGAGCGGGTTTCAAACAGCATCACTTGCGGCTCGGCGACGACGAGCGCATCGAAGCGCGACTCGATGTTATGCATTGCGCTGGTGAGCCATGGGGTTAGGCGCATAAGCGACGTGTCGGCCTCCGCGCCGAAGTAGGCAACTCGCAGCGTTCCGTCACGTACGGGAACACGCACGGTTCTGAACCGTCCGAAGGCGACGTACGGCGTGCCGCTCACGTCGCCGCGCTGGAGATGAAAGCGCCGTTCGCTGCCGCGCATCGGTTGCCAAGGCGTCGATATTTGCATGTCGGGCGGCAGCCTGACGTCAACCGTCGCGTCAGCAGCGCTTTCGTCAACTCGCAGCAACCAATCGCGCGGATCCGTGATGCGCCATGCATCGTTCTGCTGCGCGGGACTCAGACCGCGCGCGTCGCTCAGTTTTGCGACGTAATCGAGACAATGCAGCGATCCGTCGGAAATCAGCGTGCGTTGCGACGTCAGTGGCAATGCCTGTGTCGATAGGGCGTCACAGGGCACGACCTGGCCGATGGCGAGCGCCTGCGCGCGAGATCGCGCGACGACCGCGGCGATAGGCTGGTCTGCCATAACTCTGACCCGCACGACGTCGAGATCGGGGGCGATTGACAGCTGATAGGTTTCTGCGCCGACCAGCGCCGGAAAAACGCAGAGTGCCACCAAGGCAGCTGTGGTCGTTTGGTGCCACATATCTTAGTCCGACCGCCTATGCGGAATGGGATTCCATCGTACAATCGCGCGATGAACGTTGACCTGCATACGCACTCTACCGCCTCGGATGGCACGTTATCGCCACACGAACTGCTCGCCGTCGCCGCGGCGAGCGGCGTTGAGCTGTTGGCACTGACCGATCACGATACGCTGGCCGGTTTCGACGCGTTGCGAGGCACAGCGTCGCCGTTGACGTTGCTGCCGGGCGTCGAGCTATCGGTCGCGTGGACACGGCGCGATGTGCATGTCGTTGGCCTCAACTTCGATCCGGACAATCGGCAATTGCGTGCACTGCTCGACGCGCAGCAGCAGGCGCGCGCCGAACGCGCGGCGCGTATCGCCGCCAAACTCGAGCGCCGCGGTGCAGACAATATGCTGGCGTTGGCTCGCGAGCAGGCCGGTGGCCGGACACCGGGGCGGGTACATTTTGCGCGCGGCTTGGTGGCAGCTGGCGTCGTCAAGACAACCCGCGACGCGTTTCGTCGCCTGCTCGGCGACGGCAAGCCGGCGGATGTTCGCGGTGACTGGGTCAAACTCGACGACGCAATTAACGCGCTACGACGAGCCGGCGGTGAAGCGATCCTGGCGCACCCATTGACGTATCGCCTGAGCGCCACCGGTTTGAGAGCCTTACTCAACGAGTTTGCGGCCGCGGGCGGTACCGCCGTCGAGTGGGCGGACGTGAGCGAGCACCCGAATCTAGCGCGTGTGCTCGATGAACGCATCACCGCGCATCGATTGGCGGTGTCCTCTGGATCGGATTTTCACGGCAGCACACAACCCTGGCGCCGGCTCGGGCGCATCGAGCCCGTGCCCGAGCATTTGCCGCGCATCTACGAGCGCTGGCAGGTTGCGTCCGGTTAGGCGTTGAGGTTCACCGGGCCTTGCGATGGGCGGTCCCGCTGCACGACCCAAAACGTTACGTATGCGAGCCCGATGACCGTTGGAAACAAGCCAATGCCCAACATCGGTCGAATCGCATCCGGCTCGCCGATGATGATCCCGAACAATGCCGTCGCGGTGCCGAGGGCCAACCCGACGACGCCGCGGCGAAGATCGGCGTTTTTCGGTCGGCCGAGCTGCTCGACGAGATCGGGAGTCAGTGATTCGCCTTTATCAATCGCCGCGCGCAGCGTTTGATGCAGCTGTTGCTGCGATCGCGCACGGAAATAGAAGAACGAAAACACAATGCCAAACAGGGCGCCCATGACTGAACCAACAATCAGTACCGTCGAAAGGTCTTCCATTGCGCTGTTACCTCTGGGTCGTCGCCACGTTACGCTCGAGCCATGCTGTCGACCGATATTCTAACGATCGCCGATTACGTCGGCATTATTGTCTTTGCCGCGAGCGGCGCGCTAGCGGCGGCGCGCAACTCGATGGACATTTTCGGATTCTGCGTCATCGCACTGATCACCGCCGTCGGCGGCGGCACGTTGCGCGATTTGGTGCTGGGCACGCCGGTATTCTGGATCGAACACAACATCTACGTCGTGCTTGCGCTCAGCGCAGCCATTGTCGTGTTTTTCGCTGAACGGCACATTAACTCGCGATTGGGGCTTCTGACTTGGCTCGATGCGGCCGGCCTTGCGCTGTTTGCGGCGCTCGGCGCGACCAAAGCGCTGGCGCTTGGCACCAGCGAACTCATCGCCGTGATGATGGGGATCGTCAGTGCGGTATTTGGCGGCATCATTCGCGATGTCGTTTGCAACGAGATCCCGTTGATACTGCAAAAAGAGGTCTACGCGATTGCTGCGTTCGGCGCCGCTCTGCTCGTCGTTTGCCTGCGCTATTTCGACGTAGCCGCGGCGCCGGCAATTCTCGCCGGTACCGTGCTCGGCTTCGCTATTCGCGCCTGCGCCATTCGCTTCGGCTGGTCGCTGCCGGCGCCCGCCGCACGCTCGCGTTGAGGCGCAACGGCGCCGCTCGTCACAACTCGAGATCGAGCGCTTCGAAATCGAGCGTCGCCGCTTCGAAGTTGACGTCCGCAATGACGGCGTCTAGACGGGCGTTCAGTAAGGATATTTCGGAGTTCGCGGCATTCTCCTCACGCACGTTGACGAGGAAAAAGTCGCTGGCGCCAGCGGCAAAGCGCTGCCTTTCGGCGTTCTGCAAAGTTTGCAGTTGCGCCACTTCCTGCGTCGCGAGATCGTACAGTTCGCGCGCGTAGAAACGTTGAAAGCCGAAAGCGACCAGCGCTTGCTCGATGCGGTCGGCCGCCTCGAGGGCTTGAAACTCGAGCGCCGACAGCCGATCGCGCTCCTGCGTCAATCGGGCGCGCGCTTCCCGCCTGGCGATCGGGACCGAAAAATTCAAGCCAACGACGGTATCGGTCGAGTCGCGTGACCGTCCCCCTTCGGCGATTGCGCCGACGCCGTGTGCAAACTCGACGTAGCCGTCCAGGCGCGGCATCAGCGAATTCTCTCGTAACGCGATGCGTACGCGACTGCGGTCAATTGCATTGCGCAACACGCCGAGTTCCGGATGCCGTGCAAGCACGGACTCGAGCCGTGCATTGACCTCGGCCGCCGTCTCGGGCTCGGCGGTAGGCAGCACTTGCTGAAGCATCATCGGCAGCTGCCCTGCAACTGGCGTTCGCATGTCGCCATCACTGTCGCGCCAGTAGAACGATAAGACGTTCGCTGCCAGCGCGAGATCGCGCTCGGCACGGACAACGAGTGCACGTCGACGGTTGATGTTCTGTTGATTCTCCGTCAGGAAAATCGCCGCACGGGCGCCCTCGCGAACTTCGCGCTCCAACCCAACGTTACGATCTAACGCATTGGTCAAAAGACGCCGATAAATCGCCAGCCGCTGGCCGGCCGCCGCCCAGCGCCAGTAAGCAATCGTCGCTTCCTGGGCAAGACCAATGCGAACCAGCATCAGCTCGAACTCCGAGGCGCGCAGCGAAAACTCGGCATCAGCCAACGCGAAGCGGCGGGCATCGATATCGCGATCGCGAAGCAGTGAAAAAAGCACGCCCAGCTTGAATTGACCACCGGTATTTGTGAAGAACTCGTCTTCGTAGATCGGAAAGTTACCCTCGGAGAGCCGATACTGACTGTAGATACTTGCCCCGTAGTCGCTCACCGGCTTCGTCGCTTTGAAGGTCTGCACGCGACCGTCCCAGAACCCGCCCAAGCGGTTGTAGCTGTCGCCAGCAAACACCAAATCAAAGGCGCCATTCGCGGCGTCTCGCTCTCCAGCCGCAACGCGGTTTGCAGCAATAGCGCGCAAAATTGCCGGGACATGCTGCTGCGTCGATGCACGCACGTCCGCCAGCGTCAACGTCTGGCTGTTGACCGAACTTGCGGCCAACAGAAAAGCGAGGAACAGTGCGCTGGCGGCGCGGTTACGGCTGCTCGGCATTGCGAGTCGCAAAATTAGGCGGAAAGTTATTGAGCTGGCGCCAGATTTCGTAACCGACGGTGACCTGCTCGAGCAGTATCCAACCGCGGACGTTGGCACCAAAGCGTACGTAGCCGGCATCCGGCCACGGATTTGGATCATCGAAATCTTCGACGACCAGCACGCGAAATTGGCCGTTGATGCCAGCCGAGGCATCGACGGCCGTCACCAAGCCACCAAACGTGCCGATCGCGACCGACGGCCAACCGCTGAACTGCACGGCCGGCCAGCCTTCAAATTGCAGGCGAACTTTGTCGCCCGGCTGGACCAGCGCAACGTCACGCCCATCGACGTAAATCTCGACGGCACGTTCGACATTGTCCGGCACAAACGTCGCGACCACCTGACCCGAGTTCACGAACGTCGCGGCATCGCCGGCGTTAACCCGCAAAATGACGCCATCGCGCGGCGCGCGCACGGTTTGCACGGATTGCCTAGAAATATTCACTTCGAGTCGGCTGATCGCGGCAGCCGCCTCGGCGACGCTCGCGCGCCGTTCTTCAACGCGAATCCGCGCCTGTTCGAACTCACGCCGAGCGGCGAGACCCTGCTCGAACAGCTGGCGAGTACGTCTTAGATCGATGTCGGCCGTGTCGCGCGCGGCGGTCGCCGCATCGAGCCTGGCCTGGAGCTGGGCGCGTTCGACTTCCAGGCGCTCCAGCAAAAGCGGGTCGTTATCGACGATTTTGACAATCGGATCACCAACGGCAACGCGTGTGCCGTCGCGGACGTACCACTCTTCGATCCGTCCTGCGACCAGTGCATTGATCTCCTGCAGGCGATCGTTCGGGTTTAGCGCTGTGACCGCGCCCGGCCCAGATGTCGTTTGCACCCACGGCACGAAATACAGGAACAGGCCGAACAGAACGACAGCCAGACCGAGCATCCAAGCAACGGCACGCGCGACGCGCGGTAAGCGAATCTCGTTCAAGGTTGTGAACAGCTCGCTGTGATGCATCTCGAAGGCCATCAGCGAATGGCCTCCACATTGCCAGACGGCGAGCTGGCGATGGTATCGAGGCGCGGCTGCTCGGACCGACGATCGGCTTCGAAGCGTCGAAACGCCTGTTCATCCTCGAAGAGGCGCTGATTGGTATGTCCAAGATACAGAAACCGATCGGCACCCAGATTTGACGAGCGGTTCGAAAAACAGATAACCGTTGCGCCGCAGCTTTTCTGCAGCGCATCCAGCGCGTTGATGAGCAGCGCTTCCGGCATAACGTCGAACAACTGACTGAGCACGAGGACCCGCGGCCGCGCGATGATCGCTGCGGCCAACTTGAGCTGCATTGTTTCGGTGATCGACAGCGGCCATCCGGTCGCCGCCAGTGACGTGTCGAGCCCGTCGCCGAGCCGGGCGATCGTGGTATCGAGACCAACTGCGCGCAGCACCTCCAGAATCTGCCGCGCGTTAGCGTCGCGCGAACACAGCCGCAGGTACTCGCGAATGGTCATGACGATTGTGTTCGGCCGATCCAGAACGATGACCTCTTGGCGCAGCACGTGTGCCTTGATCGCCGCGATGTCATTACCGCCGATCGTCACGAGACCCGAATCCGGCAGCTCATGCTTCTTCATAAAGTTGGTGAACTGGCGTTGGGACGTGTGGGTCGCCGGGTGCACCAGCACGCGAGCGCCAGCAGGAACAACGAAATCGAACACGAGGTCGGCGCCGCGCGTTTCGCCGCGCGCGTTAACGAACTCGAGGGACGCGTCACCGTCAATGCTGTCATCGACGCCTGTCAACGATTCCTGTTCGATGTCATCGAACAACGAAAGCTCTTCGACGGCCGCGCACAGATCGTAGAAGTACGTCAGATACGTACCGAGCTGGGACAAACCGAAAAACACCGCAGCTAGAACGAGTTCAGCGGCGACCAGCTGGCCGACCGACAGCTGCCCTTGAATGACCAGCCACCCACCCAGTCCCAGCAAGCTTGCGCTGGCAAGCGCGTAAATGAACAGGAAACCGAGCGTCTGCGCGAAATACAGCCCGAAATGTCGCCGGTGCTCTTTCATGTAAGCCGCAGTGACGTGGTCCGTCTGGCGCAACGCTTCTTCGATATGGCCCTGAGTCTTGAAGAAACCGTTCGAACTCGCGAGACCCTCGAGCCATGCAGCCGAGGCATGTTTTTTGTGCGACAGGTCCAGCGCGCTCTTGATCGCCCGCTTACCCCAGATGGCCCAGACCAGCCACAGCGTTGCAAACAAAACGATGTTGAAAGCAAGAAATACTGGGTGGTACAGCGACACCAGCGCGCAACCGACGAGGGTTTGCAGGATGATGGAGAAGCCGCCGACCAACAGGTACGGAATCCGCTTCATCACGATGATGATGTCGAAATAGCGGTTGAACAGCGGGCCCTTGCTGTCGTCGTCGAAAAACGGATTCTTCGCATAAATCGCGCGCAGCGCGATTTCCGCCACCATGCGGGCATAAAAGCGCCGGCCGAAAACATCGACGAGGTGAATGCGCATCGCATTCAAGACGCCGCTCAAGATGAGAAGCCCAAACAGCGTTACTGACAGCACGACGAGTGGAGTCGTCAACGCCGTGTTTACGATCGAGTTGACGAGCATTTGCACCGACACCGGCACGGCCAGCGATAGCACGCTAATCGCGATGCCATAGATGATCGCCAGCGCGTAGAAGCTCCTCTCGGGGCCTAGGATGCGGGAGAAGTAAATCGCGAGTTCCGGCAGCGAGCGCTGCTCGGTCATGGCGTGGTAACTCATTTCGATTGCTCAGCGATCATCAGAATGGCGTGCGCGCAAACGCGACCTGGCGCCGCCGATCGGGCAGCTGCGCGGCGTGTTGCCGGCGCGCTACCGTTTTACCGGATTCCGATGACGACGCAAGTCCTTGAGACTTAAATTGAAAGATTCGCAGCTATGCAGTCGAGGTTGCGTGAAGGACTGCAGTTCATTCGCACAGCTCGGCGTCGCCACCGACGAGCCGGGCATCGAAGGACTGGAGCATCGCCGTGCTGGCACGCAGCAGGCCATCTGCCGTGACGGCGTAGCGCTCGCGCGAGACGTCTAGGCGGTCGCAGCCGCCCTCGCCCTGGAATTTGCGAATCGTTATCAGGACCAATTCGTGGCCGAGTTCGGCGCCGGTCGGCGCCGACGCACTGCTCCATACGGCATTCAGCGCCGAATTTTGCGCGCTGTACGTCCACAGATATTCCACGGCAAATTTCAATCCGGCGGCACTCAACGGCTGTCGGTTGATTTGCCCGAGCACATCGCCAGCGGCGACAGAACGATCCAGCGCGGTGCAGCGATACACCCGTGCGCGAAACATCGCCGGCGGCACGGCACCGAGGTCGTGCGCGAATTCGAAATACCAGTCGGCGGCGCTCGATCCGGTCAATGCCGCAGCCGACGAATACTGCGCCGCATCGATGTCGGCCCAGCGCTGCGCTTCGGCAGCATCGTCGCTGCAGAGCTCATAGTCGACAGCGGCAGCGGGATCGATATCGGTGGAGCGAACGTGGCCGGTCAGCGTCAATCGATCGGGAAACGGGTCGCTCTCGCGATAGAAATCGGCGGGCCGGTTGGCCGTTACCGCATAGGCGGCGCGGGCCATGGCTAAGGGATCGGCAAACGCCGCCGCATCGGTCACCGGCTCGGTGCCGGAACTGCCGCCGCAGGCCGTCACGGTGAGCGCCATCGCGGTAGCCATGAAAACCGGTTTCGCTGTCGTTACCATGGCCGGGTTATCGGCAGCGAGGCCAGTAAATTGAACGAGGCAACGCGAATCAGGCTGTTCTGGAGTGCCCAGAGTCGCGCATCGCGCGCGGTCTGGATGTTGAACGAATGCGACGTCGACTATGCGCGCGTGCCCGTCGACCTCAAGGTCGAGCCGCACAGCGATGATCCAGACTTCTTGCGCGCGAGTCCGATGGGCAAAGTGCCGGCGCTGGTCGATGGCGACGTGGTCATCGCAGAGTCGGCAGCCATATGCACCTATCTCGCTGATCGCTATGCCGGTGGCCGGCTCGCACCTGCCCTCGACGCGGCCGAACGCGGTCCGTATTTGTATTGGATGTTTTACGCGCCGGCGGTCATCGAGCCGGCAATGTCCGAGAAATTCAATAACGTCACGCCGAACCGCGGCTCGAACGGCTGGGGCGATTTCGACACGATGATCGCGACGCTCGAAGCGGGGCTCGCCGACTCGCCGTGGATTCTCGGCAACGACTTTTCGGCAGCCGACGTCATGCTGGGCTCGTCGACGGTGTTCATGCGGATGTTCAAGGTATTGCCGGATTCGGCCGTCCTAAACGCCTACGCCGATCGCTGTCTGGCGCGCGACGGTTACCGGGCGGCGCTGGCGCTCGAGCAATAGGTCAGCCGCCGACGGCGGCCAACAGCAAATCGGTGAATGTGGTCGGGTCTTCGAGCATGACGAAATGCCCGACATCGGTCATTTCGACGTAGCTAAAGTCATCGACCGTCGCCTCGAGTATGTTGACCTTGGTCGGCTGATAACTCGAGTTGATTAATACCAAGGGCACCGTCAACGCTTGGAGTTGTGGCATCGGGTTGTGCGCGGCGAGCGCGAGCAGCGCACCACGACCGACTTCGGGTGGGGACGACGCCATGTCGCGAACGACAAAGTCGCGCACCTGGCGACTGGAGTCGTCGACGAACATCGTCTGCACGATGGCCGACACCGTACCGGCATAGTCGATGTCCATGTTGTCGAGCGTTGCGCTGAGCGTGGTGGCCGGGAAGCTCTCGTCGGGTCGCCTCAACGTGTCAACGGCAACAACTCGTTCGAGGCGACTGCCGAGCTTGTCGGCGGTCGCGAGCACGACGTTGCCGCCCATCGAGTGGCCGACGAGCGTCACGCGGCGCAGATTCAATCCGATGACAACGGCGGCAACGTCGTCGGCAAAAGCGTCGATCGACCAGTCGACCCGGTCGACGCCGGATTCGCCGTGTCCGGCGAGGTCCACGGTCACGACGCGAAAGCGTTCGGCGAGAAAATCGCGCTGCAGCTGCCAATACGAGCGATCGCAGTTCCAGCCGTGTACGAGCACCAGCGTCTGTTCGCCGTCGCCTTGATCGTCGTAGTGAATCCAAACGTCGTCGGCGGAGCGAAACGCTTGATCTTGTGGGTGTGCTTCTTTCATACGGCTTGCGCGGTCGCTGTCCGGCGTCGGCGGTGCTTCCCGCGTGTAGTCAATGTGTTGTTGTGGCGGACCGACGCGGAAATCGTTGTAGGACCAGTAAGCGAGTCCACCGAGCGCAACCAGCAACAGCAGGCTGCGAACCGGACCGAGACGTTTAAGCATGCGCGAGGCGCTCCTCCCGATAGAGTCGTTCGAAATGCGCAACGACCTTGGGGAACCGTTGAGACCACTGCTTTATCTCATTTCGCATGGCTTCCGGCAATTTCTCGGGCGCCAGCCGTACGGGCGCACTTGTGCCGCGCGCAAACTGGTCGTGTCGAAGCCACACACTATTGATGGCGGCAAAGGCGAAATCGCAGTAGTCGGGGGCCGGGCCTGCCAATAGCGTGTTGCGTCCGTCACGCAACCGGTCTTCGAAATCACCGAGCGTGTCGGTGAGGCGCGCCAGCACTTTCTCGTGCCGCGCCGCGGAAACCCGAAAAGCGCGTTTGATCATCGTACTGAGGAGCGGGTAGCCGACGCGAATCACGAGACGCTGCCAAGCCGGTGTGCGTGGATCGCGCGCACCCCACGCAGCGAGCGCAGCCTCACGATCGCCAGCGACGTGGTAGTAGACCCACTGTTGCAACAGCACGCCGATCGCATCGATGTCTTGCTCTAGCGCGACGCGTTCCTTGGTCGGCGCCAGGAACTCGGCGTCGGCGCCGAGTTCGGCCGCATAACGACCGTACAAATAACGCAAGATCTCGGCGGAGTTGCCGATCTCAGAACGTACTGCTCCGGTGCTGAACTTCAGCCGCGGCACGGTACGGCCGACCGTGAATGCGCCCAGCGTGCCGGCGGCCCGCTTTTCGACATAATCGATACCGAGGCGATCCAGGCACCATCGCACCTTTTCGACGAAGTGACTGACCGCGATGCTGTCGAGCTGTACGGCCGGGACTTTTGCGGGTGCTACCCAGACACTCAACCCGATTGCCCACCGCGCCAACAACGCAACGAGCACCAGTACCAACGCTAGGCCCAAGCCGCCGTCCAGCCAAAGCAGCAGGAATGGCAGCGAGTAAAGAAAAAAAGTGTGCCAAATCAATCGGTTCCCGGTCATCATGGCTCTCGGCGGCGAATTTTGGTGGACTCTACCATGAGCTAGAACGCAGTACTCTGCGCAGTGCATTGCGAATCTGAGCGGGGTTAAGGTTCTGTTCAGCCGCTGTACGCTAGGTTTACCGTCAGCGAAGACCCGCCTTGGCGGGAGGAGGGGTAAAAATGACGCGATCGGTATCGCGAGGCTTCGTTTTGCCGTTTGTGGCGCTCGGAGCCGGCCTCATAGGCGCCGCAACGGCTAGCGCGGCGATTCCTGGCGCATCTGGCAACGGTTTGCCGTGCGGCGGCACCGTGCTGGTCGAAACGGGCGACACTCTGGCGGAGATCGCGAGCTTCTGCGGCGTGACCGTAGACGCCATTGTTACGGTCAACGAATCCCTGAATGGGCCAAACGACCTCCGCGCCGGCGAATCGTTAACGATCCCCGGTGCCGTGCCGGTCTCGGAGGCGTCCGCGGCCGATCTCGAGGAATTGCTAGCGCCGATCGCCCTTTACCCGGACGCTTTGCTGGCCGAGATGCTCACGGCAGCAACCTACCCGCTCGAAATTGTGCAAGCGCATCGCTGGCTGCAGGAAAACGGTCCGGACGCCGACGTCAGCGGACAAGACTGGGCGCCGAGCGTGCAGGCAATGACGCGATACCCAGAGGTCCTGGCCATCATGAGCAGCGATCTCGACTGGTCGATCCAGCTGGGCGATGCGTTTCTTGGTAACCCCGAAGGGGTGTTCGACACCATTCAAACGCTGCGCGCGCGTGCCCAGGACGCCGGCAATCTCGCTGACAACGATAAGCAACGCGTGATCGTCGAACCGGTGACCGCCGCGGCGGAGCTCGACAACGACCGCGTTGTTGAAGTCGTTGAGCCGGTCGTCGAGACACGAACGATCATTCGCATCGTGCCGCGTTACGAGACGCTGTACGTCCCGACCTACCATCCGCGTTGGGTTTACTACCCGCGCTCGTATTACTCGTCGTTCTACTACGATCCGATCATTACGTTCGGCCTCGGCTACGCAGTCGGTAGTTGGCTGACGCATTATCCCGACTGGCGCTATGGCTATGTGCGTCTTACGCCGTTTCACTACCGCTACCCGCGCTACTTCTATGGGTCGCGGCTGCACTATTCGTTTAATACCCGTTACTGGACGCCGTGGGTGCACCACCCCGTGCACCGTCGCGGCTATCGTTACGCCAACGTACCTCGCGTGCGCGTCAATCAGGGACAGCGACATCTCGTCAATGTCGTGCCGCGTAACAATTCCCGCGTTGCCGTGCGCGGTGGCGCACGCGGCGGCAGTCGGATCGCGACCGCCGACTATCGGCAGCGCGAACGCAACGCAGCGCTGAATCGCTCCGCGACAGCGCGCGGTCGAGCTGCCGGTACGGGTGGGCGTATTCGGCCCAGCGCCGCCAGCAGCGGCGACATTTCTCGTCGGCTAGCGTCGTCAGGGCAGCGCGGCACAGCGGGCAGAGCGCGCGGGGCGAATACCGCCACGCGGGGCGCATCAGTCGGTACAGTACGCAATGCCGGAACACCACGAGCGGATGGCAACACACGGTCGCGTTCGACGACCGACAACAGAGCCCGACGGGCAAACCGCCTCGACGAAAACCCGGCGAGCCGGCAATCGTATTCCGGCAGTCGCGGCACCAACCGTCTCGCATCATCCGGCAGTTCGCGTGCCCGTTCCGCGACAACGACGAGCCGTAATCAAGCAACGACTAACGCACGCAATCGTTTCGTTGCGCGCGCCGATCAAAACGCGCGAAGCGACAGATCAAGGCGTGCGGCCAACGGTACCGTCGTTCGTCAGCGGCCAACGACGAACGCGTCCCGTAGCGGCAACGTTGCGCGACAGCGCAGCACGGTTTCGGCGCCGCGTTCGACCAGCAATGCACGCCGCGGCACCGTCGTACGCGAGCGCTATACGAACTCGAGCCGTCGTTCGACGCCGTCCGCAACACCGCAGCGCAACACCAATCGTTATCGCGCGGCGCCAAACAGCCGGCCCAGCGCAGCCCGCCAGTCAGCGCCGTCACGTAGCGCCGCGCCGCGCCGCCAGGCAGCGCCGTCACGCAGCGCCGCGCCGCGCCGGCAAGCAGCGCCCCGTGCGCCAGCACAGCGTTCGGCACCGGCGCCACGCAGCCAGAGTCGGTCCTCGTCGTCCGGCCGGCAACGCGGCGGTGGCCAACGTCGACGCCGCTAAGGCGGCACGAACAGCGCAAAAAAAAGCCGCGGCAGGGCCTCTGCCGCGGCCTTTTTTATGTCCAATACTTGTCGCCGAAAGGCCGAATTCGATGTCATTTACTGACACAAACGTACAGTCGGCCTGCCGCGCATCGCGACCAGTTTTCGCTAAGCCCCTGAAATCCATAGAACTATCTCAGGGGTAAAAACTGGCACGCGGTTTGCTTTGTGTCATGGGCAAGACCAATTAGGTGTTTGACCATGGACCATCAAATCATTCAGGACTGGACCCGAGCCCTCGACGGCGACGACACCCTCGCCCCGTTTGAATATCGAGTCGTCCGCGTTGACGACCAGTGCCAACAACAAGTACGCGACGAAACAGGCACGGTTATCGGCAGCATCCTTTTGCCGGACGGCGTACGCATGGATCGGCAGAGCTTCGACGTCATGTTGCGATTTGCGCTCACGCAGATCGCCGCCTGACACCAGGCGCGTAACCGGTTCGCGGCGCTGTCCCCTTGCCGCGTGACCGGCAATCCGAAGCCCTGGGCCCAACGGCCAGGGCCTGGGGCTTCGGGTTCATTTCTCAGGCGACGAACGACAGCACTTTCTCGACCTCCTGCCGAGCGCCGAGCACGACACCAGTACGCTCGTGAATCTTTGACGGCTCAACGTCAAGCAGCGCGCGCTCGCCGTTGCTGGCTAACCCACCCGCCTGCTCAATGATGAAGCCCATGGGGTTGGCCTCGTAAAGCAGACGCAATTTGCCGCCTGGCGCCGCTTGTGTTGGCGGGTACATGAACACGCCGCCTTTCAACAGCACGCGATGCACATCCGCAACCATCGCGCCTGCATAACGCGCCGAGTAGCCTTCGCCCTGCACGGTATCGAGGTAACGCCGATAGCCGTCCGGAAACGACTGTCGGTTGCCTTCATTGAGCGAATACTGCCGGGTGCCGGCGGGGATCGCGAGATCCTGCGCGACCCGAATAAAGGCGCCTATGGCCGGATCGAGCACAAACATGTGCACGCCATTGCCGACCGACATCACAAACACCGTTGACGAACGGTACAGCACGTAGCCCGCCGCGACTTGTGCCGCGCCCGGTTGCAACAGCGAGTCGACCGGGTCGTCGGTGCGACGATCGTGCCGGACGATGCTGAAAATCGTGCCTACGCTGCCGGCGACATCGAGATTTGATGAACCATCGAGGGGATCGAACAGCACGCAGTAGCGGCGTGGTCCTTGTCGCTCGTTGCGAATGATCACCGGCTTTTCGTTCTCTTCCGACGCGACGATGGCGACGCCTTCGCGATCGCCCAAGCAGCGCAGCAGTACGTTATTCGAGATGACGTCCAGTTTCTGCTGCGCCTCGCCCTGCACGTTGCCGGTGCCGGCCAGTCCGAGAACATCGTCGAGTCGCGCCCTGCGCAGCTTGCTCGCGATCGTTTTGCCGGCGAGCGACAGTGCCGACAAGATCCACGACAGCGTGCCGGTCGCGCTCGGATGACGCGCCTCCTCCGCCAGGATATGACTTTGCAGTGTGACGACAGCCGAGGCAGCTGCAGGATCGCTCATGGGAAATCACCGACGTCCAAAAGCGGCGAGTCTAGGACGTTTTCATGACCAACCGCCATGCATTCACACCAATCGCTATACTGGGCGCCTTTGACCTCGGAGCCTAGCCGTGCTCGTCGTACATCATCTGGAAAACTCGCGCTCACAGCGCGTGCTTTGGCTACTCGAGGAACTCGGCGTCGAGTACGAGATCCGCAGCTGGAAGCGCGACCCGACAACGAAACTGGCGCCGCCGGAGCTGCGCGATGTACATCCGTTGGGTAAAGCACCGATGCTCGACATCGACGGCGAAATCGTCGCGGAATCCGGATTGATTTTCGAGGTGCTTCTGGAACGATTCGATCAGGGTCGACTGCTGCCGACGACCGGCAGCGCCGAGCACAAGCAGTACCGATACTGGATGCACTTTGCCGAGGGCACTTTCATGCCCTTCATGATCATTGCGTTGATCATGAGTCGTATCGAGACGACAAAAATGCCGTTCTTCGCCAAACCGATTGCAAAGCGCATCGTAGCCGCCGTGCGCAGCGGTTTTCTAGATGACAACATCCGCCGCAATCTCGAATTCATGGAGTCGACGCTGGCTGCATCGCCGTGGTTTTGTGGCGAGGAAATGACGGCCGCTGACATCATGATGAGCCTGCCGGTCGAGGCGGCAGCGGCGCGAGTTGGTCTCGAAGAGCGCTACCCGGCATTGGCCAGTTTCGCGGAACGTATTCATGCACTCCCGGCCTACCAGCGTGCCGTCGAGCGCGGCGGGCCGTACGAACTGATGCGCGGTTGATCGGGCGAAATTCGCCGCTCGCTCACGAGTCGCTCGCGCGCTGCCCGTCGTCTGAGGGCTTACGGGCGGCGCTACCCAACAACACCGAACCGAGCGGAGTGCCGACGATCAGCAGGCGATAGCTGCCCCAGATCAGCGGTACCGCAATTGCAAGCGTTAGCAAGTACTTGACGAACGACGGGCTAACCAGCGATGTCCAAACAGCGCCAGCCGCGACCACTACCGGCAGGTGGATTAAATAGACCCAATACGATGCGCGGCCAAGCTCGATACTCAACGGGGTTGCGCGATTCAATCGACTCAGAAAAAAGCCTAACAGCGCAAACGTCATGAGCCCGGCAATTGCGGCATTGGACAGTCCGGCAATCAGCCCAACGGTATAGTCGGCATCGTCGGGCGCGGCCAACCGCGCACGTGACGACCAAGTACAAACCGGCACTAAGGCCAATGCGAGGACACCCTCTAAGCGCCAGTGGGTCGCCAATCCGGTGAGCAGTGCCCGTTCGCTGTACAAAAACCAACCGAACGCGAAAAAGACAAACATCGTCAGCTGCATGAAAGCGCTGGTACCTACGCCACTGCCATAGACGTAGGCCGGAACCGTGGTGACAGCGACCAGCAGCGTCAACCACAACGCCCGCCAGCGACTTGCTAACACGCCGCGCCCCCAGCCGGCCAAAGCCGCAGCGCTGCGATCGCGCAGGAGAACGATCAGAAGTCCGGCGATACCCGTAAAGAGCAGGAGCGATACCAAAAACCAAAGGTGATAGAGCTTGCTCCACCGCAGCCACTCGCCGAGCAAAAACACGTCGAAACCGCCGCTGACCGAGTTAGTCGCAACGGTCGCCTTGGCGAAGGTGTATGCACCGCGCGTCAGCGGTGAGAGCAACAGATAGGCGACCAGCAGCGGCAAGAATATGCGCTGCCAGCGGTTGCGCCACAGACCGCGCCAACCGCGCCGCTCGGCCAGCGCTGCCGCCGCGAATCCGGCGGTAATGAAGAACACCTGCATGGCGAACGCATAAAGGAACACAGCGACGAAATCGAAGCTGCCGTGAGTGATCGGATCTTTGTACGAGCGCGGCACCGTAACGTACGGCAACAGCGCGTGGCCGAACATGACGATGAACATCATGCCGGTACGTAGATTGTCGATGGCGTAGAAGCGCTGCGTAGACAACCCGTTGAGCCTCGGTATCAGCGAAGAGGCCGCATCTGGCGCTGCCGGCCCGGCGTTTGTGACATAAGTCGCGATCTGCTAAATCATTCGGCGCGCCGGCCGATACAGCCAATACACGCCGAGCTGGAGCACGCAAATGCTGCTCAAATCCACATCGAGCGCGAGCGCCGTCGCAATTGACGGCATCCGCCGCGGCCAACGTGATCTGACGCGGGCCGCGAGTGAGGTCGCGAATGGCGATACGGGCGACAACGCCCGCCAGACGACCCGTGGCCTATTGGATGCTCAGCAGGCCGCGCGCCAGATCGAAGCGTCGGCGCGGGCGCTCGAGCGCGTCAATCAAGCCGTGGGTTCGCTAATCGATACGCTCGCCTGAGCTTTAAGCCCCGTCTTCCAGCGGCATTTCGACTTCGATATCGATCGACACCTCGTCGCCAACCGCCGGCACCGCCAGCGTCAAACCCCATTCCGACCGATTAACCGTTGCACTGGCCGAGACGCCTAGCGTCGGTACTTTGCGCATCGGGTGATCGGCCGCTTTGTTGATCGTGCCGGAAAACGTAACGTCCTTGGCAATGCCCTTGATCGTGAGCGGTCCGGTCATCGAGAACTGGTCGCCGTCGACAGCGATTTCGCTAGCCGAGAACGTGATTTCCGGATAATTTGCCGTATCGAACAGCTCGTCACTCATGAGGTGCTCGTCAAACTTTGCGACGCGGCTATAGATTGAACCCGCTGCGACCACCACTTCCAGTGACGACTCATTCGGAGCCGCACTGTCGAGGTTTAAGGTTGCGTCGAAATCAGTGAATCCGACGACGGGATTAGAAAACCCAAGATGGGAATAGCTGAACGAGATATACGCGTGCGTCTTGTCGAGACCGTAGATGCCGGCCGGCAGTCCGGCGACTGCGGTTGCTGCTGCGCTCGGCTCGGGCGCCGCCTCTGTGACTACGTCGGTGTCCTCAGACGAGCCGCAGCCAGCCAATATGGCAACGGCGATGAAAGCGAAAGAATGGCGTGCAACTACGTTCATGAATGCCCCACAAAGACCGTCTTGTTCGTTCGTAAGATAATACGCGAAAACCTCGTCAACCGCGCGGCGAGCAGGTCGTTCATCGACCCCGCAACTGCTGTCGTGAATCGCGCGCCATGAAACGCTTCGTCATGATTGGATTGGCTTTGCTCGCCACCTCGCTGGTCGCCGTCTTCACGGTCGCGCCACCGATGGTTGAGCGATCCCAAAACGTCACGCTGCAACACGCGCCGTATGCACGCAGTGAAAACGCCAGTGCTTTGCATCAGTCGTTGTTCGTTGCCGACTTGCATGCGGACTCGCTGCTTTGGCGGCGCGATCTCGCCGAGCGCAGCACGCGCGGACACTTGGACTTGCCAAGGCTGGCCGCGGGCAACGTAGCGCTGCAGGTATTCTCCGCCACGACGAAGAGCCCGAGCGGGTTGAACTACAACCGTAACGACGGCGGATCCAGCGACGACATCACCAAGCTCGCGATCGTGCAGCGCTGGCCGGTCGCGACCTGGTCGAGTCTGTACGCGCGGGCCAGCTATCAGTTGGGTCGACTCATCGAACTCAGCGAGCGCGAACCGGACGCGCTCATGCTGATCCGAAGCGCCGCGGAACTAGAACGCCTCGTCGAACGCCGAGCACAGGGAGAACCCGTGATTGGCGCACTTTATCTGATCGAAGGCGCACATCCGCTCGAAGGCGAACTTGGCAACCTCGACCGCCTGTTTGAGCAGGGCCTACGAATCGTCGGCCTCGTGCACTTCTTTGACAACGACGTTGCGGGCTCCTTGCATGGACTGAAGCGTCCTGGCCTTAGCGAATTTGGCCGCGACGTCGTGCGCCGAGCCGATGAACTCGGGATGATCATTGACATTGCCCACGCCTCGCCGCGGGCAGTCAGCGACGTGCTCGATATTACGACGCGGCCGGTCATGCTCTCGCATGGCGGTATGCGCGGCCACTGCAAGTCGGCGCGTAACTTGGACGACGAACTCATGAAGCGGATGGCCAGTAAAGGCGGTTTGCTCGGCATCGGGTTCTGGAAAGCGGCGGTTTGCGACGTTTCTCCAGACGGCATCGTTGCCGCGATTCGCTACGCCATCGAGACGCTAGGGGTCGAGCATGTCGCGCTCGGCTCGGACTTCGATGGCGCCGTAAGTGTAGCGCTCGACGCCAGCGAACTCGGCGTGCTGACCGACCGTATGCTGACGGCCGGTTTTACAGAAGCAGAAATCCGCGCTGTGATGGGCGAGAACGTCCAACGCTTTCTCCGCGAAAACCTACCGCCACGGTGAGTTGGCATCGTCACTTTGTGTCGTAACGAGCACGAAGCAAACCGTTTTATTCCGTTCGTCGCCGAACTTGCACGGATTGTCCATTCCATCGCAACCCTTGCAACTGCGAAGGCATCAAAGCGCATAACAACAACGCACAAACATGACGCGCTGTTGATACTGCCTCGCGCAGAACTCGGTTTCTTTGGTTAACAATCAGGAGTAAGACGATGAGCACCACCGTTCGCAAGGGCAAAGTGATCGTGGCCGCAGCACTGACGAGCGTCGCATTGCTCGGCGCGGTTCCCCTGCATGCCGCCAGTGACGATCTGAAGATCAGCTTCAAAAGCTACATGCTGGACAGCAATGCCGCTGCCAGCGACCTGTATGCCAGCATCGAGTCCAAGGTAGAAAACTACTGCCAGGCCAGCGGCGTGCGTTCGCTTGCTGACCGTCGCGTCGAATCTGAGTGTGTATCGATCATGCTCGACCGTACCGTCGCAACGATCGATCACAAGCGCTTGACCGCGATTCACGAAGGCCGCGTCGGTAACGAGCGCACCGCACCGTAACGTCGCCACCGGTTCGAGTGCGGCGGCGACCGATCAGACGTCGCTGCCGTACTCGGCACCGGTGTATATGCGCTGCGTGCGGCCACCGATACCGGTTAGTAGTTCGTACGGCAGTGTGTGGCAGTGGCGCGCGAGTTCCGCTGCGCTGACGGTCGCACCAAACACCTCACAGCGCGTGCCAACACGCACGGCGTCTGTCGGTAGATCGGTAACGTCAACGGCCGCAAGATCCATTGAGACGCGCCCGAAATAAGTCAGCCGTGCAGCGCCTACTGCAACCGGCGCACGCTGGTCGTCGCCGTCCAGCTCACCGGCCAATCGATTGATACCGTCGGCGTAACCGCCCGCAAGCACCGCGAGACGGGTCGGGCGCCGGGTCACCACCGTCGCGCCGTAACCAACGCCGACACCGGCGGGCAGCTCGCGCAGCTGCAACACCGGCACTTCAAAAGTTGCGACCGGGCGCAAACGACCATCCAGCGCAGTCGGCGCAGCACTGCAACCGTATAGAGCAATGCCAGGCCGAACGAGGTCGAAACCCAGCGCATCGTTGGCCAAGATGCCTGCCGAATTGGCCAGACTACGCCGGACGCCTGGCCAGCGCTCGCACAGATCCGTGAATTGCGATAGTTGAGCAGCCGTCATATCGGACGTTTCATCGTCGGCCGACGCCAAGTGACTCATGATCAACACCGGCTGCAAACCGTTGGGCAACCCGTCATCCGTCAATCGGCGGCAGTCATCGCCGGACAACGCCAAGCGATGAATACCGGTCTCAACGTGCAGTGCAACCGGCAGCGTTTGCCGCGGCGGCAGCTCACTCGCTAGTCGTTCCGCCTCAGCGTACGAAAAAATGGCGGGCACCAAGCGATGCTCGAGAAGACTTGCGGCCGGCACAAAAGGTGCTGGCACCATCAGAATGATCTCGGCATCGGGCACGAGTCGGCGCAAGGTTATGCCTTCGTCGACGTGCGCGGTGAAAAATGTCCGGCAACCAGCAGCAAACAGCGATTGCGCAACCGCGGCGACGCCAAGTCCGTACGCATCTGCTTTGACGACCGCGCCGATGGCCGCATCGGTCAGCCCGGCAAGTGTGTGGTAGTTGTGCACTAACGCGTCGAGATCGACGGTCAGCCTCGGCAGATACTCGCTGCTGGCGGCCATGGATTCTCATTTCGCTGCTCGAATCGGCCGGCAGGGTCGCATAGACTCAGACTATATAACAACGCAGAGCCTCCCGAAGGAGCCGCCATGTCTGGTTGGGTTGCCGTAAATGGCGCATGGTTGCCAAGCGAAGAAGCCACGGTCAGCGTGTTCGATCGCGGTTTTCTGTTTGCCGATGCCGTCTACGAAGTCGCTGCCGTTCTCGATGGGCGCTTGGTCGATTTCGACGCGCACTTTGCGCGCCTTCAGCGATCGCTCGGCGAACTCAACATCCCGGCACCGTTTACGCGCGACGAATGCCTGGCGCTGAAACGCGAACTCGTCACGCGCAACGCGATCAACGAAGGCATTGCCTACCTGCAGGTCAGTCGCGGCGAGGCGCAGCGCGATTTTGCGTATCCGAAGAACCCAAAACCGACGTCGGTCGCCTTTGCGCAACAAAAGTCTATTGTCGCGTCGCCACTCGCCCAACAAGGAATCGCTGTCGTATCGCGGCCGGACATTCGCTGGCGGCGCTGCGACATAAAGACCGTTGGACTGTTGGGCGCGTCGATGACCAAACAGTCGGCGATCGACGCCGGCGCGGATGACGCCTGGTTTGTCGATGCAGCCGGCGTCACTGAAGGCACGTCGAGTAATGCATATATCGTGACTAAGGCTGGCGCGCTAATCACGCGGCAACTCGGCAACGAGATCCTCGCCGGAATCACGCGAGACTCGGTACTAGCGGTCGCCCGGGACCATGGTCTCTCGATCGAGGAGCGGACCTTCTCGCTCGCCGAAGCGCTCGCTGCCAGCGAGGCTTTCATAACCAGCGCAACCACATTCGTGCAGCCGGTCGTTTGTATTGATGGTGAACCCATCGGCGAAGGTCAGCCTGGGCCTGTAGCCCGCGATCTTCGCGACAAATACATCGAAGTAGCACGGGCGACCGCGCTTTGACGCGGAGCCGATTTATTGGCCACGTTGCCGGAGGATTTTGCATGTCGCCGATACGCTATACCGTTTTTTTCGCTTTTTTCGCCGTCACGCCCGCGCTCGCTGTCGACCTGTCGTCGCGGGTCGCCGAAGTGGTGGTGTACCCGGACGGCGCGCTGATCACCCGCCAGGCTACGCTGGACCTTGCTGCCGGTGAACACGACGTCACCCTCGTCCAGCTGCCGCCCGGGCTGGATGCCGCTGAGCTGCAGATTGCGGTCACCGACAGCAGCGTGCAGATCGGCCAGGTCCGAGTCGAGCGCGAAGCGACCACCGACGCCTACGACGCCGAGTTTCGGGCAGCGGAGACGGCGGTCCAAGAGCAGAGACTGGTTATTCAGGCGATTGACGATGCGAGCGCAGCTGCCCGCCTGCAGCTGAAATTTCTGTCCAGTTTTGCCGAAGGCCAGGCCAAAGACGCCTTTGTCGACGGCACGCGCGGCACGGCGAACGTGGCCGTTTGGCGGGAGGCGCTGGATTTGCTCAGTGAGGGTTCGGCCGACGCCAACCGGATTCTGCGTGAGAATATCGTCCGCCGGCTCGAAGCCGAACGCGAATTGACGCGACGCGAGCAAGAACTGCGCGCGCTGGCCGGCGGCAATCGTCGTCGCAGCAGCGCCACGATAAGCGTCGCGAGCCGCGCGCCGATCAGTGCGACGCTCGCCCTCAGCTACTTCGATGACAACGCCGGCTGGCAACCGGTGTACGAAGCGCGGCTGGATTCACAGACCGGCGAGCTCGCGTTGGCGCAGATCGCCGAAGTCGAACAAGCCACCGACGAAGATTGGCGCAGCGTGAAAATGACCCTGTCGACCGGGCAGCCCACCGGCGAACTCGAACCCCCGCCGCTGCCGAGCGAGCTGCTGCAGCTCGTCGATCCGCGGGCACGACGGAGCCCGCCCGGCACGCTCGAGGAAATCATCGTTACCGGCACACGAGTCGGTCGCGCCGGCAGCGCCGCCGAGTTTGACGACTCGATGGTGGTGGCTGCACCGCCCGTCGTCGTTAGCGTCGGCGACTTCGCCGTCGACTATGCGATTCCAGGGCTCGTCGATATCGCGAACGACGCCGACGATGCACAAACTTTTGAGCTTGCGGCGTATCGTTTCGACACCGAATTACTCACGACCGTCGTACCGGTCGAGTCCACCGAGGCATTCCTGCAGGCCCGGTTCACGTATACCGAGGCGCTACCGCTTTTTGCCAGCAACATGCGCATCTACGTCGATGGCACGTTTGCCGGCGAATCAACGATGCCGTCCGCGCTGCCGGGTAACGAACTGACACTGCCGATGGGTCAGGACCGACGCATTGAGGTCCGCGTGCGACCACAGGCCGATGACAACGACCGCCGCGGGGTGATCAACCGACGCCGCTTTGAGACCACGCACTCGCTGTACGAAATCACCAATCGGCGTTCGACCGCGACACTCGTCGAAGTCGTCGACCGGTATCCGGTTGCTGAGGACCGCGATATCAAGATAGAGATCGCTCGCACCGCGACGCCGCCGACCGAAACGGAAATCGACGATCAGCCCGGAATCGTAAAGTTCGTTCGCCGGCTCGACGGCGGCGAGAGCTGGATGATTCGGCAGCAGTACACCGTGAGTTATCCCGCCAACCGAACGCTGTCGTCACGGTAAAAAAAAACCGCGCCGGTCGAAACCGGCACGGCACCTGACAAGCGTTGGGGGAACAGCTTGCAGTAACGGGAAGCGGTTAGAAACGCACCGTTGCGGTAACGCCGTAATAAGTGTCGCGCCGCAGCGTACCGACAAACGATCGACGGAAACTCTCGGCACCGTCGGCGTAGCGCAACACCAACGGCGTCGAATCTTCGCCGGTCAGATTACGTCCCCAGAAATTGATGGCGAACTGTTCGTTTTGAAACCCGAAGCGCGCGTTGACGAGCGTTGTTTCGCCGGTTTCTGCCTGATTGTGAACCTGCGCGAATTTGCTGGATTCGAACGACACGTTGCCGCCAACAAAAAACTCCCAGCCGTCGGTGCCGGCCAACGGCCGGCGCAGATCGACGTCGAGAAACGCTTGATGTTCGGCGGTTCGCGGCACCTGATTGCCGTCAATTGAGCCGAACAAAGACTCGTTACAGGCCGTCGGATCGTTCGGGTCGGGAAACTGATCGCCGATCGAGCAATCGACGAGCCCATTGTCCGCCGCGTCGTTGAGGACCCCTTGGTTTTCGTCGACGCCGTCAGTGAACTCGGCATCCGTGTACGCATAGTTGAACGTAACTGTCAGCCCCTCGACGTTGACGGGTCGATAGGAGAATTCCGCTTCAAGTCCATTGATGTCGGCGTCGCCTGCGTTGACGGTGGCTGACGTCGTATTTGCGCCAGAGCGCGCGTTCTGGGTCAGCTGGTAGCCATCGATCTGATTAAAGAACAGCGAGAAATTCGCCGTCAGCTGACCGTTGGCCCAAACGTTTTTCGAGCCCAATTCGAACGACGTGACTTCTTCTTCATCAAAGGTCGGCAAGCCCGCCTCGATGGCAACGACGCCGTTGAAGCCACCCGGTTTGGTGCCTTCGGCGTACAGGGCATACAACAACGAGTTTTCGCCGGCCTTGTAATCGACGGTGAAGCGCGGGCTGAACGAGTCAAACGATGCGCTGGCGTTGACTCGGTTGGTAATCGGCCCGCCCAAGTCCTGCGCGACGGCGGCTTGCTCGATATCCTCTTCCTGAAAGCGTGCCTCAGCCGTGATGCTGAGCGTATCGGTCAGGTCAAACGACACCAAGCCGAACAGCGCCGTGTTCTCAATCTCGAGGTCACTCGCGTCACGCGGGACGTCTATGGTCGGCCCGAAAAACGGCACGATCGATCCGCAAATCGGATTTTGCGCACAAAGGCCGATTTGCTCGCCGAATGCAGCGCCGAAGTTCGCACCAGCCGCACCAGCTGCACCAGCCGGCAAATCTCGAATCGAGCGCGACAGGCTGTCCTGTTTGAAATAGTAGGCGCCCAGCAGTATGTCGAGATTATCGCCCTCGTAGGAGTATCGCAGCTCCTGCGAAATGTCTTCTTCTTCGCCAAGGTTAGCAAACGTGAAATCGACGATCGTGCCGACATAGCCGAACGAAAATGGCGGTACCGGAAAACCGGCAAACGGAAATCCGCCCGGCGTGAACACGGCTGTCTGAAAGGACGTCGGCTGGTAGTCGCCGTCGCTGATATCGATGGAGTCATCACGGTTGTAGCCCGTGATCGACGTCAACGAGCTTTGCTCGTTGAACTCGAAGTCGAGCCTCAGACTGGTTTGCAGCTTTTCAGACTCGAGCCGTGCGTCGGGCGCCTGGAAACGAACGTCCGTGTTGATCTCACCCGGCTCGACGGTGCCGCAAAAATAGCGCCCGCCGCCGCCATACAGCGCGCCATTGTCCGTGAAACAGTTGTTGTCGAGTGCGCTTTGATGGAACAGCGCCGCTTGGCCGTCGTTGAGGTCTGCGTAGTACGCGCGCAATCGCGCGCGAATGCTGTCCGTCGGCGTCCACTCGAGGACGGCCGATGCCGACGTCGATTCCTGTTCGCCGATCTCATTGCCATCAAACTCATTGGTAAATGGGCCACCCAGCTCGAAATGGCGGAGGTTGACGCCACCCGACAGGACGCCGTCGATCAACGGCCCACTGATGCCGGCGGACAGCTCGAATTGATCGTCTTCGCTGACCTCGACCTGCACGCGGCCGCTGAACTCCTCGCCGGGCGAACGAGTAATGATATTGATAGCGCCAGAGTAGGTGTTGCGACCATACAGCGCACTTTGCGGGCCTTTTACGATCTCCAGTCGTTCGATTTCATTGAGGTCGTAGTCGGCGATCGAACCGGTGATGTAAACACCGTCGATGAAGTAGGAAACCCCGGAGTCACCGAGGATGTTGGCCTGACCGCGAATGACCGGTCGATTCGATTGACGGCTAAACTCGTTATCGAACAGCAGGCCTGCCGTCAGCTTGGAAATATCGGACAGATCTTGCAGCGTCAGGTCCTGAATCAGCGACTCGCTGATGGCTGACACCGCAACCGGAATGTCCTGAATACTCTCTTCTTTCTTTCGCGCCGTGACGATGATCTCGTCGAGCGTGACACTGTCTTGGGCATACGCCAATGGCGCGTAAGTCCCACCGAGTGCAACGGCGACGGCCGCAGCGACGTGACGAATCCGTACCGGCTTCGTGTCTGATCTCATCTGAAACTCCCCCGCTTCGCGATCAGTTCGGGCTATCAACCGTGCTTTTTGTCGACTTCGGTTGACAGGTAGCATTGTTATACAATTATAACAACTTGGCAACCGTGTCTAGAAGACCGGGGTTGCGTCGGCATTCGATACCCGATAGCAGAACGCCAATAGCCACTTGAGGTTGATACCGATCCTGTCCGCCTCCGGCACCGTAAAGGCATAGCCGTGCTCGACACGACCCGCCTCGGTTTCCTCCGACACGTAGATCACCAGCGAATCTCGCGCATAAACTCCTTCGTAGTTGTTGATCGGCCAATCGACCAGCAGCATCGACACGCCGAGCCGGCGCGGCGGTGACTCGGCTGTCGTAAACCATGCTGCACCGCCCTGATCGTGCAATTCGAGATTGTCGTAACGGCGGTACGGGACGTCTCTGCCGCCGCCAACGCCGGGCATGTCCGCATGGCACGTGAACTTGCGGGCCCGATGCAACTTCCACGGAGTTGCCGCCGATGGGGCATAAAGCCAAAGCTGATTTTCTGCCAACACCAGCGTGCTCGGTAGCGGCGCTTCGCACCCTGTGACCGCCGTTGCCTTGAATTGCGCCGCATCGCGGGTCCACACGTAGCGGCACGCCGGACCGTCGTCGAGCGCAATCTGCGCGACTAAGCGATCGCCGTCGGCAACGACGTCGAGCTCAATCGTTCCCTGCACTGCATCGCCGATGTCCAACGTAAACCGCCGTGAGTCGTCGGTCTTCTCGATGCGCCATGTCAGCGGCGCATGTCGATCGTCCTCGTCTACATCGAGCCGACCTTCAAAATAAACCTGATTCGTGTTGACGAAATGCCCGGGCAAGGCTGCCGCGACGATCATGATGTTGCGTTCGGACGGGGTGCTGTCTTGTCCCTGTGCCAGCACCGTCATAGGCAACAGGAGTCCGGCGACGAGCGTGGCGTGCTTACTCACCATTGCATTCGACCAGGGTAACCTGCACGTCCGCAGCATCGTCGCGATACGGTTTGACGGCTGCGTAGTCGGCTGAATGCCAGAACTCACGGGCCGCCGCCATCGACGGCCAGGCGGATAGTACCGTCGCGCGCGCATCGGGCTCGCCCTCGAGCACTTCCAATTCGGACCGCATGGCGATGTAGCGACCGCCGTATTTTGTGACCAGTGCCGGCGTTCGCTTAGCGTATTCGACAAACCGATCGGGGTCGGTAATCGTCGCCTGGATAATCATGATCGCGCCGATCGGTGCTTGACTCATTGCATCGCTCCTCGCCGATTAGTCTTACTCCGCGAAAACGTCAACCGGTACGACGTCACCGCGATTGACGTACAGCGACTGCCGGCGCAAAAAACGTGTCAGCCCGGCGGGACCGACCCGCGATGGACCGAGACCAGAGCAGCCGAAGGCGGATTTCTCCGTCTCGAACAGAAAGGCGGTCAAGCCAGCGTCATTCACGCTGATGCCGCCCGCTTTGATCTGACGGGCGACATCGAGCGCCGCGGTCTCGTCGGGCCCAAATACCGCCGCCGACAAACCGTAGCGGCTGTCGTTGGCGAGCCGAACTGCCTCGTCCACGGTATCGAAGGCCATGACCGGCATGATCGGACCGAATGTCTCGTCCGTCATCAGCGCCATCGAATGATCAACGCCGGTGACAACCGTAGGCTCGATCCATAAGGCGCCGTCGTCGCCAGCGACATCACCACCGCAGTGCACGCGGGCGCCTTGTGCAAGCGCATCGCCGAGGTGACGACGAATGGTGTCGGCTTGAGCCGCGAAAATCAGCGGGCCGATGACGCCGCCCGTGGTCTTGTCGCGGGTCAGCGGCACGGCTTGCGCTTTCGCCGTCAGCAACGCGACGAAGTCGTCAAACTGCTCGCGGTTGACGTAAATGCGTTCGAGCGACTGGCATGCTTGGCCGGTCGCAGACACCGACGCGCGCAAAATGGCGGTCGTTGCTCGATCGAGGTCGGTACCGGCAAGGACGATCGCCGGATCCTTGCCGCCCAGCTCGAGAAACGCTGGAATCAGCCTTGCGGCGGCGGCGGCGGCAACTTTGCGCCCAGTCGCAACACTGCCGGTAAATGCCACCGCGTCGGCGGCATTGACGAGGGCAGCGCCAGTTTCGCCGTCGCCAGCGGCAACGTGAAGGACACTAGGCAGATCAGGAACCGTCGCGATCGCCGCCGTCAGCGGCGCGACGAAACGCGGCGTTACCTCGCTTGGCTTGATGAACACGGTACAACCGGCGAGCAGCGCGGGCAGCGCATCGATAAATGATAATAACAGCGGGAAGTTCCACGGGCTGATCGCGGCGACGACCGGATACGGTTGCGCAGTTTCGATGATCTCGACCGCCGGTATTGCCTTGGATGAGCGGCGCGCATCGTCCAGCAAACCACCGGCGAGCGCGCTCCAACGGGCGATGCTGCCAACGACGCCGTCGAGTTCCTGGGCAGCGAGACGCTGGCGACCGGTGTCGGTCGCGAGTGCCGCAACGATGTCGTCGCGATGCGCATTGAGTGAGCTTGCGAATGCCTGCAGCGTAGCAACGCGGCTTGCCAGCCCGCTGTCACGCCACGCCGGTTGCGACGCGCGCAGCGTCTCGACGCACGCGGCGACCTCGGTAGGCGTAGGCACGCTGAGCCGATAGTCCACGCGCCCTTCTCGTGGATTGCGAATTGCCAAATCACGGCGCGCTGCATCCGCGGCCACGCTGCCCTCCGGGGCCGCAATCGCTGACGATCGGCGGCCGTGTCGTCTCAGCCGAACATGATATATTGTTATAACATTAAATGTAATTGGCGAGCGGCGGGAGCTACCGTGAGCGAAACAAACCACTGCATTGAGCTCGCCGCCTACCCTGACGGCATTCCCGATGAGAGCCATTTTCGGTCGGCGACTCGGCCGATGCGGACAGCCGGCGACGGCGAGTTCGTCGTGCGCAATGTTTATTTGTCGCTCGATCCGTTCCTGCGTGGCGTAATTAGCGGCCGGCAAATTTACGCGACGAAACTCGAGCCTGGCGATGTCATGGTGGGCAACACAGTCAGTGTCGTTGTCGACTCGAAACATCCCGACTTCGCGGCCGGCGACATCGTGACGATGTCGGGCGGGTGGCAGGAATTTTCGCTGTCGAGCGGGGACGGCGTGCGGCACGTCGGCAACCGCTCAGCGCCACTGTCGCTGCAGGTAGGCATTCTTGGCATGCCAGGTCTCACCGCTTATGCCGGGCTGTTGCATACCGCCAAACCCGTGGCGGGTGAAACGGTGGTTGTGTCGGCCGCGGCCGGACCGGTCGGCAGCATGGTCGGGCAACTCGCGCGCTTGCACGGCTGTCGCACCGTCGGCATCGCCGGTTCCGACGAAAAATGCCGCACCGTCACGCACACCTTCGGTTTCGATGCCTGCATCAACTACAAAACCGAATCGTTGCCCGACGCGCTAGCCGATGCTTGCCCCGACGGCATTGATGTCTATTTCGACAACGTTGGTGGCCCGACCTTGGCCGCCGTGTTGGGAAAATTGGCGCTCGGCGCGCGCATCACGTTGTGTGGGCTGATGACCCAATACAATGAGAAGACGCCGCCACCCGGGCCGAATCTGGGCCCGGTTATCGGTGCCCGCGCAACGATGACCGGCTTTGTCGTTTACGATCACTACGACAAGTGGAACGAGTTTCAGCAGCGCTGTGGCGATTGGGTTGCCGATGGCAGCATTCGATTTCTAGAAGACCGCGCGGACGGTCTTGATGCGGCGCCGGCACATTTCGCGCGACTGATGCGTGGGCAAAACTTTGGCAAGGCGCTGGTCGTCATTGGTCCGGAGCCCGACTGAGTCCAATGCCGCTCGACTATCAGTTGCTGCTGCTCGCGCACCTGCTGCTGTTCGTGTATTGGCTGGGAGGCGATTTAGGCGTGTTTTACTCGAGCTTCGTCGTCGTCGATCAGAATCGAAGTGTCGATGCGCGCATGACGGCCGCGCGCATACTCGTCGCGCTCGATCAGGTACCGCGAGTTTGCTTGATCTTAATGTTACCGGTCGGCGTAAGCCTAGCCGCGCGACTCGGTCTCGTCGCATTACCTGCCGGAACACTCGTTGCGATCTGGGTCGCGGCGCTCGCCTGGTTGGCGCTCGTATTCAGTCTACATACCAGCACGAACCGAGCGCTCAGCGTGATTGACACTGCCGTTCGGATCACGCTGGCCGTCGGCGCGGTTGCACTCGCCGCGGGCGCGCTTGCGGGTGACGGATTCACCGGCGCGGGCTGGCTCGCGGCCAAGCTGGGCGTATTCGGCCTCATCGTCGGCTGCGGCCTTGCGATTCGGCGCGTGTTTGCGCCGTTTGGTGCGGCATTTGCGCGTTTGGCCAACGACGGCTCGTCACCCGATGTAGAACACGCCATTCGCCGCGCACTGGCGCGCGCCCGACCGCTGGTCCTGGCCATCTGGGTACTGCTCATCGCCGCTGCCTGGTTGGGACTTGCCAAACCGGTGCTGTCGTGAGCATAACACGCATCAATCGAGTGGCGGTCGATGACTTGCCTGAGCGTATGCGGGCTGCATGGCAACGCTCGAATGAGCGCCGCAGCGATGCGACGTTTGTTGAGGCGCTCGGCAATGCGCCGGAGCTGTTTGACTGGTACAGCGATTTCTATGCACAGCTGTTCTACGGCGGTCGCGTTGCCGTTCGCTACAAAGAAATGCTGCGCTTTCGCTTGTCGACCCGACACGGCTGCCGCCATTGCAATCTCGGTAATCGGCTCGATGCGCTCGATGCCGGCATCAGCGAGGCCGAGCTCACCGCTATCGCCAGCGACGATCTCGACAGTTTCGATGCACCCGCGCGCGCCGTGCTTGCCCTCGCCGATCGCATCTCACTGACGGAGCCGAATGGCTACGTTGACGCCGAATTGTCTGCAGACCTTGCGACGCACTTTAACGACGCCGACATGCTCGAACTCGGCATAGTGGCCGCCGTGCTAACCGGCATGGCGAAGTTTTTGTTTGCGTTCGATCTGGTAGAACGCGAGGCGAGCTGTCCCATTGGACGAGGCCGAGACGCATGACGGGCGAACTCCTTCCGCCGTTGACCGACGCCGAACTCGATTCCGCCGATCGTGAGCGAGTCGCCGCCGCAACAGCGTTCATGGGCTTTGATGCCAACGACGTGCGGGCCATGGCGCGGGTACCGGGGCTCGTCGCCGCAATGGCGGCCCTGATCGACAGCTGTTATCGACCGGGACGCGTGCCATTGGAGCTAAAACGGCTAATGGCTTACGTGTCCAGCCGCGGCGCCGCAAGTTCGTACTGCGAAGCGCATACGCTGCACGGCGCGCAGCGCGCCGGTGTCGACCCGGCGCGAATCGCCGCGGCAAGCAACTTCGAGGAATCGAACCTGTTCACGGCGGCCGACAAGGCGGCGCTGAGGCTCGCCTACGGAGCCGGCACCGGGGCGATTAACGGTTTGGCGGAATTGCGCCAGTATTTCGACGCCGACGAGACGGCCGAACTGCTCGCGGTATTGTCACTGTTCGCATTTTTGAATCGCTGGAATCGCTTGGCGGAAACGACGCTGGAGCAAGCGCCGCGCACCGCCGTGGAATCAGCCTGCAAAACCACTCACACAACGAGCCCGGAGACCGACGATGTCGCACGCACTGGCTGAAGAGACTGCCTCGTTACTGACCGCGCTGCGCGCGTGCGCCGGCAACGACAGTATTGTGACCGACACGGCGACGTTAGCGCTGTTCGCCCACGACGTATACCGCGACGGCGCAGCGCTCGCCGCCGTCCTGCGGCCGACCAGCGTAAATGCGCTGCAAGCGGCGTTGCCGGTACTCGCCGAGTTCGATTGCGACGTCATCGCCCGCGGTGGCGGTATGTCGTACACCGATACGTATCTGGCGCAGCGCGACGGCGCCGTCGTGCTCGACATGTCGCGGCTCGATCAGATTGTGGAAATCAATACCGACGACATGTACGTCACCGTGGAGACTGGCTGCACGTGGAAACGACTCGCCGATGCTTTGCGCCCGCACGGTGTGCGCACACCGTACTGGGGACCCCTGTCCGGAATGCGTGCCACTGTCGGCGGTGCCTTATCGCAAGGCTCGGTGTTCCTCGGCTCCGGGTTGCACGGCTCGGCGGCGGACAACGTCCAGTCGTTGGACGTGCTCGACGCCAGCGGGCAATTGATCCGCACGGGTTCCGCCGTCAATGTTTTTGCACGACCGTTCTATCGCAACTTCGGCCCCGACCTCACCGGCTTGTTCACCGGTGATTGCGGCGCACTCGGCATCAAGGTGCGGGCGACACTGCCGCTTAAGCGCTTGCCACAGGAATCGCGGTACGCGTCGTTCAGTTACCCGTCCGCGGACGCGTTGTTGACCACGATGGCCGAACTGGCCCGGGAGGACCTGGTCAGTGAATGTTTCGCATTCGATCCGGGACTGCAGGCGCAACGTCTAAAGCGGTCGAGCCTTGCGGAAGACGTCAAATCACTCGCGCGAGTCGTCCGTGGATCGGGCTCGACGCTCAAAGGCATTGGCGAAAGCCTGAAGATCGCGGCGGCCGGACGGCGCTTTTTGGACGACGCCGATTTCTCAATGCATGTCAGTCTTGACGGGCGCAGCAGCGTCGATGCTGACGACAAATTGCGCCGCGTTCGGGAAATCGCCTCGGCGCGCGGCAAAGAGGTCGAAAACACCATTCCAAAAGTCATGCGGGCCGATCCGTTTGCCAACGTCAATTCGATGCTCGGCCCGAATGGCGAGCGCTGGGTACCGGTGCACGGTATCGTCCCGCTCAGCGCCGGCGCAAACGTCTACGCCGCCTGTGAAGCAGTCTTCGAACGTCACGCCGATGCCATCGAGAACGTCGGCATCGAAACGGGCGTGTTGATGTGCACCATTGCGAGCAGCGCAACGCTGGTCGAGCCGTGCCTGTATTGGCCGGACACACGGCCGCTGTTTCAGCAAGCAACCATGGACCGTGACTACCTTGCGAAGCTTGCGACATTCGATGAAAACCAGGACGCGCGACAACTCGTCGCGACACTGCGTGACGAGTTGACCGACGTGCTGCACCGCGCCGGCGCGACGCATTTTCAGATCGGCAAGTTTTACCCTTACCGCGTCGACGCCGACCCGGGTGCCGCCGAACTGCTTGCCGCCATCAAGCGCCATCTCGATCCGTCAACGCGCCTAAATCCGGGAGCGCTGGGTCTTGACCGGCATTAGGCCTTGGCAATCTGTAGCACTGTTTGCGGCGGCGTACGCGTCGCTCGTAAACGCCGCTGAGCTTAGCCCGACCGAGATTGTCGCGCGCGCTCACGCCGCCGCCGGCGGCGCGTTTTGGGTGAATCCGCAAACGCTCTCAATGGATGGCTACGGCTTGTTCTACGACGGCGCGACTACGCGACGCCACGAGCAACATCGCATGTGGCGCGTCTACCCAGCCAGCAAAGCGGTCGCCCACCAGGCCGACGGCAAAGTGCGCATCGATTCCGTCAGCAACGGCAAAGTCGTGTTTCAGGTGTCGTGGGACGGCGAGCGGACGTACACGCAGGCCGGGCCGATCGCCGATAGGGCCAGTGCCAGCCAATGGCAGGCGAGCTTTGGTTTCGGCGCCATCCGGTTTGCGTTGTCGGATGGATACCGACTCGAACGACTGCCCAACGACCACGTCGATGGTCACGCGACGTACACGGTCAAGGTCGTCGACCCGTCTGGCGGCGCAACGTTATTCGGGATCGATCAAAAGAGCTATCGAATACGCTGGTTGGGTTTTGATACGCCGCGTGGCTGGCACGAACGACGCTACTCGGAGTTTTTTGAGAAGCCGGGCGTTCGCTGGGTGCAGCCGGGTCGAGTCCGGCTGTATTACGACGGGGTTAAGTCAAACGAGATCGTGTGGACCGATTTTCGCGTCAACGAGCCAATCGCCGACGAGCTGTTTGTCCTGCCGGATGAACCCCGCTAGGCTGTCGCCATGAACGTAAAACAGACTCTCGGCGCTGTCGCAACCGCGATCAGCGTCGTCGCAACGTTGCTGGTCGCGCAGCCCGCCGGTGCCGATGAGATCCTCTCGTTCGTTCGAATCGACAAGGACGGGCAACGCAACGACCGCGCGCTCCAGGTTGCCGTCAAACGCTACCGGCAAAATGGCGCCCACACAGCAACGTTCGTCGATTTAGTGGGCGTCGTGCACGTTGGCGATGCCGACTACTACAGCGAGCTGAATGCCTCATTTCGCCAGTACGATGCCCTACTGTATGAGTTGGTTGCGCCAGCGGATCACGATACTCGTCTGGATAAGCGCAACGAGAGCATGATTGGCGGCGCGCAAATCGCGATGAAAGACGCGATGGGGCTCGAGTTCCAGCTCCATCACATCGACTACACCGCCGACAACTTCGTTCACGCTGATTTGTCGCCGCAAGCGCTTCGCCGGAGTATGGAAGAACGCGGTGAATCGCTGTACGTCTATTTTTGGCGCGCGTTCTATGCCGGCATGGCGGACTACGCCAAAGACCCGCTGGGCATTCGTTCGTGGCAACTGTTGGGCGCAATGGTCGCGCCGGACGACGGCGAATCGTTGAAGCGTGCCTTCGCGCGCGAGCTGATTCGCAGCGACGCGATGCTCGATGCGCTGGGCGGTGAAGATGGTTCGGCGTTGATTCAGGCACGCAACGAACGCGCGATGCAGGTATTCGACGACGAATGGGCGGCCGGCAGTCGGCGTATCGGCATTTTCTACGGCGCTGCCCATATGCCGGACTTCGAGGAACGTCTGCGCGAACGTGGCTTCGAACCGGTCGACACGCGTTGGCTCGATGCCTGGCTGTTCGAGCAGGACGAGTAGTCGCGCGAGGCGCCGTGTTTTCCGGCGAACTGCGGCCGCTCCCTCAGGTACTGGAGGGGACAGTGGCATTCTAGCGGATGCCGCAACGCTAGCGCACCGCATCAAACGCGCTTAGTCGTCCTGCAAAACCGTCGGCCGGTGCACGATCGGGAACTTAACGGAGCTGGCGATAAAGCACTCGGCGTTCGCCCGTTCATGCAACATCGTTGCCATCGCCTCGTCCTGTCCAGCGGCGAGCGTGACCTGCGGTGACAGCGTCGCCTCGACGATTCGCGTAACGCCCTCGTCATCGCGCTTCATAACGGCCGACGCTGCGTCGCGATAGTCAACGACGCAGATACCGGCATCGGCGCACAGGTGCAGATACCAGAGCTTGTGGCAGGCGGCAATCGATGCGAGCAGCAACTCTTCCGGGTTCCAACGGCGCGCATCGCCACGAAACGCCGGATCGGACGATCCGTCAATGGGCGGCTTGTCGTCGCAATTTATGCGGTAGTCGCGCGAATAGCTGCGATAGCTGGCAGTTCCTTCGCCAAGGTTACCGGTCCAAGTCAGCTCGATCGTATAGCGGTGCAAGGCAGGTCCCCAGAGCGGCAGCTTACGGCGTTCAGTGTCGCCGATCGCGCCGAGCCGGCGCCAGCATTTCATCAATGACTAGTTCCGCCCAGGGTTCGTCACGATAGCGCTGCGCTCGAAAGGTGTCGATCTCGTCGCGATGTTCCAGCGTGAGATCGATGTCGTCGGCACCGCTCAAGAGTCGCTTGCGCGCATCGTCGCCAATGTCGAAATCGAAGAACCGACCTAATGGGCCGACGACTTGGCGGTTGGTCAAATCCACCGTCAGCGTGCGTGTTACCGGGTCCTCGGCAACGACGCCGGCAACTCTTGCGATGACGTCGCCGGGCAGCTCGATGGCCAGTAGGCCGTTGCGATAGCAGTTGCGCTGAAAAATTGCGCCGTAGGACTCGGCGATGATCACCCGAATGCCAAAGTCGGCCAGTGCCCAAACCGCATGCTCGCGCGACGAGCCGCAGCCGAAATTGGCGCCCGTCAGTAAAACGCTGGCGTTGCGATAGTCGTCCTGGTTCAGAACGAAGTCCTCGCGAGGCGCCGACTTGTTGCGGCCGTCATCGGCGTAGCGCCAGCCGGCAAAGAGACCGACGCCGAGTCCCGATTTGGACACGCGCTTCATCTCGCGCGACGGAATGATGGCATCGGTGTCTATGTTGTCGCGCAACAGCGGCGCGGCAATGCCGGTATGCACGTCGAATTTACGCATCGAGCCAACTCGCCGGCCGAATAGCGCCAGCAATCGCGCTCGCGGCGACCGTCGCCGGGCTCGCGAGATGCGTGCGCACTCCCGGCCCTTGACGACCCTCGAAATTTCGGTTGGTCGTCGACACGACGCGTTGACCGGGCTCGAAACCTTCACCGCCGGCGTAGAAACACAGCGAACAGCCGGACTCACGCCACTCGAAGCCGGCGTCGGTAAAGCGTTTGTCCAAGCCCTCATCCTCGGCAGCACGTTTGGTCGCGGTCGAGCCTGGCACGCAAATAGCCCGCACGCCAGGTGCAACGTGCCGGCCGGCCAACAAATGGGCGGCCTGACGTAGATCGGACAAGCGCGCATTGGTGCAGGAACCGATGAACGCCGCGTCGATCGGCACGCCCGCCAGCCGCTCACCCGGTTGCAATGCCATGTAAGCCAGTGCGCGCTCCGCGGAGCGGCGTTCGGCCTCGCTCGAAAATCGCGCGGGCTCTGGGATCTCGTCAACGATTCCAACCGACTGTGCGGGACTCGTGCCCCAACTCACCATTGGCTGGCAGGCACTCGCGTCAATTCGAATCTCATGGTCGAAGCGCGCGCCGGCGTCCGTCACTAGCGAGGCCCAGTGTTGCTTGGCACGCGCCAGCAACGCACCGGTCGGCGCGTAGTGGCGCCCTTCGAGATAGTCGATGCAGCGCTGATCGGGCGCGATGATGCCCGTGAAACCGGAGAACTCGACCGCCATGTTGCACAACGTAAAACGGCCATTCATTGGCATGGCCGAAATTACCGGGCCAGCGAATTCAATGGCGGCGCCACGGCCACCGGCAGCGCCGTATCGTGCAATTAAATGCAGCACCAAGTCCTTGGCGGTGACATCCTCGCGCAATGCGCCGTCGAACCAGATACGCATTTGGGTCGGTCGACGCACCACGAGCGTCTCCGTTGCCAACGCGTGCTCGCAATCGCTCGTCCCGATGCCCCAGGCCATGGACCCGAGTGCGCCGAGCGTGCACGTGTGCGAGTCCGGACAAACCAGACTCAAGCCGGGCAGCGCGATCCCCTGCTCAGCAGCGATCAGATGGGTAATGCCTTGCGCGGGATCATCGATGTCGAACAGTCGAATGCCGGCCTCGCCCGCGCCATGGCGCAACGCACGAATGAATTCGCCGCCGCTCGGCATCGTCGTCGCGTCCGTGCGGCCAGGAAAGGTATCGATGATGTGGTCCATTGCCGCGAACGCCGTGGCGGCGTTGGCAACCTCGCGATGGCTCTCGGCCAGGCTGCGCAGAGCAATGCTGCCGGTGCGCTCGTGCAAAAAAATCCGATCCAGAAAAACGAGCGACGTGCGCTCGCCGAGCGCTTTGATCTCGTGCGCACGCCAGATCTTGTCGAACAGTGTCAACGGCACGATGCTTGGGCCGGTAGTTGTTATAAGGTTATAATATTAGCACATTTTGGCCATCGCCAGGAATCGAGGTCGTGACCGCCACGCTGAAGGAAAAAATCCCGCTGATTGCCCGCAACGAAGGCGTCTGGGACGGGTACTACCGCTACTACGACATCGCCGGCGACAAAGTCGATGAACACAAATCACGGCTGATTTGTCGGTTTCCAACGCCGAACGATTACCACCAAACCAACCACTACCACTGGGCGGATGGCCGCAGCGAGGTGCGCGACTTTCCGTCGCGGGTCGAAAACCGTCGCCTAATTTTCTACACGGGCATCGAAGGCTGGGCCGCCGAGGTCGATCTCGATGCAGCGAAGCGGACCATCCTGCTGCACTGGGTGCGCACTGACGAGCCCGATCTCTACCTTTACGAGATGATTCAGATCAGCGATTGCGGCAATTTCCGGGCTCGAGTCTGGCAGTGGTTCCGCGCCGGCAGACTGTCGGAACGTACGCTGATCGACGAACAGCGGGTGAGCGACAACTGGCGCGATTTCGACGACCGCGAATTCCGCTACGCCGAACTAGCCAACTTTTAGGTAACACCGCCGACGCGGCGCGAGAAAGACTCAGCGCCGGTCGCATCAGCCTAGAAACTGACGCTCGCTAGGTACTCGGCCGCCGCCGCCGCGTCGATCACTTCGGCGTACTTCGCCTGCATGTCAAAGAGATTCGCCTCATGAGGTGACGCGTGCCGGTCTCCGCACGCATCGCCCACGACCAGCGGTATGAAGCCGTGCGAGACAGCATCGACGCAGGTCGCGCGGACGCAACCGCTGGTCGTCAGGCCCGTCAATACGACGGTATCAATTCCCCGCGCCGTCAGCGTCGATGCCAGCGACGTACCAAAGAATGCACTTGGGTACTGCTTGGAGACGATGAGCTCACCCGTCCCCGGTACCAGGCTGGCCGGCCAGGCGCCCAATGGGTTGCCAGCTTCGAACGACTCGAGCGGCGCGACTTTTTCGAAAAACCGACCACCGTCGCCGGTGCCGGGCTGATAAACCACGTTGGTGTAGACAACAAAGATACCGTGCTTGCGTGCCGTATCCCGTAACGCGAGCGCGCGCTCGAGCTCGGCATCGACATCCGCGTACAGCGGCGATGTCGGTTCGAAATACGCCTGAACGAAATCGATGAGGAGCAGCGCGGCGCGGTCGCCCGGTTGCAGCCGTCCAGCAAACGCTCGTCGATAGCTAACGTCGAGCGACTCCCCCATCAGCGATCGATGACGGTTTCCATCCGGTAGATGAAAAGGTCCGGGTTGTACAGCGCCGTCAGCTTGTCGAGCAGCTTGTCCTCCGCGTCGTACGCGTAGCGGGTTAGCTTCAGCATCGGTTTGCCAGTGCTGACCCCAAGCCGTCGCGCGACATCGGCATCGGCTCCTTCGGCACTGAGAAACTGCTCGACCCGGGTAAAGTCGATGCCGTAGCGCTTCAACAGCTCGAGGCGAGGTGTCTTTTCAAGTTGGCTCTTGGTCAAGCGCCGATTGAAGCCGCGAGTCCACGTAACGTAGTGCGCAAACGGTACGTCCTGCTTGCTGCGCACGCGAATTTGGTGGCACAAGGTCTCGCCGGGCTCGGCACGAAAATCGTCGGCAACCGCACGCGGTGGCTCACTGAAGTCGAGTTCGATGACCTCGACGCGGGTATCGCGCCACATGTGATCGATCGACTGCATCAACTCGCCGAGCGGCGCGTGCATCGTGTCCGGCTGATAGCGATAGTCGACGAAGGTGCCGCGGCCGCGGTGCCGCGCGACCATTTTCTTGAGCGCCAACTCATCCAGCGCGCGCCGTGCGGTGATGCGTGAGACATCGAAGGTCGACGCCAGTTCTTTTTCCGACGGCATACGAGCGCCGCGCGGCAACTCGCCGGACGAAATAGCGTCGTGCAACATCGTAAACAGCTGGTAGTAAAGCGGTGTCGGCGACGTCGGATCGATGGACTTGCGATTCAGCCGGTCCAGCGCAAAATTGCTGTCGGTCGGCTCTGCCACGTTGGATTGCGTATTCACGGGCACCGGAATTGCAAACCGCGGACGGTTGGAGGGCGACGAAACGCCGTATCAGTCATCGTGGTGATGATGGTGCTTGCCACTGCGATCGGCGTTCAGAAACCGATACATCTGTTTCGACAGCATGTCAGTCTGCGGGTGATCGAGATAGGCCGGCGATTCGAAATCCTCCGGCAACACCGCGCCATCGGCCTGACCCACCGGGCCGTGCGGATGGTTGTGACCACCGGCCGCGGCGACCCACTTAAACAGCTGTGGTCGCTGGCGATAAAGAAAGGCGGCGGCACGCTGCAGGTTCTCATCGGGGTTCGACCACGGGTTGAAATGAAAGTAGTTGTGCAGTTTCGAGTCCGTGCGCCCAAGGGCAATACAGCCGAGCTTGCTCCGGAACGAGCCGTGGTTGATGTACGGCGGGCGCCAGAAATAGCCGCCCGTCGGCAGATCGCCAAACTGCATCATCCAGCTCGTACCCCAAATGTGATAACTCTCTTCGGCGCAGTCGTGGTAACTAATGTTGTCCTGCATGAACTCCGGCGACATCATGTACAGGAACGTCATTGCTTCGGTCAGCGGATCGAAACGCAACAGCTTGATCATGCAGCCGGACGCCACCGACGGCGAGACGATCGAGCCGCTGCTCCACGGCGGGTCGTTGTACGAGTTTACCGACACGTAACCGCTGCCAAGCGCAAGCTCGTGGCTGGCATCGGACTCGACAAAGTTAGGCTCCGAATCGTTGCAGAACAATAACGCCTCGCAACCGTCATCGACTTTGATTGCGGGCGTGCTGTGACCGGCCGGGATGAACAAATAATGCCCTTCGACGAGAGTCTCATCGCCGTAGGTCATCGAACCGGACAAAAGAAACAGTTCGGTGTCGCTGTAGCTGAGGCCCGGTGGTCGCGAATAACCGTTGTTGAACCGCACCTTCAGCGAGCAGGCGCCGGTATCTACGTCCAAGGACAATGTTTTGTATTCCGAACCGACGAAGCCAAGGAGACGAAACGGTTTGTAGCCTTCGTTCAGTTCGACGAACGGCTCGATATGGGGTCTGGCCATCGCTTATCTCCGCCGGCTACCAGACAACCTTCATCGCATCGTCGCGATCGGGTTTGGTTGGCAACTCTTCTTCGGTAATGACGCGGCGCATGTCGCCGGTAACGTTGAAGCCTTTGGTCGATACGATGCGCAGGAACTCCGCGTACCACTTTTCGCGCTCAGGCGTGAGCGCCGTTTGCTCGTCGATGATAGCTTGGTAGCGCTGTTCTTGAGACGCAATCTCTTCGGTCAGCCATTCTTCGGCTTGCTTGGATCGCGGCGGCTTGTGGTCCTGGACGTTTTTGCTCATCGCTGGGCCCTTACGAGGACAGGTCGCTGCCACCGCATAAGACAACGCGGTGGAAATGTCTTAACCTTAGGACAATATAACAACCTGCGCAAGCGAGCGCCGATCGGGCACGCGCCGGCTCAAATCGACTCGATCGCGTCGTCGTCGTCCGTTGAATCGGCGTCGCGACCACCGTAAAGCTGGATCAGCATGTGCAGCTCGCGTGCGTTGGACGCAAGGGTGTACGCATAGAACACGAACGACGCCATCATGACGATGACCATCATGATGGCGATTGCGAGGCGCGTTTGGCCGCCAAACAAGTCGAGGCCTAAACGCAGCAGCGCGCCGTCCGATAGCTCGTTGACGAGCGCCACAACCGCGACCGGAATCGTAATGTTGACGACCACCATTTGCCGAAAAGCCGACGACGCCATTTCCCGGTTGATGCGTGCGCGTATCGTGAGATCGGCCAAGCTGGCGCGGGCTAGACCCGGCAGCGCGGTCCGCAAGTACCGCGCGCACGAACTCGCTTCCATACGCTCGAGACGGTCGCGTCGCAGCCACGGCGCAGCGCCGAAGAGCAGCAGCGACAGCGTGGCGGCGCGACGCCACGTCGGCAGCAGTCGATTGGCCGTTTGCCAGACCGTATGGGTCGACGGGTCAGTGATCGAATCGTCGGTAACGGGCTTGATCATCTTTTTTGCCGAGCGCCTTTATACGGCCCAGTCGATTGATCAATATCTTAACGACAGTCTGCCGCATTCGCTTGGTTGGCGGTCATCGCCGAGGGAGGCCTTGTTATGATATTGCGCACGACTCCGGTTACGCGGCTTAATCGGCGCCAGATAATCGGCGGGCTCGGTGCACTCACGGTCGCCGGCTGCGCGGTGCGACCGCCAGCGAACGCTGTTGATGTCGTCATCATTGGCGCCGGACTGGCGGGCCTGACCGCGGCGGAACGGCTACAGAGAGACGGCGCCAAAGTTGTCGTACTGGAGGCGACCGACCGAGTCGGCGGGCGGATGTATACCGCCCGTGACCTGCCAGACCGCGGCGAATACGGCGGGATTCAGATCGGTGACACGTATATCGAAATGCGCGCTTTGGCGGAACGCCACGGGATTGCCATCGACGCCTTTCCGCATCGCTTCCCGCCGCCGGTCTACGCCGTCGGCGAGACCCTGGTTGCACCCGCGGACTGGGCGACGTCACCGGCGAATCCGTTGGGCGATGACTTGCGTTCGGTTGTGCCGTCGCGGCTGCTCGGTCATGTGCTGGCACCGCACAACCCACTGCAGACAGTAACCGACTGGGCCGATCCGAGGTTTGTCGAACACGACCAATCGATAGCGTCGCAACTGCTGACCCATGGCGCGGCCGGTCCGGCGCTCGAACTGATTCGGGTCAACGCCAACTACAATTCGCTCGCCGAGGTTTCAGCGATAAACGTCTGGCGCGGTCAGCTGCTACGCCGCCAAGCATCGCGCGCTGACGTCATTCCGGCCGGCAGCGACGCGTTGCCAAACGCCGTTGCCGAGGCGCTCGGCGGCGCCGTCGTTCTGGAAACACCGGTCGCCCGTATCAGCGCGGGTAGCCGCAGTCTTGGCGTCGAAACCACACGCGGCGATCAATGGCGCGCCGATCACGTGATTGTTACAGCGCCACCGGCAGCGGCCGCCGGTATTGCGCTGGATGTAGACGGCGGCAGCCAACGACAAGCGGCCTTGCAAACGCTGCCGTACACAGCCATCACCCAACTGTTCATCGACACGCCGCCGTTCTGGGAGGTTGACGGCCTGCCACCACACCTCTGGACCGACGGGCGCTTCGAGCGCTGGTTCCCGCGCATCGATGCGACCTCGGGCGACATTGTCGGCTTCAAAGTCTGGTTGAACGGCGCCGGTGCCCTGCGTGCCGAGCAAGGTTCAGAGGCGGCCATCATCGCCGCCGTGCAACGAACGCTGGCGACATTGCGACCGGCATCGAACGGCGAGGCTACGCTCGCTCGACGGTTCAGTTGGCAGTCCGGCATGGCGTACCAAAACGGTGCCTATCCAGAGTGGCCGGCCGGGAACACCGCAGCGCTTGCCAACGAGTTGCGCCGGCCGCTGGGCCGGGTGCATTTTGCGGGCGACTATACCGCCGCGCGCATGACCGGCATGGAGGCGGCCGTCGAGTCGGGCGTGCGTGCCGCTAACGCAGTGCTGGCCGTCGCGTAGCGTTCAACGACACTGCTACACCGCCCGCGGCACGCCGGTTGCGGGACTTGCCGCTTGCGAACGGCGTCTACCGCTGCCAAAGGCCGTGATGGATATCGCCCTGGATGTAGATAGCGAAGCTGCCATGGCCGGGAATCGCCAACGGTGGATGCGCTATCTCGGCGCCCGCCTCGACCGCCGCTGCAACGGCCGCGTCGATATCGTCCACCAGCCAATACGGCCTAACCACCGGTTGCTCGGTCTCATGCATAGGTGCACGCACGCCGACCAGGCCGCCGCCCGGCAACGCGGCAGTCCGCGCATTACCGAGGCCGGGATCGGGCGCGCCGAACTGCACCGAATTGGCCGCTGCGTAAGTGGCACACACGGCGTCGACTTGCTCAGTAACGATTTCGAGGTAGTGGATCTGCATGTCTGTTGCGCCTCCCGCTGTCGATGAATGCTGCCGCCAAACGCCGTTGGCACCGTTGCGTCAAAGCTGAGCACGTATACCATGCGTGCCCGACCTTAGATCAAGCCGCGTTTGGCGAGCTGGGCAATGGTCTTGCGCTGGGTGTCGGTAAAATGACCGCGCTCTGGCACCGTCGGATTGCCGTCCGCATCGAGCAAGGTGTTGGCTGGATAGACCGGCAGATCTTCGACCGCCAGCGCGATCAGCTCTGTGCGCTGCCGACTCAACACGTTGCTCATGCCCGGCCGGCGGCGCCAACGGCGTAGCGCGGCGATGTCGAGCTCGGCACTGGCAACGATACTTTCACCGAAGCCGGCGCTGGCTAGCACCCTGCCCTGATAGTCGACGATTTTCGACATGCCGTCGGTTGACTCGGCCGGTATGCCGATGTCGTCAATACCGGCGGAATTTGCCGACACGACGTACACCGAATTTTCGAACGCGCGCGCGCGCTTGGCGATATCTTTCGGTGTCGGATCGGGACTGCCGATTTCGCTGGTCGAATGGACAATGACCTCGGCGCCGCGCAGCGCCAATGCGCGCGTGATCTCTGGATACAGAATCTCTTCCGATGCGACCGCAGCAAGTCGGCCGATGTCGCTGTCGACAACGGGAAACAGCGCGTCAACCCCGTACACATCGATGTAACGATCCAAGACATCGTGTGGCGTTGGCGCAAACATCGACACGAGGCGCCGATAGGTCAGCAACCGAGCGCCGCTGGGCGCAAAAACGAAGCAGGCTTGAAAGTACAGACCGGGGAAATGCGGGTCTGTTTCGTAAGCGTTACCGGCAAGATAAACGTCGTGACGTTCCGCGATGCCGGCCAGCGCTCGGTACTCCGGACCACCATCGGCCAGTGCGGCTTTCGCGCACCATTCGGCAATCGACTCACCCATCGGAAAGCCCGACAGAAAATATTCGGGCAATACGACGAGGCGCGTGTCCGAACCGATAAATCGTTTTGCGGCGCCGATCTGGCGGTCAATGCGCGCAATCGTCGCGAGCATCGCAGCACGAGCCGCGTCGACATCAAGCGCGTTGACGCCGCGACACCGAGTCTGCAGCGCCAGCGCGTGGAACGCGTTCGTTGTGTTTGACATCGACTCCTCCGGCCGGTCTCGGTGCCGGCGAATTGTATTAAAGATATAACTTTTCTACACTGCCGTATGCCCTGGCTCAGTCCCGACATCGCGCTGTTGCTGGTCACCGCAGCAAGCATCGGCTTCGTGCACACGCTGGTCGGGCCCGATCATTATCTGCCGTTCATCGCGCTCGCGCGCGACCGTGGCTGGAGTCGATTGCGTACGCTGCGACTCGCCGCGATTTGCGGCGTTGGCCATTGCACGGGCTCGGTCGCACTCGGCGTTGCCGGTATCGCACTGGGACTGGGTCTTGCGGGTCTCGAAAACACCGAGGCGATTCGCGGCGACATTGCAGCGTGGGTGTTGCTCGGCTTCGCGTTGGCCTATCTCGTGTACTCGGTCCGCGTTTGGCGACGCGGCCGCGTCCACAGTCATGCGCACGTGCACGCAGACGGCACCGTGCACACCCACCCGCACAGTCACGCCAGCGAACACAGCCACGCCCACGCACCGGCGTCGGCGAAGCCGCTCTACGTCGCTTTGTTTGTGATCTTCGTGCTCGGTCCGTGCGAAGCGCTGATTCCGCTGCTGATGTACCCGGCCGCTGCTATGAACGTCACGGCTGTCGTCGCTGTCGCGGTGGTGTTCTCCGTCGCTACTGTCGCAACGATGCTGGCCGCGGTGTGGCTCGGTATGACCGGCGCGCAGCGGTTTGCCGTTCGCTTGCCGGTCGGTGCCTCCGGCGTCATTGCCGCAACGATGATTGGCGCCTGCGCCAGCGCCATGCTGCTCGGCCTGTAGCGCGATGCGACTGATCCGTGCTGGCACGCTGGCGGTAGCGAGCCTCAAACGCGCGGTCGAGAACTATCGTCGCTGGCTCGATTACGAACTCGTCGAGGAAGGCACGGTCGACGCTGCACTCGCGGCATCGCTCGGCGCTCCGGCAACGGCCGGCGCGCCGCTTGCCGTCATGCGGCCCGCGTCCGGCGCCGGCATATACCTTCGGTTCGTCGAACAGCCACCACATCCGGAATACGTACCGCTGCGTAGCTACGGCTGGGCTGCGATCGAGCTTTGTGTCACCGACGTGCTCGCCGCGAACGAACGGGTGCTCGATGCGCCTGACTTCGAGATCATCGGCCCACCGCGCGAGATCGACGGTTTGCCGGCCATCTACCCGATGCAAATGCAAGGGCCAGACGGCGAGATCGTCTACCTCACGCAGATTCGCGACGACTTACCGGCGTTCGATCTGCCGCGCGCGCAATCGCTGATCGATCACCTGTTCATTCTGGTGATGGCCTGTTCCGACTTACCGGCATCGCTCAAGTGGATGGAGCGGTATACCGGCATGAATATTGGCCGCGAGAGCATGGAGATCGTTTATACGATGCTCGCGAATGCCTTCGATTTGCCGCACGAGCAGCTGCACACAATCGCTACGATGGTGCATGGCCGCGATGTGTTCTTAGAACTCGACCAGTATCCGCCGGCCGCCGTCGCGCGGCCGCGTCACGACGGCTGGCTACCGCCCGGCGTCGCGGTCGGCACGTTTTGGCACCCAGACTTTGCCAAGCTGGCCGCAAACGCTGGCGATGTCGCCATTGGCGCACCGCAAACGCATGCCAGCGCGATATACGCTGGCCAGCCGTCACTGACCATCGTCGATCCGGACGGCACGCTCATTGAACTGGTTGGCGGCTAGCGTCTGCTGATTCGGGCGGCGCTACGATCTCGGTGCCTTTGAAGTGCCGATAACGGCCCAGCAGTAGGATTGGCACGACCCCAGCCAGCAATACCCAGATCGCCCAAGTCAAAACAGTGTCGTAACTGCCGTGAGCTTCGTACGCCTTGTTGTAGGCCCAAGGGCTCAGGCCCGCACCGAGCGCGAAAAAACCGTACAGCGCACCGTATATCGCGCCGTAGTTTCGAATGCCAAAGTATTTTGAAACCAAAAAGGCCATGAGGTCGTACTCGATGCCGGCAGCGAGACCGAGCAGCAGTACCGCGATCGTTGCCTGCAGCATCGTTGGTTCGGCGCTCGTCAATATGATCAGCGTGAACACCGGCATACTCATCAATACGAACGCGACGCCCGGCGCCCAGAGCCGGTCGATGAGGTAGCCGCCGACGAGCCTTCCGACGAGCACTGCGTAACCGATAAAACTCGCGAGCAACAGCGCGTCGGCGGTCGCAAAATTCTTGCCTTCGAGTATGAACGCGATGTTGGGAATGGGACCGCCAACGGAAAAAGACACGGGCACGAAGACGTACGCCAGCAGCCAGAATCGCCAGTCCAGCATCGCCTGCTTGAACGGCATGCCGTTGGCGGTGACGTTGGCGGCTCGCTCTGGCGATTCGGCGACGTGCTTGGCGGCTTTGTCGGCGACGGCGGGGTCGTCGACGGACCGCAGCAGAAAGAAGGCAATCGGAAACGAAATGAGCAATGGGAGCAGGCCGACTGCGACGTAGGCGGTTTGCCAATCGTATTGCGCAGTGATGAAGCCAGCGTACCGAATCGCTAGCCCACCGAAGATCCCGGTCGTCAGCAGCGCAATCCCCAACGCCAAGCCACGACGTTCGATGAACCATCCGTTGACGGCGCGGGTAAAGGTGATCGGCAGCGTGCCCGCACCCGCGAAAGCCAGTAGCCCCCAAAGGAAGAAATACAGCGTGGTCGAGCCGTTGTTCAGCGCGAATGCCATCATCGCGAACGAAAATGTGACGATTGACGTCAGAACGACGCGCCGCACGCCAAGCAAATCGGTCAAGCGGCCGATGAGTGGTGCCGCAAAAAAAGCCGAGATCGTAAATACCGCCAACCCGAGCGTGACGGTGCTGCGCTCCCAATTAAAGGCAACCACCAGCTCTTTGCTGAACACGATCAAAGTATAGAAAGGCAGCGGCGACATGCCGAGGCCAATCCCGATCATCGACGCGAACACGACTGGCCAGCCGTATTTGAATTCTCTAAAACTTCCCGCCATCGCCGCCCCGCCTCGCGTTCGTTATCGTTCGTTATCGTTCGTTATCCGCAATGCGGCGCTCGTTGCAGAGCGTGCGCTTTAGCGGTTCGCCGCGCTCGAACCAGTGCCACGTTCGCATGCGGTGATTGTGACCCGGTTCGAGCAAAATGGTTTCGACGTACCAAGTTTCCGGAACGTCCCTGCGATCGAGCCGCAGCAAAATTACACCGCCTTCGGTCGCCCAAGCGTGGCCGCTGAAGCGCTCCGTGTCCCAAACGAGACGGTCGCCAACTAACGTGGCACCGAAACTCGAGTGCTCGCGCCGTCCGTCTGGCCACGTGAATTCGTTGTGCTGCACGTAGGCGAATTGGTCGCCCTGCGGGAATTCGCAGCGCACCCGACTGACGTAACGCTCCATCAGGTGACCGTCGAGATCGAACACCTGATATTCACCGCGCCACGTGCCTTCGTGACGCTTCAAAGTTTCCACAAACGAGCTCACGTCACCGGGCCTCCGCACGTTGGATGAGTGCGACTTTGTCGGTTTTGCCAGACGCTGCTCGGGGCAGTTCACTCAAGCATTCGAGATGTCGCGGGCGCTTATAGGGCGCCAGTCGCTCGGCAAGATAATCGTTGAGCGCGTCGATCGCCACTGGATTTTCGGCAACGACAAAGGCTGCGATCTCATCACGACCGTCAGCCGCACGATAGGCAACCACTGCCGCCTCGCTGACGGTGCCGTGACTCAGCAGCGCCTGCTCGATTTCGCGCGGATAGATATTGACGCCAGCTCGGTTAATGACGTCGTTCGAGCGACCGCGCAGCGACAGATAACCGGCCGAGTCTTGCGCCGCCAAATCGCCCGGATAGAACCAGCCATCGCGCTCGGTCGCGGTGAGTACGCCGTCGGCATCGACGCCTTGGGTGGTCACGCCCGGGCCGCGATAGCGTAGCTCGCCGGTCTCGCCCACCGCCATCGGTCGTCCGCTCGGATCGACGACCTCGACGTCGACGCCAAACGCAGCTTGACCCACTGTGGCGCCGTGCGCGGCGAAGTCATACGGCTGTAGGACCGATATGCCGCCGCCCTCCGACGACGCGTAGTAGCCGATCAGGTGTGCTGACAGGCGGCGCTGAAAGGGCTCGACCTCGTGCGGATAAAACGCCTCGCCGGAAATGATTAGCCGGCGCAGCGTCGGCAGCAAGCGCTCGCTGCCGGGCAACGCCAGCAGCCGGCGCATCAGTGTTGGCACCATAAACGTCGCGGTGGCGCGCATGTCATTGAGGGTACGGACGAGAGCAGCCGGCTCGAGCGGCGGCGGCGCCAAGATCAATTCGCCGCCGGCGGCCAACGTCGACATCGCGAACGATCGACCAGCACCGAACACGAGAGGCGTAACCAGCGCAAAGCGGTCGGCGCTATTGAGCCCGAGCGTGACCCACTGCGTAACGAACCGCTCGCGCATTTGTCGGTGAGTCACGAGCGCACCTTTCGGCCGCCCTGTCGTCCCGGATGACAGCGAGATCAGCCAGGGTGCATCGGCGCACTCGAACAACGCCGCGGTACCGCCGCGCCGGTCGACGCGGCGCGCATCGAGCTGACCGAGCGCTGCCGAACGGTGGCGATCGACCAGCAGCAGTTCGACCCCGAATGCGGCGGCGAGCAGAGCGACTTCTTTATCGGTGCCGCGGTGGTCGATCGGCACGAGGCACGCACCCGCGCCGGCGATCGCGTAGTGATAGACGACGTGGGCAGGCGTATCGGCCAAACAGACGCCGACACGCGTACCGGCGACGACACCTTTGTCGTGGAGTTCATCGATGGCGCCGCAAACCGCAGACCAAAGTTGCTCGTACGTCAATGACTCGTCGGCGGTACGCAGAGCCGTCGTCGCCGGACGCTGCGCGGCCTGCAGACGAACCAGGTCGGCAAGATTCATGCAGCGCTACTGCCCGGTGGCCGGGTCCAGCCCATAAATACGAATGACGTTGTCGCGATACAGCGCCGTAAGGCTGTCGTCGCGAAAGCCCATGGCGTCTATCTCCGCTCGCGTACGCTCGAAATCCAGCACGGGAAAGTCCGTGCCGAAAATCACTTTGCTCCGACCGTAGCTCGCGATGTAGTGCCGAAAACTCTCCGGCCAGTATTTAGGACTGTGCGCATCGCAGCCGATGAATACGTTGTCGTGCTTCCATGCCATCGCGATCATCTCGTCGGTCCACGGAATGCCAACGTGAATCCCGATCAGCGTCAGTTCCGGAAAATCGCACGCCACCGCGTCGAGCGTGATGGGCTGGCCTACGCTGCGGCCGCGATGTTCGGGGCTGTAGTTCATCGATTGGCCGACCTGCATCTGGATCGGAATCTCGAGTTCGGCGCACTTGGTGTAGAACGGATAGACCTTGGCGTGGTCGGGCGGTATCTCGAACCAGTGCGGATAGTAGTGCGCGCCGACACACCCGAAGTCGCGCACGGCGTGATCGAGCTCCCGAACGCCGCGCATACCCTGGGTCGGATCGATGCCGAGCAAACCCGAGAATTTATCCGGATAGCGCTCAACCGCGTTGGCGACCACCTCGTAGGGCATGTGGTAGCAGCCGGGTAAGCCGACCCGACCTGCCTTGGCCGCGATCAAAAACGCATGGCCGATATCGGCACGCTCCATGCGCTCGATCATCTCGTCGAGCGTGAGGCCGGGCATCAGCGCGTCCGACGCTTTCATTTTGCCGACGAAAAAGTCCGTACCCCAGTCGGGCCGATGCGCAAGCGCTTCACGCGTCCAAATGTTGACGACCGCGTCGATCGCGCGAATTCGGCTCATGATGCGAGCGCGGTGCGGTCGCCGGTCGAAGCGGCCGGCGCATAGCCCAACGGCAGACCGGCATCGGCTACGAATCCGTACAGCGGTTCGTCCGGAATAGCAGCGTGGACGATTTTCCGCGCGGTGAGCAGACCGTCGATATCGATACCGGTGGACAGGCCCATCGCTTCGAGCATAAAGACGAGGTCCTCCGTGACGATGTTGCCGCTCGCACCCGGTGCGAACGGGCAGCCGCCAAGACCGCCGAGCGACGCGTCTAGCGTCGTCAAGCCGGTATCGAGCGCCGCCAGCGCGTTTGCCAGGCCGAGACCGCGCGTGTTGTGCAGATGAATACCGGTCAGCGCGTCCTCGCCGACCGCACGCCATACCGCCTTGATCAAGCGACGCACCGCGGCCGGATCGGCATAGCCCGACGTGTCGGACAGGCCAACCTCGTCGCAGCCGGCCGCCATGAGTTTTTCAGCGGCGTCGACGACTGCCGCTTCGGCCACTGACCCGGCAATCGTGCAGCCGAACGCGGTCGACAAACTGCCTTCAAAGTGCGGTCGCGCATCGGCCGGTAACCCGTTGAGCAATGCCCGTACCGCGCGAACTTCAGCGTAGACTTGCTCGTGAGTCTTGCGAAGATTCTTGAGGCTGTGTTGCTCTGAGACCGAGAACGGCAGCGTCAATTTATGGGCGCCGGCGGCCACGGCATCCTCGGCACCGCGTCGGTTGGGTACCAGCACCGCGACCGTCAGTCCGGGCAACGCGCGCGCCTCGCGGACGAGCGTCGCGGTATCGGCTAACTGCGGCAACAATTTCGCCGGCACGAACGAGCCGACCTCGATCTCACGGACTCCGGCCGCATGCTCGGCAGCAATCCAGCGCAGCTTGGCTTCGGTCGACATGACGGCTTTTGCGTTTTGCAGCCCGTCGCGAGGACCGACCTCGCTGATCAAAATGTCACTGGCCATGGCGTACAAGTCGCGAAAAAAAGTAAGGTTGTTATAATATTATAACAACTAAGCGACAATCAGAGCTAGCTGCCGCCAGTCGCCACAACAATGCCAGCACCGTTACGACATTTACGCGTTATCGAGTTTTCGCACATGGTCATGGGTCCGTCGATGGGATTGATCCTCGGTGACCTCGGTGCGGACGTCATTAAGGTCGAACCGCTCGGCGGCGACAAAACCCGCCAATTGCGCGGTTCCGGCGCGGGCTACTTCGCGATGTATAACCGCAACAAACGCAGCATTGCGGTCGATTTGAAGCATGCCGACGGGCGCGCTGTGGTCGAGCGCCTGGTGCGTCCGGCCGACGTTCTGCTCGAAAATTTTCGCGACGGCACCATGGATCGCCTCGGCTTTGGCTACGCGCCGATGCGCGAACTCAACGAACGGCTCATCTACTGCTCGGCGCGCGGATTCCTGAAGGGGCCATACGCGCATCGCACCGCCCTCGACGAAGTCGCGCAAATGATGGGTGGGCTTGCATACATGACGGGGCCACCGGGTCGACCGTTGCGCGCCGGTGCGTCGGTAATCGACGTAGCCGGTGGGATGTTTGGAGTCGTTGCGATACTTGCCGCGCTCGAGGAGCGCCATCGCACCGGTAGCGGCCAACACGTATCTAGCGCGTTGTACGAGAGCACGGCATTTTTCGTCGGTCAGCATATGGCGCAACACGCGGTGACAGGCACACCGGCTCAGCCAATGCCGGTAAGACTGTCTGCTTGGGCGATCTACGACATTTTCGAGACCGCTGACGACGAGCGCGTGTTCGTCGGCGTCGTCAGCGATTCGCAGTGGCGCGCGTTCTGCGAGCATTTCGAGCTCGCCGAGTTTGCCGCGCGGGCGGAGTTTGCGAGCAATTCAGGTCGCGTTGCTGCCCGTGGTGAGATATTGCCGGCGGTACAGCGAGTGTTCGCTGCCCTGCCGCACGATGAACTGTTAGCGCGCCTCGAGCGGTGTGGGTTGCCATTTGCGCCGATCGCGCGACCGCACGATCTGTTCGACGACCCGCACCTCAACGCGGCAGGCGGCTTGGTGCCGGTAACGATTCCGGACGGCGCCGCAACCAAACTGCCGGCGCTGCCCATCAGTTTTGACGGGGAACGCTGCTCGCAACAGCACGACTTGCCAAGCCCGGGCGCAAACACCGACGAGGTGCTGAACGAGCTCGACTACGCCGACGACGAAATTGCCCAGCTGCGGGCGGACGGCGTCGTTGCTTGAACTAAGAGGTTTTGCGCGGTTGCGATGCGTACTGGCGCACGGCCTCGGCCGACTCCCAGATGACGCCGCCCAACAAACGACCGGCGGCAGGTGTCACCTGGCGCACGACCATTTTGGCGTAAACGCCGGCATCGACGTACGGATCGCCGTCGACGAGCGCTTGCGCTGCCGCCTGGTCGACGGCCTGAATCAGAAAGAAGCTGCCGCGAATGGCTTCTTCACCGGGCGGCCACAGCGGTCCGCACACCAGGTAGCGATCGCAGTTTTTCTCGACGTAATGCAGATGTTGTTCGAGAAAATCCTCGCGGATTTTCGCGCTGCTGCCATCCTCGTGATCATGGCCTTCGACGAGAAAGACGGTACCGTCGATCCGCGGCACGGTTGGCGCAAAATCGGCCATGAAGTTCTCCCGAAATACGCAGCAATGCGATCGACAACGACGAAATTAGTCTAACAGGACCCGAAACGATGTCTAAATCACGCTTGACTGCATTAGTACGCTGGTTACCGGCACTGGCACTGCTCGCGGCGTTGCCGCTGACCGGCGCGCCGGTCGCCGAGGAAGAACGGGTGCCGATCGATCTGCGTCGAACGACGCTGGTGGTCCGCGATATCGACAACTCGTTAGCGTTCTACCGTGACGCACTCGGTATGCGGGTGATTTACGACAATTACATTCGCACGCCCCGCGCTGCCAAAGACGACGCGAGCGCCGAGATCTCACGGCGACTCGTCTTCGTCCGCGCGAATGACGACTACGTCGGCATCGTCGGCTTGCTGCAATACATTAAGCCGGCCAAGCCCGCCGCAAACCAGGGTCTGGAGCCGTTTACGCCGGGCAGCTCGGTGCTGTTGTTCAACGCAAGCGATCTGGCGACGACCTTTGCTCGGGCCCGCAAGGTTACGGGTGTACGCGTGCTGTCCGAGCCCGCGAAGGTGTCGTATCCATCGTACGACGGCGCCAGCACGATCGACGTTATGGTCAGTACGCTGACCGATCCGGATGGCTTTGTCATTGAGCTCAATCAACTCCTGACCGAATTGCGCTGACGGCGGCCGCGGTCTGAATAGATCGGCGCATCGCCATTTTTTCGCCATGATTGCGCCGTTCAATATCGGCCAGGTTCCGGTTACGAATGGACGACGGACATGCGCGATGTAGCCAAACTCACGCTGACGTTTCTAACGCTGGTCGCCGTTGCGGCGCTCACGCTGGCGCGCGCCAGCGACGAACGCAGCGTTTACCTTGCCAACACGCTCAGCCAACTCGAGCACGATCTCAATAATCGACTCGGCGTATTCGTGCTGGACACGGCAACGGGGCGTCTGTTCGGTTACCGCGCCGATGAGCGATTCGCGACCGCCTCGGCATTCAAAGTGCTGCTTGCCGGCGTCGTGCTGGCTCGCGCCGAAGCCGGTGATTTCGCGCTCGACGATACGGTATCGATCGAGGGTGTCGAGATTCAGCCGCACTCACCGCTGATTGACAAGCTCGACGGTTCATCGCCGGTGTCGCTGGCAGCCTTGTGCCAGGCCGCCGTTGAACTCAGCGACAACACCGCCACCAACCTTTTGCTCGCGAAACTCGGTGGGCCTGCCGGCTTCACGGCGCAACTGCGCGAATTGGGCGACGCAACCACGCGCATTGATCGGTGGGAAATCGAACTCAATACCAATTTGCCGGGCGATGACCGCGACACGAGCTCGCCGGCGGCCATGGCAACCACGTTGGCCAGCCTGTTGGACGGATCGACGCTCACCGACGAGCACACCGAACTCCTGGGCAATTGGTTGCGTGGCTCTAAGACCGGTCTGTCGCGGCTGCGCGCCGGCCTGCCGAACGACTGGGACGTCGGTGACAAAACCGGCACCGGCCAAAACGGCGCGGTCAACGACGTTGCGGTGATCTGGCCACCGAACGACGCACCGCCGGTCATCGTTGCTGTGTTGATGGACGGCGGCACGGCCGACTTCGCCACGCACAACGCCGCTCACGCCAAAATCGGCCAGGCCGTAGCGGCGTGGCTTGCGCAGTCAGAGCGCGAGCAGCAGCTCAGCCACTCGACCGGGATGCGTTAGCATGCCGAGCCGCTGCGTCGGCAAATCGAACCAATCCCAGCCGGGCGCCTGCGCGGGCCCATACATCGCGGCGCTCGATTGGCGAAACTCTTGACCGACGCAGTGCACGTACGCACGCGGCAAGCCCTGCCAGCCGCCGTTCGCGAACGATACCGGGTCAGTCCATTGCTTCGCCGGGTGATACGTTAAACGTTGACGCACGGACTCAGCCAGCGTTGGATGATCGGCCGGGTCGATCAACATCTTGAGCGGATACTCCGCGAAAAAGTCCATTAAGTAGCCGTCGACAAACTTCGCGCGGCGGGCCAGCCACCAGTCTGGCCACGCACCGTCCTCGTTGCGGCGCACCCAGGCAGCTCGCTCGGGCGTCGGCACAAAAGCGTCGAAAAACACGACGCGTCGAATGCGCTCACGAAATCGATCGCAAACGCCCGTTGCCGTTATGCCACCGAAGGAGTGCGCGACTAACGTGACGTCGTCGAGCTCTTCCAGCTCGATACAGCGACTCACGTCATCGATATGCGTATCCAAACCGACGTTTGGCGTCGCAAGGTGGGCGCGTTCGCCGACGCCGGTACAAGTGATCGCAAACGCCCGATGACCCGCGCGAATCAGCCGGTTGGCGACGGGCGTCCAGACCCAGCCGCCGTGCCAAGTACCCGGTATCAAAACGAAATCGCGCGAATCGGCGCTACGCGCGCGGCGCGCGGCGAGGCCAGCCAGCGGCACTGCGGCAAGACCCGCGGCGAATTGACGACGATTGCTGCGCGACGGCACGCGGTTAACTGGCGAACAGGGCCCCGAAACGACGCTGGATCTCGTCGCTGTCGAGATCTTCGCGACGCTCGGACAAAAACCACGCATAGCCGTACGGACAGCGCACGACGGCCTGCCGATGGCCGTGAAACTGATCCTCGGGCTGTCGCAACAAGGTCGCGCCGGCGCCTACCGCACGTTCGGTGGCGGCGTCGCAGTCGGCGACGTCGAGGACCAGCTTAAAAGGCAGCTCGCCACCTTCCGCCGGCGCGTTGGTCACTTGCGCCAGCATCAGGGTTGTATCAGCAAGGTCCATCTCGGCGTGCATGATCGATCCGTCCGGCCCGACCAAGCGATACTGTTCGGTCGCACCGAATGCTTCTGTGTAGAAGGCCAGCGCGGCGTCACCGTCGGCGACGCCGAGATAAACGTTCAGTCGAGCGCTCATCGGTCGCCCTCGTGCAAGTCGAGTCGAGTCAGTTCGTAATGGGTCATCATGTAGCCGTCCACTTTGGCCTGCAGAAGAATGAACTCACCATCGTCGGTCGTCCAGACTTCGTACGGCGGGTGTTCATTGGTTTCGTTGGAACCGGGTCGCTCGCTGCCGCGCTCGCCGAAGCAAAAATGCAGCGCATCGAATGTGCCGGCAGCAACATCGATACGTTCGCGGCCGACGTACTCGACCGGGAATCCCGGCGGATGCCAGACCAACGACGGGCCGGTGGCGCCGCGATGATCGAGCGACGTCATCAGAAAACGATCGAGTGTCTGGACGCGTGGCCCCGCCGCGCGATCGATCGAGGCAAGATGCCAGGCGTCGCCCTGAATGGGGTGCGTGCCGAACAAGATCGGCGGCGAGTCGTAATCAAAGCGTTCGGAAATTCGGCCCTGCTCGTGGGTCCAGCCTTCGCATTCGGCAAACGTATCGGTGAAACGATACCAACTGGAGCCGTAGGACTCATCGCCGACCGCTAGGCGAACAAAGGCATCGCGCGTGACCCAGTCTCGGTCTTTGGTCAGGACGACATCGCGCATGACGTTTGGCGGATCATCAATCTCACAGTGCGCGCGGAGCGTGCGCCGCCCGTCGGTGTGCACCGTGATCATGAATCGCTCGCGACCGCGCTCGGCGCCGGCGCGCTCCGGCAGTCGCGAGGTATAGCGAATCTCGCCAATGATGGTTTTGTGTGGCCGCATGGCTGTCGTCGGAGGCGCTGCTTACCCGACGGTACGGCGTTATGCTTGTTGACACCAGTCTGACGGAAACGCGCAATGGTGAATCACTGGCATAGCGTCAGCATTGGCGTTGCAAGTTTTGACGCGGTCAGCGCGTTGTGGATCGATCGCTTTGGATTTGACGTCGAGCGCGAGCACGCCGGCGACGATGCGTCGTTGGCGCGGCTCTGGGCGTTGCCCAGCGGAAGCATCGATCACCAATGGTGGCTCACCTGTCCCGGCCAATCGGCCGGACGGCTGCATATCGTGCAATTCTCCACGCATGCCGGCGCGGTGCGTGACGGTGCCCAGAGCTTCGATCTCTGCCCGAAGAACCTCGACGTGTACGTCGATGACATTGCGCGGCGCGTCGACGAGCTCCGAGCAGCGGGGCTGCGCTTCCGAAACGACGCCTTCAGCGACGTCGTCGCGCCGGACGGTACCCATTTTCGGGAAATCCACTTGCCGGCCCATGACGGCCTGAACGTCGTATTGCTCGAAGTGGTTGGCAAGTCGCTGCCGTTTACGCGGCAAGGCTATTTGGGCGTCGGCCCGCTGGTCACGACCGTGCCAGACGCCGACGCGGAGCGCGCGTTCTATCGTGAGCTGGGTTTCGAACCCCTGGCCCACAACGTGCTGGCTGGCGCCGAAATCGAGCGCATGATCGGCCTACCGGCGGGCGCGACGCTCGATGTGAGCATGCTCGGCGAACCGGCCAATCCGCTGGGCGAAATGGAAATCATCCGATATGGCGGCACGAACGGCGCCGATCTCTACCCGCGCGCCCGCGCACCGGCACGCGGTATTTTGGAGATTCACGCGTACGTTGATGACCCGAGTGCGCTTGCGGCTGATCCGCCAACGAACGCGCAAACGAGTGAGCACATCGACGTCGGAGCCTCGCTGCTCGGCCGTGGCCCCGTCTGTCGATTACGTACGCCGGCGGGTTTCGCCGTCAATCTCTGGCGATTCTCAGGAGCCGCTTGACGCAGCCGCGGGCTCGTCGATGTCGTGCAACTCGAGAATCGGTTTGACGCAGGCAAGCGTCCGCCGCTTCGTTTCGTCAACGTCTAACGTATTTATCAGCACGAGATCGTCGGCATCGACAGGACGGTTCAGCAGCAGCAGCAACAGCCGCCGCACGTCGATTTCCTGCGCTTGCGCCAACCCAATCCACGTGTCGACCAGACAGGATTTGGTGCCGTCACGAATACTGGCCAGCGCGGTTTCCAGTTCGGCACCGGCGGCACCAGCGGCAATCAGCCGCCGCCTGAATTCGAGCTCGGTGTTGGCATCCATTTCGACGGACTGCAGGAGTTCGGCGCGTAGCTCGGCGACGGTCTCGACGCCCTGCTGCGCGATTACGGACTTGGTTGCCAGGGCGAGCAATAACGCAGCACCCACGGCCGCAGTGCATCGGATTGCGCGGTTTGACATAAGTGTGAAAGTCGTCGTTGACAGGGTGCAAGCAGCGTAGCACTCTGCGGACGTGACAAAGGCACACCTTCTGAAAAGAAGGGTCGCAAAGCTACCGGTCTAAGGGGATACCTATGACAGCGGAGTTGCCCAATCTCTCGGCCGACAGCCGATTCATCGAGGCTTCCATTCGCGTTCTCGCCCACCACTGGTCAAACAGTGGGCGTATCCGTGTCATACGGTACAGCAGACCGGTCGCAATCAACTCTGTTTCGGAAGGTGTGCCGCCCCCAATGGCCGAACGGAGGCAACCTCGCGATGCGAAACGCACAACTCATCGATTGGCGCCGAAGCGCTAAAACCCGTAAGCAAAAGGACTACACGATCCGTCGCGGCGTCGCCGGCGAACGAACCGCGATCGTCAAACCGAAAAATATCGCCACGTTACTCGGGCTAGTTAGTCCGGAGAACCGCCGCTCCGCGCCGCTGCGACCGCTGGGTGCCGGTAGTGCCACCACGGCATGCAACACCGCCGTCGGCGGTACGCTGATCGACATGACCGAGATGACCAAGGTCATCGAACATCGCGACGAATTCATTCGCGTGCAGGCCGGGCTGCGTATTGCGGATTTAATCGAAACGCTATCAAAGCGCGGCCACGAAGTGCCCGGTTGCTTGGACCTCACCGACCGCACCGTCGGTGGCGCTATCGCAAGCGCATCGTTCGGCCCGTCCTGTTTGGACGATGGCGCGCTGTTTGCCCGCAATGTGATCGCCATGACCGTGGTAACGCCAGACGGCAAGCTGCTGAAAATCGATCAGACGCGCAAAGAGCTGCTGAACGTGTTTCGCATGAGCTACGGACTGCTCGGCATCATTGCCGAGGTGACGTTGAAGATTCGCCCTGCGCGGGTCTTCGTGCGCAAACACAAACGCATGTCGGTCGAGGAGTTCGCGGTTGCGCTGGATCGGCTCGAAGGCTCGCCGATGGGCCTCAAATACTACCTGATGCCGTTCAAAGGCCAGGTCTACACCGAAATGCGTCGCTTCGACGATACACCGGCAAAAAGCAATCGAATATCGTGGAAGTTAAAAGACTGGGGTGAGAGCACGGTGCTGCCGACGATCTGCGGTCGCCTTTCGTCCATCGTGCCGATCTCTAGCGTACGGTATTCGCTCATTGATCAGGTTCATGGGGTCGGTCAGTCGCTGCTGAACAATCGCTTGGTTGAAGGCGGCACCACACATGACGAAACCCTCGGCTCGAGCAGCTCAAGGCTGCCGCGGCCGCCGCTGAAATATTCGACCTGGTGTTTTCCGGCTGCCGACGCCGGCATCGTCGTTCAGGCTTACCAAGCGTTTTGCCGCGACTACTATCGCGCCAATCGCTTTCGCTGCGACATGCCCGCCGTCGGGTTTCGTCTCGCGGCGGATCGATCGGCGCTTTTGTCGCCGTCGTTCGACGAGCCGATGCTGGCGCTGCGCGCAATCAGCACGCCCCATCGCCAATGGGAAGACTTTGCGCTGGAGTACGCGGCGTTCGCCCGGCAGTGGGGTGGTGTGCCGATCTTCAACCAGAGCGTCAACGTCGACATGGACTACGCCGCACTGGCGTATGGTTCGCGGCTCGACTTCTTCCGTCGCACGCGGCGTCAGCTGGATCCGGACAATCGACTGCTAAACCCGTTCCTAGCTCAGTATTTCCACTGAGCAGGGCCGATCACGGCAGCCAAAGGCCGGCCGCTTGCAGCGGCTCGCCGCCACGGCGATCGCGCACCCAGACTGCTAGCGCGAAGCGTTCGGCATCTATTGCGCTCGTCGGGACGCGGCCGCGAGCGCGATAGGTGCCATCGGCCTCGTCGAGCTCGAGTGCCTCAAGCTCGAGCACGACGAAGTCGTGGCGTAACGTGCGTCCGCGATTTTCACCGGCTCGGACATCAGTCTCGAGCCCGAAACCAAGCAGTGCAACCTCGACGCTGGTCGGCATCGCCGCAGCGGTTCGCGGCTTAAATTCAACGGCGAGCTTGCCGCTGTCGCGTTCGATACTGAGCCAGCCGCCGTCGACCGGGTCGGGAAATTCGGTCAGGTCGCCACCAAAGAACTGCCGCCACTCGGCGCCGTTATAGAAAAACCCGGGTGTGTAAACGGTGCGGCCACGGCCAGCGCGAACGTGATCGCGTTGCCGTTCACTGAATTGCGCCGTCGAAAACCGATCGGGCCAACCGAGGTAGTTCCAGTAGTCGACGTGAAATGCGATCGGCACGATCGACTCGAACAGACTGGGATCGCCGACCAGCGTCGAGAAGAACCGATCTGCGGGCGGGCAGCTGTTGCAACCCTCAGAAGTGTAGAGTTCGAGCAACCCGACCTGGGCCGGTCCCACTTCGGTGCGTTGCGTGTCCGCCTGAGCCTGGCTTGCCAGCATCAGGGTAGTAAGGAGCCAGCCAAAACCGAGAAACAGCTGCCAGCGATCGCGTCGATTCGTCATGGGAGGGTAGACCTGCCCGCACGACGATTTATTTCAGCGCTGAGGGAATTAGGTGGATTGAATCGGCTGCAGGCGGAACTGGTATTTACGGCACGCCTTGATCGATCGTTCGCCGCTTGGATCGGCCTCGAATTTGGAGGAGCGAATCGCCCGTAACGCGCTGCGATTGAAAACGCGATGCGTGCTCGATGACACGTAGGGCCGATAAACGCTGCCGTCGTCGAGTATCGCGAAGCAGACCTCGACGTCGCCTTCGATACGCTCGCGGAAGGCGCGGTTCGGGTAGTCGGGTGTCGATACGAGCACCGGTTTGCGCACCGGCTTGTTATCACCCGGCGCCGCCTGCGCAACGACACTCAGCACCAGCAGCAACCCGAGTAGATAACGCATCGCTTAGGGCCTCGTCATCTCCGTGTCGTCGATGATGATCAACGGCTCGACCGGATTAGCCATGCGATCGTAAATCGCCTGGGTTTTTTTCAAGTTCAGCGATTGCGGTGCGAGCTCGAACGCGCGATCGATGTCGGCTTTGGCACGCGGCAGATCGTTAATGCCCAGATAAGCCAGCGCGCGATTGTTGAGGCCGCGCCAAAACTTCGGGCGCATTTCTAGCGCTCGGTCACAGTAGGTCAACGCCGTATTGAATTCGTTCAGCAGCACGTACGCCGCGCACAGGTTGGAAAGACCAATGACGAAATCGCGATCGCCCTGCGCGCGTTTCAAGCCTTGCTGCAACAGCGGGACGGCACGTTCTGCATCGCCTTCACGCAGCGCTTCAACGCCTTCGGCGGCGTAGATATTGACGGGGCCAATTACGGTCTTCATCTCGGTAGCGTCGTAGATGCGCCCCTCGACCGAATCGGAAGGATCAGCGGCAACGCTCGCAGCAAAACCCAATAACGCGACTGTCGCTGCGCGTTGCAGAACTCGGACGCTGTGGTTTGCTAGGTTCATGACCGTACGTTGACCGTATACCTCTAGGCGCAGTCAGGCAAGGGCCTCCGTCACGGTGTTTTGTGCTGTTTTCGCTACAAATAGCGGCCGTTTCGGGCTACCGCTCCCAGGGTTTGGGTACGACGACGAGCTCGTTCGCTTCCGTTTCCGTGAGTTCGCTGATTTTTAAGTACCAGTCGGCGTAACTCGCACTGATTCTAAGACGCATCCTGCCGCCTTCGTCAAACAGCTTAGTGCCACTGCCGGTCTTCTTGATTTTCATAATACGTGACTGCGAATACCCGGTTGCGGCATCGACGATCCACAGCTCGAAGCGTGCTGCGTCCGGGAAATCCGAGCCGACTCGCCACTCGAGAATCCACGGCGCCTCGACTTCGAATTCGGTCGTGGTTTGGTCGCGACTACCGCGGTACTCGCGAACGACCTCGGCCGCGCTGACGTGGCCCGCCAGCATCGTCAGCAATAGCCCGCTTGCGAAATGCAAATTTCTGGTTGCGATGTTCATTCGATGAGTCCCTCCAATGCCGACGCCGGTGTTTGACCGGCTGCCATGCGTGCCGCATACAGCGTATTCGCCAACAAACAAGCGATGGTCATCGGTCCGACGCCTCCGGGTACCGGCGTGATCATCGCAGCGGCCTCCGACGCCGCAGCAAAGTCGACATCGCCAACGAGCCGGCTCTTGCCGTCACCAAGGTCGAGCCGATTGATACCGACATCGACCACGACAGCGCCAGGCTTGATCCAATCGCCGCCAATCATCTTGGGTCGTCCGACCGCTGCGACGAGAATGTCCGCGTCACGGCAAACCGCCGGCAAGTCGCGCGTCTTCGAGTGGGCGGTTGTGACTGTACAGCTCTCACCGAGCAACAGCGCCGCCATCGGCTTGCCAACGATGTTGGACCGCCCAACCACGACAGCGTTCAAACCCACCATATCTGGCAAGGCTTCGCGCAACAGTAACCAGCAGCCGAGTGGCGTGCACGGTACAAACGTCGGTTGACCGAGCGTGAGACGGCCAACGTTCATGGTATGAAAACCATCGACGTCTTTGGTCGGGTCGATGCGATTAATGACTTCGCGGGCATCGATCTGCGGCGGCAACGGCAGCTGCACGAGGATACCGTGCACTGCCGGGTCGGCGTTCAGCGCGTCGACGATCGCCAGCAGTTCCTCGGCGCTTGCGCTCGCTGACAGTCGATGCGTGAACGATTCGAATCCGGCTTCGCGCGCCTGACGGCCTTTGTTGCGCACGTAGACCTGGCTGGCCGGATCGTCACCGACAATGACCACGGCTAGGCCCGGGGTAACGCCTTGCTGCGTGGCGAGCTCAACGGTTAGGTCGCGAATTCGTCCGCGCAGCTGCGCGGCCCGTGTTTTGCCGTCGATTACCTCTGCCATGCCGCCCGCCTGCAAAAGCGCGGGAGCATAAACGAAAGCGGCGACAGAGACTACGGGCTTAGACGCACCGCTAGAAGGCCAGTGGCTCGCGACTGAAGCGCAATTCCCGCGCAACCTCTCGATCTATTCGCTGAATCGATACGATCGGCAAACGCTCACCGTCGATCGTCACGCGGTCGAAGCGCGTTATGCGCCCGCCCGAACGACTCACGTGGATGCGCTGGGCGAAGCGCAGGCTCTGCACTGGGCGCCATACGGTGACCAGGTATGGTCGCGACGGCGATGCCCACAGGACGAGTTTGTTCGGCGCCACCGGGCGCCAACTCGTAACCCTGCCGTGGGTACCAACCCAGATTGACGTGTCGGCCGCTGACGTTGTCGCATGCGCGCTGGAAGCGCTCGCCATGCCAAGCAGCAGGGCCAACAGCACGGTCCGAAACGTTGCTGTCATCGTCTGCTCTCCTGTCGTTGTGAATCCAGTCTGCTAGTTCGTCAATGAACTGCGCCTGAACCAGCAACGAAGAAGAGGACCGTCGGTTGACGTCGAATTATTACAGCAGGCCGTGCTCGAAGGCCTTCAATACGGCGCGCGTGCGATCGCGTACGGCTAGTTTGGCAAGAATGCTGGACACGTGATTTTTGATCGTGCCTTCGGAATTGCCGAGCGCTGACGAAATCTCTTTATTGCTGTAGCCACCGGCCATCAGCCGCAGCACATCCAGTTCTTTCGGCGACAACGCTTCGAGCGGCGCCGGCGACGCCGGGGTTTGCGCATCGCCAAGCGCATTGATCAGTCGCGTCGTTAGCGCCGGTTGAATCATCGTTCCACCGCGCGCCACCGAATCAATGGCCGCAACGAGATGCTCTAGGGTAACGTCCTTGAGCAGATAGCCGCGCGCGCCGGCGCGAATGCTGTCGAGCACTTGCTCGTGATCGTCGAAGGTCGTCAGCATGATGACCGGCGTGGTATGGCCTGCGGCCTGTAGTGCCCCGACCGCATCGATACCCGAACACTTGGGCATGCGGATATCCATCAACACGACATCGGGCTCGTGACGTGCAACGAGATCGACGGCCTGGTCGCCGTCGCTGCCTTCAGCGACAACATCGATGGCATCGGACAACGCGAGTAGGCCGCGAATCCCCTGCCGAACGAGCGTCTGATCGTCAAAGACGATCACGCGCCACGGTGCTTCCGTCACGGCACCGCCGGCACGCGCACATGCAGCGCAAAGGAATCCGCTCGACGGTCGATCGACAGCGAACCGCGGATTTGCTCGATGCGTTCGCGCATGCCGTTTAGGCCATTGCCGAGCGTTGCCGGAGTCGCCGTACCATCGCCATCGTCGACGACGGACAACTCGATCGTGTCGTCGGCCTGGGCAAGACGAATCGTGGTGTTGCGCGCATTGGAGTGACGCAGCGTGTTGGTCAAAGCTTCCTGCACGCAACGCAATAACGGCTCGGCAACGGCGACGTCGCTGATCGAAACGTCAGCGTCGATGTCGAGCGTGACGTTGAGGCGCGGGACACGATCGACCATCAGGCGCAAGGCCGCAGCGAAGTCCACTGAATTGTGATCGCGTAACGTGCTAACTGCATCGCGCACATCGGCCAGCAGTAGTCGCGCGAGCGCATGCGACTGTTCGATACGAGTGCGCGCCTCACCGTCGCTCAGCCGCTCGGCGATCTGCAGATTGATGGTGAGCGCGGTCAGGTGATGGCCGACCAGATCATGCAGATCACGAGCAATACGCGTGCGTTCCGATTGCCGCGCCGCTTCCGACAACAGGTGCTGGGTCGCCGCCAACTCACGATTCAGCGCTTCGGCGCGCCGCCGCGCCTCCTGGGCTGCATGTGTCGTTCGTGCCGACAGCAGCGCAAACAAATGGAACGTGAAATACAGCAGCGTGCTGAGCAGCGCATCGCTGAACTGCCAAACCCGACTCGCGATCAGGTACCAGACGACGCTGACGCTCACGACGAGGATGAGACTAACCCGCAGCGAAAAGAACGACGCCAGCATTGCCGACCAAATGATGGTGTAAATCGGCAGAAAGCCGAGCTTAAACGCGTAGCCGAGACCAAAGGCCGCGAGCAACGCGACCGCAAGTCCTAGGTAGCCGACCCGCGGGGACGCGCCGTGATCGCTGGCCCACACCGTGCCAACACCAGCACCGAGAAACGCCAGCGCGAGTCCCAGCGCAAGCGGCCAATCCGCCCGGTAGGTCGTCGAGTTAAGGATGACGTATAGCAGCGCAACGGTAATCGTCGCCCACGTAATCACGCCGGCCGACTGCAACAGGCGATCCTGTCGGGCTTCGTTCATCGGCTAATTATCGGCTCCGCCACCACGCGCCGCCATAGGCCAAAAGTCATAGTGCGCGCCGGTGACCTCTGGCACTGCCGTCGGGCCGGCGGCATTCGTAGCCTAAGCAACAACGAAAACCCGGAGCGACAGGCAATGCACGACCTTCACGCAATACTTAGAATCGCCCACATCGCAATCGGCGCGGTCGCGCTGGTGACGTTTTGGCTACCCGCATTTACCCGCAAAGGCAGCGCACGGCACGTGCGGTTTGGCCGCTGGTACGCCAATACGATGTACGCCGTCGCCGTGAGCGCGATGTTGCTGTCGACGTTGGTCTTGATCGATCCGCTGGCCGTGCGCTATCCGGACGGCCTGCCGGCCGACAGCGACCCTGCCCGCCTTGCCGCCGGCAATCGCGCCGGCGGTTGGTTCTTGCTGATGCTCGGGTTGCTCGTATTCTCCAACGTGCGTCACGGTCGTCTCGTGTTGGCGGTGCGTGAGCAACGCGAGCGTTTGCGCACGCCGGCGCACCTTGCGCTGATCTCGAGTCCGGGACTGCTCGGTTTGTGGGTTGCGAGTGTCGGCATCCGCTACGAGTCTCTGCTGCTGATGATCTTTTCGGTTATCGCACTGATGGGTTCCGCCGGCATGCTGTGGTACGCGTTTCGCGCTGACATCGGTCCGCGTCAATGGATGATCGAGCACTTCGGTTCGCTCATCGGTAGCGGTATCGGTGCCTACACCGCGTTCTTTGCATTTGGCGGCGCAAGCCTGTTTGGCAAAGTCTTGACCGGCAACCTGATGGTCATCCCCTGGGTATTGCCGGCAATCGTCGGCACGATCGCGATTCGTGCGCTAACACGGCGCTACCGTCGCCGGTTTGCGACGCCGGCGACCGCTTCAGCGTCATGATGCTAATCTTTCGCCATGGAAGGCGATTTTCCAAGTGTAATGATTACAACTGCAGTAACCGTCGCTGCCGCTGTAGGTGTCGGCGTGATCGGCGCCCAGCAGTTGCTGCGACCGCGCGAGACCGTCGCGGCTGGTGACAACGACGATGGCGTTTGGCACAACGGTGGCGACGGCGACTCACCGGAGAACCGCGAAGCGGCCCGGCTGCTGACCGATATCCAAACGCGAATTCACGGCGCGCCGTTCCGTGACCAGCTGCGCGTTGCGCGCGAAGTGATCGATGAAGGGGTCCCCGGCACGCCCGACACCTACGAACTCGGGGTCGACATTGTCGAGACCGACATTGACGGCATGCGCGCCGAATGGGTTCTGGCTCCAGGTTCGCGCACTGACTGTCGGTTGCTGTACCTACATGGCGGCGCTTTCGCTCTCGGCAGTGCGCGCAGTCACCGCCTGCTGACCGCGAGTTTGGCGCGCGAGGCCAAGATTGCCGTCCTCGCGATTAATTACCGGCTCATGCCGGAGTTCAATCGACTCGATGGCGTCGAGGATTGCCAAAAGGCCTACCTTTGGATGCTGGCGAACGGTCCGGAAGGGCCGAGCCCAGCCCGCCACACCTTTGTCGCCGGCGACTCTGCTGGCGGCAACCTCGCCCTGACGTTGATTGCCTGGCTACGCGATGAAGGTCACCGCCAGGTCGATCGCGCAATCGCGATTTGCCCGAACACCGATGCCACCGGCGAGTCGGATTCTCTCCAGCGCAATATGGCCAGCGACCAAATGCTCGGCCAGGGATTTGTCGGCAAGTTTGTGCGACTGCCGCGAACCTTGGCGCGTGCGGCCATCTACGCGTCGACGCGACGGCGTCCGGACGATCCGGTGTTATCGCCCGTCTATGGCGATCTGTCGCGATTGCCGCCGACGCTGCTGCAGGCCAGCGACACCGAGATGCTGCTCGACGACTCGCGCCGTTGGTACACCAAAGCCAGAGCGCACGGCACCGACGCGCGGCTCGAACTGTACGGCGGCATGATTCATGTCTGGCATTTATTTGCACACGTGTTGCCGGAAGGCATCGACGCCACCCGACGAATCGCCCGCTTCATCGAGGAAGGTATTAGCGATTGATCGAACGACGCATCGTCGTTGACCTCGACATCGCCGCCGACGAGTATGTGCGGGTTTACGCCGGAACGGCCCAGTCGGTGATGACGGTGGCCGCAGACGGGCGCAGCGTAAAGTTTCCGGCGAATGTCCTACGTCCGTTTGTTACGCATGACGGCATACGTGGGCGCTTCGAAATCATCTACGACGAGCAAGGCCGCTTCCAGCGAATCGCGCGCCAATAGCGCAACAGCGCTAGACCAAGACGTCCACACACTCTGGCCGCCGTCGCGCGTGCCGACCAGCCTGCGGGCGGCGCGAGTCCGTTGCCTTGGCGCGCACTGCCACCGCCATCATCACGATTGATTTTCATCGGCCGTATCGTCGCGGGAACGTCGGCCGAACCAGCGCCGCTTGGGCTTTTTGGGTTTCTTTTTCTTCGGCTTTTTCGGTTTCTTGGCCATGTCTCGGACGGCCGCAACGACACGTACGTCACCGGTGGTTAGCAGCGCGCTGAACTGCTGGCGACACACCACCCAAGTAGCGCCGATGATCGCGGTGTAAACAGTGACCAGCAGCAGTGCGTAGCTAAAAAAGTCGACGAAATCACCGACCCAGCCTGGTAAACGAATTCCGAATATGCCGTCTACCATCGCGGCCAAGATCCGACCGACGATGCCGATCTCGATGACGATCAGTACAGTAATCTCTAGCAGCAATTTGAAAACGAATAAATTGATCGCGAGATCTTTGATCGCCGTCAGCCACCGTTGGCTGTAACACAGCGCTGCGAGCGCAATGGTCAGCGCTGCCGCAGCACCGTACGCATCGGCAATTTCAAACACGAGCTTGCCGATGGCCATAAAGCCGGGTTCACCGTCCTCCGACATGAGGTCTCCGGCGACGATCGATTTAACAAACGACAGCAGCATCAATGCTATGGCTGCCGGGATAATCGACCCAGCGAGCCACGGAAAATCCTCTTCGCGGGCGTGACCGGATTGGAACAGATAGCGGCGAATCACGACCGCGTAGACCACCGCGATGATGATCGCCGCCCAATTGATGTCGGACGTCAGATTGAAATCAGATCCCAGCAGAACGTCTGGACCGAACGCTCGCAGCAATTCACCGACGATGATCGCGCCGACGATCAGCGCAGCAATACGTCGACGCGGGCCGTCGCCGAACACGAGATTCAGGCGATCGTCCGACGGATTGTCATTCAGGGCGCGCTCTAACGCCGGCCGCATGTCGCGCACGCCGGCCATTGCCACGCTCATTAAATGCTTGAGGTTATACACGCCGAGAGCCTGCCGATCGATCGCGTCTTGGTGAGCTGCAACCGTAGCAAAAATCGCACAGCCACCGTGCAGTTAGCGGCGGATGTGCTTGTCAGCTCCGTAGCCGGCTGGCAGCGTCGTGTCATGCGAATCCCGCTCATTGTTGGCGTCTTGCTTGGTCTGTCCGCGTGCGTATATCGACCGTTGACCGATGACCGACTCCTGACGGACAGCGACGCCGAACTCCTCGAATGCGAGCGGGTCGCGCCGACCGGCACGCGGCTCGGCAAAGTCACGTGCTTAACGGCCGAAGAGCGAGAAGCGCTGGCGTCCGAGGGCCGTGATCAGCTTGAGCGAATGCAGCGCAGCGCCCGCGGCGCAACCAAAGATCCACCCCGTTAGAACACCGTTGCGCAACGAACGCCGGGCGGACGGCGCCCGCCGGTCGCTCTAAGAACACAGCTCGTCGCATTCTACGCCTTGCCAGCAGCACAGCTCGGCCGGCGACTTGTGCCGAGTCTCCCGTGGTGGTTTAGTTTGGCGCCATCTGCGCCGTTTGCCGCGCACTCTGCACCAACCACGGACACGACCATGAGACATATTGCCTTTGCAGCGACGCTCGCGCTCGTTGCTGCCTGCAGCCAGGAATCCACCGAGCAAACCGCGCCCGAGCAGAGCGCTGCTGCGGTAGCGCCGAAGTCCGGCATTCTTCTCGACAACATGCAGACCGATGTGCATCCGGGCGACGACTTCTTTGCCTACGTCAACGGCACCTGGATCGAGACCACCGAAATTCCGGCGGACAAACCGTCTTACGGCAACTTTACGGTGCTGCGCGAGGAATCGCAGGCCAACGTTCGCACGATCATCGAAGAGTCGGCCGAAGGCGATTTTCCGAAGGGCAGCGACGAGCAGAAAGTCGGCGATCTCTACACCTCATACATGAACATGGAACGGCGCGACGAACTCGGCACCGCGCCGCTTGCCGACGAGTTCGCCGCGATCGATGCCATCGAGGACACGACCGGTCTCGCCGTGTATATGGCGGACGCCAACAAGCAAGGCATTGGTCTGCCCTTCATCGTCGGTCAGTACGCGGACTTCAAAGACCCCAACACGTACATGATTTACACGTATCAAAGCGGCCTGGGGCTGCCAGATCGTGAGTACTACTTCGACGAAAACGAAAAGTTTGTCGCGATCCGCGCCGCCTATCAGGAGCACATCGAGGCGATGCTGAACCTCGCTGGGGTCGAGGCAGCCGCCGAGGCCACCGCGACGATTTATGAGCTCGAAGAACGCATGGCCGCCGAGCACATGAAGAAAGAGAAAACCCGCGACATGGTGGCCCTGTACAACAAAGTGCCGCTGGCAGAGCTGCCGCAGCTCATGCCGCGCTTTGCTTGGACGGCGTTCTTGCAGGAAGCCCGCATCGCGGGCATTGACGGATTGGTCGTTACCCAGCTCGACTATATGCGCGCGCTCGATGGCATTTTCATGGAAACGCCCATTGACGACTGGAAAGCCTATTTGAAGTGGCGCGTCGTTGATGCAAAGGCAACGCACCTCAATGCTGCGGTCGATCAGCAGAATTTCGAGTTCCGCAGCAGGACCTTGCTAGGCGTCGAGGAACCGCAACCGCGCTGGCGTCGAGCCGTCAACGTCGTCAATGGCAACCTCGGCGAGGTTGTCGGCAAGGTGTACGTCAAACGGCATTTTCCGCCCGCAGCGAAAGCCAAAATGCAGGAGCTCGTTGCAAACCTCACCAAAGCGTACGAGCTCAGCATCAACGAGCTGACGTGGATGGGCGAGGAAACGAAAGCCGAGGCTTTGGACAAGCTGTCCAAATTTACGCCGAAGGTTGGCTACCCGGACGAGTGGAAAGACTACTCGTCGTTGGAAATCGATGCCGACGATTTATACGGCAACATGAAACGGGCCGCACTGCGCCGCTACGAAGAACAGATCGAACGGCAGAGCGGACCGGTTGATCGCAACGAATGGGCGATGACGCCGCAGACGGTCAATGCCTACTACAACCCGCCGCTCAACGAGATCGTGTTCCCGGCCGGCATTCTGCAGCCGCCGTTTTTCGACCTCACTGCGGACGACGCGGTCAATTACGGCGCGATCGGCGCGGTCATCGGCCACGAAATTGGCCACGGCTTCGACGATTCCGGCTCAACGTTTGACGGCAACGGTGTGTTGCGCAACTGGTGGACCGACGACGATCGCACCGAATTCAAGCGCCGCACGCAAAAATTGATCGATCAGTACTCTGCATTTAAGCCATTTCCCGATCTTGCCGTTAACGGAGAATTCACGCTCGGCGAGAATATCGGCGATTTAGGTGGGCTTAGTATCGGTCTCCTGGCCTACCAGCTTTCGCTGGACGGCGAAGAGGCGCCGGTGATCGACGGCTTTACCGGTATCCAACGCGTGTTTTTGGGCTACGGACAGGTGTGGCGGAAAAAGTATCGTGAAGAAGCGCTACGCAATCAGATCGGCACTGACCCGCATTCGCCATCGATGTATCGTACGAACGGTGTGGTGCGGAACGTACCAGAGTTCTACGAGGCCTTTAATGTCGACGAGCAACATGCCCTCTTCCTCCCCACTGAGGACCGCGTCAAGATTTGGTAGCGCCGCAGGTCTACTGTTTGCGCTACTGTCCGCGGCGGCAGTCGCCGTCGCGGATGAGACCCCGACCATGGGCGAAGTATTGGCCGCAGCGGACGACACCGACTGGCGCGCGGTCGAGGACAACAACCTGGTCGTCATGCGCATCGGCGAACGAGACGTCGTCATTGAGCTTGCGCCGCGGTTCGCACCAAAACACGTCGAGAACATTCGCACGCTGATCAACCAGAGCTATTTCGATGGGCTGGCGGTCGTCCGTTCACAGGACAACTACGTCGCCCAATGGGGCGATCCGGCCGCGGGCGGTGACGAGGAGCGAACGCTCGGCGATGCGAGTCCGACGCTGGACGGCGAGTTTTTTCAAGCCGCTGACGGTTTCGACGTCACGCCGCTGAACGACAAAGACGCCTACGCCGATACCGTGGGTTTCGTCGACGCATTTCCCGTAGGCAGTGATGGCAAACGCATTTGGCTCGCGCATTGCTACGGCATGGTCGGCGTCGGCCGCGGCAACGAAGCCAACTCGGGGAACGGCTCGAGCCTGTACGTGGTAACCGGTCATGCACCGCGACATTTGGACCGTAACGTCACGCTGGTCGGCCGGGTGCTCGAAGGCATCGACGCATTGTCGTCGTTGCCGCGCGGCACCGGTCCGCTCGGATTTTTCGAATCGGAAGACCAGGCAATTCCAATAGCGTCGGTTCGCCTGGCCAGCGAATTGCCGGCGGCCGAGCGGCCGAGCTGGCAGCGACTGCGCAGCGATACGGCGACCTTCGCCGCCCTGGTCGAGTCGCGGCGCACCCGCCATGAGGGTTGGTTCCTCGACAAAGTCGGCCGCATCGAGCTCTGCAACGTGCCGCTGCCGGCTCGCGCTGTGCCACAGGAAGAAGCACCGACCCGGGCCACCGATTGAGTGTCGCTTCTGCGACCTATGACCACGACCGTCAACGACAGTGGTGGTGTAAACTTGCGTGTTGTCAAAAACTTGCCGTTGACTCACGCGAGGCCGATTAATGGACAGGACCGTCTCCGCCACCTTCTCGACGCTACGCAAGATCGCCGCAGCGATGCTGGCTGCCGCCGCGCTGGCCGGCTGCGGCCTGAGCGACGCTGAGCGTCTCGAGCGTGCCAAAACCGCATACGCCGAACGCGACTTTCGCACCGCGGCGATCGACGCCAGAGCGGTGTTGCAAAGCGACTCGACCAACACTGAGGCGCGCGCATTGCTGGGTCGCGCCGCCTTGGCACAGGGCGATGCCGCGACAGCCGAGGAGGCGCTGCGACGGGCGATCGACGGTGGCGCTGCCGGTGACGAGTTGCGCATCGAGTTGGCCCAGGCGCTATTGGCGCAACGCAAATTTACCGAGCTTCTCGCCGACGTATCGCCGGATTCGACCACAACGGACGACGGCAAGTTTTCGATCCGACTTGCCCGCGCCGACGCACAGCTCGGCCTCGAGCTAACGCGCACGGCCCGCTCGGTTTACGAAGAGCTACTCGAGGAGCGCCCGGACAGCAGTCCGGCTCGGTTTGGCATCGTGTCGTCGTACCTGGTCGAAGAAGATTTTCGCAATGCTCGCAGCACGGTGAATGCACTGCTCAGTCAGGATCCGGACTTCGTCGTCGCTCGCCTGGCCTCGGGCTCACTGGCGCTGCAGGAAGCCGACATAGAGTTGGCCCGCGCGGAATTCGAACGCGCTCGGCTGGCCGCCGAGTCCGGCAACAATCGACTCGCACGAGCCGATGCGTTGGCGGGACTCATCGAGACGTATTTCATTGAGGACGATATTGACGCCGCGGCGGAACTCCTCGCCGAACTCGAGGAAGTTGCGCCACGCGCGTTGACAACTCGCTACCTGAAAGCGCGCATCGCCTTTTTGCGCGGTGACTATCCGGCCACGGACGCAATGCTTGGTGCGCTGTTGCGCGATGCGCCGACATACACGCCGGCAAACTTACTGGCGGCGGCCTCGCAACTTCGCCAGGGCAACCTCGGGCAAGCCGAAACGTATGCGACCAGCGCGCTGCGTGACTCGCCGGCGAGCGAAGAGGCACTGCTGCTGCTCTCGGAAATCCTGCTGCGCCAGGGCCGTGGCGCCGACGTCGCCGAGCTGGTTGGCCCGGCGGTCGATAACGCGCGTAATCGCGATGCGTTGCTGGGCGTCGCCATTCGAGCCGGTCTGCAAACGGGCCAATACGATTCGACCATCGAGCTGTTACGCGAGCGCGCTGCCGCCGAACCCGACAACACCGACGCCGCGCTGGAACTCGCTGGTGCATTGATGGCGGCTGGGCAATTCGACGCGGCGGAAACGGTCCTTGCTGGCGTGACGCTCGAATCCGAGCAAGACCAGGTGAGAAAAGAGGCACTGGCCGTGTACGCCCGGCTGAAACAGGGCAACACGGCCGCAGCGATCCTGCAGGCGGAGGGTCTCGTGCGCAAACTGCCGGAGAGCGCCGATGCTCGGCTGCTCCTTGGCAACACGGCACTCGCTGCCGCGCGTGTCGATATTGCGCGGAAGAGTTTTGAAGACGCGATCGGACTTGCACCGAATCGCGTGAATGCCTATCTGACGCTCGCGGCAATTGAGCGCCAGGCGGGCAATCGCGACGGCGCCCGCACGTATCTGCAGCGCGCGGTCGACAACAATCCCGAATCGGTGATCGCAGCGATTCGTCTGGCGAAGCTCGACCAAAGCGCTGGCGATACAGTGCGTGCCACGCAAACGCTCGAGTCGATTATTGCAGCGCAACCGGACGCTGCAGCGGCGCGGCTGGCGCTCGCAGAAATTCAATTGGGCAGCGGCGATTTCGAGCAGGCGCTCGCAACCGCAACCACCGTCACCGACAAAAACCCAGCGGACGCATCGGCGCAGAATATTCGCGGTGTGGCCATGGAACGACTCGGCCGGCACGCGGATGCCGCGCAGCGCTACGCCGATGCGGTTGCGGCCGACACCGACAATGATATCTACCGGATCAACGCCGCCAGGGCGTACTCGGTCAGCGGTGACGGCCGTCAAGCCATGTCGATGCTAACCGGCACCAGCGGCGAGGTGCCGTTGGACAATTTGCGTCTGGCGACAGCCGTGGCGAGTTTGCGGGCCAGCTCGGGTGACCGAGCTGGCGCGCTAGACGTGGTTCGTAAACTGCGTGACAGGCATCCAAGCAACCCTGGCCCGCTTGCCGTCGAGGCGCGGTTATTGGCGGCCGGCGGCGACTATGCCGCGGCGTCGGCCGTCTACGATGAAGCGTTGCCGCTCAGTCGCTACGACCGAGGCCTAACGTTGCTCGCTCACAACGTCCGCACGGCCGGCGGCATCGATGAGCCAGAGGCGCCGCTGCTCGATTATCTCGCGCGGCGCCCCACGGACGTGCCGATGATCACCGTGCTGGGACAAAGTTTTGCCAATCGCGGATTGCGTGAAGAAGCGATCGACGTTTACGAACGCGCCCGCGAGGCGGCACCGAACAGCGTGACCTTGATTAACAACCTAGCGTGGGAATATGCAATGGCCGGCGATCCTCGCGCAGAGCAGCTGGCGCGACGCGGTTACGAACTCGATCCCGGCAATGCAAACGTTATCGACACGCTTGGCTGGACGCTGGTCCGCAACGGCAAACTGGATGAGGGAATCTTGCGATTGCGTGAAGCATTGGCGCTGGCGGACGGACAGCCAGAGATTCGTTACCACCTGGCCGCTGGCCTGATTCAGAGTGGCCAGCGTGCGGAAGGCCGCGCAATGCTCGAGCAGGCGCTGGCGAGCGGACAGGATTTTGCGGGGCGCGCCGAGGCTGAGCAGCTACTCAGCTCGCTCTAGGCAATGACCGGCACCAATTGCGCGAGCCACGGTCGGTGAGTCTCGACCTTGCCGCGGTGTTGCCCGCGCTGCTCCCGAAAGCGATTGCCTGGGCGGAGCACCGATCGGCGGAGATTCTGAAAAACGGCGTCGAGTTGTCGGCGCGAGAGTCAACGCTCGCGGTTGCTGTCGGTGTTAAGGCGCCCGAGCGGATACGGATCCAATCGGTTGCCGCCATACCGGTCCCCGAGGACGCGGAACTCGCATCGGTGGCGCGTGCGAGCGGCTTGTTGGGTGCCGGAACGATCGGGCTGACCCTCGGGTACGGCATCTATGTTTGCGATGGACACCGCTCTACCCGGCTGATATCGCACGAATGCAGGCACGTCTATCAATATGAAATGGCAGGTTCGATCGGCGATTTCTTGCCGGTCTACCTGCAGCAAATCGTCGACTTCGGCTACGTGGACGCACCGTACGAAATCGACGCGCGGCAGCACGAGATCACCGCACAGTGACGCGTCATAGTCCCTCGTCCAAGCGACTGCGTATTCACCAAAAAAAACGGCGGCCGAATGGCCGCCGTTCTTTGTTGCCTTGTGGCTGCGCGTTAAACGCGGCGGCGACGGCTGGCGAAGCCAGCGCCGAACAGGCCAAGTGACAGCAGTGCCAGCGTGCCCGGCTCCGGAACACCGGTCGGTGTCGGTGGCGGAACGTTGACGATTTCCTGAATCTTGATGTCCAGGAACGCTTGCGTGAAGGACTCGGCGAGCAGACCGCCAGCGCGAAGCTGGTTCAGATCCCAGGCCGCACCGCCGGTCGCCAGCGCGACATCGATGTAATCGACGATTGTCGAGCCGCTGGCAGAACCAGTCGGGGTACCGCCACCGCTCGTGTTGAAGCCGCCCATGCCGTCAGCAATGTAGGCATCACCGCCGGAATCGATGCCGATCGCCGTGTTGTTCATGCCGTCTTCAAGACCGGCATTAACGACGGCGTTCAAGAGGATGCCGTCAGCGATGAGCTCTTGCTGAATGCTCATGGCCGTGTCGCCCGAACGAACGTCGCGGTCTTCGTCAGTGACGAGAATGAAGTTGACCGCATCACCGTCCAGGTTGTACGTCGAGCGAGCGAACTGGATGGCTTCGTAGCCGTCTTCGAATCCGCCCGAAGCGACGAGACCGCCTAGCGCCGTCTGAGCAGCGCCGACGCCAACGAGGCCGCCAGTCTGGTCAATTGGGAAGCCCGATCCTGGTCCGCCGAAAGTAACAACACCGTAGGTCGTGCTGCCAACACCGGCGTTGGTCAGGCCCGTGTCGAGGTCACTGATAATTTGTGTGAGGAAGGCCAACTCGCCCCCCATCGAACCCGAGGTATCGACAACGAACACGACGTTAGCAGTGTTCGGTGCGGCCTGGGCGAACGCGGCGAGAACGGAAAGCCCGAGGGCCGCCACGAATTGCCGTAATTTCATCGTTTCTCTCCTTGCAGATGCGCGTCACGTTCCGCGCAAGTTTTTTTCTAGTTTGCTGCTTATGTGTGTTGCCGGCCGGGGTACTGCGGAGTCGACCGAACAACCGTGTTTTTGTCCTTGTTCATGCTCTGTAAAGCATGATTCGTGCCACCGTCGCCTAGCGACGACAATTCAAGCACTTAGATAATGATGCAGTGCAGCGACATGAATCGTTTGTAAAAGGAACCGACAAGCGCTGTTACGGTTCGCGCAACGTCGCAGGCGATTGATTTGCTTCGGAAAGCCCGTTTCCCCGGGCGCTTTTGGTGGCGGTCGCCAGAGCGCGCGCGGCGCGCGTGCTCAGTTGGATTCCGGCGGAGCGTCGTCGGACGATGGCGCGCTGGTGCTGCCAAGCTTTGGCTCGGGCAAATGGAGACCGTCGAGCGCCGTTGCAACCGACAGCTCGAGCGTGCGCAGCGTCTCGCCGCATCGGTACCGAATCAGCACCCGCTGCGGATCGGGTGTAATCGGCATGAAGACATGCAGCCGACTGGGCTCGTTAGCCGACAGGGTTATCGGCAACGTGGTTTGGCGCTCGAGGATCTCGGTATTGACTTCGCGATTGTTGTCCGCGCGAATTATCCCGCCGACCAGCAAAACCGGCGCCGCCAGACCAATCGCGCCGGCGGCGGCGCCAGCCGTAGCCGCCGTGCTGCCGCCTAATCCAAATGTTGCGGCGGTCATAACCTGGGCGCCTGCAAATGCGCCGTAGCCAGCCGCTGCCATGGTAGTTCCCGCCAGCATGACGTCGCCGTTCGCGCCGGGTTTCGGCTTTAGGCCGGCGTCGCGAAATCGTTGGTGGGTGGCCTTCGTGGCGGCGACGAGTTGTTTGCGCTCGAGTTGCGGCTCGACTTCGACCGCAAGGCCATCGACAACGGTGATCGCAACGACTTCGATAGGCCGATCAATCAACGGCTGCACCGAAAGCAGGTACTCGTCCCAGTGCACGTTTTTGGCCCAGCTGCCGGGACCGCCGGGAACGATGACCCAATCGACAGCAACGGCCAGGCGAGCATCGCGTTCGGTCGTCAGCGGCGCGTTTAACACCATTGGCACCGGCTCTTTCAATAGCTTCGATCCGCCACCGCAGCCGGCGAGCAAGGCGGCAGCGATGAGCGGAGCACAAAAGCGGGTAAAGGTCACCGGTTTGCTCATCTAATAACAGTGCCATGGGCTCTAGGTCAGGTCCAATTCGCAGCCGACAGACCGTGACGTCGACAGCGCTTTGACGACCCGCGGCGTTTCACGGAGGTCCGCGACGATCGAGGTTATTGTCTTCGCATGGGCGAAAAACTGACGTTTCGAGCAACAACGAGCAGTGGCGTCGTACACGACTTTGAGTTTCCGCTGCATCCCGACACGGCGTCCAGCGCACAGGTCGGCGAACTGTTGACCGCATTGGTCGACACCGTCGATCGCTTCGTGGCGCAAGGCGCCCCGGTGGGCAACGGCGATGTACTGCAGGCGTTGGCGATGGCGCTCGCCGTACGCACCAGGTTGCTGGGTCCGGACAGCGCGGCCGTCGCGGCGCTCGCCATGGAACTCACTGAACAAGCACTGACTACGCCCTGCCGCACGATTCGTCGCGGTCGTGCGCACTGACGATTCGCTCACCGATGTTTCAAGCAGTGGAACAGTTAATGCTGGCGGCTCTGTTGGGCGGCATGGTTTTTTTCGCCAGTATCGTCGCGCCGGTGGTGTTCCAGGCGCTGCCGGCCGATGCAGCCGGTCGATTCCTGCGGCGAATATTCCCGCGCTACTACGCGTACGTCGCAATAACGAGCGCCGCTGCAGCAGTACTCGCGTGGCGAATCCCATGGGCCGCCGCAACACTTGCACTCATCTCGGTAACGACGCTGTTTGTGCGCCAATGGCTGGTGCCGCGCATCAACGCCTGGCGCGACGCCGAGCTTGCCGGTGATACAAGCGCGGGCAAGCGTTTTGCACTCGGTCATCGCGTCAGCGTGCTCATCAATCTGGCGCAACTCAGCGCGGTAATCGCGGTCGTCGTACTGCGAGCCTGAAGCGCTATAATTGCGGCACAAGTTGCCTACGAGGACTCGCCATGTACCGGCTTCCGACCGCAATGCTTGCAGCCTTAGCTTTTTTCGCTGGCGACTGTTCGCTCGCCGAAACCGTCGCTATTCGTTTGTCCGAGCCCGTCGCCAGCACCGACACTTACGAAGATTTTGGTGCCGCGCTTCCGGCAACGCTGTCACCGCGGTCCTTGCGAGACGTGCTCGCCGACCCATCGGTCAATGCCGACGAAGACGTCACCGTAACGGCACGCATTGAGCAGGTTTGTCAGAAAAAGGGCTGCTTCTTCATTGCCCAAGACGGCGAGACCGTAGCCCGCGTCGTCTTCAAGGAATACAGCTTCTTCGTGCCAACAGACAGTAGCGGTAAATCCGTTACGTTTGTTGGTCGCGTGCAGCAGAATGAGTTGAGCGCTGATGACGCAGCACATCTCGACAAAGACCTGAAAGCCGAACCCGGCACAAATCGCGCGGGTACCGAAACGTTGCTCATCGCGAGTGCCGTTCGCATCCCCAAAGAACCCAGCTGAGACGTCAGCAGAGCAACTCGCTGAGTCGAGTCCGGAGCGCGCTGTCGCGGTGGGCGATGATTGCAAGCAACAGTTCGGCTGTGGCGAGCGCGTCCGTTAGGCTGTTGTGTTGGCGATAGGCGGGCAATCCATAGCGTTCGCGCATCGCGCCGAGCCGTAATTCGCCGCGGCCCGCTTGCCGTCCCGCCAGTGCCCGTCGACCTAGCTCCAACGTGTCGACGACTGGCGCGTTCAGAGCCGCACCAAATCGTGCCCGACACAGCCGGTCGAGCAACGCGACGTCGAGGCCGGCGTAATGGACGACCAACACCCGATGCTCGAGCTGTGCCAACAAATCGCCCAGCACGTCGTCCAGTGACTCGCCCGCGGCACAGACCGTGTCGGTCAGGCCGTGTACGGTGGCGCTGATGCCGACGTCGGCGTTCGCCCTGACAATGCGATGTGTGGCGCTCGCGAGCACCACGCGGCCCCGCTCGATAGCCACCGAACCGACGCTGAGCAAACTCGCCGTGGTCGGATCGAGTCCGTTAGTTTCGAGATCGACGCAGAGGAAGTCGCTGTCAATTGCGCGCGCGTTCGGCTCGGGCAACGGCGTATCGAGATAACGCTTGAGACAACCGTCGTCTGCCGAACGCGCACCGCGCCGACGCTGACGCGATAGCCACCAATTCCTCACCCGACGTGGAAGCGATTCAGCAGCGCGGCTTGGCTGGTGCGAATCTGGGCAAAGGCCGATTTCAGATTTTGCCGCAGCAGCGGCGACAGCTCAGCGGGCGCCAAATAGTTGTCCGGCGACTCGCCAGCATCGAGTTGACGGCTTTGATGCTCGAGCCGGACGTGTTCCAGGAAATCGAGTGCGTCGACGAGGCTTTCCGCATCGCGCGGCGACATTTCTCCTTCGGCAGCCGCCGCGTCGAGCCGATGTCGGGTCGATGCACGAACCACCCCAGCGGCCAGCGAACGGATACGGGCCAACTCGACGATTGGCATGATACCGGTCAGTTTGAGATTCAGCGTGTTTTTGTGCTCGCCAGAACGCTCCAACACAAATTGACGGAAGAACCCGAGCGGCGGCTGAAAATCCATCGCGTTTTTCGCCATCATCGCGAGAAAGATTTCGTTGCTTTGGGCTAACTCACGAACGGTATCGACCAGCTGGTCAACCAGATCAGACTTGCCGGCGACGCGACGTAGATCAAAGAATATGTTTGCATGCATCAGCGCCTTTGGCGCCGGCTCGGTAATCCAACGGCGAAACGTTGCACGCCAGTCGCTGAGCTTCATACACCAGGCCGGATTGCACGCCATGATCTCGCCAGGGCAATAGACATAGCCACAGTCGTTCAAGCCGTCGTTGACGAACCGGGCGAGCTCGGCGAAGTAAGCATAGTCGCCAGCAACAGCGGTGTCGGCAAGGATCAGTGCGTTGTCCTGATCGCTGCGGGCGGACTGCTCGCGACGAGCCTGTGAGCCGAGCGCAATCCACGCAAAGTCGCACGGTGCCGGCCCCAGTTTCTGCGTTGCCAATTCGATGAGTCGCTGGGTCAACGCGTCGGTCACCGACGTAACAAATTTGGTTATCTGCTCGCTACCGACGCCGGCGTGAATTTGCCCGGCCAGCAGCGCCGGCATCCGATTCAACGCCGCCACTAATGACTCTGTGTCCGGCTGGCGCTTTATGTCGCTCACGAGATAGAGCGGGTGCTCGGTTTCGATGCGCATGAAGTCGCTGCGCGACACCATGCCGAGCACCGTTGCACCGTCGACCACCGGCAAATGATGAATGTTGCGTTCGATCATCGCGAGAGCGGCGTCGTACACGTGCGCGGTCGGCTCGATCGCGACTGGGTCGCGGGTCATTACCTCTGCGACGCCAGTGTTCAGATCGAGGCCCGCCGCAATAACCCGTGTGCGTAGGTCTCTGTCCGTCAGAATACCGGCCATGCGCCCGCCGTCGGTCACCATCATCGCCGAAACTCGGTGCTCGACCATTGCCGCGGCTGTCTCACGCACGCTGGCACCGATTTCGATACAGACCGGTGACCGACTGACCAAGTCGCTGACGCGCCGATTGCGAATTGCCTTGACCGTGCCGGTCGACGGCTCACTCAGCAAGCGATCGGTCAGCAAGCGGACAAAATAGCGATCGAAGGCATCATTAGCCTTGCGCAGATCCGCAAATGCCGCCCCGGCAACGTGATAAACCAGCGTGTCCTCGAGCGTCGTCGACCGATTGCGGGCCGGCGCACCGTTCATCAACGACGGGAAACCAAAGACGGTGGCATCGTCGAGCCGCGCAATCAGATCGCCGTCTTGGTTGGCAAGCTCGACGCTGCCTTGTCGGACCACGTGCAGCTCATCGTTCGCCGCGCCGATGTCCATGACGACCTTGCCCCGCCGGTAGTACGCCACTGACGTTGCGCGGGCCGCTCGGTCGAGCTCGGCTTCCGACAGCGCGTCGAATCCACCCAGCGTCGATAAAAACGACGTGACTTCCGAGATTTCGTTCATACCGTCGCGTTTCGCCGTTACCCTCAGCGCCGACCGCGCGGCGTACTCAAAAACCGTACTTGGCTGTCAGCAGTAGACGAGTCAGATCGCCCTCCTGGCCGGTTTCGATCTCACGCTGAGCGTACATGATCTCGCCACCCACGGTGAGCCGCGGCATGAGGTCGTACAACAGATTGGCATGCACACTGTAAACACTGCGCGTGACGGCACTGCCGGTCAACGCCGTATCGTTATCGATATCGAGGTAGGAAAGCGTCAGGTTGGAGCGCACACCCTCACGCCAGAAGTGGCGATACGACGCGAAGGCGCCGAATTGGTCTATGGCTTCGAGGTTACCATCGGCATCCAGCACGGCACCGTTCGACGTATTCAAGCCAAGATAGCGACCCACACCTGGGCCGGCTGTCGCCATCCAGCGGAGGTCGTCGCTGCCGAACATGTGCTTGCCGGAAACACTGAGCGCATACGCGATTTCGGTGTCGCTCGGGCCGCCGAAGTCGTAATTCAGCTCGCGGACGAGACCGGCGACCTTGAGGTATCCGTTGTCGAGCTGGTGAGTGTAGCGAGCCACCAGGTCCGGGATGGCGCCGTCGTCGGTCACGATTCGCGGACCTCCGCCGAACGGTGTGATCGTCGTCTCCGGGTTTTCCACGGCGAACTCCCAGGGACCGCGGGTGTAGCGAACCATAGTCTGGCGACCGAACGCCGTACCTTCGGCAGGACCCACGAAGTCGACATTTTCCGGTAAGGCCGCAACGTCCTGAAAGGTCGTCCATGTTTGACCGAACAACCAGTTGTTGTACTTGATGTACCCGTGACGGATACGTGGCGCAAACGAGTTACTGACACGCTCGTTTCCGCCGACACTCAGAAAGAAGTCGAGTTCGAGATAGCCGGTCAATGAATCGCCGGCTTCGGTGGTTCGATCGTGACGGAAAAAGATTCGGGTCTCCAGCGACTCGAGGTCCGTGTCCGGACCTTCGCCCTCGCCGCCGACAGGAATCGTCGCTGGGATGTAGAACTGCGTGCCGGCGCTAGCAGGCGCAAGATCACCGGAACCGTAGTCACTGATGTTGGCATTCGCCTCGACGTAGCCGCCGAACGTGTATTTGGATGTCGCGGTCGACTCGGATTCGACGACAGGCTCCGACCTGGCGGCTGGCGTTGCCGCACGTGCATCGACGAGTTCGCGCACCAACGCCTCCAGTTCGGCAACCCGCGCTTCGAGTCGCGCTACGTCGCTGGATTGCGCCTCGGCATTGATGGCCGGCGTAACAACGAGCAACGCGGCGGCGGCGATCGTTAGCGTGCGACGGCAAGCTCGATTCGAATCTGACATGGCGTTTCCCCCATCGGTCTTTCTGCGAACGCTGGGATTGTCGGCATGAGCGAACGAATCCGACCATTAGCCAAAGGTCGAACCTGACCCGCGCACTAGACCAATGTCTAATGCGTCGGCACCGACAGTGACCGAGAATTTGGCCGCAACGGCATTACAGAAAAACGGCACAAGAGGATCCAGCGATGTCGAACTCGTATCCAGTCAACGACTATTTCGGCGAACACGGCATTGTCAACGCCGACGACTACGAACGCATTTATCGTCGCTCGATCGAGGACAACGAAGCATTCTGGGCAGGGGAAGCACGCAACCGCGTGACTTGGACCAAACCGTTCACGACGGTGAAAGACGTCTCGTTTGACCGCGAGGATTTACACATTCGTTGGTTTGAGGACGGTGAGCTCAATGTCTGCGTCAACTGCGTCGATCGACATCTAGACGAACGTGGCGACCAGACAGCAATAATTTGGGAAGGCGACGACCCGAACACCTCTTTGGCCATCACGTACCGCGAGCTACACAAGCGCGTTTGCCGCATGGCGAATGTGCTGACAAACCTCGGCGTTACCAAGGGCGATCGCGTAACGCTGTATTTGCCGATGATTCCGGAGGCTGCCGTTGCGATGTTGGCGTGCGCCCGGATCGGCGCGGTTCATTCGGTTGTCTTCGGCGGCTTCTCACCGGAGGCGCTTGCAGGGCGCATCGCTGACTGCGAATCGAAGTACGTGATCACCGCCGACGAAGGTTTGCGAGGCGGCCGCCGCGTCGCATTGAAGGCCAACGTCGATCAGGCGCTCAAAAATCCACAGGTGAACGGCTTGGCACACGTACTTGTCGTGCGCAATACCGGTGGTGACGTCGATTGGCAGGAAGGCCGCGACGTTTGGCTGCACGAAGCCGAGGCCGATGTGTCGGACGATTGCCCGCCAGCAACCATGAATGCCGAGGATCCGCTGTTCATCCTGTACACGTCCGGGTCAACCGGGAAGCCGAAAGGCGTGCTACACACCAGCGGCGGCTATCTCGTGTATGCCGCGATGAGTTTCGAGCTCGTCTTCAACTATCGCCCCGGCGACATTTACTGGTGTACAGCAGATGTAGGGTGGGTGACCGGTCACTCGTACATCGTTTACGGGCCGCTGGCGAATGGCGCAACGACGTTGATGTTTGAAGGCGTGCCGACGTATCCGGACGCCTGCCGGCTTTGGGAAGTCTGCGACAAGCATAAAGTCAACATCTGCTACACCGCTCCGACGGCGATACGCGCGCTGATGCGCGAGGGCGATGAGCCGGTACGCAAAACCTCGCGTGCATCGCTACGACTGCTCGGATCGGTTGGTGAACCCATCAATCCCGAAGCGTGGGACTGGTACTACCGCGTGGTTGGCGAGGAGCGCTGCCCCATTGTCGATACATGGTGGCAGACCGAAACAGGCGGCATATTGATCAGCCCCTTGCCGGGCGCAACGACGCTGAAACCGGGCTCGGCCACGCGCCCGCTGCCGGGTATTGCGCCGGCGATCGTCGACGCCGAGGGCAATATCCTCGACGGCGCGACCAGCGGCAACCTGGTGTTGCTCGACAGCTGGCCAGGCCAGATGCGAACCGTCTACGGCGACCATCAACGCTTTATCGACACGTACTTTTCGACATTTCCGGGCAAGTATTTCACCGGCGACGGTGCACGCCGCGATGCAGACGGCGATTACTGGATTACTGGCCGAGTCGACGATGTACTGAACGTATCCGGCCATCGCATGGGAACCGCCGAAGTCGAAAGCGCGCTAGTCGCGCATCCGGCTGTCGCTGAAGCCGCGGTCGTCGGCTATCCCCATGACATCAAGGGCCAGGGGATTTATGTGTACGTGACGCTCATGGAGGGTAGGTCGCCAAGCGACGAGCTTGCCAGCGAACTTCGAAAATGGGTGCGCAGCGAAATCGGCCCAATTGCCACACCCGACCTCATTCAATGGGCCCCGGGCCTGCCGAAAACCCGCTCCGGCAAAATCATGCGTCGCATCTTGCGTAAAATCGCCGAAGACGACTATGGCAGCCTTGGCGATACGTCGACGCTGGCCGATCCGAGTATCGTTGGTACCCTGATCGAGAATCGCATGCATCGGTAGCTAGTTTTCGAGGCCCGCACGATGGACGCTCGCACAAAGATCATCGTCGCCGACGATCACCCGCTGTTTCGCGAGGCACTGATTCACGCGATCAAGGGCTGCGTCGGCGCTGCCGACGTCGTCGAAGCGGCTACGCTCGAGTCACTACAGGATGCGGTCGAGGACCACGTCGATGCCGACCTGCTGTTGCTGGACCTGCACATGCCGGGAGTCACTGGCTTCTCCGCGCTCGCGTACATACGCAATCGTCGCGAAATGCTGCCGACGGTCATCGTGTCAGCGAACGACGAGCCGGCGACAATTCGACGAGCAATTCAGCACGGAGCCAGTGGCTTCATTCCAAAGTCGTCCGGTATGGAGACGATCGAGGCAGCGCTTGGCGCCGTCATCGCTGGCTCAGTCTGGGTGCCCGACGGCGTCGCGCTGGAAGCGACCAGACTCGACCAGAAAGAGCAGTCCAACGCCGATGCGCTGGCGGACCTCACGCCGCATCAGTTTCGGGTGCTGCTGATGATCGCCGAAGGCCTGATGAACAAACAGATCGCGTATCAGCTCGGCGTCTCCGAGGCGACCATCAAAGCGCACGTCACCGCGATTCTCAAGAAGCTCGGCGTCAACAACCGCACCCAGGCCGTGCTGGCCGTGAAGTCTTTGGACGTCGAACAAAAGGCGTTCAACGGCACAGCGGACGGCTGAAAACGGCTTGCGTCAGCCGGCCTTGGCAACGCGCGATGCATGCGTCAGCCGACTAATCAGCGCGCGTAGCGCGGCCGGTTTGACCGGCTTGTTGATGAGCCGGAAACCGGCATCGGCAACCGCGTCACGAATGCTGCGCGACCGATTCGCCGTGACGATTACGGCGGGCACATCCTCACCCAATGCGGCCCGCACCGAGGCTATCGCCGCCAGGCCTGTGACACCGTTGTCGAGCTGATAGTCGACCAGTAATAGGCTCGGTCTCTGCAACTGACCGGGGTGGTTGAGCTGGTCCAAGGCTTCGTCGGCATCGATTGCCAGAACCGGCGTCGCGCCCCACTGGCGCAGCAGCGCACCCATGCCGTCGAGAATATCGATGTCGTTGTCAATGCAAACAACGCATTGACCGCTCAGTGACGTGAACGCTGGTGGCGCCGGCGCGGTTGGTGACGGCTGCGCCAATTGCACCCGACCGCGCGGCACTTCGATTTCGAACACACTGCCACGCCCCACGGTAGATCGCATCGCAATGGGATGCCCAAGCAGCGCTGCGATGCGCCGCACGATGGACAACCCCAGACCGAGCCCCCGCTTCTCCGCCTTGCGGGTCGACGAGCCGCGTGAGAACTCCTCGAAAATCTGCATCGACTGCTCGTCGGCAACACCGACACCGGTATCCACAACTTGGATCGCAACGTCGGTGCCGCGCCGTCGGCAACCGACGACGACACCGCCGGTGTTTGTGTAGCGTCTGGCGTTGCTGATGAAGTTTTGCAAAATGCGACGCAACAGTGCGCGGTCCGTGTGCACCCAGAGTTTGGTGGCGACAAACCTGAGCGACAGGCCGTCGCGTTCAAAACTGTCGCGAAACTGCTGCTCGAGTTGCGCAAAAATATCAGCTACCGCCGTGTGCTCGAGGGACGGCGTCGGCGCGTTGGTATCCAACCGCGCCACGTCGAGCAAACCGCTGAGCAGTTCCTCAACCGACGTGAGGCCTTTTTCCACTCGTTCGGCCAGCTGTTGTCGCTCCGCATCGTTCTTATCGCCCGCATCGACGAGCAACGCGGTAAAAAGTTTGGCGGCGTTGAGCGGCTGCAGCAGATCGTGGGCTGCCGCGGCGATAAAACGGGTTTTCGACGCGTTGGCCGATTCCGCCACGAGCCGCGCCTTATCGAGCTCGCGCACCGCAACTTCCAGCTCTGCGGTGCGTTCTGCCACCCGTTTCGCGAGACCCAGTTTGGATTCTTCGAGTTCAGCCTCGACACGTTTGTACTCGGTGATATCGCTGTAGGTCGTTACGAAGCCACCGTCCGGCAGTGGCTTACCGCGTATTTCGAGGACCCGACCATCGATGAACGTACTTTCGTATCGATACGCGGAGCCGCTGCGTAAGTGTCCGAGGCGTTTGCTTATCTCATGCTCGACGTCCGACGAACGAAAACAACCACGCTTGGCGTTGTAGCGAATCAAGTCGGCGATAGGTCGACCCACTTCGACCATGCCCTCCGGAAAACCCATCATCGACACGTATTGCGAATTCCAACCGATGAGACTCTGAGCCCCGTCAACGACGCTGACGCCCTGACTCATGTTCTCGAGCGTATTCTCCAACAGCTGCCGGTTGAAGCGAATGGCTTGCGAGGTTTCATCGAGCAGCAGGACGACATCGGCAAGTTCCAAGCCACGTTTGCGCATGGCGGTCGTCATAACGAATCGTGCCGACGATGCACCAACAGCACTTGCCAACAGTCGTTCCGTAAATTGCACGGTTTCTCGATCGGCCGCACCGTTTGCTTCCAAGGCGTCGCCGTGATCGGCAGCGAATGCCGAAAACGCACGCTCTGCCGCTTGCTGTCCGACGAATCGCCCAGCCAAGGCGACGAGATCCGCGAGCGGCACGCGCCCCGCGACGTTGGCTGGTTTCGGCGGAGTGGGTAGCGGTGTGGTCGCGAAAGCGCGTGCCTGAATCTGCTCAGTTAGCGCAACCACGCCGCGCCGCGAGAACACGACAAGCAACGCCGTATTCAGACCTAGTGACCAAAGCACACCGTGCGTCAACGGCGACAAGCCGGCATCAAAAAACAGCGCTTCCGGCCGCAGCCAACCAAGCCCGAACGGCCCTGCGGTGACCCATTCCGCCGACATAGCGCCCGATGACGCCAATGCGGGCAACAGCAGCGTATAGCACCAGAGCGCAAAGCCTGCGCTGAGTCCAATGAGCGCACCGCGCAGAGTCGCTCCACTCCAATACAACCCAGCCAGCAGCAGCGGACCGAACTGCGCGACAGCCGCAAAAGACAAAAGACCCATCGACGCGAGTAGCGTCGAGGAGTCGGTCAGCCGATAGTAAACGTAGGCCAGCATCGCGATGCCGAATATGGCTGCACGACGAATCAGTACGAGCGTACGCGCATAGTCGCGATACGGAAGTGCCGGACGATCGCCGCGGCGCAGCAGCAGCGGCATGATAATTTCGTTGCTGATCATCGTGGCCAACGCGACGCTCGCAACGATCACCATACCGGTCGCTGCTGAGAATCCCCCGAGGTAAGCAAGCACCGTCAGCAAGGGCGCATCAAACGTTAGCGGCAAGGCGAGAACAAAGGCGTCGCCGGAGTAAACCCCGGTTGGCAAGAGCGTCAGGCCGGCGACGGTGATCGGCAAAACGAAGATGCCAAATATGACAAGAATTCCTGGGAACAACCAACGCGTTGGCGTCGGCTCGCGGTCGGAGCGGCCCTCGACGAACGCGACGTGGAACTGACGTGGCAAACACAAAATGGCGAGCGCCGCGAGCAAAGTTTGAGGCAAGAATGCCGCCGGCAGTTCCGAGGCCAGAAACAGCGACTTTGCGGTGGACTGCGCGTTCGCCGAAGTCTCGCCGGACGCGCTGAGCAACAGATAGATGGCAAATCCGCCGATAGCAACAAAGGCCAGGAGTTTTATCAGCGACTCAAACGCAATGGCCACGACCAGGCCGTGATTGTGCTCTTCGGCATCGATACGTCGCGTACCGAATACTGCCGCGAACAGCGCCAAACCCGCCGCCGCAAACAACGCGGTGTCGTAGTCCGCGGCGCGCGACAAAGGCAGATCGGTCACGAGCTCGAGGCCGGTCACCACCGCTTTGAATTGCAAAGCGATGTAAGGGACCGAGCCGACTGTCGCGATGATCGTAATCAACATCGCAAGCGAACGTGCCTTGCCGTAACGCGCCGCCAAAAAGTCGGCTATGGACGTCAGATTCTGGCGTCTCGCAACCGCGAGAATGCGCAGAAAAACCGGCCATCCGAAAACGATAACCAGTGCTGGCCCAAGAAATATAGGCAGGAAGCCCCAGCCGGTTTGACTCGCCGTACCGACCGCACCGTAGAACGTCCATGACGTCAAATAAACGGCGAGCGACAAGGGGTAAATCAGTGGCTGCCAGCGCGCCAAACGACGCTGAGTAGCCGGGCGATCAGATACCCAGGCAATCGCGAACAGCGTAAGCACGTAGCCAAGCGCAATCGTCAGCAACAGCCACCAGCTGATCAAAGCCTCCCCCCGTCTGGGCCTTGCGATGAAATCACGCTAGCACAGCGCCCGAGTCATGGCCAAGCGCCACGGCCCCGCAGCGCCATGCGACTAAAGTCTGTATGGGCGGTGCACGCTGCTCTGATACCGTCTCAGCGTCCGTTGCGGAAAGCTGCGGGTCACAGGCACATCTTGGGGGAAAGAACCATGTCCGAACGAAGATCTTACTGGCAGTCGAATCTCAGATTGGTCTGGCTGTGCCTCGTGATTTGGTTCGTCGTGTCGTTCTTGTTCGGGATCGTACTCGTCGAGCCACTCAATTCGTTCCAGATCGGCGGCTACAAGCTTGGCTTCTGGTTTGCGCAACAGGGCTCGATCTACGTGTTCGTCGCACTGATTTTTTTCTACGCAAATCGCATTGGCAAGCTCGATCGTGAGCACGGCGTGCAAGAAGACGACTAGCAAGGGGAGCAAGACGTGACACTGCAAACACTCACTTACTTAGTTGTCGGCGCTACATTTGCGCTCTATATCGGAATTGCGATTTGGTCGCGCGCAGGTTCAACCAAAGAGTTTTACGTCGCTGGTGGCGGCATCCACCCGGTCGCGAACGGGATGGCGACAGCCGCCGATTGGATGTCCGCCGCATCGTTCATTTCCATGGCCGGCATGATCGCGTTCATGGGCTACGGCGGCTCGGTATTCCTCATGGGATGGACCGGTGGCTACGTTTTGCTGGCCATGCTGCTGGCCCCATACTTGCGCAAGTTCGGCAAGTTCACCGTCCCCGAGTTTATCGGCGATCGCTACTACTCACGCGCGGCAAGAATCGTTGCAGTGCTGTGTCTGATCATCGCATCGGTTACGTATGTGATCGGCCAAATGAAAGGCATCGGCGTTGCCTTTTCGCGGTTTCTCGAAGTCGACTACGGCGTTGGCCTCAGCGTCGGCATGGCGATCGTGTTTTTCTACGCGGTGCTCGGCGGCATGAAGGGCATCACGTACACGCAGATCGCTCAATACTGCGTCTTGATTCTTGCGTATACGATTCCGGCTATTTTCATCTCGCTGAATCTGACCGGGAATCCCATTCCGCAGCTGGGTCTCGGCTCGACGATGTTAGGCTCGGACGTGTACTTGCTCGATCGCCTCGACCAAATCGTCAACGATCTTGGCTTCGCCGAGTACACAACCACGGCCCGCCTCAGCCTGACCAACATGTTTGCTTACACAATGTCGCTGATGATCGGTACCGCCGGACTGCCACACGTCATCATTCGCTTTTTCACCGTGCCGAAAGTCCGCGACGCGCGCTCGTCGGCCGGTTGGGCTCTGGTGTTCATTGCAATTCTCTATACGACGGCGCCAGCCGTCGGCGCCATGGCACGTCTGAACCTCATGACGACGATCGAGCCAACCGCCGGCACGAACCTTTCGTACGATGAACGCCCAGATTGGTTCCGCAACTGGGAAAAGACCGGCCTGCTCGAGTTTGAAGACAAGAACAGCGACGGCCGCATCCAGTACACCGCTGATGCGGCGACCAACGAAATGGTAACGGTCGATCGCGACATTATCGTGCTGGCGAATCCCGAAATCGCTCGACTGCCCAATTGGGTAATTGCATTGGTTGCCGCCGGCGGCTTGGCGGCCGCGTTGTCGACAGCGGCTGGCCTGCTGCTGGCGATCTCGTCGGCAATTTCACACGATTTGCTGAAGGGCGTCTTTATGCCTGACATTAGCGAGCGCAATGAGCTTATGGCGAGTCGGATCGCGATGGCGGGTGCGATTGCGGTCGCCGGCTATCTTGGCTTCAATCCGCCCGATTTTGCGGCTGGCACCGTTGCACTCGCTTTCGGACTTGCCGCATCGTCAATCTTCCCGGCCCTGATGATGGGGATATTTTCAAAGCGCGTGAACAAGGAAGGCGCCATCGCCGGTATGTTGGCCGGTATTGGCGTGACTTTGCTGTATGTTTTCCAGCACAAAGGCGTCATGTTCATAGCGAGCACGGCGTTTCTCGGCGACATGTCGCCCAACTGGTTCTTTGGTATCGAGCCCAACGCGTTTGGCGCAATCGGCGCGCTGGTCAACTTCGCGACCGCGCTACTGGTGTCGCGTGTGACAGCCGCACCGCCGGCCGAAATCCAGCAGCTGGTCGAAGACATTCGCGTGCCCGCTGGAGCTGGTGGCGCAACGGGCCACTGAGTGATTGGCGCTGCCGGACGACCTGCCGTCGTCCGGTACTCATCACCGACACGGCGACACCCATGGCGATTTGGAAGAACCCACACCTCGTTACGGCGCTATTGGTAGCACCGGTGCTCGCGATCCTGGCGTATTTTGCGATCGACGCGTTGGTGGGTGAGAAGGCGCAACCGGCCGTCGCCGGCAAGAGCTATGAGTTGATCGCACGGCCAAACTGTCGGCGCCCTGGCGGCACGTGCCAATTGGCTAACGCCGATTTCGAGCTCACGTTCGAGGTCGTGCGCAGCAGCACGACGCTCGCCGAGCTGCGGGTCGCCACGTCGCATCCGCTGCGCCAGCTCGCGATCGCCGTTGCCGATCCAACCACCGCGCGGCCGCGGCCGGTGCTGTTTGCCAGCGAGACGTCAGCCGATACGAGCTGGAAGGGCGCACTGCCGCAGCCGTTGCCGGACGGCGCCAAGCTGCAACTTGCGGTGCTTGCTGACAATCAGTCGGAGTTCTTTGCCGAGTTTTCGCCAGCGTTTATCGCCGCGCGCTGAGCAGGTTTAGCAAACACGAGTATGTGTTGCTGTGGCAGGACGTCTAGGGTGTCGGTCCAGTCGAGGCCGATCGCAGCCATTTCTTTGCGGGCCTGCGCCTCGGACATCTTGTGCAGCCATTTGATTGGTACCGATCGATCCTCCGCACGGTACTCGACCAGTACCATACGTCCGCCGGGCTTGAGGGCATCGACCAAGGCCTCGCCCATCTCGAGCGGATAGGAGAATTCGTGGTAGGCGTCAACGATCAAGATCAGATCGACGCTGCCCGTCTCTAGCGACGGATCGGTTTCCGTGCCGAGCACCGGCACGACATTCGCCGGCGCGCCTGCCGCTTGACGTCGTCGAATGATGTCGAGCATTTCTGCTTGAATATCGACCGCCAGTACACGGCCGCTGCCAATGCGCTCGGCGATCGGAAAACTAAAGAACCCGGTGCCAGCACCGATGTCGGCAACAACCATACCGTCAGCCAGCGGCAGCGCGTCCAACAGCACGTCGGTGCGCTCCTCGCGCACCCGTCCAGGCCGCTCCAGCCACGCCGCGCCTCGATGACCCATGACCTTAGAGATTTCACGGCCGAGATAGATTTTGCCAATGCCGTCCGGCGTCTCCGGCATTGCCGAGTACGGACCGTCGGTGACGCTTGCGACCGCCGAGCCACGTCGCGCATCCAAGGCTAATGACAGCGCGAGCAGCGCGCTGGCCAGGGCGGCAAAGAACCAGACTCGTCGACTCATGTTTTGAGTGTCTCCGAGCAATCGTGAAACCGCAGTGATGACGACGACTCGAAAAGCGAGCAGCAACGTTATGTCCAACGGTGTCATTTTCCTGCTGATGTCAGCGCTGCTGGCGACAGCACTGGCGTGCACGATCGAACGAGACGCCGACGTTTACGTGCACGGCGCTGATGCAATTCGACTCTCGCAAACCGCGGCCGCGCGAACCTGGCCCGGCATGGCGACCCTAGGAGATGGGTTCGTCGTCATCGACGGCGATCGCGAGGTGGCCGTTTGCATGAACTCAGCACCAGGATTCGAACCGCTGCGATCGCGTCCATTGAAAGGGTGCCCCGCATTTTTTCGCCCGCGCCAGTTTCCACCCGCAATGCAGGCAAGCCTCGGTATGTTCGGTGCCGAAGAAACGGTACTCGTAGCGCCGCCGGCGCTTCTCGGCCAATCGGTCACAGAATGGCAATTGCTGTTTGTGCACGAGCGCTTTCATCAGTGGCAAAGCACGCTGCCCGACTACCACGAACGGATCGCGGCACTCGACCTGGCCGGTGATGATCAGACCGGTATGTGGATGCTCACGTATCCGTTTCCCTATGACGATCCGAACGTCGGCGCTGACTTTCGGCAACTCAGTCTTGCCCTCGCTGAGGCGCTGTTGCAAGACGATGGCGAGTCGTTCGAGTCCGCTGCTGCTGCGTATCCCAAGCTGCGCTCAGAGATCTTCGGGCGGCTCGATGAGCAAGATCGGCACTACGCCGAGTTCCAACTCTGGAAGGAGGGGGCCGCACGTTGGACCGAGATCAGTGTCGGCGCCGGCATCGCCGACGGCGACTCCGAACGATCCGGTGAATTCCGGCAACTCGCCGCCGCGATTGCGGCGCGGGAGCTCGCCACGCTCGCAGAAGTACGGCTCGCTGAACAACGGCGCGGGATCTTCTACGCCATTGGCGCCATGGAATGGGCGCTGGTCGATCGCGTTGACCCCCGTTGGCGCGACAGTTACGGTGCCGGATCCTTGGCGGTCGAACCGTTCCTCGCCCGCGCGAGACATCTGTTGCGTCATCGCGGTCCCGAGACGGCCGCTGCCGCGACTCAATAGGTGCCTTGCGAAACGTCGCGTCGTCGAGTCAACGGGTCGCCCCGTCGCAATCCGGGAACCGAGCGCTCTGGCAAACCACTAAGTTTTCGCATTGCGCGAGATTGCAGCGCGCGCCCGACTGAGGAATTGCGTTTGTCTGTGTTGCTCATTGCCCATGTTGTCAGCGGCACAGGCGCCGTCGTGTTCGGTGCTGCCGCGTTGCTGGCGACAAAAGGCCGCCGTCTGCATATCGCGAGCGGACGAGGTTTCGCCGTCACGATGCTGACCTCGTCGGCACTCGGTGCGCTGATTGGCGCCTTGAGTTACGCAACGCAGCTCATCACGTTTCACGCAGGCGTGCTGGCGGCAACGCTCGTTGCCAGCGGTTGGTTGGCCGCACGCGGCGCGTATCGCTTGCGGGACCCACGTGTGCTCGCAATGGCCGTTTTAAACGCACTCAACATTGTCGCGCTCATCGCCTTGGGAGTTGCTGCGGTTGGCACCGAAGCAGGCACACATTTTGGCTATCCGGCCGAGGACTATTGGTTCTTAGCCGGAATGGCGGCACTGGCCGTTGTCGGCGACGGTATTGTTCTCGTGCGCGGCACGCTGTCTGAGGCGGCACGGATCGCGCGTCACCTGTGGCGTGTTTGTTTCGGTTTTTTCATTGCGGCAGGCTCAGCGTTCACGGGGCCTGGCGCGAGTGCGTTCCCGGCGTCATGGCAAGCAAGCGGTTGGCTGGCTCTGCCGGAGGCCGTCATCATGCTGGCAATGCTGTTCTGGTTGCTGCGCACGCTTACCGGCCGTTGGCGAGCGGCCGGCGGATCAGCCGTCTGAGGGCGGCTCGTCGAGTCCGCGTTTGTACCGATAGAGCGACTTGTCTTCTTCGAGACTGAGGCTACGTTTGCCAAGATACCCGGCGATGAAAGCATTCGGCAGCGAAAAGGCCAGTTCGAGCGGGTGAAAGCCCAACAGCACTTGGCACGCTGCGATCGCGGCGACAGTAACGCCGGCCGCAATCCAAGCGTGGATCGGGTCGATGCCGCGACCAACGAATTTTGCCCCGAGGCCGACCGCGACGCCGGGCAAGACGTACGCGATGATCGGGATTCTGCCCATTGAAAGCACCGCAAAATAAAGGGCGAATCCTGGCACAGCCCCAGCAATCGACCCTAGCAATGTCCCGAGCGTTGATTGCTGGCTCAGGAGTTTGTCCCGAAGTTCAGCCTCAGGATTCTGCGGCTGCAGACGGCTTGGCGTTAGATCGTCCATCGGAACCAACTAAGCGTCGGCCGACACGACCGGTGACTGATCGAGCGCCAATTTGACCCCAAGACTTACCAGTACGCCGCCAGAAACGCGATTCATCGCGTTCTGCACACCCGGTCGTACACGCAGCCAATGCGACAGACGTCCGGCGACGAGTCCGATCGGGCATTTGACGATAAACGTCAGCACCGCAAACAACGCGCCGAGTAGGAACAGCTGCAACGCGGCATTACTGGCATCAGCCGCGACGAACTGCGGCAAAAACGCGAAATAGAAGACCGCGATTTTCGGATTGGCAAGATTTGACACGGCCCCCTCGATGAACATGCGTCGCACGCTGCGCTGTGGTCCGTCCGCGCCGTCGATGACTGTCGGTGGTGAGCGCCAAGTCTTTACGCCGAGATACATGAGGTACACGGCGCCAAGCAACTTCATCACGGTGAACAGCGTCTCCGACGCGGTCAACACGGCGCCGAGGCCAATAGTCGCGAGCAGCGTGTGGCCGAGCAAACCGACACTAACGCCGCCGGCGGTGGCGACCCCGGCCCGCGCGCCCTGCGCCACCGAACGTGACATGACGAGAATCATGTCCTGGCCCGGTGTCGAGATCAGCAGCAGCGATGCGGCAACGAAAAACGCGAGACTGCCGGCATCCATTGACTTAACTCTTAGGCGTTAGCTTGAGCAGTCGCGCACCCGACTTGTCTTCGAGAACCCAAATGCTGCCATCCGGCCCTTGCTCGATTTCGCGGATGCGTTTGCCCATCGAGTAGCGTTCGATTTCCTCGGCCGAGTCCTCGCCGAGGCGAACCCGCACCAGCGACTCCGACGACAGGCCGCCGATGAAGCCGTTGCCATAGAAGTCTTCGAACATCTCGCCGTCGTAAATGATAAAGCCAGCCGGCGAAATGGCCGGCACCCAGTACGCCTTTGGCGCTTCGAGGTCCGGGCGCGTGTCGTGGTCCGGGATTTCCTTGCCGCTGTAGTGATCGCCGTTCGACACCAGCGGGTACCCGTAATTTTTGGTCGGCTGGACGAGGTTCAGCTCGTCGCCGTGGCGCGGTCCCATTTCGTGGTTCCACAGCCGCCCTTGAGTATCGAAGGCAATGCCGAGCGGGTTGCGATGACCGAGCGACCAAATTTCAGCGGTAACCCCGCCGCGCTCGTAGTACGGATTGTCCGTCGGTACTTCGCCGTCAGGGTGTAGGCGAATAATTTTGCCGAGGTTGCTCTGCATGTCTTGCGACGGATCGAATTTCTGGCGCTCGCCGGACGAGATGAAAAGATAGGCATCGTCAGAGAACACCAGCCGGTGCCCATAGTGGCCGCGGCCGGACACTTTCGGCACCTGCCGCCAGATCACCTGTACGTCGATCAGCTCGGCATCGGCGTCGTCGGCCGACAGTAGCGCCGTGGCGACGGCTGCTCCACGCGTATCGCTATCACCGGCTTCGGCATAGCTGAAATAGATGCGCTTCGAGCGAGCGTAGTCCGGACTCAGAACGACGTCACCGAGCCCACCCTGGCCACCGTAGTCGACGTCGGGCACACCGTTCACTCGGCCAAGCGTATCGCCGGTCGGGCTGACGATTAGCATTTCGCCGGGCTTGCGGGTGATCAGGAGATTGCCGTTGGGCAAAAACGTCATTGCCCACGGCTCATCGATTTGCGCCACGACTTCGACATTGAAAGGCCATTCATCTGGCCCGAGGCCTTTCGAATCCGCCGCGCTGCAGGCGACGAGCAAAGCGGACACAAACAGCAGAACGTGTTTCATCGATTCAACTCCTGGAATAGCCGGAACCGTAGTCTGGTGACGCGGCGCCCAACGGGAATGGCGCGATTTTAGCTGACGCGGCGGACGCATCTCACACTTTTAGACGAACGGCACAGTCATGGCGATCAGCTGCGACCAACGTCACGGTGCGGCACCGGCGAATTCGGTGTGATTGGCGCATGAGCGATCGACGCACGGCAAACATCGTTGCCTTTCCGGCCCGCCGCACAAACCGACTGGCGACTTGCCCTCATTGCGGCACGTTGACGGAAACTCGACGTGTCGGTCGACTGCTCTGGGCCTACTGCGAAGAACACGAAGCGCGCTGGGTTGTGCGGGACTTCGGCGCACCGCCACCGGCGGAGTCACGGCGCGACGTCGAGCGAGCGCTCACCCTACTCGCCCGTTTTGCCGAAGTCGGCGCCTAAGTGAGGCTGTTGTAGAAGACCGTCAGGATGCCCACCGGGCAAATGAACTTCACGTACAGCGGCCAGATCTTCCAGAACAGCGAATTCTCGATCTCCGGATTGCCCTCGCGGAGCTCGCCCAGAATTTGGTCGCGTCGCCAGACCCAGCCGGCGAACACGCAGAGCAAGAGTGCGAGAACGGGTTGCGAGTATTCGGTTGCAACCGCAACCGCAAGGTCGAATAGCCACTCGCCGCCGATGATCAATGCGAGACTAGCCAGGAAGATTGCTGCGCCAATCGCCAACGTTGCAGGGACCCTCCGGCTACCATGTTCTTCCACCGCGTATGCGACGGGAACCTCGAGAAGACTTATTGATGAAGTTAGCGCCGCTATTGTCATCAAGAGAAAAAACAACCCACCGACGGCCAGCCCTGCAGTGCCGAGCGTATCGAAAAGCGCTGGCAAGACCGAAAAAATCATGCCTGGACCGGAAACCAATGCGTCGCTCTCATCGAATATTTGAACGCCGTTTGTCGCCGCGACGTACATCGCTGGAAGAATGAGCAATCCGGCGAGAAATGCCACGCCAACGTCGATCACGGTGACCGCCATCCCCAACCGGACAAGGTTGGCTTTTTTGCTGCAATAGGAGCCGTAGATCAGCATGGTTCCTACGCCGATCGACAGCGAGAAAAATGACTGCCCCATCGCGCTCAGCAACAGATCAGGGTTCAGCGATGCGGCAAAATCCGGCACCAGGTAGCGAGACAAACCTTCGGTCGCGCCGTCCAGTGTTAACACCCACGCAATAAGCACAAACATCAAGACAAACAACGAAGGCATCAATCGCGTCGACCAACGCTCTATGCCACCCTTTATGCCGCCGCAGATGACCGCGATCGTCATCAGCATGAAAACAGCGGTGAATGCGACTTGAACACCGGTGCCGCGCGCCGTTAGGTACTCAGAAAGATCGTTCTGGCCGATAGCTTCGAGCAGAGTTGCCACGAAGAAGACAATCATGAACCCGGCAATGACAGCGTAGAACGACAGCAGCAAACATGCGGTCAGAATCCCGGCGTAGCCGGTTAGCGCACCGAGCGGTGCCAGCGAGCCGGTCACCTTGCGAAGTGCCGGCACGGCATTGGCCTTCGCGTAGCGGCCGATCAGAAACTCCGCCATTAGCGTCGGATACGCAAGCAGAAACGTCAGGATCAGATAGACCACCAAGAAAGCGCCGCCACCGTTGGACGCCGCTTGGGTCGGAAAACCCCAAATGTTGCCGAGCCCGACCGCCGAGCCCGACGCCGCCAACACGAAGCCGATGCGCGAGCTAAACTCCCCCCGTGCCGCTGCCATCTGGGTCCCCCGTCGTTACGATGGCGTAACGGTATTGAAGCGACCGCGTCGAGTAAAGCGTCAGCGCTCGATGTCGCCTTGCAGCTCGCGAATTTCGTTCATATCGCGCGGTGGCTCACGCCACATCTCCGCGTGCGCCTCGATCCAAGTTCGAAACCGTGCTGGCACGTCAGCAAAGCTGTCGTAACGGCGCGTGGTCAAGTGCATGACGATTTTATCGGTGCCGGTCGCCCAGTCCGGTGCGTCGCCGTAGCGCAAAAACGTGATGAAGCTGCCACCGGCGGGATCGCTGTCCGGTGAGAAAAAATCGTAGTTCTCGAAGGTCTGATAGCGATTACCGCCGGGCAGCTCGAAGTCGAGATACAGTGGCGCGTTGTACAGCACACCGCTGTCCAGCCGCAGCGCTTTGGTGCTCGAACCGGGACCGATGCGCCGGTAACGCTTGCCGCTGCCCTGGTCCACGAACGTCTCCAAGGTCCCGTCGTCTTTGAGCTCATAGCTGATGAGCTGGTACGGATACGCAATGGGCGCCACGTCAGTACCGTCGCTGCGCTTGAAGACGTCGCCAGTCGCGGGGTCTCGGTAGATGTAGGTCTTACGCGAGAGCTGCACGGCACGGCGCGGCGACGTTTGAGTCGGGTCGAGGCGAGCCGTGTCGTAGCCCTCCATCGTCGCAATCAGTCGACCGCCGGGGTAGGCACGTACGGTGCCCTCGGAGAACCAGTAGACCGGGCTGCCGTCGCCGACGCGCATCGTGACCCAGCGCTGAAACGTATCCAGGTCAAACGAGCCGTCGGCGGTCGCCGCGTTAGTGGCGAGAAGAAGTACCGCAAACAGCAGCGGCGGGCATAGTCGAGGTGTTGGCATAGCCTCGAGTGTAGCGCTCGAGGCTAGCCCGGTGAAACGTTCAGCTTTCGTCAGTGGCGTCCCAGCGCTGCGGTACGCGCTGGATCTTGCTCGTGTCGTAGCCTTGCTCGCGCAGAAACTTGATGTGCTGGAAGTAATCCTCGTTGGGGATTGTCGGCGTACGCGCCATGATCCAAACATAGTCGCGTTTGCTGCGGCCGATAATCGTCTGCTCGTAGGCATCGTCCAGATAGATCACCCGATACTCCGCCTTGAACGGCCAGACAAAACGCATGCCCCAGATGGCATTTGACGGGTCGTCGCGCACGAAACCGCGCGGGTTGTACGCTTTGCGTTTGCCGTCGAAGCCGCCTTTATTGAACGAGAAAGTCGTGTCTACCGTGCCGTCGTCGTTGAGCGCGTAGCTCTCGACAGCGTTGTAGGCCTTTTTCTCTATGAACGTGGGTATGTTGGCGATGACGTACCAGTCACCCATGAACCGTTCGAGATCGACATGGTCAGCCGTCTCGATCGGCGGCAATGCTTCGGTCGACGAGCACCCAGCGGTGCCAGCGAGCGCGGCCGACAATGCGACGAACGATGCCGTGCCCAGTCCTTTTGCTCTAGATGTCATTGCGAACTCCTCCAGTCGGCCAGTCGGTGCGGCTGTCCGCCAGCGTCGGTACGGACGTGAGCTGGTAGCGAATCGTTCGTTTGCCTTTGGCGGGCGCCTCGAGTGCGAGCCAGCGGTCGTTGTCCTGCTGGTACCAAACCTTGATAACGCCCTGCCCGGTATCGATCTCGAAACGATCGGCCGCAAATGTCTGACCGCCGGCCTCGATTTCTTCTTCCCCGGCAAAGCGCACGTCGATGTCCTGGAAGTCGCCGGTTTGCGAATTCAAAAGGGCATCCTGGTCGAGAATTTCCGGATTCCAGTAGGCAAAACTCATAACGCAGGAGCGATCAATTGCCCGTTCGCCCGTCTTTCCGTCGATCAGGAAACTTTCGGCGTCGCTTTCGCCACGGATGCTGAGCTCGTCGCCGTTACGGTCCGTTTCGGACTGAATCGATGCCAGGCAGCCGTTCTCCCACTTCTCGACGCTGTTGTGGCGATAGCGGTAGGCGTTAAAGAACAGCACTTTGACGTCGAAACTCGCATCGGTGCGTAAATGGCGCACGTTGCCGCCGTCGATCAGCTCAAAGCGGTGGGTGCCGATCTTGCGCTCATTCAGCAGTACATCGAAATTCCAGCGCGCGATCGTGGCCGGTTCACCGACGTTGATGTCGGCGTTGGCCGTCGCCGCGATGGCGACCGCCAAGACCAATCCCGCTAAAAGACGAGTCATGACTGACCTCCTTGCAGAGCGGGTTCGAGACGTGTGGGCACATGGCCGTTGAAGAAATCGGCGACGCGCATCAGTGCCGGTAGCAGCAGGGCCCAACCTGCACTAATGACGGCAATGGCAATCCAGTGATCCGGGAACACGACCGCACCAATCTTCTCGCCAGCGAGAAACGACAGCGGTCCGCCAATGCCTCCAAACAGCACCGGCAGCACCCAGGACTTTTTCATCCAGCGCATGCCGACGTTCAGGGTCGTCGCAAACAGGATCCACATGCCAACGATCCAATACGGCGCCACCAGTGCACCGTTGGCCTCGGCGTAGATGAGAATGCCCTGATTGACCAACACCGATTCCCAGACGAGGCCCACCAGCGCCGCGGCCGTGAACAGGCGCAGCTCGCGGCGTGGCCGTTCGGCTTTGGCGAGGTTTATGGCCGCGATGGCGAGGATGGTCAGCGCGCCGATCCAGGCTTGGCCGTGAGCCGCGCTGAAGACGGCGGCGACCCAACCGAGCTTAAACAGTAAAAGGTTAACCAGCGTAAAATTCATCGTCGTCGTTACGTTGCTATCAACATGGCGTCAGAATGACACCCGCGACGTGAATGCTTAGTGGGTCAGCCGTGAAGAGGGGGTGAAATGACCTCAAATTTTGCGTCTGGGAACTCGATGGTGACCTCGGTACCGCGGCCACGCTCACTTTTGACCGACAGCGGCCATCCGAAGCGGTCGGCCAGCCGCTTGACGATGGTCAGGCCCACGCCGTGGCCACCGCGGCGGCGGCGGCTCGGATCGCCGCGGAAAAATGGCTGAAACATCTGCTCGACCTCTTCCGGCTCCATGCCCGGCCCAGTATCTGACACGGTGACGCGGCGGTCCTGAATTCGCACGTTGACTTCGCCTTCGTCCGTGTAAAGCAGTCCGTTGCGGGTCAGATTGCCGATGATGCTTGCAATCACCTTTTCCGGTGCGGCAACGAACAAATGATTGTCGGCGTCATTGCTGATCTGCACCGGCTTCGCGCCAATCAGTAGACGGGTTCGCTCGGTTTCACCGATCACGACATCGTTTACCGAAACCCATTCATCGCGTAGCTGCGCCACAGATTCGCGGGCCAACAGTAAAAAGGCTTCGGTCAGCTCTTCCATGTCTTTGGCGGCCTGACGAATACGCTGCACGTGCGTTTGCGCGGCGTCGCTGAGGCTCGCGTCGGCAGCAACGACATCGGTGGCCATGCGGATTACCGTCAGCGGGCTGCGCAGTTCGTGGCTCGCATCGCGCGTGAAGTTGCGTTCGCGCTCTGCAAACGAATCCAGGCGCTTGGCTAGATTTTGCAGCGCGTTGTAGAGGAGCTCGATTTCCCCGTCCTGGCCCGACTCTGCCTCAAAAAGGCTCGCGTCGGGTTGCCCCGGATCGAGTTTTTGGACTTGCTCAGCCAACGCGATGAACGGCGACACGGCGCGTTGCGAAACCCGGTATGCGGCGTACAGCGACAAGTAGATGACGATCAGCACGACCACCAGCGGCAGGAGTCCGAAAACGAACACGAGCTCGTTGACCTGCCGAGCCTTGAACACCAGATAGAGTCGCGTGCCATCGTGCTCGGTGACGAGCGCAACCTGACTGTCGCCGTTGCGCTGGCGGTGAAAGCCGGTCGGTAAATCAGCGAGATCGGCCGGCGGCGGGCGCACCGAATTGTCGCGATACCCGATCATATTGCGGGTTTCCGGTAACGGCATCGCCGGATCTTCCGCGTAGCGTTGCCAGTAATAGTCGGCCTCAGTGCGCAAAGCCTGTTTGGTCAGAACGTCCTGCAGCAAAACCGCAACGGCAAACACACCGAACAGCGCCGCAACGCTGATGTAAATCGCCTGCAGGAAAAATTCGCGGCTGAGACGCTTGCCGAGACCGCGGTTAGCCGCCATGGGTATCGGCGAGTCGATATCCAGATCCGGCCACGGTATGCAGCAACGCGTTGTCGAACGGCTTGTCGATGCTCTTGCGAAGGTTATACATATGACTGCGCAGGGCATCGCTGTCCGGCACGATATCGCCCCATACCGCACGCTCGAGGTCTTGGCGGCTGACGACTTTCGGCGCCGCCTTCAGTAGCGTGATCAGGAGTTTCAGGCCGATCGGTGTCAGCGACAGTTGCTGACCGCCGCGCGATACCTCCATGGTCCCGGTATCGACACGTAAGTCGGCGAGTTCGAGCGTCTCACGAACCAAGCGCCCACGGATGCGCCGCAGGGTGGCGCGAATACGCGCCTCCAGCTCAGTGATTTCAAACGGTTTCACGAGGTAGTCGTCGGCGCCGGCCTCGAGCCCGGCAATTTTGTCCTCGAGCGTGTCGCGAGCCGTCAACATGAGCACTGGCGTATCACGGGCCGCCTCGTTGCGGAGTTTGCGGCACACCTCGACACCGTCGATGCCCGGCAACATCAAATCCAAAATGATCGCGTCGAAGCTGCCGGTGACGGCGAGATGCAAACCGGTCACGCCGTCGGCGGCGTAATCCATGGTGTAGCCGCGGGCTTCGAAAAAATCACACACCATGGCGGCGATGTCGTGATTGTCTTCGATCAACAGCAGCGAAGTCGTTTCGGCCATCGTTGGCTCCTCGTTAGGCGGCATGAAAGCTAGCCTCGCAACGATGACGAAACGGTGAAATGCCAAGCGCTGCACCACGACGGATCGTTAACCATGCTGCTATGCACCAGAACAGCAGCGCTGAGTGGCGAAATCCAGCAAGTCGACCGACGTAGTGGCACCGCAGTCCAACGCACGGTTCGGTAAGCGACTGAAACCTCTGAAGAAAGAATTTTTTTGGCCGCACCGCAGCAGTTTGGCACGCCGCTTGCTTTGATACCAGCAAGAAGACGCACCGGTAAACGGAGCGCAGAGATTGCCGGCACGGGTGTATTTCCAGGTATTCCCCCCCTATCACCCGTGTTGCACACCCGTGTCGGCAAACCAATTTGGCAATGGAAGATTTAACCCACGTAAGCGTCGCTTAGACGGCTCGTGCTTCCTAGCCATCAACGGGGTCGAAACTCTGGGGAGCCACTCTCCAGTGGGTGAGTGAGGACGCCGCCACGCCGTAGCGGCGGCGTGGCGGCAACCTTAGTCCTGAGCCAAAACGCGCTCGACTTCAATCAGCGCGGCCGTCAAGTGGTACAACGAACTGGCCGGAGCGCGAGCATCCGTGACAACGTTGTTGTCGTCGAGACGATCAATGTAGGCACCGGCCGGCTCGGCAACGAGAAAACGCTCGAATAACGTGTCGATCGCCGCTGCGGCTGCGTCGAACGCCGGCACATCGCCACGCAGCCCGCGTACACAAGCCGCTTTGATGAATTCGGTCATTGGCCAAAGTCGTTTGCTGCGAGTTCGCGGGCTCGCGTCGCTATTGAGCTCATCGATCACCAAGTGGCCATCGCGACCATGCTCCATTGCCGTTGCGAACAGCTGCCGCTGTGCGGCTTCGGTGTCGACGTTGCTCAGGCGCTGGTACCAATCGAGCAACCAAACCCACTCCAGCAAGTGGCCGGGCTCGGCCACTTGCGCCATTACGTCCTCCGGACGTGACCAATCGGCGCCGAAATACTCGAGCACAAGGCCATGCTCGCGATCAAAAAAGTGCTGGTCAAACAGCGCATACATCTGGGTCGCGCGGTCGAGCCAAGCGGGGTCGTTATCGGTCTCGTACCAGGCCATAAAGGCCTCGAACAGATGCATGTGCGGGTTCTGGCGGCGGTACGGAGCCGCATAGTCGCCCTCGTGCCAGCCGCCAGACACTGCCGCCAGACGCTCATCGAGCATGGCGACGATGCCATCGGCACGCGTGCGCGAGTCTGTTGCCTGCGTGACTCGATGATGAAGCGCTGCGGCCAGCAGAAAAAACGCGTGATCATAAAGATCAAGGCGCTGATCGCGGTCGCCGTCGGGCCATATCAGCGTGTGAATGTAGCCGTCTCGCGTTGCATGCCGGCCGTGGCGTTCCATGAAGTTCCACAAGGCATCAACGTACTCCGGTGCCGACTCGAACCAGGCGTACTGAACAGCCGATGCATAGACGAACAGCTGTCGCGCCTGCACGCGAAGTCGCAGCGGCGCGTCGGGATCGATACGGCCGTCAGCCTCGACGCGCTCGATGCTGCCGCCAAACCTCACGTCACGACCGCTCGTCGCCCAATACGGCAGCGCGTGCTTCCGTAGCCACGTGGCATAGCGCTCTGCGGCTACGAGAAACGACGCTGGTAAATCGGCCTTGACGTTAGCGCTCCGACTCACTGATCCAGGCCAGGTTCGGGAACGTTGCCGCGGACTAAAAATGACGCCAAGCCGTCGGTGATCTCGACGTCATCGACCGCGACGTTGTCGACCTGGGCATGAATCGGGCCTTGCTTGCACCACGTGAGCCAACGCTCAACGGCGCTCTCGCGGCCACAAACCAGCGCTTCGACCACACCGTTGTCGCAGTTGCGAATCCAGCCGGTCAGCGCACCGCGGCTCGCCTCCCTGGCGGCCGACGCGCGGTACCAGACGCCCTGCACTTTGCCGCTGACAAGGACATGCACGCAGCGTCGAGGCTCCGGCGGCTTGGGTGGTGGGGGTCGCCTAACCATTCAGGGCAAACTCTACCGCAGCGGCGGCGTGGACGGCCGTCGTGTCGATGAGCGGAACCGTCGTGTGTTCTGCACCGACCAGCATGCCGATTTCGGTGCAGCCGAGCACGACCGCCTCGGCACCGGCGGCGGCAAGCTTGTCGACAACCTTGAGGTAGTTCGCACGCGACGCTTCGAGAACCTTGCCGTGGCACAGTTCCTCGAAAATAACCCGGTCAATTTCGGCACGATCGTCGGTATCGGGCACAAGCACGTCGATGCCATGCAGCGTTGCCAGCCGATCGCGATAAAACGCTTGTTCCATCGTAAAGCGCGTGCCGAGCAAACCGACGCGCTGCACGCCGAGTCGGCTGATCGCAGTGGCGGCAGCGTCGGCGATGTGCAGGAACGGCAGCTCGGTCGCAGCTTCAATGGCGTCGCTGACGATGTGCATCGTGTTGGTACAAAGCACGATGCATTCCGCGCCGGCGCGCTGTAAACGTCGCGCTTCATTGGCAAGCAGATGACCGGCACGATCCCAATCACCGGCACGCTGCAAGGTCTCTACCGGCTCGAAGTCGATGCTGCTCATTACCAACGCGGCGGAATGGAAACCGCCGAGTCGTTCGCTCACCGCCTTATTGACGGCCCGGTAGTAGAGCTCGGAGCTTTCCCAGCTCATGCCACCAATCAGCCCAAGGACACGCATACTGCCCACCTAACGAATCAGGTAGGTACTTTAGCGTGGGTCGGGACGGCCATACCATCACGATTCGATGTCAGTTCGTAGAACCGACCGATCGGTGGCACAAAAAAAAGCCCGACGGGTGTGCCGCCGGGCTCGTGAAGTGGTGGTTTGGTTAGCGGTCGGCGGTCAACGTTGGTTGTATTTCGGCAAGCGTTGCGCGATTGCCCGCGACGACCTCGCGAACCTCGCTGGCCCTGATCGCACCAAGCCCGCGCATTGACGCGACATTCAGGTCCACGGCTTGTTCGACCGCTCGGTCGCAGGCAGCGACCGCCGACTCAATTTCGCCGGTTTTGGCCAATGCGACGCACAGCGACGTCGCGTTGACAATACGTAGAAATTGGATCGGCGTTTTCTCACGATCTAGCGCGAGCTCGATGGCTCGCTCATAGCTACCTTTCAGAACGGCGCGCGAACTCGCGTAGCCGTCAAAAACGGTCATTTGATGTCCGGCTAGCGCCGGCGCAGATACCGTCAATAAGACGGCCGAAACAAGCATGCTCAAGCGATGATTTGTCATTGGTGCGGCTCCGTTGACGCATTACGTGACGCCCTTGACGCTACGGAGCCACGCCGGCAGCGACAAACGAAAAATGCTGGCGGATCGAGTGAGAGAATTTCAGCCGTTGGTCAATGCAGCGGCAAGTAAGCGCGAAATGCCGGCAATATCGACGTCCGGCTGCGCTTGCGTTTGCCAGCTGAGGTAGTACGCGTCGCCGGTCTCGAGCGCCGATCCGGCCAAACGAATCAGGCCGCCACTCTGAAACCACTTGCGCGCCAAGGCTTGCGGCACGAGTGCAATACCCAAGCCTTGTTCCGCGGCGCGAGCGACTGCGAACATCGAGTCGAGCAAGACAACCCGTTCCGGCTCTTTCAGCGTCAGCTGATGCTGGCGAAACCACTTGCGCCATGCACTAGCGCGACTGCGATGCACGATCAGCGTTTCGCGCAACCAGTCGGCCGGGTCCATGTTCGACAAGCGGTCCGCGATAGCCGGGGCGCACGCCGGCACCAACTCAAGTGCGAAGAGCGACGTTGAGCGCGTGTCCTCTGGCGGGCTGTCGGCGAGCAGTACCGCTACATCGGTGTTTTCTGGATGCCGATCCGGCCGACCTTCCGTCGTGGTGACCTCGAGGACGTAGCCGAGATCGGGCGCCAACATTTCTGGCAGTCGCGGGATGAGTCTTTCAGTGGCGAAAAAAGGTGGCGCGGCGATGCGGATCGGCACAGGTTTGTCGCGTGCAGCGAGACTCGCGCAGGCTTCGCTGATCTCCGCGAGCAACGGCGCCACGCGCTCGTACAGGAGCTCGCCGTGCGGGGTAAGCGACAACGAGCGTGTGCCGCGCACGAACAACTCGGTCCCGAGCTCCTGCTCAAGACTCTTGATCTGATGACTGACGGCCGATGCGGTGATGAACAACGAGTCCGCGGCCGATTTGAAGCTCAGTTTTCGGGCGGCCTCGCAAAAAACGCGCAGGCCGCGCAAAGAGGGCGTCATTGCCGTTTAGAAAGACTCTGCATAAATCGCATCCATATCCAACGCTATGCAGAATCCGTACCCGCCGTGAAACCTGCCGCGAGGTCGTGAAACTACCGAAAACCGTAGCGAGCACCATTGCCGTTGCACCAGCATGGGACCGGTTTGACCGGAGATGGAACGCTCGCCAAGATTGCGTCCTTTGGTTGTCAGGCAGCGCCCGTGGTCACATCGATTCGCGAATTTCTCAAACTCGAATCCGCAAGCGGCATTTTGCTCGTTGGCGCAGCGCTCGCCGCGATGGTGGTCGCCAACTCGCCGCTCGCCGCGACCTACGATCAGTTGATCGAGCTGCCGGTAGAAGTTCGTATCGGCAATTTCGAGATCGCGAAACCGCTGCTGTTGTGGATCAACGACGGCCTCATGGCGTTGTTCTTCCTGCTGGTGGGTCTCGAACTCAAGCGCGAGTTTGTTAGCGGCGAATTGTCGAAACCGGGCGCGATCGCGTTCCCCGCGGTCGCGGCCGTGGGCGGCATGCTGGTACCGGCGCTGATCTATGCCTGGTTCAACAAAGACGACCCGGTCGCTTTGTCCGGATGGGCGATACCGGCGGCGACGGACATTGCGTTTGCACTAGCCATTCTGACCTTGCTCGGCGATCGGGTACCGCTCACGCTGAAGGTTCTGCTGACGTCGATTGCGATCTTTGACGACCTTGGCGCGATCATCATTATTGCGCTGTTCTATACCAGCAATCTTTCGGTCACGGCATTGCTGGTTGCCGTGGCGTTTTTGCCGGTGCTCTGGTGGCTGCATCGTCGCGGTGTCGAAGAGCTGACGCCATACGCGTTTTTTGGCCTGCTGATGTGGGTCGCGCTACTCAAATCCGGTGTGCATGCAACGCTGGCCGGCGTCGTGCTGGCAATGTTCATTCCGTATCGCTCAAAAAGCGGCGGCGAATCACCGCTGTTGCGACTCGAACACGACTTGCATACGTCGGTGGCGTTTGGCGTGCTGCCCATATTCGCGTTTGCCAACGCGGGGCTGGCGCTCGGCAACGTGTCGCTCGACACGCTCCTCCATCCGGTGCCGCTCGGAATAGCCTTGGGCCTCGTCATCGGCAAACAGATCGGCGTGTTTGGGTTCTGCCGCGCCGTCGCACTGACCGGTTTGATTCGACCACCGCAAGGAGTGACGTGGCCGATGATGTATGGCGTGTCGATGCTGTGTGGGGTCGGTTTCACGATGAGCTTGTTCATCGGCTCTTTGGCGTTCGAGGAAACCGGCACCAACTTCCTGTTCGACGAGCGTCTCGGCATCATCGTCGGCTCGCTCATCAGTGGGATTGGCGGATATCTAGTGCTGCGTCTGGCATCGCCGGACGCTGTCTCGCAGCAACCGCCCGCGGCAACGACGCGGACCTAGCTCGCGTTACCTCTGACGCATCGACTTGGGCGCGCTGCGTCGGCAGCGCTCCGAGCAATAACGCACGTTTTCCCAATCGCGCGCCCATTTCCGTCGCCAGGTGAAGGGCCGCTGGCAGACGGGGCACGTTTTGCTGGGCAATTCGGATTTCTTCACGTCGATTCGTCGCCAAATGGCAGTTCGTGATTGTGGGACACTGCTGCGCGGCGCCGTTGCGGTCTTTTGCGGCTGCCGTGCTTGTCGAAAATTTGGCGCGCCTCGGCGCGAAACTCCGCGCCGCGCCGAACCGCCCAAATGCGTTGTTTGGCTTCACGCGCGGCGACCAGATGATCGACCACCCGGCGCGGATAACGACGGTCGAGCAGTTGATCCGCACCGGCCCACTGCCACGGCTCATGGATGAAGTCGTCGGGCACGGCGGCCAGTTCCGGCACCCACCGGCGGACGAACTGCCCGTCCGGATCCTGATCATGACCTTGCTTGACGGGGTTGTAGATGCGCACGGCGTTGATGCCAGTCGAGCCACTTTGCATCTGCGCTTGCGACCAGTGAATGCCTGGCTCGTAGTCGGTAAACAATCGCGCTAAGTGCAAACCGGGTTGGCGCCAGTCCAGCCAAAGGTGGTAGCTGGCGACCGCCATCAACATCGCGCGCATACGAAAATTCAGCCAACCGGTTGCTTGCAACATCCGCATACAGGCATCGACAAACGGCAACCCGGTTTCGCCGCGACACCACGCATCGAAGCTAGCCTGGGAATCACCTTGCGGCCGAAGGCCGCGGTACGCCGAGTGCAAGTCTTCGAATTCGAGCCGCGGCTGGTCCTCGAGCTTTTGCATGAAATGGCAGTGCCAATGCAACCTCGCCGAATACGACTTCAGTGACGCGCGCCAGCTCGCGGCCTCTCTACCGCTGCGATCGGCCTGGCGCTGCCGGCACAGTTCGGTGGCTTGGTGAACCTCACGCATCGCCAGTGTTCCCCAAGCAAGGTGGGCAGAGACCCGCGAGCAAGCTGTCTCGCCGTCGACTGGGCTCGACATTGCACGGCGGTAGTCGAGCCCGCGCTCGGTCAGAAAGCTGTCTAGCGTTGCCAGCGCAGCGCGCCGGCCGCCGCGCTGGCGTTGGCTGGCCCCGTCGTCGTCGAGATGCAGATCCGCAGCGCTCGGCAGGCGTGCCGACGGGATGTTCTGGCGGAGCGGCGGCAGTGCTGGCGGTGGCGTCAACGGCTCGGTCATCAGGCGATCCCAGCGTCCGGCCCAACCGCGACGATTGGCCAACCGACGGACTACGCCGCCCTGCGGAATTTCGTGCCAGGTGATGGCCTGCGCGCGACACCAGGCGAGCACCGCGCGGTCACGAGCGTACGTCCAATCGTTACCGGTCTCCTGATGCGACCACAGCGTAAAATCGCCGACCTCGCCCCGCAGTTGCTCGAGCACATCGATGACCGCGCCGACGCGCACGACGAGCGGTTGACCGAGTGCCGCCAAGTCGGCGGTAAGTTCGTCAACACATTCGGCGACGAAGCTCCACTGGCGATGCGACGCATCGTCTTCGGCCCACAACTCAGGCTCAACGACGTACAGCGGCAACACCGGCCCACCGGCCGCAGCGCCGGCCAACGGCCGATGGTCAGCAACGCGCAGATCGCGCTTGAACCAAACGATTTGTACGACGTCACTCATTAACCGTTGCTTGCCTCAAGCGTGCGGCGAAACCGCTGCGCGTCACGTTCAATACCCTTGCGACGCGTGTCATCCATTTTTCGAAGCTGGGCGTAGATGAGACTCATGCGCCGATTGCTGCCGAGCCGCTCCTCATGACGAATCAAAAAGTCCCAATACAGATAGTTGAACGGGCAAGCCGAATCGCCGTCGCGCTGCTTGACGTCATAGCGGCAGCCGCTGCAGTAGTCGGACATTTTGTTGATATAGGAACCACTGGCCGCGTACGGCTTAGTGCCGATCACGCCGCCGTCGGCGAATGTCGCCATGCCCAGCGTGTTGGGCATTTCCACCCACTCGTAGGCATCGGCGTAGACGGCCAGATACCAACGATGGATCTCCTCGGGCGCAACACCGAGCAACAAAGCAAGGTTGCCGGTGACCATCAAGCGCTGGATGTGATGTGAGTACGCGTGTTGACGGGTCTGGCGGACCGCGCCCGCAACACAAGCCATATCTGTCTCGCCGCCCCAGTAGGCTGCCGGCAACGGCGTGCTCGCGCGAAGAAAGTTGCGCTCAGCGTACTCTGGCATCTGCAGCCAATAGACGCCGCGTACGAACTCGCGCCAGCCGATGATTTGGCGGATGAAGCCCTCGACTGCATTCAACGGCGCCTGGCCCGCACGATAACGCCGTTCCGCTTCCCGACAGAGCGCCAGTGGGTCCAACAGACCAAGATTGAGGTACTGCGACAACACGCTGTGATAGAGAAACGACTCGTCGTTCAGCATTGCGTCTTGGTAGTCGCCAAAGAGCGCCAGGGCATGTTCGAAGAAGTGCTCGGCAGCGCGCTCAGCGTCAGCCGCCGTCACGGCAAACCAAAACGGATCGATGTCACCGAAGTGGTTGGCGAAACGCTCGCGAACCAAACCAATACAGGTTTTCGTGACCGGGTCAGGCGCAACGTGGAACGGCGCCGGAAAATCCAGCTTGCCGCGCGGCGGTTTGCGGTTGTCTTTGTCGTAGTTCCACTTGCCGCCAGTAGGCTTGCCGTCATCGATGAGCAATCCCGTTTGCTGGCGAACCTTGCGATAGAACTGCTCCATGACGAGCTGCTTACGGCCCTCGGCCCAGGTCGCGAACTCACCGGGCGACACAACGAATCGCGGATCCGGCAGTATGTCGACCGGCAGACCGAAAGCGTCGGACCACCCTTCGATTTCCGTCAGCACGCGATATTCGGATGGGTGCGTGACCCGGATGGCGTCGGCGTCAGATGCTGCGAGATAGCCGGCCAGCGTGTCTGAAAAGCTGCCGCGACTCGCCGGAGTATCGAGTTCGATGTAGTCGACGTTAAAGCCGCGGCCCTCGAGCTCCGCCGCAAAATGACGCATTGCGGCGAACACCAGCACCAGCTTCTTCGGGTGATGCGGGACGTGCGTCGCCTCCGCCGCGACCTCCATCAGCAGCACTCGATCGGACGTTCCGACGGCGTCGAACAGCGGCAACGAATGCGACAGTTGGTCGCCGAGGACGACGTGCAGCGTCGGCATGGCAGGATTTCCGAGCAAAACAACATGGTCCCGCGCGAAGGCAGGCGCAGCAACCAGCGTGATTTGTACAAACGCGTTCAGGCGATGATAGCGACTCGCCGCTGTCGGTTTACGGCGACGCGCGACGACCGATCGCTTCGTCGTTATTGTTTAGGGTTATCATTCACTCGCACGCGCAACGGATCGCAGCACCTGGATTCGAGTTGGAAAACCTGCCCGAACTGACCACCGAGATCGGCATCGTCAATTTGATCGTTGTCGTGACGGTCATCCTGTTCGTGGCTGAAATGCGCGTCGATCTGGTCGCGTTGCTCGTTCTGACCCTGCTCGGCCTGCTGGTTTTCGTCCCCGGCCTTGAGACGCTGCTCGACGCCAATCTGCTGTTCTCGGGCCTCAGCAGCAATGCCGTTGTGTCGATCATCGCCGTGATGATCCTTGGTGCCGGCCTGGAGAAGACCGGCGTCATGGAGCGCGTCGCCTGGGCGATCCTGCGCTACGGGGCCAAAACCGAAAAACCGATCATCAGCGTCACGTCGAGTGTCGTTGCGCTGATTTCGTCGTTCATGCAGAACGTCGGCGCCGTCGCGCTCTTCCTGCCGGTGATGTCGCGAATTTCATCGCGCACCGGCATTGCGATGTCGCGGATCATCATGCCGGCCGGATTCTGCGCGATTCTCGGCGGCACTATCACGATGGTCGCGTCGAGCCCGCTGATCATGTTGAACGACCTGCTCGACAACGCGAATCGGTCGCTGCCGGCCGACCTGCAAATGAGTCACTTTGACCTGTTCGACGTCGCGCCGATCGGCTTGGCGCTCGTCGTCGCCGGTATTGGCTACTTTTTGTTCTTCGGCGATCGGCTGCTGCCGAGCAAAATCAGCGAGGCCCGAGCGCGCCGGCCGCGGGGCACGGTCGGCTATATGCGCCACGTCCACGGCATCGACGCTGCGGTTCGCGAGGTGGTGGTACCGATTGGTAGCCCATTCGTTGGCCGTGACATTAAATCGGTGCAGCGCGAGTACGAGGTACGCATCGTCGCATCGCGCTACGCGAACAAAGTGCTGGTCGCACCGCCCGTCGAGGCACCCATTGCCGCGCCGGCAACGCTGGCCGTCATCGCCGAGCCGGCCGCGCTGCGGCAATTTTTATCGGAGGGCAAGCTGCAGCTTCGCCCGAAACTCAAAGAGTTTCGCCATTTGCTGGCCCGCTCGATCGCCGGCGTTGCGGACCTCGTCATTCCGCCGGAATCGGAATTAATCGGCAAGTCGGTACGCGACATCCGCCTGCGCACCAAGTACGGGCTGAGCCTGCTGTCGATCTATCGCAACAACGAGGCGATCACGACCAAGCTACAGGATATCCCGCTGCGTTCCGGCGACACGCTGATCTGCCATATCCGTTGGGACCATCTCGCCCCGCTCGAGCGCGATCGAGACTTTATCGTCGTTACCGCCGACTACCCGCGCGAGGAGCGCAGCCCCTACAAAGTGATGCTCGCTCTGGCGTTTTTTGCGACATCGATTGGGATGGTGATTTTCACCGACATTCTGTTGCCGCTGGCTTTGCTCGCCGGCGCCATCGGTATGGTGGTTTCGGGCGTTTTGACGATGGACGAGGCCTATGACGCGGTCAGTTGGAAGACCGTGTTCTTACTGGCTGGGCTGCTGCCGCTCGGTCACGCCGTGCAGGGTTCGGGCGCGGCACAGTACGTCGCCGCGCACCTTTTGTACCTGGTCGGCGATGCCTCCGAGCTGGTCATTCAGGCCGTGCTAGCTCTGACGGCCACCGCCTTCTCGCTGTTCATGTCGAACGTCGGCGCTACGGTGCTGCTCGTACCAATCGCCATCAGTGTCGCCGTCGAGATCGGTGCGAGCCCGGCGCTGTTTGCGCTGATCGTCGCGATCTCCACGTCGAACAGTTTTATTTTGCCGACTCATCAAGTGAATGCGTTGATTCAGGGGCCAGGCGGCTATCGCGTCGGCGATTTCGTGCGAGTCGGCTCGATGATGACGGCGATCTTCCTCGTCGTCTCCTTGCTTATGTTAAATCTCGTTTTCTGACAACGAGTTATGTCATAGCGCTGCAAACTTGACGCTCTATAAAGTCGGGTTGTCCCTACAACCCCAACAATGAGCGACTAATGACCCTTCACACTCACCGTTTTCTTGCCGCACTGGTACTGCTTGCACCGCTGTCGGTTCACGCCTGGTTTCAGCCGCAGCTGACATTGACACCGATCGGCACCTACGAGTCCGGCATCTTCGACGACAGCGCCGCGGAAATCGTCGCCTACGATCCGCGCACCCGTCGCGTCTTCGTGGTCAACGCGGGACTCGCGACAGTCGACGTCCTCGACATTCGCGACCCGAGCAACCCGACGTTGATCGAGTCGATCGATGTCACCGCTGCTGCCGATTCGCTCGGCGAAGCAAACTCCATCGATGTCTCGCGCGGCATACTGGCGGTTGCGATCGCACGTGATCCGGAGCAGTTGAACGGTATCGTTGCTTTCTACGATACGCGCTCGCTGACTTTGCTGGGCACGGTCGACGTAGGCGCGTTGCCAGACATGCTGACGTTTACCGACAACGGCAAAACGGTACTGGTAGCAAACGAAGGCGAGCCCGACGACGACTACGTTGTCGACCCTGAAGGTTCAATCTCGATTATCGATATCCGCCGGGGCGTTCACCGTGCCCGTGTTCGAACCGCCGACTTCAAAGCATTCAACGCCCATAAAGATGCACTGATCGCCGCGGGCGTCCGCATATTCGGCCCGAACGCAACAGTCGCACAGGACCTCGAGCCTGAGTACATCACGATCGACGCTAACGGCCGTATCGCCTATGTTGCGCTGCAAGAAGCCAATGCCTTGGCCATCGTGAACATTCGCCGCGCCAAAGTGATCGACATCGTGCCGCTCGGCACCAAGGATCACAGTGTGCCCGGCAACGAGCTCGACGCCAGCAATCGCGACGACGGCATCAATATTCGCAATTGGCCGGTAGTCGGGATGTACCAGCCGGATGCCATCGCGAGCTTCAGCGCTTACGGCCAGACGTTTATCGCCACCGCGAACGAAGGCGACAGCCGTGACTACGACGGTTTCTCCGAGGAGGAGCGCGTCGGCGACCTTGCGCTGGACCCGAACGATTACCCAGATGCCGTCAATCTGCAGCTCGACGAAAATCTCGGTCGACTGCAATCGACAACCGCAACCGGCGATCTCGACGGCGATGGCCTCATCGACCTCATTCACTCTTACGGCGCTCGGTCGTTCTCGATCTTCGATCGCCATGGCAGTCTCGTCTACGACAGCGGCGCCGACTTTGAGAACATCACAGCGAATCTGCTGCCCGACGATTTCAATTCTACCAACGACGAAAACGACAGCTTCGACAACCGCTCGGACGATAAGGGCCCAGAACCCGAAGGTATCGTGGTCGGCCGCTTCCTCGGCCAGACGCTCGCGTTTATTGGCTTCGAGCGGATTGGCGGCATTGCGGTCTACAACGTCAGCAACCCGTACCACCCGCGCTTCGAGACTTACGTCAACAACCGCGATTTCAGCGTCGAGGACGTCACGGCCGGTGGTGCCGGTGACTTAGGCCCAGAAGGCCTGACGTATATTCCTTGGTATCTAAGCCCGAACTTCCGCCCGCTGTTGATCGTGGGCGCCGAAGTCAGTGGCACGACGACGGTCTACCAGCTCGGTATTCGATTCTTCTAATCGAAAACAACGCCGTTTGCGCAACAGACCGGCCCGCTCCCGCGGGCCGGTTTTTTTTCGCGCTCAGGAAACGCCGGCGAAAAAGCGTTCGTAGATAACCACGCCCCACACGACGCCTACGACGCAGAGGCTCAGCATGACGGCCGCTGAGCCGAGGTCTTTGGCACGACCGGATAACTCGTGCAGTTCGTCACCGTGTCGGTCGATCGCGGCCTCAACCGCAGAGTTCAGCAGTTCAACGACCAGCACGGCGACACAGCAGACGATGAGCAGCGTGCGCTCGAGCGGCGTGCGGCCGAGCCACAGCGCAATCGGCGTCATGATCAAGGTCAGCGTTAGCTCCTGGCGAAAAGCCGACTCGAATCGCCAGGCATCGATGAGGCCTTGGGTCGAGTAGCGCGCCGCTCGCACCACGCGCATGAAGCCGGTGTTATCGGGTTTGCCCATCGCACCTCCCTGCCCAGGGAGACTCTACACAAGTCGAGTCAATCGCGGCGGCTGCGCACGGCGACAGGCAGACCGCGGCATGTGCAGGCGGTCAGAAAAACGCCACTGATCAAGCGGCGAGCGCGTTATCCGCGGTCGGCTCGGCGAACTGTTGCCGCGTTGCCGCGCTCCAATGCAACAACGCGAGCTGACCGTGCTCGTCCTCGGTCAACGCACTGCGGTGTTCCACCCAATCGCCGTCGTTGGCGTAGCAAACGCCGTGAATCTCGCGAATCTCCGGCTTGTGGATGTGCCCGCAGATGATGCCGTCGAAGCCACGCTTGCGCGCGTACTTGGCTGCAAAACTCTCGAATTTGTCGATGTAGCGCTTTGCTGACGCAACGCTCTGCTTCAAGCGTGCACTGATCGGAAAGTAATCCCGCCCGAAGCGCGAGCGCAGCTTGTTGATCTGCACATCGATTTCGAGCAACAGGTGATAGGCCGCCGCGCCGAACAGCTCAAATTTGTTGTGCTTGCGGACGTGCTGATCAAGAACGTCACCGTGCGTGACGAGGTAACGCTTACCGTCGGCCGCGACGTGGGTGTCTTCGATCAACACCTTAACGCCGCGCAGCGTGCTGCCAACCAGCGCGCGAACCTCGCGGTCGTGGTTGCCGGGAATGTAGATGACCTCGGTGCCTTCATCGGCAAGCGCGAGCAGTCGCGCCACCACTTTATGGTGGTCCGGCGTAAAGCTCGAGCGCCCGCGCATTTGCTCGATGTCGATGATGTCGCCGACGAGATAAAGACGTTCGGTCTGTACGGTATTGAGAAAGTCGAGCAGATCAGCGGCACGCGAAGCTGACGTGCCAAGGTGAACATCCGAGACGAATACCGATCGGTAAGTTACCGTCACGAGCACATCTCCATTCAAGAAAAATGCTACAGGATGTTGAAATTTTGATGAGTTTTCGTGACGGAGCTGTTGAAACCGCGTGACAGTTTTGTTGCACGGACGCGCAATTGCGACCGATTTCTCGGTTTACGCGGCGATTTTCTGGCCGACCTTGGCCTGCAGGCGGCGGGCGAACGGCAGCGGGATGCGTGGCGGCAGGCGATGATGAACCTTGCGCACCGACAGAAACAGCCAGCGGTGCTCCATCACATTGAAGCTGGCGGCGAGGTCCCAGATTGGCGGCAGGATGTACACGACGTTTTTGCCGACCCGGCGGAGCTCGCGATCGAAGCGCTGCGGGTACCCGACGTGCTCAGCCGTGTGCGAGCACAGCACCGTTTCGAATTCGCCATCCGCGAACGGCAGATGGTAGATCGACTCGACCTGCACGTAATTCGGGACATCGGCGTGTTTAACGATATCGACGTTGACGCCACCACCGTCGGTCGTGCCACAACAGATGTTGAGGTCCCACGTACGTCGCTGGACGATGCTCTTTTTCAGGTAGTGGTAGCTGTACCAATGCAAAAAGACGATAACAACGGTCACGGTCGCGACCAGAGCGAGGAAATACAACAACATGTTGGGGAGCTACCTCGGTGGGGGCGCGCCGGACGGCGCCGAGCTGAAACAGAATGGTAACAAGCGCTAGATGACGTTTTTATTAAAAGTAAACTCGTTCAACCGCTACGCGCAACCAGCTGTTTCGCGATGATGATCTTTTGAATCTCGTTCGTCCCCTCGCCAATGCATAACAGCGGCGCATCGCGGTAGAAACGTTCGATTTCGTATTCGGTGGAGTAACTATACCCGCCGAATATGCGCATCGCATCCGTACTGTTACTGACGGCAGCCTCCGAGGCGAATAATTTCGCCTGACCAGCCTCGAGATCGCAGCGCTCACCGCGATCGAAACGCTCCGCAGCAGCATCGACCAGCAATCGCGCCGCGTCTGCGCGAGTCGACATTTCCGCCAGTTTGAGCTGGATTGCCTGATGAGCGGCAATTTCGCGGCCGAAGGTACGGCGTTCTTTGGCATAGGCCAGCGCGAGATCGAGCGCACCCCGCGCCATTCCAGCGCCGCGGGCCGCGACATTAATACGGCCGAGCTCGAGCCCACCCGCGGTCTGCACGAAACCCTGGCCTTCGGCCTCGCCGATCAAATTAGCGGTTGGCACGCGAAAGTCGTCGAAAACGAGCTCCGCACTGTCGATCGAGCGATAGCCGAGCTTCGAGAGCTTCTTGCCGACCGTGAAGCCTGGCCCTTTCTCGCACAGAAAAAGGCTCATGCCTTTGTGAGCCGGTGTGGCATTCGGGTCAGTCTTGACCAGCACGGCCAGGCAGTTACCGCGAATGCCGTTGGAGATCCACGTCTTGGTGCCGTTGATCACGTAGTCGTCGCCATCGCGCCGGGCGACCGTGCGAATGCTCTGCAGATCCGTGCCGGCATTCGGTTCGGTGAGGCCGATGCCACCGCGCAGTTCGCCGCTCGCAAAGCGCGGCAGGAAATAGTCTTTTTGCGCCGCAGTGCCGGCCCGCTGCACGCAGCTCGCCATGATCAGATGCGAGTTAAAAATACCGGTCGGTGCCATCCACACTTCGCAGATTCGTGCCACCAATCGAGCGTAGGTTCGCGCGCTGAGGCCGAGCCCGCCGTACTCCGGCGCGATCGTTGCCCCGAACAGGCCGAGCTCGCGCATTTGCTCGACCAGGTCTTCGGGGTACTCGTCGGCTTGGTCGAATTTGCGCGCAATCGGCCGGACTTCTTTTTCGACCCATTTGTCGATGGCATCGAGAATTTGCGCCTCAGTATCGGCATCGATACCGCTGGGAACACTGGCTTCGGGATTGGCGGCCATGCGGCTCTCCTCGAACGGACGCGTTACGCGTCGGCGGGCTTGTGGGGAATCAACATCGAGCGTTCAAACACGCAGACCTCGACCGCGTCTTGATTGTGGCCGCGGGTACGCACCGTGACGACGCCGGCGTTCGGGCGCGACTTGGACTGACGCATATCGATCACCTCGGATTCGGCGTACAGCGTATCGCCAGGAAACACCGGCTTGGTCAGACGGATTTCCTTCCAACCCAGATTGGCAATGGCGCGTTGACTGACGTCCGACACGCTCATGCCAACGAGAACGGCGACCGTCAGCGGACTCGCCACCAGCGGCTTGCCAAACTCCGTCCCAGCCGCATAGACCTCGTCGAAATGCAGCGGGTGCGTGTTCATCGTCAACAGCGTGAACCACGCGTTGTCCTGTTGCGTGATGGTGCGCCCGGGCCGGTGTTCGTAAACATCGCCGACGGCAAAATCCTCGTACCAGCGTCCGGCGGCGGCTTGAAACCGCTGCGGCGCCAGTTCGGTGTCGCTGCGTGCCGGCATGGGCTCTCCGCGCACATGTCATTTGTCCGTACAAATGCTATCTTTCGAATCGGCGCTTTGCAACGTCGACGGACGGAGAAGGGCTTGGCTGCACCAAAAAACAAACGACCGGCGAAGCCGCGCTACCGGCAGCTTGCCGAGACACTAATGGCCGACATCCGCAGCGGTCGGCTTGCGGTTGGCGAACGCATGCCGGGCGAGCTGGATCTGGTCGAGCAATTCAAGGTCAGCCGGCATACGGTTCGCGAGTCGTTGCGCGTACTGGAAGAACTGGGCCTAATTGCGCGCCACCAGGGACTCGGCACGGTGGTGCAAGCACGCACGTCCTCGCCGTCTTATGTGCAACTCGTCCGCTCGCCGGCGGAGCTGATGCAATACCCCGACGACAGTCGGCTGACGGTCATCGAGACCGAGGACGTCCGCGCTAACCGCGCACTGGCGAAGCAGCTAAAGAGCCGCACCGGCTCTCACTGGACAAGGATCGGTGCCGTAAGGCGCCAGCGCGATTCCGGGCTTGCGATCGTCTGGACCGACATTTTCGTGTTGCCGGAGTACGCCGGGATTGCGCGGCGCATCGGCCGCAGCACCCGACCTGTTTACGAACTCATCGAACGTGAATACGACGAGCAGATCGACAGCGTCGAAGTCGATATCGAGGCCGGGGCGTTATCCGAACTGCACGCGAGTCGGCTCGATGCTGACCCGGGCGCGCCGTCCATGATCGTTACACGACGCTATCTCGGCCGTGGCCAACGCCAATTCGAGGTATCGGTGTCGGTGCATCCGGCGGACCGCTTCAATTACTCGTTGAAATTAAAGCGCGGCTGGCAAAGCGGCTCGGGCTGGGTACAGGAAGGATGAACCAACAGCGCGCCTACTCGGGGATTCGCAGCTTCCTGTTCACGCCGGGTGACCACGAGCGCAAGGTCGCCAAGGTGTTCGATGCAGGCGCCGATGCCGTCATTCTCGATCTCGAGGATGCCGTCGCAAATGCCGCAAAGGCGGCAACCCGCGCCAAGGTCAACGCGGCACTGGCGAGGCCGCGTCGCTGCCTCGGGTATGTCCGCGTCAACGGCACCGAGACCGAATGGTGGCAGGACGACATTGCGTCGGTGGTGACCGCCAGTACCGACGGCATCGTCGTTCCGAAGGTCGAATCTGCCGAGGCGCTCAAGGCCATGAACCTTGCGATCGGTAAGGCCGAGCGCGCCGCCGGTCTCGATGAAGGCTCGGTTGATCTGATGCCCATTGTCGAAACGGCCGCCGGCGTCGAGAGAATCGGTGAGTTCGCCGGCGCCGTAGCGCGGGTACGACGCGTTGCGTTCGGCGGCGGTGATTACACCCTCGATCTGGATTTCACTTGGAACGAGGGCGAGGCCGTTCTGGCGTACGCACGCGCGAAACTTGCACACGCATCGCGTATCGCTGGACTGGAGCCGCCCATCGACACCGTCGTGCTGCAGATCAAAGACGACTCGCGCTTTTTGGCCTCGTCACGGCGCGGCCGCGAATTCGGTTTTGGCGGCAAGCTCTGTATTCACCCACAACAGGTGCCACTGTGCCACGCGGTGTTCACGCCCAGTCTCGACGAGATTGATCATGCGCGGCGGGTGGTGGCCGCCTTTGCCGCCGCGGAAGCGGCGGGGTCGGCGTCGATCCAGCTCGACGGCTATTTCATCGACTACCCCATCGTCTACAAAGCGCAGCGCGTGCTGGCACTCGCCGAACGCATCGCGCAATCGCAATTTGCACCGGAGGAAACCGCATGAGTGCTGCCCTCGATTCGTTCCGCTCGTCCGATTCGGCAACACCGTTGTCACTGCGCTTCGCCGAGTTTGCGCAGACGTTCACGCTGGACCAGGTACCGGCCGACGTCATCGACTACGCCAAGCTGTGCATCGCCGACACCATCGGCATTGGCTTCGCATCACACCGCTACCCGTTCGCCGAAAAAAGTCTGGCCGGGATTCGTTCGGTGGCCGGCAGCGGCGCGTACCCGGTCGTCGGTACCGGTGACAAGCTACCGGTGCGCGACGCGGCGATGGCCAATGGGCTGCTGATGCATGGTCTGGATTTCGACGACACGCACACCGGCGCGGTCATCCATGCATCGACCAGCGCGGTCCCGCTGATTTTGGCTGATGGTGCGCGCCATGGCGTCGACGGTAAGCGTGCGTTGGCGGCCTACCTGCTCGCCATCGAAGCGGACGCCCGTATCGGCCAGGTTGCCAACGGCATGCTGCAGAAGATCGGCTTTCACCCGACCGGACTGGTCGGCGTTTTCGGGTGCACGCTTGCCGCTGGCTATCTTGCCGAGTTGCGTGCCGATGCTTTGGCGCAGGCTCAGGGTGTTGCCTTGAGCCTTGCCAGCGGCAGTCTCGAGTTTCTCGAGGATGGCTCGTGGACCAAGCGGCTGCACCCCGGTTGGGCCGCCGCGAGCGGCATCAACGCGGTCGCGCTGGCCGGCTCTGGCTTTAAAGCGCCGCTAAAAGCGTACGAAGGTCGCTACGGGCTCTACAGCCTGTATCTGCGCGATGGCGCCGTCGATACGTCGACCATTGCCGACGATCTTGGCGAGACCTGGGAAATGAATCGCGTCGCGATCAAGCCGTATCCGGTTTGTCATTTCAATCACGCGTCCATCGACGCCATGCTCGCCGTTTGCGAGGAGCACGACCTTGCGGCCGACGACATTGAGCGCGTGACCATACTGCTGCATGAGAAACAGCAAGACGTCGTTTGCGAGCCGGAATCCCAAAAGCGCCGACCGCAAAACGATTACGACGCCAAATTCAGCATCCATTTTGCCGTCGCTGCGGCTGCCGTACGCGGCCGCTTCACGCTCGACGAACTCGAGCCCGACGCGCGTAACGATGCGACCATTCTCGCGCTCTGTGATCGCACGACGTACCGAGACGACCCCGACTCACGATATCCGGACTACTACTCCGGCGGCGTGATTGTCGAGACGCGCGACGGCCGCACGCTGGAGCGTCGAGAACCGATTAACCGCGGCGCCGATTCGCGGCGCCTGACCGCTGACGCCGTCAAAAACAAATTCCTCGCAAACGCGACCATTCGCATCCCGTCGACGCAGGCGGAAACGCTGTGGGCCGCCGTGCAGTCACTGGACAGCGCGAGTTCGCTCGACGACGTCGCCACATTGCTCCGCGGGAACTGAGCCATGTTGATGAGCGCGGCCGAGTATCGCGAGAGCTTGCGCAGCTACTCGCCCACGGTGTTTTTGAACGGCGATCGGGTCGAAAGCGTCGCCGACGAGCCGCGACTTGCACCCGGCATTCGCGCGGTTGGCGTTACCTACGACTATGCACTGCGCGCCGACTATCGGGAATGGATGGTCGAGCAGCAGGCGACGTCGGGCCAAGACGTCAACCGGATGATTCACATCAACCGGCACACCGAAGATTTGCTCGCCAAACTCGAGGCAGTGCGTCTCGTGTGCCGCGAGACCGGCTGCGCACAGCGCTACCTGTCGCACGATGCATTGAATGCCATCTTCCAGGCTACGTTCCGCTGCGATGCGGCGGAGAACACCGACTACCACCCGCGCTTCGTCGAGTATCTGCACGACATTCAAAACCGCGACCTGACGCTCGGTGTCGCGATGACGGATGCCAAAGGCGATCGCAGCAAACGCCCGCAAGCGCAAACCAACCCGAACGCCTACGTGCACATCACCGAGCGACGCGCCGACGGCATCGTGATCAACGGCGCCAAAGCCATTGTGACCGGCGGGCCGTACATGCACGAACTCCTTGTCATGCCGTGCCGCACGATGCCGGCCGACGCCGCCGACTATGCGGTTTGTTGCGCGGTACCGCTGGATGCAACGGGACTGACGCTCGTGTCGCGCGCAGCGGGGCGACCGGGTGAAAGCGCGGCAAAGTTCAGCGCCAAATACGGCCAGGCGACCGCGGTCTGTATTTTCGAAGACGTGTTCGTGCCGTGGGACAGAGTTTTCATGGCCGGCGAAGCCGCGCACACCGAATACCTCGTCACGAACTACGCGACCCATCACCGCCACAGCTGCATCGGCGCTCGGGCGGGTTTCGGAGATCTGCTGATCGGTGCCGGTACGCTGATGACCGAAGCAAATGGCCTCGACCCCGATCGCGTCGGTCACATCCGCCAGTCGATGGTCGAGCTCATCAAGATCGTCGAAGGCTTCTTTGCCTGCGGCGTCGCGGCGTCCGTCTACGGCACCGAAGACCCCGCCGGCAACTGGCAGCCGGAAGCGGTGTTCTCGAACGTCGGCAAGCTGCTACTCGCGACACAGATTTACGAGATGCACCGCTGCGCGCACGAAGTGTCGGGTGGCTTGGTCGTCGCCCTGCCCGGTCCGGACGAAGACCACAATCCGGAGACGGCCGGCGATCTTGCAACCTTGCTGCGGGCGCGCGACGACGTGCCGTACGACAGGCGCATGGAAGTCTCACGCTTCATCGAAGACATCACCGCATCGAACACCGGCGGCTGGTACTCGGTCATCTCGCTGCACGGCGGCGGCAGCCCGGAAGCGATGAAGCGCGAGATCTATCGCAACTATCCGATCGAGGAGCGCAAAGCGCTGGTCGAGCGGCTGTTGGATCGCGGTGTTGCCGATACGTCGGAGACTGGCGCACCGGCACGGCAACGTCAGCCAGGGCAATGCTGCCCGGTCGGGTGCGCGGCACCGGAGGTTGACGCGCTGAATCGAAAGACCGGCTAGCTTTTTCGCCGTGCGCCGTCGATACACGGCCAGCGGCCCAGGAATTCGGCACCAGGTGAACGCGGCATCAGCGATCGGCAATTTCGCGGCGCCGCATCGGCATCCGGTCGATGAGCGCATACAGCTCGTCCATGGTGACGGCCTTGTCGTCCACAAGCTTCACCGTCCCGTCTTTGCCGATCAGGCGCACGGCGAACGCGCCTTGTGCGATTTGCAGTTTGCCGCGCAGAGTCCGGACATCGTCGTCGGACAACACGCGTTGGCCTGCCGTATATTCGGCGCCGTCCAGCAGTGTGACCAGTACTAAGTCGCGGTCTTCGAACCGTGCGCGGGTCGTTTCGATCGCCTCGAGTTGGGTTTGCAGTTCGGTGTGGCCCGAGGACGGCGCACTCACCACGAGCACCCGCTTTGTCCAACGCCACGTGTCGAGCGAAAACGGTGCCGCGCTGGCGTATGCCTGCACGGAGTCCAGGGTCAGCGCAAACGGTCCGTCGAGGTTGTCGTAGATCATCAGACCCATGCCTCGAATCTGACTCGTGTCGAGTGGCGGGCCGTCGAGCGTACGACCGCGAAATCGCGGTACGAAATCGGCGAACGGAATGTCGACCTCCTGCCATTCGTCGGCAACGGTTGCAAAGTTCGCCCAGTACGCGACCTCTCGTCCGTAAATGCGCGCATCGGTCGTCAACCGCCATGTGTAGCGTCGCCCGTCGGCGCGCACTCGCACGCGGATGCCGGTATACGCGGTTAGGTCGAGATCCAGCGGCTGGCTGCGAATCGAACTGAAACCACCGCCGCGCGTATTCGTAATACCGGCAAAACGAAGCTCGTCATCGACGACATCGAAGCCGCCGTCGCTGCGACCGCCCATGACGTTGTCATTGACGACCCGCCACCCTAGATCCGCACTGGCCGCTGTGAAGTCGGTGATGAGCATTGTCGGAACATCCTCGGAATGTTGAGCACACGCAACGTTTATCGCGATGACGAGAAGCCCGAGTGCAAGCCACGATTGCGCTGCTTTCACCCGTGCCTGGTACCGGGGAATAACGGCGGTTTGCGGTTGATAGCGATACGCCAGGGAAAAAATCGTGTCCAATTAGCCGCCTCGTTGTTTTTCACAGGCGCTTTTTCTTCAGCCAGCCGCGTTCGCGAACGTTTGCGATAAAGCTGTCGCTGACCGGGACTGAGACGTCGGTTTCGAGTTCGAGTTGCCAACGTCGCGAACCACGCTGCGCCGAACGAACGGCGCTTGCCGCCACCCACCACGAGCGGTGGACTTGTAATCCAAGCTCCGGCGACATTTCGGCGATGGCGTCACTGAAGCGGTAGTAAACGAGCTCGGCACCGTCTCTGGAATAGATCCGCACGTAGTGCTCATCGGCCTGGAGCGCCAGCACGTCCTCGGGCCGCGACGTCGTAGCCAACTTCAGGAATTCCGGGACCGGTGGTGGCTCGATGGTGGGCTCGGCAGCGGGCACCGCCGATTGCTTGTCGATCATCAGCCACAGCAGCAGGTGCAGCGGCACGACAATCGACGCCGCCGTCGCATACTCGCCGAGGAACGCCAGCAGCGGCGAATACGACCAGAGCCCGTCGTCGAGAAACTCAGCCCGGAACGGTAGAAACTGCTCCAGCAACGCCTCGGTCACCGCAAACGGCAATAGGCCGATCGCCGATACCAGCACCACGGGCTTCAGCCAATCGGGCCGGCTCCAGCGCGTTGACCATAATCTTGCGATCCACTGGTCGGCCAACCAAAGGCCGCAGGCCAGTACCAATGGCCGTATCACCCAGTACACAAATGCCTGACCCATCGTTGCGTCCATCAATGGGTCGTTGATTTGGTTGATCGCTACCAGCAACAGCACCAGGGCGCCGAGACGCAAATTGCGCGGCGACGCCAGATGTTGGCCACTGATTACGTGACGATTCACGGTGCTAAACGGACGACTCAAGAAGTTTCTGCGTTATCCATGAATATCACAGGGCTTGCGGGCGACTCACCGACTAGCATCGCTTTTTTTGGATCGGGAGTTCGCCATGCTAAGGCGAGTTACATTAATCGTACTGATATCAACCGTTTGTCTGACGGGTTGTGACGAGCCAGGGGCGTCCGGGGCGGCGCCTGCGGAACCTTATACCAGCTTTTTTACACCCCTTCCGGAAACGGCGATCTTCCCCGACGACAACGCGCTCAGCGAAGAGAAGCGCACGCTCGGCGAGTTCTTGTTTTGGGACCCGATCCTGTCAGGTCGAATGAACGTCGCCTGCGCGACCTGCCATCACCCGGACCATGGCTGGGCCGACGGACGGCTGGTCTCGATCGGCGTCGATGGTCTGGGCCTTGGACCGAGCAGAATTGGAACGCTGGAAACGCCGTTCCATTCGCCGTCGGTGCTGAACGTCGCCTTTACCGGGATTCCCGAGACCCAGCCCGGTCAAGGCTTCGTGTCCGGAGGGTACTTCTGGGATCTCAGGGCCGAGACGCTCGAGGATCAGGCGATAAACCCGATCAAGAGCGAGGTCGAAATGCGCAGCAGCGATTTTCTCGAGGACGAGATCATGGCGGAGATCGTCGCTCGGCTCGCGCTGATTCCGGAGTACCAGACTCTCTTCGACGCGGCATTCGACGGGCCGGAGCCAATCACCGAGGCGAACATCGCGCGAGCGCTCGCCACCTACCAGCGCACGCTCATAACGCAGCGGACGCGCTTCGACAGCTTCCTGGCCGGTGACGAGACCGCGCTGACACCCGCTGAGGTGGTAGGTCTCAACAAGTTCATCAATGGCGGCTGCACCGACTGTCACGCAGGCCCCATGTTGGCCGACAATTTAATCGATGCGACCAAGCCGATCATTACCAACAAGCCCGCCGTACGTACGCCGACCATGCGCAACGTCGAGTTGACAGCGCCCTACATGCACGACGGTTCGCGCGCGACTCTCCGGCAAGCGATTGAGCTGTATGAGGACCGCGAGGATCTCGGCGTCACGCTTGATGACGACGACTTCGGCGATATCGAGGTGTTTCTGCGAACGCTGACGGACGACGGTTTTCCCCGTCAGATTCCCACGTACGTGCCGAGTCAGCTGCCGGTGGGCGGCGACATCTTGTAGGCGTCAGGATACCGTTGGCGAACGCACCAGCAGCACCCAATTCTCACCGTCGTTCTGCCAGCCGTCCTTGATCATTGGCCGCTGCGCCCGCTCGACGTAGCCGGCCCGTTCGTACAGTCGGCGGGCGCCGGTGTTCGCGTCGGAGACGATAATGCTGAGGCCACGGCACTGGCTGCGCTTCGCGAGGTCGACCGCGATGCTCAATAGCTCGGTACCGAAGCCGCGGCCGCGATGCTCGGGGTATGCCGCCAATACGTTTACGTACCAGGTCGCCGGCGCAAGATCTTCAAGCTGCTGCAGCGGTACGAACATGGCAGGCATGTCGTCGTACGCCGATGGGTCTGGCTCTTCGGCGAGCGGATAGCCGATCAGCGCAGCGGTAACAGCGCCGGCGTCTTCCCGAACGATGGCGTTGCGGTAGGAAAAACTGCCGGTCTCGCGCTCGGCACGTTCGCGGCCGACTTGCCAAACCGATTTCTCGTCGGCGACCAAACTGGACCACAAATAAACCGGCAAACCTTCGCCAGCGAAATTGACGAGTTCCGCCAGCGCCGGTGCGTCTTTTTTCTGCGCATGACGGTAGGGCGAAGGCAACCAGGCGCTGTCACCCGCTTTCTGTCGCAACGATGCTGGCGCGATCATGCTTGCACTCCCCGCCCACGCGTACGCGTGCCGTTCGAGGGTGTCGACACATCGCGAAACAGCAACATGTCGCGAATTCGCGCCGAAGCGCCGTCGTAGAAGCCGACGTCTGTCGTGTAAGTCTTGGGATTTCGAAATGTGCCAAACATGATGTCGAATACCGGTAGATCAGCGTAGTTGTAACGATGCAGTCCCCGACCGTGGTGTATCGCGTGGCTCTCCGGCCGCTGCACGAGGTAGCCGAGCCAACGCGGTGTCCGTACGTTGGCGTGCTGAAAAATTGCGAAAAAGAGCGCGGCAAATAGGAACAGCGTTGCGGCCTTTGCGCTGATACCGACAATGAGCGCCAGAGCGAGGCTACCGATGAACGTGAATCCGGCCATATCGAGCGGGCTCAAGTAGAAAGCTCCGAAAGTGTCCAGCCGCTCGGCGCTGTGGTGCATCTGATGGAAAACCCGCCACAAGGTTGGGCTGGTGTGCATCGCGCGGTGGTATGTGTAGTGCAGCGCGTTGTAAACCAATAGACCCACCAGCGCGCCAGGCACGGTGCCGAGGTGACTGAGGTCAATGAGTTGGTACGCCGCAAGGTGCGTATCCCACAGCAGAGGAAGGTACGAGGACAGAAAGAAGTAAACGAAAAATGCGATCAAACCTCGGGCACGCCAGCCGGAAACAGCGGGCAAAGGCCGAGCGGGTGCGAGTGCCTCCCATAGCATCATGGCGGCGTAGAGGGCGATGACGCCTAAAGAAACTGGGTCGAGCAAAATGTCGAGCGGGGTAGGCATTTTTTTCTCCGAAAGTAGTGTCTGGTTTCCGCTTTGAAACCAACCAATCAGTAGGAAAAATGCTAGGCTCGATGTCGAAAACGATCTAGTGGACGGCCGGTACTTTTTTCAAGATTTCTGTTTTTTCTTATTTTTATCAGTTAGTTCTAGCATCGAAGAGAGCCCGGCGAGCGCGCTCTCAGACCTTTTTCAGAAAAAAACCAGACGGTAGGTAAAGTAAATGCCCACAAAAGGCGAACGCACGCGGGATGCGATCCTCACCACGGCCGAGACATTGATCCTGCAGAACGGCTACTCCGGCACGTCGATCGATCAGATCATCGGCGATTCGGGCATCACCAAAGGCGGGTTCTTTTATCACTTCAACGGCAAGAACGACCTGGCGAAGCACCTCGTGCTGCGCTATCTCGATCAGGACGCGCAGTTTTTCAACGGATTGTTCGAGCGCGCGTACGAACTGACCGACGACCCACTGCAGCAAATGCTGATCTTTGTGAAGTTACTCGCTGAACAAATGGCCGATCTACCGTCGACCCACCCCGGCTGCTTGGTCGCGTCGTTCACCTACGAGTCGAATCAACTCGATGCGGATGTCCGCGATCTCATCGCCGACGGCGTCCACTCTTGGCGCCAGCTTTTCACGGCGCAGCTCGACAAAGCGGCAGCCGCGCACCCAATGCAAATCGAGCAATCGCCCGAGGTGTTGGCCGATATGCTGACAGCGGTGATTGAGGGCGGCATTCTGTTGTCGCGCAGCCTCAACGACAAGGCGCTGCTGCCCATGCAGCTGCTGCAATACCGGAGCTATTTGCAGCTCCTGTTTCGCCATCATTAGACGACAAATCTAGAAATGGACCGCGGACTATCACAGGACGGCGTACTAAAGGTGTTATCGGCGAGGTCGTAACACGGTAGCCTATAGTCAATGCACAGCAACGGAGGCAGCGTTATGCATCGCTCAACAGTTTTCATCGTCGCGCTTGGATTGGCGCTGGTCGGCTGCGGAGAAAGGCCCGGTGAAGCCGATATACGCGCCGGCAAGGCGATTTTTGACGAGAACTGCGCCGTGTGCCACGGACCCGACGGTGACGTAAGGCAAGCCGATCAGTACGACGCTGATACGCCGGACCTGCGCGAAATCACGGCTGATTCGCCGCAGGGACGACTGCCCCGCGTAATGCTTGCCGAAATCATCGACGGCCGCCGCATCGTCGAGGCACACGGTAGCCGCGACATGCCGGTGTGGGGCGAAGTGTTTGACGCCGAGGGTGAGGGAGTGGCGGACGACAAGATTGATGCGCTGGTGGCATACCTTGCGTCGATTCAGACGCGTTAACGAATCGCCGAGTTTCTCGTTTGGCGCGGTGCCAGTAGCTAGCCGCCGCTAAGCGTTGACCCCTCGCCGGTTCAGAACGGCACCGCCAAATCGGCCGGCGGCAAGATAGTCGTCCGCTTCATCAACCGCGTGTGGTGGCCGTCAAACGGATCACGCCGATGCATCGTGCAAGCGTTGTCCCACATCAAGCAATCGCCGGGACGCCACTCGTGCGTGTAGACAAAACGCGGCTGCACCGTCCAATCGAACAGGTAGTCGAGCAACTCGCGGCTCTCGGTGTCCTGCATGCCGACGATGGCCGTCGTCATGCCGGGGCAAAGATACAGCGCTTTGACGCCGGTCACCGGGTGCGTGCGCACGAGCGGTTGGTCGATATCGGGTGAGCGCTTCTTTTGCACTTTCGATGTCGGCACGCTGTAGGCGCGGTTGAACGCTTCGTACGATTGCGTTGCTTTTTTGCCGTCCAAACGAGCTTTGACATCATCGGGTAGCGCTTCGTAGGCCGCCGCCATATCGGCGAAGTAGGTGTTGCCGCCAGCCGGCGGTAGCTCAACGGCGCACAGCAGGGAACCAACGGCGGGACGCGGCAGATAGATTTGGTCGTAGTGCCAACCGACCTCGGTATCGGCCAGGATGCCGATGTTGCGATCGCCGTCGCGTACGTTCGATACGTACAGAATCTCAGGATGCTCGGGCGACAGGAACTCGGTGCGAACATGAATCTCGAGCTCGCCGAACTGGCGACTGAACGCAACCAATGCCGCCTCGTCGACGGACTGATTGCGAAACAGCAGCAGTTTGTGACGAGCCCAGTGCTCACGCACGTACGCAATGGTTTCGCCGGAAGGGTCGGTGGTGATTTCAACGCCGGTGAGCTCCGCACCGAAAGTCGGCGCGAGCGGGCGAACCGCAGCGACGCTCATGTTGAAACCTCCAGGTTGTCCGGACATCTGGAATCGTAGTTTAGGATTGGCCCAACTGTCAATTGTCCGGACAACTAAGCGTGAACGGGTCGACGCTGACGACGCAGCTCGACCACGAGAATTCCGACAACGATCAAGAATATGCCGACCAGCTGATCGGGAGAGAGCCGCTCACCCAGCAGCGCGAACGCCATCAGCGTGGTCGCAACCGGCCCGACCGTGCTCGCGATTGCCGCCCGTTCTGGCCCGATCCGCCGTACACCTTCGGCGACGAAGTAAAGCGGCAAAACAGTGGCAAAAACGGTGAGGCCGAGCAGCCAGAACCATGACTCGGCATCGATACTGAGATTCTGCCAACCAACCCGAACCTCATAGTGCAGCGCATACGCAAACGCCGCAGCGCCCATTGCCACGACCGTCATCTGCGCGCTGCCGACGTGCTTCATGACATCGGCGGTCGTCAGAAAGTAATACGCGATCGTCGCGCTGCAAATGAGCACGAGCAGCGCGCCAACGAGGTTGGCATCCAATACAGACGGCCTGAGCGCACCGACCGTCAGCGCAATGCCGGCATACGTTGCGAGCGTCGCAATGCCTGTTGGCCAGCCGGGCCTGCGGCCACGTGCGATCCAAAGATAAAGTACCAGCATGGCCGGATAGGCGAACAACAGCGCGCGCTCTACGCTCGCATCGATGAGCGACAGTGCGTAGAAATTCAATCCAGCGCCCATGTAGTAGCAGATGATCCCGGCGAGCGCCGCCTTCGCGAGCGCTACCGGCGGCGCTGACCGCAACGGCGTCAGGCCGCCGCGGACCAAGGCAATTGCGATAAAGCCCGGAAAAGCCGCCACTGACCGCACTGCGACGAGCGTCTCGACGCTAACCCCTCGTGCGTACAAGAACTTCGCGAAAATGCCTTTCGATGCGAGCAGGACTGCGCCGGCCAGGACAAACGCCATACCAACCCAGCGGTCATCGCCGCCGTCATCATTCACGCGGCTGTTGCCAGTTCAGTCGACGCCCAGCGAGGCGATCACCTCGTCGGTCGACATGATGCGTGCCCAAAGGCGTTTCAGCATCGTAATTGTGGCGTTTTGCATGTCGTCGCTGTCGGTACCGGTCGCGTCATCGACGACCACGACGTGGTATTGCGAATCGCAGGCCTCCATCGCCGTCATGCCGACACAGTTGTTCGTCGATACACCCACGCAGACAATCGTTCGAACGCCCATCGCTTTCAGGTGCGAATCGATCCCGGTCGATCGGAACGCACCCATCGTTGTTTTGTTGAGCACGAGCTCGCCGGGCTCGGGCGTCAATTGCGAGACAACTTCGTGCTCCGGCCGCCCCGCAATGTTGTTCGTCGCTTTAACGATGCCAGCGATGTGGTCCGGCACATCGCTGGCGTCGGGAAGGTGCGCGCCGTAGGTCACGTAGATAACCGGTGCACCAGCCTTGCGAAACGCCGCGGCCATCCGGCTGATGTTCGGAACCAGCACGTTTTCGATACGCGAGAATCGGTAGTCGGCCGACTCGGCTTTGCCTTCAGCCGCCAGCAGCGCACCTAGCCCCATGCTTCGATTGCCCGTCGCGTTCTGCATGTCGATGATAACGAGCGCGGTGTCGTCCGGACGGACGTCAACGCATTGGCTGAAGCGGTCGACGAAGGTGGGCTGGTTCACAGGGTGAATCCCGACAGCATTGAAATGTTCGGACAATTTAGCTGAAATAGAGATCCACCGCACGCACCGGAGAGAGCATCGTGAGTCAGTTCGAAGCCGCCACCTACGGTGGCCAGGACGTCGGATTCGGTCGTCGGCCCGCTGTTTTGGTCGTGGATTTTCAGTGCGGATTCACCGACCCGCAGTACCCAATCGGTCGCTCGGATCATGTGCAGCGTGCCGTCGAAAACACCGCCAAACTGCTCAGCGTTGCGAAAGCGTGCGAAATACCGGTGGCGTCGTGCCGAACCGCCTGGAAGAACGCTGACGACATGAGCTATTGGAAAATCCCGGCGCTCTACGACGGCAGCTTTTTCTACGGACATCCAGCCACCGCCATCGATCCGCGGATCTCAGACCCGGAATACCACTTCGAATTCCTAAAGACGGCGCCGTCGATCTTTTTTCGTACGCCGCTCGCGACGTGGCTAACCAAACTCGGCATCGACACGACCATCATCACGGGCTGCACGACGTCCGGCTGTGTGCGCGCCTCGATCGTTGACGGCTTCTCGTACGGCTACCGCGTGATCGTGCCAGAGTCTTGCTGCGGCGATCAGGAAGCCGGCGCGCACGACGACAATCTTCGCGACGTAGGCCGGCGCTATGCCGACGTGGTCACGCTCGAGCACGTCATCGAGCATCTCGAAAGAAACTTCGGCCAACGCGCCAGCGCCTAACGCCGACTCTCGAACAACCAGACGGGCGCGATGGCGCTCGGGAGCAAATCTGTGCCGATCGCAACGATCAACAACCACCAGATGTACTACGAAGTTCACGGTAGCGGAAAACCGGCAGTCTATATCGGCGGGTGGGACACGTTCTGTCATGGGCGCGAGCATTTCCTCGCGCGCGGTATCACGGACGATCATCAGGTGCTTATCGTCGATTATCGCGGCATCGGCGAATCCGACGACGACCCGTCAGTGCCTGCAACAACCGAACTGCACGCCGACGACATGATCGCCCTGCTCGATCATCTTGGCTGGCAAGAGGTTTATTTTATCGGGCTCGTCGGCATCGGTGCGTGCATCGGTCACTGGGTTGCGCTGAAGCGTCCGGACCTCGTGCGCTGCATGGTCAACATGGGCTGCTGGGTGCATGCCGACAAAACGTTGACCGATATTCTCAATGGCTTCGGCAACATCCATAAACACGCCGGCTTCGCGGCTTTTCAGGAAATGGTCGCCGCGATGTCGTTCCGACCGGACTACTACGAGGTCAATCGCGACAAGCTGCTCGGTCCGTCCGGTGTTTGGGGCGCATTGAACGGCCGGCTCGACGCACACCTGCGATTTATCGATGCCTGCAACACGCACGACATTCGCGATCGGCTCGGCGAAATCACCTGCCCGACCTTGGTGGTGCACGCCGGACGCGACACCATCACCGGGCCGTGGTCGACGCTACCGCTCGAGCAAGGTCTGCCGAATGCCGAAGGCGTAACCATGGATGAGGTCGCGCACGTCGTTGCCGGCAAGGCGGAGAAGATCGCCTTTAACGAGCTTCTGTTTCCATTCCTCGCCAGGCACTAGTCGGCCGGTTCAACCGCGCCTAGCGACCGTCAAGCCGACTTCTGGTCCTCGACCCGATCGAGCGCTGCCGTTTTTCCGACCGAAACGGTACCGTCAATATCCACGCAAGACTGGCCGGCCGTTCGTCCTGATACTGCGCAAGGCCAATGGTCATGCCGTCATGACCGGCTTGTGGCTGGGGTATGTAGGTACCAAACAAGCGGTCCCACCACGACAGCGAAAAGCCGTAGTTGCTGTTCGTCTCGGTCGGCACCACCGAGTGATGCACGCGGTGCATATCGGGCGTTACGATGACGAGCCGCAAACACCGATCAAACCAGGCCGGCAACCGTACGTTTGCGTGATTGAACATCGCGCAGCCGTTCAGCAGCACTTCGAACAGAATGACCGCAGCGACCGCCGGTCCCAGCACGATGATGCAAACAAACTTGTAAAGCATCGACAGGATGATTTCGACCGGGTGAAAGCGGATACCGGTGGTCACGTCGAAATCGCGATCAGCGTGGTGAATTTTGTGCAGCCGCCAGAGCCAGGGAATGTGGTGCGTCGCAACGTGCTGCCAGTAGATCAGCATGTCGAGGACGACCACCGCCAACACGATTTCCAACCACGCTGGCCAGGCAACGAGATTTAACAGACCCCAGCCACGTTCGGCGGTAAAGGCGGCCATACCGACCGCGACGATCGGCAATACCAAGCGCAGCGCCAGCGTATCGATGGCGATGAGCCCCAGGTTGCTGGCCCAGCGGCGCACACGCGACTGGACGCGGGCGCGGCGCGGGAACAGTGCCTCGAGCAACGCCATCAGCAGCAGCACGCCGGCAAAGACGGCCAGCCGCACGGTGTTCTCGTGTGTAGCGAGGAAATCCAAGAGTGGTGCTCAGCAATCCAGCCGTAACCCTTATCGAGACCGGATTATCGCACCGCGGATTACGCCGCCGCCGACGCCGATCTCGTCGCTAGCTGCACGCGCCGAGGTTTCGTCAAATAGCGCCGGATTCCTTGAGATCCGTGATTTCCTCGGCGAGCCCGAGCTCGTCACCGAGAATGTCGTCGTTGTCGGCCCCCAGACCGTTGCCTGGCGTCGCGGCGAAGCGTTCGTTGTTCCACTTCAGCGGGCTGCGCAAGGCGCGGTAGGTGCCCGCCGTACGGTGCGGCATCTCCTGAATCATGTTGATGTCGCGAACGAATGGGTTGTCGAGGGCGTCCGGCAAATCGTAGACCGGTGCCACCGGCACTTTGGTCTGCAGCTTTTCGATCCATCCGGCGGTGGAATCGAGCGAGAACGCGTCGTCGAGAATCGGCGTCAAGACATCACGGTGGCGGCTGCGCGCCGCCATCGTCGCAAAGCGCTCGTCGTCGGCAAGCTCCGGCTGGCCTAAGGTCTCGATCAGCAGCTCCCAGAATTTCTGCGTCATCGCCATGATGAATATCCAGCCGTCGCCCGTTTTGTAGAGCTGCACGGGCGTGTTGGCTGGATGTGCGCTGCGCGCGATTCGGCCGGTATGAACACCGTGATTCATGTACCACGTGCCGGGGTAGGTCAGCTGATGCAGCGCGACGTCAAACAAGCTGACGTCGACGTCGCAACCGCCGTCCCGGTCGCGGGCGAGCAGCGCGGCCAAGGTCCCGAACGCGGCGACCACACCTGTCATGAAATCGATCATGGAGAGACCGAAGCGCGCCGGCGGCGAGTCGGGCTCGCCGGTAAGATCGAGAAAACCGCACTCGGCCTGCATCAGATAATCGTAGCCAGGCCAGTCGGCCCGATCGTTGTCGCGACCGTACGCTGATATGTGCGTGCAGATGATTGACGGCTTTAGCGCCTTTAGGCTTGCGTAATCGAGTCCGAGCCTCGCCGGTTGGTTGCCGCGAAGGTTGTTCCAAACAACGTCGGCGGTGTCGACCAGCTTGTGCAGCACCCGCTGTCCATCCGGGTGCTTGAGATCCAGCGTGACGCTTTTCTTGTTGAGATTGAAGGCCTGAAAATAAGCGCTGTCGTCGTCGGCCAGCACGTGCTCGCCAGTTTGCCTGGCGGGATCGCCGCCGAAACGGCGGTTCTCGAGCTTGATGACTTCAGCGCCGAGATCGGCGAGATACATCGAGCCGTAGGGACCGGCGCCAAACTGCTCGACAGCAAGCACCCGGATACCTTGCAAGGGTTTATTCATCGCATTCATCGTCCCACGGACTGTATACAATCCCGCCTGTAGTAGCGGCGATCCATGGCCCTAGCGGCGTTCTCGCTAGCACCTCAATCGGCCATTGTATACAATCGGCAAGGTTCCCTCCCGTCGAAAACACGCCACAAAAGCGCCGCACGCGGAGGGCGTTCTGTCACCGAAATGAGGTAGCAACGCCATGTCCTATCGTCTCGGCGTCGACGTCGGCGGTACGTTTACCGACCTGCTGTTGGTCGATGAAGCGTCCGGCCACACGTACACCGCGAAAGTCCCCAGTACGCCCGAAGACTCGTCAGTCGGCGTGCTGAACGGTATTGAACGAATTTGCGGCGATGCCGGAATCGATCCGGAGGCTATCTCAAACGTCATGCACGGCACGACGGTCGCGACCAACACGGTGCTCACCGGTAGCGGTGCGAAAGTCGGCCTGGTAACGACCAAAGGCTATAAGCAGGTGCTGCAGATCGCGCGGTCGTTCGTACCCGGCGGGCTCGGCGGCTGGGTGATCTACAACAAGAGCGACCCGATCGCCCCACTCGCGTGCACCGTCGAAGCCGACGAGCGCATGGGCGCGGATGGCGCCGTGGTGCGCAAGCTGAAAAAGACCGACCTCACGCGCCAGCTCAAAGCGCTGAAGGGTGAGAACATCGAGGCGCTGACCGTCTCGCTGGTCAATTCCTACGCCAATGGCGCCACCGAACGCGAGGTGGAAAAGCTCGCGAAGAAGGCGTTGCCGGGTGTGCCCGTTTCACTGTCCTCCGACGTCGTGCCGGAAATGCAGGAATACGAACGCACGATCACGACGGTCGCCAACTCGTACGTCCGCCCGAAAGTCTCGAGCTACGTGCGCAATCTGCAGCGCAAACTGAAAAAGACCATGAAGGACGTGAAACTTCACATCCTTCGCTCGGACGGTGGCATGGCGTCGTCGAAAACCGCCGAAGCCTATCCGGTTAATTTGCTGATGAGCGGCCCGGCCGGTGGCGTAACGGGCGCTGTCTGGGCGGCCAAACAAGCGGGCTTCGACAACTTGCTCACGTTTGACATGGGCGGCACGTCGACCGACGTCGCACTCGTGCAGTCCGGTAAGGCGCAGCTGCGCCGCGAGACGACCGTCGGCGACGTCACGGTGCGCGCGTCATCGGTTGACGTGCGTACGGTCGGCGCCGGTGGCGGCTCGATCGCACACGTACCGGAACTAACCGGCGCGCTGCGGGTTGGTCCCGAGAGCGCGGGCGCGGTACCCGGCCCTGCCGCCTACAACAAAGGCGGCGAAGCCCCAACGGTCACCGACGCAAATGTCGTGCTTGGCTACTTGCCGACGGAGGTTCGGCTCGGCGGCGACATGGAAATTCGCAAGGACCTTGCCGAGAAAGCCGTTGCACCGGTCGCCGAAGCCTTGGGATTGTCTATCAAGCAGGCGGCATCCGGCATTGTCGATATCGTCAACGAGAATATGTACGGCGCGCTGCGCCTGGTTTCAGTAGAAAAAGGCTACGACCCGCGCGATTTCGCGCTGATCGGTTTTGGCGGCGCCGGGCCGCTGCACGCCAACGCGCTCGGCAAGCTGATGAACAGCTGGCCGGTCATTATCCCGCCGGGCCCCGGCGTACTCTGCGCATACGGCGATGCGACCACCCGCGTCCGTGACGAGGCATCGCGCACGTTTATCCGCCGGTTCCCGGACACCAGCGTTGCCGAGGTCGTGAAGATTTTCGAGCAGCTGGCGAAAAAGGCCGAAAAGACCCTCGAGAAAGAAGGCGTCGCCGCGAAAGACCGCTCGGTCACGTACCAAGTCGATATCCGCTACCACGGTCAAGGCTTACAGCTCAGCGTCGACTTCGAACTGGCAGATCTCAAGAAGAAAGGTCTCGATGTCATCGGCGATCAATTCGATGACATGCACAAGCAGCTGTTCACGTTCGCGCTCGACAGCGACAAGGAGCTCGTTAACCTGCGCGCCGTCGCGCAGGGCAAGGAAGCGAGCATCGCAGCGACGAAGCTCGCCGCAGGCAGCCGCATTCCGGCCACCGATGCGTCGATCGGTTCCAGTCCGGTATTCATGGACGGCAAAGACCAGACCGCGACCTTATACGATCGATCCAAACTGAAAGCCGGCAACGTCATCGAAGGACCGTCGATCGTGCTGGAAATGGACTCAACCACCGTCATCCTGCCGGGCCACGAAGGAACTGTGGACGCGTATGGCAGTATCCTGATCAACCCCATCGCTTGAACGGAGCCCGAGGAGTAGCGCCATGCCCGCAACAATCGTAGAAACCAAGCCCCGCCCGTTCAATCGCGTCGACCTGGACCCGATTACGCTCGACATCATCGAAAACGCGATGCAAAACGCGCGTTACGAGATGGACGCCGTGCTGTTCCGCACCGCGATGTCGCCGGGTATCCGCGAGCAGCACGACGAATTCCCGATGATCGCCAACCTCGAAGGCAAAATGGTCGTCGGCCAGTTCGGCAGCTTCATTCACGGCTTCAAAGAGGCGTACGACGGCACCATCGAAGAAGGCGACATGTTCCTGACCACGGACCCGTATGCCTGCAACGGTGCGATCAGCCACATCAACGACTGGCTGCTGCTGCGGCCGATCTTCAAAGATGGGCGACTGATTGCCTACGCCGCCATGTTCGGTCACATGACCGACGTCGGCGGCAAGGTGCCAGGTTCGCTGCCAACCGATGCGCGCGAGATTTTCGAGGAAGGCATCCGCATTCCGCCGACGAAAATCTACAAGAACGACGAGCTGCAGAGTGATCTTCTGAACGTCATCATGCACAACTGTCGCTTGCCGCACTGGAACCGCAGTGACTTCAACGCGCTGGTCGCCGCTATCCGTACGGCGGAGAAACGGGTAATCGAACTCGCCGAACGGTTTAGCGACGACGTGTTCTATTCGGCGCTCGACGAATTGCTCGATCGCAACAAGCGTGCGATGGGCAAGCTCATCAAGAACACGATACCGACCACCAAACAGTACTTCGAAGATTTCATCTGCGACGACGGTCTCGGCATGGGCCCGTACAAGATCAAATGCTCGATGTGGCGCGAGGGCAGCAAAGTCATTTTCGACTTTGACGGCACTGACCCACAGTCAATCAGCTCGATCAACTTCTACTTGAACGAAGAGATGTTCAAGATGTTCTGCGGCGTCTACATGATCATGGTGTTCGACCCGCAGATCATGTTCAACGACGGCTTCTACGACCTGATGGAAGTGCGCATTCCGGAAGGCACGCTGTTAAAACCCAAAGAACCGGCCGCGTTGTCTTGCCGCACGCATGCGCTCGGCCGGATTTTCGACGTGCTCGGTGGGTTGCTCGGCCAAGGCAATCCGGACTTTTTGTGCGGCGCCGGCTTCTCCGACAGCCCGCACTTTATGTATTCGGGTTACGACAAGAACGGAGAGTGGTATCAGCTCTACTCGATCGGCTTCGGCGGCATCCCGGGCAAGCCATTCGGCGATGGCCCGGACGGTCACTCGCTGTGGCCAAACTTCACGAACGTGCCGAACGAGTTTCTCGAAAGCTATTTTCCGCTGCGCATCGAAGTCTACGAAACCATCCCGGATTCGGGCGGGCCTGGCATGCACCGCGGCGGCAACGGCCTCAGCATGGGCTACCGCTTCCTAGAGCCCGGTGAGATTTCGATTCACGACGATCGCTGGCTGACCTACCCGTGGGGCGTCAACGGCGGCCTGCCGGGCCGGCGCTCGGAAAAACTCTTGCACCGAGCCGACGGCAGCATCGAAAAACTCCCGTCAAAGTGCGACCGCATCAAAGTCGAGGCCAACGACCTTCTGTACTTCAACACCTGGGGCGGCGGCGGTTGCGGCGACCCGCTACAGCGTCCGGCCGAACGGGTCGCGTTCGACGTCAAGGCAGGGCTCGTTACTGAGAAAGGCGCGCGCCGTTACGGCGTCGTGCTCAACAGTGACATGACGGTCAACGAAAAACGCACTGACGCGCTACGCGCGAAAATGGCTAAGGCCCGTGGCAAACCGAAGATGTTCGACTTTGGCGGCAAGATCAACGAGCTGAAAGCGCGCTGCAAGCGCGAGACCGGGCTCACCCCGCCGGAGCAACCTGAATTTCAGACCTGGGTGACTGCGGCAATGGAAAAACCGGCGCCGACCAAGAAGAAGGCAAAACGTAAGGCCAACAACAAAAAGACTAAGGCGAAGGCTAAGTCGAAGACAAAAGCGCGTACCAAGCGCAAAGCCGCTTAGCGTTAGCGCAATGCTCGAACAACCCTGCCAGGCCCGCGCCTGGCAGGGTTTTTTATGGCTCCACCCATTTCTTTGCGACCGGTACCTCGGTGGCAAGCAAGCGGTCGATGAGGCTGCCCGGATCGGTGTCTGTCAGCAACATCTCCCGATGCAGCGGTTTGACGAAGCCTTCGCTGGACGTGTGGTCGAGAAACGCGAGCAAGGCGTCGTAGTACCCGTCGACGTTTAAGAGACCCACCGGTTTGGCGTGAATACCGAGCTGCGACCAAGTCCAAACTTCGAACATCTCTTCTAGAGTACCGATGCCGCCCGGTAGCGCGATGAAAGCGGTCGAACGCGCGGCCATATCGGCTTTGCGCTCGTGCATAGTCGTTACGATCTTGAGTTCCGTGAGGCGCTGGTGGGCTATCTCGACGGCTGCAAGCGACTCAGGAATCACGCCGATGGCACTGCCACCATCGGCCAGCACGGCGTCAGCCACCGCGCCCATTAGGCCAACCTGAGCGCCGCCGTACACGAGACCGATATCTCTTGCAGCGAGCGCTCGACCCAATGCCGTTGCGGCATTACGGTAACTGTCGCGGCGTCCGCCGCTCGAGCCAGAAAATACGCAGATATTCATCGTTGACCGCCAACTAGGACAACACGCCTGAGCAAGACCTGCCTAACACGTCAGGCCGTCTTCTGCCCCAGCGCGCGTTCGCGCGATTGATGGACGTTACGAAACACCGAACGCGCCGCGTAGATGTGCGCGCGCATGACGCCGGCCGCCCAATCGGGGTTACGCGCTTCGAGCGCTTCAACCAATTCGAGGTGATGACGAGCACTGCGTGCCAGTGATTCTTCGGAATAATCGCGAAATGTCTGGAACACCAGCGGCGCGTTGGCGAGCGTTGCCATCGATGCGCGCAGCTGTTCGCTGTTCGACGCGTGCAGCAGCGCGGTGTGAAACCGCGAATTGAGATCGGCGATTTTCTTCAAGTAGCCGCGCGGCCGTTCGGTAGCGGCAACCAGCTGCCGCTCCGCCAGATCGCGAAGCTCGGCAAGCGCCGCGTCGCTGGCACGCTGCGCGCAGAGTTCAACGGCATAGCACTCAAGTCGCGCGCGTAGTTCGAAAATCTCCTCGGCTTCTTCAACGCCCCAACTCGCGACGAATGCACCTTGGTTCGGAACAAAGCGAATCAGCCCTTCAGCCTCGAGGCGGTGCAGCGCTTCGCGAACCGGCGTGCGGCTGACCGCCGCCGTCGTCGCTACCTCACCTTCGGTAATGCGATCGCCCGGCGCGTAGCGCCCTTCAATGATGTCCGCGCGAATGATGTCGTAGGCTTTCCTTGCGGCGCTCATTGCCACTCCTTTGCTAGGCCACCTTGCGCGGAAACACGCCGGCCCGCGACAGTGAACTCGGGACGTCATGACCAAGCTCGCCCTCGAGCCAGTCGGCCGTCTCGAGAATAGCGTCAATGTCGACGCCAGTTTCGATACCGCTACGATTGAGCGCGTAAAGCAGATCCTCGCTCGCGATGTTGCCGGTGGCTGCCGGTGCGAACGGGCAGCCGCCGATACCGCCGGTACTCGCGTCGACCAACGTCGCACCGTACTCAATGGCCGTCAGAGCATTGGCGATGCCGGTATTGCGGGTGTCGTGCAGATGGACGCGAATGGGAATATCGCCGACGCGTTCCGCAAGCCGCGAGATCACCGTTTGCATCTGGCGCGGGACGCCGACACCGATGCTGTCGGCGACGCCAAACGTGTCTGGGGTGGCTTCGAGCAACAGATCGGCCAGCTCGATGACCCGATCGGCCGGAACCTCGCCCTCGAACGGACAACCAAACGCAGAGGCAACGAGCACGTTGCAGCGCACGCCTGCATCGCGACAGCGGCGTTGGATTTCTTTCCAAATTTCGATGGACGCGCTAACCGGCGCGCCCTGATTCTTCTGGCTGAACGTATCGGTAGACACCAACACGAAGCCCACCTCGTCGACGCCAGCGTCGATCGCACGCTCGCAGCCTTTGACGTTCAATGCGAGGCCGATGCGGTTGAGTCCAGGCATCGGCTCGGCGTTTAGCGCTGCCATGACATCAGCCGCGTCGGCCATTTGCGGAACGCGCTTTGGATTCACGAAGCTCGTCGCTTCCAGGGCACGAATGCCGGCTGCCGCCAAACGGCGGATCAACTCGACCTTGCTGGCTGTCGGCAGAATTTGATGCTCGCTTTGCAGGCCGTCGCGTGGTGAGACGTCAACGAGCGTGATCGCGCTCATGGGAAGCTCCTGAATCTGGTCGCTCTTTCACAAATTGTATACAATTATACCCGGGTTTGGGGATATGCACGGCGCATTGCGCCGATTTTGCCGGAAATTGTATACACGGAACGGCCATGACGAGTGACAACACCGAAAACAGAAGCGGTCCGCTGACCGATTTGCGTGTGATCGAGCTGGGTAGCCTGCTGGCGGGGCCGTTCTGCGGCCAACTGTTGGCCGACATGGGCGCGGAAGTCATCAAAGTCGAAGCGCCAGGCATGGGTGACCCGATGCGCGTTTGGGGGCAGGAAAAAGCCGGCAACGGCAAGTCGCTGTGGTGGCCGATCGTTGCCCGCAACAAGAAGTCGATTACGGTGAATTGTCGCGTCGCCGAAGGTCAGCAGATCATTAGGGATCTCGTGGCCAAAAGTGATTTTCTGCTCGAGAACTTTCGCCCTGGCACGATGGAGCGCTGGGGACTCGACTACGAAACCCTGCGAGAGATCAATCCGGGCCTCATTATGATTCGGGTGTCCGGACAGGGACAAACCGGGCCGTACTCGAAACGTGCGGGCTACGGATCGATCGGTGAGGCGATGGGCGGTCTTCGTTACGTTGTTGGCGATCCCACGACGCCACCTAGCCGCATGGGCATAAGTATTGGCGACTCACTCGCGGCGACGTTCGCAACCGTAGGCGCGCTGTCGGCGCTGCATCATCGCGAACGCACGGGCCAAGGACAGGTGGTCGACTCCGCCATTTACGAAGCCGTGCTCGCAATGATGGAGTCGCTCGTCAGTGAATATCACCACGCGGGCTATGTCCGCGAGCGAACTGGTTCGATCCTGCCGAATGTCGCGCCGTCCAACGTCTACCCGACCAGCGACGACAAAATGATTCTGATCGCCGCCAACCAAGACACGGTCTTTCGCCGCTTTACCCAGGCCATGGGCCAACCCGAGCTGGCCGATAATCCGCGCTACGACTCACACCACAGTCGTGGCGAGCATCAAACCGAACTCGACGAACTGATCGGCGAGTGGACGAAGACCAAGACGGCTGAAGAACTGACCGCGCTGATGGAAGAGGCCGGTGTTCCGGTCGGCAAGATCTACCGTGCGCCCGACATGCTCGAAGACCCGCATTTCGCAGCACGCGATGCCATTATCAAGCTAGCCCACCCCGAGTTCGGCGAACTCGCGATGCAGAACGTATTCCCGAAATTGTCGCTAACGCCTGGGTCGGTGCGTCACGCTGGCCCCGATCTCGGCGAGCACAACGAGCAAGTGTTCGGCGACATTTTGGGGCTATCGGGTGAGGCTCAAGCCGACCTGCGCGCCCGCGAGATTATCTAGAACTCAACGAGCACACAGCGTCACGATGCGGTTCGGCACGGTAAGCGAGAGTACTTTTGGTCGCCGCCGTTTCGTCTTGCGTTATTTGCTGATCGCCGTCGGGCTCGCTCTAGTTTCTAGTGCACCGGCGGTTGCCCAACGGGTACAAAGCGAAGCCCCAAACTTTGGTGACTATTGGTTCATCAAAGATCAACTCGACCCAGTGTTTCGAGCTGCCACGCCGCTGCTGGCCGCCAGACGAGCGCTGGAAGAACTCGGCTACAGCCACATCGAGTCGGGCGAACATGCGTGGCTAGTACGTCGACCCGATGGCACGACACGGGCGTACGTTTTACACGAAGATGCCATTGCGTCCGAAGCGATGGCCTGGTCCTCGGTCGTCACGCTCATTGCCGAGTTTGGGCTCAGTTCCGATGACTTTCGAGTTATCCGCAACGCCATACGGGCCGACCCAGGAAACGCAACGCTGCTGAATAACGCGGCGTGGGCAATCGCAACGCAGGAAATCGTCTTCGAACCCATGGCTGAACTTGCGATCGCCTATGCTTCTCGCGCTGCGGATTCGAGCAACCGACCAGCTGATTACCTCGACACGTTGGCTGCGGCTCAAGCCGCTCGCGGCAATACGATCGAGGCCGTTGCGACGCAGCGTGAGGCGATCACAAAAGCCGGCGACAATGCCGACGACGGCATGCTCGAGCGGCTAGACCGCTACACACAGGGGCAACATTGGGTCGAACAACGCGGCATCGAACCCGTATGGGAAGACTTTTGGCAGTGGGCCGCTCAGAACGACGTTAGTGAGAGTTTCGACCATTTTCGCGATGACGATCTTTCACTCGTCCGAAAAGCGGAATCCGGTGACGCGGCGGCGCAATGGTTACTAGCCGAGCACTACCTCGGCACCGACGTTAGCCGGGTTGATGGACTGGATTCGCCGGGGCTGTACTGGTTGCGGCAAGCAGCGGACGCGGGCCAGAGCGAGGCACTCAATGAATTGGGCTATGCACACCTGCACGGTGTCCACGGGCTACCAATCAATGACCAGCTCGCCGAGTTCAACCTCAGAAAAGCGGTCGCCAAGGGCGAATCCGTTGCGGCCTATAACCTAATCAATCTGCATCGTGAGTACTTTCGCGGCGACCGCGAACGCCAAATCGCCTATTGGACGGAGCGTGCTGCAAGCATGGGGCTGGTACACGCAAAAGCGCTTCGAGCGTTCCAGCTGCGCACCGGCTACGGGAATCCCGTGGATATTGAAGAAGCAGTCGCGCTTTTGAATGAAATTGAACGAGAGGGGTATTCGGCCGCGGATTTTTTTTCGAATTTGAGTCTTGCGGCGATTTTGGACGTTACGCAAGCGACTATCGCAAAAAACCGCTTCGGTGAGGTGAGCTACGAAGCGCTGCCCGATGCCATGGTTACCTTAGCGGACTGGGTAAGCGACACACCGGACCCGAATGACAACGGGCAAGCGACGTTCGCGCTGCAGCAAAACGACACGACGCTGTATTTCTCAGTCGCCTTTGACGATATTAGTGACGCGGAAGTCGTGATCAATCTGGAGCTAATGGCTGCAGAGCTTGGGTCGTTGCAAGCCGTCGAGCGCTTGATCGAGCGACTCACGCCGATCGCCGCGAGCAGCGCCGACAAATCCTTCGCCGAAATGCTCGCGCATTTCGAACAGCGCCGGACGGCGCTACGAAGCGCGCCGCCCTGGCCAGTGCGAAATCGCTCGAAACGCGCCGAGTAGCGGCGCATCTCGTGCCCTAGTCGTATTGCGTGATCGACTCGACCTGCGCTGGCTTGCGGCGCGCGGTCGCGAACCACCGGCGTACCGTCGAAATTCGATCCAGAAAGATCATGCCGTCGAGATGATCGAGCTCGTGCTGAAAACACACCGCCGGCATGCCCGACAGCTCGCGCTCGAAGACTTCACCGGCACGGTCCTGAGCGCGAATGCGTATGGCAGCCGCGCGAAAGACGTTGGCGCTGACGCCGGGCACGCTCAAGCAGCGTTCCTCGACAACGCAAAAGCCGGCGCGGTCCAAAATTTGCGGATTGACGAATAGGCTAACGTCGTCGTCCAAGCCTTGCAGCGCAAAGGCACTGAACGACGCACCGATTTGCGGGGCCGACAGGCCAAGACCCGGCGTCGCTGCGAGCGTGTCGACCAGATCATCAACCACACCGTTGAGGCCGGCATCGAAAGCCGTCACCGGTGCTGCGCGTCGCGACAGCACAGGGTGCGGATGCTCAAGTATGTCGCGAACACTCATGCGGATTCTCCTGCGCTCTCGCCTGGCGGTGTTGTCGCAACGACGCGGCGTGACGTAAGTTTGCGGCGGAGCAACGGCATCACGGCGATGACGGTAACGACCAGCAGCACAATCTCGAGCGCGTAGACGACGAGATAGCCGGTGGCATGGTCGGCAAAGCCCCAGAGCCCGCGCTCGGCACCCATCAGCATGTTGACGACATCGCGAATGGTACCGCTGAGCGCCATCGCGACACCGGCGGCGGTCGCCTGCACCGCGCCCCATGCACCGATTGCCAGCCCGGCCTGTTTTTCCGGGGCCTGGTTCATCGTTGCGGTCAGCGTGGCGTGGCCGAATATCGCGCCACCAAAACCGATCAGGAAATTGCCGGCCAAAAACAGACTGGACGTACTGACGCTGGCGGCGACGATTACGAAAGCAAACGCCGGAATGCCGATCAAGGCGCCGACCCAGGTGATTCGATAGGGATCAGCACCGCGACCTAAGATCCAAGAAGCAAACCAAAACCCGAGCAGACCGCCGAACGCCAGCAGCGCGGTTAGCTTAGTGGTCGCCGAGACGGTGAGGTCGAGCACCTGGCCGCCAAACGGTTCGAGCAAAATGTCGGCCATCGCAAATGCCATCGTACCCACGCCGACGATCGCGAGCCGACGCACGGCATCTCGGCCGCGGCAAAACTGCGCCCAAGACTCGCGAAACGTCGGGTCGGGTGCCGGCTGCGGGCGACCGCGCGGCGGATCGCGAGACTCCTGTTTCCACATCGCCGTCACGTTTAATATCAACGTCGCGATTGCGGCGCCCTGGATGACCTGAACCAGGCGCCCAGGACTGAAGTCTTCCAGTGCGCGTCCGAACACCAACGCGCTGACGATCATGCCGAGCAGCAGCATGACGTACATCAAGCCGACGACCCGCGCGTGCGATTTGGGTGGCGTCAGATCCGTGCAAAGAGCGAGTCCGGCGGTCTGCACGATGTGCACGCCGGCGCCGACGAGTAGGAAGGCCAGCGCCGCGGCGCCGTGACCAATCCATAGCGGCGCATTGTGGGCCTCGCCCTTGCCGGCGAGTACCAACAACGCGAACGGCATGATTGCGAAGCCGCCAAACTGCAGCAGCGTGCCTTTCCAGATGAACGGCACGCGGCGCCAGCCGAGCTCGCAGCGATGCGTGTCGGAGCGGTAGCCAATCAGCGCCCGAAACGGCGCGAACACCAGCGGCAACGCGATCATGATGCCGACGATCGATGCCGGCACGCCAAGCTCGACAATCATGACGCGGTTCAGCGTGCCAACGAGCAGCACCAGCGCCATACCGACCGACACCTGGAACAGCGACAAACGCAGCAGACGACTGAGCGACATGTCTGGCGTGACGATGTCGGCAAACGGCATGAGCCGCGGACCCAGCGTCACCCAGACATTGGCCAATCGATGCGTCAATGAGGTCATGCGTTGCGTCTCCCCGTAGACGCCGTCGCCGGGCGGTACGTCAATACGCCGGCGACGTCGTGCTATGTGCTCCTATTTTTTGTCTTTCTTGTCGTCGCGCTTGGTCAGCAACGGCAGATTGAACAAACTCGACAGTGGCGCCGGGTTATTGACGAGCGACGGCAAAAACACGCTCCACGGCCAACCCGCTGGTCTGCGTTTAATCGTCATCCCTGGCAGGAACGGCTTGGACTTTGCCAAGGCCGGCAGAAACATGCTCCACGGCCAACCTGGCGGTCTACGCTTAATCGTCATGCCGGGCAGCCAGGGTCTATTCGGCTTCAGGAGGTAACGACCTTGCCGACCCGTCGTCAGAAACCAGGTCCGACTGGTAATTTGTTTGGCATTGAACGTGTATTGATAAGACGCCAAAGTTGGCCAGCCGAGAAAGTCGGACAATGGCGCCGGATTTGGCGGCAGATACTCGGGCAGCTCGTCGGTATTGATGGTCCCGAATTCATCAAGCGTTCTCTCGACAACTCGGCCAACGCCGAATACCGGCTTGACGCTGACGACACTATGACCACGCTCGAGCGCACGACGCGCTACCTGCTGAAAATAGCTCGGTAGTTGTTCCTTTTCGATCGCCTCAGCGATCGTCTCTGATGCAAGACGTGACGGTTCCGACGTGATGATCCACGCACCGTCACCGATCAGTTCTTCTTCATCCAGTTTGTCGAGGGCGCGGCGGGCGTTCTCCGCAGACTCGAACATACGCACGGTTGCCAGCATGGCATTGCTCCCACGCGACCCGCCCCGAAGGATCGACCATTGTTGGGTCGGCGGCCGCCGGCGGCGTCACCGCCGGCGGTCCGTCAGCCAGTTTTCTTAAATTCGGCCTCTCAGCCGCCAAAGAACGCCGGGAACCAGGAAGTGTTCGTCAGAATCGCGAAGTGCACGATCAATGACATGATGACAACACCACCCAGGAATACCGGGATTCCCACTGTCGGATTAACGACGAGCCACATTCTGCTTTGATTCATGGTGCGCTCCCCCTAGCCGAGCCACGGTGAATAGATGTAGGCAAGCGTATGCGCAATGATCGACAGCAGACCGAAAACTCGTGTGCCGTCGATGATGTGCTTGTGCAACTCCTCCGACTCTTTAACCGTTAGACCGGTTGGCCAGCGGCGCTCCGGATCGTCCATAGCCATGTTTTTTCTCCGAGGTCATTTTTTAGAAAGATGCGCAAACCCCCGCACCCACGTTTTCAGGTTCATTCGGTCGTCCCCGGCCAACCGCATGAACATAAACGTGAGTTCGTCAAATGTGCTTGCGCGCACTCAAGCTATCGCTGCCACCAATAAATGTCAAGTAAAGATGACGCTTCAAATGTAACTAAGCTTTGACACTGTTGCATCTGCAGGAACATGCACGAATTTGCACCAATCGGGCCCAACTCAACATGCTGAATTCAGGCCAAAAAAACGGCGCCCGAGGGCGCCGTTTTGATGCGCTGAAGCTGGAGCGCGCCGCTAGCGGAAGCTGAACCCAAACTCGACGCCGGCCGTGCGTTCCGAACCGGGATGCACAAACGAGCCACCAAACTCCGGTGCCGAGATGACCTCGGCGACGAAGTACTCATCGAACAGGTTGCGGGCGAACGCGATAACGCGCCAGTTCTCCCCTTCGACCCCGAGGCGGATGTTGGTGAGACCGTAGCCATCGACCTGCGAGCGGCTGAAATCCGCGTCAGGACCACCGAACAACGTGGCCGGTACGACGTCGTCTTGGACCGTGTGGTACCAGACATCGCCCTGGTAGCTGTATTCAATGCGACCGATGAACTCCAGGTCTTCGTTGATCGGCGCGATGTACTGGGCCGCGACGTTGTAGGTCAAATCCGGCGCGTTTGGCGCCTCATTGCCCTCGGTAAACGGCCGAATCGCGTTTTCTTCGATCTCGGTGTCCAGCACCGACACACCGGCGTTAATGCTGAAGTTGTCCGAGATTTGCGCATCGATGGCGAGCTCAGCACCGGTAATCGAGACCTCGTCGATATTCTCGACCACCCGCAACAGACCGAAAGGACCAACGAAAAATTCGAAGAACTGCATGTCGTCGACGTCGGTCTGGAATACCGCACCGCTGATATCGACCCGGTCATTGAACAACCGCGACTTGAAGCCGATTTCGAACGCACTCGACGTTTCCTCGCGGAATATCTCCGGCGGTGCGACAAGGCTTGCACCAGCATCGACGAAAAACAGCTGGATCGTCTCGGTGGCACCGATATTGTTGAAGCCGCCGCTCTTGAAGCCGATACCCCAGCTGCCGAACAGCGTGAGGTTGTCCGTCGCGTCCCAAGTCAAGCTGACCTTGGGCTGAAACTCGTCGAACGTCTCGCTGCGATCGGCGATCGAGTTGGTCACGATACCGGTGGTGAAATCGGTGATGAACGCCGGATTCAGCGGCGTGCCGCCAAGCGGCGTCACACCGTCAAAGGAACAGAAGCCCGACGGCAGCGTCGCGCAGTAGTCGATACGCGTTGAGACCTGCTGACTTGGCGACGGCACGTCGTTCGAGACGTCCCGGTCCTCTTCGTCGTAGCGCACCGCGACAGAGAGCTCGACGGTGTCGGTCAAGTCGTAGTTGATCGAGCCGAACACCGCGAAAACCGACGTTTCGAAGTTATCGAGTACCAGGGCGTCCGTAAGCGGGTTCACGAACGAACGCGGCAGCGAGCCACTGGCGCGGCCATCGTCGAGCAGCTGCGCAACGCCGACGGTGCGTTCGATGTCGAGCGCGTAGACGCCAGCCTGCCAACGCAGGCGTTGGTCGCTCGGCGACGTCAGCTGCAGCTGGATGCTGAAATCCTCCTGATTGCGCTCTTGGTACTGATAGCCGTCGCAGGTCGTCGGGCTGTAGGGCGGAAACAGGGAACCCGCCGGATCGAGCCCGATAAAGGTCGGCGACTGCACCGGAAAGCCGGTCAGCGCAGCGGTGCTGTCGATACAGCTCTGATCGCCGAAGTAAAAGCCGAACGCACCCGACGTGCCGTCAGCGAGGAAGAACTGGTCTTGGTCGCTGTAGAGCGCCCAACCGGTAAACGTCGCCCAATCCATGTCGTAATCGACTTTGACCGATGCTTCGAAGGTTTCCTGCTCGTTTTCGGGATCGACGTTCGGCGCAAAGACAAAATTGTGGTCGTTGACGTCGATGTTGAAGTCCGGGTTGCCGAACAAGGCCGCAAAACCCGGCAGCGCGAATGCTGCGTTGAACGCAATCGACGCAGCATCGACGTCGGCATAGCGCAGCTTGGTGTCGATTTCGAGCTTGTCGTTCGGCGTCCAGACAAACCGCGTCGAGTAGCTCGTGCTCTGATAGTCGTTGACGACGTCGTCATTCAGGAAACTGTTGGTGAGAAAACCCGAGGTGTCGCGGCCGTCGACGCTGAAGCGCGCGAACAGAGTGTCCTCGACCAACGCACCGCCGACCGAGCCCTGAAACGTGAAGGTGTCGAACTCGGCAACGCCCACCTCTGCGTCAAACTCAAATTCGTTGGTCGGCTTGCGAGTCGTTACGATAACGGCGCCCGCCGCGGCCGAACGACCGTACAGCGCGCCTTGGGGGCCTTTCAGTACCTCGATCTGGGCAAGATCTGCATATTCTCGGTTGAACGCACTGGGGTTGGTGTAAAGGACCCCGTCGATCAACAGGGCGAAGTTGGTCTCGCCATCGCGCGCGCCATTCTGGCCGCGGATACTCATCTGGGTATCGCCGACTTCGACCGTGTTGACCAGCACGACGCCGGGGGTCAACCCGATGAAGTCCTCGGCGCGCTGGACGCCGATCCGTTCAATGTCCTTTTCAGTAAACGCCGTAATGGAGGCCGGCACGTCTTGCAGCGATTCTTCGCGTTGCCGGGCGGTGACGACAATTTCCTCGAGCTGCGCGTACGCAGGCGAGATCGTCAACATGGTCACGGGCAATGCCGCGAGAGCCGTCGCCAGCGACGGTAACAAACACAGTCTTTTCATCGGATGCTCCCCTGGAGAGTGTTTGCGCCCACGCCTCGGCGCTCCCCGTCAGCCGGAGTATAGCCGACGATTGTATACAATCAACACCGTACAAGTGACACGGCGCGGTACATACAGAACTCCTGCATTGGCTCGCGCAGCGTCCGGATTTTCCTAGCGCTTTGAAGAACGGCAAGCACTATACAGCGCCGCGTAGCGCCCCGCAGGGAACACCAATGCGGCGAGACGTGCGCCTGGCTAGATCAGCCGTTGTATACAATCCAGCCTACCAGGGCAGGGTCTCGCCCTCGTAGCTGAAGAACCCGCCGCTGCGCTCGGGCGACAGATCGGCGATCACGTTTATCAGGCCGCGCACGCTCTCTTCCGACGATAGCGTGGCGCTTGGGCCACCCATGTCGGTGCGGACCCAGCCTGGATGCAAGGCGGCAACGCTGATACCGCGTTTGGCGAGATCGAAAGACAGCGAACGCAACACACTGTTAAGCGCCGCCTTGCTCGTGCGATACACGTAGAGGCCACCGATGGTGTTCATGCCCATCGACCCCAGCATTGACGACATTCCGACGATCTTTTTCTGCTCGCTCGCCTCGACCTCGTCGACCAACAGCTCGGCAAGTCGCATCGGCGCCAGCACATTGATCGTCATGACAGACGACCAGTCGGCGTAGTCGATTTGGCCGAAGCCGCCCACGTTCATGCCTTGATTGGCGAAATCGGCGGTGCCCATCGTGCCGGCGGACAGCAACAGAACGTCGATCGGCGTACCTTTGACGTCGCTCGCGAGCTGACTCAGTCCGTCAATGTCCGCCATATCGGCGTGCAGCAGACGCAATCGATGGTCGTGTTCGGCCGCAAGCTGGTCGAGATGTTCCGCCGGTGCCCGACTCGTCCCAATGACGTTCCATCCGCGGACGAGATATTGGCGAGCAAGCTCAAGGCCAAGGCCGCGATTGACGCCAGTGATGAGAGTAGTGGGCATAAGACGATCCGATCAGCGTTGCACGAGCGCGGCATGATAGCGCAGCTAGCGGATCGCCAGCGCGGTCAGACGTAGTCACGCATTGTCGAAGCGGACCCAGCAATCGACGGCACTGCGGATGTCCACCGCAAATCCAACGCAGGCGCCGAGCATTAACGCAGCGATCGCCGTTTACGCCGCCGACGCGCCGAACAGTTCAATGCCGAAAAGCAACAGCAGCGCCACCACAAAGACGCCGTAAACGACGTACAAAGCGCCCGATCAACGTCGGCGGCTGATCCGGACGGCGTTCGTTTGCGAAGCGGCCCAACCGTCGAGTGATTTCAGCGAGCAGGTTCATGGCACGGACGAACGCGACCGTTATGTCTAGTTGCGCCGTGCAGTGCGTGGCGCGCGACGAACGCAGACTCGGTTCACAGGTCGTCGGCTGAGAATTGCGAAGCTTAATGCGAATCGTTACTATTTACGCAGAATCTTTCGAGTGTCCGAAACATGCAGCTGTCCGCCATCAAATCCGGTTTGCGCTATGTCATCGAAGCCATCGATTGCCGCGATCCTGCGGTGCAGCGTTTGATGATGCTGGGGCTGGTGCAAGGCACAGAAGTCGAACTAGGCGGTTCGGCGCTGGGCGGCGACCCGCTCGAAGTACGCGTCTTCGGCAACGCCATCTCGTTGCGACGCGAACAGGCGCGGTGTTTTACCGTCGCGCCTGTTGCCAGTGGTGGCTGACAGCGCCCGAATCCCCGTACAGTCGATTAGCGTAAGGCGGCAGCCTGCCGCCCGCGTCGCTGTACTCGGTAACCCGAACAGCGGCAAGAGCACGTTGTTCAATCGGCTGACGGGGCTGCGGCAAAAGACCGGCAATTACCCGGGCGTTACCGTCGAACGACATGTCGGTCGTTTCGACCACGCCGGTGAAAGTCTCGAGCTCATCGATCTCCCAGGGATGTTTGCGCTGAGTGCGCATTCGCTCGAGGAACGCGTCGCCGCCGATATTGCGCTCGGTCGCATCGAGAACGAGGCGGCGCCGGATGCCATTCTCGCCGTCGTCGACGCAACGCATCTGTACCAATCGCTGGCCCTAGTCCAGCAGCTAATGGAGCTCGGCAAGCCCGTGCTGCTGGCGCTGACGATGACCGATGCGGCGGATCGTGCCGGGACGCTCATTGATATCGAACGGCTGAGCGAACGCTTGGGCGGCGTTCCTATTTGCCCGGTCGTTGCGACGACGGGCCAAGGACTAAATCGCTTGCGCGATGCGCTGGTAGATCTACCTGGCCAAGCGCCGCCGGCGGCGCCGGACGTTTGGCCTGAGCTCGGCGATGCCGCGAACCGTCTGGCCGCCGAACTCGACGGTACGTTCAACCGCATTGAAATAGAGCGTGCGCTCATCGACGTCGACAGCATGTTCGCGCTTGACGTTGCCGAGCGACTCGGTGCGGACGGCAATGCCAAGCTCGCCGCGGCGCGCGAGGCCGTCTTCGGTGACGTCCCGCCGCTCGCTGCCGAAGCGCAGCGGCGCTACGACTGGGCCCGCGACGTTCTGCGTGACGTCACGCAGTCGCAGCCGATGCTGGCCAGCTGGACCAACGGCCTTGCGCGGCTCGTCAACCAACCGTGGGCCGGCACGGCTTTGCTGTTTGCGGTCATGGCCGTGGTGTTTCAGGCGGTATTCGCTTGGGCGACACCGTTGATGGATTTCATTGACGGCACAACCGGCAGTTTGGTCGAGGCCACCAATGCATGGCTCGGCGACGGCGCGTTCGCGAGCTTTGTCGCCGATGGCATCATCGCCGGCGTCGGCAGTGTCATTATCTTCCTGCCGCAAATCCTGATTCTGTTCCTTTTCATCATCGTGCTCGAAGATTCCGGGTTTCTCGCCCGATCGGCCTACTTGATGGATCGGGCGATGCGTTCGGTCGGGCTTTCCGGCACGTCGATCATCCCGATGATCTCGAGCTTTGCGTGCGCCGTACCCGGCATCATGGCGACGCGTGTCATCCCAAATCGTCGCGACCGTATCGCAACGATTCTCGCCGCGCCGTTTATGACGTGCTCCGCTCGACTGCCGGTCTACGCGCTTTTGATCTCGGCGTTCGTACCGGCGACCAAGGTCGGGGTCATGAACCTACAAGGCCTCGTCTTGTTCGGCCTCTACCTGGCGGGCATCGTCGGTGGCCTCGCAACGGCACTGCTGCTCAAGAAAACGGCGTTGCGCGGCCCGAAGCCGTCGTTCGCGCTGCTGATCCCAGAATTTCGTCGACCCAATCTGCAGACCGTCGGATTGCAGCTGCTGTCCCGCGCGCGGGTATTTTTGCGCCGTGCCGGAACGGTGATCTTCGCCGTTGCTGTCATCGTTTGGGCGCTCGGCTATTTTCCGCGTTCGGAAACGATTCGAACCAACCTTGCGCGCGATATCGCCGCCGCCGAACAGACGCTTGCCGGCGCCGCGCTCGAAGCGGAGGTCGCGACGCTGAGCAACGTTGCCGCGGCGCGCCAACTGGAACAGAGCTATTTGGGCCGCGCTGGCAAGTCGGTGCAGCCGCTGTTTGCGCCGCTCGGCTGGGACTGGCGAGTCTCGGCGGCAGTGATTGCAAGTTTCCCTGCTCGCGAAGTCGTTGTTGCGGTGCTTGGCACGACGTTCGCGCTCGGCGCCGAGGCTGACGAGGACACGCTGTCGACGCGATTGGCGAACGCCACGCACAGCGACGGGCGAACGCTGTTTACGCTGCCAATGGTCGCAGGCCTTTTGCTCTTCTACGCGTTCTGCCTGCAGTGTGCCGCCACGGTCGCCACGATTCGGCGCGAAACCAATAGCTGGCGCTGGCCAATCATCGCCTGGGTTTACATGACGGCGGTCGGCTACCTAAGCGCACTGGCGGTGTATCAGCTCGGTAGCTAGGCGCGCCGACACCGCAGTGGCCGATATACTCGCGCCGATGAACGTCGCTCAGCCTACTCGCCCGCTGGTTTCGTGGTGTCACGGTCTGCACTTTGCGGTGCTGACGTGGCTGATGCTGCTGGCGGCACCGCTCAGCGCGCATCCGGACGACGAATTCTGCATCGAAGGAGGCTTGGACCCGATGCTGTGCTCGGCTTTGGGTGATCTGGATCGAGCCAATGGCGACGCCGCGCAGGCCAACGATGAATACCCGCTCGAGACACGCGGCGGTTGGGCAACGTTTACCCGCTACCTGTCGATCGGCGTGCAGCACATCGTGCCGGGGGGCGCCGATCACATTCTGTTCGTAATCGGGTTGCTGCTCGGCGTAACGCGCCGCGCGACGCTGCTCTGGTTGATCACCGCGTTCACGGTGGCGCACGGGGTTGCGCTGGTCGCCGCCGTCGTCGGCGGTTGGAGCCCACCGGCGCTGTTCGTCGAAGCGGCCATCGCCGCGACGATCGCGTGGGTCGGACTCGAGAACCTAATTGTCAAGCCGGGCCTTGCGTGGCGCTACACGTTGGTCTTTGTGTTTGGCCTTATTCACGGCTTCGGCTTTGCCGGGTTCATCCAGGATCTGGGCCTTCCGAAAACGCAGTTAGCGCCGGCCCTGCTCGGCTTTAACCTCGGCGTCGAAATTGGTCAGATTGCCGTCGTCGGCGTCACTGCGCTGGTCGTGCTTCTAGCGCTTCGCGCACTACCGCAAGGGCGTCGCGACACAGTGACGCGGTGGCTGCGGGTTATTGGCAGCCTTGCGGTCGCCTTGATCGGCAGCGTTTGGTTGGTCGAGCGGCTGGCGACGGCCTGAGGCAGGCCGTCGCCAACGGCTCGCGATCTTACGTCGTGTCGCCGTCGAGGAAACCGCGACCGCGCAACAGCGGTTCGATGCTGGGGTCTTGGCCGCGGAACAAGCGATAGAGCTCGTCGGCGGGGCGCAGGCCACCGCTTTGGTACACCCACTTCTTCAGACGACCGGCCGTTTCCGGATCGAAAATGTTCTCGGCTTCGAGGAACGCGTCGAATCCGTCTGCGTCTAGGATTTCCGACCAGAGGTACGCGTAATAGCCGGCCGAGTAGCCGCCCGAGAACGTGTGGCTGAAGTACGGCGAGCGGTAGCGTGGCTCAATTTCGTCGATCAAGCCGTACTCGTCGAGAATTGCGACTTCAAACGCGCGCGGGTCGTCGATGGCTTCGACTTCGTCGGCGCTCAGCATGTGCCAGCGCAGATCCAGTAGCGATGCGGCAATAAACTCGGTTGTGGCGAAACCCTGATTGAACTTCGACGCGGCAAGCATTTTCTCGACGAGCGCGTCGGGGATGACGTCACCGGTTTCATGGTGCTTGGCGAACAGCGCAAGCATTTCGGGCTGCGACGCCCAATGCTCGAGAATCTGCGCCGGAAACTCGGTGTAGTCGCGCGGACCGTCGACACCGGAGAATTCCGCGTACGGAATATTCGTCATGATGCCGTGCAGCGCGTGGCCGAACTCGTGGAAGAAGGTTTCGACTTCCGAAAAGCGCAGCAACGTCGGTTCACCTGCCGGCGGCGTGGTCAAATTGAGGTTGAACGTGATCAGCGGGCGAATCTCATTGCCGCCGATGTTCGACGCATCGCGATAAGAGCTCATCCACGCGCCGCCGCGCTTGCTGTCGCGCGCATACATGTCGAGGAACATGATGCCGAGAAAGCTGCCGTCGTCGTCAGTGACGTTGTAAGCCGTGACGGTCGGGTGCCAAACCGGCACGTCGACCGGCTCGAAACCGAGCCCGAACAGCCGTGTCGCCATCGTAAACGCGCCGCTGCGCACCGCGTCCAGATTGAAATACGGCATTAACTCGCCTTCGTCGAGGTCATAGCGAGCCTTACGAACTTTCTCCGAGTAATGCCACCAGTCTTCGCCGGAGACCTGGAACTCGTCGCCGACCATGGCTTGCATCGCATCGCGTTCCCGTTTGGCCGTCTCGAGGCCTGGTTCCCATACGCGGCGCAAGAATTCTTCGGCCCCAGCGGGTGTTTTCGCCATGCGCGTCTCGAGCTGGTAGTGCGCGTGCGACTCGTAACCCATCAACTCGGCCCGTTGCGCACGCAGCAGCGCGATCTGCTTGGCCAGTGCGTAGTTATTGCGCTCATCGGTAGCAGCGCGGGTGCGATATGCGTCGAACAACTGCAGACGCAGTCCGCGGTTGGTCGACTCGGTCATGAACGTCTCGAACTGCGAGCGATTCAGACCGACGAACCAGGCCTCTTCGTCTTCGTCGTAGAGCGATGCTGCGAAACCTTCGCTCAACCCAGCCAGGCCCGCTTCATCGTCGATCCGCAGCTTGAAGCCCTTGGTAGCGTCCAACAGGTTCTGGCCGAACTCGTTGCTGAGTTTGGACAGCTCGGCGTTGATGTCAGCCACTTGCGTGCGAACTTCCGGCGACAGCGCGGCACCGGCCCGAACGAAGTTGCGGTGCTGCAGCTCGAGGAGCCGCGCATCGACTTCATTCAGCCCGAGCTGGTCGCTCTGCTCGAAGACCTCGCGAACGCGCGCGTAGAGATTCTCATCGAGGATGATCGCGTTGTACTCGCGCGTAACCATCGGATAAATCTCGGCGCGCAGACCGATCAACGTATCGTTGGTATCGGTGGCGGTAACGTTACCGAAGACATCCAGCACGCGACCAAGCGTTTCGCCGGCTTTCTCGAGCGCAACCGTCGTGTTCAGGAACGTCGCTGGCTCCGGATTTTTAATGATTTCAGCGATCTCGGCGCGCAGCTCAATGATGCCCTGCTGAACCGCGGGCATGTAGTGCTCGTCCTCGATGACCTGGAACGGCGGCACGCCGTAGGGCGTGTCCCATGCTTTAAGTAAAGGATTCGTGCGCAGCTCGGCCTCATCGACCGTAAACTGCGGCAGCGACGATTCGGCCGGCTCGGCCGACTCCACAGCGGTTTGCTCGGGCTCGGATTGACCGCAGCCTGCAAGGACGATGCTCAATGCCAATAGCGCAGCACCTGTTTTAGTGCCCATAAAAAGATCCCCCAGGATTCTTTATAACGTCGACCGTGCTCGTCGACCTCGTGTACGTTCCGAGACGAGACGGCTGGGAAAGTTCCGAATGGTACGATAAACGGCCGGTATGGTGGATGCTCAATCGTCAATGACAGCGCAGAACACCGCTCTGCTGACTCTCGGGCGCCTGCCCAAAGCCCTCGATATTGCCCGCGCGCTGCACGGCGCCGGCTGGCGTGTCATCGTCGCCGAGCCATGCCGTTGGCACTTGTGCGCCGTATCGACGGCGGTGGCCCGTTCCATCCGGGTACCTTCGCCGACCGAGGATTCGGCCGCCTACAGAGAGGCGATGCTCGGGATCATCGCCGCGGAATCGGTCGAATTTTTGGTGCCGGTGTCCGAAGAGTGCCTGCATGTCGCCGCGTTGGGCGATGCTTTGCCCGATTCCGTGCGGGTTTTGTCGATGCCCCTCGCCGAAGTTGCGGCGCTGCACGACAAGTACTCGTTTGCGCAATACGCCCGCGATCTTGGTCTGAGCGCACCGACGACCTTGAAACTCGACGAGCCCGGGGTCGGTGACCTGGTGGCCGCCGGCTCAATCGTAATCAAGGGACGCAATTCCTGCTCCGGGGTAGGCCTCGAGTTTGTCGACCGCGGCGCGACGCTGCCGCACCGATTGTATCCAGGCGAATGGGTTGCTCAGGCCCATGTCGACGGCGATCTCGTCTCGACGTTCAGCGTGGCGCACAACGGGCAGACTCTGGTGACGGCGGTGTATCGCGGCACGCTGTTCTCCGACACGGTCGCGGTGTGTTTCGAGCGATTGTCCGCGGAGGTCGCCGTGGAACGCTGGGTCGAGGCATTTGTCGCGGCAAACAACTACACCGGCTTCATCGCGTTCGATTTCGTCATCGACAGCGACGGTACGCCGTGGGCGATCGAGTGCAATCCGCGGTCAACCAGTGGCATCCATTTCTTACGGAGTGAAGCACTTGGCCAGCTGTTGCTGGACCCAGGCACGCCCGTCGACCAGCCGTTCCGCCGCGAACGAGAATTCATGCAATTTTGGCCAGCGCTGACGGAAGTGCAGTCCTCGATGTTCCACACCGGCTTTGCCGACAAGCTCGCAGCGTTTCGGCGCGCGCGTGACGTCTGTTTTCGTTGGCGCGACCCGCTGCCGCTGTGGACCATGCCGATCACGGCGTGGCGAATTCTGCGGCTCGCGCTGTTTGGTGGGCGTAGCTTTGGCGAGGCCGCCACCTTCGATATCGAATGGCGCCCGCAAGCCCGTACGCCGTGAACGCGCTGTATCGACCGCCGGCGCCGCAGCCCATGCCGCCGCTACGCTCCCTGCTGCGGGTAATGCGCGAGGGCAACGGCAACCTGTTGTCGCTGGTACCGAGCGATGCCTACACGAAGCCGGTCACTCATCTCGGCTACTCGCGGCGCTCGATCATTCTCGTCAACGACCCGGACGCCGTCCGCGACGTAATGACGGATCCGCTCGGCATTTTTCCGAAAAACGATCTGTTCGTTGGGGCACTCGAACCGTTGGTCGGCGACTCGATTTTTGTCAGTCACGGCGAGACGTGGCGCAAGCAGCGCGAGATGATCGACCCGGCGTTCTCGCAGCTGCGTATTCGGCAGGCCTACCCCGCTATGGTGGACGCCGTCCGTGCTGCCGATGAACGTTTGGCCGAGGTTGCCGATTCGGGTGAACCGCTGTCGCTCGACGTGCTCACGAGCCAGCTAACGGCCGACGTCATCTGCCGAACGATTTTCAGCGAGCCGCTTGACGGCACGACGGCGCAGCGGGTGTTTCATCTATTCAGCCGCTTTGAGCGCAGTGTTGCCAGCGTCAGTCTGCGTCAGCTGATTTTCGGCAAACCGTGGGACGACGTACGCCAGCCCACCGCGGTGCTCGAGGCCTGTGAGGAAATCCGCGCCTTGATCGGTGAGATGGTGGATCCGCGACTCGCCGAGGACGATGGCGGCGCGGATGACATCGTTGCGGCCGTGATTCGCGCCACCGATCCGCAGACCGGCGAACCGTTTACCCGCAGCGAGTTGATCGATGAACTCGGTGTGTTTTTCCTCGCCGGACATGAGACCACGGCGAGCGCCCTGACCTGGGCAATCTTCATGCTGTCACAGCAACCGAAGACGCTGTCTCGTTTGCGTGCAGAGGTCGCCGAACGCTGCGGTGACGACCTTCCCGACTTCGAGTCCGTCAAACAGCTCGCGTTTGTCCGGAGCGTATTCCGCGAGTCGCTCAGGTTGTACCCGCCAATCACGTTTATTCCCCGCGTTGCCGCGGAGGCGACGACCATCGCCGACGTTCGCATCAAACGAGGCGCCATGGTGATGGTCTCGCCGTGGACCACGCATCGCAACTCGCTGCAGTGGCGTGATCCGGACCGTTTCGACCCCGATCGCTTCATGCCGGGTGCGGAACCCGACGAGCGACCGAATACGTTCTTGTCGTTCGGACTCGGGCCACGGGTCTGTATCGGAGCGGCGTTCGCGACGGTCGAAAGCGCGCTGATCCTAGCGGGCCTTGCCGCACGTTACGACTTTGAGCCGCTGGATGCCGAGCATGTCTGGCCCGTCGCCCGGCTGACGACGCGGCCGGCGCGCGAGATACAGTGCCGCGTGCGGAGACGAGCGACATGACCGCGCCACGCCATGCGATCGTGATCGGTGCCGGGATGGGTGGTCTCGCCGCCGCCGCCGAATTGGCGGCGCAGGGTTTCGCGGTCACCCAGTTCGAGCGCCACCCCGTACCTGGCGGCAAGATGCGCGAAGTTCGAGTCGGCGACCGCGGCATCGATTCCGGCCCCACCGTGTTCACGATGCGCTGGATCTTCGACGGCTTGTTTGCCGCCTGCGACCGCCAGCTGGAAGATTACGTCGGCATTCACGCCGCCGATCACCTCGCGCGCCATTCCTGGACTGGCGGCGCACGACTCGACTTGTACGCGAACACCGAACGTTCCGTCGAGGCCATTGCGGCTTTCAGCGATCAACAAAACGCGAACGCCTATCGGGAGTTCGTGCGTGACTCCGGACAGATCTTCGATACGCTCGATCAGAGTTTCATGCGCGCGTCGCGACCCGGCATGCTCGAGTTGTCGCGGCGCGTCGGGCTGCTGCGCACCGGCGACCTTCTCGCCACCCGCCCATTCATCACCCTATGGAAAGAGCTGCAGCGACGTTTTAGCGATCCGCGTCTCGTGCAGCTGTTCGGCCGTTACGCCACGTACTGCGGCTCATCGCCGTTCGACGCTCCGGCAACCTTGATGCTGATCGCCGAAGCGGAACGGCGCGGCGTCTGGTACGTCGACGGCGGCATGCAGCGCTTTGCCGAGGCGCTGGCACGGCTCGGCACCGAACTCGGCGTGTCGCTGCGCCTCGGCTGCGGCGTCAACGAGATTTTGACGTCGGCCGGGCGTGTGACCGGCGTCATCGATGCAGATGGCCAAGCACACAACGCCGATTGCGTGATTTACGCCGGCGACACCGACGCGTTGGCCACCGGCCAACTCGGCGCTGCCGTCAAACGCGCTGCGCCGGAGCGGCGCAACGACGAATGCACGCTATCGGCGGTCACATTGAGCTTGGTCGGCGCAGTCCGCGGCTGGGAGCTCGGTCACCACACCGTGCTGTTCGGCGACGACTACCCGGCCGAGTTTGACGCCATCTTTAAGCGCCGCACATTGCCATCGAGTCCAACGCTCTACCTCTGTGCGCAAGACCGCGAGGGAGACCCGTCGTCCGCGCCGAACGACGAACGGCTGTTCGTGCTGATGAACGCACCACCGACACACCTTGACGACGATCTATTGCAAGAAGCTCGACAACGCATCACCGCGCAGTTTAGCGACCACGGACTCACGGTTGATGCGACCGACAACGACATCGTCATGACGTCGCCGAACGAGTTCGATGCGTTGTTCGCTGGCAGTCGCGGGTCGCTGTACGGCCGCGTTACGCACGGCTGGCGCGGCTCGTTCCAGCGTTCGGGTTCGCGCAGCGCCGTTCCCGGCTTATACCTTGCCGGCGGCAGCGTTCACCCTGGCGCAGGGATACCGATGGCGACCCAATCCGGCCGGCTGGCGTCGGCCTGTGTCGTTAGCGACATCGCGGGCTAGTCCGCCGCGATTGCCAACACCTCGATCTGAAACTGGACGATGTCGCCGATTTTGCCGTCGGCGATGCTCATACCGAGGGCACGCCGTGACAGCTCGCCGGTCGCGGACGCGCCCAGCGCCTCCTTGCCCGAAACGGGATCGGTACCGAGTTTATTGATGGCAGCGGAAAATGTTACGGGGGCCGACTGACCCTTTAAAGTCACGGTCCCGACGATGTTGAGACACGTGCCGCGGCAGGACTCACCGGCGGCTACGCTGACGCTCGTCGTCTCGAACGAAATGCGTGGCCATTGCTCGACCGCAAACCAATGCGGACCGGTAAGGATCTCTTCACGGAGCGACAAATCGGAACGCAGCGCGGCCGCGTCTATCGCGACGTCAACGGAACTCTTAGCTGCATTGTCGGCAACGTAGTGAATGACGCCCGAGACACCCGCAAAACTGCCGAACGTGCGTGTGAATCCGAAGCGATCGACGCTCCAGACGATGTGGGTGTGCTGCGGATCGATCCGGTAAGTCTTGGGCTCTGCCGTTGCCACGAGTGGCGTGCAGAGCGTGGCGAGCGCCACGAGCAGAATGGCGATGCCGACCGAATAACGACGCACCATGACAGACCTCCTTCCATTAGTACTGGGTTGTAGTCTAAATATACTACAACGTAGTATTAATGGGTGAGTAAACCAACTAGAAACCTCGGCGAGTTCGAGATCCTGGTGCTGTCGGCCATCGTGCGGCTCGACGACAACGCCTACGGTGTAACGATTCGCCGTGAGATCGAATCGACGACGGGCCGCTCGGTCGCCGTCGGCGCTCTGTACGCGACCCTCGCGCGACTCGCCGAGAAAGGCCTCGTCTCATCCCGCACCGGCGGCGCGACGGATGCGCGCGGTGGTCGATCGAAGCGTTTCTATCGTCTGACTGCCGCCGGCCAATCGCGCCTTCGCAACGCGGTACGCTCGTTCGAGCGCATGTTCAACGGACTGCCTCTGGAACCCCGGTAGGCCACTACATGAGTCAGCGCCGCAAACCGCCGATACTCGCCGAAGCCATCGTGCGCTGGCTGGCGACGCCGGAACACCGCGACGCGCTGCTCGGCGATCTCAACGAAGAATTCGCGTTGAACGCAACCCGTAATCGCCGCTACGCGGCACGTGCCTATTGGTCGCAGACGCTGCGTTCGCTGCCGCACCTTGCGCTATGGCGTTGGAATGCGAGCGGCTGGCTGGCGTTTACCGTTGTCACGTGCCTCGCGGTGGGTTTGATTTATGTCTGGGACCTGGCGATCGCCCGCCGAGCGGCAATGTGGCTGGCGGCGCGGCCGGATGCGCCGGCGTTAACGACCATTCGAATCGCTTACTTTGCCGTGCAAGCTGCAGGTACAGCACTCGCCGGCGCCGCGATCGCACGTTGGACGTTTCGGTCGGCGGACTCGCTGACTGGCAATGTGGTCAAACGACTGCTGCCCATCAGCGCCGGCATCGCCGCGACCCTGCTCGCCATTGCGCTCGTGTCGGGCGGAGGACCCCTCCGCTACTGGACGTTGAAGATTCTGCTCACCGTTGCCGCGCTCATCGTTGGCGCGATCGCCGCTTGGGGTTTGCGGCCTACCCAGCGATAACGTCAGCGCTAGGTCGCCGTAGCTACGACCGTGCGCTTGCCGGCAACGGGATCGGGGACGACGTTGTCGAGAACCTTAGCCGACGAGATGACACCAGGCATGCCGGCGCCTGGGTGCGTACCGGCGCCGACCAGATAGAGTCCGGGCAGCTCCTCGCTTTTGTTGTGAGGCCGAAACCAGGCGGTTTGCCAAAGCACCGGCTCCAGACCGAACGCGGCGCCGTGAACCGACGACAGACGGTCCTGAAAATCCTGCGGGGTGAGCATGTGCGACGTGACCAGCGATTCGTCGAGCCCGGGCAAAACGGTATCGGCAAGACTTTTTGCGATGACTTGTCGATACGTCTCCGCGTGCGACTGCCAATCGACACCGGCCTTGAGGTTCGGCACCGGTGACAGCACATAAAACGCGTCACAACCCTCCGGCGCCATGGATGGATCCGTCGCCGTCGGACGATGCAGATACAGCGAGAAGTCGTCCGCCAAAACCTTGCGACTGAAAATATCGTCCAGCAATCCCCGGTAGCGCGGACCCAACAGAATCATGTGATGCGGGACGTCCGGGTACTGTCGCTTGGTGCCGAAGTACCAAACAAACAGACTCATTGAGTAACGTGCACTGTCGATTTTGCGGTCGCTCCAACGTCGCCGATGCTCGGCCGGAACCAGATAGCGATACGTGGACGCCGAATCAGCGTTTGAAACAACAACATCGGCGCGGTGTTCCGCGCCCGATTCGAGTTTGACGCCTGCCGCGCGACCGCTGTCGACCAACACCTGCTTGACGGGACTCGACAAATGCACGCGCCCGCCAAGGCGTTCAATCAAACCGACCATGCCGCTGACGATCTGGTTCGTACCGCCCATTGCGTAGTGCACGCCGTGGCTGCGCTCCAAATGGGCGATCAAGGCGTAGATCGCCGTGGTCGTCATTGGATTGCCGCCGATCAGCAGCGGGTGAAAACTAAAGATCATCCGCAAGCGCGGGTGCTTGATGTAGCGGCACACCATGCCGTACACGGACCGATAAAACTGGGTACGAATCAGGTCGGGTAAGGTTCTTGCCATCGACCACAGCGTGTCGAACGATTCGTACAGCAGTTCGTTGAAACCGACGCGGTAAAGCTCGGCGCTGGCATCGAGAAAGCGCTGGTAACCGTCCCAATCATCCGGATTAAACTTCGCGATTTGCGCACGCATCGCGTCCGGATCGCCGGAGTAATCGAAAGTCTCGCCGTCGTGAAAGCGAATGGTGTAGTACGGATCGATAGCGCGAAGATCGACGTCGTCCGACAACTTGCGACCCGCAAGCCCCCAAAGCTCCTCGAGCAGGAACGGCGCCGTTACGATCGTCGGCCCGGCATCAAAGACGAAACCGTCCTGGCGATACGCATAGGCGCGGCCACCCGGACCATCGAGCTTCTCGAAAACGTCGACATCGTAACCGCGTGCTGCGAGTCGAATGCCCGCGGCGAGGCCACCGAGACCCGCACCGATGACGACCGCACGATTCGTACGCTCGTCCATCGTCAGTCGTCGTTCCCGGTAGCACGCATGGTAAGCTCAGGATAACATCGAAATTGTCAACGAAACGGTACACAGAAGTTACTGCGGCGCCCGCGTAGTTCGACGAACGCTCGGCGCCAAAGCGACAGAAGATGGTTCTGACGTTCAAGACTCTCGTTTACGCCCACGTCGTGACCGGCACGGTGGGATTGATAACGTTATGGATTCCCATTCTCGCGCGGAAGGGAACACGTCGGCACATCGACTGGGGACGCATATTCTATTGGTCGTTGTTGGCGACCGGCACGATCGCCGTTGGCATCAGTACCGTGACGCTTATCGCACCGCTCGAGACTCACCCGTTCTGGGACGACGCCGCAATGGTCCGGGGTGTGTTCGGCTGGATGATGCTCTACCTGGCAGTGCTAACCATCAACCTCACCCGTTACGGTCGACTATGCGTCCAAAACAAACGCGACCACCCGGCCAACACAAGTTTTCTGAATCTCTTCGGCCAAGCGGCGATGTTCGCAACGGCGGTCAATTGCGCCGTACAAGGATTCTTGCTCGAGCAATACCTGCTCGTCGGTATGTCATCAATTGGGATCATTGCCGGCATCCTAAATACGCATTTCATACTGCGTCGCAACCCGCCGCTCAACGAATGGCTGATCCAGCACAGCCGCGGTCTGGTCGGCGCGGGTATATCGGTTTACACGGCGTTCCTTGCGTTCGGCGCCGTCAACTTGCTGCCCGCGTTTGCTTTTAATCCCGTACTCTGGGCAACTCCCTGCACGCTGGGCGTCGCATACTTGCTGTACCACCAGTACCGCATCATGCAGGGCAGACGACCGAAAGCGGCGGTTGGCCGAACGGGTTTGTCGGCAAGCTGAAGGTCTTGAAATTCGCCTGCGCGAAAACCACTTCGATAAGCGCAGATGACCTGACAGGGGCGTTAGCTCAGCGGTAGAGCAGGTGGCTCTTAACCACTCGGTCCGGGGTTCGAATCCCTGACGCCCCACCAAAAACTCAGCCCAGCGCCGCATAGCGGCGATGGGCGCATTTTTGTGAGCGGCAGGATTCACCCGGACTTGAACGAAACGACCGTCGATCGCCTGAGTCGATCCGTCCAACGTACGCCGTGCAGTAGCTGCCCTTGCCGCGGAACGGTCGTACGTGAGCACGCTTTTCCATCGACCGGCACTTCACTGATGCCGTTCATTTCGCGGGAACTAGCCGGTCGGGTTCGAAAGATTGCGAAAGCAATCTTCACCGAGCGCCGTTAGGCGCGAAGCCCGTAGGGCCGAAACAGCCCATCGGCTGTTTCGGGTAATCCCTGACGCCCTTACATCTAGGTTGCGTCCTTGCGACAGGCACCACGATGCACAGCACGGAAGCACGAAACGGATGACTCGCTGTCGACTCGCTTTACAACGATTAAATCCTGAGAATCGCAAGCTTATGATTTTTCAACCGTGGCGCGGAACTTGCATTAAGTAAACTGAAAGGAACAAGGAGGTTCGGTCTACGAGTTCAATCGGCAGGCCTTTACTCTCCTTGTACGTCAATCAACGCCTGCAATTTGACACCAAGGAAGATACCCGCCATGCCTAACGATTTCGTAATCGACAGAGACGATCTAGTCAAAATCACAGTTCACTATGCCGACAATCAGCTAGTCGTTTTACTGAATGAGCATGACCTTTATCACCGCAAGACAGAGCGCCAACCAAGACTAAACGACGAAGTTCCGCTGAATAGTTTTCTTGTTCGCGGCGTCAACTACCTGAACATTCTAGGAATCGATTGGGGTGGCGCTGCCCGCTATGCATTCGTGATCACGAAAAACGGCGAGCCAATAGTCGGACCAATGGATGACCGATTCCCAGGACAGCACGGACTCGTTACCCAATACAATTATCGATTGATTGTCACTGGTTAACGAATCCGAGCCCTATCAAACAGCATTCGTGCTTCGCTGCTGGTATCAAACTCGCGGCACCTAGCCGGTCGGGTTCGAAAGATTGCGATAGCAATCTTCACCGAGCGCCGTTAGGCGCGAAGCCCGTAGGGCCGAAACAGCCCATCGGCTGTTTCGGGTAATCACTTACGCCCCACCAAAAACTCAGCCCAACGCCGCATAGCGGCGATGGGCTCGTTTTTGCAGGCGACAGGATTCACCCGGACTTGAACGAATCGACGGTCGATCACTGGCATCGACCATGACGCTGGCCGGTGTCTCGTTACTGGCTTCCTGACGGAATGGTTGTAGGTCAGCGCGCTCGACTAGCGACCGGCACTTCGCTGCTGGCTTTCTATTCCCGGCACCTAGCCGGTCGGTATGAAAAAAATTCGCGTGCGCTTGTCACGGTCCTCGCAGATACTGGCAAGAAGTCAACTCTGGGGAGGTTGGTCGTGAAAGAACTACACAAAGTGTCACGTGCATTGATCCTCATTGCGATTCTGCCGATCGCAGCTGCCGCCGAGAGCCAGAATCTCCTTAAGGATCCCGGCTTCGAGATGCGAACTCCGGCCAGCGAGGGTGGCTGGAGACAGTTCGAGACGAGTTTCAATACGGAAGCACGCGCACGCACCGGCGAGCGTTCGATGTTCAACGGCGGCTTTAGTCGCACGGTACCGAACCCGCCCTATTTCATCGGCATGGTCTCGGGTAGCTACCAAGAGCTCTCGGCAGAACCTGGCTCACGCTGGCGGCTGACGGGCTACGGCGCGACGCGGGAATTACCGTTGGAATCATCCGCTTTCGGAATCTTGCAGGTGTCGTTCTTCGATGCGGACGGCAACGACCTCGGTACCGTTGAGACGGCCGCCACCGATTCGGCGAAAGCGAAGACCTCGAATGAGATAAACAAAGGTTCGCCGGGCGGTGAGTGGATCTTTCTAGACACCGGTATCGCGACGGCGCCGGACAATACGACCCATATCCACGCATTCACGTTGTATGTCGACTACTCCGGCTCAAACATCTCGCAGGGGGTCCATTTCGACGACCTGACGTTGTGCGAACTTGCCGATGACGAGGAGACGTGCGACTGAAGCGTCGGACACGCATACGGCGTGGCGACGATTCTCAAGTGCTCTCGCGTAGGATTTTTCCGGCCTTAACCGCCACAACGGCGCCTTCGTCGAGAGGCTCCCAGCCGTCCTCGTCGAGCGGCACCGAGGCGAAAAGCACCGTCTGCTGATCACGCAATTCCATGTCGAGGCCCGGGCTGTGGATTTCGTTCTGGGCGGCGCAGCTCCAGCACTTCTTGATCTGTAGCCCCGGCGGCTTTGGCTCGGTGTGCTCACCGCCTTCTTCGTAGACTCTTCGGTGGCCATGCGCAAACAGGACGTCACCGTCGTAGTAGAGAAAATTGCCATTACCAAACGCCATCATTTCGTCGCAGAACGCGGCGAAGGCGTCGAATCGTGCATCGACCGTTGGGCGCTCGTCGCCCGCGTACAGCGGCGCGATTCGGGTCAGCAGGGTGCAAAACGCGAGTTCTGAATCCGTCTCGCCAATCGGCTCGTAAGCAAGCGAGGCAACGTCGATGCCGTCGAAGATGCCGGCAAGCGTGCCGTTGTGTGCAAATACCTGTGTTCGTCTGCCAAGCGCGCGGCGAAACGGATGCGTGTTCTCCATGGTATGCACGCCGCGCGTGGCGTAGCGCACGTGCGCGATCGCCGTGTCTGTTTCGATGGCGTTATCGGCGATAAACCGCACCCAGATGCTGTCGGTCGCGGGTTCGGGTTCTTTGACCAGAATCACATCGCGGTCGCGAGCCATTGCGATACCCCAGCCGTCGCGATTGTTGCGAAGTTTCGATCCGTTGCGCGAAAACTCGTCGAGTGAATATTTCAGGGTCGTCGGCTCACTGCTCGACATCGCAAATAGTTCGCACATTGTTTGCTCCGGCGATGGCCTTATCGCTTCTGTATGGTCGTTTCGTCTGCGAATTCTTGCAGAGTTTGATGTCGGCCGCGGTACGTCGGGCAGCGAACCAAGTCGTGAGCCGATCGCCCCGCTACCGCCTTTTCGTGCCGAATTCCGTTCGCGCCTTCTCTATAATCGCGCATCCTTGTTCGCGCGGAAACCGATCCCCATGCTCGCTCGCTCAACCGTCAGTCGACTGCTGACGATCGCTTTCGCCTGGCTCGCGCTCGCATCGCCACCGGCGCTCGCTCAGAACACGGCAGGTGTGTTCGGACCCGTCGTCAACGAGGGGCATCGGTCGGCTCAGTATCGAATCGCGTTCGAGGCAGACACCGACGCATTTGCGCACCGGCTGCACTACCAGGAATCGGTCGGCGACGATTTGATGTGGCGAATCGTTGGGCAGGCGCGCAAGACAGAAGACTCGGACAACGACTTCGATTTCATCCAAGGCGAGCTGTTCTGGCAGTTGAACACCGGCCGCAGCGGCTGGGACTCTGGGTTTCGATTCGACGCGTTGGTCCGTCATGAGGGCCGCCCAGGCCTTGCCGGGGTGCACTGGATGAACGACTTCCATCCGGCCGAGCGCTGGCGCTTGCGGGCTGTTGCGATGACCGGCGTGCAGATTGGCGACGGCGCCGCCGACGGCGTTTTTCTGCAGTTCCGCAGCCAGATCAACTACCGCACGACGCAGGGATACTCGGTGGGCTTAGAAACTTACAGCGGATTTGGCTCAACCGACGACTTGGCGGGCATTAAGGATCAGAGCCACGAAGTTGGACCGTACTTGGAAGCGGCCTTTGCCGAGCGCTGGACGGTGTTTGCGTCCGCACTTGCCGGACTCACCGACGGGTCGCAGGACCTCAACCTAAAACTATGGATCACCCGCGGGTTCTGATTGACATAACTCGAAAAAGCGACGTCTTGAGCCAGCACCCCGAAAACGCTCGTTACGTATCTGTGGACTGTGACCAGCGTTGCCGCAGGTCGGCCACGTGAAACACGAGCGCCGCTATCAACAGGCCCGCGACCACTTGCCAGCCGAAGCCCTTGAGCGATGCGCCGAGCGCCAGCATCAGCGAGCCGCCGGCGCCAATGTTGAGCAGCAGTGGCAGCGGTGGGATACCGTGGCCGGTGCGGGCACGGTACGTAACAAGCACGACGATCTCGAGCACGACAAATACAAGCATGACGTCGACGATTCGGCCCGATTCAATAAGTTGCTGCATGTTCTCCCCCGGACTGCACGATGGCGCGACTCTGACCGACCCCGCAGCTGCAATTCAAGCGTTTGGCTTCAGGAGATTACGTTGAAACCGTGGTCTGGGTCCGGATTCCGCCGCCTTGGCCTGCAACAATAATGGGTCTTCAGGCACCCTCGCCGTTTATGTCGTCACCGATCGTCTACATTCTGGTTGCACTGACGCTGACCAGCGCGATCATCGCAGCGACGTTCTATCTCACGTGGCGCTACCTGGGACGGGAAGCACACACGCTGAGCTGGGCGCAAGCGTTTTTGGCCGCAACCGCGCAGTGGTTGTGCAATCTGCTGTCGCCTTGGTTTCCGAATTTCGAATCGTATTGGCTGTGCGCCAATGCGTTTGCGATTGTCGTGATTACGCTGGGCTTGAAGGGACACTGTCAGCGGACCAACTGCAAGATCTTGCCAAACAAACTGTGGCCGATGGCGCTCGTCATTTACGGCGCGATCGTTGCGACCACCATCGTCTGGCCGCACGCGGGTCTGCAAACGGCCATCGCGCCCGGCTTTGCGGCAGCGGCGCTGATTCAATGCGCGATCATCGTGCTACGTCATCGCGAAAGCCCGCTCGCCGCGGAGTGGGCGACCGCCGGCGCGCTATCGGTTGTCGGCATGATCCAGTTTGCCGCCTCCGTGGTAGCGCTACAGCAGGGCATGGTCGGCGACCCGGTGTTCCGCGAGCTGTACATGCATTTCAACTTTCTCGCGTTGCCGGGCGGCTATGCCGCGATAGCAATGTTCACCGTGTTCATGCTGGCGTCGGATTTCTCGCTCGAAATGAAAGCGCTGGCCGTCCACGATCAGCTAACGGGTCTGTACAACCGCCGCGGTTTTGGCGAACACGGCGCTAGGGCTTACGCCACGGCGCGGCGCACCAGCACGCCGGTCGCCGTCATCGTGACCGACATCGACCGCTTCAAAGAAATCAACGACGGCTATGGTCATGCCACCGGCGACCTCGCGATCGGCCACTTTGCGCAGCTGCTGATCACCGAGCGGCGCGCCAACGATTTCGCGGCCCGGTTGGGCGGTGAGGAGTTTGCTCTAGTCCTGCCGGGCACCGATCTGAGCCGTGCGCTGCGGGTGGCCGAGCGCCTACGCCAGCGTGTCGCCGACGCGGCAATGACTACGCCGACCGGACAACTGAGAATCACGGCGAGCTTCGGTGTCGCAGCGCTGAATGACAGCGACACCTGCTTATCCGATGTCATCGTCCGCGCCGATCGGGCCGTGTACCAAAGTAAGCGCGATGGTCGCAACCGGGTCTCACTCGAGTCCTCTCAAATCATTTACGTCGACGAGGCAATCAAGACCGTTCGAGCCTGAATCGCGGTAACAAACGCTGCGCTACACTGGCGCAGCCATGCCGTTGACCGTTCGACTTTGCCTGCTCGCACTTGCCGTCGTCGCCTGCGCCGCCCCGCCGGCGGCGACGCAAGAATTCGATCCGCGTCCCCGATCTTTAGCGCAATTGGTCGACGATCCGGCCTTGCGCACGCAATTGCTAACCTGTGACGCGACACACCCGAAGCCGACCAGATTCGTAATCGGCCACCGCGGCGCACCGCTCGAATATGCCGAACACACCGTCGAGTCATACACGGCGGCCGCTCGGCAGGGCGCCGGCCTCATCGAATGCGACGTCACGTTTACCGCCGACGGCGAGTTGGTTTGCCGTCATGCGCCGTGTGACTTGGCGTCGACAACCAACATCCTCCAAACGCCGCTTGCCGATCGCTGCGAAGTGCCGTTCCGGCGCGCCGAGATCAATGCGCTCAATCAAATTGCGTCGCCAGCTTTCGCCAAGTGCTGCACGAGTGCATTGACCCTCGCGGAGTTTCGAACGCTGACCGGGCGTCAGGAACGCGTCAATCCGCGCGCGTTTACGGTCGATCAGTATCTCGCGCCGCCCGCCGTGACCGGCACGCTGCTGTCGCACGCCGACAGCATTGCGCTGATTGACGCGCTGGGTGCCGACTTCGCACCCGAGCTGAAGGCGCCAGATCCTGAACTCGGCTACGACGACACCGGCCTGACCGACACTCGGTACGCAGACCTTTTGATCGAAGCCTATGTCGAGGCCGGCGTACCACCGGAACGCGTTCGGGCGCAGTCTTTTCGGCGCCGTGACCTCGAGCACTGGCTTGCGCGCTTTCCCGCGTATGGCGGTCGGGCCGTCTGGCTGGACGGGCGGTACGAAACCGACGACTTCGATCCGGAAAACCCAGCCAGCTGGAACCCGTCGATGAGTGAGCTGGCCGCGATCGGCATCCAAACGATTGCGCCACCGCTGTGGGTGCTACTCGGCCAGGACGACGAACGAATCGTGCCGTCGGCCTATGCGCGCGCCGCGACGGTGCAAGGCTTCGATCTGATCACGTGGACCATTGAGCGTTCGGGGTCGTTGTCCGAAGGCGGCGGCTGGTACTACCAGACCGTCACACCGGTCATCGACAACGACGGCGATGTCTACGTTGCACTGCGCGCACTGCGCGATGACGTTGGCGTCAGCGCCGTTTTTTCCGATTGGCCTGCAACGATCACCTATTTCGAGCAGTGCGTGCCGCGTCCGGAGCCGCCAACGGAGACAGAGCATGAACAGGACTAGCTGTTTGTTACTCGCTGCAGCGGCAGCATTGTTGGGTTGCGCTTCGACCCCCAAAGAAGATACGTCCGCGCGCAACCGCGCGATCGTGCTCGAAGTTTTCGATGCGCTCGAAAGCGGTGATGTCGACGTGCTGCAGCGCTACTTTGATCCGGAAGGCGACGTGATCGTCGGGCTTAACGTGCGCAAGTATGGCGGCCCCTACCAGACCTTTCGCGAGGCGGCACCGTTCCCGAGCGCCCTCTCCGACGTTACCGTCGACGTCGAACGGATCTTCGCCGCCGGCGACCAGGTGGCCATACAGTCGATGATCTGCGGCAATCAGGCATACACGCTGCTGGGAATCGAGCCCGCCGGTCGGCGCGTTTGCTCACGCTACACGAACCTCTATGTGCTCAGAAACGGTCGCATCGTCTCGAACACGGTCGGTGTTTATCGCGACCAAATCCGCGAGCAGCTCGAGGCCGACGAGTAAGGTCTCGCTAGCCACGTTTTAGCGCCGCGGTCTCGCGTGCGCGGAGCCGCGAAAGATCGCGTTCATGAAAACGACGTTCAGTCCATCGAGGTACGCCCGCACGGTCGGGTCCTGCGTAAAGCCAACGACGAAACCGCGACCCGACGCTTGCACGACTGCAAACGGTTTGAAAGCCAGTTGCTCGCGGTTTTGCTCCCACAAATAGCCGCTCGCCAGCAGTTGCTCGGCGCTCTGGAAACGCACGACGTTGGTACCGACACCAAGCTTGATCGGTGTGTAGATGTCGCCGCCGCGTACCAAGACATTGAGCGTCTCGGCGACACCCGCAGCCAGCCAGTGGTCCGGGTCGACGTCCGCCCGCGCCAAAATACCCCCGACGGAGTCTGGGGTTCGTTCCGAGTTCGCAATAGATTCCTGGTACGCATCGGCATCGTCGATCACGACGGCCGGCACCAGCGGCTCCTCGTCGTCGTCCTTTCCGTTCTTGCCGTTGCCATCCTCGTCATCGGCGATTGCGAACTCCCGGCGAATGTCGAGAAACTCATTTTGCGGGTCGGCCAGATAACGTGTCGCATTGCCAAGGCCAATCAGCACGCCACCACGCTGCACCCAGTCGGCGAGCAGCTCAACGCCCGCTTCACCCCAGCGTGAGTAACCCGAACCAGAGGTCTCCGGCAAAATCATTACGTCAAAACGTCCGAGATCGGCGCCCGTTAGACGATCGGCTCTAACGATTGTTACCGGATAGCCAAACTGGCGTTCAATAATAAAGCGCGCATTGCCGGCGCTGTATGTACGGGTCGGCTCATCCCAAATCATCGCAACACGCGGTGCACGGTGGCGCACAACGCGGCCGCTGCCGAAGTTAGGGCCATCGGTAACCCACGTATCGTCCGTGGCGATGACGTCTGCGCCTGTCGCCGCGGCAAGGTCAGCTAATTGCTGACGCACATCGGCCGGGTTGTCGGCGGCGTCCAGAATCAGCGTACCGCTCGCGTACCGCGTGTCCTGATGCGTAAACGCTTCGTCGGCGCTCTTGACTGCGAGGCCGCCGCGCAGTGCAGCGGCCAACAGACGTACGGACGACGCATCGCCAGCCGGGACGAGATAACTAACCGCATTGGCCGGACCGGTCACCGACCCCGGCACAATGAGCGCCTCGGTCGCAGCGCTCGTTGCCACCGACGGTACACGCGAACACGGATTAGCCGTGACGTTCATCATCAACGGCAGCGACCACGCGGTGACATCGTAAATTTCGTCGCGGAGCGCTTTGGCGCGACGTCGCTCTTGCTCGGCGACGAACGTCTCATCAATCGGCGTGTCGGCATCGAGCAACGTGCGCAACAGTCGTTTGGCCGGCTGCGCAAGACTGATGACATAGGTGCCAGCGGCATAGCGCTCGCCGCACGCCGAAAACGCCGCATCGGCCACGCCCACCTCGACCCCTTGGCGAACCAACAGCGCCGCTAGCTTGTCGGCACCTGCCTGGTCGCGTTGCGTTGGAATCAGGTAGCTGCGCACCGACTCCGAGCGACCCTCGCTAATCGCAGAGCGCTGATAGTCGTAGAAGTCGGTCAGCAATTTTTCGCGATTCGCCGCGGTAACCTCGGCCGTCGACATTGACGTCACGAATTGGTTGCGAACGGTATCGTGGAACGACACCTCAACGCCGTCGTACTGGCGCACGAGCAGGCCGCGCGCGGACCCTTGCTCGTAGGTCATCGCGACGCTGCCGAAGTACGACGGCCAACTCGCTCCGTAACCTGGGTAAAACGCGTCATACACTTCGCGCGTGAAATAATCGAGCCCGAAACGGTCGAACCAACGGGCGTTGTTTTTACCGAACAGCGTCAGGCTGGCGCGCTGATCGGCAGCGAGGTTCGGGTTGTACGGCACGGCTTCTGGCGCGAAATAATAGGTCTGGTCAGAGCCCATCTCGTGCGCGTCGACAAACGCGACCGGATAGAACTCCTGCACGGCGGCAATGCGGCCTAACGTTTCCGGTTGCGTCAGGATGAACCAATCACGATTGAGGTCGAACAGATAGTGGTTGGTGCGCCCGCCTGGCCACGGCTCGTCCTGCTCCGCGGACAGCCGATCGCTGTTCGGCTCGATGCCCTCGGCCATTTCATAGTGATGAATAAAGCGATCGCGTCCATCCGGGTTTTGGATTGGATCGAGCACGACGATCGTGTCGCGAAGAATGTCGGCCACGCGCGGATCGCCACGCGATGCCAGCAAGTGATAGGCGATGAACATGGCCGTATCGGTGCCGGAAACCTCGTTGCCGTGAACGGCGTAACCCAGCCAGGTGACCGCCGGCTGCGAGGCGATCAGATCCGCGGCAGCGTCGGCACCCAAATTGCCCGCGTTACGCAAGCGCTGCATGCCGGCTTTAACCTCATCGAGGCGCGCCATGTTCTCCGCTGACGCAACGACAACGTAGTAAAGATCGCGCCCTTCCCAACTCTTCGCGTAATTGCGGACGAGCACTTGGTCCGGCCGCGCCTCGGCGAGTACGTCAAAATAGCGACGAGCATCGTGGGTCCAGGTGATGCGTTCGCCGGACGCGTAGCCGAGTACGCTTTCGACGGTCGGTACGGACGGGTCGTAGTTGGCGTCCGGCCAGTAAGTGACGGTACTTTGGCCAAAGGCCCAGAGGGGCAACAGCAAACCCAGCAACAACCCACAACGCGGCATGGCGACATCCAATTCAGAAACAACGAAAGGCGCAAAAATAGCGGATGCTGCCGCGAAGTGCGACTGCTGAGCTACCCAGTATCGGGCGGCATCTCGCGAATCTCGGCCTCCACGCCAGCATCGGTCAGCGTAACGATGGCGAGCGCGATTGGCAGCGTGAAGCGTCGCGGGCCAGCACTGCCCGGGTTGAGATACAGCACGCCATCGCGTCGTTCGATCAACGGCTTGTGGGAGTGGCCAGACACGACGACATCGAAACCGGCCGCCGCCGGATCGAGATCCAGCGTTTTTAGATCGTGCAGCATGTAGAAGTAACGGCCGCGTAGTTCGATGGCCTCAATGTCCGGTAGGTCGTCGGCCCACTTGTCGATGTTGCCGCGAATCACCGTCAGCGGCGCGATGTCCCGCAGCTCATCGATGACCGCCGGCTTGCCGATATCGCCAGCGTGCAACAGCGTGTCGCAGCCGACCAGCTGTTCGCGAGCCCATGGGCGCAGCAAGCCGTGGGTATCTGAAATCACGCCGATCCGGTAGCCCTGTGTCATCCAGTGTGCTCGTCAGTCGATTGGCAGCGCGGGCACCAGTAAGTACCACGATGATGTTGACCCAGCCGTTGGTAAGTGACGACGCCGACATCGCACGCAAGACAGCGTTTGCCGGCACGTCCGTACACCCACAGGCGACCCGCACCATCGCGTTCGAAACGCGTTACCCGTTTGCCGCCGCCCAGATTGCGCTGCAAGAGATCGGCGGCCAACGCAAACGTGCCGCGCAGGGCCGCATCGCTCACCTCACCGAGGCGCAGCGATGGCGAATAGCGACCGAGAAATAACAGCTCGCACTTGTAGACATTGCCAATGCCGGCGGCGATGCGTTGATCGAGCAGCACATCCATCAGCAGCGTTTCCGGTGCAACGATGGCACGCGCCCTAGCCGGCAGTGCGTCAACATCAACGCCTGGCTGCGCAAGATCGGGGCCGAGACGAGAATCAAGAACACGCTCGCGTACGCTCGGCCGTGCGACGAGCTCGACCTCTTTGGCATTGAAACAAACGTAGTAGGCATCGACGGTGCCGAGCACGAGCGACGCACGTCGCGACGGCTTTTGCCAATCGGTCGTCGACGGATAGCTGTGCCACGAGCCGTGCATGCCTAAATGACTGCGCAGCCACAGCCCATTGTCGAAACCGATGTAGAGGTGTTTGCCGCGTGCCTCAACCGCGTCGATGCGCCGTCCGACAGCGCGATCGCCACCCCCCATTGCGAGCCGCAAGCTCTCCACCGTGCGGTTCTCGAGTCGCGGCGCCAGAAACGCGGCGATCTTGTGAATCGTATCGCCCTCAGGCACGAGCCGAACTCCGGGAAACTTCCGATGCCAGTCGCGTGTCCGACAGGCCGCGATAATCACGCACAAATCCGTGCTCGAGAAAGACGGCTGCCAACGTCGATTCGGCGGCGGCCACGCCGTCGATTTTCTCGATCGTTCTTAAGCTCTTGCCGGCCCGCGGCAACGTGCGCAACGCATCGATCGCCATCGCCAGCGCATCGTCGTACGCGGCTAGCGTGTCAGGGAAACTGAGCAGCGCTCGACCTCGCGGGCCAATCCACAGCACCGGGCGGCCGCGCGCGAGGACGATCCAAGCACCGTTGATTCGCCGCGGCTTGGCGTCACCCGCCGCGACCACGCTCGGCCACGGCACAAGGGCACCGTACGGATTCGCTGGATCGAGCACCGGCAGCGCGACGACATCGCTGTTCCCGAGCGACTGATCGCGCTCCTCGGCCGTGCTTCGCTCAGCGCGCAGCCGGTCGATACCGCCCGGCATCGCAAACTGCGCGCCGGTCAGGCCATCAACGAAATGCCCGCGGCGCACGCGTCCCTGCTCCTCCATCTCGCGCAGCACCTTGTAGATCGGCCCAAAGCCACCGCTCAAGACTTCAGCCTGCGACGCATTGCGACTGACGATGCCGTAACGCTCCAGCAGGAGCTGCGTGCTTGCGACGGCGCGGCGGGTCGGCTCGACATTGTCCACCGCCAATGACGCCACCAGGGCCCAGCGACCGGCGCCGGCGGGGGCCGCCCTGCGTCGCCGGCGGGGACCGCGACCGGCTAACTCACGTAGCGGTGCAAACGTATCGTTAGTGATCTGACCAGCCCACACCAGGTCCCAGAGCGCCGACTCGAGTTCGCGCGCCGTCACATCGGATAAGCGTTCCGACAAGCGTTGTTCGAGTTCGAACAGGAAACTCGCGCCGCGGCTGCCAAGGAGCTCGAGCACCGCTTCGTGCAGCGGCGACGGTGGCTCGTAGTCGGTCACCGGCTCCAGCAGCTCACCGATTTGTCGGCGCAGGTACAGCGCAACGCGACCGTCGCGCGGACCGCTTGCGCCGCGGCCAACCCAAACGACCACACCGGTCGCTGCCAACATATCGAGCATTTCGGGGCGAAAACCCTGCACGCGCTGCGGCAAAATGACGCCGGCGAGCAACGACCACGGTAACGGGTACGCCTGCAGTTGGCCGACGACCTCCTCGAGGCGGGCCTGCCCGCCGGTAGCCGCTGGTACTCCGTGCCAACGCGGCAGAAACAACGCCAGCGTCGGTGCATCGACGGCCGCTACTTCATCGCGAAGACGGGCAAGATTACGACGTTTGAGCCGGCGCAACACTTCAGCGTCGCACCAGTCGAGCTCGATGCCACCGGGACGGATCTCGCCGCGCACGAGCGTGCCAGCCGCCGCAAGCGCACCGAGCGCGACATCAACTGCAGCTGCCGGTAGGCCATATCGTGCCGTCAGGTCGCGCGTCAGGAACGGTCCGTGATGCCGAGCGTAGCGCTTTAAGAACTCACGCAACGGTTCGGCCACCGACGCTTGGAAAGCGTCGGGGACTCCCGGCGCAATAGCAACGCCGAACGTGTCCCGGTACAGCCCGGCATCCTCGCCGGCGATCCAGCGCGTGTCGCCGTTGATGCGTACTTCGACCGCACGGCGTTGTCGGCGCAACGATTTGAGCCATTCCGCAACGTCGCCGTCGGCACGTTGCGTGAGTTCGTCGAATGCAAGATCGCCGAGCCGGCGCAACAAATCGTGCAGATCGTCTGCATCGCGCACCTGTCGATCGTCGCTCAGAAACTGGAGGTCACGCTCGAGTTCATCGATAACGTCCGCGTCGAGCAACTCGCGCAATTCCGCCTGGCCAAGGAGCTCACCGAGCAGCGCACGATCGAGCGTAAGGGCTTGCGCCTTGCGCTCGGCCAGCGGCGCGTCCTGCTCGTAGAGGTAGGCCGCGACATACGCAAAAACGAGCGACCGTGCGAACGGTGAAGCGGTGCGCGTTTCGATGTCATCGACCTCAATCTGCCGACTGCGAATCTCACCGAGCAGGCGTTTGAGACCGGGCAAATCGAACACATCCGCCAACGCCTGGCGATAGGTTTCCATGACAATCGGAAAACTCGGATACTTTTGCACCGTCGCGAGCAGGGACTGTGCTTTCAGACGCTGCGCCCATAGCGGCGAGCGACTGCGCGGCGTGCGCCGGCGAAGCAACAGCGACCGCACGGCGTTCTCGCGGAACAGCCCGGCGAACATCGACGTCGATGCCAGCTGCTCGGTGACCCGATCCTCGAGCTCCTCCGGGTCCGGGAGTAGCGCGTCGAGATCCGGCAACTCTTCGGCATCGGCAAAACGCAGCACGATGCCGTCGTCGGTATACATGACCTGCATCTCGAAGCCGGCCTGCTCGCTCAGCCGGTGCTGCAGCGCCATGGCCCACGGCGCATGAATGCGAGCACCAAACGGCGTCAGCAAACAGATTCGCCAATCGCCCAGCTCATCGCGAAAGCGCTCGACGACGATGCATCGGTCGGTCGGCACGCTGGCGTGCTCTTTTTGCTCCGCGAGATAGCCGGCCAGATTGCGCGCAGCGTTACCGTCGAGTGTGGTCTCTGCTGCTAGCCATGCGCGGGCCTTTTCTTCTGACATACGGCTCAAACGGCGCACGAATCCGCCGATCGCCCGACCCAGCTCAATGGGACGGCCCGGGCCGTCGCCGCGCCAGAATGGCAGCCGGCCGGGCTCGCCGGGAGCCGGCGAAACCGCAACGCGGTCACGGCCGATCGATTCGACTCGCCACGTGCTCGCACCCAGCATGATGTTGTCGCCGGGGCGAGTCTCGAAGACCATCTCTTCATCGAGTTCGCCGACGCGCGGACCATCCTCGCCCAGATGCACGGCAAACGCGCCACGGTCGGGAATGGTGCCGGCATTCATGCGCATCACCATCGCAGCGCCGCGCCGCGGCGAGATTTTGTCGTCGCTGCGATCCCAACTGACCAGCGGTTTGAGGTCGGCGAAGTCCCCGGACGGGTAGCGACCGGACAGCATGTCGAGCACGCCTTCGAGCAGACCGCGGCCGAGCTCGCGGTAGTTAAAAGCGCGCCGCACCAGCCGCTCGATTTCATCGACGTCGTGCGATCGCTCGCACACCAGTGCCACGAGCTGCTGCGACAACACATCGAGCGGATTCAACGGCACGGCAACCGACTCAATGTCGGCCGCCAACATACGATCGGCGACCACCGCCGACTCCAACAGGTCGCCCCGAAACTTGGGGTAAAGGCGGCCGCGACTGACCTCACCGACGCCGTGACCGGCCCGGCCGACGCGCTGCAAACCGCGCGCCACCGAACCGGGGGATTCGACCAGCAACACGAGGTCAACGGCGCCCATGTCGATACCGAGCTCGAGCGAACTGGTTGCAACAATGCCGCGAATGCGCCCGCGCTTTAGGCCTTCCTCGATCTCGCTGCGCTGTTCGTGCGAGATACTGCCGTGGTGCGCCTGCACCAGCGTTTCCTCGGCAAGCTCGTTGAGCTTCTGCGCAAGACGCTCACACAGGCCACGCGAGTTGACGAAAATGATGGTCGCTGTGTGCTCACGGATCGCCGCGAGCAAAACCGGATACATCGCCGGCCAGATGCCGCGCTCCTGCTGCGGTGCGCCGACCTCACGCGCATAAAGCTGGCCTAGTATGGAGCCTTGCGCGGCCGGCGCTGGCGCGACCGCCGTCGGCGCGTTCATGTCCGGGACCGGCACGCTAACGGTTAGATCAATGTTGGGCGGCGCGCTGCAATCGACGATGTCGACCGGTCGGTCGCCGCCGAGAAACGCCGCAATCGAATCGAGCGGACGAACCGTGGCGGACAACCCGATACGTTGCGGGTCGCGGTCACAGTTCGCGGCAAGCCGCTCGAGCGACAGCGCTAGATGGGCGCCGCGCTTGGTCGGCGCAAGCGCATGGATTTCATCGACGATCACCGTCTCGACGCTGGCGAGATTAGCCGCCGCTTTCGAGCCGAGGATGAGGTACAGCGATTCAGGCGTCGTCACCAAGATCTCGGGCGGATTCTTGGCCTGCTCGGTACGCTCGCGCTGCGGCGTATCGCCGGTGCGCACGGCCATCGTTGCGCTTCGAAAGTGCTCGCCGACGCGTTCGGCAACCCGTCCAATACCCACCAACGGCGAGCGCAAGTTGCGCTCGACGTCGTAGACCAGTGCTTTTAGCGGCGACACATACAAAACTCGAACGCCTGGCGGCGCGTCGTCGGGCAACTGGCCGAGTCGATCGATGGCCGCCAAAAACGCCGCCAGTGTTTTGCCGCTGCCGGTTGGCGCGACGAGCAAAGCGTTGCGGCCAGCGCGAATGGCTTGCCACCCTGCCTTTTGCACCGGCGTGGGCTCGCGAAAGTGCTCGGCGAACCACGCCGCAGTTGCTGGCTGAAACCCGTCAGTCATTCAAAGCGCCTTCGGTTGCTCGAACGTGTAACCGGCGAACCGTAGCGAGCACATCTGCCTCGCCCGCGGTTTTGTCCTCGCGATAGCGACGCACGCGGGCAAATCGCAGTGCGAGGCCGGCTGGATACTGCGGGCTCGCCTGCACGTCGCTGAATGCGATCTCAGCAACCAGCTCGGGCCGGACGTGCACGACGTGACCGTCGCGATGGGTTTCGCGCGCGAGCAATTGTTCGGTTTGCCAGCGAAGGGTCGCATCGGTCAGACCCTTGAACGTCTTTCCGAGCATAACAAAGCCGTCGTCATCGTCGTTGCGGCAGGCTAGGTGTAAGTTGGACAACCAGCCGCGTCGCCGACCGCTGCCCCACTCGGCGGCGATGATGACGAGATCGAGCGTCTCGACCGGTTTGACCTTGAGCCAATCAGCGCCGCGATTGCCGGCCGCGTACACGCTATCCGGCGCTTTGATCATGACACCTTCATGGCCTCGGGCGAGTACGTTCGCAACAAACTGCCGAGCGTCCTCGGCACACGACGCTCTGAGACGAGGAACCGTCAACTCGGCCGGCACGATGCCACTCGCCCGCCGCAGTCGTTCGTGCAGTGGGGCGTCGATCAACGCCTGGCCGTCGACCAGCAGACAGTCGAACACAAACAGCGACAGCGGGAGACGCTCGAGCAGATCGGCGGCGGCGCGGCGGCGGCCGAATCGGCGCATGGTTTGTTGAAACGGTCGCGGCCTGCCGTGGGTATCGAGGGCGATTACCTCGCCATCGAGGATCAGCTCGTTGACCGGTAACGCGCCGATTGCCGCAACTACCTCTGGAACGCTCGCCGTGACGTCATTGAGCTGGCGCGAGAAGACCCGCACGAGTTGGCCGCGCCGATGAATCTGCACGCGCGCGCCGTCGAGCTTCGCGTCGATAATCGGTGCCGGAATTGCGGCAAGTGCCGCGTCGAGATCGGTCGCTGGTTGCGCCAACATGGGCTGCAACGCGCGCATAGGCGTCAGGCGGAAATCGTCGAGACCGGCACCGCCGCGCTCGAGGGCGGCCAACGCGGCGCTCGGCAGATCGCCCGCCAACATTGACGCGCGCCGGACGGCCGCGGCCGGCAGATCGGTAACCTCCGCGACCGCCTCGACCAACACCCCGTCGAGCGCGCCTTGGCGCAGCTCCCCAAGCAATAGACCCGCGAGCAGGCGTTGCTCATCGTCGGTTGCCGCCGCGAACAGTGCGGCCAGCTCATCACGCCGCCGCGCTTTGGAACCCGCGCCGCTGATCGCGGCGATTCGCGCCACGGCCGCATCGACGTGCTCGAGCGTGAGCGTGGAACCTTCGGCCGCATCGGTCGCGATGATCTCACCCACCAGCGCCGGCCCAACGCCGACCCGCCCTTGCGGCACGGCGCCGGTCAAATAGTGGAGCAACAACCGGCGATCGGTCTCGCTTGCAGCGTTGATCAGCTCGGCCAGCAGAGCGCGCTTTTCGAGCCGCTTACGTGTCGCCGCAACTCGCTGCGACGTATTGACCAGATCCGACAGAAGCACGCGGTAGAGCGTACCGCAGAGTCAGAACCTACGGCGTGCCGTTTGCTCGACAGCGCCAGCCGACAAGCGCATTCCTAGGTGGCGACCTTGAATTCCGCTCGCAGGGCGAGATCGGCCAAACGCTCCGATGCGAGAGCGTTGCCGACCTGCGATTTTGCGCGCGCCTTGATCGGCGTGATGTGGTAGGCGAGCTCCTCGGCGTTCAGCTCGGCCGGCGCGGCGCATTCGAGCGCGGCGACCGAAATGCTCAGCAATGGGAAGGTACGCTCCGTTCCGTAACGATCGCGCGCTACGATGCCGCCTTGTTCGAGATCGGCCTCGCGATAGAGCATGCGGCGTGCACTGACGATGTCGACGAAGCACTTTGCGACGCGTTCGCGCCAGTCCGGCGTTTGAAAGACGACGACGAAATCGTCGCCACCGACGTGGCCGACGAAATCCACTTTTGGTGACGCGTTCTCCACCAGAATGTTGGCAATTTGCATCAACGCCTCGTCGCCTTTCGCGTAGCCGTAGAAGTCGTTGAACGGTTTGAAGTTGTCGACATCAACGTGACACAGCACGAACGATCGCTCGCGGGAGATGGCGCGATTGATCCAGTCGTAGATCGGCACGTTACCTGGCAGTGAGGTCAGTGGATTCGAATACCGCGCGACCCGAATCTGCTCCTGAGTGACGTGACGGAGTAAATCGATAACGCTAGCCATACCGATGTAGACGCCCTGATCGGCAACGATGAACTGCTCGTGGACCCGTTCGCGATTTGCACCAGTTACCAGCCGACTCACCTGGTCCAGCCTGAGATCGGCTTCAACCACGAGCGGTGCGCGATCCATGAGCGCATCGATCGATCGGCGCGAATACAGCTCGCGGCGCAGCGGAATACTCATCTGGTCGAGAAACTCACTGCGGCGGATAACACCAACCGGGCGACCGCGAACCAGCACCGGCAACGCCGCTAAATCAACCCGGTCATGGAACACTCGCACGACCTGATCGACCGGCGTGTCCGGGTGCAGCGTTTGTTGCTCGAAGGCGAGCTGTCTTGCGGTTGAGGTGGTGATCTCAAACTCATGGGCAACTGTCGGTACACGCATGACGGCAGTGTCAGACAACCCAGGCGTTGGCCTTTCGGCAGGGCGGCCAATGTAATAGCCCTGCAGCAGATTGATCCCGGCCTCGACCAGTTCGCCAGCTTCTTCGGCGGTCTCCACGCCCTCAGTGATAACCAGACTCCGAGCCGCACGCGCCATATCGACGATTGCGCGAATGAACTCCATCTTCACTGGATCGTCTTGTACACAGCTCGTGAAATAGCGATCGATCTTTACGAAGTCCGGGCACAACTCGGACCATGCCCGAAGATTGGAATAGCCGGAGCCGAGATCGTCGATCGCGAGGCTTATGCCCAGCGACCGGATGTTTTTCATCGCGTTCCGGATCGCCTGATAGTCGTCAAGGATGGCCTGTTCGGTAAGCTCGAAGACGAGATCGGCTGGCGCTACTTTGTGGCGATCCAGAATCCGCAGCACGCGATCGGGCGCCTGACCGAACGTCAGCAAGCCGACCGGCGTCAAATTGACGAACAAGCGGCCCGGAAGATCCATCTCGGCCCGACGAGCGACGGCCGTTTCGAAACAAAGGATATCGAGCTGCGCAACCTGGCCGGCTTGCTCAGCTGCATCGAAGAGTGCCAGTGGCGAGTGCAGCGGGCCATCGGACGGACCACGGGACAAAGCTTCGTAGCCGAAAACGCTGCGCGTTCGTGCATCGACCAGCGGCTGGAACAAGCACGAGACGGCATCGTTCTCGAGAATCGACTGGATTAGCGGGTTCATCGAGCGTCTTCCCCAAGGGCACGCGAAGCCTAGTCCGGTCGCACCCGAAACGCTGTGAAACAGGCCGCACTACGCCGTCATAACGCCGCTTTGCTCGTCTGGAATAAGGCTAGACATTCGCTTGACAGGCTACTCACGGGTGACAATAATTCGAAATCTTCGAACTCTTGCAAACATTAAGACTCATAGGTTCGAAGTTTCGTTTATTCAAAGATACCGTCAGGACACGAACTGCTATGCCTACTCGCCTGATTGTCGCGAAAGAACTGTCGGAAATTTTTAAGTTGATCGCCCATCCGGACCGAATCCGGCTGATCGAAGAGCTCCGCAAAGAGGAGTGCGACGTAAACACGTTGGCGGATCGCCTAGATTTGCCGGGACCCCGTGTGTCCCAACATTTGGCGCTGCTACGCGCCCACCGTCTGGTCGAGGAACGTCGCGACGGACGACATCACTTTTATCACCTGACCCAGCCCGAAATCGCGCAGTGGATCGTGGCGGGTCTCGATTTTATTGAGGGACGACTGTCTGGCGTGAGCCCGTCGGCAATCCGTTCTGCCCGTGAGTTGTGGTCGGCCCCTACCGGGGACGAAGCCTAAATCTAAAACGAAAATACCCGAAGGAGCCCAAGTCATGCGTCATTTCGCCGCGGCCGTACCGCTATGGTTCGGAACCCGCCAACTGGACCCTGTAACGCTGCGCTATGCAGCCAAAGGAGTCTGACGTGAAATTTTTCGATACATCGAATTTGCGCGGTGACATCTACGGTGGCCTCACCGCCGGTGTCGTCGCCCTGCCGCTCGCGCTGGCATTTGGTGAAGCGTCCGGTGCGGGTCCGATTGCTGGCCTGTGGGGAGCCATTTTCGTTGGCTTTTTTGCATCGCTTTTTGGCGGCACAGGCGCACAGATCTCTGGCCCGACCGGCCCAATGATTGTCGTATTCGCTGGGGTGTTCGGCGATCTGTCGGGCAATCTGTCGCTGATTTTTGCAGCGGTGGTTCTCGCCGGTTTGCTGCAAATCTTGTTTGGCGCCGTACGCTTTGGGCAATACATACGGCTCGTTCCTTATCCAGTTATCTCCGGGTTCATGAGCGGTATCGGCTGCATCATTATCGCGCTGCAGGCCGCCCGACTGTTCGGTCACGAGCCGTCCGGTAGCGGCACGATACCGGCCTTGCGAGAAATCCCAACGGCCATTGCAGACCCGAACATCGCCGCGATGATCGTCGGCGCGGTTACGCTGCTCACGATCTTCTTGTGGCCCGCCAAACTCGGCAAAATCATCCCCGGTGCGCTAGCGGCGTTGATTATCGGCACGCTGCTCAGCCTGGTGTTGAAAGGCGCGCCGGTGCTTGGCGAGATCCCGACCGGATTCCCGTCCTTCATCATGCCGGCACTGCCGGATACGACCGATACGATGCTGATCATCCTCGAAGCGGCGTTCATTTTGGCGGTGCTAGGAGCGATCGACTCCCTGTTGACGTCGTTGGTCGCGGACAACATGACTCGCACCCGACATGACTCTGACAGAGAACTGGTTGGGCAAGGCATCGGCAACACGCTGGCGGGCCTATTCGGCGCCATTCCGGGCGCGGGCGCCACGATGCGTACCGTTGTAAACATTCGGACCGGTGGCCAAACCAAGATCGCGGGCATGCTGCACGCACTCGTGCTGTTTGCGGTGGTCATCAGTCTGGCGCCGCTGGCGGCGCAGATTCCGCATGCGGTCCTCGCTGGCATCTTGGTCAAGGTCGGCTGGGACATCATCGACGTTAGCTACCTGAAACGCGCCCACAAAGGTCCGCGTTGGGACTTGGCGCTGATGGCGCTGGTGTTGGGCCTGACAGTGTTTGCCGACTTGATTACTGCGGTCGTCGCGGGCGTCGTTCTTGCTGCCATTGCTTTCGTCAAACAGCTCGCCGACGAGCAGCTGCAGGCGTTCCGCAAAGGCACGCCGACGGTAACGACCGAGGAAGAAAAAGCGCTGCTTGAAAAAGCAGGCGGCAAAGTCACGCTCTTCGACTTCGGCGGTCCGCTGTCTTTCGGTGCAGCAGCCGACCTCGGTCTGCAGGTCCGCGAGCACGTTAAGGAGCATGGCGCTGCGATGGTGCTCGACTTCTCACGCGTTCCCTTTATGGATGTCTCCGCCGCTCGTGCTGTCGAGACCATAGTCTGCGACGCTCGACACGCCGGTCGTACGGTTTATGTCACCGGAATGAATGACACAGTCAGCAACATTCTGGATGGACTGGATGCGGTGCACTGCCTTCCGGAAAACACGCGTTTCCAGGATCGCATCGACGCCATTCGTGCTGCCGTTGAGGAAGTGACGGCCGCTGCCACTGGCGGTGCGGCGACCCCGGTGTACGCGGCTCGCGAGAACGACTAGTTGCGAGTAGCGCGGCTGGCAATGCCAGCGCGGCAACAAGACGAAAAAGGCCCTGCAGTGCAGGGCCTTTTTTTATGCAAGTTGCGTTTAAACCTGCAACAACCGGCGCGTATCGGTCGGCGCCCGCCGGCGGGGGATCGAAGACGGTCGGTCGCTGCGCCGGTTGCTGCAGAGTGCGTTAAAACCGGTACTCGACCGTCGCCGTGACAATACGCGGATTGCCGTAAAAAGCGGTGACGCTGCCTTCGAGACCGAGGGTCGGGAAGAAGTAGCCAGCCACCTTGTATTCCTCATCAGCGAGGTTCTTGCCATGCAGTCCAATCAGCCATTTGCCATCGTTCTCGGTCCACACGACGCTGGCGTCCCAAATGTTGAAACTGCCTTGGTCGAGAAACTCGTTCGGTGATTCGAACTGGCTTGCCTCGCTGCGGTAGCTAACGGCCGCACTGAGACTCAGGTCGCCGTCCATGCCGAACAGACTCAATGGCGTGATGTAGTTGGCCCGTCCTTGGGCCGTCCAATCGGGCGTGTTTTGGAAAACGCGCTGTGCCGCAACGTCGTTACCGAACGCGTCGATGAACTCGTTGAACACCGCCTGGATATAACCGACCGACCAGCTCACGCTGAATGCATCCGTAATGTAGCCGGTGCCTTCGAGCTCCAAGCCGGTGATCTCTGCATCGGCTGCGTTGGACGTGATGCCGACGAAGGTCTCGTCGACGCCGTCGTTGTCGGTGTCGAGACCGACGGAGCCGGGAATCTGTACGTCCTCATAGTCGGCGCGGAACACGGCGACGTTCGTGATCAAACGATTGTCGAGCCAGCTCCCTTTGAGGCCAACTTCGAACGAGTCGACCGTTTCCGGTTGGAAAAGCAGAAACTGGAACTGATCGGCTGCATCGACGTCGCCGTCGCCGTCGAGGTCTGGCGCGGCCGACGTCTGACCGCGCGGGTCGAAACTGCCGCCTTTGAAGCCTTCGCTATACGTCGCGTAGAGATTGAGCTCATCGGTCGGCCGATAGCTGATCGACACGCGTGGCGTGAATTCGGTAAACGTCTCGCTACCATTGAAATCCGACGTGGTTGCCACCGGTACTGCGGTACCGCCAAAGAACGACGACGTGCCGCCGACGAGCGTTTCTCGCAAGACGCGCGAATCGCGTTCGTCGGACGTATACCGACCACCGACCGACACGCTGAATTGGTCGTTTATGTCGTAAGAGAAGTCCGCGAAGATTGCCCAGGTCGACGTATCGACATCGCCGAGCGTAAAGGCGTTGAGACCCGGCGATCCGATCAGATCACCGGTGAGCCCGAGAATGACATCAAAGGCGTTGAACGCGTTTGCATCCATGTAGTACGCACCGATCAAGCCGTTGACCCGCTCGCCGGTGTACAGCAGCTGAAACTCCTCGGACAGCTGATCGTTTTCGTAAACCACGGGCACGTCCAAATCGACGGCCGGCAGTGAATCGAAATCGATCGGTGAGAACGACTCGTCTTCGCGGTACGCGAGGATATTGCGGATCATCCACTGATCGTTCAGTTGCCATTCGGTTGTGAGCGCAATGCCAGAGGCCTCAACCTCCTGCTCCGGATTATTGAGCCCGGCCCGGGTATCAAATACGTCACCCAGTATTGGGGCCCCCGAGACATTGCCGACCGTCAGCCGATGGCCTTGGCGCGGATCGGATTGATCGTCGATGTAGTCGGCGGCCAGGCGCAAAAAGAACGAATCGTTCGGCTCGAACTCGAGACTGGCACGCAGACCCGTGATGTCTTTCTGATAGTTCTCGATGCCGCCCAAATTGGTGTTGTCGCCAAAACCGTCGCGGGTCAGCTTGGCCACGGATCCGCCAATGCGGACCGTATCGCTAAGCGGCGTCGAGGCGGTGACGACCCCGTCCAGCTGGGTGTACGAGCCGGCCGAAAAGCGCACCTTGAGTTCAGGATCGGTCGCCAGGCGTTTGGTGACGTACTTGATCGCACCGCCAATGGTGTTGCGCCCGTACAGCGTACCCTGGGGACCACGCAACACCTCGATACGCTCGACGTCGTAGATGTCGAGCACGGCTGCCTGCGGTCGATTCAAGTACACATCGTCGACGTAAATCCCGATGCCCGCTTCAAAGCCTGCAACGGGGTCTTGCTGGCCGACGCCGCGGATGAACGCGGTCAGCGTCGTGTTGGTGCCGCGCGATACCTCCAATGTGACGTTGGGCGCCGCCTGTCCGACGGCGACGAGGTCGCTGATGCCGATGCGCTCGAGCTCAGCGCCCGAGATCGCGGTAATCGACAGCGGGACATCGCTCAGCGACTCCTCACGTCGCCGCGCCGTCACGACGATCTCTTCGAGTTGACGAGCACCGGATTGCTGCGCCGATGCTGGCGTCGTCAGCAACGCCCCACACGCCAGTGAGACAGCCAGCGGCAGCGTGCCGACGCGCAACAAATTCATAGTCCGCATGATTTCCCCCCCAGAGAGTCGGCCGACAGCGGCCGGGTTTTGCGGTATTTCAACAAACGCTGAATAAATATTAATTCAACGCTGATTGAAATAGCAACCGGGAATCCGCTTATTGCGGATCGATGGGGCAGCGTCGCCCGATGCGCTTACGAAGCGGCGCGACCTTTAGCGCACAGCCGCGCGAAACCGGCGGCGACGAACGCTGGCAGGCGCTCGCTGATGCTTTGCATGTCGGAGCTTTTGCACAGACCGTTGGAAAGGTTGTCGATCCGGCCGGTCTCGGCGAACGTCAGCGTCAGCGCGCCGGACAAAAAGTGATAGCTCCAATACAGCTCTTCATCCGCAGCGTCCGGAACGGCGCGACGAATCGCGTCGATGAAGCGGCGTACGAGCGGATCGAAGAACCGCGTCATCAGCTCACCGCCCCACTCCGGTGAGTTGTTGACCTGCGCAATCAGCGCGAAATAGTGGCGCCATTGCTCGTGGTCGCGCGCCAGCAGGTCGAGCAGCGGATTGGTGAAGGCGGCGATGATCTCTTCAATGGACGGCGCGTCGTCCGGGTGGCGACGCTCGACTTCGTCAAGCGCGGCGTGACGAAGATCGTTCATTAGTTCTGCACGACGCATCAGCACGGCGTCGAACAGGTCGCGCTTGGACTCGAAGTGGTAATAAGCGAGCGCAACATCGGCCCCGGCTTTTTTCATAATCTGCCGAACCGTCACGCTGGCGAAGCCTTCCCGAGCGAACAACTCCTCGGCGGCATCCAATATTCGTTGTTTCGTCGTCTGTGATTTGCTGGTCAATGCGCTCTCCGATCGTGCCTTTTCGAGCGTAAACTGCGTTGGTTTGCCTTTCAACGCTTGTTGAACTAGTCTTCAACGCTCGTTGAAGACGACGAATAACACTTAATTAGTCAACGATGCCCTGGTTTCAACCCGGTCCGCTGCTGTTGCCGGAAATGCTGGCGCTAAACGCGCGCTGGCTAGCGGCCGAGCCCGCGCTGATTGTCGATGACACGACCCTGACATGGGCCGAGTTTGTCGATCGTTGCGCCCGATTCGGCGGTGCATTGCACGGGATGAATCTCGACCCCGGCACCCGCGTTGGCGTCGTCATGGACAACTCGCTGGAGACAGCGATCGCCCTGTTTGGCACCGTATATGCCGGTCTCGTGGCGGTTCCTATCAACGTGTCGGTCAGCGACGCCGCTGTCAAAACCATGCTCGCCAACAGCGCCGCGCGCGCCGTCGTCTGTAACGGCAGCCACATCGATCGTGTCGACGCCGTCAGAGCCGATCTACCGGCCCTTGCGGAGCGCTGTATCGCCGTTGACGGCAAGCCGGGCTGGCACGATTTCTCGGCGCTTGTCGCTGCCGCCTCGCCAGTCGCTGCCGCCAACGCCGCGCCGACGGACGAGTGCAACATTATCTACAGCTCCGGGACGACCGGATTGCCGAAGGGCATCGTGCACGACCACCGCTGCCGGGCGGCGTGGGCATACGACATGGCGGTTGCGCTGCGCTATCGACCAGGTGCACGAACACTTTGCTCGCTCGGCCTGTATTCGAACATCAGTTGGGTCGCGATGCTGTCGACGTTTCTGGCCGGCGGCACGCTGACCGTGATGCCGAAATTCGACGTCGGCCGATTGCTCGATATCGTTGCTACGCAGAAGATTACTCACGCGACAATGGTACCCGTGCAGCTCACGCGAATTCTCGAAGACCGGCGCTTCGACGCCGCCGACGTCGCGTCGCTCGAAAGCCTGATGTGCTGCGGCTCACCGCTGGCTCCGAGCGTCAAAGAGGCGGTCATTGCGGCGTTTGGGCCGGCCTTTCTGGAACTCTACGGTCTGACCGAGGGATTGGTGACGGTTCTGCAGCCGGAGGACATGGCGGACAAACTGCGGTCGGTCGGCAAGCCCTGTCCCGGTCAGGAGCTCGTGATTCTCGGCGCCGACGACCAGCCCTGCCCTCCGGGTGAAAGCGGCGAAATCGTTGGCCGCGGTCCGCTGCTGATGGCGGGCTATCACGAACGTGACGATGCCAACGAAGAGGCGACGTGGCTGGGCCCGGACGGCCAGCGCTGGCTCCGTACCGGCGATATCGGTCAGCTCGACGACGACGGCTTTTTGTATCTGGTCGATCGTAAGAAAGACATGATCATCAGTGGCGGGCAGAACATTTATCCGGCCGACATTGAAGCGGTGGTCATTGATCATCCTGCCGTTGTCGACGTCGCCGTTATCGGTGTTGCCAGCGAGCGTTGGGGTGAAACGCCGCTAGCGGTTGTCGTGGCCGATCACGACATTGATGCCGTTGAGCTGGTCACATGGGCCAATACGCGACTCGGTCGCCAGCAGCGCATTGCCGGCGTCGAATTTATTAGTGCTTTGCCGCGTAACCCGAACGGAAAGATCTTAAAGCGCGAGCTGCGCGAGCAGTTTCGGCACATGAGTCTTTGAGCGATGTCAGCGTATCGTGAACATCGGCTTACCAATCCAGACGGATTGTCGCTTTACGCGCGCGAGTTTGGACCGAGCACCGGCCTGCCGCTGTTTTGCCTGCACGGGCTGACGCGAAATGCCGCCGATTTCGATTTGCTCGCCGCGGCACTCGGTGATGCACAACGCTTGATCGCGATCGATTTTCGCGGTCGCGCGCGCTCGGACCGTGACCCGCAGTGGCAACGCTACAAACCGGCTACGTATGTTGATGACGTGCTTTTTCAGCTCGATGCGCTCGAGATACCGCAAGCGGTGTTTTTCGGCACGTCGCTCGGCGGCCTGGTGACGATGATGACGGCCGCGCAGGCGCCCGAGCGCATTCGGGCGGCAGCTCTCAATGACATCGGTCCGGTCATTGAGCCGGCCGGTCTCGCGCGCATCCAGGCTTACACGGGTCAGCTGCCGCCACTGACGTCGTGGGACGATGCCATCGAGCAGATGCGCGTGGTTTACGGCGATGGTCTGACCGATCTCGACGACGATGGCTGGCGTGCATTGGCGCACCGCAGCTGCGCCGAAGATGCCAATGGCGTTCCGTATCTCGACTTCGACCCCAACATCGGGCGCGCTATCCGCGAAATCGACATGGGCCTCGGCGACCCGTGGGCATTGTTCGACCATTTGCGGGACATCCCAACGCTCGTGCTGCGCGGTGAGAACTCCGATATCCTCGGCCGCGATACGGTGGCGACGATGCAAGCTCGGAAGCCGGACCTGATAGCCGTCGAGATTCCGAATCGGGCACACGTGCCGTTGCTGAACGAGCCGACCAGCGTCGCCGCAATTCGCGAATTCTTGGAGGCCAATCAATGAGACGTGTGTTGTTAGCGGTAGCGCTGGGCGCCCTCGCCGCTTGCCAGCCCGAAGCGCCGGCACCGAGCGAGATGCGCATCTCGCCGACGGGCATCACGGTGTCCGGCATGTCAGCCGGCGGTTACATGGCAATGCAGCTGCATGTCGCGATGAGCGATCGGATCAGCGGTGTGGCGACACTTGGCGCCGGGCCTTATTGGTGCTCGATGGGTCAACTGCCGCGCGCGCTGTCGACCTGTATGGCCGGCGGCGATATTCGTATCGACGAGCTCACGCATCACGCGCGCGATGCAGCAGCAGCCGGCAAAATCCCGACGCTGAATCATTTACGCGATGCTCGCGTCTGGGTCTTTCACGGCCGCGCGGACCCCGTGATCTCGGCTGACGTCGTGTACGCAGCCGTCGACTTTTACGAACAGCTCGGTGACGGTCGCGCGGTCAAATACATCGACGAGGTCGACGTTACGCACGGCTTCCCGACCGAAAGCGCAGGTGGCGACTGCAAGACCATGGCGACGCCCTTCATCAATGCCTGCGGGTATGACGGCGCCGGTGAGTTGCTCAAGTTTTTGCTCGATCGCGACGGTACTGCCGATGCAGCGGTTACCGGCGAATATCGCGTCATCGATCAGCGCGAATTCAGTGCCGCTGGGCTCGCCGATGAGGCTTTGCTTTACGTGCCGCCGCAGTGTGCCGGCGACAAAGAATGCGGACTGCATGTCGCGCTGCACGGCTGCCAGCAGTCGACGGAATTTGTCGAACGGCAGTTTGTGGAGAATGCCGGCTACAACCGCTGGGCGGATGCATTCGACCTCGTCGTGCTGTATCCGCAGGTTCGCGCGAGCAGTGCCGACCCGGCCAACCCCTTGGGCTGCTGGGACTGGTGGGGCTACACCGGCAGCGATTTCGCCAGTGCCAGTGGACCGCAGATTGTCGCGCTTACGAGTTTGATTGACGGGTTGACCGGCAGCCCGCCTTGACGCTGGCGTGGGCACTTTTCGTCGCGTACTTGCTCGCGACGACGTGGCTTGGCTGGCTCGGCCACCGACAGACGAAAGGCTTCGGTAGTTTTGCGCTCGGCGACCGTGCCATGCATCCGGTCGTTGTTGGCATCACGCTCGCAGCGAGCACCGCGTCGGCAGCGACCTTTATTGTCAACCCAGGTTTCGTGTACGTCGACGGATTCTCGGCGTGGTTTCATTTCGTGCCCGGCGTGGTGATCGGTCTGGCCAGCATGTTGTACGTGCTGTCGCCACGTTTTCGCCGCATCGGTTCGGCATCCGGTGCACTGACCATCCCCGATTGGATCGGCAAGCGCTATGGCTCGCGTTTTTTTGCGCTGTATTTTTCGCTGGTTAGTTTGTTGTCGTTCGCCTTCGTTGTATTGCTCGTCGGCGGAATCTCGATTGTCATGCAGCAACTCCTCGGAATTGACAACAAAACGGCCCTGGCGATCACGCTGATCTTTGTGACCGGCTACGTGTTTGTTGGCGGCACGTACGCGCATGTGCTTACCAACATGCTGCAAGGCTCGCTGATGATTGGCGTTACGCTGCTGGTGCTGGGGTCCTGTGTCTGGGTTATCGCAACCAACGAAACGTCGTTGTTTGAGGCCTTGAATGCCGCAGATTCCAACTTGCTCGCACCGGTCAATCGCGACGGTGCGTTGTTTAGCGATGTGTTTTCAATCTACGTCGCCGGATTTGTTATCGGCGCGGTCGTTGCTTGCCAACCGCATATTTTGACCAAAGCGCTATACGTCGACTCGGACCGCGACGTTGGTCGCTATCTTGGTATTTTCACGGTCGTTTTCGCGCTGTTTGCAATGCTCGTCAGCGTCGGTTTTATCGCGCATCTCGTGGTGCCCGACGAGGCTTTGGTTGATGCGACGACCGGCCGTTTTCGCCAGGATCTCGTCATGACGGTATACCTGCAGACGCTGTTTCCGGACTGGGTGTTTACGATTATTGCGGTGGTACTCCTCGCCGCGGCCATGTCGACGCTCGATGGCCTGTTGGTGTCGTTGTCGACCATCACCGCCAACGATTTGGTGCTCAACGCGCTGCCGACGTCGCTGCGCGGGCGCCTCGGCGCGGAAGGCCAGATGCGCGTTGCGATGTGGGCTAGCCATGGCGTGCTGGTGGTCATCGCCATTGCCGCCTATTTGATTAACCTGTCGCCGCCGCGCCTGCTGGGCGTGTTTGGCCAAGTCGGAGTCTACGGCCTTTCGGCGGCGCTGGCTCCGCCGCTGATAGCGGGCGTGTTCTTTGCGAAGCCACGACTCTCTATCGTTGCGACGCTGTCCGTGTTCGCGCTGGGCGGTCATTTTCTGTTGTTTGCGTTCGGTGCCCAGTGGTTTCCATCGGTGGACCTGAAATTCTCGAATCCAGGCGTGACGGCTGCGATCGCAGCATTGCTCACGTTGCCGTGGCTGGCGCTGCACCCACGCAGCGCCGCTGCTGCGAACGCGAACGGCGCTGACTCCCGACAAGACGCCGCGCCTACGCCCGACTGAATCGCGCCCCGAAGGGCGCTCCTACATCTTCGATAAACGGCTGCGGTAAACGCAGATGTAGGAGCGGGCTTCTGCCCGCGATTTGATCTGCCGCAACGGCAAACCCAAGCTGGTTTTGTTAGA
>JBCAXA010000005.1:0-209150 GCA_038534295.1 Pseudomonadota bacterium
GTGATCCCACGCGCCTTCTCCTCCGGCGCGTTGTCAATCTGATCGTACGCACGAACCTCGCCACCGTGCTTCTCCGCCATGCACTTCGTCAGCGCTGCCGTCAACGTCGTCTTGCCATGGTCAACGTGACCAATCGTCCCTACGTTCACGTGCGGCTTCGTACGCTCAAACTTCTCTTTTGCCATGCCTTTACACCTTCTGCTGTCCCCGCGCTGGGGATCACTGTGTTTTTTTGCGGGTCCCGTGTCCCGCGTTCGTTGTCGTTGTCATCCGGCCGCACTGGCGTCCGGTCTTGCTGCTGGCCGCCGCGCACCCGTTAGCGGCTTCCCGGTCGGCGGCGCCGTCACTCCAGCTGCCCGCCCCATCTAATGGTGCCCACAACTGGACTCGAACCAGTGACCTCTTCCTTACCAAGGAAGTGCTCTACCGCCTGAGCTATGTGGGCAACTTCGCGCTCATGGAGCGGGTGATGGGAATCGAACCCACATCATCAGCTTGGAAGGCTGAGGTTCTACCGTTGAACTACACCCGCCTTTCCGGTCGTGATACTTATATATATGTACCCTTACAGCTTCGCTCTAAGCGGCGAGACGTAAGCGGGGCCGATAAAAAAACCCGTTCCGCTGCTCACCGGCAGCAAAAAGGGTTTGTTGACTTCCGACTTACACTCCGCCATTTTTCTGGTGGAGGGGGTAGGATTCGAACCTACGTAGGCATAGCCAGCAGATTTACAGTCTGCCCTCGTTGACCGCTTGAGTACCCCTCCAGCGGACGCAAGCCGAGTATTGTCTAATCGACCCGGCTAGGTGTCAACTCGCGCCGACGAATTCCAACCCGTCTAATCGGCCGCATTTTCACGGTAGCACCAGTGCCATGGTTCGAAGATGAAGCCCTGCGTATTGCCGCGTGGGTAGCTCATTGAAAATCCAGCACTTTCGGCATTTTTTGCCAGCCAGGCGAAGGCGTCCGAGGCTTCGAATTCCTCGGTCAGAGGCCGTGATCCGGGCGCCGCAATGTCGATCGCGCGGCCGGTATGGTGTTCGCTGAAGCCTGGGGCCGCGACGACGCGCAAAACTTCGTCGATCGACTCGCCGCTAGCCAGCTTGCGACGGATCAAATCGGCCTGGTAATCGACGCTGCGAAAGCCGCTGACGAGCAGCAGGCGGACGCCGTCGCCGGCCGCTTGCTGAACCATGTGGAGCCAGGCGGCAAGCGCTGCCGGGGTCAGGCGTTGCGGCAGGCCGAGAAAACTGACGCCGGCATCTGCGAGATCGGTCGCTTCCGTGAATTTCGGTCTGACCGGGTCGCGACCGTAGCCGGTGGGTATGCCGAGCTCGGCGTGCAAGCAGCTGAGACGGTCTTCGATGTGCGTCGTATCATCCATCGCGAGGTTCGTATGTTGCGGCCGTGCATTGTAATTCAAGCGGCCCTTGGCCATTAGTCATGAAAAAAGACACGCTGTTCGCAACGGCGGCGACGCCCGATCGGCCATTCGAGTTCAATCAGGCTGTCGTCGACGTATTCGCCGACATGATCGACCGCTCGGTGCCGATTTACCGGCAGACGCTGGAGATGGTCGGTTGGCTCGGTAATCGGGTCGTCAGCGATTCGACACGCGTTTATGACCTCGGCTGCTCGGAGGGGGCAGCGCTGCTTGCGGCGCGCAGCCACGTCAACGCGAACAACGTCACCTTGGTCGGCGTCGACAGTTCCGCCGCGATGTTGGCGAGTGCCCGCCGGCACGTCGATGCAGCCGGCGCAGGGCCTGCCGTCGAATTGGTCGATGGCGACATCGCAGACGTTGACGTCAGCCACGCATCGCTAGTGATCCTCAATTTCACGCTGCAGTTCGTGACGCCGCCGCGACGCGATGCCTTGCTTCGGCGTATCCGGGATGGTCTTTTGCCAGGAGGGGCGCTCCTTCTATCGGAAAAAATTCACGCGTCCGCGCCGCAAGTCGATGCGGTACTGATCGAACGCCACGAAGACTTTAAGCGCCGCAACGCCTACTCGGAATTGGAAATCGCCCGCAAGCGGGCCTCGCTCGACAACGTAATGATCCCCGATACACCGGCCGAACTCACCGCGCGGCTCGATAGGGCCGGCTTCGGCGCACACGGGGTTTGGCTGCAAGAGCACAATTTTCTGTCGATGCTTGCATTTCGATGACCCTCGAGTGGATGGGCCCTGCCCTTCAAGGGGCGATCAAACGCGATCAACGTGAGGCCGCGAGCGATCAACTCGTACGTGCCGCACAACAGAGCATGCGGTGGCGGCATGGGCGACTCAACGAGTGGATGACGGTCATCGACGCACTGCCGCGAGGACTCGGACGGGCCGAGCTCAATGCCGGCGCGGTGCGTATTCAAGCTGATATCGACGCTGCAGCGATCGAAGCGGTTGCTCGCGAGCTGGTGCCGTGGCGCAAAGGTCCGTTTGAGCTCGCTGGCCTCGCAATCGACACCGAGTGGCGCTGCGAGCTGAAGTGGGCACGGCTCGAGCCGCTGCTGACACCGCTGGACGGTCGGCATGTGCTCGATGTTGGCTGCGGTAACGGTTACTTCGCACTGCGCATGGCGCTCGCCGGCGCCGCCAGCGTGATAGGTATCGATCCGACGGTACCGTACGTCACCCAATTTAGGCTTATCGAGCGACTCGGCCACGGCCTGCCGGTGACGGTGTTGCCGCTGGCGCTGGAGGATCTCTCGGGCAGCCACCTGCAATTTGACGTCGCTGTCTCGGCCGGGGTGCTCTATCACCGCCGCTCGCCAATCGACCACTTGCGCGACCTAGCCGCGCTGCTCGCGCCCGGGGGCATGCTAGCGCTGGAAACGCTGATCGTGCCCGGTGACGCCTCAACCGCTCTCGTCCCGAACGGTCGATACGCGAATATGCGGAACGTGTGGTTCGTGCCCTCGCTAGACGCCTGTTGCCGGTGGCTCGAGCGCTGCGGCTTTGTCGACGTCGCCGTCCGGGACGTCACGGCAACGACCGTCAATGAACAGCGCGCTACCGAGTGGATGCCGTTCCAATCGCTCGCTGACGCGCTCGATCCGAACGACTCATCGCTGACCATCGAAGGCCATCCAGCGCCGGTCCGCGCCTGGTTAACGGCTCGCAAACCGTAGCGCTGGCACCCACGAATCCAAGGGCTTACAATTCTTTCAGTAACGACTGAAAGGACAGAAATTAACACCATGACGCTATCCCCCGCACTCGAGAAATACATCCTGCACTGGGGCGAAATGGGCACGCGCTGGGGCACAAATAGAACCGTCGCGCAGATTCATGCGCTGTTGTATCTGTCGCCGCAACCTCTGACCGCCGACGACATCGTTGAAGCGCTATCGATCGCCCGCTCGAACGTCAGCACCAGTATTCGGGAGCTGCAGGCGTTCGGCCTGGTCCGAATGACGCACGTAATGGGTGATCGACGCGACTATTTCGAAGCGGTCAGCGACGTGTGGGAAATGTTCAATACCATCATGGAGCAACGGTGGCAGCGCGAAATTGCGCCGACCGTCACGATGCTGAAAAGCTGTGTCGCCGAGCTCGACGACGAACACGATGTGAACGGCGAGACAAAACAGCGCGTTCACAATATGCTCGAATTTTTGAGCGACGCTGCCGATTGGTATGCCGAAGTACGTACGATTCCGGAACAACGCGTCAAGATGCTCATGCGGCTCGGCGCACGAGTCGCCGAGCTCACGCGGTCTTGAGCGAGCGGCGCGCGGCGCGGCCGTTATCGCCGCAGCGCTCGTGCTTGTCAGCTGCGCCGGGTCGACGCGACCGGATCTGGTCCGTATCTACGGCATGCAGGCGGGCAACCCGGACCAACCGCCGGTTGTCATTATTCACGGCGCGCTCGGCAGCCGACTGACTGACGGCGAGAATGACCGCGAACTCTGGCCGGGCTCGATCCGCCAAATCGCGTTCAGCAACTACCGTAATCTGCAGCTGGACATCGACCCGACAACGCTGCAGCCGAGAGTATCGAGTATGCAGGCGACGGGCGTCGCCATTCGCGCGGGCGGCGTCGACTTTTACGGCCGCATTCTGGACACGCTCGAATCCGCCGGCGGCTATACACGCAGTGACATTGGCGAACCGGCTGTTCGCGGCGACAAGCGCTATTACCTGTTCGTATACGACTGGCGGCTAGACAATGTCGAGAACGCTCGATCGCTGCACGATTTCCTCGGGAAAATACGCCGCGACTATGGCGATGAAACGCTAAAGGTCGACGTCGTTGCCCACAGCATGGGCGGTATGATTGCCCGCTACTACGCGCGGTACGGCACCGTGGACGTCTTGGACGACAACGACTTTCCGGTTAACCGCGTTGGCGAGCAGTACATTCGGCGCATCATACTGCTCGGCACACCGAGCCTCGGCTCGGTCGGCGCGCTGCGAACGCTGATTCGTGGTTATCGGGTCGGCTTCGGCGTCATCCCGCCAGAGGTGGTGGCAACGTTTCCAAGTACGTATCAAGTGCTGCCGCACGCCATCACCAACTGGTTCGTCGACGTTGACGGTGAGCCGATCGACCGGGATCAATTTTCGGCACGACGTTTTTGGCGGCACTACGGTTTCTCCGTCTTCGACCAAGACATTCGAGAAAACATTCGCAAGCAGTTCGATGATGTGCGCGAGGCGGACGCTTACCTCGAGTTGCTAGAGCGATACTTCGGCAAGCACATCGAGCGCGCACGGCGCTTCAGCTGGTCACTGACGGTGCCCGTACCGGACGCCGAGCTCGAGTACATTGTTTTCGGTGGCGATTGCGAACCAACGCCTGCACGAGCCGTGCTCGAAACCGACCGCGACGGCAGCACCAATCTCCGGCTGTGGCCGAAAGAAGTCAAAGATCGCCGCCCCGGGGTCGACTACGATCAGCTCATGTTTGAACCCGGCGACGGCACCGTGACCAAAGCGTCATTGCTGGCCCGCCAGTCGTCGGACCCGACAGTCGCCCGACACGAATACAGCAATTTCTTGATCGACTATCCGGTGTTTCTTTGTGAAAAGCACTCGCAGCTCACTGGTAACGTCGACTTTCAAAACAATCTGCTGCACGCGCTGCTGAGTGTGGACCGTTGATCGTCAAGCCTACTCGGGATGCGAACAAGCAATGTGAGCTACCGCGGTTGCTGCGAATGAGACAATCGCATCGCAGCCGCCACTCTCCTTAATAGCCTAGGAGGAAATACTGATGGCGACATTACTTGCGCACCATTCGATCTTGACGCAGTCGCTTATGCTGTCGTGTGTGTTGATGTCGATGAACTCACTTGCGGATACCACCGCAACGGATGGTGAGGAACGTAACAAAGCGCTCGCTCGCGATTTCTATACAGACCTCTGGTTTAACGCGAACACTGATCGCTACGAAGACTACGTGGCGGACACATACGTCATTCACGACATCGGCGACGACAAAGGCGTAACGGAACCGGCAATTGCTCAAAAAGAGATTGCCGATTTTTTTTGGGCGAACGGCGACATGTCTGGTGAGATCGACTATCAGATCGCTGACGGTGATCTTGTTGCCACACGATGGACGTGGCAGTTTGAGCCGACCTCTTTCCTCGGCCGCATCCTAAAGGGACGAGATGACCTTCCCATCATCAACGTCTTTCGGTTCGAAGACGGGAAGATTGTGGAAATATGGAACCACCGGCACGACATCGACACAGGCATGCCGCTTCGGTTCACGGCGAAGGGGTTTATCTATGGAATCCTCGTGTCGATCGTTCCCTTAGCGTGGGCTTTTTCACTGAAGCGTCGACTCAAGAAGATACAAACTGCGTGACGCACGTGGACTATTGACGTCGATCGGCCGAAATCCGATCGTAACGTGCCATTCGCTATACTGACGACGCCCAACGCGCAAGGCGCTCCAAAAGCTCGCGCCTTTCGCGCCAACAGCAACGGTTTCTTAAACCTTATTTTGATGCGAGTCTCGGCACCATGACTGACACCAGCGATTTCCACTTTCAAAGTTACACCGAATGGCGCCAAGCGCTGACCGAGCGTTGCGGCATCAACCTGACACCAGACTATGCACGCTCGCGGATCTCTGCACTCCAAGACCCAAAGAATCCCTCAACGAAGGAATTCACCGCCACGTACGGCCAAGCCTATCTTCAGCAGGTCATTCAATGGTTCGAACAAGCCGAACGAGACCGATAAGCGATAAACCTGCTCCGGTATGGGTGGCGGCAAAGTAATCGCCACCAAGGGCGCTCGTCCGAGCGATGACTACGTTGAGCCCTGCTGCCTCGCGCTTTGAAGGCTTTGCGGCTGCAATCTCCGTGTAACCGCTACGTTAGATCCGCGTTGGTCGCGACCGAATAGTCGTCCGAGTTCGTAGCCGAGCCGCAGACTGAGTTCACGAGAATGTCGACGCAACGCCGATCGACTATAGTGAAGAGCGTATCTCGGCACGTTGAGCCCGAATGTAGTCGTCAATTCACCAGGCAAGGAGGATCACAACAATGAATATAATGTTCAGTCTGCCTGACAAATTTGCGCGCCTTTCAGTTCTCGCCACCAGAGCGATTAGCGTCTTTCTATTCGCGTTCGTGCTCGCGAGCTGTGGATCGCCCGATGGAGGGGACACGAACGATTCGCCTGCCCAAGAAATCGCTTCTAACGTGGATCGACAGAAGGTCGAGGAAGCGTATGCCAAATACTGGCCAGACTGCGAGAAGCACCTGGCTGATCAATCGGGTGAGAATCGCAGAGGTGGCAGCCGCGAGATGCATAGCTGCAGCAGACTAATGCAGGAATTGGGTAAGTTAGGCGCGGCGGACGACGCCTACGACGTCTTCGAAAAAGCGTGCGGCGGCGATCCTTACTGGGCAAAGCTCCAGTGCTACTCAGGCGAAATCATGAGCAGCCTAAACGCCGAAAAAATCGATCAGGCAACGCGTACGCAACTCGTGCGCACATCACGCTCGAAGTGCAGCAGCGACGACATGATTGCGTGTCGCAACTTGGGTTACTACATCGGCGCGTACGACAAACCGGCCGCGTTGGACTCCTGGGAAAAGGGTTGTGACTTGGGCGATGTGGTCAGCTGTAACGCACGCATAATTCATTACGATTATTGGGAGAATGAGCCCGACGTTATCGAGTCTTTGGAAGTCGTCTCGACGCTGTTGGAACGCAACGTCTTTGTAGCGGCCGGCGACGTGACGATATTGAATTTCGAGGTCAATGACCGCAGAAGCCGGCTGCGACTTCATGTCTTAGCCCAAAATCCGGTCCCCTTAGATATCCTGTTTTCATCAGGCAAGGTGTCGGAGGTCGAATATCAAACAGCCGCTGCACTGCAGGGCGTCGTTGATGTTGCCAATTTACTGGGCGGAACGAGAGGCAAGTCGGTGTTCGATGATGAATGGGCGATCGAGGGCATGGTCATTGAGTTTGAGTCGCCGGTTCGTCGGCTGCGCAAGGGTACGCACTCGGTCATTCTTGACAACACGCAGGCATTTACGCCGACCCGTGGCGATGCCGTCATAACTGTGGCGGTTCAAGTACTCGAGTAAACCAGAGCAAACTCGATCGCTGAAGAACCGACCTGCCGATAACCAGAGGAGGCGCCGAGTCCCGACCGGAGTTGGCGGATCGTGTGCAATGGTGCGCGGGCTCCGGATTATGCGGGGAATCCTGAGCTTCGCCGCACGAATTCGAAATGAACATTCAACGGCTTATGCACCGCAACAGCGATTGGTGGCGAATTCGTTTTCGCGTGCTTCGGCGAGAGGTACAATTTTCGGATTAGAAGGATTCACGTAAGACGGAGTGCAGCGATGAGTCGATGTATCGTGTTACTAGTGACTACCTTGCTCGTCGGATCGATAGTGTTCGCACAAGATCCGGCAACGTCCGATTCGTCGGACGATTATCTATTGGACGAGAACTCGATCGCAGTCTTGCCGGTCGAGGTGCTCTCTACTGACCCCGGCTATGTCGATATTGGCGACGCGATCTTTAGCTCGCAAGTAGGCCGAGTCACAGCGATCAGTGGCATCAATGTTGTCGACGAGACTTCAGTAAGAGCGTTTGCCAAGGAGGGTCTTACGGCAGTTGAAATCGGCCGTCGCCTAGGTGCACGGCTGGTGTTGGAAAGCAGCGTCTCGCGTCACACGGATGGCTATCATTACCGTTTCGCCCTAATCGATGTTGCGTCGGGCAGCCACGAGATTAGCGGTGGTGGAACGGCGTACAGTGAATGGGACGCCGAGCAGGGCCTAGACGAGGCCATCAAAGATGGTATCGATTCCATCGCCGAGACGGTTGAACGACGCCGATCGCGACAGACAGCCGAACGGTTGAGGTATGGGAATCGCAAAGCTGACGCGCGCGCAAGACTGCTCGATCAGCGACTATCTGAGCAAGAACGCCTCAAAGCGCTGCAGTTTCTTGCCGGTGCGGTGATGCTGACATACCCGCGGACTTACGCTGATGGCGGTGCGGCTCTCATGGGTGAGCCAGTATTGACCGCCATCCAACTAGCTCAGGAAAGCGACAATCCCCGCACACGCGCTTCAATCTGGAACATCATGATCGGCGTCAACGACCCTAACCTCGTGACACCGCTTGTCACTGCATTGCAGCACGATAGTGACGTTCGTGTGCGATCGAGAGCAGCCGCCGCTCTGTCAACGCATACGGACGACACGAGCGTCGTTCGCGCACTGACCGATGCGGTAGAAAATGACGTCGACGTAAGCGTTCGTGACGCAGCCCGCCTTGCTGTTAGCACAACAGCCGAGCGACACGCTCTCCTGCGGCGGACAGTCATCGATACCGACACGCACTCGACTCAACGCTACCGAGCCATGTTTAACCTTACGCATGTGAGCAACGACGCCGGCTTTCCGGCAGACGAGGAACTCACCGCAGCGCTCGTCCAGTGGGCGCAATCGGCAAGCCCACGAAAGCGGGGCATGATTTGGTACAACCTGGGGCAAATCGGCGGACCGGTGGTCGTGCAACCGCTGGTCGAAGCTCTGGCCAATGAGGACGACGAGTCAATTCGCGAATCGATCATCGGCGCACTCGGACAGGTTATTAATGAACCAGGCGCCCGAACGGCTATCGAACAAGCGCAAATCGACGATCCATCACCGCTGGTTCGCAAAACCGCTAATTGGCACCTCGCTCGCGCCGACTAGCCTCGCGCGAAAACGCGGGTAGATGTTCCGACGACAACGCAATCGGTCGCTTTTGATCGGCAGCCGAAGCTCAATGGTTCTGTGAGCGTTTCGGCGGTCAACGCTCTAGTTCGTTGAACCCTTCGTAGATCCACTGACGTAGCGCCAATACCACGGCTGTGCCGTGACGCTCCTTCGCGCTGAGCTTGCGCTCCTCCCATGTCGTTTCGTCGAAAAGTGCACCGACCGCTTCCCGTCGTTCTATGAGCAGCGACTGAAGTGGTTTAGCGCAAGCCACACAGCGTTTGAGCCTTGGCGGTTTATTGTGATTCGTCGCCTTGATCAGCCGGCATATGCGGCAGCCGACGGCGGGCCGATTGACTTGCCTTACTCATCCACAATCTCAAGAATAACCAACCAAACTTCAAGCAGCGTTTTTGTTAGGTGCGAAAGACACGTTATGAGACCGAGGCGGCTGTCTTCGAGGATTCTCACCAGTTTCCGGCATGTCGCCGTGCTGGGCTCGATGCTTGGCCTTGCCTTGGCAGGCTCGAGCTGCACGGGGCGGCCCGCTGTAACGCTGAGTCCTTTGGAAAGGGACTGTTTGCGACTGGCTGGGACCGACGATTGGCAGCGGATCGATGAGCCGGAACGGTGGGAGGAGGAAACGTCGTTCTACCAGATGTTGTCATCCGATCACGTCATCTGGTTCAAGAACTCGCAATCGAAACTGGGACGATGTTTGGCTTGTAAGATATCCCCGCTCCAGTTCGCAAGAGTGTTCGAGTGGCAAGGCGATAGCGGCGGTCTTCGAATCCACATGTCGCCCTGCCGCCGTCACGACCCATAACCGTATCGCAAGGCCAAAGCGATCCGCCGTAATTTCCATTATTTCCGTGTATGTTGCGAACGGCAGTCAGCGCTCTGCACGACGGGCGCTAATCGACCCAAAGTTTTGACAGGAAGGACCTAGTCTTACGATGAAGACCATTGGCTGGTACACAATGACTCTGCTGGCGATCGCGGTCTCGGCATACGCGATAGTCATCGTCGCTGCACCGGGGATGCGCAACGAGTTTCTCGTTGCGCTGTTCGCCGAATCGGAGTTGTCGGCCTATGCCCATCTCATCGGTGGCGCAATCGCGCTTGCGATCGGACCGTTTCAGCTATCGAGCCGTATTCGCAATCGGTTCCTATCAGTACATCGACTGCTCGGCAGAATCTACGTCGGCGCGATTCTAGTCGGCGGTAGCGCCGGGCTGTCGTTGGCAATCTCGGCGACGGGCGGCCTGCCTGCCAAGTTCGGATTTGGAATGATGGCGGTCGTATGGCTCATTACGACCGTGATGGCACTTATCAATATTCGAAATCGTCGGATTGCGGAACACCAAGCCTGGATGATCAGAAGCTTTGCCGTGACCTTGGCCGCCGTGACGCTGCGGTTCTATCTGCCGATCTCGATCGCATCCGGCAATGAATTTATCGCGGTCTACCCGGTCATTGCCTGGCTGTGCTGGGTGCCAAACTTGATCATTGCCGAATGGCTTTTTGTCAGTCGTGTGGCTACGCAGCGCGCAGCGGCAAGCTACAGCTAAGAGCGGCCTTCGCGAACACAAGGCCTGCTGCATTCCATCCACCAAGAAAAAAGCCGCCTCATAACGAGGCGGCTTAACAAATACGAGCTTACCCCCTGACAAGGCGCTCGCCTGTGGCCGGGCCAGCTTGGTGAGTTCACCGCCGGGGAGCGGAGGTAGAACTCAGCCTGGCGTGCCCCCAGACAACATCGACCGGGTGCTGTGGTGCAAGTGGGACCGGCGATGCGTCGTGGATTCTCCGCACAGGTCGTGGTGGACGACCCTCTCCGTGCTACGAAGGACCACTCGCGAACTATACAACATGTTGTGGCCGCGAATAAACACAAATACCAGATGCAGTGCCCAAAAAAATTAGTTCTCGATTAGCTGATACAGGGCGCCGCCGTAATCGATGACATACAACTCGCCGGCCGTGTCCTCGCCGAACGACGCGATCGAGAGTCCGGATTCGACCAACAGCGTGGACGGGCCAGGGGTTTGCACGTCGGGATCGATCGACCAAATCCGGCCGGTGCCAAAATCGCCGAACACATAGCGCCCGGCAAGCGCTGGCGCCGCTGAGCCGCGATAGACATACCCACCGGTGACGGAAACGCCGTCGTTACGACCGTAGACGTGAATCGGGTCAGTGAACCCAGCCGTTGGGCACGTGGCTGCGTTGAAGCACTCGTTGCCCTCGCGAACGTTCCAGCCGTAGTTGCCGCCCACGTCGATGCGGTCGATTTCCTCGAGACTGCCCTGGCCGACATCGCCAGCGAGCAACACACCGGTTTGCCGATCAAAGCTGAAGCGCCACGGGTTCCTGAGACCGTACGCAAAAATCTCAGGACAGGCCGCCGCGCCGAAGCCGGCTGGACAGGTTGCGTTACCGGCGAATGGATTGCTCGCCGGGATCGTGTAGCTCGCGTCCGATTGAATGTCGAGCCGCAGCATCGCACCCCGCAGGTTGGTAGGTTGCTGGCCGTTGTCTGCTGGATCGCCTGCTCCGCCGCCGTCGCCAAAGGCGACGTACAAGAACCCGTCTGGACCAAAGCTCACCTGTCCGCCGTTATGATTGCCACCGTTCTGCGGTACGTTGATAACCTCAACGGCCGAGTTGAGATCGAGCGTGGCGCCGCCAGCATTGGTCGTGAATCGAACAATTCGCGAAATGAGGGGCGCGCCGGTCGTCGTGTACGACAAGAAGACGTGGCCATTGGTCGCAAACGCGGGATCGAAAGCCATGCCCAGAAGACCTGCCTCGCCCGGTCCCGAGTCGATGATCGCCGTCAGATCGGCAAACACGGCGGTGCTCGCCGCGGCAGGGTCATTGGCAAAGGTCAGAATTCGCCCGGCACGCTCAATGACGTACCAGGTCGACGGGTCCCCGGGAGCCTGCAGCATTGCGACCGGCTGGTTGAACGACAACGCCGGGAACACTTGTTGCACGTCGAAGGTCGCGGTTGGCGGAGGTGGCGGCGGTGGATTGAGCGTCACGCCACCAGAGCTGCCGCCACCGCACGCGGTAACGAACGTTGCGACCACCGCAGTGGTCAAAGGCACGGTCTTGATGCGCATGGGCGGGCCTCCGGGTCGTGCTCAGGAAGATGTAACAGAGCGTATAGGATGACAGCAACGAAACTACGCGGTGTGTCGCTTTATGACGACCGCCGTGTGACTGGAGCGGGACACTGACCGTGCGTAGGAGACACACGATGAAACGTTTGTTCGAACAACTGCGCCGCCACTCGGTCGCGTTGATCAGTCTCGCCGTGGCGATCTCGAGTCTCGCCTACAACACGTGGCGGAACGAGGTCTCTGAGGCTAACCGCACCGTACGCGACGCGGCCATCGAGACCATCATCGGTCTCGGCGAGTTCGAACAAACGATTTTCCTGGTGCGCTGGGGCGACGACATGGATCAACGCCGCTACCACCTGTTGGCGTGGGCCCAGGTTCGATCGATGCGCACGCTCAGCGTACTGTTCCCGGAACCCGGTCGATCCGCGCTGCTTAACCTGGAAAGTACGTGGGACGAACTCGACTTCGCGATCCAGGAGGACGAAGACGCGGCCGACCAGATGTCCGCAGCGATTGACGCCACACGAGACGATTTACTGATCGTGCTGGAGATGCTCGAGTGACGAGCTTGATGCCTGCGGCCGGTTAGTCCGCGACGGATACGATCAACTCAATGCGCCGATTCTGCACGCGCCCGGCGCGGCTTGCGTTGTCGGCGATCGGGCGTCGGGAACCGTAGCCACGTGCGGTCAGCCGCTCCGGCGCGATGCCGCGGGCGATGAGGTTGTCCCGAACCGCCGTGGCTCGCTGTTCGCTCAAAGCGTCATTGAACGCCGGGTCTCCCATCGAATCGGTGTGGCCAGCAATCTCAATCCTTGCATCGGGACAATCCGTTGCTATGCCCGCCAGCGTCGACAGCAGCGCGTCGCTCGCCGCATCGATCTCGGCGCTGCCGCTGGCGAAACGAATTTGCTCATTGGCCAAGGCTTGCGAAAACTGCTGCTGGCAGGATGCGGCCGCCGTGTCCGTTATCGACGTTGTATCGAGCGCCACGTCAACGACGAGGTCAGCGTCTGATTCGATGAGCCGACTCAGTGCGTCGTCAACGGCCTGGCGCTCGGCCGGGCCGGCCACCCGCCCGCGCACGACCAACCGTTCGTCGGTCAACGCTGCCGATCCGCGCGTCAGTTGTGAGACGGCCGCTAGCGCTGCAGCCATGCGCTGCGGCCATCGCTCGTTTAGGCCAGGTCGGATGCGCGCGTCGGAACGAAATTCCAGTCCGGGAATCTCGCTAGTCGCCAAACGCTGCAGTTCGTCGATGGCCTCGGGGCTCGGGCCGACGCCATCGAGCGTCAATCCAGTCGCATCCAACGTCAGTTCGGTCGAGGCCGCGGCTACGTCGCTTTCCGTTGGAACCTCAATACGCAGCTGGTCGATGACCACGCGCACGCCGGGTGCATTTGCAACCCGCTCAACCAGCCGCGCACGCGTGTCGTCGCTTGCAACAGAACCGGTCAGCGTCACGTCACGTCCCGAGGTGTCCCAGGCCACGAACAACGCCGAGGTTGGGGCGATTGCCGCGCGCACCTCGCTGTCGACCGCCGCTTCGATCAGCGGTGCGTGGCGATAGACGCAGAAATAGCCGATTGCGCCGAACACCAGCAACGCAACGAGCAATTTGCCGAACGCAGCCATCAGGGTGCCTCGTTATAGTCCGCACGATGCAGCTCGGCTGCCTGTTTGATCCAGTCGTCGCGTTCGATGCGCCGCTTGAACTCGCCCAGGTGTTGCGAGACCCACGCCACGTCATCGGCACTGAAGTTAGCGATCTGGCGGAAGTGGTAGATTCCGAGCCCGTGCAACAGGCCCTCGAGCTTTTTGCCGATACCTTTAATGCGCCGTAAATCGTCGGGCCGACCCACCGGGGCGGCCAAACCATACGATGGCGTTTCCGGAATGGTAGTCGCCGCCTCCAAGTCACGCGCGAGCTCGGCACGCGCCTCGCCGCATGCCTCGAGTTCGGATGCCAGCTTGTCACGGTCCGCGCGAAGGTCGCGTACTTCATTGCCGAGCGCATCGTGCGCCGAGCTCAATTCACCGAGCTTCACCTCGAGCTCGCCGCGCTCGCTGCCGACTTTGTTGAGGTCGCGCATCAGCCGCTCGATGCGTTGGTCGCGCTCGGCGAGGTTGCTATCAACTGGTGCAAGTTTCGCCTCTAATTCGGCGCACTGACTGCGCAGCGACTCGATCGTCGCCTGCTGCTCGGTCACTTCGGTGCGCAGTCGATGCAGTGAGTTGCTGGCGTCTTGCGCCTCGCTTTGACCGGTCTCGAGTTGCTGGCGCACATCACTGAGCGCTTTGTCGCGCTCAATGAGCTGCGATTCGAGCTGTGGAACACGCTTGCGAGCGCCGGTCAGCTCCTGCTGCAGCTGCGTAACTTCGTCGCGCGTGTCGTCGAGATCGCTGGTCAGCAGCGCCTTGTCACGTTCAAGTTGGGCAAGGTCCGCGCGCATGTTCTCCGCGGACGCGTGGATCTCGTCGCGGTCGCCGCGAAGGCCCAGCATTTCTCGACGCAACGCTTCGTGTTCCTCGCTGGCCGCACTGATATCGGTACGGAGCTGCTCGACCAGCGTGCGATCGGTCGTTTGTTTGGACTTGAGCTCGGCGAACTCAGTCGTCCGCGTATCGAGCTTTGCCGCGAGTTCGTCGCGCTCGGTCTCAGCATCCCGCAGCGTTGCCTGCAGAATGTTTGTATCGGTGGCGTGTTGCGTCACGCTCGCTTCGAGTTGCTCAACCTCTTCCCGCAAGCGAGCCACGTCTTTGCGCGTCGTATCGAGTTCACCCTTTTGCATCTCGGCAAGCCGCGCTTTGCTGTCGAGCTCCTTGCGCGCAGCCGTTAGCTTGTGCTCGGCGCTGGCCAGTGTTTTGCGCAGCGGCTGGACTTCTTCGGTCAAGTTGGCCAAACGAGATTGAAATTTGTCTCGGTCCGCCGTGAGGACGTGATAACGCTTCGACCAGTTCGATTCCGACGCGGCGAGGCGTGCTACCAGCGGTCGCGCCAAAAAAAGCCAGGCGAGCACGCCGCCCACTAGAAACGCCAGCGCCAGACAAATCCACATCTGGGTGATCAGTAGCGACATCGCTCAACTCTCCCTGCTTCGGACGGGCGCAGCGACGCTACTTGGCCCGCTCAATTTCCCTGGCTGCCGCACGCGTCGACCGGCACGGCGAATACGACACGCCTAACTACGGCGTATCGTCAAATGCGGCGATGCAGTCGATCTCAATCAAAGCACCGGCGACGATGTCGGCCGCGACCGTCGTGCGGGCCGGTCGCGGTGGTCCGAATCGGGTCGTGTAGACACCGTTCATTGCATCGAAATCGTCTATGTTGGCGAGAAAGACACCGCAGCGCACGACGCTGCTCAAGGTGAGGCCGTGGCGAGCGAGCGCGGTGGAAATATTGTCGATCGCCTGATGGGTCTGGGCCTCAATGCCGCCGTCTACGAGCACGCCGTCTCGGCTACCCAGAACGCCGGACAAATACACCGTCGGCCCGACGCGTACCGATCGCGAGTAAGGCGCTCGACCGTTGCTGGGATCCATGAACTCGACATTTGCCGCGTCCATGTCGGTCATTACCGGTCCGTCTGTGACCTGCACCGAGCAGGCGCCAAGCATGAGCGCCGCTACCGACAGCGACGTCCGTCTGAATAAGCCGTGCATGAGGTCTCCTCCCTGGCGCTAAATAGTGCATGGCTTTCGCGCGAATGCAAGGCAAGCGCCGACGAGGCGTTTAACGATCGGTTACAAAACAACGTTGCACGATCGCAGCGCGAACCACATCGCTGAGCGTCCCCTGCAATCGGGGTAATTTGCGCTGTCGCTAGCCCGATGCCAACCTAGCCGCGGCGGATCAGATTCACGACGCGCGCCGTACGGCGCCGGCACTCGTCCCGAACGCTTTGCTAAACGCGCGCGAGAAAGCCGCCTCGGAACGGTAGCCAACCGCATCGGCGACATCGGCAACGCCGCGGCCCGACTCGAGCAGCGATCGGGCTAGCTGCATGCGCCACCACGTTACATAGTGCATCGCCGTCCAACCGCTGAGATCGCGAAATGCCTTTGCAAAGCGCGTCCTAGACATCGTCGCTTCTGCCGCCAGCGTCTCCAACTGCCAATCGCGGCGCGGATCGGCGTGTACGGCACGCAGAGCTTTGGCAAGGCGTGCGTCACCGTAGAGATTTAGGAGGCTCGGTTCGCCGCTGATTGCGCTGGCGTAGTGGCGCAGCGCAAAGACGAACAGCAGCTCGCACAAGCGGTCGAGGACGACATTCGACGGCGTTTCGCTGGCAAGACTCTCGGCAACAATCAGCTGCAAAAGCGTTGTCAACCACGCCGTATCGTGAGTACGCGGCAGAATGAATACCGGCGGCAACGAATCGAGCAGCGCGGCGTTGCCGGTATGCTGAAACACGACTTCGCCGCACAGCATGCTCGTGCCGGGCTGATCTTGGGCACTCGCGATCGCGAGGTGCCGCTGCGGGCCGCTTGCCGGACCGACCGGCGTCATCGTGTGGGCGATCTCACGCGGAAATAGCACGAGATCACCCTCAGCGAGATGCCACTCGCCGTGCCCCGGAACCGTGAGGCGACAATCGCCCTGGGTTGGCATATGAAAACAGGTGTTGCCCTCGGAATGCTCACGGATGAGCCAATCGCCGCAGACACGGGCGTTGTGGTAGACCTCGACGCGCAGGCGAACCAGACGCAGCAGATCGTTGAGCGCGGACAAGCGGTACTCCCGAGCAATAAATCGGCACGAAGCAGCATTCAATGTACCGGCGCGCGGCCCTACAGTACACCTCAAGATCACGGCGCCGGGCCGACCCCGGTAGAGCAAAGCCAATCGAATTTTAGGAGATGACCATGTCATTCACGATCCACACCCCTGAAACTGCACCAGCCGGCAGCAAGCCGCTTTTGGACGCATCGATCAAAGCCTTCGGCATGGTGCCGAACCTGCACGGCGTTTTCGCCGAATCGCCGCAGGCACTCGAGGCGTACCAGCGCTTGCATCAGCTGTTTTCCGATACGAGCTTGGACGCCGAAGAGCTAACCGTTGTCTGGCAGACGATCAACGTCGAGCACGAATGTCACTATTGCGTACCGGCGCACACGGCCATAGCGCACAGCATGAAAGTCGACGCGGCCATCATTGACGCACTTCGCAATCGCACCGCACTGCCGACCGCCAAGCTACAAACGCTGCGCGAAACAACGCTAGCGCTGGTTCGCAACCGCGGCCGGTTGAGCGACGATGAGTTGGCGAAATTCCGCGCCGTCGGTTACGGCAATCAGCAGCTGCTGGAAATCGTGCTCGGCATCGCCCAAAAGGTAATGAGCAACTACACCAACCACCTCGCCGACACGCCGGTCGACGCGCCGTTCCAAAAATTCGTTAACGCCGCTTAACCCCCCGTTGCGTCGGTCTCCCCCCTCCCACCGACGCGACCTTGCCATCGAAAAGATGGCCGAAAGCCCCGCCTAGGCGGGGCTTTTTTTATTGCGCCCGCAAGCGACCTCACAAATTTGCTCGCCTAGGGGGCTCGGCAGCGCGTTCCGGGTCAACCTCTGCCGGCGCGACGCGTTGCGAGGTTATGGCCTTGGGAGTCGCGCACATGAGTATCCGTATTGCATGCTGGTATTTGCCCGTCTGTTTAGCGATCACGGCGTGTGGCGGAGGCGGTGGGAGCACGCCAAGCACCGCCGACGAACCCGTCGCACCGCCGCCAGCGAATACCGCCGAGCGTTCTGAGGTGGTGATCGACGTCGACAGCAAAGCGCGCACCTACACCCTGTATGTGCCGGCCGCTTACGAGGCCGGCAATCCGGCGGTCGTGCTGTTGCACGGCGGGTCGCAAAGCATGCGCGCGGTACTCGAAGATGACGTGACGTCGTTTCGATGGGTAGACTTGGCTGACGCAGAGGGCTTCCTCGTCATCGCTCCGAATGGCTTCAACAATGCCCTCGACGACGGGCTCGGCGACAGTCAATCGTGGAACGACCTGCGCGATGACCGCTCCGGCAATACGTCGCTGCAGGATGACCGCGGTTTCATCCTGCAGGTGCTCGACCACGTGCACGGCACCACCGGTTTTGACCTGACGCGGGTCCTTGTGAGCGGCGCATCGAATGGCGGCATGATGGCGATGCGTCTTTTGATCGAGTCTCCCGAGCGCTTCGCAGGTGGCGCAGTTTTTATCGCCGCGCTGCCGGAAGAGCCCATCCCGAACCCCGCCGAACCGACGCCAATTTTTCTGTTGAATGGCACCGAGGACTCGCTGGTCCTATTCGACGGCGGGATCGTCGGCAGAAATGGCGCACCGACGCGATCGGTGCCTGACACGGTTGCCTATTGGGTCGCCGCGACTGGATCCGATGCCAATCAAGAACAAGTGGTTGATCTGCCGGACAGCGTGCCAACGGACGCCTGTACGCTGACCGAAACGACCTACTCTTCACTCGTCTCCGGCCTGCCGACAGTGCGATTTATTGAGGCAATCGGGGGTGGGCACAACACGCCGGACCCGTCGCCGCCGTTTCGCAATCAGGCCGTGCTCGAGATCATTGGCAATGAATGCCGCGATGCCCACGGCGTTGATCTAGCTTGGGCATTTCTGCAGCAGTACCTGTAGTTTTTTCGCGCTGCTCCAAACGCGCGGCGTTGCCCTGATATCGAAAACGCGCGTTTACAATTTTTCACACTTCGACGACGGTTTTTTCACGGTCGATGGTCTAACTTTCCCTATCGACAACGACACGACACCAAAACTGAAACGCCGTTCGTTACAACTTGCAGCGCACAAACGCGTTGAGCAGCTCGACGCACGTCATACACGGCTCGTCTGAAAATTGATGCACACAATGAACTATGTCTTCACAAAAACACTCAAACGGATATCTGCCGTTTGCTCGGCATCGCAAGGACCTTTGATGCCGATCGCCCTGCAGTCCCTGGTTAACGACATCCTTGCGTCACGTGCAATTAAGAATTGTGCGGACGTTTCTCCGCAAATCACTTTCCGCGATCGCCGGCTATGAACGACAGAGTACGACCCATGCTTACGCTCGAAGAACGGATTCGAATAGACGCGCCGCAAGAGCGGGTGTTCGAACTAATCGATGATCTTGATGAGTGGCCGCGCTGGAACGCGGGCATCGCTTCGATGGAGTTGAACGGCGGCTTCGCGCCGGGCGAACGCGGCACTCTGACGACCAACCGCGGCATGCGCGTTTGTATCCGCTGCCGCGCGTACGACGATCCGCGCTACATTGCGCTTGATGAACGACGTGCGCTGTATGTGATTGAGCGCACGATGACCTTGCAGCCCGAAGGCGAAGCGACGTGGGTTAATCTGCAGTTGCGCTACCGCGGCCCCAATGGGCTTATCGGCGGTCTGATCGGTCATTCGACGACCAAGCAGCAAATGGCGGTTTCGTTGCGCGCCCTGAAACGGCTCACAGAGGCGCTGCCAGTCGCTTAAGGCTTGAGCGGCGTTTACTGCCCGCCGGGTGCCTCGAACACGGCACGCAGCGCGCCTTCTGGCAGCGCCGGCCAACGCAATCCGTCGATCCCAACCATCGTATCTGCCGCAACCATCGCGTTCAGAATCGCTTCCTCCGTCGCTTCGATGGTCGCGACAAAAAACGGCGACAGGTCGTCGTTGGGGTGCATTCGCAGACCTGCGGATATTTTGTCTTCGTGCAACCGCCCATCGTGCGCCGTTGAAAACGACAGAAAGATATCGCCGGATCCGTCACTGGAAATACCGCCGATCCGACCGATCGCAAGGGACGGCCGCTTCGCAATCCGGTGCAACTGGTGCGGCAACAACGGTGCGTCCGTCGCGACGATGACGATGATTGACCCGTCGGCCGGCCGATTAGATGCGCCGGCCCTGCCGTCTATTTCGTCGCAGAAGGGCAGCTGGTCAGCGTACCGACCCTGAATGGCCCGATCGACGTAACACGGCGGCTGAGCGCCACGAACGATCGACGTCACCGGCACACCCGCAACCGTTCTGAACGAGCGACGGCCACCATAGTTGCACTGCACGAGGACGCCAACCGTGTAACTGACGTCGTCGTCGAACTCGACGATCCGAGACGACGTGCCAATACCGCCCTTGAAGCCGTTGCAGATCATCCCGGTGCCACCGCCAACACTGCCCTCGGCAACGCGACCGGTGGTCGCTCTAGCCAACGCCTCGAGTGCGTGGTCCCGCGTAACGTGGAAACCATTGGTGTCGTTCAACGCTCCGTCGTAGGTTTCTGCCACCACGGGCGCATGCCAGGAGGCCTTCCAGCCTTTGTCCACCATCCACGCTACGGCCGCATCGCGAACGACGCCGACACTGTGTGTGTTCGTAATCAGCACCGGCCCGTCGAGCAACCCGCGCTCATCGATCCAGGTCGTGCCGGTCATCTCGCCCGACGCATTTAGTGTGAACCACGATGCGAAAACCGGACTGGTCGACGTCTTCCCGCGCGGATGAATCGCCGTTACACCCGTTCGAATCGGGCCTTGCCCGACGACCAGCGCTCCATCGCCAGATATCAGCGTGGTGTGACCGACCTCGACACCAGCCACGTCGGTGATGGCATTTAACGGGCCCGGTTGCCCCGGAAACGGCGCGCCTAGATCACGTGCCCGCTGCGCGGTCGCTTCGTGCCCGTCTGCGAAACCGACCGAAGCGGAGAGACTTACAAATGCCAACGCAAAGATCGATCCAACAATTCGTTTCACGCGCATCCCTCGGTGCAGTGTGCGCCGATCCTAGCATCGTTGGCGGTCGACAAAGGGACACAAGACGGCGAACCGCCACCATCGGCCGACGGAGCGTTGCTGAGTAAATGATCGAGCAGTTAGGGCGCAGTGAAAACCAAGCGCCAGTGCTCGACGACCGGTTCGTAGTCGACGACGGTGCGTGAATTCATTGGCACATCGCGATAGACAGTAATCACACGGCTGTCGCCCGGCTCAACGTCAAACAGATAAACGATCAGATCCTTGTAATGATCGCGATGAAAGCCGGCAGGGCGCCGGATCGACTTATGCTCCCACCGTGATTGGAATATCCGATGCACGCCGACGCCGTCGATCGCGTGCAGCGAGAGCCGATTCACGAAACCGAGCTCTTCGAGATACGGCCCGCGGTCCATCAACAGCACGCCCTCTGGCCACGGGTCCTTGTCGAGCCCAGCGAGTCGGGCCGCCGGCCCGCCGCCATTTTTGTAACGTTTGACGTAGGGCTTGGCTTGGATTTCGGCGAGGCGCTCCGCCGATATATTCAGCGTGCGATTGACCGCTGGGTCAGAGTCCGGCGAGCACCCGGCCAACACGAGCAATGCACTGGCGAGTAAACGTCGCATACGAACATTATTCGCCGCTGCAGCGCGAGATTATCTGCAATGCGTCTCAGAATTTGACACAGATTAGTCGTTGCAAGGAGCGCTCGACCACGCGACTGCCAGTACTCTTGCCGTGCTGCAACGGCGCACGGACCGTGCGCTGTGACGCGCGATCACAGGCTTCGATGGGCATGCAACCATCCGAGGAGCTCGCTGCCGAGGATCTGCCCGTGACCAATTTCCGACCGCCATGCGCCGTGGTTTTTTCTGTTGTATTACTGCTGCCTGTCCCGCTATGGGCCGATACCGCTGCCGACCTCGCCGCGCTCAAAGCGCAAATCGATGCGCTGGCGAAAATCGTCGAAGCACAGGCGGCCAGAATCGACGAGTTAGAAAGCGGTCAGCAGACGCCTGACGCGCCACCGGCCGACGCGGCGGATACCGAAGTTAGATCGGCGGCAGCTCGGCAGCCCTTGGGCCGGTTTCCCGATGACGCAATCGTTACGGCCGGCGACTTCGATGGCTCGATCAATATCCCCGGCACCGAAGCTTCCGTCCGTCTCGGTGGTTTCGTTCGCGCCGAGGGCAACTACGATTTCGACAGCCTCGGTTTTCAGGACACCGTGTCGGTCCGTCGCATACCGCTGGACGGCACTGATGACGACGATACATCGCAATCGCGGTTTCACGTTCGCAACTCGCGGATGAACCTGGACTACCGGCGTAAGACAAAGTTTGGCGAGTTGCGAACTTTCGTTGAATGGGACTTTTTTGGGGGCGGCTCCGAGTTCATCAACAACTATGAGTTTCGCCTTCGGAACGCCGCCGCAGGTATCGGCAACTTTTACTTTGGTCAGTGGTGGTCGCACTTCGACGACGTCAGCACGACGCCGGAAGGCGCCGATTTCGGCGGGCCGCTGGGCGTGCCTGTTCTTAGAAACCCGGGCGTTCGCTGGTCGCAAAACGTTTCGGACAACTGGCGTGTTGGCCTAGGCGTCGAGAATCCCACCGGCGACCTTGACGGTCCCGACGAACTGCTTGCGTCCGACAGCGTGCCGGACGTTTCGGGTTTTGTCCGGTATTCGCAGCCATGGGGCCACGTGCGTTTGGCTGGGCTCGTGCGTCGGCTGGAGTCGCTCGACGACGAGCAGTTTGTTCTAGGTGCCAACTTCACCGGTCGTGTCGCGCTGCCGTATGCGGATCGGCGCGACAACATCAGCTTCCAGTTTCAGGCCGGTGAAGGCTTCACGCATTATTACTCGACGTTCTCTGGTGTCGGTCTGAATGGAGTCGTCGACACGGACGGGACCATCGAGGCAACCGGGATCGTCGGGGGATTTTTGGCCTTCCAGCACTGGTGGGACGCCCGCTGGCGCTCAACGCTGCAGGCCAGCTTCCTCGAACTCGACTCGCCCGCCGGCTCGGATACCCTCGCGTTCGACAACGGTCGTTACTACAGCGGCAACGTGTTCTGGACACCGATTGACGGGGTGACGCTCGGTCTGGATCTGATTTACGCCGAGCAGGAAGTCGTGTCCGGCGCCGAAGGCGATGGCATGCGCGTGCACGCCATCGCCCGATTCGATTTTTGACGACCGTCAGTGGTGCGCACCGCTATGCTTCGGGCTAGGCATCGAGATCGTTAGCGCCTGCATCATGCCAAAGTCTTCGTGATCGAGGATATGGCAGTGCAGTACGAAGGTACCGATGTAGCGTCGATACCGCGTGCGGACCGTCACGACGAAAGGCTCACCGAACAGATTGGTCGGCACGAATACGGTGTCCTTCCATTGACCCTTGAGCCCGGCATACACGGAGCCGGAGCCTGGTGCGCTGACGTCCGCGCCGCTGTCTGGGTCGATGATGCTGACGATCTGGAAGGGATTGACGTGAATGTGGAACGGATGACCTTCTTTGAACGAGGCCATGATCCACTGCTCGGTGTGCTCGAGGGTCAGTTCGCGATCGATTCGGCCCGCCACGTAGTCATCCGGGTTGTCGATCGTCGGTAGCTCGCCGTCATTGAGCTGCAAGTTGCCGACAACGAAGCTGTGCGGTTCCGTGTCGAGATCGACGTCGAATCCCAGTGTCTGCGTCCCATCGAGTTCTTCGGCTAGAAGCGACTCGTGCGGCTCGAACGCCGTAAGATCAATGCGCTCACCTGACAAGTCGTCGACGATGCGCTGACGTACATTTGGCGGCATGTGGCGACGAGCCGCCGTAACGAGCAGGTCTTGCACGCGCTTGCGCAAATTCTGCTCACCGCGCACCGGACGGCCTTCGACCACGACGAAGCCGAGCAGCTGACGCTTGCGCGCTTGCATACGAATGGTCTCGTGCGCCGGCGCATCGTTGTCGATGATGCAATAGACGCCGGGCTCCGGGAACGCCATCAGGACGTCGTCGCGATACCCAGGGTGCATGTTCATGCGAACTTGCTCGTGCACCTCGCTGCGCGTCAAGCCGTCGAGCGCAATGGAAAACTGCGTAACGGCGGGTCCCGTGCAATTGCCATCGACATACCGGCTGCGTGCGTCCGGATCCCCGGCCTGGTAAGCGTTGCCTGACTCCGGCGGCGTGTAGCGATGAAAGCTGACCCCGATGGAACCGCTCACGCCAGCGTGAATAAAGCGCCAACGCTCAAATTCGCCAGCCTTGACACCGCGATAGGTCGGAATGACCCGGCCATTGAGCGCGGTATGGCGGCCAGAGTCGACCCAGCGTGTTTTGACGATCGGCATCCCGCCAGCATCGATCTCCGGCTCTTCCAGGCCGAACTGGTTGTAACCCTCGATCGCCCCGGTATCGCCCTCGTCACAAATCCAGGCACCGTCCTCATCTTTTTTGATTTGTACCTCGCCGTTGTCGGAGATGGGCCCGCAGGCGTAGGCAATCTGGGTCGTAAGAATGACGTGCTCGGCCAGTGGGTCACCGGCGCGATCGCGTAGCAACGTGTCGATGTCGCCGGCGCGCGTTGGCGTCGGCAGTCGCTCACCGCGAATGATCAGCGCACCGGTCATGCCGCTCGATACCTGCAGCGCGGTCGAGCCGTGCATGTGCGGGTGGTACCAAAACGTGCCGGCCGGGTGGTCCGACGGGATGTTGTACTCGTACGTGAACTCGCCGCCGGGCGGAATCGACAGCAGCACGTTGTCCGAGTTGCCCGCTGGGCTGACCCATACCCCGTGCGTGTGCATGTTGGTGATGTTGAAGCAGTGCGGCAGGTTGATGTTGTCGCTGCCCGGGCAGGACGGATCATCGGCAGGCAGATCGTTAATGAGATTGAGACGAAACGTGTCGCCCGGCCGCAAGTTGATCGTCGGCGGCACGAACGAGACGTCCGGATCGACGCCAGCGCCCTGATAGCTGCGAAGACGCACGGTGTCCATGCGGTCGGTCGATGGGTTGTAAATCTCAGCTTCGGTGTAGGCGACCCGTGCTGTCCATTCAACGGTGCCGGCTTCGAGTCGCTGCAACGCCGCTCGCCCCTCCATTAGCTCACTCGGTGCACCGTACGACGCAAACGAAACACCGGCCGGCGGCGGGCTTGCGATGGTTGCAGAACGCTCCGGAACGTCATCGGCAAATGCCACCGGCATCAGCAGAATTTGGCAAACAGCGACACACGACAGTGGCAAGCGGCTTGGCTTTGACATGCTCATTCTCAACAATTGGAGTTAACGGAGGACGCCGAGCAAAACTCAGCGCATCGGATTGAAGTGCCGGCGCAGATCGGCGTTTGTCGGCTCTGGGCCTCGGTCGGCCAGCGGCTGATCAAAAAGCGCGCCCAGCCGATTGCCGGCCAGATCTTCCAGTTCGCGTTCGACCGCCAGGGTGTACGAGCGCTCCCGCCACGTGTTACGCGGTGTGAACTGCCAGACACGCTCGTTGTCTGCCAGCTCGATTCGACCGGGCACCGTGGTGTCGTCGCTCGCTCGGACGCGTAGTCGGTACGCCAGCGACAAATGGTCGTAAGGTCCGTCGAGCGTGACGACCAGTGGTTCGCGCGTGCCGGCAGTCGGCACATCGAGCTGCCAAGCGGCCAAGGACGGCTGTCGCACGAGTGGCGCGACAACTTTGAACGGCTTGTCGAACGCCGCCCCAACGATGCAACCGGATGCGTCCTCGGCAGCATCGCCGATTCGCAACGTGTAAGTATCGCCGGCGACGAGCGCTCGGCCGAGCTCATCGTGTGCCCGCAATCCGGTCTTTACGCGGCCCGGATCCAAGATCAGCGTCAATCGCCGACTGTCATCGGACCAAAGCGCAAACCGGGTCGGCAAAAAAGCCCCGTCTACCGGTAGGTCGTCGCTGTCACGCAGCGTGACCGCTGAAATGACTTGCTCGCGATTCATTGGTTTCGAGAAGTAGACGTAGAAGCGCAGCAGATTGGCCGGCAGTTGCGAACCACTCGGGTAGACATCCGTTACATGGGTGCGGCTGACGTCGTCTGCCGTGCCGCACTCGCCTTGCAGCGATTCGCCGCTGGCAGCCACCGGGGCCGCCAGAGCGAATGCGATAACGGGGAGATGACGGCAGCGAAAATCGCTAACGGACAAGGTCCGGATAGCCTTCATCCATCTTCAGTAGGTTCTGGAACATGCGGGCCCCGTCTTGCTTCTCGACGTAGGCGTAGTCCGGGAAATTGTATTCACTGACGAAGTCCGACAAGCGCATGTACGATCCTTTGCGATAGGAGACGAGATCCATGTCGCCGGTATCGAGATTGCGTTTGAGCGTCAGCAGGAACTGGATGTCCTGATCGGCTGCCTGGGCCACGCCGCTGAGCGGCAGCGGCGTAGTCGGGACACCGCTAGTCGCACCGAGGTAAGGCACTGGCTCATTCAAACCCTCGGCAGTTGCCGCGGCAGTCAACGCATCGAAGCTGATCAGGTCGGCATCCATCTCGCGATTGATGACCAGTACGAAGTCCTCGCGCTTTTGCTCCATGTTCATCGCGGAAAACGTAATGACTTCCAGCGGCGTATTGCCGTAACCGAGCTCGGCAATCGTCTTGCCGGTTACCCGCTCGCCGTCATTCAGACTGGCTACTGGGACGGTCACCAAAGGGGTGCACGTGTAGGCCGCCACCACCGTGAGCTCGCCATTCAGTTTGGTAACGGCCATGGCGCGAATCGGCGCCCGCGTCTCGTTCTGGTCATGAGCGGTATGAAACATTTCTATCCGCGTGCTGGCGTATTCACTCTCGAAGGGAAAAGCCACGCGACGCAAAGTAGATGCAAATTCGCCCGACGAAAGGCCGGCGACGAACAGCTCGCCGTCCGCGAAATCGAGATCGGTGACGGTAAACGTGCTGGCCGGCAGGTCGCGCCAAAACGAAACGCCGTCGTCGGGCTTGTCGTCCAGCGCGATCGACGTGCCTTCGAGTCGCTCGAGGTCAAGCACGATGACGTTGCCCTCGAGATCGACTTTCGCGATCGCCGGCATTGGTGCTTTGGCGCCCTTGACGGTCAGCGATACGAACGCATGGCGTGTGACGGGATGCACGGCGAGATCGTTGTAGGTAATCGCGAATGGACTGACCTCCAGCGCTGCGCCGAGCTTCTGGCCTAAACCGAGCACATTAAATGCCGTTGAATCGGTCGCTTCAGAGGTATTTGGGATACCGTCGAGCGTGTACGCGAAGATTCGCCCGCCGACCGAATCGGCAACAAACAGCGTGCGCGCGTCGGCGAACTCGAGGACGGATGCCGATTTCGGCAGCGGCAGTTTTTCGGCCGCACAGGCAGCCAACGAGACGAGTAAGCCAACGACGGATAGCGTCGCTGACGTGAATAGTCGATTCATGTCAACTCCGGGCAGCGCTTGGGAAACAGTCGCAACCATTTCACACCGTGCGCCCAGCATGAACTCGCACGCTTGCACAGGTGCTGAGCGCCTGTGAAACATAGGTGCCCGAAGTTATTGGGGTTCCGCGCTCGCTGGCGATGTCATCACGTCGCTGTCAAGATTCCGACAAACTCACACTTGCGCGGCGACACGAACAGGATGCGTGCATATTTGCGCATTCGAAGTGCGATGGTACCAAGTGGAACTAATTAAACGACTGTGTGAGCCTTGCGCGCCGAAAAATAAGACCACAGGAATCGTTCATGAATAATTCTTCGATATTGCTACGCGTTACGAGCGTGCTCTGGATCGTTTGGGGGCTCGTACACATGCTCGCCGGCGTGCTGACGCTAAACAATGCGACGGCGCAGAAATTCGCCGGCATCGCCGATGCCGTCGATCCAGCATCGCTCGCGATGGACTATCCGGCAGCCGTAGCGGCTATCACCAACCAGCACGGCTTTAATTTGCTGTGGTTCGGCGTTGTGACGCTGATCTGCGGGGTATTGATCTGGCGCGGGCGCTGGCCCGCCGTTTGGCTGGCGGCTATCGTTGGCGGGTTGGCCGACCTCGGTTACTTTCTATTCCTGGACCTGGGCGGCTTCGTCAACTTTGTGCCGGGCACGGTCATGACACTGGTATCCGGGTCAGCGATTGTCCTTTCGGTCATTGCGTTTATGCAGCAGCGCCGCGCGTGATGGCGCCTGACGGGATGCCAATCGAAAAACACCTATGAAGAACTGGTCAGAGATTTTGACGGCCTACCAGGTAGGCCGTCTCGGCACCGTATCGGCCGCCGCAGACCACCTCGGCGTACACCGCGCCACCGTCATCCGGCACGTGGACGCGCTCGAAGCGGAACTTGGCGGCAAACTGTTCCACCGACACAAAAAAGGCTACGCACCGACGGAACTCGGTCACGAGTTGATTCGCATGGCGGAATTCAGTGAACGGCAGTTCCTACAGCTCATTGGCAAGGCCAAAGGGACCGATGCGGCGTTAGAGGGCGAGTTTACGGTGACCTCGATCGATCTCGCCGTGCATTTGTTCCTACCGGCCTTGCGCCAATTCCAATCAGCGCAGCCCGGTTTGCGTGTTCACTACATCGACTCCGCGAAGCCGCTGCGCCTCGAATACGGCGAAGCACACATCGCGTTTCGGGTTGGCGGAAAGCCCGATCACCCTGACTATGTTGTAAGGCGGTTCGGCGATGTCGAGCTAGGTTTGTTCGCGCACGAAGACTACGTGAAAACCTACGGCAAGGCTGGCACGCTCGAAGACAACAGGTCACACCGATTCATCGTGATGGACGGTACGGGCAACCCGGCGCCACTGGCAGCGTGGACGCGTCGCAACGTACCGGAAGACGCCGTTGCCTTGCACAGCACCGGGGCCGGGTTTATCCGTCAAGCCATTGTCAGCGGGCATGGCATCGGTTTTCTGCCGCTCTACCAAGCGCGGGTGCATTCGGAACTGGTTGAAGCGATTGAGCGGCATCCCAGTTGGAAAATCCCGGTCTGGATGGTGACGCACGTGGACCTGCATCGCAGCGCCAAAGTTCAGGGGTTTATCAGCGTGCTCAATGAGCACGCCGAACGTTAATCCGATTCGGCGCCGGCGACGGTTTCCGGCTGAGGACACGGCATGCCGGCCGCCGTCCAAACAACCATGTCGTTAAGGTGTTGTTGGAGGGTGCCCGGCGCCGGCTCGCGCCCACCGCCGGGGCTGAAACTCCACGTAATGAACGCGTGCTGCTCGGCGTCGTGCAGCACGTGCTGCACGAGACCGTCGCCGTCACGTCCGCCGTTGCGCGAAGGGTCGCGCATTTGTTCGCAGATCGACACGCTGTCTTTGCCGAACCAGACAAACTCGACCGGCGCCAACATCCAAGGGTGGCCCGCGTGGGGTGCGGCGTGCGGCGTTGAGTTCGGCGCGCGCGACGTGATGTGACAGCTGGTGCAAGGCACCGTTTCGGCGCCAACACGACTGGCACCGGCCGCGATGTTCATGCCGTGCGGTCGTGGCTTGCCATACGACGGTCCCGTCCACATCGGTACGTTGCTCGCATCAACGTGGCAATTCGCGCAGCGCGGGTGCGAGACCACGTTGTAGATTCGCGCCCAAGCGGCGACTCCCCGTTCGCGATTGACCTCTCCGTCGGGTGCATTTACGACGAGTTCGTCCGCGTGCACGACGCCAACGACGGCAACGAGCATCCAAACAAAGTGTCTTTTTAGTAGGCTCATTACCAATCCCTAGACGAAATCGATAAATTTGTTGAACGGCATTTCGCGCAACCGCTGGCCGGTCGCCGCAAAAATCGCGTTGCCGAGCGCCGGCGCAGCCGGCGGCACGGGTGGCTCACCGATACCCTTGATCGCCGTACTGTTCTCGAGCACCCGCACGACAATGTTTGGACACTGATAGAGCCGCATCGCCTCATGCGCATGGTAATTGCGCTGCTGCGCCATGCCATCGGCATACGTGATCTCACAGTTCATTGCGTGACCCAGCCCCCAGACGACCGCGCCTTTGACGTGGTTGTCGAAATTAATCGGATCGAGGACGCGACCGCTGTCGACAGCGACATACGCGTTGTCGATGCGAATCCCGCGCGGCGTATTGGTCACCTCAACGACTTCGGCGACGTAAACACCGAACGAGAACACCAGCGCGATACCGCGGCCGCGATTGGGGCCAAGATCGCTGCCCCAGTTAGACGCCTCGCCTACTGCCTCGAGCACCTGGCGCGCGACCGGATCGTCGCACAGCCGCAAGCGCTCAGCGAGCGGATCGGCGCCGGCGGCGTGGATCATTTCGTCGAGTGGACACTCCAGAAAAAAGCCGCCGGTCGATGCGCCCACGGATCGCCACGAGCTAATCGGCGCAAGCTCCGGTGCCCGATAGCCGCGCACGCGTAGGTTGGGTATGGCGTATGGTGCATCCCACACGCCGGCCGGAATTTGGTTGTCCGGACCGCCTGCCGGCAAATTGGCTCGCGGCAGCTGCGAGCCAATGACCGACGGCATCGCAATATCGATGTTCATGGCGGAGACACCGCCGTCGGCAATGGCGCCGCCGACACGCGCAATGCTGATTTGACGCGGGTAGTCGTGCGCGAAGTCTTCCTCGCGGCTGAAGGTCAGCTTGACCGGTGTGCCTTTGAGCTGCGCCGCTACTTCGGCCGCATAGCGGACGTTTTCAAACTCCAAACGATGGCCAAAGCTGCCGCCGGCATATTGGTTGTGAACGTGCACGGCGTCCGGCTCGAGTCCGGCTATGTCGGCCACCATGGCCTGGACGATGCGCGGAATCTGATGCGCCACCCAAATGTCCGCCCGCTCATCGGTAATTTCGACCAAGGCGTTTAATGGCTCGAGCGGTGCATGCGCGACGTACGGTGCGCGGTATTCGAGCGAAGCGCCAGCGCCGCTCGCGAGCGCTGCATCGACGTCACCGTCGTTGCGCCACTCTCTATCGAGACGGTCATCGATAAACGATGCACCGACCTCGGCCCAGTGCGCGTCCATATCGGCCGGGTACGGCGCTTCGCCCCAATCAAACTCTATGGCATCGGCAGCTTTAAACGCGTGCCAGGTGTTGTCGGCGACGACGGCGACGCCGTTGGTCACTTCGAGTATCGACCGAACGCCCGGCATATCCTCAGCGGCCGACGCGTCGTAGCCATTCATTGCGCCGCCCTGACGCGGATTGAACCGCACCGTGGCATGCACCATTCCGTTGCGAACGAGATCGATACCGTAGTCGAGCGCACCCGTTGTCTTGTCGACGACGTCGAGACGCTGCATGGGTTTACCAAGCAGCCGCCACTTCGATGGATCGCGCAACGCGACGTCATCAACAGGTTCGATCGCGGCCGCTTCTGCCGCGAGTTCGGTGTAAGCCAACCTCGTTCCATCCGGCAATATGACGTTGCCGGCGTCGGTGCGGATGTCCGATGCAGCGACGCCGACCTTTCGAGCCGCGGCGCGCTTCAGCGTTTCCCGCGCTACGGCGCCAGCGAGGCGCAGCTTTTCGAACGAGTCGGGCACCGTGCTCGACCCGCCGGTGATCTGTAGACCCGCGACCTTGATAACCGCACCGACCAAGTCGCGTACCGTTTCAGCCGTGAAACTGTCGTCGCGCGCACGAAACGGCGCGCCTTCGTCCGCCATTGCCGTGTTCCAGTACGCCGGCGCGGGCGGACCGGCTTCGACGGCGAATTGGCCAAACTCGAGATCGAGTTCCTCGGCGATCAAAGCGGCCTGCAGGGAGCGAACGCCTTGGCCGAGATCGGTATGCGGCGCGATGAGCGTGATACCTTGCGGGCTGATTTTGACCCACGGATTGAACGTCGCCTCGTCGTCGCCGAGACCGACTTCCAGCGGGTTGTCGTGTGGGCGTTTTACTTTGTAGACACCAAAAGCGACGCCGCCGGCGAGCGCCACACTGCCGAACAGAAAGCCGCGACGGGCAATTTTTGCGATACGCCCCATTTCACGAGCCCTCGCGTTTGGCGGCCGCCGACTTTATGGCCTCGCGGATTCTCGGGTACGTCCCGCAGCGGCATAGGTTGCCGCTCATGACACGGTCGATTTGTTCGTCGCTGGGGTTCGGAAAGCGCTCGAGCAACCATGCGGCCTGCATGATCTGCCCGGATTGGCAGTAACCACACTGCGCGACTTGATGTTCGATCCACGCTTGCTGCACCGGATGCGGCTCGTCGGCGGTACCGAGGCCTTCGATTGTCGTGATTGCGCTGCCGGCGACGGCACTGAGCGGAATTTGGCACGAGCGAACGGCCTGACCGTTCAGCAGTACGGTGCACGCTCCGCATTGCGCGATGCCGCAACCGTATTTCGTGCCGGTGGCACCGAGCTCGTCGCGAAGCGCCCACAGCAGCGGCATGTCTTCGCTCGTGTCAACCGAGACCGATTTCCCGTTCAGGGTAAAACTCGTCATGGCGGGCTCCCATAGCTTGCCGTTTCAGCCTGCGTGCGAGCGCCGGTCGAAGTGTTATCGTGTCGACCAACGCCGCAGTCCAGCTCGCTGACGCGCAGCGTAGCACATTAAGCGACCACTGGTCGCTTATTTCGAATTGACAGGATCTGATCGACCCGCATGAGCCAAGACTGGGAGCGCGCCCGGAACCCGGCGCAGAAAGCGGTACGTCGCGACGCGATTCTCGATGCGGCTCGGACGCTGTTCGCCGAACTCGAATACGACGAGATCAGCCTCAATGCGATTGCCCGCGAAGCGGGGATCAGCAAGCCCAACGTTTATCGCTACTTCTCGACCCGCGAGGAAATTTATCTCGCCATATTTGAGGAGGAACGCGACCGCTTCGCTGAGGACTTTGCGCAGCGGCTAAAACGCAGTCGTATCAAGGATCCCATCGAGCGTGTCAGTCGCGTTTGGGTGGCCGCATCGCTCGCCAGTCGGACCTGGATGGATTTGGTCCCGCTCATCGCGATCTCGCTCGAGCGCAATTCCTCGATCGAACAAATCGTACAGTTCAAGACGGCCGGCCGAGCCTGTTTCGGTAAGCTCACCGATCACTTGCACGACAGCATGCCCGTACTTTCCGAGGCCGAATGGCTGTTGATCGTGCAGTGTGTGTTCGCGTTTATGGCCGGCCTTTGGCCGCTCGCCAATCCGTCGTCACGGGTGCAGGAGGCCATGGCGCATCCCGACGTCGATGAAGCGCCGTGGCAATTCGATGAGATGTTCGAGCGCGGCGTCACCGCGATGATTCGCGGAACGCTCGACGCTAAAAGACACGGTTAGGGCCGCAGAAAAAAAAATGCCACCGGGGGTCGGCCGGTGGCAAGGCGGGGGTCTCGGGGCGAGAGGGGGGAGTGCCCCGAAGGAGGATATCGTTAGCGGCGGATGTGTTGCTTTCCGGGAGGTCCGCTCCGACGGCGGGTCGGGCTTTCGTCCTCGACCTCTTCAAAGCGTGCAAAGCTGGCGATGCTGACGGCTTCGGCGAGCATCGCCTCGTCGACTTCAACAACGCGCCGCTCGAACGGTGGGCGGCCACGAAAATCGACGACTCGCACGGTGTCGCCTTCTTTGAGCGACGCCGACGTCGATTCCGCAGCCGAGTCGGTGTTGGCGGCGCTGACGCGTTCGCGTTTGAACGGCGGCGCACCGCGAAACTCGGTCTCTGTCACTTTGGGCTCAGCCGCGAAGGCAACCGGCGCGGCGAGGGTCAAAGCCATCAGGCCTGCAAGTACCACCATCGCGCCAAGTAGGACGGGAAACCGTTTCATTGTTCATGCTCCTTGCGTCGTTGGCCGCAACCCACGATGCATCAATTTGGTGAATCGGCCCGGCTATCGTGCGTTCGCCTGGTGCAATTTCCAGGGGCGGCGATGCCGCTGGCTCCTTCAACTTGCGGACTAGTCTAGTCGACTGGCATTGGCAGGAAAATTGCAAATTTCCGATCAGAATGATCGGAAAAACCGAATGCGGCGGATAATTCTGAGCCTGGCGATCGCTTCCGGGCTCGCGCCAAGTGCCCTTGCGGAGCACCGCATACCGCTCGAACGCGACGGAAATGGCGCCTTTTCGGTGCTCGCGTCGGTCGGCGAGGGCCGACCGACCGAGTTTCTGGTGGACACTGGCTCGAGCTTTGTCGTTCTGTCGCCAAGCACGTTTCGTGCAGCAGAGCGGTATGGCGAACTCAAAACGGTTAGGGAAATCCACGGTGCTATGGCCAACGGCAAGGTCGTGCGGGCAACGCTGTACAGCATTCCGTCTCTGACGCTTGGAAACGCCTGCCAGCTGAAGGATGTCGAAGCCGTCGTTCTGCCGGGGGCGACAAAAGACATCATCGGCCTCAGTGCGTTGATGCAGCTGGGATCGTTTGCGATGCGCTTCGACCCTCCCGCGCTGAGCTTCAGCCAGTGTCAAACGGCCGAGCAGCCGCTACCGGCTGGTGAGACTCCGGTGTCGATCGCCCACGCGGTCCCACCTTGACGGTTGAGCCGCAACTAGCAACTAGCGTTGACGCATAGACGGCGGATGGTTCGCCATGATGTTCTTGGCGGCGAGCCGCGCCGTTTCCGCGACACGTTTTTGGCGTGTTTTCAGTTTCTTGGCCTGTTTGATCCATTGCAAGATCCCCTTCTGCGACGCCGCCGGGAACGCGTCGAAATTCGCGGCCGCTTTGGAATGCTCGGCAAGCGCTTCGACCAGGTCGGCAGGTTTAATCATGGCCTCAACGTCGTCGAGGAAATCCCACATGCCGTTGGCCTTGGCGGCGTCAATCTTGTGCCGTCCGGCCGGCCGCATTCGCCCAGCACGCTCTAACCGCGACACTTTGTCCTTATTGATCCGCGACCACACGCTGGTGAGCTTGCGGGGCGAGAGCATCACCATCGTGCGCTCGTCGTCCAGTTTGCGCGGTAGGCTATCGATCCAACCCCAGCACAGCGCTTCGTCGACAATGTCGTCCTTCGCGAGATATTTGTCGCCCGCCTGTTTTTTGTACGTCACCAGCCAGACGCTGTCGGTCTGCTTGTGGTTCTTGGAAAGCCACGTACGAAGCTCTTTGAGGTTCTTGACCTCGACACGCTTGAATTGGTCGCGACGTGTTGCCATCCCGACATTATTACGCGTGGTTCAAGGTCTGCGAAGCGCCACGTCGCGATCAGTCGATGAAAGTGCGCCGGGATCCGAAGACCCCGGCGCGAACCGGCCGACACCACGACCGGCAGCCGACTCCGGACGCAGCAGCTCTGGCGGGGCTGCCATCGCATCCAGAACCGAACCAACGCTCACCAAATCAATGTCGCCTCCAATGCGTCCCGAACGTACTGCAACTCATCGACATCGAGCGTGTCGACCGATGGCTGACGTCGTTGGATTGCCGCTGCCGATGCAGCAGCGTATTCGAGCGGAAGAACCACCGTTGCACTCGGTTCCTGCGGCATGGCGAGCAGCGGCAAACATAGGAGCCCTGCCACAACGAGCGCGCGGAATACATACTTCATCGGCAAGCTCCGTCAACGAGGTAGATGAAAGCGACGGAGACAGGTTACGGTTTGGTGCGCAAGCAAGTGCGCTCGAAGCGTAACGAAGCGTAATGTAAGGCTAAGAAAAAGATTTTGGGTCAGTGCGCAAGAACGAAGGGGGAGTTGATGGCAAAGATCACGGGAATTGGAGGCGTCTTCCTAAAGGGCGCCGGCAAAGGCGCCGAACTGGCAGCGTGGTACAGCAAGCATTTGGGCATGGATCTTGCGGATTTTGGCGGCGCGATACTGATGTGGTCGGAGGACACCGCCAACGACGGCGGCGTGACCGTATGGCACGCGGCCGACAGTGACAGTCAATGGTTCAGCCCCAGCACGTCCACGTTCATGATCAACTATCGAGTCGACAATCTCGAGGAAATGCTTGCGCAATTGCGCGCGGGTGGCGTTGAGGTCGTCGGCGGACCCGAGTCGCACGAGAACGGCAAGTTTGCGTGGATCATGGATCCGGACGGCAACAAAGTTGAGCTATGGGAACCCATGCTCTGGGATGAAAAAAATAAGGACGCCTAACTGACGCGTCCAGACGCAGTCGCCGGGCCGAATTCGATGAAGCGCTGCTAAGAGGCGCGGCTACCGTTCGTCAGTTCCTGCCGAGGCAATACGATTTCGACGCGCAGACCGCCCTCGTCTCGATTAGTGGCCGTGATCGTGCCACCGTGCAAGCGAACGCTGCGCTCGGCAATGGCAAGCCCGATACCGCCGCTGCCCGATTGCGTGCCGCGTGAGTTGCTGACTCTGAAGAACGGTTCGAAGATCTTTTCGATCGTCTCGGGCGGCACGCCAGGTCCGTGGTCGTCGATCGCGATCCTAACGTCACGATCGTCCTCAGCAATGCGGACATCTACGGCAGTTTTATCGGCGGTGTGCTTAACCGCGTTGCGAACGACGTTTTCGACCGCACTTTGAATCAACCCACTGTCGAGATTCAGAAGGCAACTGCTGGGGCCCTGCAGGTAAATGAGTTTGCCGGCAGCGTCAGCTTCGATACTCGCATCGTCAACGATGTTCTGAACGAGATCGACAATATCCGTTGGATGTCGGTCGATGGCCTCGCGGGCATCGAGACGCGCGAAGGCGAGAATCTCGCCAATGAGCTCATCGAGGCGCGCAAGCTCCGATTCCATTCGCTCAATCTGCGCATCACTGTCGTTCCCGGCCTTTTGGCGGGCAATTGACAGCACGGCCTGCAGTCTCGCCAATGGCGAGCGCAATTCGTGTGACACGTCGCGCATGAGCCGACGCTGACTTTCAAGAAGCGCATCGACGCGCTCGGTCATCACATCAAAATCGTGCGCCAGCTTGGCGATGTCGTCCGTACGCGACCCGACCGTGGGCGCAACTCGTACCGACAGATCACCCGCGGCCACCTTCCGACCGGCGACTTGCAATCGCCGTACAGGAAGCACGACAAAGCGAGCCAACATATAGGAGACAAAACCGCTGACGAGCAGCCCGATGAAAAATAGCAGCGCGCGCCCGCCCGGTCGCAACAGCTCTCGACCGACGGGAAAGAACCCTTCATAGCCGATCACCATGAAACCGCCTAAATTCTCGTCGCGAACATGCAGGCGCCGTATCGCGTTCGGATCGTACCGGCTGCGCGCATTGATCGGATTGGCGACGGCGTTGGCGACGACACTCGGCAACTCGCGGTTAAGCAGGTCTTTGCCGTCTGGTCCTACGACATACACCGTGACCAACGGGGTAATGTCGAAGTTGTGCTCGCTGGCGATGATGTCGCCGGCGGTAGCCGGATTGATCGCCAACTCGCGACGCAGATCCGCCGCGATAAACGCAACCAATCGTTCCGACAGTGGCGCGTCTTTCAGCGTCATGCTGCTTTGCGGCAACAGATTGACCGCCCAAGACGTTACCGTGAACGTGGCGACAATAATGAGCCACGTTGAGAAGAGAATTCGCCAGAAGAACCGCACTACGACGAGGTCACGTAAAGGTAGCCACGACCTCGTACGGTTTTAATGCGCTGGCGGCCATCGCTGAGCGGGCCCAGTTTCTTGCGAAGATTACCGACGTGCACGTCAACGCTGCGGTCGTACGGCATGATCCGCCGCCCTAACGCATGCCGAGCGATGGAATCTTTGTCGAGAACCTGCCCCGCCGACTGGACCAGCACCTCCAAGATCAGGTACTCGGCGCCGGTCAACGGCACCAACTCGCCGTTGCGAAAAACAGACTGCGACCCAGGTTCAATGATGGTGTCGCCGATCGCGAATTGAGAGTCCGACGACTCAGCGCTCGGCTGGCGATTCAGCCGTCGCACGATGGCGCGAATGCGTGCCACCAACTCACGCAAGTTGCACGGCTTTGGCACATAGTCGTCCGCGCCAATCTCCAGACCGAGAATACGGTCAATGTCATCGCCACGCGCCGTCAGCATGACAACCGGCGTATCGACTTTTTGGCGAATCTGCTTCAACGCCTCGAAGCCGTTCAGTTCGGGCAGACCCACGTCGAGTACCACGACGTCATAGCTGTCGGTGACGGCCTCGTCGACGCCGCTCGCCCCATCATGACGGAGCGTGACATCGAACCCGCCCTCGGCACCGAGGAACTCCGCAACGAGTCCGACGAATTCTTCGTCGTCGTCGACAAGCAGCACGTTGACTGTCGTATCAGTCGCCATATTCAGTACAGCTTCGCTCATCGGCCCGTCTCCAGCAAACCGCGAGACCCGGACGCGTTTGGTTTCCTTTGTTGCTCGGCGGCAGCGTGTTTTTCGCGTTGCCAGTCGCCCTGGAGGTAGTTCCACAAGGGCCGAAACTGCACCGCGAGCGGATTGTGACCGAGAAAGCCGGTCGTCACGCCGTATCTTACCGGCTCCACTTCCGGCTCGTAGGTCCCGAACAGCCGGTCCCAGATAATAAAAAAGCCACCGTAGTTCTTGTCGATGTACTGCGCGTTTGAGCCGTGATGGACGCGGTGAGCCGACGGCGTGTTCAGGAACTTGCCTTCAAAACGGCCCAATCGGCCGATCGCCTGGGTATGCAGAAAGAACTGAAAAACGAGACCCAGCGCCAGCGATCCGACAACAAACTTTGGTGGCAGTCCAAGCAACATCAGCGGCACGAAGAACAACGGGCTGACGAATTTGGCGATCCAGTTCAAGCGAACCGCCGTCGTCAAATTCAGCCAGGGGCTCGAGTGGTGGGTGTAATGCATCGTCCAAAGAATCGGGACTTCGTGACTAAAGCGGTGAAACCAGTAGTACGCAAAGTCCGCTACCACGAAGGTAACGAGGAACACCCAACCGGTTTCCGGCAGTTGGAAGAGCCGGAACGGTTCGAGCAGCGAGAGCACCAAAAACGTCCACGCAAGCGCGAGCGGCCGGGAAATGTTGTTGACGATCATCATGCTGAGGTTGCTCAGCGACTCTTTCAGGTTGTAGACCTCTGGCCGCCGCCGCAGGGCCCAGATCAGCTCTGCCGCGATACAAGCCAGGAAAACGACGGCCAGAAAAATCGGTGGACTCTGCATCAGTACCTCCGCGTATGTTTAGCGTGCCGCCGTCATGCGCTTACGCATCTCGGCGCGGCGTTCTTCCTGCATCAAGTTGAATTCGGCGAGCTGCTCGGCGGTTAAGATGCCTTCCAGTGAGCGAACGGTCGTTTCGCGCACGGCTTCGAGCTCATGGCGCATCGAACGGGCTTTGCGAAAGCCGATGCTGGTGCTCGCACCACCTGGATTGCTCGGATCGACGCCGTATTTCAAGAGAATCTCTTGCTGCTCGGCAACGCTCTTTTCGATGATCGGCGCCATTTGCTCGACCTGCGCATCACTAAGGCTCAACCGTTCACGAGTGTTGGCCATATGCTGCTCGATTACGGCCGGGTCGATCTCTTGGGCCGTGACTAGCGGGCTGACAAGCAGCGTCAATACAACCGCGGTAGCGGCGACGAGTCGATTCATTGTGGAAATTCCCAAAGCGTGTCAAACGATGGGAGACAGCTTAGGCACTCGGCCGTAAGCCTCAGCCAGTCAATGCAAAGAAGTGTAAAGCGATCGACATGTTTTGCTGTGCAGTACCGATCGGCTAGGTGCGCGCGCCGGGAACGAGGAGCTTGGCGCGTTTAGCAGCGGTCGTGATCGTGAGCTCGGTCCCCGCGTTGAACTCGAGGTAGTCCTCCTCGACGCCGTCGCTGAATATGACTCCGTTCGCAGCCATGTTTGACGTGAGCTGCAGCGGCTCGTCGGCAGAAAATAGCCCATGCACGATCGAGCACTGGGTGATTTGGCTCGGGAACGGTTCTCTGACAGAAAATGCCAGCCGATCGGTGTTCCACGGCAACCGTCCGCCGTTGGGCGGCGGCACGACCCGACCGCCGAGGGCTTGAATCACGCCCGCGGCACCCGCGTAAACGCTTTGTAGCCAGCCCGTCGACCCGGCGCCGGTGGAGACGATGATGCCGCTGGATGACTGGCGCTCGCGACGCCCGCCAACGGCAATTTCGTAGCGCGCCGATACGTGGCTGCGCGCGCCGATGAAAAAATCGTTAAAAGCCAGCAGCGACTGATTGTTCGACGAGCGCGCCTCGGCCAGCGTGACTTCCTCGTGCGCTAAGCGCCCGCTCAGCGCCTGCGCCAGCGGCCGCGCGATGTCGCTGGCGACGAATGGCAGCAGCACACCGTCGTAACGCTCCGGCTCCGGATTGACAGCGAATACAGGCTGACCGTGCAGGTACTTTGCGGTGTTCGACACGAGCCCGTCTTGCCCGACCGTCACGACCATATCGTCATCGCCAAACAGGAATCGCGGCACCATTTCTCGGTCGATCACCTGCGACTTAACGCCCTTCGGAATGGCGTGACGCACGGCCTCGAGTGCACGGTAGTGCGAATCGTGAGCGGCTTGAATGTCGGCGAACGAGTGACCGCCCTGCTCGAGATAAAATCGTGCTTGCGCGATGGTGTTGAACCGGTGCACGAGTTCATCGAGTTGTGTCTTGCGAGACACAATAATTACGTTTTCGAACAAGGCAGTCATCGGTACGCTCCGTGCTTACGACGCGGCCGCATTGTCGGCGGTGACGTAGTTGACCACCTTTGTTAGGAGATCCGGCGTGATACTCAGCGAATCGATCGTGCCGGCATTGGCTGCCCATTCACGAAGCGCCAGCCCCACCAGTGCTTGCGCGGGTAAATTGCCGTACGGCGACAGTTTGAGTTCCTCGGCTTTCGCTTCCGCCTCGGCCAACGCGAGGCTGTTACGCGCTTGGGTATCGACGAGGTTTTTGCGGCGGTTCTCTAGTTCAACGTCGGTGTTCATTTCGGACTCACGAATTTTGCGTTCTTCCTCAACCGCCGCTTTACGACGGTCGTAGATCGCTTGGTCGGCCCGTTTGTTGAGTTGTTCGCGAAGATCCGCTTCCAGTGCTTTTTGCATCTCGGGGGTTGCTCGCACCGACGTGAAGTGTAAGCCCTCGAGGACAATGCCGAGCGACTGCAAGTCCTGCGACTCTGCTACCGATGCGAAGACCGCTTGCGCAAGGTCGCGTACGCCGCCCAGCGCCTCTTCCAGGGACAGCCGGCTCACCGCCGTGCGTGTTTGCCCTTGCACGGCATTGGTTACCCGCAGGACGGGCTTGTTGGGATCATCGGAGCGGTAACGAAGCTGGCGCGGTTCAACGGTAAAATTCAGCCGCTTTGCAATTTCCAGTGGCTCGGCGAAGCGGTAGGTAAACGATCCCTGAATCGTCAGCTCCTGGAAGTCTGCCGTGGTTTCGGTAAAGACAAACGGCGCTTCCTGACTCGCAAGCGGCACCGCGGCGATCGTTGTCGTTAGCGGCGAGAACATGAAGTTGATCCCGGCGCCGTGTTGGCGAACACGACCATTGCGAAAGCAGACCGTGTACGTATTGGGTTCACCTTTGTAGTAGCTGAGCATGATGACGCACCTCCTTTGCTTACGGCGTCATAGGGAGAATTCACTTGATCACGTCGACCTTCGACGGATCGATAACCCGGTACAGCATGGCCGGACGATGTGCGCCGTCGCGACGTTCGTCACCGGTGGGTTCGATCACGCCGAGCGCGAGGATCCGCTTGGAAAAATTGCGTTTGTCGATCGGCGAACGCGCAACCAGCTCATACACGTGGCGCAACTCTGCCATCGTGAACGTCGCGGGCATCAACTGAAACGCGATCGTCGAGTAGTCGAGTTTGGCGGTCAGACGCTCGAGCGCTGTTGCTAAAATTTTGTCGTGGTCGAAAGCGAGTGCCGGTAGTTCGCTGACCGGAAACCATGCGACGCCCTCCGCATCCGACGCAGCGCGAATCTCCAAGCGATCGGATGGAATGAGCGCAAAGTACGCAACACTAATCACTCGCTCGCGCGGATCGCGCTGCGGCGCGCCGAACGTGTACAGCTGCTCGAGATAGCCCGCATCGACGCCCGTTTCTTCATTGAGCTCACGCGCCGCGGCAACTTCGAGTGCTTCGTCGATGCCAACGAAGCCACCCGGCAGCGCCCACTCGCCGGCAAACGGCGCTTGGGCGCGCTTAATGAGCAGCACATTCAGCGCATCGTGACGAATCGAGAAGATCGCAATATCGACGGTCACGGCCGGATGCGGGTATTGATACGTGTAGCTCATCGCAGTCTCGATAGTTCGTGTCTGGTTAACACGAACTATAAGTGTATCTATTACACTAAGTCAACTCCGCCTCACAAATTTGGCAACGAGTTAACGAAAAGCTGCGCACCGCCGATAAAACGCTCGGAGGCGGATGACATAAGCCATTCGCAATGCACAACCGGACGCAACGTACGTCTGGGCAAGGAGCGAACATCGATGGAGATCTCGGATCTTTCGAGCGCGGTGGTATCACGCCGCGCTGCCACTGCGCTGACCGAACGCCCGCCTGTCTCGCGAGCCGACCCGTCGCCGCGTTTTGCAGACGATTCCAAAGGCAGCGCGCTGGATGCGTTTCGTCAGGAAATTCGTACCACCCTGTCGTCGCGGTTCTTCTCGCGATTTGCCGCCGATGCTCGCGGCTATGCGGATTCGAGCGCGTCGGTCAGTGATGTCTCGAAAGATGCACTCAGAGCGGCGCGGCAAGTCGCGGCCGAAGCCCCCACACGTGCATCGGAACGTCTGGTTAGTTTGCGGGCGTCGATTAACGAGTCCGCCAGTGCCATTCGTGAACAGCTCATCAATCGGGGCGACGTCGCCGGCGTCAACGACGCGTTGGGCCGAATCGATCGCGGTCTCGAGGCTCTCGATTCGCAATACGCGAACGTTCGCGAGTCGTCAGCCAGCGTGCTGTCCGTGAATTCGCGCGTCACGGAGCGCTCGACGATAAGCATCCGCACGCAAGAAGGTGACATTGTTCGTCTCGATCTGAAGAATCGCGAGTTGTTCTCTGCCACCGGCGCCGAAGCGAGCGTCGACGGCAACACCGCAAGCGTGACCGAATTCGAGTTCGGGTCGCGAACCCGGCTGCGATTTACCGTCGAGGGCGATCTCAATGACGACGAGTTGGCCGCCATCGGGCTCGTGGTCGAGCAGGCCTCGCGAATCGCCGACGAATTCTTTGGCGGTGACATTGCCGCCGCTGCCGCCAGCGCCGGCGGACTCGACATCGACAATGAACAGTTGGAACGGGTGAACCTGCGCTTTCTCTATCGAGAGTCGACGAGCGTTCGCTTCGCAAGCCAAGTTGAACAGCCCGTTACGCAACCGGTCGGTGGACCCGACCGCGTTGCGACTACCGGTCCCGGTGACCCGGTTCCAACGTTGGTGATTCCAGCGGTCCCCGCGGAACCCGTTGCCCCGACACGCCCGGCTGGACCAATACCGACGCTGATCATTCCTACCGTTCCAGTCGTCCCGGTAACGCCCGCGCCGAGGGTCGTCGCGCCACCGATCAGCGTTGTACAGCCGACCGACGACGCCCCAACCGTTGGCCAACCGGCACCCGCCGTCGGAGCCGGCGACGACGAGGCCACGGTGGAACCGGAGGCAACCGCATCGCCGCTCGCAACACGCACCGAAGCGCTCGACGAGTTCCTCGAGCTCATCTCCGACTTTCTACGCTCAGTGAGCGAAGGGTTTGTCGGCTCTGAGGACGATGGTGCCGTGCGATTTCAGTTCAGCGAGTCGTTTAAGCTGACGCTGCTTCGCGAAACGCTGTCGGTGACGGCGCCAGTCGAGCAACCGGAGATTGCTGAGGCCGCTGGCGACGTTGTCGACGCTGTGGCACAAGCGACGGCTGACTCTGCGGACAACGAAGAAAACACCTAGTCCAGCGGCTGCGATCGCGGCGGTGAGACTCACTAGCTATCTGCGCTGCAATTCCGCCGCTAGCGAGCGCGTAAGAGCGCCCGAGTTGCGAAGCGCATCGCTGTTGCAGCGGACCATGCCGCTGGCAAAACTCCTCATGTCAGGGATCGCGTCATCGATGTTTGTGCCGTCCGCGTTTTCATCCGTGAGCAGTCGCTCGTCAACGTAGACATCATAGAGACTGGCAATGCACTCGGAAACCTGCTCGACCGCCTGATCGCTCGCCCGTTGCGCATCGACCGTCGAAACACCTGCGGCAACGAGTCGTGGCACGATCAACTCTTCGTATGTCGAGCGAAACTGCTCAGCCATCGTCACCTTCGTATGCACCTTCAAGCGTCTCAGAATGTCGTTCTCATCGGCAAGCACGCTGCTTGACAAGGACAATACGAACGTCGCGATGCAAAATGGCAATGGCGCCTTACTCATCGAATAATCCTTAGTCACAACGACGTACAGTTTTCGATACGAACCATTGGATTGTGACGCGTTAATGGACCTAGCGCAGCAAACGCTCGACGATCACGTCGAGGAATCGCGCATCACCCCAATAGTTGGCGTGACCAAACGGCGGTGTGATCCACGGCGCCAGCTGCTGATCGACCGCCGGTGGTGACGTTTGGTCGTCGATCGGCTTGCGGGGGAAAACCCGCTTGCCGACATAGTCGAATGCTCGGTACAGGTTCAGCCAGCCGCCAAACTGGATCAGCCCTGACCGCGACAACGCACGGTGTGCGGTTATCGGATCGACGAAGCGGTCGGGCAGCAGCGGCGCCAGCAGTCGGCGCAACGGTGAACCGCAGGTCACCAGGCTAACTCTTGCGCGTTCGCCGTTGGCCGGCGCCCACTCATTTAACGCCTCTAGGGCGATTACGCTGCCAAGACTGTGTGCAACCAGTGTGATCTCGGCGAATCCTTCGGCGGCGAGACCGTCGAGCGCGTCGATGACACCCTGCCGAATCGTTGCGGTCGTTGCGTTCGTGCGACCGTCACGTGTTGGCGCAAGATACACCACCACGTCGCGCATAAGGTCGATGACGGCCAGCAATAGACTCAACACGACCCACAGAGGAATCCCAAACAGTACGAGACCGGCGAGGACCGCTCCAACGGACAGCGACCCTACGAAAAAGACACCGACGGTTGCGGCAAGGTACAAAAACGCGATTAGGTACAGAAGAAGCAGTAAAGCGCCAACAAAAAGCCCCAACCACTGGGCCGCCAGGCTGCTATGACCGGCGTCGCGAAGTCTTGTACCCATATAGCCGACGAAACCGACCGCAAGCGCCAGGAAGCTCGCGCCAATTCCGATCATCAGTAGGTTCACGCCAACGCTTGTAAGAAGTCCGATTTGCTGTGGGCTGCTTCGCCCTGGCTCTTTGATCGTTCCTGTGATCAACGCCAGCACGCCCACAGTCACACAAACAGCAATTGCAACGAGCGCCCATCCGGCCACCGTGGCAAGCCGCTGCCGTCGACGGCTTTCCGAGCCATAGGCACCCAGTGCCGGCAGTACGTAGAAGAGCTGGAACAAACGCCACAGCGTGCGCAAAGGATTGAAGCGACGGAGCTTGCCGAACGAACCGGCCCAGTGGTATTCGGCAATACGAATCGTCGCGGTCTTCCAAACTACGTCGCTGTACTGCAGTGTGGTGCCGGCCGTCGAACGACGCACCTGCTGCTCGTCGGGCTCGACGTCTGGAAATCGGCGGCGAATCGCCATCGTGGCGTTTTCGAGTGCCAACCCAGGCGCAAAGTCACCGATGCCGTGGATCAACAGAAACGCGCGGTCCGGCAACTCAGTTCCTCCGATGCGAGCCAATTCGAATTGACGCAGTCACGACGTTACACGCCAACCGTAAACGACTGGCGGGCAATCGACTTCATACGCCGGGTGTATTCCTTGGCCGACCAGCCGCAATCAAGGGTCAGGGCTTCCCACGCTGGTACCGACAACATCGCCCACAGTGCATCAGTGGCTTTCGGACGACTCCAGTCGGGTGACAGCGTACCGTCGGCATGCAACGCGTCGATGGCCGCCCGACAACCTTCTTTCATTGCGCGCATGCGGTCGCGCCAAGCCTCTGCGGCTGCGTTGTCGGTGTCTTGGGCAAGCATCAGTGCTTTGGCAACCGGGTAGAACTCAGGAATGTAGTCGCCCCAAAACTCGATGTAACGATCAAGACGTTCCACGCCCACGGTGGCCGCGCGGGACGGCGCAAGACGCGCGTCGACGTCCAGCAGATCACCCTTGTAGAGCGTTGCGGCGATTAACAACTCCGACCGTGACGTGAAATGCAGGTAAACCGCTTGCCGCGATATGCCGGTCGCTTTTGCGATATCCGCCATACGTACGCCTCTGCCGCCGTGCTCTTCGAGCATGCGCACCGCGGCTTTGAGTATCCGTTCACGAGTAGCTGGCAAATCGCTTGACATCGTGTAAAGAGTGCCCTAGCCTTGACAGCGTGTCAATTGACACAGTGTCAAGTCAATTACCAAGGAGATCATCATGAAAACGCCGTATCACCGCATGACCCAGGGACTGCTGCTTGCCAGCGGCCTGCTCCTCACCAGCATTGCCGCGACGATCCTGTTCGCGCCGGGCCCTTTCTACGCGGGATACGGCATTGATGTTTCGAGCAATGTCAGCCTCGCCAATGAGCTCAAAGCGCCGTCGTTGCTCTTGCTGGCCGCCGGCGCATTTATGCTGCTCGGCGTCTTCCGCCGCTCATTTGTCGTGCCGGCGTTGGCCCTTGGTACGCTGATCTACGCCTCCTACGGTCTATCGCGGCTCGCGAGCATTGCGATCGATGGCGTGCCGCAAACGGGCCTAATCGGGGCTGCCGGTGTGGAACTGGTGGTCGGGTTGTTGTGTCTGGGCGCACTCCTGCGCGAGCGAGGCGGCCGATTTTCTTGGAATACCGTTGCGCGGTAATGGAGCTGTGCGACACTGGGGATCTGGCGCGCAGACACGGAGAAAACCATGCAAGCATTCTGGACGCTTCCGATATCACTGCTGTTCGGTTCGCTGCTCGCATGCAGCGCGGTTTCGCCCACCGCGCTGGCGGCGTCACCGAAACTCGTTCAATCGTTCAATGACACGACGTTTGAACTCAATCATTGCGAGATAAAAGAAGACCGCACAGCCGTTTGCAAGATGACCGTCCGCAATCTCTACACCGATAAAGGCATTGAGGTCACCAGAAACGGCATTACGATCCAGGACAATTTCGGCAACGACTATCCGGTTACGGCCGGCGGCTTCGGCGACCCGTCGACAGCGTCGAAATGGACCCAGATCGCGATTGCGGACAGCGAATACACAGTCTGGGTGGTCGCGCCGAATCTGAGTTCGCGAGCCACCAGCGTGCGGGCCGTGGTGTTTCCGCGGCTGTTGCTCCGCAACATGCAACGCCAGAAGCTTGGCTTTCGGGATAAGGTGGTGTTCTCCGGACCGCCGATGCTCGATCGCACCGCGAAACCGGCACCTGTCGCAGCCGTCGAAGCGGATCGACCGGTGTCACCGACGCTTGGTGATGCACCACCGAAGCCGACGGCACCATCCACCGTCACCAATAACGACGATATGCCGATTGCCACCGACGAATGGCAGGTGGTCGGGTTGTGGAACTACGACGGCGAAGATGGCAAGCATGTCCCGGCACACGGCTTCGTGATGCATACGAAAGTCGGCGGTGCACTCGGTCAGGCATGGCTCGCGCATCTGTCGCTGCGCAATCACGATCAGCTAACGGCACGCGATCGCGTGCTGTTTCCCGTGATGATCCACGTTGCGCAGCGCAAAGTGTGCGCTGACTATCCAGGCTACCCGACCTACCCGGCGTTCATCGATATGCCGGGCGAGGGCAACGATGCCGTCTTTATGGTCTCGGCGTGCAAACCGGACTAGCGCAAGCCGCTACTCTCAAGGGCAACTGAAGCAGTAAGCCGGCAGCATGGCGTTTTCGCTCAACGGCGTCGTTCAACTGGTGTCGCGCGCGCCTACCGCGCTTTTCCCGATCGCGCTTGGCCTCGCCGGGCTAGGTGCGGGCCTACGTGCATCCGAAGGCGTTTTTGGGGTACCGGCGATAGGGATCGTCGGAGCGGGCTTGTTGATTGCGGCCGCGATCGTGCTAACGATCGACACGCTGCTTTACGTCACCAAGCTTTTGCGTAATCGTGCGGCCGTCGAGGCAGACCTTTCGATTGCCGCGCGCGCGAACCTGCTTGCGCCAGGGTTTATGGCCGGCGTGTTGATTGCCAGTGCGCTAGCGAGCGTTTCACCGCTGGGCGGTCCGCTGTGGGTCGTCGTAACGCTGGGCCACCTCGTGCTGCTGATCCAATTTGTCGGCCGTTGGCTGACGCGCGACTACGCACCGACCGATTTGACACCCACGTGGTTTTTGCCAGCCGCCGGTATCATGACGTCGGCGCTGTCGTGGCCAGGCTACGGACCCGTTGCGTTGCCGGCCTTCACGCTAGCGACCGGTGCAACGCTGTGGATGATGTTGTTGCCGCCCGTGTTTCGCCGTTTGGTGTTTGAACCGGCGATTGCTCCGGCAATGCGACCGTCATTGTTTATCGTTGCGGCACCGTTTGGGCTGCTGGCCAATTCGTTGCTGACATTGGTGCCGTCGATCAACCCGATCGTGCCTGCCGCCCTCGCCTGTGGCGGGCTGTTCTTCATTATCGTGTTGCTATCCCAATCGCGTTTCCTGAGTGCAGCGGGTGTCTCGCTCGGTTGGTGGGCGACAACGTTCCCAGTCGCAACCGTGGCAACGGCGTTCCTGCGAACCTCATCGGCTCTCGGCGAGCCAGCGCTGTACACCGGCAGTGCATTGCTGGCCCTCGCGTGTGTCACAACTGCGTTGGCCACTGTTGCAACCGTGCAAACCGCGTGGCGGTCTTGCTTCGGACAGATCGATGCAATGCGCGATGAGCTCGCGGCGATTCAAGGCATCGAGGAACAACAGAAGGCTTGATCCGCCGCAACGTAACATGCCTTTTCAACATTGGTCTTTGCGATGATTAGCGGTCTCAATCACATCACGCTGGCGATCACCGATCTAACACGCGCGGTCGAATTCTACCGAGACGTTCTAGGTTGCGAGATAGTTTCGCTGCACGACTCGGGGGCGTACTTCCAGGTTGGCGAACTCTGGCTGTGCTTGTGCGTCGACTCCAAAGCGGCGGCGCAGAGTCGGTCCGACTACACGCATATTGCGTTTAGCATTGCGAGCGCGGAATTCGCCGCGTTCGAAGAAAAACTCGCAAGACTTGGCGTACCGATCTGGCAAGAGAATCGCAGCGAAGGACGCTCGATCTACTTCTGCGATCCGGATGGTCACAAACTCGAAGTGCACGTTGGCACGTTGGAATCACGCCTTGCCGCTATGTCACCTCGATTCGGTGCAAGCGCCGACGGCTGTTGCGGACCCGTTTAGCGTTTGGCGACTTCGAAATCAAAACCGGCCGGACCGCTTGTTATCGTTGTTGCGGTCCGACCGGGGTCTTAGTTTGGTTCGGGTATGGCGCGATGTCGGCGCTTTCTGCCTTAGCCGATGCGGGCATCCGACAGTTTGGCCGTAGGACGGCGGCGGATGATCGCGACTGAGAGCAGGCCAAGGCCAAGCAGTGCGAGCGTCGTGGGCTCGGGCACTTCGACGGCCGACCAACGGTTCGGCGAGTAGGTAAAGTCGGTTACTAGACCAACGCCCGGGCCAGGCGCGCCAGCTCGCGCAAACTGAAATGGCCCGCTCGTAGCGAAGAAGAAGCCACCGTCTGAACTGAACGAGCAGTTGCCGTTGTTGAAGCCGAGCGAACAGACGAAGACGTCCATCACCATGCCTGAGAAGCTCATGACCGGGTTCTGGCCGCAATTCGGGAAGTCCGAACCCGAGCAGATATCGCTCGCTTCGATCGTATTCAGAAGGATGTTGTCGAGCGTGACGTCACCAAAACCGTTCACGAGGAAAGTGTCGCCATCGCCCAGCACCGTGCCGTCGACGCGACCTTCGAGAACGGAGCCGCTAGCGAACGTGTATTCGAACTTGATCAGGCTCGCGGCCGCGGTGGCCGGGCCAAAAGCAATCAGTGCCAACAGTATGGCGACAGTTTTGCGCATGAGTAAACCGCTCGGGATCAGAGAATTTCCAGCAATCTACCGAAGCGACTGACAGCTGTCGTTGACGCTCACCGCAGAAATTTTTGTGAGCCAGTTCACACGAAATCTCGACCAGATCCCCGGATTTGGAGGGTTCTGGAAAATACCGTGATTTTGTCGCATCGTGAGCGAGACCGAGGTCACGACGCGAGTGCGACGTACCCCGGTTTCGGAAGATTAGCTCGCGTACGTGGGACGCTTATGTGAAAGCTCAACCAAGACGGAAGCAGTGGAATCATGGACGTCGGCCGTTCAGCCGACCCAACGCACCGGTTATGGCCTCTTTGCAACGATAAATACCGCCTTGCCCTTCCCCGACTGCCATTGGTGTTCGATGGTAAACCCGGCTTGGTTCAGACTGGTGACCAGCGCCTGCGTGGTAAAGATATCGACGCGTGGAATCAATCCGAACAACGCACCGACCGGCGCAACCAGCTTGAACCACCGCATGGAATCCGCGATGCACGCCGTGTTGCTGACAAAGACCCCGCCCGGTTTGAGCATGCGGTAGATCTTGCCAATTGCGGCATCTTTGTCGTCGAGCAAATGCAGTACGCTGAGACCCAACACGGCGTCAAACGACCCATCCGGCACATTCAGCGCTTCAACACTGGCGACGCTAAAGCTGACGTTGTCGACCTGGCGGTCCGCCGCGTTTCGTTGCGCGATCTCGATCATTTTTGGCGATAGGTCGGTGGCGTGTAGCTGCTTCACATACGGCGCATGCGCGATGGCGGTACCGCCCGTTCCGCAGCCGATCTCGAGCACCTTCATGTCGGGTCGAAAATAAGCCCGAGTCACCTCGAGCTTTTTCTCGTAGGCAGCCTCGTCAGCGATGGGCTGTTTCGCGTACCGCTCGGCTATCTTGTCCCAGAATCTAGTCGACGGTGCCATTTCCGTTCTCCAATCGACCGGCGGCAAGGTAGGCGTATTGCGACTGGCTGTGCTGCTCCACGAGATACTTGTACAGCGCTCTCGCGGTTGCAAACTGCCCCATCGCCTCATACGTGCGCGCTTTTAGGTACACGAGCTCCGCTTTCAGTTCCGGCGTGGTCTCATGAATGCTATCGGCATTACTGATTGAGACCAGCACTTCCTCGTAGTTTCCGTCAGAGAAGTGATCGTACGCTTCCGACGTGAAACCGGTCTGGATGACGCCCGCGCAACCGGTCAGAAACAACGCAACACTCGTTAGCATGAACTCTTTCATGGGTTTTCTCCGTGGTGTTCTCGGTAAAACTTACTGGGTGAGCTAATCGGGATTGCTCAAGCCGTCGGGCCTTTGAGCGAGTAACGGCTTGCGGCCGATGCACGCGACGCTCAGGTGCCGGACGATCGAACCCTCGCCGTACGACAAGCAACAAACATGCTCGAAACCGCTGTCGATCAACCATTCCTTCGCTTGCGCCGGGGTCACGCGATGTGTGCGCCACTTGACGTGCACGGCCATGCCTAACGCCGACCGACGCGTAATGCAGGCAATGAGCAGCCCGCCCGGCTTCAGCACACGACTCATTTCACGCAGCGCCTCGCCAGGTTCAACGAGGTGCTCCAAGACATGCGCCGTCATCGCGATATCGAAACGGTCGTTCGCGTACGGCAGCTCACGAATGTCCGCCTTCCGCAGCGTCACGTTCAATGCGCTGTCGCGAAAACGCGTGTGGGCTTGCTCGAGCATCGCTGGCGAAATATCGATCGCGTCAATCGACGCGCCGGCCGGCAGCACGCCTTCGAGTGCCGCCGACAGCGCGCCCGTGCCGATACCACACTCCAAGACCCGCGGTGGTGTACCGGCCACGGCCGATACGGCCTCACCCAGCGTGCCTCGCAGCAGTGACTCATAAGCATGTGGCACACCGAAACGAGCCAGCACCTTGCTCCATCGCGACGCTTCTCGGTCGTAGCGGTGCGTTAGTTCTGGTGTACCGAGTGGCTGTCGCTGCAGCGATAGGTGCCATGATCCGAAACTGCGGGAGTACACCGGGATCTTGGTGGTCGGTTCGCAGCGCTCGCTCGGCGCACGCTGGGTCGGTCGCGTTGCAGTGCGTTGATTGTGGTCGTGCATGATCTCCAGCCCTGTCATTGGGGTGGAGACACGTTACGTACGGGAGTCTCGTGCGAAATCGGTCGAACGGCCGGTTGCGACCCCACCTGTAAGGGGATTTGGCGGGCCGGCGACAGCGCTCATCTCCCCCTAGAGGATGAGAACGCGGTCCGCCTGCCGCGGGGTGACTGCCTAAGCCGAGATCAGTACTGTGTGCCGACCCTAGGCATGTTTGTCAGGTAGCTAGAGATGGAGAGACTCCAATCGCGACTGTTTGCTCCGCAAGGACCGATTGCTCGTTGGATTGACGTGTCGGTACTGATACTGGCAGGCCTTGCCAGTTTCCTTTCCTATTATTTGATCGACTTCAACGTCTGCGCGAAATACGACTGTGCGAGGGTGACGGTGACGCGTTATTTCGTCGATCAGTCCTGGCTGTACCTGGTCCTAGGCGTCGCGATCGTCGGTGTTGGTGTGTTTATGGCGAGACACCGGAACACGCCACGAATCTACGCCGCCGCGATCGTCGTTGCGGTGGGTGGCGGTTTCTTCCTCGCCGGCATGGTGGTGTTTGCCATCCTGAAAGAAGCCAGCAGTGTCAGCTAACGCTCCGGTCGTCGCCTCATTCTGATGGCCTCGGCCCCGCAAACGCTGCGTACGAGCCCGTGGCTCCCGACCCGCGGACCTTTCGCCCGTTGGCCACGCGCGTCGGACGCTTGTCTTGCCCTCTTCATTTTCTTTTGGAACGTCGTCATCTTTGACGACGGGCCTGACGACGAGCTGGCCTTTCGGTCCATCGCCGAGTTGCCAATCGCGATGGTCGTTGTCATCGCGCTCACCAGCGGCGCGTTGTATTGGCGCCGGCGCTATCCAATGGCCGTGCTTGCCGTCAACATCGGCGCGATAAGTCTCATGACGGCCGTCAGCTACATCGACTCTGTCTGGGCGGTGCCGTTCGCCTTGTACGCAGCCGGCCGCTACACCGCGGACAGTCGATGGAGCTACGTTGGCATCGTCGTAGCGCTGGTCGCCGTCATGCTAAACGTGCTGATGGAAGGCGAGCCCGTCAGCGTGCTGCCGTTCGCCGTCGTCTTTCTGTTTTTGATCTGGTACCTCGGGCGCTACAACCGCGTACGCGGCGAGTACCTGCGGCTGCTGGAGGAGCGCGCCGCACAGCTCGAGCGCGAGCGCGAGCGCGAAACACGCCGCGCGCTCGCTGAGGAACGCACACGTATCGCTCGCGAATTACACGACGTGGTCGCCCACCGAGTAAGCCTAATGACGGTACAAGCGGGTGCAGCCAAAACAGTGTTCACCAATGACCCACAAAGTTCGCTGCAGGCAATGGACGCGGTCGAAGATGCCGGCCGCGAGGCATTGAGTGAGCTGCGACACTTGCTCGGCGTGTTGAGACCCGAGGCAGAATCCAACGACCTCGGCCCGCAACCCGGCCTCGACGATATCCCGCGCCTCGTCGAACAATCGCGGGATGCTGGATACACCGTCTCGCTCGAGATCGACGACGCATCGATGGCGGTGCCGGATCGCGTTGCGTTGTCGGCGTACCGAATCGTCCAGGAATCGCTGACGAACGTGTTGAAGCACGCCGGGCCGGGAGCGGAGACCGCCGTCAAACTTCGCCGGGCCGGCGATGAGATCATTGTCGAGGTCAAGGACAACGGACGCGGCGCCACAACGCTGCCTGGCTCAGGCAATGGCATCGTGGGCATGCGTGAACGCGCGCAACTCTTAGGCGGTAGCCTAGCGGCGAACGCGCGGCCGGACGGCGGTTTTGAGGTCATCGCCCGCTTACCGATCCGAGAGGGCTCGCAATGACGATTCGCGTGGCAGTGGTGGACGATCAGGCGCTCGTGCGCGGCGGATTCGCCATGGTGCTGGGGCACCAGAACGACATCGAAGTCGTTGCCGAAGCCGGCACCGGCGTCGAGGCCATTGAGGCTGCTCGAACCCACAAGCCTGATGTGATCTTGATGGACATTCGCATGCCGGATATGGACGGGCTGGAAGCGACATCGAGCATACTTGCCGATGCCGACTGGCCGGTTCGGGTCGTGATTCTGACCACATTCGATCCGGACGAGTATGTCTACAAGGCCCTGCTCGCCGGGGCGAGCGGCTTTGTGCTCAAAGACATTCCACCGGAACAACTCGTTACCGCGGTGCGGACGGTTGCCGACGGTGGCGCGTTGCTCGCGCCATCGATTACACGACGTCTTATCGGCCAGTTCGCGGAGCAGCTGGCGGTTGACACAAACGTATCGTCCCGCCTCGAGCGGCTCACCGATCGCGAACGACAGGTGTTGGCGGCAATCGCTCGTGGGCTCAATAATCATGAAATAGCGGCGGCGCTGTTTATCGGCGAGGCCACCGTAAAGACACACGTCTCGAGCATCTTGGCCAAGCTGGGACTGCGCGACCGGGCCCAGGCGGTCGTGTTCGCCTACGAAAGCGGTCTCGCTACAGCAGGCGACTTGGATATCGGTCGTTGACTTGTCATACCGCGGCGTTGCGCCACCCGTTAGCGGTGGCGGCCGGCGTAGTACCCACCACACCGGCCGCTGTCGACAAAAGCGAAGTGGTTAAGCCGCTGACGCGCCAACCGGTCGTTGAGTCACCGCTACAACCAACAGGACGCCAGCGCCCATGGCGATGAAGTAGATCATCGCGACGCCCGTCAGTCCGAGCACGAACGGCAATCCGATGAACGCGATTCCCGCTAAGGAATCGAGAACCAGATGGACATTAAACGGGATTAACGGCACCGCGCTGTACGCGTAGTCGGTGAGCAGGCTGTACACGATCAGACCGGCCCCACCGGCCACCGAGAACCACTGCGCAATCACGGACTGCTCGCTGATTCCGAGCGCAAAGGGCGCAGCGATCAGAACAATGGCTGCTGCGTAGTCGCCGAGACCGTGTAGCGTCGGAGTAAGGAATTGCATGTCAATACTCTTTGTGAACTTAGATTGCGTTTTGCGTTGCGCGCGAAAATCGATCACGGACTCAGCGTTGGATACGCCTCGACGTAGATGTAATCGTTCGCTTGCGCGGGGACGTGGCAGCCGAGACAGTCGGTTCGATAGTTGCTGGCGACGTTTTTTTCGGGCGCGTCCGGCTTGTACAGCGCCCAACCCCAACCGGAACCCCAAATAGCGTTGTCGGGAAAGCGACCCTTGGCGTCCTTGATCATTACGAACCACTGCTTGAGCTCGCCGGTGGCGTAACTGACCCCCTGCCCGGTCGTGTAGTTGCCCGCCGCTGCTCCACGAAGTTCTTTGACGAGCGTCGCGCCATCGGGAAATTTGCCGGTCTTCCGATAGGCCTCGATTGTGCTCGGCTCCGTGTAAACATCGTGGAATCCGCTGGCACCGCCTTCCGGTACGAACCACGAGCCCATGTGCACCATGTTCTTGCGAAAGTCATCGGGCAAACGGATGTTGCCATCGGCGTCGACAAAGTCTGAAAAACGCTCCTCCTCGGTGAACGCCGGTACGGAGAGCAAGAACACCGCTAGCCCACCGAACAGCACTACGACTGATTTAGCTGACATCGCAGAGTTGCCTATTGGCCGCCGGTGGCGGTTAGCGTGTCGAGCGTGCCACCGACGGCGTTTTTGCCCGTGCCTTTACCGCCACGCAACACCGGGTAGTACTGGGTAAACACGAAATCATCGGCTGCTGCCGCCTGGTGGCAAGCATTGCACGCAGCCGCCGGAAAAGCCTCAGCGGTTTTATTCAGTGTCTTGTGATCTTCCGTCGAGAAACTGAAATAAGCCCAGTTACCAGGTTCGTTCGGAAAGTGCTTCTTGCTCTTGATCGTCGCTTCGAGACCGATGAATTCGCCCTGGAAGTAACCGTTGCCGCTGACCGCCGTTTTCGAACCGACGCTAATCAGCTCTTTCATCAAGATCGTTCCGTCGCGGAACTCACCGGTACGCTTCCAATGTGCCCAGCTGTCCGGATCGATGTAAACGTTGTGGTGTTCGGGGAAAGCCGCCTTGCCGTCGTTCAAGTCGTTGGGCGTAACCGGAGTCCCGACGTAGACCCACTCGCGATAACCGGTCGGGCGGTCCAGCTCGCCGTCCTCGATCTGAAAGTACTTCTCGGCCAATGCCGGCGCACTAGCGAATAAAGAGGTGCAGATCGCGGCAGCGGCCGCGAATGAGGCGGTTTTCGACATGGTTCCCATCGTTTTGGCTCTTCCTACAATGTGAATGAGTTGCGCCCGTACCTACGGACGAATGAATGCAAGCCGGCGTACCGCCCTGCTTCTTGCTCCAAGATCACGACCATTGCTTGGGTCTGGTTCGGTAGCGCAGCGGCAGTTCGAGACGCAAGGTAGGAAACTTGCGCCGCAGCGGAAATAACGTTCTTGCTAACCGGGGGGAACGTTATTGCGAAGCGCGATATTTGCTGGGTGTGGTACCGGTAATTCGCCGGAAATGGCGACGAAAATGGCTCTCGTCAGAGAACCCGAGTTCCAGCGCAATGTGGGCGATGGTCATGTTGGGGTGAGCCACAAGGAGTCGGCGTGCCTGCTCGATCCGCAGCCGAATTTGATACTCGTGAGGTGGGAACCCGGTTGCCTGCTTGAACAGCCGCGCGAAGTGGAACGGCGAGTAACCAAACTCCGATGCTAGCGCCGCCAGTGAGAATTTCTCGTGGAGCCGATCGCTGATGAACTCGATGCACCGGCGGCGTTCGTTGTCGGTAAAACCCGGAACGGGACGCGGGTCCGCGCGGGTTCCGTCTGCTACGCGACAAGTGCGCGCGATTCGCGCCAGCACGAGCGACAGAAGCGATGAAGTTACGAGGTCTGTTCCTACCTCCTGACCTAGCGCTTCCTTGCGCAATTCGCTGAGCAAATACGACAGCCCCTCGTCCATTTCTCGAAAACGCGGCTCTAAGTGGGTCGGCCCGGCCGACCCGAATTCAGCCGCGAAATCGCGGAACACCGAGGGCGCAACGGTCAAGTGCACCGAGTCCGACTGATACGACCAACTCCACTCCATCGCAAAGTTGGCCGGGACGAATGTGATCTGACCCCTAGGGCAATCCGACCATGCGTACTCTGCCTCCGACGTCGTCAGGACGGATCGAACGTCCGTTCCAGCCAGTGGCGTCCCAACCGTGGCCATCAGCACGTGCTCCTGATGGCCGCGCGGTAGGGAAACGCGGCCGGGGTTGCGACGACGCACGAGTAGCTCAACGTCGGGTCGAATGTGGGCACGTCTCTCGATCGAGCCGGGATCGATCGCCGACGCAGCGTACGGTGGTGACATGTCTTTCATGGCCAGCTTTTTGCTCGCGATCTCATCAATCAGGCGCGTTGGTAATCAACCGTTAACGGCGCCGCTACTCGGCCGTCAATATTGCGTGGCAAAGCGTAAGTGTATCGCGACACAGATGACAGGCGGGTTTCGCAATTGGATGCCCCATCACGGCGCATTGGATCTCGCTCCGAACATCAGCGACCAAAGCGATGTGCGGGGTCGAAACACGGATTTCAAGATCGCCTCGGACAAAGCTGCGGCAAGACCTGACGGACGCTGTCTTGCGCTTCGACACAGCAGATTGCTGACGAAGTCTGGCGGAAGCTTTACAGAACTTTACAAATCAGTCGCGTAGCTTTGCCCGCAGCTGTTTACGCTTTCTCCATCGCTTCAACAACACATGGGAATACGCCAATGAAACGCATTACCGCGGTAGCAACTCTGCTTACGCTGAGCTTTTTCGGGACGCAAGCCGTCGCAGAGGACGATCGAGCGGCGAAAATTCAAGAGCAAATGCAGCAAACCATCGAACGGCTTGATTTGACCGACGAGCAGATCGAGAAAATCAAACCGATCATGCAAGAGTCGATGGAAGCCCGACAGAAAATTATGGCGAGCTATGGCATCGATCCGGAAAACAGTGACGGCGCGGGCAAGTTGGGAATGCGCAAGGCCAGAGCGATGCGCAAAGAGATGAACGCCATCAACGCCGAGACGTTGAGTGAGCTCGAACAAATCCTGACCGCCGAACAGCTCGACGAGTACAAAGCTATCCAGAAAGAGCGCCAGGCTGAAATGAAAGAACGCATACGCGGATCTCGCTAACCCAATCGGAGAAGGGGCGCTGGTTCTCGCCACGCCCCTTTTTTCTCATCTCGCTTGCGGTGGCGCTGCAAAGAACACGCATAGCCAGCCCGCACGCACTTAGACCCAATCCATAGACAACCGCAATGCACTCCCGACGATACTCGGCGCTCGCCCGCACGCTGTCGGGCGTACTGGCCGCGGTGCTGGCTACATCCTGCTCACTGACACCTAGTCCCGAAACGCCTGAGATCGTTCAGGGTATCGAGGCGCTGCCGACATACGACGGTGCGTCGGAGCGATCTACCGACGAATCGTCACGGCTTGGCTGGTGGGCGGCGGTTGGTGGCGATGAGCTTGGCGAGTATGTCGACGTACTCAGAAAAGACAGCTTGGTACTGGCCGAGGCACGCCTGCAGGCGTTGCAGTCGCGTGAACTGACTCGGCAGGCGCGGTCGGCGCGACTGCCTTCGGCATCGGCCACTGTCGATGCCACGTCAACGAGAGTGCCAGGCCCCAACGAAAATGGCATTTACACCGAGGACTACACAGGGAGTCTCGCCGCCAGCTTCGACACCGATGTGTTTGGCGGACTGCGTGCGTCCGAGCGTGCCGCGCAGCTCAACGCGTTGGCAGCCGAGCTCACCTATCGTGCGACCGAGCAACGAGAAATCGCGACGTTGGCGAAGAACTGGGTCTCGGCCGCCACCCTCCAGCGCCGTCTGGACCTCGCAAATTCGATCGCCGAGAGTTTCCACGCCACCTACGAGCTAACCGATCAACGCTACCGCGCAGGGTCGTCGAGTTCGTCAGCGAGCGACGTTCAGATTGCGTTGCAGAATTACGATACCGCGCGGGTCGATATTCCAGACCTTGCGACCCAGCTAGCGACGCAGCTGCTCGCGATCGATGAACAGCTGGTTCGTCTGCCCGGCCAAACGGCGGCAGCGTTCCAGGGCCAGTTCCAGCCGGAGTACAACGCCGCGGCGCTGCTCGGCCAGCCGGCCAGTCTGCTCGCAAATCGACCGGATGTCGCGGCGGCTGAGCTCCGTTACCGGGCGGCGCTAGAGGACGTCGGCGCCGCGCGCGCCAACCTGTATCCCGCGCTCTCACTGACCGCTGCTTTGACCTTTCAGAGCGAAACGCCGTCGGACCTGTTCGACTGGGGGGAGCACATCGGCTCATTGGCCAGCGCCTTGGTGCAGCCTGTGTTCCAAGGCGGGCGCTTGCGCTCGCAGGTTCGACTGGACCAGGCCCAAGCCGAGGAGCTGGCGGCCGCGTTCGCGCGCACCACGCTGGGCGCCGTCATCGACGTCGAGATTGCCTTGGCGAATCTCGCGGGCCTCGATGAGCAACGCGAGCGGCTCATCGCTGCCGTCACGTCGGCGCGGATATCGGACGACATCGCGCAATCGCGCTACCGACAGGGCTTAACGTCGATACTCGCCGTGCTCGAGACGCAGCGCGGCCTCAATACCGCTCAGCAGAATCTGATCTTGATCGAGCAGGCCCTGCTGAACGCCCAGATCGATCTTTTTCTAGGGTTAGGCGGTGTCTGGATCAATTAGCCATTGCGCCGACCCAGCACGCATGAACGAGACGAGGAATGACAATGTCAACGAACCTGCCGAATGATGACGACGCACGCGACACTGCCGCGTCATCGCGTAACCGTCGGGACGGTATTTTGCAGGTTGCGCTCGTCATTGGCGTGCTCGTGCTCGGTGTACTCGCCAACTTCGTGCTGTCGCTCGGCTCGACCGAACCACAGGTCAAAGTCGCTGGCGCGGATACGATTGTCGTCGACCTAGTCCAACCCGCGATTCGCGATACCGCAATCCGCATTGTCGAAACCGGTACGGTACAGGTGCAAAACGCGATCGAGCTCAGCCCGCAGGTCGGCGGCCGTGTCGTTGCCATGTCCCCGAACCTCGCCTCCGGCGGCCATTTCAAAGCGGGCGAAGTGTTGTTCCGTCTCGATGGTGCGGACTATGAGGCAGCGGTTAATCGCTCGCTCGCCGACGTTTCGGCGGCACAGGCCGACTTGCGCGTCGAGCGTGCTGAGGCCGATGTCGCCCGTCAAGAATGGGCGCTGGTACACCCGGATGAGCCGATTCCGCCGTTGGTCGCGCGTGAACCGCAAATCAGCCGCGCCGAAGCGTCGGTGCAGTCTGCACAAGCGGCGCTCGCCGATGCGCGTCTCGATCTGTCACGGGTGCAATTTTCGCTGCCTTTCGACGGCCGCATCCTGTCGACGACTATCAAGGTCGGTCAAAACCTCTCGCCCGGCCAGTCCTACGGGCGTGTCTACGAAACCGATGACATCGAAGTCGCGCTGCCGATCAACGCCGCCGCGCTCGAAGGACTGTCGCCGTCGGTCGGCCGAGACGCCGTCGTTCGAGCGACGACCCAACCGCGCCGCGACGTCGCTGCGTACCCGGCAGTCGTTACGCGGGCCGATGCAGAACTCGACCCGCAGACACGCTTGGCCCGACTGACGCTCGCGTTCGTCGAACCGGTCCCGCTGTTGCCCGGCGAGTTCGTCGAGGCCGAGATCGCAGGCCCGGTCGTCGCCGGCGCCTATCTCATTCCGGAGCGTGCAGTGTCGGACAACCGAAGCGTTTGGGTTGTCGACAACGGTGTGCTGGCGCGACGCGAGCCGCGGTTTATTTTCGCCCGGGACGGCGAAATTGCCGCACTGCCGTTCGATGCCGCCGACGGCGTTGTCGTATCGACCCTCGTCGACCCGGCTGAAGGCGCCGCGGTGGAAATAGCGCGTCGGGCTGGCGACGGCGGTGACCCGCAATGAACGCGCCCGACGCGCGCGGCGTCATCGCCTGGTTCGCGCAAAATTCGGTGGCCGCTAACCTCTTGATGGCGACGCTGCTCGTCGGCGGCATGCTGGTATTGGGCAACATCAATACCGAAGTCCTACCGCAGGTCGATCCGCGCATCATCACCGTGACGGTGTCCTACCCCGGTGCCACGCCCGAAGAGGTGGAAGACGGCATCACTCGGCGCGTCGAAGACGCGGTGCTTGGCCTCGAAGGCGTCGATCGCGTGAGTTCTGCAGCGTCGGAAGGCGTCGGCACGGTGACGATGGAACTCAACGATTTCATCGACGCGCAATCGGTCAAAGACTCGGCGCAGTCGGCCGTGGACCGAATCTCCGATTTTCCTCCCGAGGACGCCAACGAACCGGAGATCACGATCGCCAAAGCGACATCGTCGGTCATGCGCCTGGTCGTGGTCGGCGATGTGAGCGAGCGCGTGCTCAAGCAAGCCGGCGAAACCATTGTGCGTGAGCTGCTTGCGCAAGACGGCGTCAGTATCGTCACGCTGCAAGGCGCCCGCGACTACGAAATCTCGATTGAAACCTCGCAGGACACGCTCCGGCAGTACGGCATTGGTATCGATCAAGTCGCGGCGGCGATTCGCACGTCCTCGATCAACTTGTCCGCGGGCTCGGTGCGCACGAGCGGCGGCGACGTCTTGTTGCGCACGAATACCGAAGCACGCGATGCCGACGCTTTCGCTGAAATCATCGTGCTTAGCGATTCGGCCGGTCAGCGGGTCCGCCTGGGCGATATTGCGACGATTAACGATGGCTTTGCCGAAGACCGACTGATCAATCACTACGACGGTCAACCGGCGGTTTTCTTGCAGATTGACCGTTCATCGGACGAAGATGCATTCGACGTCCGCGACAACGTGCTGGCATTCCTCGAGTCGTACCGCCCGGCGCCTGGCGTCAGCGTCCTCGTCGCCAGCGACACGACCACAATCGTTAGCGACCGGATTAACTTGTTGGTGCGCAACGCCATTATGGGTCTTGCACTGGTGTTCGTGTTCTTGGCGTTGACCTTGGACCTGCGCCTCGCGTTCTGGACCAGCGTTGGCATACCCGTCGCATTCCTTGGCGGTGCCGTGCTCTTCGGCCAATTCACGACCATCAGCATGACTACGCTGCTCGGCTTGATCATGGTGCTCGGCATCGTCGTCGATGACGCCATCGTTGTCGGCGAAAACATCCATGAACAGCAAACCAAGTTCGGCTCTGGGTCGCTAACGGCAATACAGGGGGCACGTACCGTGCTCATGCCGGTCGTGATCGGTGTTACGACCTCAATGCTCGCCTTCGGCACGCTGTTGCTGTCCACGGGCGTACTCGGTCAGATATTGCGACCGGTGCCGATTGTCGTTCTCTGCGTACTGCTCGTATCGCTCATTGAAGTGTTCCTGATTTTGCCGGCCCACCTCGCTCATGGTCGAGAGTGGTCGGTCGGCGCGATGCAGAAATTGAAGCGCTCGGTACAAAGCGGCATTGATTGGGTTAAGGACCGAGCGATAACACCGCTGGTGCGTCGCTGCGTGCGCTTTCCGTACGTCGTCATGGCCACTGGAGCAGCGGTGCTCATTGCGTCGGCCGGTTTGTTAACCGGTGGCCACGTACGCTTCATTTTCTTCCCGACGGTCGAAGGCGATGAGATCACGATGGTCTTGGAAATGCCCGCCGGCGCGCCGTTTGAGGCTACGGAAGCCGCCATGAACCGCATCACCGATGCGGCATACGAGGCGATTGGCGGCAAAGACTCGGCCCTTTATCAATCGCTGTCGGTCACGATCGGCGGTCAGCTGTCGTCCGGATTCAACGCATCCGGTACCACCCTCCAATCGGAACTCGGCGTGGCGACGCTCGAACTGTCGGCCGCGGACCAACGCAGCCTGACGTCGGCCGAGATCGAACGGCTCTGGCGAGACGCCGTGGGCGTGATACCCGGGATCGAGAGCCTGTCGTTCGAGTCCTCCGGCTTGGCGGCCGGTGGGGCTGACGTCAGTTTCGACTTCACCCATCCGGACAATGCGACGCTCACAGAGGCCGTCGAACAGATGATCGACCGCATGGCCAATATCGAAGGCGTCAGCGAGATTGAAAACAGCGCCAAACCGGGCAAACGCCAAATCGAGTTTGCGCTGACGCCGGCCGGAACGGCGGCGGGTCTCAGTGTCGACGACTTGGCGCGCAGTATCCGGCAGTCGTACTTTGGCGAAGAGGTACAACGCTTCCAGCGTGGCCGCGAAGAGGTGAAAGTGTTCGTGCGCTTTCCGCAAAACGAGCGTCGTAGCCTTGCCGATCTGGCGCGCTTGCGCATTCCGATTCCCGGGGGCGACGACGTGGCGCTGACCGCCGTCGCCAGCATCAAAGAGACGCGCAGTTTTGTATCGATCGACCGCGTCGACGGGCAACGTATCGTTACCGTGAGCGCGGACGTGGATGAGGCGACTGCAACGCCGACCGACGTCAACAGTTTTATCGAGCGCGAGATCCTGCCGCCATTGCTCGAAGCCCATCCGGGGCTGCGGATTAAGATCGAGGGTCAGGCGCGCAGCCAGGGTGAAGAACTGGCGTCGCTGTCGGAGAACTTCTTGCTCGCCATTCTGGGGATCTACGTGCTGCTGGCCAGCGTGCTGCGCTCGTACTTCCAGCCGCTGATAATCCTGATGATCATCCCGTTCGGCCTGGTTGGCGCGATTTTGGGGCACATGCTGTTTGGCTACGACCTCACGTTCCTGTCGCTGTTCGGTGTCGTGGCACTGTCGGGAGTCATCATCAACGACAGCATCGTGCTGATCGACTATTTCAACCTGCTGCAGCGCCAAGGCGGCGATCCGGTCAATAATATCGTCGAGGCGGTGCGGCGACGGTTTCGCCCGATCCTGCTAACGACGCTGACGACGGTGATCGGCTTGTTGCCGATGATTGCCGAGACCAGCATTCAGGCGCAGTTCCTGATACCAATGGCGCTCAGTCTGGCCTTCGGCATTCTCGTCGCCAGCATGCTGATTCTGTTCCTGGTTCCAGCAGCGCTCGTGCTCGGCTTGCCGAAGCAAGCGGCCGGCGCGCGGGCGCCGTCCGACATGGCCGCGACGAGCCATTGAGCGGTGTTGCCTGACGTACGGGTGCTGCGTTTAGGTTAATGCGCTCGATCTTAGCTGGCGAGTTGGCTGTCCACGCAGCGGTTGAACTCAGCAAGCGCACCTTCGAAGCGGCCAAACGTCAGATGATCGTTGGCACCTGATTCCAGACCGGCCTGAATACGCTCACCGATGTCGAAATCCTCGGCCAGCGTTTTCATCGTGATGTCGTGGTTCTTCCGCCAATGCGCAAGGTCCTCGGCACTTTCGACGCGATATTTCGGCACCAGCGTGCTGACTCGCACGCGCGTTGACGACGCGGTCAATGGATCGAGCTGTACCCACGCGAAATGATCGGCCTGCACGAGAAAACTGTTGGTCGGGAAGATGCTGTAGAGGACCTGCGCGTGGTCGCGCAGTTGCCAGGCCTCCGCAGGCTGATCGGCGAGTTCGGCGAGCGAGCGCTTCGCCAAGATCGACCGCATGTGTGTCCCGAACGTTCGATAGCTCGATAGGTTGTCAAAAAAGTACGGCGCGATCGTGTTTCGATGAGTCACGCGAAAGTGGTAGGCCTCGATGCCGCCCTCCACCAAAATTTTCCAGTTGGCGCCGCAAATGCGCTCGTCGGTGTGCAGTAGCTGATGATCACTCGAGCCGAACCAGTCGAAATCCTCCGCTAAGCCCGCCAATGAAGCATCCACATCGGGCGCTTCTTCGCTGTGCGCCCAAACCCACAGCCAGCCGTATTTCTCCGTGCAGCCAAGCCGTCGCAGACCCAGCTCGTCGCGTGCAAGATCGGGAAAACCTTGCTGCTCGTGCGGTACACCGACGAGCTCGCCGCGATTGTTCCAGGTCCATGCGTGGTAGGGGCATGAAAAACGTTGCTTGCAGCCGCGCTCGTCGTCGACGAGTCGCGTACCGCGATGGCGGCAGACGTTTAGGAATGCATGCGCAATGCCGTCGGTATCACGCGTAAAAAAAACGGGCAACCCAGCAAAGTCGCGACGTAAGAATGACCCCGAGTCCGGCAACTCGCTGGAGTGAACGAGCGGTGTTGGCGCCGTTCGCAAAACGGCAGCGCGCTCGTTACGAAACCGATCCTCATCGTAGTAGTCGGCAACCGCTCGCTTCGCGACGGACTCAACGAGAAACGCCGACTTTTGCGCGTTGAGGCCCAGTAGCTCTTTCGTTAACGCGATTTCGGTGGCTCGTTCCATCACATGGCTCCGCGACTTACCATTTGGTAAGTATGGCTTACCATCTGGTAAGCTGTCAATATTGGGGTGAGCAGCCCGTGCGGCCGCAGACGACGGATTCTAGGTGTTGCACCGATGACAGAGACCCGCGAGCGCTTTGTGGATGTCGCGACGAAAGCCTTTGCTGAGCGAGGCTTTTACGGCACCAGCATTGCGGCGATCGCCGAGGCCCTACCGTTTACCAAACAGGCCCTGCTGCATCACTTCGGCAGCAAAGAGAAACTCTACGCCGAGGTGCTGAGACGCATCTCCGACCGACTGATGGTCGAGCTCGAAATGGTCATTGAGCGTTACGCCGACCCGCGAGAACGCTTCGAAGAGACCTTTGTGGATTTCTATCGATCGTCCATCGCGCACTACGACGACGCGCAGCTCTTGATGCGTGAGTTGCTCGACAACAAACGCCGAGCTGAAACGGCTCGAACCTGGTATCTGAAACGATTTCTCGACACCTTGGTCGATATGCTCCTCGCTGTGCCAGGCACAAATGTTCGCTCGCGTAACACCGCACTGTGCGTCGTCTATCAATTGCTAGGCGCGATCAACTACTTCGCGGTCTCCGAGACCACGCTCGCGCAGATGTTTGGCAATAAGAGCTTTACGGCGATGCGCGATGGATACGAGCCAGAACTGCGCTCGCTCATTGCTGCACGCCTAAGTGCCGACGCGTAGCGCGGGCCGCCAGATGTCAACGGGCACCCGGCGCTTTGCGGACCGCACGATATTGACTACGCGGCCGTTGGCGTCGCACCTTGTGCGAGCTTCAATCGGGTCCACAAGTTCATGTTGATCACAATCGCGGCCAGTTCGGCAATCTCGCGCGTCGATAAATGAGCCGCGGCGCGATCGTGCACGGCCTGAAAGCCCGGCCGATCGCCGTCGGTCAACGCATCGGTGTAAGCAAGCGCCGCCCGCTCCGCCTCGCTGTACAGCTCGCTCTCCCACCAACTGCCGAGCCCGTCGACGCGAGCGTCCGAGATGCCCTGATCGCGCGCCGCCTTGGAGTGCAGAATCAGGCAGTACGCGCACGCGTTCTTTTGTGCCACACGAAGCCGCACTAGCTGTGCCAGCTGTTTGTCGATTGCAAGGTCGGCCGTATAGCCAAACGCGCCGGCCATCGCTTTCGCGAGATCATGGAACGGGGTGAGGTCCGGGTCGAAACGGGCGTCTTTGAATACTACGTCGTTCATCGTTGCACGCCCCGTTACGCCGCCGCGTCGTCGCGCTTCGGCAGCGTCCAATCCGGGCGGACGAAGTGACACGTGTAGCCGTTCGGGTAGCGCTCCAGATAATCCTGGTGGTACTCCTCGGCATCGAAAAATTCACCGGCGGCAGCAACTTCGGTTACTACCTCGCCCGGCCATAGCTCGGATGCTTCGACGTCTTCGATCGTGTCTTCGGCGATCGCCTTTTGCTCATCCGACGTATAGAAAATCGCCGAACGGTACTGGCTGCCCACGTCGTTACCCTGCTGGTCCTCGGTAGTCGGATCGTGAATCTGGAAAAAGAACTCGAGAATGTTCCGAAACGTCGTTTTCGTTGGGTCGAACTCGATCTCGATCGATTCGGCGTGACCGGTTGTCCCGGTACGCACGTCGTCGTACGTCGGCCGATCGGTATGGCCGCCGGTGTAGCCGACCCGCGTGTTGATGATGCCCGGCATCTTGCGGATCAAATCCTGCATGCCCCAGAAACAGCCGCCAGCCAACACGGCGCGTTCAAATGTCGTGGTCATTATTGGTCTCCCATACGCTTGCAATTAGACCCGCAAACAGGGCAAAAACATACACGCTCGAGCATCGTTTGAGCCTGTGGCCGGGCGAGGCATGTCGCGTCTAAACTAGGCCGACGGCGCCCACCACCTTTTCGCGCGTCAGCCGTGCAATCGGCGCCAATCCGCCAGTGCGTTGCGCTACTCGTCCCTACCGTTTTATCGAAAGACTATTACGGTACGTCGACAATTATGCGAATAAGCGGCAGGCGATCAGAACGGCTGCCGCTGCATTGGCTGATCCGAGACTCCTGCGCCGTTGCGAGTTGTCCGTGTAAACCGATTGCTCGTGCCCAACGGCATTGACCTGTTCTGTTTCACAGAGGCGAGGCAAGACACCGTGCTACTGTCCGAATCGAGTTCGCAGAGATCCCGCCCGATGAGGTGTCATGGCAGACGTTTTCGCGTCATGCGACCTGGTGTTCGACGACGCATCCGCCGCAGCGTTGTGTTTGGAACGTATCGAGAATGACGCCGATGCGGCACGCTACCAATACGAGGGCGGCTCCGTCGACAACGGCTACGTCAGCGCGGAGTTGGAGGTGTTCGATGGCTTCGACCCAGCTGAATTCGTCGCTTTCCTCGAGTCTCAAGGTGCCCGCGGCGTCCTGATTAGTGTCTTCGACGAATCCGGAGAGGACGAAGAGACGTTTTGCCGCCTAAACGGCAAGAAGGCGCACGCAGGATCGGTACGAAAAGCCATCGAGGCAGCGGCGCCCGCGTATGCCGCGACCGACGCGCTGGATCATTCCACGACCCGCAAGCTCAAGAAGCTGCTGGACGATGGGCTCGACCCAAACGCATCGGCGTACAAGCAGAGTCTCGTGTACCAAGCGGCCGAGAAGGCGCGCCGCGACAATCGGTTTCTGAAGCTGCTGCTGGAATACGGCGGCGACCCGAACTCGGTCGGCAGCCATTTCCAGTGGGAACCCGGCTGCGGCGCACCGCAGTACGAGTCCGCGTTGTTTTGCATTGTTAAGGACAGCAAGCACGCTCGCGACGAGGCAGAAGCGGCAACGGTACTCGACTCCGTAAGGCTCCTGCTCGAGCATGGCGCGGACCCGAACCTCACCGGTCGCGATGCCGAATGCAGCATGCTGCAGCTCGCCGCGATAGCCGCGCCGCTACCGGTCTTGGAAATGCTGCTCGAAGCCGGGACGCAAGGCCAGCCGCAACCTGAGTCGCCGCTCACCGATATGCGCTACGCGCACCATCGGTATGTCAAAGCTGTCGAGACGCTGGATAAGCTGCGATCAGACATTGACGACGATCAGAATGAGTTCGTGATTCAGGCCAACGGGCAGGTGCAAGTGGCTGTCGGCATCATCCGCCGGTTGCTCGACGCGGGCGTTGCGCCCGAGGTTGTCGATCATGACGGTACGCGACTGGGATTAATTGTTGATCTAGTGCCTGAGCTGAACACGAACGAGTAACGCGAACGTACGCTCGTGCTCACCTATTCGATGCACGTATCGCTGACACCACCGTCGAGACGTTCGACGCAGCCTAACCCGCACTGTGCGGCTTCCCCACGCCACTATTCAGGTAGGCGGACAAACTGTTGACGAAAAAGAAATCCCAGCCTTCTTCACACACGTCGTAACAGTCCAGTTGTGGCGCAAGTCCAACGTGATCGAATTCGATGGTTGTTCCCTGCCCGGTCGGAATCAACGTGAACACCAACTTGGTGCCCAACCACTCTGTCGTTGAGCTTTCAGGTTTGTCAGTGAGGATGTGGTAGGCGTCGACGCACTCGAATTCAACCCGTTCGTTCGGCGCTAGCGCTGTCGTCTTGAAAGTCCAGTATGACGCTTGCGGTGGAAAGGTGAGTTTGGCTACTCCACCGATTTCGGACAAGTCACCTTGCGGTTTGGTCCACCACGACGCCATCTCTTGGGTGATCGCACGGTAAGCGTCGGCGGGCAATGCTGCCACGCGAATCTGTTTGTGATAGTGATTTTCCGACATGCGTGTCTCCATTCCGGTCACGGTGATCGGTCTTGGAAAATGGCTGCTGCTCTCACACCATCATGCTTGCCCTGTTTTTTCGCGCAGACCCTGTAGAACCGGCCGCCTTTGGTACAACGCACAACAGGCGAGCGTTGCCTTATTGGCAGCTGCTTGATCGCTAGGCAGGTATCTAGGACGGCATTTGCGGGAAGCTCGGTCGTTGCCGCAGCGCTGCCAACCACCGGTGCACATGCTCGAGCTCGTCCGAGACTTGATAACCGGTCAGCATCATCAACAACGCGGTAGCCATGCCGGTGATATCGACGACCGAGAACTCGTCGTTGACAACATACGTGCGACCGTCGGACAGCTCCCCGTTTAGCCACGCCAGGTTCTTGGCGAACTCATCGCGCTTGAACGTCGCGATGGCCGGCTCTTGGCCTCTGGATTTGAAGAACGCGATCTCGTGGCGGCCGACTTCACCGATCGTGTTGAAGATTCGCTGCTCGATTCGACGGTTCCACATTTCGATGCGTGCTTGGGCGAGCGCCCCCTCGCCGAGCAACGGCGATTCAGGATACAGCGCCTCCAAGTATCGACAGATAGCCATGGTTTCCGTCACGACAGAGCCATCGTCCAACCGCAGCACTGGTATCTCGCCCAATGAGTTAAGCGCCAGAAACGCGGGCGTCTGTGTCTCGCCAGCGAGAACGTCAACGGGCTGTACGTCAATTTCAATGCCTTTTTCCTTAAGGAACGTATCCACGCGCATACCGTTTGGAGAGAAACCGTTATAGAGCTTCATTCGGAGTTTCCTTGACGACCATTAGTCAACTATTTTGTTGACTATTACATCACGCACGAATACAGTCAACTAATCCGTTGACTAAATGAGAGCCAGTGCATTGAGCCTAGATCAGACGTTCTCCGCCTTAGGCGATCCAACGCGTCGCGCGATACTGGCGCGATTAATGGATGGCGAAAAATCGCTGTCGGAGATCGCTGCACCGATCAACATGACGCAAACGGGCGTGACGCGCCACGTGACGGTGTTGTCCGATGCTGGCCTGGTGTCGGTCAAAAAACGCGGCAGAACGCGATACTGCAAGCTGCGCGCGAAGCCCATGCAGCGCGCCTGTCAATGGCTCATGGACTACGAAGCGTTTTGGGACCGTAGCCTGAAGAATCTTGCTGCACACTTGGACAAGAATCCGTAGTGCATGCGTTTTTCCAATCCCCGCCCGGCGATGACCCGGTCGTCAGCAGGATCGTATTGGCTGCGTCACCACAACGAGCATTTCATGCTTGGACCGATCCGGAAGAAGTCAAAGCATGGTTTGGTCACAAGCCAAACAGCTTGCCACGTGCTGAGATCGACCTACGTGTCGGTGGCGAGTGGCTGTTTGTCTTCAATGCAAACGAAACCGGCTTCAGCGCCGTAGGCGGCAGGTACCTTGTTGTGGAAGCCAACCATCGATTGGTATTTACCTGGTGCCACCGCCAATCCAACGAAAGCGGCGGTATTCACGAAAGCGCATCGTCGGAGGTCGACGTGTCCTTTGCGCCCGGCGACGACGGCTGCGTACTGACCGTGACCCATCGAAACATTGCCAACGGACAAGGGCGACGGAACGTTAAAGACGGTTGGTCTCGTGCGCTACATTCGCTAGCGCAGAATGTCGCTTTGGTCGAGAAAGGACCGCAGCGCCGATGACTGCCGAAAAATTTCTGGCGGTGTTTCAGGAATCCTTCGACGGCCCAGAGGATCTCGTGCAAAAGCGCATGATGGGCGGTACAACGTTCCTGTTGCGCGGCAACATGCTCGGCGGCGTCGACGAGCTTCCAGACGGGAGCGATCGATTCATGTTTCGCGTGGGCAAGATAAACCAAGCCTCCGCGTTGGCACTCCCGGGCACGGAGATCGTGAAAATGGGGAGTCGCAAGATGGGCGGTATGGTCTTCTACTCGCAGCGACCGGCGCTCAACTCAGCGTTGCGCCGGCTGATGGCCTTAGCCCTCGAGTTCGTCGACCCAATGCCCGCGAAGACGGCCGCGGCAAAGCGGTGAGTCCTGACTGTTTCGAGCATGTGCGGATTGAGCCGTCGCAGCAACTCAACTCAAGTTTGCTCATACCGGCCCGGCGACGCATCGCCTTCGACGCGCCGGCTGGCAAGCTAGGACTCGGCGTCGCTCGGTAGCTCGTCAACAGAAACAAGGACCTGTGCGGATAGGACATGGATAGACGTACGTTTCTCATTGGATCAGCCAGCGGCCTCGGCGCGCTCAGCGTGGCGTCGTGCGCACGCTTATCCACCCACCCACCAACAAACGACCGTCAATCTCGCTACAGCCCGATCAAGTCGTCCGACGAACGCGTGCTTCGAAGCGTGGTAGGACTGCGACCGTTTCGGCCGGCCGGGTACCGATTGGCGATTGAAATCCTCGACGGCAAGACGATCGTTCACAATTATGGGCATGGCGGTGCGGGCATCACGTTGTCGTGGGGCACGTCAAAGACGGCGGCCGAATTAGCGGTCAGCAGCAACCCAAAAAGTGTCGCCGTGCTTGGATCGGGTGTCATGGGCCTAACGACGTCGCTGCTGCTCGCCGAAAAGGGACTCGCCGTTGCGCTCTACGCGGCGGATTTTCCGCCGCACACCACGTCGAACGTCGCGGCAGCCGTTTGGCTGCCCAGTAGCTACTTCGACCGCGATGTCGTAACGCCCGACTTTCTAACGAGCGACCGTGCGAACATCCGTTCCTCGTTTCGGCGGTTTTTGGCATTCGTCAACCGCCCTCGCTACGGTGTGTATTGGAACACCTATCACCTACTTCGGCAGAGCGCGCCAAAAACGCAGCGTGAGCAGCCCGGCGGCGATGATTTGTATCCTGAACTCACTTACAGCGTGAACAACAATCTTTTTGGGTTCGCTCACCAAAAGAAAATGCGCGTGTTGATGATCGATCCAATGCTGTATTTGCCGAGCTTGATGCAAGATGCGCAAATCGCCGGGGTGAGGACTAGACAAGAGCGATTCGAGTCAACTGACCAAGTGTTGAGCCTCAACGCAGATGTGATCGTCAATTGCACCGGGATGGGTGCAAAAACGCTGTTCGACGACACGTCGATGTATCCCGTGCAGGGCCAGCTTACGCATCTGCTGCCGCAGCCCGAGATCAACTACTCGTATGTAGTGCCCACAGAGGATGGTTATCTGTATATGTTTCCGCGCAGAGGCTCGATTGTGTTGGGAGGAACATCGATAAAGGGTGCATACAGCACGGAACCCGACATGGCACTCGCGCGCCGGATGATCGCGGGTCACAGGGAATTGGCCGACCGGTTGCGAACCTAGCGCATCGCCGATCAAATCCGGCTGTCGCGTAGCCGCTGTCGTGGCGTTGGAAACCTCACATCTGACAGTCCCACCGATCCTATTTCTACCAAGAAGGACGTATACGTATGCGAAAGCTCGCTGTTCTGACGTTTGTTTCACTCGACGGCGTCATGCAAGGCCCTTCCCACGCGGATGAAGATCGGTCGAACGACTTTGACGTCGGCGGATGGGCGGCACCGTGGTGGGAGCCGGTGATGGAGGATGTCCGCGCAAGCGCAATGGCAACGAACTACGATCTTCTTCTCGGGCGTAAGACTTACGAATTGTTCGCGGGACATTGGTCGAGCAACACCGATACATCGCCGGAGGCGACGCGCATGAATGAGGCGACCAAATTCGTCGTCACGCGAGATGGCGTAGCCGCGACCTGGTCAAACTCAACGGTGCTTACCGGCGACGCGGCAGCCGAGGTGCGCGCGCTGAAGCAAACCGACGGGCAACTGCTTCAGGTTCACGGCAGTTGGGACCTGATCCAGACACTCGCACGAGCGGACTTGATCGACGAGTATCGGCTGTGGGTGTTCCCGGTTGTCGTCGGACAAGGCAAACGCCTCTTCCCAACCCAACCCGAACCACGGCAGTTCGAACCTGTATCGCAAGCGGTATTGAAATGCGGTGTGGTGCGGAGCTTCTTTAAGCCGAACGGCTGAGGCTACGAAATTCGAATCGCTGCGCCTCAGTGCACCAGGAAAAGCGGCTGTTAATTCGCCTTTTGCCACAGCGATGCCGACCTTAATTGGGAGACAGATCGAAACAGCCGAGCATCAGGCCGGACGCGTCGCACTCTCCTGAATCCACGCGCTGATGCGTTGCTTGCGGGCCGAGTTGGCATCCTTGGCCACCCCCGCAACAACGTCCGTCAATGGCATTGCAGCAAGTGTCTGCCGATAGACCGCCTCAGCGCGCCTGAACGTCGCCGCAATCACGCAGGGTCCGGCGCACTCGGCCGGCGATGCCCCGCAAGGGCCGTTGCGCCTCACTTCCGTACAGCGAAAGCTGGGCGCCGTGCCCTCGACCGCCGCGGTAACGTCCCAGAGCGACAGACTCGCCGGGTCTTTAGCCAACCGATAGCCGCCGGCAGCACCGCGCTGCGAAATGACGATGCCTGCTCTGCTGAGCGCCTGTAGCTGCTTGGCAAGATACGCCGGCGGTACTTCGAGAAACTCCGCCAGCGCTTCTTTGGATAGCGCCCAATCGGGTGGCAACACCGCCAGCAGCGCGCAGGTGTGCGCGGCCCATTCAACGCCTTTACTGATCTTCACTGCGCCCTAACTTTACCTTTTCATAGAATATGGATATATTTTATCCGAATTCTCCGTTCCGAGGGAAGCCCATGTTTTCGCATCTCGTTCATCACTCGACCGTTGCCTCGCAGCGTAGCACTGCGGTGCGTAGGCTCCTTTTCGCGCTGGCATTCGTGGCGCTGCCGTCGGTCGGCCTCGGCGCGGAGTTGTCGGACAACGCCGAGCGCCTGCCGGGCAACGACGAGAGCTGGATCGCACTGGTGATCGTTGTTGGCTCCGTGTTCGCCGCCTGGTTTCTCAATCACCGGGCACCCGCGGTGCGCGTGTTCGGAACGATCCTGGCCGCCATCGGCTGCCTTGCCGTCGCTGGCTGGTTCTTCTTCTACGTACTCGGCACCGGATTTCTCGAGAACCCTAAGCCGAACGAGACGCCGCTGGACTCCGCCAAACCCGCCCTACTCTGGCTGCAGAGCGCGGTAGCGCTCATCGCGGGACTCGGTTTGCTGCTCGTTGCGTATCGCCAGTCGGGAGCTGGTGCGGAGTTGGATCTCGGCAGTCAAAACGAAACCGACCGTTACGGTCGTGTGTCCCGCATGCTGCATTGGACCATCGCGATTTTGTTCATCGCGATGATCCCAATGGGAATCTACGCCACGATCATTCCGGAGGGCGTGCCCTACCGGCTCGAGTACTACGTCGTCCACAAGACGATCGGCGTGATCATTTTTGCCCTCGTCATCCTGCGCCTCGCCTGGAACTTCCGGTCACGCCGTCCGAAAATGGCCACGACAATCAAACCGGTAGAGCGAAAACTCGCCCACGGTGCGCATGTCACGCTGTATTTCCTGATGATCGCGCTACCGATTACCGGGTTCATCATGACGACCTATTTCGGCGCCCCCACCTATTTCTTCGCGTGGGAAATGGCGCCGCTGTGGGAGCCTAGCGAGACGGCGATCAAACTTTGGGGCCTGCTGCACAAGTACCTGCTGCCGTACCTGATCTACGTAATCCTCGGCGCGCACATACTCGGGGCTTTGAAGCACCAGTTTGTCGACAAACACGGTGGTGTGCTCAACCGTATGGTGTCCTGAACGACTGTTGTCTGCACGGCAACGGTCCCCAAGCGACAACCACCTTGGACGCCGCCACGGCCGTTTTCAAACCTCGTGCATGTATGGCGGTGCCGGCTCGTACTCCAGTTCTTTTCTGACGCGCCGGGCAAAGGCTGGCGATGCTATTTGCCCGACGATCCACAGCGACATGTCGATGCCGGCGGAAATACCCGCGGACGACACGTAGTTGCCGTCTCTGACAAAACGTAAGTCGTCACATACCTCGAGCACCTGACCCGACGCCCGAATCTCGTCGACGGCCGACCAATGTGTCGCAACACGTTTGCCGCGTGCGGGCCCGGCGGCCAGGGTAATGCGAACGCCGGTGCAGACGCTGGCAAGCAACTCGGCATTGGCTGCGGCGTTCGCAACCCAATCGACGACGGCGGCGTCCTTCGCAACCGCCCGGCTGCCATCGCCGCCCGGCACAACGACGATGTCTGCGACTGGAGCGTTGTCGAACCCGTAATGCGGCAGCAGGCGAAGGCCGTTCACACAGGTTATGGCCTCACCGTTTGCACTGACCATGGCGACCTTAAACAGCGTTGGGTCGAACATCGCGGCGATGCCGAATACCTCGTAGGGCCCGACGCAGTCGAGTTCCTCTACCCCATCGAAAACGAGTATGGAGACCGTCTTCACCACGCTGCCTCGCGCAACATCGGGTACATGACGGGCGACGAGCCCGCTTGGATTTCGCCGATCACCGCAAAGCCGTGGCGTTCGTAGAGCGGGACACTCCTCGGACTCGATGCCTCGAGGTAGGCCGGCAGACTCTCCGCGTCACAGCGCTGTAATGCCCGCTCCATCAGGACCGAACCGATTCCGCAGCCCTGATGGGCCGGATCGGTCGCAATCATCGGCAAATACCAGCACGGTTGCTCGTGTGGATGAAACGCCGCCATTTGGCCAAAAAACGACTGTGTGTCGTCGGCCTGGTTTCGGCTCACCGTCGCATCCAGCAATGCATCGATCGCGTCGTCGTTCGCACTCGCGTCGGGCCGCAGCCAAAGCGCCGCCGCCCGATAGTTGTCGGTCACCAGCGCGGTTTCATGCTCAAAGGCACTGCCCGTAAAATGCTCGATGAAGATCGGCATAGCGCTGAGGTAAACATCCGTCTCTGGCCAAAGCCATCGCGCGATAGGATCGCTGGAGAACCCAAGCGTGACGGTTCGTATCACGGCCGCCGTATCCGCTCTGCTGGCGGTTCTTACACTGTCGCTTTGCATAGAATGACTGACTCGTAGGAACAGGTTGGGCACAAGCGTAGCCCCGACCGACTGAACCCAAAGGACACAAAGCCCTCAATTCCTGCCAATGCAGCGCATAGTTTTCCTCGTCTTTCCTTACTCGACCCTGCTCGACCTGACCGGTCCGTTGCAGGTGTTCGAGGATGCCAATCGGGTGCTCCCGCAAACCGAGCGGTACCGAATATCCATCGTCTCACCGTCGGGCGGCGCCGTTGCCACCGACACGGCAATGCCGGCGCAAACCGAGTCGGCGGACGCCGTCCGTGACTCGTCGATCGACACGCTGATCGTTGTTGGTGGCAACCGCGCGCACGAGCTGTCCCGCGATCCGGCCGTAAGCAGTCTCGTCGCCAGTCTCGCAGCACAGGCTAACCGGGTCGCTGCGGTTTGCACCGGTGCATTCTTCCTGGCAGCGGCTGGTTTGCTCAACGGACGTCGCGCTGTGACGCACTGGCGCGCCGCCGACTTACTCGCTGAGCGTTATCCCGAAATCCGGCTCGAGCGCGACCCGATATTTGTACAGGACGACACGATCTGGACGTCTGCCGGTGTAACCGCGGGCATCGACCTGGCGCTTGCGTTGGTCGCTGAAGACTGCGGACGCCAACTGGCGCTAGAACTTGCCCGGGAACTCGTTACGTTCATGGCGCGACCGGGCGGTCAGATGCAGTTTAGTCGAGCACTGAGCGAGCAAATGCTCGACAACGCCGGTTCCTTCGACCAACTCCTCTACTGGATTAGGGAGAATCTTACGGCCGACCTGCGCGTCGACATGCTGGCCGAACGCTGCAACATGAGCGCACGTACCTTTGCACGAAAATTTACGATGACGTTCGGTGAGCCGCCGGCGAAGCTCGTGGAGAAGATTCGCCTCGAGGCTGCGATGGCGCTGTTGGTCGAATCGCGCATATCTTTGAAATCGATCGCGCTGCGCTGTGGTCTTATAGATGTCGAACGCATGCGCCGTGCGTTCCGTCGCCAGCTCGGTGTCTCCCCCAGCGACTACCGTGCCCGCTTCCGATCAACGCCCGACGGCGACGTCGAGCAGAACGACTCGCAAGCAGAATGAATTGCCGCCGGCTGGGATGCGTTACCATTTTTGGCGCGGCGGAGATGGCGCATCGTCATTAGTTGATAACACGGAGTACGTCAGACAGTGATTTCCTTCATGTTGAATGGCGAACGGGTGGAAACCGACGCCGATCCGGACACATTACTACTTATTTTCCTTCGTGAAGAGCTGGGCCTGACCGGCACCAAGTACGGCTGCGGTGCGGCCATGTGCGGCGCCTGCATGGTCCATATGCAAGGCGCACCGATGTTCTCCTGCCAGATCACGCTTGCCGGGGTCGCCGGGTTGAGCATCAAAACGATCGAAGGCCTGAGCGAGAATGACGACCACCCGTTGCAGAAAGCCTGGATCGAAGAACAAGTTCCGCAGTGCGGGTACTGCCAGTCCGGGCAGATCATGCGCGCCGCGGCGTTGCTGGACTCGAACCCGACGCCGTCCGAAGAGGACATCCGTAATTGGATGAGCACCAACCTTTGTCGGTGCGGTACCTACAATCGAATCGTCAAAGCGGTTCAACGCGCCGCAGCCGAGATGTCGGCATGAGCGCTTCCATCGACGTTTCGCGACGAGTGTTTCTGAAGTCCGGTGCAGCCGTGGCGGTTGCGCTGACGGCCGGCGGCATTCGCGTTGTGGCCTATGCCAACGAAAACGCCCAGGAGGATTTCGCCGGCTGGGTGGAGATCAAACCGGACGATTCCGTGCACATCTTGTTTCCGTCGACGGAAATGGGGCAAGGCAGTGAAACCGGCTTGCCGCAGATACTGGCCGATGAGCTGGATGCCGATTGGGATCAGGTGTCGATTCACCAGCTGAACGAGGACGATCGCCGTTTCGGCAATCCCGCATTCGGCAAGATTCTGTACACGGCGGGTAGCTCGGCGATCTACGGGTACTTCAACGTGCTGCGCCAGGCCGGCGCCACGCTGCGGGACATGATCCGGGAGCGCACCGCCGCCGAATGGGGCGTGGACAAGGACGCCGTAGCAACGAGCAATAGTCGGGTGTCGCACGCTGCCTCCGGTCGCAGCATGACCTACGGCGAGGTTGTCGCGTTGCCGAATTTCGCCGAAACAACGATCTCGACGCCAGTCAAACTCAAATCGCACGAGCAACACACGCTGATCGGTAAACGCGTTCCACGTCGTGACATCCCGGCAAAGTCGACCGGTAAGGCGAAGTACGCAATCGATGTTCGTGTCCCGAACATGCTCTATGCGTCGGTGCTGCGAAGCCCAGTGGAAGGCGAGACGATCGCATCGCTCAACGACGAAAAAGCACTGGCCACGCGGGACGTTGTCGACGTGGTGACCTTGCCCGATGGCGTTGCTGTCGTTGCCAAAACCTTGCATGCCGCTTTGGCCGGTAGAGCCACGCTCGATGTCAGTTGGACGGAAACATCGCCGTTTAGACAGTACAACAGTGCCGATACGCTCGAAGCCTATCGACAGGCAGCCGTTGGCGACACAGAGGGCGCCACCTGGCGCGCGGAAGGTGACGCGAAAGCGGCGCTGGCTGGCGCTACGCGGTCCTTTGACGCAGTCTATACTTCTGACTACGCGTATCACGCACAAATCGAGCCGATGGCGGCCACCGCGAGTGTCGACGCAGACGGCAAAGGCGCCGAAGTTTGGGTAGGCACCCAAACCCAGAGCTGGAGCACGCGAACTGCCACCGAGGTACTTGGCACTACAGCCGATCGCATCCGACTGAATATGATGCCGATGGGCGGCGGTTTCGGTCGACGAACCGAACTGATGCAGAACTACCTGCGCGATGCGCTGCTCTGTTCGAAAGCAACCAAGCAACCCGTGAAGGTTATTTGGTTGCGCCCCGATGACTTAAAATTCGGTGCGTTCCGACCGGCGGCGGCGCAATACCTGAAAGCCGCCATCAACGAAAAAGGCGTTCTAACCGCTTGGCATCACCGGGTGGCAACGCCGTCGGTGATCGAATACTTCAATCCGATCCGCTGGCAACAAGTGGCGCCGAAAGACATCGTTACGATGCGCGGTGCCGAGAGCCAGTTCTACAACATTCCCGACTTTCTCGCCGAGCACGTCAAGACCGAACGACAGGCACGCATCCTGCCGTGGCGCGGCATTGGTGCTGCGTACACCAGTTTCGCCGCCGAAGCGTTCATCGACGAATTCGCGGCAAAAACGAAGACCGATCCGCTGGATTTCAGGCGGTCGATGATGACGGATAACCCGCGCGGCACGGCACTCGTCGATCGCGTTGAAAAGATGGCGGCGGCAGTCCCGCTAGCCGAAGGACGGGGTCGCGGCTTCGCGTTTGCCGGCTACGGTTACACGCAGGCTGCAGGAATCGCCGAGATATCGGTCGATGCGAGCGCGGGTACGATACAGGTTCATCACGTGTGGATCGCGGTGGATGCCGGCCAGATCATTTCCCCCGACAACGCCTTGAATCAGATTGAGGGTGGCGTGCTGTGGGGCGTGAGCAGTGCACTGCTCGAGCGCGTGACAATCACCAACGGTCAGGTCGAGCAGGAGAACTATTACAATTACACCGTTCTTCGCAACAACCAGTCGCCGACGGTTGATATCTACGTCGCGGAAAACAACGAGAAACCGACCCAGATTGGTGAGGCAGGCAATCCGTTGGTACCGCCGGCGATCGCCAACGCATTCTTTGCGCTGACTGGCCGCCGTTTACGGCATCAACCGTTCACGCCAGACCGGGTTCGCGAAGCGCTGGCGTAAATTAGACACAACGCTGAGAGCAACGCGCGGGTCGGCGACCGCTCGCGCGATTTGTTCCGTTCGCGAGGGCACCGCATACTGCCGTCGGACCTCCGTCGAGTCGACCCTTGTCTAAACGTGTCATCCGCCGAATCGCGATCGGCGTGTTCGTGCTGAATATGCTGGCCGTCACCTGGCCAGTCGCCACCCTATTTCGCTCACCGGAACCTCAGATACTCGGGCTGCCGCAGTCGATGGCGTGGCCGATCGCCTGGGTGCTCATCGGCTGGATCATGCTGCTCGTTCTAGACCACTTTGAGAACAAGGACCCGGGCGATTGATGGAGTCGTGGCTGGTCATCTCAGCAATCATCGCGGCCTACCTGGGACTCACCCTGTGGGTAGGTTTGCGTGCCGGGCGCGGGACGTCCGCAACGGTCGACGGGTTCGTGGCCGGAGACCGCAACTTCGGCTTTCTGGTCATGTACTTCGTGACCGGTGCTACCGTTTTTTCGGCGTTCGCGTTTCTCGGTGGTCCGGGCTGGGCCTATTCGCGCGGCGCGGCCGCCTTTTACATTCTTTCTTACGGCGTCTTGGGCATGGCGCCCTGGTACGTGATCGGTCCAAAAGCCGCGCGCATCGGTCGACAGTTGGGGCAAGTCACCCAAGCCCAATTTCTGACCGGCCGCTTCCAGTCGCGCGGCCTGTCGCTGCTCATCGCGCTGATCAGCATTGCCGCGCTGATTCCTTACATCACGCTGCAAATGCGCGGCGCCGGAATTGTTATCGAGGCGGTCACCGATGGCCGGGTGCCACTTTGGGCGGGCGCCGCTGTCGCATACGGCATCGTGTTGATCTACGTGCTCGTCAGCGGCGTGAGTGCCGTCGGCTGGACCAATACGCTGCAGGGCGTATTCATGATCGTGATCGCGTGGAGCCTTGGGCTCTATCTGCCGCATGCTTTGTATGGCGGCATTGGCCCAATGTTCGACGCCATCCTGACCGAGCGCCCGGAACTGCTCGAGCTGCCCGGTCTGAACGCGACTGGCGCGCCCTGGACCTGGGCAGGCTACAGCAGCTCCATCCTGATCAGTGCGGTGGGCATCACCATGTGGCCGCACTTATTCATGAAAGCCTTCACGGCACGCGATGAGCAGATCATCCGGCGGACGGTGGTCTGGTTTCCGACCTTCCAGTTGTTCCTCGTGCCCGTGTTCTTGATCGGCTTTGCTGGCGTCCTGTTTGTCGACTCGATCGCGCAAGCAGATTTCATCCTGCCGTATTTGATCTTGAACGTGGAACTGCCGGTCATCGTGGTCGGCCTGTTCTGCGCGGGTGCCCTGTCGGCATCGATGTCGACCGGTGACGCGCTGATGCACGCTACCGCGTCGGTGGCCGTAGAAGATGGCGTGCGCCCGTTCGTACCGCTGGGTGAAGCGCAGCAGCGCCTGTTGATCAGAACGTTCATCGTAGTCTTCGGCGCTGTCGGCTATTTCTTCGCGGTCTCCGAAGGGATTTCCCTCGTGGTGCTGCTGCTGACGTCGTATGGGATCATTGCGCAGCTGGCGCCACCCGTGGTGGCGGCGTTGTTTTGGCGCCGAGCAACGACGCTCGGTGCGATTGCTGGCTTGCTGGCGGGCGGCGCGACCACGCTGTTGTTCTTTTTCTGGCCGGCATTGAAGCCGATTGATTTGCATGAGGGTGTGTTCGGCCTCGCGGTGCACGTGCTCGTCCTTATGCTGGTGTCCTTGCTCACGCCCGCTCAGGACCGGGCGCGTGTCGAGGCGTACGTTAACCCACCGGCACAAGCGGCCCCGCCGACGCATTGAGGACGACCCTGATGACGACGCTAAGCTCGATCGACATGCTGGCCCGGCTGGTCGCGTTTCCGACGGTGTCGCGCGATTCCAATCTGCCGCTGATCGACTGGGTCGAGGAGTACCTCGAGCAGTTTGGTGCGCGCTGCCGGCGGACCTGGAACGACGATAGGACCAAGGCCAACTTGCTGGCGGCTATCGGTCCGGACGCTCCCGGCGGTGTGGTGCTGTCCGGCCATACCGACGTCGTACCGATCGATGATCAGGACTGGCGCACCGATCCGTTCGAACTGACCGAGCGCGATGGTCTGCTGTACGGCCGTGGCAGCGCCGACATGAAAGGGTTTTCCGCGGTGTTTCTGTCGCGTCTTGCGGCGCTAAACACCGCCGCCATGGACAAGCCACTGTACCTTGCGTTGTCCTACGACGAGGAAGTCGGCTGCCTCGGCGTTGACCGCATGGTCGATGACGCGCTGGCTAACTTCGCGCGACCGGACTACGCGATCGTCGGCGAACCGACCTCGATGCAAATCGTACGGGCGCACAAGTCGATCTACGCCTTTCGCACAGTGGTCACGGGACAGGCAGCGCATTCCAGCCAGCCGCATCGTGGCGCCGGCGCCATTCTGGCCGCTGCACGCATCATCGAACACCTCGATGCCACCGGGCGAGCACGACGAGCGGCGGCCGGCGACTCGGGCTGCGAGCCGCCGTGGACGACGGTACAGGTCGGCACAATTAATGGCGGCACGGCAGTCAACATCCTGCCGGCGCACTGCGAGTTTCGCTGGGAATACCGCAGCTTGCCCGGCGAAGATCCCGCGGCAATTTTCGACGCCATCCAGACGTTCATCGAGGACAAGGTGCTGCCGGACCTACGTGAGTTTGCGCCGCAAGCGTCGGTCGAGACCACGCGCCTTGCGCAGGTGCCGCCGCTGCGACCCGACCCGGATGCGAAAGCGGAACACTGGGTCCAAGGTCTTGCTGGTGTGCGCCCTGGCGGATCGGGCGAGGTGTCGTTTGCCACCGAAGCCGGTAGCTTCCAGCGTGCCGGCATCAGCAGCGTGGTCTGTGGACCGGGCTCCATTGACCAGGCCCACCAGCCCAACGAATTTATCGACCCGGCCGAACTCAGGCGCTGCGAAGCCATGGTCGACGATGTTTTCGCCTATCTGTATCGAGCAAGCTGAATGAGCCGCGGACAGTCGTGCAGGAACCCGGCATAGCGCTGGGCGCACACGTCGTCGCGCACGCGGAGCAACTAGTCCGACGCCGGCTTCGACGAGACCCACGAACGCGGTAAACTCACGCTACGAGTACCCGCGTCTGCGAGCGGTCACGACTCAGTGCGAGTCGACCAGCCTGACCCGACTTAACGACCACTTCCGGTCAGCCGACGCACAACTGACGGAGCAACCATGAAACTGGAAAGACTATGGCCGGCCTTAGCTGCGGCCGTACTGCTGCAGGCCTGCGGCCAGGCGGAAGACCCAGCGTCCACGACCGAAACTAATGCCGCCGATACGCCGGCGGCAACACTTGCCGACTTTGCGCTCGTCGAACGCAGCGTCTTTTTCGGCAATCCTGAGCGTACGCAGGGCCGCATCAGCCCGGACGGCGAGATGATGAGCTTCCTCGCGCCGCGCGACGGAGTGATCAATGTCTGGGCCGCGCCGCTGGGCGACTTCGACACGGCGAAGCCGCTCACCGACGACAAGCTACGCGGCATCGGCAGCCAGCAGTGGGCGCTGAACAGCAAGAACCTCTTGTACATCCGCGACACCGGCGGTGACGAGAACTTCCACATCTACTCCGTCGACGTCGAGTCGGGCGAAACACGAGACCTGACGCCGTACGACGGCATTCGCGGCATTTTCGTAGGCAACAGCCCTCGTCACCCGGACGAGCAGCTGATTGGTATTAACAATCGCGTGCCTCAGTGGCACGACATCTGGCGCGTCAACGTCGTCACCGGCGAGAAGGAACTCGTTGAGGAGAATGACCAGTTCGGCAACTTTGTCGCCGACATGGATTTGAACCTCCGCCTTGCCGTTAAGCCAACCGCCGACGGCGGCCAGCTCGTGCACAAACGTGGTGCCGATGGCGAGTGGGTTGAGTACTTCAAGATCGAAGCGGAGGACGCGCTAACGTCCGCCCCGCTCGGCTTCACGGGCGACGGCGAGCACTTCTTGATGCTCGACAGCTCGGGCCGCGACAAGACCGCGCTGCTTAAGGTCAACCTCGAAACGGATGAGCGCGAAATCATCGCCGAGGGCGACAGCGCGGACATCAGCAACCTGCTCGTCGATCCGATGACCAGCGAGCCGCTCGCCTACGGCGTGAACTACAAGAAGTCGAAGTGGACGGCGCTGTCGGAGGACGTATCCAGCGACATCGATAAACTGCAGTCGACGCTGCCTGGCTCGCTGTCGATCCTGTCGCAGACACTCGACAATCAGAAGTGGATGGTCGCCAGCGATTCGGCTACCGAGCCGCTGACTTACTACGCCTTCGACCGCGCTTCCGGCGACGTCAACAAGCTGTTCATCGCGCGCCCAGAATTGAACGGCTTGCCGCTAAACGAAATGCACCCGGTATCGATTCAGTCTCGAGACGGTCTCGAGCTCGTGTCTTACCTGACGCTGCCGCCACACACAGACCCGGACGGCGACGGCAAGCCGGCCGAACCCGTGCCGATGGTGCTGAACGTGCACGGCGGTCCGTGGGCGCGCGACGGCTACGGCTACTCGAGCTGGCACCAGTGGATGTCGAACCGCGGCTTCGCCGTGTTGAGCGTGAACTACCGTGGCTCGACCGGATTTGGCAAAGAGTTTCTGAATGCCGGCAACCGCGAGTGGGCGGCGGCCATGCACGACGATCTTATCGACGCCGTGGAATGGTCCGTCAGTGAAGGCATCGCAGCACGCGACAAGATTGCGATCGCCGGTGGTTCCTACGGCGGCTACGCAACCCTCGTCGGGTTGACGTACACACCCGAGACGTTCGCCTGCGGCGTGGACATCGTTGGCCCGTCGAATCTCGTCACGCTGATCGAAAGCATCCCGCCGTATTGGAAGCCCTTTCTCGATACGTTCAAGCTGCGCGTCGGCGACATCTCGACCGAAGAAGGCCGCCGCTTTCTGCGCTCGCGCTCGCCGCTCTACAAGGCCGAGATGATCGAGAAGCCGCTGTTGATCGGCCAAGGCGCCAACGACCCGCGCGTGAAGCAGCCGGAGTCGGACCAGATCGTCACGGCGATGCAAGAGAACGAGCTGCCTGCCACCTACGTGCTGTACCCGGACGAAGGCCATGGCTTTGCAAGGCCGGAGAATCGCGAGTCGTTCTACGCGGTGATGGAAACGTTCCTATCCGATTGCCTCGGCGGTCGGGCGCAGACGATGGACGGTGCGTTCGAGGGTTCGTCAATGACGGTGCCGCACGGCGCGGAATTTGTGACTGGGCTAGCGAGCGCGCTCGAAGGGTTCGAACCCGTCAACAAGAACTGATTGTCTTACGACCATGCTAGAACAGCGCCGCTGCAGCAATGCAGCGGCGCTTTTGTTTCGACTTACACGCTTCGGGGTAGGCACTACTATGACTGCCTTGTCTTGTGCCTGTCCTACTTACTGCCGCTCGGAGCCAAACCCAACTGAGTCGGCATATCGCCATAACAGGCGAGTTGGCTCGGCATTCTTTGCTGTTGCCACCGAGGTGCGCCTGGTTCGTAGCCAAGTGCGTTCTCGATCCCAACCATGGAAAAAAAAGACTGAGCTCCTGTAACAAGCCTTGCCAATTTCAGGTCTTAGTCTGCAGGCCACCAAACTTGGAAACGATCGTGAGAGCCAAATGGATTTCCGCAGTCGTCCTTACGCTACGTACCTTGCAGTCTGCCCACCCCAGAACCAGAAAGCAGGTCGTCCGAACCGCTGACGGCGTAATTCGTGGTTGCGCCGCGGACAGCTACCGACGTGCGAGCACGGTTGTTGACGGTACGTTGTACCTGCACCATAGTCTCGGCGGTCGCCGCACTTGGCTCAAAGACATCGCTGGCAACATCGCGAAGGCGAACACCGTCTTGCCGAACGCCAGCGCCACGCCGTAATCCCAATCGATTCGCCAGGCTATAGGAGATGCTCGTGAACCCCCTTATGCAGATCGCAATTGCGTCAACGCTGATGCTCATTTCTCAAGTGGCATCAGCAGACGAAGTGCTAGGGCAAGCGCCGTCTATCGGTGGTTACAGCCCGGTGTCTTATTTCACGGAAAACAAAGCAGAGCTTGGCAGCGCGGAGTACGCGGTGGAACACGACGGTCGTACTTACCACCTGACGTCCAGCGAGCAGGTCGCCCTGTTCAATGCAAACCCGGGCAAGTACCGGCCACGGCACCCATTCTGCTCGTACAGCCTGGCCCAAGGCATGACGTTGCCGCTTGACCCAACCAACTTCAAGGTTATCGACGACAGCCTGCTGCTGTTCCATAAGTCGGAGGAGAAAGACGCCTTGCTGGAGTGGAACAATTCGGAACGAAGTGAAGAGGAACTGCTACGCCGGGCGGATTCGAATCTCTTCCTGGTCGAGTTCTGAATGACGCTGCGAAGGAACGATCCAACGTATACATGACATCGGTTCGCTCTAACGGCGCTCAAGCGGCAACGCTTGATTTGGGACAGGCGCATTTCACGTGCAACGCTTGATTTGGGACAGGCACAAATACCCTCGCATTGGCTCAACTAACGCGCGGGAATGACTGGGACAGGCGCATTACGCGCCGGAATTCGCATTTTGCGTGAATGGCCGTGGAGTCGTAGCACTGCCGTACGGAAGCTCACCGCTCGACAGATAAGATGTGTGCCAGTCCGTGAGTGCGTGTCCGGGGGCGCGAACGGATCTTGGCTAGTCGTCTTGTAGCTGCGCACTCGTTTTCTTCGAGAATACTCGGCGACATATCAAAAGTAGTCCGGCAAGTACTAGTGGTGTTCCAACCAGAAACGAAAGCCCCGGAAACATATTTATCCACACCAAGGCAATTACCGGACTGAACGTGACAATAATTGCTTGAATGCATTTTCCCAGATTAGTCATTGCGTCGCGTTGGCTCTATTTACGCGCGGTGTGACGAGGTGCATCAGGTCTAAGGCGGCGACATGCCCCGCGTCCGGCAGCAATTGGTGTGTTTGGAAAACACCCGTTGCTACCACGTCATGGCACGTTGCGTCCGCGGGGCGTTTCTCTGCGGATTCGATCGTGTGTCCGGTATCAGCTACCTAGGTTTGCCTGTCCTACTTATCGCCGCTTACCACATTAGTTTTGTGCCCGCCGTGCGGCCGATCGACGTTTGCCGGAGTTGCGACCTTTCGATGAGGCTGAGAAGTTCTTGCGCTGCCCGCCTTTCTTCTTCCCCGACGGGCGCTGTGCCCGCCCCCTGGTGGCCGGCTCCGCCTTGATGCGTGGATCCGGCTCGTAACCCGGGACAATCGTCCTGCTGATTTTTGCCTGCAGCAGTTTTTCGATGTCAGCCAGCAATTTGTGCTCGTCGACGCAGACGAGAGAGACCGCAGAACCCTGGTGTCCGGCACGAGCAGTGCGCCCGATACGATGCACGTAGTCTTCCGGCACCTGTGGCAGTTCATAGTTGACCACGTGCGGCAGACGCTCGATGTCGAGGCCGCGAGCCGCGACATCCGTCGCAACCAAAACTCTGACCTTACCGGTCTTGAATGCCTGTAGCGCACGTACGCGCGCAGCCTGCGATTTGTTGCCGTGAATCGCCATCGAGCTAAGGCCATCCACTTCGAGCTGCTTTGCCAGTCGGTCTGCGCCGTGTTTCGTCCGTGTGAACACGAGGACCTGACGCCAGTTTTGTGAACCGATCGTGTGCGACAACAGTTCCCGTTTGCGTTGCCGGTCGACCGGATAGACGACCTGGTCGATACCTTCAGCGGGCTTGCCGTTCGTGGCAACGCTGATCTTCGCGGGAGACTTCAGCAGGTCGGTCGCTAGGCGGCGGATATCCTGCGAGAACGTGGCAGAGAACAACAGCGTCTGACGCTCTTTCGGCAGGACCTTCATGATCTTGCGAATGTCGCGAATGAAGCCCATGTCGAGCATCCGGTCCGCTTCATCGAGAACTAGGCACTCGATGGCACTGAGATCGATGGTCCCCTGCCCCAGGTGGTCGAGCAGCCGTCCGGGCGTCGCAACGACGATGTCCGCACCTTTGCGCAGCTTCGAAATCTGTGTGTTGATGCTGACGCCACCGTAGATCACGGCTGTCCGGAACGGTAGCTTTTGACCGTAGCTACGGGCACTGTCCGCGACCTGGGCGGCCAGCTCGCGCGTGGGGGTTAGGATCAGGGCACGGATACGACGCCGGTTGGCGGTGCCGCGCTGCAAGCGCTGCAGCATAGGCAGCGTGAAGCTCGCCGTCTTGCCGGTACCGGTCTGTGCACCGGCAAGGACATCTCGACCTTGGAGAATGAGGGGTATAGCCTGCTGCTGGATTGGGGTCGCTTTCTCGTAACCTTGCTTCTCAACTGCACGCAGCAGTTCGGCCGAAAGGCCAAGTTCATTGAATAACACTGGAATGGTTGCTCCGAATCGGCCTGACACGATGGCAGCTCGACGCCGCGAAAGTCTCGATCCAGGCTGGGATTCTTGAGTGGCTACGCCGACCGCAGGATTGCGTGGCGTAGTGAGTGGCGCAGATCGATGCGCGCCAGGATGGGCGGGACTATAACAGAGTCTCGCCCACAGCGAAGGAATTGTCTCGCAGGCCTACTTGCTCCTGCCTTTGTTCCACGGAGGCGACTTGGTGCCGGCGCACGGATTGACTGCGCGCTAACGCGTGCGTCGGTCTCCGCCCGCTTCGCGGGCTGCGGCTCAAACTCGCCAGTGCGGTTCCATCCGCGCCACCAAAAACACCGAATTAACTCTCCCCATACTCTGCGAGGGAGATTTAATTCGGTGTTTTTGGTGCCGGCGCACGGATTCGAACCGCTGACCTACTGATTACAAACAAGCGGGCGACCCAACATAAGCAACATACTCTAAATTCAGTTGCGGAATCCCGCAGCGTTAGTGGGTTTGATCGCTGGGGAGTTTGTGTGAAACCCGCTTGATCTGAAGCCTCAAAGGAAACTCGCCGGGGTCCTGCCAGAAAACTCCAGTTTCTACCTGTCGCTCAAACGGGAAAGCGTACGCATCGATCCGACGCATCCGAGCCGAGCGCCGCCTAAGGGCGATCGCCTGGTCTGGCCGCTTTGTCCTGTTCGTAACCACCCGGGGCCCTTACATGGACGGGCGGGTGTTGACTCGTACCACGATGCGCCGGCATTTCCGGGAGAAAGGGAGGGATTTACGCGCCTCAACGACGAGGGGTAGGGCCGGCTCCGCAAGATGGTGGCCTCGATCTGCCGTCGTCGGCCTCCTTGCAGCCGGCCTCAGCTCGCTCCGACGGTCTCACTCCTGACATAATGGCTCCTTACACGCACCATCCGCGGGTGGCGTGAATTCGTCGATATGCGTGTTCTCGCAATTGAATGAACTCTGACCTTTCTGTTTCACAACGGGCAATAGGTCGGGCTGCGTTTCACTAATCGTCTCCCATACTTGGCAAAAGGAGGAACGCAATGGCGCTCAAAAGCACCGACTGGATCGAGTGGGAGTATCAGCTTCAGCTTCTGGATCAAGCGTTGGCCAGCGAGATCCAAACGCTGCGCGAACTGTCGAACGAGTTCCGACGCGAGGAATCCGAGGCTGAGAACAAGAAGCGGGAGTTCCAGAGCAAACGGCAGTTTGAAGACGGCACTACATCTTCGGCGATCAGGCACCGAGAATGGTTGAGTTCGCAGGTTGAGGCGGGCGAAAAGGCGGCACAGGTGTGGCGCAAAGTCAGAAATCACAGTCTCGAGCTGTCGCAGGCGCTCGAGAAGAAAAGGATCGACGTCAACAAACAGAAGGCCCTGCTCAACGATGCGAAACGATCTGCGGGCCGCCAGGTGACGAACGAGTTGCCAGCCGGTTTCCTGCAGAGGTTAAGGCAAGACGCGCAGGCGGGCGGGCAGGCGGCGGAGCAGGTGCTCCGTGTATACGACGCGGCTTGCGCCGGCGACGCGAAGGCGCAACTGCTTCTCGGCAAGGCCTTGGTCACGGGTGATCGCAAGCCCTTGCCCAAGGACGTCGACCGCGGTCGGCTGTGGCTGGAGTCGGCGCGTGCGCGGGGCCAGTCGGAAGCGTCGGAATCGCTCAAGGGGCTGCCGCCGAAATCGCCTGAAGTTCCCAGCGACGTGTGGCCCCAGCGAAAGATTAGGAACCTCCAATACGTTGTGTCCGAGTACCGGATTCGAATCGATGAAAAAGACACGGACTACACGTTGCCCAGCGCCAACAGTGCTCTGCGTGCCGTTGCGAAGCATATCTGGGAGAAGCCGGATACATGGCATGTTGTGTCCGCGGTTGTTGTCGTCGGGCGGCCCAATGTATTCAAGTCGCCCCATTTGCGGAATGCCGAGGCGGACGCCTCTGGCGATCCAGGCGCCGCTGGTTTTCACGACAAGAGCTCCGGGCAGCTGGAGAGGGAACTAGAGGCGCTGCAGAAGAAAATGGAGAAACTGACAAACATCTTAGGAGGCGACAAATCTTCGCCGGCAAAACCCATAGAGTGGCTGAAGATCCCGAGCCCAGATGGCTCGAGTCCCAAAATCTCCAAAGCCCATCTGGATTCAATGCCGGAGTCTTTCAGGAACCTGATTCTCGCTGCCGAGCAAGCGCGCCAGAGCAAAGACTCTGAGTGAGCCCCCGCAAGCCTTGAGGTCCAGTTGCCATGGTTGACGATCACTACGAGCGGTTCCGGGACGAGGAGGACTTCCAGAAACGACTGGACGACGAACGTCGTGCACGGGAGGCCGATCGCAGGCGGCAGGACGCCGAGGCCGAACGCGCGCGGAGCCGGGACACTGCCATCGAAGAAACACGCGTGCAGGCGGAACAGGACCGTCGGCGCGATGAGCAGCGACAACAGAACGAGCATGACCGGCAGGAGCGGGAACGGGAAGAGCTACGTATTGATGAAGAGCAGCGGGTTGACGAGGAATTGCGGCTGGAGCAGGAAGCGTCTTATTTCGATGCCGGAATTGAAGCGGATGCTTACGGCATCGCGGAGATCAGCGAAATTGAGGCGTACGAATCGCCGGAGCTCGAGTATGACGAAATCCAGGACAGCAACGCGGACGACTCTCGATATCGTGAGGAACGGGAAGAGGACAACATCGCGCGGGCAGACAAAGACCTGCAGGCCGATGTCGAAACCAGACCCAACGATGCCGATTGGCTCGAGTACGCACCTGGTGTCGCAGACGACGAACGATCCAGCGAGACGAGCGAGGACTCATCGCCAGATGCGATCGAGGCGGTGGATGACGACGCATCTCAACAACACCTGCGCAAGCAGGTGGCCGACGATGCGTGGTCTGAATGGATCGGAGAACAACAGCGAAAGGAAGCTGGCGCGGACGCGGAATGGACTGAGTGGCAGCAACAGCAATCGGCGGCCGAGCAGGATACAGACGACTGGGAGGCGTGGCAGGCGAACGATGACGAGGATACGCAAGCGGCAAGCGATCAGCAGGAAAGAGACATTGAGGAGAAGATCGCGGCAGAGCAGCAACTAGCAGAACAGACCGAATTACAGCAAGAGAGCACCAGCGTCGAGGCACGCGTCGACGAGGAGGCCCGCGAAGCGCTGCTCAGCGAGGAAATCCACGACCGCGCGCTGCAGCTGGAAGCCGGGCATTCAGATCGACATGCAGATGATGGTACCCATACACAGGAGTGGCGTGACGCGGCTGAGAGGTTGGATCGCGAGGCGGAAGAAAGGCAGGAGACTGACAGGCGACAACCGCAGGAACACGAAGATCGTTTCGACGAAGAACAGCGCGACATGCGAGAGCTGGAAGAGCACGGTGTCGACGCGCAACGCGCTGCGCGAGAGCACGATGAGCGGCAAGAAGAGCAACAACGGCAGACACAAGAACATGCACGGCGGCTTGAAGAGGAGCAGCAGCAGGCGTCAAGGCACGAGGAAACGTTCGACGAAGCCCAGCGCGAGGCGCTCGAGCACCAAGAACAACAGGCCGAAACCCAGCGGCAGACGCGCGAATACGAGGACCGTCTCGACGCAGAACTGCGCCAAGCTGTTGACCACGAGGAGAAGCAAGCCGAGGCATTGCGCCTGGATCGCGAGTACGAGAACCGCCTCGACGCTGAAGACGGTTCTAGTGGCGGCGGACATGCTGGCGACGATGGGGATTTCCTGCGCCATGCACAGCACGCCTTTCACAATCACTTTGCCGACACCGACAGCCTCAGACGCCTGTGGGAGGAATCCATGTTCCGGAAAGACGGCAAGTATCGGACCTTTTCAGGCGCAAGGTCGCAGTTCTGGTTACGGGTCAATGCGAGAGATGGATCCGACGCTGAAGAAGTCGCAAGAATTCTGGAGGCGGCGGGATACGAGCTGAGTGAGGGCCGTCGCGCTCCGATGCTATCTGAGGATTGGGTGCCTAAGGACGACGCCAACTACGGCAAGAAGCAGGCGGATCGGAAATTGAGTATCGACCACATGGACCCGCAGTCGTTAAATCCTGAGGATGTCTTGAAGGCATCAAATCTGCGGTTCATGACCGCACGCGACAACTCGATACGTGGCAACCGGTTTGACGCCGATGACAATCGACGATCTGACAAATAGATCTGTTTGCAATAGCGCCAGTAAACGCCAAGAAACTTGTCATGACCGTAAGCCTGAACTCTCGCTGATATGCGAAAGCCTGTGCGCCGTCAGCGGTAGTCGGACCAGACTGGGTGTTTGAATAAGGGAGACATTTGACTCATCTTCCGATGTCGACGCAGACCAGATTGACGCTGCTTCGAGACCGTCGTTGCTACCCATCCGCTGGACTGATTATCTGCAGCTGGTCGACACGACCGGTCGCGTTGCGGTCTCTGGCAAACGCGGTCGCATCGACCCGCGCCTCGATCCCGTGCTGCGGCGTCTAGGGCTAACCTCGGATCAATGGCTCGACACGACCATGCATTTTCGTGACCACTATCGAAACGGGGAGCTCCGCCTGGTCAACACTGGGTGAGGTGTCCATCAAGCAGGATTAGCGGGCAAAGCGCGTGAGAAAGGTGCGTGCCCGAATCTCTCGTTCGCTAGAAACCAGACTCAACTGAACCGGCGAATCGCCATAACAAGCGCGTTGGCTCGGCATACGGCACTTTTGGCCGCCTAGGTGCGCCTGTCCTTTATGCCTCCAAAGAACTCTCGAAGTCGCGATTCCAATGCGCGATTCTCAGCCGTTTCGCATTCCCACAAAGTTAGTACCCTGTACCCCGATGCCGTGAGCTCCGCCACTGCCGCCGCGTCACGCTGCTCGTTTCGCTCAAACTTCGCTTGCCAGAATTTCGTGTTTGACTTCGGCAGCGTCGCCCGCCGGCAGCCGGCGTGTCGATGCCAAAAACAGCCATGGACAAAAATCGCCCAGCGCTGTCTGCGGTTTGCGATATCGGGCGATCCCGGCAGATCGCAATTGTGAAGCCGGTATCTCACACCCAGTGCCGCACAGACACGGCGAACAGTGAGTTCAGGGGTTGTGCCGCGCTGCCTGATTCGGCCCATGCGCTGCGATGTATGCGCATCCGTGGTCGGCACATGCGATCCGGCCAGCCGTCGCTCAATGTTCTTGTAAGGCCGCCGTTGCGGAATCATGCACGCCTCAGTCGAGTAGGTTGCCGAAACGCCCCTCGTACAGAGACTGTATGCGCCTGATCATATGGTCGTAGTGAAAAATATCCTTAGTATCGGGTGCGGGGGCCTCGGTGCCGAGCTCCACGGGGCTGCCGTCATTCTTCATTTTAATAACCACAATTCCGACCGCGTCAAATCCGGCAACTCCTAGCTGCGTGCGGCGCGGTATCTGACGAATTTTTTCGATCGTGCGTTCAGTGCTGCGAGGCTGCGGATTGTATGAATACTCCGGCTCGCGCACGGACAGATTGTATTTATTCATATCGCTGCTCACGAAATCGCTCGCGGCATTTACTAACGTAAAGCCTACAGCAATGGCCATATCCGACGAGCCGTGTACGGCCATGTGTGACGAATTGAGCTCATCGTGTAGGCGCGGCAGTGCCTTGATATGAGCAGTCATCGTTGCTTTCGCTTCTAGGGCAATATGCACCGTACCGACTGCGACACGGTGCATAGTGGGCATTTCGCGCAGTCTGGCCCCTTCCTCTCGAGAGAGCATGATTCCATAAGAGTCAACGAGCCCTGCAAATTCACTTGCGGCTTTTCCGGTTGGCGCACCGCTGCCTGGCGTGCATACCACTAGATCGAGGTCCTTTTTTCGATTTGCCGTAAAGTCTGACATTTCGTGATTGATGCCGAAACCAACGGCACCTCTCGCTACATGCTCGCGAAATAGCGAACACGTATTCAACAAATCGAAAAGAGTTACCCAACACGCGATCTTAGAATGTCGGTCGCTTCGCGAATGATATTGCCAATAGTTAGCGTGCTTGTCGGCTCGCCCCGAAGGCTGACTCAGAGAACGTACGAGTATCTCTGGGCCGTACATTTTGACTAGAGAAATGCGGACTGTTGATCGGAACCACTTCGCCGGTTGCTGACGGCGTGCTCTGTTGTCTTTGTTGTTATTCGGTCGAGATACTCTTTCACGGCCGCTTTGAATCCATCGGGAAGGTTTAAGTTGGTACGCTCTAGTCGCTCATAAAATCCGCGCGCAGCGCGCTCCGACAACGGGACAGGGTCACGCTTCAGATATTTCAGCACTGACTTGTATGGTTTTTTGTCGGGCCATTCTGAAGCTTCAACTCGCATGCGGCCATAACCCACGTTCCATGCCGCAGTTGGCCACGGGGAACCTTTCAAGGCGGACAACGAAAAGTCGAGTACTTTCCCTGGGTCGCGCAAACGCGAACCTAACCATGCAGCGGCTGGCACGCTCACGGCATTGCCAACGAGTTTCCACCGCGCGCTCCGACGCGCCACTCGTTCAGCAGCCTTGGTCCAGTCTTGAGGGAATCCCTGCAGTTTTTCGGCGTCCCGGATATCCGGCGTAACAATGTTCCCATCTGGCATGAGCATCGCAGGCGGCGAAGGTATTCCAACTGCGGACCCACTCTTTAACGTAGGCAGTGCGTCCGGCGCCCACCCCAAGCCGCGTATGCCCTCGGTCCAATAGAAGCCGCATGCAACCGGCTCGCCATCAATCCTGCGCTCCCGCAAGCATCCGTTCAATGCACGTTCATTCGTCTCTTCTGCATCATCCGCGAACAAGACCGCGCGCGGGTCGTCGCGTAGGGACGCGTAAAAATAGACACGACGACGACGCTGCGGAAGACCAAACGCACGCGCGTCAACGACACGGTAAGCCCACGCATAACCAAGTCGTTCGAACTCAGTTGTTATGAGGTCCATCGCCGAACCCCGCCCAAGCTGAAGCATGAAAGGCACGTTTTCCAGCAAGACTGACGGTACGCGGTTCTGCTCAAGCAATCGAAACACTTCGCCGACCAGTCCCGACCGCGCGCCGGAAATGCCAACAGTCCTTCCGGCTTGGCTCAGATCCTGGCAAGGGAATCCAGCAGTCAGCAACGACGTACCACGCGGTACTCGCTCAAGCGTACAAATATCGTCATGTAGCTTTACTTCTGGGTACTTGTTTGCAAGAACCGCCATTGCTGCCGGGTCATTCTCACAAAACAGTTTCGGCTCGTGGCCAGCACGTTCAAGCCCGCGTTCCAGTCCACCTATTCCGGCAAACAAACCCGCTACTTTGTGCTTGCGCCCGCGGACGGGCAAAACCGCCTCGACACTGGAGTTGATCAGACTGAGCTGCACTGCGCTCTTAGATGACGCAGCCATCTAGTTCGTCGGCCGCTGGTCTGAAAGGTGCTCGAACAGGTCCGACTGCGAATCGCGTCCGACCTTTTCGACGTATTCTCGCATGTACGCGCGCAAAACCTGGGCTGCGGTCAGGTCCCGCGCCCGGCAAACTTCAATGAACTCGCGTCGGAGCTCAGGCTCGACGCGAATCCTCATGCCAGAGTCTTTCATGCTCGCAAATGGATGCACTGTGTGTATCCAAAGTGTCCCTCACGAGCTCGACAATATCAAGTCCTCAGAAACGACCTCAGCCCGACTGAAACAAGAACACAAACCTGGACCCGGGCAGAATCAGCGTCGGAGCGTAGAAAGGGTGCCCTTTCCAGTGCTTTTCCTTGTCACCTTTTTGTTTTCGAAGCAATAACACGGGCGAACCGCCGAAACGGCGTTTCGCTTCGTTGATCTGGGTACCTTCCGCAAACCCACTGATTTGCTGCGTTTCGTAATCGACATCGAAACCAGAAGTATTGGCCCCACGCCCGCGCCTTACGTTTACAAAGCCAGACTTCAAGTTAAATGGGTTACCTTCAACGATCTCCAGCATCTGCTGAATTCGCTCATCATCCCATGTGCGCGTCACAACCCTGTTGCTAGGCATAAGCTTTAGAATTTCGCGCATCTCATCAATAGAAATCTCGTAGTAATCGTCTCGATCGGTAAACGCAGCGAGCCGCGATTCCAGTTTGGCGAACTTCGCTGCAATCTTGCTCGGGGATACAATCAGCTCGGGGGGCCAGATCGCCCGTCCGCCAACCACAGCATCGATATCCGCTGGATTTAAGACATTCGCTCGAGTTGGCCGAAGCCTAGGACCGACCCAAACTGGTTTCGCAGCCAGAGCACCGTCCGCTTCAATCACATTGCGAGTACCTTCGTCGGACTCATAGATATCCTTCAACGCGCCGAGAATATGTTCCGCCGAAAACACGCGTGTAATAGGCAACAAGTGTTTTCGATAACCAAACATTCGAGCATGTTGATGCACTGTATCCATCATCTTGCTCTTTGCGTCTCGCCCGTAGTACGTCGTTGTCAGCCCTTCAATTGTTACGCCCCGCCCCAACCTATTCCCACCAATTAGGAAATTCATTCCTACTCTGTACTCTGGTCGTCGGTTTGGGTTGTCCGCGTTAATGACTTCCGGATCGGCGTTGCGCAATGTCCGCTGAAGCCACTCCACGACGGAAGTGATGGGCGGCAAGTTTTCTTCTGTTCGCGCAAGCTCAGTATGAGCCCACGTTAGCTGACGCTCGGCTTCTGATCTTCGACTGTTCGAAAGCTTATCTCGTAGCGACTTATCGAGCTGCAACAAATACTTCTGAAGCGCTTCCTGCACTGTTTCATGGCTAATCTTCTTGTGGTCGATGTGAATTAGCATTGAGAGCACTGCGGACCTGCCGTGCTTGAAGTACTCGTGAGCCGCTCCAACCAGAAAGCAGCATGTCGCTTTAGCCAAGCCTTCCGGAATCTCCCAGCTATTTCCCGGCCGGATTCTTCCCGCGCGCAACGACGCTAATTCTTGATCGTCAACATGAACCAAGTACGACGAGCTCTCAGCAAAAAAGATTCGCCCGCCGACGTAGTCCGACCCGGGCTCGACCATTACGTGCCATGCTGGCCGCAGCGGATGATCTAACCCTTGCAGCAAGAGGCTCTGCGGCGTCGCTGTGATTTGCACGAATATGTGGTTGGGAACGATCTTCCGAAGTGCGCCGATCTGTCCAAAAATCTTGCTAACGTCGACTTTCTTGCCGCGAGCGATAGCAGCGGTGTTGGTATTCAGGCTCGCATTATCCGCCTCGTCATCCAAGAACAATCCCGGAACCCTGTTGGCTCCAGATTTGTGCAGGACTGTCTCTAGGTATTCGAGATTTTTCGTATTCTTCGTTGTAACGAGTACGACACCGGTATCGTCCATGTAACTCCGAATTGTCTTAGCGAACGCTTCCGGGTCTCGCTTCCAATCGAGCCAGTTCTTGACGATAGGACCTGCCCCGGCACCAAGCTGATCTCTGAATCGGTCTGCGGTTTGTTTTCCAAGCCACGTATTGTCAGAGGTCAGCACGACGAAACATCGAAATCCGTACGCACTCGCCAAAGCCACTGAAGCAATCGACGCATTGGTCTTGCCGCTCTGTACGCGGCCGTACATGAGACCGTTCGTTCCCGCTGCAACTGCCGCTCCAATAAACGGGGTTGAAACCATTCCCGTGCTGTTGAATCCGACATCATCTCCACCGAAGGCTTTCGAATAGGACTCGATGGCATTTTCTACGAGAACTTGCGCCTGTGCTCGAACAGCTTCAGCCGACTCAGGATTAGTTCGTTCTCGAATTCCACGAATTACGGCCTCGAAACACTCACTTCTATTTAGCATCAGCTGCCTCCGTACGGCGCGACGTCACACGCCCACAATTTCCTTCGTCCAACGATTGCGAGGGACCGCGCCGGCAATCTTGACTCTCTTTGGACCGCTCACGCGGTAACTTCCCGATCGCGGCCTTCGAACCGAAAGGCCGGATTGCGCTTGGTCGACATCAACCAGCTGAGTTAGCTGCATGAGATCGACGAGACATACGCCGTCTAGACCGCAAATCAACGCTGTAAATCGCTTGTCGGCATAAACTGATGTTTCGCAATCGATCAAGAGCCCCATCTGCTTTCGTGGCAACGTAAATTGCCACGGGCTTCTGTTCTTAGTTGAGTACTTGAACAGAACGAGCGAGTGCCCCACAGAAGTGCAAAATTCGAAAAGGTTGTTCTGGGATTCCGGACGTTCCTTTATATATAGCGGCTTGTCTTGCATTATGACCTGCGCAACGGCTGCACCAAAAAGTAAGTGCCTATCTACAATTTTGCTCATCTCGCCAGCAACCCAATGCGGCCAATGTCGCTACCTCTAGTTCTGGTGCTGACATTGAGCGCATGCATGCGGAGACTGCCCACGATTCGCTTCACTACATTGCTGTCGACATCTGTCCTGACGCTTCCGGAATCAATGCAGGCTCAAGCGAAAGCTTCGTGACATCGTAGAAACTGACACCTTTGTGTCGAAGGAGCCGAAAAAAAGCATCGCCGGCGATGTGATCCGCGACGCCAAGGGAAGGCAGCCAGCCCTTGATGCTCGCTTCATAAGCCAACAACCAATTGGGCCCCCGAAGTTCTGGCGTCGTCATGTACGACTCCCAAATCGACGTGTCAAGGCCGGTTGGTATCCAGCCGCTATCGCTAGCATGCAAAGCAAGCAGGGCGACCAAGTTGTCTGGCAGCCCGGCAATCGAATCTGCTGTTGCTTTCGTTAACGGTATCCCGTGCGCCAAAGAAAGCCACAAAGCCCAGGCAATTTCAGAACCGTGGCCCAAAGGCGCATGTTTTTGCGTTAGACGCTCGACGGCTTCTGCTATGACGGCTCGATCAATTAAGTGGCCGGCAGTGGCCGCACGACCGAGGATTTCTGCAACGAATCTTGCACAGCTCGGCTCCGCAACCAGAAGCTGAAGTAAGTTGTTCTGCACGAACACCCAGTTCTCAGGCCTAATTTTTGCGCTGCGAAGTCTAGCCACACCATAGGCAGCAACATTTCTTCCAGGATTGGCAGCGATGCTTGTGGACAGCGTATCGAAGTAGCCAACGAGCTGTCGTCGCTGCCCCCGCGACGTCGAGCTCAAGTCCCAAGTCATAAACTCGAAGATTCCATCGGTCAGCAAAGGATCAGGCAGTTCGATGATCTCCGTCTTACGAGGGTTGAGCATGAGTTCGTATGCGCCTAGTGCCTCCTGCAAAATGCCCAACGATTCTTCTGCCTCGCCGAGGGAACCGAAGGACAGCTCGAAATCATCCCAAAAACGATAACCGGTAAGTCCTGGCAAGCGAGCTGCGAGAGCTTCTTCGATTCTCGTCATCATGCATTCGGCTATGATGAGAGATGCGTCCGGACCGATCGGAATGCCAACGGATTGCCCATCCTGCGCACCTCGAAACATTCTGTCGATCTCCGCGCCGACCGTTTTCGTGGTAGCTGCTTTTGCCGCGGCTTTCCCATGGATCGCCCAATCGATAGCGTGGGTGTAGATCGAAGGATAAAAACTCTGCACATCGGCCTTCAACAGATAGCGCGCGCCTCTCCGCCTCTCCGCACGCAACATTAATTGGTCGGCATTGCTAAACGCAGCTTTAACTGTGCGAAGGCCCGTCGATGGAACTAACTTGCTCCCCGCTAAAACACTGCCTCTGATTATTGGTTCGAGGTGCGTGGGCCACGCTAATCCGACCTGTCGAGCGACCTTCAGATAGCCAAGCGGATTCGGAATGGCCAGAGGCCGCCGCATTCCTCCCGGTCGAGCTAAGTTGTGCTTCGTTGGGGCAGTCCACCATCTACTGGTTGCAGCGGACGAGACTTCAGCTTCGGTCAGCTTGACCCCGACGCGAGCGAAGGTAGACGACACGAACGGCGGCTGCACTTCCCTCGGAAAATATCCCCTCTCAAGAAGTTCTCCTTCTGAGGGCATCTGATCAACCGCGTCGCGTTAGAAAAGCCAGCGTGGGAACGCGCGCTAAAGAGCATTCGTCCGCAAAGTGCGAACTCGCTGACCGTGCGATCAGTAGCCGAAAAGACATAGCCCACGCACATTGGTGTAGTTCGCCGGCTCGAAGAATTGCGCCATACGACGCCGAACGGCAATGAACTCTTTCTTTGGCCTCATTGTTTCATTGTGCCGTAACTCCTTGGGAACGAGAAGAAACAAGTAAGAAGCCACGTCACAAATATGACACTTCCAAAAATCCAACAAGTCCATATTGTTCGTAGTAGTTTTTCCGCGCTCGACTTCCAGAATTACGCCAACGCCATCAATAGCGAGGTAGTAGTCCGGCCTCAACCCCGCAATCGTATTGTCAAAAAGGCCTTTCTTCTCACTTTGAAAGCCAAGGCTTTCTGCGGCCGGACGAAAAGCAGCTTGAACCTCGCTGCTAGGGGTACCCGGTGAATTTGCTTCTATGATCCCTTTGAGAGTCACCTCAGAATTGAGCTCAATCAAGAGCCTGTTAGCTAATTTTCTGACTTCGCTCCATTCGTTGGTTGCGCGAAGCGGGGCCTGAACGAACTCTTCAAGTTCGACTGCCATGCGACCCTCCCCCGAGTGTTGACGTAACTAATGGATTGGACGACTCGAAATCAGGAGTTCGAGTTGCGAGCTGCCGCGCAGCAATTTGCTTTTCGAACTACCGACCACCTGGTTCGAAGCCAGGTACTCGATAGCTCGATTCAACCTATGTACTCGTGGATGTGTGCCCGCCGTGTTAGCGTCGCTTGGCAACAACCAAGTTTCGCCCAGCACATTTGCGAGCGGTTATTCGCGAAGCTCCCAATGAGCTGCAAGAGAGTGTTTCTTAGGTCTTGGTGCCGGCACACGGATTGACCGCACGCTAACGCGTGCGTCGGTCTCCGCCCGCTTCGCGGGCTGCGGCTCAAACTCGCCAGTGCGGCTCCATCCGCGCCACCAACAAAAACACCGAATTAACTCTCCCCATACTCTGCGAGGGAGATTTAATTCGGTGTTTTTGGTGCCGGCACACGGATTCGAACCGCGGACCTACTGATTACAAATCAGTTGCTCTACCAGCTGAGCTATGCCGGCTCCGGTGAGACGTCGAAATTATAGGCTGGCGTGATGAGCCACGCCAGCGGGCGGCCGCCGATTGGGCGTTGGCCGGTGCGGGCTCAGAAAGGGCTGTGTCATTGGGCCTCAAACCGGCTTCACCGACGACTTAATGAGGAGCCAGCTGGGACGTTAGTCACATTCTTGGCAGACACCGGCATGTAACACTTCGGGCGTCGTCATCTTCGGGAGTCTCTTCCCATGCGATTGATTGGCCTGTCTTCTCTCGCGGTTGCGATTCTTTGGTTCGCAACAACGGAAACCGCGGATGCTCAACACATTGGCGACATCGCTTGCCAGGCAGACACCGTCTTTGTCGGCGAATTGGTCTCGCGCAGCCCGGCCGCATCGCCGGGTGCTGGCGATGCGACCTCGTACGATGTCGAAGTGAGCGTCGTTCGTGTACTCAAGGGGCGTGTCAGCAAAAAGACGATGACCGTTCGCGGCGTGAGCGAGATCATCTTCAAGCACTACAGTCTCGGCGATCAGGCCGTTTTGCTGACGAAAGGCACCGACTTCCTGCGCATCGAATCGATCAACGCCGAAGTTATCGTCGGCAAAATCGCTAACCGGTGTTCGTAACGCACGCAGTCGCTCTGCGCGCCTAACCAAGCCGCATCGAACTCGCCACATACAGCGCAGGCGGGCGGCTCTCCTTATCTTGCGGCACTTAGTCGTCGGCAAAAACCGGTGGACATAACTCCCCTGCGTGACGTTGGTCGCACTCTGCGGTACCTCGTCCAGACATTCAGCTTGCTTTCAGCGTCTCCGGCGCACCCTGCTCGCACGCAGTTCACGGTGGCCCTAGCGGTCAGGGAGACGAACGATGAAACAGCGTTTTTGGACGATTCTGCCGCTGCTGGCGGTAGCCGGCGTCGCCCACGCGGGCGGCCCGTACATTGGCGGAACCGCGGGTTCCGTTGCCCTTGAAACCGACATCGACGGCGGCGATTTCACCATCGATTCCGACGACACCGGCTGGTCGGTGCACCTCGGTGTGCCGCTTGGCGAGTACTTCGGCATCGAAGTCGGCTACACCGATCTCGGTCGCTACTCTGAGCTCTTTGGCTTACCGCCAATCACCGCGAATCTCGATGCGGAAATCGCGGGCTTTGATGCCTTCGGCGTAGTTAGCGTGCCGGCTGGGCCGCTGCGCATCTACGGCAAAGCCGGCGTGATTTTCTGGGAAGCCGAAACCGAGGCGCTGCTCGAAGACACCTTCGGTGTACCGCAGCGGCTGCGGCGCGATGAGGACGGCACGGACCTCGCGCTTGGCCTTGGCGCCGAGGTTGATCTTTCCGAGAACGTCGCGCTTCGCGGCGAGTTCGAGTGGTTTGATGTGGAAGACACCGACCAGGTGTCGTTCTTCTCACTCGGGGTCAGCTTCCGCTTCTGAGTCTTCTGGCGGGTCCGAACCGACTGCGGCGTCAACCCTCTCGGCGTCGCAGTCGGTGACGACCAACGCATCGTTGCCGGCGACCACGGCATCCAGCGCAGCGGCATCGGCAAGATCGATCGTTACGATGGCAGCCGGCTCCGGCCGAGTTCGATCGTAAATGGCCGCCGGCACGTTCAAGGCCTGGGCCTGACCCAGCACCCGCTCGGCACGTTCACGCTCGCTGAACAACCCGAGCGACAGCGCGTAGCCTTCGGTGTCGTCGCCCACTCGATAGCTCTCTTCGACGCCGCCGTCCTGCAAGCGGCGCTGATACGTATCGGCCTCGGCGCGTGTACGTAGGTCGGTCACCTGCACCCAGTAACCGACGAACACGTCCTGGGTCGCCTCTTCCACCACCCAATCACCCGGAATGCCGTCGATGGCCTGCATTGCGGACTGCGCGGCTTCCACCGTCTCGAAGTACTCGATGCGATAACACGCAGGCGCCGGCGGTTCTGCCGGTGGTGGCGGTGGTTCTATCATCTCGGCCAACGGCACGAGCTCGGCCTCGTCGCGAACGACGACGCCCGTATCCACACTCGGCTGCTCGACAAACTCGGTGTACAAAAAGAACACAACGTTGGCGAGCAAGAGCATAAGAACAAAACTACGCATCGATCAGCTCCTCGAGCGCAACGCGCCGAATGCCGTCCAGCACGAGCGACGGCTCATGCTCGTGGGCAATTGTAAGCTGTTGCGCGATGGCCGCGGAGGCACCGCCGGCGAGAAATACGGTGACGTCGCTGCCGGCATCACGCAACGCGTGGTACGACTCTTCGATGGCCGCGGTAACCGCGAGCAGGCAGCCGTTTTGCACGGCGGTGTCGGTATCGTCAGCGAAGTACTCGAGTCGCGTGTTCGGATCAGGCAGATCTTCCGCCCCCGCACGAATACGTGCGGTTTCGCCGTAGAGGGCTTCGGCCATCAGTTCGAGCCCGGGCAAAATCATGCCGCCAAGGTGTCGGCCGCTGGCGGTAACGGCATCAATCGTCGCGGCCGTACCGATTTGCGCGATGAGTGCCGCAGCGGGAGCACGGTGAAAGCCGGCAAGCGACGCCATCCATCGATCCACACCCAGCCGTTCCGTGTCGCGATAGCCGCAGGTCACACCGAGTGCTTCGCGCGTCACGGTAAGCCAGCGCACATCGACACCCCGTTCGCGGAGCGCGGCGCTAAGAGCATCGCGCACGTCGACGCTGCCGACGGAGGCACCGAAAGCCACCGCCTCGTCGTTGGCGACATCATTAGCGACCGTCGCGATGGCGTTCTCGGTCTCGTCGCGATACGCCACCGCGCGTATGTCGCGCGGTCGATCGTCGCCGGCCCGCGCCCACTTGATACGCGAGTTGCCAATGTCGATCAGCAGCGTCATACGATGCGCACGCTACCGGTGCTGCTGGTCGCAACACCGCTGTCCGTCATGATACGAAGCTCGCCAAACTCAGTGATGCCGTCGGCGACACCGTTGATCGCTTCCCGCCCGCCATCGACGACAACCGATTTTCCCACGAGGTAGTCGAGCTGCGGCCAGTCGTCGGCATAGGAAAACGGCCCTTTGCGCGCGAAGTCGCGACACGCGAGCGCGATGCCGTTTGCAACGATGGCGGCTAGCTGGTCGCGGTCGACCGCCCTGGCAAGGCCCGCTCGAAGATCCGTGGGCGGCAGCACCGAGTATTGCGCCCACTCATCGCCGAAGCCGGCCGGAAGTGCGATGTTGATGCCGACGCCAATGACGACAGTCGAGCCCGCCGGATGGTCACGGCGCTCAACGAGAATGCCGCCGAGCTTGGCATCGCCCAGAATCAGGTCGTTCGGCCATTTCACCCGCACGTCCGCGCCGAGTCCGCGCAGGCCGCGGGCCAACGCAACGCCCACGGCAAGCGTCAGCGGCGCAATTCGATCAGCGCCGAGCGCTAGCGTCGTCATGAGCGACAGGCAAAGGCCCGCACCGGGCGGCAACAGCCACGGCTTGCCGGCGCGACCGCGACCGGCGGTCTGATGATCGGCGACGACCATGCGGTAGTAGCCCGCCTCTGGCAGCGGTGCACCCATCAACTCGTCGTTGGTTGAGCCGACGGCATCGAAGGTTTGCAGATCGATCAAACGGTTGGACAGCTGCGCATCAAGCTCGAGGCGGATACGCGCCGGATTGGGCGCGGGAAACGACATTAGTTTTTCGGCTTGAACAGCCATAGCTTGCTGGCTCGGCTTTCATTGCCGGCCAGCATGCGGGTTACGTTGGAACGATGCGTGAACAGCGTGAAAAACGCCATCGCAAAGAAAAAAATCAGCGCACCGGAAAGACTGGGCCGACCGGTAACCAGGAAATAGCCGAGCGCCGCGAATGCCGCGACGATGGTCGCGAGCCCGACATAGCCACTGACGACGACAACGGCCAGCCAGATCAAGAACACCGGCAGCAGCATCGGCAAATGCAATGCCGCAAACACGCCGACCAAGGTCGCCGCACCTTTGCCGCCGCGAAAGCCGTAGTAGATCGGGTAGCAATGGCCGAACACCGCCGCCGCACCGCAGGCCAGAATCTCAGTAGGGCCGCCGCCCCACGCCGGCCCGATCAAACCGGCGGCGAGCCAGCCCTTGCCGATATCGATGATGAGCACACCCAGCGCAAACCAAATGCCGAGCGTGCGCAGCGCGTTCGTGCCGCCGGCGTTGCCGCTGCCGTGGTTGCGAATATCAATGCCTTGCATGCGCCCTAGCAGGAGCGAGCCGCTGATCGAACCCAGCAGGTAACAAGCGGCGACTTTGGCAGCGAGTTCGAGCAAGAATTAGCCCCGTCGTGTAACACCACAATTATACCATCGACACTTCAATGAAAATTGAATGGCACGCCGTGGTAATGCGCAGTCTTAGATTGGCAATACCGTTCAAAGTCGTGCTGTTAATCGCCGGTTTGGCGGCATGCTCAGACGAAGCGGTCCAAACGGGCGAAGGTTCGAACCCAATGACCAACAACGCCGTCACGTACTTCGAAATTCCCGTCGAGCACCTCGACCGAGCGAGCCGCTTCTACGCTGCCGTTTTTGCAACCGAGCTGGAGCGCACCGTCATCGACGGCAACGACTATGCGCTATTTCCATCCAGCGATGGGTTGCCCGGCGCGAGCGGCGCGTTGGCGAAGGGCGACAGTTACGTGCCGTCCGAGCATGGTGCCCGTATCTATTTCTCGGTTGATAGCATCGACGCAACGCTGGAATCCGTCGTCGCGCATGGCGGCAGCGTCGCGTACGAAAAAACCTCGATTGGCGAGCTCGGCTGGGTCGCGGAGTTCACCGATACCGAAGGCAACGTGATCGCGCTGCACCAGGAAAGCCACGGCGACAACTAAAAAAGTGAATCCCGCCGAAGCGGGATTCACCAGGTGCCCAAAGCGGCAGATAGCTTGCTTTAGTCGTTGTCGCCCAAGATACGACGACCGCGCCAACCCCACAGCGCGCGACCGTGATCGCGGACGATGAGGTGGATTTCGGCACCCGGCTCAATACCGACTGCGAACGCACCGCCGAACGGTGTTTGGTCATAGCCGGTCGGCACGTCGCCGTACTCGATATGCGCCGCGAATTTTGCGACACCGAGAACATCCGTCATGCCGCCCGTCGCGTAGAACACGCTGTCCTGGGCGGGGCGGAGGCTGTTCGCATCACACGCGCACGGGTCTTCCGACGCGATACACGGGTTGTCGGGGTTGAACGCCACCCACCACACCGTGTACGGCGCGTCGCGGCGGAGGCCCGTTGCGGTCATGTCGAACGCGACGCCGTCGTTGGCACGCACGAGGCGTGACGTGCCGCCCGACAGGGAGCCATCGAATTCACGCACGGCACTGATGCTGTAGTCGCCAATGGCCTGGCTCACCGGGTGCGGGCAAACCGGTGCGTTGTGCACAGAGACCTGCACGTCCTCGCACACATTTGGCGGACAGCCGCCATCGAACTGTGTCAGCTGCTCGATGACGCGGCTGCGCCAGCTGCGGTGGTCACCGGCTTCGGCAACACACGGCACCGTTGCGATCAGAAAGGCCGCGAACATGGTCGGGCGGATGAAGTTTAATGCTCGGAAACGATGTTCCATTCGTTTTCTCCTTGTGGTTGAGGGTGGATGGGATTAAGCGACGTCCATTAACGGCGCCAAGGCATCGGAGACTTGTTGCAGTTGTCGGCCGTTAGTCAGCTCGGTCAAAAGGCCGAGAAACTGACCGTCTTTGACGCCGGAGACAATGAACTGCCAGCGATACGCGTCGCGGATGGTGTTGCGCACGGCGTCGGCGTCGGCCGCAGCAAGGTCACGACCGAGATTCGCAAGGAAGTACTCGGCATCGGCGGCCGCCTGGTTTTGCAAGATGCCGTCGATGGCGACAACGAGATCGATGAGATCAACCACCGCGTCGTCGCGCTCCTCCGCCGTCAGCTTCGCGTCCTCACGACGCCACTCGAGCTCATCGATCACTGCGTGCTGCGACTCTTCCTTCCAGTGATACAGAAATACGTCTTTCCACAGCTCGGAGAGATTCGACTCAGGCTCGATGCTCTTCTTGAAATGAACCAGCGTGAAAATCTCGATGTGATAGGTCAACGCCATCACGGCCCACGTCGACTTGCTGAGCACGACCTGCGCGACATCGTTGGGCTCGGCGGTCTCACGATAACCGTCGGGCATGTCCGTCGCGGTCAAGGCCTCAATGCGCCGGAAAAGCTCTTGGTGCTTCAGCTCTTCGTCGCTGAAACGAATCAACGCTTCCAGCGCTGTTTGATCACCGAGCCAATGCTCGCGCCCTACTTCGAGAATCTTCGCGTTGATGAAACGTTCGGCCAGCCCAAACAAGTTGGCGTACGTACGGCCCTGCACTTGACTCATAAAACGCTGCTCGTCGTCGCTCAAAAACGTCAGTCGATCCGCGAGCGACAGACTGTCCGGGAGAAACTTCTGATTGAAGTTCATCGAACGGCCGCGAATAACATCGCGATCAATGTCCCAACGAACGCGTTTTGAGATGTCGATGCAGCGGGCATAGCTGTCCGCAGCGGTTTGCGTCGTGGCGGTTTGCATGTTGTTCTCCTTATGCGTGGAAACAATTGACAGCTCGATCGGCTGTTAACGAAGATAGTGGGTGCTCATGCACCAGCCGCCCATGAGGCAGTTGTCCTGTTTTCAAGGCCCGCTGCGAGAACCCAGCGGGAGATTTGTCCCGGTTGGCGCCGTCTGATCTCGAACCTGGAAAGACGAGATGCCCAAGCGACAACACATTCGGATGCTAAGAACGAGCGACGGTGTAAATCTGGCTTGGGCGTCTGGCGGCTCCGGTCCAGCACTCGTTCGCGCATCAACCTGGCTCACGCATCTGGAAGAGGACTGGAAGAGCCCAGTGTGGCGTCACTGGCTCGATTTTCTCGCCGACCACTTTCAGGTTATCCGTTACGACGAGCGCGGCTGCGGCATGAGTGACTGGGAGGTCGAGGACTGTTCGTGGGAGCGCTGGCAGGAAGACTTCCACGCGGTCGTTGATGCCGCCCAACCCGAAAAGCCGTTCGCCATTCTCGGCGTGTCGCAGGGCGCTGTCGCGGCCATTCAGTACGCGCACCGACACCCGGAGAACGTCTCGCATCTCATTCTCTGCGGTGCGTACGCAAGGGGCTGGCGCAAACGCGACCAGTCCGACGGCGCCCAGAAATTTCGCGCCATCGTCGAGCTCACGCGGCTTGGCTGGGGCCAAGAGAACCCGGTGTATCGTCAGCTGTTTACGGCGCGATTCGTGCCGGAAGGCACGCCTGAGCAACTCGACTGGTTTAACGAGCTGTGTGTCAGAACCGCGCGACCGGACGTTGCGGCGCGGCTGCTAGAGGCGCGCGCTGAACCGGACGTCTCGGGTTTGCTGGCCGACATCAACGTACCCACACTCGTCTTTCACGCGACGCACGACGAAGTGGTGCCGCTCGCCGAAGGTCGATTGCTCGCCGCGCGTATTCCAAATGCCCGGTTCGTGCAGCTCGAATCGAGAAACCACATTTTGTTAGAGCAGGAACCGTCCTGGCAGCGGTTCAAAGACGAGGTGCTCGAATTCACCGGCATTGCTGCCGCGCCCGGCGACGAAGACCCGCTGTTCGATGTACTGTCACCGCGCGAGCGCGAGATTCTCGTGCACGTCGCCAACGGCGACACCAATACACAAATTGGCGTGGCGTTATCGATCAGCGAAAAGACCGTGCGCAATCACATGACCCACATCTTCGAGAAGCTAGGCGTGCGCTCACGCGCGCAGGCCATCGTGCTCGCTAAGGACAAGCATCTGAGCGCGGAACGATGAGGAAGCTCGAGCTAATACTGACGCTCGGCGTGGTGCTCGTAACGCAGCCATCACTCGCTGACGAGTGTCCACGAACACTAGGCTCAGACCGAGTTTTTTCCGAACCGTGGCCGCAAGCGGAAACCTGGTATGGCTCTGATTCGCTTGCCGTCGTTCTGCCGGCGGACGGTATCTGGCCAACCACCGCGCCGAACGCACTCATTGCCGTCAAGTTGTTTTGGTGGAGTGCTGGCTTTGAACCGGGCATGGAAACCGAGATGACAACCGGTATCACGCGCATCGATGACGGCGAGAACGATGCAGTTATCTCGTCGGCGACGAACGCGTATGCGGTATCTTTGGGAGGGTGGACAATGCTAACCGGCATCGACTTTCCCAGTGAGGGGTGCTGGAGAGTTACGGGGCGCTATCGAGGACAGGAATTGAATTTTGTCGTCGAAACCAGAATCCATCGCGACGCAGCATCAGCCACCGCAACATCAGAATCTAATGATCGCTAGAGGCTGGCGCGCGTAATGTTGCATGGAACGAAGCCGTGAAGCGTAGTCCTGTAACTCCAAGCCTTTTTGCGCCGGACCTTGCCGCGACGTTGCGCTTCTATGTCGAAACCCTCGGATTCGAACAAACCGGCTCATTCAAGGACGAGAGCGATGCCGAAACCTGGGCCGAGGTCTCATTGGGCGACGCCCGGCTCTGGTTCTTCCACTACCCGTTGGATTCGCACCCGAAACCGACCCTTAGCGGCTTGATCTACGTGTTCGTCGATGACGTCGATGCCGTGGCCGAGCGCCTCGATGGCAACGTGACGTTCGAATGGGGACCGGAGACCCAGGATTACGGGTTACGCGAGCTCGGCATCAAAGACCTGAACGGCTATTACCTCGTGTTCGCTCGCGACGTTTGAGCGCGACGCTCGGGCGCGTCGTCCGACAGACTGCCGTCTGCCGAACGGACGCGCGATTTGCTGCGCTGCCGCTACTCCGAGAAAAACTCCCGCGCAAGCTCCGCGACCAATTCCGGATCTTCGGTGTGCATGAAGTGGTTGGTATCGATCAGCTCAACCCGGCCATCGGGCACCATCTTTGCTGACCGGTAATACTCTTCCGCTTTTTGACCTGGGTCTTTGTAGCCCTGCACGAACAGTACCGGCATCGTCATCTTCGGTATGACGCTTTTCATGCGGAACTCGCGCTCAATATCGAAGCTCGTGCCAACGAACGTACGCGCAGCCGCCTCCGCTGTACCTTCGAACCCGAACTCCCACTCGAGTCGTGCTACCTCTTCCTCGGGGATTTCTACCGAGACGTAGTTACTGCTGTACATGCTCCGAATCAGTCGGTCGCGGCTCTGCCACTCCGCCGTTGCCATTTGCGCGTGCGGCGGTCGGGGCAGGCCGTGTGGCTGGTCGAACGACTGCTGCATACGCATGAACGCTTTGATCCGCCGATTCATGCGCCCGATCGTAATCAAGTGCTCCGAGATGATGCTGCCGCGGTCGTGGCTGATGAGATCGAAGTCACTGACACCGATTTTGTCGAGCAAGGTCACGAGGCTCTTGGCAACGCTTGCGTAGCTGACATCGACCTCGGGACGTTTGTCCGACTGGCCATAGCCGAGCGTATCGACGGCAACGATGTAGTAGTCATCCGCGAGTTTGGCCATGACTTTGCTGTAGGCGTACCAGGTGTCCGGGTAGCCGTGAATAAAAAGAATGACATCCTTCGACGGATCGCCGGCCGTGACGAAATGCCACACGGGACCGTTGGCATCGACGAACCAATGGGTTGCAAAGACGCCCTCACCGATGTGCTCGATTTCGCCGTGGCGGTTCACCGTACCAGCAGGCGGGGTCGCCGCCGGGTAGCGATCGCGGTCATCGACGTACACAGGAAACGGATACGGCTCGTACGAATACTGGGTCCACGTGTACTTTTCACTAGCGCTCGCAACATTGGCTGCAAACGCGGCCGCTAGACCAACGCCAAGTGCTACTAGCCAAAGCGGTGAAAAGCGTTGTCGTGCGAGCAGTGCAATCGTCATCTCGTTTGGTCCTCTTTTGTTCGTGCAAAGACGTAGCCAAGCCGCATAAAACCTCGGCCGCGCAGTGGGATGAACATCGTTTGATGTGGCGTCCGCTGCCGCGGACGTGGTGATTAAGTCACGGACAGAATACCCGCGACAGGCTCGAACGCGCACACCAAGTGCGCGTCGATACAAGACGTCGCTCGCGTATCGGGGCGTGAGGCAATTTGCGCCTACGAAGTTCGTCGGTGGCTCGACGCCTCGCGGGGTTTGCGCCCTGCCCGGGCGGTGCTGCCGATAAAAATAGCGATCAGCGTGATCACACCGCCAACGAATTCGACCAGCGTAATACCGCGACCGAAGATCAGGATGTCCCATATAAAAGTCAGCAGCGGCTGTGACAGTAGCGACAGGCCGAAAACCGCCGGTGTCACCATCGCAATGCCGCTTGCGATCAGCAGCCAGCCGAGCACGTGCGCGAGCACGCCGTACGCAAACAGCCACGCAGCGGCCGTCGGACTCGTAATCGCGAGACTCTGTGACTCCGCGCCGGCGATGCCGGCAAGAATGGCCGCAGATGCCAACGACATTGCCGCGATCTCGGCCATCGGCAGCGTCGAACGCGTTTCCGCCTGCACGCGGCGCAACGTCATCAGATACAGCGCGTAGCTAAGGCCCGTCAGCACGCCGTAGATCACACCGCGACGGTAATCGGCCGGCAGCGCGTTCCAGTCCACACCCACCACCAGCGAGAGCCCGAACAACGCCATCGGAATAGCGATCCACTGGCGAAACAGCACGCGCTCGCGGAACACCAGCCAGCCGATCAGCGTGACGAAGCACACCTGCAGACTCGCCAGCAACGTCGACAAGCCCGGGCCAACGTCACGAATACTGCGATGCCAAAACCAAAGATCAGCGGTGAACCAAACCCCCGTGAGTACGAGACCGGCATACACGGCCGTCGAAAAGCGCGGCCGCTGGCGAATCGCCAACAGCACCAGCACCAACGCGGCGCCGCCGATCGCCACGCGATAAAACGCGCTGGTCGTCGGCGCGACGTCCGCGAGCGCGACAAAGATCGGCGAGAAGCTGATGCACAGGACGCCCGCCATGACCCGCCACTGGGCGGGTATGGTTTCGAGCCACGCTACCATGCCGGCAATTGTCGAGTAGCGGCCGTCGGCGCACCGGCACCTTCTAGGCCACCCACCAGCCACAGCACGTCGTTCCAACGCAGCAACGCCCGATGATCCATCGTGGCGCGCTCGTCATCGCGCTCGCGCAGCCAGCGCCGCTCGTTGAGCAAAAACGAATAGCGATGCCGGCACGGTTTGGCCGGTATGCCGTTGTAGCCAACGCCGTTGTAGTTGTAGGGATTGTCGCCGCCGCCGGCAAACAGCAGTCGACCACCGTTGCTGTCGGCAACGGCGGTCGCGCGATAGCAGGCTGCCCCTGGATGCGGCGGAATTTCGCGCCAATGAATACGACGCGCATCGTCCGTATCGATCTCGCCGAGATAACAAACGTCCGACATGACAAAGCGTCGCGGTTGGGTCGCGTTGTCGATCCGAACGCCATCGCAGACCACCAAGGTCCCCGCTGAAATCGCGCCGACGTGACCAAACACCGGTGGGCCCGGCCAAGGCGTTGCTTGCGTCCAGGTATCGGCGCTCGTGTCGTAGCGCTGCACGAGATTCACGTTGCCGAGGTCGTGCCAACCGCTGACGAGATAGATGTATCTATCCTCGTGAACCAGCGCGACGGCGTCGTCGACCGGCACCGGCATGTCGGCACGGCGCTCGAACCGACCGGTTGCCGGGTCAACGCGATAAACGTCCGGCAACGACACCTCGCTGCCGTCGTCGAAGACCTGATAGCCGCCAAAGAAGTAGATGTCGTTACCGACAGTAACGGCGCTTGCCGCCAGTCGGCCGACGCCGCCCGGCACATCGGCCACGCGTTGCCAGGCGCGCTCGCCGTCTTGATAGCGATACACCTGCGCGTGAATGTCACCGTGTTCGAGATCGCCACCAATGCCAGCAAACGAGTATGCGACGGGCGCTCCATCGACCGATGCCACGGCCATGGCGTTGTTGCTGACCGCAACGGGCAAATCTGGCAGCGGATCAGCGTTGGCCGCAAGCGCTACGGCCGCGACCAGCATCGATACGACGTTGCGCATCAGTCCGCGGGCGCGGACAACCAGCGCTCTCGGCGCCGGGCCGCAATGGGATCGATCTGCGGCATTAAATAACAAGTATCCGTCGGCGCATCGCCAAGCACGAGTTCCGCATCGCGAAGCTCATCGCCGCGGAAGAAACTCACTTTGACGCGATCGCCCGGTCGGTAAGACTCGAGCAGCGACTGCCACGAGTCCGCCGTCAGCCTCAATCCGTCGAGCGCCAGCACAATGTCGCCGGCCGATAGGCCAGCGGATTCCGCCGGGCTGAACGACACGACCGTCTTCACGACGACGCCGCCACTCGTTTTGTCGGTAGTGACACCGAGCCACGGCAACACCTTGCTATCGAGCTTCGAGTGACCGCCGCGGTCGTCGGCGCCGGCTTGCTGGCGCAGATGCATGTCGATGCCCATGGTCGCGAGTAACTCCGCCAATGGCGGATCGTCGGTTCCGTGGACGTACGCATCGAAGAAATCGGCATAGCCCTCGCCGGCCATCTCTTTGACGAGCGACTCAAGGCCACGCTCGGGCATCCCCTCACCGGTCTCCCCGTAGCGCCGCCACGCCTCGCGCATAATGTGATCGAGCGTCAGACCGCCGCCATCGCCGCGCAATTCCAAGTCCAGCGCCAGCGCAACGAGCGAACCTTTGGTGTAGTAACTCACCGTGACGTTGGCTGAGTTTTCGTTGCGTTTGTAAAGCTTGGTCCACGCGTCAAAGCTCGATTCGTGCAGTGACTGCACATTGCGGCCGGGCACGCGCCAGACTCGCGTAATTTGCTGGGCGAGCAACTCGAGGTACGAGCGTTCGCTGATGACGCCAGAGCGCACGAGTGCGAGGTCGTCGTAGTACGACGTAATGCCCTCGAAAACCCACAGCAGGCCAGTGTGCACCTCGTTTTCCAATTGGTACGGGCGCAACACGGCCGGGCGCATGCGCTTGACGTTCCACAAGTGAAAATACTCGTGACTGATCAGGCCAAGCAGCGAGCGGTAGCCGTCGGACGGCGGGGCGTTCGGGTCGGTCGGCAATGCACCTCGCGAAATCGCGAGCGACGATCCATATAGGTGTTCGAGGCCGCCATAACCGTTCGCGGATGCCGTTGCCAGAAACACATAGCGATCAAGATCGCTGGGTGTGCCGAGCAGCGCGTGGTGCGCTTGGCAAATTTGCTCAATGTCGCTGCGCAGCCGATCGCGGTCGAAACCGCGCGCGCCGCGAACACAAAACCGATGCGGGATCTCGCGCACGCTGAACGCAATGTCATCGAGCGCGCCGCAATCGACCGGATGGTCGATGAGGTCCTGATAGTCGTCGGCCTGATAGTGACCGAAACCGTTGGCATCGACTGCGCGCGGCGTCATCGACGTGGCCAGCTGCCAGCGCGCCGAGAGCGGCGTGTCGGGCCGGCGAATCTCGACACCAATGTGTGCCGGCGCTACATGCAGCGCTTCGAGAAACACGCACGGCCCGTTGAAGTACATGTGGGTCGTGTCGACGTGGGCGCCGCGCACCGAGTCGTCCCACGCGTACACCTGATAGCGCACCTCGAGACGGCCGTCGCAGGGCTCGACTAGCCAGGTGGATTTATCGACACGGGCAACGTCGAGCGCACGCGAGCCACAGCTGGCCGAGATACGGACCACGTGGCGGGCATAGTCACGGATCATGTAGCTGCCCGGAATCCACGCCGGCATGCGCAGCTGCTGCCCGTCGGGGTCGGGCGCCTCCATCGTCAGCGCAACATCGACGAGATGCGCGCTCGGCCGATGGCAGGCCACGCAATATTCAATCGGCAGCGTCACGCAGTCCCCTTGATGGTCTTACCGTTATGGCGCCGGCACCGTCCGTGTCAGCGGCGCGGCAAAAAAAGCTCCGCCAGCATACAGCGTACGCTGCCACCCGCAAGCGCCTCGATGCGGCCGATATCGGCGTGCACGATACGCCCGTGACGGCCGAGCGTCAGGCGCTGTGCGTCGTCAAAGGCGGCGGCGGCTTGCGATGACATCGCGATCAGTGTCGCACCCGAGCGACTTTGCAGCTCGAGCGCATTGCCGCAGAAACGACTGACTTGCGCTTGCGAGATTGTCACGATTTCCCGGCCACTGGCCGCCAGCGAGCCGAGGATCCGGTCTCGTTCGGCGCCGTCCGTGATGGCTTCGGCGCAGATAATGGCCCAGTTCGTGCCGATCGCGAGGCAAACGTTGGTGTGGTAGATCGGCGCCCCGCCTGGATCGACCGCGCGGAACGTCTCCGGACGAAACTCAAGCGCCGCGCAGATCTCGGCAACCCCAGCCGCATCGGTACGATCGGCGAGGCACGCGTAGGCAATACCGTTGATGCGATCGAGCACCAGCGAGCCGGTACCCTCGACAACGATGTCGTCGTCCTCGAGCGCTGCAAACGACAGCGTCTCCGTTATGACAAATCCGTGATCGGCGGCCAGCGACGCAGGAATGTCGTCACGCCGCTCGGCGCGGCGGCTCGGCGCCAGCATCGGGTAAGTGACGAAGCGCCCGTCGGCGTGCGTCGAGAACCAATTGTTCGGAAACAGCGCGTCTGGCGTAACCGGCGTTGGCGTGTCATCAAAAACAACAACGTTCACGCCCGCCTCAGTCAGGGCTGCCACCAAACCGTCGAATTCTTCGACAGCAGCGGCACGCTGATCGTCGGGCGGCGGCTCCTGGGCCTGATAACGATTGCTGGCCGCTGTTTCAGGATTGAAGCCAAACGCCTGGGGGCGGATCATGACCACCGAATCGGTGCTTTGGGCAAGCTCACGCATGTGCGTGCGCTCCGTTAAAGAGATGGCAGGTTGTTGTCATGAGTGATCGTCTGTTTCCTACATTGCTCTCACCGCGCGGCATTGCGTGGTTTTGGGCCGGCGCGTTGGTGGGTTTGTACGTGATCGAGTTTCCGGTGCGTTTTACGGCACCGGAGATCGACTATGCAAATGCCATTGGCGTCGGCGCCCGCGTGTTCGCGCGTCTCAACGTCGCCGAGTGGGCGTTGCTCGGCACGATGGTGGTGTTTGCGCTCATTGCGCGCTCAACGTGGCGGTTCTGGATCGCCGGCGTCGTGATCGCCGCCCTACTCGGCTTCGAGACCTTCGTGCTGCTGCCGGAGCTAACGACTCGCGCCGCAGAGATTGTCGCCGCTGGATCACCAGAACCGTCGAGCGCACATCGAATTTACTCCAGCCTCGAACTCGTCAAAGCCGCCGCGCTGGCGTTTGTCGCGATCGGTCCGCGGTAGCGCTAATGCTCAGTAGCGTTCGATGCTGACGATGGCTCGGCGACAGCAGGGGCAGGTGTCTGATCCGGTGTCTGACTATGCCGCCGGCACCAGTGCCACGGCTGATCCAGGCGAATACATTTCGTAGCATCCTCTCGTTTCGTCCGCAATTGATTCCTATGCAAGCCTACTCACGAGTTCTGGTTGTTCCGGGCTGGATGCAGCCGATTCGTAGATTCTTTGAATAACTGCCTTCGGACGTTATGACTTAATGTTCTTCCGAAGCAAGTCCGTGACATAGTCTTCTGTCGTCCGGTGGTGATTCTTGGCTTTCTTCGCCAGTGTTTGATGCTCGCTGGGGTCAAGACGTATGGTCGTGGCTGGATCCAAACTGGGATGTCCCCATAACAGACTGACAGGCCGACGTAGCAACGAAACGATGGCACCCAAAACCAAGTCACTTACGAGGCCAACCTTTAGTGACTGGTCGTCCGCCATTATCATTCTTAAATAGTTCCCGAAGTGCCCAGTGTGCACTGGCTGCGATCGCATGTTGTAAAGCTCAGTCGCTAGTCTCTTGCGGCTTGAAATGCCTCCAAACGCCTGGCGAAAGTTTTCGTGAGCCATCATCTTGTCCATCGACTCGCCACAGAATTTCTCCAGAAAGTAACAAAATCTTTTGTTGATTCTCTGAGTTCGGGCGGGCCTAAGATTGGGTGCCGTAAGGGCTTCGATAGCGGAAATGAAGAATAGCAGTGTCGTCCGATCGGTTTTTTGCGACATTCCCGCCTCATAAGCCATCATGGCGCCGATAATCCGGTCCGCGAACTCTCCCGCACCGTTTAAGTGAGAGTTTTGCAGAATGCGCCAAATCGGCAGCCCAGAAAATCCAAGTTCGGGGATCTCGTCTGAGTTGACTTCACCTTTCACCTGATCTAAGTCACCTTCCTTGGCTGGATCGAAATGAATGCTAGGTGAGAGAGCAGTTCCATAACAAGTTGATAGGACGGCGCCCAAAACCGGTACCATTCGTTTGGCCTGCAACTTGGAGAATGGCCCGTTCGCTGCGCCAGCTGAAACGAAGGTCACTTTGATTGTTAGCTTCGGGAAAAAAGCAGGTTGCCCCTTGATCTGATCATCTACCTCAAGTAAACCCGTGCCAGCTAATCGGAGCTTCTCTGGACCTCTCTTGTACGCACCAAGGTGTCGAAACATATGCAACATGGAACTTTGATCCAAGTTTTCGTCATTCGTCGAGAAATGGATTGCCCACCAGCTGCCAGGAAGAGCGTGCTGAGAGTCGATTCTCCTTTTTGATTCTTGAAGCAAATCCCAAACAACAGAGGAGATACCTTTCTTCGCTTCGACGCCTAACGCTTTTCGTTTCGCATCCCAGGAAAATTTGATCGCATCTTGATCCGGAGCGCTTAGACGCCAGGCATCACCAGAGGAGCGGGACCCAGTGATTTCTAGCTGGCCCCTCGCTAACAGCATGAACCAATCTTGTAGTAGCAGCACATGGTCTCGAGTTGATACGTTCTCGAGTCTGAAGCTGTCGAACTCTGGATCAGTCACGCGACCAGGGAGCCTGAGTTGCTACTCGCAAATGCTTCCCGCAAGGCCAATTGCCAAGCGATTGCGTAGGGGGCTGCGGCATAAAACCCAAACTCTGCTGCACTTTCGTACGAGCTCTTGCCTTGCGGTAGCGAGCCATTTGAGCAACAAAGTGTCAGCTGCAGTGCTTCATTGTGTAGTAACTGACAACCAAGGCTTGACTCTCGCTTCACGTCCGTCCGCGACTGCATCAGTATCTTACATCGAAGTGTTTCGCAGATAATCTGACCCGGTCCCGAATTAGATCACCGTCTTCGCCGCCGAACTCCATTTCGGTAGCAAGTTTGCCGACCAACACTTTGTATCGTGGGTCAAACCTAAGTACTTGCGCGACGGCAAGACTAGACAAGGAGTCATCTTCATAGTTGTTGCGTTTGCTCATCAGCTCGAAGAATCTCTGAAACTCCTCATGCTTCGCTTTCTTGTGAGCATGTCTGGCGCATAGAACGCCCGCGTGCTCTAGCGAGCAGAGCAGAACAACGATTCCACCCCAGGTAGACCAATCAGACCAACTCTCCATAGTCTCTACTGATCTTCAGGCCGGTGGCAAGGACACTCTTATCGCAGAAAGAGTACTGGCTGGCGAAGGGTCACGGAATCGCTGAACGCACCGCATAACACTGAAATTCCTGTGCAGCAGCCGAGGCTTTTAGTTGTCGACATAGCCCTGCTGCCACGATCGCGACGCATCGTGATTTCGTAAGTCCACGCCATGGTCGACCGCGGCTTTCATCGCGAGCAAGACCGATGCCCACCCGGCGACGACTTCCACCCGTTCATCCGCCTGAACACCCGTGGAGATTAGCGTGAGGTCGGTGCCGCCCGAGCCGTCATCGAGCAGCGAAAACTCAACCACAGCACCGAAGTACTTGATGACGAATTGGGTGGGCCGTGTCTTTTCGACGATCTGGCCGACGACAGGCGGGTGATCCGCGAAGTGGAACGTTACCCGCCCATTTTTCTCAGGTGCAGATTCAGCCCAAAAGCTCGCTCGGCCAGCGTCCGTTGCAAGCGCATCGAAGACGCTCTCCGGTGACGACGCAAAATGCACCTTCCAACAGATGCGGTCCGAGTCGCCCTGAAACAAAAGTAGCTAGCCTGCGGTGGGAATCGCGTTGAACACGGTCAAACCGCCGCCGATGGCCGAGCAGCGATCCGTTCGCGCCAAGCGGCGAGCGCCGGACAATCGTCTGGAACGGCCACTTTGATCCGGGCCGCGAACTCGACGCCGATAAAGCCGGTAATGTCGGCCATTGTGAACGTGTCGCCGGCGAGAAACTCGCGCGTTGCGAGCTCGGTGTTCATGTAGCGAAGTGCCTGCTCGGCGCGTGAGCGACCACGCTCGACCAGCGCGGGTACCTGCTCGACTTTGAACGGGCCAGGGAGCGCACGATCGGGGAAGGCTTTCGAGAAGTTCCGAAAACTCTCGGCGATGGCGCCGATGAGGTTCATCTCGATACGCTGTGACCACATAAAAGCAATGGCTCGACTCGCGGGGTCCGGGCCAAGCAGCGGCGGCTCGGGATAGGTCTCTTCGAGGTACCAACAAATCGCGTTGACCTCGCTGATGGTGCGACCATCGGGCAATTCGAGTACCGGCACCGTTGCCATAGGATTAACCGCGAGAAACGATTCGCTGAACTGCTCGCCGCTGCCAAGATCGACTTCGCGAACCTCGAGCGCTACGTTTTTCTCCGCCAGAAACATCCGCACGCGGCGTGGGCTGGGCGCGGTCGCGCAATCGTAGAACACTTCTTGCATGGAACTCCCCAAAAGCCGCGTTGCCGAAACGGCGACACGCTCATAACGCGCTAGAATAAGCGCCAGTCGAAAACGGTACCGATATCTTGCAGTCAGAAACCATCAACGTCCATGGTGCGGACGGTCATCTCATCCCGGCCCGGCTGTGGCGAACCACCGAGCCAGCACGCGGGGCTGTGCAGATCCTGCACGGGCTCGGCGAGCATTGCGATCGCTACAGCGGCTTGGCGGAGAAACTCAATCAGGCGGGCCTGCACGTTATCGCACACGATCATCGCGGCCATGGCGAGGCAATCGCCGTCGGCACACAAGGCTTTTTTGCAGAGCGGCTCGGCTGGCAAAAAGTGATCGACGATGTGTTCGCCGTGCGCCGGCATCTCGACGAGGCCGTCGGCCCACTGCCGGTGGCGCTACTCGGCCACAGCATGGGCTCTTACATTGCACAAGCCACGATGCTGCGCGACGCAACGCCGTGGATCGGTCTGGCCCTGTCTGGGTCTAACTTCGCGCCGCGTTGGTTGCTGTACGTGGCACGTTGGGTCGCGAAACTCGAGCGCTGGCGCAAGGGCCAACGATCGCCAAGCAAACTGATGACCAAACTCAGTTTCGGCAGCTACAACAAACCGTTCGAGCCGGCGCGTACCGAATTTGACTGGCTGAGTCGCGATCCGAACGAGGTCGATCGCTACATCAACGACCCGTGGTGCGGGTTCGATTCGACGGGCTCGCTCTGGGTCGATTTGCTCGGCGGCCTGATTGGCATCAGCTCCATCAAAGCACTACGCGGCCTGCCAGGTAAAATGCCGGTGTATATATTCGGCGGCGCGGAAGATCCGATCAGTGCCGGCAACCGACTCGAAGTGCTGACACAGTCGCTGGATGCGGCTGGGGTCGAGAATGTGGTGCTGACGACCTACCCCGGCGCGCGTCACGAAGTTTTCAACGAAACCAATCGCGCCGAAGTCACCACAGACTTCATCCGCTGGCTCGAGAACCTCGAGCCGCTGCGAACCGAGAACGCTGCATGAGTAAACCCACCGACAAACGGCCGCCGAAACCGGCCACTGACGACGAGCAGGCCACCACGTCGATCGAGTTGATGTCGACGACGATTCTGCGGGAGATGTTGGACACCGACGAAATCACGGTGGACGATCTCGAAGCCGCCGCCTCGGGCGAGACAGACGGGATGCTGGGCCGCAACGAAGACGGTGGGTTCGAGGTACTCGAGAAAGTCTCGCTGGACGATTTGATGAACGCCGCGCCAACCGCGGCCCGGCCGCCCGAGCGCTCCCGCAATCGCCCGCCCGAGTTCGACTATGGCAGTCGGGACAAACCGCAGGCACCGGCCAAGACCGAGTCGAAACCGAAGGCCGGCCAACAGCAGAACGTTCGACAGATCACCGTCCCGGAGACCACGGACGACATTGAGCTCGAGCTCGTCGACACGCAAATGCTGCGTGTAATTCTCGACGAGCAGCTCGTTGCGCAGGGCAAAGACCCCAAGTTCAACGTCGAGGAAGAACCCGAGGCGAACCCGTACAACAGCGCCACCGATCCGGAGCCGAAAAGCCGCTTCGCGCCGGAGCCCAAGCGCACCGACGAGTTCAATCCTTACAACACGGGATCCAGCAAAAAGAAATAGCCGACCTACTCCCAGGCCGCTATTGCGATGCGGTATCCGTCCGGATCCTGCACGGTAAACTCGCGCCAACCGGCCTGCGGACTGCGGTGCGGCTCGACAACAACGGTCGCCGCGATTGCTCGCGCGCGCTCGTAGACGGTGTCCAAATCCGCGACGAAGACCCAGAGCAAGACGCCGTTGCCGATGGGACTTGTGACATCGACGGCCAGTCCGTGCTCAGCGCCCTCGAGTCGGTGCAGCATGAGCAGTACGCGGCCGTCAGCGACGATCCGGTCGAAATCCTCGCGGCCATGATCGTTGTCCGCGCCTAGCAACTCGACATACCAGCGTGCGCTTGCGGCGACATCGGCTACGGCAATCATTGGCTCGCAGTGCATTCGTCACGTTCCTTGTGTCGGTATGACGTCGTGTCATGCGATCTTAGCCAATGGCGTGTTGCGGCGCTCGCTTTGCGAGAGCGCCATTACCGTTAAGAGCTCCTGCAGACCGCGAAAACGCTTCGGCGAGATTCCGGTTACCGCCCTTATCTTCTCAAGCCGAAAGCGCACGGTGTTCGGGTGTACGCCGAGACGCGTCGCCGCACCCTTCACGCTCAGGTCGGTATCGGCGAACGCGACCAGCGTCTGCTTCAGCGCGTGGTCCGCGCCGACGTCGGCTTCGTGAAAAGCGCGATACCAATGCGGCAACAGCCGATCAAAGCTCAAATGTCGATGGTCGAGGCAAAGCTGGCTGAGCGGCACTTCGTCCAAACTGGTGAGTCGCTGCTCACTGCCGCAATAACGAAGCGCCGCCGTGGCCTCGGCGTACGCGTCGGCAAAACGCTCGCTGCCGGTCCCGAGCACGCTGCCACCAACGTACCAATCGTACGCGGCAGCAACGGTCTCGAGCTGGACCATGAAGCGGCTGCGAATCGGCTCGGCGCGGCGGTGGTAAACGACAAGGATCACCGGGTTTTGCGGTCGATCGTCGACCAGCACATCGATGTCCGGTAACGCTAAGCGCCGCTCCAGCGTCTCCGCGACCGGAACGGTCGGTGTCGTGCGGCCGACATCGCTGTCACCACTCTCCGTCGCAATGAGCTGATAGCGACGCTCGTCGAGCGCGAGCTTGTCGGCAAGCATCAACGCACTTTGCGAGGTCACCCGACCCAACATGAGCTCATCGAATAAGGTGTGCGCCTGGCGGGCACGGTTATTCCGAATGCTTTTTTCGCGCTGCGTGTACGCACGCGTCAACACGACGCTGATCAAATTGGTGTATTGGATCGTAAAGTCGGCCAGCTGCATTGCCGTGCGCAAGCCGTCTTCCGGCGCGGGGGCCAGTTCCATCGCCGCAGCGCGCACACAGCGCCACGTCACGCGATGGCCAATGCGATAGGTATGCAGGATGTCGTTGAGCGGCAAGCGCTGATCGGCCCGGAGTTCGGCGTGTTTCTCGACGAACTTCAGATTGCCGACCGGTTTACCCATCAAGAGATCGGCAATGGTTTGTGCGTGCAGCAGCCCGTGCTTCCAACCGCTGCGCAGAAATGCAGGATCGGTCGCCTCCGCGTACACCGGAATTTCGCGGCGAATGCAGGCCGCCATTTCGTCGGCGAGTGCGTTTAGCTGGGCGGCTACGACCGCGCCAACAGCCTTGATTCGTTCGTTCGTGTCAAAGCCGAGCGTAAGCTCCGACAGCAACTCGTTGTCGCTGCGCATGCGTCCCCTCTGGCAACTGTGCAGCGTGCACAGCTACCTACGATTGTTTTTGGTTGTGACAAACAAAACGCGGCCGAACTTTATGTACCTAACGATGCTTGCTCTTCATCGCAGGTCTTGCTCCCCGCACTTTCGTCTTTCTTCAATCGTTGACGCAAGGCGTACGTATTTATGTTGCGACCGTGTGTCGGCGCACAGGTTCCTTGTCGTCGTGATTTTTTTCTTGCAACCGTTTCGCGTCGGCCAGCATCGAAGATAAAACGAGACGGAACGAATCGTCGGCGCGACGAATTGGCGCAACTTTTTTGGTGTTCGGATTGCCAAAAAAAGGCTGTAAGAAATTCAACAAATTGCTGTACAGACTCCACAAAAACTTTTGTGTGTAGTTGTTTCCGAACACCGATTACAGACACAGCGCAAAACTTTAAATTCTTAATGGCGCGTAAACGGAAGACGAGGGGCAAAACCGTGGCGACAGCAGCAGCACGAAAGACCGGCGATATGATTCTTTTCGCGCAAGTGGTCGAAGCGGGCACGATCACTGGCGGTAGCAAGCTCCTGGGGCTCGAGCGCTCGACGGTCAGCCGACGAATTACGTCGCTGGAAGACCGGCTCGGCGTCAGTCTCCTCGAGCGCTCGACTCGCCGACTGCGCTTGACCGAAATCGGTCGCCAGTACTACCAGCATTGCCTGCGCGTCGTGGAAGCGACGGAAGACGCCGAAGCGGCGGCGATGGGGTACCGCGTTGCGCCGAGCGGCGTGCTCAATGTCGGCGCGATACTCAGTGAACCGGATCAACTGCTTTCGCCGCTGATCGCCGACTTTGTCGCCGTTAACGATCGCATTCACATTGAGCTGTCGCTGGATAACGCCAGCCGGCTCATCGAAAACCTCAAAGTGGAACTGCTGCTGCATACGACCGCCACACGCCTCGACGGATTCTCGAGTGTCCGCGTCGGCACGCTGCCGGAGTCGCTGTGGTGCAGCCCGGCGTTTCTGTCGCGCAACGGCACGCCGACGGCACCGGAAATGCTCCGCAGTGCGGCGATCATCGATTTGCACGCCGAGTCGGAGTCGCGCGCCTGGCAGTTCGAACGCGGTCGCGACAAGACCTCGTTGCGGGTGTTCCCACGCTTTCGCGTCGCTAGCCTGATTGCCTGTCGCGATGCCTGCCGCTCCGGCGTCGGCATCGCCCGCCTGCCCGATTACCTCAGCGCCAATGACGAGCTGCGCGGCGATTTGGTTCGCGTTTTGCCCGATTGGCGACTGGGCGGCATCCCGTTGCTGGCGGCCTACCGCGAGAATCAGTTTTTGACCCGCAAAGCTAAGGCCTTCGTCGAGTTTCTCGACGGCCGACTGCGCTGATACTCGTCCGGCCCGCGCTGCCCTCCCGTTGTTAGAATACGGGTGCGCGGCCGGCTCAACATCGCTGCGCGTGGATTTTTGAGCGCAGTGAGGGGAGCTTTTGGGCGACGACATCGGGTTTTGGTCACTAGTCGGCAAGACGATCCAAGTCGTTGTCGTTTTCGGCATCGTGTTCCTGGCTGGGCGGTTTGTCCAAGGTCGCCTCGACGCCATCTACGCCGACAAGCCGCAGCACGCATTTCGCAGACAGCTCTACATGGCCGGCGGCCTGCTGGCTGGAGTTCTGGCACTCATTCTGCTGTTGCCGCTTTCCAGGGAGCTCACCGGGCAGCTGCTGGGCCTCTTCGGCATCGTGGTCAGCGCGACGATCGCGCTGTCGTCGACGACGCTGGTGGGCAATATCATGGCCGGCATCACGCTGCGGATCGTCGACAACATCAAACCGGGCGACTTCATTGCCTGTGGCGAGTATTTCGGCCGCGTTTCCGAGATGGATTTGCTGCATGTGGAAATTCAGACCGAACAGCGCGATTTGACGACGCTGCCGAATCTGTATCTGGTGCAAAACCCGACGCAGGTGATGCACAGCAGCGGCACGATTCTGTCGGTGGATCTGTCGCTCGGCTATGACGTGCCGCGGCGCAAGATCGAGAAAGTACTGATCGACGCAGCCACCGCGACCGGGCTCGAAAAACCGTACGTCGAGATTCGGGCGCTAGGCGATTTTTCGGTGACGTACGTGGTGTCCGGATTGCTCACTGAACTCAACAAGCTCATCGGTAAGCGACGCGAGTTGCGCGCGCACACGTTGGACGGTCTGCACGACGCCGGCATCGAGATCGTGTCGCCGACATTCATGAATACCCGCGCGTACACACCGGACACGCAGTTCATTCCTAAGCGGGAATGGACGCCAGTCGAGCGGCCCGATGCGCCTGCCGAACAGCCCGATTCGCTGGTTTTCGACAAGGCCGAGAAGGCCGAGTCGCTGGCGAAACTGAAGGAGCAGCGCAGCTCGCTCGAGGAGCGGCTGAAGGAATGTCAGGAGTTGCGCGACAAAGAATCCGATGATGCGCGTAAACGTGCGTTAGCGGATGAATGCGAACAGATCGAACAGCGTCTCGCGCGATTGGCCGCCGTTATCGAAGCGCGCGAAGCGCAGATTTCGTCGAGCTAGCGGTTGATCGCGGGCAGAAGCCCGCTCCTACATCACGGTTCAGCGCTGCGGTAAACGGAGATGTAGGAGCGCCCTTCCGGGCGCGATCGGGGTGTGGCGCAGCATTCACCGACCCAGAACGCTCAACAACACACCGACATGTCGTATCGCGGGCAGAAGCCCGCTCCTACATCAAAGTTCAGCGCTGCGGCAATCGGAGATGTAGGAGCGCCCTTCCGGGCGCGATCGGGGTGTGGCGCCGCGGCAAACGAAGATGCAGACGCGCCTTTGCGGGCGCGATCTTTGTCTTCGTCGTGTCGGCCATCGCGGGCAGAAGCCCGCTCCTACATCACGGTTCAGCGCTGCGGTAATCGGAGATGTAGGAGCGCCCTTCCGGGCGCGATCGGGGTGTGGCGCCGCGGTAAACGAAGATGCAGGCGCACCTATGCGGGCGCGATTTTCGTCTTCGTCGTGTCGGCCATCGCGGGCAGAAGCCCGCTCCTACATCAAGGTTCAGCGCCGCGGTAATCGGAGATGTAGGAGCGCCCTTCCGGGCGCGATCGGGGTGTGGCGCCGCGGTAAACGAAGATGCAGGCGCACCTATGCGGGCGCGATTTTCGTCTTCGTCGTGTCGGCCATCGCGGGCAGAAGCCCGCTCCTACATCAAGGTTCAGCGCCGCGGTAATCGCAGATGTAGGAGCGCCCTTCCGGGCGCGATCGGGGTTTGGCGCCGCGGCAAACGAAGATGCGGACGGACCTTTGCGGGCGCGATCTTTGTCTTCGTCGTGTCGGCCATCGCGGGCAGAAGCCCGCTCCTACATCACGGTTCAGCGCTGCGGTAAACGGAGATGTAGGAGCGCCCTTCCGGGCGCGATTACGGTTCAGCGCTGCGGTTATCGGAGATGTAGGAGCGCCCTTCCGCACGCGATCGGGGCGGAATGCCTCACGTGACCGACTCGATGCACCAAAAAAAAGAGGCGCCGACCAGCGGCGCCTCTTCCCATGCTGCTTGCTGCCGAGCGGCAGCTCGAGTTCGATCAGTTGAACTCGTAGTTCAGACGTGCGTACCAGAAGCCACCGTTGAATCCGAACGGCGAGAACTGGCTGTAGCGGTTACCGACACCGCCACGAGCGCCTGGGTTTTCCTGCGGGAACTGGTCAAAGACGTTCTGCGCACCGAGCACGACGCTAAGCGAGTCGTTGAAGCGATACGCGCCTTCAAGGTCGACGAGGAATTCGCCGTCATAGGTCTCACCGTCTTCTGAATCAAACCAGTCGTCGAAGTACGACAAGCGCGCGAGGAAACGCCACTGCTCCCACGTGTGGTTCGCCGTGATGTTGAATCGCGTTTCCGGCAAGCCTTCCTCCAGCTCCATGATCCGCGTGGCATCCAGAGTGTCCGGGTTGAAGTCCGCAACGTGCGTGTTCGTGTGGTTGAACGCGAACGTGAAGTCGGTGGTTCCGCCGAACAAATCTGCCGATGTCGTCGCGATGATGTCGATACCGGTGGTTTCGGTGTCGAAATCGTTCGTGAAGAAACGGAAGTTCTGCAAGTTCTGCGCACTGGTCACACCAGCGTCGATCAGATCCTGCAGCTGCTGCGGCGTCAGATCGTTGATCGAGAACAGCTGCGACGTACTCAAACGGTCGTCTACTTCAATGTGGAAAACGTCAGCCGTGATGTCGAAGGCACCGATCGAGAAAATCGCACCCAACGTGTAGTTGACCGATGTTTCCGGATCAAGTGGCTCGCCACCGAACAGCACCGCCACCGGGTTGGTCGACGGAATCGTGCCGTTATTGACAAGATCCTGAAGTACCAAATCGAACTCGGTCGAGACGTTAAATGCGTTCGACTGACCTGGCGTCGGCGCACGGAAGCCCGTGCTGATGCTACCGCGTACCGCGAAGCCTTCGGTGACGTCGACGTTCGTCGCAATCTTGAAGTTCGTGGTCGTACCAAAGTCATCAAAGTCCTCGAAACGAGCGGCGGCCGCAAACGTCCACGTGTCGGTCGGGAAAAACTCGACGTCCGCGTAGACGGCGTAGTTCGAACGACTCCACGAACCTGCGGCAATGTCACCAAAGCCCGGGAAACCATTCGACGCAGCGCTGAAGCCTTGATCAGCCAGCGGGCCGATTTCGAACGACTCAACTTGGCCGATGCCGATTTCGAATTCTTCGTCACGGTACTCAACACCGGCAGCAACGTTTGCCGTGTCGCCGACCGGGTACGAGACGTCGAAGTTCAGGTTCAGGTCTTCCTGCTTGTACAGACCCGGATCGAAGCTGGTCGGCGTTGCCGGACCGAGCGACGCGTTGACGGTGTTGTTGATAAAGAAATCAACTTCGTTCGAGCCAAAGCCGATGCTCGCATCCCAACGCAAACCGTTGGTGAGCTCACCGCGTACGCCAGCGAGCAGCGCGACGTCTTCGACGTCACCGCCGAAGCGTGGCGTGAAACCGCCCGGGAAGATCTCCTGGAACGAGAAGCAGTTCGGATCGGCGAAAACATCGCCCAGTGCTGTCGGATCCGGAACGTTGTCGGTCACCGTCACGGTCGGGCACCCGATGCCGTCGTTCGGCGTCAGATCACCGATCAGCAGCGTCGCGCCACCGTCACCGCTGAACACGCTGCCGCGCGTGTTCGGGTTACGGAAGAAGAAACCGCCTTCGACTGTTTTCTCGACGTAGTTTGCGTGACCGTAGAGTTCGGTGTCGCCCTGCAGCGGGATACCGGCGTTAACCCAAAGCTTGATCTCGTCCTCGATTTCGGGCGAACCCCAAATCTGCGCCGGATTGGCAACAGCCGTGTTGCCAGCCGCAATCAACCCGGCCGCATCATCACGCTGCACGCTGCGATCGGTCGGATCCGTGTTGCCCCATTCGGCTGACAGATTTATGAAACCGTCCTGGCCAAGCGGCAGGCCGATATTGCCGGAGATCGTCAGCTGGTCGCCGTCACCTTCATAGAACGTGCCGTACTTCGCCTGCAGCGTCGCGCCTTCGGCATCGTCACGCAGAATGAAGTTCATAACGCCAGCGATGGCGTCCGAACCGTACTGTGCTGAGGCGCCGTCACGAAGCACTTCGACTTGCTTCAGTGCAATCGCCGGGATCGCGGAAATGTCCGGGCCCTGGGCGCCATCAGCAACGCCGTTGCCCAGCCAGTAGATCACCGCGGCGCGGTGACGACGCTTGCCGTTAACCAAGACCAGCGTGTGGTCCGGTGCGAGGCCGCGCAGGTTGGCGGGACGAACAATCGTCGCGGCATCACTGATCGGCTGAGTGTTAACGGAATATGACGGAACGACGGTACGGATCAGGTTGCTGAGGTCGGTGTCGCCCTGGTTCTGGAAATCCTCGGCAGAGATCACATCGATCGGTACCGGCGAATCGGTAACGGAACGTGGTTGGCCACGGGTACCCGTGACGACCAGTTCCTCAATTTCGTCCTGCGCGACAGCCGGAGCGCTGTAGCCTGCCAAGGCAGCGGCTACCGCGCCCGCGCTGAGCAGCGCACGAGCGGAGAGGTTCGTTTTCATAATCTTTGTCCCCAAGCATCGGTGTCAGCGATGCAGTTCAATCCAAACGTGATGTCAGGTGAAAACCCGGGCGCACCCGGTGGTCTGATAATAGGCGCTGTGTCGCGCTGACGCAAAAAATACTGGCAATTTGTTGTTATTTCACAACATTTAGACACAGTAAGTGTGGAGTTGTCACGATCGGTGGGAGTGAGTGCTGCATGCTCGACCGATGCGTTTCGCCAGGCGTAACAAGAGCCTACGTGCAAAGTCCCATAGCTGCGCAGACGTGGCCGTTTAACAGAATCATGATAATGTTCTGTTATCGAGTGACATTCGGATTGGCAGACAGGGACAACTGCACATCGTCGACGTAAGGTCCGGTCGAACCAAGAACGACAAGTTCGGGGGCGACGTAAGCTTTGGGGGAGCGCTGTCGATTGTCGGCGCACTGGTTTTGTTGTGCTGTTCTGCTGCGGCGCAGCAATCCGACAACGTAGGCTTTCCAACACTTCACCAACTCGATATCCCCAGCCTCGAAGCGATCGCGGCGGGGCAGGATGAAATCAGTCGCCACCGCGCGAATCTGGTGCTTGCGCGACGGATCGCGGGACGCAACTTGCCTGAAGCCGTTGCCCGCATCGAAGCGCTCACCGAACAGATCGGTGTCGCCGCATATCCAGCCGAGTGGGTCTACCTGCAGGCAATTTCCGCCGAAATTCAAATACGCAGCGGCCAGCTCGATGACGCGGCACGTGCGCTCGACAACGCGCGACCGATGCTCAATCGCCTGGAGAACAGCAGCGCGTTAGTCAGTTTCATGCTCGCCGAAGGGCTGCAGCAAGTCAGAAACGGCCAGCAAGACAAGGCTATTGCTACTTACCGACGTGCGCGCTTCTTCGCCGAGGCGGCCGGCGATGCGGTTCTCGCGCTGCACGCACGGCACAACGAAGGTGCTGCCCAGATGCAGCTTGGCATGCTGAGTGCGGCGCTAGAGAACATCTCGGCAGTACACGAGAACATCGACCTGTATCCATCGGACGACCTGAACCTGCACGCCATTCAATTCAACCTTGCGCGCATACAGGGCATGTCCGGCGAAATAGCACCGGCTTTGGCCGGATTCCAAGCCAATCGTCCGCTGTGGGTCGAGGCCGGCCATTTGACGCGCGCCTTTATCGTCACGACGCAAATCGCGCGGGCGCTAAACACGATGGGACGGCACAAGGAAGCCATCGCTGAATTGACGACGTGGCTCGCGCGCGACGACATCGATGCTGGACCGGACCTAACCGCCGACGCTTTGTTGGTGCTTGGTCAAGCGTATTTGGCACAGGGTGATTTTCGCCTCACGGAAAGTTGTATCGCCGACGCCCGATCGATTATCGACGCGTCGAACGCCATCGGCAGAAGAACCGAATTCGATATCCTGGAAGCCTCGTTGCTGCAGGCTAAGGATGACCTGAACGCTGCGCTTGTCGTTATTGACGCAAGCTTGTCGCGTATCTCTGATGATGCGCCCACGGTGAACACCGTCGATGCGCTGGTATTGAAAGCCGACATTCTCAACGACCTTGGCAACAGTGCGGCGGCATTGCAGGCGCAACGCACGGCGATGCAAACCGAACGCGAGATGCGTACCGCGGAGTTTGATCAGCGCATGGCCGCGGCTCTGGTCGCTATCGAATTCGAGGGTCGGCAGCGCGAACTGGACATGTTGCGCGCCAATGAGCGCCTATCTGAAGCGCGTATCGAACGTGATCAAATATTTCAGAACGCGCTGATTGGCGTGGGCGCCCTGCTTGCACTCGTCGCTTATTTGGTTTGGTCACAGTGGCATCTCGAACGACGTGCGCGAACCAAGCTCGAACAAACCGTCGATGAGCGCACCGAACTCATGCGCAAAGAGATGCAAAAGCGCGTCGACGCCGAGCGGGCGCAACGCGGCTTGGAAAGCCGTTTGGTCGAGGACGAAAAGTACCGAGCGGTTGCGCGCCTTACCGCTGGCCTTGCGCACGACTTCAATAACCTGCTGACCGTTGTAGGCTGCTCAGCGGAGCTCGTTAAGCTGCGCGGCGAAGATCGCGAAGTCAAAGAGCTCGCCGACGACATCCTCGACGCCGCCGACTCCGGCACACGGGTTACGCGCTCATTGATTGCTTACGCCAGACAGCAGGCACTGCATCCGGAACGCATCCGCCTCGACGAGTTTCTCGACACGAATCAGTCTTTGTTTCGCAACACGCTTGGCGCGCAGGTCGAGCTTACGATGGACCTCGAGCCGGCGACCGTCGAGATTGATCGTTCGTCGCTGACAACCGCCTTACTAAACGTGTTTTTCAACGCCCGTGAGGCGATGCCGCGACACGGCAAAGTTCGGATCGTATTGCGAGAAGAAGAGGACGCGCCGACCGACCGGTGTTTCCGCTTGTCGATTACCGACAACGGCGACGGTATGGACGACGAGACACTTGCCCGCGCGATGGAACCGTTCTTCTCAACGAAGAAAACCGGCAAGACGTCGGGCATGGGATTGGGGCTGAGCACCGTTTACGGTTTCATGCGCCAGTCCAGCGGTAACGTCGAAATCGAGTCGATACCGAACCAAGGCACGACCGTGCATCTCCTGTTCCCGCTGGCGGCCGCTAGCGCGGCCGATGACGTGCCGGATGAAATGAGCCAGCAGCGGACCCGAAAACGACGCGTTGCGCCGAACGTTTTGCTGGTCGAAGACCAAGACAAGATTCGCGACCTCACGCGCCGGGCGCTCGAGGCAGCCGGCTATCGTGTGCACGACTGCCGCAACGGCTCAGAAGCCATCGAAATGCTGAACGGCCGCACCGATTTCGACATTGTCGTATCGGACATCGTTATGCCGGGACCCTTCAATGGCATCGACGTCGCCCGTACGGCGCAAAAAGTCGATGTTTCTATGCGCGTTTTGCTGACCTCCGGGCACGCCGACGTGGTGCCACGCGAATTTGAATTTCTGGCCAAGCCCTATTCAGTCGCGACCTTGCTCCGTCGCATCGAAAAACTGGTCGGACCGGCCAAAGAATTCGCGGTGCAACACTAAAGAAACCGGACCTATCAGCCGATAACCCGTGCGAACGCCACGCGCAGGAACGGTTGCGAATGACACTGCAAGCCCCCGGGCATCAGGCCTACGATCTCGCCGTGCTCGAGGAACTGTCGCATCGCCTGTTGGAAAGCCTGCCCGACTGCCTCGCCGTCGTCCTCGTCGATAGCGCCGAGCAACAAGTCCTGTTGACGCCGCGCGAGTTCGTCGACCGCTCGTGGCTGCCGCCGAATCCGATTACTAAGCGGCGCGCGTTTACTACCCATCGCACTCGCCATGGCATGCGCTATTGCTGCTTTGAGGTACCGCTAATTGGTGAGCGCGACGCGACGATGGTCGCAACGGTGCATTTGCGATTCAGCGGTGACCAGGTTAAGGAGTACCAAGACGCGATTGATCGCGCCAGCGAGATCTTCGACTGCATACGCCAGTACATGATGATCTCGCGCGAGATCAGCTCCGTGCAGCTGGTTGGCGTATCGATCGGTGACTCGGTGTCGTTTCTGGCAGAGCTCGACCGGGCGATAACGGCAAGCCCGGTGTTTGGCGTGGTGCCGCAGCTGCTGTCGATGTGCAAACAGCACCTTGGCGCATCGCTGATCGCCCTCCTTTGCCCGAAACTGAATCAACTGGTGACGGCGCCATCGATCGACGACACCGGTGCGGAACAAAAAACGCAGTGGATGCGTGTCTTGGGACGTCTGCATACGCACGCCCTAAAACGCCAGCGGGTATTGATATCTGAAGACCGCGACGCACTCGACACACTGCAAACCGGCGACGACCCCAATCAGATGTTGGTCAGTATTCCCGTACTCGCGCGCGAGTCCGAGAACATTGCATCGCTGACCCTCGTCAGCCCGACACAGCTGTCGCGGGCCGAAATTCAGCTGCTGCGCGCCGTCGCCGTGAAAATCTCCGGGCTGCTCATGCAAACCAAGCCAGCGGGTCGAACCGGTAGCCGCCTGGATTTCATCGAAAGCATCGACGCCGACATTCGCAAGTCACCCGCAGCATCACGCTGTCTTATGCTGCTGGATATCGACCGAATGCACTTGATCAACGACCGCATCGGCCATCGCCGCGGTGACGAGATCATCGCTGCGGTCAGCGACATCGTCAGCAAAGCGAGTGTGGACTTGGACGGTCATGCGCTGTTCAACGGCGATGTCGGCTACATCTATTTGCCGGACAGTGATGAGGCGAAAGCAATGACGCTCGCGAAGTCGCTGCAGGCCGCGGTTGCGCATCTCACGGCTCAGGAGGATCTCAGCGGGTCAGAGATCACCCTGAGTGTCGGCATTGCGTTGATACCCGAACATGCACACGATGGCTCACAGGCTCTGAATGTCGCCGAGCTCGCGCTACGCTCGGCGAAGTCTCGCGGCGGCAAGCAGGCGCTGGTCTATCAGAACCTCGATCAAAGCATCGTGCAAAGACGCAGCGATCTTGCAGAGATCAGCAACCTTCAGTCGGCGCTCCTGCAGGACCGATTTGTCCTCTATGCGCAGCCGATTCGACCGATACACCGCAGCGCCGGCAACGAACGCTATGAAATCCTGACCCGCATGCTTGGGCCAGGCGACACGCTCATTCAGCCCAATAAGTTTTTGTCGGCGGCGGAGCGCTATCAGATGATGCCCGCGATGGATCGGTGGGTCGTCGCGCAAACTTTGAAGCAGTTGAGTAGTGCCGAGAACGTTCTGGAAGTCAATTTCTCGTCGTACTCGATCAACATCGCTGCGCAAACGCTGGCCGATAAAGACTTCATCGATTTTTTGTTGGCCGCGGTCGCCAACTCGGGGCTGTCGCCGGATTGCCTGTGCTTTGAGATCACCGAATCAACCGCCATCCGGTCGTTCGAACGAGCCGAGCATTTCGTTCGTTCCGTGCAGCAAGCGGGCTGCAGCGTTGCGCTCGACGATTTTGGCGCCGGCTATTGCTCGTTCGGCTACCTCGAGAGTTTGCCGGTGGACGTCATCAAACTCGATGGCCGGTTTGTCCGCAATCTTTGCGAGAGCTCGCTGAACGAGGTCATCGTCAAAGCGGTCGTCGACATCGCCGCGGTCATCAGTGCCACAACCGTTGCCGAATTCGTGCAAGACGACATGACCCTTGCGAAGCTGCGAGAGCTCGGCGTCAACTTCGCCCAGGGCTATGGCGTTGCGCAGCCCGAGCCGCTCGAAGACGTGCTCGCGCGCATGGAGTCGCCCGTATCGCTCGGTCTCACCGGCACGGTGGAAACGACCATGGCGGCGCGCACGAAAACGGCCTCTTAATGGCCTCGATTCTCTAAAACGTAAACTGGATTCGCGCCTGGACGATCCGACCCTCGTCGACATCGCCGTTGCGGTTCGGCGATGCGTCGTAGTCGACGTAATTGAGCAGGAATCGCGCCGCCTCGACCGGCACCCAAGTAACACCAACGGTGACGTTCTTTTGCTGGCCACCGGCGATGTCCTGGTCGTTCAGATCGAGCGAGCTGTAGCGAATCGCAAGCTCCACCGTTCCAAAGTCATCGTTGGCCTTGATCGGATCGAAACGACCACGGTCGTCGCGAAACACATAGTCCTCGCCGCGAATCACGCAAGCCGCAGTGACGTAGAAACCGTCGAAGCGCAGATCCGACAAATCCCGACGAGCGGTGTCACTCAGCATGTATTCGCCGCCGGCCCGGCAGCGGCCGTAGCTGACCGTTGCCTCGACGCCGAAGGAACGCAGCGACTCGGCACCATCGATCGCCCGCGTGTTGATTAAACGACGCGAGGCAACGAACGACTCTGGGCGGGTTGCGAAGCGCAGCTCATCGTCATCAAGGTCACGAATCTCCACCGATGTGCCGACGTGCATGTGCCAACGTTCGCCGCGCCATGGCGCAGCCGCGAAACGACCGGCAAAGGCCGGACCCGAGGCACGGCGGGCCTCGATGTCGTCGAGGCTGCGGTCGTAAACGCCGAACCGCGCAAACCAACGATCGGCGCGATACTGCGCCCCGAGGCCCAATTGAAAGTTTGGCGTCAGCGCCTGGAGCAGCGAGCGCTCCATTAGGTCGAGACGATTGGAGCTTTGCTGTTGCTCCATGCCGAACGGCACGACTTGGTGCCCGAGCGTAAATCGCCACTGATCAACACCGCGATACTGAACCCACAAGTTTTTCCAACCCGTACCGATGTCGGAGAACTCGTAGTCGCTGCGAAAGCGAAAGTCCGAGCGGTAGCGCGCGGCCAGCGACAGCCGTGCACGACGGATCTCACTGCCATCTTCGAGCGGCGTGCCCGTGTCATCGATGCTGGCCGTGTCCATGTGCAAGCGACCATTGAGCTGCAGACGCCACTCCTGATCGCGATTCTCGAGTCGCAGACCGTTTTTGACGCGAAAGCGCGTCTCGGCGGCCGCGTCGCCGGTACAAAACAGCGCGGCAATCACGGCGGCGGTAGCTGCCCCGCTCGCTACCTGCCGTATGCCGATCATCGTCGCAACCATCAAAGCACCGGGCGCGTGGCGCGCTGCGGTGCAGCGCCAGCAAGCTCGGCAGCTACCGAATAGGCACGCGCCGTCTGACGCGCGAAAAAATCGGTGACGTGGCGGGCGAGCGAGGCTTGTTCATAGCAGTCACGAAAATCGTGGCCGACGCCGGGCAGCACACGAAAACTGACCTGTGACTCGATTCCGCGTTGCTGTGCTTCACGCTCGAGCGCTGCTACCCAGGCTATCGCACGCGCCAGGCGATTGTTGCCTTGCCACGGGTCGATCCGCCGATTGCTGCGCAGATTATCGTCTTGCTCAACATCGTACGCACCGACAAAGACCGCCAGCGGCACCGACAAAAACGTATCGATGTCGATGCGATAGCCGGCCGGCTGACGACCGGGCGCGACACCGTACGGGTAGCCAAGCGCATTGGTCGGCATTGTGTACCACCCCGCTGCGACGATGGCGGCAGCAACCAAACGCTCGGGCCGTACCATGGCATAGCGGTGAACAAACTGCGCACCGCCGGAAAAGCCAAAGAGTTGGGCCCGACCGTCGGTGGCGTGCGCTTCCGTATCTAAGAGCTCGGTGACGACATCCGCGGCGGAGCGCTCTGGCGTCGATGAGCCCAATCGCTGGTAGCCCTGAAATCGGCGTTCGTCGAATACCGGCGCGAGCAAGGTCGTACCGGTCTGCTCGGCCCAGTCGCGATACGCCGCAAGATGTGCGCGCGCTCTGCGCGAAACACCATGCACGATGACGAGCGGCGGAGCGGCGGTGCAGACGTCGCTGGGTAGCCATTTGTAATACTGCGATTCGGGGTCGCCGGGCAGACGACACCTGACTATCCGCCCGTTGATACGCGATTGTCGCTGAACGTTCGTCATGAGCTGGTACCTGTAGCTGGTTTGGCCGACGCAATGGCGTCCGGCAGCGTCAACTGATGATCGGCAAGAGCAAGCAACTGTTGGTTGTGGGTCGCAACAATGACCGTGCCTTCGAAGCGGTCGATTTCATCGCAAAGCACAGCAAGGCTCGTCTCATCGAGATGGGCATCGACCTCGTCGAGCAACAGCACGTGTGGATCAGCCCACAGCGCGCGACCCAGCGCGAGCCGCTGTCGTTCGCCGCTGGAAAGGTTGCTGCCGGCCTCCTGCAAGTAGCGCGACGAGTCGGGTTGCGAGGCAATCAGATGGGACAGGCGCAGGCGCAGCAGCATGCGGCGAAAATCCAGATCCGACATTCGATCACCGCCATAGCTGAGATTGCGACGCAGCGATCCGCGCAGGAACGGTACGTCCGGTGCTGCCAACACGACCGAACGACTGAGTCGCCGACGCGCGATTCGTCCCAAGGTGCGACCACCGATGCGTATCACGCCGCTTTGTGGCTCGACCAAGCCGGCGGTGGCTGCCAGCAGACTGCTTTTGCCGGAACCGTTCGGTCCGACGATCGCGACGCGAGCCTTTGGCGCGATCTTGGCAGACACCGGCTGTGCGCCTTGGAACAGCACGAGGTTCTGGTATTCGACCGCCGTCGAAGACCAGCGCGGTCGACGCGGTTCGCGCACCGGTGGCTGAATCGGCCTCGAGAAGAAAAATCGGATACGTTCGCGACCCACGCGGGCGGACTGCCAGAACTCGAACACACGACCGAGTTGACGAATGGGTCCGAGCAGCCACGAGACGATCGCCAGGGCCGGCAAGAGCTCGACCGTCGACATCGTGGCAGCGCCGCCAATCAGCACGCCGATGAACAGTCCGTAGCCAGCCAGCTCGCTGATCGCACGAACGAGTCCGATGATCGCCGCGCGATGCCGTGCGGCGCCGATTACCCGCTCGCCGCGACGCGCAAGCCTGCGTGACTCACGTTTTTGCTGCCCGTGCACCTGCACGGCCGATGTTGCGTGCAGCAGCTCGCTGACGAATCGCGCTAGCTGGCCGCGACGGCTGCGCAGTACGCGATTCGCATCGGCCAGCGGGTTTGCCAACCACCACGCCGCGGCCGCGGTCAGCGCTGACACGACGAGTATCGCTATGCCGAACACCGGCGCGATGGCGTACAGCATCGCGGTACCGGCCAGCAACACCAGCGTGCTGCTGATCAGCGCGGCAAGTCCTTGGGTGATCCAGTTCTTGATGGCCGCGAGATCGCCGACGAAACGAACAACGTACGAACCACGTGGCTGTGCGCTGACCGATCGCGGTGACATCTTCAGCAGTCGGCGGAACATTGCCAAGCGAATCGAATGAACATACGCCTGACCGAGAGCCTCGGCGTCGAAGCGTTCGCGACCGCGCAAGGCAGCACCAACAAGGACGATGAGCGCAATACCGACTGCGAGCCAGTGCAACGACGAATTGCCGAGTGCCACCTGGCGGACGGCCAACAACAGCGCGAGCGCAATGCCGACTTGCGCCAGTGCGGTACTGACCAGCAGCGCAAAGCGCAGCGGTGCTGCCGCAAACGCGGCGCGCGGGCCGAGACCGACTGTCGGTGCTTTGCTCATCGTCAGGCCGATCGAGCGTCTTGATACGGTTTACCGAGTAACGTCGGCGCGATGAATGGGTCGGCTAAGCCGTCGAGCCCAAGCACCGGCTGATCCACGACGCTGATCGCTTCACGCACGGCAAGTGGGGCAGCCGTAAGCTTGCCGGCAACGGCGACGACGTTGTGGCCACGCGCGTTCAGCCAATCCACGCCGGACTGTGCGCCGAGCGCATCTTGGGCGCAGAACACGATGCCGTCGATCGACGCACGGAACCGCTCGGACGACAGCAGCGCAGCGGTCTCTCGCTGCAGTAGGCCATCGGCGATCTCGACAATGGCAACACCAACGTTGCGCCGTGCAAGCGCATTCAGCAAACACGCGTTGATGTTTTCAATGTCCTCCGCGTCCGCTTGAAACGTCGATGCATAGCCGGCATCGGTGAAATCAACGACGTGGGCGGCACCGGCATCGAGCACCTGGTAGAAATCGTTGCAAGCGCCAGTGCCTGTAAGTTTTGCCGCCCCAACCCGCATGCCGGCACGGGCCAGACCGCGCACCAAATACGCTGCCGACATAGTCTTGCCCGAATCCATTGACGTGCCGGCGACGGCAATCACTTTGTCGGGGCGCACCGGCTCAAGCGGCGTGTCGATGGCGTAGCGGGCGAGCGTCAGCGGCATACCGTTGAGATCGCCGAGCACACCAAGCACATCGATCTCGGTCGGGCCGCGACCGATACGGCTGTGCCAGCTTGTTGCTTGCGCGGCGATACCACCAGACGCCACCAAATGGCACGGCCCGATCGTGTCCGGGACGTAGGCTTCAAACTGCTGCGGTGCGTACCGGTCACCGAAACTCACAATGATCTCGTCGCCCGGGAACAGCGTCACGCGCCGACCGTGCGGATCCTGTAATCGCGTGTGGTGGCATAAACGTCGTACGCGCGCCAAGGCGACCTGACCGGCTTCTGGGCGCACGTCGGTCAATAAAAACCGGGCGTCGATGAGATCGACCCGCCGTGTCGTGAACGCCGCTCGGGCCGCGTCCAGCCGAGCCCAATCGAGTTCGATCGGGAGACTGCGTGTCGTGCGATTGAGTTTGGGTGCACGCTCGATACGCGTGCCATTGGTCGATACGACTGCATTCATTATTCTTCGTCCTCGAGCTCAATTTCTTCGGCGAGCAAGACGTTGCCATCCCACGTGCCGTCAACGCTGACCAAACGACCGACCGCCGCCGCGGCGAAAAACGCTGCGGCGTCTAAGTCTTGATCGTCGTCACCTTCAAATTCGGTGTCGCCATCGGTGCGGACGAGTACGCCAAGCACGGTCAGGTCGGGTTCGGCGATGCTGTCGATGCGGGCGCGTAGCTTGGCTTCGCCGTCGTTGTCGTCGTCGTCGCGCTTGATGAGCTCCGCGGTGGCGGTGTTTGCGCCGGTCTCAACGGCACCGACCTCGACAAAATCGCCGACGTTGATGTCCGCGAGTGCAAAGTCACGATCATCCTCATCGCTGTCGTCTTCGATTCGCACATCCGATGGCACCGTGACAACGACGCCGAGCGTCGTTAGCGTTCCAGCGGCCGCATCGACCGCTTCGACGTCGGCTTCGATGCGCACTTCACCGTCGACCTCAAACTCGATCTCGGTGGCCAGCGGGACGCCGTCCGCATTGACGACGGCGTCGACATCGACGTCGGCTCCGACGATCAAATCGGCTGTGGTGCCGCCAACGAATTGCGTTTGTGCGTCGATGAGCACGGCCAATCCGTTGACGCGAATTTCCGACGCCGAGACAACGTCGGTGATGACCCCTTCAATCTCGATGTCGTCGCCATTGTCCCCGCCAATGCCGTCGGATTCGAGTTCGATCTCCGTAGCCACTAGCACGCCATTGCCGTCGAGCATCGTTGCTTCGATCTCGACGAGATCGCCAATCATCGGCATTTGGCCGTCGAAATCGTCGAGCATGGCACCGGCGAAATCGACGCTTTGCGAACCGATGTCGAGCGTCATTGCGGCGTTGTCCACGGCCGTAATCACACCAACGATTTGCAAATCGTCGCCGTCATCTCCCTCGATGCGTGTCGCCGCAACGCCGCCGCCGGGCAGCAAGAAACCGCTGACAGCAACGTTTTGATCGACCGCCAGGCCGGCAATAGAATTGCTCGCGATGTCGTCGTCGAATGCCGTGTCGACATCAACTTCCACGGTCTGCCCCAGCACCACGAACGTCTCTGCTGCGGGATCAATCGCGCTGATTGGGCCGCGCAGAATATCGTCGCCGACGATCGTCATTGCCGCGGCATTGCCGTTAGCGTCGCGGTCACCCACCACAAACACGACTTGACCGATCTCCAGCGCCGCTTCGGCAACCGGATCGTCGTCAAACTCGATCGTGGCATTGGCGGTATCGAATACCGTGCCGTCGACAACGACGCTGCTGAACCGATTGACGGTTCCTAAAACGCGCAGGCCAGTTCGATCGATGCCCTGGCTGGGCCCCGGGTCGTTGACAACAATGTCGCCGCCCGAGCCACCACCACAGGCGGTGAGCAACAATGCTGTTGCAAGCGCGATACCGGTTCGGTTGGTCAGTGGGTACATAACAAACATCCTGGTAAGCAAAAGGGTTGTTATTGGGTGTCGGAGTCGTTCGGGTACTCGTACAGATACACGCCGACGCCGACCCGACAGCGCTCCGCGCCGTCGTCGCTCGGCAACTCGTGATCCGAAAGCCACGTGTCCACCAACTCCAAAAATTCCTGTGCATCGGTTTGCAGCAGTCGATTCAGTTTTTCGACGCTGCCCTGCGGCATGTTGGTGTTGGAGGCTTGGCCTTCAAACCAAGGCGCCGCATCGTGTGGGTTCAGGTTGTGCGCCAACGACACACCGTGGTCGTGCAGCGACTGGCTCATCTGCCGGACGATGTCGGCATCGGCAGGGTCACGCACATAATCGCGTTGCAACACTTCGTACTGTTCGTCGCGTTCGCGCATGAGCTCCAGGGCGATCATTTCTTTGGTGATTGCCCGGTCGGGAATGTCGCCGGCGTAGCGCCGCGCCAGCGCGCGAAACTGATCGGCGCCGAGCAGACTCGGGAGACCGTGTTCACTGAATTCGGGGTCGTTGTGCCAACCGGTCAATACCCGCGACAACCGCGATCTCGGTGCAACGTCGAGCGGCGCTTCGCTCTCGAGGCGTTTGCGGATCTCACCGACTTCGCGGCGGCTGAGGCCGGTCATCATCGCAACGCGCGACGCGTTGGTCGGGCGACCGTGCAGCCCGTAGTCCTCTCTGGCGATCTCGACAAAAACCACTTTGGCGATCTCCGCAAATTCCTTCCAACTCAAACCCAGCCGAAGCAGCATCCGGGCGATCGGTCGCAACAACCGACGACACGCCGCACGGGCAAATTCCGACATAGATCCACTCATGTGTGCCTATTCTGCACACATGAGTATTACAAGACAATGACAATCGAAGCCATCGCCTGGCATAGCCGCCCGACGGCGCTGCCAGTGGCCGTAAGCGGCGGACCCGATGGACGTTTTTGGGGCGTGCAGATCCGCAGGGTGGCGCTGTGGTCGGCGGCACCTGTGGAACTTATGTTGCAAGCGGCGGCGTCAGCTGCCCGGAATGGTCAGCGGCGAGCCCTGCCCGGACTCGGGCAAAGCGGCAGGAACGCCCCGGAGCGCGAACCGCTCCGGGGCGTTTGGGTCAGGCTACCAGCGGTACCAGGGCCGGCTGTCGACCTCGATGTCGAGCCAGATCATCCGATGGTCTGAACTCGGGAATGGGAAGTTTCCAACCAGCTCGAAGGCCGCTTCCTGCGGCTGCGGCCAGAACACACCGCCACAGGTCGGCTCGAGACCGCGCTTGGACGGCAACACGTAATCGACTCGCAAGTTGCCGGGCGCGCCATCCGCGAAATCGGCCGTGTCGACGAACGGACTGCCGAGATGATCGGCATTCGCGCCGCCCTGTGCCGCTGCGGCGAAGACGCCGCCGGCACTGCCAGGGGCTACGCTCGAATCAACACGCGGATTATCGAGCAGCTGCAATATCGCATTGCCGGTGCTGTCGCCGTCAAACGGGTCGGCATTCTGATCGCCCATGATGACGAAGCGGCGGTTGCCCCAGGCCCGCAGACCGCCACGGCGACCATGGTCATCGACGATGTACGTGGCATCGCGACGCGGCCCAACGTAGTCGGCCCAGAAACGAATTTCGTCGTGATTGCGGCGGCCGTTGAAATCGACGCCTTCGGGCGTAAATGGCGGGTCGTCGAACACCGGCGGAGTCGGATGACTGACGAGCACGTGTATGACGCCGTATCCGATGCGGATTGGCACGTCCCAATGACTCTTGGACGACAGTCTGAATACGTTCAGCTCCTCGGCGCTGTACCAGTCGGCGGGCTCCGGCGTCGCCGGATCGTCGGGCAGCAACGCCCCTGGCATGTCTGCCCAGAGAAAGTTTTGAAACGTGCGAATGCGATGATCGAGTATCGGGTACTTCGACAGCATCAACATGCCGAACTGACCCGGGAAGAAGCCGAAGCCGAACGCATCGTTCGGCCCGCCGACGCTGCCGTCGTTGTTGAAGTCAAAGCCAGCCGGGATCCCGGTGTTCGACGGTGCCTGATAGACAAAGCGATAGTGGATGGGCGCAGCGCCGTTTTGGCTGACGCCTAAATAGTTCGCCTGGAACAGATGGGCTGCAGTGCCGTTGGCATCGAAATCGAACTCGTTGATCAGTAGCACATCGGGGCGAACCCGTTGGATGATCTCAGCGACCGCTGCCGCTTGCGCATTGCTGCCGTCGCTCAGATCGGCGATTAGATCGCCCTCATTGAAACGATTGAGCGATGCGTTGAACTGCGAGAACCGAACGGTACCTTTGGCTTGGTGTATGACGTCGTCACCGAAATCGATTGGCCCGCAGGCAAGATCGGTGGCGCCGGCCGTCGCTGCAACCAACATCGTTGCCAGTCCACTCAACCAGCGGAGTGTGCGATTAGATGGCATATCCCCTTCCCGTATAAGTTTTGACATATTCCAGCATCCGCCGCGTTTCTGACGGCGGTGTGACGGGAATATGAAAAGCGCGTCGCGCAGCAGCGCGACGGGTCGGGTCGCCGTGCGCGCTACCGCAGCGCTCGGTAGTCACCGGCAAGTTCGAAACCTGCCCAGTGGTAGGGATGACTGAAATCGCTGGTCACGTCGTCATCGCCGAGCAGCCGATCAATGAGCCCACGCTCTTTGCCGGCCGAGCGTTGTTCGCCTTGCAACAGCGCGAGCTGCGCATCGCGCAGTGCGCTATCGACGTCGGCGCCGGCTTCCAACCGGACGTGAAATTCGACCATCAGATCGCGTGTCGAGCGGTCGGCGACGTTCCATAGCGATGACACGACCGAGCGTGCGCCGGCGTACAGAAACGCGCGCTGCAACCCCAGCAAGCCTTCGCTCGAGGTCTCGCGACCGAATCCGGTGCGGCACGCCGAGAGGACAACCAGCGAGGCCCGCAGGCGCAGTCGGTCAAAAATTTCCCAGGCTTGCAGCAAGCCGTCCTCGGCTGCTGCGCCGCCGTCGTTCAGCTCAAACACGAGCGCGCTGTCCAGCGGACTCTGTTCATCGACAATGGCATGCGCGGCGATGTGCACAATGTCAGCGTCAGCCGCACGGTCGACAAACAGGGGTTCGCTGGCCGAGTCGTCCTCGGCGAACGACATGTCGCCGCCGTAGACATTGGCAATTTGCCGGACTTCGTCAGCGCTCCATGGCAATGGTTCCAGCGTCCGAGCCGTCGCCAATACGGCCGACACGTAGCTGACTGGATCGGCGACGCCGTCGCTGCCGCTCGCATTGGCAAAAGCGGCGACGCGAAAATTGCCGTCGAGGCTCGTGCGCGATTGACGCAGCTCATCGTAGAGCGTCAATGACAGCGTTTTGTGAACTGGGATGGATTCGACCAGATAACGCGGTCGATCGCCGGCTTCGGAGCGCCCTGCCACCAACGCGGCAAACGGCAACCCGTGCAACGGCCCGTCAGCAACGACGAGCAAACGCTCGTAGCCGGAAAGATCGCCCACTGGCGAAACCAACCGGTTATGCAGAGCGGTACCGACCTCTTGCAACGCCGCGTTGGCGTCACCGCCATTACGACCCAGATCGATTAGCAATCGAAACCGGCTTACCAGATTGCGTAAAGTTTCGTTGGTGTCCTGGAGCGCGATGACGTCGAAACGATCGCGCGCGACGATGAACAATGTCGTGCCGCGATCGGTCACGCGATAAGACAGCGCCAAGGTGCCGTCGTCCAACGCGCGCTGCGCCTCGACCAGCGATAGCGATCGCGGATAGCGCAGCCTAACGAATCCTTCGGCGACGGCTCGCAAACGCTGTGTCAACGCATTGCGTGCGACTTCGGCCTGGACGATGTCCTGCCGCGCCTTGGCGAGCGTTGCGTCGTCGGCACCCTCCTCGGTCATGATCATCAGCTCAGCGCGCGAGTCCGCGTAGGCTTGTTCGAGTTGCTGGCGCTCTGCCGCCAGTTCGTCCGGCAAAGCGAAGCGTATCGTTGATTCGCGCTCGGCCAGCATCGCAAGCAACAGTCGCGCGCGATAGCGCTCAAAGACGGCGAAAGCATCTGCCGGACGGTCGATAGCGAGCAACAGATCGACATAGCCTTCGAACAGTTCGGCGTATTTGGCCGAGAAGGCGGCGCGCGAATCGTCCGCGCCGCCGAGCAGTTCCGTTTGCCGTTCGGCGGCCGCTACCGACGTCTCATAGAATTTAAGTGCAGCGGCGGTATCGTTCTGCAGCTGCGCGACCTGGCCGAGCTGAAATAATGTGTTGGCGTACTCCATGCTGTCTGGCGCCAGCGTGGCGAGGATTTCCTCAGCGGCCTCAAAGCGCGCCCTCGCCTCGTCGAAACGCTGCAAGGCCTTTAGCGCAAGGCCCAAATAGACATGGGCTTCGGCGTGCTCGACGCTGCCGGGAATCTGACTGCCACGGGCCGCCAAGGCGGCACTGAAGTGATTGAGTGCGTCTTGTTGATCGCCGGTCTTCAGCGCAACGTCACCGAGGCCAATGCGCACGTCGGCCGTGTAGAGCGATCCTGGCGCCACCCGTTCGTAGAGCGCCAGACTCCACCGATAGTTGCGTTCGGCCTCGGCAAACTGGCCGAGCTCAAACTGCGCGTGTGCCAGCATCGTTGTGACCTGCGCGGCGTCGGCACTGTCTGGACTTTGCTCGAGAATCGTCTCGCGCGCGGTCTGAAACAGTGCGGCGGCACGCTCGTTGTCTTGGCGTGCAATGGCTAAGTCGCCGAGATTCGCGAGGTTGTAGGCGTAGCTCAGAAAAGACCCGAGCGATTTATTGAGCGCCATCGCGCGCTGGTAGTAGTACTCGGCGCGCGCCATGTCGCCGCGCTTGACGAACAAAATACCGAGGTTGTTCAGGAGACGCGCTTCGGCACCGCTGTCGCGCGTGCGCTCGACGAGTCGCAATGCCTCGGTCGAGTACGCTTCAGCCTCATCGAGGCGCCCTTGAATGGTCGCTGATATGCCGAGACTGCGTAACGCCCAAAAGCGCGCGTAATCGGTACGGCCAGGAACGCGATCCAATACCGCGAGCGCTTCGGTCAGCGCCCTGTCCGCGCCGGGCAGATCTCCGATGATGACGCTTATCGCGCCGCGCAGTGTTCGCACCTCCGCGACGAACGGCGAATCGAGCCCGTCGCGTGTGATCGTCTTCTCCGCAGCCGTCAAGTGAAACTCGGCAAGGTCGAGCTGACCCCGACGCGCGCCGTACTCGGCCAGCTGCAGTTGCGCGCGCAATCGGGCCGGGCCCGCTGCTCGCTCATCGCTGACCAAGGTTTCGGCGGCGTCAATCAACACCTGCATGCGTTCGTGCGGCACTGAGCGACCCAACGCACCGATGGAGTCGATCAGCGCTGCCAGCCGGTAAGAAACGTCGCCCACCTCGTCCAGCGCGGCAAGTTGGCGGTTCGTTGCCTCCCAGTCATCGTTACTCGAGAAACGCGTGATCAGTTTCGCGAGCGCCCATGCGACCGCGCCGGCATCGCCGCTTTGGCGTGCGTCATCGGCTAGGCGCTGCAATTGATCGTTGTTGAGCGTCTCATCGATTGACGCGGTCCGTGTCGTAAACGGCCGTGTCGTCACTCGCCAATCGCCCGCGCGCAGCTGCCACTGCATCGGCGACGATTCACGCTCGCCGCGAATCTCGACAATGCAGCCGACGCGACAGACGGTTTGCTGAAACGCCAAGTCGAACGGACTCTGCAAGGGGGTCCACACCTGCGAGCCTTCGACGCGCCACGCCAGCAAGCGGTCGCCGACGCGGATAGTGGCCGCTTCCGTTTCGGAGCTTGGTCCAACATCGGTAACGACGACCCCACGTGTGTCGCCATTGCCCTGTGCCGACGCCAAAGACGTCAACAGAAGCGCCACAACGAGCGCTATCAAAGCACCAGGCGTGCGAGCCGACGCAACCGAGCCGTGTCCAACCATGGTTCGCAATTCCGTTACCAAAAAACGGCCAGTCGATTATGCCAGTGGCACATTAAGCGACCAGTCTTGACGCATTCCTTATGTTCGACCAGTACAATAACGGCTTGAGCTGACGGCCCGAGTGCTTTTCGTATACATGGACTCAGATAAGACAAAGGATTCGAGGTTCCCGACATCGGCACGTGCGAGTTCAGTTACAGCCGTAACTGAACGCAATCCGGACGGCAAAGGGGTTGTTGGCTTTCTACGCGACTGGGACTACAGCACGCCGCGCGGGGTTACGGCAAAACCGTCGGGCCAGATCTTGGCCGATTACTTCACGTCGCTGCTGGTGCTGTCCGCCTCGTTCAGCTTCAAACCCGTCTTCAATAAAGACTACTACTTGTATTTCGACGACGGTCGTTGGGTACTTAGCTTGATCGCTCCGACTGAATGGCGGTCGGTCGAGAAAGAGCGCGCGTTTGCCGGCACCTGTCGTCTTCACGACGACTCGACCTGGTCGATTGAGCCCGCCGAGAACCTTCGTGGCGAAAGCCTGGTCGCCGACGCGATGGCGCAGTTTTTCGACGGCTTTGTCGAAAAGATGCAGTCACGTGACCCGCTGGAAGACGGACTGCCGATCTGCGAATGGCGCTTACCGTACTACCAACGCTTGTTTGCAGCAGCGCTCAGCCGATCGCTCAAGTTCTCGATGCGGTTGGGCGATCAGACGCAGATTCCAGGCAAGACCTGGCTGGCCGAACTGCCGACCTCCGCGAAGCGCCTGTTAACTCGCACGTCGTCCGTCGACTAAGCGCACCGGTCCGACGGCGTCATCAACGACATTGCCGCCCCGGAACTCATCGCGAAAGATGCGCACCAAACCATCGACCGACGGTCGGTCGAGTGACGTTGCGTAGAGATTGATACGGACCGATTCCAGTTCCGGCAGGCTGCCGTCGACAATGCGCTCGCCACCTGGCAAGGACTGCGTATCCAACACCGTCGTAATAGCGAGGTCCGCAGACACGAGCGCGCTAATGACGTGATCGGAGTCAGTATCGCTGACCCGCTCCCAGCGACGCCGTGCAGCCGTCAGCGACCGCTCAATGCCGGGCAGCAGCGCGCAGTGATTGCAGACCGCGACGGGCAACGGTTCCTGCAGCCGAGCGGTGCCGCCGAGCGCGCCACACCAGTGTTGCTCCGCGACTCGAAGCGTTTCGCCGCCAGCGCCCAAGCGATCTTCGGTCGCCAGGATCAGATCCAGCTGCCCAGCATCGAATTGCGTTTTCAGCTCGCGGGTCAGGTTCGATACCAAACGCAAGCGTAAGCGGGGCATCAACTCGCGCGTGCGGCGGAGAATCCTAGGCACGTGCGGATAGACAACGTCCGAAGGCACACCGATACGGACTTCGTCTGCGCACTCCGCTTCGGTCATGCGATACCAAGCTTCATCGTTGATCGCGACGATTTGTCGCGCGTAGGCAAGTAACTGCTCGCCGGCGCGTGTGAGCACGACGCCGCGGCCGTCTTTCTGCAGCAGCGCGTGACCCATCTGCTGCTCGAGCCGCTTGATCTGCATGCTGACGGCGGACTGCGTCAGATTGACGCGCTCGGCGCCACGAGTAACGCCGCGGGCATCGGCCACGGCAATCAGACTGCGTAAAGCGGTGACGTCCAGGTTTCGCATCGATCACAACTCCTGATGGCGTGGTTCACGATTAATCGTTGGATGCGCGCTAGCGACGTCCCCGACTATACATCACGTTCTCTTTTGGATAGCAAAGCTATCAATAAGGATTTGTGATGAAATGCAGTGAGATTTGTTATCGGTTGCGTTGGCACGTATTCGCATTGGCGGCGTTGTTGGCGGCTGGCTGCGCGAGTCACCTGAATCGCCTCAGCGAAACGACCGCCGAGGCACGTTGCCCAACGCCGGAAGTGTTGGTTTGTGAGCGAACGTTTCGGCATCGCGCCGACGCATGTCGCTGTGCACCTCCGGGCGAAGTGCCCCGTCCGGAGCTGCCGTCGAACACAACGCTAGGCCTGTAAACCTGCCAATGGTGGCCGGATCATCCGATCCGGCCACTTTTCAGCAGCGACGTCGGGTGCTAATTAATTGCCGATGGGGCAAATAACGTCGTTGTTCGTACACAAGGTTATACGTCAGACCCACGAGTCGCTCGACAAGCGAGCGTTGCTGGCGTCGGTCGGCGTCGATCCAGACGCCGCAGTCGACCCGTCTGTGATGGTGTCGGACGGCGATTACTACGGCTTGCTAGAGCGCATTGCAGCCACCGACCCAAATGCCATCGACCTCCCACTGCGCACGGGTGACTCGATGCGCTGCGACAACTACGGCGCATTCGGTTTAGCGTTTAAGTCGGCGCCGACATTGCGCGGCTCCTATGAGCGCGCTGAACGCTATGCGCGCGTGCTGACTAGCGTTTCGACCTACGAAGTTCGCGACGCTGACGACGGTGTGTACATGCTGCTGCATCGTGACGGCGAGCGCAGGCTCGGATTGCGATTGTCGAATGAGGCGACGATTGCGAGTATCGCGTCCATCAGCCGCGAGATCTCGTCCCAATCGTTTCAACCGTCAGCGATTTACTTCAAACACCCACAACCGGCCGGCGACGACGTACACGAGCGGCATTTTGGTTGCCCCGTGTACTTCGGCACGAACATGGACGCGTTGCGCATGGCACCTGCGACGGTCGCGCAGCCGAACCGGCTCGGCGACCCTAGCATCGCCGCTTTTTTCGACACGCATCTCGACAGTGCGCTCCAGCGCTTCAACGACGAGCCATCCGTTGATCGACAGGTGCGCACTGAAGTGTCGCAGCATCTGAGCGGCGGCATACCCAAAATGTCCGAAATTGCCGCGCAGCTCGGCGTCAGCGCGAGGACCTTGCAGCGTCGTTTGGCCGATCGTGGAATGTCGTACCAACAGCTCGTCGATGAGTCGCGGCGTCAGCTGGCCGAAAAATTGCTGCGCGAGACCGAATATCCCCTGGCCGAAGTTGCCTTCCTAACCGGATTCTCCGAACAGAGCGCGTTCAACCGAGCGTTTCGCCGCTGGGCCGGACAAACACCGCGCTCCTATCGCCTGAAGACCTAATTCGCCACGCGTTGGCGTGAGCGGTCAAGAGCTTGGCATCGGGCGTCAAGAACGACGGTCGTTAGAGCGCGACGATGGGCTTGCACTTTCATTGACCTGGAGCAAGCCATGACGACCAACACTCAGCAAAACCAAGCAAGCCCTGAATTGACTCTGGTTCTCGGCGCGACCGGAAAGACTGGCCGGCGCGTCGCCGCGCGGCTCAAAGAGCGCGCTTTACCGGTGCGCCTCGGGTCGCGCGCCGCAACACCGGCATTCGAGTGGAACAACGAGCAGACGTGGGATGCCTGCCTCGAAGGCGTAAGTGCTGCATACATTAACTATGTACCGGATCTCGCCATGCCTGGCGCTACCGATGCCATCCGCACCTTTGTCAAAAAAGCCGAGCACCACGGCGTGCGCAAACTCGTCCTTCTATCGGGACGCGGTGAGGAAGAAGCACAGGCCTGTGAACGCATCGTGCAGGCGAGCGCCATCGACTCCACGATCGTTCGCGCCAGCTGGTTCAACCAAAACTTCTCCGAAGGTGCCTTCGTCGACATGGTTCGGGCCGGTGCAATCACCTTGCCGGCGAGCTCGGTCGCCGAGCCCTGGATCGACGTTGATGACATAGCCGACGTCATCGTCGCCGCGCTCGCCGAGCCTGGTCACGACGGCCAGATCTACGATCTCACGGGCCCGCGCCTGTTGACCTTTGACGATCTTGCCGATGAGCTGTCGCAAGCCACCGGTCGGAAAGTCGCGTACGTACCGATCGCACACGATGCGTTTATCGGTGGACTGAAGGCGGCGCAGGTACCGGACGATGTCGTCTGGGTACTCGATTACCTCTTTGCAACGGTTCTCGATGGCCGCAACGCACACGTCACCGACGGCGTACGACGGGCGCTCGGCCGCGACGCGAAGGACTTTCGCGATTACGCCCGCGAAGCCGCGGCCACCGGCGCCTTCGAAGCCGCTGCGTGATTGATCAAGCGATCATCGACCACCAACGCGGCATCGCTCCGGCGCCGATCCAATGCCGGCGCGATGCCAGCGAGACTACCCAAGGAGACTCGTAATGACATTGCCAGTGCTTTCATTCGTGTGCTTGTTCGCGGGCATCGCATGCGTTCTCGTCGCCGGCGTGTTCCTGGCGTTTTCCGATTTCATCATGCGGGGCCTGGCACAGGCCGAGCCGGTCGCCGGGATCGACGCAATGCAGCAGATCAATCGCACCGTTTTGCGCTCGGTTTTTTTGTTTCTATTCTTTGCGCTCGCGCCGATCACTGCCGCAATCGCGGGCTACGCCTGGTTTCGCGTCGACAGCGACGCGCAGCCACTGATGATTGGGGCTGCAGCAATCTATCTTGTGACGGTGGTTGCAGTCACGGTAGTCGGCAATGTGCCGATGAACGAGCGACTGGCCGCCATGCCAAAGGCCGGTGATTCCGCGGCGACGTATTGGCCACGCTATTGCCAGGTTTGGACCTGGCTAAATCATGTCAGGACGTTGGGCTCGACCTCGGCTGCCATCTGCCTGCTGCTAGCCGCAACGCTGTCGTAGCGGCGTCGAGTCACATTTTATGAAGGGCGATACCGTACCAAAGGCAACCGGCCGCATTTCGGCCTTCGGTCACAGTGTGGCTCGCTCGATGAACGTCGCAACGCAAGGTTATCGCCGAACGGTTCATTCGATGCGAACTGCAAACTCTGCTTCGGTGCGATTTCTCACGTCGTCGACACTGACCTCTGGTACAAGAGCCGTTAGGTACAGCGCGCCGTCGACAAAGCGAAACACGCCCAAATCCGTTATGACGGTATCAACGACCCCTCCAGCCGTTCGCGGCAGCGTGCATTCGCGTACCAGCTTTGCCGACCCGTCGCGATTGACGTGCGTCATCGTGACAATGAGTCGCCGTGCGCCGTTCGCCAGATCCATAGCGCCGCCGACACCGAGCAAAGGTCGGCCAGGAACGGCCCAGTTGGCGATCGACGCGGACTGATCGACCTGCAGCGCGCCCATGACCGCTACATCAACATGACCGCCGCGAATCATCGCGAACGATGCGCTGCTGTCGAAATAGCTGGTGTCTGGCAGTTCGGTCACCGGAACCTTGCCGGCATTGACCGGATAGTCGAGCGCGCCACCGCTGATCGGTGCGGGACCAACACCGAGCATGCCGTTTTCCGTGTGCAGCGTAATCCCATCGGTCGGCTGCAGCAGATCAGCAACCAACGTTGGGATGCCAATGCCGAGGTTGACGATCTCGCCGCGCTTCAATTCGCGTAAAGCCATACGAGCAATGGCCAACCGCTGCTCGCTTGCACCCAAGCGACTGGCCGTGATGTCCGCGGATGATCCGAGCGCTTCGACGGTTAGTGGTGCTTGGACCAGATAGTCGACGTAGCAGCCGGGCGTGTGTATGGCATTGGCGTCCAGTTTGCCCACATCGACAATGTGCTCGACCTCGGCGACAACGATATCGGCAGCGGTTGCCATCGCCGTATTGAAATTTTGCTCGGTTTGGCGGTACTGGAGGTTGCCTGCGGAATCGGCAGCCCAGGCCCGGATAAACGCGACATCGCCGCGGATGCCCGGTTGAAAAACGTATTCGTCGCCATCGATGACTCGGGTGTCGCGACCGCGCGCGATGTCGGTGCCCACGCCGGTCTTAGTGTAGAAGCCACCGATTCCGGCACCACCCGCACGCAGCGCTTCAGCAAGCGTGCCTTGCGGCAGCAATTCGGTCGACATAGCGCCGCTTTGCGCGGCGGCCACGGCTTCTGGATTGCTCGTGAAAAACGAACCGATTGCGTTGCTGATCTGACCGTTACGCAGCAGGCGTCCGCCACCGAGACCCGGCTCACCAACGTTGTTGCCGACGTAGGTAAGACTATCTACGTCGCTTCGGTCAGCCAGCGCGTGCAGCAATTGCACCGGATTTCCCGTCATGCCGAATCCGCCAACGAGAAGAACGTCGCCGGACTTGACGAGTCCGGCGGCGTCCCTCGCGCTGAGGATGGGGACAGGCAACATCGTCAAGTCGACGATTAGAAGTTGTATTCCAGGTTGAAGCTGAGACGTCGCGGCAGATTCGCCTCGGCCAGATAAACCGACGATCCGGGACTCGCGAGGCCAAAGCGGCGATAGGCTTCTTCCGTCAAATTGCGCCCAATGAAGCCAATGCGCAGCTTGTCTTCGGAATCTGAAAACCAGACAGCAGCGTTGTAGACCTGGTAGTCGCCTTGGCGGACGCCCGGCGCAAGTGGCGTTTCAGTGAAGTATTCGTCCGAATAGGTGACGTCGCCGCGAATGAGTAGATTCCAGCCGTTGACGATTTCCGTGCTGAACTCACCGAACAGCGTGCCTTTCCACTCCGGCGCGAATATTAACGTGCGGTCGGTTAGGTCCTGCGTACAGCCCGGCCCTATCGCTGCGGCCTGACCGGGCGTGCAGTCGGCATTCGGGAAGCTGTCGTAAAAAGCATCGGTGTACGCAAGGTTCCCACCGATCAGCAGGTTTTCGTTGATTGACCAACGACCGTCGATTTCGACGCCCTGACTGACCGCTTCCGCTGCATTCTGAACTTGAAACGCTACCGTACCCGGAATCGCTGAGGAGACCTGCAGGTCGTCGATACGCATGTGGAAAACCGTGGCGTTGAGTTCAAGGGCACCATTGGCGAACAATCCCTTCATACCAAGCTCAACCGCGTTGTTGATCTCCTCTTCGAACTGAATGTTGGCGTTGGGGTCTTCCGGCACGCGATCACTGAAGCCACCGGCTTTGTAGCCCTGCGATACGGTCGCAAACAGCATCAGCGTGTCCGACACGTCGTACTGAAGACTCACCGACGGCGTGAATCGGTTTTCCGCACGATTCAGATCCGGTCGACTCACAGCCGCTTCTAGCGGACCGAAAGGTCCCGGCGCAAATGGGACGCGAGTCGTCGGGTCGTAGGGCGTTGCGAACGGCTCGTAGAATCGAACAAAGGTATAAGTCTTTTCTTCATCGGTGTATCGACCGCCTAGCGACAACGTGAATTGGTCGGTAAAGCGGTAGCGATACTGACCGAAGATCGCAATGGTCTCGGTGCGCTGATCGAAAACCTCGTCCTGTTGCACGGCAAGCGGCAATCCCGGGAACGTTCGAAAATCGATGTCGGTATTGCTGTAACGGAAAAGATCCGATTGTTCGAGATAAACGCCAATGATGTAGTCGGAGTTGCCTTCGGCTTCTGACGTGAAACGAAACTCTTGCGTGATCGACTCGTAATCCTCGTCACGCACCGCGTTATACGCACCACCGGCAATGCCCATATCAATGGCGTAGAAGCGATCAAGAAACTCGTAGCGCTGAAAAGCACTGATCGACAGAAACTCGCCGGCCGAGAAATCGTGCGCGACCCGCAGTACGGCCGCCTGGACCTCTTGATCTCGATCCGGGCAGAAGCCCGGCAGACTTTGGACGACCGGTGGATCGTCACCGCACGCGTAGTCCGCAACCCAGTCAAGATCGGGTGTCCAGCCCGGCGAGAAGAACTGAAACACATTGGCAAGACCCGGATTGCTTTCGGGCGGCCCGACGATCTCCAGTGACGTATTGCCTTCCGCATCCAAGTCGCCGTGTTCGAGTTTTAGCTGAATGCGGGTGTTCTCGCCGATATCCTGGTCGAGCTTGAGACGGAAACCGATGTCTTCGCGGATGCCACCGTTCGGGCCATTCAGACGGTTCTCGACGTAGCCATCGCTGTCCGAATAGCGAAGGGCGAAACGCCCACGCAGCGATTCCGTGATCGGCCCAGACACGTATCCTTCGTATTCGCTGAAGTTACCGTTCGTACTGTAAGAACCGTAGCTGGCCGACACATCGGCTTCGAAGGTGTCGGTCGGCTCGCCGGTGCGCACGATCATTGCACCAGCCAGCGTGTTCTTACCGAATAGCGTGCCCTGTGGACCGCGGAGCACTTCGACCGCAGCAACGTCCATGAAGCTCAGCAGACTTGCGGCACCGCGGCCGATGTATACGTCATCAACGAAACGGCCGACCGGCTGTTCGATGGAGTGCGACGTACCGGTGCCGAGCCCACGAACGTAAAGATTGGGAAGGATCGTCGAGATCGATGCTTCAAAATTCGGTATGTAGAGTGCGACCTCCTCCATGTCGACGACACCCATATTGTCGATGGTGTCGCCGGTGATCGCAGCCACCGACACAGGCACATCCTGCAAACTCTCTTGCCTTTTCGTCGCGGTGACCACGACTTCGTCCAGCACCTGACCGTACGCTTCTGCAACGAGAAAACAGCCGCAACTCACAAAAAGCAGCCTAGTAGATTTCATCGTCTCCCCCTTAAAAATCGGATGTCGAATCGAGTTTGATTCCGGTTCAAATCCGCGATCCGTTCAGATACAACGTCGTGTTGGTCGGCGTTGCGTTCATGATGGCCTGCATAGCCATGCAGGCGTTTTCGGAGGCCTGCGCGAGTTGCGCAACTTCCTCCGGCGATTGGTTGCCTTCGACGATGACGTGCGTTTCAACGCCCTCGCATCGACCACGGAAATCACCTTCCTGTTCGGCATCGGTGACCAGCGTTGTCGAAAACTTGGTTCGCTGCTCAATGCGGATGTTTTGAATGTCCATCTTCTTGGCCCGCACGAAGGCCGTTAGATGAGTCAGCAAACAGAACGCGATTCCGGCCGAAAGATAGCCAAGCGGTGGTGGCGCGTCGTCCGTGCCACCCAGCGCACCACCCTCATCGCAATTGAGCTCGAATGGGCTCCAGGTCGGCAGATTCGGCTCAACCAACGCCCGTTTCTGCATCCCTTCGCCAGATTCCGCCACCAGATTGACTTCGAAGTTCATCTGCTCGCCGTGACGCGGTTTGACGAAAGTTGTGACACCGATTTTTTCGAACGCCGGACTCGACGTACTTTTTGAAACGATCGTGCTCATCTGACTCATGCTTGCTCCTCGTTCGGTGATTACTCGGCTGTGCCGAGTACTTGCTGCATGGCCTTCAACAGCTGCCGCTCTGCATCTGCGGGCAACGAGTGGCTGCGCCACCCAACAATGAAATCCGGGCGCACCAGCAGTGCGCCGTTCTCGTCGATTTCGCGTATCCGGGCCCAATCGCCGTAGGGATCTTCGAAGGCCTTGCCCGGGCCGATTACCGCCGCGCTGATCGGCACGCCGAGCTTTGCTGAAACGTCAGCAGCAGCATCGACCCAGGCCTCGCCGCCGGTTCCGGTGACGAGTGAAAACTTGCCGCCGCCGCAAAGATCCAGCGTCGAGACCTTCTCGGACCCGTGCTGCAACCAAGCATGCGGAATCGGCGCGCCAGGACGGCTGCTGTGTTCGTGATACAACTCGGCGTCGCGTTTGAATCCCGGGTCCGGCGTGCCATCTGGCACCACCGCGGTCGACGCGTAACGCATGTTCATTTCAACGCCGTGGGCGTTGTAGACGTAGTGCGTCGAGTCGATGGCTTTGATCAGTGCCGCGCGCTGCTCCGCCGCCTCGCTGGTCGAGTCCTTGCGTGCGGCCATATTTTTCTGCATCTGCACAGGATCCTTGGTGTCGAACAGTCCCAAGGCCTGCAGGATGGGCGGGAAATCACCGAGGCTTTTGTTGGCGCGTTTGACGATTTGCTCGGCAACGGGCGAGCGCTCGGTGTCGTAGGTCTCGAGGAGTTCTGGCGCGGCTTTGCCACCGAGTACCAGCGCCATTTTCCAGGCTAGATTGAAGGCATCCTGGATTGACGTGTTCGAGCCCAAGCCGTTTGTCGGTGGGTGTCGATGGGTTGCATCACCCATACAAAACACCCGACCGTTGATGTTGCGCGTAACGTACGCGTTGTTGACGGTCCACGTCGACGTGGCGTCGATCTTCACTGGGACCGTGTCGTCGCCAATGAGCTTGTGAACAATCTGCATCGCAAGTTCATTGGTCATTTCAGGCGGACCGTCGTCGACGTCGTAACCCCAGATCGCGAGCCAACGGTGCCACGGGCGTACCATCCGAACGACGCCGATACCAAGACCGCCAACGTCCGAACCCGGCTGAATAACCCAATAGAGCACGCTCGGTCGATACGCGACGTACTTCGACAGGTCGGCTTCGAAAACCATATTGATCGAGCCGGACAGACCCATCTTGCCTTCGACCGGCATTGCCGCGTCGTCAACGATCTTCGAGTTCGCGCCATCGGCGCCGATCAAGTAGCGCGACCGAACGGTGAACTCCTGACCAGTGATGCGATCGAGCAGGGTCGATGTGACGCCTTGGTCGTCCTGCTCCATATGCAGGTACTCGGTATCGAATCGAACTTTGCTACCGCGGTGAGCGGCCGCTCGCACGAGTATGGGCTCGAGCAGATTCTGTGGCAGGTCGCACATTGAAGTCGGACTTGCGAGCTCGTAGTCAGCACGACGATTTGGGTGCGTACCCCAAGTCTTGATGCGACCGAGCTCCTCACCCGCGAGGCTGGTGCAATACGTGTTCTCGCCCATGAGATCCGCCGGCGCGGCAAGGTTGACGGCCTCGCTCTCGAGGCCAAGATCGCGTAACACCTCCATGGTGCGTTGATTTGTGATGTGCGCCCGCGGCGTTCGCGCGGTCCAGCCATACTTATTGACGAGCATGTTGGGCACGCCGTAAGTCGATAGCAGCGCCGCCGCGCTCGATCCTGCAGGACCGGTTCCAACAATGAGTACGTCTGTCTCTACAGCGGACGCACGATCCGGCATCGTCGTTCCTCTTGTTTTTGGTAACTGTTTTGCGGTCGTATCGAAATAGCACCAGCACGGCGTTGTGGGTGCATTGGACTACGGTGCTTGCTACGCATTACACCGACACCACAGCCGTTGTTCGCCGGCCCCGATCGCGCCGATAGTGATTCAGTTTGTCGAAATCGAGCGTCGCGCCAATGCCAGCCCCTTCGTTTAGCCACAGCTTGAAGTCGCGGTAGCGGGCTGGTTGGGTGCAGAGATCCTCAGCCATCAGCAGAGGCCCGATGAGCTCGCCACCCAACGGGAGCTCCGGCAGCGTTGCGCAAAGCTGCATATTGGCGGCCGTACCGATTGAGGTTTCCAGAAATGTGCCCATGTAGAGCACCAGGCCGGATTGAGCCGCAACATCCGCCAGAACCTTGGTCGCGCGCAGGCCACCCGACTTCATCACCTTTAAAGACACTGTGTCCGCGGCGCGCAGCGCTATGATGCGCTGCAGCTCGTGCCCGGTGCACATGCCTTCGTCGATCATGACATCGATATCGAACCGCTGGGATAGACGAGCCATCGCTTCAACGTTCCAACGCGGAACCGGTTGCTCGATCTGTTCGATGCCGACGTCCTGCAATCGATGCATCGCCCAAGTCGCCGTCGACTCGTTCCACATTTCGTTCGGATCAACACGAACCGTCGCCTTACCGTCCAGAGCGCGCGCGATAGCAGTAGCGCGGCGAACGTCTTCGTCAACAGGCAACGCGCCCATCTTGAGCTTGAACGTACGATGCAGGCGCGCTTCGATCTTCTGCTCGGCTTCGGCAATTTCTTGATCGATATCGCCCGTGGCCAGCGGCCACAGGACCTCAATTGAGTCGCGGCATGCGCCGCCTAGCAGATGGGAAACGGGTAAATCGAGGGTCTTGCCGATGAGATCGAGCAAGGCCATCTCGAGCCCGGCTTTCGCGAAAAAATTGCCATGCAACGCGCTGTTCATGTTCCGCTGCAACGATTCGAGCAGGAATGCATTGGTGCCGATGACCAGCGGCGCAAGGTATTGGTCAATGTGCAGTTTTATGGATTCGACACTCTCACCGCTCCACCATGGCCCTCCGGGCGTCACAGCCTCGCCGATGCCGACAACGCCGTCGGTCGAGCGGGCCAGAATGATGACGGCGCTTTGTCGATTCGTCCCGAGCGCCGAGAAACGCTGCAGACGACGCAACGGCAAATCGACGATAACCGCTTCGATTGACTCGACGTTTATGACCTGCATCTCCACCCCTCCCGCAGCCCATCGGGTTGCGCCAACTCACGATAGGCTCGATAGAGGCTTGCTGTAAAATACCTCTTGCAGCTAGTTGTGATACCTTTTTTGCATGATGAATGAAGCTCAACACCGCTGCTGTCGAGCGACTCGCGCATAGAGGAGAGTCAATGGACTTGAAACAGTTGCGGTATTTCGTCGCTGTCGCGGAGATCGGCAACATCGGCGCGGCAGCGAAGAAACTGCACATCTCGCAGCCGCCGGTGACGCGGCAAATTCAAAAACTGGAGGACGAAATAGGCGCCGATTTGTTCACAAGAACACCGCGCGGCGTAGAGCTCACCGATGCCGGCCGCGCATTGCTGGAGGAGGCCCGCGACATCCTCGACCGGACTGACCGCGCCATACTGCGCAGCCGGTCAGCGCACTTGGGAGAGATCGGCAATATCGATATCGGCTTTATGGGGTCACCGATTTACAGCACGTTGCCGCGAGTGCTGAGGCACTTTCGGTTGCGCCAGCCCAAGGTATCCATCGCACTGCACCGCATGGGCAAACAAGAACAGATCGATGCGATTCGGAACGACCGCCTGCATGTCGGCACGGCCCGATTTTTTTCAGCCGAACCGGATTTATCGTCCGTGCAAGTGTCGCTCGAGGTACCGATGCTGGCCGTTTCGGACCGGACCTTGCGTCGAACCAAGGAGATTCGGCTGAGCGAGCTGCGTGACCGCCCGTTGATTCTATTCCCGAGCGCCGGTCGACCGAACTTTGCCGACACCGTTATGGAGGTATTCAAGGCGCAGCGGCTCAAGCCTCGAATCGGCCATACCGCCGAGGATCTAACAGCAGCGCTGGCATTGACAGCGTGCGGCGCCGGTTACTGCTTGGTACCGGCGACCGTTGCTGAACTGCGCTGGCCCGGAATCCGCTTCGTTCACCTTGCCCGGGTCAAACCAATCATTCCGGTGCATTGCATCTATCGAACCGACGATACATCGCCAGTGTTGCGCTCGTTCCTAGATGCATTGAGTCAGTACATTGCCGAGAATCGAAACGACGAACGATAGCTTTTTTGCATGATGTAGGCGGTCAAAAGGTATTGGATAGTATGGCCCTGTTTCGCTAGGTTCATAGGTCTCAATGTTTGGCTACGGCAACGGGAGCAATTGAAATGGCACAGCCCGCAGAGCAACTCGATAAGACCCATCCGCGTGTCAAGGCAATCGTTGAAGACTTGGTTGATGCAATCAGTGATGTCTTTGCCAAGCACAACGTGACGTTTCCGGAGTACCGCGCCGGCTTCTTTCACGTGATCAAGACGGGCAAAGCGGGAGAGCTGGGCCTACTGATGGACATGCTGCTTTGCCAGCGCGTTTGCGACCTCGAAATGGTGGGCCGGAAAGGAACGCGTAGCAATGTCGAAGGCCCCTACTATCTGCCCGATGCGCCGTTTGTTACGGACGTGGTCAAAGTCCACGATCATGCCGAACCCATGCAAATCGAAGCGACCGTTCGCGATACCGACGGAAATCCAATTCCGGATGTCGATGTCGAGCTTTGGTGGGCCGATCCGGAAGGGTTTTACAGTGGTTACCGCGATGACTACCCCAAAGACTTCTACCGCTGCCGCACGAAGACCGATGCCAACGGGCAGTATTCAATCCGCGGTTCGCTGCCAAAAGAGTATCCGATCACGAAAGCGGTGCATGGCCCGACGGGATCGCTGATCGAATTGCTCGGACGCCAGGGCATGCGAACGATGCACGTTCACCAGAAGTACAACCACGCGGGCTTTTTGCCGCTGACCACGCAAGCGTATTTTGAAGGAGCGGCTTATCTCGACGCCGATCCTGTGACGGCGGTCTTTGACGATCTCACTTACAAACTCAAAGAGCGCGACGGCGTTCCGGTGCTATCGCTGGACATCGTTCTCGATCGAGCGAGCTAGCAACGGCCAGGGCGATTCGGCATGTGTCATGGAGAGGCCAGCAGCGCGTTTCCGGAGCCAGGGGCGTTTCGAACATCGTCGACAGCGCCCGTTGCTGCGATTTTCGGAAACGAGTCGGCGGCTCAGCGGATCGCTATCTTGCCGGATATCTACGGCGCCAACCCGTTCTACCAAGGCTTGGCTACGCGCTTTGCCGACCAAGGCGCGGCGGTACACTTAATCGACACATTCGCCGGGCTCGGCGACCTGCCGAAGGCAACACGTGAAGCAGCGTTCGCACGTCGCCACAAACTCAAGGACCGCGCTTTCGTCGACCATCTCGAGGAGTATCTCACGAGTGCAGCGATCACCGGCGTGGTCGGTTTTTGCCTGGGTGGCTTGTTTGTTTTTGATCTCGCGCGGCGCCGACTCAACGCATCGCTAGTCGCGTTCTACCCATTCCCGCAGGGCCTGCCGAATCAGGACGCGCTGGATATTCCGTTCGACTACCTCGACGAGACGCAAACCGATCATACGGTGCTTGTTGGCGACCAAGATGCATCGCTAGGTAGCGATTTGCTGGCGCGGCTAGCTGACGTCGCCGGACGTAATCCATCGATCGATCTGCACGTGTTCGAAAGATCAGAGCACGGATTTCTTGCGGATTTAGACAGCGACGATGAGCAGAAGCGCCTCAACGCCATTCGTGCGCTCGAGATCTGCGAGACCCGGTTGGCCCTTTGAAGAGACGTCGCCGCTGCTCATTCGAGGGCACCTCGTGTTTTGCGCCGGTCGTGCCCCGTACCGCACTATCGTGGCTGATCTTGTGCATGCTGAGTTCACCTAGGGTCGTGGGCGAGCAGTGATCGATCCGTTCGAATTTGTTGCGAATCCAGCTCGGGTGGTTTTTGGCAGCGGCACAATCGCCCAAGTACCGGCGGAGCTCGCAAGGCTGGATGCGCGCCGCGTTCTGGTCTTGACCACACCGCAGCAACAGGTCCAAGGGCAGGCGATCTTGGACATGCTGGGCCAGGTTGGAGCCGGCATTTTCTCCGACGCGACGATGCATACCCCGGTCGACGTTACCGAGCGAGCGTTGAAGATCGTTAAAGAACTGAGAGCCGATTGCGTAGTGGCGATCGGCGGCGGTTCGACAACGGGACTCGGCAAAGCGATTGCGTTACGGACCGATCTTCCGCAACTCGTCATACCGACCACGTACGCCGGCTCGGAGATGACCACGATCCTCGGCGAAACCAACGCTGGCCGGAAGACCACGATCCGCGATCTCAAAGTTCTGCCCGAAACGGTCATCTACGACGTGGACCTGACCCTTGGGCTGCCGCCGGTGATGTCTGGCACCAGCGGCATCAACGCCATTGCTCACGCCGTCGAGGCGCTGTACGCCGACAACGGCAACCCGGTTCTTGCGCAACTGGCGGAACAAGGCATTCGTCACTTGGCGCGCAGCCTACCGACAATCGCACGGACGCCGACCGATATCGAGGCACGAACCGACGCGCTTTATGGCGCATGGTTGTGCGCCATCTGCCTGGGGACCGCGGGCGTCGCCTTGCACCATAAGATTTGTCACACGCTTGGCGGGTCCTTCGATCTGCCGCATGCCGAGACGCACACTATCGTCCTGCCACACGCCGTCGGCTACAACGCGCCCGCCATTCCGGACGCTATGGCCGCATTGCGTCGCGCCCTAGACAGCGACTCGCCAGCCGACGCATTGTTCGATTTGGCCGCTGACATCGCGGCTCCACTGGGGCTCGCTGAGATTGGAATGGCGACGGCGGACGTCACCAGAGCCGTCGACATTCTGCTCGAGAATCGCTTTTTCAATCCGCGTAGTCTGGACCGGGCGCGGCTAGAGGTCCTGCTCGCCGATGCCGTGGCCGGCCGTCGGCCACGAACCGACTCGCTGAGCTGATCTTAGACAAGTCCTGTCGCTCCTCGGGGTCGGCGTCCGGTTCGGCGCAACGGCCGTTGGGTTACCGAGCCGCTGCCGACGCTGCACGGTCGGGCAAACGGCGTAACCCTCCCCCTCTGCAATAAAAAAGGCGAAACTCCGGTCTTTGTGTCGGACGGACGGGCTGGCGGCTGTTGCCGCTCGCAGCAAGCTTTCCCGAATCCGGGACTGCACGAGTGGATTTAGCGCCAATGTCGTCTAACGAGCCCGGAGATAGAAACGGACCAGCGATGGAGCACGCAGCGGCACAATCATCAGCAATGACGCGCCTGCTGCGCTCGCCGGTTGCCCGATCAATAGGCGCCTCGCTGGTCGCCTTCGTGTTTTATGCCGTTTGGGCAGCGTGGGCGAATCGCATGCACGACACAGCAATGATTCAAAAAGCCGCGGTTACGCAGGGCGCGTACAGCGCCGTCGTGACCTTCGCCATGACCTCGCTCGTCGAGCTGCTCTATCGCGGTAGCGCGACCGTGCGTCTACGTCTTGCTCGATCAATCTTCACCACCATTTTGCTGCTCGTTACATCGTCGGTTGGGGTCCACCTTCTGGTCGGCACGGCCGAGGTCTTTGTGACGGTGCTCCCGAGTTGGATTTTTGGTTCGGCTTACGCCGTCATTTACGCAGCGGGCCTTGCGCGCGCCGAGCATGTCGGTGCCCGCTCGTGAGCGCCGTCCCGGATATCCAGCAGCGCGTCTCGGTCCGCACCATTGCCGATCCGAAGACGCCGTTTGGTCGCCGCCTGCATTTCTTTGCACCGCTGCTCGACAGAGTGTTGGGCATCGATGCGATCGATCGATTCTGCGAGCGGCACGGTCTATACGGACTGCCAGCAGAACGCTTCGCGAAAGACGGCCTCGACGCGCTCGGCGTAACCATCAACGGCGGCGAATGCATCCGTGATCGGTTGCCAGAGGGCGGTCCCGTTATCGTCGTCGGCAACCATCCGCACGGTGGCATCGAAGGCTTGGTGATGGTGAACCTGCTCGCCGCGCTGCGACCGGATGTCAAAGTCATGGCAAACACGGCCCTGCGGGTTTTTGCCGAACTCGACCCTTATTTTCTGTACGTCAACCCACTGCAGCCGCGCCATCCATCGAACGGCCGCGGGCTGCGGGAGAGCCTCCGCCACCTGCGCAATGGCGGCGTGCTGGTTATGTTCCCGGCGGGGCGTACGTCGTTTTATCAAAAGGATCTCGGCCAGATCGCGGATGCCGAGTGGAACCGTTCGGTCGCAAACCTTGCGCGGAGAACTGGCGCGAAAATTCTGCCGGTTCGCTTTACTGGCCAGAACAGTGCGTTGTTCTATCGCCTTGGGTCGATTTGGTACCGCTTTAGATTGCTGATGCTGGCCCGTGAGCTGATGAAAATGGCCGACAAATCTGTGGACATTGTCGTTGGCCGCGCTTTCGATTCGGCGGCATTGGCGAGTCTTGATGAAGACGCACTAACCGAGCTGTTGCAAGTAAAGTGCGCGGCGCTGCAGCCCCCGGTAGCGAACCTAACGACCCATGCCGACGAGGATCGCCCGCTCGCGCTAGCCGGCGCGCGCCACGAGATCGAAGCTGAAATCGACGGCTTGCCACCTGCGCAGCGCGTCGTCGAGGCACGTGGTTGTGTTGTCGGTTTCGGCACCCGCCGGCAACTACCGAGCCTAGTCCAGGAAATCGCCCGAGAGCGTGAGCGCACGTTTCGACTGCTGGACGAGGGCAGCGGCGAACCGATCGACACGGATCAATACGACGATCATTTCGACCATCTTTTCTGCTGGGATAGGCAAACGCGTGCGCTCGTTGGCGCCTACCGCATCGGTCGCCGTGACGTGCTGGCGACAACCAGCGGCAGCTATCTCGAGCAGATGTTCGACTTCGGCACAGATTTCTTTTCAAACCGAGCGCCGGCGCTCGAACTTGGGCGCTCATTCGTGACGCCCGAGTTTCAGCGCTCACGCCACGCGTTGGATTTGCTGTGGCGCGGCATTGGTGGCTACCTTCGCGCCTATCCGGCCTATGGAACGCTTTACGGCACGGTGTCGCTGACGCGGCAATACGACCCAATGTCGATTGCGATGATTTGTGACGTAATGATCGATCCGGCCACAGACGTTCGTCCGCGCGAGCCTATTGCTGCACTGTTGCCACCAGAGTGGCATCGTTTTCGCCGCAATCGTCCGATTGACCTGTCACTGCTCAACACCTTGGTCACTATTCGCGAGGCGGACGGCAAAGGGTTGCCAGTGTTGCTGCGCCACTACGCAGCGCTTGGCGCCAAGTTCCATGCGGTCGGGATCGACGCAAACTTTGCGGCAACGCCCGGGCTGTTGTTGAGCGTTGATCTGGCAACGCTGCCGGAAGCGAAACGGCGTCGATATATTGGATGAGCGGTCTTTGCCGGGCAGCAGCCCTAGGCGTGAAATATTCTCGGACTTCGAGCGGTCTTTAGCTGCAGACGCAACCAGAGGAATCAACCATGCTCAATTCGTTTACCCGCCGCGCTCGCGCCAGCTTCGGCGTCCTGCTCAGCCTGTTGCTGCTGTTGCCGGCGACTGAAGCTTTGGCTGACAAGGACCCGATTTACACAGGCGTCTTCAGCAGCACGGCGCTGAAAGGTTACGACACCGTTGCTTATTTCACCGAAGGCAAACCGGTCAAAGGCAACAGTCAATTCAAGACGGAATGGAACGGCGCCGAATGGCTGTTCTCGAGTCAAGCGAACCTCGACATGTTCAAAGCGGACCCAGAAGCGTACGCACCGCAATATGGCGGCTATTGCGCTTGGGCAGTGTCGCAGGGCAACACCGCCTCAGCTGATCCAAAGATTTGGGCAGTCGTCGACGGCAAGCTCTACGTCAACTACAACAAGAAAATTGGCCGACGTTGGGAAGCAGATCGCGATAATTTCATCACGCTCGCGGACTCCAATTGGCCCTCGGTCCTCAAGTAATCCCCCCCCTCGCGCCACTTGCTAGTGGCGTTCGACGCCAAAGAAAGCCCCGGACAGGATAGTCCGGGGCTTTTTTGTTGACGCGTGAAGCTCGCCGACAGCGCGATCTAATTCGTTCCAGACGGCCCCGGCGCCTTGCCGAACAGACCGCGGAAGATTCCGAGGTCAGAGAAGTTGACGATTCCATCGCCGTTTAGGTCACCATCCGGATCCGTTGTACCAAACGTCGCGCGGAACAACGAAAGATCGGCGAAATTCGTAAAGCCGTCGTTATTGAAGTCTCCGTCGCAGAGATTCCCGAATCCGTCACCGTCCGTGTCGCGCTGCGGCGTATTGGCAGCTTCTGTGCAGTTGTCTTCCGATGCATCGATGAAATCGTTGTCGGGATCGACAATGACACTCACCGTAACCGTTGCAATGCCGACGGCATTACCGTTGTCGACGGCATACTGGAAAATATCCACGCCAAGAAAGCCAGGGTTTGGCGTGTACGTCGCCTTGTACGGTGGGTCATCAAAAAAGAATCGTGTGGCGAAGGTTACCGTTCCGTTCGCTGGAACCGTGAATACGTCGACGGTTGGCGGGCTACTGGAGCTGAAGTTGTTGAATCCAAGATCGTTGTCCGAGATACGAATATCGATCGGCGTTGCCGCGTTGGTCGACGCGAGATCGTCCTGAGCAATACCGTCGAGCACCTCAACGCGAACGGTGGCCCGGTCAGTATTTACATTGTCGGTAACCGAATACTCGAAAGTCTCAATATACGGCGTCGGTGGCGCCGAGCCGCAACATCTGGGTCGGTAGTTAATAAATGCTGGTTCGCCACTGAAGTTACGTGGACTGGCCGAGCCGTTTTGGTCCGGAGACGACGTAATTGTCAGCGTAGCTGTCGAAGCGAATCCGATGTCGTTCTCGAGCACCGGCAGATCTTGGGAGATTCCATCTATCGCGATATAGGAATCGTCATTAGCTCTCGCCGGCGTTACGCGGACGGTGACGAACCCGACATCGGTATTGACACCATCGTTAACTCGATAGCTGAACGTATCGAAGCCGATGAATCCGGGATCCGATAGGTACTCGATCCGAATTGAGTCTCGCGTGCCAGGTGAGTTCAATACGGTCGCCGTGCCGTTCTCGGCCGCCTGCTCGATAGTGACGGTGAGATTTTCGCCAAATCCAACATCGTTTCGTAGGACGTCAATCAATGATGGCGAATCCGTCAAGATCGCTTGATCGTCATCGGGAAAAGCAATCACCAACGGCGATGGCACCGGGAAGTATCGCGAAACAAAGAACCGTCGGATCTGATCGAACGGACGGATCACACTAAGGTCGCTGATGCTTAGAATTGAGGGAACGTCAAAACTTCCCACCAGCAGAGTGTCGTCGCTGACAAACAGATCCGCCGGACTTCTGAACTCAACGACGCGTTGCAATATGCCTGTATTGAAGTCATACGCATACAATCCGGTCGGTGATGATTCTTCAGAGACGTAAATCAGGTTGCGTTGTTCATCGTATTCCAGCGCATTGATATTCGGGAAAAATACGCTAATGGCGAGCCCATTTGGATCAGATAAAGTTATCTGTCGGATCTGATCGCCGGTCGTCACATCGATTTCGAAAACGGCCCGTCGCTCAGCAATAAGCAAATTGCCGCTGGGAAGAACAACAACGTCATAGACTTGCTCAGTAGATGAATACAGCGTCTCAACCGAGGCTGTTCTCAGATCAACGGTAACAACGCCGGGGGCTCCACTTATGAAGGCCGTACCGTCGTCTGAGAACGCAAGTTTGTTAAAGTTGAAACTGCTGGAGTTCGGTCGTGGCAGGTTGTATGACGATAGAATCGCCCCGTCGCGATCGACGGCTACTAGTCGACTGGTGTCGAAGCGGTCGACTAGCACGACGTACAGTCGACCGTCAGGTCCAACGCCGATACCCGCTGCCTCCTCGTTCGATTGAGTGGGCGTTATGGGTACCGCACGGATAAGAACACCGTCCGGCGTGTATTCATAGATCGTTCGCCGCTCATTCGAGCTGTTCGAGCCAGTTGCTAGAATGTTGTCGGGCGCTAGCTGCAGCTCATTGGTTTGAGCGGAAGCAACGCTGCAGCTGAAAGCGGCTATCACGATCAACGAGACAATTGTCTGCTTGTTGGTTCTCATTTGTCGGTCTCAAGAGAGAATGGTATTGATTCGGTAAACGGACTGCGTTTTAGATCTACGGCACTGCGTTTGACGGGCCTGGCGGTCGCCCAAATAGGGAACGGAGTATTCCCAAGTCAGAGAAATTGACGAGGCTGTCACCGTTCAAGTCAGCGTCCGGGTCTGCACTGCCGAAGCGGCCGCGAAACAGCGACAGATCGACAAAATTCACAAAGCCATCGTTGTTGAGGTCGGCGTCGCAGATATTGCCGAATCCATCGCTATCGGTATCTAGCTGCGATCGATTGGCAATTTCGACGCAGTTATCGAGCGCGTCCGGAATGGTATCGATGTCGACATCGGTGCGAACATTGACGGTAACCGCGGCAATATCGATTGAATCATCGTCCTGAACGACATATTGAAACGTATCAATGCCGACGAATCCCGGCGCCGGCGTATAGCGAATCGCGAATTCGGATTGACCGAAGAAATTCGGCGAATCCAATGCCACTGTACCGTTGCCGGGTGTGGTGAAAAGACTCACGTTCGCGCCAAAGTCAAACCCAAAATCGTTGGCCGCGATTGGAATTTCGACAGGAGTGTCGACATTCGTGTCGGCCGTGTCGTCTTGAGCGATGAAGCCCGCTACGTTGACTTCAACCGCAGCCGTATCCGTCGTGAGGCCGTCTGACACGGTGTAAGTGAACGACTCCGTGTAGGGAAACTGCGTACAGCACCGGCCGGTAAACTGAATACGTACGGCATCACGCGGACCCGGCGAGTTGATGACGTTAATGGTGCTGCTCCGGTTTGAGCCGGCAACCGTAACCGTCACTGGATCAATGAAGCCCAGATCGTTTGCCAGAACGTCAAACTCGAACCTAATCTGCAGCGCGGCTTCAAATACATCGTCGAAGGCGGCCGCCCTAATCACGTTAACGCGAACCGGCGCCATCGCCGTGCTGACACCGTCCGAGATCTGGTAGATCAACGAGTCCTCGCCGTTGAACCCGGCAACAGAGGTGTACTCGACCTGGATCGTGTCGAGCGGACCAGGAGAGCCTAGTACTCGTGCCGCACCGTTCGCCGGGCCCGAAACAATGGACACGCTGACCGGATCTGAAAAACGAAGGTCGTTCAAACCAATATCGATTGCAATCGGGACTGCTGCGACGACACCACTCACGACGTCAGGAAACGCAATCGCGGGCAGTACCGTTGGCGGTTCGTAGCGCGTAATGAATCGGCTCGGGCCACCATCCAAACGACCAACGATAGTGAGGTCATTGGGATTTACGACCCATGGCGCCACTGACGCACTGGCGATCAGTAGATTTCCATCGGCGTCTAGGTACAAATCGTCTGCGCCGGCGAAATTCTCGGTCAGAACAAGATCACCAGTCGCAAAATCGAACACGAGCAATGATGCCGGTCCTGTATCCGCGGAAACGTAAACACGATTCAACGCCTCGCTGTATTCAATGCCGAGTATCGTGAAATCCGCTGTCGAGAATCCGGCAATTCCCGTGAGATCATTGGGATCTCGAACTACGAAACGTTGAATGCGCCGACCGTCGGCTGGATCAACCTCCCAAATACTGTTGCGCTCCGCAACCAGTAGATTTCCGCTTGGTAGAACAGCAAGATCGAAGACACGACCGAGGTCGTAGACAGACCGGATATTGAACGACGATAAATCGAGTTCGTCGACGCCAAGTCTCCCGCCGACAAAGATCTTATCGCCGCCGTCGTAAACGACTTTTCCGAGCGACACATTGCCACCGAGCGCCGAGCGCAAAGGGAAAGACGCGAACACCGCGCCAGACGGACCGAGCGAAACCAGCCGCGCATCGTCGGGCAATTTCGTAACCATGGCGTAGACCAGTCCGTTCGGCCCAGAGACGAGACCCTGGAGGTCCTCACCCTCGACCGCGTCTAACAGCTCTGAGGCACCAATCTCGCTGCCTGTATCGCTAAATTCATTGATTTCGATACTGAACGCGAAGGTTTCGCTCGTCGTTAAAATGTTGCCGGGTGACAGCTCAAGCGCGATAGCGCCGCTCGGCGCGGTAGCGACAAGCACCGCGAAAAGCGCCGCTGAAATCCGGTCTTTCAGCCGATTACGCATCAGTGTTCGTCGGGGCCTCGCGGTTCTGAGTAGCACGCTTGCCAGTGCGCAGCTGATGCCGACGTCGTTAACAGAGCTGCCGAAAGGTGCTGTGCACGCGGCTGCCGCCCATCGAAATACCTATTGGCGTCGCCGCCTCCGCAGCGCAACAAGACCGCCGAGCCCACTCAATAGGAGCCATGCGCCGGCCGGTAGCGGAACCACATTCGCCGTCGTTCCCGAATAGTCGACGGTTATCGGATCACCGATGAGATCGAGAAAGCCCGACCACTTGATACTGTCGGCCAGAGTAATACCCGTGCTACTACCGGCAGCACCGATCACCATGAAGGAAATCGTGCCGATTACCGTGTCGGTAGGCAGCGAGACGCCCGCGAAGTTGCCGAATCCGATTGAGAACAAGCTCGGCGACTGCAAATCGAAGACGTCGAAGAACACATCTCGAACCGGCGCTGCGAGCGCGGCGCCGAAAACGAAATCGTCAAACTGTAGAACCGACGCGTCCCACATGAAGTCGGTGGCTCCACCGACGGTCAGGTCACTGCCAAAATTGGCAATGAGGTCGAACGTAGCGGTGTCGCCGTTAAGCGAGACTGAGCTGCTCGGCACGAGGCTTATCGATGCAGCGTTAACGGTCGACATTGTCGCGGAAATCAATATCAGCGCCGCAGTAACGGTCGCCGTTTTTCTGACAAAAGTGATCACAGCTACGATCTCGGGGTTGTTGTCTTTGTGATGCCGAGATTAGTCGCCTTCTGTGAACTGACCGTTTAGTGACTGTGACGGCTAGTTTGCAATTGCGTGGCGAAATGGCCCGCAGTCGGTACGTCGCGGCGTCAGAAAGGTCCCGAGAAACATCGAGGTGAGGTGCAAATCTGCGCACCTCTCAATACGTGGACTGCGCCCTGCTTGGAAACTGGCTGCTTAACAATCAAGTCACATTAAAGTCGCAGTAGCGACACATTGCCGTCAGGCTGGCATGCTGACATAAGCCTATGAGTCGACCAACGAATGGGCGACTCGACGAGCGTCCCTCACCACCATTGCACGGAGTTGCTTATGTCGGTCGCCCTCTCCTACCGCTGCCGCAAGACAATTGCGGCGGCGGGAATTGCTCTCGTTTTCCTATCTGCATTCGCCTACGCGCAAACGGCAAGCTTCAGCGTCACCAGCGAACAGCGAATCGCAGCCATCCGCGAAGCGGCCAGCGCCCAACAAGCTGAGGCGGCGGACCCCGCCGCGTTCCGTGCTTTGCGTGACTTTGCCGGCGACGATCTCACCGGCAAAGATGGACCATTGGCAAAGCTCGGCATGGCGCTGCTGCTGCTCCACCACGAACATCGCGTCCATCTGGAATCGGCCGCGACGACCTCGTTCGAAAGCGCGGTTGCCGACGTCACCATCACCGACGACTACGTGCTCGTCGATCTCGTTGCTGATTCGGACGATGCGTCGACACTGCGTCTCGCCGCGAATCTGCTTGGGCTACGAGACGGGAGCACGTTCGGCCGGTTCGTTTCCGGATGGCTGCCCATTGACCAGCTGGCGACGCTCGGAACCGTTGCCGATCTGAAGTTCGCCCAACCGGTCTACGTTACGTTGAATGTTGGCGCCGTAACCAGTCAGGCCGATGCGGCGATGCGAGCGGACATCGCTAAGACGAACCTCGGCATCGACGGTACAGGCATAACTATCGGCGTCTTGTCAGACAGTTTCGACTGCCTCGGCGGCGCCGCGGCGGATGTGGCGAGCAATGACCTGCCGACAGGCATTAACGTGCTCGAGGAGATCAGCAATTGCACCGGCGCGATCGATGAAGGACGCGCCATGTCGCAGTTGATACACGATATCGCGCCAGGCTCTCAGCAAGCCTTTCATACCGCTTTTAACGGCGTCGCCGCATTCGCAAATGGCATTATCGAACTCTCCCAGGTCGCCGGTGCTGAGGTGATCGTCGACGACGTCGGCATACTGAGCCAGCCATGGTTCCAGGACGGGATTGTTGCGCAGGCAGTCGATCAAGTGGTTGCCGGCGGTGCGGCGTATTTCTCATCGGCCGGCAACTTTGGCCGGCAGTCCTATGAGGCCGACTTTCGCGCATCGGGCGTCACCGGCGCGTTTGGCGAACGCCACGACTTTGATCCGGGCCCGGGCGTCGACACATTGCAGAGCATCACGGTGCCGGCCAGCACGACCGTGCGAATTTTCTTTCAATGGGATCAACCGTTTTTCTCGATCAGTGGAGCGCCGGGCGCCGCGACCGACATGGACCTGGTCATCTATCAACCGGGTGGTGTGACAGTGATTGCAGCCGGCGCAAACAACAATTTAGGCGGCGACGCCTTCGAGGCGGTGACGATCACAAACTCAGGACTGCTTCCCGGAACGGCCGAAATCGCTCTCGAGCGATTTGCCGGACCGGCGCCTAATCGCTTGAAGTATGCGTATCTCGGATCGGTAACGGTGAACGATTTCCCGGCGGACACGCAGGCCCGGACCATCTTTGGCCATGCAAACTCCAAAGGTGCCCGGGCCGTCGGCGCCTCGTTCTATTTTGAAACGCCAGAGTTCGGCCAGGACCCGCCGCTCCTGGAGTCCTTTTCGTCACGCGAAGGCACAACCATTGTGTTCGACTCGGGCGGCAACCCGGTAGTCGAGCCGCGACTGAAGCCGGAGATTGTCGGCGTCGACGGGGTCGACAACACCTTTTTTGGCGGCGATTCAGAAGGTAACGGCTTCCCGAATTTCTTCGGCACGTCGGCAGCAGCGCCCAATGCGGCGGCTGTGGCGGCATTGATGCTTGAGACGAATCCAGGCCTGACTCCTGGTCAGCTATACGCTGTCATGCAAGAGTCGACGATTGACATGGAAACGACCGGCTTTGATATTGAAAGCGGTTTTGGGCTCGTGCAAGCCGATGTCGCTGCGGCGCAGGCGGCCGCGATCGTTGACGGCGAGCTACTCAGTTTTACCTCGGGTCCGAACGGCGAGCCGTTGGCTGGAAGCGTGCCGGACACACTCTATGATGCGCTCGGTGTCACCATTACCGATAGCGACCCCGGCACACCCGGTACGACGACCATCAGCGGGCCCAGCGATCCGTCGAACTCTGCGACCGGCATCGTTGGCAGCTTTATCGACGTTCCTGCGGTAGGCGGCACGCCGACCTTCGTCGAGCTCGCGTTTTCGACACCCACGCAGTTCGTGAGTTTTAGTTTCGCGAGCCCGTCGGGAAGCGTGCAAATCACGGCGAGAAACGCCGCCGACCAGATCATTAGCCAAGTCACTGAGATCCGCAGTCTCAATTTCACCAGACCCGATGCGGCGGTCTGGCTTGGTGGTGTCGTCGATGTCACGACCACCGAAGACATCGCGCTACTCAGAGTCGAGACCGTGCCCGCAACGGAAGGCCTCGTCGTCGATTCGGTAGTTCGACGCACGCTTGCCGTTCCGATTCCTTTGCCGATCGTCGCGTGGGCTGCCATGGCGCTGTTGTTATCGATTCTCGGCGCGAGGGCGATGCGCGTACGTCAGTAGACGTCACCGTTGCCAAACAAAAAAGGCTCGCGTGACAGCGAGCCTTTTTTGTTGGATGTCTAGCGGGAATCTAAACTTTGCGCCGACGCCGCATTAATGCGATTGCGGTCAAGCCAAGCCCAATCAACGCCAACGTGGTCGGCTCCGGGACTGCGGTTGGCCATACGCCAGCAACGGCGGTACCCATCGACGTCGAAATGTCAGCATCTCTGAACGCAAAACTGGTTATCGTCGTGCCGTTCAACGCAACGAATGAGCTTTGCTGCAGATTGAGACCGTGAGCAAGAAACGTGCTCAGCGTGTCGGGACCGAAAATCTCGAAGTTTACGAACAGCGTGCCTGTTGCTTGAACGAAATTTACGTCGTCGAACTGTATTGGAAGAATTGGAACACCGTTCTTGTCCGTAAAGTCGGAAAAGCCGATTGTTTCCAAGCTGTCCGAGGCCGTCACCGTTCCGGTAACGTCGAAGCGCATCTGCAGCAGCCATTCTCCGCGGTCGTCGGCGGGCTCGCCCAACTCGATGTGTTGCGGCGACCAGTCCGCTTCGATCGTGAAGCCTGTGTTATCCAGCGCAACGGGGCCGCCAATCGGCGTAATGTCGCAGGAGTTCATCGCACAGCTGACCGACGCGTTGATCGGTGTCGCGATGGCGGTTTGAGAAAAAAGTAGTGCTAGGGATGTTGCGATCGTTGCGATTGTTCTTTTCATGGTGTCGCTCCTGCATTCACCTATGCCGAATTTGGAACATACGGGCAAAGCAAAACCCTCACGCGTCGTACGTTATGCAAAAGGCATACCGTCAAATCATTGCAAGCGAAATCAGTCATTTATTAGACGTCCATCGGCGTGTGTGTAAGTTTTTCCGACAACCGAGCGGCGACGGGTACAGATCTGATCCGGATTTGTGATTTTTTTCGCCTTAAATAATCAGGCGGACGACTTTCTAGAGCCGTGTTGATGTCGCATTGGGGACCAGACCATGAAAACTGTTTTGAAGACCGCACCCGTCGTTTTGATGCTGGTGAATTTTCTCGCCACGCCGGCCGTGGCCGACTCGAGTATGGGACCGCTTAACGGCATCATCGAAGAACGCGCTAGCGATACATGGACGATCCGCAGCGCGCCGCGCGGCGGTTGGTACTTCGAGAATCCCGGTTCTCGTTGGGACATCACGTATTACTACGTGAACTCCCCACCAAGCGACGAAGGTAAGCGGGAGGTCACCGTCGACGTCGCAATGCTAGAGGCCGAGCCCGATTCGCTCGCCGGTATACTGTACGGCTTCCGCGACCAACCGCGCTCGTACTACCTATACACCTTGGGTGGCGATCGCAGCGTAAACCTCTTCTACTTCGAAGAAGGCAACATGGAACGGAAAATGCAGTTTCAATTGGGCGACATGCGAGACGGCCCGGTACAACTGGCGCTTCGGGAACACGGTAGTGAGATCGCATTGCTGGTAAATGGCGATGAAAAATCGCGAATCGGCAACGATCGTATGGGGCGCGGAGCGGTTGGTGTCGTGACGGCGCACGTCGGTCGCTTTCATCTCGAGAATTTCAACGTTACGCTGGCGAAGTAGCCGCGGCGCGCGACGAACGCACGGCAGCTGGACTTGGCTGGCGTCCTCGCAACTAAACTGCGAGTCATTCGTTAGTGAGCGTTATAGTTACGCATGTCCTACCTGTTCGCTCCCGGAGAGCGCTAGCACACTGCCATGCTCAACCAACACGACGAACAGGCATTGTCCCGTGAATTCGAGACGGACCGCCGACTACGTATCTCCAATTTTCTCCTGCCCGGTTACGCCGATTCCCTGGAACAGGTCTGCAGCGATCAGATTGAGTACGAATACGCTTTCGCCGCGCGCGGCGAGAACAAGGTGTTGTCGGCCGCCGAATTGGCGCAACTGTCGAGCGAAGAACAAGCAAAGCTGCAAGAGCAGTTAACCCAGGACGCAAGCCGAGGTGTCGGTTTTTTCTACGGCTCGTACATGATGGGCCGTAAGCGTCAAAGCGGCGCGGATGCGCCGCCAAAAGCGCTGGTGGAATTTCTCGACCTCTTGAATTCACCTCAGATGCTGTCGTTTGTGAACACGATCACCGGCGGTAGCGACGTGGTCGTTGCAGACATGCAGTGCACTCGCTATATGCCCGGCAATTACCTGACGCGACACAAAGACGATGTAGCCGGACAAACACGCCGATTTGCGTATGTGTTCAGCATTACGAAACAGTGGCATCCAGACTGGGGCGGCTTGCTGCAGTTTTTCGAAGCGGACGGGACGCCACGCGATGCGTGGGCACCGGCGATGAATACACTGTCCTTGTTTGACGTTGATCATGTGCATTCAGTGACCTATGTCGCCCCGTTTGCTGTCGCCCCACGGCTGTCGATTACCGGCTGGTACTACAGTCGCTGACCGGGTTCGGCGGCTCATCCCGGTCGGCCGCAACGCGGCACGTGCGGGGCTATCTACTAATTAATTAGTTGACAACTCGTCCGGTCTACCTGTACAACGCAGCTATCAACTAAGGAATTAGTTAATGGCCAGGAAACAAACACCGGATCTCACCGACGCCGAACACCGCATCATGACCGTGCTGTGGGCGAGCGGCGAAGCAACCGTCCGTGACATTACCAACGCCTTGGCCGATGAACATGGCTTGGCGTATACGACGGTGCTGACAACGATCGGCATCATGGCCAACAAGGGCTACGTCGACTATCGCAAAGACGGTCGGGCCCACGTTTACCGCCCGCTCATCAGCCGAGAAGGTGCCCAGCGCCGCGCACTGGGGTCGTTACTGAGATCACTGTTCGAAGGGTCACCACAGAACCTCGCGCAACGATTGATCGACGATGAGCAACTAACACTTGATGACATTGACTCGCTGCGAGCCGAGCTCGTTGCTCGCGGGAAATCCGAGAAGGAGCAAGACAAATGATGGCAGCAATCGTGTTGCAGGTCGCCAGTCTGGTGTTTGCGATCGCCTCCGTGCTGGTCGCCGTCGTCTGGCTGGCGGACCGTTACTTGCCGGCCCGTTTCGTCCAAGAGCGCCACGACATTGCGGTGGTGACGATATTGCTAGTGCCGATCCTCTTTTTGTTGGCTTTGCGACCAGCACTGCCGGAAACGGTGACTCCGGCCGCAGCGCTGGCGCCGTTGGACGAAGCGCTAAGCACCGTCACGCAGACGGCAGTGACAGCCGGTCAATCGCCCGACTCGGCCATCTCCGTTCAAACGGCGGCGGCAATTCCATGGACCGAGCTGGCCATAGGGCTCTGGGCATTGGTCAGTCTGATTCTTGCCGCGCGAATTGCGTTGGAGCTACGCGCAGTGCTTAGACTCAAAGCCGAATCTCGCCTCGACGATCGTCATGCGCGCATTCGCCTGTCCCGTCCTATCCCGATTCGAACCGCGCGGCACATTCATTCGCCAATGCTCGTCGGCTATTTCCGCCCGGTAATTCTGCTGCCCGAGCGCGCTGGAGAAGAGACCGTCTCCTCGGCCGTCCTCGAGCACGAGGTCGCGCACGCGGTGCGCAGCGACGCATGGGTTGCGCTCGCATTACGCATCACCATGGCCGTTTTCTGGTGGATCGTGCCGCTGCGGCTGCTGAATCCGATTATTGATCGCTCGCGTGAAATGTTGGCGGATACCTATGCGGCCGAGAGGACCGGCGCTCCGGTTGAGCTGGCACACGCCCTGCTCGACACGGCGGCGTATCCGCTCGCGAAATCGGTGCCGGCGTTGGCTGCCGGCGCACACGGCTCGGCGTTGCCGGAGCGCATCCGGCGTCTGGCCGAGCAAAACCGCTGGCAGCCGCGAACGACATGGGCGCGATTTTCAATGTTGCTGCCTGCCTTGGTCGTTGCCGCGTGGATCATGACGCCGCGTTTCGGCGAAGCTCAAGACAGTTCGACCGATGCGGAGGACATCATCAGCGCATGGGTAGATCGCGGCGCCGATGCCGATCTGCCGCTGTACCGCGCAGCTCGATCGGGCCGTCTGGAAGAAGTCCGCCGCCTCGTTGCAGCAGGCGAAGATCCAAGCGCACTGTCGGACGGCGACGGCACACCGCTGATGGCGGCTATCCGCGGCCGGCACTTCGATGTAATGGAGTTCTTGTTAGCGTCCGGCGCGGATCCGAACACCGTTGCCCCCGGCGATGGAACAGCGCTCATCGCCGCCGTGCGGCTCGGCGAGCCGGACCTGGTGCGCCGGCTGCTCGATGCCGGCGCCGACCCGAGTCTTGCCGTGCGCGGCGACGGCAGCCCATTGATCTCCGCGGCAAATCGCGGCTTGACCGACGTCATTGACCTGTTGCTTGCTGCCGGCGGCGACCCGAACGGCGCGAGCCCGCGCGACGGTAACCCGCTGATTGCGGCCGCCCTCGCCGGCGAGGTAGCGGCGACAGAACGCTTGCTTGCGGCCGGCGCAGACCCTAACGGTTTCGTGTATCGCGACGAAATGCCGCTCATCAATGCCGCTCAACAAGGTCATCTCGATGTGCTCAACGTGCTGATAGCCGCGGGCGCCGATGTGTCGTTGACCGTACAGACACCGCACCACGATCCCGGTGGTCCGTACCGCTCGCCGCTGAGCGAAGCGGAGCGGCACGGCCACGAAGACGTCGTGCGCCGACTGCGCGAACTGGGTGCCGAACACCGCGTACCCGACGACGAGTAGTCGCGAACCGCGAGCAATCGCGACGTATCGAATAAAACGCCGCCGCGAGATTCCGTGGCGGCGTTTTCTTTGCGTGGTCCGCGGCAACGGTCAGCGCGAGAAGAAACTGTCTACCACGGCGAAAAACTCTGCTGGTTTCTCAAAATGCGGTAGAGCACCGGTGTCAAACGCGTGCTGGGCCCAATTCTCTTTTTGTTCGGTCCACGCCGCGCCGCGAAAGTCTTGGAAGTCGCCCTTGGTACCGTGTGCCAGTAAAACCGGCATCGCTAGGCATTCGTAGATTGTCCGAACGTCGCGGCTGAACAGTGCGCCGCTGATAAAGGCGATAGGGGCGTACTGTGCACCTGGCTGACGCGTGGTTGAGACATCGTACTCGGCCAGCCCGTCGTCAATGTCCGGTGAGCCCCACGTGCGTTTCAAGAAGTAACGAATCGTTCCGGGTCGAGTCAGCAATCGAAATGCACCGCTACCGACCCCTGCCAGCGATAAAAAACCGCTAAGCCAGCCGATCTCTCGGGAGCTCATCGGCTCGCCGCGTCGGTTTGTATCGCCCGCCCGGAAGCCGGTCGGAGTGACAAATACGAGCCGTTGGAACAAGTCGGGCGCTCGACCGGCCGCGCGACCAAGAAACTCCGACGACAACGACAACGCGAGCGCATCCGGTGCGCAACTCGTCTCGTCGGCAATAAGCCGCGCCATCGCGTCGACCGCGTCGGTGTAAAGCGCAATGTCGTAGCGTCGGTTGCTGCGCTCTGCGTGACCAAACCCCGGCAAGTCGACTGCGTACACGCGACGCGACTGTCGATAGTGCTCAAAGATCGGCTTGACTTCGTAGGCGGACCCGGCCGCGTTAATACTGTGAATCAACAGTAACGGTGAACCGGTCCCAGCGACGTAGTACGCCAGCCGACCGGTCGGCGAGTCCACGTGACGCAGTTCGGCGTCGATAGCCTTTGGGAGGCGTTTTGTCATATGAGCCATGGCACTTCGGTCCATGCACACTAGTCGATTCGATATTGGCTTGCACGACAAAGTGACGTTCGAGGCTCGCTCGCTCAGACGCATCCGCCCGTCGCGACCGACCAACTGTTCAACCTACGAAAACCTTTGTTCGGATGATTGTTAGACAAGCCTGAGTTTCGCCATAGGCCAACACCCGTTGCATCCAGTAGACTGAAACGGCAAGTAAGAATAAGCGTGGGGGTTCCAACTTTGTTTGACATTTCAGTCAGCCGGCAAATTCGGCGGACGGCAGTTCGCTGCGTCCTGGTTTTAGCCCTTGGTACTGTCAGTGCCTGTGGCGGCGGCGGCGGCGGTTCGGCACCCGCGCCATTGCCGCCAGCTAACTCACCGCCAACGCTGCTCGGTGATCTCAGCCCGACGTTCTCGGAAAATCAGATCGTATCGTTTTTTCTGTCGGTCGATGATCCGGAAGGCGATACCGTGACCATCACGGTCGGCAACTCGAGCGACGGTCAGTTCTTTACGCTAGATACCGGCAGCGGCGAGATTCGTAGTACGCAAGCATTCGACTTCGAGATGCCGCTCGACAGCAACACGGACAATGTCTACGAACAATTGGTCACGCTCGACGACGGCACGACGAGCGTCAATCGAACGGTGCGCGTGACCATTACCAACGCGGAGGAACCACCGACCTGTGTCCCAGTGCCGGAAACAGCGGTCGATGAGAACACGACGGGTACGTTGGCAACGCTCATCGGCACTGATCCTGATGCGGGCGACGAAGCCATTGCGGTCTTTGAAGATCTGATGGTCAGCGATATGCGGCTCGATGGGTCGCTGGCAATTGACCCGACGACCGGTGAGGTAACCCTGACTTCGCCGCTCGACGCCGAAGCGTTCGCGGCCGACTTCAGCTTCATGGTGACCGCGAACTACCGGACCAATGGCCTTTTTGATCGCTGCAGCGTCACGGTTGCGCTTAACGATTTGCCTACGCGGGTCACGTCCGGGGTTCTCCTAACTGACAACAAGGCGCAGCTTGAGCCATTGACGGACCTCAATGGCGGCGGCGTGGACGACTTTTGGCTGGCCGACGAGTCAGACGCCGTTGCCGCCGGCGAAATCGTTGGTTCATTGGTCTTCGGCGAAACGCTGTCCGCCGAAGTTCTCGCGAATGGTGCCGCCACCATCGACGTTGATGCACTATCGGCCACGCAAGCCCTGCGGATTACCGTTGCTTTTAATCGCGGCGGCGGGAATGCGACCGTCGCAAGCGCACTGCCGATCGCCGATCTTGACGGTGATGGCGACGATGACCTTTTGATCTTGACCAATCAGCCACCGAACGACGGGCTGGATCCGACTCGCCGGCCGTGGGGTTACGTTGTCTATGCCGCAACGATTGCCGGCAATGCCACGGGCTCACTTGATCTGAATACACTCGCGCCCACGGACGGCTTGAGCCTTACGGGCCCCGTCGACTTTAACGGCACGTCGGCCGGTTACGCCGTGGCTGATGTTGACGGCGTGGTCGGCGACGAACTCGTCATCGGCTTGCCAGACTCACTGAGTTTCTCGTCTGAAGAAGGCACGCTCTACGTCGTCAATGGCACGGCACTGGCGGCAGCGAGCGGTAACCTTGATTTCGACCTCGAACCGTCGACTCGAACGTTTGTCGGCCCGATCATCCCCGATCCAAGCTTTACTGTCGGCCCACCCACCATTGTCAGCGACTTGAGCGGTGACGGGATCAATGAACTCGTGCTGCAAAGCCGCCGGGCCGTTGCCATCGTTCCGAGTGCGAATCTTGTGGGCTCGTTAGGCGGATCGATCGAGACTCTGAACCCATTGCTGCTCGACCTCGGTGGCGATGTTGCCGGCGTCGTCGATTCTGGTGATCTCGACGCCGACACCACAAGCGACCTCTTGATTGTGCGAGGCGGCGGCGCCGCCGGCACCGAACAGGCCAGTGTCGTTTTCGGTGCTGCGCTGCAACCGATTGTGGCGTCGAATTCGACCGTCACCGTCGACGACACCAGTTTCGGGGCGGGCCAATACGTCGCAGTTACATCGACCGGCATCGGCGATCTATCCGAGCCGGTGACGCTCACTCGCATCGGCGATCTTGACGGCGATGGCCGCGATGAAGTTGCCTTCGGCCTGCTGAACGACGCTGGCAATACGCCTGGATCTATCTACATTGTCCGTGGCGCGACGCTGTCGGGTTTGGCCGGCACGAGCTTTGACGTCGATACGTTTAGCGGAACGGACGGCACGCGTATCTCGCCCGTACCGTTTCTGTTCAACTCGTTATCGACACAGCTAGCGCTAGCGCCCGACATCGACGGCGACGGTCTTCCCGAACTGTACGTCGTCTCAAACCAACGTTTGCAAGCCGATCCGCCAGGCCTAGGCGCAATTGTGCTTTCTACCGATGTCAGCGCAGCTTTGGCAGCAGAGCAGCTGGAAATCGATATGGCGGCGCTGTTCTTTGACGAAACACCGGTGAACCCATGATGTAGGAATGCCGCGAGACGTTTGCACGAACGTCGGCAGTTTCGCTAGCCTCAAGGATTGCTGCTTCTCGCCGGGCATCGCAGCGCCAGATCGGCCGCTCCGCCCAGCGTAGCTTGGCCGTCAAGGGGGTGTTCGATGGTGAAAATAGCAATCGGGTGTTTGCTGGTTATGCTGGCGCCGCTTGCGGTGGCCGACTGGACGTCCGCATCGCCGCAAGATGCGTGCATGGAGGGACCCACCGCGCAATTTGGACGCTACATCGGCGACTGGAAGATCACCGACACAGTGCTCAAACAAGACGGTAGCGCGTGGCAACCAGGTGCCGGTGCTCGTTGGGTATTTCAATGCGTTGGCGACGGTACAGCCGTACAGGACTACTGGATGCCAGCGGGCGGCGGCTTCGGCACAAACCTTCGCCGTTACAATGCGGAGCGCGAGCGGTGGGAGATCATTTGGTCTGCCAACACCCTCCCGGGTCTGATGCAAATCGAAGCCGAGCAACAAGACGACGGCAGCCTGCTCATGACCATTTTGTCGCCGCAGCAGACGCCACCACGGCGCATCATTTTTTATCCGCCGGATGACGGCGGCTGGAACTGGGTCCAACAGATGTCTTTCGACCAGGAGAAAACCTGGATCGACGTCTACAAGATTCGTGCGACACCGTGGAGTGAGTAGCGGCAATGCGTGCGCGCAATGACGGGAACCCGAATCGGGCGATCGGCCGACCTGCTCCAATCAGGACGACTTTCATCGCGACCGCCGTCGTTGCGTTGGCAACTGTGTCGTTTTCGACGGCGCACGCCACCGAATTTGAGTCGGGCCACGGCGCGCTGCAGGTATTCGACGCCGACGGCATGGCGTCCATGCCGCTCTGGGTCAAGGTCTGGCTGGCGATCATGCTCGGGACTTTCGCGTCGGGCCTGCTATTCGTGTGGCGACAGCCGCTCGCGCGGTGGGCCGTAGGCGGGATCTTGACGTCCTTTTTCGTGACGCCGTGGATCTTCCGTGCCCTTGGGCTGCCCTATTTGTCAGGGGCAATCGCGATTGGGCACCTTGTATTTTGGACCCCAGCGCTGTTGCTCCTGCTGCTACGGCGACCGTTCTCGAACGCCAGCGAAGGACGCTGGTTTCGAGCCTGGTCGGGTGCAATGACCGCAGTCATGCTCTTTTCGTTTGTCTTCGACATCCGCGACGCTGCGATTTACATCGAACACTTTGTCGGCTGACTACCAAGCGGTCGTGTGCACGACAAGCTCTGAACCGCTTGCGAGCAAAGGCCGCCGTCGAGAAAGAAATCGCGATCTAACTTCTAAGCCGAACGACAGATGCGTTTACTCGCAGCGACAAAGACGAGACCTGCCACTACTCTGGACGTTTCTGACGGTGAGAAGACCTAGTACGTCCCGACGATCTCGTAGCCGCCGCTTACCTTCCGGTACGTGATCCCGGCGTATTGATACAGGTTTTCCCGGCTGTCGTAGATGCGCCTTGCATCACGCGGTAACGACGGGACTCGAGCGCCGATGGGCGGGGCGACGGCTTCGAAGCCGCTGTCTATCTCTCGATAAAAGCGCCCGTCATGGAAAAAATAACGTGCGCCGTCGTGAGCGATCCGACGCGCGCCGGTTGGCATACGCGTTAGCCGGTGGCCGACACCAGGTCCGGGCGGCGGACCCGCTGGTGGCGGCGGAGGTGGCGCCTGCGCTAGCGACGACTCAGCCATGCAAACGGACAAAAAGATGAGCGCCTGTCGTCGATTCATCATTGATCATTGCCTTTGCTACGGTGTGCCCACGCCGCGCATCCGCAGCTTGGCAGCGGCCGATGACGACGGTCTGCGAATCAGGTCGGCGTTCTAGTCGAGCACCAAGTCGATTCACCCCTTCATCGTGCCACCGGCTCCGCAGTTTTCACATGACCGCATTTGCACACTCTCCAGTGCGCAAATGATGCATAACGGCGCCTGTCCTTCCGGAGTAAGCACCCGAGCTGGCGAGGCTCTACGAAAGTTTTCAACAACTTCAGTGAAACGCCTTGCGGTCCCTGCGCCGGCGCTTCCACATCTCGTTGGCGTTGAGATACACTGCTCGCGCCCGGCATAGCGCCGACACAACAACAAGAAAAAAGGAGGAGCGCATGAAGACAATTGGAATGTGGCTAGCGATTTTTGGTGGCGGATCTTTTCTTTTGAATATGATCGGCTATGAGTTTGCACTCATCGGCTGGATCGATAACTGGGGCCCTGACGTTGGCATGGGCATCCGGATCGGCATGATCGTCGTTGGAGCGGTCATGTTTTTCTTGGGGATGAAACAAGAGCAGGCGACCGAATAGCGCCGGGAAATCAGCGTAGTTCTACCAGCAAACGCCGGTCTGTCCGCCACAGGCCGGCGTTTTTCGTTCTCGAAATGCAAAAAAAAAGCCGCACCCGAGTGAGTGCGGCTTTTTTGTTGGGAGCGCGTCCGCTTAGAAATCGTAGCGGAATTCGAGACCCCAATAGGCCGGTTCGTTAACGAACGCGGTCAGGTTCAAGAAGTTGATCGCACCGTCAACCGTGACCTCGTCGGTAATGTTTCTGCCGACGATCGCGATATCCATGCCGGCATCCGTGCGGTAACCGGTACGGAGGCCGCCAAGCAAACGCTCTTCCTGCACAAACTCAACCGAGCGATGCAAGAACAGGTTCGATTCGTCGCGGTAGTTCCAGTCGGTGTTGAAGTACACCTCAGCATTGTTGAGCGGGTACGTGTACTCGAGCGTGAAGTTGGCGATCCACTCTGGCGTGCGCGGCAGCGGATTGCCGTCGATCGAGACTTCCGTGACCGGCCCGAACGGTCCGACGCGTGTGCCGACTACCGGGTCGAGGCCGGTGCAGGTCGGTGCCGAGCCGCACAGATCATCACGCAGGTTCGGATCGTCGATTTCGGTGTCGTTGTAGCTTAAGTTTGCCGAGATGAACAAGTTGTCGGTAATGAGCACATCAAACTCGGTCTCAAAGCCGTACCCATCAACTTGGTCTGCGTTCAACAGTTGGTTGACGTTGGCGGCGCCACCGGTTGCCGTTAGCTGCTGGTCGTCGTTCTGGAACGCATAAACGGCAGAGTTCCAGCGAGCGCGACCATTGAGCAGGTCGCTCTTGAATCCGATCTCAAAAGCCGTGCTGTCTTCGGTTTCCGCCGAGCTGACAAAGCCGAAGCGTCCGAGCGTTACCGGACCGCGTGACCCGGTCGCAACACGGCCGTACCACGTCAGCGTATCGGTCATGTCGTAGGTCAGCGCGATATCCCAGTTGAAGAAATCGTCGGATACGGAAATGGAGTCAGGGTTGACCGTCGGCGTGACCGCGAGCGGACCCGGAGCAACCGTTAGGTCCTTCTCGTCATCCGTCCAGCGACCGCCGACCGTGAGCGTAAACTGGTCGTTGATCGAGTATTCGACCTGACCGAATAACGCTAAAGACTCGGTTTGCTGATTGACCAGCGCGTTTGCATCGGGGTTCAAGAAGTCACGGTTGAAAAGGTCAAAGTCTTCGTCGAGATAGAACAGACCAACCTGGTAAAACAGCTGACCTCTTTGCTGTGCGAGGCGGAACTCCTGGGTGAGCTGGTAGTGATCGGTAAGCCCATCACCCGTAGCAACGTTGAAGAAGACCTGACGTCCGAGTGCACCGATATCGGCTACATCGAACGAAATCTCACCGCCGTCGACGTCGGCACTCTGAAAGTTGTCGACCGTGTCGTAGCCAGTGATCGACGTAAAGCTCATGTCGTTGTCGAACGACCATTCGAGGTTCAAGGCCGCGCCGAAGTGATCGAGATCAAGGTCGTGGATCTGATTATCGTTACGCGCGACTTCCTCATCGAAGCCGCCGCGCAAACCATCGGAACCTACTTCGATAGCATTGGCGTAAAAGATCGTCGGGTCGGAGCCAGACTGAGTGAAGCCATGCAATTTAAACAGGCCACTGAAATTGTCCGACGGCTCGAATAGGAATTGCAGCCGCCACGCGGTCTCCTCAAACTCACCGAAGTCATCGCCGCCGCCGTTGACGACATTGTCGATCCACTCGCCGCGCTGCTGATGCTTGACCGACACGCGAGCAATTACCGAATCGCTGATGCTAAAGTTGCTGGCGCCTTCCACCGCAAACGTCTCGCGGGATCCGAACGAAGCTCGCACATACGCGTCGCGCGTTTCGCTGTCCGGACGGACGGAATCAATCTTGATCGCACCGGCATTCGTGTTACGACCGAACAATGAACCCTGCGGGCCTTTGAGTACCTCGATGCGCTCGAGATCGAACAGCGGCAAGCTACGTAGCACGTTGTTCTCGAGAGCAATCTCGTCAAACACCATTGCAACGGGCTGGTTGGCGTTCACATCAAAATCGATGTTGCCGAGACCGCGCAGATAGAAGCGCGGCTGCGTGCGACCGTTGGATGTCTCGATGTTGAGACCAGGCACGCGCGCCGCAAGCGCCCGAATATCCTGCGCACCGCCGAGGTAGTCATTGACTGCATCGCCGGTAATTGCCGAGACCGCCAGCGGTACGTCTGACAGCGACTGCTCGCGCTTTTGAGCGGTAACAACGATTTCTTCAAGGGTAAAATCCTGCGCGGCGGCAGGTGCGGCCGCGAGCAGGCCAGCAACGGCTAGCGCGACGGACGACTTAAAATATCCTGTTGGATTCGTGCAACACATGGATGCGGCTCCGCTAGAAAACGTGACGCGATTATACCCTCCATTCTGATCCATGACGCACAGCTGGTGCTTTTTGTATGTTGTTTCATCGCAACATCAATATGCATGTTTGCATAGCAACGCTGACGTGCATTGAAGCCGCCTGATACGCTTATTCTCTGGTTATACGGGGCCTTAACGCCGTCGCCGCAATCCCGAGAGTCGGCGCGCTGACCGAAGGCGCGAAAACACGGTCACTGCAAAATTATGCAAACACCCGAAGTAGCCCGACCGGTAATCGCCTCGCGGCTCGTCGTGGCGACGCTGCTGGTCGTATCCGCGCTGGCAATCACGTTGATGGTGCTCGAGCCGGCGCAACTCGCTAAATGGATTGCCGCTATCGCTTTTTTGCCGGCGGCACTCGCGGGAACGATCTACCTCGTCAGTCGACGTCGGAGTAAGTCCAGAAAACTTCCTGGGCAGCTACGTGCAGCACTCGTTGGTGCTGGCGTACTACTCGCCACCGCATTGCTGTTCGCCGTTACTGACGCGCTCGGCTGGACGCAAGACGGAGAAATCCAAGGTCGGGGGTTCCTTATTTTTCTTCCGGCGATCGTTGCCGTGATCGTCGAACTCGTCGGCATGAGACTCGAGCACGAAGCTGCGAAAGATCCCGATTCCGACGAGCACGACGATTCTGACGCACGTTGACAGCTGTCGCGTCGTGTCGGTCAGACCCGTCTGCCGTCGGCGTGGTCAAATCAAATAATAGCGTCGCCTCAGTTGCCGTCAGCACTCGTCCTGAGCGGCTTGCAAAATGCAGTGGCCCACCTTGGGTGCATCGAGAGAACTCTTACCGGCGTACGGCTCCTCGTCGGTCGAAACCTGCAGGGCGATAGCCATGAGCTTGGCGGCGCGCGCCCGGTCGCGAGGCACATCGGTCGCACCGTTGTAGACCAGGCGCGCCGCATACACGCAGGCGTCGCCCGACAGGAATTCAACCGCAAGCTCGCAGCCTTTGGAAAACAGCGCGTAGGCGCTGCGCGTCGGCGTTGGATCGTCAACTCGATCCGTCAGCAGCATCTGCGCAGCATCCCGGCAGCCGAGTGGATTACCCGCCTCGCAACCTTGCCTGAATGCCTCGAACGCACCGCTCAGATCGGCGTCCGGTTGTGGGTCATGCGGCACACCGAAACTGCTGACGACGTTGAAGACCGGATTGTCGCCATACAACACGTTGCCGAGCATGCGACAGCCGAACCCGTGCCCAAGATTGCAGCTCTTTCGGAATAGAGCGACGGCTTGCGAACGATTGGTCGATAGCTCATCGAGCCGCGCGATGCTGAACGCCGGACCAACGAGGTCTTCTTCTGAAAACCACGCGAGCTCGCCGGCGAACCGGCAACCTAGCCCATCGCGAAGCTCGCACGCGCGTTGCGCGTAGGCACGCGCCAGGATGTTGTCCTTGCGTACACCGCCGGCGCCCCAGTTTAACTGGCTGGCAGCTTCCATCAGTTCAGCCGCTGTCGCGCCATAGTAGTCAGTTATCAACCCGGCAGAGCCGAGCCGCGCGTCTGCGACATCGAGCCCGCAGCTTCCCCGACCTTCGAGTATGCATTTGGTCACCGGGTCGTTTTCGGCGGTGCGTTCACTCAACTTGATCGCCCGCTTAACGAACCGTCGCGCCCTGCTCTCGTCGGGTGCGAGGTTATCGACGCCACTGTAGATGTAGCGTGCGGCGTTTAAGCACGCCGCAGCCGCGGCTGTCGACTGCAAGCTGCCCCGAGCATTACAACCGCGATCATAAAGTTCGTACGCACGGGCGCCTGGGTAGCCGGTCGATACGAGACTTCGTTCGTACAGCGTTGCCGCCTGGCTACAACCCCACGCGTCGTCGTTCGAGCACGCACGTTCATAAAGCGCAGCGGCAGGTCGGTAGTCCGCTGTGCGGTCCGATTCACCGGTACCTTCTGCGGGCGGCCTGATGCGGTCCGCAAGCGCCGAGCAGGCTGCGCCATAATTGAGATCGCAAGCCTTGCTCATGAGCGCTTGCCCCTTGGTCGGATCGGCGTTCGCCGGGACCCCTTGCTGAGGTGCTAGATGCATGCGCCCGAGGCCATAGCAACCGCCTGCACGGCCTTGGTCGCACTCGCGCTCGTAGAAAGCAGCCGCTCGCGCCGGGTCCGCTTCAATGTCGAATTGGCCGAGCGTTAGCGCTCGCCCAGCGAGGTAAATCGCGTAGTCGCCGTTGCGCGGCACATCGTATTGTCTCGACACGAGGCTCAGCGCGTTGTCCGCGCGGCGCTCTTTGCGTACCTGAATTTGCTCCGATGTGTAACAGCCGCCATCAAAACGCTGATAGCCCGCCTGGCAAACAAACGCGACGCACTCTCGAACCGTGATCATGCGTGAGGCGGTGGCAACGCAATAGCCACCGCCACCACAGTTCGTTCGACAGCCATAGCTGTCGCAGTAGGTTCGGCACGTCTGTGCCGCCTCTTGCGCACAATAGGATTGCCTGACCTGTCGATCGGCAAACTGGGTGCAGGTTTTGCCGACGTTGCCTGACGTCGTACACCCGCTTGCAAGAATCAGAATCACGACAACCAACAGCAGCCGCAGCATCGTGGACACCTCCATTGCACCGACGACCACTAGAGTAACCGCACGCAAAGCACCCAAGCTTAAGAAAACTTGAGGAATGGCTTAAAGCGACGACGTTGCATCTGATATTTCGTGCTTACGGTACTGAACTCTCACCGCCGAATTGGTGTCGGCGTCTTGCACCGACAAGGCAACCTTTAGCTCTGACAACTCCAATCGAGCCATTGTCAGTCTCTCGACTGCGCATCGCACCAGGTAACGCCAGTTTCTACGGGTCGCTTCGAGACAGAAGCTTACATATTTATCGGATAAAACGCGGCCAACGCGCGGTGTTTGAAGCAAGCAAATTCCCGATTTGCGAAAAAACTCTGTGCCCGTGTGACAAATCGAACAATCACCCGGTCTTGACCCTCGTGACACCAACTTAGCCACCGCCAATGCCTGTGTTTGCTTGGCGCTTGCGCCGAGTAATCGATAGACACACTCAGACTAATCGGGAACAACCAATGAATCGGATCTGGTACGTAGCAGTGGGCGGTGCGCTCGTTTTTTCGGCTCAACAACAAGCATTTGCAGGTGCGTGGACACTGCCGCAAGGAGATTCGTACAACAAGTTCGGGATCGCCTTTTTTGAGAGCGACGATACGTTTGGCCCGAGTGTCGATGGCTTCGAAGAGTTCACGGACATAACGCTCAACTATTACGCCGAGTACGGCATAACAGACAACATTACGCTGTTCGGTCAGATTCCGCTGCGAGAGACGACCAACACCATTGCCGGTGTTGAAACAGAGAACTCCGGCGTCGGTGACGTCGATATTGGTTTTCGGTTTAATCTGCTGAACGAGAAGAACGTTCTTGCCTTGCAGCTTCTCTACAAGACACCTTTCGCCTACAACGACGACGATGAGCTGCCTTTAGGTAACGGCCAGGCCGACTTTGAAACACGCCTGCAATATGGTCGATCGCTATACCCGTATGGCTATGTCGGTCTGGAGGCGGGTTATCGTTTTCGTGCGGAAGCACCCAGTGACGAGATTCGCTATCAGCTCGAGTACGGCGTCGACATTAAAGAGAACTATTACTTCCGAACCAAACTCGACGGCACGGAAACAACGGGCAGCACTGCAGCGACCCTGACTCAAACGGGCAATCCTAGCTTTCCGCTGGCCTTCGACCTTGGGCGTTTGGAGCTGACCGGCGGCTACAAGATCAGCGAGCAAAGCACCGTCGAATTTACGTACACGCGTAATATCTATGGCGACAACATTCTGCGCGGTAATACGTTTCAGCTTGCGTTCGTTTTTGCTCCCAAGAACCAATAGCTCGATTAGCAGACTCCGCCCATGGAGATTCTGGCCGCATCGCTAGTCGCGGGGCACTACCTGCTGTTGATCAGTCTTTGTATCTTCGGTGCGCATCGTTTCTTCCTGACGGTCTTAGCCGTGCGAAAACAGACGGCGCCCGAGACTACGCATCGGTTCGAGGAGCTGCCGCTCGTTACTGTTCAACTACCGATCTACAACGAGAAATTTGTTGTGCGCCGCTTGCTCGATGCCGCAGCGGCACTCGACTATCCGCGTGAGCGCTTGCAGATCCAAGTTCTCGACGATTCGACGGACGAGTCGGTTGAGCTCGTCGCCGAACTGGTCGCCGGGCACGTGGCCAACGGCGTTTGGATGGAACATGTACGTCGAGTGGATCGTCAAGGCTACAAAGCCGGCGCCTTGCAGATGGCGATGGATGACGCCAAAGGCGACTTTATCGCCATATTCGATGCCGACTTCGTGCCAGACACCGGCTTTTTGCAGCGCGTGATTCATCATCTCGCCGACCCGAGCGTCGGCATGGTGCAGACTCGTTGGGATTTCATCAACAGAAACGACGATCTGTTATCAAAGCTGCAGGGCATCATGCTCGATGCGCATTTCGCGATCGAGCAGTCAAGCCGCTTTGCCACCAATACGTTTTTTAACTTCAACGGTACGGCTGGTGTTTGGCGCCGCCAGGCCATTACCGATGCAGGTGGCTGGGAAGCGGACACACTGACCGAAGACTTAGATCTCAGCTATCGCGCTCAAATGGCCGGTTGGCGCTTCGTGTACTTGCGCGATGAGCGGTGTCCGAGCGAATTGCCGGGCGACATGAATGCGTTTAAGAGCCAGCAACATCGCTGGGTTAAAGGAGGTATCGAGGTGATGCGTAAGTTGCTGGGGCGTATCTGGCGCGCACCGACAACCCGTCACCAGAAAATTGAGGCTACCTTGCACCTGGCCAGCAACCTATCGCACTTTTTGATTTTGATCGACTGCGTGTTCTTTTTGCTGCCGGCTATTCTCGTTCGCCAATCGATTTTCCCGTACCCACCGATCTGGATCGATCTGCTGTTTTTCTTTTTTGCTGGTCTTTCGCATATGTTTTTTTATGCGGTCGGGCAATACGTGCTCGGACGTCGGTCACTTCGCCATATCTATCAGATTCCAGCGCTGCTGGGCGCCTCGATCGGATTGAGTGTCAACAACGGCAGAGCCGTATGGGAAGCGTTGGTTGGACATGTCAGCGGCTTTGTAAGAACGCCAAAACAAGGCGACAGCGTCAGTTCTACGGCGTCTTTTTACGTCGCCAAAATGCCGAATCTCGGTCGCGTCGTCGAGTTTGCGTTGGGTATAGCCTACACGGCCGCTGCGCTGTGGTGCTTTGCTAGCGGCCTCTACGTTGTGCTGCCGTTTCTTGTCATGTTCGCGTTCGGGTTCTTATTTACATCGCTCGCGCGAGCTACACCGCGCCAGGTTGCCGCGGCATAGAGTGACGATAGCCTTGCCACCGATACGGTACATACTGGTTGCTGCATTTGCGACAAGTACCGTACTACTCCATCAAGTGCCGAGGCTTTGGCCAGCACACACCGGTACCGCAACCATTGCGCTGTATCTAGTAATGACGCTCATCATGCTGTCCTGCTGGCGGTTAGCTAGGCACAAACAGGCGCTGAATGATCGGCTGATTATCGGGCTAGGCGCTTTTGCCGTGCTGGTGCTGGCGGGAGCCGATCCATATACCACCCATGACCCGGAGCGGTATTTGTGGGACGGCGCCGTGTTGGCGCACGGCTATGATCCGTACCGTATGTCACCCGACAACGAGCAGGTTGCCGAGTTGCGTCAGCGGTGGCCAACGCCGGCAGAGCATTCGGCTTATCCAACGCTGTACCCACCGCTCGCATTGACGTTGTTTGGCATCGCATCGCTCGCGGGTCCGACGGCGGGGCTTGCTACGTGGAAACTCATGGCGGCCGCCGCGGCAGTTGTGCTGCTGCTGCTGATGCGGCGTTTGCTTGCGTTTGAGAACCGCCAGGATGCGCTACCGCTGGTGGCTTTGTCGCCGTTGATTCTGCTCGAAGCCGGTGTGGGTGCGCACATCGATATCTTCGCGGCAGTGGCATTGGTCGGTGCTATGGCCGCGTATCAGCGCCAACAGATAGTGCTAACCGGTCTTGCTATTGGCGTTGGTGTTGGGATCAAACTGCTGCCGCTGTTGGCATTACCGGCATTTTTCTGGCATGCAACCCACAAACAGCGATGGGGTCTTTTGCTCAGTGCGGTTGCGGCCACAGGCTCGATTTACACGCTTGCAATCTTGGCCGGGTTGCAACCAGTAGGAAGTCTGGGGGTGTTCTTCGAAAAGTGGCGCTTCGGTTCACCGATCTACACGGGCCTGGCCCAAGTTGTCGAGAACCCACTACCCATCGCTGCGGTTGGCGCCGGTGTCATGGTCTTACTGGGCTGCTGGCGTGCGCGCGATGATTGGGTCGATGGCCTAACGCTAACGCTGTCGGCACCGTTGGTGTTCAGCCCGGTCGTTTTCCCATGGTACCTGTTGGTGTTGGTGCCTTTGGTTGCCCTCAGGCCGCGACGCATTGTGCTGGCTTGGCTGGCGGCCGCACCACTCAGCTATGAAGTATTGAATCGATTCAATACCGACGGCGTATGGCAGCCCGCGGTATGGCCCCTCGTAACGATCGCGGTGCTGTGTCTTGCTATGGCGATTTGGTCGGTTGTGGCAAAGCGGGTCAATAACAACTCGATAACAACGGCAAGACCAGTGAAATTCGGTCTCTGACGCACCCAAAAAGAAAAGCCGCACCCTAATGCATGCGGCTTCTCGCAAAAGAAACCTGGTGGGGGGTGAGACCCGAGTAAGCCGGCGCATGCTCCGGCCGGGTCGAACGCGCCGAGCGCGCAAGCGAGGCGCCGGACTGCATGTCAATCAAAGGGTTGATCAGCAGCACACTGGGACCCGGGTCGAACTTGCCGAGCGTGTGGAATAGCGCGGAGTTGTCAGTCGATCAGGGGCAAGTCCATGTCTCTCGAGCAATGGCTACCTTGGCGGGGGGAGAAGATCAGTCCCACGACAAAGTAGTGCCCAAACCGCTTCCCGCTCCTCGTCAATGGAACTCAGTTGCGCCGGCTTCTAACCCGACTTCTTCAAACCTCGATCCACGCGCTCCACTTCATCTCAATCTCTCCTCACCACAATCTCAGCCAGCCAACCACCTGTTCTTCGCACACACGCGTGGACTTTCGCGCAAGCTTTCGCGCGCCTGTATGGCCGCTACAGTTCCGGCGCGACAGAGTCCTTCATCTGCTCTTCTTGTTTCCTGCGCAGGATCTCCGTCGCATAAGCGTTGAGCTTTGCCTCATCCGTTGCCCGGGCACGAACATCAGCAAGGGTGGCGATCATGCGCGACACGACAGGACCGGCCGGCGAGTCGTTGAACTGTACGTTGTAATCAACGGCAATTCCGGCGCAGCTTAGCGCGGCGTCGGGCCCGCCGCGCTTGACCTCCGCGATACCGGCATTGATGAAAGCGTTGGCCGATGAGTGCTGCTTGCATTTCTGTCCCCCATCATTGAAATGCCAAACGAGCGTGGATCCATACCGGGCGTCTCTACGCGATGACGGGTTTCCGTACTTTGCGACCAAGGAATTGATCATGGTTTCGAACGGAACGACGCTCTGCGAGCTTCTTTGCCACTCCCGCTTGACGTGCCACACGGCGGGCGTGCTGGGTGGAGAGGTGTACGTGACCGTAAGCGTTTCGTACCCGTCCCTGTCTCGCTGGCGCGAGTAGTACGACGCGCTCGTCCACGAGATTTCCGTGCCGGTAATGCTGAGGATGTCGCTCTTGGTAAATGCAAACCCGGCGTTCGTCAGCACGGATTCCGTTTGTTCCGGGGACAGGCCGGCGGTGAGCCCAACGATATCCGGTTCGTCCGCTGCCCATACGAACGAGTGCAAACCAAAAACCACAATTGCTGCAAACGCAGGCTTGAGAAAGTCGACCATAAGTGTGCTCGAGTAAAGTCAGAGGTTTTTCTTATTGTGTTGTGTTGCTACAGGTCAACGCTGGTGTTGCCCGCGTCTTCGGTTTCGGCGTCACGGCGTGCCTGCTCACGTTTCTCGAACCCTTCCTGAATCTCGCTCAGGCTTTCCACAAGGGAATTCTGATCGTAGATCGCGATGTAAACACCCTTTGCTAACGACGGGTTATCGGCGGCGCCTTCAGTGTAAGCCGAAATAATCAGACCGCATCCGGGTATGGCCTGATTTGACACTCCGATATTCGATCTCACGTGAGGCTGCGCGCAACTGCTTCTGCTGGACGACGAACGAAAAGTGTTGCGCCCTACCTGCTTGCCGTCCACTTGGTAGAACCATGAGTAGCTCGCGGAGTTGCGGTATTGATTGTTTTGACTCAGCGCATCTTCTGTTTGCCCGTATTTGTCAATGAGCGCCTTTTTCAACGTCTCGACCGTTGGTCGTTTGCCCGATTCGTAGATCTCCATGAAACGCACGCCATACAGACGCTCTTCGCCCGGCATGCCCATGAACATCGTGTCGAAACGTTTCTCGCCTGGATCGTCCGCAATGCCATAGGACGATTGATCTGTATTTTCGGCGAACAGGGCTTGCTGGATCTCCGCGTCCTCGGTGTACGTTTTGATCTGAAAGCCGCTGCTGGACTTCGTTACCGAAAGACCCGGATGTTCACAAAGGATAGTTGCTTCGACTTCGTTCAGTGTCATGCCGAGTCGTAGATTCTGGACGGTGGCGTTGGTTGGGATGTGCAGAAGAGGCTCACTGGCAATTTTTGCCGGACAACGCAATTTTGTGGCTCTTTCGGCCTTGGTGCCGACTGCGTCGGCAGAGGCATTTGAACCACCTGCTTCTTTGGACGAATCACCACCGCAGGCACCTAGAAACAAGCACAAGATTATCGAGACACTGCAATAGACTTTTCTCATAGCTCAACCTTTCTTCGTTCTGATCTCTACCCGCTGGTGTTATGGACGACCTCCCGACCCATAGCGCTGCAAAGCTGCTGATGCAGGTAGGACGCCTGATCGTTGGTCAGGAGACTGGCAAGAATGATTCGCTCACCGGCGTGGTTGATACGTACGGATGCTTCCTGAGCGCCCACTGAGTCGGCAAAAGCGGCTGTCGGCCCATCAATCCTCTCGAGCTCCAATGTCCGTCCGTCGTACTTGCGGCTACGTCCAGACGCTCGGTGTATCGTCAACCCGGCATCCGACACGCTGAAAGACACTGTCGCCTTGCCAACAAACAGACCGAACACCAGCGCTTTGACGAACACCTTGAACCCGGCGACAACTAGCACCAGCAGGAATAGCGCCATCACGAATTTCGCCACGCCAGCCGAGTTGTTGTTTGGCAGAACAGCGATCAGTACGATCAATCCAAGGATGATTCCGAGGATCCAAAACAGGGATTTAAGGTGGGCGAATACGTCCTGCCTGACGGTAAAACGTACGCCGCTGCCGTAGGCTTCTTCGTTGATCCAGTTGGTTGCCACGATCCGGTCCCCAAGAAGCGGCTCAGAGACACTGCTCGGCTTTCTTGCCGGCCACCTCGACGCGCTTGAGACGCGCAGCGACCTCCGGGTCGCCGTCACCGAAGGCGCTGGCCATAACCGCGCTACCGAATGCCATGCCGCCGCCTTCGCTCATCTCGGCCAGCCATTCGAAGTCGTCAGGCTTCAGGTACTCACCGAACGCATCGGCGGTGCAGCCGCACAGTTTCTTGTCGGACATCGTGTCCATGCAGTTGTCGTAGACCATTTGTTCGCCGGCGGAGCGACCGCAAGCGGAGACGACAACCAGTGAAGCGAAGACACACGTACGCAGCAGCGACTTCGTTTTTGAACTAACCATCGTTTTCACTCCAAGAGAATTTTTGTTTCGCCCGCAGTAAAACCGTCGGGCCAAACCGCGGTCAACGAGATTCAGATTCCTGACTGCAAATGTCAGTTTCGACGTGGCAAGCGTGACCAGACGAGCATTGCCGCCAGACGATTCGCCGGCGGACAAAGGGAATATGTCGCGCTGGTTGTACTGGTTACGCGGCTGGCGCAGCCGGAAATGCGACGCGCACCTCGGTGCCGGGGCCGTAGTTTTTGAACGTCACGCGTGCACCGTGACGAATGGCGATGGCACGAACCATACGCAGGCCAATGCCGTGGCTCTCGCGGCGCTCGCCGTTCGCTTTTTTTGGGTCGGCAGCCAGTATCAGCTCGTCCAAATCCTGAACGGCGATGCCGCCGCCTTCGTCGCGGATCGATAGCACCACGCGGGTTGCGTGCTCCTGCGACACGCTGAGTAACACCCGGCCTCCGGGCTGTGAAGCAGAAAGTGCATTCTCGACGAGGTTGGCAACGAGGCGTGTCAGTAACCAGCGGTCGCCGGCAAGACGCGCCGGCGCCACCGCCACCTCGAGCTCGACACCTTTTTCATCGAAGCGCTCGCGAAAGAGCTCCAGTTGGTCCGCCACAATGTCCGACACGTCGACCGAGTCGGCGGCATCGAAATAGGCCGTCTCGTGCTCGGAGATCTCGAGCAGCCCCTGGCACAGGCTGAGCAGGGCCTCGGCCTGTACCAGCGCCGCCTCGACTTCATCACTCGTGCGGGCATCGAGCGCTTGTTCGAGGCGCCGGATTTGCGTCGACAGCGGCGAACGGAATTCGTGTGCGATGACGCGCGATATTTCGGTTAGGTGATGCAGCTGCCGGTCGAGCGTCGCCAGCATCTCATTGACCTGCGCGGCCAGGTCGGCGATCTCGTCATCGCCCTCGATCGCCGCACGAGCGTTGCGATTGCCACTGCGCGCGTTGTCGATGGTGGCACCGATGCGGCGAAATCGGCCGTTGACGTTTAGCCCGCTGGCGATGACTGTGCCACCCAATGCCGCAAACAGCAGCCCGCCGGAGACGGCAATCACGCCGGCCACTGACTGGCTGAACTGGCGCGACCGACGCAGCGTGCGGCCCACGAGCAATTGGTAGCCTCCCTGAATAGGCTCTACCCGCGCCATGAACTCCTCGTCGCGATCGGCAACGATGCCGCGGAGTGTCAGGAACTCACCGCGCTCGGCCGTCCGGGCCGCAGCCGGCCACGTCTTGAGGTTACCGGTAATCACGGCGCCGTCGGCGTCGATCAGCGAGTACACGCTGTCGATCTCGTTGGCGAGAGCACGCAGCAGGCGGTAATCGATGGCGTCGACGACGGCAACGACCTTCAGTCGCTCAGTGCGCTGCTTCAGCAGCACGAAGTCGGCGACGATCTCGCGTCGGAGCTGCTCGTTATAGTGATTGGCGATGAGCCACCACGTGACCAGCGCACTGACGACAATGAACACGCCGAAGGCAATGATCTGCGGCAACGCCAGTCTTAGCACCAGCCTCGGAAGACGGGCCTCAAGCCAGTTCAAAGCGGTACCCCGCGCGACGAACGCTGCGGATGCAGTTCTGTCCGGTAATGGTCTTAAGCTCTCGGCGCAATCGCGCCACCGCCACTTCGATAGTGTTGACCTGCGGCTCGAGCCGTACAAACTCCGGCCAGATCTCCTGCCACAGCGTGTCTTTCGTCACCACCTCGGCGCGACGGCTGGCCAGCGCCCACAACAAGTCGAATTGCTTCTGCGAAAGCCGCACCGACTGCTCTTGCCAGGTCACGGTTCGAGCGGCTCGGCGAATCTCGAGTGCGCCCGCGAGCAGAACCGTTGGATAAGCCGTGTACTTGCCGGCACGCCGCGCCAGCGCAATCAGCCGGGCACGCAGCTCGGCTGCGTCAAACGGTTTGATGAGGTAATCGTCGGCGCCCGTCTCGAGACCGATGACACGCTCGCTGGGCGTAGACAGCTGGCTGACCACCAGCGTCGCAAGCGTCAGCTCGAAGCGGCGGATTTCATCGAAGAGCCGCAGACCGTCGTCGGAATCACCGAGCACCCGATCGATCACGGCAATGTCGCAACGCCCGTTCAGCAATGCCTCGCGAGCCTGATCGACGGACGACACGCAGACGCTGTCCCATCCCAGCGTCTCGGTAACGTCCTGCACACACGAGGCCCACTCGGGCTCGTCGTCGAGGATCAGCACTCTGATGGTGTTGGACAACCTTGCATCACATCTGTCGCGGGACTCGCGGGCTATACTAGCGAAACGAATAACAACAGGGGCCGGCCGATGGGCACCCTCAAATCCCGTGCGCGTTATGTCCGCCGGCACGGATGCTACCGCCGAACGGCGTTGCAAGTCGCCAGTGCGGCGTTTGTACTTCTCGCCGGCGATGTTGGTCTCGCCGATCATCGCGGTACCGATAACGGAGTCGGCGCCGTCGTGCAGCAGGTAGCTGACTCGCGGCGTTTGTACCAGCGTGCTCTGGCGCGGCAGGACGCGGCGATGCTGGCGATCGCTGCAGAGCTGCGCGCCGAAGCCCTGGGCACGTGGCAGCCGACCGGCGACACAGACGGGGGTCTGCCGACGCCGCACGACATGCTGCAGCAAGCTAAGCGCTGGGCGAGCATCGACGACGCGCTCAGCGCCGTTGTCGAGCAGATCGGCCGCCGCCGGCATCGCGGCAACATCAACGGCCCGCTCGTTCGGCATGTCACGATTGAGTCCGGCAATCCGCTAAATCTGAATACGGCGTTCACGCCAAAGTTTCCGGCCGTAGTCTATCTTGAGGGCGTGCCAGACGTGCGCTTCGCGCTCCGCGTCCTGGATTCGGAGGGAACGCCGGTCTGCGAGGACGCATCGGCAAAGACCTACAAGCTGTGTCGCTTTCTGCCCGATCGGACTGAGCCGTATGTCGTTACGGCGACCAGCCGCGAAACGGCGCCCATCGAGCTGCTGCTCATCACGAACTGAGACGATACGTTGATGCGTCGAATCGCTGCACTGTGCGCAGTGCTGTCTGGCTTTTGCTGCGAAGGCCACCTTTCCGCCCAGACGGCAGACGGTACTCTGGCCGAGCAGCTGAAGGGCAACGTCGAAGCGGCAAAGCTCGACGGCGACTGGCAACGGGCTGCAGGGCTCGTCGTTGACGTTTTCATGTCGGAGCGCGTCGGTGACCTCGCCGATGACGACGCGCTGGCGCTCTACAACACAGGCGTCGACCTGTTGGCGGCACTCGACGATGCCGATCGCAGCCGCATCCTCGACGAGGCCGCACTGGCCGAATTCTCCCGACGGAGCAATCAGACCGGCGTGCTGACTGCCCGGCTGAGCCTCGCGAGCGTGGCATTCTGGGAGCGTCAGCTCGACGACGCACTCGTCATGATCGAGGCACTGATCGACGAGACGCGCAACAGACCGCAGTTTGCGGACCAGTACCTCGGCGCCTTGGTGCTGCGCGCCCACGCGTACCGATTCGACAAGGACAACGACGCCTGCATCGAGCTGCTGACCCCAATCGCGTCGGAGCAGCGTGATGAGGTCTACGCCAGTGCGACCAGCAACACGTGGTTTCTCGTCAATCGCGTGCTGTCGCTCTGTCATCGCAATCAGGGCGTCGCGAACGACTGGGATATGGACTCGCTGGAGAAAGCCGCGGCGTTCGCCGAAGCGGCCGCGACCCACATCGAGCAAGACGCCGACTCGCAGCCGCTCGATCGCGCGATCGCCCTGGACACGCGGGCGCGCACCTACTGGGAGATGGGCCGCAAGGAAGAAGCCATTGCGTTCGAGCACAAAGCCGTTACGGAGCTAGAGACGCACGGGCTCGACGTCGGTCGCGACTACGCGCTGCTGGCAGCCATCTTGAGCGTGTATCTCGCGCGCAACGACGACGCCGAAACCGCACTCGTTTACGGCGAGCGTGCCGTGGCGGCCGCCCGCGCCCACTACCTGCGGGCGTTCTTTGGCCCACGAGCCGCGACCTACGACGATCGCTACTATTTGCTGTACGCCACCAACGCCTACTTCGCATCGTTGGCCGGCGTCGCTGAGAAAGGCATCGAGATTCCGGACTCGCGCCTCGATGCAGCGTTTCAGTACGCACAGTACACGGCGACCAGCGACATCGGCGATGCGTTGAAGCGCGTCGCAGCGGATGCGTCGGCACGTTCCCGGGACGTTCGGCGCTATCTCGGTGCGCAGGATCGCCTGCGCGATGAGTGGCGCCGTTTGTCACGCGAAGTCTCTTTGCTCGCCACTGAAAGCGAGCGCTATGCCGCCGCGCTTGCACAAAAGCAGGAGGAGCGAGCAAGCGTGTCTGCGGAACTCGCGCGCCTGCAGGACGACGTCTCGGCCGACGTTCGCACGTATCTCGGGCTGTGGGATACCGACGCGGTGTCGCTTGCCACGATGCAGCAATCGCTCGATGACGACGAGATGTACTTCATCATCACGGGCATCTTCAGCTACGTCACGGTGATTGCCGTCACCTCGACCGACGTGCACTGGCACCGACCGGCGTTCGAGCGCGACGAGTTCTGCAATTTGGCCCGCGCGCAGCGCCGCTCGCTGTCGGTGATGACCGATCTGGACTGTGCCAACGAAATGGTCGGCATGCAGGCGACGTTTCAGCCGCTGGCGCCGTTCGATGTAGAGCTCGCCCACGATCTTTACGAGCGATTGTTTGGCCCGGCCGTTCGAGAACTGGGCGACAAACCCAACTGGATCATCTCGGCCACGGGCCTTGCGTCGACCGTAGCGTTCCCGGCGCTGCTCACCGACACCGTGCCGGTTGACGAAGGCGCCGCGCCGCAGTTCGCGTCGCTGCCCTGGCTGGGCAGCCAGAAGACGCTGTTCCTGGCACCGAAGGCCAGTGCTTTCACCGCGGCGCGATCGAGCCGCAGTGGGCGCAAAGCGTCGACCAGCGACCTTCGCGTCGTCGTCGCCGGCTCGCCGTGCATCGGCGAGTTTGCCGGCGATGCCTGCGCTTCGATGGCCGACGCATCAGTCACCGCAGACAACGAGACGCTTTCCGCAATGGTGACCCGACGCGGCGCCGTGGATCGCGACTATACGAACTTGCCGGCACTACCCGGCGCCTTCGCCGAACTCCGGCGCATCTCGCAGCGCATTGATGACGTTACGGAGCTTACCGGCCCGGCGTTCACACGGCCCCGGATGCTCGATGCCTTGTCCTCGCCGGGCGACGTGCTCGTCCTGTCGACGCACGCGCTGGCGGCAAGCGAATCGGGGCTGGATCAGGCTGCGCTCGTTCTGTCGCCGGTCGCGACAGACGAGTCGCGCTCGATGCTGCTGACCGCTGGCGATGTCGCGCAACTCGAGCTGCCTTACGACTGGGTCGTCTTGTCGGGCTGCCACACCGGGAGCCCCGCCGGCGACCCGCGCGCCGAGGTCTTTACGGGGCTGGCGCTCGCTTTCCTGCAGGCGGGCAGTCAGGCCGTACTGGTCTCGACATTCGAAGTGCTGGACGGGTCTAGCGCAGAGTTCGTGCCCGATGTGCTGGAAGCGTACGCCGGCGGCACGCGCGTCCGAAAGGCAGAAGCGATTCGCACGGCGGTCGCAGGCTTGCTGTCCGACCCGGACAGCCTGGCGCTACACCACCCAACCCACTGGGCCGCGTATGCGGTGGTGGGTGCGGCGCCGCGTTAGCAAACGGCGGTCGAGACGCGAAGCAGCGCCGCGGATATCCACGGTGCGACATCGTGCGAGCGTGACGGTGACGGAACGTTGGCAGCAATTGCTGTCGGTAGGCACATGATTTGGCGGCGTTCGGCATCGCGATTGGTCGGCAACCGGTGTTCTAAGATGCGTGCATCAGAGGCAGAGCTGACACGAAAGCCGAGCAGCTCGACATCGTATCGGCAGACGTGCGCGCCAGCGAGTGGCAGGTCGACTGGTCGATTCTCTGTCGGTAAGTTCTGAACCGGCATTAATGATCGGCTGCACCCAGGATCTTGTGCGGCCAGGTCGCCGCCGACGTAACTACATGGCGGAGACCCCATAAACAATCGTCACCGCATGCCAAAAAGAAAAGCCGCACCCGAACCGATGCGGCGCCTCAATATTAGAACCTGGTGGGCGTGAGATCCGACGAAGCCGGGGCATGCTCCGGCCGGGTCGAACGCGCCGAGCGTGCCCGCAAGGCGCCGGAGTGCGGGTTCATTCTCGTTGAACGCTGCATGCTGCAGCCGGTCGGGCTTATCTGGGCTGCAGACTGAGAGAAGAGCCGACCGTCCCGATGTCGTCGTCGTTTTCGTGACGACCAAGCCGAAGTCCATCAGAAAGTTTTTCGTGCGGCCAGTATCCGCTGCTTTGACGCGCAGGTAGGCAAGGCTACGGCCTTTGGATCAGGGGTGCTGGAGTCCATCGATGTGCCTTCCAGCCCAATATAACCAATTGAAATATGTTGACGATCATTCTTGATCTGCTTATATTTTGCATTAATACAAAATAATGCAGATCTTCTAGGGCACGCGCCCAACTATACCGGGGGGGGATAGATCAGCGCGGCATGAGCCTTACCAACAGCAAATTCGGCTGCCTTAGCGGCCACTTGGCGGTTTCGGCCGACGCGGTGCTTCGAGTTCCTCGAGACTTCCGGCGTTCTAGCCACTCGTCTTGCCGATACCTCATCCGACTGGCTTCGTGAACGCTCACGCAGATGGACCTCTCTGGCGCCCGCGAGAGCGTAAAGGACTGCATCCGCCTCTGCGCGTGGCTACCGGTCAATCTCGAAGAATTTCGCATTAGACGACATCGTTTACGTCGCCGGATTACGTGCGCACGCATGCAATTGGTTCATCGAAGAGTACGCACGCCGCTAAAGGGCGGATTGACATACCGAACGGTCAGATTAACAACGTGGGGGAACAGCTAGATGAAACGTTTCTACGATGCTGAAAAGTTAATCGGAGTAACAGTGCTCACTGCTGTATTGGCGCTTCCGGCGCAAGCGCAGCAACTCGAAGAAATTGTCGTGACAGCACAAAAGCGTGAACAGTCGATCCAAGACGTACCGATATCGGTGACAGCCATCACCGGCGAGATACTAGAGAACAATGGTATTAATGGATTTCAGGCACTCGGCGAACGCACGCCGAATCTTAAGGTGCAGGTGGCCGACGGCGGCCCGGCGAATTTGATCGGTATTCGGGGCATCACGTCCGGATTCAACCGAGGCTTCGAGCAGTCAGTGGGAGTCGTCGTCGATGGTGTCTACAGTGCGCGCGGTGAGTTCTTCCGGACCGGGCTGTTTGATATCGAACGCGTAGAAGTGCTGCGCGGTCCACAGGGCACGTTGTTTGGCAAGAACGCGACAGCAGGCCTCATAAACATTATTACGGCCGGCCCTACAGAAGAATTTGATGCGTCCATCAAGACTCGGTTTGGTACCGATAGCTTGGTTGGTGTAACCGCCGCAGTTTCCGGGCCGCTTTCTGACCGGTTCCGCGCCCGCCTGGCGGTAGAGCACTTCGAGCAAGACGCGTACTTCACAAATACCGGCGGTGGTCCTGACGGCGGCGCCGTCGAAAACAACAACGTGCGACTGAAGCTTGAAGGCGATCTGACCGACAATCTCGTGCTGGCGTTTACGTATGAGCACATGGAGAAAAACGTGGACGGTACGTCTCAGCAGTTGCTGGCGCTGGACCCAAGTCCGACCTCAGGCTTCTTCGGGTTCAATCCGGCGGCTAACCCGTACGATCCCGGCAACGGCGGGCCCGGATTCATCCCGTTGTTCGGTGTGTCGTCGGCAGAGTACTTTGCGGCGTTCGACCCCAACGTCGAATTCAATCTCGACACGACACAGTCGACAAACCTTGCCGCGTTCTTCGATACCGAGACGGACAATATTCGCCTGCAGGCCGACTGGGATTTCTCGGGAGTCCGGCTGACCTACGTTGGCGGCCTGATTGACCTGACTGACCAAAACCAGTTTGACCCTGACTTCTCCGGGAATCCGTACCTGATCGGGCCAGCAAATGTGGAGTCCGAACAGATTACGCACGAATTACGACTGCAGTCACAAGGCGATGGAGCGTTCGACTGGACCGCTGGCCTCTACAAGTTTGATGCCGATATATCGAACAACACACCGGCGTTCGTCTTTGTTCCGGCCGTATTGGGTACCGTCGGTCCTGTTGCGCCCGGCGTACCACCGCTGCCAAACCCCGACTACCAGGGGTACGTAAACGGTGTCGGACGTTTTGGTATTCGCGAGACCGGGTTTGAGCAGGAGGCGGATGCATGGGCGGTGTTCGCACAAGCGACTTGGCATGTCACGGACAGTTTCCGCATCACGGCCGGCGGCCGATACACGGACGAGACGAAAACGTCGGACCAGTTCATTACAAGCAGGGATGGCACGCTGCGGACACCGGCAGGCGATCAAGGTGTCACGCCGATTCCCGGCAATCCGAATCCGACACCGGCCGAGTTTGCCAACAGCTTTGATGCGACCGTCATTCCCTATTGTCTTTCGGATCAGGTGGAGCCGGAGTACGACGCGGCCGGACTGGGAGCACCGTGTGGGCCCGGGTTACGCAGGACCGAAAGCGACTTCACACCAATGATGGTCTTACAGTACGACTTTTCGGATACCGTCAGCACATACTTCAGCTATTCGGAAGGATTCAAGGGCGGCGGTTTCAATGGGCAGGCGCGGCGTCAAGCGAGTCTCGAGTTCGAGGATGAGCAAGTCGATGCGTTCGAGATTGGCCTCAAATCAATTCTGTTCGACGGCGCGATGACGGCGAATTTCGCGCTGTATTCGTCGGAATACGAAAATTTCCAGACGACTCAGTTTGTGAATCAGGTCTTTATTGTAGGTAATGCGGCCGCTGTTGACGCACAAGGTCTGGAGTTCGACGTGATGTGGCAAGCAACAGAAAATCTGTTGCTTGGACTGTCGGGCCAGATTAGCAACACGGAATACAAGGATTTCACGACGGCTGCCTGCACCAGTGCCCAGCTGATGGCGCTCAGCCCATTCGCGCCGCCGCCGAATCCGAGTCCGCGCAGTCTGTGCGTGCAGGACGTTTCCGGCCAGGCAGTCGAGCAAGCGCCCGAATCCGCGGCGAACTTGATGATCAACTACAACATCCCTCTCGCCGGCAGTTTCGACGTTCAGCTTGGTGCTGACATCAACTATTCGGACGACTACTTCTTGACGCAGGATCTGGACCCGCTCCTCGTCCAGGATGCCTACACGACGGTCAATCTGCGAGTCGCATTGAATGACAAGGATGAGCGTTGGCAGCTGGCATTGCTCGGTACCAACGTCACGGACGAGGTCTTCATACTAACGGCCGCTGGCGTCCCGGCGCAGAACGGCGCGTTTTTCGCGTCATCCAATCGTGAGAGCGTTTACGAACTGCAGTTTAGGTATGCATGGTAGATACAAGGGTGCGGGTGTCGGCCATTCGGCCGGCACACGTTCCTTGCAATACCCGCGAACTCCGACGGCGCGAAACATCGCTTCTTCGTTATTGCTGCGTTGTATGTGAGCGGCGCGTTAATGCACCGTCAGCGATCTGGCCTCGTCATTGGGCGCAAGAACTGGCTCTTCTCGGACACGGTCGCCGGCGCCAATGCGAGTGCCAATCTCTATAGTCTGATCGAGACGGCCAAGGCCAACGGCATCGAGCCCTACGCTTATCTCCGGACCGTGTTCATCGAGTTGCCGCAGGCGACATCGGTTGACGAAATCGAATCTCTGCTGCCGGTCCCGAATGACGCCGAAGAGTCCGCGCGGGTATCATGAAGCGGATGGCCCGGTAGAAAAACCTGCCGTTAACCCAACGGATACAAATCGCGCAGCTTCTTTGCTCTTCTGGCGTGACCTTATACAGGTGGGTGGCCCAGTTGTTCTCTTAAAGGTGGGTGTCCCAGTTGTCTTCCTGGGCGAAACAAAGTTGGGTGTCCCAGTTGTTTTCCCAGTTGTTGGGTGATTGTCCGATCAGTGGCGCGAACAATTTTGGGTGTCCCAGTTGTTGCCCCGGTGGGGTTCGACCAAACAATGGTGGGTGTCCCAATTGTTGACCAGTTGTTGCCATCCCAGTTGTTGCCAGTTGTTGGTTGTTTTCACTGCCGTCCCATAAGCAGGTCAATATTGACCTCGCCGTCTGACTCAAAGAGCGAGACGGCGCGTTCGAAGAAACCGGCAAGATTCTCGGCCCAAGGAACCAATTTTCCGCTTGCTCGCGAGTATCCAAGTATCTTCCCAGCCTTGTCAGAATTGCAGCAAACAACACCATATGTATCGGCGTTCCAGCTCAGAAACGGAACCCAGTTCCGAGGCCATGCGCCGTCGACGCCAAGCGAGATATCGTTAACTATGTCACCCTGCTCGAGAAAATCCTCTAGCAACTCGACCGCGTCATCGGCGGCCAACGCGTACCAAAAATCGCCTAAGTCAACCCCGTTATGAGAACGAAAAAGCAATTCAACATCTTGCGGCAGCCTGCCGACGCCGACCGCTTCGAGCAACGGTCGAATATCATCCGGCTCGGATAAGGCGTAGATTCCTTCTACGGATTCTGATCTATCGCCGACAAGCAAGGACTTGGTGGACTTCAGAAACTCGTGAATCACTTGAATGGGGTGATCCTTCCTTTTCAAACAATAGTCTCTCGATGTGAGAGTAGGTTTTTGACGCTCCAAAAAGAAAAGCCGCACCCTAACGGATGCGGCTTTTCGCAATAAGAACCTGGCGGTGACCTACTCTCACATGGGGAGACCCCACACTACCATCGGCGCAGAGCATTTTCACTTCCGAGTTCGAGATGGGATCGGGTGGTTCCTACTCGCTATGGCCGCCAGGCAAACCGGTTGATCAATGAATCGCGACCAGAAGGTCGCTCCTACATTCATCGATCGAATTCGTTAACAATCTGAAAAGTTTTGACGTCACTAGCGTGTCGCGTAGCGTCGCGCCGTATAAGACCGTTTTGGTGTTATATGGCCAAGCCTCACGGGCAATTAGTACTGGTTAGCTTCATCCATTACTGAACTTCCACACCCAGCCTATCAACCTCGTCGTCTACGAGGGCCCTTCAGGGAGGTCAAGCCTCCAGGGAAACCTAATCTTGAAGGGGGCTTCCCGCTTAGATGCTTTCAGCGGTTATCCCGTCCGTATATAGCTACCCGGCAATGCCACTGGCGTGACAACCGGAACACCAGAGATACGTCCACCCCGGTCCTCTCGTACTAGGAGCAGCTCTTCTCAAGTTTCCAACGCCCACGGCAGATAGGGACCGAACTGTCTCACGACGTTCTAAACCCAGCTCGCGTACCACTTTAAATGGCGAACAGCCATACCCTTGGGACCTGCTACAGCCCCAGGATGTGATGAGCCGACATCGAGGTGCCAAACTCCTCCGTCGATGTGGACTCTTGGGAGGAATCAGCCTGTTATCCCCGGCGTACCTTTTATCCGTTGAGCGATGGCCCTTCCATACAGAACCACCGGATCACTAAGACCAACTTTCGTTCCTGCTCGACGTGTCTGTCTCGCAGTCAAGCACTCTTATGCCTTTATACGCAACGTGCGATGTCCGACCGCACTGAGAGTACCTTTGTACTCCTCCGTTACTCTTTGGGAGGAGACCGCCCCAGTCAAACTACCCACCATACACGGTCCCCGATCCAGCTAATGGACCTAGGTTAGAACTTCAAACATATCAGGGCGGTATTTCAAGGTTGGCTCCACGCAATCTAGCGATCACGCTTCAAAGCCTCCCGCCTATCCTACACAAATAGGTTCAAAATTCAGTGTAAAGCTGTAGTAAAGGTGCACGGGGTCTTTCCGTCTAGCCGCGGGTACACTGCATCTTCACAGCGATTTCAATTTCACTGAGTCTTGGGTGGAGACAGTGTGGCCATCGTTACGCCATTCGTGCAGGTCGGAACTTACCCGACAAGGAATTTCGCTACCTTAGGACCGTTCATCCTGTGTTATCCCCGGTCTGTATCCAAACCGGTTTGGCTCAAACCATAGCGGTTGTTTGAACCCTGCGTATCGCTACGCAGATCGGACTCTATCTTTACTCGCACTTCCAGCGGCACTGGTTTTCGAAATGCGAGCGCTTGGCGTATTAGTCTCTGAGGATTTTCCCGTCTTCACCAGACTGAGAATGTCGGTGTCGGAAAACCTACGTTTACCAACTCCGCCGTCATTCATAGTCTTTCTGATCTTAAGTATGTCTTTGATGCCTTCGCGCGTTAGATGCCTATCGGCGTCGATGATCTTCGCGAGTTGCCGAAACTTGGCAAAGTCGCGTTTTTTCTTCGCAGATAGAAAACTGAACCGCTCGAAAAACGGTATGACGTTACTTTTGATCGCGGTGAAATTATTGACTTCGTAATACCAAACACCGTCGGCTCGTGATCTCAGCGTGCCGCACTGCAAGTGTCGCTTGAACAAAGCCAGGATGACCTTGTCTTTTTGCGAAACGTTGAAGCACAGCGAGATTTTCCATGGCATGGAATAGTCTTTTCGCTTGCGAAACGAGACGTTGAAACTTCCCTCTCCATCGGCAAAACCTGCAAGGTAATAACCAATGCGTTCAGGAATGTGTTTGACGTTCAATGAAGCCAAAGTTTGGGAACCTTTCCTGCTGATTGTCCGCACCGCATGGATTGTCACTGCTCATCATCGATGAACGAGTACCAGCGGATACACCGGATTTTCCAGCATATAGCCAAGTTTATTTGCGTAACTACAACAATCTATAGTTACGGCCGCCGTTTACCGGGGCTTCGATCAAGAGCTTCGCTTACGCTAACCCCATCAATTAACCTTCCGGCACCGGGCAGGCGTCACACCCTATACGTCCACTTTCGTG
>JBCAXA010000006.1:0-138479 GCA_038534295.1 Pseudomonadota bacterium
GGAACTATTGGAACGATGGAAACTATTGGAACGATGGAAACTATTGGAACGATGGGAACTATTGGAACGATGGAAACTATTGGAACGATGGCAACTATTGGAACGATGGCAACTATTGGAACGATGGCAACTATTGGAACGACGGCAACTACTGGAACGATGGCAACTACTGGAATGACGGAAATTATTGGAATGACGGCAATTTTTGGAACGATTGATTGCCGTTGCCCGAATTTTCAGTAAAGCTGTGGTTATGACAGCACGCTTGGTGAACGCGTCTCGCACTGTCGCTGCCGATCGGCACCGTGGACACAGAGCGAGCGCCGCGGGAGCCGTGGCGACGTGATTAGTCGCCGAATTTCGTTGATCGTCGGCGCCGTGACCTTGTGGGTCACGGCGTCGACTGCCGCGTTCGCCGCGGACCCCGTCACGGTGCGTTTCCGGCACCTCGGCCGTGAAGACGGGTTGTCACAAGCGTATGTCAACGCCATCGCACAAGATCGCCAGGGTTTCCTGTGGTTTGGCACCCAAGAAGGGTTGAACCGCTACGACGGCTACCGGTTTCGACTGTACGCCCACGACCCTGACGATCCCAATTCGATCGGCGCCGACCTCATTCGCAGCCTCGCCACGGACGCTGCGGGTACGCTCTGGGTCGGCACGGACGGTGGCGGTGTGGCTCGTTACGACGCGGCCACCGATCAATTTGTGCGGTATCGCCACGACCCGAATCGAGAGGATTCGCTGTCGAGTGATCAGGTCCGGACACTGGCGATCGCTGCCGATGGCGGTGTCTGGATCGGCGCCGACGGTGCGGGGCTGAATCGACTCGAGCCGGCTACCGGTCGAGTCCAACGCTTTAGCCTCGACGACGAGCCGCTCGACGTCTACGCCATCGACTTCGATGTTGAAGATCGGCCCATCGTTGGCACCAGCCGCGGACTTTATCGGTTCGACCAAAGCCAATCCGCCTTCGAGCCAATTGCGGTACTCGACGCTGGCGATTCCTTGGTCGTCCGCGCGCTGTGGGTCGACGATGACGGTACGGTTTGGGTCGGTTCGGCAACCAACGGTCTGATTCGCCTCGGAGCGGATGGTACGCAAATCCAGTTCGCGCCCGAGCAAGCCGACGGGCCGAACTTGAGTCATGCGACCGTCAAGTCGATTCGCCGCGTCGGTGACGGCGACCTTTGGGTTGGCACCGAAGACGGTCTCAACCTCATCAGCGCCGATCTCGAGACGGTGACCGCCTACCGCAAGGCACCCGGTCAAGAGTTCGGCCTTCGTGACTCCTACGTGCAGTCGTTGTTCGAAGACGAGGCAGGATTGCTCTGGGTCGGCACGTTCAATGGCGTCAGCTACTGGGACACGTTGACCGCGGCGATGAAACGCTACTCCGCAAAGCCTGGCGTTGCCGATGAACTGCCGACCAACAACATCAACAGTTTCATTGAAGACACCTTTGGCCGAATCTGGGTAGCCACCCGCGATTACGCGGTTGTCGTTTTCGATCCGGAGCAGCAGCGTTTTACGCCATTGGCCGATTTGCTTGGCATCGAACCGTTGCCAACGCAGTTCGCAACCACACTCACGGCCGACCGAAACGGGGACGTTTGGGTTGGCTCACGGAGGTCCGGGTTGATGCGCGTCAGCCCGCGCGATCGTTCGGTCAGCGTTTATCAAAACTCCGATGCGCCGGGCAGCATCAGCGGTAACGGCATTTCCGCCATATTGGAAGATTCAGCCGGACAAATTTGGGCCGCCGCATTCAATAGCGGGCTGAATCGATTTGAACCTGGTGGAGAGCGGTTTGTGCGTTGGGTGCACGAGCCAGACAATCCCGAATCGATCAGCAGCAACCGGATTCTGACGCTGCACGAAGGCCGCAACGGCATGCTTTGGCTCGGCCACTGGCGCGCCGGCGTCGACCGCTTGAATACGCGGACAGGCCGGATCGACCGCATCAGTGTCGACACGCCGCTGGAAGGGTCGTTAGTGCAGTTTCTCGGCGAGGATGCCGAAGGCAATTTGTGGATCGGAACTGCTGCCGATGGCTTGTTTCGCTGGAGCGCGGATGCGCAGGCGGCCAACGACCGATTCTTCGAGCGTTTCACCGAGATTAATGGCCTGCCTAGCTCAAACATCTACAGCGGCGTTTTCGATCAGCGAGGTTACCTGTGGTTGGGCACCGGCAACGGCTTGTCGCGCTTCGACGTGGCGACGCTCGAATTCGAAAACTACGACACCTCGCACGGCCTCCTGAACAATGAATTTACGTTTGGTGCGGCGTATGCGGCACTAAATGGCACGCTGTACTTCGGTGGCGACTCCGGCTTCAACGCGTTTAAACCGGAGGAAATTCGCGGCAACCCGCACCCGCCGCGATTGGCTATTACGGCGGTTCGGAAACTCAATGAGCCAATGTCCGTCGCGCCGCTTGTGGCTGGCCGCGAACGCTTTGAGCTGACGCACAAAGACTACTTGCTCGAGTTCGAGGTGGCCGGTCTTGATTTCGCAGCGCCTGAGAAAAACCGCTATCGGTTCCGCCTCGACGGCCTCGACGAAGACTGGCTGAACGTCGGCGACAAGCGGTCAATCACGTATACCAATCTCGAGCCCGGTGACTACACGTTTCGTGCGCAAGCATCGAACAACTACGGCGTCTGGAGCACGACCGAGGCGCGACTTGTCTTCCGCGTGCTGCCAGCGCCATGGGCCACTTGGTGGGCGTACGCGGCCTACCTGCTTGCTGCGTTTGCATTGCTGGCGATTATCTTTCGCGCCAACGCAGCGCGGCTACGTGAGCAGGCGGCGGCCCGGCACGCGGCCGAGTTGGCGACGATGAATACGGACCTTACTCGAGAGGTCGATGCGCGTCGTGAGAAAGAACGCGCGTTGCAGCGCGAGAAGTATCGCGCGGAGACCTACTTCAACGTCGCCGAAGTCGTGCTGCTCACGATCGACAAAGACATGCGCATCGTGCGCGTCAACGACAAGGGCCAAGAATTGCTTGGCTACACCGCCAACGAGTTGATCGGCCGCTCCTGGGGCGATTTCATTCCCGAGCCGCAACGTGACGACGCGCGTACGCGGGTCATGTGGCGTTTGACCAATCCGAGCGCCGAGCCGCCGGGATTCGTGGAACTGCCGATGGTGAGCAGCACGGGCGAGGAACGACAATTTGTGTGGAAGTGTTCGATACTCGAGTTCGACAACGAGGAATCGGCACTGCTGCTTTCCGGTATGGACGTTACTCGTATGCGTGCGCTGGAAAAGCAAATGCGCCTGCGCGAGAAGATGAACGCTATTGGCACACTCGCCGGCGGCATCGCACACGATTTCAACAACATTCTACAGGCGATCTACGGTTTCACGACGCTCGCGCTAGACAACCTGCCGGCCAACGACGAGAAATCGGCGTATCTGAAACAGGTCGTCAAAGGGGCCGACCGCGCCAGGAACCTCGTCAAGCGTATTCTGACGTTCAGCAATCAGAAGGAGTACGACCTCAAAGCGGTCGATGTTGGTCCGGTCATCAGCGAAGCTTGCGCGTTGCTGCGCGGCAGTTTGCCAGCCACTGTGGAGATTGCGGTTGACGTTACCGATGAGCGCCAACCCGTGCGCGCTGACCCGACCCGGATCCACCAGATCGTTATGAACCTCGGTACCAATGCCGCGCAATCCATGGAAGAGGACGGCGGTCGCTTGCGAGTGGCTTTGGAGCACGAGATTGTTCGCGAGGCCCGGCAAAGCGGGTTGTCAAAGCTACGGCCAGGCTCCTACATGGTTATTCGAGTCAGCGATACCGGAATCGGCATGACTGCCGATACGCAAGAACACATTTTCGATCCGTTTTTCACGACCAAAGACACGAGCGAGAACACCGGACTTGGCCTCACTGTTGTGCACGGCATCGTGCAGAGCCATGGCGGTGAGGTCTTTGTCGAAAGCCGCCCCGGCGTCGGCACGGAATTCACCGTGTATCTGCCGAGCGCCAATCAGGGTATCGAGGACGAGCGCGTAACCGAACTCAGCGCGTGGCGCGGCACTGAATCCATTTTGTTGGTGGATGACGAGGACTGGGTCCTTACCGTGACACGAAAGATCTTGGAAGGGCAGGGTTATCGCGTGGTCAGCGTTGCAAGTGGCGCTGAGGCGCTACGTCACGTTGAACGCCACGCCGCGCGCATCGACATTCTGATTACCGACGAGACCATGCCGCAAATGACCGGCTCGCAGCTCATTAACGCTGTGCACGAGATTCGCGCCGATCTGCCCGCCATCATCATAAGCGGCAAGCTCGCCCCGGCGGCGGTCAACGACGCGAATACCTGGTTCTTGCAAAAACCGTTCACGGCACCGGAGATCAACGAGAAGGTCCGCTACGTACTCGACGAAGTTCGCGGCGAGGAGCGCCGCGCTTAGTTCGAAGCGGGGCGTTTCAATCGGTTTTCCGTCGCGGTCCGTCGCGTGGCTGCAGACTTGCAGTTATCGAGTAAAGCCGCCGATAACTCGTGTAGCGGCGCTCGTCGATGTCGCCGGCAGCGACCGCTGCGCGCACGGCGCAGTCCGGCTCGCGACGATGATGGCAGTTCGCAAAACGGCAATGCGCCGCGAACTCGACGACCTCGGGAAAGGCCACCGCAACCCGGGCTAAATTTTCAACGTGCGGCGCGTAATCGCGCACGCCGGGTGAGTCGATGAGCGCACCGCCGCGGGGTAAACGCAGTCGCCGCGCGGCTACCGTCGTGTGTCGGCCCTCGTCGCCGGTGCGCGTCAACGCACCGATCGCGAGGTTCGCCGCCGGCACCAACGCGTTGGTCAACGACGATTTGCCCACCCCGGATTGACCGACCAGGGCCGCTGTCTGCCCGGCCAGGCGCTCGGCGAGCGCTGCGATGCCCTCGCCGCTGTGCGCGTCGGTGACGTAGCGTTCGTAGCCCAGCGCGTCATAGACGGCGACTTCATCGGGAATGGCATCGAGCAAGTCATTCTTGTTGACCACCAGCAGCGGATCGATGCCGGCCAGGTGCGCTCCCCCGAGAAAGCGATCGACCATGAACCAATCCGTCGGCGGCGCCGGCGCAACGACAACGACCAGCGTGTTCACGTTTGCGGCGAGCAACTCGCGACGGCCGCGAGTATCGGTACGCGCCAGTTCGCTCGACCGCACCTCAATCGCATTAATCAGCCAATCGCGCTCGCCCGGCTGCGGCACTGCGACGACCCGATCGCCGCAGACTGGGCGCAAGGAGCGCCGGCGAGTTCGGGCGGGTACGGTTGTTTCATCTGGAAGCTCCAGTTCGACTCGTCGACCGTACGCCGCACACACAATGGCGTTGCTGTGTAGATCGTCGCTGTCCGTAGTCATCTGCGCTAGTATGCGTCGCGTAACGACTCGTCCGCCAGCCGAGCAAGAGAGTGTCTGCCGAGCAAGCCCGATTGATCTGGATCGACCTTGAAATGACAGGTCTGGATCCGGAGCGCGACCGTATCATCGAAATTGCCACCATCGTGACCGACGGGATGTTGAATGAGCTCGCCATCGGGCCGGTGCTGGCCCTGCGACAGTCGTACGAACGCATGCAGCGACTCGACGATTGGAATCGTGAGACGCATGGCAAGTCCGGGTTGATCGACAAGGTGTTGAGTAGCCCAACGACGGTTCGCCAGGGCGAACGGGCAACGCTCGATTTCCTGGCGCCGCTGGTGCCGGCCGGCGTTTCGCCGATGTGCGGCAACAGCATCTGTCAGGATCGACGTTTTCTGGCGCGCTATATGCCGGAGCTAGAAGCCTACTTTCATTACCGCAATCTCGACGTAAGCAGTCTGAAGATCCTCATGCAGTTGTGGCAAGCGGAGAAAGCTGCGAAGTTTCGCAAGCAGGCTACCCACAAAGCGCTCGACGACATTCGCGATTCGATTGCCGAACTGCGCTTTTATCGCGAGGCGCTTTTTGGCTGACCTAGCGTGCCGGCGGTCGCGTAACCCACACCTTTCGACGAGTCGGTAGCGCGGCATTGACTGAGTCGTCGCTGCACCCGAGTGTGGTCAGGAATCATGCGCCGATTACTGCGGTTTTGCGCCGCCACATTACGGCTAATAGTCGCGTTTTGGAGCTTGGGTCGGGCGATGGTGGCCGCCTTGAGCTGTTGAAGGACGACCTAGACTTCGCGTGTTGGCAAGCAAGCGACGTTGCGACGGCTATGCCAGCGCTTGCCGCGCGGATCGCCCAACTCGCCGACGACAGAGTCCTTGCGCCGTTGCACTTGTCGATCGGCAGGTCCGATTGGCCACGCGCGACTTTCGATGCGGTCGTGACGGTCAATGTGCTGCACATCATGCACGGTGATACGGTGCCGGACCTGTTCAACGGTGCGGGGCAATGCCTGGGTACCGGCGGTGTCTTGTGTATTTACGGCCCGTTTTCCGTCGGTGGATCTCACATCAGCGACGGCAACGCACGGTTTGACGCGGCTCTGCGCGCGTCCAATGAAGGGCAGGGCATTCGCGATCTGGATGCGGTCACCGCTATGGCCAGCAATGCTGGATTTCGCCTGGCGTGGCGTTACGCAATGCCGGCGAATAACCTGCTGCTGGTTTTCGCCCTGGACCAAGCGCCGACTGTAGCCGTATAGCGACAGCCGCCGCGGTCTACGCGCTTTGCGAGTCGTCTAGCGTCCGCGAGGCCGCTCAGTATACTGTGCGCAGCTTTTTGTCAGGCGAGAAAGACTGAATGACAGCCTATTTTCGATGCGCCGTAGTTGCTGTTCTGGCGCTGGTTGGTCTGCTAGTGGCGCCGATGGCGAGCGCAGAAACACGCTACGTCACCGACGAGTTCGAGGTAACGATGCGCCGTGGGCCGTCGCTACAAAACGCGATTACGCGCATGTTGACCAGCGGTACCGCGGTCGAGGAGCTGGAGCGCGATACCGAGTCAGGCTACAGCCACGTGCGTACCGCCGGCGGCACCGAAGGCTACGTGTTGACTCGATTCTTGATGACCGAACCGGACGCGCGCTCGCAGCTAGCCGCGTTGCGCGAACGCGTCGCTTCGCTTCGTAACCAAAGCGGCGACCAAGGTCGTGAGCTCGATGACTTGCGTCAACAAAACGCCAGCAATCGGCAACGCATTCAAACGCTCGAGTCGGAAAAGAAACAGCTCGAGGCCGAACTCGCCGACATTCGTCGGACGGCCGCGGAGACGCTCCGAATCAACGCGGAAAACAAAACGCTCCGCGAGAATTTGTCCGAGGCCGAAATCAATCTGGCGACGCTCGAGCAGGAGAACGATCGCCTGGTGCGGCGTCGCGAGCAAAACTGGTTCTTGATTGGGGCGGCCGTGCTTGCGCTTGGCATCATACTCGGCATCATTGCGCCGCGACTGTCTAGTTCACGCCGCAATCGCTACGGCAGCAGTCTCTAGTCGGTACTACCGAATTCAAAGCGCATCGAAAAGTCGGTGGCGCGAACGTGTTTCGTCAGCGCGCCAACCGAGATGAAATCGACGCCGGTGGCGGCCACGTCGACTAGGTCGTCTTCGGTCATGTTGCCCGACGCTTCCAGTTCGGCGCGCCGTTGGCCCGCCCGTGCGTTGCGCTGGACGGCAATAGCGAGCGCATTGTGATCAAAATTGTCGAGCAGGAGCCGCTCGACCCCCGTTGCGAGTGCCTCGTCGATCTGTTCGAGCGTTTCGACTTCGACTTCGATCGGTAGACCAGGATTGGCGCGGCGCGCCGCCTCGATCGCCGCGGCGACGCTGCCGGCACTGGCGATGTGGTTTTCCTTGATCAAGATGGCGTCGTAAAGACCCATGCGGTGATTGGTGCCGCCGCCGCAGCGTACGGCGAATTTTTGCGCGGCGCGCAGGCCGGGTATGGTTTTGCGCGTATCGAGAATGCGGCAGCCGGTAGTGGCGACCCGAGCCACATAACGCGCGGTCGCGGTTGCTGTGCCCGACAACGTCTGGAGAAAATTCAGGGCCGTTCGTTCCGCCGACAAGATCCCCCGAGCTGGGCCTTGGACGGTACATACGAGCTGATCTGGCTCGATGGCATCGCCATCAGCGGCTGACCAGACCACGCGGGCACGCGGTTCGACTTGGGCGAACACCTCGTCAAACCACGCGCGTCCGCAGAGCACCGCGTGCTCGCGAACGATGACCGTCGCATCGGCATCAGTGGCGCTGTCGACCAGCACGGCGGTGACGTCGCCGCTGCCAAGATCTTCGGTGATGGCCGCTCGTACTGATTCAGGAATGCCGTCGGGGAGGTCGTACATTTGTGCTGTCGGTCGGTCTGGCGGGCGCCGCGGGTTGTGTACAATACAGCACTTTGCGCAATTCGGTGCCGGCTGGCGTGAGTGTCCCATTGAACGAGCCTTTGTCCCCCTGCGTGCGCATTTGCACGCTGGACGACAGCAATATTTGCATTGGCTGCGGTCGAACGCTCGACGAGATCACGCGTTGGAGTCGGCTTGACGGCGACGAGCGTCGGCAGATCATGGACCGGATTGCCGCCGACGGCGTCGCCCCGCGGCTGTCCGGCTCGGCCTGACGGCGCCCGACCTGTTCCGCAATGCAAAGTTCGACCGTTCGACGCCTTGATTTTTTGCGTGTCGTCGCCATTGCCGCAGTGCTGGCCGGCGCCAGCGGTGGCTGCACAGCGCTGCTGCTCGGTAACCCGAGCGGCGGTACGGCAACTGGCAGCACGACCGATCAGTCGCTCGCAAGCGACGTTCGTGCGGCGTTTGCCGCCGCAAGGTTGCCGGAACGTGCGGCAATCGCTGTCAGTGCCAACGGCAGTTCGGTAACGCTTACGGGCACCGTGCGCTCCGCGGCCGTACGTGCCGAGGCCGAGCGAATAGCGGCGGGCGTCAGTGGTGTCGCTCGCGTCATCAATCAGTTGAATTAGTCGTGGCCGGCGCGCCGCGATCAAGTAAAGAGACAGCCATGGATATTAACGATCGCATCAAACAGCAGCTCGACGAGAACAGCGTTATTCTCTACATGAAAGGCACGCCGGATTTTCCGCAGTGTGGCTTTTCATCGCAGGCGGTCGCCGCATTGAAGGCGTGCGGCAAAGCGTTTTCCTACGTCAACATTTTCGAAGACCCGGAAATACGCGAAGGCTTGAAGACCTATTCGAATTGGCCAACGTTTCCGCAGCTGTACGTAAAAGGCGAGTTGATCGGCGGCGCCGACATTACTGTGGACATGTACCACAGCGGCGAGCTGAAGAGCTTACTCGACGACGTTCCCGACTGACGCTATCGAATCCTGATAGATTCGCTCAACCCGGTTGAGCATCGCGCAGAACAGGTCGGCCGTCTTCTCCGCGTCATAAGCGGCACTGTGCGCGCTAGCCTCATCCCAGCTGTCGCCGCTGGCGGCGACCGCTCGGGCGAGTACGGTTTGCCCGAAGAAGACACCGGCGAGCGTCGCGGTATCAAAGCACGTGAACGGGTGAAACGGATTACGCTTGATCTCAGTTCGTGTCACAGCGGCGTTTAGAAAGCTGAGATCGAAAAAAGCGTTGTGTCCGACCAGAACCGCTCTCGTGCAATCGGCCGCTTTCACCGCGCGCCGAATCTCTCGAAATACGCGCTGCAACGCATCTTTCTCGTCAATCGCCGGCCGCAGCGGGTGATCCGGGTCGATACCATTGACGGCCAGTGACGCCGGGTCGAGCCGGGCGCCGGGAAAAGGCTGGACATGGAATCGAATCGTGTCGCTACGTGCAAATACGCCGCCGTCGTCGAGGTCGATCAGTACGGCTGCAATTTCGAGCAGCGCGTCGGTCGATGCATTGAAGCCGCCGGTTTCGACGTCGACAATGACCGGCAAAAACCCGCGGAAGCGCGAGCCCAGTCGATGCTTAGTCATCGGCGACCGTGGCGAGAATTTGTGGCAGCGCCTGCGCAACATCAATGGTCAAACGTGCGCCGAACCCGGTGAGTTCAGAGGCGACGAGGCCAAGGCCGCCCTTGTGCTGTGCCGCGCTCAGATCGATGTGCACCCATGGGATGTCGTCCGGCACAAATTCGTTCAGAAATGCCGCTGCATAAATGTGATCGCCGTTGCCGTCGACGCGGCATTGCACGAGATCGGCAACGTCACTGCGTATATCACGCGGAAACTCGTCGTCGATCGGAAACGGCCAGAGCCGTTCTGCAACATCGCGGCCGATTTGCTTGAGTAACGGATAGAGCGCCGGACGGTTGGAAAACACCCCGCTGTAGCGCGTCGTTACGGCATTGACGCACGCACCGGTCAACGTCGCGAAGTCCATTATCAAGTCTGGCTTGCGGCGCGACGCTAGGGTCAGCGTATCGGCCAACGCCAATCGACCTTCTGCGTCTGTATGTATGGTTTGAATCGTCTTGCCGCTCAGCGAGGTCAGAATATCTTGACTCTTGTACGCGGTAGGCCCAATGCGATTTTCGGTGAGCGCCAGCCAGCAATCGATACGGTGCGGATAGCCGAGCTGTACCAAGGCACGTGTCGCTGCCAGCGCGACGGCGCTGCCCTGCATGTCGATATGCATATCGAGCATGGCCCGAAACGGTTTCAAGTTGTTGCCACCGGTATCGAACAAAATGCCTTTACCAAGCAACGATAGGAGCTTCGCAGAACGTGCCGACTTCGGTGTGTAGCTGAGTCTCAGAATGCCGGCATCATTGTCAGCGTTCCCCTGCGCCACCGCGCAAAAAGCGCCGGCGCCCATTTTCTTGAGCTGCGCGAGCGAGTAAAAGCGCACGCTGAGGCCTAGCTCACGCGCAAGTCGCGTCGCCGCTGAACGCATCGCACTCGCGTCTAAGTAATTTGGCGGCATTGCGCCGAGCCATCGGGCGAGGTTGTTGGCTGCCGCGCGATTAACGCTCAACAGTCGGTCGGTACCGCTAACCGGCGCCAGTAGCCGGATTCGCCGCACCGTGCTCTTGCTGGTGCCAGCAGTCGCAAAATTCGGCAAGCGGAAATCGTTGATGAGAAACGCTTCCAGCAGAAACTGTGCGAGCCGTGATGCCGCTTCGGGATCGGTATCCGGAACTAGGATTCCGACCGATTCGGGACCCGTTGCCAAACATGCACTAGCGAGACGCCGCGCCGCATCGGCTGCGGCGATTCCGGAATCGACAGTCGAGCGTCGCAGCGCGACGACCCGTGTCGCGCGTCGGTTGTCGAGTACGGTCGTCGCCGTCGTGGTGTCGCTGACCGGCGCGTGCTTGCGCTCGAGCCAGCGCTGCGGATCCGGCAGCGCTGCCGGCAAGGCCGGTATGCCTTGCGCTGGAAGCAGGATCGCGATGCAGTCGAGCTCAGCACAATGACGTGCGTCGAGATGGCGTTTGGTGACACTGACGCGGGCAGGAGCGCTGCTCGGCAACTCGATAGTCATCGACGCGCTTGCGAGGTCCGGTCAGGCGTGGCGAGGGCGGGGCAGCGATTCATCGGGCGCGGTTCCAGGCTTGATAATCCAGCAGCAAAATCGAGTATCATCTGCCCGTTGCAACCGGACGCGAATTCGTGACGCCACCGGGTACGATCCTAACCGAAGGGTCCCGGGAATTCATCCGACCCGTTTGACCTTCGGCCTGGGAACCCATGCCAGATGAAACCATTTAGCCGCTTTGATGATATCGATGCCGCGGAGACGAGAGAGTGGTTGGAGTCGATCGATTCCGTCCTCAAATCTGACGGTCCCGAACGAGCCCATTTTCTGCTGAACCGGATGATCGACTTTGCGCGTCGATCAGGCGCGTATCTGCCGTACAGCCCGAACACCGCGTACGTCAATACGATTTCGCCCGGCCAACAACCGGATTATCCGGGCGATCGAACCCTCGAGAAACGCATCGAGGCGTACATTCGCTGGAACGCCATGGCCATGGTCGTGCAGGCAAATCGCGAAAGCTCCGAGTACGGCGGGCATATCTCGAGCTACGCGTCGTCGGCGACGCTCTACGAAGTTGGCTTCAACCACTTCTGGCGCGCCGCGACCGAGGAGCGTGGCGGCGATCTCGTGTTTATTCAGGGGCACTCGTCGCCCGGCATTTACGCCCGCGCGTACCTGGAAGGCCGTATGACGGAAGCCGATCTCGGGCGTTTTCGCCGCGAGGTCGGCGGCAAAGGTCTGTCGTCCTATCCGCACCCATGGTTGATGCCGGACTTCTGGCAGTTCCCGACGGTCTCGATGGGCCTTGGCCCGATGATGGCGCTGTATCAGGCGCGCTTCATGCGTTACCTCGAGCACCGCGGGCTGACGCCGGCGAGCGACCGCAAGGTCTGGTGTTTCCTGGGCGACGGCGAAATGGACGAGCCCGAATCGCTGGGCGCCATCACGATGGCGGTGCGCGAGAAGCTCGACAACCTCATCTTTGTGGTCAACTGCAATTTGCAGCGGCTCGATGGCCCGGTCCGCGGCAATGGCAAGATCATCCAGGAACTCGAAGCGGCGTTTGGTGGTGCCGGTTGGAACGTCATTAAGCTGATCTGGGGATCGCGCTGGGACCCGCTGCTGGCACGCGACACAAACGGCCTGTTGCGACGGATCATGGAAGAAACCGTCGACGGGGAGTATCAGAATTACAAAGCGAAGGGCGGCGCGTACACCCGCGAGCACTTCTTCGGTAAAGAGCCAGAGCTCAAGACGCTCGTCGCCAACATGTCCGATGAAGACGTTTGGCGCCTGAACCGCGGCGGTCATGACGCCATCAAGGTGTATGCGGCGTACGCCAAAGCCGTAGCGACCGAAACCCGACCCACCGTTATTCTCGCCAAGACCGTTAAGGGCTTCGGCCTCGGCGCAGTCGCCGAGGGCGCCAACACCTCGCACCAGCAGAAAAAACTCGACGACGACGATCTGCGCGCGTTTCGCGACCGGTTCAATATCCCGGTCTCGGACAAGGACATATCCAAAGTGCCGTTTTATCGTCCGCCCGAGGACAGCGACGAACTCGCCTACATGCTGGAGCGCCGTCAGCAGCTCGGCGGGTTTCTGCCGGCGCGTCGGCGTACCAGTACCGCGTTGACCGCGCCAGCGTTGGAAGCGTTCAAAGCGCAGCTCGACGGTACCGGCGAGCGGGAAGCCTCGACCACGATGGCCTTTGTGCGCATTCTGTCGACGCTGTTGAAAGACAAAACGCTGGGCAAATCGATTGTGCCAATAGTGCCCGATGAGGCGCGTACCTTCGGTATGGAAGGGCTATTCCGGCAAGTCGGCATTTATTCCTCGGTCGGTCAGCTATACACGCCGCAAGACGCCGATCAGTTGATGTTCTACAAAGAAGACCGCAAGGGTCAGATTCTCGAGGAAGGCATCAACGAAGCCGGCGCTTTCTGCTCCTGGACGGCGGCTGGCACGTCGTACAGCAACCACAATATTCCGATGATCCCGTTCTACATCTACTACTCGATGTTCGGATTTCAGCGGATCGGCGATTTCATCTGGGCTGCCGGCGACATGCAGTCGCGCGGTTTTCTGATCGGCGGTACGGCCGGGCGGACAACGCTCGCCGGCGAAGGTTTGCAGCACCAGGACGGGCACAGTCATCTGTTGGCGTCGACGGTCCCGAACTGCGTTTGCTATGACCCGGCCTACGCCTACGAGCTCGCAGTGATTATTCAGGACGGGCTGCGCCGGATGATGGAAGAGCAGGAAAACGTCTTCTATTACATCACCAGCATGAACGAAAACTACGTGCATCCGGCGATGCCGAAAGGCGCGGAAGACGGCATCCTCAAGGGCCTTTACATGGCCCAGCTCGGTGGCCGCGGCCGCGTTCGGGTGCAGCTGATTGGCTCTGGCACCATTCTGCGCGAAGTGATTGCCGCGGCGGAGCTGTTGAAAAAGGACTACAAGATTCCAGCCGATATCTGGAGCGCAACCAGCTTCAATGAGCTGCGCCGCGAATGCCTCGAGGTAGAACGCTGGAATGCGCTGCATCCCGAAGCCAAGCCGCGTCGCAGCTATCTCGAACGAGTGCTCGAGGGACGCAGCGGACCGTTCATTGCCGCAACCGACTACATGAAAATCGTGGCCGAGCAGATTGAGCGCTGGATACCTGGACGGTACGTTACGTTGGGTACGGATGGGTTCGGCCGCAGCGACGCACGAGCGGCACTCCGCGCCCATTTCGAAGTCGATCGCTACTACATTGCCGTTGCCGCCTTGAAAGCGCTGGCGGACGACGGTGCGCTCGATCAAAAGACGGTCATCGACGCGATCGAACGCTACAAGATCGATCCCGATAAGGCCGATCCGGTCACGCTTTAAAGAAACGTCGACGACTCACCGTGAGCAAGCAAGTCAATATCACGATCCCGGATCTCGGCGATTTCAGCGACGTCGAGGTCATCGAAATTTTGGTTGCGCCAGGCGATGCGCTGGCGGCCGAAGACGGCATCATTACCCTCGAGACGGACAAAGCGACCATGGATGTGCCCGCACCGCAGGCGGGTCGCTTGGTTTCGATCAGCGTAGCGGTTGGCGACACAGTCAACAGCGGCGATGTCTTCGCGGTCCTCGAGGAGGCCGGCGATGACGCCGCAGACAAGCCGGCCGAGACAGACGACGCACGGTTTGCAGAAACCGAAGTTCTCGATGAGGGCGACACGGTTATCCGCAAAGCCGTCGAGGCAGCCGGCGTCACCAGCGTGGCCGTGCCTGATCTCGGCGATTTCAGCGACGTCGAAGTCATTGAGGTTCTCGTTGAGCCCGGCGAGAGCATCGAGCTCGAGCAAGGGTTGATCACGCTCGAGACGGACAAGGCCACAATGGATGTGCCGAGTACCGCTGCCGGCACGCTGATCGAGCTGCTGGTCGCCGTTGGCGATCGCGTCAATGTCGGCGACGCGCTGGCGACGGTAAAAGCATCGACTGCCGATGCTGTGCCGGCCGAGGCGCCGCGCGCAACGCCAGCGGAACCGGCACCGGCGCCGCCGCAGCCGGCGCGCCCCGCCGAGCCGGCAACGCCGCCGCCGGCGCCGGCCGTAGTGGCGACTACACCAACGCCGACGATCGATGAGGCCGGCTTTTCACGGTCGCACGCGAGTCCGTCGGTGCGCCGTCTTGCCCGCGAGCTTGGGGTTGATCTCGGCAAAGTGACGGGGACCGGTCGAAAAGGTCGCGTTAGTGCCGATGACGTCAAAGCGTGGGTCAAGCGTTCGCTCGCCGCGCCTGCCGCGGCGCCTAGCGGCGGCGCATTGCCCGCCACCGCGAAAGTCGACTTCGCTAAGTTTGGGCCCATTCGCGAGGAGAAGCTCAGCCGAATTCAGAAAATCAGCGGCCCGCGGTTGCAGGCGAGCTGGATCAATCTTCCGCACGTCACGCAGCACGATCTGGCCGACATAACGGGTCTGGAAGACCGCCGCCAGGCGTTGAAGGGTCCCGCCAAAGAAAAGGGCATTTCGCTGACGCCGCTGGCCTTTATCGTGCGCGCCGTCGTGCAGGCCCTCGCCGAGTTCCCGACCTTTGCTGCGTCGTTGAACGATGCGGGCGACGCGCTCGTGCACAAGGATTACCGACACATCGGGTTCGCGGCCGATACACCCAACGGCCTGGTTGTACCGGTTATTCGCGATGCCGATCGACTCGACGTCTATGAAATTGCCAAAGCGCTTGGCGACTTGTCGCGGGCGGCACGCGAAGGCCAGCTCAAACTCGATCAGATGCAGGGCGCGGTGTTCACTATTTCGAGTTTGGGTGGCATCGGTGGCACGGCATTCACGCCGATCGTCAATGCACCCGAAGTAGCGATCCTGGGGGTCTCCCGCTCGTCCATGCAGCCGATCTGGAACGGCGAGGGTTTTGAGCCGCGGCTGATGTTGCCGCTGTCGCTGTCGTACGACCATCGCGTCATCGACGGTGCCGCCGCGGTGCGGTTTACAACACGTTTGAGCGAGTTGCTCGGCAACGTCTCTGGACTGCTCGAGGCTCAGCCCTGACGGGGCGCTCGGCGGAGTAACTAGCAAGCAATGGACATCGTTATCCCCGATCTCGGCGATTTCGCCGACGTCGACGTCATCGAATTGCTGGTCGCCGCGGGTGATCGCGTCGACAAAGAACAATCGCTGATTACGCTCGAAACGGACAAGGCCACGATGGATATTCCGTCGCCGGCCGCGGGCGTTATCGAAGCGCTCAGCGTGGCGGTCGGCGACAAGGTATCGTCTGGCACGGTCATCGGCGTTCTGGCGACCGAGGACTCGGCACCGGCAGTCGACGCGGCCGCACAACCCGCCGAACCGGCAACCGCGCCGGCTGCGTCAGCGGTAGCTGCGGCGCCGCAACCGGCACCACCGCAGCCGGCAGCACCCGCGCCAGCCGCCGCCAGCTACGACTGTGACGTTCTCGTATTGGGCTCGGGCCCCGGCGGATACTCCGCGGCATTTCGCGCGGCCGATCTGGGTCTGCGGGTCACGCTGGTCGAGCGTTACCCGACGCTCGGTGGGGTGTGTCTGAATGTCGGCTGCATACCGTCCAAGGCACTGCTGCACGCCGCCAAAGTCATCGAAGACGCGGCGGCGATGGCGGACCACGGCATTCATTTCGGTGAGCCGAAAGTTGACGCCGAGCGCCTGCGGGATTGGAAAGACTCCGTGGTCGACCGGCTGACCGGTGGCGTAGCCGGCATGGCCAAGCGTCGCAAGGTGACCGTCGCGCACGGCACCGGCAAATTCGCCGGTCCTCACACAATGACGATCGAGTTAGCGGCAGGCGGTACCGAGACGGTGTCGTTTGCCAACTGCATCATTGCAGCCGGTTCCGAAAGCATCGACCTGCCCGGTACACCGGACGATTCGCGCATCGTCAGCTCAACGGGTGCGCTGAAACTGGCGCCGTTGCCCGAGTCGATTCTGGTTGTCGGTGGCGGCATCATCGGCCTCGAGATGGCCTGTGTCTACGACGCACTCGGTGTCCCGGTGACGGTGGTCGAGCTGACCTCGGGACTGATGCCGGGCACTGATCCCGATTTGGTTCGGCCGCTGCAAAAACGCATGGCCAAGCGCTACAAGGACATTCTGCTTGGCGTCCGCGTCGAATCGATGCAGCCGACTGACGGCGGCATCGAGGTGACGTTTAGCGGTGACAAAGCGCCGTCGCCCACAACCTACGGACGGGTTCTCGTCGCTGTTGGTCGTCGACCGAACGGTGCGGTGATCAATGCCGATGCAGCCGGCGTTGTCGTCGATGAACGCGGGTTCATCGATGTCGACAAGCAAATGCGAACCAACGTACCGCACATCTTTGCGATCGGCGATATCGTCGGGCAGCCGATGCTAGCGCACAAAGCGACCCACGAAGGGCACGTTGCGGCCGAAGTGGCGGCCGGTCAGAAGAGTTCCTTCGACGCTCGAGTGATTCCGTCCGTGGCCTACACCGATCCCGAAATCGCTTGGGTGGGGCTGACCGAAACGGAGGCTAAAGCCAATGGCGTGGCTTATGAGGTCGGCAAGTTTCCATGGGCAGCCAGCGGTCGTTCGCTGGCCAACGGTCGCGACGAGGGTTTTACCAAGCTGCTGTTCGACCCAGCGACCGATCGGTTGCTCGGCGCCGGCATCGTTGGCACGAGCGCTGGCGATCTGATCTCTGAGCTCGCGCTGGCGATTGAAATGGGAGCCGATGCGGCGGATATCGCGCTGACTATTCACCCACACCCGACGTTGGGTGAAACCGTCGGTCTCGCCGCCGAGGTTTTCGAAGGCACGGTCACCGACCTGTACGCACCGCGTAAACGGGCTTAGCGGCTGAGCTGAACGACGAGCGCCGCAGACGGCGGTACGGTTCCAGCCAACATCGAGCGCCACGCATCTGCGCCAGCGTCGAGTCCGTCGAGACGTTGCGGCGCAAGCCAGTTGCGCGCGGTTTCGCCGAACGCGCGCCAACCCGACAGATAGTTTTGGTCGAACGCATCGGTCCCGATGGCGGCGACCCGCTCGTTGTAAACCTGCGGCGCGAAAAACAACTCAGGATGCGGGCCGGCCGTTGGTGGCTGCGTGGGCACTGCGCCATGCGACGCGCCGACCGCGAGACTCAGTATGAGCGCTTGATCGAGGTGCGCATGGATCGCGTTGCGCAGCTCACCGTTGCCGGCGATATCGACAAAGACGCTGGTTGTCGCGGCCAAGTTGGCAGCATCGGAATAAGCGACGACATCGTCGTAAAGATCGAGTGCAGTGACGAACTCGGTATTGCTCGGGCTGGTCAATCCGATTAGATGGCGACCGCCGCGCCGCCGTACTTCAGCCGCGAGTGCCAATGCCGTCTTGCTCGATGCGCTGGAGACGATGACGCTGGCGTCGGGTGCTTTCTCGTCGAGTACATCGGCGATCAAAAACGCCGTCAAAAACAGCGGTCGAAACACCATGGTGTGAACCCGCGCCGCCGAATCGTTGGGCTCATTTTCGTCGGCGACCCGGTAAAGGTTATACGCGCCCGGCAACTCACGACGGTGTTCGTCTGCCGCGACAAAGCGTTCCGCATTGACCGAACCGATATTGACGGCAAATTGGTGCGCCATGGGCAGAAAACCGAACCAGCTGCTGCCCACGGCGACTTCCGGGTGTCCCGATTCGACCACGCGAGCAAACCCCCACACCGGAACGCGACCCCAGCCATCGGCACTGGCCGGATAGAATCGCCAGTAGCCGAGCGCATCACCAAACAAAGCGTACGTGACGTTGTTTGCGGTCAGCGCAAAAGAGTCGACCGCGAGCACAATGCTGCCGTCGGTCAGCCGCGGCGTATCCGCAACCAGCTGAGTGGTTGCAGGTTCGTCTCGCCGTACTTCCAGGGCTAGCGCGCCAGAATTATTCGCAGGATTGGCGCTAGGCACTGTGCCGCCACGCGACCGAACCGCTGACTTCCGGGTAGAGCTGACTCATCGGTATTGAACGTCCGTCCTCTTGCACGATGCGACAGTGTACCCGACGCAGCTGGCGTGGGTTCGCAACCCCGCACGAGTGCGCGATGATGGCAACTTCTTTCTTGATTTGTTCGGCATAGCGGCGCACGCGTTCAGCTTTGTTCCTTGGTACCAGCCCGCGCTGCAGCCGTTTGTCGTGCGTCGTAATGCCGGTCGGGCACGTGTTCTTGTTGCACTGCAGAGCTTGAATGCAGCCCAGCGCAAACATGAATCCGCGAGCCGAATTGACGAAATCGGCACCCATACAGAGTGCCCAAGCGACTTCGGCGGGCGTCACGAGTTTGCCTGATGCAATGACCTTGACGCGGTCGCGCAGTCCGTAGCTTTGCAGTAGATCGACCACCAGCGGCAAGCTTTCGCGAAGCGGTAACCCCATGTAGTCGATCAGGCTCATCGGCGCAGCGCCGGTGCCGCCATCGGCGCTGTCTACTGTGATGAAGTCGGGCGCTGCACCAGCGCCACGCTGGCGCACGAGCTCGAACAATTCGACCAGCCAATCGGAGCCGCCGATGACCGCCTTGAAGCCGACCGGTTTGCCGCTTACGCGGCGTAGCGTCGCGATCAGGTCCAGTAGGTCTGCGGGCGAACTGACGTCCGGATGGCGATTCGGCGAAATCGAATCTTGGCCTGGTCGGATGCCGCGAATTTTGGCGATCTCCTTGGTGACCTTATCGCCGGGTAGGATGCCGCCCTTGCCGGGTTTGGCACCCTGGCTCAACTTGATTTCGATCATTTTGACGTGCGGGTGCGCCGCCTGTTCTCGGAAGCGATCGTCGTCGAGACCGCCTTCGTCGTTGCGGGCACCGTACTTTGCAGTGCCCAGTTGCCAAATGAGATCCGCACCGCCGTCGATGTGATAGGGCGAGACGCCGCCTTCGCCCGTGTTTAGCCAAATGCCGGCCATGCGCGCGCCGTTCGACAGCGCTTCGACCGCCGGTCGCGAAATCGCGCCATAGCTCATCGCGGATACGTTGATGATCGAATCAGTGGTGTAGGGGTGCGGCAGGTCGGCGCCGAACGTAACCGTTGGTGGCGCAACGACTTCGTCTTCCAGCATCGGGTAGGCGCCATTCACGAACAGCAGTGTCCCCACGGTGTCCAGTCGACGTGTCGAACCAAAGGCGACGGTGTTGTCGACACCCTTCGCGGCGCGATACACCCAAGAGCGTTCGGCGCGGTTAAACGGCATTTCCTCGCGGTCGAGCGCGAAGAAATACTGGCGAAAGAACTCGCCAAGGTGCTCGAACATGTAGCGAAACCGTCCAATAACCGGAAAATTCCGGCGGATGGCGTGTTTCGATTGGGACACGTCGACCACGTACATAACCGTGATCGCGGCGAGCCCGCAGCCGAGCGCGAACACAAACAACAGGACGAGAACTTCGAGCGCTTCGCGCGCAAAACCAATGGCTTCGGTCATTTCATTCCAGCGCGGTGACCAGGGTTTGACAGGTTATCGGCGGAAAACGCGAGCAATCCAGTGCCGGGTATCGCGGCGGCTGCCGCCAGGACAACGTGCGCGCGAGGAGCATAACAAAGTCTGTGATGGTCCATTCGATACCGCCGGCTGCGGCACGAGGCCTAATGCGGAATGCGACGTGTGCCGAGGATTGCGCCCTCGCGACGCAGCATGGTCAGCGTCTCGAGCCCGCCAGCGGCGACGGTGTCGCGGCTCGGATGGTTGAGTTCGGCGGTAATCACGTCGAACAGGTCGGCGCCGCGCTGCGGCGATTCGCTGGTGCTCAGAAGTTCGACGAGGCGGGCGCTGACTCGATTGAGTTCGATGAAGCGCACTTCGCCATCAGCGCGTCGATGCAGCAGCAAAAACGTGCTGTCGGCCGCATCGCCGTCTGGCCGAAATTGCGGGCCAATCCGATGTACCGGAAACCGGTAGCTGACCAGCCACGCGAGCCGCGACAACACCGGTACACCCAGCGCCAAATCGCCCGCCGGGTCGATGCTACTGCGATCGTCGCTCGCCGTCGAAACGCTGAGCGATAGCTCGACCCATTCATAGTGAGCGAGCTCAGTCAGCCACGGCGGCTCGCCGTCGGTTGCTGGCCTAACGGTCGTCAAATAATCAACGAACTCGGCTGGAATCTTCAGGAAAAGCGGCGTGTGCGAGCGGTAGTCGCGCATGAAACCACGTATCAAGGCGTCCCAATCTGCATCGCAATGCAGCCGTCTGAGCATCGGGAAGGTCTTGGCGAGCAGGCCACGAAGATTGTTGAAAAACAGCCGGCGATAGATGGCCATGCGCCGATCCTCGACACCCGCCGGTGGCGGATTCGCGATGGGATCGCGAATGTGCGCGGCGAACTCGCGCTGCAGGTCCTGAAAATGGCGCCGTTCAGCCATTCGCGCGGTCGGCTAGTGGCGCGGCAACGGCGCGCTGCGCATAACGAACTCTATCGACTTCACCCAGCAGCTCGTCCAGCGGCGGGATATTGAAGTCGCGTTCAAGCAGCGTAGGTACCGGTCCGAAGCGCTCGTAGGCACGGTCGAGCAGGTCCCACACCGCATCGCTCACCGCGCTACCGTGCGTGTCGATACGCAGATCTGGCGCCTCGACGTCGTGACCGGCGACGTGGATGTAGCGTACGCGGTGCGACGGCATCGCCGCTAGAAAAGCACGCGGGTCATACCGGTGGTTGATGGAGTTGACGATGACGTTGTTTACGTCGAGCAGCAAGTCGCAGTCCGCGCGCTCGAGTACCTCGTTGATAAATTCCGCTTCGGTCATCTCCTGGCCTACCAAGGCGTAGTAGGAAATGTTCTCCACGGCAATTCGCTCGCCGATGATGTCCTGCGTTTGACGGATGCGATCGGCGACGTAGTGCGCCGCTTCTTGCGTAAAAGGGATTGGCAGCAGATCGTATAGGTGAGCGTCGTCGCCGCAATAGCTCAGATGTTCGGAGTAGTAGCGAATTCCGTGCTCTTGCATAAACGTTGCAATCTTGCGGACGAGGTGCGTGTCGAGCGGCGCGGGTGCCCCTAACGACAGCGACAGACCGTGGAACACGATCGGGTAGCGTTCGTTGTATTCCGCGAAGGCGCGCTGCAGTTTGCCGCCGACCTCGAGCCAGTTTTCGGGCGCCACCTCGAGAAAATCCAGACGCTCGGGCGCGACGTCGCGCAGGGGGGCTAATAGTGCGCGACGAAGACCGAGGCCCACGCCGGCAACCGGATATGTCATCACTGCGATCCTGGCGAGTTCTAAAACGGCGACGTTGTGCGAGCAACGTCTCGCGGAGAAGACCTGGGCGCCGACGCTTTTATTTCAGCGGTCGGTCGTTCAGAGCAGGGCGCGAAGCCGTTCGAGGTAGCGCTGCTCGTCCGGCATCCGACCGGCCTGTTGCGCTTGCCACATACAGTCGCCGAGGACCTCGGCGCAACGATGTTCTACTGCATGTGAATCCTGGGAATGCTCTATAAGTTTATAAAATATATCGCGTATTCCCTTTGGTCGATCGGTGCTTAGCTGCTCGCGCACGGCGAGATGAAGGCCCATGTGCAGAAAGGCCTGAGCGACCTTGGCATCATCAGGCGGCGCGTCGCCCAGCTGGCTTTCGACGATCGACCGGTACTCGGGGTGGTCACGAATCACCGCGACGATTTCGCGCTCTAGCGCCGTGAGTTCGGCTTGTTGCAGCGCCCGCTGCCAGGCGTTTGCATACATGCGGCGCAGCTCGCCGCGGTCGGATCCAAACATCACGCTGGCGCCTCAGGCTGTTTTTGCTGGTATTCGCACCACGGTTCGATGCTGCACTGCCAACACTCGGGCCGACGCGCCTTGCAAACATAGCGGCCGTGCAAAATCAGCCAGTGATGGGCGTTCAGCAGGAACTCGGCTGGCGTTGATCGGGTGAGTTTTTTTTCGACCGCCAGCGGTGTTTTGCCGCGCGCCAGTCCGGTTCGGTTCGACACCCGAAAGATGTGCGTGTCGACCGCGACGGTCGGTTCGCCGAAAGCGGTGTTCAGAACGACGTTGGCGGTCTTGCGGCCAACGCCGGGCAGCGCCTCGAGCGCGGCGCGGTCTCTCGGCACCTCACCGGCATACTGTTCGACGAGAATCTCGCAAGTGCGAACGACGTTTTTCGCTTTCGCATTGAATAGGCCAATTGTCTTGATGAACGGCCGGACGCCGTCGACCCCAAGACCGGCGATGCTGCGTGGTGTACGGGCCTTGCGAAACAGCTTCGCCGTCGCTTTGTTCACGCTGACATCGGTGGCCTGCGCCGACAGAATGACTGCGATCAGGAGCTCAAACGCATTGCGGTAGCGCAGTTCGGTGGTCGGTGCGGGATTCTGCTCGGCAAGCGTCGTGAAGATCGCTCGTCGTTTTTCGGCATTCATCGAGCGGTCATTCCGGCGTTGACGAACCCTTGCGCCAGTAGCGGCTGAGCGCGATGACCAACGCTAGGCCAAGGAAGGCGCCCGGTGGTAACAGGGCGAGGCGCAAACCTTCTCGCGCTGGGGGAGCGCTCGCTGCCGTCGTATCGAACAGCAAAGCCATGTCGGCAAACACGCTCAGGGAGCCGACCAGCTCGCGTAAGAAGCCGATGGCGACGAGTGCCGCAAGAAAGCCGCTACCAGTCGCGAGGCCATCGACGATTGAGGCACCGACGGTGTTGTGGCGGGCAAAGGTCTCGGCGCGCGCGACGATCAGGCAGTTGGTCACTATCAGTGCGACAAAAATGCCGAGACCGCGCTGCAAACCTGGCAGGAATGCGGCGAGGAGCATCTCGATGCAGGTCACCAAGGTCGCGATGATCAGCACGTACGCCGGGATACGGATTTCGGCCGTCAGGAATCGCCGCAACAGCGATACGCTCGCGTTCGAGAGCGTCGCGACCAGTAGGGTCGCGATGCCAAGTCCGAGGCCGTAGACAACTTTCGTCGTGACGGCCAGCAGGGGGCAGATTCCCAGCAGCTGAACGAGGGCGGCGTTCTCGTCCCAGAAACCGCGTCGCCAGAGGAGGGCATTGCTGTCGCTCACGAGTCTTGGACCCCCGCGAGGCGTATGGCCAAGCGCTCTTCGCCGGCGATCTGCTGAAGGCTCGCGCGAATGGCCCTAACGACGGCGCGCGCGGTCACGGTGGCGCCGGTGACGGCGTCAAATACACCGCCGTCGGCAGTGGTTTCCCAGCCGGTGAGGTCCGGGTTGTCGAGCGAGCGAGCGGCAAACTGCTCGATCCATGGCCCGCGTCTCGTCTCGATGAAATCGCCGATGCCCGGCGTTTCCTTGTGGGCCAATACCCGAACGCCAAGCACGCGTAGCTGCCGGTCGGTTGCAATGGCGAGGCGGACCGGGCCGGAATAGCCAACGGTATTTGCCTCGAGCATCAGTCCGACCAATGTCGAATCTTTGTAGACACCGCGCACGGCCAGCGCCGTAAGGCGTTCCGCTGCGACCGGCGTCAGCGCCAGCGACAAGCCGCGATGATCGATCGCGTCGTAGTCGAGGCCCGCCAACACCGCCTGATAGCGGGCCAGACGCTCTCGCTCGCGATTCTCGGCAATGCGCGGCTCGGCTAGCGCAAACACGGCCGCGACCGCGGCGGCGCATCCGGCCGCGATCAACGTCAGGGTCAACGCGGAGCGCCACGATGGTGACGAGTCAGTCATGGCCCAATATTCTCGGCCGACACAGTCGATCGATCAACGGCACAGCAAGGTTCATCAGCAGCACGGCAAACGCGACGCCGTCCGGATACGCGCCGAACGTTCGAATCAGCCAGGTCAGGAAACCGATGCCGGCACCGTAAATCAATCGTCCGCGCGGTGTGGTCGCGGCCGAAACCGGATCGGTTGCGATAAAAAATGCGCCGAGCAACGCGGCGCCGGAGAATAGATGGAAGCCGGGGCCGGCGAAATTGTCCGGGCTAGCAACGCTGGCGATCGTTGCTGGCACCAACAAACCTGCCAACATGGACAGCGGAATCTGCCAGCGAATGATGCGCCGATACAAAAGCCACACGCCGCCGAGTGCGATGTAATTGCCGATCCACTCCCAGCCGCGCCCGCTGAAGTCGCCAAACCACGGGGCGCTGGTGCTTTCCGACATCGTTTGTGACTCAGCGAATGCCACCCGTACAGCATCGAGCGGCGTTGCGCGGGTCAACGCATCGAGGCTAACGCCGGCATCGCCGGTGAGCGTATAGCGCAACGTTTGCCACAGCGTTGGATGAACATAGTCGATGTCACCCATGCGCGGAGGCAACCACGCGGCGAGTTCTGCCGGAAACGACACCAACACGACGGCGTAGCCGACCATTGCCGGATTGAACGGATTCTTGCCGAGCCCACCGTACAGATGCTTGGCGACGCCGATCGCAAACGCGCTCGCTATCGCGGTAATCCACCAAGGCGTCAGTGGCGGTAACGCAAAAGCGAGCAAGACAGCCGCGACGATGGCGGTGCCGTCGCTGAGCGCCGGTTCGATGGGCCGTCGACGCAGCCACAGCGCGAGCGCTTCCACGCCGAGCGCTACGCCAACCGCGATGGTCGCATTGATGATGAGGCCGAATCCGAAGTACCAGCAGTGGGCGAGCGCCGCCGGTACCAGCGCGTACAGTACCTGGCGCATGACGGCGCCGACGCCGGCCGCCGGGCGCAGGTAGGGCGTTATCGCCGGCTCAAATTTCACCGGCTGTCGTCATCCCGGCGCTTGCGCTTGACGATGGCGGCGATCGCGCTCGCGCTAGCGGCACGTTTTTTATCCGCAAGCTTGTCAGCACTGCGTGCGGATTCTGTGGCGGTGCGCTCGACATGCGCTTTGAAGCGTTGCTCCGCACGTTGCGCACGCAGTGCCTCGTTCGTGCGCAAGCGTACCGCTTGCTTGGCTTCGCGGAACGTATGGGTCAGCGGAATATGGCTCGGACAGACCAAATCGCAACAGCCGCACTCGATGCAGTCCTCGAGTCCGAGTCCCAACAGCGTATCGGGCTGCTGGCGCGGCGCGTAGTGGTACAACGACTGCGGCATGAGTCGGACCGGGCAATGCGCCGCGCACTCGCCGCAACGAATGCACTCGCGCTGTGGTTCGGGCGACAAGTGCACGGCTGGGCCGGTGATCAGTAGGCAATTGCACGATTTGGTCACCGGCAGTGCGTCGTCGGTAAGCGCAATACCGGTCATTGGCCCGCCGACGATCAAGCGTCTGGCTTTGTCGTTGTAGCCGCCCGCGGCCGCGACGACATCGGCGATCGGCGTGCCCAGCCGAACCCGATAGTTGCCGGGATTGGCGACGCCTTCACCCGTCACCGTCACGATGCGCGAATGCAGTGGCCGCCCGGTTGCTAGCAGCTCGGCGAGCGCCGCAACGGTGCCGGCATTTTGAACCAATATGCCGATATCGCCCGGTAAACCGCGACTCGGCACCTCGCGGCCGGTAACTAGGTAGATCAGTTGATCTTCGGCGCCACTCGGATAAACGGTGGGAATCTGCACCCACTCGATACGCTCGTCGAGCTGCTCTGCGGCGGCCGCGCGCAGCGCCTCCCAGGCCGCGGGCTTGTCGCTCTCTACCGCGACAATGCCCCGCTTGGCAGCGACGAGGTCAATGAGCTGACTCAGACCGCCAATGACCAGATCGGCGTGCTCACGCATCAGGCGGTCGTCGCAGCTGATGTAGGACTCGCACTCAACACCGTTAAGAATGACGGTGTCGATTCCGCTAGCGAGGCCTTGGGTGATTTTCTGTGCGGCCGGATAGACCGCTCCGCCTAGGCCGACCAGACCGGCCTCGTGCACTGCCGCGAGTCGGGCCGTGCGGTCCTCGGCTGGTGCTGCGAACTCGGCCCATTGGTCGTTACCGTCGACGTCGATAACGACACACGTGCCGACAGGCTCGCCGCGCATCGGCAGCGGACGCTGCTCAATTGCGGCGACTCGACCCGACGTTGTCGCATGAACAAACGTGCTGACGGCGCCGTCTGGTTCGCCGAGCACACTGCCGCCGAGCACGGCGTCGCCCACCTTCACGACGGCGAGCGCTTCCTCGCCGGCATGCTGGCGCAGCGGCACGACCATCTTCGTAGGGAGCGGAACCGTTACCACGTCGCTCGCGGTCGACAGATCCTTGTTCGGCGGCAGTCGCAAGCCGCCGGGCAACGTGCGCAGGCCCTCGGTCGGCGCGCTCATGCGGCGATTTCCGTTTTGGGATCGCGAGGTGCCAGGGCGATGCAGTCGACAGGGCAAGGCGCAAGACACAGTTCACAACCGGTGCACTCTGCGGCGATTACCGTGTGCATGAACTGCGGCGCACCGACGATGGCATCGACCGGACAGGCCGGCAGACACAGTGCGCAGCCAATGCAGCGTTCTTCGTCGATGACAGCAAGCATTGGCGCGGGCTCAATCGGGGCTGCCGTCACGGACTCGCGTCCGGTTTGTCCGGTCAGTTGCGCTAGCCTAACGCGGGTTCGTTCGCCGCCCGGCGGGCACTGATCGATACCAACGTCCCCGCGCACGATGGCTTGCGCATAAGGCTTGCAGCCTGGATATCCGCACTGCGCGCACTGCGTTTGCGGTAGCTCGGCATTGATCGCATCGACCAACGGTTCGCTACGCGCAGGCAGCTTGTGCGCGAGCGCGACCAACATCAAGCCCGCAATGAGCGCCAGCGCGGCAAGGACCAGCACGGCCGTCATTGCCCAAAGCTCCGGTCGAGTCCTGCGAATCCGAGGAACCCCAGCGACATCAGTGCTGCGGTGACAAGCGCGATCGGGCTGCCGCGCCAGGATTCCGGGATCGCCAGGTCGTCGAGGTATTCGCGCATGGCGGCGAAAACACACAGGACCAGTCCGAAACCGATAGACGTGCCGACGCCATAGATCAATGCTTCAGTCAGGCGATCGGACGCCCGGATAGTCAGTAGGGCGACTCCAAGCACCGCGCAGTTCGTTGTAATGAGCGGCAAATAAATACCGAGCGCGTTGTACATCAGTGGGCTAGTTCGCGCCATGACGATTTCGGTGGCTTGCACCGTTGCCGCGATGACGAGAATGAACGCCAAAGTGCGCAGGTGAGTCAGCTCGAACGGCAGCAACAGCGCGTGTTCGATCAAAAAGCCGAGCGTCGATGCGAGTATGAGCACGAAGCCGGTGGCGAGCGCCATGCCAAAAGCGGCGCCAAGCTGCCGCGACACCCCGAGGAACGGGCACAGACCTAAGAACTGCACAAGTATGACGTTGTTGATCAACGCCGTTGCGATGAGAATCAGGGCGAGGTCAGTCATGCTGCTCGTCGATCAGTAGCGCGCTGTATCGCAACGTCGATCATAGCCACGCTCGGGCGAGGCTTGCCCACCGCGATCGCGCATAACGCTGCTCGACGAGCATCGCGTCTGAGTCGGCCGTTTTGCATCGACGTCGAAATAGCAATAGCGGATCGGCGCCACGAAGACGCCGCTTGTCGGAACCAAGTTGCGCTGATTCTCCGGTATATCGGCGGTCGAGTCGAACTGGCCGGTTGCTGCGCGGCGACGACCTGCCCGCAGAACGCGATGTTCAGCGTACGCGGCTGCCCGGCGTCGCGCCGCTGTCCGGCGACAGCAGGTAAACGCCGTCGTCATCCGCCGCTGCCAGCACCATGCCTTCGGAAACGCCGAAGCGCATTTTGCGCGGCTTGAGATTGGCGACGACAACCGTCAGTCGATCGGTCAACAAATCGGCGTCGTAGTGCTTGCGAATGCCGGCAAAGACTTGCCTACGACCCAAGTCGCCGAGGTCCAACGTCAGCTTGAGTAGCTTGTCTGCCCCGTCAACGGGTTCGGCGGTGACGATTCGCGCCACTCGCAAATCGGTAGCGAGGAACTGATCAATGTCGATAACCGCGCTGTCGCTTGCCGCCGGTGCGTCTGTTGTCGGCGGTTTATCCGGCAGCGATTCGGCCGCCAACGCAACGATGCGGTCAATCGATTTCTGCTCGACTCGGGTGAGCAGCGGTTCGTAGCGCGGTATCTCGGTGCCTAGCAAAGGCTGCGTCGCCGATAGCCACCGCCATTCGGCCTCGCCGAAAAACGCCTGGACGCGATCACCGATCGACGGCAGGACCGGCGCCAGATAGATAGCCAGCGAGCGAAACAAATTCAGTGCCTGCGTCGCAATGACCTGTACATCGGCATGTCGCTCTGGATCTTTTAGCAATTTCCACGGCTTGTGCTGGTCGACGTATTGGTTGGCGTCGTCGGCCAGCGCCATGATGCTGCGCAACGCCTTGGCGTACTCGCGCGCTTCGAACAGCGCCGCCACCGGTTCTGCGGCCGCGGCGAATCGATCAAACAGCGCTTGGTCGTGCAGTTCGGCCGCCAACTTGCCGTCGAAGTGCTTGGTCAAAAAACTCGCGCTGCGGCTAGCGATGTTGACGAACTTGCCGACCAGATCCGAGTTGACCCGCGCTATGAAGTCATCGAGATTCAGATCGATGTCGTCAATACCGGGACCGAGCTTGGCGGCGTAGTAATAGCGCAGGTAGCTTGGATCGAGCTCTTGCCGGTAGGTCGCGGCGTTAATGAACGTGCCGCGCCGTTTTGACATTTTCTCGCCGTTGACGGTCAGGAAGCCATGCGCGTAGACCGATGTTGGCGGCCGATAGCCCGCCCCTTGCAGCACCGCCGGCCAAAACAAGGCGTGAAAATAGACGATGTCCTTGCCAATGAAGTGATAGAGCTCGGTACTCGTACCGGCCTCGAGGAACTCGCCGACATCGATACCGTGCCGTGCGCCAAATTCAGCAAAACTGCCGAAGTAGCCGACGGGCGCATCGAGCCAGACATAGAAAAACTTCTCGTCGCTGTCCGGAATCCGAAAACCAAAGTACGGCGCGTCGCGCGACACGTCCCAATCCGTTAGGCCTTTATCAAACCATTCCTCCAATTTGTTGCGCACGCTGACGTCGAGGCCGGCGTTCTGCATCCAATCGCGCAAGAATTCGGCGAATCGGTCAAGCTTGAAGAAGTAGTGCTCGCTGTCGCGATATTCCGGTGTGGTGCCCGATAGCACCGAAACTGGGTCGAGAAGGTCTTTCGGCGTGTTGACACGGCCGCAGTTTTCGCACGCATCGCCCGGTTGATCGGGGGTGCCACAATGGGGGCAGGTGCCGCGCACAAACCGGTCCGGCAGGAACATATTTTCGACGGCGTCGAAGGCCTGATTGACGGTGCGCTGCTCGATATGCTCCGCCGCGACGAGCTTCGCGTAGATATCGCGCAGGTAGTGTTCGGTTTCCGGGCTGTGCGTCGAGTAGAAATTGTCGTAGTTCACATCGAAACTACGCAGGTCCTCCTCGTGCTCGCGACGCACACGTTCAACCAGTGCTTCAGGCGTTACGCCTTCCTCGCGGGCGCGCAACATTGTCGGTGTGCCGTGGGCATCGGTGGCGCACACGTAGTAGACCGTGTGGCCGCGCAGCTTTTGCAGACGAACCCAGATATCCGTCTGAATGTGTTCGACCATATGGCCCAGGTGAATGGAGCCGTTGGCGTACGGCAGCGCGCTGGTAACGAGAATCCGGCGTGACTCGGTCATGGTGGTGCGGTGCTTGCGGGCCCTGTCAGGCCTCGTGCTTCATTTTTTCGAAACGTTGTTTGTTGTTGGCGTTGAGGTATGCGTTCTGACCCGTGATCATACGACGGTCGTAAAGCTCCTGAAGCGCCATGTCCATGGTCTTCATCCCCATGTTGCCGCCACTTTGCATGGCGTTTTCGAGGCTGTCGAGCTTGCCCTGACGCAACAGGTTGCTGACCGCGGGCGTGTTGATCATGATCTCGAGCGCGGCAACGCGTCCCGGTCGGCCTTTGGTAGGGATGAGCTGCTGCGAGATAACCCCGCGCAGCGATGTCGACAGCATCGTCCGAATCTGTCCTTGCTTGTCGGCCGGAAACGTATTGATGATGCGATCGACCGTTTGGGCGGCGCCGTTGGTGTGCAGCGTGCCCATAACGAGGATACCCATTTCGGCCGCCGTCACGGCGATGCTCATGGTCTCGTAATCGCGCAACTCACCGACCAGGACCACGTCGGGGTCCTCGCGCAGTGCCGAATGCAGCGCCGACGAAAAACCCTTGCTGTGAACGCCGATCTCGCGTTGGCTGATCAGGCAACCTTTGCGCTGATGGACGAACTCGATCGGGTCTTCAATAGTGATGATATGGCCTTTCAATCGCAGATTGATCGCATCGATCATCGCTGCCAACGTCGTCGATTTGCCCGAGCCCGTTTTGCCGGTAACCAGGAGCATGCCCTGAGTTTGGCGGCTGAGGTTCTTTACGACGTCCGGCATTTTCAGCTCATCGAGCGTCCGTGCGTCGCTGGGAATCGCCCGAAAAACGGCGCCGAGTCCGTTAATGTGGCGAAAAACGTTGACCCGAAATCGAGCTAGGCCTTCGATCGAATACGCAAAGTCGGTCGAGTTGACTTGGCGAAAGTGCTGTTGATCGACGCCCGACATGATTTGGTAGAGCGCGGCCTCGGCGGCGTCGTTGGCAAGCGGGTCGGGCCGCATGGTCGTCAGCTCACCGTGCACGCGCAGACGCGGCGGGTCGCCGGCCATGAAGTGCAGGTCTGAACCTTCTTTGGCGAGCATCTCGCGCAGATACTCGTCGATTTGGTTCATGCCTTGTGAAATGCTGCTCATGAGTTCACCGCGTTAGCCGCTCGCCAAATCCAATTTCGGGAGCATGTCGGTGTTTGTGACGAAACGCTGAAACTGCTTCTTGTCGTGGCAGAAACGGAAGGCGTCGTCGGGATCCACCAGCTTTTCCTGTATCGCCGTCAGCAGCGCCTGGTCCATCAGCTGCATACCGCGATCGGAGCCGGTTTGCAGCTGGGCCGGGATCTGATGGGTTTGTTCGGTCATGATGAGATTGGCGATCGCCTTGGTATTGACGAGAATCTCGAGTACCGCGCGGCGGCCGCGACCGTCCGGCGTCTTGACCAGCACTTGCGTGATGACCGCGTTGAGCGACTGTGACAAAAAGCTCTTGGTCTGCTCGCGAAGCTCGCCGGGCAGGGCATCGATGATGCGATCAATCGTCTTGACGGCGCCGGTAGTATGCAGCGTCCCGAGTACCAGGTGGCCGGTTTCGGCAGCTGTCATGGCCATCGAAATGGTCTCTGCGTCGCGCAGCTCGCCAACCAGGATGACGTCTGGATCTTCGCGCATCGCGGCACGCACGCCGTCCGCGAAACTCGGCACGTGCGTTTCGAGTTCGCGCTGAATGACCTGGCTGTTCTTACTTGCATGAACAAACTCGATCGGGTCTTCGAGGCTGACGATGTTCATTTTCCGGTGGCGGTTGATGTGATCGATCATGGCTGCCAGCGTCGTCGATTTGCCAGTCCCGGTTGAGCCGGTCACCAAGACCATGCCTTGGTGGTAGTCGCAAAACGATTCGATGACCTCGGGTAGGTACAGTGACTGCAGCGTCGGAATCTCGGCTGGGATGTAGCGAAACACCGCGCCGACCCCGGTTTCCTTGCGAAACACGTTGACGCGAAATCGTCCGCCTTCCGAACTCACGTAGGAAAAATCGAGATCGTTGCCTTGGGCAAAGCGCTCCTTTTGCGAGTCGAGCAAGATCTCATCGATGTAGCTGTCGAGTTCGGTGTCCGACAGGTCGCGAAACTTGATCGGCATCAGATCGCCGTGCATGCGCAGCATCGGCGGTATGCCGACGGCCAGGTGCACGTCGGAACAGCCCTGCGCCAGACCGAGCTTCAAAAAGGAATCAATGCGTGCCATGTCGAGCGTACCGACCAGCGAAGATGGTTGAATCGTAGGGCGATTTGCGCCCGATGGCTACTGTCCGCGTCGCGAATCAGGCCGCAAGCGCAGCGCGAACGCTTTCCAGCGCTTGCCGAAGTTCGGTCATGTTGCTGTAGCGCTCGTTTTTGTCGACCGCCATGGTCTTGCCGACTATCGTCGCGAGCTCGGCGGGAATGTTCGGATTGACGTCCTGGCACTGCCGTGCCTTGCCCTGAACGTGTTGGTACATCACCGACATATGGTCGCCGCGCGTGTAGGGCGGAGTGCCGGTTAGCATCTCGTACAGGATGACGCCGAGACTGTAGATGTCGGCCTTCTCATCGACGCGCTTGCCGAGGATCTGTTCCGGCGCCATGTACTTCGGCGAGCCAATCACGTAGCCCGTTTTGGTCAGCTGCGTATCGCCAGCGCTCGCAGCCGCTGCGACACCGAAATCGACGATTTTCAAGACTTTTTGATCGTCGATCAGAAGGTTGGCCGGTTTCAGGTCGCGGTGAATGACGCCGGCTTCATGGGCCACCGCCATGCCAGTAGCGATGTCGATGGCAAATTTCAGCGCCATCTCCGGTGGCATTGGGTTGTGTTCGGCGATCTCCGAACCGAGCGTGTGCGACGGGAAGTATTCCATCGAAATCGCATACAGACCCTGCACGTTGAGGAAGTCATAGATACGAATGACGTTCGGATGGGTAATGCGACGCGAGAAGCGCAGCTCGTGGACGAAGCGTTTCATCATCTCCTCATCCGACGAAACGTTCGAGTTGAGGAATTTGAGAATGAGCCGTTCGTCAACGACCTTGTCCTGCATCAGGAGCACGGTGCCAAAGGCGCCTTTGCCGATGCGCTCGATGAACTGGTAGCGACCGTCGATCACGTCGCCCGGCTGCAGCGTCGCAATATCCAGCGTGTCTGATGCGGTGACGTCCTTGATGAGATCGTCGACGTCGGCACTGTCGAGCAACAGGGTCCGAGCGGTGCCTTCGGCCTGTTGAGTGAATTTCTCGGCCTTGATGTCCTGGTCTTTGACCGCCGACGAGAATCGCGATTCGAGTTCCTTAATCGCCGAATCGGCAGCGTTGATGATCTGCGTGTCGTCGAGGCCCTTCATCTTCTCGAGGTAGCCGAGAATCTTGTCGGCGTTGCGTTCGTCGGTCAGCTTTGCGAGCGCCGTCATGGTTTCGATACGAATCGCGCGATTGTTTTTGTTGAGCATCGGCAAAATTTTGCCGAGGACTTTCGAACTGCCGAGCTTGCTGAGCGCGCGCAGAACCGCCGGATCCGTTCGCTCGTCCTTGCCCAACACCTGCGCCAGTGCGGGCACGACTTTTGTGTCGCCGATTTCAGCGAGCGCATCAACGGCGCGCTCGCGCACCCACCAGTCGCCGTCTTGCATGGCTTTCTGCAGCTTGTCGACGGCACGCGGGTCTTTGGTTTCGTTCAGGATCTCGATGGCGACGCGACGGATGTCTTCGTCATCGTCATTGATGAGCTGCAGCGCGGCGTCAACGACTTTCGGTCCGCCGATTGAAGCCAACGCATCTGCGGCTCGCGAGCGCACCCACCAGTCCTCGTCCTGGATGGCCTGTAGCAGGTCTTTGATCGCTTCCGGATTGCCGACTTCGTTGAGAACTTCTACTGCGGCACGACGGGAATACTCGCTCTCGTCGCGCAGCGCCGGAATCAAATGTTTGATCGTTTCTGGATCGTTGATTTGAATCAACAGATCGGCGGCCAGGTTTTGCACGTCCAGATCACCGTCGAGCAGCAGCTCGGCAATGCGCTTGACGTTGCGCGATTTGCCGAGCTTCGCCAACGCGCGCAGCGCGTGCTGGCGGACGTGCTTGTTCGGATCGTCGATTTGCTGCTCGACTTTGGCGATCACGCGCGGCTGCGGATAGCGCGCTAGGATCGACAGGATGTTCACTTTGACGGTGGGATCTTTGCCGTCAACGCGAGCCACGAGGTCTTCCACCATGTCGTCTCCGACGACCGAATCGATGATTCGGAACAGCGCGGTTTTGTCGCGATCGTCGAGATCGTAGGCCCGGTTCAGCATCTCCCGGACGCTGATGTGGTTTTTATGCGACTCGAGGATGGTCAACACTGCCGGCTTGGATACGTCCTCGTTATCCAGCAGCTTGAGAATCTCTGACGGATTTAGCGTCTTGGTCGTCGCCAGTGCCCAGGCCGTGCCTTTGACAACGCGCTGATTGCCGTCAGCCAGACCTTCCACGTAATGCTTGAGCGTTTTCGGACCGGCGAGGTCGGCGAGGCATTCGACGATCAGCGGGGTCGTTTCTTTGTCGCTCGAGGCCAGTGCGTCAATAAGACGTGGCACGGCAGCGGACCCCAGCGTGCGCAGCTTGTCGAGCGCCTTGGTCGTGGCCGCCGAGTGCGGATCGTTCGAGGTCATCACCTCTGAGATCAGCCGCTCAGCTTTAAGTCCGCTAAACAACATATTGAATTATGTTCAAATCCTTGTCGTGCGCGCCGCCAAAGTGAGCAGTGCTTTTCCGGCTGCGGTACGCGTCCCTGCACGAGCCGAGAATCTTACGTTCAGTCTCCGATTATGCCACAGGGGTGCTTGGCGAGCGGTCGGCACGCCGTCACGTTTTGACGAACTCCGGTACAATCGCGCGCCGCCGCGCCGTTCTCGCGCCGGCTGCCGACATTGGAGATTCGTCCCCGTGACTAGCGAACCCAGCACTGAATCGCTGCAGCAAATTGCGTTTCCAGGCCGCCCCCATACGCTCGGTGAGCTCGGCACATTCGATATCGACGAGACGCCCGGCAGCCGCCGAATCGAGTATCGGGCTCGGTTTGTGACTACCGAGGTTGCGGCAGCGCTACAGGCCGAAATCGCGGCCAGCGTTGCCGGTACCGAACTGGCCGATGCCGACGTGCGTATTGCACAGACGATCGAGCCCACCGCCGTGCAACGCGGTCTGGCGCCACTGCCCGGCGTTGCAAATCTAATCGCCGTAGCGTCTGGCAAAGGCGGCGTTGGTAAGTCGACCACGGCCGTTAACCTCGCGCTCGCGCTGCATTCGCTCGGTGCCCGCACTGGGCTGTTGGACGCTGACATCTACGGCCCGAGCCAACCACGCATGTTGGGACTGACGAACGCGCATCCAGAAAGCACGGACGGCAAAACCCTGCTGCCTCTCGAGGCCCACGGGTTACAGACCATGTCGGCCGGGTTCCTGGTCGACGAGGCGCAGCCGATGGTTTGGCGTGGCCCGATGGTTACGCAGGCGCTCAATCAGATTCTGACCCAAACCGCGTGGCGCGAGCTCGACTACCTGATCGTCGACATGCCGCCCGGTACCGGCGATATTCAGCTCACCCTGAGTCAGCGTGTACCGGTGGCCGGTGCGGTCATTGTGACCACGCCGCAAGACATCGCTTTGATCGATGCTCGCAAAGGCCTCGCCATGTTCCGCAAGGTGGGGATCGACGTGCTCGGTGTCGTTGAAAACATGAGCACGCACATCTGCACGTCCTGCGGGCACGAGGAGGCCATCTTCGGTGCCGGCGGCGCCGAGCGGCTGGCGGCAGAGGAGAACATCGCCGTGCTCGGTCGCCTGCCGCTCGATGCCAACATTCAGCGTTCGACCGACAGCGGGCGACCGACCGTGATCGCCGAACCGGACGGTCCGGCAGCGGCACACTATCGCGAGATCGCAATGCGCGTCAGTCTCGCGCTGGCGCGGACGCGTCTCGAGCATGCGCATAAATTCCCCAAAATCGTTGTTGAGTAGGCCCTCAATGAGTATCAAATCCGATCGCTGGATCCGCCGCATGGCCGCCGAGCACGGCATGATCGAACCGTTTGAACCGGGTCAGGTCCGCAGCGTCGATGGCCAGCGCGTCGTGTCGTACGGGACGTCGAGCTACGGCTATGACGTGCGCTGTTCGCCCGAGTTCAAGATCTTCACGAACATCAACTCGGCCGTTGTCGATCCGAAAGCGTTCGATGCCGGCAGCTTTGTCGACGTCGAAGCGGACGTCTGCATCATCCCGCCGAACTCGTTCGCGCTAGCACGCACTGTTGAATACTTTCGCATTCCGCGCACGGTGTTGACGGTGTGTCTTGGCAAGTCCACCTACGCGCGCTGCGGGATCATCGTCAACGTAACGCCGCTGGAGCCGGAGTGGGAGGGGCAGGTCACGCTCGAGTTTTCGAACACGACGCCGTTGCCCGCCAAGGTCTACGCCAATGAAGGCGTTGCGCAGATGCTGTTCTTCGAGTCGGACGAGGCCTGCGAGGAATCGTATCGGGACCGTGCCGGCAAATATCAAGGGCAGACCGGCGTTACGCTGCCGCGCGCCTGATCGAGCCAGGCAAACGATTTGAGGTTTGCGGTGCCCTGGACTTTGCCGTCCTTGAGTCGCTGAATGCGGACCGGCTGGTAGCCGAGCGCGGGCGCCGCCCAAATCCGCGTGGTCCGACTCGAGTTACCGCGGCGGCGCTCGATCACGACCGTCTCATAACTGCCGGCATCGACTTTGATTGTTTCCGTGCCGAGACCCTTGTACGCGACGTTGTGTACTTCATTGCGATCGACCACGCGTAACGTGAAATCGGTCTCGCCGTTATCTAGGCGTTGCGCCACGATGTGTTCTTCGACGATTTTGTCGAACGCGCCATCGGCGACGTCGAGCTCGACCGCAGCGGAGCGATAGGTGCTCGCGGCAGTGCCGTCATCGAAACGTACCGTCACTGATTTGCCCTTGCCGGGTTTGCCATCGACGTACGCATAGTACTGCGGCTGGATGCCGTCGTTGGCCCACATAAACGTGCCGCATTCGAGCGCGCCATCGCGACGAATCAATCGCGCCAGGCCGCGCGGCTCGCTGTAACGACGAAACGCGATGGCGTCGCCGCTCGTGTAACGGCCCGCCTCGATCTCAATACGAATGCCTGAAAAACGACCGCTATAGACCGCCTCGAACGGCCGTGGCTCAACCGTTGCGTGCGCACTACCGATTGTTAGCACGACGATCGCGATGATCAGTCGGTGAGTTGCTGCGGCCATGCAATCAGTACTCCGTGTTGGTCAAACCGCGCTTGCAGCGGCGCCGTCAATGGCGAGTCGTCGAGCCATATCGATCCGCTCTCTGCATGCGCGCGCCCCGCTGCGATGAGCTCAACGGCGGCAGGGTAGATCCTATGTTCTGCTTTATGAATCCTCGCTGAAAGCGCCGCTTCGTCGTCGTCGGCCAGCACCGGCACGGACGCCTGAATGAGCACCGGGCCTGCGTCCAGCTCGCTCGTAACGAAATGCACGCTCGCACCGCTTTCCGCGTCGCCGGCGTCTAGGACGCGTTGATGGACGTTTAGGCCGCGGTACTTCGGCAACAGCGATGGATGAATATTGACCAGCCGGCCGGCATGGCGGGCAACGAAACCGGCCGACAGGATGCGCATGAATCCGGCCAACACGATCAGCTGAGGATCATAGGGCGCGAGCGCTGCGTCGATGCGCGTGTCGTAGTCTTCGCGGCTCTCGCCGCGCCGCGGTTTCACGACATGGGTCGGCAAATTGCAACGGCGGGCATGCGCGAGGCCAGCGGCGTCGCGATTGCTCAGCACCGCAACGGTGCGCCGTGCCGCGGCGTCCTCTGCAGCGAGCAGCGCCGCGAGATTGGAGCCGTTGCCGGAAATCAGCACGACAATGCGCGTCATGGTCAGGCGATCTGAAATCCGCGTTCGCCGGCTTCGATACGACCGATTTGCCACGCATCAACGTCATTTTGGCGAACTATTCGCAGCGTCTCCTCGGCGGTACCGCGAGGCACCACCAAGACCATGCCTAGCCCGCAGTTGAACGTGCGTAGCATCTCTTCGTCGCTGACACCGCCGCGAGTTTGCAGCCAGTCGAACACCGGCTGGCGCGGCCAGCGGTCGCGAAACACGCGCGCAACGCAGCCGTCGGGCAACATACGCGGCACGTTTTCCGGCAGTCCACCGCCCGTGATATGAGCGATGCCGCGCACGTCGACGGCGCGCTGTAGTGCCGCCAGCGCTGGCGCATAAATGCGGGTGGGTTCGATCAGCGCATCGCCCAGCAAGATGCCGTTGCCGAGATCGGTTTCGAGCGGCGCGGCGCTGTCCGCAACGATACGCCGAACGAGCGAATAGCCATTCGAGTGCGGACCGCTCGAGCCGAGACCGATCAACGTATCGCCGATTTCGATGTTATGGCCATCGATGATCGCGTCGCGGTTGACGACCCCGACGCAAAAACCGGCGAGGTCATAGTGGCCGGCGGCATACATGCCCGGCATCTCTGCGGTCTCACCACCAATCAGTGCGCAGCCGGCCATCGTGCAGCCGGCGGCGATGCCGGACACCACCGCCTCGGCCTGCCCGACATTGAGCTCGCCACACGCAAAGTAGTCGAGAAAAAACAGCGGCTCAGCGCCTTGCGCAATAACGTCGTTAACGCACATCGCGACGAGATCGATACCAATGCGCTCATGCGCATCGAGGTCGCGGGCCAGCAGCAGTTTGGTGCCCACGCCGTCCGTGCCGGAAACGAGCACCGGGTCAGGGTAGCGTTCGCGGTCGAGCGCAAACAGCGAGCCGAATCCACCGATGCTCGCGAGCACCTCAGGGCGATGTGTCTTGGCGACGATTGGCCGCAACTTTGCGACCAACTCGTTACCAGCGTCGATGTCGACGCCAGCATCCTTGTAGGTGAGGCGGGTCTTCGTCATAAGGTCAATGGCACTACGGCGCAGCGGGCGAACCTGTGTCCGCCAAGCCCGCTATAATGCGAAGTCGCGTGGCAAAACCACTAACGATGGAGCGCTCGAAAGTTGAAGTGTAGCGCGTTGCGTGCCCTGCTGGCGACGCTCGCCGTCGGCGTCGGCACCGTACCACTTGTCGCCACGGCGGCCGAAGTCAGCGGGCTGTTCACGGCCGAAGTCGAATACGACAAATCCGCTGTCGACGGCCGCAAGTCGGCATACGGCGATGCGCTCGGGCGTGTCATCGGTCGGTTGATCGATCGACAGAGCGCCGATCCGCTGGCGATAGAGGCGGTGCTGGAAGAGCCCGCTCGCTGGGTTATTGGCTACCGCGACAGCGGTGCCGAGCGTCTGTGGGTGTCGTTTGACGGGCCGTCATTGGTTGCAGCCTTGCGCCGGCAGGGTGTTGCCGTTTGGGGCAGCGATCGGCCGCTAACCATCGTCTGGCTGGCCGTTGACCGTGGTGGCGGTGAGCGGGAGATCCTGTCGTCGAGTTCGCAAAGCGCACTCGGTTCGCGCGCCCGCCGCGCCGAGCCGGCCGATTATCTCCGCGAGCGTCTCGAGCAGGCCGCCAGTGATCGCGGTCTGCCGATCGTACTGCCACTCATGGACGGTGAAGACCAATCGCGTGTGGAGTTCGCCGACGTTTGGGGCGATTTCGACGAGGTGCTGCAGGAAGCAACGGCGCGCTACGGGGCTGTCAGCATTCTCAGCGGACGCGCTGCGCCGGGACAGGCCGAAGCCATTCGTTGGACCTGGCGTTTCGCCGGCAACGATGTGGAGTTTGTCGGCGGGGTCGAACGCGCGGTCCAGCGCATCGGTCGCGAAATGTCGGCAGCGCTTGCGCTCGCAAACCCTGACGACGTGCGTCGCGTCACCGTGACCGTCGATGCTGTGGATAGCGTCGACGGGTTTGGTCGGCTGATGCAATTCCTGCGGCGCCAACCGCTCATTCGCCGTGTCGACGTCCTCGGCATGGATCGACACATACTCGAGCTCGAACTGCACTACGTCGGATCGATGGAACGGATCGATCGTCTGCTCGCGAGCTTTCCCTACCTCGAACCCATCACGACACCGGTGCAGACCGATCCGAGTCTCGCCGTGCTGTCGGCCGGTCGTTACTTCCGGTTACGCAATTAGCGCAGGCGACGATGGCTTGGCTGCCGAACGCGCTGACGGTGATGCGCCTTGCGCTGACGCCATTGATTTATTTTGCGATCGTCCGCCTCGAGTTTGGCGTCGCCCTCGCACTGCTAGTCGTTGCCGGTTTCTCGGATTGGCTGGATGGGGTACTGGCGCGTCGCTATGGCTGGCAAACTCGACTCGGCTCGTTGCTCGATCCGATTGCCGACAAGCTGTTGTTCGTTGCGGTGTTCGTCGGCCTCGTGTTGGTGGAGCTGATGCCGTTTTGGTTGGCTGCTCTGGCTATCGGGCGCGACTTGATCATTGTCGTCGGGGCGACCGTATACAACTTCGCCGTCGAACAACTCACCGGCTCGGCAACGCTGGTCAGCAAACTCAATACGCTGGTCCAAGGTGTCTATGCGTTTGCGCTACTCGGTACAGCCGCGTTGGGACGCGAGGCGCCGATGTTGATTCGCGGCCTGTCAGCGCTGCTCGTGTTGACGATTGTTGCTAGCGGTGTGCACTACGTTGTGGCGTGGACGCTGAAAGCACGGCAAGGTATCGATCATGAATGAAACGCTCGAACGTCGCGCGCTTGCTGTTGTCGCGGTCATTGCCATCGGTTGGCTATTGAATTTGCTGTCACCGGTGCTGACACCATTTATCGCTGCAGCACTGTTGGCGTACATCGGCGATCCGATGGCCGATCAGTTAGAGCGACTCAAGTTGCCGCGATCCTTAGCCGTGCTGGTGGTTTTTCTCGTGACGTTCGTTGCGCTGGGAGCGATCGTCGTGCTCGTCATCCCGCTGGTTCGCTCACAGACCGCGGCGCTGCTCGAGGTCTTGCCGCGGTATGTCGAGTTTATCGAGCAGAACTGGTTACCGTACGTGTCGTCGACATTTCAAGAGAATGCCGACGACAGTGAGCTCGGTTTGCGCGCGTTTGTTGAGCAATACGGCAGCGTGGCCGGTGAGTGGGCGAGCGGCGTGTTGTCGTCGCTGGGCCGTTCCGGCAGCGCGCTATTGGCGGCGGTCGTCAGTCTGTTCTTGATTCCGGTATTAACGTTTTACCTGCTGCGCGACTGGGACGACATCATGTCCCGCTTAGGCAAGCTCATACCGCCGCAGCAACGTTCGACCGTATTGGCACTGGCGAGTGAGTCCGACGCCGTGCTCGGCGCCTTCCTGCGCGGCCAGCTCTTGGTCATGTTTGCACTAGCGTTGATCTACACGGTTGGTCTCAGTGTGATTGGCTTGCCGTACGCGCTGGCCATTGGCGTCGTCGCCGGCCTGGTGAGCTTCGTGCCGTATCTTGGTCTGGTGTTCGGCATCGCGCTAGCTGGCATAACTGCGGTCAACGAGCCGAACGGCATGCTGATGCTAGCGCTGGTGGTGGTTGTTTTTGTCGTTGGGCAAATGATCGAAGGCATGGTGCTGACGCCGAAACTGGTCGGCGATCGCATCGGTTTGCACCCGGTTGTAGTGATTTTTGCGGTCATGGCATTCGGTCAGCTATTCGGTTTCTTTGGCGTGTTGCTGGCGCTGCCGGCGGCGGCGGTGCTCAGCGTGATCGTGCGGTTTTTCTACGACCGCTACGCACCACCGGAGCCCGACGACGGGCCAAGCTGAGCCATGGCGCAGATCCCGCTCGGGCTGCATCTCGATGCGCGGGCTGATTTCGGAAGTTTTCATCCGGCCGGCAATGAACTGGTGGTCGCCGCGCTGCGCAACGTTGCGCCGCCCGGCGTTTTTCTGGACGGCCCGTCGGGCGCCGGTAAAAGTCATCTGCTGCAGGCGTTTGCTGCCGGCAACGACGCGCCGTATGCGGCGCTGCGCGCGATGGCGGCGCCTGGAACACTGGCCGGCAGCGATCGGAGTTGTGCGCTGGCGCTCGATGATGTTGATGCGGTGCTCGGCGATCCTGCCTGGGAGCGCGCTCTGTTCGCGTTGGTCGAGCGGGTCGTTGCGGCCGGTGGCTGCGTGGTAGCGTCCGCATCACTCGCCGCGCGTCACCTGCATTTCGATTTACCCGACCTCGGGAGTCGTCTGGCGGCGTTGCCGGCCTTTCGCCTGCAGCCGCTCGACGATGCCGGCAAGCTCGCTGCGCTGCGACTGCGTATGACTCAGCGTGGCCTTACGGCCGAGGATCAAACGCTGCGTTACCTCATCGAGCACACCAAACGTGATATGTCCTCGCTGGCCAATACCTTGGACGCGTTGGACCGGCAGTCGTGGGAAACCGGCCGTCGTTTGACCGTGCCGTTTATTCGCGCGTATCTCGACGCCGTGTCATCCGGGTCGCGGGGATGAGGGCGAAAAAGGCGAGCAAGGTGATGGCGGTGAACGCAATGGCAGCGCGCGCGGCCGCGCCATAAGCAACAATGTCCATGGTGCCGGCGACGGTGTACAGGATCGCCATCAACATCGCGTAGCCATATGAGTTGCGCCAGCGGCCGAGCATCGCGACGGCGAGCAGCGCCCAGCTGCCGACGCCGGAAATCCAGACCGCCAACGGCACGGGCAGCGGCGCTACGGCGAGCCAGATTGTTCCCGCAACACCGACCACGCCCCAGATGATCAGCGCCTGTTTTTCGGCCGCAGCAAGCTTGGCGTCATCGCTCATGCGATTCGCTACCAAGCGTTTTGCTGAGCCGCGCAAGGCGTTGACCGAGCGCGCGGGCGATGGCTCGTTCGTCGCCCGATAGGGTGCTGCCAGCGCTCTGGCTCGCGACGTGGCTCGGGCCATACGGCGTGCCACCGCTGGCAGTGCTCGACAGTTCGGCAACGCTGTAGGGCACGCCGGTCAACAACATGCCGTGATGCAGTAGCGGCAGCGCCATGCTGAGCAGCGTCGCTTCCTGGCCACCGTGCAGCGAGCTCGTTGAGGTAAAGACCGCTGCCGGTTTGCCGCTCAATGAACCGCTTAGCCAGTCGGTGCTGGTTGCGTCCAGGAAGTGCTTGAGCGGCGCCGCCATCATCCCGAAACGCGTCGGGCTGCCCAGCGCAAGGCCAGCGCAACCGCGCAGATCGTCATGCGTTGCGAACGGCGCGCCGGCTTCGGGTACCGCGCGCGCCGCGCCGTCGATGCCGGTTTGCACCTCGGGTACCGTGCGCAGCACCGCTTCGGCGCCAGCCACCGAATCCACGCCAAAGGCGATTTCATCCGCCAGCGAGCGCGTGCTGCCATGACGGGTGTAGTAGAGAACGAGTACGCGGGCGCTCATAGCAACTCTTTGATGCGCTCAGGCGGTCGGCCAAGCATCGCCCGACCGTCTGGCGCGACTACGATCGGTCGCTCGATCGCCGCTGGATGCGCGGCGAGCAGTTCAGCGATAGTCGCAATGTCCGCGCCATCGAGTTGCGTCGCTATGTCGAGTTGGCGCGCTTCCTTTGCGCGCACCAAGCTTGCCGGCGGCGTATCGAGCGCGGCCAAGAGTGACTCGATCGTTGCCGCGTCTGGCGGCGTGTCGAGGTAGCGTACGACGTCGATATCGACGCCTGCATCAGTGAGCAGCGCCAGTGCGGCGCGAGACTTCGAGCAGCGCGGGTTGTGAAATATCCGGAAAGGCATGGTGACGACCGCGATTAAACGAGCCCGCAACCTTACCATCGTTATGCGCACGTCCCCGTGCGAAGTCGCGGGCAAAGCCTCTACGATCGCCGCGCCGGCTATTCGATACGTCGCCAGCGTGTCCGCAGTCGGTCTAGCACTTTGTTTGAATAAACGGTGCGGCCGAGGCTGCCGTTGTAGCGGGCCAGACCTCGAACGAGGTCACCGTTTTCCTTATCAAGGTAATGTCGCAAGATCGTGCAGCCCATGCGGAGATTGGTCTCGATATGGAACAGGTTGTCGTTGGGCCGCCCGATCTCGTCGAGCCAGAACGGCATAACCTGCATCAGACCCTGCGCGCCCGCATACGAAATCGCGAAACGGTCGAAATTCGATTCGATCTCGATGACGGCCAACACCAGCTCGGGCGGCAGGTCGTGCTTTTCCGCCTCCGCATGGACGCCCTTGAGAATCGCAATGCGTTCGTCGTCATCGCTGATGCGATTACCGAGACGGGTCGACATGTCGGCCAGCCAGACCTCGGCTTCAAAGCGATCGGAGAAACTGCTCGCCGGCTCGCGCGCGGCGGCGCGCAGTCGCTCGAGCAATTCCGGATCCGTGTCGCTACGCGCCGCGAGCGCGAGCGGTGTCGCGAGCACCGCCAGAGCCAACCACGCCCCGATCGCGCCAGGACGTAGCCAGCCTTGATTCGATCGATTAAGCGCTAAGCCGATTGAATAGCTCATCGCGGGTCAGATCCTCCGACTCTTCGGCGACCCGGGCACGATACTCAAAGTGCCCGGCGGTCAGACCGCGTTCACTGATTACGACGCGATGCGGAATGCCTAACAATTCCGCATCGGCGAACTTGCTGCCCGGACGTGCGTCACGATCATCGAGCAAAGTCTCGACGCCGCGAGCGGTAAGCTCTTGATACATAGACTCGGCCGCGTCAGCAACGGCGGCAACGCGCTGCTGGTTGATCGGAACCAGCACCACTTGCCACGGCGCCATCGGGCCTGGCCAAACGATACCCCGCTCGTCGTGACATTGCTCAATCGCGGCGGCGACGATGCGGCTGACCCCGATGCCATAGCAGCCCATGGTCATGACGCTGTCTTTGCCGTCGGCATCCTGCACGCTGGCGCCCATGGCGCGTGTGTACACGTCACCGAGCTGAAAAATGTGACCGACCTCGATACCGCGAATCAGCGCGAGCTTGCCGGCGCCACCGGGCGCAGGGTCACCGGCGACGGCGTTACGAACATCGACACTGGCGGTTACGGCCGTGTCGCGCGCCCAATTGACGCCGGTCAGGTGCCAGTCGTCGTCATTGGCGCCGCAGACAAAATCGGCCAGCGCATAGGCGGCATGATCGACGTGCAGCGGAATCGACAACTCGACGGGGCCGACCGAGCCTGGACCCGCGCCGGTGACACGGCGCACGCTTGCATCGCTCGCCATCCGCAGCGGTGCCGCAACACCGGGTAGCTGCTGCGCCTTGATTTCGTTCAATGCGTGGTCGCCGCGCAGCACGATGCCGATCGGACCGTCGGCGCCGTCAACAATCAGCGTTTTGACGCAGTCGGCCGCAGCTACCCCAAGGTGCTCTGCAACATCGGCAATGGTTTTCTTGCCGGGTGTTGCCACCCGCGTCAATGCCGCGTTGCCGCTTGGCGGAGCAGCGGCCGCTGGAAACGTCGGTGCTGCTTCGAGATTCGCCGCATAGTCGCCATCGCTAGCAACCACCAACGCGTCTTCGCCGGTATCGGCCAAGACGTGAAACTCCTGCGAGCGACTGCCGCCAATGTCGCCGCTGTCGGCGTCGACCGCGCGAAACTTGAGACCGAGCCGCGTAAACACCGCGGCGTACGCCGTGGCCATCTGTTGGTACGTTGCATCGAGCGACGCCTGATCGAGGTGGAACGAGTAGGCGTCCTTCATCAAAAATTCGCGCGCGCGCATAACCCCGAACCGCGGTCTGATTTCATCGCGAAACTTGGTCTGAATCTGGTAATACGTTACCGGCAGCTGGCGATAGCTGCGCAACTCGCGGCGGGCGAGGTCCGTGATGACCTCTTCGTGCGTCGGGCCGAAACAGAAATCGCGCTCATGCCGATCTTTCATGCGCAGGAGCAACGAGCCATATTTGTCCCAGCGGCCCGACTCGTGCCACAGCTCGGCGGGTTGCACCGTCGGCATGAGGATCTCGAGGCCGCCGATGCGGTCCATCTCTTCGCGTACCACTTGCTCGACTTTGGCAAGCACGCGCAGGCCTACCGGCATCCACGTAAATAGACCGGACGAAAGGCGCCGGATGAGGCCGGCACGGAGCATTAGCTGATGGCTAGGAATCTCCGCTTCAGCGGGGACTTCCTTGAGGGTCGAGAGATGTAACTGACTGGTGCGCATGTACTTGGCGATCGCGACGGCGGCAGCGGCGCAGTGTACCCGATCGCACCAGATACTGGTGCACGCCAGGCGCATTGACGGCAGGGCGAAGTCAGGGGTAGCGTCTCGCCAGCATGGCTCGGAAACGATTTTCGATTATCGCCACGGAGGGCGTCCCGTGGCTGCTTGCGGCGGCGCTGGCTGCCGTTTGTGCGTACCTGTTTTTCGACTGGCGCGTTGCCCTGCCGTTTGTCGCTGTCACGGCCGTGCTCGTGCTGTTGTTTCAGGATCCGGAACGAACGCTGCCCGTTGAACCGTCGGCGGTACTGGCGCCGTGCGACGGCATCGTTCACGCCATCGAATTGACGACCGAGGGCGTGCTGAATCGGGAGGCCCGGCGAATCGTCATTCGGGTCAATCCTTTCGGTGCGTACACCGCGCGCTGTCCCGTGGAAGGCAAGTTGCTCGACCCGCGCGACAATGCCGCGGCCGGCTCTAAGCTATCCGGTGCCAACGGTCTGTGGGTGCGTACCGATGCCAACGACGACGTGGTCACACTGTTTCGCGGCCTGCCGGTCATTGGCACGCCGCGCGCGTTCGTGCGCTACGGAGAACGTACCGGCCAGGGCCAGCGATGCGCCTATCTGCGCCTCGCGCGCCGCGCCCATCTGCTGCTGCCAGCGGATATCCAAGTGCAGGTCGACGTCGGCGACCGGGTCCTGGCTGGCAGTACGATAATCGCGCGTTTTCGCTACCGCTGAGCGCCGCGCGGCCTGCCTTGCTATGATCACGCGGTGATCTCACCGCGACTCGAACCGCATCGCGGGGCATACCTGCTGCCGAATCTGCTGACTAGCCTCGCGTTGTTCGCCGGTTTCTTTGCGATCGTTGCAGCGATTGACGGTAACTTTGCGACTGCCGCCAGCGCCATTGTCGTCGCGATGGTTTTTGACGCGCTCGACGGCCGCGTCGCTCGCTTGACCGGCACAGCGACGCCATTCGGGCGCGAATTCGACAGCTTGACCGACATGATCGCGTTCGGTTTGGCACCGGCGGTTGTCGTCTACCAATGGGGTGTCGAGCGCCTGACCGATTACCATTTGGCGTGGGGTCGGCTCGGCTGGTTGGTCACGTTCTCCTACGTAGTCGCTGCGGCGATGCGTCTTGCCCGTTTCAATGCGGCGCCGGCGGGCAGCACGCCAGATCGCCACTTCATTGGCTTGCCGAGTCCGTCCGCGGCAGCGTTGGTGGCGGCATTTGTTTGGTTGAGCGCGCGGGAGAGCTTAGCGGGTCTGGGCGGTCTACTGTTGGCGCTCGTCGTGACGGCGGCAGCCGCGGCGCTGATGATCAGTCCGGTGCACTATCGCAGCTTTAAGGAACTGTCGCTGACGGCAACCGTGGTGTTTGCGCTGGTCGCGTTGGCCGGCGCTGCTGTGCTGTTGTTCGACCCGCCGCTGGCGTTACTGGTCGTCTTCGGTGCGTACGCGCTGTCGGGAATCGCTAGCGAGGCATTGGCTTGGTGGCGCCGGCGCGAGTCGGCCGCCGCGGCGACGGGAGCGGCTGGCGACGATGAACGCTGACGCCCGTCGTCGCGAATATTTAAAGGCGCTGGGCGTCGATTGCTATCGACCGCGCGGTGCTGTGGCGCCGACATCGGCGTCGGCGAGTCATGCCGAGTCAGCGGTGATCGAGCCTGCGCCGCCAGCAGCCCAGCCGCCGCCCGCTGACTGGGAATCCTTGCGCGCTCGCGTCAATGCGTGTCGCGCGTGCACGCTCGGATCGACTCGCACGAACGCCGTGTTTGGCGTTGGTAACCCGGCCGCAGATCTGCTGATTGTCGGCGAGGCGCCAGGTGCCGAAGAAGACCGCCGCGGTGAGCCATTCGTTGGACGCGCCGGCCAACTGCTCGACGAGATGCTGCGGGCGATCGAGTTCACCCGTGACGACGTTTTCATTGTCAACATGCTGAAGTGTCGGCCGCCAAACAACCGCGATCCGCTCGCGGACGAGCTGGCCGCGTGCCGCGGCTATTTGGAGCAACAGATCGCTCATGTCGCACCGCGGCTCTTGCTCGCGGTTGGACGGATCGCCGCGCAGGCCCTGTTGGACGTGAACGAGCCACTAGGTCGGCTGCGCGGTAGAACGCACCATCACGACGCATGGGCAGCGCCGGTCATCGTTACGTATCATCCGGCATACTTGCTGCGGACACCGGCACAAAAAGCTCGGTCGTGGCAAGATCTGAAACAGGTGCGGCGAATCCTCCGAGAATCATGAGCAGCGTACGCAAGGAAAGTCAGCACAGGATCCGCGATATGGAACATCGCGACCTCGCCGACGTTGCCGCCATCGAGCGCCGCAGCTATGAGTTTCCGTGGAGCCAAGGCGTGTTCCGCGATTGCCTGTTGGCGGGCTATCAGTGCCTTGCGCTCGATTACGGCGATCGCCTGGCCGGCTACAGTATTTTGTCAATCGCCGCCGGCGAGGCGCACATACTGAACCTCTGCGTCAGTCAGCCGATCCGCGGTTTCGGGTTTGGTGGCGCTCTGCTCCGCGTAATGGTTGATCGCGCACGGCAATCGTCGGCTGAGCGAGTCCTGCTCGAAGTGCGGCCCTCGAACGTGCTTGCGATCCGCTTGTATGAGCGGCGCGGATTTATTCGGATCGGTACGCGCCGCAATTACTACCAGGCAACCGAAGGTCGCGAGGACGCGCTGGTCTACGCCCTGGAACTCGCGTGAGTCGCGCTGCGTCTGAATACCATCCGCTGCGATGGGCGGGTAAACTTCGCCGCCGATTCGAACCCAGGCGCTGATCCCACGTGAACGAGGCCATTGCGGCCCGGCGGACGTTTGCAATTATTTCGCATCCGGACGCCGGCAAAACGACGCTGACTGAAAAACTGCTGTTATTCGGTGGCGCTATCCAGCTGGCCGGTTCGGTCAAAGGCCGCAAAGCGGCCCGTCATGCAACCTCCGACTGGATGAAACTCGAGCAGGAACGCGGCATCTCCGTGACGTCCTCGGTCATGCAGTTTCCGTATCGCGACCGCGTCGTCAATTTGCTCGACACGCCAGGCCACGAAGACTTCTCGGAAGACACCTATCGCACATTAACGGCGGTTGATTCGGCGCTGATGGTCATCGATTGCGCCAAGGGCGTGGAGGCGCGCACGATCAAATTGATGGAGGTGTGTCGACTGCGTGACACGCCGATCATGACTTTCATCAACAAACTGGATCGGGAAGGGCGCGAGCCAATTGAGCTGCTCGATGAGGTCGAGTCGGTACTGAATATTAGCTGCGCGCCAATTACGTGGCCGATCGGCATGGGATCGCGATTGCGCGGCGTCTATCATTTGGGCGAAGACCGAATTTACGAGTACCGACCCGCAGACCGTGCGCGCGCTGGCGAGACGGCCACGATCGACGGTCTCGATAGCGACGCGGCCCGCGCGTTTCTGGGCGACGAGCATGCCGACTTTGTTGAAGAAATCGATCTGGTGCGCGGCGCGGCCGCTGAACTCGATCCCGCGGAGTATCTCGCAGGTCGCCAGACACCGGTTTTTTTCGGCAGTGCCATCAGTAATTTCGGGGTTCGGGAACTGTTGAACGGGTTTGTCGAGCTTGCGCCGCCGCCGCTCGACCGCACGAGCGATGTGCGTGAGGTGGAGCCCGACGAAGATCGGCTGACCGGTTTCGTGTTCAAGATTCAGGCGAACATGGATCCGCAGCATCGCGACCGCATTGCGTTCATGCGTATTTGCTCCGGTCGTTTTGCGCCCGGCATGCGTATGCACCACGTGCGACTGGGAAAAGAGGTGCGGATCGCCGATGCGATTACGTTTCTCGCGGCCGATCGACAGCACGCCGACGAGGCCTATGCCGGTGACATCATTGGCCTGCACAATCACGGCACGATCAATATCGGCGACAGTTTCTCGGAAGGCGAGCGACTGCGTTTTACCGGTATCCCGAGCTTTGCGCCCGAGATTTTTCGGCGCGCCGTGCTGAAGGACCCGCTGCGACTGAAAGCGCTGCAAAAGGGTCTCGCGCAACTTTGCGAAGAAGGCGCGACACAGCTGTTCAAACCGAAACGCAACAACGATCTGATCCTAGGCGCGGTCGGCATACTCCAGTTTGACGTGGTTGCGCATCGTCTCAAGCACGAGTACTCCGTCGAGTGTCAGTTCGAAGCGATCAATGTGCACACAGCGCGCTGGGTGCAATGCGACGACGAAAAAATGCTGGCCGATTTCACGCGCAAAGCACATGACAACCTCGCGGTCGATCACAGTGGCGCACTGGTCTACGTTGCGCCAACGCGCGTCAATCTGACGCTGACCGAAGAACGTTGGCCCGATATCGTGTTTCGCGAAACGCGCGAGTACGTATAAGCATGACCGACGACAAACGGGTACTGACTCGCCGACCGGTCGTCGCGTGGGCCTTGTACGACTGGGCCAACTCTGCGTTCGCATTGACCGTCCTGGCGGTCCTATTTCCGGTTTTTCTAAACGACTACTGGAGCCAGGGAGCGAGTGGTGCCACGGTGACCGCGCGATTGGCCTTCGTCAACGGCACGGCGAGCGTCGTCGTCGCGTTGCTTGCGCCACTGCTCGGTGCCATCGCCGACCGCGGCGGCACGCGGAAACGTTTTCTGGCATTTTTTGCCCTGCTTGGCATCGTCATGACCGGCGGACTCGCCTTCGTTGCGGCCGGGCAATGGCCGATCGCCTTGGCGCTTTACGTGGCAGCGTCGGTAGGCTTTTACGGTGGCAACGTTTTCTACGACGCGCTGATGCTAAACGTCGCGCGGCCGGGAGAATTCGAGCGTGTCTCAGCGTTTGGTTTCGCGCTGGGCTATGGCGGCAGCGCGCTATTGCTCGCGCTGAATACGTGGATGATTTTGTCGTACGAGACTTTTGGTCTCGCGTCGTCGAGCGACGCCGTGAAAATCGCCTTTGCGCTGGTCGCGATTTGGTGGCTGGTGTTCTCGCTGCCGGTGATGTTGATGGTCGACGAGGAGCGCGGCGATGCATTGCCGCTCGCCCAAGCGGCGCGTGCTGGGTATCGGCAGCTCATCGATACGTTTCATGAGTTGCGCCGCTACCGCGCTGCATTCTTGTTCATCGTTGCGTTTTGGCTGTATATCGACGCCGTTCACACGGTTATTCAGCTCGCCGTCAATTTCGGTCAGCGACTCGGCTTTGCGACCGATGCGCTGATCACCGCGTTGCTGGTTACGAATTTCGCCGGCTTGCCGGCAACGCTGTTTTTCGGCTGGCTCGGGAATCGTATCGGCGCACGCCCGGTGATCTACATCGGGCTTGCCGTGTATATCGCCGTTAGCCTCTTTGCAGTCGTACTGGAGACGCTGACGCAGTTCTACATTATGGCGATCGCCATCGGCTGCGTGCAGGGCGCGGTGCAAGGTATGAGCCGGGCATTTTTCGCGCAGCTGGTGCCGCCCGCGCGTTCGGCCCAGTTCTTTGGCTTCTACAACATGATCGGCAAGTTCGCGGCCGTTATCGGGCCGTATCTGGTCGGCCTCGTCGCACTCGCGAGTGACAACCCGCGGCTGTCGATTGCGGTGTTGCTGCCGCTTTTCGTTAGCGGGGCTTGGTTGCTGTCGCGCGTGCCCGTCGAGCCGCGCCAATGAGGTCACGCGCTTCGCGCTCAAGGGTTGGCACGTCGTCGGCACCGCCGTAGCGCACTGCTTGGTAGCGATCGAAGAAGCTCTGTCCGGCGCCGGCCAGTGCCGGGTAGCGGTCGGCAAAACGGTGCGCGGCGACGCTGGCCGTTTCGTGCGGCGCGAGCGCAACGCGCAAGCGCCGCAGCGCGCGTCGGTAGATGCGCTCGGCATCGTCGGGCCGTGGGCGCGCGTAGCGCCTGGCGAGCTGGAATGCGACGAGACCCAGACAGCCGAGCGCCGCAATCCCTAGCGCGAACGCGAGCTTGTCCCAGCGCGGATCGTCCATGCCCAACCAGCGCATAAAACGCTGCTGAGTTTCCGGGCCATAGCCAAGCACCCATTCGTCCCAGCGGGCGTTGATGGCGTCCCACGTGAAGCCTGCGCCGCTCAGCCACGCGAAATCGAGCCAGCCGCCGAGCCCGCGTTGGCCACTGGAGCGCAGGGCAGCGTCGAGACCGGATTCGAGTCGAATCGCGGAAACCGCCGCAGTTGGGTCGATGCGGGTCCAACCGTAGTCGTCACGCCAGATTTCGACCCACGCATGCGCATCCGACTGGCGCACGATCAGGTAGTCGCCGAGCGGATTGACCTCGCCACCTTGATAGCCCGCGACGACGCGAGACGGCACGCCACCCGCGCGCATCAGCGTCGCAAACGCAGTCGCGAAGTGTTCGCAAAAACCGGCTTTGGTCTCGAAGAGAAATTCATCCATCGAGTGTTGACCGAGCAGCGGTGGCTCGAGCGTGTAGACAAAATCGCTCGCAAACAGCTCGAGCACCTCACCGATGAACTCGTCGACGCTCGCGCTCGACTCGCGTAGCTCCGCGCCCAACGACTGCGCCCGCGGGTTGCTGCCGGATGGTAACTTCAAGAGCCGCCGCCGGGTTTGCGGGCCGAGCGCTGTGCCGATCGAGAACTCTGTGTACGAGCGCAGTTCGAGGACCGTCCGCTGGTCGATGGGCCGGCGTACCGTCAGCTGCTGGGTCGGCGTCATACGCGCTTTCGGATGGTCCCAAGCTTCCGGGATGTCGAGTGCAAACAACCAAAATTGGCCGGTGGGCTGCAGCGTCATGCGATAGCGATACGATTCGCCGACGAAGCTCACTTCGTCGTCGATACGGCCGGTCCCCGAGTAATCGCTTGCCTGCCACGCCCGGCCGACGATGGTCTCCATCACCGGCCCGCGCCAGTACAGGTCACGGGTCGCCGGCAAGGCATCGTCGAATTCGACGCGAAACGCGACGGCGTCAGAGCGGATCAGCGACGCGATGCTGCCCGGTTCGATGCGGTCCGATATGCCGGTGGCGCCGACACCGCTTTGCGTTGGCACCGCCCAGAAAGGCCCCGGAACGCGCGGGAACAAAATCCAAAACGCCAGCAGCAACGGTAGGGCATGTGCGCCGAGACGCATCGCGCTGCGCAGCGCTCGGGATGCTGGAAGCACCTGGCCGAGCCTTGCGACTTGCTGCCATGCCACCAGCACGGCCAGCAATGCCACAAACAGGTACGGCAACGACCACAACGCCTGTTCGCGCAACACCGATGCCAGCATTAGAAACAGCGCGATGAACAGCACCACGTACAGATCGCGACGGCGGTGCGTTTCCAAGAGTTTCAACGCGGCCATCAGTGCGAGTAAGGCGGTGCCCGGCACGATGCCGTTGATGCTCGAGTAGAGACTAAGTACCCCTAAGAGCGCGGCTAGGGCCAGCAGCGCGCGCAACCACAGCGGCGGCAGGTGCCAGCGGCGATGCTCGGCGAGCAGTCGCCAGCCGCCGCTCGCGAAGGTCATGGCGGTAATCCACGGCGGAAAATACGGCACGTGTGGTGCGAAGCCGACGGCCAGCGCGGCCATCGCCCACGCCAACGGCGCAAGCAGGACGCCGGTGGTGGCCTTACCGCGAATCAAACGCATCGTCATGACCAAACAGCGCCAGTGCATCGAGACAGCGGTTGCGATGCGCCATACCACAGTCGGGCTCAATGCGCCGCGCCGGCAAGGCGAGGCCATACGACAAACCAGCCTCTTGGGCATCGAGCAGCTGACGCGTCAAGATCGACAGCGCTTGTTCGACATTGACGGCGTCAACGTGCGCAAGTTCTAGCCAAATCGGTCCCGCGCCCGCACCGGCGAATTTCTTGGTGCTGAGGTCGCCGGCCCGGGCCAGCGACCGCCACGCGATTCGCGACGGCGCATCGCCGGGTTGATAGTCGCGCAGGCCCGCGAAATCCTCGTCGCCGATTTGTTCGTTGAGACTGCCGGCACTGCCGGCGGCCGGCGGCGGTAAGCTCGCGCGTTCGGCCGGCGCAGGCCAAACCAGCGCCGAGCTGGTCGGATGCAGCCAGCCCCAGGCAACAAACATCCCGAGCGGGTATCCCGTGCGTATGCGATAGCGCGGCTGCGCGATTCGGCCCCGGCGCGGTGCCGGTTGTGTCAGCGTGACGGCGGTGCTACCGGTCGCCGCTACGTCCACCGGTCGGGCCGCGTCGTCGTCGCTCGTGACACAAAGGTCAAAGCGATCGCTTGCCGACGGATTCTCGAGTACCACCCGCCAAGCCAGCGCTTCGCCGGCAAACACCGACTCCGCGCCGCCGCTGCGTACCACGAGGCCGCTCAAGTTGCCGTGCGTGTGATGCATCGCAACCAGACCAATGGCCGCGAGCGCGAACGTCAACGCGAAAGCCAACGAGTTGTTGTAATTCATCGAGCCGAGCAGCATGACAAATGCGGTCAGGCCGAATGTCAGGCCAACCAGATTCGGCAGGATGTACACACGTCTTGAGCTGAGCTCGACACGACCGTGGTCGCTGCCTTGCCGGCGCTTGGCCCAGCCGCGCGCTGATTCACGGAGCGCACCGGTTGCTCGAGCGAAGACTCGCTCGGCGGCAATCACGGGATCGGAACGGCTTCGATGACGTCGCGCGCCATCTCGAATGCGCTGCGAGCGTGTTGCGGCTGACGCGGTCGCAGACGGTGCGCGAGGATGGCCGGCGCAGCCAGCTGTACGTCGTCTGGGTAGACCCCTTGGCGCCCCTCGATGAGCGCGAGCGCTTGGGCGGCGCGGCGCAACGCAATGGCACCGCGCGGCGACAAACCCGCCACGAAATCGTTCTGCTCTCGAGTGAAGCGAACAATGGCCTGCAGATAATCGATGATGCTCTCGCTGACCGGGACGGCTGCGGCGTGCTCCTGCAGCGAACGGACATCGTCGCCTGTCAGCACGGGCACCATCGCACCAAGTCGTTCGGCGCTGTCATGACCCTCGAGCAACGCACGCTCAGCGAGGGCGGACGGATAGCCGAGTTCGATTCGCATGAGAAACCGATCGAGCTGCGATTCGGGCAGCGCGAACGTGCCCACTTGCTCGGTCGGGTTTTGCGTAGCGATGACGTGAAACGGCGCGGGCAATGGCATCGTGACCCCATCAACGCTGACCTGATTCTCCTGCATCGCCTCGAGTAGGGCGCTTTGCGCTTTCGGCGTTGCGCGATTGATTTCATCGGCGAGCAGCAGTTCGCTGAACACCGGGCCGGGCTGGAATTCAAACTCTTCGCGGTCACGACGGTAGACCGAGACGCCAATGATGTCGGCCGGCAGCATGTCGCTGGTGAACTGAATCCGCTTGTAGGCAAGGCCGAGAGTCACCGCCATCGCTCGCGCCAACGTCGTTTTGCCGACGCCAGGCAGGTCTTCGATCAACAGGTGACCGCGGGCCAGCACGCAGGCTAGCGCGAGCTTCAGCTGTGGCTCTTTGTCGAGGACGACCGAGCCCAGTTGCTCGAGCGTTCGACGCAGTGCCGCGTGGGCGTCGATGGTCGCCAGTTTTACCGGGCCGAGCGTTTGCGCTGACATCGGGTCAGGTCTCCGAACCGCTTAACCGGTGCAGTGTCGCCTACGGGAACGGTCATTGCATCCGTCAGATAGCGTATCTGTGACGCGCGCCACACGGCGAGCGGCACTCCTACCAACGTAACAATCGCGTCTGAGGGGTGACGAGACGTGGGTCGCATCCCCCACGAGGGTCAGTCGAGACGACGAATTTGCGCGTCGAGATCGGCACTCGCCTGCTCAAGTGTGGCCAGCCGAGCGCGCTCGCGTTCGACGACGTCGCTTGGTGCGTTCGCAACAAAGTTCGGATTGTCGAGTTTGCCGCGCACTTTGCCGAGATCGCTGGCCGTTTTCGTCAGCTGTTTGGTGAGCCGCGCGCGTTCGGCGGCCAGGTCGATCAGCCCGGCCAACGGAACCCGTATTTTCATTTCGCCAAGGAGTGCGGTTGCGGCCATCGGGAGCTCGCCGTCATCGTGAAACTCGACCCGCTCGAGCCGGGCGATGCGCGTCAGCAGCGGGCCAAGACGGGCAACACGCTCGCGATCGCCGGCGGCGGCATCGTCGAGCAAGACAGGCACGAACTTGCCGGGCGAGATATTCATTTCACCGCGAATCTGCCGCACTCCGAGCGTGAAACCGGTCAACCAGTCCATATCGGCCTCGGCAGCCGGATCGATTTTTGTCGGGTCTTCGATGGGGAATTCCGCGCGCATGACGGTCTCGTCGGCGGTCGATCGATCGCCAAAGCTGAGCCAGATCTCCTCCGTCACGAATGGCATCAATGGGTGCAGCAGCCTGAGCGCGGCGTCGAGCACGCTCGTCAATGTCGCTTGCGCCGCCGCGCGTGCGCCGTCGCTCATCGCTTCACTGGTCAGCGTCGCTTTGGCGAGCTCCAAATACCAGTCGCAATACGCATGCCAGACGAAGTCGTACAGCGCCTGTGCCGCGAGATCGAGGCGGTACTGACCAAAATGACGGTGGACGTCGCCGATCGTGCGGTTGAGCCGCGACAAAATCCAACGCTCGGCGATACCGGGCTCTGGATCGGCCGCGACCGGCTCCGTCGTTGCCATGTGTACGTAGCGCGCCGCGTTCCAGAGCTTGTTGCAGAAATTGCGGTTGCCCTCGATGCGGCCGAGTTCAAAACGAATATCGCGGCCAGTGGTCGCCAGTTGGGCAAACGTGAAACGCAACGCATCGCAACCGTACGCCGGGATCCCGTCGGGAAACTGCTTGCGCGTCGCCGCTTCGATTTTGGGGGCGAGATGTGGTTGCATCAGGCCGGTCAGGCGCTTTTCGAGCAGGCTGTCGAGATCTATGCCGCGGATCAGGTCCAGCGGATCGAGTACGTTGCCTTTCGATTTGGACATCTTCTGACCGTCTTGATCTCGTATCAGGCCGTGGATGTAGACCTCGCGAAACGGAACTTCGCCGGTGAATTTCAGGCCGAGCATGATCATGCGAGCGACCCAGAAAAAGATAATGTCAAAGCCGGTGACGAGGACGTTAGTCGGGTAAAACGTTGCCAAACGCTCGGTCTCACTCGGCCAGCCGAGTGTCGAGAACGGCCATAGACCGGACGAAAACCAGGTGTCGAGAACGTCGTTGTCACGCGTCAGTTCGACATCGTCCTTAAGGCCATTGAAGGCGCGCGTCTCGGTTTCGTCGTGACCCACGTAGTGATTGCCATCGGCGTCGTACCACGCCGGGATGCGATGGCCCCACCACAGCTGGCGGCTGATGCACCAGTCCTGAATGTTGTGCATCCAGTCGAAATACGTTTTCGACCAGTTCTTCGGTACGAAGCGAATGTCGCCGTTTTCAACGGCGGCAATGGCTGGTTTGGCCAGGGGCTCAATGCGTACGTACCACTGATCGGTCAAATACGGTTCAACGACCGCTTGTGATCGATCGCCGCGCGGCACCGTCATGCGATGTTCGTCGATACCGCGCAGCAAGCCAGCGGCGTCGAGATCGGCAACGACTTGCTTGCGTGCGTCGTAACGATCCAAATTGCGGTAAGCGGCGGGAACCGCGTCGTTCAGCGTGGCGTCCGGCGCCAGAATGTTGATCATCGGCAACGCGTGGCGCTGCCCCATCTCGTAGTCGTTGAAATCGTGTGCCGGCGTGATCTTGACGCAGCCAGTGCCAAATTCCGGATCGACGTAGTCGTCCGCAATGATCGGAATGGCGCGTTCTGCCAGCGGTAGGCGAACCGTCTTGCCGATCAGGTGGCGGTAACGCTCGTCGTCGGGATGGACCGCGACCGCCGTGTCGCCCAACATGGTTTCAGGCCGCGTCGTCGCGACGATCAGCTCGCCGCTGCCGTCGGTGAGCGGGTACGCAAAGCGCCACAGGTGGCCGTTTTCGTCCTCCGACAACACCTCTAGGTCCGACAGGGCCGTGCGCAAGACTGGGTCCCAGTTCACCAGGCGTTTGCCGCGGTAAATCAGCCCTTCGCGATACAGATCCACAAAGACTTTCGTGACCGCCGCCGACAAGGCGTCGTCCATTGTGAATCGTTCGGTATCCCAATCGACCGAGCCGCCGAGCGCCGCAAGTTGCTTCGATATCGCGCCACCCGATTTTGCTTTCCACTCCCAGACCGCGTCGACGAATGCGTCGCGGCCGAGATCATGACGGGTCTTGCCGGCAGCATTTAGCTGCCGTTCGACGACCATTTGCGTGGCGATGCCGGCGTGATCGGTGCCGTACTGCCACAAGGTGTTGTGGCCGCGCATCCGGTGATAGCGGGTCAAGGCATCCATGATCGTGTCTTGGAACGCATGGCCCATGTGCAGCGTGCCGGTCACGTTTGGCGGCGGGATCATGATGCAGTAAGGCGTGCCATCGCCCGCCGGCGCAAAACAGCCGAGATCGCGCCAGCGCTCATAGTGCTTAGCTTCGATGTCGCGCGGGTTGTATTTGTCGTGCATGGTCTGCTTGGCTGCGGCCAGCCTCGGGTCGAACTCGAACGGGAAAGTTTAGCGGGTTTCGTCGTCGGATTTGCTGTCGGTGGGGGCGGCACGCAAGGCGCCGACCACGATCTGCGGCAATTGCTCGTTCAGCTCGCGAGAAATACGCAGCACGAGCTGCCGCTCGACGTCGGTCAGCGCCGCTTTGACCACGCGCACGATAAGTGCTGCGCTGGCGGCCGATATTTGCTTGATTTGAGCTTCGGTAAGTCGGTCCGTACCGCGCCGTTCGCGACGAACGACGTCAGTGAGCATTGGGATGTCGTCTTCGTCGTCCACGTCAGTTCCGCGGCGTCGTGAGAGGCGGTCAGTCTAGCGTATGCGTTTCAATAGTGAAGCCACTGGCCTTGTATTGGCGGAAGCGTTCACGGGCAAGATTCCGGCGCGCCGGACTGGCCGTGACGACCTCTGCGATGCGCGCGAACTTCTCTCGAGCTGGAGGCAGATCTGCCGAAAGGTTGATCATCAAATCAGCGCTCGCCGGCAGATTGACGGCCGCGCCGATCGTCACCGGTGCCGCGTCGTCAGACAGCCCAAGGATTTCGTGCGGCACGAAAGCGCCGTCGCGAAAGGTCCACAGCAGCGCGTCGAGGCGCTGCGCCTGATCGATATCGTCGACGTGCAAATGGACACGTTGACCGAGCCGGTAGACCTGATTGGTCAGGCGGCAGGCGAAGACGAAATCGGCGTCAGGCGCGTCTGACGCAAGCACATAGAAATCGACGCGGCTCAACGGTTCAGTCGGCGGCGAGACCCGCAGCGTGAATCAGATAGTCGGTCAACATCGGTACCGGTCGGCCCGTCGCGCCTTTTTTCGATCCCGACAGCCACGCCGTGCCGGCAATATCGAGGTGCGCCCACGGCACGCCCTCGGTAAATTTGCCCAGAAAACACGCGGCCGTGACGGTTCCAGCTTCGCGTCCGCCGATATTGGCCATGTCCGCGAAATTGCTCCGCAATTGTTCGGCATATTCCTCCGACATCGGCAGGCGCCAGGCTTTGTCGCCGCTGCGTTGGCCGGCGGCCAGCAGTTCCTCGGCGAGACCGTCATCGTTGGCCAATAGACCGGCGTTGTGACGGCCGAGCGCGATGACGCAAGCGCCCGTCAAGGTCGCGGTGTCGATAATGACCTGCGGATTGAACTGCCGCGCGTAGGTCAGCGCGTCACAGAGGATTAGCCGCCCTTCGGCGTCGGTATTCAAGATTTCGATGGTCTTGCCGGCCATGGACGTAACGATGTCGCCGGGTCGGCTCGCGCGGCCGCTCGGCATGTTCTCGGCAGTCGGCACGATGACCAAAAGATTCAGCGGCAGCTTCAGCGCGCACGCCGCCGCCAGCGTGCCTAATACTCCAGCAGCGCCGCACATGTCGAACTTCATTTCGTCCATGCCGGGCCCCGGCTTGAGCGATATGCCGCCGGTATCGAACGTGATGCCTTTGCCGACCAGCGCAATCGGCGCCTCGTCGCCTTTGCTGCCGCGATACTGGAGCACGATCAGCTTGGACGGCTGTTCGGATCCGTGGCCGACCGACAGCAACGTGTTCATGCCGAGCGCCTTCATGTCGGCCTCGTCGAGGACATCGATATCGAGCTTCGAGTAGCGTTTGGCGAGGTCGCGTGCGCGGTCGGCGATGTAGGTCGGTGTGCAGACGTTTGGCGGCGTATTGCCGAGGTCTCGCGCAAGGTCGACGCCGCGGACAATTCCCTGAGCGTGGCGAGCGCCGCGCAGCGCGGCGTCTTCGTCGGCATCTTGGTCGACACCGATCGTGACCTTTTTGAGTTTGTAGGCCGGTGGACGGCGACCGCTCTTGAACGCCCTGAAACGATACATCGCCTGGCCTTGCGCCTCAGCGAGCGTGCGCCCCACGTAGTAAGCCGACATGCCGGCGGGCGCGGCGTCGGCGAGAAAGTACGTGGCATCGACCGCCGCACCGCCGGCCAGCGTGGCGGCTGCAGCGCGTGCGGCGCGAACAAAGCGCAATGCATCGACGCTTTTCTTGTCACCGAGTCCGACGACTGCGATGCGCTCGGCGCCGGCCCCGGCGGGGCACGGCAGAAGCGTACACTTGCCGATTTCCGCCTTGATCTCGCCGCTCCGCACCCAGCGGTCGATTTGCCCGTCCAGGCGTTCGTCGAGCGACTGTCCGGCGCGGGTGAGTTTTTTGTTGCTGTAAACGCCGATGACGGCGCAGCCGGTCGTGAAGCCGCCGGCCTCGGCGGCAGTAGAAGCGTATTCCATAGCCTGTCGATCTCCCGCTTTGTGTCCGACCGCAGCGCCCGAGTGCTAAACGACCCGCGGCGTCGCTTGACGTCGCGCGGCTGAGCCTTCGATCGTCCGTCGCTTGGCGTGTCGGTCGGCGCCTCCGCAGTGGAGGCGGTTATTTTTCGCGCGCTAGTCTAGCCGAATTCCTTGCCGAGCGAGACTATGCACAAGTATCGTCCGTCTCGACAGCGCCGTCCGCGTTCCTAATTGCCGATGATCCGCACGCTAAGCCGACACGTCTTTGCCGAAGCCGCACAAACCTGGCTGGGCGTCACTGGCGTGCTGCTATTCATCCTGCTCAGCAATCAGTTTGCCCGTGTATTGGGCGATGCAGCCAAGGACAAAATCCCCAAAGACGCCGTTTTCAGCGTGATCGGACTGACTGCGCTGCAGTACTTGACCATTTTGGTCCCGTTCGCCGTTTTTCTCGCGATCATGTTGTCGCAGGCGCGGCTGTACCGCGACAGCGAGATGCCGGCGATGATGGCGTGCGGCGTCAGCCCGGCGTCGCTGTACCGACCGCTCGGATGGCTAGCGCTACCGCTGGCCGCTTTGGTCGGCTATCTGGCGCTGTTTGTCGGCCCGGCAGCGACGCTCGAAGTCGAGCGCATCGGCGCAGAAGCAAAACGCAAGGTCGATCTTGCCTCGATCGAACCCGGTCGTTTTATTGAGACGGGCAGCAACGGTGCCGTTATCTATGCCGAGCGGGTTGCCGAAGACGGTGCATTGACGCGTGTGTTCGTCCAGCGGCGATTGCCGGATGGCACGGTCGAACTGGTTACGGCGAGACGCGGTATGCAGCGCGTCAGCGACGACGAGTCGGTTCGGTTGATCGTGCTCGAGGACGGTCAACGCTACGAGGGTGTGCCGGGTACGACGGAATTTCGGGTCATCACGTTTCGCGAGCATGGCATTCCGTATCGCTTGCCGGTCGTCGAATCGCCTGAGCCCGACATTGAATCGATGTCGATGGCGCAACTGTTTGAGCAGCGCACGATCGAGGCTTTCGCCGAAATCCAGTGGCGCGCATCGATCCCGCTCAGCGTGCTGCTGCTGACTTTCCTCGCGGTACCGTTGGCGCGTTCGCAGCCGCGGCAGGGTCGTTACGGCAAGCTCGCGCTCGGTGTGCTGATCTACATCATCTACTTCAACCTGTTGGCGGCCGCGAAAGTCTGGCTTGAGCAGGAACGGTTGCCGGTGGTAATCGGCCTCTGGTGGGTACACTTGCTCGTGCTGTTACTTGGGCTTTGGCTATTCGCTCTACACAACGGTGTACTCGCGCGATGGCTGCGGTGGGGACGCGCGGCATGAGCATTCTCGGGCGCTATTTGATTCGTACCGTGCTAAGCACGACGCTGCTCGTTTTGCTGGTATTGCTCGCGATTGCCGGGTTCGTCGAGTTCGTCGCGCAGCTCGACGACGTCGGCGAAGGCGACTTTACCGTTCGCAGCGCGTTGCTGTATGCGGTACTGCGACTGCCGTTGCTGGCCGCGCAAATGGTGCCGGTTGCGGCGCTAATCGGAGCCCTTTTGGGGCTGGGGCAGCTGGCGTCGCAGAGCGAGTTGACCGTCATGCGCGCTGCCGGTGTATCGAAACGCCAGCTCGCGGCAACGATTGCCACGTCGGGACTCGCGCTGACGTTCGCAACAATCGTGATTGGTGAATACCTGGCGCCGCCGCTCGATCAGTTCGCACGAACCTATCGGGCGTCGCTGAAGCGCGGTGGCGACAGTGCTGCCGCCGAAGGCAATGTCTGGGTTCGCGATGGCAACACGGTTTACAACATCGAACGATTGGGTGGTCAACTCAATTTGGGGCGCGTCTATCGGTTCGATTTCGATGAGAACCAGGAGCTCACGGCTGTTGGCTACGCGCAGAACGGCGGTCTCGACGTCAACGAGCGGTGGCTGCTCGACAATTTCGTCGCCACGCATTTCGACGGCGACGGCACGTACGTCGAAGCCGAAGCGCAGTCCGTGCAGGGACTCAGCATCGACGCGGATGTGCTCGGTGTCGCGCTCATTCGTCCGACCAGCATGTCGCTCCGTTCGCTGCATGCGTACATCGGTTATTTGTCCGATAACGGCTTACGCGCCGATGCATACTTGTCGGAGTACTGGAGCCGCATCGCGACACTGGTCGCCATCGTGCTGATGCCGGTGCTCGCTATTGGGTTTGTGTTCGGCTCCTTGCGCAACGCCGGCAACGGTGCGCGAACGCTGGTTGGCGTCATGATTGGGCTCGCTTGGTACCTGGCGACTCGGCTGCTATCAAACTCCGGGCAGGTGTTCGATCTGAACATCGTCTTGACCGCTTGGATTCCGAGCATCGTGCTCGCTCTGATCACGTTAATCGCAGTGTCACGGGTGCGCTGACGATTCGCTGCGGCGGTCGAAGTAGACGATTCTGGTGGCGGAAGCAAGGCCGTGCCAGCTGCGATGTGCGGGCGGAACGAGCGTCCAGAGCAGGCCGAGACCGGCGAGCGCGAGTGACGGTATGGCAGCGGCAAGGCGCAGAACGCACGCGGTCGCGCGCGGCGGATTGCCGTCTAAATCGGTCAGGCGCAAATTCCACGCGCGCATGCCAAGCGTTTGGCCACCGTGCAGCCAGAACCACAGGTAGAACCCACACGGCACCGCGAGCAGCAGCGCGCTGTACCACGAGGCGTTGACTGGCGGCATTTCGCCGCCGCGAGCCGCTAGAACCAAAGCGCCCGTCAGCAACCACAGCGCGATGATCAACAGACTGTCGTAAAGCAGGGCGCCGAGCCGTCTGCCGAGCCACGATTTTCGCATCGTCACATCCAATATTTGCAAAGGCGCGCACGATACCGGCGTTCGCCCGGCAGTGAAACGCGCCAGTGAACTCGACCGGACCGAGTCCCGCAGCAAGCCAAACGCCGCGAAACTCGGCCAGCGTGTATCATTCGGCGCTGCAAACGCCAGACCGCAACCGGATTTGTCCACTATCGCGCAACCGTCCCACGCCGCCGACCTAGTCGTTGTCCCGCGCCCCGATCACCCGATCAGTCGGGCGAATATCTCGCCACAGGCACTGAAGGTACTGTATCGACTGCGCGACGGCGGCTTTCAGGCGTTTCTAGTGGGCGGCGCTGTTCGCGATCTCTTGCTCGGTAGATCGCCCAAAGACTTCGACATCGCGACGGATGCGCACCCCGATGACGTGCACGCGCTGTTTCGAAACTCACGCCTCATCGGGCGACGCTTTCGGCTGGTCCACGTACGCTTTGGCCGCGAGGTCATCGAGGTGGCGACCTTCCGCGGCGCCGCCACGGCCGAAGAATCGGAGCAAGCGTCGTTGCTCGATCAGCAAGGGCGAATCCTTCGCGACAACGTGTACGGTCGGATTGACGAGGACGTCTGGCGGCGTGACTTCGGCGCGAACGCGCTTTACTACAACATCGAGGATTACTCGATCTGGGATTACGTCGGCGGATTGGCCGATATCGAAGCGCGGCGTCTGCGGCTGATCGGCGATCCGCTGAAACGCCTGCGCGAAGACCCGGTACGGATGCTGCGAGCGGTACGCTTTGCCGCCAAGCTCGATTTCGACATTGACGCGCCGGTCGCTGACATCATCCCCGAGCTCGCTGATCTACTCGTAAACGTGCCGGCGGCGCGATTGTTCGACGAGTTCCTGAAGCTCTTCCAAAGCGGTCATGCCGTCGCCAGTTTTGCGGCGCTTCGGCAGGCGGGTCTCTTTGCGGTCCTGTTTGCCGACACCGCAAGAGCTCTCGACGGCGACGACGATGGATCCTATCGAGCCTTTATCGAGGCCGCGCTCACCAACACAGACAACCGCGTGCAGGCCGGGCAGTCAGTGACGCCGATGTTTCTGCTGGGTGTGTTTTTATGGGGCGCCGTGCGCTCCGTCGCGGCGGACCTGCAGACGAGCGACGCCTTGGGCGAGGGTCAGGCACTGTCGATTGCCGCTCAACAACTGGTGCTCAGGCTGACTCAGCGCGTTGCGATACCGAAGCGGTTTTCATCACCCATGCGCGAGATGTTGGCGCTGCAGCCGCGGTTCGATCGGATTCGCGGTAAGCGCGCCATGCAGTTGCTCGGACATCGTCGCTTCCGCGCTGCGTACGACTTCTACGTGTTGCGCGCTGCGTCGGGTGATCGCGGCGCAGACCCGGAAATCGCCGAGTTTTGGACTGAGGTTCAAAAGCTGCCAAATGATGAACGCGGCGCGCGTTTCGGCGTCGGTCGCGGCGACGCTGCCAAGCCGCCGCGCAAGCGCTCGCGACGTCGGCGACGACGGCGCGCCGCGCAATGACGCACTGGTTTCCGGCGTATGTAGCCATTGGCTGTAACGTTGGGGATTGTGCGCAACAGCTGCGTGACGCGCGCATTGCCATCGACGCCTTGCCCGACGTTTGCTGCGTTGCCGGCTCATCGGTGTTTCGGACCGCGCCAGTGGGCAAAACCGATCAGCCTGCCTTTCTCAATGCGGCGGTCGGTTTTCTTACAACATTCGCGGCAACTACGCTATTGGATGAATTGCACCGAATCGAACGGACATTCGGTCGCGAGCGATCGCGAGAAACGCGCTGGGGTCCGCGCACGCTGGATCTCGATTTGTTGGTCTACGGATCGCAGTGTCAGCAAGACGACGCGCTGACATTGCCCCATCCGCGCATTGCCGAAAGAAATTTTGTATTGTTGCCGCTGGTTGAGATCGCGCCCGAGCTCGAAGTTCCCGGTGTTGGCGGTGTTCGGCAGTTGCTCGAACGTTGCGCGACTGACGGCGCACAGCGGATAACGGATTTTAAATGGTGAAACGCTCGGGCGAGTTCGGCGGTGGGGTGCGCGATGGCTCCGCTACCGCCCAGGAGCGCTTCATCGTTGTCGAGGGGCCGATCGGCGTCGGCAAAACCGAGCTCGCCAAGAAGCTGGCCGAGCACTACGACTGCGGCGCGCTGTTGGAACAAACCGCCGAGAATCCCTTCCTAGAGCGCTTTTACCGCAGCGGACACGCAGCGGCGCTGCCGACGCAACTGTTTTTTTTGTTCCAACGTGCCGCGCAAATCGAAGAGCTCAAACAGAGCGATTTGTTTCGACCGATACGCATCGCCGATTTTATGCTCGACAAAGATCGCCTTTTTGCATCGATAAACCTCGATCGAGATGAGTACGCGCTTTATGGCCAGGTCTTCGAGAAAATGGCTATCGAGCAGCCGGTGGTTGATCTCGTGGTTTATCTACAGGCGCCGGTCGATGTGCTGCTTGCGCGTATTGCACGCCGCGGTATCGACTACGAAGCGCTCATCGACCGCGTTTATCTCGAGCAACTGTCGGATGCGTATGCGCGCTTCTTTTACGAGTATGATGCGTCGCCGTTACTCATCGTTAATGCGGCCAGCATCGATCCGATACACAACAGCGACGATTTTGGCCAGCTCGTTGCGCAAATCGATGCAACGTCGAGCGGTCGCCACTTTTTTAATCCGGTAGCGGCGGCGTTGGCCTGATCGGGCGAATCTAAGGGCGCTCATGTACACACAACTCGAACAACGCGCGATGGCACAACCGCCGGTCAACGTCTCGACACTGGCTCGGATGAAACGTGACGGCGAGAAAATCGCATGCCTGACCGCTTACGATGCGAGCTTTGCTCAGCTGGTGGACAAATCGGGAACCGATCTAGTCTTGGTTGGCGATTCGCTGGGTATGGTGATCCAAGGTCATGACACTACCGTGCCGGTGACGGTCGATGACATGGTTTATCACACACGCACCGTCGCGCGTGGACTAAGGCGCCCCTTCTTGGTCACCGACATGCCGTTCATGAGTTACACCGAGCCCGCGCAGGCGCTCGATAACGCCGTTCGACTGATGCAGGAAGGCGGCGCGATGATGATCAAACTCGAAGGCGGCGAGGGCCAGGTCGATGTCGTTGCGCATTTGGCGCGGCACGATATCCCGGTATGCGCGCATATTGGCCTCAAGCCACAATCGGTACACAAGATCGGTGGCTTCAAGGTGCAAGGCCGCGATAGCGATGCGGCCAACCGGATGGTTGCCGCAGCGGAACGCCTGCAAGACGTTGGCGCCGATATCGTGCTGGTCGAGTGCGTGCCGAACGAAGTGGGTGCACGGATCGCCAAACAGCTTGCCGTGCCGGTCATCGGGATTGGCGCAGGTCCCGACGTCGACGGGCAGATTCTGGTGCTTTATGACGCCTTGGGCATCACGCAGGGTCGGCTGCCGCGCTTCGTCAAAAACTTCCTCGACGGTGAGTCGTCGAATCTTACGGCGCTGCAAGCGTACGTTAGTGCGGTCAAGGACGGCAGCTATCCAGCACCCGAGCATTGTTTCTCGTAGCGCGCAGCCGACGTCATGCAGGTAATCCAATCGCTCGAAGCCTTGCGGGCCGTGCTCGCCGATTACCGCGATGCCGGCGACCGCACCGCGCTAGTCCCGACCATGGGCAATCTGCATCGCGGGCACTTGGCGCTTGCCGAGCAGGCGACGCGACTTGCCGACCACACGGTGGTGTCAATATTCGTGAACCCGACGCAGTTCGCCGAAGGTGAGGACTACAAGACGTATCCGCGCACACTCGATAAGGACACGCTGGTCTTAAAGCGCAGCGGGGTCGATATTATCTTCGCGCCGAGCGTCAGTGAGGTGTATCCGTTTGGCCAGTCCGCGGCAACGCGCATTCACGTGCCTGAAATCGGCGATGACTTGTGCGGTCGGCATCGCGCCGGCCATTTCGACGGCGTTGCAAGCGTGGTCTGTCGGCTGCTGTTCATGGTCCAACCGCACGTTGCCGTGTTTGGTGAAAAAGACTATCAGCAGCTCCAGCTGCTCAAGCGTTTGGTCAGCGATCTATCGATTCCTACCCAAATTGAATCGGCACCAACCGTCCGCGAGAGCGACGGCTTGGCCATGAGTTCACGGAATCAATACTTGAGTGAGGCCGAGCGCGGCATTGCACCGGAATTACACGCAACGCTCCAGGCTGCGGCGACGATGCTCGCAGCAGGCGAAGCCGATTTCGATCGCGTCGAGCAGCGCGCGATCGAGCGCCTCGAGGAGGCCGGTTTCAAAACGGATTACGTTGCGGTGCGCGATGCGGCGACCTTGACGCCGCCGCTGGCGGCCAGTGAAGCGTTTGTGGTGCTTGCGGCTGGCTGGCTGGGTAGCGCGCGGTTGATCGACAACGTCGTGCAGCCCAATCCAACGTTTGCCGATTAACGCGACGCTGCGCGCTAGACCGCAATCTGATTTCGACCGCCGCGCTTTGCTCGATACAGCGCGGCATCGGCCTTGCGCAATAACGTGTCCAGCGAGTCGCCGGGTGACTTTTCGGCGACCCCGACCGACACGCTGACCGGACAGCGAATCAATGAGTCGTCGGCCGCGGCTGTCGACCCGCCGATTTGCACGCAGACGCGTTCGGCGATCGAAATGGCTTGATCAAGAACGATTCCCGGCAACAAGATCGCGAATTCATCACCGCCGTAGCGAGCGATGAGATCGCGCGGGCGAAACTGCTCTTTCAGGGTCCGCGCCACCAGCGCCAGCACGCGGTCGCCGGCGACGTGACCGAAGCGATCGTTGAACAGTTTGAAACTGTCGACATCGATCATGATCATCACCGCCGTTTCGCGGTTGATGCTGCAGCGGTCGAGTTCGCGCGGAAAGACGTCTTCCATCCAGTTGCGGTTGCCGAGCGACGTTAACGCGTCGGTCGTGGCGTGCTGTTGGAACTTTTGCAGTGCGTCGGTGCGATCTGCAATGACGTCGTTGTGTTGACGGACCCGCTCGGACAGCATCACGAGAAGATTCTTAGCGAATGCGTGCGAGCGATCGACGATCTCCCACACCATCTTCCGAGGCACGACTAAAACGTGCGTCGGTATGGTTGCGATGACGTACGCGGACGGCGCGCGATCTTCGATAATGGACATTTCCCCGGCACACTGGCCGCTGCCCAAGGTCGATATGGCCGGTGCGTCGACAGCGCCAATACGCACCTCGAGTTCGCCGGACAGCACGACGTAGAGCGCACCGTTGGACGCCTCCGGCGAGATGACGATTTCATCCGCCGCGAAATCGGCTCGTTCCGAGCCCTCGAGCAATTCGTTCAGCGCGACTGGGCCGACGCCGACGAACAGGCGCAATTCGCTCAACAGCGAATGCGGCGCCAGCTGGCTGGATTGTTGCTCGACAGTCATGGCCGACCCGTTGGTCAATTGCGTTTGCCCGCGTGACTCGTCCCCACAGATACCCGCAGTGACGATACGGACTGGGTTCGGCCAAAACAGTGATTCAACCGAGGTTTTTCCCGTCGGAAGTGCGAACTTGGTCAAAATGTGAAGCGTGTACCGGTTCACATTTGCAGTTCAGCCGTCGCCGTTGTCCAGCCAATGTGTAAGGCGCATGTGCTGACGGTCGTGTTCCGCCTTTTCGCTGGCCTCCGGCGTCGGAAAGCTGGTGTCCAGGCTCTCGAGCGTGTCCGCAATCGTGCGTGCAACCCGATAACGCATGTACGGTTTGTGATCGGCCGGAATGGCATACCACGGTGCCCAAGGCCGCGAGGTTGCGTTTAGCGCGGCCTCGTAAGCTTGCATGTAGGCTGGCCAGTGTTCGGACTCGTCGACGTCCGCCGTCTGAAATTTCCACTGCTTGTCGGGGTTCTCAAGCCGGTCAAGAAAGCGCTTGGCTTGCTCGCGACGCGATACGTTCAGCCAGAACTTAAGAATGATCGTGCCGTTGGCTGCCAGGTGGCGTTCGTGCGATTCGATCGAGCGCAGCCGCTCTTCCCAAAACGCCGTGTCTGCGTGCGCGTCGGGTAGGCGTTGGTACTTGAGAATCTCGGGGTGCACGCGCACAACGAGTACCTCTTCGTAGTGGCTGCGGTTGAACACGCCAATCCGGCCGCGTTCCGGCAACGCGCACGAGCTTCGCCACAGGAAATCATGGTCGAGTTCTGTCGTCGTGGGCTTCTTGAACGAAACGACGTGACACCAGGCTGGATTCACCCCGCTCAACGCGTGCCGAATGGTGCTGTCTTTACCGGCGGCGTCCATCGCTTGGAACACCAGCAAAATGGCGTAGCGGTCGTCGGCGTAAAGGCGCTTTTGGGCGGTCGCGATCCGTTCGACCTGAATTTTCAGCCGATCTTTCAATCGGCCAGATGGCACGGATTCGACCCGTGTCGGATAATCCGCGACGCGAAATGTGCCGTCGTATGGGACTCGGTATTTATCGACCTCGGCTTCAAACAAGCTCTGTACTCCGTTGGTGTTGTGCTAATGCCCAGTTGACGTGCTCGCGAACGAGTTCGTCGGGATCGTCGCGACGCATCGACAACGCGTCAATAACGCGTTTTGACGTGCGCGCATTGCCCAAGGCGACGGCAATGTTGCGTAACCACCCGCGGTAGCCGATCCGACGAATCGCGCTCCCAAGCGTGCGGGTCTCGAACTCGGCGGCCGTCCATGCAAATAGTTCGGTCAGGTCGGCCTGATCGAGTCCGTGGCGCGGCTTGAAGTCGGTGTCGTCGACCGGTTCGGCGAATTTGTTCCAGGGACAAAAAATCTGGCAGTCGTCGCAGCCGTAAATACGATTGCCAATCGCGCTGCGAAACTCGAGCGGAATCGGGCCGCGATTCTCGATCGTCAGGTACGAAATACAGCGCCGTGCATCGAGGACGTAGGGTGCGACGATGGCCTGTGTCGGACAGACGTCGATGCAGCGCACGCAAGTGCCGCAGTGGCCGGTGGCGGGCCTGTCCGGCGTAATCTCGAGATCGGTGTAAAGCTCACCGAGAAAAAACCACGAGCCGCGGCGTTTATCGATGAGATTGGTGTGCTTGCCGATCCAGCCCAGCCCGGCTTTCTCCGCCAGTGCTTTTTCGAGAACGGGTGCCGAATCGCAAAATGCCCGGTAGCCAAATGGACCGATGACTTGTTGCAATCGGCTCGCAAGCTGCTCGAGGCGCCGGCGCATGCGCTTGTGGTAATCGCGGCCAAGCGCATAGCGCGATACGTAGGCGCGTTCCGGATGGTCGAGTAGGGCCGGCAGCGATGCGTTCGGCTCGGTCAAGTAGTCACAGGTGACCGAGATAACGCTCACGGTGCCTGGCACCAGCGCCGCCGGTCGACTGCGGACGGTGCCGTGGCGGTCGAAATAGGTCATCGACCCGTGGAGGCCGGCTGCCAACCAGTCGACGAGTCGTTGTTCGGCGCCCGCGAGGTCGATATCGGTGAAGCCGGTGCTCGTAAAACCGAGTTCTTCCGCCCATCGACGAATTTCGTCTCGGCGCACAGCCGGCGTTGCTTGGACGACGTCGATTGGCGGACCCCGCAGGAAAGACTCTGCACGTTGTGTCGGCGAAGGCGCTGCCGCGTCGCCGCGCGCCGCTCAGTATACTGAAGCACATGGAGTCCATGCCGCTTTACGAGTCGGCCGCAATTCGCTGGCTCGAGCTTGAGGTCGAGAAGCGGCACGGCGTCACGCCTTACACCCTTATGCAGCGAGCGGCTGCTGCCGCGCTCGTTGTCTGCCAGCGCCACTTTCCTGCGGCGCGGCGCCTGCATGTGGTCTGTGGACCGGGCAACAATGGCGGTGATGGTGTCGAGCTTGCGCATCAGGCAACCAAGTGTGGGTATGAGGTGCGCGTCATCACGCGGTTCGACCCGAAGACCCGTCGTGGCGCTGCGGCAGATGCCTGGCGCGCGTGGCTTAGCGCCGGTCGCGGGGTTGATGCTGCGGTTCTCAGCGATGTTCGGCACGGCGACCTCGTCATCGATGCGATGTTCGGTACTGGCCTGAATCGACCGCTCGATGGCGTCGATGCCGAGCTGTTGCGCTCGATCAACGCTGCGCCCGCGCCGTGCCTTGCGCTCGATCTGCCGTCCGGCCTCGACCCTGACAGCGGCCGAGCAGCGGATGGCGCCGTGACCGCGTTGCATACCGTTTCGTTCATTGGTGAGAAGCTGGGGCTAGCACTCGCCGACGGACCGCGCCTGGCCGGTCGTATCGCTGTCGCTGATCTTGGTATCCCGCCCGCGCTACTGGCCGAGGCAGCCGTGCGCTTGCGGCGAATTGCGTCGGGTGGCGGTCGTTGGCCGCTGCGTCGTCGCCGCGCGCACAAAGGCGATCACGGTCGCTTGGTCATCGTCGGCAGTCAGCCGGGCATGCGCGGCGCCGGCGTGCTTGCAGGAACGGCGGCGTTGCGTGCCGGCGCTGGCTTGGTGCGCCTCGCCATGCTTGGCGACACGGCGGGCCCGATGCCGCGGCTTGCGCCGGAACTCATGGTGCAAACGGTCGATACCGCCGATGCGCTTGCCGAATCGGTCGCCTGGGCGGACGTCGTTGTCCTCGGTCCCGGCCTTGGGGCCACGCCGCTGGCGGCGCGCTCGCTCGACGTCGTGCTTGCGGCGGATTGTCGACGTGTGCTCGATGCGGATGCGCTCAATTTGCTCGCAACGGCACCGCGATCGGTCCCACACAGTGTGTTGACGCCTCATCCAGGCGAGGCGGCGCGTTTGCTGGGCGTATCGGTCGACGAGGTCGAGACGGATCGCATCGCGGCCGTCACCCGGCTGGCGGATCGCTACGGCTGCACCGTCGTACTCAAAGGGGCCGGAACATTGGTCGCAGAGTCCGGGGTCACGCCGCGAATCGTGGGCGGCGGCAACCCGGGTCTTGCGACGGGTGGCAGCGGCGATGTGCTGAGCGGCGTCATGGGCGCAATGCTCACGGGTGCGACCTCAGCGCTGGACGCGGCGCTGTATGCCGTTGGCCTTCACAACGCGGCGGCGGACGCGAGCGCGGGCGGGGCCGAGCGTGGTTTGTTGCCGAGCGATGTTATTGATCAAATTCGATGGTGCGTGAACTAAACGTATCGCTAGCGACGGCCGCAGCGACCGAAAGACTCGGCGCGGCGCTTGCGGCGGCCGTGGCGGACGTTGCGCCAGGACGTTGCTGGGTCTTGTTGAGTGGCGATCTCGGTGCCGGCAAGTCGACGTTGGCGCGCGCCTGGTTGCGTGCCGCCGGCGTCGAATCGGCCATACCGAGCCCGACCTATACCTTGGTCGAACCGTATCGCCTCGAGCCGCCACGCCACGCCGTACACGTCGACCTTTACCGGCTCGCCGCGGCCGATGAGTTGGCCGAACTCGGGGTTAGCGATTGGGACGACGCACTGGCTTTGATCGAATGGCCCGAACGCGTGCCAGAGCTCGTCGGACGAGCTGATCTCGCGATCCGGCTCGAGCACGCGAACACTGGAAGATTACTAACCGTCGCCGCGCTGAGTCCGACTGGTCGTGCCATCCTGGGGCATTCAGCCCTGCGTCAGGCTGGTTAGAGTAAACCTATCTAGCCTACGGATATTGCAGGGAAAACGTTGTTGTTCGGACGGTATTACGTATAATCGATCTGGACGGCAACTCTTCCCAAAACAGGTATGCAATCAAGCATTTCGCAGCGGTTTTTAGCGTTGTGTCTGTTTTCAGTGGCCACCGCGCACGCGGCCGTCGTTGAAGGCGTTCGTATCTGGACCGAGGACGGCAACACGCGCGTTGTCGTCGATCTCGCCGCGCGCATGGACTATCGAATTTTTCCGTTGCGGTCACCGGATCGATTGGTCATCGATTTCCCGCGCGCGGATTTAGGCGTCGAAGCTGGCGACCTCGGCTTGGTGTCGGGGGTCGTGAAAGGTGTTCGCACTGGCCGACGCGACGGCAACGACGTGCGGGTTGTTTTGGATCTGGTTGCGCCGATCCGCCCACGAACGTCCTTTGCCGGCCCGGTTGACGGGCGCGGTGAGCGCCTCGTTATCGATTTGAACCCGTCTGCAACGGCGGTTGCCACTGCCGCGACTACCCCGCGCGACGCGTTGCGCGACCTTGTGATTGCGATCGATCCCGGCCATGGCGGCCGCGACCCGGGCGCGATTGGCCCTCGCAAAACGCTCGAGAAGGACGTCGTGTTGGCCATCGGCAAAGTGCTCGCCGAACGGGTTAATGCAGCGCCCGGTATGCGCGCGCTATTGATTCGCCAGGACGACCAGCTCATCGACCACGCTGATCGCATGGAGCGGGCGCGCGCTAATGGCGCTGATCTGTTCGTTTCCATTCACGCTGACGCCTTTCACGACGTGCGTGCCCGCGGATCGTCCGTCTACGCGCTGTCGCTCACAGGTGCGACGAGCGAGGCGGCACGCCGTCTCGCCGATGCGCACAACGGCGGCGCGTTGGTGGGCGGCGTGACACTGGCCGACAAAGAGGCTGACCTGCAGTACCTGCTCATCACGCTGTCGCAAAACGCCGCTATTTCGGCGAGTGTCAAGGCCGGTCAAGCGGTGCTGAAAGAGCTCGCCACCGTCGGCCGAGTCCACAAGTCGCGGGTGCAGCAGGCTAACTTCGCGGTGCTGCGCTCGCCGGATGTTCCGTCGATTCTGGTCGAGACAGCGTTCATCTCTAATCCGAACGAAGAACGCAAACTACGCGATCATGATCACCAACGGCGTCTTGCCGATGCGGTGCTGCGCGGCATTCAGAATTACTTTGCCGCAAATCCGCCGCCAGGTACGCGCTATGCCAGCATGGCGAAAGAGCAGCGCGCGCGCGGCCCGATACAGCACGTCGTTACACGCGGTGACACGCTCAGCGAGGTCGCCGAGCGCTACAACGTGCGTCTCGCCGCATTGCGTGCGGCCAACTCCTTGAAGGGTGATACCGTACGTATTGGCCAGGTGCTAACGATACCCGGCAACTGAAGCGACGCCTCGCTGCGCCCGCTCCGGTAAACTTGCGGGATGCCAATACGTCAACTGCCGGATCATCTGGTCAATCAGATTGCGGCCGGCGAGGTCGTCGAGCGACCTGCGTCGGTCGTCAAGGAACTCGTTGAGAATGCGTTCGATGCCGGCGCGAACGACATCGAAATCCGCATCGAAGAGGGCGGTCTGCGGCTCATTCAAGTGCGCGACAATGGCCGCGGTATCCCCCCAGCAGAGCTGGCGCTGGCGCTATCGCGGCATGCGACCAGCAAGATTGAATCACTCGACGATCTCGAAGCGATTGCATCGCTTGGATTTCGCGGCGAAGCCTTGCCGAGCATCGCGTCGGTGTCCCGTTTCACGCTAACGTCGCGGCACGCGTCCGAGCAAACCGCGTATTCGGTAACGATGCAGCGCGATGTCGTGGGCGAACCTGCCGTGGTCGCGCGTGGCGTCGGCACCACCGTTGAAGTCGCCGATTTGTTTTTCAATACGCCGCCGCGACGAAAATTTCTAAAGACGCCCGGCACCGAGTTTCGGCACATCGACCGAGTTGTACGCACGTTGGCGTTATCGAGATTCGATGTTGCCTTGCGCCTGATTCACAAAGGTCGCACGGTGGTCAACTTGGCCGTCGCCGGGAGTCACGACGCAAAGCTCGTGCGACTTCGAGAGCTGTTGGGCCGTGAGTTTGCCGAGCACGCGCTGCCGGTCGATGCTGAGTCCGCCGGTATCGCGATGACGGGGTGGATTGCGGCACCGGACTATTCCCGCGCGGCGGCTGATCTGCAGTTTACGTTTGTCAATGCACGCGCCGTTCGCGAAAAAACACTCGTGCATGCGGTTCGCCACGGCTATCGGGACGTGTTGTTTCACGGCCGTCAACCCGCCTATGCACTCTACCTCGCAATAGATCCTGCGCGGGTCGACGCCAATGCGCATCCGCAAAAACTCGAAGTCCGTTTCCGAGACACACGCAGCGTGCATCAATTTGTGTCGACGACGGTCGAGGTGGTGCTGGCGGCGAGTCGCAGCAGCACGGCGCGCAGCCGCAGCGTCGCCGAGGTCGCTCATCGCGGTGCGCCACAGGCCAGTCTCGAGCTGCTGGCGAGCGCGAGCCGTGAGCCGTTGCCGTCGAGTTCCAATCTCGCCGTTCGCGAGCCCGCGCCACCGCTCGCGGCCGCGACCGCCGGCGCCGAATACCCATTGGGATTTGCGCTCGGACAGCTGCACGGGGTCTACATACTCGCCGAGAACGCGCACGGTCTTGTCGTCGTCGACACCCATGCGGCGCACGAACGCGTAACGTACGAGCGACTCAAGCAGGAGTTCGAGAGCGGCCACATTGCGTCGCAGCCATTGCTCGTGCCGGACACCGTCGCGCTGTCTCAGGCCGAGGCCGATGCGCTCGAAGCCGCTGCCGACGAGCTGCGACGCCACGGACTCGAATTGCGGCGAACCGGTCCGGACTGTGTGCAAATCGACGCGGGTCCGGTTCTACTCGCTGGCGCCGATCTCACCAGTCTAGTTCGCGATCTCGCGTCGGACTTGGTTGCCGACGGTGCCAGTCGGCGCCTGGCCGACGCCAACGCCGAGTGGCTCTCGACCTTTGCGTGTCATCATTCGGTGCGCGCCAACCGACGCCTCAGCATCGAAGAAATGAATGCGCTGCTGCGTGCAATGGAGGCGACCGAGCGTGCCGATCAATGCAACCATGGCCGCCCCACATGGTTCTCGATGACGCTCGAGGACTTCGATCGCCAGGTCCGGCGCGGCCGCTGACCCGAGAACGCGACGTGTCATTCGAGGGCTAAGCGGTGCATCAAAAGCGCTTGGCGGTGGTCATAGCAGGGCCTACAGCCGTTGGCAAAACGGCGCTCGCGATCGATCTTGCTGAGCGTTTTCCCTGTGATCTGATTAGCGTCGACTCGGCGATGATTTATCGCGGCATGGACATCGGGACCGCGAAACCGGACGCCGCGACGCTGCGTCGCGCACCGCACGCGCTCATCGACATTCGCGACCCGAATCAGACCTACTCAGCCGGCGAATTCACACGCGATGCAGCCCAAGCACTCGAGCGAGCGTGGGACCGCAACCGTTTGCCGATACTGGTTGGCGGCACGCTGCTCTACGTACGCGCGCTGCATGGCGGTCTCGCTGATTTGCCCGCGGCCGACGCATCGGTGCGAGCGGCTATCGACGCCGCCGCCGATCGCGTCGGTTGGCCGGCGATGCACGCCGAACTTGGCCGCGTCGATGCGGCGAGCGCGGCACGCATTGCGCCGCACGACGCGCAGCGGATCCAACGTGCCTTGGAGGTGTATCGCTTGATTGGTCGACCGCTGTCCGCATTGCAACGCGACGCCAAGGCTGCTACGCCGGATTGGCGAACGCTGGCGTTCGGTCTGCTACCGGCGCAGCGCCACGTGCTGCACGAGCGCATTGAACGACGCTTCGATGCGATGCTCGCGGAGGGCTTCGTTGACGAGGTTCGGGCGTTGCTCGAGCGCTGGGCCCTGACCGCCGCCGCGCCTTCGATGCGCGCGGTCGGCTACCGCCAACTGGCGAGATTCGTTCGCGGCGACGAAGACTTCGCGGCAGCCGCGCAGGCTGGCAAAGCAGCCACGCGCCAGCTAGCGAAACGGCAGAGCACCTGGCTGCGCCACGATCCGCTGTACACGCTATGCGATCCGCTGACCGAGCCAGTGTTCGACCAAATCGCCACTGCCATCGACGCTGCCAGACAATGATGCAGTGCGGCGACCCTGTGCTAGACTAAAGGCTTCGCTTAGGGCGGCGTGGCAGCCGTCAGTTTCCACGGCTGTAACCGTCGGTAACAACTAGAACAATAAGGAGACACCCAATGGCCAAGGGCCAGACTCTGCAGGACCCGTTCCTGAATCTTTTGCGTCGGGAAAAGGTCCCAGTTTCTATCTACCTCGTTAATGGCATCAAATTGCAGGGCCAAATTGACTCTTTTGACCAGTTCGTCGTACTGCTGAAGAACAGCGTCAATCAGATGGTCTACAAACACGCCATTTCAACCGTCGTGCCATCGCGCAACGTAAGATTGCCGATGAGCGACAACGATATCGACGACTGAGCCGACGCGCCCTGGCGGGCATTGCGGGGAGTTTCGAATCAGTCGCGTCATGGGCACACGCCTTGTTTGAACGTCCCGCTAGCGGCGAACGAACGCTGCTTTTACACATCGGTCTTGGACAAGCGCCGTCGGACGACGAGCGCGAAGAATTCCGTTTGCTGGCGGAATCCAGCGGCGCCGAAATCGTTGCGGCGCTGACCGCCAATTTACCGACGCCGCGGCCGCGGTACCTGATCGGTCGCGGCAAGCTCGATGAGCTCATCGCGACCGTGCGGACGGAGTGCGCCGAGCTCGTGCTGGTGTCGGCAACGCTGTCACCGTCACAGGAGCGCAATCTCGAACGCGAACTCAAGTGCCGAGTCCTCGATCGTAACGGCTTGATACTCGACATCTTTGCGCAGCGCGCTCGAACCTTCGAGGGCAAGCTGCAAGTCGAGCTCGCGCAGCTCAGGCATTTGTCGACGCGTCTCGTGCGCGGCTGGACTCACCTTGAGAGACAGAAGGGCGGAATCGGCCTGCGTGGCCCCGGTGAGAGTCAGCTCGAGACTGACCGCCGCTTGGTCGGCAAGCGCATTGCAACGCTCCGCTCTCGTCTGGAGCGTGTCGATCGCCAGCGAGAGCTGGGTCGCCGCCAGCGCGCGCGTCGCGAAGCGCCCGTGGTCGCGCTGGTCGGCTACACCAACGCCGGCAAATCGACGCTGTTCAACGCGCTCACCGATGCCGGCGTGCTTGCCGCCGATCAGCTATTTGCGACCTTGGACCCGACCCTGCGGGCGCTGGAGCTGAACGATGGCACGCGGATCGTACTTGCCGACACGGTCGGTTTCGTGCGCGATTTGCCGCATGAGCTGGTCGCGGCATTTCGTTCGACCTTGGCTGAGACCCGCGAGGCTGCGCTGGTTCTACATGTGGTGGACGCGAGCGATCCGCATCGGCGCGCAAGGACGGCGGACGTCGATGGGGTCTTGAAAGACCTGGGAGCCGACCATATACCGACCATAACGGTCTACAATAAGATCGATCGGACGGGTCAGCCCGTACGGGTCGAGCGTGACGCCGACGGGGCGACACGCGCTGTTTGGTTGTCCGCCCGGGACCGACAGGGACTCGTCGAGTTGACCGATGCATTATCGATGTGTCTCGGCGAGCAACGCGTCGCCGGGCTTTTGAGCCTGCCGCCGAGCGCAGGACGCATACGGGCGAAACTGTTTCAAATGGGTGCGGTCAGTTCGGAGACGGCCGCGACGGATGGTGGCTGGCAGCTGATGCTGGATATGCCGAAACGACGCTACGAGCGTTTTTGTCAGCAGGAAAACCTGCCGCCAGACGCGCTTAGCGCCGTGCACTAACTTTAAGAGAGCGCACAAATGTCTTGGAATGAGTCCGGAAATGGACGACGCCCCACGGGTCAGGGACCGAATGACCTCGACAAGATTGCCCGCGATTGGCAGCGCAAACTGAGCTCCGCGCTGGGCGGTGGTCGCGGCGGCAGTCGCCCCGGCGGTGGCGCTTCGGCCGGTGGCGGTCTCGTGCTGCTCGTTGTGGCTTTACTGGTTTGGGCGTGGACCGGTCTGTATCGGGTCGACGAAGCCGAGCGCGCAATCGTGCTGCGCTTCGGCGGCTACGTGAAAACGGAAGACCCGGGCCTGCACTGGCACCTGCCTTTCCCGATTGAAAGTCACGAGATTATCGACGTCAGCCAGGTTGAGGTCTTCTCGAAGAGCAGCATGATGCTGACGGCCGATGAGGCCTTCGTCGTGTTGAACGTCGCGGTGCAGTATCGCCGCGTCGATCCGGTTCGCTATCTGTTTAGGCTGCGCTCACCCGAGGAAACCCTCCAAGAAGTCAGCGAGTCCGCCATTCGCGAAGTGGTTGGTAAGACGCGCATCGACGACATCCTTCGCGAGAACCAAGCGGTGATTGCGCAAAACATCGAGACGCTGGCGCAAGAGACGCTTGACGCGTACGAGTCTGGCATTGAGGTCGTTTCCGTCAACTTGCAGAGTGTCGAGTTCCCCGGCGATATCCAAGACGCTGTGCAGGATGCCGTTAAAGCGCGCGAGGATCAGCGCACGACCATTCTCGAAGCACAGACTTACACCAACGGGATCATTCCGGTGGCACGCGGTCAGGCGCAGCGCACCATCCAGGAGGCCGAGGCCTATCGGGATCGAGTCATTGCGGACGCCGAGGGTGACGCGTCGCGCTTCAATGCGCTGCTGGTCGAGTACCAAAAAGCGCCGGGTGTGACTCGCGATCGTCTGTACATCGAGGCGGTCGAAGAGGTGTATGCAAATTCGAGCAAAGTGTTGCTCGACGCGGGCGGATCTAACATGTCGATTCTGCCCTTGGATAAACTGCTCGAGCAGCGGAACGCCGCTGCCGCCGCGGCGCTGCGCCAGGCCGTCGCCGCCGAAGCCGCCAACTTGTCGCAATACAATGCCGCGAGCGAGCAAACACAAAACCCCCGGGCTAGGAGGACGCGCTAATGGGCGCATCGCGAATCGGTATTCTGCTGGCCGCGGGCATCGCGCTAGTCATTTTTGGTGCCTGTGCATTCACGGTGGACGAGCGCGAATTCGCGCTAAAGTTCAAGTTCGGGCAGATCGTCCGATCGGATTATGAGCCTGGGCTGCACTTCAAAATTCCGGTTGCTAACAACATCGTCAAACTGCCGAAGCAAATTCTGACGATCGACAACCAGCCAGAAGAAGTCATCACCGCCGAGAAAAAGACGGTGTTCGTCGATTTCTTTTTGAAATGGCGCATCGTCGAGCCCGTCAAGTATTACGTGTCGACGGGCGGCGGCCGCGAAGAGAACGCGCGTTTCCGACTCACGGAAATCATCAAGGGTTCGCTGCGTTCGGAATTTGCGAAGCGCACGGTTCAGGAAGTGATCTCGGTCCAGCGCACCGGCCTGATGGACGATATGCTCACGGCCGCCGCGGAAACCGCCAACGAGATCGGTGTCGAGCTCGTGGATCTGCGCGTCAAACGGGTCGAGTTCAACCCGGACGTGCAGGACAGCGTGTTCTCGCGCATGCGCCAGGAGCGTTTCCGTATTGCGACCGACCTTCGCTCAAAAGGCAAGGAAGAGGCTGAGGAACTCAAGGCGATCGCCGACAAACAGCGCATCGTCATCGAGGCTGAGGCGTATCGCGAAGCGCAAAAGATCCGCGGTGAGGGCGATGCTCGGGCGGCGGAAATCTACGCCGACGCGTATTCGCAGGATGCCGAGTTCTACGCGTTCTACCGCAGTATTCAGGCCTACAAGAACTCGCTCGGTCGTTCGGGCGACCTGCTGGTCATCGAGCCCGACAGCGACTTCCTTCGTTACCTCAACGATTCGCAGGGCAGACAGTAACGCCGAGCGGCTAGCACAGACTGCCAGCGCGACAACAATAACGAGACTGCGCCTATGCAATGGTCCGACCTGTGGGCGGCCTTCGCCATCTATCTCGTGCTCGAAGGGCTTGCCCCGTTTGCAAGTCCGACTGCTTGGCGAGAGGCCGTCGCGATGCTTGCGAGTAGATCGGACGTTTGGCTGCGTCGTGCGGGCTTCATCAGCATGGCGGTTGGGGTCGGTTTGTTATACGTCGTGAGAGCAAGCAGTTGAGTCGCGGCGTCGTTGTCGTTGGTACCCAATGGGGCGACGAAGGCAAGGGCAAAGTCGTCGACCTACTGACTGACGAAGTCGATGCTGTCGTGCGGTTCCAGGGCGGCCACAATGCGGGCCATACGCTGGTTATCGGTGGCCATAAAACGGTACTGCATCTGATCCCGGCCGGCGTATTGCGCGCTGGCGTGCAGTGTTACATCGGCAACGGCGTCGTACTGTCGCTCGACGCTCTGTTCGAGGAGTGCGACGAGCTCGCCTCTGAAGGTGTTCCGGTTGAGGAGCGCTTACGAGTCAGTCTCGGTTGCCCGCTGATCCTGCCGACGCACGTTGCACTGGACCACGCCCGCGAGCGCAAACGCGGCAAGTCGGCGCTTGGGACGACCGGTCGCGGTATTGGCCCAGCGTACGAGGACAAAGTTGCGCGTCGCGCCATTCGGGTTGGTGATCTGTACGTGGCGAACAAGCTGCGGCAGCGTCTTGCCGAGATCATGGCCTATCACAACTTCATGCTGACTGAATACTATGATTCAGAACCAGTTGAATTTGAACCAGTTTTCGATCAGATTTTGCAACAGAGTCAGCGCCTCGAGCCGTTAGCTGTCGATGTTTCTGCGGCGCTCGGTACGCTGCTCGCCGGCGACGCCCGGGTGTTGTTTGAAGGCGCGCAAGGGGTGTTGCTCGACGTCGATCACGGTACGTATCCGTTTGTCACATCGTCGAACACCGTTGCGGGATATGCGAGCGTTGGCAGCGGGATCGGACCAGGCTACCTCGATTACGTGCTCGGAATCGTGAAGGCCTACACGACCCGAGTCGGCGCTGGGCCATTTCCAACAGAACTCGACGACGACGTCGGGCGCAAGCTTGCCGAAGTTGGCGCTGAGTTCGGTGCAACGACCGGCCGGCCGCGACGCTGCGGTTGGTTTGATGCGGTCGCGCTGCGCAGCTCGTTGCGCCAGTCTTCGGTCAACGGTCTGTGCATCACCAAGCTGGATGTATTGGACGGCCTCGAGGAAATTCAAATCTGCGTTGGCTATCGGATGCCGGGCGGCGCAATACTCGACATACCGCCTGCGACCGTTGAAGCTTTGGCAGACGCCGAGCCGGTCTACGAGAGTGTGCAAGGATGGAAAACACCGACTGCGGGACTCACCGATTATGACGCGCTGCCAGCAGCGGCGCAGAATTACCTCGGCCGGCTCACCGAGCTGTCTGGAGCGCCGATCGATCTCATCTCGACCGGCCCGGATCGCGACCAGACGATCATTTTGCGCCATCCGTTTCGGTCGTAAGGCTATTCGAGGGCCGCGCCATCCTCGCGCGCCTCGTCGTCAACCGGGACGCCTGTCCGGCGTTAGTGTGGCATGGCTGAACCCGCGCTAAGACTGCTGGCCGGGCCAGATGCGCTCAAAGAAATAAACCGCGACGGATTGTCGTTTGCGCGGGTGCGTACCGTTGCCGGTGCGTCGGGCGGTCCGAAATGGCTGGTCCTGGCCGGGCTCGATCACTATTTCGCCGCTGAAGTGGTGCCGCGCCTAGCAGGCGAAGTCGCGCTGCTCGGTAGCTCAATCGGCGCTTGGCGGAACGTGAGTCTTGCGCAGACCAACCCGAGCGCTGCCGTGCAGCGCTTCGAGCGCGCCTACATCGAGCAGCGCTACACCGTCAAGCCGACACCCGCGGAAGTCACGGCGATGAGCTACCAGATTCTCAGTGAGCTCTTGGGCGATGATGGTGTCCGCGCGGCGCTCGAGCACCCAGTGTTGCGCCAGTCGATCGTGACAGTACGCTGCCGGCGGGCGACCGCATCGGATCGACGATTGCCGCTCGCTGCGGGCCTGTTGGCGGCGGCCAGCGCGAATTTCGTACGGCGTGATTGGCTCGGCCGATTTTTCACGCGTGCGGTCTTTCACGATCCGCGCAGTCAGCCGGTATGGTTGCAGCAGGCCGACATCGAGACGACGGCAATTGCCTTGAACGAGGCGAATTTGGTCGACGCGGTCGTTGCCAGCGGCTCAATACCGTTCGTGTTGTCGGGGGTACGTGATCCCGCCGGCGCGCCCAGCGGCGTTTATCGCGACGGCGGCGTTATCGACTATCACCTCGACCTACCATTGTCGGCCGACGACGGCATCGCGTTGTTTCCGCACTTCTACTCGACGATTACGCCGGGTTGGTTTGATAAACGCCTGACCGGTCGGCACGGCAATCCGGCGCATTTCCGTCGGGTCCTGCTGCTCGCACCGTCAGCGGCGTTCGTCGACACGCTGCCAGGTCGCAAAATTCCTGATCGCACGGACTTCACGACGATGAGCGACGACGAGCGCATCGCGGCATGGCGAACGGTGGTGAGCGCGAGCCGCCGGCTCGCCGACGAGTTTGCCGAGCTCGTCGAACACGAGCGCCTCGGTGCGGCAGTCGAACCGCTTAATCTGCGACGAACTCAGCGTTCGCGGCGGCGTCAGGCGCACGCCGGCTGAAGTCGCTGTAGGTGGTCACCACCGTGCTGTCGAGGCGCCGGAACAGAGCGCTACCTTCGATGCGTGTCGTTACGCGTGAGGGAAAGAACGTCCCGGCCGCAACTTTTTGCATGTCGATCGCGAGATCGAATTTGTTGATTTTCGCGACCACACGGGCGCGGAATGGCTTCTCGTTGAACAACCGAAACGACGCGACCGTCTGCCGCTCGGTATCCAGCGTGAGCTCGCCACCGAGCCGATCGGCATGGTCGGCAAGGAAATCGTCGTCGCTCACGTCGGGTTTGAATCGATAGCGACGACGCTCATCCTGCTCGCCGGTGAGCGACCAGCTACCGGCCACGGCCAGGCCCGCAAAGTCGTTTTCGCCCAGGTAGTCGCCGTCGTTTTGCTCGCGCACCCATTCGGCATGCGTGGCCAGTTCATCGTCGGTTGGCCTTCGACCGTCGACACTGACCAAGCGCCAGGTCCGATTGGAGCTCGGGTCAAAGCGCCGGACGGTAACGGACTCGCCATCGTCGACGGTCTGCGTGTAAGCCCACTCGGTGGGGTCAACCGACGGCATGCGGTCAAAAACCGCGGCAAGTTCAGGCGGTAGCTCATCCGCCGCAGCAGCTGTGACGAGCAGCGATGTCGTCACGATTGCCGCAAGCTTCACGTTGTCGCGGCCTGATCGTTAGGGTTTCGTCGCCGCAAGTACGTGCGGTCGAGTTCGCCTAGATGCGTGATGCCGGTGAGCCGCATGTCGCGCTCGATCTCCTCGTGCATCAGCCGCATTGCGCGGCGAACGCCGGGGGCGCCGCCGGCGGCCAACGCATAAAGATAAAAACGACCGCCGGAGCACGCCGTCGCGCCATTTGCGATCGCTTTCAAGACGTGTGTGCCGCGGCGAATGCCGCCGTCGACGATGATTTCAATCTGACCACCGACGGCGTCGGCAATCTCAGCGACCTGGTCGAACGGCGCGCGTGAACCGTCGAGTTGGCGGCCGCCGTGATTCGACAGCATGATTGCCGACGCACCGATCTCGACGGCGCGTCGCGCATCGTCGACGCTCGACACGCCTTTGATAACGAACGGGCCTTGCCAGCGATCGATCATCATCGCGGCGTCATCCCAGCGGATACACGTTTCCATTTGTTCGTCGATGTACTGACCGACGGACCCATTGACGTCGCGCTGCGTGTTGACGACGTCAGTAACGTTTGGCAAGTCGAACGGCGGACTGCGCAGGTACGGGATCGTCCAGTAGGGGTGCGTGATGAAACTCGCGAGGCTCGACAGCGTGAGCTTAGGCGGTGTCGTCATGCCGGTGCGGTAATCGCGCTCGCGATTGCCAGCGACAATTGTGTCGACGGTCAACGCGATGGCGTCAAATTGCGCCTCACGGCAGCGATCGATTAGAGCATTGGTGAAGCCGGCATCTTTGTGAACGTAGATCTGAAAGAGTTTGTGCGCGCCGTTGTAGCGACCCATCTCTTCGATGCTGCGCGTGCCGATCGTCGACAAGCCATACAGCGAACCAAATTCCTCGGCAACCGTCGCTGGCGCCCACTCGCCGTCCGGGTGAAACAATCGCTGCAACGCGGTCGGCGAGAAAAAAATCGGCATTTTGAGTCGACAGCCCAGCACGTCGACCGACATATCAACGGCGTCCACGCCGGTCAAAACGCGCGGTACGATATCGACGTCGTCGAACGCCGCGGTGTTGCGCGCCAGCGTCGACTCGTCGTCGGATCCGCCGTCGATGTAGTGAAATAATGGTGCCGGCAAACGGCGCCGGGCGAGTTCCCTGAAGTCGGCTGTATTGCGGCAGTCGCTCAGGCGCACGGTTGCTGACGGGTCTCGCCGAAGAACTCGACATCGCCAAGTTGGTCGAGCGCGCTACGGATTGGCGTTTCGTCGGTAACGCTCGCCGCCAGCGCTGGGGAGATGTCCGCCAAGGTCAGGTAATCGCCGTCGTGGATCTCCGTGATCAACGCATAATCAACGCTGCGCCCAGCCTGCGTAGCGCTCAACAGATACTGATGCGCCGCGACCGGTGCGGGCAGCGGCGTGCACAAGGTGTGGCGAACTCGCGATGTGTTCGGGTGTGCTGGAAGCGCTCCGAGCCAGCGGGTGGTTTTCCGGACCCGCCAGCCAGCCGCCGTTAGCGTCGCGCCGATCGAGCGGCCAGCCCGAATCTGCGCGTCGAGCGCCGGAATCTCTGCGCCGCCGATGAACTCGACGATGGCAACGGTGCGTGTTCGTCGCGCGCTAGACGCACCACTGTAAAGCTCGCTAATGCGTAAATTCGCGCCTTGAAAACGCACGTCGACGCCATAACTGCCGTATCGCTTGAATATACGCTCGCTGTTCAAGGGCTCCCTCGATGGGTCGCTTGCGCAGCCGTATGACAGCAAAAACGGCACGATAAAAAGGCAGCGCGCGAAAGGGTTATACATAGTTCGTTTCGACCGGTTTCGCGCTGGAAGTATCCGCGCTGACGGATCGATTGCAAGTGTGGGCGACAAGGCGTGTAGGGCATAATGTACCGATGATCGAGGTACTGACATGCTGACGCTGGATTCTCGCTGGCTCGACGAGTTGCCGGCGCTGCTCGAGCGCATGGCGGCCACCCAAGACTCCTTGCCGCCACTCGCGGTGGGATCGAGCGATCCGCGCGTCAGTGGCGTACTGCGCGAGGTCGCGGAGCGATTGCAGGACAATTACCCGTATCCGCATCCGCTTTACGCCGGGCAGATGCTAAAACCCCCGCACCCGGTTGCGCGCCTCGCGTACATGCTGGCGCTGTGGATTAATCCGAACAATCACGCCCTCGATGGCGGCCGGGCAAGTTCGGCTATGGAAAAAGAGGCCGTGCAGGCCCTAGCGCGCGTCGTCGGCTGGGACGAGGCGTTTCTCGGTCACCTGACCGGCGGCGGTACGGTGGCCAATCTCGAAGCGCTTTGGGTGGCTAATCAGCTCGCGCCCGGCAAACGCGTTCTGGCGTCGGCGCAAGCGCACTACACGCACCAACGACTCTGCAAAGTGCTTGGCATCGACTTCACCGCGGTGTCGGTGGACGCGGCCGGTCGCATGGCGCTGCCTGCGCTCGAAGACGAGCTGGCGTGCGGCGACGTTGGCACCGTTGTGGTGACACTCGGTTCGACGGCATTCGGTTCGGTTGATCCGCTGGCCGACGTGCTCGAGCTACGCGAGCGCTACGGATTTCGTGTGCACGTCGATGCCGCGTATGGCGGTTACTTCGCCCTCGCGGCAGATGCACTGCCGCCAAATGCGCGCGCGGCGTTTGCCAGCCTAGGTGCGGCGGATTCTTTCGTTATCGATCCGCATAAGCATGGTTTGCAGCCCTACGGATGTGGCTGCGTGCTGTTTCGTGATCCCGCTGTCAGCCGGTTTTACGACCACGGCTCGCCGTACACCTATTTTTCGTCCGACGACCTGCATCTAGGTGAAATCAGCCTGGAGTGCTCGCGGGCCGGCGCCAGTGCGGTTGCTTTGTGGGCAACGCAACGTTTGCTGCCGATGACGAGCGACGGCGAGTTCGCCGACGGGCTGCGCGACAGTTTGGCGGCGGCACGCAATTTGTTCGCGCGACTTAAGAGCGACTCGGCGTCGTTGACGCTGCTGGCGCCCGCCCTCGACATTGTCGTTTGGGCGCCGCGCGGTCGGCGCGCGTCGGACATATCTGACGCCAGTCAGCGACTGTTCGAGGCGGCGGCGCGTCGCGACTTGCATCTTGCGACGTGTTGGGTGCCGCGCTCGCTCGCCGAGCCCTATTGGCCTGATGTCGAATTTGATGCGGACAGCGTGCTGTGTCTGCGATCGGTGCTGATGAAGCCCGAGCACCATGCATGGCTCGATACCATTTGGCAGCGTTATTGCGACGCGCGGGCCGATGTCGCGCCGCGCGAGCCGCTGTCGTCGGTGACGGTGCCATGAGCCGCGCGGTCGTGCTGGTGTTGGATTCGTTCGGGCTCGGCTCGACCCCGGACGCTGATCGTTTTGGGGATGTCGGCGCGAATACCATGCTCAGTTTGCTCCGCCATCGTGAGGCCATCGGCAAACCGCTGCTAACACCAAATCTCGACCGGCTCGGACTACGCCACGCCGCTGCGGCCGCCGATTCGCGGGTACCAGCAGCACCGGATTCGCCGGTCGATGGCGCGTGGGGCTACGCGGCCGAGCTCTCCAGCGGCAAAGATACGCCGAGCGGGCATTGGGAGCTTGCCGGCGTGCCGGTGTTTTTTGATTGGGGTTATTTTCGCGAGCCGACCGAATCGTTTCCCGCTGAGCTGTTGGATGCGTTGATCGAGCGCGCTGAACTTCCGGGGGTTCTCGGCAACTGTCACGCTTCGGGAACGACGATCATCGCCGAACTGGGCGACGAGCACGTCGCTACCGGCAAGCCGATCGTCTATACGTCGGCCGATAGCGTGTTTCAGATCGCGTGCCACGAAACAGCGTTTGGCCTCGAGCGCCTCTATCGAGTTTGTGATATCGCCCGTGAGCTCGTCGACGCCTACAACGTCGGCCGGGTCATAGCCCGGCCATTTGTCGGCGACAGTGCGAGCAATTACACCCGCACGGCGAATCGCCGCGATCTGACCGTGCCGCCACCGGCCGAGACGGTGCTCGACAAGCTCTTGGCGGCCGATGGTGCGGTCATTAGCGTTGGCAAAATCTCTGACATATTCGCGCACCGTGGGATCAGTCGGCGGATCAAGGCGGCCGGTAACGATGCGTTGATGGCGGCGACGCTCGATGCGCTCGACGAGGCGGGCGAACGAACGCTGGTATTCACGAATCTCGTCGATTTCGACATGCTGTACGGGCATCGCCGCGATGCCGACGGATACGCGAATGCGCTCGAGCGCTTCGATGAGCAACTCGGCGTGCTGCGCTCGAAACTTTTACCCGACGATCTGCTGGTGCTGTGTGCCGATCACGGTTGCGATCCGTCCTGGCCGGGTACCGACCATACGCGCGAGTACATTCCCGTATTGGCTGCCGGCGCCGGACTCGAGCCCGGATCGCTAGGTGCGCGGGCGAGTTTTGCCGATATCGGGCAGAGTCTCGCAACGTTTTTTGACCTGCCGGCGATGGACCACGGCGAGGGCTTTCTAGCGCGCTGAGCGCAGCGTTTAGGCAGTCGGTAACGCACTGCTATGGCAAAATGCGCCCGGTACGCAGGCGCCACACGAATCAGCACTATGCCAACGAAACACATGAACGCCGGTCCCGGCGACTTCGCCGAAACCGTTCTAATGCCAGGTGATCCGCTGCGGGCCAAGTACATTGCCGAGAGCTACCTCGATGACGTGCGCGAGGTCACTGACGTGCGCAACATGCTCGGCTTCACCGGTCGCTTTCGCGACTTACCGGTCTCAGTCATGGCCCACGGCATGGGTATCCCGTCGATCTCGATCTATGCGACCGAGCTGATGACCGAGTACGGCGTGCGGCGCATCATTCGGGTCGGTAGCTGCGGCACGGTTAGCGCCGCCACGCGGCTGCGAGACGTCATCATCGCGATGGGCGCGTGCACCGATTCGGGCGTCAATCGTATGCGTTTCGGCGGCTACGACTACGCCGCAATCGCGAGCTACGGCTTGCTGACAACGGCCGTAGCGGTGGCTGAAGAGCACGGCGTACGCCATCAGGTCGGCAATATTTTCTCAGCGGACTTGTTCTATACGCCCGACACCGCGATGTTCGACACAATGGAAAAATACAACGTGCTTGGCCTCGAGATGGAAGCAGCGGGCCTGTACGCGTTGGCCGCCGAGCACAACGTCGATGCGCTGGCGATTTGCACGGTGTCGGACAACATCCGCACCGGTGCAGCGCTGTCCGCCGATGAACGACGTGCGACTTTCGATGACATGATCAAGGTCGCGTTGGAAACCGTCTATCGCCATGGCTGAGCTTGCTGTGGTCGAACGTGCTGCGGCAATTCCGGCTGACGCCTTGCATGCGCCGGTCGACACCGTTGGCGTACAGGAACGCATTGCGCGACTGTGCGCGCGCAGCATCAAGAAGGAATCCAAGCGCGAAGCGCTGCATCGCGTGCTCAGCATGATCGACCTGACGACGCTCGAAGGTCAGGACACGGCGGGCAAAGTGCGCCAGCTCTGCCGCAAAGCGCGCTGCCTAGATACCGAGCTGCCGGACCTGCCGACGGTCGCCGCAGTGTGTGTTTATCCGACGCTGGTCGGCGTTGCTCGCGATGCGCTAGCGGGCAGCGCAATCAACGTTGCGGCGGTCGCAACAGCGTTCCCGAGCGGCATGGCGCCGCTAGCGGTAAAGCTTGCCGATACCGCAGCGGCGGTCGAGCAGGGTGCCGATGAAATCGATATGGTGATTTCGCGAGGCGCACTGCTGGCTGGCGACTATGAGCAAGTGTTCGCCGAGATACAGGCCGTCAAGGCGGCCTGTGGCAATGCGCATCTCAAAGTCATTCTTGAAACCGGCGAACTCGGCACGCTGGAGACGGTGCGCACCGCGAGCATGTTGGCGATGTACGCCGGTGCCGATTTCATCAAGACGTCGACGGGCAAAATCAAGCCTGCGGCGACCCTGCCGGTCACCTTGGTCATGCTGCAAGCCATTCGGGACTATCACGATCGAACCGGTCGTGCCGTTGGTATGAAGCCAGCCGGCGGTATCTCACGATCAAAGCTGGCCATACAGTATTTGGTGGTGGTCAACGAAACGCTCGGTCCTGACTGGCTGGTCCCGGAGCGGTTTCGATTCGGCGCGAGCTCGCTCGCCAATGATGTTCTGATGCAGCTCGGCAAGCTAGCGACGGGCCGCTATCAGTCGGCCGATTATTTTTCGAGGGATTAAGCATGAGTCATGATCCTTTAAGCTCCGCGCCGTGGCACTACGCCAGCGCGCCGGAAGCAACCGATCACGTTTTGCTCGATGAGCGCTATGAGCTGTTTATCGGCGGTAAATTCGTGGCACCGAAGAGCGGCGAGTACCGGCCCAGTATCAATCCGGCGAATGAGAAGACCCTCGCGCAATGGGCTGCCGCTGGCGCGGATGACGTCGATGCGGCCGTCGCCGCGGCGCGCCGCGCTTATCGCTCGGTCTGGTCGAAGACCAAACCGGCGGAGCGGGGAAAGTACCTGTTTCGAATTGCACGCCAGCTGCAAGAGCGCGCCCGCGAGTTCGCGGTCATCGAATCCATGGACGGCGGCAAGCCAATCCGTGAGTCGCGGGACGTCGATATTCCACTGGCTGCAGCGCACTTTTTCTATCACGCCGGCTGGGCGGACAAGCTCGAGTACGCATTTCCGAATCGCAGCGTCGCGCCCCTTGGCGTCGCCGGCCAAATCATTCCGTGGAACTTTCCGTTGCTGATGGCCGCGTGGAAGATCGCACCGGCCCTTGCGACCGGCAATACCGTGGTGTTGAAGCCGGCAGAAACGACCCCGCTGACGGCGCTCAAGTTGGCTGAATTGATTCAGGAGGCCGATCTGCCGCCTGGTGTCGTCAATATCGTCACCGGTGACGGCACCGCCGGCGCGGCGTTGGTTGCGCATCCGGGCGTCGACAAAATCGCCTTTACGGGTTCGACCAACGTCGGTCGTGAGATCCAGCGCCGACTGGCCGGCAGCAGCACCCGCTACACGCTCGAACTCGGTGGCAAAGCGGCCAATATCGTGTTTGCCGACGCCGCAATAGACGAAGCGGTGGAAGGTATCGTCAACGCGATCTTTTTCAATCAGGGCCACGTTTGCTGTGCGGGATCGCGTTTGCTGGTGCAGGAGTCAGTTGCCGAGGCGTTGACGGCAAAACTCAAAGCGCGCATGGCGTCCTTGATCGTCGGCGATCCGCTGGACAAGAACACGGACATCGGTGCTATCAATTCGCGCGAGCAGCTGCAGCGGATACGTCACTACTTGGACGTCGGCGTCGAGGAGGGTGCCGAACTCTATCAGAGCGCTGCCGATTTACCGGGGAAAGGTTATTACTGTGCGCCGAGTCTGTTCAGCGGCGTTAGCCAGTCCGATCGGGTCGTCCAGGAGGAAATTTTTGGACCTGTCCTTACGATCCAGACGTTTCGAACGTTTGATGAGGCGCTGATGAAAGCCAACAACACGCGCTATGGCCTATCGGGCGGTGTTTGGACCGACAAGGGATCGAAAATCTTCAAGATGACCAACCAGATTCGCGCCGGCGTGATTTGGGCAAACACGTTCAACAAGTTCGATCCAACGGCACCGTTCGGCGGGTACAAAGAGTCGGGGGTTGGGCGCGAGGGCGGCCTACACGGTTTGGACGGTTACGTCGAGCTTGGCCATCGGCGGGGCAAGTCATGAGCCGCGATTCCGAATCACCGCGACTGAGCGTCGCCAAGACCTACAAGCTTTACATCAACGGGCGGTTTCCGCGCAGCGAGTCTGGCCGGTACTTCTCGCTGAGCGCCAGCAACGGCAAGCTGACGGCCAACGTCAGTCGCGCCAGTCGCAAAGACTTTCGCGAAGCAGTCGTCGCGGCACGTGCGGCGCTCGACGGGTGGTCGTCGAGCAGCGCGTATTTACGCGGTCAGATTCTCTATCGTGTCGCTGAAATGCTGGAGAGTCGTAGCGCCGAGTTTGTTGCTGAATTGCGTGATCAGGGCCGTTCGCAGGCGCGCGCACGCACGGAGGTCAGCGAAAGCATCGACCGCTTGGTCTACTTCGCCGGTTGGGCCGACAAATACCAGCAAGTGTTCTCGGCGGTCAATCCGGTCGCCACGTCGCATTTTTGTTTTTCGCTGCTCGAACCGACCGGCGTGGTCGGCGTGCTGGCGCCGGAACGCAGCGGTCTTCTCGGCTTGGTTTCAAACGTCGCCGCTGCCATCGTCGGCGGCAATACGGTGGTTGCGCTTGCGTCGGAGTCACGGCCGCTGTCGGCGATCAGCTTGGCGGAAGTCTTGCAGTCTGGCGATGTGCCGGCGGGTGTCGTCAATCTTCTGACCGGATTCCGCGCCGAATTGGCCGAACACTTTTTGTCGCACATGGATGTCAATGCGGTGGTCGTGTGCGAGCATGACCCGGTCATCGACGACGGCGTGGCGGCGACGAGCGCGGAGAATCTCAAACGGCTCTTAAATCGTTGCGACCGCGATTGGCGAACCGCTACGGACCCCTACTTGATTTGCGAGACCCAGGAAGTCAAAACCACCTGGCACCCGATCGCGCCGTAGCGGATCAAGTCAAAATGCCCGGGGGCAGCCGCGCGCCTACCTGTTGAATCACAGCCGCGGCACAGCGCGCTGCGAGGCGCCCGGCCGCGTCGATATCGCCGCTGCGTACCCACTCGTGCAAAAAGCCGCCGGCAAACGCATCGCCGGCGCCGGTCGTGTCGAGAACCTTCTCGACCGGTTCGGCCGCGATCTCGTAGACCTCATCGCCGTCGACGGCGATTGCACCGTCGGCAGACCGGGTCATGACGCAGAGTGCACCGGAGCGCGTCGCGGCATCGAAAATCTCGCCGTGATCGTCGGTTTCGAACAGCGCGGCGAATTCCGATTCGTTACCAATCGCGACGTTGATACTGCGGCCGATCTTGCTCTTAAACGCGCTTCGATGCCGGTCGACGCAGAACGGGTCGGACAGCGACAGCGCGACCGCCGTGTCGTGTGCCGCGACCATGCCCAAAAGTTTGTCGACCGCTTCAGGACCGTGCGGCGTGTCAAATATGTACCCTTCGATCAGTACCGCGGCCGGGACACCGACCGTGTCGCTGCGGATATCGTTGGTTTCGATTTCCGTGCAGGCGCCGAGGTAGGTCTGCATCGTGCGTTGACCGTCCGGCGTTATCATGACGTGACTGCGCGCGGTTGGTGCTTCGCGGGTTTCCGGCGGCAATGCGAGCGCTACGCCCAGCGAGGTCATGTCGTGCGCAAATACTTCGCCGAATTGATCGTCGGCCACGCGGCCAATATACGCGGCCGATCCGCCGAGCAACGCGAACGTCGCGACACTGTTGCCGACCGAGCCGCCGGACATCTCCGTGGTCGGGCCCAGCTGGGCATACAGCGCGCGCGCCTGCTTGGCGTCGATCAGAGTCATCGAGCCGGGCGGGGACTCGAGTTTGGCAATGAAATCATGATCGACGTGGGCCAGGATATCGACGATCGCATTACTGATACCCAACAGTTCGTGGGTGTGGGCCATACCAGGTCTCCGGGGTAGTGTTTGGTGGTGCCGCGACGGACTTGAGTTATCGGCGCGCGGCGTTTCGAGGTGGGTCGCCGGACAGCTCCTCGAGGATGTCGCTGACGACCGGCTTGTGCTCGCGGATCTCCGCGTCGCTCAGCCCGTCCAGTTCGTAGGGCAATACCAGCCAGTCGTCGGTTTCGTGCAGAAAGTAATCCGGTACGCGTCGCTCGCCGTCAGTCGGTCGGTACCAAAGCGCAGCGACCCGAATATCGTGGGGACAGTTGAAGCGCGCCTTGCGCGCCAGTTTTTTCTTGACGGCGTTGATGCTATTGCCGGTCGAGTAGACGTCGTCAACGATGAGCATCGAGTGATGTTGCTCGACCATGCGCAGCACATGATCTAGTCCATGCACGCGAATACGCTGCTTGTTCTCGACGCGATCCGAATACGATGCGGCGCCTTCGTACGACGTGCGAATCGCAAAATGGTCCATATCGATGCCGAAATACTCGAGCGCTTCTTGCACCGCGATACCGACCGCGCTGCCGCCACGCCAGATACCGATCAAAAGGTCGGGCCGAAAGCCACTCTCGTAGATCCGTGCCGCCAGTCGAAACGAGTCGAGTAGCAGGTCATCGGCGGTGATAAAGGTTCGCTGCATCAAGTTGGTCGCGTCGCTCGCGTACACGGTGTAGCATCCGAGGCGTCGAAGTATACCGCCCGACTGGTCCCGTCGCGATGGACAAGATCGTTTTGAGTGCACAGAGTTTGCTGGATGACTCGTACCGGCTCGCTGGTCGTGTTCTTGCCAGCGGGTTCAAGCCGACGATTATCATCGCCATCTGGCGCGGCGGTGCGCCGGTCGGAATGGCGGTGCAGGAGTTCGTTCGCTACTGCGGCGTAAACACCGACCACATTGCCATCCGCACATCGTCCTACACCGGCGTCGATCAACGTCGTGGCCAGGTTCGCGTGATGGGACTCGACTACATCATCAATAAAGTGACGCCGGACCATCGGCTCTTGATTGTCGACGACGTTTTCGACACGGGTCATACGATCGCTGCGGTCCTGCAAGCGATCCGTAAGCAGGCCAGGGGCAATACGCCTCGTGAAATGCGAGTCGCCGTACCGTGGTTCAAACCAACGCGCAATCAGACCGATCTGACGCCCGATTACTTCGTTCACGAGACCGACGCTTGGTTGGTTTTCCCCCACGAGCTCGATGCATTGACACCCGACGAAATGCGTCGTGAACGCCCAGCGCTGCACGACGTTGTCGTGCCGCTGCGCGCCGATCGAAAGGCCGCGTCCTAGCGAATCAGCCTTTCAGTCTTCTTCGAAGTCGAATTCGTCAAGATCGCGCATCGCCTGAACCAGGCGCTTCTCTTCCATCAGCGACTCGAGTCGGCGTCTTGCAGCGGCCACATCGGTACCGCCGGATTGCACTGTCTCAATATCGGTGACGAGTTGCTCTACGTTGATCTCGACCGAGTCATCAGAGAGGTTACTGCTGGTCAGGATCTGCGTGTCGGTCATCTCTGACTCGTCGACTTCGTCGTCGATGTCTTTGTCGACGTTGTCGTCAGTCAAATCGGTTTCGAGATCGTCTTTGCCAGTCATCGGTGTCGAGTCCTGAGCTTGCCTGTGGCGCGAGTTGCTCGCGAACGGCGAATGTATAGCCCGTTTTTGGAGGCCACGCAATAAGCGCTTGCCGATTTTGTCGACTGGATTTGCGGTCTACTGGACGAGTTCGTTGAGCTGGAATATCGGTAGCAGTATCGCGAGCACAATCAGCAGCACCACGATGCCCATGATGACAACGATCAACGGCTGCAAAAGCCCGAGCATAGCGGCGATCAGACCTTGAATTTCGCGCTCCTGGTTGCCCGATGCCTTGTCCAGCATCGCCTCGAGTTCGCCGCTGGCCTCGCCGCTGGACAACAGGTGGATGGTCATCGGCGGAAACAGCTTGCTGGCTCCCAGCGAGCGCGCGATTCCAGCGCCCTCGCGAATCCGCGACGACGCCTCGCCAACCGCCTCGCGCATTGGCACGTTGTCGATGACTTCGCCACTGATACGCAGCGCTTCTAGAACTGGAACGCCGCTGCCGGCCAGAATGCCCAACGTGCGGGTGAACTGAGCGGTGTTGAAGCCGCGCGAAATGCGCCCGAATACCGGCAGGCGCAGCTTTGCGCCGTGCCAAACGCGCTTTGGCCCGTCGCGGGACAGGAACCAGCGCACGAGGGCGATCAACCCAGCGCTGCCGATCACCACGGCCCACCACCAGTCGCGAACGAAATCGCTCATCGCGATAACGATACGCGTCAGCAGCGGCAGCTCGCCGCCGCTGTTCGTGAAGACCTCGACGACCTGTGGCACGACGTAGGCGAGCATCGCAACCACGATCGCCAACACAAACACCAGCATGACGATCGGGTAGATCATCGCGTTGCGCATTTGCTGGCTCAATGCTTGCTGCGACTCGGTGTAGTCGGCAAGTCGCTCGAGTACGGCGTCAAGGTGGCCAGACTGTTCGCCGGCCGCGGCGGTTGCCCGATAGAGGTTCGGGAAGGCCTGTGGGAAGTCGCCGAGTCCGTCCGCGAGCGAGTGACCTTCCATGACCTTGCTGCGAACACCGAGCACGATGCTTTGCACACGTTGTTTCTCGCTTTGCTGGCCAACCGCGAGCAAGGCCTCCTCGAGCGGCAGACCGGCCTGCACGAGCGTCGCGAGCTGCCGAGTGAGCAATGCCAAGTCGTTGGCGGATAGGCCGCGACGCAGCCCGAGTGAGCTCTGGCGACGCGATTCTTTCTCGGCCGACTCGGTAATCTTTAGCGGCAGCAGCGAGCGCTCGCGCAACATTTGGCGCACATGGCGCGGCGTGTCGCCCTCGAGAATGCCGCGTTTTTCCTTGCCGGCGCCATCCAGCGCGACGTATTCGAATGCACCCATGGTTTACGTTGCTGCTGTTCGAGGGGCGGTTGCGTCGGCAACCGGACCTGGCTCAGTCGTCCTGCGTCACCCGCAGTACTTCTTCGAGTGTGGTTACGCCGTTCAGCGCTTTGCGCCGGCCATCGTCGCGGATGCTCGCGCTCAGCGTCCGCGCGTGACGTTCAAGATCATGTTCGCCGGCGCCGTCGTGGATCATCGTGCGCATGGTGTCGTCGACGGGTACGAGCTCGTAGATGCCGGTGCGGCCGCGGAAACCAGTGCTGCCGTTCTCGCCGGGTCGATACAGCGTCGCCGATTCGCCCGGTCCCAGGTTCAGCGCTCGCGCTTCGTAGTCGCGTGCGTCGTAAGCAACCTTGGTGTCGTCGTCGAGGACGCGAACCAAGCGCTGGGCGAGTACACCAATCAGGCTAGACGACAGCAGGAACGGTTCTACGCCCATATCGCGCAGTCGCGTCACGGCACCAACGGCCGAGTTGGTGTGCAGTGTCGAGAGGACGAGATGGCCTGTGAGGCTGGCTTGCACGGCGATTTCTGCGGTTTCGAGGTCGCGAATCTCACCGACCATGACGACGTCCGGGTCTTGGCGCAGAATCGCTCGCAGACCTCGCGCAAACGTCATTTCGACTTTCGTGTTGACCTGTGTTTGGCCGATGCCGTCAATGTAGTACTCGATCGGGTCTTCGACCGTCATGATATTGCGGCTGTTGTCGTTAATGGTCTCGAGCGCCGCATACAGCGTGGTTGTTTTACCCGAGCCTGTCGGCCCGGTAACCAGGATGATGCCGTGCGGTTTGTGGATGAGTTCATCCATCGTGCGCAGAGTTTTCTCAGCCATACCGAGCTGCGCGAGATCGAGCCGGCCGGCCTGCTTGTCGAGCAGGCGAAGAACGACACGTTCGCCGTGGCCGGAGGGCATCGTAGAGACACGCACATCGACGGCACGACCGGCGATACGCAGCGAAATGCGCCCGTCCTGGGGCAGGCGCTTCTCGGCGATGTCGAGTTTCGACATGACCTTGATACGCGAGACAACCAGCGGTGCGACCGCGCGGCGGGTCTGCAAAACCTCCCGCAGTACGCCGTCAACGCGGAAGCGCACCATGAGGCGGTTTTCATACGGCTCGATATGAATGTCGGAGGCGTTCTCTTTGACCGCTTCGGTGAGCACGGCGTTGATCAGCCGGATGATCGGCGCGTCGTCGTCACTTTCGAGCAGATCGGAGGGCTCGGGCAGCTCCTGCGCAACCTGCAGCAAGTTGGTGTCGTCATCCAGGCCTTCGGCCATTTGCATGGCCTGGCTGGTGCCGCTTTCGTAGGCTTGCTGCAACATCGCGTCGAACGCATCGGGCGAAACGCGCGTGAGCTTCAGTGGTGCTGACGCGAAACGGTGTGCTTCGGCCAGCGACAGTGGCGACGTGCCGGTCCGATAGACGGTTTCCGCGCAACCGTCGGTATAGCTGCGGATCAGCACGCCGTGGCGTTTCGCAAACGAGAACGGCAGGGTGCGGCCGCTGTCGGTGGCAGGTGCTGCCACGTCGTCGGCAGTCGCCGTTGCGTCCGGGCTGGCGTCGAGCGTCAACGTTGGGTCGGTGCTCACGGCTGGTCGTTGTCCTCGTCGCTGCGATCGCGCAGGTCAATGGGCGCGGGTTCCGGGTCAGGGGTCTCGTAAGTTTCGACCCCCGGCAACAGCGGCTGGCCGCCGGTTGCTTCGACGCCCTGCAGCTGCAGATCACGCATGTAGTTGTACTTGGCGTTGGTTTCGATCGCCGTCTGTACGCCGTCGCGCAGAATCTTCGGCCGGATAAAGACCATCAGGTTGGTCTTGCTTTTCGTACGGCTGGTCGAGCGGAACAGGCTGCCGATCAGCGGCAGGCGCCCGAGTACCGGCACGCGGGACTCGGTTTCTTGAAACTCGTCGTCGATCAGCCCGCCGAGAACGAGGATCGCACCGTCATCGACGATCACAGATGTCTCGATGACGCGCTCGTTGGTGATAATGTCCGACGCCGACGTGGATGCGCTGACGCTCGATTGCTCCTGTCGCAATTGCAGAAGGATCGCGTCGCCTTCGTTGATTTGCGGCGTGATCTCGAGCAGCGTGCCGACCCGCTCGCGGTTGATGGTCTGGAATGGGTTGACGTCGCCGCCGGCACCTGTGTTGCTGAACGACCCAGTGATAAACGGCACTTCCTGGCCGACTTCGATGCGTGCCTCTTCGTTGTCCATCGTGACAATGGTCGGCGTCGAAATGATATTCGTGTTGCCGTCGCCTGCCAGCGCCGAAATGATCGCGGCGAAGCTGATGCCGTCATCGGTAATCCGGCCGAGGCCGAACGTCGCGCCGGTGCCGATGAGTCCCGAGGCCGCGGCGAGATCGTTGTCGGGGCTTTGCGCGGCGGCTTCCACTGCCGTCCGCACGGTAGGGCCCTGTTGTGCAAAGTCGGTGGAAAGGAACGGCGTATTGCCGTCCGAATCGTAAGCGGCCCACGTCACGCCGAGATCTAGATTGTTGTCTAGGGAGACCTCGACGATGATCGCCTCGACCAGCACCTGCGCGCGGCGGATATCGAGCTTGTCGACGACGCCCATGAGCGAGCGCATGATCTTGGGCGGGGCGGTGACGATCAGCGCGTTGGTTTGTTCGTCCGCCCAGATATTGAACGGCGCGTTGGTTGGCGCCGCGGGTGCTTGGCCGCCACCGCCTTCGGCGGCATCCTGGAATTGCGATTGCAACTTGTCGGCCAGCTCGGTGGCATTGGCGTAGCGCAAATAGCGCACCTGCATATTGCCGCCGTCTTCGAGCGGCGTGTCCAAATGCGTAATCAACGCACGCAGTCGCAGCCGTGAGCTTTTCTCACCGCCCAGCAGAACGCTGTTCGTGCGCTCGTCCGCTACGAGGTTGATCGGTGCGGCTGGCTGATCCGGTCGTGCTTGACCGGCCAGCGACTGCAGTACGCGGACCACTTCGGCGGCGGAAGCGTGCAGGAGCGGAATGACCTCAATCTCGTCATCGCCGGCCTGGTCGATGCGTCGAATGATCGTCATCATGCGCTGCACGTTGGCAGCGCGATCCGAGATGATCAGCATGTTCGATGGCGCGTGCGCCGCGAGGTGTCCGTATTGCGGCACCAGCGGCCGCAGAATGGGCACGAGCTGTGCAGCGCCGACGTTTTGGACTTCAATCACGCGCGTAACGACGTCATCCGGCGCGGCGCCCTGCAGCGAACTCGGCCCCGGCATCTGCCGAACATTGGCATTGGGCAAGATCTTGGTGATGCCGCCGGACTCGACCGCGACAAAACCGTACACCTCAAGAATCGACAGGAAGGTTTCGTAAAACGCCTCGGGCGTCATCGGCTGACTGGACAGCATCGTCACTTCAGCGTTGACCCTCGGGTCGACGATGAAGCTCTTGCCGCTGACGGCGGCGACTGCTTCCACAATTTGTCGAATGTCTGCCTGCTTGTAGTTGGGCGTGATGCTGCCTTCCTGTTGCGCATTGGCCGTGTAAGCGGCCAACGCGAGCAGCGCCAGAGTGAGTCGTACGGCGCTGAGAGTAGCGGCGTGTCGTGCGAGCGTTTGCATCAAAGTCGTGATTCTTCGTTTACTGACTGAGGTCCAGCTGGCTCGTGCTGAGGGTCAGCGATTGCGGCTGGCCATTGCGTTCGATGGTGACGTTGACGGACGTTGCCTCGCCCAGCGAGCGAAACACCTGCATGCCCTGGCGCGGGTCCGTCATCGGCGTGCCGTTGATTTCGGTAACGAGATCGCCCGGACGCAGCCCGAGCGCCGCAAACTGTTTGCGATCCTTGCCAGGGTAGACCCGGTAGCCTTTTTGCTGTCCGCCGCTGAAATAAGGCTGCGGCCTGATTATGTCGGTGAGGCTGGCGACATTGTCGGTCAGTGCTTGGCGAACGCTGGTCGATGGCGCAGCCGAGCGGGCCCGGGACGACACGCGGGTCGGCCGCGCAGCGTTCCGCGTGGTGCGAGCGTTACCCTTGAATTCACGCGGCAAGTCCAGCGACGTCAGTCGACCGGACTGGTTGAGGATAACGCGCTCGCGCTCGACGGCGTGCAGCGTGACGCCTTGCGCAATGCTGTCTTTTAGCGCGTAGACGTTCTCCTCGCGCTGCCCGTCGGCAATGATCGCTCGGGCGTAGACCGGATCGTCCGCTGCAATGGTGCCCTTAAGCTCGAGGTTGAGGTTGGTCTTGCCGACGACCTGCTCGGTAACCTGCGGTTCTGCGGCCTCTTTGTCGAGTTCGCCGAAGAGCTGCGCTTCGCGGATCGTATTGACGTTGAACGCCGGCGCGTCGTCGGAAGCTTGTGCGCTCTGCGCCGGCGCCGCGACGTCGAGTGGCTCAGCGTCCGGACTGTCGAGCAGCATGAACAGGATATTGGCGATCTGCCAGCCAATGAGAATGACCAACGCAAGCGCGACCCATTTCGGCAGATTGGCCCCAACCCGGTTCATGAGTTCGGCGGGAGCCGCACTGGACAGACTGTCGAGTTTCAACGTAGAGGCCATTGGGTTAGTCGTTCCGGTCGAACCGCGCGTTCAGCGTACCGCTATCGGGTCTAAACGTCGCTTCGCGATGATAAGGGTCAAGGTTCACGCGAACAAGCGCAAACTTTGCGGAAAATCAGTGCTTTTGGCGGGATTTATCCGACCAATCGGCAATAAGCCCGGCAACCTCCTGCAGCCGCTTGTGGTGCCGATTACGCTGAGCGAGTTACTGCTCCGCATTATGTCTGCTCGGTGCGCTAAGCAGCTCCCTGACGGCGTTGCGTCTTCGTGCCAGACGGGACCGGCATTCGCGCCGCTGTCGATGCCTCGCGCGGCCACGAGTTGCGGCGCGAACGCAGGCAATCGACCGTGACAATCGGCTGCGGTTCCGCCGCCCGCCGCTCGGTGTCTTGTGCACGGAGTCAACGTTCGGTGTCGTTTATGCGCGGGTGTGCGTCGGCCAGCAGCGTTAGTGATACCGGTTGGCCGTTGCGTTCGACCACGACCGTGATCGATTCGGCCGCAGTCAAGGCTCTTAGGACGTCGACGCGGGTGGCATTGCCGGCGAGCGAGCGGCCGTTAACGGCAGTCACAACGTCGCCGGGACGAAGGCCGAGGGCGGCGAAGCGTTGACGATCGCGGCCCGGGTAGAGGCGGTAGCCAACTTGGCGACCATCGCGTATCGCACGCTGTGGCCGAATCACGTCTGTTATGGCCAGCACGCGATCGGCGAGCCGTGGTTGCGACGCGGTCGTAACGTCTGAGTGCTGCGCATGGGCCAACTGCAGCGTTGTCAGATGTCCGCGCTGATTCAGTATCACATGGGTACGCTCAACGGCATGCAGCGTTGCGTCCGGCGTCACGCGATCGTGCAGCGCGTAAACCGACTCGATGCGTCCGCCTGCGGCGATGATCGCCCGAGCCTTAAACCCATCGTGCGCAGCTATCGTGCCTTTGAGCTGCAAATCGAGCGTTGTCGGGAGAGGCGGTTGGGTCGGTAGTGTTGGCCCGGCTGGGTTGAGCACGCCGAACAGATGCGCGTCAGTGATTGTCGCGATGTCGTAATCCGCGGCTATCGGCACCGCCATGGCGTGCGGCCGGCGCGCAACCGATGCAGGAGGTTCGTGCTCGAACCATTGCAGAGCGAGGCTGATGCACTGCCAAAGCAGCAAGGTCGCGAGCGCTACGCACAACCAAACGGGCAAGCTCGCGCCGTCGGGCCAACGGCCATGCCCAAGCGTTACCCACCGCAGGTGCGGCAATGTGTTCGTCATGTTGGCGGTTTTCCTCGAGCGTGAACGAAACACGATCGCAAGCACCAACGCACCGACCGGAGAGACGGGGTTAACGAGCTATTTTGAGATAAATGAATATATAAAAAATAATAAGTTATAGATTTTTCCTAAAAACTCTATGAAAAATACTCCGACAAACGTCAGAGCGGAAACGGACACCGGCGCAGTGTCGCAGCGCGACCTCGGCCGCGGCAGTTTTCCGCTGTGCTCCGTATTCGGTGGGAGGAATGATTGACGAGTTCACTTGTCTGAATATTCGCGTATACACAATCGTACGCAAACGGTATTTTCGGACTTGAAATCCGCGCTACAGCGCGCATCTCCCGGACAGCGCTGCCCTGGCTGGGCTTCCCGACCGTAGACCGTTACGACGACTCGAGTATGAGTGACCCGAACGAGCAGAATGACCAGATTGGCAGTTACGAATTGGCCGTCGACGAGGCGCGGCCAAAACTCAAAAAGCCGCCGCTTTATCGGGTCATATTAATCAACGACGACTATACACCGATGGAGTTCGTCGTTACGGTGCTGGAGAGCATCTTCGGCATGGATCGTCCGAAAGCGACGCGGATCATGCTCGAGGTGCATACAAAAGGGAAAGGCGTCTGTGGCGTCTACACGCACGAGATTGCAGAGACGAAAGTCGCGCAGGTGAATACTTTCGCACAGCAGCATCAGCACCCGCTGCTTTGCACTATGGAGGAGGCGTAACCGCCCCATGCTGAATTCGGAATTGGAATACTGCCTAAACACCGCGTTCCAAAACGCGCGGGAAAAACGGCACGAATTCATGACGGTCGAGCATCTGCTGCTGGCCTTGCTGGACATACCGCTCGTCTACGATGTGTTGCGCGGCTGCGATGCCGACGTCAGTTCGCTGCGCAAGCAGCTGGCGACGTTCATTGACGAGTCGACCCCTTTGGTTGAGGAGGACGCCGAAGAGGACGCGCAGCCGACGCTGGGGTTCCAGCGTGTGCTGCAGCGCGCGGTGTTTCATGTTCAGCAGACGGGCAAAAGCGAAGTCACCGGCGCCAATGTGCTCGTCGCAATATTCAGCGAGAAGCAGTCGCAGGCGGTTTATCTGCTAAACCTGATGGATGTCACCCGACTCGATGTCGTTAACTACATCTCGCACGGCCTAACGCGAAGCCGTGAGGACGCCGAATCGAGCGCCGAGCACGAGCGCATGGACGGTGCGGCCGAAGGCGACAGCGATGCCGGTGCGCTGGCGCGTTATGCGACCAACCTCAACGAAAAAGCGGCCCGCGGCCAGATCGACCCACTGATTGGTCGCGAAATCGAGATTGAGCGCACCATCGAGATTCTTTGTCGGCGGCGTAAGAACAACCCGCTCTACGTGGGCGACGCCGGGGTCGGCAAGACCGCGATCGCCGAGGGTCTCGCGCGGCTGATTGTCGAGGAAAACGTGCCGGAGGTGTTGCGCGATGCAACCCTGTACGCACTCGACCTCGGCTCGCTCGTCGCGGGCACGAAATACCGCGGCGACTTCGAAAAGCGCTTGAAAGCGGTCCTGGCGGAGGTCCGGGAGCAACCCGGTGCGGTTCTGTTTATCGATGAGATTCATACGATCATCGGCGCCGGCTCGGCGTCTGGCGGGGTCATGGACGCGTCAAACCTGATCAAACCGGTGCTGGCCAACGGTGAGCTGCGCTGCATTGGGTCGACGACGTATCAGGAATACCGCGGCATTTTCGAGAAAGACCACGCGCTCGCGCGGCGCTTCCAGAAGATTGACGTGGTCGAACCGACCGTCGAAGAGACCGTCGAGATCTTAAACGGCCTGAAAAGCCGCTTCGAAGAGCATCACGGCGTGCAGTACAACGACGACGCGCTGGCGGCCGCTGCAGAGCTGGCGGCGCGCCACATTAACGATCGGCAGTTGCCGGACAAAGCGATCGACGTGATCGACGAGGCCGGAGCCAACCTGCGCCTGCGCCCGGTTGAAGACCGACCCACGAGTGTCACCGTCGAAACGGTACAGAATATCGTCGCCAAAATGGCCCGCATTCCGGCAAAGTCGGTGTCGGCGTCCGATCGCAACGTGCTCAGCAATCTCGAGCGCGATCTCAAATTGGTGATCTTTGGCCAGGACGAAGCCGTCACTGCTTTGGCCGGCTCAATCAAGATGGCTCGGTCCGGTCTGAACGACGATGAAAAACCGGTCGGCTCGTTCCTGTTTTCGGGGCCGACCGGCGTCGGCAAGACTGAGGTCACTCGGCAGCTTGCCCTGTCGCTCGGTATCGAGCTGATTCGCTTCGACATGTCCGAGTACATGGAACGGCATACGGTTTCGCGCCTTATCGGTGCACCGCCGGGATACGTTGGTTTCGACCAAGGCGGTTTGTTGACCGAAGCGGTCTCCAAAAATCCTCACGCCGTGGTGCTGCTTGACGAAATCGAGAAAGCTCACCCAGAAGTGTTCAACCTGCTGCTGCAGGTTATGGACCATGGCACGCTTACCGACAACAACGGTCGCCAGGCGGATTTCCGCAACGTCATTCTTGTTATGACGACGAACGCGGGCGCGCAGCAGATGAGCCGGTCGACCGTTGGCTTCGCCGATCAGGATCATTCCACCGACGGTATGGAAGTGATCCGCAAGACGTTTACACCGGAGTTTCGTAATCGACTCGACGCGATCATCCAGTTCGCGTCGCTGGATGAGCGTTCGATTCTGCGGGTCGTCGACAAGCTCGTCGTCGAACTCGAAGGTCGACTGCTCGAAAAGCAGGTGACTCTCGAGCTCGACGATCCGGCCCGGCGTTGGATTGCGAAACGCGGCTACGATCCCAAAATGGGGGCGCGCCCGATGTCACGCGTCATCCAGCAGTACATCAAGAAACCGCTCGCCGAGCAGCTTCTATTCGGAACCTTGGAACAGGGCGGTCACGTACGGATTCGGGTCGACGAAAACGACGAGTTGGCGCTGACAGCGGAACCGCTCAAGAAAGAGCTAGTCCACCTGCCCGAGGACTAACGACCGCGATAGACGATGCGGCCTTTCGACAAATCGTACGGGGTGAGTTCGACCGTGACTTTGTCGCCGGTCAAAATACGGATGTAGTTCTTACGCATTTTGCCCGAGATGTGGGCATTCACGACATGTCCGTTCTCGAGTTCGACACGGAATGTCGTGTTAGGCAACGTCTCAACGACGACGCCTTCCATCTGAATGGCTTCCTCTTTTGCCATCGAATAGCGGCTCCTTTGCGCCGGCGAAGGGCGCGATTCTGAACAAACTGGCCCGCTATTTCAATGAAGCAGCGTCAGCCGAACGTGCCTTTCGGCTCGCGTCCGGGAAATGGCACCGAATCTGCCATTTTCAAGACCGCCAGCGAACCGTCGAAGAACGCCGGCGCAGGTTCGATACGTGGGCAAAGCTGACGTAATCTGCCCAGGAACTCGGTTCTTGCGATCATGCGCGCGCCGAGTGATGTCAGATGCGGCGAGCGAACCTGACAATCCAGCAGCGGCATTTGCTGTAATCGCATCGCGATGCACAGCGCGAGCATCGCGATTTTCGAGGCGTCCGGCTCCCGCGAGAACATCGATTCACCAAAGAACATACGCCCGAGCGCGACGCCGTAGATTCCGCCGATCAGTTGGCCGCGATTCCAGACTTCGAGGCTTCGGGCAAAACCGCGCTCATGCAGTTGGAGGTATGCCGCGCGCATGGTTGGGGTAATCCAGGTGCTGCGTCTGTGTCGGCGCCATTCGGCACAGCCGTCCACGACCGCGGCGAAGTCCTCGTTTACCGTTACCGACCATCCGCAGCGGCGCACAGTTCGTAGCAGCGATCGCGACCGGTGAAACTCGTCGGTTGGCAGTACGCAGCGCGGATTGGGCGACCACCACAGCACTGGTTGGCCCTGCTCGAACCATGGAAATATCCCGTGCTGGTACGCATACAGCAAGCGGTCGGGCGCAAGATCGCCGCCAGCCGCCAATAGGCCATCGGGTTCGCGCAAAGCCCGCTCGACCGGTGGAAAGCTGTCCGCCGGCGCGCCGGTCTCGAGCCAAGCCAATTCACTCACGCGTATCGTCGACTCGGTATGGGCTGCGCTCGTTGATGGCGGCCATGTAATCGTCGATGTGCGCGGCCTCGCGATTGAGATAGTCGCCAATCGCCGAGGCAAACGACGGGTGACTGAGCCAATGCGCCGAATGCGTTTCCACAGGCAAAAAGCCGCGGCTCACCTTGTGCTCGCCTTGCGTGCCGGGTTCGAAGCGCTGGATGCCCTCGCGAATGGCGAGGTCGATGCCCTGGTAGTAACACGTCTCGAAATGCAGGCTGTGGTAGTCACGCTCGCTACCCCAATAGCGTCCATAGAGCGTGTCGCCAGAGCGATAAAAGACAGCGGCGGCAATTCGTCGACCTTCGACTCGAGCAAACACCAGGTGCAAAGTCTGCGGCTGTGCGTCGAGCAACTGCTCGAAGAAAGCGAGGTTGAGATAGGGCTCGCGCCCTCGAATCAGAAAGGTTTGCCGTGTCAACGCGTATGCATCGTTGATATCGCGAGGGCGTAGCGCCGGACCGGAAATGTGCTCGAACTCGACACCTGCCTCGGTCAGCCGGCGCCGCTCGCGCTTGACCTTTTTTCGCTTGGCGCTGGAAAAGGTCGCGAGAAACTCGTCAAAGTCGACGTAGTCACGGTTGTGCCAATGAAATTGGCAATCCTTGCGCAACAGGTAGCCGCGTTCACGGCAATGCGCAAGGCTTGGCGTATCCGCGAACTGCAAATGCAGCGACGAGATATCGTTCTCGCCCGCCAGACGTTCGATAGCGCCAAGCACGGCGCCGCCCATCGCCGCCGCGTCGGTGTCCGCTGCGAGCATGAGGCGCGGTGCGGTAGCCGGTGTGAACGGCGATGCGCTGATCAGTTTTGGGTAATAGTCGAGTCCAGCACGCTGATACGCATCGGCCCAGGCCCAGTCGAAGACGAATTCACCCCAGGAGTGATACTTGAGGTAGAGCGGCACGGCCGCGAGCAATCGATTGTCCGCTGTCGATACCGTGACGTGCAGTGGCTGCCAGCCGTTGGCCTCGGCCACGGAGCCGCTTGATTCCAGCGCCGTCAGAAACGCATGCTGCATGAACGGCGGCGCGCCAACGGCGAGGGCGTCCCAGTCGGCCGCGGGGATGTCGGCCATTCGCTCGCGGAAATCAATTTGCAGGCGTTCAGTCATGTGTCGGTGCGGACGCGCGGGCTTGTCGCAGTGTAGCCACTTTTGGCCACGATGCTCGACGCTGGCGTAAACTGTACGGCGCTCGTCGATATTCCGGCGCGTGTCGCGGCCGGCTTGCTACTGTAAGCGCATTTATCGCAAGTTCAGCTGTTTATAGTACGCTTCTCATCTTATTTATGGCTAAAGCTCTGTCCAACCCTGGCGCACCCCCGGTGACCCGCACGCTGCGCGAAAGCGCGCTGTGGGTATTTGGAACGTTCGCGCTCCTGATGTTGGTCGCCCTCGTTACCTATCACCAGGGTGACGTCGGTCCTAGCCAGGCCGGACCGCAAACGAGCGTGAACAATCGGATCGGCTTTGTCGGCGCGCATTTCGCCGATTTTGCATACATGTTGTTCGGCCGCCCGGCCTTTCTGTTCCCGGTCATGGCGCTGCTTGCTGGCTGGCTCATCTACCGTAAACGCAACGTGGCGGCGGGGCTCGACGGCCGCGATCTGGCGCTTCGCGGTGCAGGCTTTGTGGCAACGCTAGCCACATCGTGTGGTCTCGCAACGCTGCACTTCTCCGGCACGGGTCTGCCAGAAACTGCCGGGGGTATTGCCGGCCAATTGGTCGGCCAAACGCTGGCTGATGCGATGAGTTTGCTCGGCGCCACGCTGTTGCTGTTTGCACTTTGGCTGGCCTCGGTGTCGCTGTTCTCCGGTATCTCGTGGCTAGCGGTGATGGACCGCATCGGCGCCATGACCTTATCGGCAATTGCGACGGCGCGGCGCAGCATCGAATCGATGCGTGACAGAGCGGCAGGGCGGCGGGCGCTGGCCGAGCGCCAGGAAAGCGTCAAGGAAGCCAAGGTTCGCGCCAAGAACAAATCCAAACCGCGTATCGAGCCGGTTATCACCGAAGTCGAACCGAGCGTGCGCGCCGAGAAGGAACGCCAGGTCACGATGTTCGAGACCCAAGGGGACGGTCAGATGCCGGCCCTTTCGCTGTTGAACGATCCACCCGATCGTCGTACCGGGTACTCGGAAGATTCGCTGGCCGCCATGTCGCGATTGGTCGAGCTGAAACTCAAAGACTTTGGTATCGACGTCGATGTCGTGTCCGTCCATCCGGGTCCCGTCATCACCCGATTCGAACTCGATCCCGCGGCGGGCGTCAAGTCAGCGCAGATTTCCAATCTGGCCAAGGACCTTGCGCGTTCGCTGTCGGTGATCAGCGTGCGGGTCGTCGAAGTGATTCCCGGCAAGAGCTTCATCGGCCTCGAGATTCCAAACGAGCACCGCGAGCTGGTGACACTCGGTGAGATTCTGCGCTCGCGAGCTTACGACGAGCACGCGTCGCCGCTGACGCTTGCACTCGGTAAAGACATTGGTGGGCAAAGTGTCGTCGCCGACCTGTCGCGTATGCCGCATCTCATGATCGCAGGTACGACCGGTTCCGGTAAGTCGGTAGCCATCAATGCGATGGTGTTGAGTCTTCTCTACAAGTCGACGCCCGATCAGGTACGACTGATCATGATCGATCCGAAGATGCTCGAGTTGTCGGTTTACGAAGGTATTCCGCACTTGCTCGCGCCGGTCGTCACGGACATGAAAGAGGCCGCGAACGCGTTGCGTTGGTGCGTGGCAGAAATGGAGCGTCGTTACCAACTGATGGCGGCGCTAGGGGTTCGCAACATTGGTGGCTACAACCGCAAAGTCAGCGAGGCCATTGAGGCAGGTGAGCCGCTGATCGACCCGACATGGCAGGCGCCCGAGCTGATTGATGACGAGAAGCCAGTGTCGGCGCCGACGCTCGAGCCGCTGCCGTTCATTGTCGTCATTATCGACGAGCTCGCCGACATGATGATGATTGTCGGCAAAAAGGTCGAAGAGCTGATCGCGCGGCTGGCGCAAAAGGCTAGGGCGTCCGGCGTGCATATGATCCTGGCGACGCAGCGGCCATCGGTGGACGTCATTACGGGGCTCATCAAAGCCAATGTCCCGGCACGAATCGCGTTCCAGGTGTCGGCCAAGGTCGACTCCCGGACGATTCTCGACCAACAGGGCGCGGAAAACCTGCTGGGCCATGGCGACATGTTGTACCTGCCACCTGGGACGTCTCTGCCCGAGCGTGTGCACGGCGCATTCGTTGCCGATGCCGAGGTGCACAAGGTGGTCGGTAGTCTGAAAAAAAGCTCTGCACCGCGCTACATCGACGAAATTCTCAGCGGTCCAGACAGTCAGATGACTGTGGATGGCCTGCCCGGCGATTGGATCGGCGCGGGTGACGACAGTGAACAAGATGCGTTGTACGACCAAGCCGTCAAGATCGTGTTGGAGACGCGCAAAGCGTCGATATCCGGCGTGCAGCGGCGGCTAAAAATTGGCTACAACCGTGCGGCACGTATGGTCGAGGCTATGGAGGCCGCTGGGCTGGTCGGCCCGTTGCAGGCGAACGGCTCGCGCGAAATCCTCGTACCGCCCACCAACGAGGAAAATTGACACGATGATTGCGCTATATCGCCGGGCCGCCGGCGTCGTCAGCCTTTTGTGCGTCGGCATCGGAACTGCGTATGCCGGTGACACCGAGGCGACGCTTCGCATGTTCCTGGCCGAGACGAACGTGGTTACTGCCAATTTCGAACAGGAATTGCGCGACGCGAACGGTCAGGTCGTTGAGGTGTCGTACGGCAGTTTGCTGATTGCGCGGCCAAACCGATTGCGTTGGGACTACACCGAGCCCGATCAGGTGGTGATGGCCGATGGCGAGCGGCTATGGTTGTTTGATCGCGAAGTTGATCAGGTAACGATATCCGATCAGGCCGACAGCATTGCTGGGTCGCCGGCGGCATTGTTGGCCGGCGACGCTGCGGCGCTCGACGAGTTTCGCGTGACGCGCAGCTTCCGCGAAGCCGGTCTCGACTGGCTCGAGCTGCAGCCGGTACGCGAGGACGGCGATTTCTCGCGCATTCGCATTGCGTTTGATGGCGACTCACTCGCGGCCATGGAATTGGCCGATCAGCTCGAGCAGCGCACGCAAATTCGGTTCGCAGACGTTGCAACCAACGTAGCAATCGACGACGGACGATTCACGCTCGATATCCCGGACTACGTCGACGTCGTCGACAATTCGACGTCAGCAGCAGACTCCAACGAGCCACAATGACGGCAGCAGTAATTCGTTGGCCGAGGCTGTGGGTGGGCCTCGGTCTGTTCCTTTGCGTCAACGTTTTCATCGCCTCTATGGTGCCGCTAAACGCGCTCAGCGCATTCAACATCTGGGATAAGGCGGAGCACGCAGTTGTGTTTGCCGCGCTCAGCGTGTGGTTCAGCGCGCTGGTTCCTCGGCGGCGTTATGTTTGGCTGGCGCTTGCGCTGCTGGCTTTTGGTGTGTCGATTGAGGTGGGTCAGATGCTGACGGTAGATCGTTCACCCGAAATCGCCGATGTCGTGGCCGATATCGTTGGCATTTCGGTCGGGCTTGTACTGGCCGCGGCCGGGGCTCGCCATTGGGCGCGTTGGGTCGAATCGCTAACCGCTGCCGTTTTGTTGCGTTAGTGTGCGTGCGCCGTGCGCACGAACCGGTTTATTATCGGCCGCCGAGGCGTCGCGAATGTCGTCCTAAGCGATGCACGTCCAATCCGAATTCTTTTGTATGAGGCTTGCCGTTAACCACCGGCTGTCGAAATTGTCATGATTGACCCAAAACTGTTGCGTAGCGACCCAGCCGGTGTCGCTGCCAATCTTGCGCGGCGCGGCTTTAGTTTCGATGCCGATGCGTTCAGCAAGCTCGATGCCGAGCGCAAAGCGCTGCAAGTCGAAGTCGAGGCGCTCCGCAAACAACGCAACGACAGCGCCAAACAAATCGGCCAAGCAAAGGCGCGCGGCGAGGATCCAGCGCCGCTTCTTGCGGCTGTGCAGAATCTCGGTGATTCGCTAGACACGGCCAGCCAGCGTCTTGATTCGGCGCAAGCCGAGCTCAGCGCCCTCGTTGAGGGCATGCCAAACCTTTTGTACGACGATGTACCGGACGGTCCCGATGAATCGGCCAATGTCGAAATACGCCGCAACGGCGAACCAGCCACGTTCGCTTTCGAGCCGCGCGACCACGTCGAGATCGGCGAAGCATTGCGGGGGATCGACTTCGAGGCCGCAGCCGGCATTTCGGGTTCGCGTTTTTCGGTGCTCCGCGGCGGTGTTGCGAGACTGCAGCGTGCGCTGATCCAGTTCATGCTCGATCTGCATACCAACGAACACGGCTACGAAGAGGTCTATGTGCCGTATCTCGTTGAGCCGCACGCGATGCACGGGACCGGGCAGCTGCCAAAGTTCGCCGCCGATTCGTTTCGCACCGACGGCGAGCGCGAGCTTTACTTGATTCCGACCGCCGAAGTGCCGGTAACCAATCTCGCGCGCGGCGCCATTCTCGATGCAGCCGATCTGCCGTTGAAATTCGTTGCGCACACACCGTGCTTTCGTTCCGAAGCGGGCTCTTACGGGCGCGATACGCGCGGCATGATTCGCCAGCATCAATTCGAAAAAGTCGAAATGGTGCAGCTGGTCATGCCGGAGGACTCGGCCGATGCACTCGAGAGCCTAACCGGTCATGCCGAAACGGTGCTCAAGCGCCTGGAACTCCCATATCGAGTTGTCACGTTGGCCAGCGGCGATGTGGGTTTCTCTGCCGCGAAAACCTACGACTTAGAAGTTTGGCTGCCGGGGCAGAGCGCGTATCGAGAAATCTCGTCGTGTTCCAATTTCACGTCGTTCCAAGCGCGCCGCATGCAGGCTAGATTTCGGCGTCGTGACGGCGAAAAACCCGAGCTCGTGCACACACTCAACGGTTCCGGTTTGGCCGCCGGCCGCTGTTTGGTTGCGGTGCTGGAGAACTTTCAGAGCGCCGATGGCACCGTTGCGATTCCCGACGCGTTACGACCGTATCTCGGCGGTCAGTCGGCGTTGAAGCCTCAGTCGTCGGCGTAGCTGCCGGCGACGGCCGGCGTGGCACCGGGCGCAGGCCCTGAGCGCCGTTCCGCGGGCTGCCCCAGCACTTTGAGCGCAATCACCAGCGCGGCAATACCGACGGCGAAGCCGATCCACCACGGCATACCAAAGCCAGCTGGCAAGGTGCCAAACATCACCGCAACGACTCCAACCAGCAGCGCGTACGGTAACTGCGTTCGCACGTGTTCGATGTGATCACAGCCGCTGGCGATCGACGACAACACGGTAGTGTCGGATATCGGCGAGCAGTGGTCGCCGAACACCGAACCGGCAAGATTGCAGGCAATAGCCGAGTAAAGAATGTGGCTGTAGGCCAGCGGGTCGCCGGTATCGAGCATCAGCGCCCACGTCAGCGGTACGAGCAACGGGATGAGAATACCCATCGTGCCCCAGGCCGTGCCGGTCGAAAATGACGTGACAGCCGAAAGCACGAAGACGACGGCGGGCAAAACCGCGAGCGGCAGGGCATCGCCCAGAATCGACACCAGATAGTCGGCAGTCGACAAATCGTTGCTGACGTCGGCGAGCGCCCAGGCCAGGGTCAGCACAATCATCGTAAATAGCATGATCCGTACGCCGGCATACCAAGCGTCGATGCATTCGTTCAAGGTCATCAGTCGCTGACCGACCGCGAGCAAAATCGCTGACGACGCGCCGAGTAGTGACGCCCACATCAGTGATTTGTAAGGATCGGCTTCACCTAAGATGGTCGCCAACCCAGCGGGTTCGTCGAGACCGGCCGTGCCGGTCAGATACAGTCCGACGAATAGGCTGACTACGAGCACGGCGATCGGTATCAATGCATTGAGTGCGCGTTCCTCGATGCCGGGTTTGCATTCCAGGTGCTCGTCATTGCTCGCCTCGTTCGCGGCACTGGGCGCTGTCGAATCGACACCGCTGCCACGGGCTTTGCGCTCGGCGGTCAGCATCGGCCCAAAGTCGCGGCCGGTAGCAGCAACCAGCAGTACGAACAGGATCGCCAGGAACGGATAGAAGCTGTACATCAGCGAGTGCAGAAAAACGGTATAGCCCGACTGGTCAAAGCCGTCGATGTTGACCAACGCGTCGTCGATGAGACCAACCTGATAGCCGATCCACGTCGTTGCGACGGCGACGCAGGCAACCGGCGATGCCGTTGAGTCGACGATGTACGCAAGTTTCTCGCGTGAGATGCGCAGCCGATCGCTCAACGGTCGCGCGGTGTTGCCGACCACCAAGGTATTGCCGTAATCGTCGAAGAAAATCACCAGTCCCATGGCCCATATCGAGACCTGTCCGGAAATGGCGGTGCGCGCTTTGGAGACAATCATCCTGACAATTGCCGACATGCCGCCAACACGCGTAATGACGCCGACCATGCCGCCGATCATCATCGAAAACAGAATAATGGTGATGTGATCGACGTCGGCCAGCGAACCCGTTACGTAGATCTGGAATCCGTCCAACAAACCGCGCAGGGCGCCGAGAGGCGTAAAGCCCTGAATGGCCATGGCGCCGAACCAAATACCTGCCACCAGCGCCGGTATGACACTGCGCACGGCCAATGCAAGGACGATCGCGAGAAACGGCGGCAATATCGATAGCCAGCCAGCGATGACCCGTTGCGAGCCGGTGACTTCGCCGCCTTGCATGTCGCGAACCAACATTTCGTTGCGGCCGGAACGATCGAAGATGACGTCGGCAAAACGGGCGGTGCCGTCGGCATTGACACGGGTTGTATACGTGCTTCTGGTCGGGTCGTTACCGGCGACGATCAATGTGGCTGTGTCGCCAGGTGGCAAGCCGGTCGCGCTGATGTCGGCGCCGATGCCGGCGAGTGCGACTTTCGCCGGTTCGATGTCTTGTGCGCCGGCGACGGCGCTCGTCGCAAGCAGTACCACGGCGATGCATGCGTGGCGCAGGGTACGTGCAGGTTTCAAAAGGCGGTCCCGCCTGACAGACCGGTCGATGATAGCATGCGCGTTGGTTCATCCATTGGCCGCTGCCAAATGATCAACGTCAACGACATTGCGGCCGCCGACCAGCGTTGTCGCGACGGCGAACACGCGATATTCGAAACGCCGCTGACGCCGAGCCCAATGCTGAGCGCCATCTGCAATGCTGACGTGTATTTGAAACACGAGCAGATGCAGCGCACCGGCTCGTTCAAATATCGCGGTGCTCTGAACACGCTGCTGCTCGCACGCGAGCGCGGCGCCTCACCGGCAGTGGTTGCGGCGTCCAGCGGCAATCACGGTCTGGCGGTCGCTACAGCGGCTCGCGCTACAGGATTCACCGCGACCGTTTACGTTCCGGCTACGGCCGACCCGGCAAAGCTGGCCGCCATTCAAGGGGCCGGTGCGATGCTCGAGACCGTGGACGGCGATTCGCTCCAAGCCGAGCTGACCGCAAGAGAGGTTGCCAGTCGCGCCGGCAACTTGTTTATTTCGCCGTATAACGATCCCGATGTCGTTGCCGGCCAGGGGACAATTGGTCTAGAGCTCATGCGGCAATGCTCAACAGCAGACCGAGTGATCGTTGCGGTTGGGGGCGGTGGCCTGATGAGCGGCATCGCCACCGCCATGCGTGAATCCGGCAGCAGCGCGAAGTTTGTAGGCGTGTGGCCAGAGGTGGCTTGCTCGATGTACCGTTGTTTGGAAGCGGGCAAGATCATCGACGTCGCGGAAGACGTGACGTTGTCTGACGGCACTGCCGGTGGCGTTGAGCAGGGTGCGATTACGTTTGGCCTGTTGGCGAGCTTGCTGGACGAGCGCTGGTTGATAAGCGAGCGAGCCATTGGCGAAGCCATGCGCTGGCTCGCACAAAACGAGCACCTGCTCGTTGAGGGGTCGGCGGCCATGGCAGTTGCGCCGCTGCTTGCGGCTCGTACGGAGCTAGCCGGTAGACGGGTCGTGGTTGTGTTGTGCGGGCGCAATATTGCGTTGGAGCGATTTCTCGCTGCCGTTGAGCGAGCGTCGGCGCCGTTGTGAAATCCGCCAGCATCCGTGGCATGAAATCGTTAGAGTACTTAAGCAGCTAGGAGCGAGCATCGATGTCGAAACGCGAGTTGAATCCAGAGATCGTCACGCTGTATGACGATTACTGTCACGGGTATATCGATCGCCGGGAGTTTTTTCGCCGCGCCGCCAAACTCGGTGTCGGCGCTGCCGCCGGTATCGGGCTTGCGAGCAGCATGCTGCCGCGCTACGCCGAGGCCCAAACGATTTCCTTTACCGACGATCGTATGCGTGCGCGCTACGTCACGTACGCCTCGCCGGGCGGCAATTCCGGCGCAATGCGTGGATATTTGGTAACGCCGACGGCGGAAGGGCCGCACCGGCCGGTTCTGGTCATTCATGAAAACCGTGGCCTCAATCCGCATATCGAGGATGTGGCGCGACGCGCGGCTGTGGCCGGTTTCGTCGCATTGGCACCTGACGGACTAGCGCCGGTCGGCGGCTATCCAGGCAATGACGACGACGGTCGGACGTTGCAACGCGGGCTTGACCGGCAAAAGCTTCTCACCGACATGAAAAACAGTGCGCTGTACCTCGCCGAGCTTGATGCCGCTACCGGGCCGCTTGGCGTTACCGGTTTTTGCTGGGGTGGGTACGCAACAAACTGGCTTGCGTCAGAGTTGGGTGATCGAATCGCCGCCGCGGTGCCGTTCTATGGCTCGGGCGTTGACGCGGCTGCAGTAAGTGGCATTCGGGCGAAAATGCTGGTTCAAGCTGCCGAGAACGATGGCCGCATCAACGCGGCATGGCCGGATTTCGAAGCCGCGTTGAAGGCCAATGGCGTCGACTATCAGCGCCACCTTTATCCAGGCACGAACCACGGATTTCACAACAACTCGACGCCTCGCTACGACGAAGCTGCCGCTAAGCTCGCGTGGGAGCGCACGCTCGCGTTTTTCGACCAGCACTTGGGGTAACCGCTCAGCCGCCGATCGTCGGCCGAGCCGCGGTCTACTCGGGACCCCATTTGATCTGAAACTCGATCTCCTCGTGGCCGTCGGCGCGTTCGTGTTCGATGTTGTAGATCGCGCGCACCGGAACATAAATCCGCTCGCCAGCGATCTGAATCTCGAACTGCTCGCCGGACTCGATGCAGTCCGCAAGTCGCCTTAGCTTGGCGACGAACTCGCTGTCTGAGTAGGTCTTTTCGATATCGCGTTCGTCAGGCATGAGCAGTCTCCCGTCTATTGATCGTCGGTCGGTTTATTGAGCAACAGGTTCAGTATCGCTCGATTGTCATGACCGCTCTGCGACGCCGCCCCAAATAGCGGAAACGCCGGCAGCTCCGGCTCGAAGTGTCGTTGCGCATCGGTTTGGCGGCGGCGAAAAGCCCACGCATCCAGATGTTACGTCACGATTATTGTCATCTTCGTGACAGGCGCATACTGGTTGGCAGGTGCCTTCAAGGCGGCACGTTCATCCGGCGGCAACCGTCAACCACCGCCGCCATCGTACTACCGTTGACGACGGCTGCAGCGGCGCCTGCATCGGCTGCTTTGACGAGATAATTGGCGCCAACTCGATTTCGTGCGAGCGTAGGGGAAAACAGCCCGGAGCTTATGGTGGCGAGCCTCGTCGTAAACGGTCAAACCCACACGTTCGATGTCGATCCTGACATGCCGCTGTTATGGGTTTTGCGCGATGAGCTGGGCATCGTCGGTCCCAAGTTCGGCTGCGGTATTGGCATCTGTGGGGCCTGCACCGTCCATTTGAGCGGTCAGCCGGTTCGCGCCTGCAAGTTGCGAGTCCGTGACGTTCACGGCGCGGTTACGACAATCGAAGGTCTGAGCAATGCCGAGACGCTCCATGCCGTGCAGCGCGCGTGGATCGACGAGCAAGTGGCACAGTGCGGCTATTGCCAGCCCGGCCAGATCATGACGGCTGTTGCGCTGCTCGCGGAGACGCCGACACCGACCGATGACGCTATCGATCGTGCCTTTCGCGGCAACCTCTGTCGCTGCGGCACCTATCCGCGGATTCGCAAAGCGATCCGGACCGCTGCAGTCGCGTTGGCGAGCAAGTCTCGTCTTGGCGAAGCATGATTTCCCGGCGACGACTGGTGCTGGCGTCGGCAATCGTTGCCGGCGGCGTCGCCATTGGGTATCGCGCCATGCCGCGCGGCAATTTGCCGCGCAAGCTCCCGGACTCGATACCGCTGGCGCCAGGAGAGGTCGCGTTGACTCCATACGTCGTGGTCGACGCGCGCGGAATAGCCATCATCGCGCCGCGCGCTGAGATGGGGCAGGGCATTCACACGACGTTGGCGGCGTTGGTCGCGGAGGAGCTCGACGTCGAGCTGGCTGCCGTGCGAGTCATACACGGTCCGGCGTCGGAACACTACGCGAACGAATTCATGTTCGGTAAGCGCAAATTCCCAGACCGGGTACATCGCAAGCCGGCACAGGCGACGATCGCACAGTCGTCGATCCGCGATGCGTTCGTCAAAATGCGCAGGGCCGGCGCTGCTGCTCGCCATGTTTTGATTCAAGCGGCCGCCGCGCGACTCGGCCTGGAACCCGACACGCTGCGCACGGCCTCTGGTGTCGTTATTGCACCGGACGGGCAGCGTCTTTCCTACGAGTCGCTGGCGGAGCAGGCTTCGACTTCGCCCGTACCGCAAGATCTACCGCTCAAACCGACAGCCGAGTGGCGCTTGCTCGGGCGATCGTTACCGCGCGTCGACATGGTCGCCAAGTGTACCGGGACTGCCGAGTACGCCATGGACGTCGCGCTGCCGAACCTCGTCTTTGCTGCGGTCAAACGCAACCCGAGTATCGATGCGCCCGTGGTTTCGATGGATGCCTCAAAGGCCGAACGCATGCGCGGCGTCGAACGCGTCGTGCCAATTCGCGATGGTGCCATCGTGATTGCCACCAACACGTGGTACGCCATGCAAGCGGCCGAACGTATCCAGTTCGAGTGGGCGAGCGCAGATTATCCCGATCACATCGACGGTCATCGCGAGGAGCTGCAACGTGCGCTCGACAGGGAGCCGTATTTCGTGGCGTTGGACCGCGGCAATGTGGAGGCCGCGCCAGGCCCGAGCGCTGTGACTATCACCGGTGCGTATTCCGTGCCGTATCTCAGCCACGCCACGATGGAACCGCTGAACGCAACGGCGTGGTATCGCGAAGGTCGTCTGGATGTCTGGGCCGGCAATCAGGCCCCGACACTGGCACGACGGGTCGCCATGCGCGCATCCGGGCTCGAGCGCGATCAGGTCCACGTTCACACGACGTATATGGGCGGTGGCTTTGGCCGACGTTTCGAGCTGTACGAGGTGAAAGAGGCCGTCATTGCCGCGATGGCGATGAAAGGCCGACCGGTCCGATTGACCTACAGTCGCGAAGAAGACCTGACCCACGATGCGTACCGACCGATGGCGGCGGCCGAGTTCCGGGCAAGCGTCCGCGACGGCGTACCGGTCATGCTCGATCTGAAGCTGTCGTCGGCGTCGCTGTATGGGTCGGGGCGGCGGCGTGAGCACATCGTTTTGAACGAGCCTGACAAGGGAACGCCGCGCAAAGACACGCACATAACGATGGGTGCGACCGAGCAGCCCTACCGAATTTCGAACCATCGCGTGCGGGCGTACCTCGCCGAACGACCGCTGCCGGTCGGGTGGTGGCGATCCGTCGGTGAATCGCAAAATGCATATTTCATGGAAAGCATCGTCGACGAGATCGCGGTTGCGTCCGGTAGCGACCCGCTCGAGATGCGTCTCTCCATGCTCGAGCACGAGCCGAGCCGAGCCGTTTTGAATGCCGTCGCGGAGCTGTCGGATTGGGGACGCAAACTGCCTCGAGGGCACGGCCGAGGTTTGGCGTATTGCTTATCGTCGGATGCGGCGACGGCCCAGATCGTTGAAGTTCGCGCCGACAGGGAGGGCGTGCGTTTGGTGCGTGCGTGGGCCGCTGTGGACGTTGGTATTGCGCTTGATCCCGGCAATCTCGAGTCGCAGGTGCAGGGTTCGCTGATGTTCGGCCTCAGCGCTGCCATATTCGGTGAGGTCAATGTCGCCGACGGTGCCGTGCAAGAACGCAATTTCGACACGTACCCCTTGCTGCAGATGCATCATGCCCCGCACGTGGACGTGGCCATCCTAGAAAGCGGTGAGGAGATTTTCGGTGCTGGCGAATGCGCAACGGCGACGGCGGCGCCGGCACTCGGCAACGCGATTTTCGCGGCAACCGGGCGGCGGATTCGCGATCTGCCGTTCAGGCGTCACGTTCGGTTTGTTTAGAGGGTGGGATTGCCTGCGCCGCTTCGCGGCTCGGCGGTCTCGCCCGGCAACGCCGGGCTCGGCTCGAACCCGGTTGTTCGATGTTCGTGGGTTCGAATTTCTTTTCGATTTTGCGTTGGAGTAGCTTTGGAGTTTTCGTCGTGCGAGCGGCTGGCGGAGAGGGTGGGATTCGAACCCACGAAGGGCTATTAACCCTTGCTGGTTTTCAAGACCAGTGCATTCAACCGCTCTGCCACCTCTCCGAATTGTCGTCCTGCCGCAACCCCACCGGGTGGGATTGACTCGCGCCGTCCCTGGCGCTCGCCCTACGGGCGAACTCGCGTTGCTCGTTCGTCCAAATCGGCCGTCCTGCCGATTTGTCGAACCCGGGAAGGGCTCAACGCTTGCTGGGGTTCAAGACCCGTGCATTCAACCGCTCTGCCACCTCTCCGAATTGTCGTCCTGCCGCAACCCCACCGGGTGGGATTGACTCGTATGCGACCGACCGGTCGGCCGCGCGGGGTCGAGATTGTCGCGTCTGCAACACATAACCGCAACCGGGGACCTGAACCTGCTGGTGCCGTGGCAGACGTCGCGGTAGCGTAGTCCCAGAGTTTGACGTGGCGGAGGGGGAGACCGATGCGGATATTAACGACACTGATACTGCTGTTGTTGGCGGGAGCAGCGAGCGGCCAGGGTCGCTGCAGCGCCAAGGCCTTCAGCGGGTTTGATTTCTGGCTCGGCGACTGGACCGTTAAGACGGCTGACGGCACGGTCGCGGGCCAAAATCGCATCGACAAGCGTGATGGCGGTTGCGTGCTGATCGAGCGCTGGAGCAGCGCGAGCGGCGGCAGCGGCACCAGCTTGAACTATTTCGATGTGGCCGCAGATCAATGGGTGCAGGTGTGGGGCGGTTCCGGTGGCAGCCAGATCGTTATCCGCGGTGGCCTCACTGATGGCAGTATGGTGCTGACTGGTACGCTGACGACCGTCGGAGACGGCAGCAGCGTGCCGTTTCGCGGTACCTGGACGCCACTCGAGGATGGCCGGGTTCGGCAGTTCTTCGAACAGTCGCTGGATGACGGCGACACCTGGCAACCTTGGTTCGAGGGCTTTTATGAAAAGGCGCCGCCTTAGGATGCGACATTGATGAAACAACAGCGAGGCTTTAACCCCGTCGGCAATCCGATCGTCAACGCAGTGACGATGGTTCTCGGCGCAATCGCCTTGATTGCGGCAATCGCGTTTGCGTCGGTTGCGTTCGTTATTTTCCTGATCGCCGCGGTCGTGTTTGTGAGCTTCGTTGCACTCCGTGTTTGGTGGATCGGGAGAAAGATGCCGAAGCGGCCATCGACAGAGGGCGACATTATCGAGGTTGAGTACGAGGTTATTGAGCGTCGCCGCGACCCATAGCGTTGAGACGCATCAAGTCGCACTTATGGTTCAGCGCGTGCAAACCGGTTAAGCTCGCGACCCGTGGTTACGCGCGCCCCGTTAGACAGACAAACACGTATCCGCAAGCGGGTCATTACGATCGGCTTGTACCTCGTCATTCTGGTCGGCCTCGCGTGGTTTTTCGAATCGCAGTCGACGACCACGATCATTTTCGTTCGACACGCCGAGAAAGAGACAACCGGTGAGGATCCCGGTTTGACCGAAGCGGGCAAAGCCCGAGCCCGCGAACTTAACCGAATCATGCAAATTGTCGATGTGGATCGCAGCGTCGACGAAGTCTTTTCAACGCAATTTCGCCGCACCCAAGAGACCGTCCGGCCGCTTGCCGTGAGTCTCGGCAAAGACGTGCATCCCTACGATGCGTCTGACACCGTTGGTGTGCTGGAGACGATACTCAGTGAGCACCGCGGCAAGATCAGCTTAGTCGCGGCGCACAGCAACACGATTCGACCGATGATCGAAGAGCTTGGCGGTAGCAAGCTGCTGCCCGACATCGAAGAGAATGAGTACGACAATATCTACGTTGTCGTCATACCGTGGTTCGGCAAAGTAAAAACGCTGCGCTTTACCTACGGCGAGCGTTACGCGCCGGTATCGAACTAGCTCGCAGCGGCGTTTGCGCGTTCAGCGATCGCTTTTTCGATAAACGCCGCGTGGCGTTCAATGCGCACGTCCGCTAAGACGGCATCGAGGATGTTGCCGTCTTGGCCGATCAGAAATGTCGCGCGCCGCGTGCCCATTCCAAACGGACCATCGACGTCGTAGGCTTTGATCGCAATTTTGTCAGGGTCGCAAAGCAACGGAAACGGCAGGTCGAATTTGTCGGCGAAGCGGCGATGCGTGTCGCCGTCCTGGGGGCTAACCCCAATGACAGTTAGGCCGACTTTCGTAATGTCGTCGTGGATGTCGCGAATCTGACAGGCTTCCTTGGTGCAGCCTGGCGTGAAATCGGCCGGATAAAAATAAAGAATCAGCGGCCCATTGGCGATTACGTCGCCAAGGCGATACGTCGTGCCATGAGCGTCGGGGAGTTCGAAATCGGGTGCGCTTGTGCCGGGTTGCAACATGACGAGACCTCACTTGTCGAACGGTCATTATCGCATGGGTGGGGGCGTCCAGAATGAATACAAGCGCGGCCGTGCTTGTTGTGTGCATATCTAGGACGGTAAGCGATAATGGCGGCAAGCCCCGGTAGCTCAGCAGGATAGAGCATCAGATTCCTAATCTGAGGGTCCCATGTTCGAATCATGGTCGGGGCGCCAATTCACTGCAGTCCTGCTATCGCCTTAGGGCGCTTTCGCGTCAGTAGGAGTGCGAGGGCGAGCGCTCGTGCACGGTTTTTGACACTGGTGTCAGCGAATTCCACCGAGCCTAGCGGGTCGAGCCGGTCAGAGATCGCCGCTTTGCGTGCAGCGCCGGATGACAACAGCGGCTCGCCAAACGTATGATGAGGTGAATCAAGTGCTTGATAAATCTGCCGTTAACATAATCGAAACGCAATAAACAACCAAACTCGGCAGGGCAGTCGCCGCATTTGTTCTTGAGCGGGACCGCCGAACAAAAACGACAAGGGTCTACGTCATGGCGACCAGTGCGACGAAGGAAGGCGTTAGGGACAAAGCGCGCGCGCAGCCCGAAGATGACACGGCAGGCGCAGAGACACCAAAGATCGCGACACTCAAACAGAGTCCGCCCGGCACGCCGCTGACGCGGGAAGAGAAGATCGTCGGTAAGACACTCAAGAAGACCATGCCTCTCTCCGAGGAAGATCTGGCGAGCGTCAATACGAAGAAGGGTCTTTTGCAGCTTCTCAGCACGAAAAACGTCAACGTTACGAAAGCGCTGGTCAAGCTCCGTTACGAGCAGGAGCTCGAAAAACTGCAGATCGAACTCGTCAAGCTGCAGCGATCTGTGCAGCTCGACGGTCGCCGTGTAGCGATAATTTTCGAGGGACGGGACGCCGCCGGCAAAGGTGGCAGCATTCGCCGCTTCATCGAGCATTTGAACCCGCGGACCGCACGCGTCGTTGCGCTACCCAAACCCACCGAGCTACAGAAAGGCCAGTGGTACTTCCAGCGCTATGTCGAGCAGCTACCGAACCCCGGCGAAATCGTGTTCTTTGACCGGAGCTGGTACAACCGCGCTGTCGTTGAGCCGGTCATGGGTTTCTGTACCGAGCCGCAGTACAAAGTGTTTATGCAGCAGGTGCCTGAATTCGAGCACATGCTGTACGAGGACAAGCTCGAACTCGTTAAATTCTGGTTCTCCATTTCGAAAGACGTGCAGGAATACCGCTTCGAGTCTCGCCGCGTCGATCCACTCAAGCAGTGGAAGCTCTCGCCAGTCGACGCAAAGGCTCAGGAGAACTGGGATACGTACACGCGTTACAAGAACGACATGTTTAGCCGCACGCACACCTCGTATGCGCCATGGATCATCGTCAAGGCGAACGACAAAAAACGCGCTCGCGTTGAAAGCATGCGCCACGTCCTATCGACGCTCGAGTACACGGGCAAGGACCAGCCATGCACACACCTCTCGCCCGATCCAGACATTGTGCTTCGCTATCATCGCTCGCAGCTGAGTATCGACTAGCCTGTCTGCTGCCTGGGGTCCGGCCGGACTGGCGCCGAGGAGCGTTTGCACGCTGGTGGTGGCGTCAGTTGCGCCGGCGGTAACGTCAACAACGCCGTCGGCGAGCTCGGTTGAGCACCGCATGGGAACGGACCTTGGAGGCACCTAAGCCGTGTCGGTACGTGTTGTCCTGCTGGTGATCTGACGGCCGGTAAGCGCGATTGCCGCCGCCAGTAATAGGACGGCCCACGGCGACATCGGTATCGGTGCTGGTACCAGCGGCTGCACAATTTCGTTGATGGCTGTCTGCAGTTCGGCGGTGGTCATAGCAATCTCGAAGACGCCGGCGCCACTGCTGGCGCCAGCGCCAGCGTCAGCCAACGACTGTAAGTACGCAGGGGCGCTATCGTCGCCGATACTGATGACGCTCACCGGAATACCGCTCTGAAACGAATCGGCTGCCGCTTGGACGGCGTCTGCTTCGCCGGTCGATCCCTGTGGATCGGCACAGGTGGCCGGCTGTCCGTCCGTCAACAGAATAATTTGCCGTTCACCGGGCGTACCCGCTAAGGCTGCGTTGGCGGCAACGATCGCTTCGCCCGTTGGCGCAAAGCTGCCCGGCGCTGCCGTGGCGAATAGGTTCTGCACGCCGACTGAACTTGCGGGTGCCGGCGCCGATTCAAGCTGCGGGCAGGGGAAATTGCCGCCTTGATAGAGCGTGACGCCAAACGCTACCGACGCGGCGTTCGCCGTGATTGTCGTTGTTATCGCAGCCAGCGCGGCGTTGTAGCGAGTCGTTGCATCGAAGCTGCTGTTCATGCTGCCGCTGATATCGACCAGTAGCACAACCGTGGGATCGGCGAGCGCACGCACGGACCAACCGATGAGCAAAAGAATGGCCAGCGACTTTTTCAACAGGTTGTCCGATTCCGCGACTCGCCAACGCTAGCGCACCTATGTGACTGGCCTATGTCGTCCTGATTAGCGTTAGGGTACGTCGGCCGGTGTCAGGCCAGCGAAACTGGTTCGGGCGGGCGATTCGCTACGCCTTGCTGCGCCGCGCTAGCTCCGGCAGCGCCTCACTCCATTGCCGTAGTTCGTCCAAGAAGCCGAGCGCGGTCGCACCGACTGAGGTCATCGAGTATTCGACCGACAGCGGTGACGTGTCGACAACCGTGCGACGCACGAGTCCCTGCTGTTCGAGCTGGCGTAAACGTTCCGTAATCATTTTCTTACTGGCGCCGCCGACCATGCGGGCAAGGTCGTTGAAGCGTACCGGCTGATCTTTGAGGTGCCAGAGGATTGAGCCGGTCCACTTACCGCCAATGATCCGCATGCCGCGCTCGATCGCACAAGGCTCGTCGCAGGCCTCTTCAGTTCGTTTTCGACCTTTTGCATCGGCCAACACTCGGGCGCGCATCGCCTGCAACTCCATAAACGACTAGGTTACAAAAAGTATACTGGTTGATTTTCGTTTCCGCGCGACGCACTTTCCCGGCGAGCACATGAATTCAGTGGCGCAAGGAGCCAGCAATGAGCCAACCGGATATTCATCTGTACACCGCGGCGACCATGAATGGGTACAAACCCGTTATTTTTCTCGAAGAAGCCAGCGTGTCATACGACCTGACGGCCATTGATTTCGCCAAGCAAGAGCAAAAAGCGCCGGATTATTTGCAGCTCAACCCGAACGGCAAAATACCGACGATCGTTGATCGAAGCGAGGATCGAGCTATTTTCGAAAGCGGGGCAATCCTCCTGCATCTCGCCGAGAAATACGGCGTGTTCCTACCGCAAGACCCGGTCGCTCGCTCAGAGGTCGTGCAGTGGCTGTTTTTTCAGGTGGGTCATGTCGGACCGATGATGGGACAGGCGATGTACTTTCAGCGTATCGCTGCACCGAACGGCCACGAAGAGCCGTTTTCTATTAAGCGCTACGTCGACGAATCGCGTCGTTTGCTCGAGGTATTGAACACCCGTCTTGATGGACGCGAGTGGCTGGCCGGCGATGAGTACAGCGTCGCCGACATGGCGACGTATCCTTGGGCCCGCGCCTACATTTGGGCGAGAGTATCGATCGACGGGTTGGCGAATCTCGCGGCCTGGTTCGACCGTATCGATGCCCGGCCCGCCGTCCAAAAAGCGCTCACTATTCCAAAGGCACAGCCCGCCTTTTGGGGGCAAGCCGACGCCAGCGAATTCTTGCGCGAGAACGCCGCCCGTTTCGCGTCCGACGTGAAAAAAGCCTAATCAAATAAGCAGCGTTGCGGTGCCCGCTGCCGCAGCCTCAGCGCGACACCGCGACGCAATTGGTTAGCGGCACGCCGACGGCAAGTACTCGTTCGCAACGCTGCCTTCGCAGTTCCAATAAATGCTGCCGTCGCCGAGTAGCTCTGGCGTCAACCAAAGCGAACCGCCGTCGATTTGTGGGCTGGCCGCAGGACCGCCAAACTGAATCTCAATCGTGCCGGTGTCCGGTTGCACAAATACGTACTGAATCTTGGCGGTCGGTTGCTCGATCGATAGCTCGCGAGCTTCAAGCGCCGGCGGAAAGCGCTCGTTCGCTAAGTAATATTCGGCAATGGCGGACTTCGTTCCCGACGCATAGAACATCCCTTCGGCGACCTCGGCGCGCAGCGTGTAGTCCTGATACGCGGGAATGGCGACACCGGCAAGGATTCCCAAGATCGCGATACTGCCGAGTGAGCCTCCGCCGAGACCGTCAAACAGTGTGTTCTCGAACACGAGCTCAAATGACAGTTCCGGGTCACTGAGATTGATGCTGCCGCCTACCGTTCCGGATACCGGGATGCCGATTTGGTCGGCGCTTGGCAACGACCACATGTCGATATCCGATGCCGTCATCTCGGAGAGCGCCAACAGACCGGTTAGGTAGAACTGGTGCAGCGTACGCGGCAGATTGTCGACATCGGCAGAAAACGCGAAGACCGCATTGCTCACATCCTGACGCTGTTGATCGCGCAACCATTCACCGACATCGGCAGCGGTACCGCGTGCAAACCTGTCGAAAAGGACCTGCGGCACGTCAGCCATCGCCACGTAATCACCGTCGACGGTCCAATAAATCGGCGTGCTCAGGCGTCGATAAAGCTCAAGAAAGACGCGCATGTCATCGTTGACGGGTTCGTTGGCCTGGCCTGTCAGACGCTCAACGTCCGGCAGCGACGGAATCATGATCAGCGAGTACTCGCGACCGTCAATGCTCCGCGTTTCAATCGGTGCATCGAGACCAGCGCTCATCGCCTGCATGAAATCGTCGAACGCCTTGCGATCGCGAATCCTGGTGACGTAGTAGTAACCGACGTCCTCAAAGACGACGGCCGACTCGGGGCCCAATGCATCGAGCGAGTCGAAGATATCGAAACCAAGCAGCTCCTCGAACTGCGCCAGCACCTCGTCCATTTCGGCCGGGTCGTCTGATGCTTCCGCGATCGCGTTGAGGATGGCATTGATCTCATCCCGAGACGGCATACCGAGTAAGAACATCGCTTTCGGTGTCGCCGTGGTCTTGAACGAAACGTCGTTGCTGATGACCGGAATCAGCGCCCGGTAGCCGCCGTCGCTCGGTATGTTCGTCGCGAATCGAAGCCGCGCCTTGCCGTTGGCGGCGCCGACACCGAAACCGAGATCGGTTGCTTCGGCGAGCCCGAGATCGCTAATCGATTCGGTGACGTTGGGTGGGATAAATGCCTGGCCGATCGACAGCGCCTGTTTGACGTTCAGCCAACTGAAAAACTCGAATCGGGACGCATCGACTTTGGACTCCATCGCGCTCATCGGTGTCGGGCCGGCCGGCGCGTCGAGCAGACCGAGAAACGCATCGAGTCGATTCGGCGTTGCGCCGGGTCCGGCCAGCAATGACATCCGGCCGGAGTCCGCATCGAATGCGATACGGGCCGGCATCGGCAGGCCTTCGATCTTGACCGAACCGTCACTGAGCTCGCCGTCGAGCACGGCACCGGCCGGCATGCTCTCCAGCATACCGTCGATAAAGCCTTGCGCCGCGCCGACGTCGTCGTAGGACGTAGTCATCGTGGCGAACAGCAGCGGCGTCGGCATTTCACTGCCGGGCACCGGTGCAACCAGAATTTCGATCGGCGAACGCGGCACGGAGAAAATCATCCGTACCCACGGGTAGTCGATTTGCGGGTAGTCGGCGAGCGTTTGCTCGATACCGGCATTGATCTTCTTGACCGCTGCCACCGTGGCGGCGTCGCGCTGTGTTGACTCGAGGAAGCTTGGCTTTGGAGCCGTCAAATACGCCAATGGCGTCGGCAAACGTAGATACGCAACGGCGTTGTCCGGTACGCGACCGGCGAGCTCGCCAGGTCCGAACGGCGACTCAGCGGTCGGCCGGTTTGTCGGCGGCGGCGGTCCGCCCGACGGTGCTGGGCCTTGGCAGCCGGCAGCAAAGGTGACGAGGGCGACTGTCGCGGCGAGTCCTGCGTGACGAAAGAGCATCGGTGGCTCCGGCTATTGAAGCTCGCGCAACACTAGCACGCAGGGTCTTTCCTGATGTGATCTACGGCGTGATTTTGCGCCCGTCCCACGCGAAACAGGCACCGCTGTCTGCGCTCGTTACGTTGCTGAGAACCGCCAGTAGGCGCTCGGCGGAATACGTCGGAGTGAACAGCTTGCCGTCAGGCACGTTGCGTTGGAATGGTTTCGACAGATCGGTATCGACCGTGCCGGGATGCAGGCCGACGACCGCACCGAGTTTATTGCGTCGTGCTTGCTCGATCGCCAGCGACTTCAGCACCATGTTCAGTGCCGCTTTGGATGCTCGATAGGCATACCAGCCGCCCAGTCGGTTGTCGCTGATGCTGCCGACTCGCGCGGACAGCGCCGCGAATACGTTCGGGCGCTCGCGATCTAGGCGTGGCAGCCAATGCTTGGCGACCAGTGCCGGCCCGATCGTGTTGACACGGTATACGCTCGCTAGCGCATCCGCCGATAAATCTCGCCAGGACTTTTCGGGTCGGTAGTTCTCGCCGTGCAGGGTCCCAATGGCAACGATGATCGCATCCAGCTTTGGCTGCACGCTGCTTACTGCATTGGCAACACTGTCCTCGTCGGTTGGGTCCATTCTGAGGGCAACAACCCGGGCGTCATTGATTGCCGGAGGCGTCCGTGATGTGACGACCAGATGCTGCAACGTCGGACGCGCGAGCAGGTTGTCGACGAAGGCAGCGCCAATGCCACCGCTCGCGCCAATGACGGCGACCCGTTCGAACGCAACGCTCGTCATTGCCATGCCGCGTGCAGCGCGTCGGCGAGCCCTGTCGCGCTTTGAAACGCCGCTTCGATACGGCCGCGGACGAACCAGTCGCCACACACGCCGACTCGCGCCTCGCTGACTAGGTGATAGGCAGGTCCGCTTTGCTTGGCGATGTTGGCATAGCGCCACCGGTGCAATCCCACGTGGGCTGGACGAATCGCGAGGCCCGTTACCCGTTTGGTCTCAGCCAATAAATGTTCGCGTACCCAGTCCTGGTCCGCATCGAGGTTGGCATCGGCCCAGCGATTGGTCGCGTGGACCAGCATTGTCGGGTTCGCAGCGCGTCCCGGCTTGGAGCTGTTTATCGAGGCCCAACTAATATCGGCGTCTTTGATCAGTGCGGCATCCCAGTCAAACGGCAGTGCTTCGGTAAAGCCAAGCATCAGCGAGTAGCAGCCGAGCAACGGCGCAGCGGGCAAGTCATTGGCGAGCGGCGCAGGCAGCAGTGCAAGCGCTTGGGGCTGTGGGGCAGTCAGCAAGACCCAATCGTACCGACCGAGGTCGCGTTCTGGACCATGCAGAACCCAGCCGCCGTCGCTGGCTTGGAGTCGCTCCACCCGCGTCTCGCGAACAATGCTCAGACCGTCTCCGAGCGCCTGACCGATCGCATTCATGCCTGGCACGCCGACGTAGTGTGGATAGTCGTGATCCCATGCACGTCGCGCCGTTATCGCCGGTCCGTGAAACTCGACGAATCGGGCCGGCCAAATGGCGATGATCCCACTACGCATCAGCGGCTGTAGGAAGGCTCGAAAATGCGGGTCGCGGATAGTAAAAAACTGCGCCCCGTGATCGAAGCGAAACGGATCTGCATAGCGCGTTGCCATACGCCCACCGAGGCCGCGGGATTTCTCGAACACGGTGACGGCGGCGTCGTTGCCAAGTCGCCGCGCCAGCGTCAGCCCGGCTATCCCGGCGCCAACGATCGCAACGCTTGGCTTCACGAGGCCAGCGATGCCGCGAGCACGGTGGCGACGGCAATGGCGCTGACTTGCGTGCGCAACCGCAGATAGTCGTCGCTAATTTTGAAGTAACCGGCGTAGCGATGTTCGGACACCAAAAGAACGATGAGCGCCGCTGCGTCGATGACGAGTGCGGCTTGTAACGGTGCGAACAGAAACGCAAACCATGCGGTTAGCGCAACGAGGATGCTGGCGAGAAACAGCGGTGCCGGCTGGCGCCCGCCTCGAGCAACGCTGAGTCCCCAGTGCGTGCCGGCCATAAACGAAACGATGAGCAACGTGTACGAGGCGAGCAGTGGCTCGATCGGACCTAAATACGGCAGGCTTTCAACGCCAATGACGACGAGCGCAGCCGCTGCGACAAACGGTGCTAGGCCAAGAAAAGTCAGTGTCGGGACGATCGCGCTCATGAGCGGATGCTAATACGGTCTCTTTCGTTACTGCGGTACTGTCGATGCGCTGGTCAGGATTACGGCCTCGTTGGCCGCTGCCGGCGGCGACGAAGCGCTGCCGATCAATCAATCCTACGCTCCGCGGAGCCGCCCGCTAGTATGCCAGAGTGCCCAGAAGACGAAGACTGACTGAACTTGGCGCGCGGATAGGCGCGATTGGCATCGGCGCGAGTCTGGCTGCATGCGGCCCCGCTGGGCCCACCGAGCCGTTGCCGAGCGTAACGCTCGCCGAGCTGAGATCGGTCGATGTGGGCGAGTTAGCCGCAGCGCCAGCGGCGGAGCGCTTCGTGAGCGCTGACCTCCGCCGCGGCGAGAAGCTGTTCAGGCAGTGTGTCGTTTGCCATGCGATCGAGCCGGGCGTGACGATCGGGCAGGGCCCTAGCTTGAATGGCGTGTGGGGTCGCGCCAGCGCAGCGGTACCCGGCTTTGCCTATTCTTCGGCGCTGGCGGCGGCCGACATCAAGTGGTCCGTTCGCGCGATGGATGCTTGGGTTGCGCAGCCGCTGCGCTTGGTGCCAGGCTCGCAAATGAGCTTCGGCGGGCTGCATGCCAAGCGTGATCGTAATGACCTGCTGGCGTACATGTTGGCCGATGAACGATTCTGGGACGAGGCCGAGCGGTAACGTCGAAACGCTTTACATTTAACGTCTCAAACAGATTGAAGAATACTCTCTAAAACCTTGTTAATAATAGATAAAAAAACATCGGACCGGATGTTGCAATATTGCGACAGGGCCGGTAATGAATGGACGAGCACGCTAGTCGAATGGGTCTTGTAGGAATCGTGGCTGGAGACGCCGCCAATGACGGTACGGCAACGGAGCGGCGCGGCAGGACGGATCGTCGGCGTATGTCCTGGCGCACCGTGGCTTACGGATTTCTGAAATCACGCCGCCGCGGCTCGCGCCGCGACGGCGAGCAAGAGCCCGTCTACTTGGATTGGCACCACCCTTGGCTGTTTTTCCTCGCGATCGGGATCATGGTGATGAGTGCGGCGGATGCATTCCTCACGCTTCGGCTCATGGGGTTTGGCGCCACCGAGGCAAACCCGGTCATGGCCGCTGCCATGACTGCCGATGTCGGTTGGTTCGTCACGCTGAAAATTGCCATGACGGCGTTCGCGTTGTTCGTGCTGATCTACGCGAGCCGTTATCAGCTGTTCGGACGCTTCCGGGTAGGGCTGCTGATCACTTTCATGTTCTGTGCGTACTCTGCCCTGATCGCCTACGAGATCGTTGGTCTGTCGGTGCTCACCGGTTTGCGCTGAGCACGCTGGTTTCTCTCAGAACTTCGCTACCTGTCACATTCACAGCTCGAGGGGCTTGGGATACACTTCCCACCTCTTTTGACAGAACCCGCCATTACGGCCGAGCGCGACTCAGCCGCCAATACCCGCCATCGAAATGCCTGCCTCGTTCAAAGAGTTGCTGGCGTCCACGCCGCTCAACGGCGCCAACGCCACCCTAATAGAAGGTCTTTACGAAGACTATTTGTCTGACCCGCAATCCGTGCCGGAAAACTGGCGGCGCTACTTTGCCGATTTTGGGCCGGCGGAAGACGGCGCACGCCGTCACTCCGACGTCGTCGCCGAGTTTCGCAAAGCCTCAAACGGCCACCCGACCGGTGCGGCGACGCGAACGGTGCAGCGCAAAGGCGGACGTGCCGCACCGATCGAGAAGCAGGCGGCCGTCTCACGATTGATTCAGGTCTATTCGCTGCGTGGCCACCAAATAGCGGATATCGATCCGTTGAGTCTGCTCGAGCGCCAGACACCGGCGGTTCTGCGGCCGGATTTCCTGGGTCTGTCCGAGGCGGATCTCGACACCGAGTTTTTCACCGGCGGGCTTGCCGGAACTGGCGATTCCCGGATGAAGCTGCGCGATATTCATGCGCTGCTGAAGAAAATCTATTGCGGCAAGATCGGCGCGGAATTCGCGCACTTGTCACGTTCGCGAGAGCGACTCTGGCTGCGCGAGATGTTTGAAGCCGGCTCGGTCAAACCGTTTCTCGACGCGGACGAAAAACGTTGGGTACTCGACCAGCTGAGCCGCGCCGAGGGGCTCGAGCGCTATTTGCACACGCGATTCGTGGGTCAAAAACGCTTTTCGCTCGAAGGCGGTGACGGTCTCATTCCGCTGCTCAACGATTTGATCGAACGCGGCGGCCAAGCCGGTATCCACGAGGTCGTCGTCGGGATGGCGCACCGCGGCCGCATCAACGTGTTGGTCAATGTCATGGGTAAGTCGCCGGGCGATTTGTTCTCTGAGTTCGAAGGTCGGCATTACGATCCAGAGACCGTGCGCGGCAGTGGCGACGTCAAGTACCACATGGGCTTTTCTGCCGACGTCCGTACGGGCGGCGGCAATGTGCACATCGCGCTGGCGTTCAACCCGTCGCATCTCGAGATTGTCGACCCGGTCGTCGAGGGTTCGGTTCGGGCGCGCCAGGATCGGCGCGGCGATACGGATCGCAACGAGATTCTGCCGGTCTTGATTCACGGCGACGCGGCGTTTGCCGGCCAGGGGGTCGTCACCGAGACATTCCAGCTGTCGCAGGCACGGGGCTTTACGACGGGCGGGACGGTGCACATCGTCGTCAACAACCAGATCGGTTTTACGACCAGCGACCCGCAGGACGCGCGCTCGACGGCGTACTGCAGCGACGTCGCGAAAATGATTGAAGCGCCGGTTTTCCATGTGAATGGCGACGATCCTGAGGCGGTGCTGTTTGTGACGCGCCTGGCGCTCGAGTACCGGCAGAAGTTCGGCAAAGACGTTGTGATCGATCTGGTTTGCTATCGGCGACTCGGACACAACGAGGCTGACGAGCCAGCGGCGACGCAGCCGGTGATGTACAAGAAAATCCGCAGCAAGAAGACGCCGCGGCAAACCTATGCCGATCGCTTGATCGCCGAAGATGTCGTCGATCAGGCGACCGTCGACGAGTTGGTCGACGCCTACCGCAACCGTCTCGATCACGGTGCACCGGTTCGCGAAAACCTGCTCGGCATGATCGGCAACGAATTCACGGTCGATTGGGGACCGTACAGCAGTCACGACTTCAAGCAGACGGTCGATACGTCACTCGATGAGCAGGCCGCGGCGCAACTCGCCGAGTCAATTACCGCCGTACCGCCGGGATTCGCCATGCACCCGCGCGTCAAAAAGATCATGGACGATCGTTTGGCGATGTCCGCCGGCAAGCTGTCGATGGACTGGGGCTTTGCCGAAACCATGGCGTACGCGTCATTGCTCAGCGAGGGTTTCCGCGTACGGATCACCGGCCAGGATGCCGAGCGCGGCACCTTTTTCCATCGCCACGCGGTTCTACACGACCAACACAACAAGCTCGAGCACGTACCGCTGCGGAGCATCACCGCGGAACCAAGCGATTTCACCATCATCGACTCGCTGTTGTCGGAAGAGGCCGTTATGGCCTTCGAATACGGTTACACGACGACGGAGCCGCGGGCGTTGGTGGTCTGGGAAGCCCAGTTCGGTGATTTCGCGAACGGCGCCCAGGTCGTCATCGACCAGTTCATCAGCTCTGGCGAGGCGAAGTGGGGCCGGCTCTGCGGCCTGACGCTGTTCTTGCCGCATGGCTATGAAGGGCAGGGGCCGGAGCACTCATCGGCACGCCTAGAACGCTTCCTGCAGCTTTGTGCCGAGTACAACATGCAGGTCTGCGTGCCATCGACACCCGCGCAAATGTTCCATATGTTGCGCCGCCAGATGCTGCGCAGTTTTCGCAAACCCTTGGTCGTTATGACACCGAAGAGTTTGTTGCGCCATAAGCTGTCGGTGTCGCCCTACGAGGATCTGCTCAACGGTCGTTTCCATCGGGTCATTGGCGAGGTCGACGCCATTGACGCGGGCGGCGTCGAGCGACTGATTTTCTGCAGTGGCAAGGTGTATTTCGACTTACTCGAAACCCGTCGCGAGCACGAGCTCACGAACGTTGCGATTGTCCGGATCGAGCAACTGTATCCGTTTCCGACCGAAACCTACGCCGCAACGATTGAGCGGTACGCGAACGCCAGTGACATTGTGTGGTGTCAAGAGGAGCCGCAAAACCAAGGCGCGTGGTATCAGATCCGTCACCGCCTGCAAGAACCGCTCGGCGACAAGCACACGCTTTATTACTCCGGCCGGCCGAGCGCTGCCGCGCCAGCCGCCGGTATGTCGAGCATCCATACCCAACAACAAAAAGCGTTGGTTCAGGCCGCGCTCGGAATTCCCGGCTGACACGCGCGGCCACTGACGACAGGAAGCCCTCATGCCCACAGAGATCAAGGTTGCGCAGTTGCCGGAATCGGTCAGCGACGCAACGCTCGTCGGCTGGCACAAGCAGGCCGGCGATACCGTTCAACGTGATGAAAATCTCGCCGATTTAGAGACCGACAAGGTCGTGCTCGAGGTGCCGGCGCCGGTCAGTGGCGTGTTGACCGAAATTCGTATAGCGGACGGGACGACCGTCACCGAAGGCGAAGTCCTCGCGATTATCGATGAGACCGCGACTGGAGCGGCAGCTAGCGCCGCACCGGCGGCGGCCGCAGCGCCGGCGGTGAACGACGCCGATGGCGCTACTGAAACCGCGGCCGCAGCGGACGACGACGACCGCGCGGCACATCGGCTGAGCCCGGCCGTTCGGCGCCTCGTCGAAGAGCACGACCTGGATCCGTCGTTGATCAAAGGTTCGGGCAAAGGTGGGCGCATCAACAAAGCCGACGTGCTGCGTTTCATGAATTCACAGCGTCCAGTTGTGGCGCCGATGGAAGACAACAGCGCTCCGGCTGAAGAGGCGATCTCGGTTGCGCACGATCGTGTCGAGGAGCGCGTGCCAATGAGCCGGCTGCGTGCTCGAGTCGCCGAACGTCTCGTGGAGGCACAGGCAACCGCGGCGATGCTGACGACCTTCAACGAGGTCGATCTCACCGAAGTCATTGCGCTGCGCAAGCGCTACAAGGAAGAGTTTCTCGAGAAATACGACGTAAAGCTCGGTTTTATGTCGTTTTTTGTCAGAGCCGCGTGCGAGGCGCTGCGGAAATTTCCGGTCGTTAACGCATCGGTTGAGGGCAGCGACATTCTGTACCACAACTACCAGGATATCGGCATCGCGGTTTCGACCGAGCGTGGCTTGCTGGTACCAGTTTTGCGCGATGCAGGTCTCATGAGCTTCGCAGAAATTGAGCAAGGCATCGGTGACTTGGGCGTTCGAGCGCGCGAAGGCAGGATCGGGATCGAGGAGCTGACCGGTGGCACATTCACGGTGACGAATGGCGGTATCTTCGGCTCGATGATGTCGACGCCAATCATCAATCCGCCGCAAAGCGCGATTCTTGGCATGCACAATATTCAGCAACGCCCGATGGTCGTCGACGGCAATATCGAACCGCGGCCGATGATGTACCTCGCGCTCACGTACGACCATCGCATTATCGATGGGCGCGAGTCGGTGCAGTTCCTAGTCAATATCAAAGAATCGCTGGAGCATCCGGAACGGTTGCTCCTCGGCCTGTAGAGGGTTCCGAGCATGAGCAAAAGTTACGACGTCGTTGTCATCGGCGGGGGTACCGGCGGCTATCCCGGCGCTATTCGCGCGGCGCAGAACGGCATGAGTGTCGCCTGTGTCGACGACTGGACCAATTACGACGGTACCCATGCGTTTGGCGGTACCTGTCTGAATGCCGGCTGTATCCCATCAAAAGCGCTGCTCGAGTCTTCCGAGTTGCTGCATCGTGCGCAGCACGAATTCGCGCACCACGGCATCAGCACGGGAGACGTCGGCATCGACATTGCGCAGATGCAAAAACGCAAAGCCGGTATCGTCAAACAACTGACCGGCGGCATCGGCGCGCTTTTCAAAGCCAACAAAGTCACGCCGATCGTCGGCCGCGCAAAGCTGCTCGGCGACAACAAAGTCGAGATCGCGCATCGTGACGGCGAGACCGAAACCGTCCAGGCCAAGCACGTCATCTTGGCCACCGGTTCGTTGCCCATCGAACTGCCGTTTATGCCGTTTGACGAGGTCAATATCGTCGATTCGTGGCGTGCGCTGGAATTCACCGAGCCACCGCCGCGGCTCGGCGTGATCGGCGGCGGCGTCATTGGCCTAGAGCTGGGATCGGTATGGAATCGGCTCGGCTCGGACGTCGTCGTGCTCGAGGCGCTCGAAGATTTTCTCGCGCTGGCCGACAGCCAGATCGCCAAAGAGGCGGCGCGTGACTTCAAAAAGCAGAAACTCGACATTCGCCTGGGTGCGAAAGTCACCGCCGCTAACGTCGGCGACGACGGCATCGAGTTGGTGTACGAAGATCGCTCCGGTCAACAGTCGATTACCGTTGACAAAGTGGTGGTCGCGGTCGGCCGACGGCCTTACACCGATGGTCTGCTCAGCGAAGAATGTGGCGTGCGGGTCGATGGTCGCGGTTTCATCGTTGTCGACGAGGAGTGCCGGACGACAGCGCGCAACGTCTGGGCCTGTGGTGACTGCGTGCGCGGCCCGATGCTCGCGCACAAAGGCAGCGAAGAGGCGGTGATGGTTGCGGACCTGATCGCCGGCGAGAGCACCGAGGTCAACTATGACGTCATCCCGTCGGTCATCTACACCGCACCTGAGATCGCGTGGGTCGGCAAGACCGAGGAAGAGGTCAAGACCGCCGGGATGCCGTACAAGGTCGGTACGTTCAGTTTCGCCGCCAGCGGCCGCGCCAAAGCGATGGAGCAGGCCAGCGGTACCGTCAAAGTGATCGCGCACGCCGAAAACGACGAAATTCTGGGCGTGCACATTATCGGCCCAATGGCCGGCGAGCTGATCGCCGAAGTGGTGCTAGCGATGGAGTTCTCGGCCAGCGCCGAGGACATTCAGCGAACGGTGCACGCGCATCCGACGTTGTCGGAGGCCGTTCACGAAGCGGCGCTGGCCGTAGACAAGAAAGCCCTCCACGCCATTAACAAATAGCTGAGAGGCGGTTCATACGGTCCAGAACGTTGTCAGGGCCAGCCAAAAAATGCTCACGTACGCCGCAAGTACGCTGCGCGTTTTTGGCTGTCCCTTCCTAGTTCTGCACGCGCCTGAACGCCTCTCAGCGCGTCGACTTCGACGGCTGCGCTACGGTTCTCTCGACCCGCGGTTGATGCGGTCCAGAACGTTGTCGAAAATGCCC
>JBCAXA010000007.1:0-52563 GCA_038534295.1 Pseudomonadota bacterium
CGCTTTTTCGGGCATTTTCTCCTAGTTCTGCACGCGCCTGAACGCCTCTCAGCACGTCGACTTCGACGGATGCGCTGCGGTTCTTTCGACCCGCGGTTGATACGGTCCAGAACGGTGTCGAAAATGCCCTCGAAATGCTCATGTACGCATTTGTACACTCCGCTTTCTCCGGCATTTTCTCCTAGTTCTGCACGCGCCTGAACGCCTCTCAGCGCGTCGACTTCGACGGATGCGCTGCGGTTCTCTCCATCCGCTGGTCCGAAATCGACCGTTTAGTCGTCATCGCACGCGTTTGGCGCTAAAGACGTACGGCAACGCCGCGAGGCGGCTGAGGGCGTTGCTGAGTGCGTTTAAGTCACCGACTTCGACGCTGAGGCGGAGTTGCGCTTCGCCGCTGCCGCGGATCGAGCGTGAGTCGCAGCGCAGCACCGAGATGTCTTGATCGGCGAAAACGCCGCCGACGTCACGCAAAATGCCGGGTCGATCCTGCGCGAGGACGCTGACGTCGCTGACGTAGCGTTGCTGCGATTCGCCCCACGACACCTCGAGTTCGCGTTCCGGATGATCGGCGATGAGTCGGCGCAGGTTGCCGCAATCGCGCCGGTGCACGCTGATACCGCGCCCCTGCGTGATATAGCCGACGATGGGGTCGGGTGGCAGCGGTCGACAGCAGCGGGCGAAATGGCTGAGCAGGCCGCCGACACCGTGCACGGCGGGTTTGCCGCTGTCCTCTTCGACCTGTTGCCGCCGGCGCCGTCGCGGCAGTGCGTCCGGTACGGCGACGGCTGAGAGATGCTGCACGGCGTTGACGACCGCTGCTGGGCTCAAGTCGCCAGCGCCGAGCGCAACGTAGAGGGCGTCAACCGACGCGACTTTGAGCTGCTTGGCGATGGCCTCGGCGTCGACGCGCTTGGCGCCGAGCCGCGTCAATTCGCGATCGAGCGTTTCGCGACCTTGCTTGAGATGCTGCTCGCGATCCAATTGCCGGAACCAGGCGCGAATCTTGGTTCTCGACCGTGTCGATGCGACGAATCCCAGCTGCGGGGAAAGCCAGTCGCGGCTTGGCGCCGGTTCTCGATGGGTAATGATCTCGACGCGGTCGCCGTTATTGATGCGGTAGGTCAGCGGGACGATGCGCCCGTCGATTTTGGCGCCGCGACAGCGATGGCCAATCTCGGTGTGCACTTGATACGCAAAATCGAGCGGCGTCGCACCGGCTGGCAGATCGATGATGTCGCCTTTCGGGCTGATGGCGTAAACGCGATCGTCGAGGATTTCCTCGCGGACCTGATCGAGGAACTCGCCGGCACGCTCGGCACCCGGCTCGAGCAACTGACGCAGCCAGCGGATTTTCTGCTCAAACGCCGGTTGCGCGGTGCCGCCTTCCTTGTAACGCCAGTGCGCAGCGACACCGAGTTCGGCATGCGTATGCATGTCGTGGGTCCGAATCTGGACTTCGAGCGTCAGCTTGTGCGGTCCGATAACCGCGGTATGCAACGAGCGATAGCCGTTTGGCTTCGGATTGGCGATGTAGTCATCGAATTCTTGCGGAACGTAGGGCCAAAGCTGGTGGACAACGCCGAGCGCGGCGTAGCAGGTCTTTACGTCGTCGACCAAAAGACGCACGGCACGCAGGTCGGACAGCGTTTCGATGCTCGATTTCTTGCGGCTGATCTTTCGATAGATGCTGAAAATATGTTTCGGTCGGCTGCTGATCGTCGCCACGATGCCGGCCTCGGCCAGCGCCGCGCCCAACGTGTGTTTCACCTGCTCCAGAAAGTCCTCACGATCGCTGCGGCGGGCTTTTAGCGCTCTCGCGATCTCCCGGTAATCGTCCGCTTGCAGCGTCCGGAAGCTCAGGTCTTCGAGTTCCCATTTCAGCTGCCAAACGCCGAGGCGGTTGGCGAGCGGTGCATAGAGGTTCTGCGTTTCCAGCGCGAGACGTTGCTGCTCCTCCGCCGGGAGCCGGCGGGATTCACGCAATGCGTGGACTTTTTCACACAGGAGCACGAGGATCAGCCGCACGTCGTTCACGACGGCGAGCAACAAGCGACGGATAGGTTCGGCCTGTTCCGGACGCGTGCGGCCGCTGAGATCCAGCTCGTGATCGTCGGTCAGCTTCTGCAGCCGGACCAGCTGCGCGCAAAACGCGGCGATTTCCTTGCCGAGCGCTTGCTCAATATCGCGGTTGTCCACCAGGCCATCACGCAACAGCGGGCCCAGGCAGGTGGCGCCAAGCAACACCGGATCGTCAACGAGCTCGCGCATCAACGCATGCGTGACGTCAACCTCGGAAACGAGGTCCGCGCGCTCGAGTCGCGCCGCGGCGGTTGCCGCAAACTGGCGACAGCGCTCGTCCAGTGCGTCGCGGTGGTTTGTTGGAGGGTCGCTGGTCGCAACCATGGCGCCGGTGTCCCGTCGATTCGATGTCCGTTATGATACGACCAACGCAGCGCGGATTCCGCGACGCTTGGGTTGGGTTTTATACACGGAATCATGCACCTGACGAGATCGGTCTGGTCGCTGATTGGCACCGCTTTGGTGCTGATGGGCGCAACTTCGGCTTTCGCCACCGAACTCGATCTGAACGTCAATGACGACGCAGCACGACTGACGGTGGCCTGGGATGCAGGCTCACGGATTCAGCTCGATGCGTCGGTTTTGACGCACCAGGATCGAGGCGAATACGTTCATTTTGGCGCGCATCTGGTCGATGACGCGGCCGTCGAGGTGCCATTGACCGCAGGTCTTGGCGGCCGCCTCGTCTATTTGTCGCCAGACGACATCGACGACGACGAGTTCGCACTGGCGGTTGGCGGCTTCGTCAAATACGTGTTTCCGAACGCCAACCGGTTCAGTGTTGGTGCGCATCTGTACTACGCGCCGGACGTACTGGGTTTCGGTGACCTCGAGGAATTCGTCGAGCTCGGCGCGCGGGCGAGTTACAACGTGCTGCGCGACGCGGATATTTACATCGGCGCGCGCTACATCCGCGCAGAAACCGACCAAGGCCCAGAGGTTACGCTGGACAATGGTCTTTTGATCGGCGTGCGGTTTCGTTTTTGACGCAAGAGTTTTGGGAACGACATGGCAGGTCACAGTAAGTGGGCGAACATCCAGCACCGCAAAGGCGCGCAAGATAAAAAGCGCGGCAAGCTGTTCACCCGACTGATACGCGAAATTACCGTTGCTGCACGCATGGGTGGCGGCGATCTGGACGCAAATCCGCGCTTGCGGCTCGCCGTCGACAAGGCGAAGGCGCAAAGCATGCCGAAGGACAACATCGAGCGGGCGATCAAACGCGGTAGTGGCGAGATCGACGGTAGCGATTATCAAGAAGCGCGCTACGAGGGTTATGGGCCGGCTGGCGTTGCTGTGATGGTCGATTGCCTGACGGACAACAAAAATCGCACTGTCGCCGAAGTTCGCCACGCATTCTCGAAATACGGTGGCAATTTGGGTGCCGACGGTTCGGTCGCCTATCTTTTCAATCACGTCGGTCAGCTCCTGTTTGGCCCTGACGCCGACGAAGAGCAGGTTATGGAAGTTGCCATCGAAGCCGGCGCCGAGGATGTCGTCGTGGCGGACGATCAATCCATCGAAGTGCTCACTGACCCCGCCGACTTCGAAGCGGTCACCAGAAACGTTCGTACGGCCGGACTCGTGCCAGAGTCAGCGGAGTTGACGATGCGCGCGACAACGACGGCTGAACTCGATGCGGACAGCGCGGCGACAATGCTCAAGCTGCTCGATGCGCTCGAGGATCTCGACGACGTGCAGGAGGTTTACAGCAATGCCGAGTTCCCGGAAGACGCGCTAGCGGAGGCTGGCTGAGCGTTGGCGGACGGTATCTGCATCCTCGGCGTCGACCCAGGCTCGAGGTTTACCGGCTACGGCGTCATCCGCGGCGACGGCGAGCAATGGCAGCACGTAGCAAGCGGCGTTATTCGCAGCACTAGCGGTGATTTTCACGCCCGGTTGCGCGCGATCCACGCCGCCGCCGCCGATCTGTTTATTGATTTCGAACCGGACGAAATGGCCATCGAGAGCGTTTTTGTCAGCGCAAACGCCTCGAGTGCGCTGAAGCTCGGGGCGGCACGCTCGGCAGTCATGTGCGCAAGTTTCGCATTCGCGACGTCGATCCATGAATACGCCCCGCGCGCCATCAAGCTCGCCGTTACCGGGCGCGGCAGCGCTGAGAAGTCCGAAGTGCAGCACATGGTGAAGCTGCTGTTGAAAGCGGCGCCCGCCCGACTGCCGCTCGATGCTTCTGACGCGCTGGCAATCGCGCTTTGTCATGCGCATTCACGCGGCGCGCGATCGGCGATCGGTCGGGCAAGTGCATGATCGGTCAGCTGCGCGGCCTGGTTGTCAGCAAACGTGCACCGTGGCTCGTCCTTGACGTCGCCGGCGTCGGCTACGAACTCGAGGTTCCAACGTCAACGTTCTTCGAGCTTCCGGCGATCGGCGCCGAAGCCACGCTCGTCACGCATTTTATGGTGCGCCAGGACGCGCAATCGCTGTACGGTTTCGCGACGCTGGCCGAACGCGACTTGTTCCGCTCGTTGCTGCGTGTCACCGGCGTCGGCGCGCGTGTCGCGCTGGCCATCCTGTCGGGTATCAGCGTGGACGGTTTCCGACGCTGCGTGCAGTTTGACGATTCCAAGAGCCTCATTCAGTTGCCGGGCATTGGCAAAAAGATGGCCGAGCGTCTGATCGTTGAGATGCGCGACAAGCTTGGCGAGGCCAGCGTCGTCGACGTCACTCGCATCCAAGTCGCATCAGCAGAGAGCGCCGGCGCAGAGGCTGCCGATGCGTTGCTGGCTCTCGGCTACAAACCGGCCGAGGTGACGCGTTTGCTCGACGCGATTGATACCAGTTCGAGTAGCACCGAGGACATTTTGCGTCAGGCGCTGAAACAGGCGGTGTCGCGATGAGCGATGAGCGCTTGATCGATGCGGCGGGGCGTGAGGAAGAATCCGTGTTCGATCGCGCCATGCGACCGCGGACGCTTGCCGAATACGTCGGACAACCGACCGTAAAGCAGCAAATGGACGTTTTCATCGAGGCCGCTCGCCGTCGCGAGGAGGCGCTCGATCATGTGTTGATTTTTGGCCCGCCGGGACTTGGCAAAACGACCCTGGCACACATCATCGCTAACGAATTGTCCGCGGGGCTGCGGCAAACGTCCGGGCCGGTGCTCGAGCGTGCGGGCGATCTGGCCGCAATATTGACCAATCTCGAGCCGCGCGATGTGCTGTTCGTCGACGAGATACATCGGCTCAACCCTGTCGTAGAGGAAGTGCTCTATCCAGCGATGGAAGACTTTCAGCTCGACATCGTTATCGGCGAAGGTCCGTCGGCCCGTTCCCTGAAAATCGACCTGCCGCCGTTTACGTTGGTCGGAGCTACTACGAGGGCCGGCCTGCTGACATCGCCGCTGCGCGATCGCTTCGGCATTGTGCAACGGCTCGAGTTCTACGCTGCCGACGAACTCGCAGCGATCGTTGCGCGCTCCGCCGGACTCATGAACATGCCGGCCGATGACCGGGGCTGCCGAGAGATTGCGGCGCGCTCGCGAGGCACGCCGCGGATCGCAAACCGATTGCTGCGGCGCGTGCGCGACTTTGCTGAGGTCAAAGCCGACGGCAGGCTGTCGGCCAAGGTAGCGGCCGAAGCACTCGACTTACTCGCTGTTGATCCGCACGGCTTCGATGCAATGGACCGACGCTTGTTGCTCGCGGTCATCGAAAAATTCGACGGTGGGCCGGTCGGTGTGGATTCACTCGCGGCAGCCATCGGCGAAGAACGCGGCACCATCGAGGACGTCATCGAGCCATATCTCATTCAACAGGGCTTTTTGATGCGCACGTCGCGCGGTCGCGTGGCAACGCGCTCGGCGTACCTGCACTTCGGCCTGACGCCGCTCACTCAGCCGGCCGAATCGAATCTGCCGCTGTTCGACTGACCGGTGAACGCCGTGTTGCCGACTGCCGAATTTCGCTGGCCAGTGCGCGTCTATTACGAGGACACGGATGCGCAGGGCATCGTGTACTACGCGAACTATCTCAAGTTTCTGGAGCGTGCGCGGACCGAGTGGCTGCGCGCGCAAGGCGTCGATCAACCGGCGCTCCGCGAGGCAGATCGATTGTTTGTCGTTACACGAATCGAAACCGACTACCTGATTCCGGCGCGCTATGACGATGAGTTGCAGGCAACTGTCACGTTGGCCGAACGTCGGCGGGCGAGTTTTGTATTGCGACAGCGTGTTGTGGCCAGCCATGACGACACAATCGCGCACTGCCGCGCGGTGGTAACGATTGCATTCCTGCAGGCAAGCAGCATGCGACCGGCGCGCCTGCCGGCGCATCTGATTGCGGAGAGCTGAATTCATGGAATTTGCCCTAGAAGACCAATTTTCGATTCTTAATCTCGTGCTCGAGGCGAGCTGGGTCGTCAAGGTCGTCATGTTGCTGTTGTTGGCGGCGTCACTGGTGTCGTGGTTCATCATCGCCAAGAAACGCCGGCTAATCGTGCGCGCACGCAGCCAAGCCGATGCTTTTGAGAACGAGTTTTGGTCCGGCGGCGATCTGTCGCGGCTCTATCAAGGGCTCGAACGGAAAGCCGGCAAATCGCAGGGTATGGCCGGGATCTTCGAGGCCGGCTTTCGCGAGTTCAGCCGCATTGCGAGTCGCAAGGACATTCAAACAGAGAAACTCGTCGAGAGTTCGCGACGGGCGATGCGCGTTGCGCAAACGCGCGAAGTGGACCGTCTCGAGCAGAGCTTGGCCACGCTCGCTACGATCGGCTCGACGAGTCCCTACGTCGGTCTGTTCGGCACCGTCTGGGGCATCATGGATGCATTTATTCAGCTCGGAAACTCGACCCAGACGGCAACGCTGGAACTGGTGGCGCCCGGAATTGCCGAAGCATTGATAGCGACCGCGATGGGCCTGTTCGCCGCGATTCCGGCGGTGATTTTCTACAACCGCTATGCGGATCAGGTGAACCGAATCGAGAATCGCTTCGACAACTTTGTCGAGGAATTCTCAACCATTCTGGAGCGACACTCGCACTCGCCGAGGTTGGGCCAATGAGCAACAAACGTCGTCTGCTGGGCGAGATCAACGTCGTGCCGTACATCGACGTGATGCTCGTATTGCTGATCATTTTCATGGTCACAGCGCCGCTACTGACCCAAGGCATCGAAGTCGAATTGCCGAAAGCAGCGGCCAAGCCGTTGGACGCATCGCTGACCGAAGACGATCTGCCGCTGGTGCTGTCCGTGGACGAGGCTGGCCAGCTCTATCTGAATACTGGCGCGGAGGGGAACTCGCCGCTGGCGGACGACGAGATTGTTCGGCAAACGCGTTTGATCTTGGATGAGCGTCCTGAGACGCCGGTGCTGGTCAAGGCCGATCATCGCGTGCCGTACGGTCGCGTCGTGACGGCGATGGTGCTGCTGCAGCGCGGCGGCGCACCGCGAATTGGCTTCATCACTGACCCTCCGGAAGTGGAGGACGGCGCCTGACGGCGCATCAATTGTGCGCGATATGCTCGACAACGCGCTGCCGCTGACCGTCACCGTGATCGGTCACGTGCTGCTTGTCGCGCTGTTGCTGGTCGGCTTGCGGTCGGCGGGTGGTGCGCAGCCGGTCGCGGCGAACATCATCGAAGGAGCCGTCGTTGGCCCGCTCGAACCGAGTCCGATCGAGGTCGAGCCGATCCCGGTGCCTATCGACGAGCCCGAGCCGATAGACGATAACGCCGAGCAGCTCGCCCGCGAGCAGGCCGAGCGCGAGCAGCGCGAAGCGGACGAACGCCGTCGTGCCGAAGAGGCTCGACTCGCCGAAGAGCAGCGCATCGCGGAACAACAAAGGCGCGCCGAGGAGCAGCGCTTGGCCGAAGAGAAAAGACGCGCCGAAGAGGCGCGGCTGGCGGAGGAAAAACGCCTAGCCGAAGAACAGCGCTTAGCGGAAGAGGCGCGGCTGGCCGAGGAACGCCGCAAGGCCGAGCAGCGCCGTAAAGAGCAAGAGCGCCGCGCTGCCGAGGAGCGCGAGCGCAAAGCCGCTGCGGAGCGGGCCCGGGCGGCCCAAGAGGCTCGCCGCAAGCGTGAGGCTGAGGAAGCGCTGCAGGCCGCGATTGCCGACGAAGAGGCCGTGCGCGATGCCGTCGACTCGGGCCAGCAGGCCGCTTACGTTCTGGCTATTAAGCAACGCATTCAAAGGTTTTGGTCGCCACCGCCGGTTAGTGGCCGGGTCGACTGCGTACTGCTCGTTCGGCAGCTTCGCACCGGCGATCTCGCGAATGTCGAAAGCGTCGAATGCGGTGGCAACGAGCCGCTCGAACGGTCGTTGCGGTCAGCGGCTGAACGGGCGTCGCCATTCCCGCTGCCGGACGACATGCGATTGTGGGATGCCAACCTGCGAATTCTGTTTTCCAACGAGGACCAATAACGATGCGGTCAATCGACAAACTTCTGGCGGGGCTGCTGTGCGTGCTGGCGACATTTTTCGTGCCGTCGCTACGCGCCGAGCTGGTCATTGAACTCGACAAAGTCGGCATTAAGCCATCGCCGATCGCCGTCGTGCCGTTTGGTTTTGAGGGCGCGAAAAAGCTGCCGGTCGACGTCGCTGCAGTGATCGCTAACGATCTTGCCAGAAGCGGACGTTTCGAGCCGTTGTCGGTCGATCGCATGTTGAATCGCCCGACACGTGGCGTCGAGGTCAATTTTGACGATTGGCGCCGCGTCTCGGTGGATTCGCTGGTCGTTGGTCGAATCGAGTCGACCGGCGATGGGTATCTGATTCAGTTTCAGCTGTTCGACGTATACGGTGGTCGCCAAATTCTTGGCTACCGTTTACCGACATCGGAGCGCGGCATGCGTCTGGCCGCCCATCGAGCGGCCGACATGATCTACGAACAGCTCACCGGCATTCCCGGTATTTTTTCGACGCGCATTGCCTACGTCACGGCGTCCGGGCAGCCCGGCAGCGAACGCTATGCCATGGTCGTTTCGGACGCCGACGGCGAGAACCAGTACAAAATTGCCGAGTCGGACGGGTATCCGCTGATGTCGCCGACGTGGTCGCCGGACGGCCGTGAACTCGCTTACGTCTCTTTTCGAGGCGGGCAGTCCTCGATTGTTGTGCAAACGCTTCGCACGGGCACGATCCGAACCGTGTCGCGGCGTCCCGGCATCAACGGTGCGCCAGCCTGGTCGCCGGACGGTCGAACCCTGGCCGTTACGCTGTCCGGGGCCAGCGGCAATCCAGATATTTGGCTGATCCGTGTAGCCGATGGTGAGACCACCCGATTGACTACGAACCGGGCCATCGACACCGAGGCTTCGTTCTCGCCGGATGGGCGTTTTGTCTACTTCACGTCTGACCGAGCGGGCGCACCGCAGGTGTACCGGGTGCCGGTCGGCGGCGGTGACATCGAGCGGATCACGTTCGAGGGTGGCTACAATGCTCGACCGCGACTGTCGCCGGGCGCCGACAAAGTGGCTGTAGTGCACGACGATCGAGGCAAATTTCGCATCGCCGTGCATGACGTCGACCGGCGCAGCGTGCTGGTTTTGACCGAGGGTACGCAGGATGAGTCGCCCGCGTTCGCGCCGAACGGCGAGACCATCATTTACGCGACGCGGCGCAACGGCCAAGGCGTGCTTGCCACCGTGTCGATTGACGGCGCGGTACGGCAACGCCTGGCAGCCAGCGATGGTGACGTTCGCGAACCGGCGTGGTCGCCGTACCGACGTTGAACGATCGACGAAATACGCTCTCCAAGATTCTGATATATTTCGCGACTTCGCGGCGCCCAACCTATTTTTTCGAGGCCCGATCATGAATCCACGAACATTAACGCTCGGCGTATTGCTGGCGGTCGCGCTCAGCGGCTGCGGCTCGACACCTGCACCGCTGCCAGAAATCTCAGCGGTCGACGACGCGCCACCGGCAAACAGCAGCGCGCGAGGCAGCGGTCTTAACGACGACGGCGTCGGCGCCGGCAGCGCGATTGGCGACGACAGCGGCGCACTCGAAACCGTTATTTATTTCGAATACGACAAGAGCGAAATCTCCTCGCAATACGCGAGCGTACTGGCGGAACACGCGCGGCGCCTGGCGGCTCAGCCGAGTCTGCGCGTACGACTCGAGGGCCATGCCGACGAGCGCGGTTCGCGGGAATACAATATTGGCCTTGGCGAGCGGCGCTCGCTGGCGGTACGGCGGGTACTCTTAGTGCAGGGCGCGTCGGCTGGCCAGATCAGCGTGGTCAGTTTCGGCGAAGAGCGCCCAGCCGCGCTTGGCAGCAACGAAGAAGCGTATCGCCAGAACCGCCGTGTTGTGCTCGTCTACCGTTAAGGGACGCACCATGAAAGCAATTCGCACTACGGCGAGCGTAGTGGTACTGCTCGGCGCGGGTCTTTCCGCTTGCGTCACGACACCGCCGCAAGAAGATCCGGTGCTGATCAAACTCAACGAGTTGGAGCGGCGCATCGTGTCACTCGAGCGTGTCGTTCAAAACGACAGCATCGTTAATCTGGCGGCCTCGGTTGATTCCCTCGCGCAGGAAATCGCCACGCTCCGCGGTCAGGTCGAGCAGTTGGATTACACGGTGACAGAAACCGAGAAACGCCAGCGCGACCTGTACGTCGATCTCGATGCACGGATGGCGTCGCTCGAGCAGGGCGTGAGCCGCGTCGCCGTTGCCACGAACGACAGCGCGCTGCCAGTTCCGGGCGGGTCGGACGAAAGCAACTACCGTGCGGCCTTCGACATGGTCAAGGACGGTAGCTACGAAGAGGCGATCAACGCGTTCAATGAGTTTCTCACGACCTATCCAGAGTCACAGTGGGCCAATAACGCCCAGTACTGGCTTGCGGAGTCGCATTACGTGCTGCTGCGTTACGACGAGGCGCTTGCTGCCTTTGAGGCCGTCGTCCGAGACTATCCACGGTCGGCGAAAGTGCCGGATGCGCTGCTGAAAATCGGTTACTGCAACTATGAGCTCGAAAACTGGGCGGAGGCACGCAGCGCATTGGCGCGCGTCGAGGCAGAGTACTCGGAAACTACCGCGGCTCGCCTAGCCGGTCAGCGACTCGCCCGGATGCAGTCCGAAGAGCGCTAATGGGTCAGCGTGGCTAGCACGCGCGATGCTTTGCCGATTGCCAGTCGGCTGCGCATTTCCGAAACGTTTTTGTCGCTGCAGGGTGAGGCTCTGTCTGCCGGTTTGCCGACGTTTTTCATTCGCTTGACCGGTTGCCCGCTGCGATGCCAATACTGCGACACGGCCTACGCGTTTCATGGCGGTGAGTGGCGGAGTATCGACCAACTGGTCGCCGCGGCAACCGAATCGGCGGCACCGGCCGTTTGCGTTACTGGCGGTGAACCGTTGGCACAGCCGAACTGCACGGACCTGCTAACGGCACTTTGCGATGCGGGATTTGATGTCTCGATTGAAACCAGCGGCGCATTTCCGATCGAAGCGATTGACTCGCGGGTTGTTCGTGTAGTGGACATCAAGACGCCTGGTTCGGCGGAGGCTAACCGGAACCGGTGGAGCAACCTTGCAGCGTTGCGCGCGACAGACGTCGTCAAGTTCGTCATCTGCAGTCGTGAGGATTTCGATTGGGCGTGTGGTATCGTCGATCAATATGAATTAGTTCATAAGGTTACGGTATTTTTCTCGCCTAGTTATGAAGAACTGTCGAACCGTGAATTGGCCGACTGGCTGGTCGCAAATCCACGCCGAATACGGCTGCAGCTGCAACTGCATAAGCTCCTTTGGGGCGATGGGCCGGGCCGTTGACGGCGTCGCGTGACAACGTCGTCGTGCTGCTGTCCGGCGGTCTCGATTCGGCAACGGTACTTGCAATGGCGCAAGCGCAAGGGCACGAGTGCTTCTCGTTGAGTTTCGACTATGGCCAGCGCCATCGCGTCGAACTCGCTGCCGCAGAACGGGTGGCGCGACAGCTGGGCGCGACAGAACACCGCACGATGCGAATCGATTTCGCCGGCGTTGGTGGGTCGGCGCTGACCGATGCGAGCCTTGCCGTACCGGAGACGCCGAGCGAAGGCATTCCCATCACCTACGTACCGGCACGCAATACGGTGTTTTTGTCGTTGGCGCTGGCCTGGGCCGAAGTCGTGGACGCGAACCGCATCGGCATCGGCGTCAATGCCGTCGACTACTCGGGCTACCCCGATTGTCGACCGGAGTTTATCGCTGCATTCGAGCATCTGGCCACGCTCGCGACCAAGCGAGGCGTAGAGGGCGCCCCGATCAAGATCGACGCGCCGCTGGTAACCTTGTCCAAGGCGGAGATCATTCGCCGCGGCACGGAATTGGGCGTCGATTATTCGTTGACCCTATCTTGCTACCAGCCGGACGAACTCGGCCGCGCGTGCGGTCGCTGTGACGCCTGTCGGCTCCGGGCCGAGGGTTTTCGCGCTGCGGGTGTCGACGATCCTACGCGGTACGCATAGAGCGAGCGTTTGCGGCCAGCGACGATTGCTGTATGATTTCGCGCTTCGCCTCCGGGGCTGCGGGCCGTTAGCTCAGTTGGTAGAGCAGTTGGCTTTTAACCAATTGGTCGTAGGTTCGAATCCTACACGGCCCACCATACCTTCCTGGTATCGATTAGCGCTTTAGCGCGTCGCCGGAAACACCGTCCCACAGCTGAGCCGCACTTCGGCGAATAAGCCCGATCACTGCGCCGGGCGGCTCGGTTCGAATCCTACACGGCCCACCACACCTCTCCAGCGCAGCCAACCGTTTGGGCGTTTTGCCGAAAACTCCGTCGCCTAGCGGATCGCTTGGCGTCGCGTGCTTGGCTCAGTGGCGGTGGCGGTCCGTCTCGGCGTTACCTTGCGGGTCGAGTTCGTTGAGTTGGTGTCGGATAACGGCATGCAGTTGCTGAAACACGCTCGGTTCAAAGTTATCGATGCGCTTTTGCACACTCGATCGCGGGAACGCTGTGGTCGAACCAATGGCATGACGCACGACGAGCTCGGATCCGAACTCATCGCTCAACACACCCCAGTCGAATTGTTCATGGGCGACTAGATAGTCACCAAACGCGGCGCCCAATGCATCGACGAGTTGCTCTGGGGGCAAGCGCTTAATGACGTCGTCCTCGTGCCATGCAGCAAAGACCGCGTCCAAGGTTGCCGGATCGAGCGGGGCCGCTTGCGCATATCGAAACGCCAGCCGGACAGCCGTGTTTCGGCTCGCCTCCAGCCAGTCTTCTTCGGCTGCGGCAAAGCGCCGAAACTGCTGTGGCACTGGATCGAGCGTTTCGACGCTAGTGGCCGCATGGTCACCACCGGCGAGCGGAACAGACTCAAAGTACTTACGGATGTCGATACTGTCAGCGATAGCTTCTGCGGCGCTCAGCAGGTCTCTTACGTGTCGCGCGCGCATGCGGTTCGCGGTGACGGTGACCGAAAAAATAACGACGGTTGCGCGCTGACCCACTTCCCAATACCGAACGTTAACGGTCTTGCCTTCTTCGCGCGCTTTGGATTCGTATGTTGCGATGACCTTGCCAGGCGAATTGCGATAGCGCCAGCCGTGCTCCAGCGCCCGTTTGCGCACGAACCGAGCAGCGCGATCGTCACTGCCGCTGTTGGCGTCGAATGACACGCTCGAGAAACGCAGAAAAATGTCGCTGTGTCTTGCGGGCCAGGCCAACAACGTGTCGGAGCCGTCCAGGCGGTTTTCCATGCCAGCGGGCAAGCCAACCACACCTACATCGCCGGGCAGGGATACCGTTTGGCACAGCGTCGAGCGCTTCTTACCTAGCCATGACAGCACGAAACGTCCTCACCCCACGCGGTCTTTGATTATGCGTCAACCAAGCCGCTGCTCAAACAACCGGCCTGACCGTCAGCCGTAGCCTGCGCACAATGCGCTGAGATAGCGGCGTTCGTGCCGCAAAACTCGTGTGGCAGGCGGTATGATTGGCCGCCGCGCTGCGCGGCGCATTGCAACAATTACTACGGAAGACGAGCAGTGAAAGACTGGACGGTGTACAAATTTGGCGGCTCGTCGCTCGCCGATGCCGATTGTTTTCGTCGCGTCGCAGGCATTGCGACGGCAGTACCCGGCGGTGTGCCGCTTGGCATCGTCGTATCCGCGATGGGTGGCATGACCGATGCACTGTTGGCGCTGATTCGTGCGGCCGAGGCGGGTGCTATTGATTTCGCTGAACCGCTCGCCGACATTGCCGCGCGCTATGAAATGACCGTGGGTTGTTTGCTCGCGCCGGAAAATCGAACGCAGGTCCTCGCTGATTTTCACGCCGACATCGTCGGCCTTGGCGATGTCCTCAAAGCCATCTCGTTGGTTCGCTCCGCGCCGCAGCGTAGCCAAGACCTCATTGCCGGCTTCGGTGAAATCTGGTCGGCGCGATTATTGAGCGCGTTGCTCGACGAGCAAATCGGCGCGAGCCGTGACGTGAACTGGCTGGATGCTCGCAAGGCACTGACGGTGCGGCAAACCAAGTTAGCGCCAACGATTCTCTGGGAGGCGTCGCGCGAGCGCTTGGGCAACGAGATCGCCGCCGATTTCTCGGGCATCGTGGTCATAACCGGCTTCATTGCGTCGGACGAAACCGGGCTGCAGACCACCTTGGGCCGCAACGGCAGCGATTTCTCAGCCTCGATATTCGCCGCATTGCTTGAAGCTCGTGACCTCACGATATGGACGGATGTCGACGGCGTATTGTCCGCCGATCCGCGCCGCGTGCCGGAAGCTGAGGTGATCGATACCGTTTCGTACAACGAAGCGATGGAGCTCGCGTATTTCGGCGCCAAAGTCATTCATCCGCAGACAATGGGGCCGGCGGTCGAAAACGATATCCCGATTCTCATCCGCAACACCTTCCAGCCCGCTCGACCCGGCACGCGGATCATCGCCGTGTCGGATCGCGATCAGCCCATCAAGGGCATCACTGCGATCGATGGTATTGCGCTCATCAATGTTGAAGGTGCTGGCATGATTGGCGTACCGGGCACCGCTGATCGGCTGTTTTCGGCTTTGCACGCCGCTGATGTCTCAGTGGTGCTGATTTCGCAAGCCAGTTCGGAGCATTCGATCTGCTGCGCCGTGCCGGAGTCGCTCGCAGAGGCGGCCGTTGACGCGCTGCGGCGTCGGTTCGCGACGGAGCTGTCCGAAGGGCAGATTCAGCGAATTGAGGCCGAACCGGAGATGAGCATTCTTGCGTTGGTCGGTGACGGGATGAACGGCGTGCCAGGAATCGCGGGGCGATTTCTCGGCACCCTTGGCGGTGCGGGCATCAATGCCGCCGCCATTGCACAGGGTTCGTCTGAGCGCAATATTTCCGTGGTCGTCCGCCGCAGCGACTCGACCCGGGCTTTACGGGCCGTGCATTCGGGTTTTTATTTGTCGCGTAAGACACTGTCCATCGGATTGCTCGGTCCTGGCACGGTGGGTTCTGAATTGCTCAAGCAGATTCGCCAGCGCAGCCAGGCGCTGGCAGAGCGCTTCAATCTCGATCTGCGCGTCAGAGCGATTGCCGGTTCGAAGCGCTGGTTGCACGAGCCGCGACGTATCGACCTAGCGCGTTGGCAAGACGCGTACGCCGATGCGCCGGCGACACCCGGTCTCGCGGCGTTTGTCGATCATGTCGACGCCGATCATCTGCCGCACAGTGTCATTGTCGATTGCACCGCGGATGACAACGTCGCTGCTCAATACCCGAGCTGGCTCCGCCGCGGTGTTCATATCGTAACGCCGAACAAGAAGGCGTTTAGCGGTGCGAGCGCGCTGGCGGAGGAGGTACGCGCTGCGGCAGCGCAGGCTGGTACATACTGCCTCTACGAAACCACGGTCGGTGCGGGTTTGCCGGTCATCAACACGTTGCAAGATCTGATCGCGACCGGCGATCGGATTCGTAGCGTCGACGGTATCTTTTCCGGCACGCTCGCCTACCTTTTTAACCAGTTCGACGGCAGCGTGCCGTTTTCAACGATCGTCGCAACCGCCAGGCAGCAGGGCTACACCGAGCCAGATCCACGCGACGATTTGTCGGGCATGGACGTGGCTCGGAAGGCTACCATCCTCGCCCGCGAAATCGGCCTCGACGTCGATCTCGACTCGCTGGCGGTCGAATCGCTGGTGCCGGCCGAACTCGTCGATGTCGACGTGGACACCTTTATGGCGCGTCTGCCCGAGTATGATGACGCGATGGCGGAACGGCACGCGCGTGCGCTTGCGGCCGGACGCAAGCTTCGCTATGTCGGGCGACTCGATGCCGAACGCGGTGCCGAAGTCGGACTGATTGAGGTCGACGATGACCATTCGTTCGCCAACATCAATCTGACCGACAACGTCATTCGCTTTACGACCGATCGATATTCGGACAATCCACTGGTCGTGCAAGGACCCGGCGCCGGTCCCGCCGTGACTGCTGCGGGCGTGTTCGCCGATGTATTGCGGCTTGCGTCGTTCTTGCAGGGTGGTGACTGACGTGAAGGGCGGACGCGACAGAGCGGTCGCTTTTGCGCCGGCGTCAATCGGCAACGTTGCGGTCGGCTTCGACGTGCTCGGGCTTGCAATCGAGGGCGTCGGCGATGTGGTCGTCGCCCGACGTATCTCGCAACCAGGCGTCGTTATCGAGGCGCTGACCGCGACACCGCTCGCGAGCAGCGCGCTCGAGTTGTCAACCGATGCCGATGGCAATACGGCCGGGATAGCGGCCCTTGAGCTCGTCAATGATCTCGAACCGGAATTTGGCGTGGCTTTACATCTGCATAAAGGCATACCGCTGGGGTCCGGTATGGGCAGTTCGGCGGCTTCCGCCGTTGCCGCCGCGGTCGCGGTCAACGCGCTCATGCCCGAGCCGTTGCCACTCCCATCATTGCTGGGCGCGGCGATGGTCGGCGAGGCGTTCGCCAGCAAGGCCTACCACGCTGACAACGTCGCGCCGAGTTTGCTCGGTGGTCTCGTCGCCTGTCCGGCCGTGCGGCTACCGCACGTCGATCGGCTACGCTTGCCGGACGGCATCGCAACGGTACTCGTGCACCCGGAACTTACGGTCGAAACGTCGGCAAGCCGAGCCGCGCTAGGACAAGCCATACCGCTGTCGGTGGCTGTTGAGCAAACCGGACTGTTGGCCGCGTTTTTGTGTGCGTGCGCGGCCAACGACGCTGCCGCGCTCACCGGTGTCGTGCGGGACGTGATGATTGAACCGCAGCGTAAATCGGCCGTTCCTGGGTTCGACGCCGTACGAACTGCCGCTATCGATGCAGGGGCGGCCGGTGCGTCGCTGTCGGGCAGCGGCCCAAGTGTTTTTGCGTTGGCGCCCGTCGACACGGCAAGCGCCGTTCGTCGTGCGATGCTGGCCGCCTTTGTGGCACAAGGTATTGCCGCGGACGCATGGGTCTGTCAGGGTTCTGCGCCCGGTGCGCGGCTGCTTGCGCCGTCAGAGGAGCCAACCGAGTGTCGCTGAGCTTCGTCAGCACGCGAGAGGGCGTGCGTCGCTCGTTGCCCGCCGCACTGTTGCAGGGGCTCGCAGAGGACGGCGGGCTGTACGTCCCGGAGTCGCTACCGCGTTTCACTGCCGCCGACTTTGCCGGCGCGACCACCCTGACTGCCATCGCCGAGCGCTATCTCGAACCGTTTTTCGAAGGCACGGAGTTGGCGGCGGACCTCGCCGAGATCTGCCGCGAGACGTTTGTCTTCCCGATTCCGTTGACGGCGATCGATCGCGGTAACGCCGCCGAACGTTTGTTTTTGCTGGAGTTGTTTCACGGACCCACGGCGGCGTTCAAGGACGTCGGCGCGCGCTTTCTCGCCGCCTGCATGTCTCGCCTCGTGCAGCGCGACGACGACGAGCCGCCGGTGACGATCCTTGTCGCAACCTCCGGCGACACGGGCGGTGCGGTCGCCGCTGCGTTTCACCGCCGTCCCGGCTTCGAAGTCGGCGTGCTGTTTCCGCTGGACCGAGTCTCACCGCGCCAGCAGCAGCAGCTAACTTGCTGGGGCGACAACATTCGTGCGTTTGCGGTCCACGGCAACTTCGACGACTGCCAACGTTTGGTCAAGGCAGCCTTTGCCGATGTGCAGCTCGGCACTGAATTCCGTTTCAGCTCGGCAAACAGCATCAATATCGGTCGACTGCTGCCGCAGAGCGTTTACTATGCGCACGCGTCGCTCCTGCATTACCGCGACACGGGCAAACCGCTCGCCTTGGTCATTCCAACCGGAAATCTCGGCAACGGGTTGGCTGCGGTGCTGGCGCGGGCGGCCGGCTTGCCCATCGCCGACATCGTGTTTGCTACGAATGCCAATCGGACCATTCCGGACTACTTTGCGAGCGGCCAGTACGAGGCCCGGGCGACCGAGCCGACGTTGGCGTCCGCGATGGATGTCGGCAACCCGAGCAACATGGAGCGGCTACGGTTTCTATTCGGTGAAGTGGACGAGCTCACGGGCCTGGTTAGCGCTGCCAGTGTTGACGATGCCGCCATACGCACCAGCTTGAAAGCGACGTACGACGAGTTCGGACTGGCGGTCTGCCCACACACCGCGACGGGTTTCGATGTGTGGCGCCACTTGGCGGAAGAGCGCCGCACGGCACACGATTGGGCAATCGCCGCGACCGCGCATCCCGCCAAATTCGAAACGGTGGTCGAGCCATTGCTCGAAAGGCCCGTTGAGATTCCGCCGGCCTTGGCGGCGTTGCTCGACGCGCCAGCGAGTTTTGTCGAAATCGAACCGTCGCTGGACGCATTCAAGAGCGCACTGCGAGGCGCGCGGTGAGCCCGGGTGTGATTGTTGCGGTTGGACTTGGTGGCCTTGTAGCGGTGATCGTTGCCATCGTCATCTGGCGCCGCCGTCGCCGCTGGCAAGGCACGCTCCCACGCCAGCTTGCGGCGATCAGTTATGCGCAGCTGTCGGGCATCGTACTGCCGAAGGCGGACGAAGGTTTCATCCACTTGGACCTTGTACTGCTGGTTGCCGGCGGCGTACTCGTGGTCGATACCAAAGATGTTGCCGGCGCCGTGTTTGGGTCGGATCGCATGCAGTCATGGACGGTAATCGACGGCCAACGGCGCTTCACGTTCCCGAATCCCCAGGCAGCGCTTTATGACCGGGTCGCGGCAGTCCGTCAGGTGCTGCGCAGCGTTCCCGTAGATGGCAAGCTGATCTTTACCAGCGGCGCACGATTTGAGAAAGGCATACCAGCTGGCGTAGTCACGATCGATCAATTGCTGGCGCAATATGAGACCGTCGATCCACGCTCACCGCCGCCGGCGGTACGAGCATTCATGGCTGAATGGGAGGCGCTGGCGCGGGCTGCTGTGAGGCCGTAGCGCCCGCCGGTGCCGGCAAAGCAAAAAAACGTCTTGCATTGGCGGTGGTAAGCGCGCCGAGCTCTGCCGTCGGCATATCGAGCGATTGTGCGACGACTCGCGCCACTTCGCCGAGCCACTTCGGCTCATTGCGTCGTGTTTTGGGTTTCGGTCGGAGTGTGCGCGGCAGCAGATACGGCGCATCTGTTTCGATCATCAATCGCTCAGGCGGTATGTCGCGGACCAGTTCGCGCAAGTGCAAGCCGCGTCGCTCGTCACAGATCCAGCCGGTGATCCCGATTGACAGGTCGAGATCCAGCAAGACCTCGAGCTCATCGCGTTGGCCGGTGAAACAATGGGCGATCGCCTGTCCTAGCCTAGATCGGCGCGGCGCCAGAATACGTGCGAAGTCGTCAATCGCATCACGTTGATGCAGGAACAACGGCAGCCCGGTTTGCTCAGCGATGTCGAGCTGCGCCTCAAACGCCTGCTGTTGATCTTTGGGTGACGACAAATTTCGATAGTAGTCGAGACCGCATTCACCGACCGCTACAATCGCCCCGTCTGCTGCCGAAAGACCAATTTCGCGGTGCAGGTCGGCGTTGTAGTCGGCCGCGTAATGAGGGTGCATACCGGCCGTAGCGAACAATCGAGTAGGATATTTTCGGCTGAGTGCGACGGCGTCGCGATTAGAAGGGCCGCTACTCCCGGTGACAACAATTTGCTCGACGCCGGCGGTGAAAGCCGCTGCGATAACTTCGTCGCGATCCGCATCAAAACTGTCGTGGCTGAGATTTGCGCCAATATCGATCATAGGTTGGTTTTCGCGCCGCAAACACGGCAGCCGGCCGTTTTGCAGTGACGCCGTTCACGCCCCGATAAAGGCTCGATAGGGTACGCTAAACGTATGAACACCGCGCGCCATTGGTCTTCTCTCGCGGCCGGTCTGCTGCTGGCTCTCCTTGGCTTATCGAAAGCGGAGGCGGCGGTAGCGGCCGCTGAACTCGCCGATCTTGCCGCTCAGCTGCAGTACGCGTGGTACACCGAGCAGAGCGATGAGTTGATCGTGCTTGCCGAACAACTCGCCGACGAGAAGCCGCGCGGCGACATTGAGCCGTGGCTGCGTTACTACAGCGCTTACGGCTACTACCGTGCGGCAATGCTCGCCGGTGACGATTACTTCGGCGAGTACGTAGAACGTTGCGAGGACTTGAGCCGGGCGCTGCTTCGCCAAGACCCCGAGTTTGTCGAGGCACTGATCTTGCGCGGCTCCTGCGCCGCGCTGTTGTCATCTCGCCGACCAGTGTCGGCGGTCCTCGCGCCGTCGCGAGCGGTCAAGTCTTTTGCAAAAGCCGCGCGGCTTGCCCCGGAGAATCCGCGCCTGCTGTTGCAGCAAGCGGTCGCTGCCATCGGCCGACCGGCGCTGCGCGATGAGTTTGCGCCGGTCAATCAGTTACTGGAATCGTCGCTGGTTGAGTTCGCGCGCTCGATCGATGTCGACCCGCTGACGCCCGATTGGGGTGAGGCAGAGGCCAACGCGGCAATTGCCCAGCTGGCAATAAAAGCTGGCAACAAAAAACGCGCGCGCGATGCGATCGAGCAAGCCCTGCAAATCGTTCCCGACTATTACGCAGCGAAGGCCTTGCTCAATGAGTTGCGTGCGGCCCGTTGAAGCGTCGGCAAGTAACGACAGGCTCTGATAGCTCCGCCACGTGCTAGACTAACGCGGCGGGCTTGGGCTCACTCCGCGACCTGGTGCATGCAAAAGAACTTCTCGCAGCTGCCGCTGTTTCCGAGCGGCCAGCTACCGCTTTCGTTTGACTTCGAGGTTCGACGCAGTCGTCGAACGCGTCGACTTTCGCTGTCGGTACACCCGACTGGTCGCGTGGTCGTGTCGGCGCCAATGTCGAGCAGCGATCGCGTCATTGCCGACTTCGTGCGCAGTCAGTCGCCGTGGGTGGCGAAAACCCAGCGTTCTTTTGCAGAGCGCTACGGCGAGCGCGATCGCTCATTGCCGAACGCCCTGGACCTACGAGCGATCGGGCGTACAGTTGATGTCGAATACCGCTCCGGCGGTTCGTCGCGTATGCGCACGATTGAGGGTCAGTGCCTCACGCTGATCGGCAATGTAGACGACGAAGAGGCCTGTCGGCGTGCGTTGAAGCGCTGGGTATCGAACCAGGCGCGAATTCATCTTGGATCGCAGCTCGGGCGCTTGTCGGACGTCACCGGTCTCAACTACGAAAAACTGCAAATACGCGCGCAACGCAGCTGTTGGGGAAGCCACTCGTCGAGTGGGACTATCAGCCTAAATCTGAGCTTGATGTTCTTGGCGCCTGCGCTGGTGCGCTATCTGCTCATTCATGAACTGAGCCACGCTCGACACATGAACCACTCGGCAGCGTTTTGGGCAACGGTCGGCCAGTTTGAGCCGGACTATCGACGGCTCGACACGGACCTCGGCAACGCGTGGACCGAACTTCCCGGCTGGCTCGAGCTCGGCTGAGTTACGGCCTCTGGCTCCGCCGCGCCCTGTTAGCCCTGGTCGAGCAGCTCGCGCAAATCGCTGACCGCCGCATTTGCGCGCGCCAGATACGATGCCATGACCAGCGAATGATTGGCAAAAACGCCGAAACCACCGCCGTTTAGCACCATCGGACTGCGCATCGGCTCCAGCGATGCTTCGAGTTCACGGATGATCTGACGCACCGAGACGGCGGCATTTTTGTCCTCGAGGACGTCGGCGAAATCGAACTCGACGGCCCGCAAAAAGTGCACGAGCGCCCATGCCGTGCCGCGGGCCTCGTAAAACACATTGTCGATCTCCAGCCACGGCGTTTTCACGATCATATCGGCGGGCGCGTCGCCGCCCGCGGCCGCAGCACGCTCGCCGGATAAGTCCGTATTGACGCGGCGCTGACCGACGCTGGCGCTGAGCCGCTGCGACAGACTACCGAGGCGTTTTTCAACTTGTACCAACCATTCGCGCAAATTGTCGGCGCGGCTGAAGAACTGCGCGGGCGGCTGCGCACCGCTCGACAGGCGATCACGATAGGCCCGGAAACCTTCAATGGCCTCCCGGTATTTCGATTCCGAAGCGGGCAACATCCACGAGTCGTTCTCGGTAAAAAATAGCGGCTCCGCAACCGACAAATCCGGATCCTCGGTCGACTGCGACTGAGAGCGCGAGTAGTCGTTGCGCATAACCCGAGCGAGGTCTCGAACCTGCGTTAGGACGCCAAACTCCCAATTGGGCATATCGTCCATGAAAATACTGGGCGGCGTGATGTCGTTGGACAGATAGCCACCGGGTTTATCGAGCAGTGTTTCGGCCACGCGAATCAGGGTGTCTGCCGTGGAGTAACCGACCACGACCGGCTGTCCATCGAGTTCGCTGGTCACAAAAAACACCGGTGGCGTCCGCGACCAAAACCAGCCAACGACGAAAAGAATCAGGATAACGATCGCAACGCCGATTCCGACGACGCGACGAATGTACGCGGCGGGATTGCGTACTGGCTCGGCAGACGCCATGAGTTAGATGCCTTGAGGGAGGAGAGCAACGAGTTGCGGCAGTATATCGCCGGCGCGGCCGCGCAGTACATGTTCTACGGAACCGCTGATCGCGGTATCGGCGACATTGATCTCGACGACCCAGGCTCCCGCGTCGCGGGCAACGCTTGCAAGGCTGTTCGCCGGCGCTACCAGCGCGCTCGTGCCAACGACGAGCATGCCGTCTGCCGTCGACGATTCCGAAAACGCACGCTCTATGCAATCGGCCGGGATCGCTTCGCCGAACCACACCACGCCCGGCCGCACGGCCGCGCCGCAACGCCGACACCGCGGTACGATCTGGGTCATATCGACATCGTCCGGCGCGAGATCAGCGCCGTCGGCGCTGCACCGGTCGATGAACAGATTGCCGTGAAACTCCACCACGTCGTTAACGCCGGCACGTTGCAATAGACCATCGACGTTCTGGGTAACGATCGTGACCTTGTCGATGCGCCGTTCGAGTTCGGCCAACGCCATGTGTGCCGGGTTCGGCTTAGCTGCCAGTACCGCTTGGCGTCGCTCGCGATACCAGCGCCAAACCACGTCCGGATGGCTCGCAAACGCTTCTGGCGTAGCGAGGTCTTCGGGTCGCCACTTGGCCCAATGCGCGTCGGCGGCGTCGCGGAACGTGGCGAGACCGCTTTCAGCCGATAGCCCAGCGCCCGACAGTACGACGAGCGATTTGGCAACGCTCAGTTGGCTGACGAGCTCGGTCGGCAGAGTCACGGCCGACGCGCGGACTTAGGCGGCGGCCAGCTGTCTGAGTACGTACTGCAAGATACCGCCATTGCGGTAGTAGTCCGCTTCCTTAGGCGTATCGATCCGCACGCGCGCCGGAAACTCAATATCGGTGCCGTCAGCTTTCGTCGCACGCACCGTCACGAGTTTTGCATTGGCGTTGTCGAGTCCGCTGATCGAGAACGTTTCGGTACCGTCCAGACCGAGCGATTCGGCCGACTCGCCGTCGCGGAACTGCAGCGGCAACACACCCATGCCAATCAAATTCGAACGATGAATGCGCTCGTAGCTCTGCGCGATTACTGCTTTGACGCCAAGCAGCAGCGTGCCCTTGGCGGCCCAATCGCGTGACGAACCGGTGCCGTACTCCTTGCCCGCAAGCACGATCAGCGGGACGCCATCCTCGCGGTAGCGATTAGCGGCGTCGAAAATCGTCATTTGCTCGCCGCTTGGTTGATGGCGTGTCCAACCGCCTTCGGTGCCGGGAGCGAGCTGGTTGCGTAGGCGAATATTCGCGAACGTGCCGCGCATCATGACCTCGTGATTGCCGCGCCGCGAGCCGTAGCTGTTGAAGTCTTTGTCGGCAACGCCCTGTGCGCGCAGATACTCGGCGGCCGGGCTGTCCGCCGCGATGCTGCCGGCCGGTGAAATGTGATCCGTCGTGACCGAATCGCCGAGCAACGCCAACACGCGCGCGCCAGCAATATCGTCGACCGCACCGGGTGTCGCGCTCATACCGTCGAAGTAGGGCGGGTTCTTGACGTACGTCGAGGCCTCGTCCCATGAATAGATACTGCCGGCCGGCGTTTCTATCTCCTGCCAATTTTGATCGCCGGCGAACACGCTCGCGTAACTCGACTGGAACATGTCCGAATCGATGTTCTCGAGAATCATCGTCTGAATTTCGTTCTGCGACGGCCATACGTCCCGCAGATAGACTGGTTGGCCATCGCTGCCGGTGCCGAGCGGTTGATTGACGATGTCGACGTCGAGCGAGCCGGCGATCGCATAAGCAACGACCAGCGGCGGCGATGCGAGGAAATTCATCCGCACCAGCGGGTGAATGCGGCCTTCGAAATTGCGGTTGCCAGACAGCACACTCGTACCGACCAGACCAGACTCGCGGACTGCCTCGGCGATTTCCGGGTCGAGCGGACCGCTGTTGCCGATACAGGTCGTGCAGCCATAGCCAACGGTGAAAAAGCCGAGCTTGCCGAGATCGTCGAGCAGGTCGCAGCGCTCGAGGTAGTCGGTAACGACCTTCGAGCCCGGCGCCAACGACGTTTTTACCCATGGCGCTTTGGTCAGGCCACGAGCGGCGGCGTTGCGGGCGAGCAGCCCGGCGCCGATCATGACCGCCGGGTTGGACGTGTTGGTGCAGCTCGTAATCGCTGCAATCAGAACGGCCCCGTCGCGCAGATCAAATTTCTCGCCTCCCATGCCGACAGTGGCGGTGCCCGATTCGCTCCGGCCTGCGGTCATTGTGTCGAGGTGCGCGGCGAATGTGCTTGCTGCCTCACGCAGCGCAATTCGATCTTGCGGACGCTTCGGCCCGGCGATGCTGGGTTCGATGTTCGCAAGGTCGAGCTCGAGCACCGCCGAGTACAGCGCATCGGGCTCACCGGGCTCACGCCACATGCCCTGCGCTTTCGCGTAGTGCTCGACCAGCTCTATTTGTTCGGGATCGCGACCGGACAGCTTGAGATACTCGATCGTTTCGCTGTCGATCGGGAATATGGCGCAGGTCGAGCCGAACTCCGGCGACATGTTGCCAAGCGTCGCGCGATCGGCGAGCGGCAGCTGATTGAGCCCGTCGCCGAAAAACTCGACGAACTTGCCGACAACGCCGTGGTCTCGCAGCATCTCGGTAACGGTCAGTACGAGATCGGTTGCCGTCGTGCCTTCTTTCAGCGCACCGGTCAGCTTTACCCCGATGACCTGTGGGATAAGCATTGTCACGGGCTGACCAAGCATCGCCGCTTCCGCTTCGATTCCGCCAACGCCCCAGCCGAGCACGCCAAGGCCGTTGACCATCGTGGTGTGTGAATCCGTGCCGACCAGGGTGTCCGGATAGGCGCGACGCTTACCGTCGACCTCGCGATCGAAGACGACGCGAGCGAGATATTCGAGATTGACCTGGTGAACGATGCCGGTGTTTGGCGGCACGACTTTGAAGTTTTCGAACGCATTCTGACCCCAGCGCAGGAAGCTGTAGCGTTCGGCATTGCGTTCGAACTCGATGCGATTGTTTTCTGCGAGGGCGCCGGGGACACCGTAGCGATCGACCTGTACCGAGTGATCGATGACGAGTTCGGCCGGGGAGAGTGGATTGATCCGGTCGGCTGAACCGCCGAGCGCCACGACCGCATCGCGCATGGCCGCGAGGTCCACAACCGCCGGGACGCCCGTAAAGTCTTGCAGCACAACGCGACTCGGCGTGAAGCTGATTTCCTGGCTTGGATCTGCCTGCGGGTCCCAGCTGGCCAGCGCTTCGATATCGTCGCGTGTTACCGCGACGCCGTCCTCGTGGCGCAGCAAATTCTCCAGCAGAATCTTTAACGAATAGGGCAACTTGGCGACATGGCCGGCGTCTACCGCAGCCAATCGAAAAATCTCGTAGTCGCTATCACCGACCCGCAGCGTGTCGCGAGCCTCAAAACTGTCGCTCATGATCTCTCCCGTCATTCGAGCAATCGCGACGGCAGTTCCGTCGCGGCGCCGCGATTATAGCGAAATCGCCAAATCACGCGGCGAATAGCGGCTATCGATCGTGTTGATTTCAGCCGGCGACCGAACTCGTCCGGCCGGTAGCAGCGAGCGCGCCCGCGCGCTCGCGAATCGTGCCACCGCCGAGACAGATCGTGTCCAGATAGAGAACGACATACTGGCCCGGCGCCACAGCCCATTGCGGCTCGTCGAACGTCACGGTGACGGTGCTGTCGCCTTGGCCGCGCGCGGTGCAGGCGGCGGGCGCCTGGCCGTGGCGGATACGCGCCTCACAACGCAGTCCATCGGCGGTCGAAAGCGCGGCCGGCGCGGACCCACTGACCCAGTGCCATGCGTCGGCATCGAGCCCCATAGACCAGAGGTGCGGATGATCTTCGCCCTGCACGACATAGACGACATTGCTCGCGACGTCGCGATCGGCCACGTACCACGGCGCGTTGCTGGCACCGGCAACGCCGCCGATGCCGAGTCCTTTGCGTTGCCCAATCGTGTAGTACGCCGCACCGCGGTGTTCGCCGACGGTGCGCCCGTCCAGTGTTTGCATGTGCCCGGGCTGTGCCGGCAGATACGTATCCAGAAACGCTTGGAACGGTCGCTCGCCAATGAAACAGATTCCGGTGCTGTCCTTTTTGTCGCGGGTCGGCAAGCCGTGGCGCGCCGCCAGCTTTCTAACCTCGGACTTTGCTAGATTTGCCAGCGGGAATCTCGCGGCGGCCAGCGCGGCTTGATCGACCGCATGCAAGAAATACGTCTGATCTTTATGGCGGTCTCTTGGTATGGCCAGAGCGACGCCACTATCGCTCCGTACTCGATCAGCGTAGTGACCGGTCGCCAGCGCCGTCGCACCGAGTCGGCGGGCGTGGTCGAGCATCACGCCGAACTTGATCTCACGATTGCAAAGCACATCTGGGTTGGGGGTTCGACCGGCGGCGTAATCGTCCAGAAACTGCTGAAACACCTGTTCGCGGTATTCCACCGTGAAATTGGCGTGGTGGAGCGGTATGTCGAGAATTTGGCAGACAGCGCGCGCGTCGTTGAGATCTTCGGCAGCGCTGCAATAGCCGTCGTCGTCGTCCCAGTTGGTCATGTGCAGCGCAGCCACGTCCGCGCCGGCTTGCTTGAGCAGCAATGCCGCGACGGACGAGTCGACGCCGCCCGATAGGGCAACGACAATTTTTTCTGCTGTGGCAACCTCGCGCATAGGCGAAGTTTAGCGGTTTGGGCGGCGCAACCCTATGCGATCAGTGGATGATCGTGCCGTTCGCGGCCACGGCATCCAGATTGCGCGGTAGCGGCAGATAGTCGCGCAGCGCGCGGCGAGGATTTCGCACGCCAGCCAGATAGTCTTGAATGCTACGGGCAACGATGGGGTAGCGATGCTCGCGGGTAACGGCAATGATCTCGTCGGCCGTCATCCAGGTGCTCGTGACGATGTTTGGGTCGTTGACCGCTTGCGGAACGGCGCCTGGGTCGGTACAGCTGCCGCTGTAGACCACGCGTAGGTAGCGTTTGCCGTCGTGCGGGCGATCCCAAACGTAGCAGCCGAGCAAAAAATCTGGCTGAAAACCGACACCGGTTTCCTCGATGAACTCGCGTTCGACCGCCTGCTCCGGCGTCTCGCCCGGCTCGATGTGACCACCCGGCAGGTTCAGAACAACGCCGCCTGAGGCGTACTCACGCACCACGAGGATGCGCCCCTCGCGTTCGCAAATTCCGGCGATCGTGACGTCCGGTTGTTGTTCATTTTTTCTTGTCACGTAAGTAGCTTACACCGTTGTTGTGACATTTTCTTGTATGTCGATTGCGCCGTGAACGGTGCGCGGTCCTAAAGACTCATACGGCGCAGCTCGGCGGCATTTTCGCTGTCGTGCCAGATCTGGTCGAACGTGCCAAGATAAAATCTCGCGACTGGCGGCTCGAACGTATCGGCGATGCCGTCCCAGCGTTCCGACTGCAGCCGGTAGACGACCGCGGTGTCGTCGGCGATGCAATACGCTTCGGTATGACCTTCGTGTTCCTGCGCGATGTGGCGAAACTCAATGTAGCTGTTCAGCCGCTGACCAAGATGAATGAGTCGGTTACCGCTTTTCACGGCCCGCCGCGGATTGGCGACGAGCACGCGAATCCGCACGTAGCTCTTCGAGAGAATCAGTTTCTTCAACACCTCGAGATAGTCGAGGCTGTCGTAAATGCCGGGTTCGAGATCGTGCGTGAAAATCGACACGCTGCGCTTCGCTTTTGCCGTGACCCGAATGGCCGCTTCGCGCATCTCCTCTTTGGTCGCAATCACCCAGCGTTGTCCGACTTTTTTTGCATCGCTCGTGCCGTCGGCGGGCAGCGCAGCCTCGGAGCGCTCGGAGTTGGAATCGACGTTTGTGGCAGCCATGGCGTATCCCCGTGTATCGGTAACGCTGTACCGACTCGGGCGTGGGCCCAGGGTTCGTCCGTTGGCCGCTGCCGCGAGCCGTCGCAAAACCGAGTCAGGTGAGGAAAAAAGCGTTATGAATCCGCAGTCTACTGCGAGGTATTCGAATGCATTGCCAACTGCGTCACGTTTTCGGGCGCGCCTGCAGATCTATGCATGTATTCGCCAGCGTGCGGCCTCGGCAATTGGACTACGTCGCTAAACTTTCCGAGTAACCTAAGTAAGTTAACGGGGTTAGCTCAAGCAATTTCTGCTTCTCGGCATCGGGCAACGCGAGTCCTTTGATGAAGCGCTGCAGGCTCTCACGGTCAATCGGTTTGCCGCGCGTCAGCGCCTTCAGCTGCTCATACGGTTCGGGCAAACCGTATCGACGCATCACCGTTTGGACGGCTTCGGCCAATACTTCCCAGCGCTCGGCAAGGTCGGCGGCCATGGCGTTTTCGTCGGCGACGAGTTTGCCGAGACCGCGACTGACGGACGCGAGCGCGAGAGCCAGGTGGCCCAGCGCTGGGCCGAGATTGCGTAACGCAGTCGAATCGCTGAGGTCGCGCTGCCAGCGACTGATTGGCAATTTGCCGGCGAGGTGGTCGAGCAGCGCATGCGCGATGCCGAGGTTGCCTTCGGCGTTCTCGAAGTCGATGGGATTGACTTTGTGGGGCATCGTCGACGAGCCCACTTCGCCGGCGACCGTCCGTTGTCGAAAGAACCCCAACGAGATGTACCCCCAGAGGTCGCGGCAGAAATCGATCAGCACGGTGGCGTAGCGACTGAGCGCATTGGCGTAGTCGGCCACCCAGTCGTGCGGCTCGATCTGCGTTGTCAGCGGATTGTTGGTGAGCTCGAAAGATTCAATGAACGCGGCTGACAGCTGCGGCCAGTCGACGTCCGGATAGGCGATTCGGTGCGCCGCGAAATTGCCAACGGCGCCGTTGAACTTCGCGAAAATCGTGACGTCGCTGAATGCGCTGCGAGCTAACGTAAGCCTTGCTGCGACATTGCGCATCTCTTTGCCCATCGTCGTAGGGCTGGCTGGCTGGCCGTGTGTGCGCGACAGCATCGGTGCGGCCGCAAGTTCGGTCGCCATACCTGCGACCGCCGCCTCGACGGTCGTCATTGCCGGCAGCAACAGCTGCTCCCGCGCGCGCTGGAGCATCAATGCATAGGCGACGTTGTTGATGTCCTCGGACGTACAGGCGAAATGCAGAAAGGCGGCGATGGTGTCGGCGTCAGGCGTTGTCGACAGCTGTTCGCGCAGGAAGTACTCGCACGCTTTGACGTCATGGTTCGTCGTCGCCTCCAGTCGCTTGACGGCGGCGGCATCTTGCTCGCTGAAGTTCTCGGCAAGGCGTGCGAGCGCTGCGGTTGCTTCCGCAGAGAGCGGACCGATTTCAGCAATTTCCGGCCGTTCGGCGAGAAAGGCGAGCCAGCGCGCTTCAACGATAACCCGGTGGTGAATGAGACCGAACTCGCTGAGCAGTGGCCGCAGGGCGTCGAGTTTGGCGGCATAACGGCCGTCGAGCGGCGACAGCGCGAACAGGGAAGCGGTGTGTGACATGCGGTGGACAAGCGTAGGCAAAAGACGAATCATAGCGCAGTCCAACGAGTGTCCTTCCGCAAAGCAGCACGTGCCGCCCGCCGACCCTGACGCCAATTCGATCGCGTACCGCGAAGAGCGCGATACGCTCGGCATCGTGCGCGTGCCGGAATGGGCCTTATGGGGCGCGCAAACCCAGCGTGCCGTTGATAATTTTGGGCTTAGTGGCTCGCCGATGCCGGCCGCGTTCGTTCGCGCGCTGGGGCTTATCAAATGGGCAGCGGCCGGCGCCAATGCCGAGCTAGGGCTGATGCGCTCGGGCATGGCCATAGCCATTCAAAAGGCGGCCGGTGCCGTCGCCGACAACGAATACGATCGGCATTTTCCGGTTGATGTTTTGCAAACCGGCAGCGGCACCAGTTCGAACATGAACGCGAATGAGGTGATCGCACGACTCGCGACGGACGCCTACGAGGACACCGTGCACCCGAACGATCACGTCAACATGTCGCAGAGTTCGAATGACGTGATTCCGAGCGCCATCAGCGTCAGTGCGGTGCTCACGCTGACCGAGGATTTAATGCCCGCGGTCGCGGCGTGTCGCGATACCATCGAGCGTCGCGGCGAAGATTTCGATGACGTTGCGAAAACCGGGCGCACGCATTTGATGGATGCCATGCCGGTGACGGTCGGTCAGGAATTCGGCGCCTGGGCGGCCCAATTGGCGGCCTTTGAACAGCGCTGCCGCGACGCCTTGCCACGCTTGGCCAGACTCGCCCAAGGCGGCACTGCAGTCGGCACAGGCATCAATGCCCATCCCAAGTTCGGCGCGAAAGTAGCGGTGCTGCTGGCCGAGCACACAGGGGTTGAGTTTACGCCGGCCGACAATCTGCTGGCGGCACTGGCTGGCCAGGAAAGCGCCGTCGAGATGTCGTCGCTGTCGAAGACGCTGGCCGTAACCTTGATGAAAATTGCCAACGACCTGCGTTGGATGGGATCCGGACCGCTGAACGGTCTCGCCGAGCTTACGCTGCCGGCACTGCAACCCGGTTCCTCTATCATGCCGGGGAAAGTCAATCCCGTTATTCCGGAAGCCGTGGCGATGGCGGCAGCACGTGTCATCGGCAACGACACGACGGTGACGTTGGCCGCGCAGTCGGGCAATTTCCAGCTCAACGTCATGCTGCCGCTGATTGCGGCGACATTGCTCGACAGTCTCTCGGTGCTGACCAAGGCATTGATCGCGCTGGATCAGCGCTGCGTGGCCGGATTGGAGGTCAATCGCGAACGCCTGGCCGGCAATGTGTCGCGTAATCCCGTGTTGGTGACCGCACTGAACCCCGTCATTGGCTACGAACTCGGCGCGCGGATCGCCAAAGAGGCCTACCGCAGCGGTCGACCGGTTCGCGACGTCGCGCTCGAGCTCACCGATCTCGACGCGGACGAACTCGACCGCTTGCTCGATCCGTTGGCGTTGACGACGGGCGGTATACGGCACTGAAACGTATCGCCGAGATCGAACGGCTGTCTTCCGCACTGGCGTCGCCGCAAACGCTGCCAGAGCCACTGCAGTTCGCGAGCGCCATGTGGCTGCCAAAACGTGGCGAAAGCGAGCTGCGCGATGCCGCTGTGCTGGTACCGTTTCTTGGCGGCGGCGATGACATCAGCCTGCTGTTGACGCAACGCGCGGCGCATTTGAAACACCATGCCGGTCAGGTGAGCTTTCCGGGCGGTCGCTGTGAGCCCGACGATGCCGACGCTGTGGCCGCGGCGCTCCGCGAGACCTACGAGGAGGTTGGTATCGACGCCGCCGCGGTGACGGTGCTCGGTACCTTGGCGCCGCGTGGCACCATCACTGGGTTCCGGGTTACGCCGGTCGTGGCATGGCTCGACGAACTACCGCCGTTGCAGCTGCAGGAAGAGGAGGTCATGGCGGCTTTCGATGTGCCGCTCGGCTACCTCGCGGATGAGCGCAACCAAAATTTTCGGTCGCGCGACATCGGCACCCGCCGGCTGCGGATGGTCGAGTGGGAATACAGCGGATATCGCATTTGGGGCGCGACGGCGATGATGATCCATGAAGTACTCGGCCTGCTGAAAACCCGTGAGCGCGATTAACCGGCTGCGCGAGATCATGGCGGCGTTACGGCACCCGGAGACCGGTTGCCCGTGGGACCTCGAACAAGATATGCGCAGCATCGTGGCGTACACGATCGAGGAAGCGTACGAGGTTGCCGATGCGATTGAAGCCGGGGAACGCGCCGAGATCCTCGATGAGCTCGGCGATTTGTTGTTCCAAAGCGTTTTTCTGGCCCGTCTCGCTGAGGAAAAGGGCTGGTTTGACTTCGACGATGTCGCCAATGCGATTGCCACCAAACTGATTCGCCGGCATCCGCACGTATTCGCCAAAGACGATCCGGCCGATCGACCGGATGCGGGTGCCGTGAAAGTCGCGTGGGAGGCCATCAAGTCCGCCGAACGTGCGGCAAAACAAAAGCGCAGGCGGGCCAGCCAGCTCGACGATATCCCGGTGGCGTTACCAGCGCTGCAACGAGCCCAGAAGATGGGCTCGCGCGCGGCGCGAGTTGGTTTCGATTGGGCGGCAATCGATGCCGTGTTCGCAAAGCTCGACGAAGAGTTGCTGGAATTACGCGAAGCGCTCACGGGCGCCGCCGCCGACGCCGTGCTCGCCGAGGCCGGCGATGTGCTACTGACCGTCGTTAGTCTGTGCCGTCATGCCGGCGTCAGCGCCGAGCGTGCGTTGCGAGAGGCCAACTCACGGTTCGCGCTACGCTTCCGAGCTATGGAGCGACAGGCGGCGGCAAGCGGGCAGTCGTTGGAGCAGCTCGACGATGCCGAACTAGACCGCCTGTGGATTCAGGCAAAAGATGAAGTCTGACGATGGCGGTGACCGCGTTCGCGCATAGTTTAATTTTTTCTATATTAGACAGGCGCTTAGGCGCGAAAGAATTATGCCTGTTGGGCGTTTGTCTGTTCAGGGTCGGTTCACGACCGGTCGCGCACACTCTCCCTCAACTCCGGCAAAGGGCCGGATTACCGAGAGGATGCGAATCATGAGCTTCAAAGCAAACCCAGGGCTGCTCCTAGGCAGCGCATTGCTGGGTCTGGCGTCGATAGCGACACCGGCCGCGGCCGATCCGTCGCGTGCCTACGGTCATTCGGCAACGCAAGTGACGTACGACTACGCGCGCGTGCTGTCGGCGACGCCTATCGTGCGTCAGGTCGAAGTGCAGACACCGGTGCGCGAGTGCTACCAGGAAACCGTTGAACGACGTACGCATCGCAACCCGGTCGCCGCTAACCCCGGACGGGCGATTGCGGGCGGTGTTATCGGTGGTGTCATCGGCAATCAGTTTGGCAGCGGTCGGGGCAACGATGCCGCGACGATCGTCGGCGCATTGCTTGGTGCCAGCATCGGTGCCAACGGCGGACGGGAGGGTGGCGGCTACACGGTAGAGCGTTATCCGGTAGAGCGTTGCGACGTGCGTTACGAGTCGCGCTACGAAGAACGGATCGAAGGCTACGATGTCCGATACGTCTACAACGGCCAAACGCTGTCGACGCGTACCGACTATGACCCGGGCGAACGGATCAAGGTTCGGGTCACGGTGGCCCCGAGCCGCTAGCTGGAATTTTGTGCGCCAGTCCACGGACGGGCTGGTCGCGCGTTGCATTGGTGTCTCGTGCACCGGACAATTCCCTCATGCTTACATTGCGCAAATTGCTGAAATCGCTGCTACTCACCGCCACGCTCGCGCTGGCGGTGCCGGTCGCGTTCGCACCGCTCGCCGAGGCGCAGACGGTGCTCGCGCAGTCGAACGGACCGACGCTCGAGCAGGCGATCAAGCAGGTTCAGCGCCAATATGGCGGGCGTATCGTCAGTGCGAACACGGTCGTGCAGGGCGGTCGCGAAGTGCACGTGATTCGCGTGCTGACGGCGGAAGGCAATGTCAAAACGGTGCGCGTGCAGGGACGGAGCCGGAGGGCGTAACGGATGCGCTTGCTCGTGGTCGAGGATGACGCTGACTTGCGCGCGGCGCTAGCCGATGAGCTGCGCGGCGCCGGGTTTGCGTTGGAGCTCGCCGCAGACGGCGAGGAAGGGCTGTATTTCGCAGAGGAGTACCCGATCGACCTCGCGGTCATCGATCTCGGCCTGCCGAAACTGCCGGGCATCGACATCATTCGCCGCATTCGGGAATCCGGCAAGACGTATCCGATCCTGATCTTGACGGCGCGCGATCGCTGGCAAGACAAGGTCGACGGCTTGTCGGCCGGTGCCGATGACTACGTTGCCAAGCCCTTTCACGTCGAAGAACTGCTCGCACGCATCAACGCGCTCCTGCGCCGCTCTGGCGGCTGGGCCAGTGCCGAACTGCGCTGTGGGCCGGTCGTGCTCGACACGAAGCGCCAGGTCTTGACCGTCGACGATCGGGAGATCGACTTGACGGGGCACGAATACAAATTGCTCGAGCATCTGATGTTTCGGGCCGGCGAGGTCATCTCGAAAACCGAATTGACCGAGCGGCTGTACGATCAAGACTTTGAACGCGACAGCAACGTCATTGAGGTCTTCATTGGCCGCTTGCGCAAAAAGCTCGATCCCGAGGATCAACTGCGGCCGATCGAAACCCTGCGAGGCCGAGGATACCGATTCGCGCTGGCGCGCGGCGATGCCTAAGCCTGCTCGCGCTGAGCGCACTGTTCTGATGACGTCATGAATTCGCTGCGACTGCGCATTTTGGTGTCGGTCGGCTTTCTGCTGCTCATCTATCTGGGCGTTGCGGTTGCGGTACTCGACGACGCCTTTCGCAAGGCGGCCCTGAAAGCCGAAGAAGACCGTCTCGATGTCCAGCTCATCTCGCTGTTGGCTGCCGCCGTGCCGATGGATGAGTACCGCTTGACGCTGCCATCGGAGTTTCCGGAACCGCGTTACTCCACGCCGCAATCCGGCTTGTACGCCGCCGTGTTTGATCGCGACGGCGAACGGGTCTGGCAGTCTGAGTCGAACATCGGTTTGATCGTACCGTGGGTCAAAACCGTTCCGGTGGGCGCCAGCGACATCGAGCGGCTGGCGCCGGACGGATCGTCTGAGTTGCTGAGCTACTCAATGGGCGTTACCTGGGATTTCGACGACGGAACGACTCGGCCGTTCACGTTTCATGTGGCGGAGAGTCTCGACGCCTTCAACGAGCAGGTTGGGGCGTATCGGCGCCAGCTATTGAGTTGGTTTGGCGGCGTCGGCGCGGCGCTGGTTATATCGCTTGGCCTGCTGCTCGGTTGGTTACTGCGCCCGCTGGCGCGAATCGACGACGAAATCGTCGAAATCGAACAGGGCGAGCGCGAAACGCTGTCGAGCGGGTATCCGTCCGAACTCGCCGGTGTCGCCGAGAATCTGAACGCCCTGGTTAGTCGTGAGCGCTCGCGCGGCGAGGTGTACCGGCGCACGCTAGGCGATTTGGCGCACAGTCTAAAGACGCCGTTGGCGACACTGCGTACGTTGCTCAGTGGCGACCGCCGCGCCGATGTCGATCGTGAGCTCGAGCGCATGGACGAGACCATTCGCTACCAGCTCGCCAAACCAGCAACCCGTGGCCGTCTCATCGGTACTAAGCCGTTTGTCGTCAAAGAGAAAACCGACGCGCTGCTCGCGAGCTTTGAAAAGATCTATGCGGACAAGGACGTGCGCTACGAGGCGGAGGTCACTGACGACTTGACCTTTCGCGGCGATCCGGGCGATTTCATGGAACTCGCCGGGAACGTGCTCGACAACGCCTTCAAACGCAGTCGAAGCCGTGTCTGGTTTCGCGCGACGCGCAATGACACCGGTGAGTTTTTGCTGGATGTTGCTGACGACGGCCCGGGCTTTCCGGCCGACGTTCTTGCCGAACAGCGAATCGAACGCGGGCAGCGGCTTGACGAGGCTGAATCGTCGCAAGGTCTCGGTTTGTCGATCGTTGCCGAAATTTGCGAGCTGTATGGGGCGACGTTGACCTTGGGCGAGCGTGACGGCGGTGGGGCACGCGTGCTGGTCGCCGTACCGAATCCGTGAGCGAGCCGCGCCGGCGACGCGCGCGGCATCCTAAGCACAACGCCGCACGCACGGCGCGCGGCCAATGGCAGCCCCGGCTCGAGTACCCCGACAACCTACCGCTCACAGCGCATCGCGATGGCATTGCGGCGGCGATCGCGGCTAACCCGGTGGTCATTGTGGCCGGCGATACCGGCTCGGGTAAGACCACGCAAATTCCAAAGATCTGTCTCGAGCTCGGTCGCGGAATTGACGGGCAAATTGCGCTGACCCAGCCAAGGCGCTTGGCGGCCCATGCGGTAGGCGAGCGACTGGCCGACGAAACCGCGCTGCCGCTCGGCGCTGGGGTCGGTGTGCACGTGCGATTTGACGATCGCAGTGCGCCGTCCGCGCGCATTCGGGTGGTCACAGACGGCATATTGCTCGCCGAACTCGCGCACGATCCGGAGCTACGTCGTTACGACACCGTGATCGTCGACGAGGCCCACGAGCGGAGTCTGAACATCGATTTCTTGCTCGGTTGTCTCAAACGGGCACTCGTGCGGCGCGACGATCTACGAGTCGTGATCACATCGGCGACCATCAACACTGCAGCGTTCGCGGCGTTTTTCGCGAATGCACCGGTGATCGAAGTGGCCGGCCGATCATTCCCTATCGATGTTCGCTACCGAACGTCCGCGGACGATGAAGATCTCAACGAGGCCATCGGCGCCGCTGCCGCCAGCCTGGTCACCGACCTCGAGGACGGTGACATCCTCGTGTTCTTGCCGGGCGAACGCGAGATTCTCGATGCCCAAAAGTACCTAGCGAGAACGTGGCAACGTGGCGTCGGCAAAGGGTGGGAAATCGTGCCGGTTTACGGCCGGCTCCCCGATGCCGAACAGCGCCGCGTGTTCCGGCCCGGCAACGCGCGGCGCGTGCTGCTGGCCACCAACGTTGCTGAAACCTCGTTGACACTGCCGCGGATTCGCGGGGTCATCGATACCGGGCTCGTACGCATTGGTCGCTACTCGGCCCGCAGCCGCATTCAACGGCTGGCGACCGAACGCGTTTCGCAAGCCAGCGCGCGACAGCGGGCTGGCCGTTGCGGGCGTATCGGTCCGGGTATCTGCGTGCGTCTCTACGGTGAGCAGGACCATGCCGCGCAACCGGCCTACACCGACCCCGAGGTCTTGCGTACCGACCTTGCGAGCGTAGCGCTGCGCATGCTCGATGCAGGGCTGGGGCAAGTTAGTGAGTTTCCGTGGCTGGATGCACCCGACCCGCGACGTATCCGAGATGCATTCGCAACGCTGCGTGACGTGGGCGCGATCGACGCCAAGGATCGGTTGCGGCGCGTTGGCCGACAGTTGGCACGGCTGTCCATCGACCCGCGGCTGGCGCGCGTGCTGCTCGCCGCTGCGGCCGGCGGCGTGCTCGATGACGCACTGATTGTCGTCGCAGCGCTGTCGGTCGGCGATCCGCGCCTGCGTCCGCCAGATCGGCGGCAGGCTGCCGACGAGGCACATCGCGCATTTGCAGGTCAGCGCGCCGATTTCGAGACGCACCTTGCCATCTGGCACGCGTGGCACGCGCTCGACAGTGGCCAGCGTCGCTGGATGGTCAGCCATTATCTGTCGCCGCGCCGCATGTTTGATTGGCGCGCTGTGCATCGGCAGCTCCGCCAGCAATGCCGCGAACTCGAGCTGACCAAGGCCGCTCAGCGACCGGCCGATGCTTTCAGCGCGTTGGTGCGCGCTTTCGTGGCAGGCTTCGGCGCCCAAATTGCAAAGCGTGACGCCGACGGGGTTTATCGCGGTGTGCGCGGAGCGCGCCTGCGATTGCACCCGGCGTCGGTGCTGTGTCGCCGCAATCCACCTTGGGTGCTCGGTATCGAGTTGGTTCGAACCCACGAGCTTTATATCCGCGAGGCAATGACCGTCAAACCGCGGTGGGTCGCCTCGACCTTGCGCCACTGGGTCGCAGTGAATTTAGGCGAGCTGACGTGGCACGCCGAGCGGCGCCGCGCAACGGGCGTACTCACGACTTCTTTGGACGGGCTCGTGCTCGTTAGAGACCCGTCAGCGCCGCTGGAGCGCCACGACTCGGCGGCGGCACGACGGCTGTTGGTCACGCATGCCATCGTTCTCGATGAGGCCGAACTCGACGTCGCATTTATGGATGCGTATCGAGATCGCTTGGGCGAGATTGCGGCCCTCGAGGGTCGTGTTCGCAGGCCGCTGTTGGCGACGGTCGCCGACCGAGTCGACTGGTTTTCTGCACGCATACCCGCCAGTGTTGCGACACTGGCCGATCTCACCAGTTGGCTCGAACGCGAGCCGGCTGCGAACGTGCGTCTGACACCCGATCTCGATGCCATCGCTGAGCACGCGGCAGCGGATGCCGGACTGCCCGAGGCATGCGACGTAGGCGGTCGGCGTCTGCCGCTGAATTACGTTTATGCGCCCGGTCAGGCCAATGACGGGGTCACGCTCAACATACCGGCCGAGATTGCGAATCGTGTGCGCCAGTCCGAGATCGACGCCGCAGTGCCAAAGCTCTTCATCGAACGAATTGAGCTTCACCTGCGCCGACTGCCCAAAAACGCTCGTACTCGGTTGCACCCTATTGCCGAATCGGCAGCACGATTTGCCGACTTACTGACGGATCGACACGACGACCTTACGTTTCGCGACCGTCTGAAACTGGCGTTACAGGCGGAGCTCGCGCTCGACGATGCGGCGTTCGCGCGGTGGGCGGAAGTGGACGATGGCCATTTGGTTCCCCGAGTTGATCGGGAAGCTGGTACTGCGCTCGACGAGCCGCCAGCGCCAGCGCCCGTAGGCTTCGATTGGGTGTTTGCCGAGCTGCCCGCGCTCGGTAACGAGCCGCCATTTATCGCGCTTGCGCGGGTCGATACTGCGGGGGTCCAACGACGCGAATTTCGCCAGCGCGACTCCGCCGAACGCGAACACGCACAGGCAGTGGTCGCGTTGCTGGCGCACGCGGCGCGTTCGCCGCTGAGTCTGCTTGCGCGCGGTCTGCGTGAGCGACCGTTTATCGCCGTGCGTTTACGGGACTATGTCGAGCCCGAGGGACTCGCGGATCGACTCGGCGAATTGGCCATTGATGCGTTGGCGCCGTTTGCCGAGCGAAGCTCGGTCCGCACGCAGGCTGAGTTTGATCGGCTGGCGGATCGAGTACGCGGTAGCGTTGCCGCGAGTGCCGAACGCGTCATCGACGAGCTCGATTCGATCGCAACGCTCGTCGCTGAAATCGGCACGGCGCTCGGCGCTGCGTCGGTTCCGGTGCGGGTCGCGGACGACGTCGCGGAGCAGCTTGCACGGCTGTTGCCAGACACGTTTCCGCAGAGCCAGGAATACAAGAATTTCATAAATTTACCGAGGTACCTTAAAGCGATTTTGTATCGTCTGGACAAGCTCGGTGGCCGCCTCGTGCGCGATCGCGAGGCGCAGCAAACTGTGCAGAGACTGACCGGCCAACTCGATCGCCTGCCGGCCGCGGTTGCGACGACACCGGCCGCCTTCGAGTACCGGTGGGCGCTCGAAGAGCTGCGCGTATCGCTGTTTGCCGAGCCGCTCGGTACGGCCTACAAGGTGTCGCCGCGGCGGCTCGAGAAGCTCTGGCAGCGCGTGATAGAGCGCTCCTAAAAACCGTTTCTGGTTTTGCTAGTTGTCGGATCGTTCGCCGGCTTGCTTGTTGCCCATGTCCATCAGCGGCTTGATGAGATCCAGCGGCAGCGGAAAAACGATTGTCGAGCTTTTCTCACCGGCGACTTCTTTCAGCGTTTGCAGATAGCGTAGCTGCAGCGCCTGCGTCTCGCTCGCAAGCATCCGCGCGGCTTCCGCCAGCTTTTGCGATGCCTGCAGTTCACCCTCGGCGTTGATGACTTTGGCGCGTCGCGCCCGCTCAGCTTCGGCTTGTTGGGCAATCGCTCGAATCATGCTCTCGTCGAGATCGACGTGTTTAATTTCTACGTTGGCGACCTTAATGCCCCAAGCGTCGGTTTGTTGATCGAGAATCGAACGTATGTCGGCGTTCAGTTTCTCGCGTTCGGCGAGCATGTCGTCGAGCTCGTGCTGCCCCAGCACCGAGCGCAGCGTGGTTTGCGCGAGCTGGCTGGTGGCCTCGTAGACATTGGCGACCGCAATGATCGCTTTTTCCGGATCAACGATGCGGAAATAGATAACGGCGTTGACCTTCACTGACACGTTATCCCGCGAGATCACATCCTGTGTTGGCACGTCCATGACAATGACGCGCAGGTCGACCTTGGTCATTTTTTGGATTAACGGGATCAGAATGATGAGCCCGGGCCCCTTAACGCGCTGGAACCGACCAAGGAAGAAGATCACGCCACGTTCGTATTCTTTGAGAATCTTGAAAATATTGACGGCGAGCACGATGAAGACGACAACGAGGAACGCGATGATCGGCAAATTTTGCATGCGGGTTTACTCCGTTCGATGTTCGGATGCACCGTCGGCGGGCTCGACGTCGAGAACGAGTCCGTTGATGCCAACAACGCGTAACGTTTGGCCTTCTTCGACCGGCGTTCGGCTGCGCGCGGCCCAGCGCTCGCCTTGAATAAGTACGGTACCGTTGCCGTCAAACGCACTGACGGCCACCGCCGCGCTCTTGAGGATTTGTTCGCGGCCGCTGACGGCACCGCGGCGCATCAGCCGGGCCGCAAAGTAGCCGGTAAAGAAAATGGTCGTACCGGCGCTGGCCGCGACCAGGCCGACGAACCAGCGGGATACTTCGTAGCCGGGAATGCCGCTGTCGAACGCCATGATGGCGCCGATGATGATGCTGATCACGCCGCCGATTCCGAGCGCACCAAACGACGGCACGAACACTTCGGCGGTGATCAAAATGATGCCGAGGATGATCAGGCCGATGCCGGCATAGTTCACATCCATGACGTTCAGCGCATACGCGGCGAGCAACAGGCAGATGGCGCCGACGATGCCCGGCACAAACGAACCCGGGTTCCAGCCTTCGAAAATTAGGCCGTAGATTCCGGCGAACAGCAGCAAGATGGCGACCTCCGGACTTGTGATGGTGCCAAGAAATTTCTGCCGCCAATTCGGCTCGGCCACTTCGACGGCGATGCCGTTGGTCGCCAGCGTCACCGTGCTGCCGGTGTCGAGCGTGACTTCGCGGCCGTCCAAGGCCGCCAGCAGCGACGGAATATCGCGTGCGATTAAGTCGATGACGTTCTCTTCGAGGGCGTTGCTTGCGGTCAGCGTTGCTGCTTCGCGTACGGCCGCTTCGGCCCAATCGGCGTTGCGACCGCGTGTTTCGGCGAGTCCGCGTATGTAGGCCACCGCGTCGTTGAGGACTTTGCGCTCCATCGCGGTACCGGGCAGCGCTTCGTCGGCGGGTTCTGCGTTCGGTTCGGCTTCTTCCAACGCATCGCCAGCGGTCGGCGGGGTCGGATCTGGCTCCTCGCCGCCAATGAGGTTGACCGGCGTCGCCGCGCCAAGGTGAGTCGTCTCGGCCATCGTTGCGACGTGGGCCGCGTACACGATAAACGTGCCGGCGCTGTCGGCGCGTGCTCCGGCCGGTCCGACCCAGGCAACGACCGGCACTGGGCTCGCCAGCATTTTGCTGATGATCTCGCGCATCGCCCGGTCGAATCCCCCGGGTGTGTCGATGCGGAGTATGATCACCCGCGCATTGCCAAGAACAGCTTCGTCGATGGCGTCGATGACATAGTCGGCCGTGCTTGTACCGATCGCGCCCTCGATGTCGATGACAACGGCGGATCCAGCCGGCGCTTGTGCGGCTGCGCTACCGGCCAACAACAGGGCAAAAGCAGTCCAGCGAAAGAGCGAGAACATGAACTCAGTATACCTCCAGTGGCGCAGGCAACGGCGCATCGCAGCGTGCGATAGGGTCTCTCGTTGCGATTTCATCTCAGGTACGTGCCCCTGTGACGCTTAAGTTCATCACGACCGGCGGTACGATCGACAAGATTTATTTCGACGCAAACTCGCGCTTTGAAGTCGGCGAGTCGCAGCTCAGCTACATCCTGGCTGAGGCCTTGGTGACGTTCGAGTACGAAATCGTCTCGCTGATGCGCAAGGACAGTCTCGAAATGACCGACGCGGATCGCAGCAAGCTGCGCGACTTCATCGCTGCAGATCGGGCAGAGCGATTCGTGGTGACCCATGGCACCGATACGATGGCGGCGTCGGCCGAGGCATTGGTCGGGATCCCAGGCAAGACCATCGTGCTGACCGGTGCGCTTAGCCCGGCCAGGTTTCGCACCACGGATGCGACGTTTAATGTCGGCATGGCGGTTGCCGCCGCGCAAACGCTCGATGCGGGCGTTTATCTTGCGGTGAGCGGGCGGGTGTTCGACGCCGGCCGAGTCCGCAAGAATCTCGAGGCGCAGCGGTTTGAGGAGATTATCGGTGAGTAAACAAATCGGCTTGATCATAGCGCTGCTGCTGACCGGCAGCGCGCAAGCGCAAGATCGGTTTGCGAACGTTTCGATACAAGCGACGCCGCTCACCGAGTCCGTCTATCTCCTCACGGGTAGCGGCGGCAACATGGGTCTCGTCGTTGGCGAACGCCACGCCTTTTTGATTGACGATCAGTTTGCACCGCTGGCCGAACGCATTGCCGCCAAAATCGTCGATTTGACCGACCGGCCGCTCAGCTTCGTGCTGAACACACACTGGCATGGCGATCATTCCGGCGGCAACGCCGCGTTTGCGGAAAGCGGCGTCGTGGTCGTCGCACACGAGAACGTCTATCGCCGCATGAGCACGGATCAGGTCAACGAATTTTTCAATCGCACCACACCGGCGTCACCGAACGAGGCGCTACCGGTCGTGACCTTCACCCGAGACCTCGCGCTGCGGCTCGGCGGGCGGCGAGTGCGGATCATGCACGTACCGAGTGCGCATACCGATGGTGACTCGGTCGTCTACCTGCCGGATCAAAACGTACTGCACACCGGTGACTTGTTCTTCCACACGCTGTATCCGTTCATCGACGTCGATTCGGGCGGCGGAATTCGCGGCTTGGTTGATGGGCTGTCGATGTTGCTCGAGTCGATTGATGCCGACACCAAGATTATCCCGGGTCACGGCCCGGTCGCCGATCGTGACGATCTGCGTGCCTATCGCGATTTTCTGGCGACGTCCGCGGACGCCATCGCGGCGCACATCGCCGCAGGACACACGCTTGCCGAAACCGTCGCGGCGAAACCCACCGCCGACTTCGACGCGGAATTCAACGCCAACGGATTTCTCGAGCCGGACCGGTGGGTCGCGATGGTCTATCGCGACCTCAGCCGATCGGTCGAATAGGACGCCTATAGGTCGAAGCGTATGCCCTGGGCGAGCGGCAGTGCTTCGCTCCAATTGATCGTGTTGGTCTGCCGGCGCATGTAGGCGCGCCACGCGTCCGAACCCGACTCACGGCCGCCGCCGGTGTCTTTCTCGCCGCCGAAAGCGCCGCCGATTTCGGCGCCGGACGTGCCGATATTGACGTTTGCGATGCCGCAGTCAGAGCCGATCGACGACAGAAACGTCTCAGCGGTACGCAGGTCGTCGGTAAAGATCGCCGACGACAGGCCTTGATCGACCGCGTTGTGCATAGCGATCGCTTCGTCGAGTTCGTCGAAGGTGAGCAGGTACGAAATCGGTGCAAAGGTCTCCTGTTGCACGATTGGCCAGTGGTTCTCAGCGACCGCCAGCGTTGGCTGCACGAAGTTGCCAGGACCATCGAGTACCTCGCCGCCACAAACAATCTCGCCGCCCGCAGCGCGAATCGCGGCGATGGCTTGACGGTAGCGTTCGACCGACGCTGCGTCGATCAGCGGACCCATCAGCGTATCTGCATCGAGCGGGTTGCCGATACGAACCTGCGCGTACGCCTTGGCCAGCGTGTCTTTCAGTTCGTCGATGCGCGAGCGGTGCACGAGGATGCGCCGCGTGGTCGTGCAGCGTTGCCCGGCCGTGCCAACAGCGCCGAACACAATGGCGGGAACGGCGAGTTTCATATTGGCGTGTTCGTCGACGATTAACGCGTTGTTGCCACCGAGTTCGAGCAGCGATCGGCCGAGGCGTTGCGCGACGCGTTCGCCCACGTGTCGACCCACGGGCGTTGAGCCTGTGAACGAAATCAGCGGAATACGCCGGTCGTCAACGAAGCGGCCCGCGAGCTCCGTGCCAGCATCGTTGAACAGACCAAACAGCGGCGGGTAGCCGCCGTCGGCCAATGCCTCATTACAAACGTGCTGGACGGCGAGGGCCGTGAGTGGCGTTTTCGGCGACGGCTTCCACAGACAAACATTGCCGCAGACGGCGGCAAGCAACGCATTCCAGGACCAAACCGCCACCGGGAAATTGAACGCGCTGATAATCCCCACGAGCCCGAGCGGATGCCACTGCTCGTACATGCGGTGGTCGGGCCGCTCGCTGTGCATCGTCAGGCCGTAAAGCATGCGAGATTGACCAACCGCGAAATCGGCGATGTCGATCATCTCCTGGACCTCGCCGTCGCCTTCGGCCTTGATCTTGCCCATCTCGAGCGTGACCAAGGTGCCGAGCGGATCCTTGTAGCGTCGCAGCGCCTCGCCGACGCGGCGCACGGCTTCACCGCGCTGTGGTGCCGGTATGCGGCGCCAATCGGCCGCTGCGGCCTCGGCTCGACGCACCAGTTCCTCGTAATCGTCCGCTGACGTACTGCGCACCGCGGCCAACGTTTCGCCGTTGGCTGGGTTAATCGATTCGATCAACTCACCGCGACCTGACTCTATGATTTCCCCGCCGAACCACGTACCGGGGTTTTCCGCGTCGATCGAAAACTTAGAAAGAATGTCCTGCATCGTAGGTTCCCCCAATCAGTGGCCCGACATACCGCGCGCAACGACGTCTTTTGACAGGTCGCTGCTGCCGCCCTGGGCGTAGTAGCTGCCAAAGCGATTGTCGAGAATATCGCCCAGGCTGAATTGTTCTTGCGCGACGAAACCGTGGTAGCCCTCGGGCGAGGCCAAAACCAAATCCATCACGGAGCATATGCCCGCTGCCGTTGTGACCTGGATAGCCGACCAGAGTCGGCCGCTGATCATTTGCGGATAAACCTTGCTGACATAGTTTTCTTCGCGCAGCTGGCCGTGCTGGATGCCTTTGACGGCGGCATAAATGATGACGACGTCTTGCAAGGTCCGCGGCACGGAGTTCTCGAGGATACGCTTTAGTGTGTCGCGGTCGCTGTTGAGGTTCAGGCCGTTCATCAGCAGCCGCATAATCTCGCAGTGGCCCGGGTAGCGGATGGTCTTGTAGTCCATGTTGCGAACGCGCCCGACGTGTGTCTCGGCGAGCGAGCCCAATCCGCCCGACGTGTTGAACGCCTCATAGCTCGTGCCGTCAATCTGTATGGTCTCGAGACCTTCGAGTGGCAGCACTTCGGTGACCTGGCCTTCGACCACGCTTTGGCAAAGGTTGCCATACTCATTGATGACGCCGTCTGTTGACCAGGTCAACGAGTACTTGAGTATGTTGTTGGGATTCTGCGGCAGAGCCCCGACGCGTAGTTTGACCATCTCGACCTCATCGAAGTGTTTGATGAGCTCGTTGGCGGCGATGCTGATGAAGCCGGGCGCAAGCCCGCACTGTGGCACGAATGCCTGCGCCGAGCCTTCTGCGATACGTCGCACGGTTTCGGTGACCTTCACGTCTTCGGTGAGGTCGAAGTAGTGGCAGCCTGCGGCTGCGGCAACGCGCGCGACGACTTCATTGCAGTAGTACGGAAGTCCAGACAGCATGGCGACCGGCTTCTCACGCTGAACATAGTCGGTCAATGCGGCCTCGTCGGTGGCGTCGATGGCGAAAACCCGCACGGTGTCCATGCGATGGCCGTCCGAGACCTGCTTAACGCGAACGTTGTCTTTATCGATTAGATCGACGGTGTAATCGCCACTCGCCCCCAGGAGACCGGAGATCAGGGCGCCGATTTTGCCCGACCCCAGCACGCAGATTCGTTTCATGTGCACCTCGGTTGGAATTCTTATTGGCCGCGTGCGGCCCAGATGGTGGCGCATTGTGCCTACCGCCTTGGGCAATTCCCAGCGGCCCGCTCAGCGTGGCCCCGCAGGGTCCGATTTGGTCGTTTTGCCGCGGAATTAACTCGTTGAAAATCTTTCATAATTCCGTTTTGCAAGCGTTCTGGACGCGTGGCATAGTCCGCGCATGGAGAGACCAGACACCTTGGCCGACTGGCACCCCGCCAGCTGGCAGCGGTTTGACGCCGCACAACAACCGACGTATCCGGATCGCGCCGCCCTCGATGATGCAGTCGCGCGGCTCAGTCGATTGCCGCCGTTGGTCACGTCTTGGGAAGTCGATTCCCTAAAGCGTTCGCTTGCCAACGCACAGCGCGGCGACGCGTTCGTGCTACAGGGCGGCGATTGCGCCGAAACGTTTTCCGAGTGCACGTCTGACAACATCGTCCAGAAATTGAAAATACTGTTGCAGATGAGCGTCGTCATGCTGCACGGGCTGAAACAGCCGGTCGTGCGGATCGGTCGGATGGCCGGGCAGTACGCCAAACCGCGCAGTGCCGACACCGAAACGCGCGACGGCGTCACCCTGCCGAGCTTTCGCGGCGACCTCGTCAATCGAGCGCCGTTTACGACCGAGGACCGCGTACCGGACCCGGAGCTGATTTTGCGCGGTTACGAACGCGCCGCGCTGACACTAAATTTTGTTCGCGGCCTGGTTGACGGCGGCTTTGCCGATCTGCACCACCCTGAATACTGGGATTTGGATTGGGTGCATCACTCACCGGCGGCGGACCGCTACCACGCGATTGTCGCCAACATCAGTGATTCGCTGAGTTTCTTCGAATCGATCGCCGGTCGACCGATTCATCAAACGCGGCGCGCCGAAATCTTCGCGGCCCACGAAGGGCTGCATTTGCACTACGAGCAGGCGCAGACGCGACTGCGACGCAATCATTGGTACAACCTCAGCACGCATTACCCATGGATCGGCATGCGCACGGCCATGCTCGACGGCGCGCACGTTGAATTTTTCCGAGGCATCGCCAATCCGATGGGCATAAAAATTGGCAGCGGGATGGATCGCGCATGGCTGCAGGAGCTGTTGCGAGTGCTGAACCCCAATAACGAGCCCGGTCGGATCACGCTGATTCACCGCTTCGGCGTCAAGTCGGTCGAGGAGAAACTGCCGGAGATGATCGATGCCGTGCGCTCGTCAGGCGCGCGTGTGCTGTGGGTCTGCGACCCAATGCACGGCAATACCGAAAGCACGGCCGAGGGGGTCAAGACGCGACGATTTGACAACGTTCTCGGCGAGCTGAAGAAGTCGTTCGAGGTCCATCGCCAGAGCGGCAGCCGCCTCGGCGGCGTCCACCTCGAGCTCACCGGCGACAATGTCACCGAATGCGTTGGTGGTGCGCGCGGATTAACCGAGAAGGATTTGGCGCGGGCCTATAAGTCGCAGGTCGATCCACGGCTCAACTACGAGCAGGCGATGGAAATCGCGATGGAAATCGCGGCCGAGTAATCAGCGACGGCGGTAGCGCTTGAGCGTTCGCCAAGCGAACTCGGTTTCGAGGCGATGATGTTCGCCGGGCTGCAGCGAGCGCAGGCGAAACGGTCCGACCCGATGCCGCACGAGCCTGAGCGTTGGCAGGCCAACGGCCGCGGTCATGCGCCGCACCTGCCGATTGCGACCCTCGGTCAGGACGATTTCCAGCCAGGCGTCGGCGACCGTTTGCCGCCTGCGCACCGGCGGGTGACGCGGCCACAGATCCAAAGGCTCGATTTGTCGGGCGCCTGCCGCCGCAAGGCGCTCGCCACGACTCGTTATGCCAGCACGGAGCTCGGCTAGGTCTGCCGGCGTCGGCGAACCTTCGACCTGTACCCAATACGCCTTGTCGAGCCGGCGTTTCGGATTCGCGATGGCGTTTTGCAGGTCGCCGTCGTCGGTTAGGAGAATCAGGCCTTCGCTGTCGTAGTCCAAGCGACCCGCCGGGTAGACGCCGGCTTCGGCAACCCAATCCGCGAGCGTCGGCCGGCCGTCGCGAGCGGTGAATTGCGACAGCACCAGGTGTGGTTTGTTGAGGAGTAGCAGTGGCAATGCAAACTCCGCGGCGGTCCGAACGCCGGCCAAACGCGTTAGAATACGCGCCGCTCAACGTCCTGAGAATCCAGCCAAGATGCAATACGACAAGATCGCAGTGCCGACCGACGGCGACCCAATTACCGTCAACCCCGACTCCGGCTTGAATGTGCCAAACCGGCCGATCCTGCCTTACATCGTCGGCGATGGCATTGGCGTTGATGTGACGCCGGTTATGCTCGACGTCGTCAATGCCGCCGTTGAACACGCGTACGGCGACGAGCGGTCCATCGCCTGGATGGAAATCTATGCCGGCCAACGCGCCAGCGAGGTGTACGAAAGCGCCAACTTTTTGCCCGACGAGACGCTGGATGCGCTGCGGCGCTTCGTTGTGTCGATTAAGGGGCCACTCGCAACGCCCATTGGTGGCGGTATTCGCTCGTTAAACGTGTCGATCCGCCAGACCCTAGATCTGTACGCCTGTGTGCGGCCAATACGCTATTTCCCCGGCGTCAATACGCCGATGAAGGACTCTGAGCTCGTCAACATGGTGGTCTTTCGTGAGAACACCGAAGACATCTATGCCGGTATCGAATACCCGACCGGCTCCGAGGAAGTGCAGAAGCTCATTCACTTTTTGCAGTCTGAATTGGGCGTCAACAAGATTCGCTTTCCGTCGAGTTCCGGCATCGGAATCAAGCCCGTATCGCGCGAAGGTTCGGAGCGTCTGGTTCGCAAGTCGATCAATTACTGCATCGACAACGACTTCTCGTCGGTGACCTTGGTGCATAAGGGCAACATTATGAAGTTCACCGAAGGCGCGTTCTGCCAGTGGGGCTACGAGCTCGCGCAGGCGGAGTTCGGCGCAACGCCCAAAGACGGTGGGCCGTGGCTGTCGTTTACCAACCCAAAGACGGGCAATGAGATCATTATCAAAGACGTCATTGCCGACAACTTTTTGCAGCAGATTCTGCTGCGACCGGAAGACTACGACGTTATCGCAACGCTCAATCTCAACGGCGATTACATTTCAGATGCGTTAGCGGCGCAGGTCGGTGGCATCGGCATCGCGCCCGGTGGCAACATCGGTGACGGAGTTGGGGTGTTCGAGGCAACCCACGGAACGGCGCCAGGCTTCGCCGGCAAAGACCAGGTCAATCCGGGCTCAATCATCCTGTCGGCGGAAATGATGTTGCGTTATCTCGGTTGGTTTGAGGCTGCGGACTACGTCATGAAAGGTGTCGCCAGCACGATCGCCAATGGCGAGCTGACCTTTGACTTGGCTCGCTTGCGCCGCGCGATCAAATCACCGCTGCGCAAGGCCGATGCGAAATCCAAAACCGACGTCGACACGCAACTGCAAGAGCTTTATCCAGGCGCCAAGTTGGTGGGGACGCGCGGCTTTGGCGATGCGGTGATTCGCCACATGGACGACTGAGCAATCGACACTACGTTATTCGACCCAAGTTGTGTCCGCTGCGAGCGCCTGACGGCGTTTTTGGCGGAAGTTCGTCTCGAGCATCCGAGCTACCACTGCGCGCCGGTACCGTCGTTAGGCGAGGTCGGGGCGCCGCTGCTCGTTGTCGGCCTTGCGCCCGGCAAACACGGTGCGAACGCTACCGGTCGGCCGTTCACCGGCGATTACTGCGGTGAACTGCTGTATCGCACGTTACATCGCTTCGGTTTCTGCGATCGGCCGGAGTCAATTTCGGCGGACGATGGCCTCGCGCTCATCGATTGCCGTGTGGTCAATGCCGTCAAGTGTTTGCCGCCGGACAACAAACCGATCGGTGCGGAAATCAACAACTGCAACGGTTATCTGGCTGCCGAGCTCGAGGTCCAGGGGCCAAGCGGCATGCTAGTAGCGCTTGGCGGTGTGGCGCATCGCGCCATCGTGCGCGCGCTGGGCGAACGGCAGGCGTCGTTTCCGTTCGGCCATGCGCGCGAGCATCGAATCGGTGGCCGACTGTTGATCGACTCCTACCACTGTAGTCGCTACAACACGCAGACCGGCCGCCTTACGTCGGCAATGTTTGAGCAGGTTTTCGAACGGGCTCGCGAGCTCGTCAATGGCGCCGGCGAGCGCAGGTCGTGAGCGAGCAGGGCGCATTCGATCCAAAACCTTTCGTCGCGAGTCTTACGCAACGGCCGGGCGTGTACCAAATGTTTGGCGTTGACAATGAACTGCTCTACGTCGGCAAAGCGCGCAATCTGAAAAAACGCGTCAGCTCGTACTTCAGTGGCCGCGCCAAAGATGCGAAGACGATGGCCTTGGTGCGTCACATTCAGCGCGTCGAAGTGCATGTGACCCGCACCGAGGTTGAGGCCTTGCTGCTCGAACATACGCTGATCAAGGAACATCGTCCGCGTTTCAACGTTCTGTTGCGCGACGACAAAAGCTACCCGTGGATTTATCTGAACGACAAACACGAGTATCCGCGACTGGCATTTTATCGCGGCCCGCGCCGCAAACACGGTGAGTTGTTTGGACCCTACCCGAGCGCGGGTGCCGTACGCGAGACGTTGTCGGAGTTGCAAAAGCTGTTTCTGATTCGCCCGTGTCGTGACAGTTTCTTTGCGAATCGTACGCGACCGTGTCTGCAGTACCAGATCCACCGCTGCTCGGCGCCTTGCGTGGGATATATCGAGCCAGCGGCGTACCGAGAGGATCTGACCAACGCGACCGAGTTTCTGCGCGGCAACAGCTCGCAGGTCATCGAAAACCTGGCCGAGCGCATGGATACCGCAGCCGCTGAGCAACGCTACGAGGACGCGGCGCGCTACCGCGATCAAGTTGCCCGTTTGCGCCGGATTGAAACCCAGCAAGTCGTCGATGGCGCCGGCTCGCGCTCGTTGGACGTCATCGCGACGGCGCAGCGCGGCAGCGTGCGCGCGATCGCGGTGTTATCCATTCGCGAGGGGCGTCTCGTCGGCACCCGCAACGTCTATCCGATCGCGCCGGCAGAAACACCCGACGAAGAATTGATGGCGGCGTTTCTATCGCAGTATTTCCTCGAAAACGAGATTCCGCCCGAAATCGTCATCAGCCTGCCCGTCGATGACCAAGACCTATTGCAAGCCGCGCTTGAGGAGCGTCGCGGCAGTCGTGTTCAGCTACATTCCAACGTACGCGCCGAACGGCAACGCTGGCTCGAGATGGCGCGCACCAACGCGGAAGAGGCGGCCGGTTTGCGAGCGGTCGCGGCGAGCGGAATCGCTGAGCAACGCGAGGACTTGGCGACTGAGCTCGCGCTTGACGCGCCACCCGAGCGGATCGAGTGTTTCGATATCAGTCACACGGCGGGTGAGGCGAGCGTCGCTTCGTGCGTGGTTTTCGGCGCCGACGGACCGTTGAAAGCGAGCTATCGGCGCTTCAACATCGACGGCATCGAGCCTGGGGACGACTACGCTGCCATGGAGCAGGCATTGACCCGGCGCTACAAGCGAGTAAAAAAGGGCGAATCGCCGGTGCCGGATCTAGTGCTCATCGACGGCGGCAAAGGGCAGTTGGGCGTTGCGTTGGAGGCCATGAAAGCGCTCGATTTCGCCGATGTGCCGCTGATCGGTGTTGCCAAAGGCCGCGCCAGAAAAGCGGGCGCCGAACGACTGTTTTTTCCTGGCCAAGACGGCCCGTTGCAGTTGCCGCCCGATTCGCCAGCGCTGCGGCTGATTCAAAACATTCGCGATGAGGCGCATCGGTTTGCGATAACGGCTCATCGCCAGCGGCGCTCGCGCGCCCGGCAGCGCTCGCCGCTCGAGGAGATTCCCGGTTTGGGACCGAAACGGCGGCGGGAATTGTTGCGTCAGTTTGGCGGTTTGCAGGGTGTCGAACGTGCGGGCATCGATGACCTTGCAAGAACCAACGGCATCAGCCGCCAGATGGCACAGAAGATTTACGATCGTTTTCATGCAGGATCCGACGTCTAGTTGCACCGCGCTATGAAATTGAACACCGCAAACACGCTCACGATCATCCGAATTGCGGCGATTCCGCTGTTCGTCGTGTGCTTTTATCTGCCGTGGTCATGGGCGCGACCGGCTGCCGCCGGCATCTTCATCTTCGCGGCTTTGACCGACCTTGCAGACGGCTACATCGCACGCCG
>JBCAXA010000008.1:0-43497 GCA_038534295.1 Pseudomonadota bacterium
GCCGGTCAGTAGCATTACGGCGGCGATGATCACGACCAGCCACGGCAATTTGGCGGCGGACGTCAGATAGCGAAACAGCAGCGCGACTCGCCACGTCGCGACAACGCCAAGGAACCAAGCATTCATCGATTGCGCGGTCTGCAAAGCGACGAAGCGCTCCACCGGGATGGCGTACAACAAGGCGGGTAGGGACGTCAGACCGACAAACACCAGTACACCCGGAAGTGTCCAGTTAGATGGTCGAAGCGGTGCGACGATGAGGTATAGGACGATCGATAAGCAAAAAATGTACGCGACCGAACCTAACCCTAGGTATTGCCATGGTGCTGCGTCCGGATGATCCCAATAGCGACCAACACCGGCTAGCCACGTCACCAACAAAACAAACGTAAACCACCGCCAAAAGTCCCGCTTGACGGCGATGCGTGCTGGGCGAAACGCCAAGAACGCCAGCTGCGTCGTCAACATGTCAGTGACGCCAATGGGGGTTTCAGATGCCGTGGTCACCGCTCATCGCCTAGACGGTCGCTGGTGACAGTCGTCGTTAGATCCAATGGCATGGCGCTCCTGGTCCGCCCGCTGCAGCGTACCGCCAGATGCCCCCGGAATGCTCGCGTCGCCGGCCGACAGTGGTCAACCCAATCCATCGTGTTGACTATCAAGGTACATAGGTACCAAAATAACAACCATGGCAAAGACGATTACACGCGTCCAAACGGGCGTTCGGCTTGAGAAGCGCTTGCTTAAGGTCTTGAAGGCGCTGGCCGAACAGCTCGACATGACGCTTGGCGATTTGCTCGAAGGGATGGCGTTGCACTGCTTTGAAGGCAAGGCACCGTTCTCAGAGGCCACCCTCGACAAGATCGCAAAACTCAAAGACGTGTACGAGCTCGACCTGACGGCTGACGATAGCCATAGGTTGGACGAACGTAGCGACAGCCAGTGACGAGTTCTTCGTTTGCCGGGGGGGCACGACGATGACAAATGGCATTTCTGCCGAGGCCACGAATTACGCAAATTTCGACGCTGTGACGATTACACGCAGCGGTAGCTTTGAGCTCGACTTAGCGCCCGATTCGGTGTTTCCGCTTTTCACGGCGCCTGGGGAGAAGCTGTGGGTGCCCGGTTGGGATCCACACATCTTGCATGGCGATGGCTATGAGGCCGGCACCGTTTGGGTGACAACGGGCGACGGCAAAACGGTCTGCTGGTACGTTGCTGCGTACGACACGGACGTACGCCGCGCCAAATACGTTCGCGTCACGCCGACAGAACATGTCGGCACCGTCGAGGTCTACGTGAGCGCGCTAGAGAACAATCGCTCCAAGGCCAGCGTTACCTATCAACTCACCGGCTTGAGCGAGACCGGTAACGCCTATCTCACCGCCTCGTTCAGCGAGACTAGCTACGCCGAAATGATGCAGGAGTGGCGCGATGCTATCGCCGGCGGCGAATATTCAGTCAAATAGCGCTTTTCTATGAGCTGCCGGGAGATTGCTTAGCCGCTGGTATCTGAATTTGACGCCATCCTGGCGAAAATGCTCGGGAGGCTTCGCGGGCTCCTGCGAAAGCAACCACTTTTTTTCGCTCCCTCGCGGGCTCACTAGGTTTTGCTTGATGTTTTCTTGCATGCAGTAGGTCACGCGGTTCATCAAAGGTTCCCACCCCGCGGAAACCACTTTGGTCACAAGCGTTTCATAGTTATGTACGACGAGCGCGCCGTCTTCGCGAGGCGTTTCAAATAGCCGGATTTGTATCAGATGGCGGTCGACGAAGCCGATTGTCAGGAACGTCCTATATCTCGCCCAAACTCTCTCGCCCAACTCGTCGAGCATCAAATCGTCTTCAGTTAGGCGCCACTTGATGACGTCGTCCCACGGCAAAATATCGAATCGCATCCACCTGTCGTCGTTGCCAAACCCGTTCGAGAATCTGTAGAAAGCCAGCAAAGCTCGAGGTGGATAAAGCCCATTCTCAAAGCAGTATCCAGGAACAATGTCGACTCCATCACGCAAGCCCCGGCAGAAGTTAACGTCGGGATCGTTTGTGTGGCGCCATTTCTTCCGCAAATACTCACCGCGATTCAGACCGTCAGTGGACTTTGCGAAGCGCTCATCTTTCCGTCTTGCGGTGGCCTGTTTGCGCTCGAACTCGACCTTCCAGATTGAGTCGCTCATCTTTGCGAGCCGCCTTTGATCCAACAGGTGTCTGGTTTAAAGCTACCGAACCACGCAACAGAGAACTACTCCGCAAAATTGCTACGGACGCGGATTCGATACTCCTGATAGGACTTTAACTAAGCGGCTAGTAACAATCACAAGAACGACGAGACTGAAGCGCCGCTCGATAGGTGATCTTCAACGTCGGCGCAACCGTGAGAATGGAGGATGTCCTCGCTGGTCACAATGACGGGCCTGCCTACGGGCCCAAATCGATGGTGCCCAGGAGAGGACTTGAACCTCCACGACCTTTCGATCACTGGCACCTGAAGCCAGCGCGTCTACCAATTCCGCCACCTGGGCCCGGTGGAACCGCGTAGAATGGCGGTTCAGGGAAAGGCCGCGAACTCTACTGAACGGCAACGGCTGCTGTCAATTCCGGCCTCCCGGGTACGCTAGAGCAGGAAAAACCGTTGCCGAAAAAACGTCGACCGCGCGCCGATCAACCGGACGAACAGCGCTATCGCCACCCTGTGCCAGGCGTTCGCGATCTCCTCGCGCTATTGCGGGACAAAGGCGAACCGATGACGCTCGACGATATTGGTCGAGTGCTCGATCTGAAATCACCGCGCCACTTGAACGCATTGGCCAAGAAGCTGCGGCAGATGGTGCAGCAGGGCCAGATCATCAAGAATCGCAGCAGCGAGTATCTGTTGGTCTCCAAGATCGCGCTGGTCACGGGGGTCGTCAGCGCGCACCGCGACGGCTTCGGGTTCTTGATCCGCGACGACGGTCAAGACGACGTTTACTTGTCGGCTCGGGAGATGCGCACGCTGTTTAACGGCGACCGAATTGCGGTACGCGTGGTGACGCGCCGTGGTTCCGATCGCACGGCCGGCAAGCTCGTCGAGGTGCTCGAACGGCGCACGACCGAAGTCGCCGGTCGCCTAATCCGCGAACGCGGCATCTCACTCGTAATCCCAGACAATCCCAGTCAGCCGCAACAGCTGCTCATTCCAGGGCGCAAGACAGGCGGCGCAAAGCCCGGACAGCTCGTGGTGGCGCGTATCGTCGATTATCCGACCGAGTCGACCCAGGCAACGGGCGAGATCGTTTCGGTCCTCGGTGATCCCGGCGAGCGCGGCGTCGCCAGTGAGCTCGCCATTCACGCGCACAACATTCCGCACATCTGGCCGCCGGCCGCTGTCGGTGAAGCCGACGGATTTAAACCGACCGTCCCAACAGGCGCTAAGCAGAGCCGTGAAGATCTCCGCAGCATCCCGCTGGTTACGATCGACGGCGAGGACGCCCGCGATTTCGACGATGCTGTCTACGCTGAGCAAACGGCGAAAGGCTTTCGCTTAATCGTTGCCATCGCTGACGTAGCGCACTACGTGCGGCCCGATTCGGCGCTGGATCGCGAGGCAAAAAAACGCGGCACCTCGGTGTACTTCCCGGATCGGGTCGTGCCGATGCTGCCAGAGGCGCTATCGAACGGGCTTTGTTCGCTGAAACCACGCGTTGATCGCCTCGCGCTCGTGTGCGACATGGAGCTCGAGCCAAACGGCAACGTGCGTTCGAGTCGTTTTTACGACGCGGTCATTCGGTCGGCGCGCCGCCTGACATACACCGAAGTCCACGGTTTTCTGCAGCAAGGTAGAAAGCTCAGCAAACTGCCGGCAGAGGCAGCGGCATCGCTAAAACAGCTGCATGCATTGTACGGCGCGATGGCCAAGGCGCGCAGCAAGCGCGGCGCACTCGAAATCGATATTCCGCAGCTGCGCATCTTGATGGACGACGACGGCGACGTGACCGCTATTCGCCCCTATCAACGCAACGATGCCCATCGATTGATTGAAGAGTGCATGATTGCTGCGAACGTCGAGGCGGCGAAGTTCCTCGGCAAACACAAGCTACACGGTCTGTATCGCGTGCACGCCGGACCGAAGCCGAGTCGCTTCGATGAGTTTCGCGAGTTCATGCTCACGCTTGGTTACAAGGTACCGCTCGCCGAAGACATTCAGCCGCGCGACTTCAAACGCCTGCTGGCCGAAATCCGCAAGCGACCCGACGCACACGCGATTTCCGTGGCGCTACTGCGTTCGATGGCGCATGCGGAATATACGCCGGACAACTCTGGCCACTTTGGTCTGGCGTTGAAACGCTACGCGCATTTCACGTCGCCTATTCGGCGTTACCCCGATTTGCTCGTGCATCGGGCGATCAAGTATCGGTTGAGCGGTGGCAAGCCGGCGGCGTATCAATACGGCCACGACGACATGGTCAAGTTCGGCAAACTGAGTTCGGCGCACGAGCGGCGGGCCGAAGAGGCGACGCGTGAGGTCGAGGCGGTACTGAAATGCCAGTTCATGGCATCGCGCGTCGGTAACACGTACGAAGGTCGCATCGTCTCGGTAACGGCGTTTGGGCTGTTTGTGTTGTTGGACGAACTCAATGTCGAGGGTTTGATCCACGTGGCGACACTGCGCAACGACTACTATGAGTTCGACGCCGCCACCCAGAGTCTCGTCGGCAGTCGCCGCGGCCAACGCTTTGCTCTAGGTCAGCGAGTGACTATCGAAGTGGCCGATGTCGATCAGGAGCAACGCCACATCGACTTTGTGCTTGCCGGCAAGCAATGAGCGCCGGCAATTACCTGGCCGGTATCAATGCGGCCGAGCAGCTGTTGCGCGATCAGCCGGATCGCGTGAAACGCCTGATCGTCGATGAGCGATCGTCGAATCCGCGCCTGGCCGAACTCGTCGCGCTGGCTGGTGTGGCGTCCCGGCCGGTCGAGTCTCGGCGGCGCTTTCAACTCGACGAGCTCGCGGGCGATGCCCGCCACCAGGGCGTCGTCGTCGAATTAGCCGGTAGCTGGGTGCTCGACGAGGCGGCTCTCTTGACGCTCGTTGAACAACGCCTGGCGGATGACGCGAGCGTTTTGCTTTTGGCGCTCGATCAGGTCACCGATCCGCACAACCTCGGCGCATGCCTTCGAAGCGCCGCAGCGGCCGGCGTGGACGCGGTCATCGTGCCACGTACCGGCAGCGCAGAATTGACGCCAGCGGCGCGCAAGGCTGCCAGCGGCGCGGCCGAAACGCTGCCGTTCGTTCGGGTCCCGGCGCTTGGCAAAACCTGCGAGCGCTTGAAAATGTATGGCATTCAGGTCGTTGGGGCGGACGGTTCGGCGCCAGATACGCTCTACGAGCGCGCCTTGATCGCGCCAAGCCTCATTGTTGTCGGCGCCGAGCAATCGGGTCTTTCTGCCCCGGTTGCGGCGGCCTGCGATTATCGAGTCGCGATCCCCATGGCCCCTGGGGTGGAAAGTCTGAATGTGTCGGTGGCCGCGGCACTGCTGGTTTTCGAGGCGCGCCGCCAACGTGGCTCGCTTGCAGCAGCCGAGGGCAACGGTTAGGATTGCCGACCCTCGCGAAAGCGAGGCCAACCCTTGTTTCACCGGATTGTCCGGGAAACTAATATCCGTAAGGGGCAACAATGAGACACTACGAAGTGGTGTTTCTGGTGCATCCGGACCAAAGCGAGCAGGTTCCCGCTATGGCCGAGCGCTACCAGAACATGATCACCGGCGCCGGCGGCGCCATCCATCGGCATGAAGATTGGGGTCGACGCCAGCTCGCACACCCCATCGCTAAGGCGCACAAAGCGCACTACGTGCTGTTCAACGTCGAATGCAGTGCCGAGGCGCTCGAAGAGCTTACCGGTGCGTTCAAGTTCAACGACGCAGTTTTGCGCCATCTCGTGATTGCGCGCGACAAAGCAATCACTGAAGCATCGCCAATGGCGAAAGCTGTCGAAGACGAGAAAGCGCGCGAGAAAGAAGCACAGCGTCGTCGCGAAGCACGCGTTCAGGCCGAAGCCGAGGCACGCGCGCAGGCGAGCGATTCGGAAGACGGAGACAAGCCGGCAGAAGCATCAGACGCTGCCGATGCCGCCGCAACGCCGCCTGCTGAGGAAGCTGCTGCTACTGAACAAGCTGCCGCAACTGAGGAAGCTGCCGCAACTGAAGAAGCCGCCGCTACTGACGAAGCTGCCAAGACAAACGACACGTCTGCCGAGAACGCGGCGTAACTCCAAGGACTAAACGATGGCCAGATTTTCGCGACGTCGTAAGTATTGCCGTTTCACTGCCGAAGGTATCGAGGAGATCGACTACAAAGATCTTCAGCTGCTGAAAGCGTATGTCACTGAAACCGGCAAAATCGTACCGAGCCGCATCACCGGCACGAAGGCACACTACCAGCGCCAGCTGTCGACCGCCGTTAAGCGGGCTCGCTACCTCGCGCTGTTGCCGTATACCGACCGGCACTAGGTCAGAACGTGCCCGGACGCGGCTCGAACGCCAGCGCCGTGGGCAGGTTTGCCAGCTGGTTGTCGGCGCGGCCGACCAACGCCGTGCTCGTCATGGTGGTGGTCTTCCCCCTGACGCCGCCCGTTGCCGGGGCGGTCATGCTGCAGCAGACCTTGGTACACGGCTGGCAGGGTGCGTTGTTGCGCGGCGTGCTTGCCGTTGCAACGCTCGCCTTGGCAGCAACGATTGTCGGCTCCGGGCAGGAAATGGCGGTGATGTGCGCGATCGTACTCGGCCTCGCCGCGTTGCTCGGCGTCGCGCTGCAGATGACACGATCGACGACATTGACCGTCCAGTTGGTACTGCTGGTCGCGATTGTGCTGATCGGTGCGCTGCACGCCACGGCAGCGGACGGCACAAAAATTTGGACGCCGCTAGCCAACAACTTACGAGAGCTGTTGTCGGCTGGCCAAAGTCCGGCCAATGACGAGTTCATCGCCTTGATGATGACAATGCTGCATGAGATCGCATTGATCGGCATTTGGCTCACGGCGGTAATTGCGTTGTACCTCGGCCACATGCTGTACGCACTCATGCCGGGCAACGATTTTGAGGAAGGGCGCTTTCGAGACTTGAATCTCGGGCGCCTGATGGCGGCGACAATGATCGTGTCGTGCATCGTTTTGGCGGCGTTCGAGTCGCCAATTGCACGCGGTATAGCGATGTGTTTGCTCGTCGCATTTATTGTGCAGGGACTGGCCCTGCTGCACTGGTTTGTTGCTCGGCGTGGAGCGGGTGCGGGTACTTTGCTCGCGGCGTATCTCGCACTGGTTTTGCCGTTTGTAAACGCAATAGCGTTGCCGGCGCTGTCAGTGGTAGGTTACGTCGATGCCTGGTTTGGTATTCGCAAACAACTGCCCGCCACGTCGTAGCGCGTTGGATTGCACGATATAGGTGAGTTATGGAAGTCATTCTTCTAGAGAAAATTGAGAACCTCGGTTCCATCGGTGACAAGGTCACGGTTAAGCCCGGGTACGGTCGTAATTTCCTCCTGCCGCAAGGCAAGGCAAAGCTCGCGACCGCGGCGAATCTCAAAGAGTTCGAAGCACTGCGTGCCGAACTCGAGCAGAAAGCCGCGACAGAGCTGGCTGAGGCGCAGCAGCGTGCTGAGCAAATCTCTGGCGCTGATCTCGTTATCGCTGCCAAGACAGGCGGCGAAGACAAGCTGTTCGGGTCGATCGGTACGATCGATATCGCCGAAGCGTTTTCCGCCAAGGGTATTGAAGTCAGCCGCGCCGAAGTGCGTTTGCCGGACGGTCCGCTGCGTGAAACCGGCGAACATGAGATCAGCCTGCATTTGCACAGCGACGTCGATGTCGACGTCACGATCTCGATTGTTGCCGAAGAGTAGCGCACAACAAGCCGACGCCGGGTCGGCGCGGCGATCGTGAGCCGCCCGCCGGGCGACGGAGTAGGGTCTGTCGCGCAGCTGCGCGTGCCGCCGCATTCGCTTGAAGCGGAACAATCGCTGCTGGGCGGGCTGATGCTCGATGCGAACGCCTGGGACAAAGTCGCAGACGTCGTATCGGCTCGCGATTTCTATCGCCGCGATCATTCGACGATTTTCGCGGCTTGCGCAGCGTTGGTTGACCGCAAGGTCGAGCTCGATGCCCTAACGGTGTCGCAACACCTCGATCGCAACGGTGAGCTCGCCGGTGTCGGCGGTCTCGACTACCTGTCGATGCTCTCGTCCGAGACACCGAACGCTGCCAACGTTCGTGCCTACGCCAAAATCGTCCGCGAACGCGCGTTGCTGCGCGCACTGGTCGAGGTCGGCAACGATATCGCCGGCAGTGTGTTCAGCACCGACGGTATGGGCGCTGAGGCGCTGGTTGAGAAAGCCGAGCAGTCAATCTTTGAGATCGCAGAAAGCGGCCAAGCCGCGGGCGCAGGCCTCATTCCGATTCAAGAGTTGCTGCAAGGCGTCGTCGACGAAATCGACGAGCGCCACAAGAATCGCGGACAAGCCACCGGCATCATTACGAAATTCAAAGATTTCGATCATCTGACGACCGGGCTGCAGCCGTCCGATCTGATCATTGTCGCCGGCCGACCGTCGATGGGTAAGACCACGTTCGCCGTGAACATTGCCGAGAATGCGGCAATGGGTGACGGCAAGATCCCGACGGCAATCTACAGCATGGAAATGAGTTCGCAGCAGTTAATGCTGCGCATGGTGTCCTCGCTCGGGCAAATTTCGCTGCCCAAACTTCGTACCGGTGATTTCGCTGACAACGACTGGCCAAAGATCAACAGTGCCGTGCAGCTGATGCACGACGCGCCGATCTTTATCGACGATACGCCAGCCTTGTCACCAACGGAATTGCGCGCCCGTGCACGACGTCTCAAACGTCAGCACAACCTCGGCCTAATCGTCGTCGACTACCTGCAGCTGATGGAGGTCCCGGACGCTGGCGGCGAGAATCGCGCGACGGAAATATCGGCAATTTCCCGTTCGCTGAAGGCGCTGGCTAAGGAACTCAATGTACCGGTGATTGCGCTGTCCCAGCTCAACCGTGCCGTCGACCAACGCCAAGACAAGCGTCCCGTCATGTCGGACCTGCGCGAGTCGGGCGCGATCGAACAGGACGCCGATCTCATCGTGTTTATTTATCGAGAGCAGGTCTACGACCCGAACACGACGCGTAAGAACGTCGCTGACATTATTCTCGCGAAGCATCGCAACGGCCCAACCGGTGACATCCAGCTGACCTTCCAAGGCGAGTTCACGCGGTTCAGAAACTACGTCCCGGAGATACCGGTCTACGATCCGGGCGGACCGCCGCCGGATTTCTAGCGCTCGAATCGACCGCTAGGGCGGGTTTAGCTTTGGAAAAAGCCCATCTTGACGCCGGCCAGTTTGACCACGTCATTGTCTTTGAGTTTGCGAGCCTGCGCGCCAATTTCCTCGCCATTGACTTCTGGGTACTCACCATCCTTGCCGCTTTCGACATGGACGATGAAAAAGCCTTCGGCGCGCCTGGTAATCGCGGCGACCTGAACACCTGGACGGCCTAGCGTCGTTAATGCTTTGGTGAGCTCCAGCTCGCGGCCTGCGAACGATCCCGAAAGCACCTGCAGCTTGGCTTTGGCGGGCCCGACCGTGCTGCTCGTGGCAGAGGCGGCCTGATCGGTTGCCCGATTCGCCTGGTCCATGTCTTCGATCTTTTGCTGGCTCGGCGGAATGACCATGGTTTTTTCAAACTCATCTTGGTCCGCTTCGCTCGCCTGTTGATCGACGAAGCGCAGCTGGTGTCGACCGATCGTGATCGTATCGCCGTGCTGCAGTGCATGTTTTTTGATCAGCTTGCCGTTGACGTAGGTGCCATTGGTGCTGTTCAAATCCTCGAGGAACGAGTCGTTGAGAATATTGATGATGAGCGAGTGGTGACCGCTGACCGCCGGGTTGTCGATACGCACATCGTTGTCCGGCAACCGGCCAACCGTGTAGCGCTCTTTCGTCATGTTGTATTCGGCCAGCACCTGACCGTCCAGCGTCAATATTAACCGTGCCATTGACCGTCTCTCGCGTGCCCTATTGAGCTTGCTCGGCCGGTGCTAGTGCCCGTACCGATCCCTGTGTCACTAACGCCAATCAGCGAAACATTCCGCTGATCATTTTTGCGATCCCCTTCTTCGCGGGATAGGGGTTCAGCACCTGAGCCAGCATGATCGAGATGTTATCGCGCCCGCCATGGTCGTTGGACAATTGCACCAACTGCTGACCGACAACATCAAGGCTAGCACTAAACGTGCTGATCGTTAAGTGAATATCTTCATCCTCGACCATGTCGGGAAGGCCGTCAGAGCACAGCAGATAGATATCGCCCTTCTCGGCCACTTCCTCCTGGATTTCTACCTCGACTGTAGGTTCGACGCCAAGTGCGCGAGTCACATAATTTCGGTTGGTCGAGCGCTGCGCCTCTTCTTGCGAGTAAAAGCCCCGATCGACGAGCTCCTGAAGCAGGGAATGATCGAGGGTCAGTTGCTCGAAATTGTCGTTTCGGAGCCGATAGGCGCGGGAGTCGCCAACGTGTGCGATCGACACGCGGTCGTCATAAAAAAGCGTCGCAACCAGCGTTGTGCCCATGCCTTCGCACTCGGTCTTCGATTGCGCCGTTTGGTAGATGATCTTATTCGAGCGCGACACCGCATCGCGCAGAATAATCGACTGACGCATCATGCCGCTGGCGCCGTCGATGTCGGCGCGGTCCTCGCGCGAAATGCCCTCACGGACCATGCGGGACACGATGTCCACGGCGAGCTCGCTGGCCACCTCGCCAGCGTTGTAGCCACCCATACCGTCTGCCAGCACCATGAGTCCGGCCTCCGGGTCGGAGCCGATAAAGTCCTCATTGTGCTCGCGAACCATGCCCGGGTGCGTGATTGACGCGAAGCTTATCTTCTTGCGGAGACTCATCGAGCGTGGGTGCGAGCTAGGAAACTATTTATTGGCAACGAAGCGCGTTGCGATTGGTGACGACGTTCGTCCGGTAATCCAGCAGACATTCCCGCAGCGCATCGGCCATGGTCCAACCGTCCTGATAGCGTTCCCGCGGCGCTTTGGCAAGCGCTCGGTCAACGACTCCCTGAAGTGATTCCGGCAGTTCTTGGCGGTGATCTGCGAGTGGCCGCACCGTTCCCCCTGTAATGGCACGAGCAACATCAGACAACTTGTTGGCCGGAAACGGTAATACGCCCGTCAATAACTCGTATAGGGTAACACCAAGTGAAAATAAGTCGGAATAGCCGCCGATCGGTTCGCCAAACAGTTGCTCGGGCGCCATGTAGACCGGCGTGCCGAGGATGATGCCCGTTCGCGTGCGCACGACGTCCGATAGTTGCGCGACGCCGAAATCCATAATCTTCAGAGCATCGGTGTCGGCGTCGTAGAGCAGATTAGACGGCTTGACGTCGCGATGAATGACTCGCTGTTCATGCGCATAAGCGAGCGCCTCAGCGGCCCGGGCGATCAGTTCGACCAGCTGCGCGACGTCCATTGGCTCGTCGCCGTAGCGAAAATCGGACAACGGTCGGCCCGTGACGTACTCCATCGCGATGTACGCGAGCGAGCCTACCTCGCCGGCGTCGAAAACCGTCGCTACAGCGGGGTGGTGCAGCCGACCGGCGGATTCCGCCTCTTGAAAAAAACGGGCGCGCGCCGCGTCCAGGCCGGTGGCATCGAATTCGCGCTCGAGATTGACGACCTTCAGCGCTACCGAGCGGTTTAGCCGTGTATCGATGGCGAGGTATACCGCACCCATTGCGCCCCGGCCGAGCAGCCCCTCGATCGAGTAGCGGCCGATGACGCGCGGCAGGCTGGAAGGCTTCGCCAACGTCGGTACCCGAGCCGTTCGCTGTTCCGCGGCACGGTGCGCTCGGTACTCAGCGCGTTCCGCGATTAGGCGCCAGGTGCGTTCGGCTAAGTCGTGCCGGCTGGCGGCCTCGAAAGCAGCGCCCAGTCGATACGCGAGTCCGGCGGTTTCGCCGTTGTCGGTACCGGCACGCAATTCGTTAAAAGCGGCATCGTGGCGTTGCTGGGCGAGTAGAACAGCTGCGCGCGGCGTTTCCGGCGCGGGTTGGCGGCGTTGCCAGATTGAGACGATGCCGATGGCGATCACGAGGCCGGCGGCAATAGCACCGGCAACCACCAGCCAGCGCGGTCCGACCACGAATAGTGGCACTAGCCCGACCGTTAGGGCTGCCACGGTGGCGCTAAGTGCCGAGAAAATCAGGATTCGCCGGTCGTTCACGACATATTCCACGGATCAAAGCCGGAACGTTACAGGTGCAAGCGCCGCTAACTCTGCGATCTGCGTAGCATTTCCGGCCCAGAGGTGGGTCTGTGGGTGCTAGGATCGCGGGCTTTGGTCCACACCGGACGCGTCTACGGTGGCACGCAGCAAAACCCTGTATCAATGCGCCAATTGTGGCGCCACCACACCCAAATGGCAGGGGCAGTGCCCGGATTGCGGAGCCTGGAACACGCTGGCGGAGCGGCCGGCGGCGGCCGGATACGCCGGCGCGGACGCGCTTGCGGCCCTTGTTAGCCTCGATCAGTGCCCACCCGAGCAGTCGCCGCGTGTGCCCAGCGGATTCGCCGAGTTCGACCGGGTCCTCGGCGGCGGCCTGGTGCCCGGATCGGTTGTGTTGCTCGGTGGTGACCCGGGCGTTGGCAAGTCGACGCTGCTGCTGCAGGTCGGTGCGGCGCTGCCGACCGATGCCCGACCGATCTACGTGTCAGGCGAGGAGAGTGCGCAGCAGGTGGCGGCCCGCGCGCATCGCTTAGGTATCGGCGAGCGGCCGTTGCCGCTACTGACCGATACCAGCGTCTCGAGCATCCTCGCGGCGGCAACCCGTGCCCGTGCAACGGTAATTGTCGTTGATTCGATCCAAACCATGGTCGTCGACGAGGTCTCATCCGCGGCGGGCTCGGTCACCCAATTGCGCGAAGCCGTCGGCGCCTTCGTACGTTTTGCCAAGCAGCACGACGTTTGCGTTCTGTTGGTCGGCCACGTCACCAAGGAAGGCGTCATCGCCGGGCCGCGTGTCGTCGAACACATGGTCGATACCGTGCTCTATTTTGAATCCGACCCGAGCAGCCGCTTTCGGGTCGTGCGTGCCGTCAAGAATCGCTTCGGTGCCAGCAATGAGCTCGGATTCTTTGCGATGGACGCACAGGGGTTTCGCGAGGTCCGCAACCCATCGGCAATGTTCTTGTCGCGCCAGTCGGCGGAGCGTCCCGGCAGCATCGTGCTGGTCAGTTGGGAGGGGAGCCGACCCCTACTCGTTGAGCTGCAGTCGCTCGTTACTGATGCTGTGGCTGGCCAGCCACGGCGCTTGGTCAACGGCCTAGATCAAAACCGACTGCCGCTGCTGCTCGCCGTTCTGCAGCGTCATGCGGGTCTGAGCCTCGCTGGCCAGGACGTGTTCGTCAACGTCGTCGGTGGCTTGCGGATCGCCGAACCAGCCGCGGATCTCGCGACGCTCCTAGCTATCGTGTCCAGTTTTCGAGATCGGTCATTGCCGGCCGAACTGGTTGCGTTCGGCGAGGTTGGGTTGGCCGGGGAAGTTCGTCCCGTACGGTTTGGCGAGGAGCGGCTGCTCGAGGCGGCCAAGCAGGGCTTTGGCAAAGCGATCGTGCCCGCCGGCAACAAGCCGCGCCGTGCTGTCGATGGACTGACCGTGCACGCGGTCGAGACACTCGAGCAGGCGGTCGATGCGGTCACCGCCGCCTAGCCGCGCCGCACCCGCAGCCGTTGAATGCGGTTTTCGCTGGTTTCCAAAATCTCAAAGCGATAGTCGTCAAGCGCCAACGTCGTGCCGGAAACGGGAATGGTCTCCAGCGTTTCGACGATGAGTCCATTGAGCGTTTTCGGACCGTCAGTCGGCAGCGACCAATCGGCAATACGGTTCAGCTCTCGTACATGCGTTGCGCCGCTGGCTTGAAAGGCTTGCGGGCCGATGCGCACGAGCTCGTCCTCATCGGTGCTCGGGTCGGTCGTAAACTCGCCGACGATTTCCTCGAGGATGTCCTCGAGTGTCACCATGCCCTGCAAGTCGCCGTATTCGTCGACCACCATGCCAACGCGGCGTTTTCTCTTTTGGAATTGGATGAGCTGCTTACTAAGGGCGGTGCCTTCCGGCACGAAATACGGCTCGGTTAGCAGCGATACCAGAAGGTCTTTTGTGAGCTTGCGATCTCGCAGTGCATTCACGACGCGGCGCAAATGCAAGATGCCAATGATGTTGTCGATATTGTCTCTGTACACCGGCAGGCGCGTGTGGTCGCTGGTTTGTAGCTGCTCGACAATGTCGTCGATGTCGTCCGTCAGATCGATGCCAATGATGTTGGCGCGCGCGACCATGACGTCGTCGACGGTGACTTTCTCGAGGTCGAGAATGCTGACCAGCATGCGCCGATAACGCGTCGACAACATGGCGCCGGCTTCGGTGACGACCGTGCGCAGCTCCTCGCGCGATAGCGCGTCACCGTTAACTGCCGACGTGCGAATCCCAAACAAGCGCAATAAACCGTTGGCGACAAGGTTGATCAGCCAGACGGCCCAAAAAAGCGCTTTCAGGAGTGGGTAGTAAATAAACGCCGCCGGCAGAGCGATGCGTTCGGGATACAACGCCGCCATGGTCTTCGGTGCGACTTCGGCGAAAATCAGCACAACGACCGTCAGAATGATGGTACCGATGAACGCTTCGAGGTCGGCGCCACCCAGTCGTAGCACGATCAACGTCGTCAGCATGCCGGCCGAGAAATTGACGAGGTTGTTGCCGAGCAGAATCAAGCCGAGCAAGCGATCCGGGCGTTCGAGGATTTTCTCGGCGAGCTGGGAGCCGCGATGGCCGTCGCGAGCACGATGCCGCAGCCGATAGCGATTCAAGCTCATCAGCGCGGTCTCGCTGCTCGAAAAGAACGCAGATAGGGCGATCAACAGTGCGACGGCCCCGAACATCAGGCCAACCGGAATGTCTTCGTTCAATCGGCGAACGCCTTATTGACTGCTGCTGGGCCTACGCGCGCAGGTGCTAACCCCATTGCCGGCTCAACAGAATTTCGAGCACGAAGCGCGAGCCGAAATACGCGAGTAGCAGCGCGGTAAAGCCGCCGAGATACAGTGACAGCGCTGGACGGCCGCGCCAGCCGGCCAAGGCGCGCCCGGTCAGCAGCACCCCGAACAACAAAAACGCAACGATCGATAGCACCGTCTTGTGAACGAGGTGCTGGCTGAAAAGATTCTCGACGAAGACCACGCCGGTAGCGATCGAGACCGACAAGCCGATAAAGCCGGCGAGGCCGACCGCAAATACCAACCGCTCCATTTCCGTCAGCGGCGGCAGCAAGCCAAGCAGGCCGCCGGTACGGGCGGCACGTAAGCGCCGATCCTGGATCATCGCGCTAACGGCAAATACCGCGCCCACCGCGAGCAGCGAATAAGCAAGCAGCGACGAAATAGCGTGCACGCGCAACGGCATCGTCAACGCGGTTGGGGTATCGCTGGTGCCGGTGACCAGCATGCCAGCACTGACGAGCGCTGCGGTGATCAGCAAGATAGCCGCCATGCCGCGGAAACGTCGGTTGAACGTTGCGAGCATTGCTATTGCGGCGATCTCGAGGCCAAGCAACGACAACACGGCGCCCAAGCTGAGGCGCGTCGGTTCGTCGCCAAACATGGTCGTCAGCAGCAGACCAGCGTGCAGCGCCAAGCCCGCAAAACCTAGTATGAGACCGGCGATTTCAAGGCCAGATTGGCTTTCTGTGCTCGCCCCGAGTCGGGCTCGTGCTAGCGCGATACCACCGAGCGCGTAGGCGATGAGAATTGTGATATGAAACACAGAAACCCGTAGGGGGGTCACCTAGCGTAAGTGACTGGTAATAGTCGCATATGGCGCTTTGCATGAGAACCCTGGCGGGTCGGGCTGGCGTCCGTGGTGTTCGAATGCAGGTACGTATCTTAGGCTGCAGCGGTGGTATTGGCGCTGGCGGCAGGACGGCCTCAATGCTGGTCAATGGCGAGCTGCTTCTCGATGCGGGGACAGGCGTCGGCGATTTGACATTGGACGAACTGCGCGGCATTCGTGCCGTGCTGCTGACGCATTCGCACCTCGACCACATCGCGAGCTTGCCGCTGTTTCTCGACAGCGTATTCGGCAGCGGTCGGCGCGAACCGGTGGTGGTTTACGCGCGCTCAGAAACGATTGCGGCACTCAAACAGCATATTTTCAATTGGGTCATCTGGCCCGATTTCACGCAGTTGCCGTCTCCGCAGGCACCGATACTGCGGTTTGAGCCATTTGAACCCGATCAGGTCATGGAGATCTGTGACCTCTCGGTTGTCGCTGTCGAGGTCGAACACACGGTGCCATCTCAAGGGTATGTGCTGGCGCGGCCGGATCGGGCATTTGCAATCAGCGGTGATACAGCGACCAACCGCACGCTGTGGCCGCGGCTGAACGCAACGTCGAATCTCAAGACGTTGTTCGTCGAAGTGTCGTTTCCTGACGAGATGGCCAAGCTCGCTAAGGAGTCCGGCCACTACGTGCCGTCAACCATGGCGGCGGATCTCGCGCTCTTGCAGCACGAGCCGGATATCTGGCTAAACGCAATGAAGCCCGGCGATGAAACGCGGATTCTCGAACAAGTTCGACACGCGTTGCCGGGACGCAGTGTTCGCATGCTGGAAGCGGGGATCTGCCTCAACGTCTGAGCACCGACCGTGCCCTCGGGTGCTAACATTGCGCGCTCGTAAGCGACGAATCGCCGGGCAATGTTCGAGAACCTTTCCGATCGGCTGAAAGCCAGCGTCAAATCTCTGACCGGCAAAGGCCGGATCACCGAAGCAAACGTCAAAGACACCTTGCGGCAAGTTCGATTGGCGCTGCTTGAAGCCGACGTTGCACTGCCGGTCGTCAAGTCGTTCATCGACAAGGTGCGCGACAAAGCGCTGGGTCAGGCGGTCATGACCGCGCTGTCGCCGGGTCAGGCCTTCGTCAAGATAATCCACGAAGAGCTGACCGACGTGCTCGGCGGAGATTCAGCCGGGCTCGATTTTCGAACCCAGCCGCCGCTCGTTATCTTGTTGGCTGGCCTGCAGGGCGCCGGTAAAACCACGACCGCGGCGAAACTCGCCCGCCGACTCATCGAACGCGACCGCAAAAAGACCCTGCTCGCGAGCGTTGACGTGCATCGGCCGGCGGCCATGCTGCAGCTCGAGCGCCTGGCGGGCGACGTGGGTGCCGGCTACGTCGCCGCGGATCCGAGCGAATCGCCGCTCGCCATCGTCGAACGTGCCCGCGAGGAGGCCGCCACGGGCTTCTTTGATGTGCTGATCGTCGACACGGCCGGACGCTTGCACATCGATGGCGAGTTGATGGCTGAATTAAAGGCCGTGCACAGTGCCGCTGCGCCGCACCAAACCCTATTTGTGATCGACGCGATGGCCGGTCAAGACGCGGTCAATGCAGCGCGCTCGTTTGCTGATGAGTTGCCGCTGACCGGCAGCATCGTGACGAAAGCAGACGGCGATGCGAGGGGCGGCGTCGCTTTGTCGGTGCGAGAAATCACCGGCCAGCCGATTCTCTATCTCGGGGTCGGCGAAAAGACCGAGGCGCTGGAAGCGTTCCATCCCGAGCGCATGGCGTCGCGAATCCTCGGAATGGGCGACGTGCTCACCCTCGTCGAGGAAGTCGAGCAAAAGGTAGATCGCGCCAAGGCTGAAAAACTCGCCGGGAAACTACGCAAGGGCAAAGGCTTCGACCTAGGCGACATGCGCGATCAGCTGCAGCAGATGCTGAGTCTTGGCGGTATGTCGGCGCTCATGGACAAACTGCCGATCCCCGGCAAGGTCGATCCGGCGGCGCTGAAGGGGCAGGCCGACGATCGCACGCTGCGGCGGCAGATCGCGTTAATTAACTCGATGACGCCGAAGGAGCGCCGCTTTCCCAAGGTTATCAACGGCTCGCGCAAGCGGCGTATTGCGGCGGGAGCAGGGCTGCAGGTCCAGGACGTCAATCGCCTGCTAAAACAGCACATGCAAATGGAGAAAATGATGAAGCGATTCTCCAAAGGCGGCATGAAAAAGCTGATGCGCGGACTGCCCGGTGGCGGAATGCCGCCTGGATTGCGCTGATACCGGCCAATTCGGCCAAAAAAAGTTTCTTTTTCCGTAGCCTGCAGTACAATTCGCGGTTTGCCGGCGCCGCCGGTCAGCTTCGCTCGCCCTGGTTTTCGGGCCTGGGAAAATAGCCGACCGCTGCAGACGCCTCATTACTTGGGTTACGAGATGGTTACTATCAGACTGAGCCGCGGCGGCGCCAAAAAGCGGCCGTTTTATCACTTTGTCGTCACCGACAGCCGCAATCGTCGCGACGGGCGCTACATCGAGCGTCTCGGCTACTACGATCCGCGCGGCGACGACAGCGACACGAGCTTGCGTGTCGATCTCGAGCGGGCCGATCACTGGCTGGGTCTGGGCGCACAACCGACCGATCGCGTGAAGGCATTGCTGAAGCAGTACCGCAAGGCCAACGCAACGGCCTGAGCGGTCGGCGATGGCGTCGGCCAGCGACACCGTTTTGAGCGGCGCGGTGGTTGGCGTATACGGTGTTCGCGGCTGGCTGCGAATCCGGTCCGACACGAACCCAAAAATGGCACTGGCCCGATACCGGCCGTGGCATCTGATCGACGGCAAGGTGGCTACTAAGCTGGTGCCGACCGAAGTTCGCGAACACGGCAAGGGCTTGGTGGCGAAACTGGCGGGTGTCGACGATCGCGACCAGGCGGCGGCGCTGGTTGGCAACGACATCGCGGTACCGCGAAGTCAGCTGCCGACGCCAAACGAAGATGAATATTACTGGCACGACCTGATTGGACTGGAGGTCGTGACCACGCAGGACAAGATGCTCGGCAAAGTCGAGCGAATGATCGAGACCGGCGCACATGACGTGCTGGTTGCCAAAGGTCCGGGCGGCGAAGTGTTGATACCGTTCGTGCCGAAAGACATCGTTTGCGATGTGCAGTTCGACGCACAACGGATTGTCGTCAACTGGGAATGGGAATAGGCGGCAGCGAGCCGTAGCGATGCAGATCGCCGTCGTCACGCTGTTCGAAGGATTGATCGAGCCGACCGCGACGCTAGGCGTTGTTGGACGGGCGGTCGACGCCGGTTTGCTGGGCGTTACGTGCGTAAATCCTCGCGATTACGCGGAACGCGCCGACCGCCGGGTCGACGATCGGCCATTCGGTGGCGGGCCAGGCATGGTGCTCGCCTACACACCGATGTGCCGCGCTATCGATGCGGCATGCGCTACGGTCGGTGGCGAGGCGAAGGTCATCGGTCTGACGCCGCAAGGTCGGCGCTTCGACCAGCGTATGGCTGAGGAACTGGCCACGCTGCCGTCGCTGGTGCTCGTGCCGGGGCGGTACGAAGGGATAGACGAGCGGGTCGCTGACGCGCGTTTCGATGCTGAGGTGTCGATCGGCGACTACGTTCTGAGCGGTGGCGAGTTGGCCGCCGCTGTAATGATTGACTCGGTCGCACGGTTATTACCGGGAGCGCTGGGTGCGGCAGAGTCGGCGAGTCACGATTCGTTTTCGGACGGGTTGCTGGATTGGCCGCACTATACGCGGCCCGAGCACGTCGACGATCGGGCGGTGCCGGCGGTGCTGATGAGCGGTGATCACGATCGCATCGCGCGCTGGCGGCGCCAACAGGCACTGGGCCGCACGTGGCAGCGGCGACCGGACTTGCTGGCGGCGTGTCGGCTGAGTTCGGAAGACCAGCGATTGCTGGAGGAATTTATTGCGGGTTTGCCGCCGGCGGCAGACGCGTAACAGGAAATGGCCAAGAGGCGAGAACGACATGAACAAAATTATTGAAATGCTCGAGAAGGAGCAAATGACGCGCGAGATTCCGCCATTTGCACCGGGTGACACCGTGGTTGTGCAGGTGCGCGTCAAGGAAGGGGAGCGCGAGCGTCTGCAGGCCTACGAAGGTGTGGTCATCGCCAAGCGAAATCGCGGCCTGAATTCATCGTTCACGGTCCGCAAGATCTCGCACGGTGAAGGTGTCGAGCGGGTTTTTCAGACTCACAGCCCCGCCATTGCCGATATCAAGGTGAAACGGCGTGGTGATGTGCGTCGCGCCAAGCTGTACTACTTGCGCGGCCGCACCGGTAAAGCTGCGCGGATCCGCGAGAAAATCTGACTCGGCGGGTCCTCGGCACCGGGCGGAACCTCGCGAGCTGCCCGGAGTCCAACCGAAAACGCTTCGAGCCTGGGTTGCATGCAAGCGAATTCCGACTATTCAGCCAGCGTTGAACTCCGCGCCCGGACGGCCCGCCAGCCCGTTCAGGCGCTCGTTTTTATCGCCACCGCTTTGGTTCTCGCCGGCTGCTCGAGCCTGGTCTCGAATGCCGCCAGCGGATTCGCGAACAACCTCGCGCTCGCAGTGGTTAACCAACCCGACCCGGAGATCGTCCGCGACGGATTGCCGTCGTATCTGTTGCTGCTCGACAGCCTCATTGAGTCGGACCCCGACAATCCCGATTTGCTCGGCGCCGCGGCTGAGATGTACTCGGCATACGGCGCGGTTTTCGCCGACAACCCGGTCCGTGCGCGCATCCTCACTGAGCGGGCCCGAGCGTATGGGACGCGTGGCCTTTGCATTACCTACGATCCGTCCTGTGGCTGGCAGGGCCTGGACTACGAGTCGTTTGAAGCATCCCTACTAGGCACGAGCGAAAAAGACGCCGACAGTCTCTACAGCTATGCACTCAGCTCTCTCGCCTATGTCCGCTCGCACAGCGATGATTGGAACGCGTTGGCCGAGTTGCCGCAGATGGAAGCGATGCTGAAGCGCTTGCTCGAGATCGATGACGGCTCACGCAATGCCAATCTATTCACCTACCTTGGGGTGCTATCGACGTTGCGTACACCCGCGCTCGGCGGCGAACCAGAAAAGGGTCTCGAGTATTTCGAGCAGGCGCTAGCCTTAAACAATGGCGACGATCTGTCGATAAAACTAGAGATTGCTCGCTCGTACGCGCGCCCGCTTTACGACCGGGAACTTCACGATCGGTTGTTGACCGAAGTACTGGCTGCCGATCCCGTTGCGAGTGGCTTTACGCTCACCAACACGCTCGCACAGCGTGAGGCGACACAGCTTTTGGAAACGGCGGACGACTTCTTTTAGTCAACCGCTGTCGCCCCTCAAATTCGACCAGGAGTCATGATGATTTCGCGAATCGTTATTGCGTTGGCCGCGGCCGTCTTGGCGGCGCCGGCCGGTGCTCAAACCTTAAAGATTGCCACGCTCGCGCCCGAGGGTTCGCAGTGGGTCGCGGATATGCGCGCCGGGGCAAAGGAAATAAAAGAACGCACCGACGGCCGTGTGCAGCTCAAGCTGTACGCCGGCGGCGTTATGGGCAACGACAATAAGGTGCTGCGCAAGATTCGTATCGGCCAGCTGCATGGTGCGTATTTCACCGCAACCAGCCTGCAGGAGCAGTACCCGGACCTGAACATCTACGGACTGCCTTTCGTCTACAACAGCGAAGAGGAAGTCGCCCACGTCCGCCAACAAGTCGATCCGATCCTGAAAGCGGGACTCGCTGACATTGGCTACGAATCCTTCGGCTTTTCCGGCGGTGGTTTTGCACGGATCATGTCGCAGACACCGGTGACGTCGCTCGAAGACCTCGACCGGCAAAAGGTGTGGGTGCCGGAGGGCGACAACATCAGCTATCGGGCGATGGAGGCGATGGGCTTGTCACCGGTAACGTTGCCGGTAACTGACGTTCTGACCGGGCTGCAATCCGGCCTCTTGGATATCGTCGGATCGCCACCAGTCGCGGCCCTGGTATTGCAGTGGCACACGAAAGTGAAATACGTCACGGACCTGCCGCTCGTTTATACCATCGGCTACCTCGCAATCGATCGCAAAGCTTTCGGACGCCTGAGCGACGACGACCAGGCGGTCGTCAGCGAAGTTCTGAACAACGTCAGTCGGACGCTCGATAAAGCCAATGTCGCCGATAACGTCAATGCCCTCGAGGCACTCGACAACGCCGGCCTCACGTTTGTCCGCCCAGATCCGGCCGCAGTTTCCGGATGGCAACAGCAGGTGCTCGCCGAAAACCGCGAAATGGCGAAAGAAGGGCTGTTCTCGCTGGAGTTGTACGAACGTGTGTTGGCGCTGTTGGCGGAGTATCGCGCTGCCAATGACAGTGTCGAAGCGACCGCCGCTCGAAACTGAGCGCGCGGCAGCGCTTCGCGTTTACACGTTCGATCAGTAGGCGATGATTCGTCGGCTCGGCCACGCGGTTGCGTGGATCGAAGATGCAGCGCTCGTGCTCGTGTTGCTGGCTTTGATCGGTCTTGCGACGACGGAGATTGTTCTTCGTAACGTCTTTGATACTGGCTTGGTCTGGGCGCCGGAGCTGACCCGGCTAATGGTGTTGTGGCTCGCGTTACTCGGCGCAGTCGTTGCCAGCCGGTCCGATCGCCACATTCGTATCGACGTGCTTGCGCGTTTGCTGCCGCCGCGCGGTCGGCTCGTAGTGACGCTGCTCGTCGACGTCTTCACGATTGGCGTGCTCGCGCTGTTGTGTTTCCACTCGGCGCGATTCGTGCTCGATGCCTACGAGTTCGAAGACACCTTGCTCGAAGCGCTACCGGCGTGGTGGTTTCAAATCATCTTGCCCATCGGTTTCGGTTTGATGGTTTTACACCAGCTGGTTCTTGCGTTCGCGCGGCTGATGGCGCTAGCCGGGCGGCCGATCGCTATCGAGCGCGGCGAATGATTGTTCTGACGGCACTCGTGCTGTTGCTGCTGGCGCTGTTCGGTGCTCCGCTGTTCGCGATTATTGCGGCAAGCGCGCTGCTCGCATTCTCCCGCGAGGAAATCGACCTTTCTGCCGTTGCCATTGAGTTTTTCAGTCTGGCGGAAATGCCTGTCCTGATCGCAATTCCGTTGTTTACTTTCGCGGGCTATTTGCTGAGCGAGAGCGGTGCGCCAAGGCGCCTCGTGCGCGTGACTAGCGCATTGTTTGGCTGGATGCCCGGTGGTCTTGCCGTCGTGGCGGTTGCGGCCTGCGCGTTTTTCACCGCGTTCACGGGCGCCTCTGGTGTGACCATCATTGCTTTGGGTGCGATTTTGTATCCGGCCCTGCGCGAGGCGGCCTACGACGACCGCTTTAATCTCGGGCTGGTAACCAGCGCCGGTAGCCTCGGCCTGTTGTTTGCGCCATCGCTGCCGCTCATTCTTTATGGCGTTGTTGCGCAAATTCCCGTCGACGACTTGTTTCGCGCCGGCGTCGCCCCCGGCATGTTGATGCTCGTGATGCTCGCGACCTATTGCATTGTCGTTAATCGGGAGCGCCGTCAGCCGCTGTCGTCGTTTTCCTGGCGCGAGGTCGGCGCCGCGTTGCGCGAAGCGGTATGGGAGCTACCGCTGCCTATCGTCGTGCTCGGCGGCATTTATTCAGGCTACTTCGCCGTATCGGAGGCCGCGGCGGTGACCGCCCTGTACGTGCTGTTCATCGATGTCGTCGTGCTGCGCGAAGTATCGCTGCGCCGGTTGCCCGGTATCATGCGCGAGTCGATGCTGCTGGTCGGCGGCATTATGGTCATTCTCGGCGTATCGCTGGCCTCGACCAACATCATGATCGACGCCGGCGTACCGCAGCAGCTGCTGGGCTTTATCAGCGGATTCGTCTCCGATCAGACGACGTTCCTCTTGCTGATGCTGCTATTCCTGCTGCTGCTTGGCGCGATCCTCGACATTTTCTCGGCGTTGGTCTTGGTCGTGCCGCTGATGCTGCCGGTCGCGGCGAGCTTCGACGTTGATCCGGTGCATCTCGGCATGGTTTTCCTTGCGACCATGCAGCTGGGATATCTGACGCCGCCAGTCGGTCTAAACCTGTTTATCGCCGGCTATCGATTCGACAAACCGATCGTCGATGTCTATCTGTCGACGCTGCCATTTTTTGCAATTTTGCTGGTCAGCGTCGTCATCATTGCATTTTGGCCGGAGCTGTCCCTGTGGCTGCTCCGTCCCTCGTAAACCATTTCGTGCTGCTGCAAAATCGAAGTCGGTCGGCACGCATCCAATGCGGAGACGAATGAGCCATGTCAGAAACTAGCGCGATCAGCAAGATGTTTCGCTATCTGTGGTTAGCGATCGACGGATTTCGAAAGCTGTTGCATCTGGCGCTGCTTCTAGTTTTGTTTTCAGTGCTGTTGTTGGCAATTCCCAGCGAGATGCCGCGGTTGCCTCAGCAGGCAGCACTAGTCATTAAACCCACTGGCGTACTGGTCGACGAACTGTCCGGCGATGCGTTTGATCGCGCGATGGCGGAACTGCAAGGATCTCCGGTACGTGAAACGCTGGTGCGCGATATTGTCGCCGCACTGGATGCGGCCCGCGACGACCCGAACGTGCCGGGTGTCGTGCTCGAATTAGGTGCGTTGAGTGGCGGTGGCCTAACCAAACTGTATGCCGTGGGGGACGCCGTGCGGCGGTTTCGTGAAAGCGGCAAACCGGTCTACGCCTACAGCGGCTTCTACAGTCAGGGGTCGTACCTGATCGCATCGCAGGCCGACGAGGTTTGGATGGACCCGAACGGCGGCGTATTCCTGAGCGGCTTCGGTAACTATCGAGCCTACTATCGTGAGGCGATCGATAAGCTCAGCATCGACTGGAACGTTTTTCGAGCCGGTTCGTACAAGTCGTTCGGCGAACCGTATACGCGCAATGATATGTCGCCGGAATCACGTGAGGCCTCATTGGCGTGGCTCAATGATCTTTGGGGCCTCTATTTGACGGGCGTCAGTGAAGCGCGCGGCGTTGAAGCGGCAAGCTTGGAACGGCTAGCGGATACGCTCGGCGCCGCGCTGAGTGAGGCGGACGGCAACTGGGCAACCATGGCGGTCGATGTCGGGTTGGTCGATCGTCTGGTGACTCCGCCGGCGAAGCGCGCAGCGCTCGCCAGTGAATTCGGTGCCGACGATGACGGTGAGGGCAGCTACAACGGCATTGCGTTCGAGACCTATCTCGCCAATCGGCAACTGCAGGAACCTGCGGCCAACGAGCGCGCGAAAATCGCCGTTGTGGTGGCCAGCGGACCGGTGGTCAACGGCGAGGCGCCTCCCGGGCAAATCGGCGGTGATTCCACCGCTGCGTTGATCCGCGCTGCCAGGCTAGACGACGAGGTTCAGGCGCTCGTGCTGCGTGTGGACTCTGGTGGCGGGAGTGTCTTTGCCTCGGACGTGATCCAAGCCGAAATAGCGGCGTTCAAAGCGACCGACAGACCGTACGTTGCATCGATGGGCAGCGTGGCGGCATCGGCCGGTTACTGGCTCGCCGCGTCCGCCGATAGGATTTACGCGAGTCCGGCGACCATTACCGGTTCGATCGGAGTCATTGGTATGTTCCCGACCTTTCAGCGCAGTCTCGACCGGCTCGGCATTCATATCGACGGAGTTGGTACCAGCGGTCTTGCGGGCCAGTTTCGGCCGGACACGGCAATGTCCGACGAGGCACGGCTGGTCATCCAGCAGTTGATCCAGGCGGACTACGACCGGTTCATCGGCGGTGTCGCTGAGTTTCGCGGGATGGAAGTCAGTGCTGTTGACGCAATTGCCCAAGGCCGTGTGTGGAGCGGCGAAGACGCCATTGAAATCGGTCTGATCGACGAGTTCGGCGAGATCGACGTAGCGGTTCAGGCAGCGGCCGATCTGGCTGGACTCGAGCCTGGCAGTTACCGAACCGCGTATGTCGAGCCGCCACGCTCACCGTTCGAGGATTGGTTGGTGCAGCTTGCGCAGACCGGCGCGCGGATCGGCGTATACGCGCCGGAGCCGCGCGATGATCTGTTTAAGCGTGCGAGTGATTGGCTGGCGAACCAGGCGACCTGGCTTGCTTCGCTGAACGATCCGAAAGGCAGTTACTCGATCTGCTTCTGCGTCGTTCGATAGGCGCCGCGGGCGCCGCAGCGCCGCTCAATGTTGCCAGTCTAGGATGACCTTGCCGGACTGGCCGGACTCCATCTGTGCGAATGCTTCTTGGTACGCACTGATCGGGTAGCGGTGCGTGATGATCGGTGAGATATCGAGACCGCTTTGCAGCATGCTCGACATCTTGTACCAGGTCTCGAACATCTCTCGGCCATATACGCCTTTGATGACGAGTCCTTTGAATATCACCTTGTTCCAATCGACAGCTGTGTCCGTAGGCGGAATGCCGAGCATCGCGAGCTTGCCACCGTGATGCAGCGTATCGAGCATGCTGCGGAGCGCATTTGGATTTCCCGACATCTCGAGCCCGACGTCAAACCCTTCCGTCATGCCGAGTTCAGCCATGGCTGCCTGCGGCGAGCTCGATGCGACATTAACAGTGAGCGTGGCGCCCATCTTGCGTGCGAGATCGAGGCGGTAGTCGTTAACGTCGGTTACCACGATGTGACGCGCGCCGACAAACCGCGCGATCGCGGTCGCCATTATGCCGATCGGGCCGGCGCCGGTAATCAGAACATCCTCGCCGACCAGGTCGAATGACAGCGCCGTGTGAGTGGCGTTGCCAAGTGGGTCCAGGATCGCCGCGGTGTCGTCGTCGATCGCATCCGGCAACGGAAATACGTTGAAAGCCGGTACGCACAGCTGCTCGGCGAAAGCGCCAGGTCGATCGACGCCCACGCCGACGGTGTTGATGCACAGATGGCGACGACCCGCCCGACAATTACGGCAGACGCCACACGTGATGTGACCTTCGGCGCTTACACGATCGCCAATCGCGAAACCGCGGACCTCGCTACCGATTGCGGCGATGCGGCCAACAAACTCGTGGCCTACCGTCATTGGAACAGGGATCGTTGCCGCGGCCCATTCATCCCATTGGAAGATGTGGATGTCGGTGCCGCAAATGGCCGTTTTCGCGATATCGATCAGAACGTCGTTCGGGCCCGGCTCGGGCCGCTCGATGGTATCCAGCCAAATGCCGCGTTCCGGCAATTTCTTGATCAGCGCCTGCATCGTCACGCCGACAGTACGCCGAGGTCGCGGCCGACTTTGGTAAACGCGGCAATGGCCGCGTCGATTTGCTCATCGGTGTGCGCTGCCGACAATTGAGTCCGTATGCGCGCTTTGCCTTGCGGCACGACCGGGTATGAAAATCCGATCACGTAGATACCTTCATCGAGCAGCGCGTCGGCCATGCTAGATGCAAGCGCGGCATCGCCAAGCATTACCGGGATGATCGGGTGCGCGCCTGGTAACAGGTCAAAGCCGGCGGCCGTTAGGCCGCTTCTGAATCGCGCTGCGTTGGTGTGCACGCGCTTGGCCATCGACGTGTCGTTCTCGATGAGGTCTAGGATAGCGATAGAACTCGCGGCGATGACCGGCGCCAGCGTGTTAGAAAACAAATAAGGGCGCGAGCGTTGCCGAAGCCAGGCGACGATCTCACGGCGCGCGGCGGTGTAGCCGCCGGACGCCCCGCCAAGCGCTTTACCCAGCGTGCCGGTGATGATGTCGATTCGCCCGACGAGATCGTAAAACTCGTGCGTGCCGCGACCGCCGTCGCCCAGAAAGCCGGTGCCGTGACAGTCGTCGATCATGACCAACGCGTCGTGCGCTTCGGCCAGGGCGACGATCTTGTCGAGTTGCGCAATGGTGCCGTCCATCGAGAACACGCCGTCGGTCACGATCAGCCGCGTTTGCGCGCCCGCTGCCTCGCTGAGGGCCTGCTCGAGCGAGGCCATGTCGTCGTGCGCGTATCGGTAGCGCTGCGCTTTGCAGAGTCGAATTCCATCGATAATACTCGCGTGGTTCAACGCATCGCTGATCACCGCGTCGTCCGGGCCCAAAATGGTTTCGAACAAGCCGCCGTTTGCGTCGAAGCAGCTCGGGTAAAGGATGCAGTCCTCGGTGCCTAAAAACCGACTGATTCGTGCCTCGAGTTCTTTATGGATAGTCTGCGTTCCGCAGATGAAGCGAACCGACGCGAGTCCATAGCCATATTCGTCCAGCGCACGATGCGCCGCGGCGATGACATGCGGGTGGTTGGCGAGACCGAGGTAGTTATTCGCGCAGAAATTTAATACTTCACGACCATCGCTATCGCTTTGAATGCGGATGGCCGATTGCTGCGGACTGTCGATAATGCGTTCGGTCTTGAAAAGGCCTTCTGTACGAAGTCCCTCAAGGGACTGATCGAGGCGGTGCAATATGGCTTGGGACATCGTTGCCGTAGGTCTGATGATTGAGACTGTTATGATACCGCGCCGCGAAGCCACGGTCGCACCGGCGACCAACGGCACGTAGATCGATATGCGACTCGACAAGTGGCTTTTTTACACGCGCGTTTACAAAACGCGCAGCCTCGCTGCCAAGGCGTGCAACGGCGGTCTCGTTCACGTCAACGGCGAGCGAGTCAGAGCGTCGCGAGACCTTGGTGCGGGTGACGTGCTGGATATATCCAAAGGTCACTTGCACTACCGCTACACCGTGGTATCCGAGCCAACCCGACGTGGTCCGGCGTCGGAAGCCCGGCTGTGCTACAGCGAGGACGCGGCGGTTGCAGAGCAGCGCGACAAAGACCTGGCCTTGCGCAAAGCGGCCAGAGCCAGCACGCCGACGACACAGGGTCGTCCAGACCGCAAGACGCGTCGCGCGCTCGTCAGTCGGAAACAGGGATTCGACAGCTAGGAAACCGTTGCTTTAGCTGGCTGGCCAGGCGAGCTTTGGCGTCTCGTAACGCGCGAGCGATACGTCGGCCTCAAAAAAAGACGGCCAGTCTTGGGCGTGCGCCGTAAAACAGGCAACGGCGCTGGTCGGCACGTTGTCGGTAAGACCCGGCGCAAGCTCAGCGACAAACTCGGTCAGACCTGGATTATGGCCACACAGCAGCAGGCAGCGAAACCGCGCGTCTTGCGCGACGACGTGCTCGCGCAGGGTTGCGACATCGGCCAGATAAAGATCGCGCTCGCGATGCAGAAACTCGTGAGGATAGCCGAGAACGTCAGCGGCGAGTTTCGCGGTCGACCACGTGCGCTTGGCGCTGCTTGCCATGATCAGTGACGGGCGAATGCCGGCGGCCTTGAGGCGCAGCGCAATTTCCGGCACTTGCGTGCGACCGCGTTCGTTCAGCGGGCGCTCGATATCGGTCAGCGATTCGTCGGCCCACGAGGATTTGCCATGGCGCATGAGACACAGCGTTCTGGCACCCGACGAACCCATAACTACAGCATGCCTAGCTGCAGGCGTGCTTCCTCGGTCATCATGGTTTGGTTCCAAGGTGGGTCGAAAACCATCTCGACCTGCACGCCGGCGACGGTGGGAATGATGGCGACCTTGTCGCGTACGTCCTGGACGAGAATATCGCCCATGCCGCAGCCCGGTGCCGTTAGCGTCATATCAATGTCGACATCGCGCATGCCGTCGGCACGGGCGCGGATGTCGCAGCGATAGATTAGCCCAAGGTCGGCAATGTTGACCGGTATTTCGGGGTCGTAGCAGGTTCGAAGCTGTGCCCACACGACCTCTTCGATATCGCGGTCGGTCGCATTTTCCGGAACGGCCGGTGGCGGTACCGGCTCTTTGCCGAGCGCATCGGCGTGAATGCCAGCGATGCGGAACAAGCTGCCTTCGACGTAAACGGTGAAGCTGCCGCCAAGCGACTGAGTGATAAAACCGTTGGTGCCTTCGCGAAGACTGATCATCTGTCCCGCCGGGATGATGACCGCCTCGACGTCGCGTTCCAGCGTAAACGGTTCGCTTTCGTTACCGAACATTGCTACTGCCTACCTTTAACCCAGCATATCGACCGCAACGCGGAGCGCCGCAACGAGGCGGTCGATGTCCTGCACGTCGTTGTAGATGCCGAGCGACGCACGCGCCGTACCGGGCAAATCGAATCGTTGCATAACCGGCATAGCGCAGTGATGACCGGTACGAACCGCGACGCCCTGTTGATCGAGGAGCGTACCGATGTCTTGCGGATGAAGACCATCGATCGCGAATGACATGACGGACACTTTGCCCTGTGCCGAACCCACGATGCGAAGTCCGGGAATGCCCTCTAGCGCGGCAGTGCCGTAGTTCAGCAATGCCCTTTCATGCTCGGCGATGCGATCAAAACCCAGTGCCTCGAGGTAGTCGATAGCGGCAGCCAAGCCGACTGCACCAGAAATATTCGGCGTTCCTGCCTCGAACCGAAACGGAATATCGTTGTAGGTCGTTCCGTTGAAGCTCACTTCGAGAATCATGTCACCGCCGCCTTGCCACGGGCGCATCTCGGTGAGGACCGACTCGCGTGCGTAAAGACAGCCAATACCGGTTGGGCCGTACATCTTGTGGCCGGAGAAAGCGTAGAAATCGCAATCAATGGCCGCAACGTCGACGGCGCCGTGCGGCACACCTTGTGCGCCGTCGATCAACACCGGGATCTCGTGCGCGTGGGCGATACGTGTCATTGCAGCGACCGGCAGAACCGTGCCCAATGCGTTCGACACATGGGCGAAAGCAGCGAAGCGCGTGCGCTTGTTGATTCGTGCCTCGAAGTCTTCCGTTGCGACGCTACCGTCGTCGCCAATCGGCACGACGACGAGCTTGGCGCCGGTGCGTTCACACAGCAGCTGCCACGGCACGATGTTCGCGTGATGTTCGAGATGGGTGATGACAATCTCATCGCCATGGGCGAGGCGGGGCTCGACAAAGCTAAACGCCGCAAGATTGATTGCCTCGGTTGTTCCGCGAGCAAAAACGATTTCCCGCTCGCTCGAGGCGCCGACGAAGGAGGCGACGCGGCGTCTGGCGGCCTCGAACGCATCCGTCGCACGCTGACTCAGCGTATGCACACCGCGGTGGACGTTGGCGTGATCGTTTTCCTGATAGTAGCGGACGGCGTCGATCACCGGTTGCGGCTGCTGTGCGGACGCGGCGCTGTCGAGATACACGAGCGGCTGACCATGCACCGCTTGATTCAGAATCGGAAAGTCGCCGCGGCAATCGAGATTTACACCGTCCGGCGCTGGCGTGCTCAATGCCACGCTCATTGCTTGTTCTCCATACCCAATACCGCAAGTTTGTCAGCGATGATCGCGTTCACGGGCTCGGCAAGCGGGCTATCCGCGACTGGCGTCAAAGCCGACGCAACGAATGCTTCAATCAGAAGGCGCCGAGCGTCATCACGGCTGAGGCCGCGCGATTGCAAATAGAACAGCGCGTTGTCATCGAGCTGACCGGTGGTTGAGCCGTGCGCGCACTCAACTTCGTCGGCGTAGATCTCGAGTTCTGGCCGCGCAAAAATTTCGGACGTGTCGCTGAGCATCAGGTTGCGGTTGTGTTGGTGCGCGACCGTCGCATCGGCACCTTCCGCCACCGTAACTTTGCCGTGGTAGACGGCCTTGCTGAGTTCGGCGACGAGACCGACATACTCCTGACGGCTACGCGCGCCGGGCTCGGCGTGCGCGACGTCGAGGCGGTTGTCGATATGTTGCTTGCCGTTGCCGACGAACACGCCGGCCAAATCTGCGTTGGCGTCGCGACCGTCGAGCGTCAGGCGGATATCGTTGCGCGCGAGAGCGGCGCCCGTATCGATCGAAAACCAGTCGAGCCGGCTGCGTGCGTCCAAGCTAATGCGCGCCTCGGCTACGCTGTGCGCGTTGTCGGTGAGTACCTGCAGCCGCCGGAAGCGCAGTTTGGCGTCAGCTTTTAGGCGCAATGCCATGAGCGCGTTGTTGAACACGGGTGCGCTGCCAGGCACCTGGACGAGATACTCGACCAGCGTGACGTCATGGTCGGCGAGAATGTCGAACTCGATCCGCGGCGCGGCGAGCAGCGGTGCGTCGCCATCGAGGATATGCACGATGTGCAGCTCGCTGGCCGCTGGCGTCTCGCCAAGCCGTGCGTGCAGCGTCGTATCGGCGCGCGCGCCGTTTAGCGCGGCCAGTGCCGAGTCGGCAGCTCCCAGCGCATCGCTCGCTCTTGCCACCGGGGTCAATCCGAGCGCGGTTTGCTCACGGATCCAAACGCCGTTACGAAAAATCAGCCGCCGATTTGTCGGCACCTGCGCAAGGATCGGAAAGATCGCGAGCAAGCGCTCGAGTTTGACGTCGGCATCGACGTCGGCGAGCCCGTCATCGTGCAGCAGTTGTTGTGTTAGCGCCTTGAGTTGGGTCGTTGGCGTGTAGCGCCATGACTCGCTGCGCGTCGTCGGAAACCCGAGTTCGCGAAAACGTGCGAATTCGGCCTGCTGCAGCTCATCCAGCGGCCAGGCGGTCGCGTCGGGCAACTCTGATGCCTGTGCACTTGCTTGCGTCATCATGTTTAAGCCGCCGATTCGCGACGAACCCAATCGTAGCCGTCAGCTTCAAGGCGCAAAGCGAGCTCCTTGCCGCCGGACATCTGAATAACGCCGTCGGCGAGTACGTGTACAAAGTCCGGTTCGACGTAATCGAGCAGACGCTGGTAGTGCGTGACCATCAGCATCGCGCGTTCGGGTGAGCGCAATGTGTTAATGCCGTCGGCAACGACACGCAGCGCATCGATGTCGAGTCCGCTATCGGTTTCATCGAGCAAGCACAGTGTCGGCTCTAGGACCGCCATTTGCAGGACTTCGTTGCGCTTTTTCTCACCGCCGGAGAAGCCTTCGTTCACCGAGCGATTCAAAAAACGCTGATCCATGCTCATGAGCGCGCATTTCTCGCGGACGAGTTTCATGAACGCAACCGCATCGATCTCGTCTTCGCCGCGCTCGGTCCGAGCAGCGTTCAGGGCAGCGCGCAACAGGTAGGCGTTGTTGACCCCCGGAATCTCGACCGGGTATTGAAACGCCAGAAAGACTCCCGCGCGGGCGCGTTCGTCGGCTGCCATCTCGGTCAGATCCTCGCCGCGGTATTCGACGCGACCACTGTCGACTTCATAGCCAGGCTTGCCGGCCAGTACATGCGCAAGCGTGCTTTTGCCCGAACCGTTTGGACCCATCACCGCGTGAACTTCGCCGGCGTCGACGCGCAGCGATAGGCCTTTCAATATCGGTGTGCCGTTGACCGACACGTGCAAATCTTCGATGTTCAGCAAACTCATGATGACTAACCGACCGCTCCTTCGAGGCTGACGTTTAGCAAGGCTTGCGCCTCCACGGCGAACTCCATCGGTAGTTCGCGGAATACGTCTTTGCAAAAGCCGTTGACAATCAGGTTGACCGCGTCCTCCTCGTGAATGCCGCGCTGCTGGCAGTAGAACAGCTGTTCGTCGCTGATCTTCGACGTTGTCGCTTCGTGCTCGACGATGGCATCGGAGCGCGCCACTTCCATGTACGGGAAGGTGTGGGCGCCACAGGATTTTCCAATCAGCAACGAGTCGCACTGGGTGTAGTTGCGGGCGTTCGTCGCGCTCGGCAAGACTTTGACGAGGCCGCGATAGGCATTTTGCGCGCGGCCGGCGGAAATGCCCTTTGAGACAATCGTGCTGCGCGTGTTGGGGCCGATATGGATCATCTTGGTGCCGGTGTCTGCCTGCTGCAGGTTGTTGGCAACCGCAACGGAATAAAACTCGCCGACCGAATTAGCGCCGCGCAAAATGCAGCTCGGGTACTTCCACGTGATCGCCGAACCGGTTTCGACCTGAGTCCACGAGATCTTCGAATCGTCGCCGCGGCAATCACCACGCTTGGTGACAAAGTTATAGATACCGCCACGGCCTTCCTCGTCGCCTGGGTACCAGTTCTGAACGGTCGAGTACTTGATCTCCGCGCCTCGCAATGCCACGAGTTCGACGACCGCCGCGTGCAGCTGGTTCTCGTCGCGCATGGGCGCGGTGCAGCCTTCGAGGTAACTGACGTGGCTGTCCTCATCGGCGATGATCAGGGTGCGCTCGAATTGGCCGGTGTTGGCGGCATTGATCCGAAAATAGGTCGATAGCTCCATCGGGCAACGCACGCCTTTCGGGATGTAGACAAACGAGCCGTCGCTGAAAACCGCCGAGTTCAGGGCGGCGAAAAAGTTGTCGCGTCGCGGTACGACCGAGCCGAGGTACTTGCGCACCAACTCGGGGTGTTCACGAACGGCTTCAGAGAACGAACAGAAAATGACACCGGCTTCTGCCAGCTTGTCTTTGAATGTCGTCGTCACCGAGACGCTGTCGAAAACGGCATCGACGGCAACACCCGCGAGTCGCGCGCGTTCGTGCAGCGGGATGCCGAGTTTGTCGTAGGTCTCGAGCAGCTTTGGGTCGACCTCGTCAAGGGACTTGGGCCGATCGGCGTCCGACTTCGGCGCCGAGAAGTATGAGATCGCCTGGTAGTCGATCGGCTCGTGGCTGACGTGTGCCCACTCTGGCTCCGGCATCGTGAGCCAATGCCGATACGCCGCGAGGCGCCACTCGAGCATGAAGTCCGGCTCGTTCTTGCGCGCCGATATTTCCCGCACGATCGCCTCCGACAGACCTGGCGGGACCGTGTCTGACTCGATGTCGGTGAAAAAGCCGTGGCGATAGCGTTGGCCGACGAAATCTTCTACGTCGTTGCTCGAACTGCTCATGCACTGTGTCTCTGGTTTCGAACGGTGATTTCGGTGATTGGCTGCAGGCGTCGCTCAAACTCGACGCTCGGTTCCGCGTCGCGCACGAGATCCTCGAGCGTGACGGCTTCCAATGCGCTGCGGATATGGCCGTTAATTCGCTGCCATGCGCTGCCTACCGTGCAGGTTGCTTCGAGTTGGCAGTCGTGCGTCGCCGCACTGCATTCGGTTAGGTGTAACGGACCCTCGAGGGCCGTCAATATGTCTGCCGCACTAATCGTTCCAGCCGATCGGCTCAAGCGGTAACCGCCGGCAACGCCGCGTTCCGATGTGACCAACCCGGCGCTCGCAAGCGCCTTCAGGAGTTTACGAACGGTCGGGAGCGGCAGCCCGGTGGTCTCAGCGAGTGCGGCGGTCGTGGTCAGCTCTCGGCTGGTTGCCAGCCGGGCCAATACCAAAGTGCCGTAATCGGTCAGCTTGCTCATTCGCAACATAGCGGACGCTCCGCGCTAATATGGGACTATTCTAGTACTATTTCGCTTTCGCCGCATTATGAGGCGGGCTAGCACCGCTTTGTAATCGCGGACGAAACACTGACAGCGGGAATTCACCGAGCTGTTGCGATTTTGCAACGTACCGTCAGCGGCATGGTGCTGGCGCATCGCCGGCGGCGTCGGTATCGTCTGCGCTTTATCGAGCGCCATTGAAAGCCAGGGACTCGACTTGAGAAGCACGACCGACAACGTGGTGTCGATGCGCGGGATATCTTTTCGACGCGGTCAGCGAATGATTTTCGATGATTTGTCGCTCGACATCCCGCGCGGGAAGGTCACTGCCATCATGGGGCCCAGCGGCACCGGCAAAACGACGCTGTTGAAGCTCATTACCCGGCAGCTGCTGCCCGACCGGGGGCAGATAAACGTCGCCGGACAGGAGCTTGCCGAATTGTCGCAGCGCCATCTGTACGCGCTGCGCAAACGGATCGGTATTCTGTTTCAAAATGGCGCGCTGCTGACCGACTTATCTGTGTTCGAAAATGTTGCGTTTCCGCTACGCGAGCACACGATGCTGTCGCCGAGCCTGATCCGCCACGTTGTTCTGACCAAGTTGCATGCGGTCGGTTTGCGCGGCGCCGCGACACTGATGCCCGCCGAGCTGTCCGGCGGCATGGCGCGCCGCGTTGCGCTGGCGCGGGCCATCGCGATGGACCCCGAGATCATCATCTACGATGAGCCGTTCGTCGGCTTGGATCCCATTTCAATGGGCGTCATCGTGCGGCTGGTACGGCAAATGAACGACGCGCTGGGGATCTCGAGCATCGTCGTCAGCCATGATGTCGCCGAACTCAGTCACGTCGCCGATCGAAGCTTTCTGATTTCTGGCGGCAAGGTTGCGGCTTCCGGCTCACCGGAAGATCTGTCGGCGACGCCGTCGGACCTCGTTCAGCAATTCATGAACGGCATGGCCGACGGACCCGTGCCGTTTCACTATCCGGCGCCCGATTACGCCGAGCAATTGCTCGGCGGCGACGAACAGAGCTAAATCGCCATGCTTCGTGATCTCTGGGGTAACGCCGAGGAGTTTCTGCGCGCATTCGGCGCGCTGCAGCTGTTCTTTTTGCGTCTGCTCGCGTCGATACCGCGAGTCCTTGCGAATCGTTTTCGCCTGGTCATCTATCAGGTCTACAACGCCGGGGCGCTGTCGCTGGTCATTATTTTGGTTTGCGGCTTTTTCGTCGGTGCAGTGCTGGGTCTGCAGGGTTATCGCAACCTCGCGCAGTTCGGCAGCGAGGACGCGCTTGGTGCGGTCGTTGCGTTGGCATTGATTCAGGAACTGGGACCGGTCGTCTCGGCGCTGTTGTTCGCCGGTCGGGCCGGTACGGCCTTGGCATCGGAAATCGGTCTGATGCGTGCAACGGATCAACTGTCCGCCATGGAGATGATGGCGGTCGATCCGATCCGGCGGGTCGTCGTGCCGCGGTTTCTCGGTGGGGTGGTTGCGATGCCATTGCTATCGGCGATTTTCATCATGATCGGTATCTTCGGCGCCTATTTGGTCGGCGTTGGACTGTACGGCGTGGACCTCGGCGCATTCTGGGGGCAGATGCAAGATACCGTTGTAAATTCAGATATTTACGAGAGTTTTATCAAAGCTTTCGTATTCGGAGTCGCGGCCAGCTTGCTCGCGGTCTGGGAAGGCTATAGCGCCATTCCGACGGCCGAAGGCGTGGGCCGCGCCACCACCCGCACAGTGGTCATCACCTCGATTGTTGTGCTTATTCTTGACTTCATTATCACGGCTTTTGCCGTCAACTAGCCGTATAGGGCTCGTCATGCAACAAACCAAATCCGTCGAAATCAGCACCGGACTGTTCGTAGCACTGGGTTTCGCTGCGATACTCTTTCTGGCTACTCAAACCACGTCGAATTCGATCGTTGCGAACGACGTATACCGCGTCACGGCGCGGTTTCAGAATGTCGGCAGCCTAAAGGTCCGCGCGCCGGTCAGCATGGCCGGTGTTACGATCGGTCGGATAGAAGCGATCGATATCGACCCAGAAATCCTCGATGCGGTCGTCACGATGGCCATCGACCAGCGCTACGAGAAGATTCCGGAAGACTCCGACGCCAGCATCCTGACCGCGGGTTTGCTTGGCACCCAGTACATCGGTTTGCAGCCGGGCGGCTCGGACCTGTTCCTGGAGGAGGGCAGCGTGATTGAATTTACCCAGTCTGCAATTGTCCTTGAGAATCTGATCGGTAAATTCCTGGTAAACCAGGGAGAGTGACCATGAACCTTGCAAGCATTCGCCGTCTGGCCGCAATTTGGCTGTTTGTCATTTGTTCCTCGGTCGTCGCCGAGGAGTCGCCCGTTGACGTGGTAACCGGGGCGGCCGACGAACTCGCCGCGGCACTCAAAGAAGATCGGGCCGGATTGGAAGCCGATCGCGGTGCGCTGTACGAGCTGATCAACGGCATTCTCGATCCTCGTTTCGACCGCCGTTACGCCGCGCAGCTCGTGCTGGCGCGAGCCTGGCGAACCGCCAGTGACCAACAGCGCGCGGACTTCATCGATGCGTTCTACAACGCGTTGTTGCGTAAATACGCTGACGGCGTTCTGCAGTTCGACGAGGAGCGATTGCGCGTGCTGCCGTTTCGTGGCGACGCCGAATCAAAACGCGCGACGGTAAAGACCGAGGTGACCCTCGACGACGGCACGATGATTCCGGTGAATTACGGCTTGGTGCGGCGCAAGTCCGGTTGGAAGGTCTACGACGTCACGATCGAAGGCATCTCGTATGTTCGTAACTTCAGAACCGAACTCGCCGCCGAGATCAACGCCACCAGCCTGGATGCGGTCATTGCTCGATTGCAGAGCGAGGCTGAGGCAGCGTTTGGCGATGCGGCGACCACTGCGGCTACCGTTGACGGCGAATGACCGATAACAGCGTCGATGCGCCGGCTCGTCCGGAGCGTCCCGAACTCAAGGATCTAGGGCAAGGCCGCTTTGCACTGCACGGTGACATGAGTTTCGCCACCGTCAGCGAATTACTCGACAGCAGCGAGGAGTTGTTCGAAGACCACACGGAGCTCGACGTCGATCTCGCCGGTGTTACCCGAACCGACAGCGCGGGCCTCGCGCTGCTGCTCGAGTGGATCAACTGGGCCAATCACTCGGTACGCGAGATTCGCTTCCGGAACATTCCCGACAAGATTCGGCGTATCGCTCGCGCGACCGAGGTCGAAGACCTCTTACATATTGGCGAACGTTGGACCGGCTTTATCGAGCCGACGATTGTCGACGAAGAGCATAAGGGCAACGGCCGCGGGCGCTGACAACGGCCCGATGACACAGCCCGGCTCGTCACCTCAAGGCTGCGCGACGTCCTCGTCGTCCTCTTCTAGGAACTCATCTAGAAACTCGTCTTCCGCCACTGGCGGCTCGCCGTCGTAGATCAAGTACTCGCGACGCTGCAGCCAGGATTCGCGCAACGTCAGGTACGGATCGTACGAGTCTTCCAAGAGGCTCTCGGCGCTCAACAACGACGCGCGTGCGCTAATGATGTCGAGGATCAACAGCTTGTCCTGGACCGACGCGCCGGCGATGTAGTTGCGACCGTCGAGCACGAACGATGCGGCGCTGGACGGGCCGTCCCTTAGCGTTGACGGACCGAAGAACGGCAGCACGATATAGGGGCCCGCGGGGACGCCCCAAACCGCTAGTGTTTGGCCGAAGTCCTCGTTGTTCTCTTCGAGCCCGAAACGCGATCCGGCATCGAAAATCCCAGCGACACCGATGGTTGAGTTGATGCCGAATCGCAGCAGGTCACGACCGCCTTGCGCGAATTTCCCTTGGAGGAAATCATTCACGAAAACAAGCGGATAGCCTAAATTGCTAAAGACGTTGTTGATGCCGCGGCGGACAAACTGTGGGGTCACTTTCCGATACCCGATCGCCAGCGGGCGGGTCGTCCAGCGATCCACACGATCGTTAAACACCGTCATGTTTCGATTGAACGGTTCCCACGGGTCGTACTCGGCCTCGGAGTAATTGCCGCCCGGCGGACGTGCGGCGGCACAGCCACCCACGGCGATGGCAACGACACATAGAACAACGAGCTTGCGAACGCGAGCACGCATCATTGGGAACCCTCGAACAGTGATTTTTAATTAGACCAGCGTACGCTGGGAAATGTCACGACCGTGTCGCGAAAGAGCGGCCCCGAGTCGGGTCTTGCTGTTCTCGTCGACGCCGCTCGAGAAAGCGTCGCTGCTCCTCGGTCAGGTATTGCGACACCAGCTCGATGCGGGCTTCGAATCGCGCGACCTGGATTGGTGTGACATCGGGCAAGGCCAACGCTCGGCGCAGCATCGTGATCGACCCGACGAGATCGCCCAGCATGATGTTGTATTCGCTCTGGTAGTAGTGCGCTTCTGCGACTTCACCGGCTTCGATGGCGGCTTCTGTGATCAGCCGCACCTGATCAAGCGTCGGCGGGACGTTGTTGAACAGGTCAAGCAACACGTTGTGCGCGGTCGTCGGCTCGCCGGCGTCGATGAGGATTTCGGCGTAAGTGACGCTCAACGGCACGTTGCGAGGGAACAGGGCAGCTGCGTCGGCGAGCGTCTCGATGGCAGCGGCACGATCGTCGTCCTTCGCCTCGGCTTCACCGAGAGCGATACGAAACGCGATCACTTCAGGGTGCTTACGAACCAGGGCTTCAAGTATCGGCCGGGCGTCAAAGGGGCGATCGTCAGCAATCATTGCCAGCGCACGTGAGTAGTGGGACAGCGGATCGTCGAGCTGGTCGTGATCCACCGGCAATGCCAAGCCGTCGCGCGACTTTCGCAGTGCCGCGAGTCGAACCTTGGCGATGCCGTAGCCGATCGAATCCTCCGATTCGATGCCGCGATAGCCACGGGCTCGACCGCGCGTTTCGGCGATGCGCGCGCTAGTAACTGGGTGGGTTCGCAAAAATTCCGGTACGCGCGCCGCCGACGGACCCGCTACGCGACTCATGACCGAGAAAAAGTCCGCCATGCCGTTCGGGTCGAACCCGGCCGCGGCCATAATCTGAACGCCGAAGCGATCGGCCTCGTATTCGTTCGCCCGTGTAAAGTCGATCTGATTTTGGACCGCCAGCGCCTGGCCGGTCATCACGGCTGCCTCGACACCTTCGCCGCCCGCGTCCGCGGCGGCGGCGGCCAGGATGGCGCCGAGCATCGTTGCCAGATTGATGAGGCTCGCTCGCTGATTGGCGTGAACGGCTCGTGCGATATGGCGCTTCGTGACGTGCGCAATTTCGTGCGCCACCACGCCGGCCAGTTCGTTTTCGTTGCGCGTCGCTTCGATCAGGCCGGTGTGAATACCGATATAGCCGCCCGGCAACGCAAACGCGTTGATTGACGGGTCGTCAACCACGAAAAAGTGAAACTCGTAGTCGCCGTCATTCGCGTGCGCGGCGAGCCGGTGGCCAATGCCCTGGATGTATTCGGTGATTTCGGGGTCCTCGACGATAACCCCTTGGCGACGGATCTCGCGCATGATCGAGCGCCCAAGACGGGCTTCTTCCGTTCGCGGCAACACCGCATCGGCCGGACTGCCGATATCGGGCAGGCGGATTTCGGCACGGGCCGACCCCGCCGCCAGGGTAACGACGGCGGCGAGCAAAGCGATAATGGCGCGCATACCTTTCTCGGACCTCTGTCGTCTGGCCTCGTTCCCGAGTCGTCGCCGGGCCTGGCGCAGCTGCTAAGCCTTGTTCAGGGCCTTGACGGCCTCGAGCACCGCCTCGGCGTGGCCTTTGACCCTAACTTTACGCCATTCCTCGGCCAATTTACCGTCCGAACCGATAAGAAATGTCGAGCGCTCGATCCCCATGTACTTCTTGCCGTACATGTTTTTTTCCTTAATCACGTCAAACGCGTCGCAAAGCTTGCCGTCCTCGTCGGAAATCAGCGCAAATGGGAAGCTTTGCTTCTCTTTGAAGCGCTCGTGCGACGCCAAAGAGTCTTTCGATACGCCAAAAATCACCGTGTTGGCTCGTTTGAAGCGGCTATGGAGGTCGCGAAAGTCCTGCCCCTCGGTGGTGCAACCGGGGGTTGCGTCTTTCGGATAGAAATAGATGACGACGTTGCTTCCACGCAGCGCTTTTAGGTGCACGCTTTGGTCGCCGGTCGCGCTGGCCTTGAAATCTTTGACGACTCGACCGATTTGAGGGGCTGGCATTTAACGTTGGCTCCGCTTGGCTAGGGTTTGATGGGCTCGATAATGGCGTCGAGGTTCAGCGAATCGCTGAGCTCGAGAAAGTCTTCGCGCAGCTGCGCGATCGATAGCGACGCCGGTACACCGACATTCATCTGCACGGCGAACATCGGCGCGCCGGTGTGGGCCGCCGCGTAACTGCGCGTGCTCACCTCAGTTATGTCAACGTCACGACTCGCGAGAAAACGCGACAGCTCGTAAACGATGCCCTGCTGATCGAGGCTGATGACATCGATCGCATACGGCAGCCGTTCAGCCGCAGCGCCGGCCTTTTCGGTCTGCTTCAGCGAGATACTGAGGCCGGCGTCGTGTTCCAGTTTTTGCAATGACTGCTCGAGTTTGCCGAGCGCATGCCAGTTACCTTCAACGAGCACCAGCATCGCAAATTCGCGGCCCAGACGGGTCATGCGGCTTTCGAGGATATTGCCGCCGCTGTCCAGAATCGCCTGAGAAAGGTCTTGAACGGCCCCACGGCGGTCCGTACCGATTGCTGAAATTACAATAAGTTGCGACATTTCTTTATTTTCTTGTATTAGAACTTCGGTTGCGCCGTTGACGGCGCGAAGGCGGGAAATCGTCATCGTTGTCCGGATTGTTGCTGTAACCCGGGGCTGGTCGTACCATGCCCGGCTGGTTTATCTGGGGGCAGCCAAAGCATGTTCCAAGGCAGCATCGTAGCATTGGTCAGTCCGTTTGGGCGCGACGGCCAAGTCGACGAGACGGCGCTCGAAGGCCTGATTGATTGGCACGTCGCAAGCGGTACCAGCGCGCTGGTCATCGCTGGCACGACCGGCGAATCGGCGACGCTCGACAAAGACGAGCACGTTGCGTTGATTGCGACGGCCGCGCGGATTGCCGCCGGTCGAGTACCGATTATTGCCGGCACCGGTTCGAATTCGACCGCGCAGACGGTTGCATTGTCGCAGGCCGTCGACAAACTCGATGTCGACGCATTTCTCTTGGTTGCGCCTTACTACAACAAGCCGACTCAGGAAGGGCTGTTCCAGCATTTCAGCGCCGTCGCTGACGCCGTCGAGAAACCGGTGCTGCTGTACAACGTCCCGGGACGGACCTGTTCGGACGTTCTGCCGGAAACCGTGGCTCGGCTGGCTCAGCATCCGCGCATCGTCGGCATCAAGGATGCAACAGGCGACGTTGGTCGGCTGCAGGCCATGCTCGACATAGTCGATGCGGAGGATTTCGTCTACCTGAGTGGCGATGACTTCACGACACTCGCGTTTATTCGCGCCGGCGGCCGCGGCTGTATCTCGGTCACGGCGAATGTTGCACCGGCGAAAATGGCGCGGCTGTGCGCGATGGCCTTGGACGGCGAGGGCGCTGCGGCGAACACCTTGGACGCTGAGTTGCAGCCATTGCACGAAGCGATGTTTGTGGAGTCGAACCCAATACCGGTCAAATGGGCACTGGAAAGCATGGGACGAATCGAAGGCAGCTTGAGACTGCCACTAACGGCGCTTGGCGATGCCTATCGACCGGGTGTACAGGGTGCGCTTGCGGAGGCTGGTCTTGTTTAGGCTGGGTCAAGCGGCGGTACTGCCGGCGGCGGTAACGCTATTGGCGTTGGGTGGCTGCGCATTCAGCGACGATTGCATGCCGCCAGAGGCCGTCACTGAGCAACAGGAAATCCCGGGCATCGTCGTTCCGGAGGGTCTCGATCCGCTCGATCCGAATCGCGCCCTCGACGTGCCGATATCCACGGCACCGCCACGCGACGATGACGCCGACGAATGCCTGGATCGACCGCCGCGCCTGCGCGAGACCGGCTAGCTGGAATTGCAGCAGACGGGACAGTAGCGTCTCGTCCGACAGAGAGGTGGCTGAGCGGTCTGCGGTGCTCGCCTGGAAAGCGAGCGTACGGTAACACCGTACCGGCCGTTCGAGCCGAGGCGAGCGCAGCTCGCCGAGACCGCCGAGCCGCGAAGCGGCGCAGGCAACCCCGCCCCAAGATGCTTTTGCTACGTCGAGAACGGCGTCTTTCCTGGCATTCGTTTGATCAGGGCAGTACATTGCCGTCCGACGGAGAGGTGGCTGAGCGGTCTGCGGTGCTCGCCTGGAAAGCGAGTGTACGGTACACCGTACTGGCCGTTCGAGCCGAGGCGAGCGCAGCTCGCCGAGACCGCCGAGCCGCGAAGCGGCGCAGGCAACCCCGCCCCAAGA
>JBCAXA010000009.1:0-21717 GCA_038534295.1 Pseudomonadota bacterium
GCCAGCGAGGCCCCAGCCAAAGCTGTCGCGTACGCGCTGCTCCATGCCGTATTCGGCCGAAAAGCCGTAACCGCCCATCACTTGCATCGCGTTGGTCGTGACGCTGCGGACGATTTCGTTGGCGTAGCACTTAGCGGTTGAGCTTTCGAGCACGGACGGCATGCCGATCGATGCGTTGTAGACGGCCCGATAGATCAACAGCCGCGACGCATCAACCTGCATCGACATCTCGGCAAGTCTGAGCTGCACGGCCTGAAAGTCGATAATCGGCTTACCGAACTGCTTGCGCTCCTGCACGTATTCGATCGCCTGCTCGAGCGCGCCTTGCGCAAGGCCCATCGACATCGTGGCGTTGCCGCAGCGCTCGAGATCGAACGCCTGCATCAGCTTTTTGAAGCCGCCGGCCGGGACGATCCGGTGTAGCTTCGGCACCCGCACGTTGTCGAAGTAAACGTCGCAATGACCGACCCCGCGCCAGCCCATCAGCGCCTCATGTTTGCCGAAAGACAAGCCCGGTGTGTCTTTTTCAACGTAGACGGCGCCGATGCCTTTGGCGCCCGGGTCGTCGGACATCCGGCAATAGACGACGTAGCCATCGGCGTGGCCGCCGCCCGACGTCCAGCGCTTTTGACCGTTGATGACGATCTCATCGCCGTCGTCGTCGGCGCGGGTCTTCAGGTCGGTGAGCGCGGTGCCGGCGTTCGGTTCCGACATACAGACGCTGACCTGAATGTCGCCAGCGCAAACGGCGGGCAGCACTTTTTGTCGTAATGCCTCGTCGGCGTAATGCTCGATCGCCTTGATCGGCCCGACGCAGGACTCGAAAACGGGAAAAGCCGCCGCCGTCGAGATGCGGGCGAATTGCTCGAGCACCATAATGGCATCGAGGTTGGAGCGGGCGAGGCCGCCGTATTGCTCGCCGACGTTGAGGCCGAGAAAACCCTGCTCTGCCAGCTCGTGGCGAACGGCGCGACCGGGCGGCTCGCCGGTTTGCTCGCAGTGCTCGGCGACGGCCCGCATGCGCTCATCGGCGTAGCGCTTGGCGGCGTCGCGCAGCGCCTCCTGCTCATCGCTCAGTCGAAAGTCCATGGCGCCCCCTGTCATCTGCCGCGAAAACGGCGTTACCCTACTGTTTTTCGTCGCTTAGTGTGCCTTTCGGGCGGGGAAAATAAAACAGTCATGACTGTTTTTTTTATGCCTCGCTTGCTACCATTTTCAGGCTCGTTCTCGCATCCGTGCCATGCCCAGCCGCGGCAGGACAGACCGAGCTGCCAGTAAAGGGGGCTTCACGATGGATCTTGGACTGCGCGACAAACGCGCGATCATCACCGGCGCAACGAAAGGCATCGGTCGTCGCATTCTGGAACAACTGATTGCCGAAGGGTGCACCGTCGCCACGTGCTCTCGTTCGGTCGAAGACGTCGAGGAGGTCATCGAGAAGTGCTCGACGCGCAAGGCCGAGGTCATCGGCGCTGCCTGCGACATTAAAGACAAGGACGAGTACAAAGATTGGGTCGATGACATGGTCGCACGCATGGAAGGCGTCGACATTTTCATCCCGAACGTCAGTGCCGGCGGCGGCATGGATTCGGAAAAAAACTGGTGGAAAAACTTCGAGACCGATGTGCTCGGCACCGTACGCGGTTGTGAGGCGGTCGTGCCGCACATGCAGGAGGCCCAGTCCGGCGCAATAACGATCATCGGCACCACGGCCGCCATCGAGACCTTCGGTGTGCCGCAGGCGTTCAACGCGATGAAAGCCGCGCTGATCACGTACGCCAAACAGCTCTCGCAGTTCGTCGGTCGCGACGCCATTCGCGTCAACGTCGTTTCTCCCGGCCCTATCGAGTTTCCCGGCGGCAGCTGGGCGATGCTGAAGGACACGATGCCGAAATGGTATGAGAAAGTGATGAAAGATCACCCGACGCGCGAACTCGGTCGGCCCGAAGACGTCGCCAAATGCGTCGCGTTCATCTCGAGCCCCGCGGCGCGTTGGGTTAACGGAACCAATCTGATCGTCGACGGCGGATTCACCAAGCGCGTCCAGTTCTGAACCCGTGGCGAGCAAGGTCTACAAACCGGTCGAGCGCGTTGACGAACCGAAAACATCGGGCACGCCGGTCGAACACGAACCGCTGCCCGAGCTCGGCTACGACCGTATTCCAAAAGAGCGCTATACAACGCCCGAGTACATGGAGCTCGAATGGCGCCACATGTGGAGCAAGGTGTGGCTGCTGGGTGCGTTGGAGCGCGACTTAGCGGAGCCCGGCGACTACATCTGTACGGAGATTGGCCGAGAGTCTGTCATCTTGGTCCGCCAGAAAGATGGCGGCGTCAAAGCGTTCTTCAACGTATGCCCGCATCGCGGCAATCGGCTGGTGGCTGAGGGCATGGACAACGCCGAAACGTTCAAGTGCAGCTACCACGGCTGGGAGTACGCGCTGTCCGGTCGCTTCAAGAACATTCCGAATCAAGAGCTTTTCCCGCAGGGTGCGCCGTGTGCTGGCCTCACCGAACTGCCGTGCGCGGTGTGGAACAATTTTGTTTGGTTCAGCCTCGATAAGAACGTCATGCCGTTCGACGAGTACATGGCACCGCTGAAGCAGCACTTTGAGCCCTACCATTTCGAGCGCATGACGCTAACGCGCGACGTCACGATGGAGTGGCACTGCAACTGGAAGACGTCGGTCGATGCGTTCAACGAAACCTACCACGTCGCGGCGACCCACCCGCAGCTGCTCTGGTATCTGAATGAGATGGACGTGCAGATCGACTGCTACGACCGGCACTCGCGTTACCTGGTGCCGTTTGGCATGACGAGTCCGCGCATCGACCGCATCCCGGAAATACCGCCGCCGCTGAAGTTCATGCTGACCGAAGCGGGCCTCGATCCGGCCTCGTATCAGGGTCCCGTCGACGGCATACGCAAGACCGTGCAGAAACACCTGCGCGAGAACGCTGGTGCGGAAGGGCGCGACTATTCAGAGCTCAACGACGATCAGCTGACCGACGACTACAACTACCTGGTGTTTCCAAACATCACGTTCAACACGCACGCCGATCACTTGATGCTGTTCCGCCATCGGCCGCACGCGACCGACCCGAATAAAATGTACTTCGATATCTGGATGCTCGAGTACATCGTCGACGAAGACGAGCTGCCGGACGAACGTCCGCGGCATCGCTACTACCAATATGGCGAAAAGTCGCTCGGCATGGTGATCGATCAGGACGGCGCCAATCTTCCGAACGTGCAGCAAGGCATGCAGAGCGCCGCGTACGAGGGTCTATGGCTCGGCGATCTCGAAGTCCGCATACGGCATTTTCATAAAACGCTCGACGACTACATCGAAGGTAGCGACTAAGGATTGCCATGACGATCGGTAAAGACGATCTGCTGCGTATGTATCGCCAAATGCGCACTATTCGCGAGTTCGAGGAACGGCTGCATCTCGAAATTCAGACGGGCGAGATCGCCGGTTTCACGCACCTCTATTCCGGCCAGGAAGCGGTCGCCGTTGGCGTTTGCGACTTGCTGGATCATGCCGACACCATCGTGTCGACCCACCGCGGCCATGGCCACTGCATTGCCAAGGGCTGCGATGTCACGGCGATGATGCTCGAGATCTACGGTCGCGCCGACGGACTTTGCAACGGCAAAGGCGGGTCCATGCACATCGCTGATTTTGAGGTCGGCATGCTCGGCGCCAACGGCATTGTCGGCGGCGGCCCGCCGATCGCGGTCGGTGCGGCTATTGCGGCGAGGATCGATAACAGCGACCGAGTCAGCGTCGCTTTTGGCGGCGACGGGTCGTCGAATCAAGGCACGGTTTTCGAAGCCATGAACATGGCTGTCGTGCTAAAAGCGCCGGCGATTTTCGTTTTCGAGAACAACGGCTACGGCGAACACACCGGTGCCGACTATGCCGTCGGTGCCAACGACATTCGCAGCCGCTCGGAAGCCTTCGGCATGCTGTCGCTGGCCGGCGATGGCAACGACGTCTTTGACGTGCGAGACAAGATGGCCGCCGCGCTTAAGCACGCGCGCGCCGGCAGTGGGCCGGTATCGCTCGAGTTCGCAACGCAGCGCTACTTTGGCCACTTCGAAGGCGATCCGCAGCGCTATCGCGCCAAAGGGGAGGTTGACGAAGCGCGCACTTCCGTCGACTGCCTCAAGCAATTCCGCGAGCACGCGACTGTGATCGCCGCCGATATTAGCGACGAGCTAGATGCCATCGACAAGGCGGTGCTGGAGCTCATCGATAGCGCCGTTGCCACCGCTAAATCAGCGCCGCCGCCGACGGCGGACGACGTGCTGACCGGCGTCTACGGCACTTACTGAGCATCCTGACATGGCGATCAAGAACATTCGCGAGGCAATCAACGAGACGCTGCATCACGAAATGGAGCGCGATCCAAACGTTATCGTGCTCGGTGAGGACATCTCGGGTGGCGCAGGCACGCCGTCCGGCAAGCGTGAAGCCATCGGCGGCATTTGGGGGACGACCGGCGGGTTGCTGCCTAAATTCGGCGCCGAACGGGTCATTGACACGCCGATCTCCGAATCGGCGATAGTCGGCGCGGCGGCGGGTGCCAGCCTCGCCGGCAAGCGGGCCGTTGCCGAGCTGATGTTCGCCGACTTTATTGGCGTCTGCTTTGATCAGCTCTACAACCAGATTGCCAAGTTTCGGTACATGTTCGGCGGCGACGTTTCGTGCCCCGTGGTTATTCGGCTGATTTATGGTGCCGGCATGAATTCGGCCGCGCAGCACAGCCAAGCGATGTATTCGTTCCTGACGGCGGTGCCTGGCTTGAAAGTCGTCACGCCGACCAACGCGGCCGACGCCAAAGGTTTGTTGACGACGGCGATTCGCGACGACGACCCCGTCATGTTCTTCGAGCACAAAGCGCTTTACACGAAAAAGTGCGAAGTACCCGACGGCGAGCATCTGGTGCCTTTTGGGCGGGCGTCACTCGTGCGCCAAGGCGATGCGGCGACGGTAGTGGCCATCGGCCGCATGGTCAGTTTTGCTGAAAAGACCGCCGACAAACTCGCCAGCGAGGGTATTGGTGTTGATCTCATCGATCCACGGACGCTGAGCCCGCTCGACGAAGACACGATTATCGACAGCGTCGAGCAAACCGGTCGGCTTATCGTCGTCGATGAATCGCCGCCGCGCTGTTCGGTAGCGGGCGACATTGCAGCGACCGTTGCAGCGAAGGCATTCAGTTCATTAAAGGCGCCAATCGAGCTCGTGACGGCACCGCACACGCCGATTCCCTTCGCGCGCGAGCTCGAGCGCGCGTACGTACCAGGCCCGGACAAGATTGAGGCCAGTATTCGACGCTGCGTCGGCTATCAATGAGTACGCTGCGCGCATTGACGATGCCCAAGTGGGGTATCGAGATGAGCGAGGGCGTGGTCGCCGACTGGTTCATGCGCGAAGGCGAGGCTGTTGCGAAAGGCACGACCATCGCCGCGATCGAAACGGAAAAAATCGTCAACGACGTCGAAGCCGAGTTTGATACTCACTGCCTGCGCATTGTCGCCGACGTCGGCGAAGCCTATCCGGTTGGCGCATTGCTGGCCGTGTTCGGCGAGGCTGGCACGAGCGCCGGCGATGTCGATGCCTTTATTATGGGCTTCGTACCGGCAGGCGATGCTGCGGACGTCGTTGACGAGCCGCCCGCTCAGACGGTCGCATCGACGCCATCGGTAGCAGCGCCGCCCGCCGCGGCAGCAACGTCAATTCCGGCGGACATGGCGGTTAGCGTCGGCGCACGCGCGTTGCTCGCCGAAGTGAGCGTTGATCTCGGCGCGATCGACGGCAGTGGGCGTCACGGTCGAGTTCTTAAGCAAGACGTTGAACAGGCGCTCAAATCGCCACGGGCCGTTGGTGGTGTCGCGGCCATCGACAATCGGATTGGGTCAACGGTCGCCGGGCTTGCCGCAACACCCATTGCGCAGCGTCTTGCCGCGGCGCGTGGCATTGAGCTCACCGGCATCGTCGGATCGGGCACCTACGGTCGCGTGCGGGCTCGGGACCTGCCTGACGAAATCGTCGACATCGGCGAAGACGGGCCGCAGCGGCGTCCGTTCAGTCGCATGCGCAAGCAGATCGCGCGTCGCCTAGCGGCGTCCTATCGTGAGATACCGCATTACTACCTGGAAACTCACGTCAACGTCGATGCGTTGCTCGTGGCGCGCGAACGGCGTAATCAAAGCGGTGCGATCCGAGTTTCGTTGAACGATTATTTGATTGCCGCAGTGGGCCGCACGCTCGTCAAACACCCCGACCTCAACGTGCACGTCGATGATGAAACCATCGTCGCGTTTGATGACGTCAACGTGGCGATGGCCGTTGCAATCGACGAGGGCTTAGTGACGCCGGTGATAAAGCAAGCCGATCGACTGACACTCGAGCAAATTGCTACTGAATCGCGCCGCTTGGCCGATGGGGCACGACGCGGCAATCTGCCGTTTGCCGACTTCAGTGGCGGTACGTTCACGGTGTCGAACCTCGGCATGTTCGGTGTCAGTCGGTTTACCGCGATTATCAATCCGCCGCAGGCGGCGATACTGTCGGTCGGCGCCGTCCGGCGTGTACCGCGCGAGACGGCCGACGGTATTGTGTTTGGCAACGAGCTCACCGTTACGCTCGGCTGTGATCACCGCGTCATCGACGGTGCGGTAGGCGGGGCGATGCTCGCAACGCTGAAGGCGCTACTCGAAGACCCGGCGCGCCTAGCCGGCGCATGAGCATTACCCAGTTTAGCTACGTCGTTCGCGATCTCGACGCGGCTATTGAGCATTTCGCCGATACGTTTGGCGTCGGTCCCTTCTTTGTGTTGGAGCATGTGCCGTACCGAGTTTGTCGGTTTCGCGGCGAAGCCGCCGATATCGACATGTCGGTCGCCATGACCTACGTCGGCGATATGCAGCTCGAACTCGTTGTGCAACACAACGATACGCCGTCGATCTTTACCGAGTTTCTCGACAAGCGCGGCGAGGGACTGCAGCACGTTGGCCGGCTCGTCGACGATATCGCCAGCGAGCTAGCCGCGTTCGCTGAGCGTGGGATCCAGCCAGTGCAGGATGGCGAAGCGGAAAACGGCACGCTGTTCGCGTACCTCGATACCGACACGATACCGGGCAGCATGCTCGAGCTGTTTCAGGTGCCGCCGGACGTTGCGAGCGCGTTCGAGTACATGAAAAAGAAAGCGGCCGAATATAGACCGGGCGTTGACCAGCGGCGCCGCTGATTGCGCGATCCGCAAGCGTTAGGCGATTCGACCGCTTCAATCGCGGGCAGAAGCCCGCTCCTACATCTCCGTTTGGCATCCGTGGTCATCGAAGATGTAGGAGCGCCCTTCCGGGCGCGATTGATTGGCGTCGGTGTGCTGGTCTCGCCGCTGTCGTTGAATGCCCAATCGCAGGCAGAAGCCCGCTCCTACATCGGGGTTTGACGCGGCAGTAATTGGATCCGGCCGATCGCGGGCAGAAGCCCGCTCCTACATCTCCGTTTGGCATCAGTGGTCATCGAAGATGTAGGAGCGCCCTTCTGGGCGCGATTGGATGAAGCCCGTTAGGTCGCCGAACGCGTTACGGCAAAGGTTGGCAGGAAGGGCACATATAGACACGTCGACCGCTGTTCTCGATGCGTTCGATCGGCGTGCCGCAGACGTGGCAAGGCTGACCTTCACGGCCGAATACCCAGAAGCGGCGTTCTTCGAAGTCTAACCCCCGCCGTCGCGCCGCGTTAGCGCGCGATTTCGGGACAGTCAGTCCGGCCGTTTCATACGAGTGCGTCGGGAGCTTCAAGGTCTCACGCGCGAGCTTTATAGCGGCGCGACGAGATAAGTCGCCGGCCTTGTGTAGCGGGTGGAGCCGACTGGTAAAGAGGATTTCTGAACGCAAGTAGTTGCCGAGTCCGGCAAGGAAACTCTGATCCAGATACAGCGCTCCTAAACGACGACCCGCAAACGGCTTTAGCTGAAGCCTATCGGCAACGTCGCTGGCAGTCAGCGGCTGGTTCAAGACATCCGGACCAAGCTTCTTGAGGAACGGATGCTTGGCGAGTTGCGCGTCGGTCAGAACAGAGATGTCGGACGCGCTGTATAGCAGCGCGCTCTGTGACGGCCCGTGCAAGGCGATGCGCAACGAGCGATTGGTGGCGGGTTCGTGCCCGCGCCGCGCAATCACCCAGCGTCCGTAGAGCTGATTGTGCGAATACAGCGTCAGGTCGTTATCGAAACGGGTCAGCAAGGCTTTGCCGCGTGCTTCGACAGCAACGACCGTCGCGGTTGCCAGGCGTCGCGCAAAGCGCTTTAGCGTGGGCACACGGATGTCGATTGCGCTGAGCGGCGTGCCGGCAACTGCAGCCGCGATAGCGTCCGCCTCGCGGCGGATTTCAGGCCCTTCCGGCATCTACGCGTGGGTCTCGTGACGATCGATGCCGGGGCGAACCCAGCCGATACTCAATACGTAGCGCGTGCCTGCTTCGATGCGACTGACGCTATGCTCTGCCGCATCCGGTCGAAACAGTTTTACGCGGCTGCCGTTGTAGATGGTTTTCGAGCACTGGAAGCGGCCGCCTTTATTAGCATGGCGCAGCACCACATTGAGCCGGTAGTGACGACGCCCGTCGACCGGGTCGGTGTGCGGTGGGATCTCTGAGCCGGTCTTGTAGCGCAGCAAGTAAACGTCGAACGGCACAACGAACGGGTTTATCGCTAGCAGCAACTTTTCATAGCCCGTGGCTTGCCGTCCGGATCGCCAGCGCAGCCAGTTGCTTGCGTATCCGCGTGCAGCGCTCATTCCCGCACGTCTTGCCGGTAAGAATTAGCCCTGATCGAGCGCGTCTTCGATCGCGGCGACCAGCTCGTCGGCATCCGGCTGCGTACGCGGTGAGAATTCACGAATCAGCTGGCCGTTACGGCCGATCAGGTACTTATGAAAATTCCACTGCGGGTACGTGCCGGATTCTTCGGCCAGCGCCGCGTAGAACGGATGCGCTTCTTGTTCCTTGACGACGACCTTTTCGAACATCGGGAACTTGACCCCGTAGGTCAGTCGGCAAAATTCCTGGATTTCGGCTTCAGTGCCGGGTTCTTGACCGAGGAAATCGTTGGACGGGAAGCCGAGCACGACGAGGCCGTCTTCACCGTATTCTTGATAGAGCTTTTCGAGGCCGTCGTACTGCGGTGTGTTGCCGCACTTCGAGGCAGTGTTGACAACCAGCAGTACCTTGTCGGCGTAGGTCTCGCAGAGATTGACCGCATCCTCTGACGCTAGCTTGCGAAACGTCTGGTCGAGCAGCGGGCTGTCGCAGGCCATTGCCGGGCCGGCGCTCAACAGAAACACTGCGAGAAGTAGCTTTCTCATAATTGAACCTTTTCCTTGCCTACGGACTGGTTGCAACGGCGGCCGTTGCGTCGACAGCGATGCTCAGAGGATCGACGTCGATCAAGACCTCATTACGCCGCAAGAACGGCAGAATAAACGGCCCGTTGTACACGGCTGACTGCGGCTCGCTGGTCGCCTGAATGCCGACTGCCGCCAACTCGGTCAGCAGGATATCAAGATTCTCCTGATAATTGCGCTCATTGATCCGACCTGTGTAGCGACGTGCGGCAACGATGCGTTCCGGGACCTCGATCAGCGTAACGCGCGGGTCGGTCGGCAGCGGCAGCGTGTCCAACGAGTATTTACGCTCCATGACAAACTGGTACGTCGTCGTTCGCTCGTTACCGTCGCTCGACGACCGCCGCGTCACCGGCGCAGTCATTTTCATCTTGGTCCCGCCCTTCGCTTCACGCGTGACCGGCACCGTCATTTTCATTTTCTCTTGCGACTGGTTGTCGCCAAAGATGTAGCCAGCGAGTATGTTAAACGCGAGGTTGCCCGTTGACTCGAAGTCACCGTTGACGGTCGCTTCCGCGACGATATACGGCTCATAGCGACGAATCTCGAACTCCTCGAACGCGTCGACAACGGAATAGGCGGGTTCTTCATAAGCCATGGCGGTAACACTCCCAAACAGCGTGCCGGCGAGTAGGGCTAAGCTCGACGGGCGTCGGACAGACAAACGGGACATGACTCGCTTCCTTGTCAAAAATCTTATTCGCTAAGATACGGCGAGGCCGTGAAGCGGCCGTGAACACTTCGTCAAACGGACGCGCAAGCGGGGGATATGCGGTTGAAAATTGCTAGTTATCGTATGGGAGACGTCGAGTCTTACGGCCTCGTTGTCGACGACGGCGTCGTCGATGCGGGTTGTCGCTTGTCGTACCGGGATCTCAAGGCGGTAATCGCTGCGGACGATCTGACGGCAATCGACGGGCTCGCCAAAGAGTCAGCCGACTTCAAATTGGCCGATCTGTCTTTCCTCCCGGTCATACCCAACCCCGGCAAGGTCTTCTGCGTTGGCATCAACTACTTCGAGCACATGCAGGAAGGCGGTCGTGAGCCGCCCGATCACCCGTGGATCTTCATGCGCCACGCCGGATCGCTGACCGGCCACCGTCAGCCGCTGATCAAACCGCCGGAGGGCGACAACTTCGATTGGGAGGTCGAGCTTTGCGCGATTATTGGTAAGCGTGGTCGTCGCATCGAGCAAGCCGAGGCGCTCGATTACGTCGCCGGTTACAGCGTTTTCAACGACGGGTCGATCCGCCGCTTCCAGCGGCACTCACCGCTGTGGATCGCGGGAAAAAATTTCGCCCAGTCTGGTTCGGTCGGGCCGTGGATGGTTCCGGCAGCCGCTGTCGACTCGTCGTTCGCACTGCGCATGCAAACCCGCATCAACGGCGAGACGATGCAGGACGATATCGTCAACCGCTGGCACTTTAATCTGCAGGCCATCATCGAATACATCAGCATCTGGGCCGAACTCGAACCCGGTGACTTGATCGCCATGGGAACGCCGGCGGGCGTCGGCTTCGCGCGCAAACCGCCGGTGTGGCTGCAGCCCGGCGATCACATCGAGCTCGAGATCGAGGGTATCGGCATGCTCGCCCACGACATCGAAGCTGAGTCGATTTAGAAAACGAGTGGCCTAGAGTTCGACGATCGCCGCCAGCATGTCCCGAACGCGTTGGCCTCGACCTTTGCAGCGGTAAGCGACCTGACGACGGCTACCGTCGTCGAGCGACTGCCGCTGAATCCATCGGGCATTGCGCAGTTCCTTAAGGGTTATCGACAAAGCGCGGTCGGTGATCGGGGCAAGGATTCGCCGCAACTCACCGAACGAGCGCTGCTGATCCAGCGCGACAAGCACCGGCAACGTCCAGCTCCGCCGCACAAGTATTCGCTCCTCGTCGGAATCCAATGCGTGCAGCAGCTGTTGCGCCAGGTCGGCAACCCGCCGTCCAGGATTTGTGAGCGCAAAGGCCGGTCGCAGCGGATGGCCGTGTCCCGTGTTTGGGGTCAGTAGGCCAAGTTCGACGCAGCGATCGAGGCTGGCCGCCAGCGCCGCGCGGCTCGCGCTGGCGGCTGTCGCCAGCGGCGAGAGTCGTGCAGGCGTGCCGGTCGCAATCAGCGACAGTACCGTCAGCGTCCACGCTCGGGCGCTGAGTGCCACAAACGCTTGCAATGTCATAAAATATATTTACTATATTTTCTGACATTTCGCCAGAGGGAACGTAATGGCAACTGCTGAGCTGAACAATAAAATCACGTTTGCGCTGGACGTCCAGGACCGCAAAGTCAGCGCCGATTGGTACAGCAAGCACCTCGGTTTCGAGGTGGTGTTTCACGCCGACGATGTCGGCTGGAGCGAGCTGCAGACAAAAACACCGGGGGTAACGCTTGGCCTTGGCGATAACCAATCGCCCAACGCGGGTAACGCAATACCCGTTTTCGGTGTCGGTGATGTCGACGCTGCGCGCTCGGCGCTCGAAGGCGCCGGCGTTCGTTTCGACGGCGATACCGTCAAGTACGACGGTATGGTCAAGCTCGCGACGTTCTATGATCCGGATGGCAACGCGCTGATGCTGGCGCAAGACTTGTCGTAGGCGCCGAAAAAAAACGCCCCGCCGACCGGCGGGGCGTTGTAGGCGTAAAACCGTTACTCGGTAAACACGAGCGCTTCGGTGCCGCGAGTCGCGCCGCCGCGCGCTCCCGATCCGAGGTCAGCATTGGTAATCAACAGAATACCGATGTCAGCCGACGCACTCGCTGCGTTCTTGGTGACCGTCATCGTCTCGGTCGCCCCTGGTGCCATATCCACGATGGTGGCTTGGAATCGCTCACCACCCGGGACCGTCGTCACCGGCGGTAGCGAGTCTCCCGGGCCACCGAAGTAGAAGTCGGTCGCGTTGGCCTCGACGGTTATCGGTGTTATGCCGAGGGCGGTGGCGTTTAGACCGAGCTGCTCGGCACAGATCGTCAGCACCGTATTTGCCGTGTTCGTGGCGTGTTCGGCGAAGAAGAACGCGTTGGAGCTGCCCGTTAGCAGGTCGGTGACGACCGATACCTGGCTCGGATCGTCAATCGGCGGTCCACCGAGGAATAGCGATAGCGGTAAGTTGGCGACTTCGAAGTCCGGCGTACCGTCATTATTGACGTCTAACAGCAGGCGATGAATCACCGGCACCAAGTGCTGTTGGCGCTCCCAGGTTGTCACCGCGAACTGCCAAAGGAAGGACGGGGATCCGGAGCAGAAGCCGGCCGGGACAGGCGTGACCTGCGAGCCGACCGCGCGAATGTCCGGTGTCGGCGACTGCTCGCCCAGTCCGCCTTCCGGAAGATTCGGGCTCGTCGCCAACAGCGAGAACGCCGAGTTTTGTGCATCGTTCCGGCCGAGATTAATGAGACCCACCTCGTCGGTGCCCTCGACGATGTGCAATCGCGGCCGCCCCAACACGGCCGACGCCTTGCGTGGCAGCACATGCCACGGCACCTGGTACGAATCGGTACCGTCGTCGAACGTGACGTAGCCGTCATACTCGTTGGCGGTCAGCGTCGCTGGGTCAATCCCAACCACGCCTGAACTCATGTTGTTTTTCGGCAGTTTGTCGCCGTCGATGCGCATGATGACGGTGACGAAACGGCTCCTGCCTGCCGGGATGCGGACTGTGCGTGGAAACACGTTGAGACTGACGGCGCCGTTCGCTTCGTCATCGGCGAAGCGGAAGGACGACGAGACGTGATAGCGCACCGTGTGACTCGAGAAGTTCTTGACGCGCAGCGTCTTGAACCGGAACACGTTGCGCCGCGCGACGTCGACGAACCCAAAACTCAGCGCGCCCTGCCGGTTGCGCAGGTCCCAAGCCGCGATGGGGCCGTCAATCGCGCGATCCGCACGCAACTCACCAGCGCCAATCCGCGTTATCGACGCAGGTCCGGTCAGGTCCTGATTCGCAATGTTGGTCTCCGCAGCCGCCATCAAGCGCGCTTTCAGCGCGACAGGGCCAAGGCCCGGCTCGGCTTGCTTCAGCAGCGCTGCCGCGCCGGCCACCATTGGCGACGCACCGGAGGTGCCGCCAAACACGGTTCGTTCAATGCCGGTACCTGCCTCGGCCGACAAGGATGCGCCAGGTGCACCGATCTCCGGTTTGATCAGGTTTGTTGATTCGTGCTGTGGGCCGCGCGCCGAACTCGAGACTATCGACTGTGCGAGCGATTGGCCGTTGGCCGGATCCAGCGTTGCCGTTGCACCGCCGGCGGCGATGGCTGCACGAAAGATGTCGGCGTCGACGAGCGTGACCATGTAGCCCGGAATCGTGATCGGGCCGCCCGGATCGGCAAATCCGCCGCTAAACGGTGCGCTGCCGTCGACGAGGCCAATGATGCCGGCGATACCGCCCGCCTGTTCGACGTTGAAAATCTTCGTGGTAAAGAAGCAGCCGCCGCGATCGATCAGCACGACGTTGCCGCTTTGCGAGCCAGCCGCAAAGGGAGCGCAACCGTCGAGATTGCCGCCGGCACCGTCGCCGTAAACCAGCGGACCGGTTATCGGCGCTGCGGGCGGCTGCGACCAGGCCTGAAACGCCGATGAGTAATTGACACCGTTGACGGTAACGAACGGATTGAACGCCGACGGTACGGCGGTCTGCGCGACCGACAAAGCTGTTGGAGCGGCTGCCGGTGTTCCGGTGACGTATGGCTGATTGCCGCCGTTGCCGGCCGAGGCAACGGTCAGTACGCCAAGCGCGCTGGCGTTGTCGATCGCCGCAGCTAGATCGTCATCGAACGGCTGGCCGTAATCGGCACCGAGCGACATATTAATGATGTCGACAGCATCGGACGTATCGCCATCGCCGTTCGGATCGACCGCAAACTCCATGCCCTGAATCAACGCCACACCGCTGCACGACGAGCTGACTGCCGAGCAAACCTTAACGGCGTACAGGTCAACGCCCGGTGCGACGCCGAGCGTGCCGCCGATAATGTCGGCGACGTGCGAGCCGTGGCCTTCAAAATCGAGTGGGTCAGGGTCTGGCGCCAGCGGCCCGTTTGGCCACACTTCGCCGACGAAATCGAAGCCGCCGACGACTTTCGTGGTTGGGAACGTGCCGGGCTCGATAACGTCAACGTTGTTGGCCTCGTAATCGGCGACGCTGCCCGAGCCACCGAGGTCGGCATGCAGGTAGTCGATGCCGCTGTCGAACACCGCAACGCTGACACCGCTTCCATCGATACCGCTGGCCTGCACGGCGGCGGCGCCGACATACGGTACGGTGTCGGACAGATGCAGTTCATAGTCGCGGACACGGGAGATGCGCATGACAGCACTGTCTTTGGCGATCTCCTCGATGTCGGCACCGTCGACTTCAATGACGACGCTATTGAGTACGTGCTGCGTTGTCGCGAGCAGACGAGAGTTTGGCGCAACACGCGCGCAGCGCTGCATAAACGCCGCTTGCTCGGCGAGCACCGAGCTGCGTTGCTGCAAACGCGCATTTGGCGAGGCGGCCGCATCGGCGGCCACGGACGGCGTTTTCAGGCGAACGAGCACCTGCTGTCGACCGGTGGTTCCAAGTAAAGCGGCGCGTTGATCCGCCGTCGCCGTTAGCGGCTGCGGTAATCGTCGTTCTTCGATACTGGCCAGGAAATTCGATTCCTGGGCATGAGCGGTGGGAAGGATTGCGAGCGCGCCAAGAAGCGGCAGCAATCCACGGGTGAACGTGAGCTTGCGTTTTATTGCCATTGCGTGATTCCTCTCCCTTTGTCACAGCGGCATGAATCCCGAGCGATTCACTAACCCCATCAATCGCCCAGGGAGTTCCGATCGGTCAGAGCCGATTCATTGTTTGAATGCTGCTGCCACCGAGCCGACTGTCTCAGGTCGGGCGGAGCGAAATCACGCTTGGGGAAACATCGCGACGAGTGGGTGTTGCGAACGCTCAATCAGACAGCGCTGAATCCCCGAATTGATGCAGTTGAGCTTACTCCCAATTTGTGACGTTGGCACGACAGAGGATTCGCTGCACTATGCCGGTGCGAGCTTGACCTCGATCCGATTCACTCGCACGCTTTCGGCGTAGTCGATCCTCCGAGTTTCGTTCGGCGGTAAGGCATAGCCTTACCAAAGACGCTTCGGGGTTACCCCGAGGTCAAGAGATCGGCAGCGCATCGCAGGGCCGGTACACCGGTGCGCTGTTCGCGCACGGCGGTACCGGCGAGACGAGTCTGGTCGGAGGATCGGCTACGTGTTCCAGACGAAAGCAGTGCTCGCACGTTGGCTGGCGTTTTCGCTTTGCACGGGCGATTGGCGCACGGATGCCATTGTTGCCCGACTGAGCGAAAGCGTGCCTGGCCTGGTCGGCGAGTACACGTTCCTTGCGAAGCGGCTGCGCGCTCGTTTCGATACACCGCAGCCACCGACACGAGCGGCATGCGCGGACTACCTGTGCACCGATCCCGCGTTTGCGCGGGTGCTGGAACATGCTCGGCGGCTGACCGCCTGGCCGCTGTCGCTCGCGGCGCCGACGATGACGATAGCGCCGGCGTCACAGGCGCAAGCGTTGCCGCAACTACCGACGATCGCACGCCTTGCCCATTGGCTGATGATTCCGGTGCACGAAGTCGATTGGTTTTGTCGGCGACTTCACGACCCTGAGTTGGCGCGGCGGCGCGGGCACTATCGCTATCGGTGGGTCGACAAACGATCTGGCGGCCAGCGCCTATTGGAGATACCAAAGCGCCGCTTGAAAGCCGTCCAGCGTCAGATCGCGACTGAACTCGTCGCAAAGCTGCCGGTGCACGATTGCGCCCACGGGTACGTGCCGGGCCGGTCAACGCGCTCGTATGTTGCGCCGCACATCGCACAAGCGGCACTGCTGCGCTTCGATCTCAAAGACTTTTTTATCTCAGTCTCGTCACGGCAGGTATACGCCATATTTTCGTCGTTCGGCTACCCGAGCGCCGTTGCTCACGCCTTGGCGCGGTTGACGACCAACGCTGTGCCGGCGGCGATCGTCGGGGCGTGTCCACAGCAGCTCCATCACGAGAACGCTTGGCGTTACGCAAGGGCACATCTGCCGCCCGGCGCGCCGACGTCGGCGGCACTGTCAAACCTCGCGCTGCGGCGATTCGATGCCAGACTGGCCGGCCTTGCCGCTCGTATGGGCTTGAACTACTCGCGCTATGCGGACGATCTCGCTTTCTCCGGGGTTATCCCAGCGCGGGGGAAGCGCCAGCGGTTGGAGTCAATGGTCGGCGCGATCGCGATTGATGAGGGTTTCGTTCTGAATCACAACAAGACGCGATCGCGCGCGGCGTCCGATCGGCAGAAACTTGCTGGCATTGTCGTGAACGCCAAACCCAACGTCCCACGAGTCGACTACGACCGACTCAAGGCGACGCTGCACAACTGCGTGCGCTCAGGACCGGCCGGTCAGAATCACGACTGCGTCGACAATTTTCGCGAGCACCTGCTTGGGCGGGTGAACTACGTGCGTTGGCTAAATCCGGCGCGCGGTGAGCGTTTGCTTGCACTGTGGCGCCAGATCCAATGGCCGCAAGACGCAATCATTGAGGACGAGTGAGTCAGTCCTTCGAAGCCGGCTTCCAGCTGGCCGACAGCTCCGGGCAAGCCGCGTCGACGACTCGAGACTGCGCGTCCTGGTGGCGGCGGCCAGGCAACCGAGCGCCAATGCGCCGTGCCATATCGGCAAATCCGCAGCGTGCGATCATGCCGAGAATCGTCGACGATGCGCCGATGGTGCCGCGCAAGGTGCCGCTCACTTTCGATTGACCGATGCGCCGGTTGTTGGTGACTGGGACTTCCACGACACGCATGCCGCCGCGCAGGGCTTTGATCTGCATCTCGACCGTCCAACCAAACGCGCGGTCCTGCATGTTCAGTTTGTGGAGAGCATCGAGACTGAGCGCGCGAAACGGGCCGAGGTCGGTCACGGGCGTGCCCCAGAACCGCGTCAGTAGCCATGCAGCCAGGCGATTGCCGTAGTGCTGCACAATCGTCATTGATCCTGGCTGTTGACGCCCAAGCGCTCTGGACCCGATAACAACGTCGGCGCCGTCGATGAGCGCATCGAGCAGCGTCGGGAGCTCACTGACATCAACCGATCGATCACCATCAACAAAAACGACAACATCGACGTCGGGTAGCGCGGCGATGCCGGCAAGACAGGCTGCGCCATAGCCTTTTTGCGGCTCTCGTACGACGGTCGCTCCACCGAGCGCGGCGATTCCGGCTGTGTCGTCGTGTGAGCCGTTATCGGCTACGATCAAAGCGTCTACGACAGGCTGGCTGTTCGACTTGCCCGACAATGAGAGGATGTCATTAACAACGGCTCCGATTGCTGGCGCCTCGTTGTAGGCCGGAACGATTACGGCGACTCGGTGATCTCGATACATCAGTCAATCCTCATTGGCAGGTAGGCGACGCGTGGTCGCGGCTGAATCGCCCCATTCCGTTTCGAGCGCTCCGGCTGTCGCGGCGGTAACTTGTGCGGGCGTCATCGCGGCGCTTGCGTTTGCCTTTCTCGCGCGCGAGTCCATTGGCGACGGCGCCGACCTCGGCGAGTTTCTCGTCGTCGCTGGCATCGTGCTTGCGCTGCAGATCGCCATCGCAGGTAGCTTCTTGCAAAAGGGCTGGCAAATGCCGGTCATGATCGTGGTCGGTTTTGCCGCGGTGTTTCGCGTCATCGGCGTCATCGGTGCGCCGATACTCGAGGACGATCACTTTCGCTTTATGTGGGATGGGCGCAGCAGCGTCGAATTTGGCTCGCCCTACGGACACGCGCCGCTCGATTCGTTCGATACCGAACTCGGCGAGTTCGACGATGTTCTCGACGGCATCAATCATCCCGATATCCCCACCGTGTACGGGCCGAGCAGTCAATGGACGTTCGCATTGGCATACCTCATTGCTCCGGCCGAAACCTGGCCGCTGCAGTTGCTGAGCGCGCTCGCCGATCTTGCGATCGTCATGCTGCTCGTTCGGGTGGCCTCGCCAATGGCGGTGTTTCTGTACGCCTGGTCGCCGCTACCCATTAAAGAGTTCGCATTTACCGCGCACCCCGATGCGATCGGGGCGCTGTTGCTGTTCGTCGCGTTCCTTGCGTTCAAGTCCCGGCGTGAATGGCCGGTCGGTATCGCCGTAGCACTGGCGCTTGGCGTCAAGCCATTTGCGCTGGTGCTGGCGCCGTACCTGCTTGGCCTCAGCGTCCGTGCGTGGCTAGCGTTTGTTGTGACGGCGATTGTCATCGCCGCGCCGTTCGGGTTCCTTGACGCCTGGGTTCCCGAAGGACTCGCCGCCATGGCGTCGGTCTGGTTGTTCAATGCGCCGCTCTATTACCTGGCGCTGTTTGCTGGCGGACCGATCGCCGTCCAACTGCTGAAAGGAATCCTGTTGCTTGCCTATTCAGCCTGGTGGGCGTCGCGTTTTATGCCGTGGATCTGGGCGTGGCTGCGACGCAAGGTCGTTGGCATCGAAACCGTTCCGGCGGCAATGTCGGTCGGACTGTTCCTCGCGATCCTGCCGGTACTTAATCCGTGGTACCTCGTCTGGTGGCTGCCATTTGCCGCAATCGGCCCGCTGCGGTTTACGCCGTGGGTCGTCGCTGCCGTTGTGCTGGCGAGCTACGTCACCGGCATCAATTTGAGCAGCGAGACCCTGGCCCTCTACGAGCAGCCCACCTGGGTACTCGTCGCCGAGGCCGCCCTCATCATCGCGGCCTTGGCCTTCGACATCCGCTCAATCAGACGCCGCTGAGACTCAACTTGTAGCGCTTGTTGAGGTAGTAAATAAGGTGAATTGCTTGGTCTTCGCTGAGTGCAGCCACCGCAAGCGTCTCGCCCATGTCGCAGAGCACCAGATCGTCAGCCAGCGCGCGTACCGATGTGCCGCGATACTGCTTGATGGTTTTGCTCTTCAGTTTCGCGGGCTCTTCTTCACCGCGCAGGCAGTAACGCTGCTTCGGCGCACCGGCACGACCTTTGAAGACAGCCTTGCCATACTCGTAGGCTTCGTCGACGACGCGTTGCGGCGGAGGGTTGGAGCGGCCAAAGCCACCACCGCCACCACCACCGTATCCGCCGGATGCGTGCGCCGCAGTGGAAACCAGAATGAACAGAAACGAGAGTGCTGTTGTCAGAGCTGCGGAGCGCGTCCGTCGAAACAGTGCTTGCATGGGTCGATCCTCTGTTGTCGTTAGGTCAGTGTCAGGCAATCGTTAAACGGGGCATCGAATGTCGCGTTCAAACGTCGATACACGCACTCGTCCGACCGCTCTAAAAAGCGCAGAGTTCACGCCCTAACGGGGAAATGCCGATGCATAAATTCAATGAGATTCGTGTAATAACCTGGCTCGTCATCGGGTCTAGCCTAGTGCTGGGCGCGGGTATTGCGCACGCCGATACCAACGATGATCCGGTGACGGAGCGGTTGGAGCGTCGCAGCGAGGAAGTGCGTGCCAAATACACCGATGTGCGCCACGTTACGCCGGAGCAGCTACTGGCAATGCCGGGTGAACCGCTGTTAATCGACGTTCGCGAAGCGGACGAGTACGGGGTCAGTCGTTTGCCGAATGCGCTGCATGCGCCGGACCGAGCATCGTTGCTCGCCCTCGTCGAGGCGGCAGCCGATCGCCCGGTCGTTGTCTACTGTTCATTGGGCGTTCGATCGTCTGAGGCGGCACGGTTTCTTGCCGAGCACGGTCACGACGACGTGGCGAATCTCGACGGTTCGATTTTTCGTTGGGCGAACGAAGGACGGCCGCTGGTAAACGACTTCGGTCCCACCGATCGCGCACACCCATACAATCTCTGGTGGGGCCGCTACCTAAAGCGCAACTTGCACGAGCGCGAACCCAACATCGAGCGACGTTAAACCGTTTGATTACCCGTTGCGATACAGATAGCTGTAGGCGTTGATGGCCGGAACGCCGCCCAAGTGCGCGTAGAGGACGCTCGAGCCTTCCGGAAAGTACCCGTTGCGCGCAAGATCAATCATGCCTTGCATCGATTTGCCCTCGTACACAGGGTCGGTCAGCATGCCTTCGAGCTGCGCGCAAAGGCGAATGGCGTCATTGGTCTCATTGCTCGGCACGCCGTAGATTGGGTAGGCGTAGTCCTCGATGAGCACAACGTCGTCATCGGCAATCGTTTGACGAAGTTCGATGAGCTCGGCGGTCTTGCGCGCGATGTCCAGTACCTGCGCGCGCGTTTGCGCCGGCGTTGCGCTGGCGTCGATACCGATGACACGCCGCTGCCGACCGTCGCGCGCGAATCCGACCAGCATGCCAGCATGTGTTGATCCGGTGACCGTGCAAACGACGATGTAGTCAAATCGAATTCCGAGCGCCTGCTCCTGCGTACGGACCTCCTCAGCAAATCCAACAAAGCCGAGACCGCCAAACTTGTGCACCGACGCGCCGGCAGGAATTGCATAGGGTTTGCCGCCTTTGTCGCGCACGTCTTCCAAGGCGCGCTCCCAGCTCGGCCGAATGCCAATGTCGAAGCCCTCGTCGACGAGCTCGACAGTCGCACCCATCACCCGACTCAGTAGAATGTTGCCGACACGGTCGTAAACGGCATCGCTGTAAGGGACCCAGCTCTCTTGCACCAATCGGCAGCGCATGCCGAGCTTGGCGGCGACCGCGGCAACTTGGCGCGTGTGGTTGGATTGCACGCCGCCAATGGTCACGAGCGTGTCGGCGCCGGCGGCGATCGCATCGGGCACGATGTATTCGAGTTTGCGCAGCTTGTTGCCACCGAACGCGAGGCCAGAGTTACAGTCTTCGCGCTTTGCGTAAAACTCGACCCCGCAATCCAGGTGAGCGCTGAGTCTCGTGAGTTTTTCGATCGGCGACGGGCCGAACGTCAGGGGGTAGCGGTCGAATTTTTCCAGCATCAGTATCCCTCCGAACCGAGAACCGACGATAACGCATCGACCGGTGAGTGCGCTCGATCGCGGGCAGAAGCCCGCTCCTACATCTGCGTTTACCGTCGCCGTCTATCGAGGATGGTGGAGCGCACTTGTAGGCGCGAATGACGATTGCGGCGTTGGTGTCGATCTCACAGAACCAGCTTGGGTTTGCCGTTGCGGCAGATCAAATCGCGGGCAGAAGCCCGCTCCTACATCTGCGTTTACCGTCGCCGTCTATCGAAGATGGTGGAGCGCACTTGTAGGCGCGAATGACGATTGCGGCGAGGGTATCGATCTGACAAAACCAGCTTGGGTTTGCCGTTGCGGCAGATCAAATCGCGGGCAGAAGCCCGCTCCTACATCTGCGTTTACCGTCGCC
>JBCAXA010000010.1:0-15370 GCA_038534295.1 Pseudomonadota bacterium
ACGTTCACGTGCGGCTTCGTACGCTCAAACTTCTCTTTTGCCATGCCTTTACACCTTCTGCTGTCCCCGCGCTGGGGCCATTAATCGAATTCGTTACCGCCTCAGACCATCGGCGACATTGCCCGGTACTTCGGCGTATTTCTGAAACTCCATCGAGTACGTTGCCCGGCCTTGCGTCATCGAACGCAGGTCAGTCGCATACCCAAACATTTCTGCCAACGGCACTTCCGCCCTGAGCACCTTGCCGGACGGCGATTCGTCCATACCCTGCGGTAGTCCGCGGCGGCGGTTCAAGTCCCCCATGACATCACCCATGTAATCGTCCGGGGTGACGACCTCGACCTTCATGATGGGCTCCAGCAGCACCGGCGACGCATTGAGCGCGCCTTCCCGGAAAGCCATCGAGCCCGCGATTTTAAACGCCATTTCGCTCGAATCAACATCGTGATACGAACCATCGAATAAGGTCACCCGGCAATCGACCACCGGATAGCCGGCCAAGATGCCGCCTTCCATCTGCTCCTGGACACCTTTGTCGACCGCTGGGATGTACTCGCGAGGCACCGATCCGCCGACAATCGCGTTGATGAACTCGTAACCAGAGCCCGTCTCGGTCGGCTCAATCTTCAGATGCACATCGCCGTACTGACCCTTGCCGCCGGACTGACGGACAAACTTGCCCTGCTGCTCGACCGGCTTGCGGATCGTCTCGCGGTAGGCCACTTGCGGCTTGCCGACGTTGGCCTCGACCTTGAATTCGCGCTTCAGCCGGTCGACGATGATCTCCAGGTGCAGCTCACCCATGCCGGAAATGATCGTTTGCTGGGACTCTTCGTCCGTATGCACACGGAACGAGGGGTCCTCTTTAGCGAGCTTGCCCAGAGCCATACCCATTTTTTCCTGGTCGACCTTGGTTTTCGGCTCGACCGCGACCGCGATCACCGGGTCGGGAAACTCCATCCGCTCGAGCGTAATCATGCTGCGCGGATCACAAAGCGTGTCGCCTGTGGTGACGTCCTTGAGGCCCACGGCCGCGGCAATGTCACCGGCGCGGACCTCTTTGATTTCCTGACGGTCGTTGGAGTGCATCTGCAGCAGCCGGCCGATGCGCTCTTTCTTGCTTTTGACCGGGTTGTAGACCGTGTCGCCCGAACTCAGCACGCCAGAATAGACGCGGATGAACGTCAGACTGCCGACGAACGGATCGGTCGCGATCTTAAACGCCAGACTTGCAAACGGCTCGTCATCGTTGGCCGGACGCTCGGCTTCTGCATCGTCGTCCGGCAACAAGCCACGGATCGGCGGCACGTCGGTGGGCGACGGCATGTAATCAATAACAGCGTCGAGCAGCGCCTGCACACCTTTGTTCTTGAACGCCGTGCCGCACAGAGCCGGCACGATGTCGCCGCTCAGCGTGCGCTGTCGCAGCCCGCGAACGATTTCTTCCTCGGACAACTGCCCGGTTTCGAGAAAGGTGTTGAGCAGTTCCTCGTCGCCTTCGGCCGCGGCTTCGACCATGGCCTCGCGATACTCGTTGGCGTCGGCGAGCAGATCTGACGGCACGTCGCGCTCTTCGAAGCGCGTGCCCATGTTGCCGTCTTCCCAGTAGATTGCGCGCATCCGCACGAGATCGACGACTCCGGCGAAATCTTCCTCAGCGCCGATCGGCAGCTGCACGGCCACCGGATTTGCGCCGAGGCGTTCGCGAACCTGCGCAACCACGCGCAGGAAGTCGGCGCCGACACGGTCCATCTTGTTGACGAAGATCAGCCGAGGCACGCCGTATTTGTCGGCTTGACGCCAGACAGTCTCGGTCTGCGGCTCGACGCCGTCAACGGAACTCAGCAGCGTGACGGCGCCATCCAGTACGCGCAGCGAGCGCTCAACTTCAATCGTGAAATCGACGTGGCCGGGCGTATCGATAATGTTGATACGATGCTCGTCGAACTGCCGCGACATGCCTTGCCAAAAACAGGTCGTCGCGGCCGAGGTTATCGTGATGCCGCGTTCCTGCTCCTGCTCCATCCAGTCCATCGTGGCAGCGCCATCGTGGACCTCACCGATCTTGTGCGAAACGCCGGTGTAGAAAAGGATGCGTTCAGTCGTGGTGGTTTTGCCCGCATCGATGTGCGCCATGATACCGATGTTTCGGTAGCGCTCGATCGGAGTGGTGCGGGCCACAGCGGCAGACTCGGAAAGCCGGGAAGAAGAAAGACAAGCTGTCGACGCAGATTACCAACGGTAGTGCGAGAAAGCCTTGTTGGCTTCCGCCATCCGGTGGGTGTCTTCTTTCTTTTTGATCGCAGAGCCGCGGTTCTCAGCGGCGTCCATCAATTCGTGCGCCAGACGATGCGCCATCGACTTTTCGCTGCGCTTGCGCGCGGCATCGATCACCCAGCGCATCGCTAGGGTCTGACGGCGCTGCGGACGAACTTCCACCGGCACCTGATACGTCGCACCACCGACGCGCCGCGAGCGAACCTCGACGACCGGTTTGACGTTCTCGAGCGCAGTTTCCAGCGTCTCCAGCGATTGTTCGTCAGACTGCGTGCCACGCTCCGCGATACGGTCGAGTGCACCGTAAATGATGCGTTCGGCGACCGACTTTTTGCCGTCGCTCATGATCATGTTCATGAACTTGGCGAGCAGCTCGCTGTGGTACTTGGGATCCGGCAGGATTTCGCGTTTTGGCGCCTGGCTACGTCTCGACATCGATAGCTTCTCTGGTTATGACTTGGGCCGCTTGGTGCCGTACTTCGATCGGCTCTGCTTGCGGTCATTGACGCCCGCACAGTCGAGCGTTCCCCGGACGGTGTGATAGCGCACACCGGGCAAATCTTTAACACGACCGCCGCGAATCAGCACGACCGAGTGCTCCTGCAGATTGTGGCCTTCGCCACCGATGTAGGAGGTCACCTCGAAACCGTTGGTCAGGCGAACGCGAGCGACCTTACGCATCGCCGAGTTTGGCTTCTTCGGCGTCGTCGTGTAGACGCGCGTGCAAACGCCGCGTTTTTGCGGGCTCGCCATGAGGTGCGGGACGTTACTTTTCGCCGTTTTAGTGGCTCGTGGTTTACGCACGAGCTGATTAATTGTCGCCATACGGATTGCCGTTGTTGTGTGTTGCCGCAGACGCGCAACGCGCCATACGGGTTTAAAAAAAGCATAAGCACCCGTGGACCGGAGTATCGATCCGCGGGCGCTTGAGAAAGCGTTGCGCGTCGAGTCGCAGCCGGCTATGCCGGCGCCGGGCCATAACTGAAAGCCCCCACGCGCGAGGCGGTGAATGATATTGACGCTGCCCTTGGCGTGTCAACCCAAATCACTGCCCCGCCGGGGATTTTTACTCGTCCGCGACCGCTTCCGGAGCCTCACCGGCCAGTGCACCGTCAACCGGCGGCGGCGCGTCGCCAGCATCGACTTCCTCGCCCTCGCCGCGCGCTTCTAGCTCGCGCAACTGCTCGGCCAGATCCTGCTCGCGTGTCTGCCGACGTTCGGCGTGATGCGCAAAACCGGTACCGGCCGGTATCAGGCGACCAACGATGACGTTCTCTTTCAGGCCGCGCAAGCTGTCCTTGAGGCCACGTACCGCCGCTTCGGTAAGCACGCGAGTGGTCTCCTGGAAAGACGCTGCCGAAATGAACGATTCCGTCGCCAGCGACGCCTTGGTGATACCTAGCAACATCGATTCGAACGCCAGCGGCTCCTTGTCCTGAACCTCGAGCTGCTCGATGACCTCGAGCGCACGAGCGCGGTCCAGCTGTTCGCCGCGCAGGTACGTGGACTCACCGGCCACGGTGACCAGAACCTTGCGAAGCATTTGGCGGATGATCACTTCGATGTGCTTATCGTTGATCTTCACACCCTGCAGTCGGTAGACGTCCTGGATCTCGCGAACCAGATACTCAGCCAGCGGCTCGACACCCTGCAAACGCAGAATGTCGTGCGGGTTCGGCTCACCGTCAGCGATAACTTCGCCGCGGGTGACCTGCTCGCCCTCGAAGACGTTCAGATGGCGCCACTTCGGAATCAGCTCTTCGTGGCTCTCGCCGGCCTCGTCGGTAATCACCAAACGCTGCTTGCCCTTGGTTTCCTTACCGAAGCTGACCGTGCCGGTGTACTCGGCCAAAATGGCCGCGTCTTTCGGCTTACGTGCCTCGAACAAATCGGCGACGCGCGGCAGACCACCCGTGATGTCACGTGTTTTCGACGATTCCTGCGGAATACGGGCAATGACGTCGCCGACGCTGACGGTTGCACCGTCTTCCATCGTAACGATTGCGCCGGCCGGCAGCGCATACACCGCCGGGATTTCCGTGTTCGCAAAGCACACCGGATCGCCGCTACCGTCGACCAGACGAGCCACCGGTCGTAGATCTTTGCCGCTCGAACCACGCGCTTTCGGATCCGCAACGACGATACTCGTCAGGCCGGTCATCTCGTCGACCTGCTCGTTGACGGTAACTCCGTCGACGAAGTCGTCGAACTTCAGGAAGCCGCCTACCTCGGTAACAACCGGGTGAGTGTGCGGATCCCAGTTTGCGAGGATCTGGCCAGGCTCGATGCCGGCGCCGTCTTTAACATTGATGGTCGCACCGTACGGCACTTTGTAGCGCTCACGCTCGCGGCCGTGTTCGTTGACGACGGAGATCTCGCCCGAACGCGATACCGCAACGAGATAGCCCTCGTTGTGCTCGACCGTTTTGATGTTGCTGATGCGAACCACGCCTTTCGACTTGGTCTCGATGCTGTTGATGGCCGCTGAACGTGATGCCGCGCCACCGACGTGGAACGTACGCATCGTCAGCTGAGTGCCTGGCTCACCGATCGACTGGGCGGCAATAACGCCGACCGCCTCACCAATGTTGATGCGGTGACCGCGAGCGAGGTCGCGACCGTAGCACTGCGCGCACACGCCGTAGCGGGTTTCGCACGTAATCGGCGAACGGACAATGACTTGGTCGATCGACAGCTCATCGAGCCGCTCAACCGACTGCTCATCGAGCATCGTACCCGCATCGAGCGCCACCTTGTCGGTGCCCGGCTGCAGCACTGGCTCAGCCAGGATGCGACCAAGTACACGCTCGCGCAGCGGTTCGACGACGTCGCGACCTTCGACGATCGGCGCCATGGTCAAACCATTGCGAGTACCGCAGTCCGCCTCGGTGACTACCAGGTCCTGGGCAACGTCGACGAGACGGCGCGTCAGGTATCCCGAGTTGGCGGTCTTCAACGCGGTATCGGCGAGACCTTTACGCGCGCCGTGCGTCGAGATGAAGTACTGCAGTACGTCCAGACCTTCACGGAAGTTAGCGGTAATCGGCGTCTCGATAATCGAGCCGTCCGGCTTGGCCATCAGGCCACGCATGCCGGCGAGCTGGCGAATCTGCGCCGCCGAACCACGAGCCCCGGAGTCGGCCATCATGTAGATCGAGTTGAACGAGTCCTGCGTTACCTCGTTGCCGTCCGCGTCGGTAACCGCCTCGGTTCCGAGCTTGTCCATCATGGCCTTAGCGACCTGATCATTGGTACGCGACCAGATGTCGACGACCTTGTTGTATCGCTCACCGTCGGTCACGAGACCCGATGCGTACTGCTCCTGGATCTCCTTCACTTCGTTTTCGGCGACTCCAAGAATTTGCACCTTCGATTCCGGCACGACCATGTCGTTGACGCCAATCGAAACGCCAGCGCGGGTTGCGTAGCTGAAACCGGTGTACATCAGGCGGTCAGCGAATACGACGGTTTCTTTCAGACCGACACGGCGATAGCAGCTGTTAATGACGTTCGAGATCGCCTTTTTGGTCATGTCGCGGTTGACGAGGTCAAAGCGCAGGCCGTCCGGCAGAATTTCCGACAGCAGCGAACGACCGACCGTCGTATCGACGACGCGGAACTCGCCCGGCTCGGCATCGCGATCGATGAGCCGTGCCGGCAAACGCACCTTGACCTTCGCCTGCAAGTCGACCACGCCGTTTTCATAGGCACGGTGCACTTCTTTGACGTCGGCGAACAGCATGCCTTCGCCCTTCGCGTTGATGCTGACGCGGGTCATGAAGTACAGACCCAGAACGACGTCCTGCGACGGTACGATGATCGGCTCACCGTTGGCCGGCGACAGAATGTTGTTCGACGACATCATCAGCGCACGCGCTTCAAGCTGCGCCTCGATCGACAGCGGGACGTGGACCGCCATCTGGTCGCCGTCAAAGTCTGCGTTGAATGCCGTACAAACGAGCGGATGCAGGTTAATGGCCTTGCCTTCAACCAACACCGGTTCGAACGCCTGGATACCGAGACGGTGCAACGTCGGCGCCCGGTTCAGCATGACCGGATGCTCGCGAATCACCTCTTCGAGAATGTCCCAGACTTCCGGACCTTCGCGCTCAACGAGACGCTTCGCCGCTTTGATCGTCGCCGCCTCACCGCGGAGCTGCAGCTTCGAGAAAATGAACGGCTTGAACAGCTCGAGTGCCATTTTCTTCGGCAGACCGCACTGATGCAGCTTCAGCGTCGGGCCAACCACGATGACCGAACGGCCCGAGTAGTCGACGCGTTTGCCGAGCAGGTTTTGACGGAAGCGCCCCTGCTTGCCTTTGATCATGTCGGCGAGCGATTTCAGCGGGCGCTTGTTGGTACCCGTGATCGCTCGACCGCGACGGCCGTTGTCGAGCAGCGCGTCAACCGACTCCTGCAGCATGCGCTTTTCGTTGCGCACGATGATATCCGGCGCGTTCAGCTCCAAGAGCCGGCGCAGACGGTTGTTGCGGTTGATGACGCGGCGATACAAATCGTTGAGGTCCGACGTCGCGAAGCGGCCGCCATCGAGCGGTACCAGCGGACGCAGATCCGGCGGCAACACAGGCAGGACGGTCAGAACCATCCACTCGGGCTTGTTGCCCGACTCGATGAAGGACTCCAGCAACTTCAGACGCTTCGACAGGCGCTTGATCTTGGTTTCCGAATTCGTGCCGGCGATTTCTTCGCGCACTTTGACGACTTCAGAGTGCAGGTCCATCGTCGACAGCATTTCGTGAACGGCTTCGGCACCCATGCGAGCGTCAAACTCGTCGCCGTACTGCTCGATCGCATCGAGGTAGGCCTCATCGGACAGCAGCGTGCAGCGCTCCAGCGGCGTCATGCCCGGATCGATCACGACAAAGGCTTCGAAATAGAGCACGCGCTCGATTTCGCGCAGCGTCATGTCGAGCATCAGACCGATGCGTGACGGCAGCGACTTTAGGAACCAAATGTGTGCAACCGGGCTGGCCAGATCGATGTGCGCCATACGTTCGCGACGCACCTTGGTCTGGGTTACCTCAACGCCACACTTCTCGCAGACGACGCCGCGGTGCTTGAGGCGTTTGTACTTGCCGCACAGACACTCGTAGTCCTTGATCGGGCCAAAGATCTTCGCGCAGAACAGCCCGTCACGTTCCGGCTTGAACGTACGGTAGTTGATCGTCTCCGGCTTTTTGACTTCGCCATACGACCACGAACGAATCATGTCCGGCGATGCCAGACCGATGCGAATCGCGTCGAAGTCTTCGGTCGGGTTCTGCGTTTTGAAGAGCTTCAATAAGTCTTTCATAAGTCACCTTCCGGCCGTGAGGCCGTCGAGAGTGTTTATTCGGTTTCCAGCTCGATGTTGATGCCGAGCGAGCGAATTTCCTTGACGAGTACGTTGAACGACTCAGGCATACCGGCCTGCATCTGGTGCGTGCCGTCGACGATGTTTTTGTACATCTTCGTCCGCCCCTGCACGTCGTCGGACTTGACGGTCAACATTTCCTGCAGCGTGTAGGACGCGCCATAGGCCTCGAGTGCCCAGACCTCCATCTCACCGAAGCGCTGGCCGCCAAACTGAGCCTTACCGCCCAGCGGCTGCTGCGTGACCAAACTGTACGGTCCGGTCGAGCGAGCGTGCATCTTGTCGTCGACAAGGTGATTGAGCTTCAGCATGTACATGTAGCCAACCGTGACGTCGCGGATGAATTTCTCACCGGTACGGCCGTCGTACAGCGTCGACTGGCCGGTGTCAGACAGGTCAGCAAGCCGCAGCAGGTTCTTGATCTCTGCTTCAGTCGCGCCGTCGAACACCGGGGTCGCCATCGGTACGCCGCCGGCAAGATTGCCAGCCAGCTCGAGGACCTCACCATCGCTGAATTCGTCGATCTGCTCGGAGCGGCCGCCGGTCGTGTTGTAGACCTCTTCGATAAAGCCGCGAATCTTAGTGGTCGCTTCCTGCGCACGCAGCATCTCGGAAATCTTGTTACCGAGGCCTTTGGCTGCCCAGCCAAGGTGAGTTTCCAGCACCTGGCCGATATTCATACGCGACGGTACGCCGAGCGGGTTCAAGACGATATCGACCGGCGTGCCGTTTTCGAGGTACGGCATATCTTCAACCGGCACGATCGTCGAGATCACACCCTTGTTACCGTGGCGACCGGCCATCTTGTCACCCGGCTGAATACGCCGCTTGACCGCCAGATAGACCTTGACCATTTTCAGCACGCCCGGGGCGAGATCGTCACCGGCGGTGATCTTGACCTTCTTCTCCTCGAAGCGGCGATCAAACTCTTCGCGCTGCGACTTCAGCCGCTCTGCCGCCTGCTCGAGCACGACGTTTGCGTCGTCGCTCTTCAGACGGATCTCGAACCACTGCGAGCGATCGAGATCGTCGAGGTACGCCTTCGTGATTTTGGCCTCGGCCTTCAGTCCTTTCGGACCACCGGCAGCAACCTTGCCCACGATGTTGCGCTCGACGCGCTCGAAAATGTCGTTTTCGAGAATGCGCAGCTGATCGTCAAAGTCCTTGCGGACCGATTCGAGTTCAGAACGCTCGATCGACAGCGCCCTTGCGTCTTTGTCGACGCCGTCACGCGTGAATACCCGCACGTCGATAACGGTACCGTCCATACCCGGCGGGACGCGCAGTGACGTGTCTTTAACGTCCGACGCTTTCTCACCGAAGATGGCGCGCAGCAGTTTCTCTTCCGGCGTCAGCTGGGTTTCGCCTTTTGGCGTGACCTTGCCGACCAAGATGTCGCCAGCCTGCACTTCGGCACCGATATAGGCGATGCCCGATTCGTCCAGCTTGGCCAATGCCGAGTCGCCGACGTTCGGAATATCCGCCGTCACGTCTTCGGGACCGAGCTTCGTGTCACGTGCGACGCAGGTCAGCTCCTCGATGTGGATCGTCGTGAAGCGATCTTCGTGGACGACCCGTTCGGAGATCAGAATCGAGTCCTCGAAGTTGTAACCGTTCCACGGCATGAACGCGACCAGCAGGTTCTGGCCGAGCGCGAGCTCGCCGAGGTTCGTCGACGGACCGTCAGCCAGCACGTCGCCACGGGCGATCAGATCGCCGCTTTTGACGAGCGGACGCTGGTTGATACACGTGTTCTGGTTCGAGCGCGTGTACTTGGTCAGGTTGTAGATGTCCACGCCCGATTCGGACGCATCAGTCTCGTCATCGTTGACGCGCACGACGATACGCGACGCGTCGACCGAATCGACGACGCCACCGCGGCGACCTACCACGGTCACACCCGAGTCGACCGCAACCGCGCGCTCCATGCCGGTACCAACGAGTGGCGTATCGGCACGCAGTGTCGGCACGGCCTGGCGCTGCATGTTCGAGCCCATGAGGGCACGGTTTGCATCGTCGTGCTCGAGGAACGGAATCAACGAGGCCGCCACCGACACGATCTGCTTCGGCGACACGTCCATGTAGTTGATCGATTCGGGCGCCGCGAGCGTGAATTCGTTGCGGTGGCGAACCGAGATCAATTCATCGGTAAACCGGCCCGACGCATCGAGCTCGGCGTTGGCCTGCGCGATGACGTATTGGCTTTCTTCAATCGCCGACAGGTATTCGATTTCGTCGAGTACCTGGCCGTTGTCGACCTTGCGGTATGGCGTTTCCAGGAAGCCAAACTCATTCGTGCGAGCGTACACGGCCAGCGAGTTGATCAGACCGATGTTCGGGCCTTCCGGCGTTTCAATCGGGCACACCCGACCGTAGTGCGTCGGGTGAACGTCGCGCACCTCGAAGCCAGCACGCTCGCGCGTCAGACCACCTGGGCCCAATGCGGAAACGCGGCGCTTGTGCGTGACTTCCGACAGCGGGTTGTTCTGATCCATGAACTGCGAGAGCTGGCTCGAGCCGAAGAATTCCTTGACCGCCGCAGCGACGGGCTTGGCGTTGATCATCTCTTGCGGCATCAGACCTTCGGTCTCTGCCTGGGTCAGACGCTCTTTGACAGCGCGCTCGACACGGACCAAGCCGATGCGGAAGGCGTTTTCAGCCATCTCGCCGACGCTGCGAATACGGCGGTTGCCAAGATGATCGATATCATCGACCGTGCCATAGCCGTTGCGGATATCGATTAGCGTGCGCAGCACGTCGAGAATATCTTCGTTGCTGAGCACGCCTAGACCGGTCGAGTCGTCACGGCCGACCCGGCGGTTGAATTTCATGCGACCGACGGCTGACAAGTCGTAGCGGTCCTCATTGAAGAACAAATTATTGAAGAGGTTCTCCGCCGCCTCTTTGGTCGGTGGCTCGCCCGGACGCATCATTCGATAGATTTCGACCAGCGCTTCGAGACGTGTCGTCGAAGGGTCGATACGCAGCGTGTTCGAAATGTACGGCCCTTTGTCGAGGTCGTTTATGTCGAGCGTGCGAATGTGCTCCACACCGGCCTGAATCAGCTCACCAAGTTTTTCTTCGGTCAGCTCATCGTTGGCTGCGGCCAGCAGTTCACCCGTCTCGGTGTCGACGATGTCGTGCGCAAGAATTTTTCCGGCAACGAATTCCGTCGGCACGACCAGCGTTTCGATTTCCGCTTTCTCGAGATCGCGCACGTGCTTGGCGGTGATGCGCCGGCCTTCCTCAACGATGACCTTGCGGCCGATCTTGATATCGAAGGTGGCGGTTTCGCCGCGCAGGCGCTGCGGGACGAGGCCCATTTGAACTTCGTCGTCGGAAAGATAAAAGTCGACGTTCTCAAAGAACGTATCGAGCATTTCCTCATTGGACAGGCCGAGCGCGCGCAATATGATCGTCACCGGCAGTTTGCGGCGACGGTCGATGCGCGCGAACAACGCGTCTTTCGGGTCGAACTCAAAGTCCAGCCACGAGCCTCGATACGGAATGATGCGTGCCGAGAACAGCAGCTTGCCCGATGAGTGAGTCTTGCCTTTGTCGTGATCGAAAAACACGCCCGGCGAACGGTGCAGCTGCGAGACGATAACGCGCTCGGTGCCGTTGATAACAAACGTACCGTTGTCAGTCATCAGCGGCATTTCGCCGAGATAAACTTCCTGTTCGCGCACGTCTTTGACAGGCTTCGGCGTGCCGGAGGCCTCTTTGTCGTAAATGACCAGGCGCACCTTGACGCGCAGCGGTGCCGCATAGGTCTGGCCGCGAATCTGGCATTCTTTTACGTCGAACACCGGCTCGTCGAGTCGGTAGCTGACGTATTCCAGAGCCGCGTTGCCGGAATAACTGACGATCGGGAATACGGTTTGAAACGCGGCGTGCAGACCAATGTCGTCGCGCTGTTCCTCAGTCTTACCTTCCTGCAGGAACTTGCGATACGAATTGATTTGGATGGACAAAAGGTATGGCACGTCCAGTACGCTGGCGCGCTTACCAAAATCCTTGCGAATACGTTTCTTTTCCGTAAACGAATAAGCCATTCGTCTTACCTCGGGTCGTGATCGGACCGGACGCACTCAGGCGTCATAAGTGATTGCAAAAACAACATGCGCGACAAAGCCGGCGACCGGAAAACCGGTCGCCGGCCGCTGTGGCCGCGCGAACACAGTGTCGCTGCCAAAAGAGCGTCGTTACTTGAGCTCAACCGAAGCGCCGGCTTCCTCGAGCTGCTTCTTGAGCTCTTCGGCTTCGTCCTTCGACGCGCCTTCTTTGATCGTCGACGGAGCGCCTTCGACCATGTCCTTCGCTTCTTTGAGGCCAAGACCGGTGATGCCGCGAACGGCTTTGATCACCTGGACCTTGTTCGAGCCAAAGCTGGTCATGACGACGTCAAATTCGTCTTTCTCAGCCGCCGCTTCGCCGCCAGCATCCGCACCCGGTGCGGCTGCAACCGCAACCGGCGCAGCAGCGCTGACGCCCCACTCTTCTTCGAGCATTTTTACGAGCTCGACCACTTCCATGATCGGCTTAGCGCTCAGTTCTTTCAGCAGTTCTTCGTTAGAAAGTGCCATTGTCTTGTTTCCTTAAACGTAGGTTCTTAAGTCAGTACGGTTAGGCTGCATCGCGCGTCGCGTACGCATTCATCGTCCGCGACAGCATCGCGCCCGGCTCGGCCAGCGTTCTGACGAGCTGAGACATCGGTGCAGCCAGCATGCCGACGAGCATGCCGCGTGCTTCATCCAGAGTCGGGAGACTTGCCAGTGCATCTATCTGATCGGCCCCCATCAGTTGGCCGCCGGCGGACAAGGCCACCGGTTTCAGATTGTCGTGCTCTTTGGCGAAGTTCTTGATGATTCTGGCGGACGCACCCGGATCCTCGGTAGCGAATGCGATGAGGAGCGGGCCCTTGAACGAATCCTGCATGCATTCGAACTCGGTACCTGCCACTGCGCGGCGGGCAAGAGTGTTCTTGACCACACGCAGATAAACGCCAGCGTTACGCGCTTCCGCACGCAAGGCCGTCATTTCCTCGACGGAAAGGCCGCGATATTCGGCAGCAACTGCCGACAAGGCCTCACCGGCGACCGCACTCACCTCGGCGACAACCGTCTTCTTGTCTTCGAGACTCAAAGCCATTGTGTTCCTCCTGGCATTTCGGTCCTAAACCAAAGGCCGCCTTCCCTGACAGCCCACCTTTGTCGAAAGGCGACCGAAAGCCAGCTTGCTGACTCAAGATTCGCCATCTACGCAGGCCGTTATTAAGCGTTCCGTCGCAATCGACGGAGGCACCTGCGGTCTTCGACGACTTCCCCGTAGGGAATTCTTAACGTGCGTCTAACGACGCCTGATCTACACCAATACCGGGTCCCATCGTCGACGACACCGTCAGTCGCTTCAGGTACTGGCCTTTCGAGGCCGCCGGTTTGGCTTTTTTCAAATCCGCAATCAAGGTCTCCAAGTTCTCGCGCAACGCGCCAACCTCGAAATCAACCTTGCCGATCGTGCAATGAATGATGCCCGCCTTGTCCGTGCGGTAACGCACCTGACCGGCTTTGGCGTTTTTGACCGCGCCCTCGACGTCCGGCGTTACCGTGCCGACCTTCGGGTTCGGCATTAGGCCGCGCGGGCCGAGAATCTGACCGAGCTGTCCAACCACACGCATCGCGTCCGGCGTCGCAATGACGACGTCGAAGTTGAGGTCGCCGCCCTTCACCTTTTCAGCGAGATCTTCGAAACCCACGACGTCGGCACCGGCAGCGGTCGCTTTTTCAGCGTTTTCGCCCTGCGCGAATACCGCGACACGCACCGATTTACCGGTACCGTTTGGCAACACCGTCGAACCGCGCACGACCTGGTCCGACTTGCGTGGATCCACGCCAAGATTGACCGACACGTCGACGCTTTCGCGAAACTTGGCCGTAGACAGTTCTTTGACGAGATTCAGCGCTTCATCGAGGTCGTAAGCCTTACCGGGCTCGAGCTTCTCGACAGCCGCCTTACGAGCTTTGGTCAAGCGAGCCATTATTCAACCCCTTCCGTTTCAAGACCCATGCTGCGCGCTGTTCCGGCAATCGAGCGGACAGCGGCGTCGAGATCGGCGGCAGTCAGGTCCGGTTCCTTCGTCTTCGCAATTTCCTCGAGCTGCTCACGCGTCACCTTGCCCACCTTGACGGTGTTCGGTGTGCCCGAGCCTTTTTTCACGCCCGCGGCCTTGCGCAGCAAAATCGCGGCAGGCGGCGTCTTCTTGATGAACGTGAAACTGCGATCCGAATACACGGTGATGATCACCGGCACCGGCAGCCCCTGCTCCATGCCCTGCGTCTCGGCGTTGAACGCTTTGCAGAATTCCATGATGTTGACGCCGTGCTGACCAAGCGCCGGACCCACCGGCGGGCTGGGGTTCGCCTGTCCTGCCGGTACCTGGAGCTTGATGTAGCCCGTTACCTTCTTTGCCATTGTCGTTTCCTCGTGGGTCCAAACGCTCGCCTAGCGAGCTCCCCGGTTTGCCGGCCCGCACATGTCGGGCACCGCCAGTCGCGGCACGCTCACGCGCACCGCCGAAAATATGTTGTGGTCAGGCTTTTTCGACCTGACTGAAGTCGAGCTCGACCGGTGTCGAGCGACCGAGAATCTGTACCGCCACCTGCAATTTGCTCTTCTCGTAGTTGACCTGCTCGACAACGCCGTTGAAGTCGTTGAACGGGCCATCAATGACGCGCACGACTTCGCCGGGCTCGAACAGAACTTTCGGCCGCGGCTTGTCGACGCCTTCCTGCACACGCTGCAAAATCGTGTTGGCTTCTTTCTCGGTAATCGGCGCCGGTCGGTCGCTGGAGCCGCCAATGAAACCCAACACTTTCGGCACTTCCTTGACGAGGTGCCACGTTTCGTCGTCCATCTCCATGTTGACCAGCACGTAGCCTGGAAAGAACTTGCGCTCGCTCCGGCGTTTCTGGCCTTCCTTCATTTCTACGACTTCCTCGGTAGGCACGAGGATGTCGCCAAACTTGTGCTCGAGGCCGCGCATTTTGACGCGCTCTTTCAGCGCCTCTTTAACTTTGTGCTCAAAGTTCGAGTAGGCGTGCACGATGTACCAACGCTTGGCCACGTTTTCGGTTCCTGCTTCCACGGTCGTATCGCTCAAGCCGTCAACGTCCGTGTGACCCACAGGAGCAGCGAGTCCAGCGCCCAGAAAAACACGCCCATGATCAGCGTGAACACGAAAACGGCGATCGTTGTTTGCGTTGTTTCCTGTTTGGTCGGCCAGACAACCTTGCGAATCTCAATACGCGAGCCCTGAATGAACTTCCACAGCAGTCCGCCGCGCGTGGTCGAGAAAAACAGCGCGACGCCAATCGCGGTGCCAGCCATGACCATCAGCACGCGCAGCGCCAGCGCAATTTCTGCAAACGCCGGGTAGTAGTAGGCGAACATGCCACCGATGATCGCCGCCGCTGCGACGAGCAGCTTCAGCGTATCCAGTGGTGTCGACTGGACTTCGTCTGTTTGTGTCTTTGCGTTCATTTCGTTTCCGCGTTGGCAGGCCAGGAGGGAATCGAACCCCCAACCTGCGGTTTTGGAGACCGCCGCTCTGCCAATTGAGCTACTGGCCTAACGCGCATTCACCTATTCGATAATTTTCGAGACGACGCCGGCGCCGACGGTGCGACCGCCTTCGCGGATCGCAAAACGAAGACCGTCTTC
>JBCAXA010000011.1:0-10933 GCA_038534295.1 Pseudomonadota bacterium
GGCTTCTGCCCGCGATTTGGCACATCCGATCGCTGCAGCGCTAAACAGCGATGTAGGAGCGGGCTTCTGCCCGCGATTTGGCACATCCGATCGCTGCAACGACAAACGGAGATGTAGGAGCGGGCTTCTGCCCGCGATTTAGCGCATCCGATAGCTGCGGCGCTAAACAGCGATGTAGGAGCGGGCTTCTGCCCGCGATTTGGCACATCCGATCGCTGCAGCGCTAAACAGCGATGTAGGAGCGGGCTTCTGCCCGCGATCCAGCGTGTCGGTGCGCGAATGCCCGTTCTGGGATTGCGGCAGCGGCGAGCTTGCTTCGATTCACGCAGCGGCTTGTTCGGCCTCTTCAGCACGTTTCTTCTCGAGAAACGCGTGCAAGTACTCGGTGAAGAAACCGTGCATCAGGAACCGCTGGCCAAGATTCCAAGGGCCAACGAAGTACAGCGGATACTTGTTGTAGGCCATCTCGACAATGCTCATATCGCCGACGATCTTCCCGACGCGAATCGCGATGGACTGATCGAGGTTGAAGCCGTTGATGGCATCGCGATATTCCTCGGCGGTGAGCAGCATACAGAACAGGCACATAAACAGCGCGTGTGAGGTTTCAAAGTCGAGAAACTGCGTCCAGCGTTTTTTCTCGATCTGATCCGTCACCTCAACGTCACGCCAATGTGTCCAGTTGAGTCGATCTGGCGCCGCCGTGTCCTGACCGGGATCGGCTTCGCCGATCTCGCGCATGATGCGAAACAGCTCTTGATCGTGATCGACGAAGCTCGCTGTAATCATGCCGCCAATGTCCTGCGGGTACAGCTCGATCGGCTCGATCTCGGCGCCCGGCGTGTTGTCGATCAAAAAATTGAGAATGTTCGACTCCGTCGCGTAGTGCCGCAGGATGAGCTGATTGGCCTCGGGACTCACAAAATTGCGGCAAAACCAGCAAATCGTTTTCTGCAGCGTCTTGTGCGCTGAGAACTGCGGTAGCGGCAGGCGTTTAAAAAACCACGTCAGATGCAACAAGATCGCGAAGACGAACTGCAGCAGCGGTCGAACGACCCAGCGCATCGGATTTTCGACATCCTTAAGCCACAACCGAACGGCGTCCTCGTGAATGGGGATCGCCTGATCGAGCGCGATGGCTTGCATCAAAGGGCTGCGATGAGCGGCACTGTTAGCCACGAGTTACCTCCTCGAGCTGCAGTCGATAGAGTCTTGCGACAACCTGTGCACATTTTACGATCTGAGCGACCGTGGCTTCATCGACGCAGACCCGGTCTAGCAGCTGGTAGAGTTTCGACAAGTGATCGTCATCGTTCTCACCGTGATATTTGAGAAACCGCGTCGCCCCGTCGAGTCCCGTTTGTTCGTCGATACGACCGGCCCAGTCATTGGCCATCTTTTCGCCGAGACCTTCAATAATCCACATGGCACCCAGCAACTCGACCGGGTTCGGCCGCGATGCGCGATACATGAGATAGCCGTGCAGCGCTTCTGAACCTAGATTGCGCTCACGGCCTCGAATGGCGTCCAGATCGCCTCCGGCTGCCACGAAATCTTTTTCCAGCATTTCGTAGTCGCGGTGTTCGTCGCGCGCATGGCCGATGACCTCCGAGCGGACATCGGAAAAATCCCGATCAAAACTCGAAGCGCTGCGACTGATCCAGCGCGAGCCTTCGATCACCTGCTGGCGCAGATTCAACAGCAGAGTCCGATAGTCCTCCTTCGCAAACCGACCGTCGAGCAGTTTGCGAAGGATCGGCACTTGCGCGAGCTCGCGTTCGAAGTCGAACCAGACTTGCATCAGCGATCGCAACGCCGCCTGTGCGTGCTCGCCAATGACGGTGCGTTCGAGGGCCTCTGGGTTTGCGCTCATGGGTTCTCCACCATTGTGAGATGCATGTAAGCCGTGTTGAAGCGTCCGCTCTCGGGCACCATGCAAAGAATCGTCTCGCCCGGTTCTAAATCGTGGGTGCGTAGGAACTCATCCAACATGATGAATATCGAGGCACACCCGGTGTTGCCGCGTTCGTAGAGATTCGTATACCACTTGTGTTCGGCGATCGATGCGCCGGCAACGTCGAGCATTTCGAATATCTTGCTGCGAAAGTGGTGCGACGAGTAATGACACAGCATGTGGTCGAGCGTCGCCGGATTGAACGCGCCTTCATCGATCAAACGCAACGCGCCGTCGATACCCATTTTGACAACGTCGTCGAGCAACTTGACGTCTTGACGAATCAGCAGCGCCCCGGCCGCTTCGGCTTCGGCATAGGTTGGAAAGTCCTGCCAGGTGCGCGCATCGTCGTTATCTCGTGTACCGCCGATACTCATGCAAAGCGGATAGGCATCGGCATGCGAGAAACTGCGAATCCAGTCGATCCGCGCGCTGCGTGTTGACGGGGTCGACTCGACGAGCAGCGCGCCGGCGCCGTCCGACAGCATCCAGCGTAAAAACTCAGCATTGAAATCAATGACCTTGCCGCCGCCGGCGGCTTCATAACGGGTGTGCTTGAACAACCGTGATGCAAGCTCGCTGGCCACCACCAGCGCATTTGGCTGTTCGCCGAGTCGAATCGTGTTCGCCGCGGCTTTCACGGCCATCAAGCTCGATGAGCAAATGCCGTGCGTCGTATGAATCTCGACCCGCGGGATGCCAAGTTCTGCCTGCATCAAACTGGCAAAACCGGGGGCGACGAAATCGCCTTGGGTCGTTGCGCAGGACAACATGCGGATGTCGTGCGTGTCGACATGGCTTGCGCTCAGCGCCTGGCGCGCCGCTTTTGCGCCCATGCCGGGCACCGAATCGGTGGTCTCGTGTCCGCCGTTCAATGCGTAGTGCCGCGTCTTAATGCCGTTTGCTTTCAGGATGCGTTTTTTCAGACGACTCGGTTTGCCGTCGACCAAACCAAGGACGTTCTCGATTTCATCGTTATTGATCGGTGGACCCGGAAGGTGTGCACCCGTCGCGGTGATGTAGGCGTTCATTGGCGATTCCTCAGCCATACGCGCAGACAACGCAGATTCTCTTCAACGTACGGGCCGACACAGAGCACGCCCATAAAGATCAGGTAGAAACGCAGGTACTCCGGGCTCGCATGCTGGGTGTAAGCCCGTTCGAATTCAAACTGGCCGCTCCAGTCTAGCGTGACCAGCTTGATGACGACGTTCCAGTTGATGACGACGATCAACATGAACAGATACAGCGGCAGCGTCGCCATGTAATTGTGAACGTGGGTTTCCCAAATGGAAATGTGCCGCAGCGGCGACGAGTATCGAACGTCGTAATGCGCGACGACCTCGTGCATGACCCACGCGACGAAGCAGATCATCAGAATCAGGATATTGATCTGAAACACCAGCCCCATGACGATCGGGATGCCGAGCTGCAGGCCCATCAGCGAATGCACCAGCGATTCTCGCAAACCGGAGGTGTGCTCAATATCGGTGGCGCGATGGCAGCACCAGTCGATGAAGCCCGAAATTCCCCACAGCGGCAGGATCGCGTAGAGAATCAAATTGATCAGCAGTTGGTCCGTCTCCGGCATCGTTCCCGCATCCGTTCCTTGGCTTCTCTGGGCTGCGACCGAGAGATTATCCGAAAGTGCCGCGTCGCAAAGCGATAGATGCGTCGCAACTTTCCGATTCCACAGTGGTTTTTCGGCGACGTCTGGCTATCAGCCGCCCGCGCTGGGCATCGTCCTGACGCAAAAATACATCAACGTATGTTTTTGCGTTGTTACGTTTAGCGTAACTCCCGTACGAGAGGGAAAGTTGCCGATGGATTCGGCTGCTTACTGGTGCCGCAATAGGGCTCGATCTGAAAGTCGCCGCAGGGGCCGATCAGCACCATAACGTTGCCGTCGAGGCCCACGCGGTAGCGTCGTTGCGGCAGATTTGCCTCATCGAGCGGTTCTTTGTTCGCTTGATGACCGACCGAGATCGTACCGCGGTAGCGATGAGGGCTTAGCGTCAACCGGTTAGCCACTCCGTCAAAGCGGAAGCGGCCGGTTTCAATGGTTTCGATGTCGCTGCGCATCACGCCGAATATGGCCAGGCCTTTGTAATGCGCCTCGTAGCTGCCGTCTGCGTTAAATGCGTAGGTGAGTTTTGTGCCCCAAGCCGACTGGCTAAGATTGGAGGTGACCTGTGCTCGCGTAGCCGCGCCGCCCAACGCAACTGCCACTGGGCCACTAAATAGATTCAGGTCTTTATTGGAAACGACCCAATGCCCTACTAGTGCGCTGGCGGTAGACGTCGACGCGGGTGCCTTGGTTGCAGCAGCATCCGCGCGACCGACGGATAGGACAACTCTACGAATCAGTGCGTCGCCATCAAAATCGGCATAGCGCTCGTTTGTCGCCACCAAAAAACCGATTACCGTTGAGCCACGCGCCGGCTCGGTGCGCGTCAGCATGGCAATCGACACGTTTCGGTCGGACGTGCGAAACCGATGCAGCGTCAGGTGTTCATCAAGCGACGCCGGACTGCCGTCAGATGTGATCTCTGATTGCAACAACTGGCCCAGAAACAACTGCACGGACTCTGGGTCAACGACGCCGGTACCGGGCGAGCGGCGCAGCAGCAGCGCGCTGCCTTCCGCATCAGCGCGGTCCTCTTCGACGTAGAGCATTTGGTCGCTGATGATGCGGCTGGTAGCCCAGCCCTTGGGCACGCTTGCCGCAATGTGCGGATCACGATAATCAACGAGCGCGAGTTCGCCGCCGCCCGCCAGGGTCGCATGCAGAAGTCCGACCATAGCGACGGCGATCCGTTGGTTTTTCACTCCCTTGCCGCACGTACACGGTTATTGCGTGAGTTGTGCTCGAGCTCGGCGAGGCCTAAGAGTTCGAGAACGGGCGTTACGTAGTTGGCGAAGCGGCCGCGATAGCCCTTACGAAGGCCGTAATAGCCACCGACAGGGTTCGATGCGTCGCGCGCCCAAGCTTCAACCGTGCCGTCCTTCACCGGCTTGCCTTCATCGGCATTGCCGAGCGGCACCCAGTCGCCCCGGTTTCGCAGCATGGCGGCGAGGTCCTCGACGGCGCGCCATTGATACGACAGCCGTGTCTTGCCGACCTGCACGACGAGCGCTTCCGGATCGGCTTCGGAATCTCGCCACGCTTGGTACTCCGAACTCAATGGTGGGGTTTTCAGAATCCAAGGATCGTCGGCAGTACCCGTTCCATAGGTGACGCTATTCATCGTTGGTTTGGCTCCGAGACGGTGGACAGGTGCGCATCGTTATAGCAACCTAAATATGACGTCTTCTGTCATGTTTTATCGGCGTGATCGATATGCGTGCATCGCGGTTACTACAGATCCTATTGCTGCTGCAGAACCGCGGACGCATGACCAGTCGGCAGCTCGCCGACGAGGTCGAGGTGACACCGCGCACGATACTGCGCGATCTCGACGCGCTCACGGATGCAGGGCTCCCGGTTATCGTCCACCAAGGCCGCACCGGTGGTATTGAGCTCGGCTTTCAGTATCGGACTCGATTGACCGGGCTCGCCGAAGAGGAGGCCGAAGCCATTGCGTTGGTCTTAACGCGTCCACAGCCGGAACTCGAGGCGCTCGGGCTCGACGCCGCCGCTCGACGCGCGTGCCGCAAGATGATCGAAGCTTTCCCCGATGCTACCCGTGCGCGAATCGCCGCGATGACCAAACGGTTTCAGATTGAAGCCGAGTCCGCGGAAGTCGACCCGAGGGTTCCTGCGTTGGCCAAAGCGGTCAGGGAACGCCGTATCGTGCGACTGAATGCCAAGAGTGCGTCACCACGCATCGTGCACCCAGTGCAGATGCTGCTAGGTGCCGACAATGCGGCGCTCGTTGACCAGAAAGACAGCGCGAACCCAATACCGTTTGACGCGTGGGGCGACGTGAATATATCGGCCAAACGTTTTGTGCTCGACCACTGATTCACTGACCGTGCCGACTCGGTTCGGCACGCAGCGCTAGATGCTTCCTGAAACCGCCAGGAAAGCAGAAAACCCACCGAATGTGCCCCACAACAATCCGGCTGCCGCTAACCACAACGCTGATCGTTTTGTTGAGAAACCCAGGAACAACATCGCAATCGCTAACACGGGCAACAAGACAGCGGCGGCAAGCGCGACAAACGGCATCGCCCCTGGTCCCCAAGCCCAAGCAAACAGGAGGGGTCCGAGCAACACGTAGACCGACAGCAGACCAAAATAATTGATCGGATTCGTAGCACGCGGTGGCGGTAGCCAATACATAACAACGAGCGCGGCGATCGAAATGAAAACGGCAAACGCTGTGACGGCAAGTAGGGCTCGGCGCCAATTCATACGGGATTCTATCCCGGAATGGTTGCTCAATTTGGACTTACCTCCGCTCAACAAAGAGCTCATTGCCTAAAAACGAGGCGGTTTCAAAGTCTCTGTTGTACTGGCTACCTTCGCGGGGGAGGCACAGATAAGACGACTCAGTCGTGGTTTACCGGGAACCCGAGCATCAGTGAGATTCAAAGCTTGATTCACGCTACGCTGAGACAGCGCCAATTCGTGCTCGGTCGTCGAATTGCGTCTGGTCAGACATATATCATGGAGCGAGCTGTGATAAATGGGAGGACTTACCAAATTGGAATCGGGCCAGGCGGCCGGATTGGCCAATTTTTCGAATTATAGTTCTGATGGTTTTGTTAGAAAGCTTCATTAAGGTTGATGGTGACCTGGTTCCGATGGCCGCAAGCGGTATTCCGGTTCCGGTTCCGGATCCTGATTACATAGAGGGTGCTTTGCATTTTGTCGCTGACGGCGTTGAGGTGCTGCCCAAGTATCTTCACGACTATGTGGATCAACTCTGGGCCTATTTGGTGGACGCTGCCGATGTTGTATCGCATGGTGATGCGTTCAAGACATACATGCCTGGTCAGGCTATTACGCTTTTGTTTGTCCCTGTTGAGTTTGCGAAGTTGCGAATTGAAAGGCGGGAATACAAGGATGTTGCTGTCACGGTTTCGCGGCGCGAGTTCGTAAGCGAAATTGTTCGAAAAGGTACCGAGTTTTTTGAAGATTTAGCAGAGTTGGTGCCAGAGTTAAGCGCTGAATGTCAGGATCAGCTTCTCAAAATTGGGCGCATCAGAGTTCCTGGCTCATTCCACTAGCGCGGACGAGTCGTTTCATGCCGCACATGCTTTGGTGTTCGGCGCGGTTGAATCATGTTGCCCGCCGAAGGCAATTCAATTGTGCTAAGAAAGTAGCTGTGCCGAACGCCTAACGCGCAACTACTTGGCTATCGTCTTTGGTTAAACCGTCGCCCAACAATCGCTGACGCGATATTCGTTTTCTGCACGTCGATCGTGCCGCCGGCAAGTCCCCAGCCAAAGCTGTCGCGTACGCGCTGCTCCATGCCGTATTCGGCCGAGAAGCCATAACCGCCCATCACTTGCATCGCGTTGGTCGTGACGCTGCGGACGATTTCGTTGGCGTAGCACTTAGCGATTGGGCCTTCGAGTATGGTGTCTACTTGGACAGCGGCACAAAAACCGTTTGCGCGACACCTTCAAGCTTCCTAGGTAGTGCATCGATCGCCGCATGCGGTCATTGGTTTCTTATTACACCTCAGATTGCATTGATATTCCGCAATGGAATTTCGATCAACCGCAGTAATGGTAATGGATTCGTAACAGCGATGCCGCTAGCGATTTATGTCGACAAGCGTCCAACTGTCGCCGCCATTTGGTAACTTGCGTATGGCGTTAATACGGCAAGTGGAACGGACTTTTAAAAAATGAACGGATTCGAAAAGCAGCGTGGGGCCAACGCCATCCACTCGGTAGCGGTATTTCTTGCCACGCTGTTCTTAGCCGCATGTGGCGGCGGTGGAGGCGGCGGCGGCACTACGACACCGCCTCCACCACCTGCACCGCCGAGTGACGATACGACATTCGGCACGTTAGCGCTGACAGAATCGACGGTCGACGTGTTGCTGTTCGGTATCGGCGGTAGTGAAGGCGTGTTGCAGATCGGTCAGGCGGTGATCGATCAGGTAGTCACGCTGCTCAGGCGAGACTCAAGCGCGTTTCAAGGTTGTTCAAACGGGTCCTCGACGGCTGTGTTAAATGACGTCGATCAGGATTTTACGCTTTCGGCGGGCGACAACGTCACCGTTACTTTCACGGCTTGCGACAATGCAGTACTCAATGGCGTCGCCGACGGAATCGTTGAGGTCGAAATCGACGTTGTTACCGTTGCTGCGGATCGGGTTACGCTCGTCGGGACTCTCCAGATCCCAAGCCCTCTAGTAATCACCGATCCAGCGTCGATGGTGACGGTCAGCGCCAGCGGTAACTTTGATTTCAGCTACGCGTTGGACGAGGCCGAGTCGCTCACGACTTCGACCGGCGCTGGGCAATCGCTAACCTTAGATCTCGAAGGTGTCATCGAGACGCTAACGTCGTTCACGATCGCTCGCACCACTCGATTTGATACTGAGATTTCGCCCGGTTCATCGACACGAGTTGCTGACATCGACATCGATGTGAGGTACGACAGCACGGCCCTTGGCGGCAGCTTTACCTGCAACAGCGACGATATTCTATTTGTTGGTGGTAGCGACCTGCCAGACGTCGCAACAGTGCAATGTCGTGGACTTAATTCCAGCCTGATCGAGGTTTTCTCCCAGAATATTGTGCGCGTTGATGAGGACGCCAGCGGCGATCCTCGCGTGATCGGAGAGCTGTTTTGGAATCAGGTGATCGAAGGGTTCTTTCAGGAAGGGTTCGCGCAAAATCTCGACGATTTTGCCGTTGACGTTCCTGGTGTGATCCTGCCAGTGCAGGCTGTAGCCGCGGTCTACGATCAACCGCGGGATCGGATACTACTGGCGACCGCTAACGATCCGGTTTTCGGCAATGCGCTCGTTGAGTTGATCGGCGGCACGCGCAGCCTTCGATCTCTAGCGACCCTTGATGGTGAACCGAGTTTGCTGCGTGTTTCAGACGACGGTTCGAGGGTCTTCGTGACATTTGCCGGCAACGATGTGCGCGTGCAGCGCCACGCTATTGAAACGCTGGCGCTAGAGCAGACCGTCGTTTTGCAGGCGGATTTTGATGATCGCGGCGGTTTTGAGGTGCAGGAGCTCGTCGTTTCACCGGTCGACCCGTTGGAATTCACCGTTGTATTGGCGAGTACCGCTATTCAGTCGGTAAACGTCGTGCGCGTTGTGGACAGCCAGCAGTTGCCCGTGTCGTATCGAGATTTCCAGCCCAGTCCTACTGTCTCGAGCATTGCCGGGATCGCCTATGCATCCGATGCCAGTCGTGTGTATGTCACCGATACGCCGCTCATTCTTGTAACGGCGCCCGACGGCTTCTCGGGCGTTGACGAACTTCTTGAGCGATTGCTATTTGGGCGGCTGCGGCGAATCGGAAATTCAATTTTTTCGACGGCGGGTGCGTACGACTCGCTAACGCTCGCTCGACTGGGTGACTATCCGCAAGGCGGTGCAGAGCTGGCCTTAGATACTGTGCGAAATCGTCGGTACACCGTCAGCAGCTCCGCGCCCGCGACTATGGATGTGTTTTCGCTGGACGAGTACACGAGGCTGGCAAGCTATGATCTCGGCCTTGGCATCGATCGAGCGGTTCGAACCGTCGTTGCGGCGGACGCGTTTGTCGCGGTGGCTACAGATCGGGACCTTCTGTTGATCGATGCCGACGATCTCGCTGTTCGCAACGACGATGCCTGCCTGGCCGTGAGTCTTACGAATGCCGATCAAGTCGCGTACCAGGCGCTGGATTGTCTGGTAAACGGCGCCGTCTATGACCCGACGCGAAACAAGATCTTCGCGATCGTCGATGAGCTTCAAGGTCTAGACGGAAATCAGATTCTGCAAATCGATCCGGCAACGCTTGTCGTCGAGGCCAGCCGCTTCGTGGGCTCCGCGCCATTCGACGTGGAGCTCTCGTCGGCTGGCTCAACGCTTGCGGTGACCACGCTTGGGGAGGACAGAGTTCCACTCGTCAGCCCAGACAATTTGTCAATAGTTGATTCGGTCGAGTTTCCGCCGGTGTTGGCGACGACGACCATGATCCTGCCGGACCGAGAGCCGCAACGTCAGCAACGCGCGTTCGCTTCGACGACGAACGACAGCGGATTTGTTATCACTCGCGATGCTTTGTTTCTCTCCGATTTCATCGAATCGGCTCGTTTTGTCAATAATGGACTGGTTACGCCGGACGGCTATTTTCCTGGCAATGGCGGGCGTTTTCCGCGCTCTCGAATTTTTCACTTTGACGCAGATGGCTCTGCATACCTGTTCGCCCCCGGACAGGACATCAATGGCGATTTTGACGTGATGATTCGCCGATTTACTACCAGTGCGAACGGCCTGGCGCTTGCGGAAGAGTTCACGTTGCCGATCAATGGGGCGACGGAATTCACCGATACGGACGAGGGCCAACTCGTAAATGGTCGATTCTTTTCGCGCGACGGCTTCGTCGTAGACCTAGGTATACGAGAAGCCCGAGCCCTATTCAATCGCCAAGACGCAATCGCCGGTGAAGACGTATTCGCGTTATTTGTAGACGACGCAGCCGGGCGAATCTACGCGTTGATGGACGGTCCAGGTGTCGCTCAATTCGCCGTCGCTGCTTTTGATTTGGACACCGGTGCGTTCATTGCCGACGCGGTATTTCCAAGCGACGGCTTTGGCGGGCCGGCTTTCTCGCGCAGTCAGATATTCGCGGTCGGGAGTGATTCAATCGGCGTAACGCTGGGTAACAGCGGCCTGTTTGTCGTTCCCGTTAGTGCGTTGAACTGAACGGGCGCAGCAATGCGGCGCCGTAAACGCTAGCCGCGTCACCGCGCGCGCTGATCGAACGGTCGACCCGAATTATAGTTCTGATGGTTTTGTTAGAAAGCTTCATTAAGGTTGATGGTGACCTGGTTCCGATGGCCGCAAGCGG
>JBCAXA010000012.1:0-8773 GCA_038534295.1 Pseudomonadota bacterium
TTCCAATAGTTACCATCGTTCCAATAGTTACCATCGTTCCAATAGTTACCATCGTTCCAATAGTTACCATCGTTCCAATAGTTACCATCGTTCCAGTAGTTACCGTCCTGCCAAGCGCTGTAATCCTGCCAGTAATTACCGTCGTTCCATGGCGCCCCGTCGTTCCAGGCGATCGCATCGTTCCAAGGCGAACCGCCGGTCAACGCAAACGCCGTATCGCCCTCGATGTAATAGTTCCCGTCAGCATCGAGCCGAGCGTTGCCGTAGAAATGCACATCCCCTTTAATATCGGCCGCGAGATGCAAACCCTGATTCGCGCAGTTGACCAGACCCGACGCAACCGCGGCCGGTGCGTTGATGAGGCCCGTGCCCTGCTGGAATACCGAGTACGCGAGCGAGCCATCGGCGTCGGTGGCCGGACGCGCGGTAGCCATCAATCGACATTTGACCTGATTCGGCGTCAACCACGGTTCCGCATCGATCATTAGCGCAACCACGCCACTCACCACGGCAGCGGCCTGCGAGGTTCCCGACATCTCGTACAGATTTGGCGTTTCGGTCGCGAACTCCGGGTGCTCTTTGGCCAACAGGTGTTTCGACGGATTCATGATGCCCAGCAAGTGTCCGCCCGGCGCCACGAAGTCTGGCTTGGCAAAACCGTCATCGGTTGGCCCGAACGACGTGAAGTACGCGAGCCGATCGTCGACCGGATCGTTGGGCGTGTAGTTGTCGGTCGTTGCGCCCACGGTAATGATGTAGGGCACATTACCCGGCACCTCAACCGTCATCGCGTCTGGACCGGTGTTGCCCGCCGACGTAACGACTACGATGCCGGCATGCCAGGCCATCATCACCACGCGATTGAGCGGATCCGCCCAATACGGCGAGCGCGCTTCGGTACTGATCGAAAGGTTCAACACGCGAATGTTGTACTTCTCACGATGCGCAATGGCCCAGGCGATGCCTTGAATCACGCTGCCGTAGCTACCGTAGCCGTCGTTATCGAACGCTTTGATGTTGACTAGCCGAGCATCGGGCGCTACCCCGTGCGCGATTCCGCTCTGCGATCGCTGCGAGCTCGCGATGACGCTCGCAAGGTGGGTGCCGTGGCCGGTGCCATCGTCGACATCCTCACCCGTTTTGGCACTCTTGGCGTTGTATTCCGCAATAATGCGTGGCCGACCCCGAGAGTCCGTTGCTATCGCGGGATGCCGGCTCCACAGACCAGAGTCGAGAATCGCTACAGTCGCTTTCGCACCGGTAACACCGCGCTCATGAAGCTGGTTAGCGCCGACCTCGACGGGGAAGTGCGACTCTGGCCATGGCCCGCGGCGCACCACAGACGACGCGCCAGGACCGAGACGTTTGGCGCCCGGCGCCAGATCGTGGCCCGTCGATTTCGAGCCCCCGGTCGGCACCGACGCTGTACGCACTACGCCATTGGGAAATAGCGATAGGCTCGGGTTGCCGCTGAGCACTCGTTGCTGAGGCTCCGTGAGTTCGGCTTCAACCGCGTTGATGATCGAAAGGTCACGGGTCACCGGCGCGCCGATGTCAGCAACCAATTGCGCAGCATTTGCATCGCCGCTTGCTGACACGATGAACGACTTGGTGGGTGAGTGTTCTGTCTGAACTGCATCTTGCAGCGACAGTTTGCCGATCGCGACGATCGACAGTGTTAGCACGAGCAACGTCAGGCCGACGGCTCGGGTTCTCCTCCATTCCATTGTGGTCTCCTAGATTGAGCGTGTGTAGTTATCGAACAGGCACCGGCATCCAAGCCTGGTGCGCGCGCAGGAACCGCTCGAGGAGTGAAGTGTTGTTAGCGCTCTCGCCGCTGATACGACAGTCCCCGACTAGGCCCGGGGCGATTGGCGAGACTTTCAGGCAATCGTCAAGCGCCCGATGGGCACGGCCCAACGTCGAGCATGCAACAACGACATCGCCTAATCTACCGTGTTGCGACGCTTACTCGCGTTGCAACAACGATGCGTTTTACGGACGCGCGGGTGTCAAAAAACTGACATTGCGACCACAAAGAAAACTGCATACAAAGCGGCGGTTAAGCACCGTGTCTTTACTCGCCACACGAGTGTCGCGGCGCAAAGACCGAACCGTTTTTTGGTGATGCGCTACGGCTAGGGCGGCGCGCAAAATATGCGTTGCGCGAAACTGTCAACGGCAAAGCCGCGAACAGCCGTTCGGCGAATGGCAAAACTCAATGCCATCGCGTCGCTGTTCGGTGTCCGCTGTAACGATCCGACGGCATAAACTATGCAGCAAGCACGTTCGATACTTTTTTGCTCGCGCGAACGCTGCAACCGTGCCGCGAGAAGCCCATGGCTGAAAAATCGAATTCGCGCAGCCTTAGCCAGGCGGCCAGCCCAGGGCGCGCCCCGCCAATAGGTGCAGGTGAATATGGAAGACGGTCTGGCCGCCGTCGCGATTGCAGTTGAAATTCAGGCGAAAGCCGTCGTCCGCAACACCGCGCTCGGCCGCATAGCCGCGCGCTGCCAGTATCATCTCACCCAATAATTCGCGGTGCTCCTCGGTAGTATCATTGAGCGTTGCGATGTGTTCACGGGGAATGAACAGCGCATGTATCGGCGCCTGCGGATTGATGTCGTTGAAGCCAACCACGCGCTCCGACTCATAGACGAATGGCGTTTCAAGTTCGCCACTGGCGATCCGGCAAAACAGGCAGTCTTCGACCACACTAACCCTCCGCGCCGGATCGGTACGTCCGCCGGCCGCTAAACGCATGTGACAGTGTCCCGCCGTCCACGTACTCGAGTTCGCCACCCAATGGGACGCCGTGGGCAATTCGGCTCGCTGAAACATTGAAGCGCTGCGCAAGATCGGCGAGAAAGTGCGCGGTGGCGTCGCCCTCGACCGTTGGATTGGTCGCCAAAATCAGTTCTTTGACCGCCCCGCTCTGCAGCCGCGACTCCAGCAAGTCGATGCCAAGTTCATCCGGACCGATGCCGTCGAGCGGCGAGATATGGCCAAGCAGTACAAAGTAGCGACCGTTGTAGCCCGTGGCCTCGTCAAGCGCCAGAACGTCCGCCGGCGACTCGACGACGCACAACTCCGTGTCGCTGCGTCGCGTGTCGGCGCACCAACTGCACAGTGTCGCTTCCGCAAACATGCGACATCGCTCGCAACAGCCGATCGCATCTGCCGCGTGCGCCAGTGCATCGCTAAGCACGCGAGCACCCTGGCGGTCGCGTTCCAGCAAATGAAAGGCGATACGCTGTGCCGACTTCGGCCCGACGCCGGGCAGGCAGCGCAACGATTCGATCAAACGCGTTAAAGATGGGGCGTACACAATGAGGCCGTCAGAACGGTAAATTGAAACCGGGCGGTAGGTTGAGCCCGCCAGTCAAACCGGCCATTTTCGACTCGGTCTGCTCCCGCACGCGACGTACAGCGTCGTTGCACGCCGCCGCCAGCAGGTCCTCGAGCATCTCGCGATCTTCACCGATTAGACTGTCATCGATGCTGACCTCGCTGACCTCGTGGCGGCCGCTCATCGTCACCTTAACCATGCCGCCGCCGGACTCTCCAGTCACGCGCATATCGGCAAGCTCTTGCTGCGCCTCTTGCATCGACGCCTGCATCTTCTGAACCTGCTGCATGATCTGGCCAATGCCACCTTTCATGATTTCGCTCCCTTCAATGAGGACGATGACTCGTCATGGCGGCGGACTACGACGCTATCCGGTACCAGTTCGGCATCAAACAAGTTTACGAGGGCCTGCACATTTGGATCGGCCTGAATCGCGTGCTCGGCCGCAACCAGCTCTTCGCCAACCAAACGCGCGTCGCGCTGCGACGGCGTCTCCGCGCCGGCGGAACGCTCAATGGTCAGACTGACGGCGCCGTCAAAATGTGTCGCCAGCGCACGTTCAATACTCTTGCGGCGCGCTTCGGTGTACTGCGACGTGCTGCGCTCGTCGAGCGACAAAATCACCCGCTGCCCTTCACACCGCTCCCACGCACAATTGCTGGCAAGCATTCGATCAACGCCGCTTAGCTCGAGTTCCGGCACGAGTCGATACCAATCAATGCTGTCCGGTATCGCCGCGACGTCAGCCGAGGCGTCTCGCTCGGCGGGTTGGGCTTTGACCTCGGCCACAGCCTCGACCGGCTCGGGGGTCTGCGCGGACGCCGAACGCTTCGATGGCTTGGCGGCAGACGGCGCGCGAGATGCACCACCGGGTGCCGGCGACGCCGCTGCGTCCGACGGTTGAAACGCGAGCACGCGAAGCAGCGTCATTTCAAAACCAGCCCGCGGCTGCGGCGCGTAGTTCAGATCGCGTCGACCGTTGATCAACATTTGGTACGCAAGCTGCAGATCTTCGGCCGAAAACCACTCGGCCACCGATGCCACCAGTTTGGCGTCCGACGCCATGCCGGCCGAAGCACCGCTGGCCTGCAGCACGGCGGCCTTTTGCACAATTGACGCTAGATCACTCAGCAAACGGCCGTAGTCCGGCCCCATCACATCGACCCGGCCAATGGCGTCGATCAGCCCGGCCGCGTCTCTGCCGGCCAGCGCAGTAAACAGCTCGTCGAGCTCGCGCCGATCGACCGTGCCGAGAATGTCGCGCGTTGCTGCATCGCGCACCTCGCCGCCACCAAAGGCGATCGCTTGATCCAACAGGCTAAGGCCGTCACGCAGACTGCCCGCCGCGGCATCTGCCAACAGCACCAGCGCGTCGTCGTCATAGGCAATGTCTTCGGCGTCCAATATCGCTGCCATGCGATCGCGAATTTCGTCGGGGTCGATTCGCTTGAGATTGAACTGCAAACAGCGCGACAGCACCGTCACCGGCAGCTTTTGCGGGTCCGTCGTTGCCAGCAGAAACTTTACGTGCTCGGGCGGCTCTTCCAGCGTTTTCAAAAGCGCATTGAACGAATGGGTCGACAGCATGTGCACTTCATCGATCAGGTAGACCTTGAAACGACCTCGCGCCGGCGCGTACTGCACGTTGTCCAGCAGTTCCCGAGTGTCATCGACCCGCGTTCGCGACGCGGCATCGACCTCGATCAAATCGACGAACCGACCGTCGTCAATCTCGAGACAGGCACTGCATACGCCACACGGTTCCGCGCCGACACCGCGCTCGCAGTTGAGCGCTTTGGCGAAAATCCGCGCCAATGTTGTTTTGCCAACGCCGCGGGTGCCGGAAAACAAATACGCATGATGTAACCGACCGCTGTCGAGCGCATTGCCAAGCGCTTGCCGCACATGACGTTGCCCAACTGTGTCCGCAAACGTGCGCGGACGCCACTTTCTGGCCAGAACCTGATAACTCATGGGACTTCGTGCGGGGTGCGAGGGAACGTTTGAGTGTAGCGGCGGCGTTTCGAAATAAAAGGCCCGCGCCAGTGACTCCCCGGCACCCGAAATTGCCGCTGCCGCTGCTCCCTTCCGGGCCTGACGGGGTTAACGGTTATTCGTCGCGGGGAACTGACGCAGGCCCGACCGGCGATTATCGCAGCTCGGATACCAAACATCGAGCCAATGGAATAGACACCGTTAACGGGAGACGCCGACCACCGCCGCGATGAAAGTCCACAATTGCTGCGCAAGAACCTCACGCGGCGGCCGGCGAGCCGCGGTTAACGCTCGCACCGCCGCTTGGCGAACGCCGCCAATGACCACCGCCGCCGTGATTTCGATATCGCCGTCGACCGCTATAGCGCCCTGCTTGCGCGCTTGCGTGAAGTTACGAACCGCGAGCTCGATCATAGCGTCCTGGCGAGCGGCTTCCGCCGCGACGACCTCCGCGCTCCCAGAAATCTTCCCGAGCATGACTGGCGCAATGGGCTCGTCGTACAGGAAATCCACCGTGGCGCGAACGCGGCGAATCTCGCGAGTAACCCAATCCGTTTCATCGCCAAACCGCTGATTGACGGCGGCGTCGTAGCGGTCGTAGAAGTCAGCAACCAGCGCCGCAAGCAGGCCCGCCTTGGAGCCGAAGTAATGATAAGCCAGCCCATTGGAGACATCGGCACGCTGCGCGACATCGTTCATCTCAAAGGCACCGCCGCCTGCAATAAACGCGTCCTTCGCCGCAGCAAGAATTCGCAGGCGCGCACCGTTGCCGGCTGCCGCATGGCGGGCAGAGGTACTGGGAATGACCATGTTTCGATTGTAGCGGGCTTCATGCCAATTTTGAATTGAATTCAACTCAATGCTGGTTTACCGTCGGCTAATATCGATCTGTCGGACGCCGATCCGAGGAGGCCGACCGCATGCATGCCAATTCCGTATGCCCCGCACCCGACCTATCCCGCTGGCTGGGTGAACGCTCGTTCAATGAGTTGCTGGCTGAGTACGACGACACCGGCTACGTGATGTTTGAGGACGTGCTGTCGGCGCGCGAGCTGAGCCACATTCGGGACGCGCTGCAGCCGCACTTGGATCAGGATTTGCGAGGCCGCAACGCGTTTGAAGGGTCCGCGACAAACCGCGTTTCCGCCCTACTCGCAAAATCCCCTGTGTTCGCCGAACTCGTCACGCACCCGCTGGCGCTGGCATTTGCCGAACGCGACCTCGGTAAAAGCTGTCTGCTCTCGTCATGCATTTCGGTAAACATCCACCCGGGCGAGACCGCCCAGGCTTGGCACACCGACGATGCGCACATCACACTACCGCGACCGCGACCGTCGTGCGGTATCGGCGCGTTCTGGTCGATTGATGAGACCACGGACCGCAACGGTGCAACCGAGCTTTTGCCTGGCAGCCACCGCTGGGCTGACGACGACCCGCCGGGAGCCGTGGGCGCGAAGGACTTCGTGCGCGGATCCGACCCGAACGCCGAGTCCGATACCGGCGCCCATCCGGATGCCGTCAAGATCACGATGCGACCTGGGTCACTGCTGATTCTGAAAGGCACGGTGTGGCATCGCGGCGGGGCAAACCGGTCCGACGCACCTCGCCTTGTTATGGTGACGCAATACTGCCCGGGCTGGGCTCGCCAGATCGAGAACCAAGTGCTCGCGGTGCCGCCCGCCATCGCCGCGACGCTACCGCAGCGTGCGCGCGAGCTGATCGGCTACTCGATTCATCCACCGTTTATGGGTTTCGTCGATGCGGTCCACCCCGAAAGGGTGCTGCCGCAACCAACGTCGAAAAGTTCGGCAGCCTAGCGCGCACTCGCTACTCCCACCAGGACGGTTGGTACGCGGCGTCGAGTTTCTCGAGCTCTTCGGTAGCCGTGCGGGCATTGACGGGGATGAACCAACGCCTCGTTACGATTTCCTGACCGCGCTCTGAGAGCACGAAACGCATGAACTCGTCGGCCAACTCGGGCAACTCGGATGCGGGTTCTTTGTCGACGTAGATGTGCACAAAGCGGGCAAGCGGATACTTGCCGTCCGATATGTTGCGTGTATCGATAGACCCGTCGTCGACGTTGACCCCAACGAACGGCCCGTCTTTAGTGCGCGCCAGCGCCAGCACTTTCACATTTGGCGTACGGAAACCAATGCCGGCAAACCCGATCGCGTTCTCGTTGGTGGCGACCTCCCAGACGACGTTGAGCGAATCGTTTTTGTCGTCGTAGTCGTCGCGAAATTCACCGCCGCAGAGCGCATGCTCGCGGAAGAATTCGAACGTGCCCGAGACCCGGTTGCGGCCGACGATTTCGATTCGGGAATTCGCCGGGTAATCATCGCCGAGCTGATTCCAAAAGATGACCGGCTCGCCACCGCAGGCACGGGATTGCGAGAAGATCCCGTCCACTTGCTCCATGGTCAGTCCATCGAGGGGGTTGTCTTTGTGAACGTAAACGGCGACCGCATCGAGCGCGACGCGGAATTGCGTTGGCAAATAGCCGTGCTGGGCCTCGAAGCCAGCACGCTCGCCGGCGCTCATTTCGCGACTCATTGGCGCGAGATCGCTAGCACCTTCGTTAAGTGGCTGCGGCGCTGTGCCGGAGCCGCGCGCTTCGATGTCGATGTTGGCCTTCGGATGCAGCTTTTTGAACGCCGCCGCCCAGCCATTCAACAGCGGCCCCATCGTGTCGGAACCGACGCTGCGTAGCGTGCCGTCGATGCCGCCGCCCGGCTCGTATTCCGGAAAATCTTCAGCCGCGACTGCCGCTGCAGCAAAGACATAAAGTACGAAAACGGTACCGCGCATCTGCTTCCCCCCGAAACCGATTTGGCTGTTTGTTTTCGGTTGAACCTACCGGAAACGAAATCGACGTGTCACCCGCCGGCGATGTCGCGAACATGAAAACTGGGGGAGCTGGCAGTAACGTTAATGCAGCGGTAACAGTCTTGTTAATTTTTTGAAAGAAAGCGGCGAAATACCGCGGTGGTGGCGGCTGGAAAGCTGGCGGAGAGGTCGGGATTGACTCGAATCGCCTAGGGGCGATTCTCGGGGCTGCGCCCCGTTCTCGCTACGCTCGAACGCCCAAAACGCTGCCGCGTTTTGTCGAACCGTCGGGTTCTCATCCATCACCCTCTGTTGGCCAGAAAAACAACCGGGGCCAAAGGCCCCGGTTTGTTGTTCTGGCGGAGAGGGCGGGATTCGAACCCGCGGTACGGTGTTACCGTACACTCGCTTTCCAGGCGAGCACCTTCGACCGCTCAGCCACCTCTCCGTCGGACGGCAATGTACTGCCCTGATTAAACGAATGCCAGGAAAGACGCCGTTCTCGACGTTGCACAAGCATCTCGGGGCGGGGTTGCCTGCGCCGCTTCGCGGCTCGGCGGTCTCGGCGAGCTGCGCTCGCCTCGGCTCGAACGGCCGGTA
>JBCAXA010000013.1:0-1687 GCA_038534295.1 Pseudomonadota bacterium
CAGGTACACCAGAACATTGAATTGTCGGTGTCGACCTAGGTCGAATTAAGCGACTTCCCCGTCACGAATCGTCTATGCCGCGCGATACAGTTCACTCCAGTCCGTCATCCCAGGCGTTTAGACTCGACCGCATGATCGCTCGAGTGTTTTTAGGCTGTCTTCTTCTAGGTTGCGCGCTCGCGGCAAGCGCGGCCGACAACGACTGGCGCTTCGAAATCACGCCGTACGGCGGCTATCGTTTTGGCGGCGAGTTTGAGATTGACGAGGCATCGGCTTCCTACGACGTGGCGGACTCGGCGAGTTTCGGCCTGATTTTGAACTTGCGGCACCAAGCCAACACGCAGTGGGAGCTGTTGTATTCCAACCAGTCTACGGACGCCACCATCGACTCCGGCGTTGCGGTCCAACCGACGGTCGACCTGGACATTCACGTGCTCCAGATCGGCGGTACGTATCAAGGCGAGGGAGACAAAGTACGCCCCTATCTGGCGGCAACGATCGGCGGTACGCGCATCGAAACCAATGCCGACAGCGATACGTTTTTCTCAGGGTCGATTGGTGTCGGACTGCAAATTTCGCCGCATTCCAGAATCGGCTTGCGATTGGAAGCGCGCGCGTACGGCACGCTCACCGACTCCGACACGGATCTTTTCTGTCGCACCGGTCCCGACCTCAATGTCTGTGCGATTCGGGTCGATGGCAATCTCCTGGGCCAATTCGAGACACTTGCTGGAATCGTCATCCGGTTTTAAGGAACCGATGGCAGCCTGGTTGCTGCGCTCGATACCGGTGGGTGGTCTTGCGATGGTCCGAAATTTGCGAGTTTGCTGTTCCGGCGCCTACGGGCAATGTAAAGAATAGTAAGGAATAATGGGCCGGCGGTCGTTGAGCTGCGAACATTGACTGATAATCGCTCGGCGCGACGAATCAACAACAATCACTTCATTTGAGAATTGGGATAACGATGAAAGCAAAGACAACGATCATTGCGGCGTTTGCGGCAGTCTTCGCGGTGGCTTGCGAGACGACCCCACCGAGCATCGACACTACGGGTGAAGCAACCTTTGACGGGCTCTATCCGGTTGCGAACAGCAAGGCCGATTCCGCTTGGGCGCGGCCGGGCGTCGATCTGTCCAACTATTCCAAAGTCATGCTGCAGGGCGCCGGCATCGAGTACCGGCCGGGCGGTGAGACGGGGCGAGTCTCGCTGAATCGGGGCAGCAGCGGTCCGTATGCCGTCACCGAAGAGCAGAAGGAGCGGTTTGAAAAACTAGTGGTCGAGGAATTCACTGAGGAAATGGCGAAGAGCGACGTGTTCGAGCTCGTCACTGAGCCAGGCCCGGATGTTCTGCTTGTTCGAGGCGCGTTGCTCGACGTTGTCTCCTACGTGCCGCCGGAGCCTGTCGGTCGCGGCGCTGTCTTCATCAGCAAAATCGGCGAGGTAACACTGGTTGTCGAGATCCGGGACTCAACGACCGGCGCAATTTTTGCTCGTGCCGTTGATCGTGGAATTTCGGAGCCAGCCGGTGGGTTCAGTCTGCGGCAGTCGAACCGAGCAACGAATGCGGCAGAAGTTCGCCGCGTCGTCTCGCATTGGGGCAGCGAGTTTCGTGACCGCTTAGAAGCGCTGATGGTCGAATAGCCGAGGAGCGGCAACGCGGCTAACGAGGCATCGCGGCCGGCTTCT
>JBCAXA010000014.1:0-799 GCA_038534295.1 Pseudomonadota bacterium
ATGTCGAAACGCTCGTCGAATGCGTTCCAGCCGTAGCCGAAGCCGAACTCGCTGAAGCCGTAGCGCGCGTAGCCCGCTTCCTGCAGCGAGTTCGGCTTCGGCTACGGCTGGAACGCATTCGACGAGCGTTTCGACATCTCGAACCAGAGCTACGCCAACGAGTCCAATCGCTTCGGCTGGTGTGTCGAGATCTTCCCGTTCAACCCCGAACTGAGACCCGTCAAGCGCACCGCCTTGGGCCGTTTCAAGCACGAAGCCTGCGCCTTCCAGACGCTCGGAGACGGCCGCGTTGCCGTATTCATGGGCGACGACCAGCGTGGCGACTACTGCTACAAGTACGAGTCCAACCAGCCCTGGCGCCACGCGATCGCCGCCGGCCAGAGCCCGCTCGACGACGGCAAGCTCTACGTGGCCAAGTTCGGCGCAGGCCCCAACGGCGAAGGCACGGGTGAGTGGATCGAGCTGACTTGCGACAACCCGCTGATCTCGGCCATCGGCCTGGACACGCAGGACAAGGTCCTGGTCTACACGCGTATCGCCGCGGACGCCGTTGGTGCGACCAAGATGGACCGCCCCGAGTGGACGACTGTCGGCAAGGACGGTGAGATTTACTGGACGCTGACCAACAACGACCGCAAGGACGACGGCCAGGGCGCCATCTCGGACGTCAACCCGATCTTCGAGAACTCGGACGGTTACATCCTCAAGACGACCGACACGAGTGCCACGACGTTCGAGTGGAACATGTTCCTGATCTCGCGCAACACGCGCCCCGAAGATCCGGGCGCAGACGCCAACG
>JBCAXA010000015.1:0-781 GCA_038534295.1 Pseudomonadota bacterium
CCCGGACTCTTGGGTCCAGGACAAACTTCGTCCCGGTACGCGCAGAGTAAGCGTTCACCAGCGCCTCTAGGTCGGAGTCGATGGCAACACACTCCTCTGCTGTCGCCGCGGCGCTGGGCAAAAGGACAATAACGGCAACGACCGCAAGTAAGCCCCAACGTAGCCCCTGCGCCAAATAACTGCACGCCTTGTAACACCCAAGCTCTGTTGCGCAATTGACGCGGTGAGCGTTTTGCGGCAGCGAAACGCTCGCCGGGTCCATCAGTGCCAACTGCAGTGCTTTGTTAGGTGTACATCCCATGGGGCCGACCACCTTAAACCTACGAACCTAGAAAGTACCAGTACGAGAAAAGACAGAGCACGGCGCACTCTAAACCGAGCAACCAACTTAATGCGCCGGGGCTGCCAAATGTAACGACACTATTACCGGCCATTATTGCTGCAGCGGCAAACCAGTTAACAGTTCCTACTGGACCAACTCTGAACAGTCGGTACTCGACCTGCAAGAGACCAACAACAAACATAGTGATCCCAACGTAGGCCGATACGTGTACCAACGCGAGCCCTACTGGCTCTCGGCTTTCCAAGTAAACCGATGGCGCATAGAGAAGGCCCGCCAACGCCAAAACGGAAAGACCGCCGAACACCAACGAGACCGTAAGCGCTACGACAGCACTGAACCTTACTCGTGACGCTGCCTCACCGATAACCATTACACCTAACACCCAAGCTCTGTTGCGCGACGCATGCTGGCGCGGGCCGTGCCGATGCAAGGGCCGTG
>JBCAXA010000016.1:0-672 GCA_038534295.1 Pseudomonadota bacterium
TTCAAGGGCTACCGCCCGCAGTTCTACTTCCGCACGACGGACGTGACGGGTGCGTGCGAGCTGCCGGAAGGCACCGAGATGGTGATGCCGGGTGACAACGTACAGATGGTGGTCGAGCTAATCGCACCGATCGCGATGGAAGACGGTCTTCGTTTCGCCATCCGCGAGGGTGGTCGCACCGTTGGCGCGGGCGTGGTTGCGAAGATCATCGAGTAACGAGTCTCGGCGTAAAGCCGGCGAGCGGGTGGTGGTTCTTTTCTCCATGGCTCGCTTTGCTGCGCTTTACTTCCGAAAACAACCACCACCCGCTCACCGGCTCGTCGGCGTTGCGGGTGGTAATCACAACAGCCCCAACGGCTGAGCGTGGTTGAGAGGACAAACTGGTACGGCATCGCAGGTACTGGGCTTGGATTCCGCTTTTGCGGAAGTAAAGCGCAGCGAAGTGAGCCATGGAGCAAAAGCGGATCCCAAGCCCAGTACCGGCAACGGTGCGGGCGCGGAAAGACGCGCAGACAAAACGCGGTCAGCACAGGCCAGTAGCTCAATTGGCAGAGCGGCGGTCTCCAAAACCGCAGGTTGGGGGTTCGATTCCCTCCTGGCCTGCCACGTGCTGACCACAAAGTGTGAGAGATGACGGAAACGACGCAGACAGAAGGCCCCGGCGCCCTCGAC
>JBCAXA010000017.1:0-661 GCA_038534295.1 Pseudomonadota bacterium
GGATACCAGGTTAATATTCCTGGACTTTAATTGTGGAGCATTGCAAGGACGCATGACGACTAGCTACACCCTAAATGGATTGGGAGAGGTCTACGGACCTTGCGTAGTGAACAATAGTGCCTAGAAAAGCTGTGGATGCGTTGAAGCAATTAGACCCGTACTGTAAACCGACACAGGTGGGTGGGTTGAGTATACTAAGGGGCGCGAGATAACTCTCTCTAAGGAACTCGGCAAAATGGCCCCGTAACTTCGGGAGAAGGGGTGCCCTCTTAACGGGGGGCCGCAGTGAAGAGATCCAGGCGACTGTTTACCAAAAACACAGGTCTCCGCAAAATCGCAAGATGACGTATGGGGGCTGACGCCTGCCCAGTGCCGGAAGGTTAAAGAAGTTGGTTAGTCTTGATGAAGCTAACGACTGAAGCCCCGGTGAACGGCGGCCGTAACTATAACGGTCCTAAGGTAGCGAAATTCCTTGTCGGGTAAGTTCCGACCCGCACGAAAGGCGTAACGATCTGGATGCTGTCTCGGAGAGAGACTCGGCGAAATAGGATTGTCTGTGAAGATACGGACTACCTGCACCTGGACAGAAAGACCCTATGAAGCTTTACTGTAGCTTGGTATTGGGTTCGGGCTTTGATTGCGCAGGATAGGTGGGAGACTT
>JBCAXA010000018.1:0-568 GCA_038534295.1 Pseudomonadota bacterium
GTCAGCGGCTTCCAGATGCGACGTTTCGATCGCGCGGTGTCGTCGGCACGTACAGCGGCGTCGGTCATGCACTGGGGTGTAGCCAAGCGGTAAGGCAACGGGTTTTGATCCCGTGATGCGCAGGTTCGAATCCTGCCACCCCAGCCACCGTCGTAACGTCTTATTCGCATGCCGTCGGGGGGTTGTCGGTGGAAATTGCCAGTCTCGCGTTGTTCACGGGCAACGCGCATCCCAAGCTCGCCGCCGCCATTGCACGCCACCTGCGCGTTCCACTCGCCAAAGCGCATGTCGGCAAGTTCTCGGACGGTGAGACCACCGTTGAGATCCTCGAGAACATCCGCGGCCGCGAGACCTTCATCGTGCAGCCAACCTGTCCGCCCGCCAACGAGCACCTCATGGAGCTGCTGGTGATGGTGGACGCTTGCCGGCGCGCGTCGGCGTCGCGCATCACCGCGGTCATCCCGTATTACGGTTACGCGCGCCAAGACCGCCGGCCGCGGGCGGCACGCGTGCCCATTACGGCCAAGCTCGTGGCGGGCGGACAGGTTGGCTGCACGATGAAGGTCTC
>JBCAXA010000020.1:0-550 GCA_038534295.1 Pseudomonadota bacterium
GGGCGAGCCGCTGTCGTTCACGCAGGATGAAGTCGTCATGCGTGGCCACGCCATCGAGTGCCGGATCAACGCCGAAGACCCCAAGAACTTCATGCCCTCGCCAGGCACGATCGACCTGTGGCACGCGCCGGGTGGCCCAGGCGTGCGCGTCGAGAGCCACGTCTACAACGGTTACCGCGTACCGCCCTACTACGATTCGATGATCGGCAAGCTGCTCACCCACGGTGACACACGCGACGTCGCCGTTGCGCGCATGCGCGGCGCGCTCAGCGAGATGGTCATCGAAGGCATCAAGACCAACATCGCACTGCACCTCGAGATCCTGCAGCACGCGGCCGTACTGGCCGGTGGCACGGACATTCACTATCTCGAGAAACGGCTCGGGCTCTGAGGCCCGGGCATGGCCTGGCAGCAAATCACGCTGGCGCTGGCCGGGCTCGACGCGGATACCGTGGAGTCGGCGTTGCTCGATGCCGGCGCCGCCGCCGTCACCTACACAAACGTTCGGCGAAGCGCATGGGACGGTAGTCGCGCAGCCATTCGCGCTCCC
>JBCAXA010000021.1:0-535 GCA_038534295.1 Pseudomonadota bacterium
GCGTGTTGAGCGACAGGTCCATGAGCAGCTGGGTGCGCCGCTCCTCGGGGAAGAAGTTGATGATGCGGTCGAGCAGACCTTCGACCAGGCGCTGTTCCAGCTCTACGAAGAAGAGATCATTTCCTACGAGGACGCGATGCGAAACGCAGACTCGAAGAACGAGCTGCGCCTCAACATCCGTCTCAACTCGAAGCGCGAGGGCGGCCTGACGGCGGAGCAGGCGGCGAGCCTCAAGATCATGGAGGAGGAGTCCGGCGAAACGATGAGTTTCTAGCCGGCGACCTGAACGCCCATGAACGTCAAGCCCCTGTTCAAGCTGATGGTGGAGAAGAAGGCCTCGGACCTGTTCTTCGCCCCCTATTCGCCGGTCAAGATCAAGATCGACGGCAAGATCATGTCGGTCAACAAGATGGAACTCACGCCGAAGCAGGTGCGCCAGGCAGCCATGGAGATCATGACCGAGGACCAGCTAGAGGCGCTGTCACGCGATCTCGAGGTCGACTTCGCCGTCTCCGAGACCGGGCTGGGCCGATTC
>JBCAXA010000022.1:0-530 GCA_038534295.1 Pseudomonadota bacterium
GTTTGCATCCACGCCTTCGAGTTCGATTCGTTGGATGGGTGATGGCTGTAGATCCCAATGCTGCGCATGAAGAACGGCAGGGCAAACGACAACGAGCGAACAAAGTGAGGCCAAAGTCCGCCTAACAACAGTTGCGAATGCTGGCGTGCGCATAGATAGCCTCAAATCGCGGGTCAATCCCGCGTACGTCTGCCAGTCTAAAGGTACTGCAATCCAATCCTCGGGCGCGCTTCGGCTAGCGCGGTAGCTGCTGCTTAGGCCCCGGCCGCGCTCAAACTGTCGAAGCGACGAACCGCAACCGCATACCTTCGATCGCGGGCAGAAGCCCGCTCCTACATCGGGGGTCGACGCCGCGGTAACCGGATGGCATCCATCGCGGGCAGAAGCCCGCTCCTACATCGGGGGTCGACGCGGCGGTAACCGGATGACATTCATCGCGGGCAGAAGCCCGCTCCTACATCTGGGTTCGACGCAGCGGTAACCGGATGGCATCCATCGCGGGCAGAAGCCCGCTCCTACATCGGGGTTCG
>JBCAXA010000023.1:0-516 GCA_038534295.1 Pseudomonadota bacterium
GAAGGCGACGAAAAACGCATCCATCTGGCGAACGGAACAACGCTCGACGCCGATCTCATTTTCTGGGCGATCGGTCGCAAACCGGCGACCCGAGGCCTTGGCCTTGAAAACGCGGGCGTGAAAACCGAAGCGAACGGCGCCGTCATCGTCGATCCCTATTCGCGCACGTCTGTCGACCACATCTTCGCCGTCGGCGACGTCACCAATCGCGTGAACCTGACGCCCGTCGCTATTCGCGAAGGCGCCGCCTTTGCGGAAACCACGGCCGCCGCCTGGGGCGGCGCCGCCGCGCCGGTGGCGTATCCGATCGCTGTGGGACGCGCCGCGGCCACACACGAGATTCCGTTGCTGCAGACGGTGGAGTTCTTCCTGCACGCCTTCGCCTCGAACCTCATCAGCGCCGCGGTCCGACTGGTTCCGCTCGGCCAGACCGACGGCCAACGGGTGCTCGCGGCTTTGACCCCGATTTTCGAGGTGGTCGCCACGGACGCCATGGCCGCGGATCTCGACGACATC
>JBCAXA010000024.1:0-505 GCA_038534295.1 Pseudomonadota bacterium
GCGTCTTCGGCTTCGGAGAGGAACGCCGGCTCCTCCGTGGTGCTCTGGGCCACGACGATGTCGTCCCGCCCGGCCGCCTCGTCCCCGGCGAGGCTTTCGGTCGCGGTCTCTAGCTGGGCGTTGGCGACGACGTCGCCGATCTCCGGCGTGGCGAGCGGATCGGTGCCGTCCTCGATGCTGGCGTCCGACAGCGTCTGCGGGTCGCCGGGCTCGCCGACCGCGATGACCGTGGGCAGATCCACCGCCACGATCACGACCTCGACGTCGCGGAACGGGCGAATCTGCAGCGCCTCGGCCGCCTCCGAGGAGATCAGCGGCGCCTCGGCGCCCGCGCGGCGCACGAGCGCGCCGTCCGCGCCGCGCCCATCTTCGTCGCCGCGCTCCGCCGCGCGGTCGCGAACGGCGCTCAGCAGCGCCGTGTTCAGCGCCTCGGTGAGCGTCGGCAGGCTGGCGCGCGCCCTGGCACACGCATCCTCGGCGCCGGCGGGCACGCGCTCGCCCTCGA